>NZ_JBBORF010000001.1:4800000-7192879 GCF_038004505.1 Paenibacillus sp. FSL R7-0048 | reverse complement strand
AGACTGTCACTCCTTTAAATCTTCCAAATGTGGCATCAGCCATGAAGTGGAAATGTCGAAGAAAATAGGTTGGTGCTGATATTTATCCCCAGTAGGCAATATGAAGAGACAAAAAAATATGGATAAATTTGATTTGTTCACAACTTTATCCACAGCTTGTTGATAATTAAGAGAACAAACAAATCTATTCACATTCAAAAGTAATACCATCATAGCAAAACGCCCCTTGTTTTTCAATGAGCAGGGCTATTTTATCCACAAATTCAAGCACTTGTGTACAATTATTAGGAACACCACTACATATTGTTGATAATTTGTTTACGGTTCGACACTTTACGCCAAAGGTTCGATAATTTTATACACAGGTTGTGCTCAACTGTGAGTAGTCGACTTTATTTTTTGATCACAGGTGGATAACTGTCATATCTTGTGGATTACTTTTTTCCTGGGGAGAGTTGTGGATAAACACCTGAGCTTGAGGGGGAGGAACAAGCCGGTTACTAGGTTGACTTTTGCTCATAAAATATGTTTAAATATATAAAGGTGTTTTCTGTAAGGATATGTCTCGATATATAAAAATGATAATTCTTGTAGATACTGTCCCTACTATAAGGACGGCTTAGTCCGTTTCTGCTTATATGACAGTAATTAAGTTCCTGTAAGGGAGGTGCAATTATGAGACCGACATTTAGACCAAATGTGAGCAAACGTAGTAAGGTTCACGGTTTCCGTAAAAGAATGAGCACGAAAAACGGCCGTAAAGTGCTGGCAGCTCGCCGCTTGAAAGGCAGAAAAGTTTTGAGTGCGTAAGTTAGGCCACTAAGGGACCACTGCGGTGGTCTTTTTTTACTGCTTTTTATTATTATTGCTCTGCAAAAGTCTAGGATCTCGCTTAATGCGCTAGCTATACTTTGCGGGGCTATTTAACGTATATTGAGAAATATTTTGTGAGAAGTTGAAATTATTTTTCCTACTATATATAGAAGCTTAATTTCAGCACAGCAAATGTGGTCGTTTATGGCTGCTTGCAAATGCCTATACTATTAGAAGAAAAAATTCGGAGGGACACTTAAACCGGATTTTTATGAAGGAGATTCCCGTGCACAAAAAGTTACGTTTACGAAACCGTGCCGACTTCAGTCGTGTATACCGCCATGGGAAGTCATTTGCGAATCATCAATTTGTAGTGTATTGGTTTGGCAAAAAAGAGGTAGAGCGATTTAGAGTAGGTGTGTCTGTTAGCAAAAAGGTCGGAAACGCGGTTGTCCGTAACCGTATGAGAAGATTAGTTAAGGAAATCGTCCGTCACCATGAACCTGAGATTGCAGGTGGCTTAGACATGGTGTTTATCGTAAGAAAAGGAGCGCTTTCCATGGAGTATGCAGAGCTCGAAAAAAGTGTGCTGCATGTGCTTCGTAAAGCCAAGCTACTCAAGGCTTCCCGCAAATAAAGGGTGCTTAAGAGGCTTGTTTATTTGTATTCATAATTATGGTATGATTTACGGTGGAATGGAATGTTTAAGAGAGGGGTTTTGAAGTGTCTCTAATGAAGACTAGACGAGGAAAATGGTTTCTCCTCATCACGGTAATGGTGTTGTCGTTAGCTGTTCTGTCGGGATGCGCTCCGTCGACTGCTGTCACGCACACTACGGAGGATTTGAAGAATGGAGGCTTCTGGCAAAGTAATGTAGTGTATTATTTCGCCATTGCCTTGGACAAGTTTGCAGATTGGTTTAACGGAGAATATGGTTTAGCCGTACTTGTGATGGTTATTATTGTCCGCACGTTGATTCTTCCGCTTACTATTAAACAGGTGAAGAGCTCGCGTGCAATGCAAGCCATTCAACCGGAACTCCAAAAGATCCAGAAAAAATATAAAGACACACCTGAAAAGGTGCAGCAAGAAACAATGCGTTTGTTCCAAGAAAATAAGGTTAACCCAATGGCGGGTTGTTTACCGCTGATCGTACAAATGCCTATCTTTATCGCTCTCTACAACTCGATCTACTATAATCCACATCTACGGGAGCATACCTTCTTGTGGCTGGAGCTAGGTAAACCGGATCATCTGTTTATCTTGCCAGTACTAGCAGCATTAACAACATTTATTCAAACTAGAATGATGACCAAAATGAACCCAGTGCAACAACAAGGGCCAATGCAGTTCATGATGATGATCTATCCAGTTCTGATCTTCGTTATGTCGTACAACTTCCCTGCAGCCTTGCCATTATACTGGGTGTACAGTAACCTTTACACTATTATTCAGAACTACTTCTTATACCGCAACAACGATAAACACAAATTGGCAATCGCAAGTGCTGTAAAAAGTACAGATGACTCCAGTCCTGCTCCGAAGAGCAAAGGCGGCAACAAGTCATCGAAGGGAGCCAAAAAGTCAAAATGAGCAAAGTCGTCGCAACAGGGAAAACCATTGAAGAAGCTGTAGAACGGGGACTAACCCAGCTTGGAGTTCAAAAGGACCGGGTAACGGTCAACGTACTTGAGCAGCCATCAAGAGGATTCCTGGGATTGATCGGTGCGAAAGGTGCCAAGGTTGAACTAACCTTGATAGCCGAAGCCGCACCGGCATCAGCGGCGAGTGCTCCGTCACTGCCTCAACAGTCAGCAAGAGAGAGCAAACAGGAGGCCATCGGCGGTGTGCCACGCCAAGATTCCGGACAACCGGTGGAGGAAGCTTACCAAGAAGCCGTTCATTTCATTGTGGATGTCGCTAAGAGCATGGGGCTCGAAGTGGAGGTAGAAATCGTCCACACCAAGGAATCCACGATTCTGCAAATTTCCGGTCCAGATTTGGGACTGTTAATTGGCAGAAGAGGACAAACTCTCGATGCTCTACAGTATTTGGCTAATATTGTAGCTAACCGTTATTCTGACAGTTTTATACGGCTTGTGTTAGATGCAGAGAACTTCCGTGAGCGCCGTAAAAAAACGCTTGAAGAGCTGGCTGATCGTTTAGCCGGACGTGTAATTCGCACTCGTAAAGAGGTTGTATTGGAGCCAATGTCTCCTCAGGAGCGCAAGATTATCCACTCCAGGTTACAGGATCACCGGCAAGTGAGTACCCTCAGTAAAGGCGAAGAGCCAAATCGCCGCGTCGTTATAACCTTGAAGTAAAGACTATATGGATGCAATGACTCCTTGACCAATGTAAGGGGTCATTGTTTTTTTAAAAATAAAAGAACGTTTCTATTCAAAAAATATAAGTTTTGGGGTGAAAAACAGCATGCTTAGTGACACCATTGCTGCCGTATCGACGGCATTAGGCGAGGGAGGAATTGCTATTATTCGGGTAAGTGGCCCACAGGCTATTTCCCAAGTGGCACCATTATTTCGTAGCCGAGTTCCATTAACTGAAGCGGAATCGCATACCGTTCATTACGGACATATCGTCAGTCCTGATAACGGAGAGAAGATGGAAGAAGTGTTGGTAACCGTTATGAAAGGACCACGTTCTTTTACGACAGAGGATGTAGTAGAGATCAGTGCTCATGGCGGTGTAATTTCTGTAAGAAGAGTGATGGATTTACTTCTGCAGCAGGAGATAAGGTTAGCCGAGCCGGGGGAGTTCACCAAGCGTGCTTTCTTGGGCGGACGTATCGATTTATCGCAGGCTGAGGCTGTTATTGATCTGATTCGCTCTAAGTCTGACCGGGCTTTTTCTGTAGCTTTAAAACAGGTTAGCGGATCCTTATCGGATCGAATTCATGCTTTACGCCATACACTTATTGAGATGCTGGCTCATATTGAAGTGAATATAGATTATCCAGAACATGATGTAGAATCCATGACAGCTGAATTTATTAAAGATAAAAGCAGTGAGGTTATGGAGGGAATAACAAAGCTGCTTAAGACATCTAATGAAGGAAAAATACTTCGTGAAGGGATTACGACAGCTATTGTCGGACGTCCGAACGTTGGTAAATCATCATTGCTAAACGCATTAGCGCGTGATAACAAAGCGATTGTAACAGATATTCCAGGAACAACACGTGATGTAATAGAAGAATTTATAACGATAAATAATATACCGCTTAAGCTGCTCGATACAGCGGGAATTCGTGAAACGATGGATGTTGTTGAGAAAATTGGGGTGGAGCGCTCCAAAGCGGCAGTTAGTGACGCCGACCTGATTCTACTTGTGCTGAATGCTAATGAAGAGCTGCATGAGGATGAATTGGCATTGATGGAACAAATCCACGGTAGACAGTGCCTAGTAATCATGAATAAAATGGACTTACCGCCCAAACTGGATAAGGATAAGTTGCTCTCATTTTTTGAAGAGTCTAACATTGTACCGATGTCCGTTCTGGAAGAGGAAGGTCTAGACAAACTTGAAGATGCCATTTCGACACTCTTTTTTGGTGGAAAGCTGGAATCGGGTGACTTGACATATGTGAGTAATGTGAGACATATAGCCCTGCTCAAAAAAGCCTATAAATCACTTCAAGATGCATACGATGCTGCAGAACAGTATATACCGATTGATATGATTCAAATCGATGTACGGCTCGCATGGGAACAGCTTGGGGAAATAATTGGCGATACTGCAGCTGACTCTTTGTTAGACCAAATATTCTCACAATTTTGTTTAGGAAAATAAGATTCACGATTTAATATAATTTCAAGGGGGAAACAGGACATGAGTTATGATGGAGGCAACTATGACGTTATCGTCATTGGCGCTGGTCATGCTGGCTGTGAAGCAGCACTGGCTGCAGCCCGGATGGGTTGCAGTACGTTAATGATCACAATTAACCTGGATATGGTTGCATTCATGCCCTGCAATCCGTCCATAGGCGGACCTGCCAAAGGACATGTAGTGCGTGAAATTGATGCGCTTGGCGGAGAAATGGGCCGCAATATAGATAAGACATTCATTCAACTGCGTATGCTGAATACAGGTAAAGGACCAGCAGTACATGCTTTACGTGCACAAGCTGATAAATTCCTTTATCAACATACAATGAAGGAAACTATGGAGAAAACGCCTAATTTGACACTTCGTCAAGGGATGGTTGAGCGTTTAATCGTTGAGGATGGACGTTGTGTAGGTGTAGTTACGAAGACTGGCACTGAGTACCATAGTAAGACTGTTATCCTGACAACAGGTACTTACCTGCGTGGTAAAGTGATTATGGGTGAGCTAACATATGAAAGTGGACCTAACAATCAACAGCCATCCGTGAAGCTTTCTGAGAACTTACGGGAGCTTGGGTTTGAATTGGTTCGTTTTAAAACAGGTACTCCACCACGTGTACATCGTGATACGATCGATTTCTCTAAGACAGAAATTCAACCAGGGGACGATGAACCGAAATTCTTTTCGTTCGAAACGAAATCATCCGATAACGAACAGCTTCCTTGTTGGTTAACGTATACCTCTGAGGTTACTCATCAGATTATTAATGATAACCTTCATCGTGCGCCGATGTTCACAGGTATTATCGAAGGAACTGGCCCACGTTATTGCCCTTCTATAGAAGACAAGGTCGTAAGATTCAGTGATAAATCTAAGCATCAGATCTTTTTAGAGCCGGAGGGAAAAAATACATCGGAATACTATGTACAAGGTCTGTCCACTAGTCTTCCTGAGGATGTACAGCTAGCTATCTTACGTTCCATTCCTGGTATGGAAAAGGTAGAGATGATGCGTAACGGCTATGCTATTGAATATGATGCAATGGTTCCTACACAGCTATGGCCATCTCTTGAAACCAAACGTCTTCCAGGTCTGTTCACTGCTGGACAAATCAATGGCACTTCCGGTTATGAGGAAGCAGCAGGCCAAGGGGTTATGGCTGGAATTAATGCAGCACGCAAAGTGCAAGACAAAGAACCCGTAATCCTAGATCGTTCACAGGGATACATTGGTGTACTCATTGATGATCTCGTGACTAAGGGAACGAATGAACCTTACCGTCTGCTTACTTCACGTGCAGAATATCGTTTGTTGCTTCGCCATGACAATGCAGATCTAAGACTTACACCTATCGGTTATGACATTGGTTTGATCACACAGGAGCGTTTCGATAACTTCACAGATAAGAAAGAACGGGTGGAGCGTGAAATTGTTCGTCTGCAAGAAACAAAGGTTAAACCTGTTGATGTAAACCAAGTACTAGCGCAATATGAATCGGCACCTATTGTAGATGGCAGTAATTTGCTTGTTCTGATGCGGCGCCCAGAGCTTGTATATAGTTTTGTTGATCAAGTATCACCATCACCAGAGATGCTGGATGCAGAAATGAAGGAGCAAGTAGAAATCCAAATTAAATATGCCGGATATATAGAAAAACAACTTCAACATGTGGAGCGCCTGCAAAAGATGGAGAAGAAAAAAATTCCAGATGACATTAATTATAATGAAATCCATGGATTAGCGATGGAAGCGCGGCAGAAGCTGACTAAGATTCACCCGATCTCTATCGGGCAGGCTTCTCGGATTGCGGGAGTTACACCTGCTGATATTTCCATTCTTCTTGTATATCTTGAGCATTACAACCGGGTAACCGCGGCGAAAGGATAAGCTATGGATAATACGGAAGTTCAATTCACACAACTATTACAGGAACGAGGCATATCCCTTACAGCAGAACAGTTAGCACAATTTGATCTGTATTATAAGGAACTCGTAACCTGGAATGAAAAAATGAATCTCACGGGTATAACTGAGCGAGAGCAGGTATATACGAAGCATTTCTATGATTCTATTTCATTAGCTTTTTTCCTTGATATTAACGAGATCACCAATCTCGCAGATATAGGTTCAGGAGCTGGGTTTCCAGGAATCCCACTTAAAATATGTTTTCCTCATTTGAAGCTAACGATTGTTGATTCGCTCAATAAACGAATTTCATTTTTGCAGCATGTAAGTACGACATTGGGATTAACTGATGTACAATTGATCCATGGGCGGGCAGAGGATGTCGCGCGCAAGTTCACTCATCGTGATGCCTATGATTTGGTTACAGCACGTGCGGTAGCAAGACTGTCTTTATTGAATGAATTTTGTCTTCCCTTCACACGCAAAGATGGGGTGTTCACTGCAATGAAGGGCAGCGATCCTTCAGAGGAATTAAGCGAAGCTAAGTACAGCTTAAAAGAGCTTCGTGCTGAACTCAGCAAAGTGGAGTCGTTCAGCTTACCAGTGGAGGAGTCGGATCGACATATTATTATGATCCGTAAGACAGGAGCAACACCAGCTAAATATCCAAGAAAAGCGGGAATTCCTGCCAAAACACCATTGATAAAATAATGTTTCACGTGAAACATTGCCGATACTCAAAGTTCCTTTAGGAGCATTCTCTTTGAACAAAGGGAATGCTTTTTTTTTATGAAGTTGATGATAACAAAAATCGATAAATATCAAATTAGATAAAAATTAGATTTATAAGCTGATTTGGTTGTTGCACCTGTAAAAATGCAGGAAAAATAGGTCTTTACGGAGAATATGATTATGTGGAGAAAAGTGATAGAATAGCATAGTAGACTTTAATTTTGTATATAACTCCTTCTCTGTACTCTTGTTCGAAAGAAGGAGAGATTATGATGCCTGTTCATTACAGGTAATTCCATAATATCAGAATGTTTTAGATTGCTGTACGATATGCTTTCCGTGAAGAAGGTCAAGAAGATCGTACTATAACGAAATTAGGTGGTTATGAACGGAATGAAAGAACAATTTACCAAGCTATTTGGGTTTAACGAGCGGAGCAGCGGAGAAGAAATCAAACAAATACCAGTTCATGAGGTCGTTAGCAGTCCTTACCAACCACGGACTATATTCGATGATGACAAAATTGATGAGTTATGTCAGACAATTAAAACTCATGGTGTCATTCAGCCTATTGTTGTACGTATGCGAGATTCCATATATGAGATCATCGCAGGTGAACGGCGCTGGCGGGCAGTTAAAAAGCTTGGTTTAGAGACGATCCCTGCTATTGTCCGTGAGTTCAATGATTCTCAGGCTGCATCTATTGCGCTCATAGAAAATCTACAGCGTGAAGGTTTGACCTCCATAGAAGAAGCTGTCGCTTATCAGAAGTTAATTGATCTTCATCAATTAACACAAGAAAGCTTAGCACAACGCTTAGGCAAGAGTCAGTCGACTATTGCGAATAAGATTCGTTTACTCCACTTACCTGAAGAGGTTAAGACAGCGTTGATGGAACGTCAGATTTCCGAAAGACATGCGCGTTCACTCTTATCACTGGATAGTGTGGAAATGCAATTAAAAGTTTTGGCAGAGATTATTGCAAAAGGATTAAATGTTAAACAGACGGAAGCTCGTATTGCTTTCTATAAACAAGTTTCGCAAACTAAAAAGTCAAAACGGGTCTCCTATACCAAGGATGTTCGTCTAGCTCTTAATACAATTCGTCAATCTATTGATATGGTGTCAGGCTCAGGTATGGAAATCAAAACGTCAGAAAATGACCGTGGTGACCATTACGAGATTGTAATCCAGATCCCCAAAAGATAAATTGTTTCAAAAGCTGAAGGCGGCCTTAAAGTGATTGGCCGCCTTTTGTGTGACTTAAACCAGGATGTATTGCTCAGTCCTGCATTTTAGAGTTTTAGCTCATATAAAGTAACATAGTTTGGCCGTTTGTACTTGCGATCTACGAGAAGATTCTTCCTAACTATTCGAGGTGAAATTAGTGTCCAAGATTATTGCCATAGCAAATCAAAAAGGCGGTGTCGGTAAAACAACATCCTCTGTGAACCTAGGTGCCGGTATGGCTACATTAGGAAAAAGAGTGCTTCTAGTTGATATCGATCCTCAAGGTAACACTACCAGCGGCGTTGGCATCAACAAGGCGGACGTAGCGAATTGTATATATGACATTCTCATTAATGAAGTAAATCCTCTAGAAACGATACTTGAAACTCAAAATGAAGGACTGCACATCATCCCGGCGACCATTCAATTAGCGGGGGCGGAGATCGAATTAGTATCAACGATTTCCAGAGAGTTGAAATTGAAAAAAGCCCTAAATGCGGTTAAAAATAATTATGACTACATCATCATTGATTGTCCTCCATCCCTTGGGATTTTGACGATCAATTCCCTTACAGCTGCTGATTCGGTAATCATTCCGATTCAATGTGAATATTATGCGCTCGAAGGGTTGAGTCAGCTTTTAAACACCGTGCGTCTAGTACAAAAAAATCTTAATCCGTATTTAAAAATAGAGGGAGTACTATTAACCATGTTGGATGCCCGTACGAATCTAGGGATCCAAGTCATCGAAGAGGTTAAAAAGTATTTTCAGGAAAAAGTTTACAGAACTATCATTCCTCGGAATGTCCGCTTAAGTGAGGCGCCGTCTCATGGACAATCCATTATTACTTATGATCCTCGCTCAAAGGGAGCAGAAGTGTATTTAGAGTTGGCAAAGGAAGTGATTTCTTATGAGTAAACGTTTAGGAAAAGGTCTGGATGCTCTGATTCCTTCTTTATCTATTAATGAAGATGATAAGGTAGTAGAAATCCCATTAGCTCAATTACGGGCTAACCCTTATCAACCACGCAAGGATTTCAATGAAGAAGCAATCCAGGAATTGGCTGAGTCCATCAGACAACATGGCGTGATTCAACCGATCATTGTACGGAGTGTTTTGAAGGGGTATGAAATCATTGCCGGTGAACGCAGATTCCGGGCATCGCAATATTGTGGTAAACCTACGATTCCAGCAGTCGTAAGAAATCTAAGTGATCAACAGGTCATGGAGATCGCCCTGATTGAGAACTTGCAACGTGAAAATTTAAATGCAATGGAAATCGCAGTTGCTTATCAAGGTTTGATGGATCAATTTTCACTCACACAAGAAGAGCTATCACTTAAAGTTGGAAAGTCCAGATCACACATCGCTAACTTCCTAAGATTGCTTACTTTACCGGAAGAAGTAAAAGAATATGTTTCACGTGGAACAATGTCTATGGGACATGCACGAGCTATTGTTGCCCTGAAAGATCCGGAAGTTATTAAACAATTGGCTGAACAATGCGTGGAACAGCAATGGAGCGTAAGAGAGCTTGAAGAAACAGTGAAAAATCTGGATCGAAAGCCAACGAACGGTACAAAGATTAAAGTTGTTAAACGTGATCCCTATATTGATAATGTAGAGGAAGTATTACGTGAACGGTTTAAAACAACGGTTAAGATAAAACAAGGTAAGGAAAAAGGGAAGATTGAACTGAATTACTACAGTGCGCAGGACTTAGAAAGATTGTTAGAATTATTGGGTAACTAAATGGGTATCTATGCCAAGAACATATCCTGAGCTATCCGTAATCGGATGAGTAGGGGTATGTTTTTTCAAAATATAAGGATGTATAAAGTGCAGCTGAATATTATCCTTATATTTTCTACAGATAAGGTTATTATCAATAAAGGGCGACAACGTTGTTTCTTCTTAATGAAAAAGAGTATGAGACGAGGAGCGGGGTTATGGAAGACTTCGTATATTTGGATCATGCGGCTACGTCCTGGCCTAAACCTCCAGAGGTGGCAGCTGCGATGATGAATGCTTTGCAGTCGGGAGCAAATGCTGGAAGAGGGAATTATTCGCTGGCCATGGGAAGCGGACGGGTGTTGGTGAGAGCCCGGAGTTTGCTGGCGGAGTTGTTTGGGGTTTCTAATGCACAAGACATAGCGTTTACCCAAAACACTACGATGGCATTAAATATGGCGATTAGAGGTACGCTCAAAGCAGGGGATCATGTAATCTCTACAATGACTGAACACAATTCTGTGCGGAGACCTTTGGAATATTTACGTAAGTCACTAGGGATAAGTGTTGATTATCTGAAGGTGGATCGAGAAGGGCAATTGGATTTGAACGAATTGGACAAGGTGTTTCGACCAAACACTAAAATGGTAATTTGTAATCATAGCTCCAATTTACTAGGTAGTATACTTCCCATTGGTGAAATCGGAGATCTAGCTAAAGCAAACGGTGCTATATTTCTAGTGGATGCTGCTCAAAGTGCAGGCTCGCTTGATATTGATGTGAAAAAGATGAATATTGACTTATTAGCTTTTCCTGGGCATAAAGGATTGCTTGGACCACAAGGGACTGGTGGGCTCTATATATCACCTGAATTGGATCTTGAGCCCTTAATGCATGGAGGGACAGGCAGTCAATCTGAGAATAGTGAACAACCCTCTGTTCGCCCAGATCGGTATGAAGCGGGAACGCAAAATGCGGTAGGAATTGCTGGTTTACTAGCCGGTGTTCAAAAGGTAAAATCGATAGGGACAAACGTTATCCACGAAAGAGAGTGGAAGCTGACTCAACTGCTGATGGAGGGCTTGTCCCATATTCCAAACATTAAACTATTAGGGCCCACATTAGGGGCTCCGAGAACTGGAATTGTGTCGTTTGTAGTGGATGGGGAAGAATCGGCGAATATAGCCCACCGTCTAGATCGTGAGTATAAAATAGCCGTCAGAGCGGGTATGCATTGTACCCCACTGGCACATAAGGCTGTTGATACACTAGAAAGTGGTGCTGTTCGGGCGAGTGTAGGCGTAGATACAACAGAGCATAATATAAGCAGAATGCTAGCTGCTATGGATGAGTTATATGGCTGATGCCCGCAGCAGATAAATAAAAAGGATGGTCCATTCATGTCTGAAATGAATCAATTAATTAATGAACAGTTGCAGTGGTTTGTGTTTGGTTTCGTAGTAATTATGCTAGTATTGATAGTGACTGTAATCGCCCAGGGAGCTAAGCTGCGGACTATACGGCGCAAATATGAGGCCATGATGGCAGGAAGCGGTGTGGAGGATCTGGAAGGCCTTCTGGTTGATCTGAAGAACCAAAGCGACATGCTGGAAGAAGAACAACGTGAGCAAAAAGCGTTGATAGAAGCTACCCAAGTCAAAATCCGCGGCATGAAGTCAAATATCGCTCTGAAGCGTTATAATGCCTTCGGTGAACGTGGTAATGATTTGAGCTTCTCGGTGGCTATTCTGGATGACAATAGCAGTGGCATTGTATTAACCAGCCTTCATAATCGTGAGAACTCATATATTTACTCCAAGCCTATGCAAAATGGGGAATCACAATATGCCTTATCGCCTGAAGAAAAAGAAGTTATAACTCTCGCGTTGCAGCAGAAGTAGCATGCAGGTTCCATTGTTTTAAAGCAGAATATAGACTTGTAGCGATAATATCAGATAATCGCATGACTAGACTTAGCCGTGTATTCTGCAATACGAAATACTCCATAAAGCCGCCGACATTAACGATTCCAGTCAAATGGATATCTCCAACCGGCGGCAATTGTTTATTTACGCCAGCTCCTGGTCTGAGGGGACCTTCAACGACTTGGATGCAGCCAACACTAGTAGAGTGACCTAAGCAGGCATCTATTCCGATGACAAACGGGTTATTATATTTTTCATTAATTAGAGACAAAGTCTCTTCAAGATTGACGGCATGAACCGGTTCTTCAAGGGTACCGTATAAATGAAACAATGGACTATGAAAACGGGATAATGCAGTACCAACAAGAGGACCGAGAGAATCTCCGGTGGAGCGATCAGTGCCTACACAGATGACGATAATTTGAGTCTCTGGACGCGTGCGTGAAAAGTGAAAAAGTAGCCGATGAGTAATTGCGGAATAGATATCGGGATCTGTATGTGATATTTTTAAACAGGACGTTTCTTGCGCTGCTGTAGCCTTGGATGAGGAGTTCATACCATCTTCCTTTCTAAAGGTGATTCTATTTCTTGGTATCTAGTATATGGATAGAAGAGGGGTTTTATACTCCAGCAGCAAGAGATAGGACGATAAACCTATGGAGAGGCTTGACGTATATGCAGGATGAGATGTTAATAGCGTTTGACTCCACCCAGCAGGCGCTTCGTGCTGAAATGCTGCTTGAGTATGCTGAAATAGAAATTGATATATTTCCAACTCCGAAGGAGATCACCGCAGGCTGTGCAATTTCAATTCAGTTTTTTCAAAATGCGCTGGAAGAGGTAAAAAGAATTATAGTTGAGCAAGAAATAGAAATACGCGGCATCTACGGAAAACACAACGAGAACTACATACTGATTTAGGGGTAGGGAGGAGTACATGCGATGAATATGTGGATACTGGAGGCTGATACACCCGGTGCGGATACATTAAAAGATGCCATTCGCTTTAAAGATAAGGTGTGGAATTGGTTTACCGATGCTGATATGTGGGCGGATGTATTATTTGCGGGTCTACGGATTCTTGTTATTTTTCTCTTAACCCGGGTTATTATTAAAATTGTTTCTAATATTATTGATCGTTCGCTTGAGCGTAAAACCGGTGGCAGACTTCTGTCCAACACACGAAGGTTTACTACGGTTGGGGAATTGATGAAAAATGTAGTGACAGTTATCTGTAATTTTGTGATGATCATGCTCGTGCTTTCTGAGTTCCACTTCGATTTGGCACCATTGTTGGCTGGAGCGGGTGTGCTTGGTTTAGCAGTGGGTTTTGGGGCACAAAGTTTGGTGAAGGATGTTATTACAGGTTTCTTTATTATTTTAGAGGATCAATTTGCAGTGGGTGATGTAATTCAAACGGGGACCTATAAAGGAACGGTAGAATTAATTGGACTGCGAACAACCAGACTGTTAAGCACAACTGGAGAAGTATTTATTATCCCGAATGGATTAATCACGAACGTGACCAATTATTCTCTCTCGAATGCATTGGCTGTAGTTGATGTTCCTGTAAAAATGGAGCGGAGCTTGGAGGCCACGCTAGGTTTGATTGGAGAAGCGCTAAAAGGAATAGAAGAGCGTAACTCTAATGTTCTTGCTTATCCTAATGTGCTCGGTATACAGTCCATGAGTACTTCGGAATATGTAATTCGTATAGCGGCTAGCTGTTTACCTAATGCAAAAGAGGTTGCGGAGAGACAGATTCAGAATGATATTAAGCAGGCACTAGAGAAACTAAGCAGTCTAGAGCAGGCCCAAGCTGCTCAAGCCGAAGAGGAAGCGCGTTTGAAGGCAGAAGAAGAAGAAGCAAAGGCTGAAATTGAACTGGAAAAAACAGAAAATGAGCAGGAAGTATCGGATACGCCTGACACTGGATCAAGACGCCAAATCGCAGCTACACAAGAGGGGAAAAAGGGGGAAGGGTAGTGGAACGTAAAGTTTTTCAGCTTGGAGATATTGTACAGATGAAGAAACAGCACCCTTGCGGTTCTAATGAGATGGAGATCATTCGTATGGGGATGGATATCCGCATTAAGTGTACAGGATGTCAGCATAGTGTTCTGATTCCCCGGGCGAAATTCGAGAAGAATATGAAGAAGGTACTGCGTTCTGCAGAGGGAAATACAGACAATAATTAAGCTTGCAAATGGCATGTCTGCATGATACAATTATTTTTGCTGCGGAGAGGTACCCAAGAGGCCCAAGGGGGCTGACTCGAAATCAGTTAGGCGTGTCACAGCGTGCGTGGGTTCGAATCCCACCCTCTCCGCCACTTCAGCATAATATAACATTTTAATGAATCCTTCGTTCCTGTAACGGAGGTTTTTTTGTGTCCACTGAGCTGTTTGCAAAAGATCATAACATGCAAAAAGAAGGGCCCTTTCGGGTCCTTCTTCAAGAGGCAGTACATCAATGATGTTGGAATTTCTCTGTATATAGCGACTAAAGTGATTTAGGCGTTGCTGAGGTTACTGCTTTTTAGACAATAACCCACTACTATTCCCAGCTAACAATAGATGCTGAATCAGATATCCTGTGATTGTGTTCGTCTACGACGGCCAACGGAACCACACCTCTCTTTTGTACTGCCTGAGTATAGTATGTGTAATGTCGTTTTTTTTATACACATTTATTTTTATTTAATGTACACGTGCTTTTTCAACCTTTTTCCACTTCCGATTTTTGTTACTGGTCTCGGGGAAGGTGTCCCCTTTTTCCATTTTAATATGCTGTGGATTCTGAATTTCGGTGTGGAAGCTTCGCGCTTCACCTACCTCTGTATACATGCCTGGATTGGGGGCCTTGTCGCCTTTTTCATATTCTGTCTTTTCGCCCATCATTATCGCTCCTTCCTTAAGTGCAGATGAATTCACCGATTATTGTGCGCAGGTAGGGTTTTTTTCATGTAAAAAGAGGGTGGAGGGTTGTCCGGTATTAATATTGCTTGCACTCTGCTGCTCGTTTTGGTATATTAATCAGGTGCGAGTCTATGTTTGTGCTCGTTCCTTGCTCCTGACGTGATTAGGGGCCTCAGACCATAAGGAGGTGAAAATTATGCGCAAATATGAAGTGATGTACATTATTCGTCCTGACATTGAACAAGAAGCTGTTCAAGCAGCAGTCGATAAATTCCAAGGCATCATCTCCAATGGCGGGGAAATTACAAAGCACGAAGTGCAAGGTAAACGCCGTCTTGCGTATGAGATCAAGAAATTCCGTGATGGCGTTTATGTTTTGGTTAACTTCAATGCAGAACCTGCAGTAGTTACTGAATTAGAACGTCTTATGAAGATTTCTGACGAAGTTATTCGTTATCTCATTACGAACGACGTTGCTTAAGATCTTGACAAGCTTTGTAATGAATCGCTCTAAAGGAGGGGACCAGAATTGTTGAACCGTATCATTTTGATCGGACGGTTGACCCGTGACCCGGAACTTCGTTATACTCCCGCTGGTGTTGCCGTAACTCAATTTACGCTTGCCGTAGATCGTAACTTTACGGGCCAGAACGGTGAACGTGAGGCAGACTTCATCCCGGTTGTTACCTGGAGACAGCTAGCAGAAACCTGTGCCAATTATTTGCGCAAAGGTCGTCTGACAGCAGTGGAAGGACGCATCCAAGTGCGGAACTATGAGAATAACGAAGGTAAACGTGTATACGTAACTGAAGTTATTGCTGATAATGTTCGTTTCCTGGAATCTTCACAAAGCCGTGAAGGTGGAAATACTTCAAGTGGTGCAAGTAGTATGCCTGAAGAGCCAGCATATGGTGGCGGTGGTAACGCTGGACGCGGAAATAACAACAATAATTTCTCGCGTAACAACAATACTCAAGATCCTTTTTCGGGCGATGGTAAACCGATTGATATATCGGATGATGATTTGCCATTTTAATTAGGAAGGACTGAAAAGAATATGGCTTTTAAACCAAGAGAAGGCGCTGACAACGACAAAAGACCAGCACGTCGTGGTGGACGCAACAAGCGTAAAAAAGTTTGCTTTTTCACTGTGAACAAGATTACTCACATTGATTATAAAGATACTGAACTTCTTAAGAAGTTCATCAGCGAACGTGGAAAGATTTTGCCACGTCGTGTAACGGGTACAAGTGCAAAATACCAACGCGCCCTTACCATTGCTGTAAAACGCTCGCGTCAAATCGCGTTGCTTCCTTACACAACGGAATAGGACGTTTTATAGAAGCAGTCGGGAAACCGGCTGCTTTTTTGTTGTGAAAAACCAGCGTGTGGATTACGTTGACGTTCCATCTGGAATGTGTTAAATTACAGCTATCCTATAACAAAAGGGGAAATATTGATGTTGGTGACCGTTCTTAACTAGCAATTTCATAACACTGGATTAGGAAGGCTTTAGCAGGCTCGTCTTTTGGCGTTTACGTGCTCTATTTGAGTTCGTTTCGCGCAGAGGTCTGTTGTTCCTAACGGTGGATGATTTAGTTAAGAACACACGAAGCGTCATATGGCCTCTTTACGGCTGTTGTTCTCTTTGTAATTAACCGTGCTCTTAGAGCACGGTTTTTTTGTTTTTCGGCCACCCTGGCTTTTATGGGGACCTTAAGACGCCAGAGAACAATAGCATAAAAAGAAGGGCAAGGACTGCCATAGTGGCATTCTTTGTCCTTTTTGCGTTAGGGAGATTTAGTTCCAAAAAAAGTTAGATCAATAAGGAGGATTTGCTGTGAATTTACAAAGTCTAAACACGTTGGAATACGAAATTATTAAAACCGAGCTTAGCCGTCATGCGGTATCTTATGTAGGAAAGAAAACTGTAGAAGAGCTTATGCCTATGACCTATTTGCCTTCGATTCAAAGAGCGATGGAGGAAACGTCTGAAGCTAAAGAGCTGCTCGAGCGGGGGTCCAGTATACCGATTCCTTCATTGGAGGGGATTGAGTGGATCATGTCACTAATGGGGACTGGATATTTGTACAGTGAGCAAGACTTCACTGCAGTGGCTACATTTCTAAAGAGCTGTAGTCAATTGCGCAAATATATGGCTTCTAAAGAGCAAAGTGCTCCCCGGATTGCTGCTTATGCTTCCTCGCTGCTGGAATTAAATCATGTGCGGGAAGCAATTGATCGTTGTATTCGCTTTGGGGCGATTGATGATGGAGCTAGTAAGGGGTTAGAGCGGGTTCGTAAACGGATTGGCGTAGCTAAAGAACGTCTTCATAAAAAAATTGACGGGATCATGTCGCGCCATCAATCGATTTTGCAAGAGAATATTTATAGTCAGCGTGGTGGACGTTACGTTATCCCCGTAAAGCGGGAGTATCATAAGCAAATAAAGGGATCGGTACTTGATCAATCCACAAGTGGACAGACGGTGTTCATCGAACCAGATGAGATCGCCTCCATGCAGATTGAGCTGGATTTGTTATTAGGAGAAGAGGCGCGTGAAGAAGCTGTGATCCTCAGTATGCTGACCAGCATGGTAGAACAGGAACAAACTGCACTGCGCCTAAATATCGAGGTTACAGGCACCTATGATTTTATTTTTGCCAAAGCAAAATATGCAAGAACGCTGGGAGCATCTGAGGTTACTCTAAATGATAGGGGTTTTCTAAGGATGAACGGAGGCAGACATCCCATGCTGCAGGGCATGATTCCAATTAGCCTGGAGATAGGGAAGGGATATAAATCCCTAATCATTACAGGTCCAAATACAGGCGGGAAAACGGTGGTGCTCAAGACCCTCGGGCTGCTGACCCTCATGGCTCAATCCGGGTTGTTGATTCCGGTCGAGGAGGGGAGTGAGTTTACGGTCTTTACGGATGTGATCAGTGTAATCGGAGACGGACAAAGTTTGGCCCAATCACTCAGTACATTTTCGGCACAAATGAAGAGTATTGAGGGAATGCTGAGAGATGCCTCTAAAGGGGTGCTGCTGCTCATTGACGAGCTGGCGGCAGGTACAGACCCTGGTGAAGGAATCGCCCTCTCAATCGCCATTCTGGAAGAGCTGAGCCGTAAAGGGGCCAATATTATCGTCACAACCCATTTTAATGAGCTAAAAGCCTTTGCCGCTGCGACAGCCGGTTTTCAAAATGCAAGAATGGAATTCGACAAAGAAACGCTGCAGCCGTTGTATCGTCTGACTATCGGAGAAGCGGGGGAGAGTTACGCTCTGCAAATTGCCAAAAAGCTGGGTATCCAGGATAACGTTATCAAGCGTTCGTGGGAGATCGTTGAGGCGCAGCAGCAAAGGCTACAGAAAGGTGATGGGTCGGCATGGGCAAGTCTTTTTAGCAAAGAGGGGGAGAAAGGGAAGACTGCACCTGTTATAGAGGATTTTGAAAAAGAAGAAAAGTCTGCGGAATCACTGAGCGATAAGGAGAAGCAGACCCAATATGAAATTGGTGATGCTGTTCTTGTAACTTCACTAGGGCGGATAGGCATTGTTTATGAGAAAAGAGATCACTTAGGAATGGTCGGAGTGATGATCCAGAAGCAAAAAATGCGGATTAATCATAAACGTTTAAAACCATATCTATCCAAAGATGAGCTGTATCCTGAGGAATATGACTTTGATATAATTTTTGAGAGCAAGGATACCCGTAAAAAGCGGAAATTGATGCAGCGTAAGCATGTCGAAGGCTTGAGAATTACGCATAAGGATGAAGAATAATGTAATAAAAGGATCTGCCTATGAGGTAGGTCCCTCTTTTTTTATAAATACTATGAAATATGCGTAAATTCAAGCAGGAGTATAGGCCTAAAGCTTAGAAGTTATTGTAACCATTCTAAAACTTTGTTACAGTAAATATTTATTCCATAGCTTATATGTAGATATACGTTCAACTAGAGAAGGGAAGGAACACATGAAGAATAAGAAGATATGCGGGTTCTTGTTAACAATGCTCGTGATGACTACTGTATTGTCAGCATGCAGCAGAGCAGGTACCAGCAGTAATTCATTATCTTTACATCACAATGAGGTGGTCGAAAAGCCACAGACTGGCGGAGTAGTTACTTATGGATACTCATCGCCGTTTATGGGCTTCTTTGAGCCTGCTTTTTATGAAGGTGAAGATGACTTTCATGTGCTGGAGTTTATTACTGAGGCCATGTTTACGATAGATGATGATTTATCAACGGTTCCTAATATCGCCACTTGGCAGGAGTCCGAGGATCATAGAATATTTACCTTTAAAATTAAACCGGGAATCCGTTGGCATAATGGAGATGAACTGACCGTAGAGGACTGGAAATTTGCGATGGAGACTATTGCTAGTCCAGAATACACCGGATCGCGTTATTATAGTGTGGAAATGATTCAAGGTGCAGAAGCCTATCATAAGGGTGAGGCGAAGAATATAACAGGCCTTAAGGTTATAGATCCTTATACTTTGAAAATAACAATGACAGCTGCCCGCGTTAATACGATTGATAATCTATGGCCGTATCCGATGAATAAAAAATATTATACTGGAGTCGCTGTTAAGGATATGCCTGAGAGTGATCAGATGCGAAAAAATCCGATTGGGATTGGCCCCTTTGAGGTGAGCCTTATTGAACCTGGCCAGCGGGTCGAGATGAAGCGCTTTGATCAATACTATAAAGGTAAGGCTTTATTGGATGGTGTGTTGTATAAGGTATTTGATGACAAGGAAATCATCAGCCTGTTTGAACAAGGCGTAATTGATATAGAGAATGCCCCACGAGATACTTATGAAAAGCTGAGCGAACTCGATAATATTAATATTTTACAATCAAATGAGCTTGCTTATGAGTATATAGGGTTTAAATTTGGGTATTGGGATAGTGAAGCTGAAAAAATCGTAATGGATAACCCTAAATTTGCGGATAAAAGATTACGTCAGGCGATGTATTATGCACTTGATCGGGAGGGGATCATTCAATCATTTTCTCATGGGTTAGGCAAGCCTATAGAAACTCCGGTTTCCAGTGCAAGCTGGGCGAAGATCCCTGACAGTCAGATTAATACGTATCCCTATGATCCGGAAAAAGCGAAGCAGCTGCTTGATGAGGCTGGTTTTGTAGATGTTGATGGAGATGGGCTGCGTGAGGATCAAAAAGGAGAAAAGTTAGTTATTCATTATGATTCTATGCTAGGCAGTCATTCAGCGGAGTTACGAACTGCTGCTATTCTGGAGGATTGGCGAAATGTGGGACTCGATGTGCAGCTTAATGGTGGGGCGTTAAAAGAGCTCAACACCTTCTATGAAGCAGTAGAGGCTGATGATCCGTCCATTGAGTTGTTTAACGGGGTATGGGGATTAGCTAATGATCCTGATCCTTCAGGTCTCTGGAGGGAGAATGATTTGTGGAACTACCCACGTTGGTCCTCGGAGCGGAATGAAGAATTGATTCGCGATGGCACAAGTATGAAGGCATATGATAGAGATTATCGACAACAAATCTATTATGAATGGCAGAAGCTAGTGAATGAAGAGGTTCCAATGATCTTTTTTGCGGAAAGAGAAAGCATTACTGCTGTTAATAAACGTCTACAAGGTGTGCGTGTTGATTCTTTGGGCTCCATAATTGAGCCTAATAAATGGTGGATAAAGGACTAAATTAAAAAAAATAAAAAAAATTACGCAAAAAGTGAAATCAAATTGCTGTTTCATTCGTCATATATATTATGGAGGATGACAACGATGAAGAGACGGATATTGATATGGGCTGGTGCAGCTTTGATAGTCGTTGTCTTAATTACGGTGTGGAGGCCTATCGAGCTGGGCTTTAAACCGGATATTGACGCGGGTTCAGCAGTGCTGCTAGATATGGATAGTGGAGACATATGGGTCAATATAAACGGCGATGTGCCTATGCCACCGGCCAGTGTGTCTAAATTAATGACTGAAATGATTGTGCTGGATCACATAACCTCTGGAACCCTTAGGTGGGAGGATAGAGTCCCTATTAGTGCTTACGCCAGTCAAATGGGAGGTATGAGTCTCTCATTAAAACGAGGAGATTTCTATACAGTAAGGGAGCTATTCGAAGGCATCACCATCTATTCTGCTAATGATGCTGCAGTTGCATTGGCAGAATATATGGCAGGATCAGAGGATTCTTTTGTACTTATGATGAATGATAGAGCACGTAGTTTAGGTTTATCTCCTAATACGGTATTTACCAACGCCTCTGGATTGTCGAGCAAGGATCTTGGTATCATTCGTCAGCCTACGCATATCGGTGGCCAGACGATGATGACAGCGAGGGATACAGCCAAATTGGCAGCTGCGCTAATCCATAATCATCCTGATGTACTGAATATTTCCGGTCGTACACAGATGCAATTAAAGGATAAAGGGTTATATGTTAGTAATAGCAACCTTATGCTTCCAGGTATGGGCGGCGCTTACGCATACGATGGAGCAGATGGGTTGAAGACTGGATATGATAGCCAGACGGGATATTGTATTGCGGGATCAGCCCAGCGAGAGGGGCACCGGCTTATTGCGGTCGTTATGGGGGCAGAGACCTATGGCAGCCGATTTGAGGGTGCTGCTAAATTGTTCGATTATGGGTTTTTCCGAGGTTTACATTATGGAGAACGGGTAAAACATATTATACATGCCCTTGGAATTCGAAGTTAAATTTGGAGCATCATACCAGTAATTATTACTTGGTATGGTGCTTTTTCCCTATTCATGTCGGTATTTGTTGTTTCTTTTTATCCATTTAGTGATTACAATAGAAATATTGTTTTATCCCATATTATTTTAGAAACGCAAAAAAACTTTTTTCTATAATTTAGAATGACCCGAATTTCCTGAAAGGGGGGACAATAAGATAATGGAATAAGGGACAGTAAATTCGCCGCCGAGAGAAATAAAACCATGACTGCCTGAGAACGTTCAGGAGGCATTGTAAATATATGGTATGTGTAATTATTCTACAATAAAGAAGGAATCAAAGATGAAAAAAATAAAGAAAAGATACATTGCGCTAATTGTTCTCGTCGTTGTTATAGCGGGAGGCTTTCTGTTTCGGAATTCTTTGGCCGTATTAGCCTTTGACCTCTTTTTGTCCGATCGGGTAGAAAGCAAGCTGAAAGAAGAATCTTACCAGCCACTTAAGGATGAGAATAAGGTTAAGCCAGAGCCGGTTGTATACAAAAGCGATCCATTCTCGCTGATGCTGCTCGGGACTGATCAACGCGACAATGAAACCGCACGTTCAGACACTATGATGTATGCTGTTGTTCGCCCTGAGGATTACAAAATTCTGCTTATTTCTATTCCACGTGATACGTATACCGAGATTATTGGGCATAACGATAATAAAAAAGATAAGATTACCCATGCTTATGCTTTTGGTGGGCAGCAAATGGCTAAGGATACTCTGGAAGCACTGCTGGAGCATGATATTCAGTATTATGCCACCATTAACTTTCAAGGGCTCAAGGATGCCGTTGATGCTATTGGAGGCGTTCCGCTGCCAATCAAGAAGGACATTGTAAACAAGGGTAAGGACCATGAAAAGTTTACGATCGAGGGTGGAAAGTCGAATTATAACGGTCAAGAAGCACTCAACTATACACGCTACCGTGAAGATAGTGACTTTAACCGGACCAAACGCCAACAGGTTTTTATTGATGTCGTAGCTAATAAAATGTTATCGATCAGCCAAATCGGCAATATTCCTAAGCTGCTGGATATTATGGGCGATAATTTCAAGACCGATATTGAGCCTTCAATGATTATTAGTCTGGCCAAGAAATTTATGGGCGGCAAAGATATGGATATCTCAAGCTTTACGGTAATGGGCGAAGGAAAACGTATTGACGGACTTTATTATGATATCGTTGATGAAGAGGACTTGCGCGAAGCTAAGGCGCTGATTGATAATTGGATGAATGCAGGAACACCTGTAGATCAACTGATTGAGCCGGGAAAAGCAAGTAATGCACTCGAGCCCAAAGCAACAGCAGTTACGCAGTAATTCTAATTGGAAAGCTAAACTCATATAAATAAATTGCAGCAGCCATAAACATTCTCATGGCTGCTGCTTACTGTCTTCATGTTATAATGAGTTGGAACTATTATTTAGCTGCTACGTATAATCACATTGGCATGGCAGTAAAAGGAAGTTAAAGAACCGTAATTCCTTCGGAACTCTTTGAGGAGGATCAAGAGATGAATATTGCATTTTTTTTACTTCCGAAACAGGAGGTGGCCTGCGTAACGCTCGATTCTACGCTGCGCCAAACGCTTGAGAGGATGGAGTTTCACCGCTATACAGCAGTCCCGATTCTTAACCGTAATGGAGAGTATGCCGGCACGGTAACGGAAGGTGATCTGCTCTGGTACATGAAAGAGTCGGAGGGTAAGGTTTCGTTTGAGAACGCTTCAAAATTTTTGCTGAAGGACGTTCCATTACGTATGAATAACAAGCCGGTCTCAATTGATGCGGATATGGAAGATCTAATTAATTTGGCTAAGGTGCAGAACTTTGTACCTGTGGTCGATGATATGAACCGGTTTATTGGAATTGTTCGCCGGAGTCAAGTCATAGAATATTGCGAGAAATTTGTAACAAGACAATCACAGGAATCATTATAGTCCCAGTGTATTCGCGGTTATAGAAGCTATCGGAACAAGGCCTGTATTTCCGGCGATAACGGAATGCGGGTCTTTTTTAAAGAAAGCTCCTCTCCCAAAAGAGGCATAGTCAGCATGGATTGAAGCATACTTAAGGGGCGCGGGGCGTCCAGTGTGACACCGAATTTTTTATGCTATAATGGAGAATAAAGCTTTTTGCCGGAGGTAGAGAGACGTGTCCAATGTGCCGAAGGATCTGGATGTAGCCAAGCGCGCCAAGGTAATTGAATGGCTGAAAACCGAAGTGATTGATCAAGTTTCAAGGTTATTTAAAGCGTTATGGGAAGGCAGTACTACCCGTGTCGGTGACAGTCTGGCTAGCTTGATTATGAGCTCTTATATTTTGGGCCGCAGACTAGGGATTCCTTATCGTTCTTTAGATGACTTGCTACTGGAGAAGCTTAGAAAGCACAAGCAGGAAGGGCATCAACTGGAAGATTGGTACCAAGATATATCTGCTTTAGAAGAACATATGCGTAAGAGGTGAATACTGTTGAAATTTCGCTGGTCATCTGTGGCTTGGAGCGTAGCATACTTACTTTTGCTGCTTAGTTTAACGACTCCACTCCTCATCATCACTACCCTTTTTATGATTGTTCCGGCAGTAGTGTTGTTTACTACCCTGAACACGAGACAATTTGTGCTGCATGTATTGCCGGTGTTGCTGATTGTAGGCTTGATTACACCAATTTATCTGTTGATAGCTGCGTATTTCTTAATACCGGCTCTGGTTATGGGGCGCTGGTATAAAAGACATGCCCCGGCCATGTCTACCGTGATCGCAGGTACGGTTACGATTCTTGCACAGTTCCTGCTGCTTTTGCTGCTGGGTACGGCATTATTTAATTTTGACCTGTCTACCTATGTGAACGATGTATTGCAAATGGTTAATTCACCTCTGTCTGAGCTCGGAACTACCAATCCTCTGCTCACTGATATTGGATTTTCAACTGAGGACGTAAACAAGATAAGTCATATGACGGTTCAAATGATCCCTATGACTCTAATCGTAAGCTCCTTCATGATTGCTGTGATTACGCATTCTATTGCCCGCCCGATTCTGAACAGTATGAATTATGCAGTACCTAAGATGAAGCCTGCACGTGAATGGAGACTTTCGAGATCGTTTATTTGGTACTATCTGATTGGTGTTGTTCTACAGCTCTTCTTCTCAGGGTCGGAGAACAATTTCATCCTCATGATTTCTGCCAATCTTCTGCCACTGCTGCGAATTGGCTTTATGATTCAGGCCATCGGATTTTTCTTCTTCCTGGCGCATGAACGCAAATGGAACAAGATGTCTGCCGTTTTGTTAGCGATACCGGTTATTTTACTGCCGCCGCTGCGCATTATTGGTATTATTGATCTTGCGTTCCCACTGCGGGAGTATGTGACCAAATCGAAACGATAGGGTGAGAGTTCATGCCTAAATTTCTGCAAAGACGCTGGCACGGCTATCATACCGTATGGGCGTTCATGCTGCTGTTGGTCCTTATTATAATTGTCAGTGTTTATAACTGGGCGCTTGGGGTCGCCGGCCTGTTTCTCTCAGGTACTTTATGCTTCTATATGTTGAAAGCGGAGATCTCGTTCCGCCGTAATCTGGTGGAATATATTAATGGGCTATCTTTCCGCATTAAGCGGGTAGAGGGCGAAGCAGTCAGCATGCTGCCGCTTGGAATCATTCTGTTTAGCGAGGATCGAACGGTGGAATGGAATAACCGCTATGCCGGCGATATTTTCGCACGCAAGTCTTTAGTTGGGGAATCACTGCAAGAATTATTGCCTGATATGCAGTCTTTTTTCACAGGTGCTGCAGCGGGTAAGCGGGAGGTCGCCAAAGAAGGTGTGCTCCATGACACCCGTCTTGAGATCACCGTGGATGAACGATTTTATCAAGCTGTCATTATTCCGAGTGAGCGTATTCTTTACTTGTATGATATCACTGAGCTTGTGGTGTTACGTGAGCGGTATGAGGATGAGAAGCTGGCGATCGGCATAGTGATGATGGATAACCTGGATGAATCTGCTCAAGGGATGGATGATCAACAGCGAACCTCGCTGATTGCTAAGGTGACGAGTGAAATCACTGAATGGAGTAAGCAGTTTGAGGTTTATCTGCGGCGGTTGTCCTCGGAACGTTATCTAATGCTGCTTAATCATCGTAGCCTGCAAGCGTTGGAAGAGAGCCGCTTCGTGATTCTAGATGAAGTCAGAGAAATGACTGCTGATCTTAAGGTACCCATGACACTGAGTATTGGTCTGGCCTTTGGCGCAGACTCTGCAAGTGAATTAGGGGCATTGGCCCAATCCAGTCTAGATATGGCGCTTGGCCGAGGTGGTGATCAGGCGGCTGTAAAAGCAGGCCAACGGTTATCCTTCTACGGTGGCAAGAGTAATGCTGCTGAGAAGCGTACCCGAGTGCGGGCGCGGGTCATTGCGCATGCTTTGCGGGATCTGATGCAGGAGAGCGATCGTGTGCTGATCCTCGGTCATCGGACACCGGATATCGACGCTGTGGGTGCTGCAATCGGCCTGTTAAGGGCTGCGCAGATGTATAATGTAGAGGCTAGCATTGTGATGGAGACTCCTAATCCATCGATAACTAACATGATGGAGCAGATTCGTAAGGACGATGAATTGTATAAGTCATTCATCACAACGGAGCAATCCCTACAGATCATGACAGAGCATACCCTGCTAATTGTTGTGGATACACATAAGGCGTCTATGACGATGGAGCCGCGGTTAGTGCAATATGCCAGCAGAATTGTAGTGGTGGATCATCACCGCAGAGGTGAAGAGTTCATTAACGATGCTGTATTGGTGTATTTGGAGCCATACGCTTCATCGACTTGTGAGCTGGTGACAGAGCTGCTTCAGTATATTCATGAGAAGGTAAAGATCAGTCCGCTTGATGCTACAATGTTGTTAGCGGGGATCACGGTGGATACGAAGCATTTTGCGCTTCATACGGGGTCGCGTACCTTTGAGGCCGCAGGCTTCCTGCGCCGGAATGGTGCCGATACCGTACTTATTCAGCGCATGCTCAAGGAGGATTTACAGGAGTATATTTCCAAAGCCGAAATTATCAAACATGCGCGGATGGTGTATGACCAAATCGCGCTTGTAGTTACGGCACCAGGCATGAAAATTCCGCAGCTTCTTATTGCTCAGACTGCGGACACGCTGCTTGGGATGACCAACGTAGTTGCTTCATTCGTCATCAGCGAGCGGCCTGACGGCCTGATTGGCATTAGTGCCCGATCACTAGGACGTATGAATGTACAGGTCGTGATGGAGAAATTAGGCGGCGGAGGGCATCTGTCCAATGCCGCGGTACAGCTTGAAGGAACATGTAAAGAAGCAGAAGCCAGATTACTGCAGGTGCTGGCTGAAATCGAATCGAAAGAGGGGTTATTCGAATGAAGGTCATATTCATAAAAGATGTTAAGGGTCAAGGTAAAAAAGGTCAGGTTAAAGAGGTATCCGAAGGTTATGCTTCTAACTTCTTATTGCCACGTGGATTGGTTCGTCCGGCAACGGAAGGTAACGTGAAGACGCTGGAGAATCAAGCGGCTGCTGAACAACGCCGTAAAGATAACGAAAAAGAAGAAGCACAGCAATTGGGTAAGAAGCTTGACGAGCTAACACTGACAATGAAAGCAAAATCAGGTGAAGGCGGACGTTTATTCGGTGCTATTACAAGCAAACAGATTGCTGAGACACTGGCTTCCACCAAAGGAATTACTATTGATAAGCGCAAGATTGAATTAGGTGAGCCAATTCGCCATATAGGAGTATTTCAAGTAAGCGTAAAATTGCATACTGAAGTAAAGGCCACACTTAAGGTTGAGGTAACGGAGGAGTAACATGGGTGGAGATCTCTTTTTCGATCGGGTTCCCCCGCAGAATCTTGAAGCCGAGCAGGCGGTAATTGGTGCGGTTCTGTTGCAGGATGAAGCGCTCATTACTGCAATGGAACGGGTGAATACCGAAGACTTCTACGATAAAGCGCATCAAATGATTTTTGAGGCGATGGTGCAGCTCGGAGAAGAGAGCCAGCCGATTGATCTTGTTACACTTACGTCCAGACTGCAGGACAAAGGAGAGCTTGAAGATATTGGTGGGGTTAGCTACTTAGCTAAGCTGGCGCATGCCGTGCCTACTGCTGCTAACGTAGAATACTACGCCCAGATTATCGAAGAGAAAGCCATGCTGCGCCGTTTGATTCGCACAGCCACGCAAATTGTGAGCGAAGGTTATACTGGCGGTGAAGATGTAGCCGATATGCTGAGTGATGCAGAGCGGCGCATTCTTGAAATCTCCAACCGGCGGAGCGGCAGTGGATTTATTGCGATCCGCGATGTCTTGATGGAAGTGTTCGACAAGGTTGAGTTGCTTCATCAAAATAAGGGGGGTACCTCAGGTATCCCAACCGGATTTGTGGATTTAGATCATATGACTAACGGATTCCAACGTAACGATCTGATCATTGTTGCGGCTCGTCCATCTGTTGGTAAGACTGCATTCGCCCTGAATATTGCACAGAACGTGGCAGTACGCGCTAAAGAAACTGTTGCGATATTCAGTCTGGAAATGTCAGCGCCACAGCTGGTACAGCGGATGATTTGTGCTGAAGCCAACTTAGATGCCAATATTATGCGTACCGGTGACTTCAAGAGTGATGATGATTGGTCCAAGCTGACGATGGGTATTCAGTCTCTATCTGAAGCGGAGATTTATATCGACGATACACCAGGTATCACGGTAACCGATATTCGTGCAAAGTGCCGGAGACTGAAGAAGGAAAAAGGACTTGGCATGATCGTCATCGACTACTTGCAGCTCATTCAGGGCCGCGGTAAAGGCGGAGAGAACCGTCAGCAAGAAGTATCGGATATATCTCGTACACTGAAGCAGATTGCCCGTGAGCTAGATGTGCCGGTTATTGCCCTGTCGCAGTTAAGCCGGGGTGTAGAGCAGCGCCAGGATAAACGTCCAATGATGAGTGACTTGCGTGAATCGGGTTCTATCGAGCAGGATGCCGATATTGTTGCGTTTCTGTATCGTGATGATTATTACAATGCGGATACGGAGAAGAAGAATATTATTGAGATCATTATAGCTAAACAGCGTAATGGTCCCGTAGGCACGGTAGAACTGGTCTTTCTTAAAAATTTCAACAAGTTCGTTAACTACGAGCGAGCACATGCGGAACCATTTGCTGGTTAAACCTGACATGTATAATTCCCGAACGATTGCACATTTCTTTGTGTAATCGTTCGTTTTATTTGACTTTGAAAAAAACCGCTGTTACACTGAGAATTGTCCTTTAGCGGGTTAAATCTGCTTGGCGTCCGGAGGGCCACGTACATAAGAATGACGTATAGGGTCCATATTATGAAAAATAATGGTGCTAAGTAGCACCTACGGAGGAATGAACATGTCAACGGTAGTCGTCGTGGGAACACAATGGGGAGACGAAGGTAAAGGGAAAATCACTGACTTTCTAGCGGAAAGTGCAGATGTGGTCGCCCGTTATCAAGGGGGCAATAATGCCGGTCACACGATTCTGATTGACGGTGAGAAGTTTAAGCTCAGCTTGATCCCTTCGGGTGTATTTTATAAAGAGAAAACTTGTGTAATTGGTAACGGAATGGTTATTAATCCGGCTGCCTTGATCCAAGAAATTAATTATATTCATGAGAACGGTTTTGATACTAAGAACTTAGTGATCAGTGATCGTGCTCATGTCATTATGCCATACCATATGGTGCTGGATGCTCTCGAAGAAGACCGTAAGGGTCCGAACAAGATTGGTACTACACGTAAAGGTATCGGTCCTTGTTATATGGATAAGGCAGCACGCAACGGTATCCGTATTGCTGACTTGATGGACGCTGAGGAATTCGAACTGAGACTCCGCCCCTTGATGCAAGAGAAGAACCAAGTGATTACGCAGGTCTATGGTGCTGAAGCTCTTAATGTAGAAGAGATTCTGACTCAATACCTGGAATATGCAGAAGTGCTGCGTAATTATGTAACAGACACCTCTGTTATTCTTAATGATGCCATTGATGCGGATCGCAAAGTGTTGTTTGAAGGTGCGCAAGGAGTAATGCTTGATATCGATCAAGGCACGTATCCGTTTGTTACTTCATCCAACCCATCTGCTGGTGGGGTGTGCATAGGTTCTGGTGTTGGACCGTCCAAAATCAAACAGGTTATTGGGGTTGCAAAAGCCTATACCACTCGTGTTGGAGATGGCCCGTTCCCTACAGAGCTGAATGATGCAACAGGTGATTATATCCGTGAAACAGGTCATGAATATGGCACAGTTACCGGACGTGCACGCCGTGTAGGCTGGTTCGACAGTGTAGTTGTGAGTCACGCTCGTCGTGTAAGTGGAATCACAGGGCTATCTCTTAACTCGCTGGATGTACTTAGCGGACTTGAGACTGTGAAGATCTGCACAGGCTACAAATACCGTGGTGAGGTAATTACTCATTACCCTGCTAGCCTCAAAATGCTGGCAGAATGTGAAGCGGTATATGAGGAACTTCCAGGCTGGAGCGAAGATATTACTTCTGCAAAAACGTTGGATGATCTTCCAGCAAATACACGCAGATATGTTGAACGTGTATCTGAGCTTACAGGTATTCCGATTGCTATCTTCTCAGTGGGTCGTAACCGTGAGCAGACGAATCAAGTATTGCCAATTTATATCTAAAATCTAGTTATAATAAGGAGCCCCGTTAGAGGCTCTTTTTTTTGTTCTGAGGACTATATCTCTCTCTTTTGGGGCCTAGATTTATACCTAGACGTTTCCCAAGGCCGGTTCTAGTCAATACTGGATGTATAGAAGAACATGTACATGATCTACCAGATAGACTTGAACACAGGTGAGAGGAGAAATGAAGATGAAGATCGTGAAGCGTGCACTTAGCGTATGTCTGATTGTGGTACTTGCCAGCACTCTTTCAATTCTAACAACGGGCGTGGTTGTAAATGCTTATATTCAGTCGGTACTGGCTAGCTTCGATATTAAAGTGAATACTCCCGGTCCGGGATTTGGAGGAATGATTCGGAGCATCATTGGCATGGATAACAAATCTGACTCGGATACAGCCAATAAAGAAGTAACCACAGGGAGTACAGTTAGCAAGGAGACCGACAAAAGCACGGATTCGCCAGCTAAAGGCAAGGGTGAGCCCGTAGATGATAATACTCCGACTGATGCCTTACCAGTTATGGGGCAAGTTACAACCGAAAGTTCAGCTGATAACGGAAGCGGAAGTGTTGGTGACCAACAATTAGTAATGACACCTGAGGCACTCAGTGACTTCAAAGATAATCTTCCATCGGAAGAGAAGGTAAATATATTCAATATTTTGATGTCCAAACTACCCCAGGATGAGATGGCAAAAATTTCAACAGCGATGGAGGATGGATTAACAGAAGATGAGGTTAAAGAGCTGCAACAGGTAATTGCAAAATATGTTGATGCAGACGAATATGAGAGCATAATGAAAATGCTTACACCAACTACAGAATCTACGCAATAGCATTTGTAATTGTCACTTTATAGACACAAGAAAAAGGTTAAAATTTCATATTTGCGCAAATAACCCGCGTATTTGGCGGGTTTTTTGTCATGTCTAAAGTTGAAATTTTTCTCTAAGCTATGGTACAGTAAACAAGGACCTCAAGAGGTTAATTTTTTGTAACCTCCTTAACAACCTTTTTATAGGTTCATTAGAAGCAGGAATTAAGCACTAGTATACGTAGAAATTTACATGGACGTAATCTATATAATCGAGGTCGTACAATTAGCTTGGCCGCTTTTGTCGGAAGTAAAAGCGGACTGAAAGGGAGAGTTTCATGAAGGGATTTAAGTTCATGCGTCGGATGAGCAAGCTGCAGGATGGACATCCAGCAGAATCCGAGGCGAATGTTCAACAGAGCCACAATTTCGATCACGACTCCAAACACTTTCAACAAGAGAAAGGTACTCGCAGATTTCGGCGTGCTTGGATTTTGGGATCTGTCGGCCTTGTGCTTCTAGCTACGGTGTTGGTTGGAGCAGAGAAAAAGTATGTAGCCGCTAACACGGTTACCTATTATCAAGTGTTGGTGAAGGGTGAAGAAGTCGGAAGACTTACCGATCAGACGCAGCTTAACCAGCTATACGATAAGAAACAACGAGAATATCAGGAGAAATATCCGAATTCAACCATGGTGCTGCAAACAGAGGGCATAACAATAGAAGAGCAGAAGGCATACAAGCCAGAAGTTGATAGTGAGGCGACACTTACTAAACTAGATGGAATGCTGAAAGCTTATGCGGTAGGCGTGCAATTGATGGTAGATGGCAAGGCCGTTGGCATAGTTAAGGATCAGGAAACTGCTAATGCTGTGCTCGAAGGGGTAAAAAATCATTATGTCCCACAAGCAGAAGTAGCAACGACGGCTAGTAAGCTAACAAGAACGGCTGCTTCCAGCTCATCTGCTGCAAAAGCGAAGGCTCCAGAGCAAGTAGAGTCGGTAGAGATTAGCGAGGATATTTCTATCGTTCCTATCAAAGCAGATCCTAATAAAGTGTTGGATGTGGAAGCGGCGGTCCAGACACTTACCGAAGGCAAAGAGGCGCCTCTTCTTTATACCGTTCAAGAGGGCGATACGATTTCGGGGATTGCCAAACGGTTTGAAATCACCCAAAAAGAGATTTATAGTAACAATCCTAACGTGAAAGAGCTGACGTTGAAGATTGGAGATACACTGAAGCTGAAGGTACCCCAACCAGATGTTACAGTAGTAACTGTGGAAAAAGTGACTGAGCAGATAGTGACTGAGCCGGAAGTGGTTGTGCGTTCGAGCGATCAGCTAGCGGCAGGCAAAAGTAAAGTGGTTCGCCCAGGGCAAACTGGACTTAAGGAAATGGAGTATCGGGTAACGAAGGAAAATGGTACGGTTGTCCAAGAAGAATGGTTAGGCCAGACCGTTATAAAAGCCTCGCTGCCAGAAGTTGTTTATCGGGGAACGAAGGTTGTTGGTGAAGGAACAGGCATGTTCAGTTGGCCGGTAAGCGGCGCAACCCTGACAAGTAGCTTCGGTGAGCGTTGGAGCCGTGCCCATAAGGGTATTGATATGGTATCTAGCAATCGGAATATAAAAGCTTCTGATGCCGGGACCGTAATCTTTGCAGGGGTGCAGAGTGGATACGGGAATGTAGTTATTGTGGACCATCGCAACGGATATCAAACCTATTATGGTCATTTAAAAAGTATCTCGGTTTCTACAGGCCAACGTTTGGAGCAGGGTGGCAAGATTGGCGTAATGGGCAGCACCGGACGTTCGACGGGTACACATCTGCATTTTGAGATTCGGAAGAATGGCACTGCTGTAAATCCAATGAAGTATTTGCAATAATTCATACTTAATCCTTTAACTGCTCGATTTTAATCGGGCGGTTTTTATTTTTTTTAATCTACGAGTGACGGCAAAGCCGGTTCTTTTTGCTGGGCAGGGGGATTGCTTATTTCGTAGGATGTGACGGTTAGACAGGTATGTTAAAATAAAGGAATGATCATTAAGTAAGGATAGGAAGGTGAAGCTGGGACATGCAGATGGGAACGATTCTGGTAGTAGATGATGAACAGCCTATTGCTGATATATTGAAATTTAATTTAGAAAAAGAAGGCTACGAGGTTATTTGTGCTTTTGATGGCAACAGTGCAGTGGAGCTGGCATTGTCCAAAAGGCCCGATCTTATGCTGCTTGATCTTATGCTGCCCGGCAAAGATGGCATGGACGTCTGCCGCGAGGTGCGTTCTGCGCACTTGGACATTCCTATCATTATGCTTACAGCCAAGGACGGAGAGATTGATAAGGTACTTGGCCTGGAGCTTGGTGCTGATGACTATGTGACCAAACCTTTTAGTACACGTGAATTGCTGGCCCGAGTTAAAGCCCAGATGCGGAGACAGCATAAACCGTCACCACAGGGGATGGCGAGTGAACCAGCAGAGAATAAGCAGGGCATTTATCATTTTGATCTGTTTATAGATACAGATATGTATATGGTCTATAAGGGCGGGGAGCCGCTTGACTTGACCCATCGTGAATATGAGCTGCTCTACTATATGATCAAACATGCCGGTAAGGTGATGACTCGGGAGCATTTGCTGCAGGCAGTGTGGGGATTTGAGTATTTCGGTGATGTGCGGACCGTTGATGTGACGATCCGTCGTCTAAGAGAGAAAATTGAGGAGAACCCCAGCAAGCCCGAATATATTTATACTCGGCGTGGACTTGGCTATTTGATGCATAGCCCTAAAAATGGAGGACTGTGATGAAGTGGCGGTCCTTTATCCGGACAATTCAGGCAAAACTTATTATTATTTACGTGTTGCTGATTCTGATAGCTATGCAGTTGATCGGGGTTTATTTTGTGAGCTCGATGAAGAACTCGTTAACAGATAATTTCACCAAGGACCTTAAAGCACGTGCTGAGATGTTGTCTATCCTGACTGCTGATAAATTTGGTAGTGAGGCTGGAACGGCTGATGAGGAAACGGCTGTGGAAAGTCTGCGCGGGATGGTCAATAATCTGTACATTAACGGGGCTGAAATTCAGGTACTGGATGCCAGCGGCAAAATCATCACCACTTCCGTTCCCTCGCAGAATGACTATGTCGGGCAGCGTAACACCCAGACAGTTGTGAATCGGGCCTTGCAGGGCATCAGTGATAACGAGGAATATATTATTGCGGATGATAATGTGCGGAAAAAGGTTGTGGCTAAGCCTGTGCTCTCGGGGGACAAGGTAGTGGGCGCAATCTATATTGCTGCTGACATGAAGGATCTATACGCCACGATGGGCCGGATCAATAGTGTATTTATCTCAGGTTTGCTGTTAGCTCTAGCGTTAACGGTTGTTTTATGCGTCATTCTGGCGCACACTATCACGCAGCCTATTAAGGAAATGACGAGGCATGCTACGGCGGTCGCTGAAGGCCGATTCAATCGTAAAATGCCCGTATTGGGCAATGATGAAATTGGACAACTCAGTCAGGCGTTCAATTATATGACCGGTAGATTGCGTGAGGCACTCTCGCAGAATGAAGAAGAGAAGGAGAAGCTTACCTCTATTCTGACGAACATGAGTGATGGTGTTGTGGCTACAGATGAGAACGGAGTAGTGATTCTGATGAATCGGCGGGCAGCATTGATGCTCGGAAATGAAGGTCCGTTGCCGGAAGGTGCTCCTCTAGATAAACTGTTGGGCTTAGATTACGAACAAAGCGGATCCCTGGCTAAAGGCAATGCCCAATCTGCAATGCTTCATCTGACCCATATGGGTGGAGAAGATTCTAATATCGTAAGAGTGACGTTTACTCCGATTCATCGTCGTGAGGGTGGCATTGCCGGCACAATTGCTGTGTTGCAGGATGTCACCGAACAGGAGAATCTGGAGGAATCACGCCGGGAGTTCGTGGCGAACGTTTCGCATGAGCTAAGAACACCACTTACCACTATTAAAAGCTATGTTGAAGCACTGGATGATGGAGCACTTGAAGATCCGCAGCTGGCGGTTCGGTTTGTTGGGGTGATTCGCAACGAAACGGAACGGATGATTCGTCTGGTTACGGATTTGCTGCATCTTTCCCGTCTGGATTCCAAGGAAGCTCTCCTTCGAATTCAGCAGACAGATATTACCGAGATGCTGGAGGATGTGGCGGATCGTTTTTCTTTTCAAATTCGGCAAAAGCGTATCGATATCAGTACAAGGGTCCGCAAAGATGTTACTACGGCGTGGCTTGATCGTGATCAAATCGACCAGGTCTTGGGGAATTTGGTCTCCAATGCGCTAAAATATACGCCAGAAGGCGGTACAATTGAATTGGAAGCGTTGAAGAATGAGGATGGAATGCTCTCCATTTCTGTACGTGATTCGGGGATAGGGATTCCGAAAAAAGATATCGAGCGGATCTTCGAACGATTTTATCGCGTGGATAAGGCACGTTCGCGGAACATGGGAGGCACTGGACTTGGCCTTTCCATTGCCCGGGAAATTGTGAAGGCACATGGAGGCTCCATTTCCCTGCAATCCGAGCTAAATGAAGGTTCAAAGGTAACCTTTACCCTGCCTTTGAACGAGCAAAGGGGGAGTGAGGCGTGAAGGAACGAATCAAATCATGCATTCTAGCCTTGCTCGTGCTCGGAAGCCTGGTTGAAAGCTATTATTTGATCTACCGCTTGCCTGGTGCTGATTCTGCGGTGCTTTCTGAGAACCTGTATGTGAAGACAGATAATATGGGTCCGGAAGAGAAGGTAGAGAACCTGTTATACCCTGACAAAATGATCATCCATATGGGGGAAGGCAAGCATACGCTTTTTTATCCGGACTCTACGTTCTATAGCTTGATCATGAATCGCTTAAAAGGTCGTGGCTTCGAAAGCTTTCAGCGGCACTCGGTACAGGATTATGATTGGGATAAGATCCGCAATGAGAATCCTGGGATTGAGCTTTCGTTCGGAGCGGGCATTCCGGTAACGTTATTGCAGCGGGTGATGCAGTTATCGCCAGATTCCCTTTTTGAAGGAGAAAGCATCGATCGCATTTGGATCTATAACATTAAGAACGATTCCAAGGCCCATGCTATTTTCTTCAGTACGAGAGGCGACATCATATACGAAGCGGCAAAAGCGGATTTAACGGTTCAGGATGTGCAGCAGCATGTTGATTTCGGTAAGAATTGGACGCCTTACAAGACCGTAAGCGGGGATTATTATGTGCCAGACAGTAAGATTTCTCTGGTTCAGGTAGACATGCCTTCCGGGATGTACACCATAGAGCAAATGCAGAGTAATCTTTTCTTCGATGTTGGAAGTACTAGATATATCCGGGAGAAAAACGGCTCGGAGATTTATACGGACAGCAAACGAAGCCTTCAGGTGGACCAGGGTAAGAACTGGATGAGCTATAGCGACCCTGCGGCTCTTCCAGCTGGAGAAAGTACCCCTGCCAAGGATGCTTTGGAAGCTGTAGAATTTGTGAACCAGCATGGCGGATGGAATGGGACTTACCGTTTGGAGGCTACAGAGGAAGGGAGACAGGAGAGAAAGGTCTCTTTTCAACAATATTATGGCTCCTATCCGTACGGCTCCTATCCGATAATGAGCCATTCATCATTACAGTATGGTGTAATAAATCTGGAACTGCAGCAGGGAACAGTATCCTCTTATGAACGTTCTCTAATCTATATAGATGAAAGTAAGGCCGTAAAAAAGGTAGTGGAGCTATCTGGAGGTGCGGATCTGGAGTATAGGTTGTCTCTGGTCAGTAAAACTTCGGCAGTGAAGGATTTAACGCCTGCTTATGTGCCTGAGGTGAAGGAAGATCATCTGGAGCTGATACCTGTCTGGAAAGTTACACTTAGTGATGGCAGCGTGCTTACTTTGAATTAATGGGCAAGTGGTTCATATAACATTTAGGAGGTTCGGGTATGGATTGGGGAAGAGCTAAAAATGTACTGATTTGCGCCTTTTTAGGTCTGAATCTGCTGCTATGTTACCAGCTGTGGGTCGATTTGCGCGATCAGGTTAGTGCTAATCTTGATTTTACTTCCCTGTCTGCTGAGACCCAAGCCGTAATGGAGCAGAAAGGGATTCGTGTATTGTGTCCCATTCCGGCCTCTACCCCGCAGCTTCCTAACATTACTTATCGTTATTCTGCTGAAGAGCAGACTGAACCACCAATTAAATTAGATGTACCTATAGACAGCAAGCTGATCTATTCTTCCTTCTCAGAGCTTAGCAAGGCACTTGAGGATAAGATTCCTGACATTTCCAATTATCGCTTTGATTCACAGGAAAGTGAGGTTGGAAAGTTTGTTCTTCATCCGCTGGTTCAAAATCAGTGGTCGTTGTTCCGTGTTAGGCTAGAGTTGATTAACAGTGATCAAAAAATCGTAGCTTACCGCTGGCCGAAGATTGAAATAGGGACAAGCAGCAGCGATAAAGAACAGAAGGTGCTTCCAGCATCGCAAGCACTTAGTAGTTTGATAGAGAAGTATTTCCCGGCAGATTCCGTAGTGAAGGAGATTGAGCTGGGGTATTACGGTGAGCTGTTCAACTCGGAAAGTCAGGTAGCTTCGCCGATGTGGCGGTTTATGCTGGAGAACGGCAATGCCTATTATGTGGATGCTATTAGTGCGGACATCATCAGTCCTAAGACAACAGAGTAGAAGGAGTAAGGAAAATGGGGATTTCATTTACAGTACTGTCCAGTGGGTCTACCGGCAATGTAACGGTGGTACGAAACGGGGAGACAACACTTATGATTGACGCAGGTTTTAGTGCCAAGCGGATCGATGAGCTGTTGGCCATGCGTGAACTAACGGGTAATGATATAGACGGGATTCTAGTTACACACGAACATTCCGATCATATCAAGGGACTCGGGGCCATGGCCCGTAAATACGATCTTCCGATTTATGCGAACACCAATACCTGGGGAGCTATCGAGAAGGGAATTGGTAAAATACCGGAGTATAACCGTATGATCATGGAGTCTGGCCAGCACAAGGATTTCGGCAGTATGCGAGTAGAATCCTTTGCGATTTCTCATGATGCGGCGGAGCCAGTGGGTTACAATTTTTATGATGGAAAAGAGAAGTTATGTGTAGCTACAGACCTGGGCTATGTTAGTGATAAGGTAAGAGATGCAATTTCAGATGCAGATGTATTGGTGCTGGAGGCAAATCATGATATCGAATTGCTGAGAATGGGACGTTATCCGTGGAATACGAAACGGCGCATCCTAGGCGACATGGGTCACCTTTCCAATGAGGCAGCTGGAGCTGCGCTTAGCGAAATTCTTACAGGGCGGACCAAACGGACCTATTTGGCGCATTTAAGCCGGGATCACAATATGATGGATTTGGCAAAAATGTCGGTACGCGGCGCAATGGAGGATCGGGGCTGTTTTTTCAAAGATAGTGAGTTCAGACTGTGTGATACGTATTATGATCAACCTACGCCATGGGATAAGCTGAGCCAGTCATAAGCTGATCAAGTTCAGCGGTCTTGCGATCTAATTCTTGGCGGGAGATTAGGCCTTTTTCAATCATCAATTCGATCATTGCGCTAAAGGCAAGGGTCATGTGGTAGTGTTCATCCTTTAAGTCACCAAGCTTACCGATAAACTCGACTAAATCCATACTTGTTGAAAAAGAACTCATAATTAATCCTCCTTTAATAGTGTGAATATATAGTGTAATTAGAACTGAAAACTGTAAAAAATTCGCAGGTGTTTTAGCTGAGGAAAATCCCGAATTGCAGGTTGCCTGTGATACAATTAAAAGCGTGATGAGCAAAGCTAAAATTTTAGGGACACTTCTATTTTATTGTAGTCTTTTAAGTTGCAAAATATTCCTAATAGAGAAGATATATTAAAAGATTATCATAATCTAACGATTGATCGAAACTCTTGTGGGGTTAATGGATAAAGTGAAACTTTTTAGTGATATTTGGAGTCTAATGGTTACAGAGGTTTGGTTCGGACGTGGTTGCTATAGGTTCAGGTCTTACCAACAGTGAACGCTTGGCAATAGAAGGGGGAGATTTTCGGTGGGATTGTTTGATGATGATTTCTATTCAACTAAAGTTTCGCGGTCCAGAGGGGATGAAGCATCAAAGGGATCGTTTGCTAATCGTAGACATTCTGTACGCAGATCGCGTAAGGGTTTATCTACTTGGCAAATATCCGCCGTTTGCTCCTTAGTCAGCGCTGTGGTGGCAGTTTTGTTATTCAGTATGTTTACAGGCCAGATGAGTCATGAGACTGCTCAGAAGCCGGTTGTAGCAACTGGAAATGTTGCCCCAAGCAGTAGTGATCCATTTGACCGGATTATTCAAGCTGCTGCCACGGTTCGCCCTGCAGTAGTAAGTATTATCAATCATAAAGAAGATAATGAAGAATTAAACATTCTGGATGAGTCTGCACTAGGCTCAGGAGTGATCTATAAAAAGACAGGGAATAAAGCATTTATCATTACCAATAATCATGTCATTGAAGACTCCGGTAATCTCGAAGTAGTTACAGTGAACGGAGAGACTCGTAAGGCAACACTCGTTGGAACGGATAAAGTAAGCGACATTGCGGTACTCTCTATTGATGCCAAAGGAATCGATACCATCGCGCAGCTCGGTGATTCCTCTAAGCTTCGTCTAGGTGAAACGGTCATTGCTATCGGTAATCCGCTAGGACTTGGTGATACATTGACCTCGGGGATTGTTAGCTATACTGAACGGATGGTCCCCGTATCCCTTAATCAGGATGGAGTATATGACTGGGAACAAGAAGTGATACAGACCGATGCGGCGATTAATGAAGGAAACAGTGGCGGCGCATTAGTGGATCTGGATGGTAAGGTCATTGGAATTAACACAATGAAGATTTCAGATACGGGTGTAGAGGGTCTGGGTTTTGCAATTCCTGCGAATCATGTGATAGATATCGCTAATGAGCTGGCTGAAAAAGGACATATTGCCCGTTCGTACTTGGGTGTATATTCAGTTGATTTGAACAATCCGTACGTTCCACTAGCAGAAGATCAACGCAATGAATTGAACCTGCCGAACAGTGTTAAGGATGGAGTAGTTGTTCTAGAAGCCGTTGGCCCTGCGAAGGAAGCTGGACTGCAATTCAATGATGTCATTACCAAATTTAATGATCAATCAATCATATCTACCCTTTCTCTTCGCAAGTACTTATATAATCATACGAAGATCGGTGATGATCTGAAAATTACTTATTATCGAAACGGCGAGGCCAAACAGGCAACAGTTAAACTTCTTGAAAAACCACAGGAATAATATGCTGGAAGTCGGTATATAATGATATAGCAGTTACGACAAGTAGAGCGGACTACCCCTTCGATTCCGAGGGGGTACCTTCTTGAAAAAACGGATGAAAGTAACGTTTTTGGAAAAGCTATTTTTCTAAAACCATGATAATTATGCCAGAAAAAGGATCTATTTAGGGAATAAACACTAAGTGGCAGCCCTTACATTGGAAGGTAATACTTATTAGGGCAAAACCGGATATATTCGGATGCTTGCTTGCCTTTGCTAATCAGGTGTGGTAATATGATATCAATCATACATTTAGTCCCTAATTCTCGCATTGAAAAGGGCTGTCATATTTGGTAATACAACCTTTTTCAATGTGTGAATTTTTTCTTTGTTTGAAGATAAAAAGAACATATTAATTTAAATTTGTGGAGGTAACACACATGCAAACAGGTACAGTTAAATGGTTCAACGCAGAAAAAGGATTCGGATTTATCGAAGTTGAAGGCGGAAGCGACGTATTCGTTCACTTCAGCGCAATCACTGGCGACGGCTTCAAAACTTTGGACGAAGGCCAACGCGTTGAATTCAACGTTGTTCAAGGCAACCGTGGACCACAAGCCGAAAACGTTGTAAAACTGTAATAATAGAAGAAACCGTCCCAGCTTGTGAAAGTTGGGACGGTCTTTTTATATCTAGTTACTCACTATTTGACTTACAGGATGGGAGGAACGGCAATGAACTACCGGAAGAAACCTTTGGAAGAAATACCGGAAGAAAATACCGCAATTTGGGCATGTACCAATGAGGGATGCAACGGATGGATGAGGGATAATTTCGCATTTGAACATGCGCCTTCTTGCCGTCTATGTGACTCTCCAATGGTTCGCAGCACGAAGATGCTACCCCAATTGCTTAATTCGAATGGCGATCTCAAATCGCTGAAGAAGGGTATTTCCATCTAACCAATACCTAAATGAGTCAAGCATTTAATAGAACGACGAACCACTCAAGACGGGTAAACCGTCTTATTTTTTTTGCTTTCTTTATGCTAAATTGTGATCTTTGTCACAAATCATTTGAATTTCACCGTTAAATGACTATCTTTATGTGACATTTATCACAAAAAGAAGTTTAAATTTTTGACAGAATATAATTAACGAAAAGGGGAGAAGGAAGGGACAAATATGGATACAGTAATGCTGTCGCGTATACAATTTGCGTCGACGACAATATTCCACTATTTCTTTGTACCGGTATCAATCGGACTAGCGCTCTTGATTGCAATCATGGAGACAATGTACGTTAGAAAAGGTAATGAAGAGTACAAAAAAATGGCGCAGTTCTGGGGAAAGCTATTCCTCATCAATTTTGCAGTAGGGGTAGTTACAGGAATCTTGCAGGAATTTCAGTTCGGGATGAACTGGTCCGATTATTCACGTTTTGTGGGTGATGTATTCGGGGCTCCACTTGCAGTTGAGGCATTGGCAGCCTTTTTCCTGGAGTCTACTTTTATTGGGATATGGATATTCGGCTGGGATAAGGTGTCCAAGCGAGTACATTTACTGTCCATCTGGCTGGTAGCATTCGGTACGATGTTATCTGCATTCTGGATTCTAGCGGCTAACTCTTTTATGCAGCATCCTGTGGGTTTTGAGATAAATAATGGACGTGCAGAAATGAATGATTTCTTCGCGCTTATTACGAACGGACAATTGCTGGTTGAATTCCCACACACCGTACTGGCTGCTTATGCAACAGGTGCTTTTCTTGTAACTGGTATTAGTGCTTATAAAATATTGAAGAAACAAGAGGTTTCTTTCTTTAAGAAGTCTTTTCAGATTGCAGCCATCGTAGGGATTATTTCTTCTATTGGTGTAGCTGTTGCTGGTCACGCCCAAGCGCAATATTTGGTTGAAACTCAACCAATGAAAATGGCAGCTTCCGAAGGACTGTGGGGTAAGAGTGGTGACCCGGCACCTTGGACCGTATGGGCAAACATTGATCCAAAAAATCAAATTAGTAGTGGAGAATTTCAAATTCCTTATATGCTGAGTTTCCTTTCATACAGTAAATTTTCCGGTGAAGTTAAAGGTATGCTTGAGCTGCAAGCGGAGTATGAGCAAACCTATGGCCCCGGTGACTATATTCCACCTGTACGTACGACATTCTGGAGTTTCCGGATCATGGTTCTAGCAGGAACGTTAATGATTGTATTGGGAATGTACGCTATGTACTTAATGTGGCGCAAAAAAATGGACCGTCCGAACACTTGGTTTATGCGGTTTATGTTATGGGGCTTGTTGCTTCCTCCGATTGCGAATACAGCCGGTTGGGTTATGACCGAATTCGGGCGTCAGCCATGGACGGTATTCGGACTGATGACAACGGAAGACAGTGTGTCGCCTAATATTACAAGTGGTCAAGTTCTGTTCTCCGTGATTTCTTTTACAACGATTTATTTAATTCTAGGATTAGTGTTGGTCGGATTGTTTATTAAAGTGATTAAAAAAGGTCCTTATGCAATGGATAACGATCACGGCGATTCGAATGATCCATATAACGAGGAGGGTTCCCATGATATCTCTTAATGAATTGTGGTTTGTGCTGATTGCAGTTCTGTTTATAGGGTTCTTCTTCCTGGAGGGTTTCGATTTCGGCGTAGGGATGGAAACACAAATTCTCGCTAAAAATGATACAGAGCGCCGTGTTCTGATTAACTCGATCGGACCCTTCTGGGATGGGAATGAGGTATGGCTTATCACAGCTGCGGGTGCAATGTTTGCGGCTTTCCCGGAGTGGTATGCAACGCTGTTTAGTGGATTCTATATTCCTTTTGTATTTGCCTTATTAGCTTTGATAGCGCGTGGTGTCGCTTTTGAATTCAGAGGTAAACGTGATTCATTGGCTTGGAAAAGAACTTGGGATGCCTGTATTTTTATCGGCAGCTTCCTTCCACCATTCCTCTTGGCAGTAGTATTTGCAAGCTTTATCAAAGGATTGCCTATTGATGGGGAGATGCAAATGTATGCAGGGTTCACAGATATCGTGAATGTGTACACTGTAGTAGCAGGGCTTACTGTTGTCCTTCTGTGCCTGGTGCATGGTCTCATGTTCACAACACTGCGTACAGTGGGGGATCTACAGGCTCGCGCTCGCAAGTTGGCTCAAAAATTGCTAATCCCGCTCGCAGCTTTATTTACTGCTTTTGTGATTATGACTTATAATATGACGGATATTTTCGAGCAACGTGGAACGATTCTTATGATTATTGTAGCCCTGGGAGTTATCGCCTTTGTACTGTCCGGTTACTTCATGACGAAGAAGAAGGATGGCTACGCTTTTGGAATGACAGGAGCGGTAATGGCGCTTTCGGTAACTTCTATCTTTGTAGGATTGTTCCCGCGTGTTATGATTAGTTCAATTGATCAAGCTTTTAATTTGACGATCACTAATGCGGCTTCCGGCCATTACTCTTTGAAGGTAATGACGATTGTGGCACTGACTATCCTTCCGTTCGTATTGGGATATCAAATTTGGAGTTACTTTGTTTTTCATAAACGGGTTCACGAGAAGGAGCATCTTGAATACTAATGGATAAAAACTTGCTTGGGTATAAAGGAGTTAAGCCAGTCTTTCTGATTGTAGGCTTCCTTACCCTGGCGCAAAGCTTGTCCATACTTCTGCTGGCTAAATCGCTGGCAGAAGTCATCTCTGCGCTATTTGCGGGAGAACCTCTGAAGGAACAATGGGGCACTGCGCTATTGTTCCTTCTTGCATTTCTTGTGCGCCATGCTTGTGCTATGCTGATGAGCCGTGTCTCTTACCGCTTCGCGGAAGCAACGGGCAGCACTATGCGGAGGGAAATGATGGACAAGCTCTTCCAGCTTGGCCCTAGAATGGTGGGCGGGCGTGGAACCGGGGATCTTGTTACACTGGTGCTGGAAGGGGTAACTAAATTCCGCACGTATCTGGAAGCGATCATTCCTAGAATGGTAGGGATGTCTGTTACACCGATCTTGGTGCTTATTTACGTCTTTACGATGGACACTACGAGCGGGATTATTCTTACGGTAACTATGCCGATTATTATTGTTTTTATGATTTTGATTGGGATGACGGCCCGTAAGCAAATGGATCGGCAATTGAAATCGTATCGCACATTATCTAATCATTTCGTAGACTCATTACGTGGGCTAGAAACATTAAAATTTCTAGGACGCAGTCGTAGTCATAGCGACAGCATTGCTGCTGTCAGCGATCGTTATCGCTCGGCGACCATGCGTACGCTGCGAGTGGCCTTTTTGTCATCGTTCGCCCTGGATTTCTTCACTATGCTGTCTGTAGCTTCTGTAGCGGTAAGTCTTGGTTTGCGGCTTGTAAATGAACAAATGACATTGGTTACGGGCTTAACGATTCTAATCTTGGCTCCGGAATATTTCCTGCCTGTCAGATTGGTAGGTTCAGATTTCCATGCTACTTTGGATGGGAAAGAAGCCGCTGAAGCAATGAAGAGCATTATAGATCAAGATGAGGTGAAGGCTGAAGTAATCGTCCCTAACGGTGATCTATCTGTCGGTTCTGCAGCAAAAACATCGGAACAAATATTCACTTGGCATGAGAATAGCGTGCTCACATTAAATGACGTTAGCCTGAAGTATGAGGAAGCAGGGCTTTCTTCGCTGGAAGCGCTGAACCTGCAATTTAAAGGAGCTAGCAAAATTGGGATTATCGGAGAGAGCGGGGCCGGTAAATCTACTTTAGTGGATATATTAGGGGGCTTCTTACACCCTACTTCAGGAAGTATCACGGTTAACGGTACTACGGTTAGTGCATTAACGGATGAGGCTTGGCGAAAACAGACCTCGTATATCCCGCAGCGTCCGTATATTTTTAGCGGCACGTTAGCGGATAATATACGTTTTTATTACCCTGAGGCTTCTATGGAGGCTGTTGCCGCGGCAGTGAAAGCTACTGGTTTATCGGGGCTGGTGGATACTCTTCCGCATGGCTTAGATGAGATGATTGGTGGCGGCGGCCGTTCGTTCAGCGGTGGCCAGGAGCAACGGGTGGCATTAGCCCGGGCACTGCTTAGCAGCCGTCCGATTATGCTTCTAGACGAGCCAACGGCGCATCTGGATATTGAAACGGAATATGAGCTGAAGGAGACGATGGTGCCCCTTTTTGAAGGAAAGCTGGTCTTTCTGGCTACCCATCGCCTGCACTGGATGCTCGATATGGACATTATTGTAGTAATGAAGCAAGGCCAAGTGGCAGAAATCGGTACCCATCAGGAGTTACTTGCCCGCAAGGGTGCGTATTATGAGTTGATTGGGTCGCAATTGGAGGGAATCCATTGAAACGTGAAGGATGGTTTGCTCCCTATGTATCGTCGTATTTTTGGCGTTTTGTGCTAATTATTGTGCTTGGGGCGTTGACGATTTTTACTGCCTCTTCATTGATGTATACTTCAGGATTTCTGATCTCAAAAGCGTCTACACCGGTCGAAAATATCCTGATGATCTACGTGCCGATTGTTGGTGTACGTACGTTCGGAACAAGCCGGGCAGTCATTCACTACGTGGAACGGCTGATTGGGCATGACACCATTTTACGGATTCTTTCTAAAATGCGTGTGCGCCTGTACAATATTTTGGAGCCACAGGCCTTGTTCCTGTCGTCGCGTTTCCGTACTGGGGATATTCTCGGGATGTTAGCTGATGACATCGAATATTTGCAAAATGTATATCTGAGAACCGTATTTCCAAGTGTTATTGCTTTATTGATCTACGGGGTTGCAGTGATTGCGTTGGGCACCTTTGATATCGGTTTTGCGTTATTAATGGCTTTGTATATTTTGGTGTTGGTCGTGGTATTGCCGCTTATATCTTTGTTGTTCACCCAGAAACGTCAACGTGAAGTGAAGGTAGAGCGTAATCGCCTCTATCAAAAGCTGACGGACGCCGTTCTCGGTATGGGCGATTGGGTCATTAGTGGACGGCAAAGCCAGTTCGTAGAGACCTACGAAGCAGATGAGAAAAAAGTGGCCAAAACTGATGCAGCGCTGCGCAGCTGGGCGCGTCTACGTGCGTTCATCGGGCAAGCAGTCGTTGGGGTTGGTGTACTTTCGATGTTATATTGGGCCGCCGGAGAGTATGCGGATGGTGCTATTGCAGGTACTTTGATTGCGGCGTTTGTCTTGGTTGTTTTTCCTGTAGCAGATGCTTTTTTGCCAGTATCCGAAGCAGTGGAGAAAATCCCGCAGTACCGTAACTCGCTGGAGCGGTTGTCTGGAGTGGTCGGAGAAGAGCAGAATATAGTTTCCGAACAGGCATCTGTAGTCGATGTTCTACCTCAGGCCATAAAAAGTGCTCATATCAAGCTCGAAAATGTGGGTTACCGCTATGGATCAGAGGATAATTGGTCGGTTCGTGATCTCAGCCTCGACATCCCACAAGGCAAAAAAATTGCCATCATTGGCCGTAGCGGGGCAGGGAAATCGACGTTGTTAAAGGCTATTCAAGGGGTTATCCAACCTTCTGCAGGTTCGGCTATGATTAATGGAATCGCGGCTGCTGCCTATGGCGATAATATTCCTTCTATTATAGCGGTGCTAAATCAAAGCCCACACTTATTTGATACTACGGTAGCGAACAATATTCGTATGGGTGATCCGAAGGCTTCCGAACAAGCGATTAAAGAAGCTGGCGCATTAGCCAAAATGGATACGCTGATCTCCTCGTTACCAGATGGATACAGTACCTTTGTCCGTGAAGCGGGGCAACGTTTCTCCGGTGGAGAGCGTCAGCGGATAGCGTTAGCTCGTATTTTGCTGCAAAATACACCTGTCGTCATTCTTGACGAACCGACCGTAGGGTTGGATCCAAGCACGGAGCGTGATCTTTTGCAGACGATGTTTGAAGCTATGGACGGTAAATCTCTGATCTGGGTAACGCATCATTTGGTTGGTGCGGAGCAGATGGATGAAGTGATTTTTATGGAAAATGGCTCGGTAGAAATGCGTGGAACCCATGCGGAGCTGATGGAAAAAGAACCACGTTACCGCAGATTGTATGAGCTGGATCGTCCAGTGGAGTTTCTAGGGTAGGATGGAGAGTTTGCAGATAACATTTATAGAAATTAGAGAAAGATAAGTGAAGAGATTCCTTTTGCCCGTTTGGGGTGGGAGGAATCTTTTTTTTCGGTAGGGCAAGAATATAGACAATGGATGAACAGATTGCTGGAATGGATAGATAGGAGTTCCATTTTCGTGGGAAGTATGGTAGAACAATAGAAGGAGTATTAGGCCGCAGCGGCACAGAAAGGGATGCTTGGTTGAATGTATGTAGTATGTAAAGAACATGTAGAGTTAGCCATCGACAAATTTGTGGACGAGTATGAGGATGCACCTGATATTGTGGACTTGAAGGAGACCGAGTTCTCGGACTGGGACCCGCCGGCCAAATGTGCGGAATGTGAGAAGAATGCGGAATATTTAGTGGTCTAAAGGACTGTTAAAATTTATTAAAAACACCTTGCAGTCCCGGAAATGGGCCGCAGGGTGTTTTTTTGCATGAAATAATATATGTGTTAGCCGATTAGGTCTTATGCATCTGCTGCATCTACTATGTCGGTCAGCGAGCTACTTCGGTTGCCTCGGCGGTAGAGAATAGCTGAGATGATGGCGATCAATGCTGCAATAGAGAGTCCCCAGTAGATATTGGAGTAGGCTGCAGAAAGCGGCAGTCCGCGCTGCCATTCCAGAGCGCTTGCGGCCATAGCCACGCTGAAGGCGCCGCTAAAGAATTGCAGCAGCTGGAACAGGCCCATCCCAGAGCCGATTTGCGAAGAAGGCAGAATCCGAGAGATTTCATTGGATACACTACTGGACAGTGTCGTGAAGGCCAGACTCATAATCATATAGATGAACATGACGGCAATCCATGACCGCCCAGCAAAGAAAGCGAATAGGATGGTAGCGGTCAATACGAGCAATGGTGCAAAACGTAAAATCCCCGCATTGCCATAACGGTCAATGATTCGCCCCACGGAGCGGGAGACAAAGATGGCGAGCAGCGAACCCGGAAAGATCACAAGCCCGGCATGGCTTGCGCTGAAGCCGAAACGGTGAGTCAGAATCTGCGGCAGCAGGAATAACGTGGCAAAACTGCACAGGTAGGAGGCAACTCCGATCAGAGCCAACACGAGATATGAGCGGTTACGGAAAAGCTCCGGCATCACGAATGGATCAGGTGTGCTGCGGATACGGCCAACAAATAAAGCAATGGCGACAATTCCGGCGATCAAGGCAATCCACAGCCCGCTGGTCAGGAACAGCAGCAGCCCGGTCGTGCCGACGCCCAAGAACAGCCCGCCAAGCACATCAAAGGAGCCACGGGTGGGTACTTCTTTGGGCAGCAGAATAAGGAACAGCGGCACTAGAAGCAGAATAGCTGCCGTTACAGAGAATAACCAAATCCAACCGAGATATTCGACGATGGCTCCGCCCGCGACCGGCCCAAGTCCTAGACCCAGCGAGACGGCTGACATAATTGTCGCCATTGCTTTGCCGCGGCGGGCTTGCGGGATATAGCGGGTAAATAGGACAAGCGACAAGGACATTACTGCGCCCGCGCCTGAGGCCTGGAGAATACGAACGATAAGCAGGAAGATAAAGTTGGTGCTGAAAAAGCCGGCAACAGCCGCGAGGCCCAGCGTCAACAAGCCTATAACCAACAGACGGCGAATCGGCAGAAAATCAGAAAGCCGGCTGTACGTGATTGAGGCAATCGAGAACATAATGGAATACCCAGTGACAATCCAAGAAGCGGACGCAGCCGTAATCCCGAAGGCTTCGGTCACATCAGGCAGCGCCAGATTGAACATAGCCGTATTCATGATGACGAGAACCACAGCGACACTGAACAGCAGGGTCAGCAGGCCTTCTCGTGGAAGAGGCGCTTCCGGAACGGAGGCTTCATGATCCGCATTCGCGGAGAGGTTATTTACAGAAGTCATGTGCGAAGCACTCCTTTTATTATTGTTTAATAGTTCGATTACTTACGAACAATTGAAATATAGCATGCGTTGATATAAAATGCAATTAGGAACACCAATATTTTTTTCGCATTCATCGTACGACAAAAGGGGATAATCATCCGTGAAAATACTATTTCATCCGGACCGCAAGGACATTCAGCTTGCCTCCGTATTGTATGCACTCAGCGATCCGATTCGCTTACATATCGTATCGGATATTCACTTAAATGGAGAACAGGCTTGCAACTGCTTCAACGTCCCTATCGCAAAATCCACCATGTCTCACCATGCCCGTACTTTGCGCGAGTCAGGGGTTGTTTTTACACGAGTTCAAGGAACACAGCGCATGTTGTCCCTGCGGACTGAGGATCTTAATGCACGTTTCCCAGGCTTGCTGGACTCTATATTGAGTGCTTATGAAGCTGGGGAGAAACCGGATTTTGTGATGGAGGAGCAGGGGGAGAGTAAGTAGAAGTAGATTGAACCTGCTGAGGACGGGGAATACATGAAATTCTAGATTCAGGCAATCTAGGAATACGTGGGATCAGATCCAGGGATTGCATGAAAAATAGGACATTTAGGGACTGCGCAAGAGTAGGCCGTTTTAATTGTCGTTTCTTTTCCACCAAATATGTGATAGAACAGAAGGTACTTACTAAAACTACAAGGGACGCCCAGTGCGCGTCCTTTTGCTATTTCTATAGAGGATTATGACAGGAGGCACTTATGCTTATTCAAATTATTGGCGTAGGAAAGTTGAAGGAAAAGTACTTGATCGATGGCATCGCGGAGTATGCAAAACGGCTGACACCATACCTGAAGTTTCAGGTCATTGAGGTGGCAGATGAAAAAGCACCCGATTCTCTAAGCGAAGCAGAGGTCGTGCAGGTGAAGGGACGCGAGGGCGAACGCATCCTCGCGCAGATTAAGAGCGAGGCGCATGTCATTGCGCTCGCGATCGAGGGCAAGCTGTGGAGCTCGGAAGAGCTTGCCGCAGAAATTGACCGGCTCGGCACCTACGGGACGAGCCATGTCGTGTTTGTCATCGGAGGGAGCCACGGGCTCTCCGACGAGGTCATGCGCCGCGCGCAGCAGCGCATGAGCTTCGGGCGCATGACGCTGCCTCATCAGCTCATGCGCCTGGTGCTGGTGGAGCAGGTGTATCGCGCGGTGAAGATCAATCGGGGGGAACCGTATCACAAATAGTGGTAAAGCGGAGAACAGAACTCAATATTAGTTTAAATGACTTGAACTGCACAGCATAACGGTTGAAAGCCAATACAATTGAAATAACAAAAATGTAAAAAGAGCCTCCACTTCGATTTTAGTGGAGGCTCTTTTAAGGCTGCTAATCAATGCGCCAGATGCTCGCTCATACTTATGTAAAAATAAATGTTTGCTACTTGGCAATGATAGGCACCCATAATTCCTGCTCAATTTTGGCTCCAGGAGCCAAATAATTCTCTATACATGAGGAGTGAAGAGTTTATGGTTACCTCAGCTGAGAGCGATATTCAGGATATTGTAGGTATGCTTCGTGACGCTAATGATGAGAAGATACGCGTGGCGAAAAATGTACTTAAAGAATTATTATGAGATACGTCCCTCAGAGCAAATGAGGTCATTTAAAACAAGCGCACAAGCCATTGGCTTGTGCGTTTTGCTGCAGCTTAAGTATAGTTCTTATTTTATGATTAATGGTAATAGTCTGAAATTTGATTTTCTAATAATCTTATTAATTTAAACGGGAGCGGCCATGTCGTCATTTATCGGATTTATAGTAGTTATTATCGTATTATCCATCTTAACTGGGATGAAGCAGGGGACTAAGAAGAAGAGATGACGCAGTACGGCAAGCGGAAACCTGCTGTTAAGAAAAGCAATAACAAAAGCGTGAAAACGACCTTTAACCGTTCTTCAATACCATGCAGTCCTGACGATGTACTTTTAAGAACACCTTTGGACAAACTAGCATTGCCGTTATTTATGGATCATAAGGAGGAAGAAATGACTGAATTACTAGCTCCAGCAGGAAATATGGAAGCTTTAAAAGCTGCAATTTCTAATGGTTGTGATGCCATATACTTAGGAATGCAAAAATTTGGTGCGCGTGCATACTCATCTAATTTTGATCTAGAATCGTTACAAGAGGCGGTTACGTATGCGCACCTGAGGGACGTTAAACTCTATGTTACAATGAATACCATCGTTTTTGAAAACGAAGTTGAAGAGATGAAAGAGCAGATCCACGAATTAAATAAAATCGGTGTGGATGGCATTATCGTCCAGGATCTGACTGCGTTCGATTATATCGTTAAAAACTTTCTTGATATGGAAGCACATTGTTCAACTCAAATGGGAATAGACGATTTAGACGGAACTTTATTATTAAAAGAACTTGGTGCCAAAAGAGTTGTTCTGTCCCGTGAGGTTGAGATTGAAAAAGTAAAAGAGATCAAAAGAAAAGCTGAGATACCTTTAGAAATTTTCGTTCACGGTGCTTTATGTGTATCTTACTCGGGAAACTGTCTAATGTCAGGATTAATGGGTAATCGAAGCGCAAATCGCGGAAGATGTGTGGGTTCATGCCGTAAGGAGTATGAACTCATGGATAAGACAACAGGTACATCTTTAGGGAAAAACCATATTCTATCTACCAAGGACTTAAACACAATCGACTATATCGAGGATTTAAAAGAAATCGATTCTTTAAAAATAGAAGGCCGAATGAAAGTGCCTACGTATGTTGCTAATGTTGTATCCAAATATCGCAAGGCCTTAGATCATAAAATAACCGAAGAAGACAAAGAAAATCTGAAAAAAACATTCAATCGAACATTTACTAAAGGATATTTGTTTCACGAAGATAGGAGAAATATTACAAACATTTTAAGACCTAATCACTTTGGTTATGAAATTGGAACAATCAGCAAGATTGTTAAAGATAGGTATGAAATAACACTTACACGACCTTTAAATCAGAACGATACCATTCGAATCAGTCACAACAATGAAGATGTTAATTTAACGGTTGCAAAACTGTACGATAAAGAGGGCGAATTAATCAACAAAGCAGAGGATGTCTGCTATATCAAAATCAAAGAAAAGATGTCTACGGGAGATTTAGTATATAAAACGAAGGATTATTTCTATAACAAAGAATTAGAATTATCACTGGAAAAAGAATTTAAGCGGTTTAACCTCGATATTAGAGTATATGCACGTCCAGATTCAAAGCTTGTCATAGATGCGGAGGGCTTAGGCTGTCATTATTCATATGAAAGCGAGGAAATACTAGGCGAAGCCATTAATAATCCAACAACAAAAGACCAGGTAATCAAGCAATTTTCAAGATTAAATGATACGATATTCGAACTTAATCATGTGGATTTTGAGGAATGCAATGCTTTTATTCCAGCTAAACTGTTAAATGCAGCAAGAAGAGATATTGTACTGGGCTTATATGACTTAAAGCTTAACAGCCAGCAGAAAAGAACCAAGGCTTTGGAAGCAAAAGAAAAAATAAGCTTTGCCCCTGAAAAACCATACTTTACGGCCTCTGTAACGACTAAGGAGCAGTATGATGCTTGCGTGAGCTGTGGAATTAAGGAAATCTATTATGAAAATGTTGTTAGAAGAAATCAGAATCGTTATAAGGAAAAAGAAGGGCAGCTACTAATCGGAGGATATGGCGGAATTTATCACTACAGAGAAACGAATCCGTTTGTTACGGACTATTCTCTAAATGTTGTTAATGCTACTAGTTGCTATGAATTATATAAATTAGGTGCAAAACGAGTCACTTTATCTTATGAATTGAATAAGAGCCAAATTGAAGATTTAAGGAATGCCTATTATGAAGAAAATGACGGCTATCCTGCACTGGAAATGATTGTATATGGCAAGGTTCCTTTGATGTTTACAAAATATTGTCCGATGAAAAAAATGAATCAATGCAGAATTTGCAAAACGAAGAGCTATGAGTTAAAAGATGAGCACGGAACGTTCCCTATCATTTCCCATAATGATTGTACAACGACTCTCCTTAATGGGAAGACGCTTAATCTGTTGGATGAGCTACCAAACATCAAAGGAATCGAGGCGCTCAGATTAAACTTCACAGTTGAATCCAAAGAGCAGGTTGTGAAAGTCATTAATATGGCGTCAGGCAAATTAAATGGCTCTATGAATAATGCTGTCTTTAATCAGGAAACAGACACAAGAGGACATTTTAATAAAGAGATTGTGTAGTCGTGGAATTCATTAAATGTTCTAAAATCTTGGGGAATACTATAAGTAAATCCGAGACAGGTGCAATTCAATCCAATCCTAAGGATGAACTTCAGATGAAAATATTATTAGTTGAAGATGATAAGACGATCGCGTCGGGACTGGAATATTCGCTGCAGCAAGAGGGTTATTGGACTGTTCTCTGCCATAATGTCGCTTCAGCCCGAAAGGTGCTCGCCGAAGACATCGATCAGTTCACTATTACGAGCTAGAGAAGCTGTCCATCTATTTACGGGAGATTAGCAGCGGCCAGGCCTCCCTTGACCCTCGCGATAATCAAGAAGGTGAGCTTAGCATCTTAAAGAATGATATTTACAAGGTGACACGCATGCTCTCCGAGCATCGTTCTCTATTGCAGCAGGATAAGCTTCAACTGACCGATGCCATCTCCGATATTTCACATCAACTCAAAACACCGATCACCTCTATGACAGTCATGGCAGATCTGTTAAGCGCCCCTGATCTGCCTCCACTCAAAAGAACGGAGTTCACTCATCATATTCACATTCAACTTGAACGGATCGATTGGCTTGTTTCATCTTTATTAAAGCTAGCGAAAATGGATGGGGGACTATCCCGTTCAAAAAAGATCGAATACACATGAAAACCCTAATCCTAAATGCACTGGAGCCGGTTATGATTCCGATGGATATTAAGGGACAGACCGTTTCCATCACAGGGGATGACAACGTCTCTTTTGACGGCGATTTCCATTGGACTGCTGAAGCGGTTATCAATATTTTGAAGATTGGAGTGGAGCATACACCTGAGGGCGGTGCGATTACCATCACATTTTCCGACAACGTGCTATTTACGGAAATCGTTATTGCTGACAACGGAGAGGGCATTCCGAAAGAGGATTTGCCTTATATATTCAAACGTTTTTATAAAGGAAAGAATGCTAATGAAGGAACCATCGGTATAGGGCTTGCGATGGCTCACAGCATCATTGCAAGCCAGAACGGCGTGATTGATGTAACGAGCGACAGCGGGACTGGTACAGAGTTTCGGATCAAATTTTATAAGCATGTGATTTAACAGCACTCCATAAGTGACTAAACTGTCACCTCCAATGTCACTGTAAAGTCATTTTGGACAGATAAAATGATATTCATCAGATGAACGATGGAGGTACAACCATGCAAATGAAGCAGCATCGCAAGATTACTTTTTTTATCACGATAGGCTACACCCTGATTATTCTTTATTTTATGTTTTTTGCTTTCGGCAGAGTGGATAAGGTAGATCTAACCAGTCAGTACACCTTTATTTTTTTGCCGGACGATTTTTTTAGGGTGCCGGGTCTTTCCGATCTTCTACATCCGACACTGATGGACTTGGTGGGTATTGGAAACATTGCAGCCTTCATACCTTTTGGCATACTGTTTCCGTTGTTATACCGCACCAGCTTTGTTCGCTTCATGACAGGGTTTATCCTGTCCATTCTTGTGGTGGAGACCATCCAGGCACTAACATTCCTCGGCAGCTTTGACACGAACGACGTCATAAAGAACTCATTGGGCGCTGCTATTGGATTCGGGGCCTACAAGATTGGCTTCCGTACAAAAAACTACTGGAGAAATATCACTGCTACGGGAATTGCCAGTGCTGTCTTAATGCTCGGCGTGTGGGGGGTCTTAGGAGTAGTTGATCAAGTGTTCACCAAAGAGTTGGCCCCTTTTGTAGCGATAAACGAATGGGAAGATAGTACCGGAAATCGATTAACGGGAACCAAACAGGACAGTCTTAAGATTGGCGGTCAAGACGTGACACCCCAATATAATGTGTATGGCATCGAAGGTAAAAAGAAGGAAACATATACGTATTCGCTAGGCAATAAGGGAGATCTGTATCTTAGCTTGAATTATGGAATTCCTGATCATAAGGATTTTCAGGGCAGCATTAAGGTTACCGTTGACGGGCATGAGCTCCTGTCTGTATCTGCAGAAGATCAGCTCCATGAGCCGGATATGAGGATCCTTTATCTCACCGGGGCTAATGAGCTTAAGATAACCATTGAGGGGAATGAAACCCTTTGGGATGTTGGATATAGAGAGATGGTATATACCTGGAATTGAGCATCTAGGGAAGGAGGGATGGCAATGGAGATTTTAACAATTGAAAATTTGTCCGAAATATACGGCACAGGCGAATCGGCGGTGAAGGCGCTTGATGATGTTTCCTTTTCGGTCCAAAAAGGTGAATTCGTCGCAATTATCGGACCTTCCGGATCGGGGAAATCGGCACTCCTTCATATGCTGGGCGGTGTGGATCGACCGACTGGCGGGAAAGTGTATGTTCAGGATACGGATATGTATACCTTGGACGAAACGCAGCTGGCCATCTTCAGACGCAGGCAAATCGGGCTGATCTTGTGAATACGTTGAATTTGCAGCATCGATTAAACCATCTGCCGAATCAGCTATCCGGTGGACAGCAGCAGCGTGTCTCGATTGGCAGGGCGATCATCGGCAATCCTGCGATCATGCTGGCCGACGAACCCACCGGGAATCTGGACAGCAGGAATAGCAGCGAGATCGTCGTTTTATTGAAAATACTGAATAAGACCTATCATCAGACACTGATCGTAATCACGCATGACGAACGGATCGCCCTGCAAGCCGACAGAATCATTTCGATTGAAGATGGGAGGATTGCCAAAAACGAGGTGATAAGGCGATGAATATTGTCAATACATTAACCATCCGGCATCTGAAGCAGAACAAGAGACGAACACTTGTGACTATTTTTGGCGTAATTATTTCGGTATCCATGATGACCGCTGTCATTACGCTTGTTTTTTCCTTTGCGGATTTAATGATCAGACAAACTATCACAGATACAGGGGAGTGGCATATTCAGTATCAAGATATAACCAAGAAACAGCTTGCGGCGATACAGGGCGATGATGCAACCAAAACGGTTGCAATCACAAGAGACCTTGGGTATGCCCCATTAGAAGGGGGACAAAATTCCAATAAGCCGTACTTGTTCATTAAGGAATATGATGTGCAAGGGTTCACACAATTTCAGATTGAAATAAGCAAGGGACGTCTTCCGCACACGGACAAGGAGGTTGTGATCTCCGAGTCTGTTGCAACAAATGGCAAAGTGAAGTACGAAATCGGCGACCGTCTAACGCTTCGCGTCGGCGACCGATTCGAACAAGGGGGCGATCATCCCCTGGATCAGACGGAACCGCTGCGCAGGAAAGACGGCACATTGACCGAGACATTACAGCATAGCATAATTAGGGATTATACGGTGGTAGGCTTCATTAAACGTCCGGTGTCGGAAACGGCTTGGGCCCCGGCTTATACGATCATTAGCTATGTCGATGATCATATCATCGGGGGGGATGATCGGGTCGATGCGTCGGTGGTCTTGCAGCGGGTCAATCCGTTCTTGTTCGCACATGCGGAGAAGCTGGCTGAGAAAAACCAAATTGACACTGTCCAATATAATAACGATTTGCTTCGTTATTATGGCTTGTCCAGCAGCGGGGCCTCATCCAGCATGATGTTCTCATTATCGGCAGTCATTATAGGGACTATTATAATTGGCTCGGTTGGACTCATCTATAACGCTTTTGCGATATCCGTCTCGGAACGTTCCCGCCATTTAGGGATGCTCGCTAGCGTGGGGGCGACGAAAAGGCAGAAGCGAAATTCCGTATTTTTTGAAGGTATCGTCATTGGTTTGATCAGCATTCCCATTGGCATCTTATGCGGTCTTGCCGGAATCGGAATCGCCTTTTTGTTCATGAACACAATGATTGAAGGGGCCTTATGGACTAGTGAAAAGCTGAGGCTTATCGTCACGCCGTTATTGCTCTTGATTACTTGTCTTGTTTCGATGCTGACGATTTTCGTTTCGGCGTATCTCCCGGCGGTTAAAGCATCTAGGGTATCTCCCGTGGACGCGATTCGCCAAACCACTGACGTAAAGCTTACGGCCAAAGCAGTGAAGACGTCGAAGATCATTCGTAAGCTCTTCGGAATCGAAGCAGAAATCGGGCTGAAAAACTTAAAAAGGAACAAACGAAGACATCATGTTATTCTTTTTTCGCTTGTCATCAGCATCGTTTTGTTTTTGACGATATCGTTTTTCACGACTGGCCTGACACAATCTCTGGCATTGTCGCTGGAAGGCATCAATTACGATATTGAAGTGTCGTCCAGTAATGGCGAAAGACTAGATGACCGGTTGATGCAATCGCTTGTATCTCTGGATGGCGTCACGGAATACAACGTGAGTCATGAGTTAGTCGGGAACGCTTGGGTCGATGCAGCAAGCATCGCCGACGAGTTGCAAGAGAAGGTTAAGCAGGATAAGAGTATGCTGCAAGACGGGAAATACCCTTACGAAATTAAGCTCTATGCAATGAATGATTCGAGCCTGCAAGCTTATGCCAGAGCGGTTGGCGCAGATTACGAACAGCTTACGGATCTGGATCATCCCGCCGCAATCGTGATGGATACGATTCATTACAAAGATATAGATACGGGGAAATATATTCAGACGAAGTCCATATATGCGAATATCGGACAACATATCGAGCTAACGAGTTTTATTAAAGCGAGCGGGGAAGAAACGAAGGCAAATAAAGTGATATTTGCCGCATTGACGGATAAGGCACCGATGGGGATGAGCCCGGTAGGCGTAGGCGGGTTAAATATGATCGTGTCGGAACGCGTCATGAATCGGCTGGCAGACGGCGAGGAGCTGGCTAACGCTTCGATGTACCTCCATTTGAAAAGCACGGAACCGGTGAAAACGCAGCAGGAAATTGAAGCGATGAATGAGACCAATCTGAATGTCTACAATGTATATCAATTCAGAATAAGAGAAGAACAACAGATTCTGCTGATGAACGTCTTTTCTTACGGTTTTATCGTATTAATCTCTGCGATTTCTGTTGCGAACATCTTTAATACGATCTCAACAGGGCTGGCTCTTCGCAAACGGGAATTCGCGATGCTGAAATCCGTAGGCGCGACGCCAAAGGGGTTTGCAAAAATGCTGAACTATGAGAGTGTTTTTTATGGGGTCAAGTCGCTCTTGTATGGGCTTCCTGTCAGTTTCGCCGTGATGTTTCTGATCTATAAAGCATTTGCGAACAAATTCAGCTATGGGTTCACCCTGCCCTGGATGAGCATTCTGTCTGTCATTGTGTGTGTATTTGTCATTGTCAGCTCTGCGGTTGTTTATTCCGGAGCTATAGTAAAAAAGGAGAATATTATTGATGCATTAAAGCAAGAGAATATATGATTCACTTACTTCACTCAGAGGAGGAGACGTTACCCGACGTCACACACAATCATGCGAGTCGACCGATTGCTCTCCATGCTGCTGATCATCTCCGGTAAAGGTACGGTAACGGGCAAGGAGCTTGCCGAGCATTTCGAGGTATCCTTGCGAATGAAGAATTTACACGGCTTGTTTGGCAGGAACGAAGCTTTTAATGACATCATGTTAAAGGTTGAGCATACCTATAAGCGGGAGTCCGATAAGCACAAGCTGACTCTGGATATGTGCCATTTCAGCATGGAGCAGGAAAATAAAGAATACATTGGGATCATAAGCAAGGCCATCACGGATAACAGGCTGCTGGTGTTCGACTATATCAATAGGGATATGGAAAAGCTGGAGCGAACGGTAGAGCCAAGCTGGATTGACTTTCGCCACGGCCATTGGTATGTGATAGGCTTTTGCCGGGTCAGAGAGGACTACCGCAGATTCAAGCTCGTGCGGATTAGGCAACTGAGACAGGGGCCGCCTTTTGCAAAAAGAGAGCTGCCGGAAGACCAAATCGCCGAGGTTATTAAGCAAAGCTATTCGCAGCGGGACATACAGGTCGTACTCAGATTCACTTCGCGAATTGGCGTGCAGCTTACCGAGTATTTTGAGAAAGAGAAGATTAGCCGGGGTGAAGATGGCAGTACGACGCTCCAGCTATATTATGATAGAAATGTGTATAAAGTGAAATTTATCTACATTGATCCATTTACACAAGAAGAAAAGCTAATCAATGAGGAAACCTATCGTTTCGGCGTACAATTCACGATTCCAAGTAAATCTGTCTGGGGATTAGGAGTGACTGGAATTGGATGGAAGGCGTTAGACGGGGCACCGGAAATTGATGAGTATGCTATGAACTTAGTGCCGGCACAAAATGTGACTTATGAGCTTATCTTGCCTGACGAAGGAAGCGGAGAAGGTGGAGAAGGTGAAAATCCGGGATTTCCGGGAAGTCAATTCCCAGGCCTTACGGGTTTTATAAAGTTCTAATGTAGCTGTTATCATTTAGTTGGTTCTTATGAAAAGGTTCATCGCGGCTGACTGCTGCGATGAACCTTTTTTGCTGACTGTTCTATCACATAGATCACTTAATTTGCCGTCTTATTGATAAAATCAATCTCATTTCTGATCCCTTTATGGGCGTCATTCCACAGGCCCTTTGTCAGGCGAATGCGCAGCAGACATGTGTTAGGGTCTTCGTCGTTATTGGCTTCGTTATACCACCCGGCGAATATTGTGCGCAGCTTTGTCATCATCTCCGCGTTTTTCTCGTCACATACCCAGCCCAGGTTTTCACCGATACCATCGGCCGTAAAGTTTTCGACGATGATACAAACAGCGACTTCGGGGTTTTGGGCGATCTGCTGCATCTTGCCTGAGGTCGCGTAAGTAACGGTGTAGAACGCACCGTCCTCATAATAGGCGTCTACAATGCGGGCGGAGGGACGGCTTTTGCCATTAGTCCCCGGTTCCAGTGCGATGGTGGATAGTGAGATCAGGCCGTCCTTGTTACCCGCTTGTTCTTCCAGCAGCTTCATGGCTTCGTCGTACTTGCTCATTATATTACCTCCTAAAGTGTCATAAGGCATACATTATTAAGCTTATCATTGTAAAATCTTAGTGAATGTGAAGAATAATACGATAAAATATTAAATCGCTATCAATCCAAGCTTATACTCGATGGTCTTTTTTTTATGCCATTTAATCTCCAGTCTACAAATATATCTATTTTTTTATCTAATAGACATTGTAAATTACCCTGGTCCTATTGTAGAATCAAGAAGTTGTCGAATAATGGTGTAAAATGCCATCCTTGGAACTCACTAGGACGACAGACTCATTGATATTTTTAGAGTAAGAAGGGGGAAGAAACAATGTTATTCCAAGCAGCACGCCGTAAACTCAGTCTGATGATTGTGTTTGCCCTATTATTAAGCACTCTTACGCCACATATGGTGTTTGGTGAGGCCGCGCAGTTCAAAGACATCACAGGCTCTTATGCGCAAAAGGAGATTCAATCATTAACTGAAGCAGGAATAATCTCAGGTTATGAAGATAACTCTTTTAAACCGAAAAAGGCTATGTCACGTGCCGAACTGGCGAAAATCATAGTCCTGTCGTTGGGGCTAGAAGCAAATGCTGATCAAGCCGCACCGTTTAAAGACGTTGCCGCGAACAGTTGGTATCGCGGTTATGTAGGTGCATTGGTAAAGGCAGGCATTACGGAGGGGACATCGGCCACCACCTTCAGTCCTAATGCAAATGTCACCCGTGAGGAGCTGGTCGTGTTTTTCATCCGAGCTTTCGAATTGGATGAAACAGCGAAGAAGCTTCCGGTTGATAGCAAGCTGTCGGATATCTCAGAGGTGTCCGAATGGGCAAAAGCGCAAGTATCCCTTGCCTTCAAAAATGGTTTCATCAACGGGGTCCAAGGCAGTGACGGCACTCTGAAATTCAAACCGAAAGAGCATGCGGAGCGCCAGGCTCTGGCTCGTCTGGCTTATGAGTTCAAAACCAATAAATCAGTATATGTCGAGAAATCCAAACAGCTTCTGGCTGAAGAGCTTAATAAGGGCAAGAGTCCTGAGGCAACACCGACTGCCACCCCGGCAACAACTGACCGCGGGACATCTGTGACCGCACCGGCGCCGGGAGCTTCAGGTCCGGGAACGCCAGCATCGGCAACCCCAGCACCGGCAACCCCAGCACCAGTGACACCAACACCAACATCGGCACCGACACCGACACCGACACCGGCAACCCCGGCACCGGCAAATGCTCTCCAGGTTGTGGTGAAGGGGGAGAGTTCAGATGCCATTTATGTGGAAGAGCCAACAGAAGTTATATTCCGCTCATCGATTAATGCGCCAGGAACGGTAATCGCTAGTGTCTATCAAGTAGATGACAGCGGCAAAGTCATTTCGCAAATCATTTCGTTGTACGATGACGGTTTGGAAGCCCATGGAGACAGTCTTGAGGCAGACGGACTGTACAGTGGCAAAGCAGTATTGACTGAAAGTACGGAGGGTTACATAAATCTGCAGGCGTTTGTGGGAGATGTGCCAAGCAGCACAGTTTTTAAATTATCTGTAATGAAGCATCTTACGGATGAACAGCTTGCACAAACGGAAATCATTGAAAATAATACACAGAGTAAGCTTGATCAACTGGCTACTTCATATGGTAATTTGCAAAAAGCAAAGGAAGAAACTGTGGCTTGGCTCCAAACCCAAGCAGAAGTAGAGCATGCTGGGATTTCGGGTGAAGGAGGAAGCATCTGGTATTTGCTGGACAACGGGATTCTAGGGGGGATATCCGCAGCTCCTGAGAATACAAAAGGGTTAAGCAGCACCGTAGAAGAGGCTGCGTCCAGTACTACATTGGCGGCTGAGGCGCTAACGCAAAATGTGGAACAAACCGTGGCCACCATAGGAAGCCAGCGAGTTGCTGTGATTTCTCCGTTCTCCGGCACACTTCCATCTTCGACTGTTTATGACGCTGTATATCACAGCTTTGACCAGTCGAGTTACCCTTTCCTTGTAGAAAGAGTAAAGGACACCGCAGCGGGCGTTAATTTCTTTAAAGGGCTGAATCAGTATGGCGTCGTGGTCTTGGATACCCACGGAGATACTTACTATGATGAAAAAGTGCTTCAAAAGCTCCATAATAAGTACGGCATTGATTTCAAATACGCTGGACCGCAAGTTATGTTCCTGACAGGAGAAAAGGCAACGACAGAGAGCAAAAAGACCTATGAGTTGGACTTGAAAAAGGGACGACTGGCTATTATATCCGGTTATTATGCTATTACACCGTCTTTTATTACACGGTACAACGATATGCTACCTGATACCATCGTATATAATGGCAGCTGCCGCAGCGCGTACAACGATTCCATGGCAGATGCCTTCATCAACAATGGTGCTGGCACTTATTATGGATATACCGATTATGTAAAGCTTGCATATGATCAAGCTATTGCTAAATCCGTATTTACCGCTTTAAACGATGACAACATGACAACCGAAAAAGCCTTTCAAGCAGCAGTGGCTGCCCATGGAGCAAACGATGGGTTGGCAGCATTCTTCATGAAAGGAAGCAGCATTGGCACTAAGACCGAAGGGGTCATCAACGGAACCTTTGAAAACGGAACTTGGACCGGCTGGAATGGAAACGGCGATGTTCGGGTGATCTCCAAGCTGGGACCGCTTAAACCGACAGAGGGGAACTACATGGCTATTATCAGCACTGGCCTTGGGTATGAAAACAATGATCAAGGAGGATATGACTACAATTCAGACAGTTATATCGAGCAAAGTTTCATTGTTCCGGCGGGTGCAACAACCCTATCGTTTGATTACAATTTCATTTCTGAGGAGCCTAAGGAATTCGTTGGAAGCAAATTCAATGACACCTTCAGAGCAACGGTAACTTCCAGTGTATACATTAATACGGCTTCCCTCATTACTTCTCACATAAATGGCGGCAATACAGTGACGTCCAGTGTCTATGGTAATGATTCTGTTATTATCGGGGCTGAATCGATTAATGAATCCACGGCCTATTGGATTGAAGAGAACAAAGTAGCGATTGATTTCTACGGCGGGGATCATACAACATACATGACGAATTGGAAGCATGTACAATTTGATGTAAGCCAATTTGCCGGCAAGGGCTCCATTGTCCTTCGGTTCCATGTTTGGGATCAAGGAGATAGTATCTACGATACGGCGGTACTAATCGATAATGTAATATTAAAGTAATCAAAAAACGGCTGGATCAGGGGAACCTGACCAGCCGTTTCTTTTGGAAATAAGCTAATGGGCGTGCGTTTGGATATGGATTCCAAATAAAGTGTGCATATTGCACATAATTTATGTTATACTTTATTATGTGCAATATGCACATAATATGGGGTGGAAGAAGGGTGTAAATATGAAGGCAGCAATCGTAAAGGTTAAGGGGACGATTCCCGTAATGGGTCATTTTGATTCCCCCGTTGGGACAGAGGGGCTAGTTATAATTAACGTTACGGCCACAGCCTTGAGTCGAGTTAGCAAGTTCCGTTCAATGGGTATGCACTATTCTTCTGAAGATAACTTTCCAATTGTAGCCGGTATCGACGGTGTAGGAACTTTGAAAGATGGGTCTCGTGTTTACTTTGCGCTGCCTACTGCACCATATGGCAGTTTGGCTGAGCAAACAATTGTCAACGAAAAGCTGACTGTCCGTTTACCAGATGGTATTGATGATCTCACTGCTGCCGCTATCGCCAACCCTGCTATGTCGTCATGGGCTGCATTGGTATTTCGAGCTGATTTTAAATCCGGTCAAACTGTATTGATTAATGGCGCTACTGGTACATCCGGTAGTTTAGCAGTTCAGATTGCTAAGGGTCTGGGGGCCAAGAAGGTCATTGTAACAGGACGCAACGAATCGAAGTTGCAAGCACTTGAAGCTGATGAGGCCATTGCATTTGATATGACAGCCGACAACGGTCAAAAAATGTTTGAAAACGCCCTAATGCCAGTTATTGCTGAAGGTGTTGATGTTATATTGGATTATCTTTGGGGCGACAGCGCACTCGCCATCATGTCAGCTCTTGCTAAGGCGAAAACGGATCGTTCAACCCGTTTTGTAAGCATTGGAACTTCATCTGGCCAAGAAAGCATTCATTTACCTTCATCTCTTTTACGCTCATCAACAATCGAACTCGTAGGTAGCGGAGATAAGAGTGTTTCCAAAGCTGATATGCTATCCGCTGTTAGAGGTGTCTTTGAAATGGCCGCCGAGGGGAAGATAAAAATTACCACAAAAGAGTTCGCTCTAGAAGATATTGAAGAGGCCTGGAATGCCCCGCTAATGCCTCGTCCTGTTGTAAGGGTGAAATAAAATGGAAAACGATATTTTTAAAGCGCTGATCGATTTAGTTTCCATTATCAATAGGCCAGACCGCGATAAGAAGATGATTGCTAATGCTGGCGTAAATTTGGAGGCAGCAACCTTTCGTGTCTTTGTGGGCATCGTGCATCTCCAACCGACTAGTGTTGGTGATTTGGCCGCCATGATGGGAAAAAACTATTCGAGTGTTAGCCGGCAAATCGATAAGTTAGAAAACGCGGGGTTGGTTCATACGTATCCATCAAGTGCAGATTCCCGCATTCGTGTGTCTGAATTGACGAAAAGCGGGGAGAAAATCAATACAATGATTAGCCTCACCCGTGAACGAATTTTGCATGAAGCTTTGGATGACTGGACTCTGGAGGAAAAAAACAGCTTATTGAATAACTTAAGGCGTTTATTTGAATCGCTGCAAAGATTCGACTAGTTGCAGATTATGACTGTTCACACACAGTTCGATGTTTATTGCGATGGTGGATATTCGGGTAAAAGGAATTACGGATTCAATGGGGAACCATTCTGAAATCGGATTTACGAGGAAGCCACAAAAATGCTAAAACGCTACTGACACAACGTTGTCAGTAGCGTTTTTGTATATTAGGTGTATAGCGAGTAGCGCATTGTTTTGGAGATAGGTGACCTTGCTCATAATCTTATTATAGAGGTGGAATTTATTCATGAGTAATATCAAATGGGAAGTGGATCCGGACCACAGCTCTGTCGAGTTTTCGGTGACGCATTTAATGATTAATAAAATCAAAGGAGTATTTGAGCGTTTCCAGGCTATCTTAAGTTTTGATCCCAACGAGTTAACAACCATGGGTATTCAGGCTTCCGTAGACGCAAATAGTATCACAACTCGCCAAGCGCAACGAGATGAACATTTGAGGGGCGACGATTTCCTTCATGCTGCCAAGTATCCAACCATTGCATTTCAAAGCACCAACTGTGTCTTTGCTGGTGAGCGGCAATATGAACTTACAGGCAATCTAACTCTGCATGGAGTAACCCAATCTGTTACTTTTCATACTGTTTTTGAAGGACTAAACAAGGACCCCCGCGGACGGGAACGTGTAGGATTTCACTCAACAGCCAGTATTGATCGTAATGAATTTGGATTGAAATTCAACTCGCCTCTGGAAACGGGTGGAATTATAGTCGGAAATGAAGTGAGGATCGAGCTTTGTATTGAGGCAATTAAAATAAATTAGTGACCCTAAAGACTATCCTTTTATCGGGATGGTCTTTATTCAAAACTTGCTGTTACAGAAATTGCGCTGAACCGTATTACTAATTAATGTACTCTTGCACCGAGCGGAGAAGCTGCTTGGGCTTTTTTTTATGTGCAGAAATGACTAGAAGATGCCTTGACTAATATTTGCATTAAATGACCGGGAGGATGGCATGCAATTTCAACCAATTTATTATAATGGGGAATTATTTCTACCGAAGATCGAATTAAATATGACACCGAACCAATCGGTTGGCATCATAACGGACTTGAAGCGAAAGCAGCTTTTAATGAATCAATTAGGTGATCATTCCCAATATTATTTATTTCGGGCTGGGCAAAACGAGTATATGCGTTTATCGGTGGAGGAACTAATCACTTTTCTAATCAGAATAACGGAGAGGAATGAGCGTGCCGCTTCGTTGATAGATTATTTTGCTTTAAAGGAAGAACGGAAGGTAAAGATCAAGGATCTAAGCTCATCGAAAAGAATGTATGTGACATTGCTGCGTGTATTTTTTGCGCATCAGCCTACACTTGTACTGGAGGAACCCTATTTTTACTTGGAAGAGCAAGATTGTCGTCAACTCAAACGGATTCTTGATGATCTTTCACAAGAAAAGCAGATTTTAATTTTAACTTCGAATTTAGAGGATGCCCTTATTTCCTGTGATGCCATTTATCGGTTGAACGAATCGGGATTTCATCCATTGGATATTCGGGACTTCGACGAGGATAAGCAGGAAGTACAGAAACAAGACGAGGCCAATATAACCTTGCAGAAGATCTCTACCAAAAGAAATGACAAAGTGATTTTATTTAATCCGCCTGAAATTGATTTTATAGAAAGTGTAGAGGGGTCAATCCTTGTTCATGTGGGCGGTGAAAATTATGACTGTGCGCTAACGCTGACCGAGCTCGAGCAGAGATTATTAAATTTCGGTTTTTTTAGGTGTCACCGATCCTATATTGTTAATCTGCAAAAAGTAAGAGAGATTATTACATGGACGAAAAATAGCTACAGCTTGCGATTAAATACAGGTCAAGATGCCGTGGTTCCGTTATCCCGTTCAAAATTGTCTGAATTAAAAGCTCTTCTTAACATTTAAAGGGTACCATTCAGGCGCTTACAGCTACATTTCGGCGCGTTTTGATGGCAGGAAGCATGTAATCTGTATATGTTTAAGCCATCAACACTAAGGATGTGGAGTTAATGAATGTTATTCGGGTAGAACGTATCCGTAAGAGATTTGGAGAAAAAGATGCGTTAGCAGATGTTTCTTTTTCAATTCCTAAGGGTGAAATTTTTGGTTTCCTTGGACCGAGTGGCTCAGGCAAAACAACATTAATCAAGATTTTAACGGCACAATTAAATCCGACAAGTGGACAGGCAAGTGTATTTGATCAGTCAGCGGAGATGATGCAGCAGTCTGCTCAGAAGATGCGTTTTGGCATTTTGACGGATAACAGTGGTCTATATGAGAGGTTAAGTATTGAGGAAAATCTGGAGCTGTATCGTAAGCTATATGATCTTCCCAAATCTGCGGTCGACAAGGTGCTGCAGTTTGTAAACTTAAGCGGAGAGCGCAAAAAGAAAGCCAACCTCTTATCCAAAGGGATGCGTCAGCGTGTCATGCTGGCATGCGCGATTATCCATGAGCCGGAATTATTATTTCTGGATGAACCAACTTCGGCTTTGGATCCGGTAAACACAGCACATATTTATAAAGGCTTACGCTACTTAAATGAGAAAGGAACAACGATTTTTCTGACTACGCATGATATGTCTGAAGCAGAATTGATATGCAACCGTGTAGCGATTCTGTATCAGGGACAAATCCAAACCATAGGCTCACCAAAGGAACTTAAGCGGCAGCACCGGGAGAACGTAATTTGTGTGGACTTAATCAATGGGGAAACCTACGAGCTCCCGATCGATGAGGGGACGGCTGATCAAATCGCGGATTGGATGAAGCGGGGGCTAATTGACCGGTTAGAGACGAAAGAACCAAGTCTAGGTGATATCTTTATTAAAATGACAGGAAGTGAGCTACTATGAGTATCTCATACAAACGTGCCCGGGCGATATTTGTGAAGGATTACAAAGAGTTTTCACGTAACTACGCGCTGTCCATTATGCTGATTTTTCCTATTATTATCGCTCTGATTTTCAAGAGGGCAGGTGCGTCTTTACCTGGAGCCAGCGGTTTTCTTTTTAATAGTTCGTTTGTATTGCTAACATGTTTCGCACAAGCCTGCTTGATTGCGGAAGAGAAGGAGCGTAACACTTTACGGTCATTAATGATGACACCGGCTACGACCATGGATGTACTAATCGGTAAAAGCAGTTTGGTCTTTGTCATGTCTGCTGTTGTTCTCGCTATTTCCACATTATTATTTGGCTATGAGCCAGCTAATATATGGGCGTTTGTGGCAGTAATCATTCTTTCGATTATTCTGTACACTGCAGCCGGGACGATCTGCGGCTTATTCTCCAAGACGTTGCTTGAAGCCTCATTATCTATACTCCCTGTGGCGTTCATATTTATGGGGGCACCGTGGGGAGAAGTACTAGCGAAGGATTATCCGGTCTTCAAAGTGCTGGATTACATGCCAAGCAGTCAGCTTGTGCATCTGCTGGGTCTAAGCAATACAGGTTATACGACGGGCGATGTATTGAAACCACTCCTCATTAATTTGGTATGGACGGTTGTGCTAACAGTAGTGTCTGTCATTTTGTATCAGCGGCGGTTGAAGGACGAGTAAGGGAGCTCTGAAGGGACTTTAGCCAGCCTTCGGTGGGTCTTTGGTAGGGTTGAAACAAGCGGCCGACTGAGACTATACGACGATTATTTTCCAATTGAGGCTGTGATGTTGTCATGACGGGGCCTGCCGGGTAATAAAGATGATTAGAACTTTCAAATTTGGCTGATTTTGGATTGGGAGCCAAGGAAACGGGGGGAAAGATCATGGCGGCACAGACAGTATCAGGCATCAGCTCCGTACAGACCATTGCGGCCTACGGCGGTACACAGAGTGATGTCAGTTCTCTGGAGAAACAGCGAAACCTGCTGATGATGGAACTGGATAAAGTGAATGCGGCACAAGGAAGTGAGATGCAGACGCCTTATCGCCGGGAGCAGCTGCAGCGGCAAATCCGGCTGCTGGAGTCCCAACTGGTACAGAAAAGCGGGAGCAGCACCTCCGTAAATTTTGTGCCGGCTTCTCCGCTTCAGGATCACCTCCCCCTTTGGGGAAATGAAGGAATGGGAGGCCTCAAGGGCATCGGCCTGACTGATCCCCGGACGGCGACGGTGGACGCGGAGGGTCATTTCGACGCGTTAATTTAGGCAAGCGAGCGAAGGTGCGGAAAGCGTCAGGTGATGAACTGACGGCCCATAATCATGAGGCTAGCTGAGCTTCCACCGAGGAGACCAGCAACACGGTAGAAACAACAAAATAGGCGAGAGGGAAGCTTCAACACTTCCTCCTCGCCTATTCGTGTTCATGCAGTTGCTTAGCGTTCAACTACTTTACTCTGGTGTTCCTTGGGTTACCCCATGGATATACGAGAGCGTTGGGGAATCGACGGCCCCTTGTCCCGGATTATAGGTGAAGGAGTACTCGATGGTATCCCCGTGTTGCAGGTGATTTACAGGGTAGGTATAGTTTCCGTTTCCTGCCGGGGTCATGGCTACGTTTAGCTGCCCACCGTTATTTAGCTTATAGTGTAAGTCGGCAAAGGTTGCGCCGTTCACATAGAACAGCAGGTCGTCACCTATTTTCTTCAGACCCCGCACCTCATCGCCGACGATGATAACACCGGATGATGCTGCCGGTACAACAGTGATGGTGGAGAGGGCTGTTTTATTGCCGTCGGCTGTTGTAGCCGTTACGGTTGTTGTGCCTGGAGTGAGTCCCGTCACGAGACCGTTCGGATTCACGGAAGCGACGCTGGTACCTGATACGGTCCAAGTGACCTGCTTATTGGTTGCATTAGACGGGGCAATATTGGCGTTCAACTGCACAGTCTGTCCAACCTCCACCTGCGCAGTAGTTTGATTCAGAGAAATACCGGTAACTGGTACGTTTACCGGATTCTGGCTGTTGCCTTCTTTATAGACACGAACATAATCCACTTGCATTGCTGCAGGAATATCGGACGGATCTGGGGTTTGGCCGCTGTCGAAGTGCCCGCCGATCGCCAGATTCATAATGATGTAGAAGGGTTGATCGAATGGGGCATTCGGATTGTTAGGTGCAGCTACGGAATACCATTGATCTCTACTGACTTTAAAGAAGAACTTGCCGTCCACATACCATTTCATATTATCTTCTTCCCAGATCATGGAGTACACATGATAATCATTGGCGAAGGTCTGGCCTTCAGGGAAGTGATATTCACCAGCAATATATCTGTTTACAGGCCATTGTCCGCCAAAGTGTATGGCCCCGCTGGTCGTGCCGGGCAAGCGTCCTTTGGCTTCCATAATATCAATTTCTCCGGATGCGGCCCACGCTCCATAAGCGGCATCTTCCGGAAGCATCCAAAGTGCTGGCCAAACGCCGTTACCTGTAGGCAGCTTAGCACGAATATCTACTCTGCCGTACTGGAAGGACAAGTGATCTTTGGTGTTAATCTTGCCGGATGAGTACTGGGCATACCGGCTTGGGTCCTGTGGAAAGGATTTTGAATCGTTCAAAGCTCTGATATTCAGCTTTCCGTCCTGTACAAATACATTTTGTGTACTGTCTGTATAGTGCTGCAGTTCCGCGTTGCCCCAGCCCCAGCTATTCGGATCGTCAGTAATATAATAACCTTGTTCGTAGCTCCATTTGCTCGTATCGAGCGCTGTTCCGTTAAATTCATCCTGCCAAATGAGATTCATGCCTTCTATCGCGGTGTCGTTTGGTGTTCCGATGGCAATGTCATCATGGTCGGATACATCCGGACGTGGGGCATCTGGATTACCGATAAAGGTATAGTTGACGTAATTGTTGCCGACACTTCCGCCCGCCTGTCCATTTAATGGATAGCCAATACGGATTTGCACATCCTCTTGGACGGGCTGGAACCAAAGCCCATAGATATAGTCAGCCCAATATCCCCACTGGTTGGCATCGGACATGTTGTTATAGCCATTGCCGGCGTATACAAATCCGCTTTGGCTGGAATCACTCATAGCAACCCATTGTCCGTTGATGTTAATTTGGTATACGTAATTTCCTAGCTCAGTGCCTATTGGAGCGCCCCCATCAATCTTAGGTAGCGGTACACCTATTACACCTTTTGCATCTGCGGTAAAGGTCGTTCCCTCATAAGGAGTTAAGACATATGAATTTCTTACCGGTTTATTAAAGGTGAGGGTATAAACGACGTTAGCCGTTGAGGTTTTCGATTCTAACTTGACGTTGATAGACTCTGTTACGGTGAACCAGTAGCCGCCGCCGCCTTCGGTGAATTGTCCGAAGTTGTTATCATAGATCCAGCCGCTGGCTGCATTATTGTCAATATCAATCCATGTATTGCTGCTTACAGGTTTTACATATACCTTCAGATCTTCAGCTACGGCTTCATAGGTAACGGCCGGATCATTGTTGAAGGTAGGATAAGTAAAGCCTGCACTTCCTGTAAATCCTGCTGTAATCTGCGGCCCTTGTGTAGGGGCCATAGCAGTAATGGTCGTTTTGTTTATGTTTTGAAATACCAGGGTGTAATCAAGTGTAACTCCATTAGCCTTGGAGAATAGCTGAATCTCCGTTGTTGCGGAGAGAGTGAACCAATAGCCATTCAAGCCACCGTCGCTCCAGTGTCCCCAGTTTTGGTTGTAGGTATAGCCGCCTGCATTGTCAATATCCACCCAGTTTCCAGCAACTTTTACTTTTACACCGACGTCATCGGAAACATCATTCCAGGTGGCAGAGCCCCCATTAAATGTAGGCATGACGAAACCATAGCTAGCTTGCCCAACCCCTGATTTTGAGATGACAGGACCGTCTGCTGCTGAAAAGTAAGACATAGAGGTAACTGTGGTTCCTGCTGCCTGCACCTTTGAAGTCGGCAATAGGCCAACCCCAGCTAACAGTACTACTGCTAAGAACAAACTAAATACCTTCTGCTTAAAACCACTCTCCGTATTGTAAAGTCGTTTCATACTTGCCCTCCTTTAATAAAATAATGAAGAAACGAAACCGCTTACATTTAGGGACATCTCTATTCTATCGAATATAATAATCAGCTAAAAGGTACAATTATTTTTGTTCTAACCCAATTTTTTGGCTTTTGATTATTTATAGCGCTGTGTCACGGTACTTTTCCCCGCTGTCGTGCTTCCGGCGCATCATTTGCCGATATTCTGTGGGCTGCATATCCATGACATCCCGAAAGGATCGTGTAAAACTTTTGTAGCTTTCATACCCTACCATGGTGGCTACCTCTACAATTTTATGATCGGTTTCGGCCAGTAGCCGCCGGGCTTTATCCAGGCGCACATCGCGCAAGTATTCTGCAAAGCCTTTGCCGATATTTTTTTTGAACAGGTTAGAAAAATAGGCATAATTAAGCGACACGTGATTCGATACCATCGCGAGATCCAGGGGTTTATGATAGCTTTCGTGTATAAAGCGTATGGCTTCATTTAAATCTTGCGAGTTGCGATAGCTGCACTTATATTCATAATAAAATTGGTTCAGCCGAAGCAGCTGTTGTTGCAGCGCCTGAATATAATCGCGAATACCCGGATAATCGAATAGATTACGTAAACATTCGATGTCCAGCGCTTCTTCCCCCATGTACGGGCGGATCACACGTACAGATTCCTCCAGCATCTGTACAATGGCACGACATAGCTGCTGTGTGTATTGGATGTGATAGCGTTGCAATGTATCTTTGTGAAATATCATAGAAATGCCTTGGGTGATTGTACCGCTGTTTTTGGTGCCGATTAACTGGAACAGGGCATATAACTCTTCATAGGGAAGCTCCCACTGCTGCTCCAGTCGATCAATATGTGTTGGCAAGATGCAGCTCTTCTCTGGAAACAGGTAACTGTGGCGATAGAGCTCCAACGCTTGTGTATAGCTGCGGGGCAACTCCTTCAATCCTTGCTGCGGGCTGGTCATGGCAGTAATGGCATCTATCTGTCCTGCTTTGAGGGCGGTCGGGAAGGCTCCCGTATCTACGGCCGCATCAACCGCGAGAATCAGGTACGGGCGGTGTTGCAGGCATATACACCCTCGTCTGCCATACACACGGTAGGCAAGGGATTCCATGCTGTGGCTACTGTCGGCCCCCGGTTGGTTAATCCATAATTCCTCCCGCAGCAGACACAGGCGGTAATTACTCCACAACTCTGGATTCTGTTGCTGGGTCTGGATAACCCACGCCTCATCAATCATTGCACCCTGCATGAACATACTCAGTTCCTTGCGGTCTGTCTCCCGGGCGCGGCGCGAGATATGCTCCATATTACGCGAGAGCGTCTGCCGTGTTTTTATCTCATTCGCAACATGTTCTACTGCGGTTTGCAGATCTTCACGTTTCACAGGTTTGAGCAGGTAGCCCTTTGCTCCAAGTTCGATGGCCTTTTGAGCATAGGCAAAATCACTATAGCCGCTAATAATCAGATAATCTACCTCGATGTGCTTCTGTTTACTCTGCGCCATCAGCGTCAGTCCATCCATATCGGGCATCCTGATATCAGTAATCACCAGTTGGATGTTGTGCTGACTCAATATATCCAAGGCCTCAATTCCGTTTACGGCACAGTAAATATTGTCCAGCTGGAGCGCAAATTGGCGCAGCATAGCCTGCAGCCCATCACGAATGTGCTTTTGATCGTCCACAATTAGAATATTGATCATGCCCTACCATCCTCCAAGATTCACATTTTCCCAAGGCAAACGTATGGTTACACAAGTATAGGCGCCCTGCACACTGTCAATCCAAAGACCGCAGTCCTTACCATAATGAAGCTGTATGCGCTTATGCACGTTCTCCAAGCCCAGTCCGTTTTTGCTGGTAACAATCGGTGAATCTGAGTCGCCCCGCAGCACAGCCTGCAGACTGGACAGCATTTCCGGGTCAATACCTGCGCCATCATCTCGTATCTCAATTAGCAGAAGGCTGTCATTTTCTACCGATACGGTAATTTGGATACTTACGCTGCCGCCCGAGGGCGCTGCATGATGAACGGCATTTTCGACGATGGGCTGCATGCACATTTTAGGGATTGTATAACGCAGTACCTCCTGCGGGAGATCGGCCGTCAACTCAATGCTGCCACCCTCCATAAAGTTTATGAATCGGACATAGCTGTGTATGTTGGCAAGTTCTTCGCTAAGCGCAACCGTATCGCTGCGCCATTGCATACTGTATCGCAGTTGTGAGCCTAAAGACACCAACGCTTCGGCGATAGCCGGCTGTCGCTGAACCTCCGCGAGCATACGGATGGATTCCAGCGCGTTATATAAAAAGTGTGAATTGATCTGCGAATGCAGCGAGTGCAGTTGTGCATTTTTGGCGATCAGCTGTTTATCTACCACTTGGGTCATCAGATGTTTGATTTCGTCCAACATATTATTGTAGCTGACGGCCACCTCGTCGATTTCGTCACCGGTTTCGTTTTTATCCAGGCCGGTATCAATTTTCGCATCCAGTTGGCCTTGCCGCACCTTGCGCATAGAAACCAGCACCCTGTCGAGCCGGCGGAAAATGCGCCGAGTGGTATGTGAAACGAGCAGTAACATCAGCAGCAATACACACAATGTGATCGCTACTACGAGCAAATACCAGCTTCGTGGGCCTTTCATCAGCGCTTGATGAGAGGCAATATCCACTACATAGGCGTTCAGTGGGGCGATGTAGCGATACAACGCGTAGTAAGTATGGTCACCTACCTTTACCTTAATGGGGCTACTCTGCTGCAGCACATCCAACCGCTGGTGAATGCTGCCTAGAATTTTATCCAATTCTTCACCGGCATTTTGAGAAAAAATATGCTCAGGATTGTATACCGATCGGGAAGAGTCGGCTCCATCCATCACTACAGAAAAGAAATCCCCCCCGCTATCCTCAAGCAAGTCACTGAAAAAGACGCTATGCTGGGCGCGGATTTCCATAATGGTAGGGAGTTTCTGCTGTTGCCCCTGAAGACGTACCAACCGGTAATAGGATAGCGTATGCTCTCCATCTTTAAAAGCAAATAAGCGGTATGCCGCACCGCCTTCCTCCCGAAGTGTCACCCAGTAGTCCTTCGGCCAGAACTTGTCATAATGGTAGATTTCAGGCCAAATCTCAAATAGGTTTGGATTATCGACATAGAAACTGAGCTCGCTGATCATCTCGTAGCTTTGAATGATATTATGCATTTGCTCAAATTGATTTTGTCTAAATTTTACGAGACGCAGGCCATCCCCGCGCATATTGGAGTGAATAAAATCTACAAATGCCTTTTGATTCAGCGCAGTAGAGGAAGCGTTCTCAATAATGCCCATTTTGCTGCGCAGCTGTTCGTTAATTCTTGAGACATGGCTGCTGCCGGTAGCCATAGCGTCCTTGTACAGCTGACTTTCCTGTGTGCGGATAAATAAAAAGGATACCACAATCGCAGGGATGGCAATCATCATGCTAAAGGCCAAAAACAATTTTTGGGAGATGCGGGAATTACGGTACAGCTTCTTCATTTTAGTCAGCAGATACTTCATTTAAGTAGCCTCCTACCCTTGTAATATACCATATATTACAAACTGCCCGGTAGGTAACTAGGCTGTTTTGTTAAATGGTTAAAAGAAGCGAAAAAGGGAATACCGGCCAACCTTTCGGTGGCCGGCAGTAATCTTTATACGGGCATTATTACTCTGCCATTTTGGATTTTCGCACATCCAGTTCAGCCTGGCGGTATTCCATCACCTTGCCAAAGCTGTAATTCTCGCGGCGGTCAAGGAAATTGTCGAAGATTTTATCAAATTCAGCCTCATTCTTGGCCGTAATTAGCTCAGGGAGTACTTCCTCCCAATTTTGCGAAATACGGGACCAGGCTACCGACACATCAGAATCGCCCTGTGGATCTAAGCCCTTATAGATACCGCTATCAATATCGGCCTGCTTATTGGCGAAGTCTTCCATTTGCTTAATGACAGGAGATTTCTCCGGTCTCCACTGGTTGACGATTACAGGGTTTCGCATCATCCAATAGGTATCCATGATGCCGTATTCTTTCTCCAGCTTCTCAATATCAGTGTCGAGTAATTTTACCATTTCAGGCTTCAGTTGCGGCTTGCCATCTACCATCTCCCATGTTTCGCCTTCCTTGCCAAGGAACAACTCTCGCTGGCCTTCTTCGCTGGCCAGATAGGTCAAAAAGCGGATGGCTCGTTCAGGGTTTTCGGTTGATTTGCTAATCATCGTCACCATCCAGCCGTCCATGTTGCCAGGGAATAACTTAGGGTTATCGCCCTTGCTGTTCTTTGGCCCATCGACTGCGATGTAGTAAGAGTCCGGGTTGCTGCTAGCAGCCAGCATAGGATTGACAGCCGACATACCGGTCCACTCACGGACCATCATGAAATAGCGGGCGTTGTTTGTTTTTTCCTCTACCTGAGTATCGGAATCCACCAGGAAATCCACATTAATCAACCCGCGCTCGTAAGCCGTACGGAAGGTTTTTAGCCAGGCAATATAATCGGGATCGGTAATGCGGTCGTATACTTTTCCGTCTTTCTCATGCGGTACGGCCAGTAGGTTCTGCAGATATTCGGTCATCCCGTAAGGGACGTTCCCTTGTGCAAAAAAGGGACTGATGGGCTGGCCTTTATATTGGGAGTACTTATCCTTTACCAGTTGCAGTGCGTTCAGAAAGCCCTCTGGAGTGCTAAGGTCCGGGCTGCCCATCTCCTCATACAAATCTTTTCGCACCAGGAAAGTCTGGTTGGCGGCCGTCATGCCAGTTTCATGCATCAGGTTGGGGCTATATGAATCATTCGGAACGCCATAGGTATTGCCATTTTCTTGACGATACCATTTCAGTGTACCGTCCCCGGCCACCTTGAAGAAGTAAGGGTCATACTTGTCAGCTAATTCATTTAAGGCGTAGACATGATCGCCTTCCCACAGCTTTTTGACAGCGGTTTCCCACGAACCCATTGATATCAAGTCTGGCAGCTTGCCCGAGGTCATCATTAGGGTAATATGCTCATTCGCTTCACCGGAAGGTACCTCAAGCTTGATGTTTACGCCTGTTTTTTCCGTTACGTACTTGGAGGTCAAGCTGTCTCCCCAAGTGTGGGCATACCAGTTAGCACCTACGAACCAGGTCAAATCAACAGGGCTGGTATCCAGCTTCCATGCCGGATCATCGGGATTGAGCTTTGCTTCACTCTGCGGCGGCTGTGTACTATCTGTAGGCTGTGGTGTTGGCTTATTTTCACTATTCGCTGAATTGGAACACGCGGCTATGCCTAGCATCAGGCTTGCGGCCAGAACGAGGGTCAACCCCGGCTTAATCAGATTGCGTTTCATGACATTATCATCCTTTCTTTGCTGCTTCTGAATTTTGTATACCAGTTTCTAGACACTCACACTCTTATCCCTTAATGGCGCCAATCATCACGCCTTTGACCAGATAGCGTTGAATGAAAGGATAGACTATCAGAATAGGCAGTGTGGCCACCATCATGGATGCAAATTTAATAGAGTTGCCGGGAAGTCTTGCGCCGAATTGCGCCATAGCTTGCTGCTGCATGAAGGACATAGAGTTCTCCGCAATGATTTTGTACAGCATGGTCTGCAGTGGCAGTAATTCCTGCGAACGGATGTAGATGACCCCCTGGTAATAATCATTCCAATGATAAACGGCTGAAAAAAGCGATATAGTCGCAATGACAGCCATGCTATTGGGCAATACGATTCTGAACAGGACACCATAGTCTGAAGCACCGTCTACCTTCGCAGATTCCTCCAGGCTGTCAGGTATGGTGCGGAAGAAGCTCATGAAAATGACCATATTAAAAAAAGTGTACATAGAGGGAATGATGAATATCCAAAAATTATCATATAAGCCCAGCTTCGTCATCAGAATAAATGTAGGGATCAGCCCGCCTGAGAACAGCATCGTAACCAATGCGATTTTAAGATACAGCTTGCGTCCGATCAGATTAGACTTGCTCATTCCGTAAGCAATAATGGCGGTAAACAACACATGCGTTGCTGTCCCGATCACTGTGCGCAGAGTGGTAATGTAAAAACCGTTCATCATTGTCTTATCATTGAACACAACACTATAGCTGGCCAGCGATAATTCTTTGGGAAACCAGTTGACGGTGCCCAGGGATGCCTGCTGCGGCGCGTTAAGCGAGTTAATGAATACAAACCACATCGGGTACAGTGTTAAAAAGCAAACCGCCAGCATCAGCAGGGTGTTGCAGACCTCAAATACTCCAATTTGCCGAAATCTTTTGCGTCTTTCCATACCTCTGTCCTCTCCTTTCTAAAAAATGCTGTCGCCGGTTAGTTTTTTGGATGTGTGATTGGCCAAAAACAACAAACCTAGCGCCACAATAGAGCGGGCGAACAGGACGGCTGTTGAGAAGGAATGGCGCCCGGAGACCAACCCCATGTTGTAGATATACAAGTCTAGGCTTTCCGCCATCCTCATGTTCATATTGTTCTTCAACATAAAGATCTGCTCAAAGTTACTGCCGAGTATCCCGCTGACAGCGAGGATGAACAAAATAGCGATGGTGGGGCGTATGCTCTGAATGGTGATATGCCACATCCGTTGCCGCCGGTTTGCGCCATCCAGCTCAGCCGCTTCGTACAGCCCCGGATCAATGCCGGATATTGCCGCTATGTAGATAATGGCGCTCCAGCCGGTTTCTTTTAACGTATCGGTAAAAAAGGTGATCCACCAAAAGTACTTAGGGTCGCTGTTAAACAGGATTTCGCGTTCCTGGAGCCCAATCGCCATCATCAACTGATTGATCACACCGCCCTCGCCCAGCCAATTGAGCGCAATGCCGCCAAAAATCGTCCAGGCAATAAAGTGCGGCAGGTACGAAATGGTTTGTACCGTTCGCTTAAATCGAAGACTCCGTATTTCATTCAGCAGCAAGGCAAACAAGATAGGAATGGGAAAACCCAGGACCAGCTTGATGCTGCTCATCCCCAGAGTATTGCGAATCGAACGCCAAAAACGCTCATCCGTCAAAAAATCCTGAAAATGCTTCAGCCCGACAAACGGTGATTCTAGTAAGGGTTTGGCGATGCTGTAGTCCATAAATGCAATAATGAGCCAAAACATAGGGATATAACAAAAGATAAACATCCAGATGATTCCCGGGATAACCATGCTTTGCAATTGCCACTGCTTAAAAAGCGCTTTCATTTGTTCCGTTCTGTATTGGAACATTTTCCGTGCCCCCTTTCTATTTCATCGTATGAAAAAGCGTATAGGAAAAAAAGCCCATGATTATCGACCCTATCCCATTTTTTTAGATTTGTTTGACCAGCCGCAAAAATTAAGTATGCTGTGATTAAATGAAGGGAGTGTGCAAAGGATGAATAAACCTATATGGGAACAGAATTTCTTAGATAGAAATGCCGATTTGAAGCTATGGAATATCCGCCTTGGCAATGACTTGTTAGATAATGAGGGTAATCCCATAGACCCAGGTTGGGGCAACGGAGAGCAGCAGTATTACACGGATCATTCCAGCAATCTGTATATCGATGAATTTGGCTTAAATCTGTGCGCACGCAGTGAATCCATTGGAAAGGATGGGCGTAATTTTGCATATACCTCGGCTCGTTTGGATACAAAGGACCATTTTTCCTTTTGCTATGGGAAGTTAGTTGTGCGTGCAAAGCTGCCGGTGGGGCAAGGGGTTTGGCCTGCCATCTGGTTGCTTCCGCAGGAACAGGCTTACGGACCTTGGCCAGCTTCCGGCGAGATTGATATCATGGAAGCCAAAGGCCGCTTGCCTCAGCAAATATCCGGAACACTGCACTACGGAAAGGATTGGGAACATCAAATCGTCGAGGAGTTCTCGCACCATTTTGAAAGCGGAACCATTAATGAATTCCATGATTATGCACTGGAATGGACCGCCAGTTCGATTCGATGGCTGGTAGACGGACATTGCTTTGCCGAGCGCTGCTTGGAGCCAGGGGTTATGCCCTTTAACGAGTCATTTTATCTGGTGCTGAACCTTGCAGTGGGCGGCTGGTATGACAATGTAGCGGTTGACGAGGCTGTACTGCCAGCGGTGATGACGGTTTCAGGGATATGGCTGTACCCATAATTAAGAATCTTTGTGAGGCTCTATTATCGATTTTCAATACCTACATCCCATCTGGTAGAATAGGGAAAACCATATTTCTCTATATTCTAGTAACTTGATTATAAGCTTGGGAGGTAGACCATGGACAAAGAACTAATCGCACAGCTGACACAGTGGCATGAAGATGATGAACACCAGAAGATTGTAGACACTCTGATGGAGATTCCTCCAGCGGACAGAGATTACGAGATGGTCAGCAGTCTGGCAAGAGCGTATAACAATTTGGAACGTTATGAAGAAGCCCTTGAACACTTCGCGAAGATTGCGGAACAAGGACAGAATGATTATCTGTGGCATTTTCGTGTGGGATATTCCTACTATTATTTGAATCGATATGAGGAAGCGGTGAGAGTGCTGGGTATTGCCCATGACCTCGATCCGGATGATGAGAATACGGCCATGTTTCTGAAATTCAGCCAGCGCAAGCTACGCAAAGAACAACACGCCGCAGCCAGACAGGCAATCAGAGAGCAACATAATGATTCGGGGACGACTGCAACTCCTTTTGAAGGGATGGACCTCTCCGAATTTTGGAAAGATAGCGATTATGCGCTAAAAGAATATGTTTCGGCCCCGCCTACGGATGAGCTGATTGCTTCTGTAGAAGAAGAACTGGGTTACAAGCTTCCTGCCTCTTATATCAGTCTGATGAAGCAGCACAATGGGGGAGTGCCTTATAATACTTGTTTTCCTACGGAGGATGCGACCTCATGGGCTGAGGATCATATTGCGATTACGGGCATTATGGGCATCGGACGTGAGAAAAGCTATTCACTCTGCGGCGATCTCGGCAGTCCGTTTATGATTGAGGAGTGGGGATACCCTGACATTGGCGTGGTAATTTGTGATTGCCCTTCGGCAGGTCATGATGTCGTGATGCTGGATTACCGGAATTGCGGGAAGGACGGTGAACCCGAGGTGATTCATGTGGATCAGGAAGATAATTATGAGATTACGTTTCTGGCCCCAGACTTCGAGACGTTTATACGTGGCCTGGTGAGTGATGAGGAATACGACACCTCTGAAGAAGATAAAGAGGAGGATTTGCGCAAAGTAGCCGTAGGCCAATTCTCACCATTGCTTGCGAAGCTGTGCAGCCATGTGTCTGAGGTGGATCAGCTTGAGCAGAAGATCCGTAAAGTATGTACCCGAATCGTTGAAGAGAAGGGACATTTCTCCTTTCATGCGGATGAGCTTTCTACTCTGATGTATGATGTGCAGTTCTGGCTATACACAAGCTCTTATCCAAATACAAGCCGTCAACAATATCTGGATGTATATGAAGAAATGATTGCTTTTGGCGGCGAGTTCGGCCAAGGCGGGTATGCTCCCGGCTGGATCAGCGATTGGCTGGATGGCCGAATACGGGAAGGACTGATCGTTCAGGAAAACGGCGTGCTTAGCTTCACAGATCAAGCCCGTTCTGAGGTCATTGCACGGCTGGAAGCGGAAGCTGCAAAATAGGAGACGTTGATTCGGGATTTATTTCCTCGCGGAACTCGATTGATCACGATAGTATTCAAGGGTCATCCCACAAGGGATGGCCCTTAAACTTGCCGTTTCAGACAGTGCACTCCGCATAATAAGCGAAAGAAAATTAAAGCGCTTACTCGTGAGTGTTTATATAAAAATGTAATTATTAACATTTTTCGACAACATTCACCTTACTTTTACATGGTAGTTATGATATATTCTGGGCGAATATGGATAACAAAAAAGAGAAAGGGGAATGAGTATGGAAGCGTTGGTGTGGACATCCAATCATAAGCTGGAGCTCTGCGAATGGGAAGAGCCGCAGATTGCAGCACCGGATGAAGTCAAGATCCGGATTGAGATGACAGGTGTATGTGGAACAGATTTAGCAGTCATAACTGGGAAAGAGGAGGGGGTTCCAGGGGTCATTCGGGGTCATGAGGCAGTAGGGACTGTAATCCAAATCGGCAGCAACGTTGACCGTGTTAAGGTAGGCGACCGAGTAGTTATCGATCCGAATCAAAGCTGTGATGAATGCTATTTTTGCTTGAAGAAACAGCCGCACCTCTGTACGGGCATCGATGGAAATGGGATGCCTATTGCGGGTTTGAATCGAAATGGGACATTCACTTTTTTTTACTCAACTGCACAAACGTTTGCACACCGTCTTCCCGATCATATGAGCTGGGAGACGGGGGTTTTGATTGAGCCGCTTGCCTGTGTACTGCACAATTTCAAAGAAGCCAATGTCACAGCAGACGACAAGGTACTCATTCTTGGATCGGGTCCAATGGGACTGTTAAGCCAAATTGTGAGCAAGTCGAAATCTGCGCTCACGGTAGCGACTGAAGTTAATCCCTTTCGGCTAGCTTTTGCCAAAGAGATCTCAGATTTTGCTCTAACCCCTGCCCAATTAAATCAAGCTACCGTAGACAAAATCTGTGCGGGACATAAGTTTGATGTGATTATCGATACGGTGGGCACTCAACTCGAAATGGCGGAAAAGTGGATTGAACGTGGAGGCCGCATCGTTCCTTTTGGTATTAATGCGAAGTATCGCTACACCTTTTCCCCTACCAAATTCGTGCAGCATGCAATAAAAATTATAGCAGCAGGTGAATACCGCTACATGTTCGAGGAAGCTTTGCGGTTTGCCGCTGAAACTCCTGAAATGGAGAAACTAGTAACTAGAAAAGTTAAGCTCAGTCAGCATGAAGCAGCGATAGATGAGTTAATCGGCTATGAATTGAACTCTTTGAAGGTGGTTGGGAGTGAAACCGTAAAGACGGTTTTTGTTCCCTAAACGTAAGACTACAATCAATGAGAGGTGGCACTGTTGATGAGCAATGATAGCAAATTCAGATTAATTCAAGATTACTTGTCTACACAAAAGGCCAAAGAGGTAGAGCCAATTTGGATACCCGCAGTGTGGAATGAGTGCCAATATGAACGTGTTCTTTTAGAAAAAGAGGGTGAAATTTGTGTACACCCGTATGATTTTTTGACTGATCATTTGAAATATGTGGACAGGCTTTCGTGGAGATATCTGCTTAAGGAACGCATAAATCTGGACGATAGCGCGATCTATTCTTCGCTTATTCGCTATTCTACGGCTTGGGATTACAACCATGACGGAAAAATTGAATCGGGTACTTTTTTAAGATTCTTTATTCTTCTGCCTCTGCTAAAGAAAATGGGCATCAATATTCTGTACATGCTTCCAGTTAACCAGTACAGCAAGTTGAATCTGAAGGGGGATATTGGGTCCCCTTACGCAGTGCAATCGTTATTCCATTTGGACGAGAACCTGCACGATAGCCTATTGGATGATATGGAGGAGTTTACGATCCACGATGAGCTCAGCGCTTTGGTAGAGGCTTGTCATTTACTTGATATTAAGACTGTTGTTGATTTCATTCCCCGTGTGACGGCGAAAAACAGTGTGTTCATTACCGAGCATCCTGAATGGGTATATTGGATCAAAATGGACGAATTAGAAGGCTTTGCGCCGCCCGCAATTCCCCAGCTTGGATTTTTTGAGGAGTGTACGCCGGACAAATTGGAGACGGTCTACCGCAGCCAGGAGACAGCAGTATTTCTGCGGAAGTTCACGCCACCGCCCAATGAACTCCATCCAATTCTTTGGCAGCACTTAAAGGAGAAAGCTGCTAAAACTGGAGATGAGCTATTAACTTTGGTGGAGCAAGAGATGGGGATAACGACTGCTCCAGCGCATTCGGATTGGATAAATGATGTGCAGCCGATTTGGACAGACATTACGTTCTTACGCCTCTACAAGGATTTCTCTCCGCAAGTGAGACATCTTATAAGTCCGGATCAGGCGCCATATGTCCTTTTTGATACGATTAAATGTAATGACTACCCGGGAGAGGAGCCGAATCTGGAGCTGTGGGATGTTCTGGAGGAGGCAGTACGGGTTAATCTCGAAAAATATGGGATTGACGGCTTCCGCATCGACATCGGACACGTGCTTCCTATTCCGTTGTTGACTCGTATTTTTGACACGATTAAAGAGATGAATCCAAATGCGATCTTAATCAGCGAAGATTTGTTCAATCGCAACCACAAGAAGGCGGCAAGCACCGGCTATAACATTATGCTTGGCAGTGGGTGGAACGTCATGACACAAATTACTAAAGACAATCTCGTTTCATTCTTAGAAGAGCTGCCTGAGTTGAATATTCATGTATTTGCTTGTGCAGAAACAGCAGATACTCCTCGGATCACCAGCCGTGGCGGTGTTGAGGTTGCTCGGATGATTGCGGTATTTAATCAATTTCTTCCGAACGCAATTCCATACGTGACGACGGGTTATGAAATGAATGAGGAGCAGCCGCTCAACTGTGGTCTTGGAGACAACACGAACGGAGAGGAGATTTCCCGAGCTTTTTTTAACGTCATGCAAATTAATTGGACCAATCCTACACCGATGCTGCCGCTGTTGGCGGAGCTAAGTGAAATCAAGAGAGATTGGCGCCACCTAGTGAAGCCGGAAAACTTTTTCGTGGCTCAATCCCCGGAAGGTATTGTTCTGTATGGGTATATGCAAGGGGATGAAACGCTGCTGTGCTGCTTTAACTTGAGTGCTGATGCTTTCTGTCAAGTTGATTTGAAGGTAGCCGTACCTGGCCGATGCCCAATGACGGTAACACTGGATAGTTCCTTAACGGGTAGCAGCGTAGGTCAGGCGTTCGAATGCTTGCTGCTTGCGCCTAATCAGGCTCTAGTGCTCGTAAACAATCATAGACAATTTAGGTAAGGGAGAGAGGCTGCAATGGAAAAGAACAATAAGGAAGTCGTGATATGGCATGAGTTTGATGGTCCGGGAGATACCTCGATTGAGGTGCTGGAGGGAATTTGTAAGCTGTATACTGAGCGCTTTGGGGTACAAATTACGCCACAAGTCATGAATATTACGGAGCTGACTGCGCGTCTGAACCAAATTAAGGACACCCAGCAAGGTCCGCATCTGGCGATGGTTCCTGCCGACATGTCCTCCTATGTTGAGAACGGTCTTTACTCCGAAGTGCCGGGCGGGCTATTTGACGATACGCTGACTGAGGGTGCTCTTTCAACGATGCAAATGAATGGTGTTCAGTATGGTATCCCGGTATTGCGGGGCAATCATCTGGTTGTGTATTACAACCCGTCGATTTACCCTAGTGCGCCGACGACATGGGACGTGTTCGAAGAGGCAGCAGAAAGGTTATCCGCCCAAGGTATCGTACCGATTGGAGCAGACTTACAGCAAGGCTATTGGTTTATTCCGTTCCTTACAGCTTTCGGCGGCTGGCCTGTACAGAATGGAAAGCCGAATATCGTCACCTCTGAAATGAAGCAGGCGCTTCAGTTTATTAGCGACAAGATGGATCAAGGCGTGCTCGTTAGTCTCGATGGCTCCACAGGACTGCTTGAGCAGTTCATTGACGGTAAGATCGGCGCCATTATTTGTGGCGAGTGGATTTATAACCATCTAGATAAGCATATGAACAATAGGCTTGCGGTTTGCCAGCTTCCGAGCATCGAAGGGCGGCAATCGTTATCCATGTCTTCTTCTATTGGCCTGATCTACCCTAATCATTCATTAACGTCCGAGGAGCGGGAAGATATTTTATCATTCACGTGTTTTATGCTGAGTGACGAATGCCAATCGATGTGGACGCTGGGTGTACAGCGGATTCCGGCTCAGGAAGAGGTACTGAACCGTCTAGCTGCCTCTGCTGCGCCTAACAAAAAGATGATTTTATCGCTTCTAGATCACTCACGGCCGATGCCGACTTATCCCTTCATGATCCATGTATGGGAGGCGTTAAATGCAGGTCTTATCGAGCTGCCCTTGAGCAATCCTGAACAAGCATTGAACAAAATAGAACAGACTATTCAAGCCTCTTGGGGCGCATTTAAAAGCTAATTAGAGATGGGGAGAGCCAAATGAAAACAACGATATTCAGCCAAATTTCTATTGATGGAAAGCTCACTATGGGCGCTGGTAATTCGAGTAAAGAGCTTTTTTCTTTATTTTCCAGTGAGGATATGGAATTTATTCATCTATTCCGGGGGAAGGTGCAGGGAATTATGGTCGGCAAAAATACAATTTTGACGGACAATCCCTTCCTTACTAATCGGTATGAGGAAAATAAAAATCCAATTCGTATCATTCCGACAACTACCTTGGATATTCCGCTAGATTGCAATGTACTCTCGGACCAAGGGAAGACGATTATTGTCACGACCGAGAAAGGACGGGATGAAGAAAAAATCAAACAGATCCGGCAAAGAGGGAAGGAGTGCCTTATCTGCGGCGAGGATAAAGTAGATTTTGTGGAGCTTGAACGTCAGTTGGAGGAGAACTATGGGATTACCAGTCTGATGGTCGAAGGCGGCGGATTCTTAAACTGGCATATTTTCAATCAGGATATCGTCGATGAGATTATTCTAATGCAGCTTCCAATCATCATAGGCGGCTCGACAAACATTACTTTAGTGGATGGAGACGGGTATCAGCAATTGAACTTTGCGAAAAAGTTCAAGGTTGTAGAAATTCAACCAAAAGATAACTACACGCTCATGCGCTACAAAAAGGTGATCTAACCTCACACTAAGTCATAGACTGCGAATGGCAATGGGTTCTGGAAAAATCGAGAATATGGGGGTTGTGAACGATACATGTCAGAGAAAGAAGATTTCTACAAAAGTGTTTATAAAATCGCTGTGCCCGTTACGCTTCAAAGCTTGCTGATGGCGTTGCTTAATTTGACGGATCAATTGATGGTTGGGCAGCTGGGAGATGTGGCAATTGCCTCGGTGGGGATGTCGACTAAAATATACGGGATCATCGCGGTTGTCTTGGCCGGTTTATCGACGGGTGTATCCATATATGCAGCCCAGTTTTGGGGAAATAAAGATTCCAAAAGCGTCTCTCAAGTACTGGGTCTCGGACTGATCACCGGCTTTGCGTTCTCATTCCTGTTCTCTGCGGCTGTCTTCATCGATTCGCCGCTCTTTCTGAGCCTGTTCACTACAGACGTGAATGTAATAGATGAGGGTTATATCTTTCTCCAGATAATGTCGATCGGTTTTGTGCCTGTCATGCTCACGATGATGTATTCCGCGATTTTACGCAGTACTGGCCATGCCAAATGGCCGATGTATGTAAGTCTAATTGCAGTCGGCTTGAATATTATACTGAATTACGTACTTATTTACGGTCATTTCGGTGCTCCTGCGCTTGGTCTGAAGGGCGCTGCCATTGCTACTCTTATCTCTAGGGTCTTCGAATGCTTGTTGATCATTGGTGCCGTGTACCGGTATCGTTTACCGGGAGCTGTCGGGTTAAAGAACTTATTCATCGTTCCTAAACCGCTCATTCGCAAGTTTTTTGGAACGACCTATCCGCTGCTACTGACTGAATTGATTTGGGTATTGGGTGAAACGGCATATGCGGTCATTTATAGCCGTATGGGGACGATGGAAATGACTGCAATGACCATTACCTTCCCACTTCAGGGTCTTTGCATCGGTTTATTATCGGGTCTGGCTAGTGCAGCAGGGGTAATGGTTGGCAACCGTTTGGGTGCGAATGAATCTGATATCGCACTCGATCATGCGAAAAGGTTCATTCGTCTAGGCATCATTATCTCTCTGATCGTCGGGGTTATCATTGCGGCAGGCTCGAAGCTGTATGTCTCTGCGTTCAATATCTCCGAGGACGCTAAACAAATGAGCATGTATATCGTTATCGTGTTTGCTGGATTTCTTTGGGTCAAAGTATCCAATATGATTATAGCCGGCGGTATTCTAAACAGCGGAGGAGACAGCAAGTTCGTATTCGGCATGGAGTCTACCGCAACGTGGCTGATAGGTGTTCCATCCGGGCTGTTGCTGTCATACATTTGGAAGCAACCTGTCTACCTTGTGTATCTCGTCATCTCGCTGGAGGAGGTTGTCCGCTTTGGCTTCGGCTACGCCCGGATTTACTCCCGTAAGTGGATGAGAAATTTAGTTAGTGATCTGGCTGAAAAAGCTATGTAATGTACGACCTGATTGGGTCGATGTGGAGTATTAACCTCCCCTAAATTGGATATCTCTTCACTTAACAATGCAAAAGGTACTGCCTCAAGGTAGTGCCTTTTGCATTGATTTTTAAATATTCAGTTGTTAACTGCCAAGTATCTTAACCACTACGTTTTAAAGCACCAGTTACTTCGTTGACGGTTATTTTGATCATAAAGTAGAATTTTTACTTCGAAGAAGTAACAAAAAACCACCAACTTACATTGGTGGTTTACGATCCATATAGTATTATTTCAATTCAATCTGTCCTTGTTCGGTTCCCCAGAACCCAGTTTGGACATTTAAAAGAAAGCCAGTCATATCTTCTGGGATTTCAAATACTACATTGCCTGTTTGAGCCAATCCAGGATTGATTCCTTCATATAAAAAATAGTCTCCGGAAGTAGTAATCAACGTTGACGGGTTATACGTAACTTCATCTTTTAGGAGTTGAAAGTATGATGAGTCTGTGGTAATCATTTTTTTACCAGCATTTTTAACAGTTACATTTACTACTAGGAAAATACTTCCGTCAGCACTAGGTGAGTAGGATAAGTAATTTCCATCTTTAATTTCCTTGGTAGTAGTTACCTTGTTAACTTTAAAAACAACATCGCCAACTTGTAATTCCTCTCCTTTTTTTGCTAGTTTTTTCGCATCTTCTTTTGAGGTGCCCTTTGTTTCTACAGAGTTTGCGGTGGTATTAGATTTGCTAGTTGTGTCGTTTGAACTATCCTTATCTTTAGCAAATATACCAATAACAATGATTAGTACAATTAAAGCGATGAATCCCAGACACCCGATTTTAAAAATCTTTTTCAAATAAAACCCTCCCAATTAGGTAATTTGAACCATTATGTGTACTATTAATATATCGGAAATTCCAGAAAATTCTTTATAAGGATTATGCTTTTTTTGAAAAAATTGTTTATAAGGAAAGTTGAGTAAACCGATATGCCTTTGAGTAGTTTCTTGGTAAGTTTTTAATAGTATTAGAGTGCAGTGTTTGAATATTTCTCGGGAGCCGTAGATGAGAGAAAAATAAGCCGCACTCCATGAAAAGAGCGGCCTATTTCTTTTTACATTTACTTAGGTTACTTACGTCTTCTGAGATAGGCCCAGATCACAAATACCGCTGCTAGAGCAATAATGGCGCTAATGGTGATAGACCTTGTTAGGTGATTATTATCGTCCGGGTAATACACGGAAGCAATGGTTTCCCAACCATCCTGCTCGTCATCGGAAGAGTCGTTCTGCATCGTCTGCAACACATCTATTAAATGTTCTGGGGTTTGAGGCTCTAAATTACTGGTTAGTCCTTTGGCTTCTGCCGATGAGGCTTGTTGTGGAACAATGATGAATTCCTGATTGTCTTTCTTGAAGGCAGCTATATATTCGTCGCGCTCACGGATTAGTGTGGGCTCACTCCCTTCACCCTCAGCCTGTAGAGATTGAATGACATAGGCTAGAGTATCAGGATTCCCTCCAAACTCAGTAACTTGAAAAGACCCGTTTGAATCCTTTTGAATGATCATTTTAGATTTGGGCACTCCGCTCGATAAAATAAGAAACTCCCAGATCTCTTGGGGGGTGACCGTTTCAATCAGACTATCGGAAGCCGCCCTAAGCTTAGCACCATCAATAAAATGAATTTGCATTCCTTCGCCTACGGTAATTATACTAATCTCTGCTTCATTGCTGTAACCGTATCCTTTAGGGTCTTTAGAAAGCCCTTCTCTAGTCAATGTTAATCCTTCTTTATTCGCAAAAGAAATAACATCTTCAGCTATGGCCTGAGCCCATGCAGGCAAGGGAAAAGTCAGAAATAATAAAAATAAAGCTATGGTTAACAACAGCATTTTCTTAATGGGAAGCCCTCCTAAAAAATATTTTCTGAAGCCATAAAGTCCCCATCTCCAGGTTCTATCGCAGTTTCAATTTACCATATATTAACTTTCGTTTGAAGTTTCAATGGTTTCATAAATCTAAAATAGTCTATGGACTGTTCAACAAATTTTGTGAGTGCTGCGGAAATGATTTTATAGGATCAGCTCCGCAAGACGATGAATACCCTGCTCAATCGCTGCCTCATTTACTTTTGCAAACCCTAATACCCATCCTTTTCTTTTGCTATCCAAACAATAGGGTCCAAGAGGGTACACACGTATTCCATGTTGTAGGGCTAACTTTGTCACAGCTTCTTCGTCGAATGTTTCCTCAGCTTCTAATAACATATGTAATCCAGTTTCTACTCCACTGAGCGTGAAGCGCTCCCCTAAACCGCTAGCCATAATAGCTTTTGCCATGACCTCGTGTCTTCGCCGGTACACGTTTCTGACTCTTCGCATATGGCGCATAAAATGACCATTTTTAATGAAGTGGGTTAGTGTTAGCTGATCCATAATCGGAAGATGACGGTAAGTCAGCTCCTGCACCTTCGCTAGCTGAGCAATTGCCTCGACTGATCCAACAATAGCCGAAATACGAATGCCTGGTGCAATCATTTTAGAGAAACTCATGAGATACAAAGTATTATTAGATGCCTGACTAAACAGCGTTGGCAGCGGCTCCCCACGATATCGAAATTCACTATCATAATCGTCTTCAATGATCCAAAATCGTTCTTGAACGGCCTTATGCAGCAATTGTTGCCGGCGGGGCTCCGACATAACGACCCCTACTGCGCACTGGTGGGAAGGGGTGGCAAAGACCAGTTTGGATTGCGGGTGAATATGCTCAACCACTAGACCATACTCATCAACAGGAACGGGTACCACATTCATACGGCGGTATTTCATTGCCATCCAAGCAGCTGGGAAACCTGGATCTTCTACTGAGACAGTGTCCCCATCAGCTAAAAGTGACTGTGCGATTAAGTCAATACTATGCTGAGCTCCTGAGGTCAACAGAATCTGATTGGTTTGGACATGTATGCCCCGTTCAAGTGATAAATAACGCTGTATTTGCTCACGTAATGGTGTGTACCCGTAGCAGTTACCGTAAGCCCAGCTTGATAAATCCATTTCAGCGGATGCCTGGAGCAGCGATTGCCGCCAGTTTTTTTGGAATTGTTCGTCCAAATAGGGTTCATGGGGACTGAAATCAATATCCACTTCTAGCGGCTCTTTACCTCTGAACCAGTCATGTAATTGATCAACAGCTGAGTCTAGCAAGGAGAGTGAAGGAGGTGTGGGGCCCTCTGTTTCTATTTCCTTCGTTGATATAGCGACTTGCTTCCATGTACTAACTCGCGTCCCTCCCCGGCGGGAGGTAACTGTATAACCCCGACTTAACAATTCCTCATAGACGATCTGTATAGTTGAGCGGGAGACACCTACGATGTGCGCAAGTTCGCGGGTAGGAATCAGTAGTTCTCCTGGTGCCCAGACTCCGCTAGTAATATTATGGATCGCTTGATCAAGCAATTGCTGCCAGATCGGTCTCTTATCATTACGAATTACTTTCATCATCGTACATACCTCCAAATAGAAACTCCAATCATAAAAAGCTGATTATGGATTGCTCTAAACAGCGAATTATGGATATTTTAATGCAATCCATTCATTGATATACTACCGTAACAACGCAGGTATCCGCAATTTAAATAAAAGGAGAGATTCGATATGAATTCGGTTCGTTACAAGACCAGGGAATGCCTAGATCAAGAGAAGATTGAAAGGTTCCTTCACCAAACGAGATTAGGTTATCTGGGGTTGGTTGATGGGAACCTCCCTTATGTTGTGCCACTTAATTATGTATGGACTGAAGGGAAACTGTATATTCATGGGGCTGGAGATGGAAGACGTAATCAGGTCATGCGTGATAATCCGGAGGTATGTTTTACGGTATGTGAGGAATATGGAACTATTACAGATCCGGTACCAGCCAAAACGGATACAGCTTATATGAGCGTAATGATTTTTGGACAAGCAGAACCAATTTCAGATTTGGATGAAGCCACACACGTACTTCAGGAATTGATCAATAAATACGTACCGGGTTATTATAATCGCCCCTTGTCCAAGCAGCATGTGGAAAAGTATAGATCGGCTGTATTTGGCGGTCCGGTTCAAGTTTATCGGGTAATTCCGTATCATATCACGGCAAAAGAAAGTCCTATTGAAGCAGAAAAAATGTATAAAAGGGGCATGGGTACTGGACGAGATGTTTAGCCGCAAGATACCATTACAAATGGTGTTATGCTAACGAGGTCTTTGGCAGCCTTTATGTCCTAATCATATGGGGAGAGGGAGGCTTTTTAGAGGTACTATCTATCAAAGTAGGCCGCAATCCAATGAAGGAGGGCGGCCTACTTATTTTTACATTTATTTAGGTTGTTTACGTCTTCTGAGATAGGCCCAGAACACAAATACCGCTACTAGAGCAATAATGGCGCTAATGGTGATAGACCTTGTTAGATGATTATTATCGTCCGCATAATATGCGGAAGCAATGGTTCCCGACCCATCCTGCTCGTCATCGGAAGAATCGTTCTGCATCGTTTGTAACACATCAATTAAATGCCCGGGTGCTTGAGGCTCCGAAATATTGCTTAGTCCTTTTGTTTCTGCTGATGAGGCTTGTTGTGGGGCGATGATTAGTTCCTGATTGTCTTTCTTGAAGGCAGCTATATATTCGTCCCGCTCACGGATAAGTGTAGGCTCACTCACTTCACCCTCAGCTTCTAGTGAATGAATAGCATAGGCCAAAGTATTAGGATTTCCTCCAAACTCAGTAACTTGATAGGACCCGTTTGAATCCTTTTGAATGATCATTTTAGATTTGGGTATTCCGCCCGATAAAATAAGAAACTCCCAGTTGTCTTGGGGTGTGACCGTTTCAATCAGACTATCGGAAGCCGCCCTAAGCTTAGCGCCATCAATAAAATGAATCTGCATTCCTTGACCTACGGTAATTTCACTAATCTCTGCTTCATTGTTGTAACCATACCCTTCAGGATCTTTAGATAGCCCTTCTTTAATCAATGTTAATCCTTCTGTATTTGCAAAAGAAACAACATCTTCAGTTACGGTCTGAGCCCATACAGGTGAGAAAAAAGTCAGAAATAAAACGAATGAAGTTACAGTTAACAGCAGCGTTTTCTTAATGGGAAGCCCTCCTTAAATATATTTGTTGAAGCCATGAAGTCCCCATCTCCAGGTTCTATCGTAGCTGGAGCCACCTTTAACGTTGGTGTATAACATGGAGGTTTTTGTGCCCCCACTCGGGTTCATGTGTTGAATCCAATCATTTCCACTATATGTGTCGTACCCATAGATAACTACTGCGTGCCCGCCACCGGTAGCACTATTCCATTTCCAGCTTACATATATAGGACTGCCAACATTATCAATCTGGTTTTTTACATCGCTGTAAGATAGTGCTCCTGTATGATTCCAACTGGAGACACCATAATCATGAATGCCTTCTTGAACAGTTCCATAAGATTCACTCTCGTCTGTTGTACAGCCGGAGGTTCCCTTCACATGATCATAAAAAGAACATTGGCTTACAGAGATTCCGTAATATTGAAGTATGGTAACGCTAGTCGCAGCCCAGCACCAATTATTCTTAGCTTGTGTAGCTGTAGGGTAGCCAATTAAATTAGTCGCATATGCTTGGGAAACAAAAGAAAAAAGAAAGACTGAAACAAAGGTTCCAACAAGCATCAATCTCTTTTTTAAAGATAATTTCATGAATGGAATCAGCTCCTTATTATGGATTAATATTCCTTTTAATAACACTATTAAAATACCATATATTAACTTATGTGTAAAGTTTAAATATTTTTTCGTTTTTATAATAGAGTCTACACATTTGATATGGAGAGGGGGATATTGATATGGATAAGGAAATATTGATGCTCGTAGGAATACGTGCTCCAATGATCCAAAGCAAGCCATTCATAACAAAAGCCACTCCGCTAAGGAATGGCTTTTCTTCATTTACTCTGTAATTACTAGTTACAACTGAGGTTCTTCCTTGCTAACTAGGTTTGCTTTCTTTTCAATCATGAGCTTGTTTTTCGTGGGCATAAATAAGGTTATAACAAATGCGGCAATGGATAAAATCATCATGAAGTAGTAGGCGTCACTTGCCCCAAGAATTGATGTAAGGGATTTAAGAATCTCAGGAGTAGTGGAGGGATTGTTCAGCATCACTGTAGTTGCATGACTTGTTGCCTGCACTGTATAAATTGTAATTACGACAGCAGTACCAATGGCCCCGGCAATTTGGCGAACGGTATTGTTCACAGCTGTACCATGAGTGCCAAGTTGTTTGGGCAACGCATTTAGCCCGGCTGTATTGAGTGGCATAGTAATGAAGCTTAATCCAATTCGCAGGCCAATGGTACGAATCATTAGATACGTATACGTAGTTGATTCAGATAAATCTGTTACCGCCCACATAGATGGAATAATAAACAATAGACCAATGATGAACAGCGGCTTCGCACCGAAACGGTCGTATAGTTTACCGGTGACGGGTGACATGAACGCATTTACGAGTGCGCCCGGCAACAATAGTAGTCCTGCATCAAATGCTGTAAACCCGCGGCCATTCTGCAGATAAATAGGCAATAAGATCATATCTGCGTACATCATCATCGTGATTAATACGTTAATAAGAGACGTCATCGTAAACACTTTATTTTTGAAGACCGACAGGTTTAGCAGCGGATCATCCGATTTGATTTGTCGAAGACAGAATACGGCTGTTACCACGACCCCAATCCCTAAGGTCAGGATCACGATTACATCATCCCAGCCTTTACTGCCTGCACTACTGAAGCCGTATAAAATTAAGCCAAATCCGACGGTTGATAAAAGAACACTTATGACATCAAGCTTCGACTTAGACGTCTCAGATACATTCACTAAATACTTGAGTGCCAACGCTATAACAATGAGGACAAGTGGAATAAGCCCGATAAATAACCAGCGCCAAGAGTGGTATTCGACAACAAATCCCGCCAGTGTTGGCCCAATAGCCGGAGCGAATATCATCGCCAGTCCAAGCAGTCCCATAGCGCTGCCACGTTTTTCAACGGGGAAGATCGCCAGCACAACACTCATCATGAGCGGCATTATAATGCCAGCACCGGCAGCTTGGATCATTCGTCCGATTAAGAGTAGACTAAAGCTCGGCGCTGCTGCACAAATTATAGAACCGATTAATAAAAATGACATGGCACTTATAAATAATTGCCGTGTTGTAAAACGTTTCATTAAATAGGCCGTAATCGGAATCAAAATCCCGTTGATCAGCATAAATCCTGTTGAAATCCATTGTACGGTTGTTGCCGTGACATCAAATACATCCATCAGACTACTTAAGGCGACATTTAAAAGCGTCTGATTGAGTGTGGATAAGAAACAACCAAAGATTAAGATGGTTAGTAAGATCCCTTTATTTATTTTCTTAGTGTCTTCTTGCATGTTGCAGTCCTCTCTTCATTGCTTTTTCGACATAGTGTCAATAAAATAAATCATATCAGGATTTAAAAAGTATTCCTATTTGCAATTTTATTGAAAATGTCGACTAATCGACAGAATAGGTAAATTAGTTGATGAAATGCCATTTAAACGATAATAGAGGGATGAAATGACTGAACATAAAAGAGTTGACCCACGAGCTATTCGCTCAAAAAAGATGCTTAAGAACGCTGTTTTTTCATTATTGGCCGACAATGTGGAGATTTCGCAATTGACCGTCCAAAAAATCGCCAACCGCGCGGAACTAAATCGTGCAACGTTTTATTTGCATTATGAGGATATTAACGATTTATTGCGCCAGATCGTACATGAAATCTTCGATGACCTGTCCATGAAGGTTGAACCGCTATTACAAATGAAGAGCAACAACGAACAGGAGCAGCTGGTCACCTTTTTAAATTATTTTTTTGAATACCGGAAAGTTTTTGCTGTATTGATTGAGCATAAAGGCTTCAAAAAACACTTGACCAACCTGTTAAAAAGTACTGTCGAAAAACGAAGAAACGCGAGGAACATTGACCTTACTAAGGAGGTAGTCTCCGTTGATATTATTGCAGCCTCACTACTGGGGATTATTATGTGGTGGATTAAGGATGGCAACCAATATAGCGCTGAATACATAGCGGGGCAAATTACCTTGATGTATAAAAGAAGGTATTTATAAGGGCTTTTATGATATATTCAAGTAAAGTTTGAGTCCCTAGCCAATAATCTAAAAAGGAAGTGCGAACAATGGATTTAGAAACGGTCATGCAAGAGCTTGAAGCTCTCGGCAAGGAACGCACCAAGAAAATATATCTATCCAATGGCGCGCACGAACCGCTTTTTGGTGTGGCCACAGGCCAGATGAAGCCCATCTTCAGAAAAATAAAACATAATCAACCCTTGGCCGAGCAGCTTTATGCTACGGGAAATTACGACGCTATGTATTTTGCCGGGGTGATCGCGGAGCCTAAAGCAATGACCGAGTCGGATTTTGAGCGGTGGATTGCTGGGGCTTATTTCTATATGCTATCGGACTTTGTGGTGGCAGTAACGTTGGCGGAGACGGATATTGCGCAAGAGGTTTCTGATAAATGGATTGCAAGTGAGATAGAGCTGAAAATGTCGGCGGGCTGGAACTGTTACTGCTGGCTGCTCGGAAATCGCCCGGACAGTGAATTTTCCGCAGAAAAATTGGCCGCTATGTTGGAGCTTGCAAAAAACACGATTCATGATGCTCCTGAGCGAACGAAATACGCAATGAACAATTTCATCTACACTGTGGGCGTATCCTATCTGCCGCTTCATGATAAAGCGGTTGAGATTGCAAAGGAAGTTGGCCCGGTGGAAATCCATACCGGTAGTGCAAAAAGCAAGATTTTGAATGCTTCAATTAATATTCAAAAGGCAGTTGATAAATCGCAGCTCGGCTTCAAACGAAAACATGTAAGGTGTTAGTCAATCATGGACATCAATGACCTTATTGCTGTATGGAATCACGCGAATTGCAAAGTAGTTGATATTCGTCGGATGACCCTTAGACCTGGCGAATCTATACCTTCCTATTACGTCCCCTCAAGGCTGTTTCTTATGTCGATTCACGGTAATGCTACAGTTAACCTGGGAAGCCAAGTTCACCGTTTACAGCGCTTTACAGTGCTTCATGTAGGCAAAGGAACTGTGCTCAACATTGACGCAGGCAGCGAGGGGCTGGATTACTATAGCATTTATTATAAAGTGAGTATGCATCCCTCACTACCCTTAGAGATTGCTACGCTATACGAGGGCGCTAAATCCTTTGATCATTCGTACAGCATGACGCCTGACAATTCGGTAGCGCTGTATCGCATAGTGAGCGAGATGTTTAAGGAGTGGGAGAAGCCGCAGCCGCTTGCGCGGTTGCATGTTCGAACTTTACTCCATCAGTTTGTGTATGAGCTATTTCATCAAATGTCGGTGCAAGGGGTTAATACGACTAAGCGTGATCTGGCCGCCCGGATCGCCGACATTATCCATGAACATTATACGGATAACATTACGCTGGAATCATTATCGGAAAGCCTGAACTATAGCGTCCCCCATTTATCTTCCTACTTCAAAATCCGTACTGGACTTAGCCCGATTGATTACTTAATTAAGGTGCGCATCGAAAAAGCGGTGGCACTGCTGCTGGAAACAGATGCTACGCTGAAGGAAATTGCAGTGGGTGTCGGTTATCAAGACCCTAGTTATTTGGGCAGGCTGTTCAAAAAGTATAAGGGTGTTTCCCCGATTAGCTATAGAGAATTGCATTCCAGAAAGAACAAACTAGAAGATAGTCCTGCCACAAACATAGAATCCTCCATTGTTGCCCTTGAATCATTTGACTATACTGATTATATTGATAACGATTATCAGTATCATTTTGATCAAGAGGGAGATTCATTCATGTTTAAACATTCAAGGCCTACGCTGGCATCGGTATTGCTGTTAAGCTTCATTTTGGTACTGAGCGCATGTGGTACAAACGGTGCTACGGAGAATGCTGCCTCACAGCAGCCGAAGACCAAAATCGTTAAAACGGTTAACGGTGAGGTGGAGATCCCCCTTCATCCCAAAAGAATTGTTGCAGGTGAATATCTCGGTAGCTTAATTGCGCTTGGCATTACACCCATCGGAACCTCCGAACATCATATTAAAAATCCATATTTTCAGGAGTATTTGAAAGACGTTGAGAATATAGGGGACGGAAATGGAAATGTAGAGAAAATTCTGTCGCTTAATCCCGATTTGATTATTATGGATGATTTCTATCCTGAGCTAAATGAGCAGATGTCAAAAATCGCACCTACGGTCGTTATTCCATACGCTTCCTTAAAAACGGTACATGAGGAAGTGGCTTATTTCGGTGAGCTGCTTAGTGAAGAAGATAAGGCCAAAACCTGGCTTGCAGACTATGACAGCCGTATGGCCAATGCCAAGGAGAGCGTATTGAAGGTTGTGCCAGCAGATAGCACATTTTCCATTATTGAATGGTCTGAAAACAGCTTGATGGCCGTTGGAACAGACTTCGGCAAAGGTGGACAACCAATCTATAATGGATTGGGATTTAAGCCTCCTGCGGATATCGCCGCCGAAATGGCCGACCCGGGCTGGGCTTCATTCTCTGCTGAGGTCTTACCAAAGTATGCCGGTGACTATATTATTCTTACCTCCGACTCGAAAAAGCTGGATGAACTTAAAGCCGACCCGATCTGGGGCGCACTGCCAGCAGTCAAAAATGATCACGTATTTCTTTGGACAAGCGATCGCTCCGGCTACTGGGACCCGATAGCTATTCTGAGTCAGACAGAAGAGTTGGCGGCTTGGCTGACAAGCCACTAATAGAGTGTGTTTCAAAACATAAAGGGGCTGTCTCAGGAGTAGAATTCTACAATGAGATAGCCCTTTTTTCATATTAACCATCAGCCAATCTTGATCTGTTGGTTGCGATGTTTCCGAAGCAATGCGTGATATTCGCGTATTTCGCAGTTGAAATAAAGCGGTAATTAATGTTATTGACAAAATATTTGACAATGATTAGTATTGAAAAATATTAAAAATGAAGTTAGCGGCATAACAATTAAATAATTCGCAAGCTATGATTGCTATGGATCACACTATAGCAGGAGCAGCTTCTGGAGAGACCGTGGGGGATTCCCCCGGCGCCGAAGGGTTCACAATCTCAGGCAAAAGGACAGAAGAGTACTAGATAATTCATTTGTTATTCTGATCATCGTCAGAATAAAGGAATGTATTTTATTTATTATTCTTAGACCTAAGAGATTGGAGCGTATCCAATCTCTTTTTTGTTATCATTTTTACTTGTTATTTTTTTCACATAAGGGGGAGTTCGAAATGGCAGCACAAGAATTAAAGAGAGATTTAGAGAATCGGCATGTTCAGCTCATTGCGATTGGTGGAACCATCGGTACCGGATTATTTTTAGGATCAGGCAAAGCTATACAACTGGCAGGACCATCCATCATTTTTGCTTATTTAATCGTGGGTATCGCTATTTTTTTTGTGATGAGGGCATTAGGAGAACTTCTGTTGTCTAAAGCAGGTTATCAATCTTTTACAGACATTGCCGAAGACTATCTTGGACCGCGGGCGGCGTTTGTAACTGGATGGACCTATTGGTTTTGTTGGATCATGACGGCTATGGCCGATATTATAGCTGTTGGGGTCTATGTACAATATTGGTTTGATATCCCGCAATGGATACCCGCAGTCATTTGTTTAATTATTTTATTAGGACTCAATTTATTAACGGTAAAAAGCTTTGGCGAATTGGAATTTTGGTTTGCTTTAATTAAGGTAATCACTATTCTCGCATTGATTGCTATCGGGGTAGTCTTACTGGTGATTGGATTCAAAACAACTACCGGAACCGTTGCGCTCAGTAATATTTGGGCACATGGGGGAGTATTTCCAAACGGCATTTCAGGGTTCCTACTTTCATTTCAAATGGTTGTGTTTGCTTTTGTGGGTGTGGAATTGGTGGGCGTATCGGCAGCAGAGACCTCCAATCCAGAAAAAACTATCCCATCGGCGATTAATAAAATACCTTTACGGATTCTATTTTTCTACGTGGGTGCTATTATTGCCTTATTATGCATCAACGCTTGGACAGAACTAAACCCGGCAGAAAGTCCTTTTGTTAAAACATTTAGTTTAGTGGGGATTCCGATTGCCGCGGGGGTTATTAACTTCGTTGTATTAACTTCAGCTGCGTCCGCTTGTAATAGCGGGATGTTCTCAACAAGCCGGATTCTATACAATCTAAGCAGAAATGACCAGGCTCCAGCCAACTTTGCAAAGCTTAATAAAAATCATGTACCAAGTAATGCTTTATTCATATCCACGCTTGTCTTATCTGTAGGCGCTTTGTTGAGTAAGCTGATTCCGGAGACGGCTTTTGGCATCGTGACAACAATTAGTGCCATTTGTTTCATCTGGGTTTGGGGCGTCGTTCTAATTTGCCATTTGCGATATAAAAAGACGAAGCCGGAATTGCAGGCCAAATCAAAATTCAAAGCACCGTTTACACCCTTTGTGAATTATGTTGTTCTAGCTTTGTTTGCAATCATACTCATAATTATGCTATTTGCTGATGAAACTCGTCCGGCCTTATTGTTGACGCCTTTATGGTTTATATTATTATTTGTTTTGTATTCGATAAATAGAAGAAAGAGGGAAAGAATAACGCCTGATCCAAGAGAACGTCTCGAAGGTATTCGAAATAACACGGAGATCCGGCATGATTAGTCGATGAGGGTGCTTGCTGATATTACAGTTAGATAGGCAGTCATAGAAATCCACCACCGCATACGGTGGTGGATTTTCTCATTAATGTGGTCGATGCTCTTTTTCGAACTTATGTATGCTATCGGGATATTCTTCCATGTTTTTTAATCAGTCTAAAATTATCGTCTATTTAAAATCAACTTTGATTTGTGCTATCTCACTATTCGTGCCAATTCGTAATGGCGGTCCCCAAGTCCCTGCACCAGATGTAACGATGACGTGAGGGCTGTTAGGATTCTTCTGATAGTGGCCATAATCTACTGTAAACATAGCATTGGTGATCAGATTTGCAGGGAATACTTGTCCTTGATGCGTATGTCCGCTAAGTATCAAATCAACGTCATCTGCGTATTCAATCCTATTGGTTGGTTGATGATCCATTACGATAACGGGCATATTTGTATCAATGTCACTCATCACTTCTGAAGTAATTGCTCGAGGGTTCCCTTGATTACCAATCGGTGATGAATCCCTTCTGCCAACAACAACGAATTGATTATCAATAACGACATGCTCATCATTTAGAAGTTTGATATTACTCTTATCTATAAAGTTCACGATCTCATCGTATGAGCGTCCTGCATCATGGTTACCTAAACAAGCATAAACTCCATAGGTTGACTGAATAGTACTTAATAACTCTATTCCTTTGGAAGGGTTAGAGAGCGCATAGTAGTTACCATTAAATATATCTCCTGTCATCAACACTATATCCGGCTGTAGTCCATTAATACGATCAACAACGTCTTCAATAAACTTTACATCATTTACGTAGCCTAAATGTAAGTCGCTGATCAGGACGATATTTAACTGATCTAATGAAGTGTTTTTATGTATTTGGAGCGGATAGGTGACTTCTTTTAAATGATTTGCATTATAAATCCCATAGGACACCAATCCTATGACTAGAATTAATACTATGGACCTTGTATGAAAAATAACACGTGCTGGTATAGGAGAAGGGAGGACCTTGATCCATTTACTAATTAGTAAGATTACATCTGAAAGGATCAAAAGCAAGAACAAATAGAAGTAGATACCCATCCAATAGTCCCCGAATTGACCAATAAAATTAACAATATTTGAATCGGTCGTCATAGCTGAAGAAGACAATAGTAAATTAATAATGATTGATAACGCACATAAGCTGTAGATGACTCCATATATGATCCCGTTTATATGTGAAAATATATGTTGTAACCATTTAAAAATCTTTCTCGCAATGTAATAGTTAGTTGCCGCGTACATAGCGAATATAAATAAAAATGCAAATACCATAGGGAACACCATCCTAATGCTTTAGATATCAGAACTAAAGTGAATACAATGATTATAGCAATAATTACTAGTTTCAGAAATTAAATGGGGTATTGAGTTTACAGTTTTTTTCAGTTATTGTTTATTACTATTTCAGCTGATATAATTCTTATTTCGACAATCAATTTAAAAGTGGTGAATTCATGAGAGAGTTCTACAGTCGGGTGAATCGAAAAACCTATTACATATTAATGTTAATGATCATCGTTCTTATGATGTCTGGATTAATACTATCTACTCTAGAGTTAGATGGAATTGATTTTGGTTATATCATTCATTTTTTATGTGTGGCGTTTCTAACGGTTTGTTTATGGATTTACCCTAAGCATGAGACACATACTTTTAGAAAGATTATCATTCTATTTGGATTTGCGTATTTTTATACGCTATTCTTTTTATATCCTCAAACTTGGACTACCTATATCCTCATTTGTCTTATTCCTGCACTCTCTATTCTATTTTTTGATTTAAAATTGTTTTATTTTTCCTTCATTATAAATGGAATACTGATGGTAATTACATTTGGCTATATCCTCTTGATTGATAGAGGGGATCTATATACATATTTACATTATGATATTCTAGGGAATTTCATTAATATAATAGCGGTTCAAGTGTTATTATTTTTCATTTTTCAAATATCATTTAAACGGATGAAAAAACAGCAGCTTTATTATGAACAATTACAGCAATCTGAGCGCTTAAAGATGGTTGGACAATTAACTGCTGCCGTTGCGCATGAAATTAGAAATCCAGTGACAGTGGTTAGAGGTTTTTTGCAGTTTTTTGATGAGGATCCTTCATTTGATGATCCTATGAAAAGAAAATTTAAATTAATGATTGATGAATTGAACACAGTAGAACAGATTATCTCGCAATTTCTAACCCTTTCAAAGCCAAATGGAGAACAAAAGCTAGAAAAAGTAGATGTGAAGGATGTTATTGAGAGTGTCACAGGATTGCTCCATTCCTACGCAATGTTATCTGATAATCAAATTGTTACCTATGTAGAAGAAGACTGCATGATCTCTATTAATAAAATTGAATTTAAGCAGCTGCTTATTAATATAATAAAAAATGCTTTAGAGGCTTCGGATGTTGGTAAATCAATCTCTATTATGGCGAATAGGAACAATAATTTTATTGAGATAACAATCATCGATGAAGGAAGCGGGATGTCGGAAGCTGAGGTTAAGTCGCTAGGGACTCCTTTTTATTCATTAAAAAGTAATGGAACAGGTTTAGGATTAATGATTTGCTTTAATATCGTAGAAAAGTACGGCGGGGAAATTTATTATAGTAGTTCTGAAGGTAAGGGGACAACAGCTACTATCCGCTTTTTAGCTATAAATGACCAGTAAAACGGAACATTCTTTCCATTGAAAGAAGGGGATTACCTCAAGCCTTCGGCCGGAGAGGTAATCCCCTTTTCCTAGATAAATATGTTTATGTTTGCTGCGCTAACGATTATTTTAGAGGGATTTTGATCTCCAATTGCTTGTTGTAATTTTTAACTACATTGCCTTTGGCATCTACTTTATAAGCCCCGGTGTTGCCTTTTTCAAATACGGCTTGATACGGTCTGATAATCAGATATTCTGCCGCTGAGCTAGGTGCTTCGAACAATAAATCTTCAGAAACCGTATTTTGAGTTGCTGCAACAGAATCCCTTGCAATAAATTCTAATTCATTTCCCAGATTATCATAAATGTCATATCCTAAAGCCTGTGCTTGGGTGGCAACCCCTTTAACCGCTAAAGCGATACGCACAGAAGTCTCTCCTGCAGCAACACGGGTGGTTTTGATTTCAAATTGGTTGTCTTTCTTTATAGCAGGCAGCTGAATGTTACGCACTAATCCTGCTTGCTTGAGAGAAAATTTAAGTACATACGGTTCATCGATTCCGTTAAGCTTCACATGGATACTCAATTCAGAGGAAGCCAGGTTTGCCTTTTGTTGCTCAGTTAACCATCCGGTCTGCAATACAACAACCGCCTTGTTGGCATCACCGTCACTGATCCAGCGTGGTGTTTTTAAATCAATGCCTCCTGGTTGAGTGAGCTTAGCGTCAATTCCCACAATAGTACCTTCTGCAAGATAGGGCTCACCTTTATCATTTAAAGTTACTCCTGCGAGCATTCCTGAAAATAGCGATCCCTCACGGCTCAGGTCGATCTTAATATAGTTACCATCAAACTGCGCACTGCCCTTTAAAGTAAGCTGATCGTGTGAATCGGCCACTTTTGTTGTATTCAGGGAAGCTTCAACAGCGGGTTGAGCACTGGATGCTTGGGTTAAAGCTGGCATTCCCAACGCTCCTAGGCATACAGCAGCACTTAAAATTACAGACATCTTCTTAGTCATTTTTTTCATGATATTATCAAGCTCCTTAATTTTTATTTAACTAGCACGTTTATCTCTAGACCGTCAATATAATGCTTCACTGGGTTTCCAGAACTGTCTGTTTTAAATGCTCCATTCTTACTTTGTGGGTTCTCAAACTCATAAAGATAGCCACGGATTGTGAGCATATTAGGGTGTTTCTCAAATGGCTCAGTAAGCAAATCGACATTAAGTGACCTATTGGAAGTCGAGAGGACTTTCTGTGAAATATCTTTCAGCACCTGTCCTTGTTGATCCTTTACTTCAAAGCCCACTAAACTCAATGCTGTATGATCTTCGTCTGTATCCTGTTCCAGCATGAGCGACAGGCGTGTCGTTAATGGACTATATTCCAGCTTTTTCAGGATCAAACTCCATCCTCCAACTTGTGCGCGTATGTCAGGTGTGGAAATTTTATTAATCGTAGCCTTCCGCGCAGGAATTTGGAGAACAAACGGTTCATCCATACCGTTTAAGCCAAGGGTTACAGTCAATACAAATCGATCAGGAAAAGGTTTGTTGGAGATTCCGGAATTCGAGGAATCCACTAGTCTAAAAATAGCTGTGTTGCTTTCCGCACCTTCTATCCAGCTTAGAAACGGCATAGCTTTCCAGAGACCATCAGAAAATTGCTCCAGGGAAGCGCCGTCGATCAATACTTCTGCAGAGGTTATTGCACCTTTCGCTAAAAAAGGCTTCCCATCCGCTCCAATCGTTACTCCGGCTAGCTTACCTTCCAGTTCTTCTCCCTCACGCTTCACCGAGAATGCCAACCGGCTGCCATCAAATACAGCCTCTTCGGCAGACAAGGTGATCCCTTCATGCGTATCACTACTGTTTAGACGGGAAGTCAGTCCCAGACGCTGGGCCGCTTGTAACCCTATATCATCTGCCCGTTCAAAAATACCGCCTATCAAGGGAAGCTGCTTGAGCGCATTGGCCAACGTAGGCGGATAGATAGCCGTTAGCATAACACTTAACAATATCGCCGCAGTCACAGCAGCTGTGATTTTTGGATATATCCGCTTTTTCTTTTCCTTTTCCACAGGATCCTGGACAATGGTGGCCAGCGATGCATAAATCGAATCCTGCCGTGATCGTAGTAAAGGAGGAAGCTCCTGTATATTAGCTTTCCCTAGCTCCCTGATCTGCTTTTCTAAATTGTTATTATTCATTAGCAAGACCCTCCTCCCGCACAGGATGTATCTGTTTGGACAACAATCTCCGTGCGCGATGAAGTCGTGCCCTGACCGCTCCCTCGGAGATGTCGAGCACATCTGCAATCTGCTTAATGGATAAATCGTCATAATAAAAAAGCACGATAGCAAGCCGCAGGGATTCGTCCAACTGATTAATGAAGCTTTGCAGGTCTACGTTGCCTGAATCTTCAAAATGCACATAGGAAACGACCGGTTCCTCGGGAATTTCCGCCACAGCTATAGTTCGTTCTCGCATACGAAGTAACTGATTGCATTCATTAATCAGGATGCGTATAACCCAGGTTTTAAAAAACTTAGGCTGTTTAAGGTTGGCCAACCCTTTATACACCTTCAGTGTTGTTTCCTGAAGAGCATCCGCGCAATCTTCATCTTTTAGCAGAATGGTTTTGGCTAATCTGTACAACTGGGATTCCAGTTGCCTGAAAAGACGGGTAAACGCCTCGTGGTCGCCTTTCTGCGCTTTTTTGATATCCAGTTCGTTTTCCAGCAAATGATTTTTCCTCCTTGAGGGCCCTCTGTATAATTAGATGGAGAAGACATCCAAAAAGTTATATTTAGGATAAAATTCATTCTCCTACACAAATCACTTACCTCGGTAGTAGTATAAAATCCATGCAATTCATTGTTTTTGGCAAAGATGGAGAGGTTAATAGAAAGGGGGGGACTTCAAGTGGATAAACTGAAATAAATTCAGGAATTACCACCTTATCAGAAGAGAAGTAGTGGGGTAATCCTGAATTAAAAAGTGTATACATATACCTTGGTACGCAGTGTGTCCGTGCATGTTATGGTACGGACAGGCTGCATGCCTGGAAGGGCAAAACAAATGCTAATAACCACTGCGCCCGGCAGTAGCTCACGCTTGAACTTGTCCCCCAGCCGTTTCATCGCTCCGGGAAATAAGTAACAAAGAACTATATCCGCATGCTCGTAAGAGCTGCTATAGATATCCCCACGTACATAACGAAGCCTTCCGTGGAGCAGATTCTGGCCTTCGTCTGCTCGCAGCATACGTGTGCCGAACCTAGCAAGCAGCTGGGATGTCCACAAGGGAATAATGGAATTTTCAATGCCTGTCAGCCTTTTGCCTGGACATTGGCGAATAACATCCATGCCAAGTGTTCCCCAACCCGATCCCGCCTCCACAATGCTGCTATATCCCGGAATCCGATTCACCTCAACGGCAACAGCCGAGCGTACAGATTTTGACGTAGGCATCGGCGATATCCCGTTCCTCCAGCTCACCAGCACAATCGACACCATGGATAACAAGGCTGCGAAGGCGATGAACCAAGCGATGACTTGAATCACGATCAATACTATCATTCCTTCTTCATCTGCTAGAAGCAGGATTCAATTCTCTTACTTTCTCCCAGCATTTCGTTTATTAACTTCATATGGATAAAGATCCTGAATTTCCTTGCTTTCAATATCTTGACCTACATAAAAAATCAGAGTGGGATCATTTGCTGGATGGGCATAAGAAAGATAAGTGCGATGTATAAAATCAAAGTCCATCTTACCCAGCTGGAAATCGATTTGATATTTATCTTCTAAATAGACTTCAAATTGCTTTTTTAAAGCCAGAGACTTCCACGGAAGTCCAAAGAATAAAAAGTAGGTTCCTATAAGAAATATCAAAAAAATTAAGAGGAAAAGCGACTTTTTACTGAGAATGGTATGTTTTATAATTCATAACCCTCCCTAGCGTTTATTCTACATGAACTTTGCTGGACATATCAAAATCAACCTCTTCAAGAAATTCGATAACTTCTCCATTGGGACTATGAATGATCGCGTTTTTTATTAGAAGAGGCGGTTCGCCCAGAGACAGAGAGTCCGGTGCTATAAAAGCCTTTGCCCTATGTGCAAGGGCTTTTTGATACATCTCCTCTACATTATCTACATAGAAGGCAAGGTGTAATAACGCTCCGTGTGCTATATCTTCATCAGACAAGGCTTTTTTTCCTTGAGCGGCGATGACTGCATCATTATCGAAAATCTCAATACAGGTTCTGCGGTCAGGCGAAATCAGCATGGAGGCTTCTTTGATCTGAAAGGATGGCAGACTCCAATGATGACCTAGCTTGAATCCTAAAACGTCAATATAGAAAGAAATAGTTGCTTTATAGTCTTTAGCTTGAATCGCTACATGTGCAAGGCCTTTTACACTCATTTATAATCGCTCCCAACTTTAATATATACTTATTATAGTTGTATTAAAATATGAGATATATATATAAGATAAGTGTTTTGTAGTAATATGGTTATTAAATTTAAGGTATTTTAGTGGAATAAGTTTATTTTATAAAATGAGTTTAGGAGGCGCTTGCTATGGAACAACTTGTGGATGACATTGATAAAAAGATTATGCAATTACTTCAGTACAATGCCCGAATGTCCATTTCACAAATCAGTAAAGAGGTTTCGATGTCACAACCCTCTGTTAAAGAACGAATGATCAAGCTGGAGGAAAGGAATATCATTTCTGGGTATCATACAGCTTTTAATCTACGAGATCTGGATCGGGGCACAACTACGTTTATTCTATTAAAAACAGAACATTGCCAAGAGATTACGGATTTTTGCAAATATGCTATGGAAGTTACCGATTTATATCGGATTAGCGGAGAATATAATTACCTCATAAAGGTGCAAACCGCGTCGATTGAGGAGTTAGCTGAATTCCAAGACAACCTTATAAAGTTTGGACCTTCAAAATCTCATATCAGTCTGAAAAATATATTGGAAAACAGGGTGTTGCTCTAAAGCCCATTTTCCAAACACAATATCTAGTAACCGCTTTCATTCCATTGTAGAATGGATGAAAACAACGTTAGCATTAACTCGGATACAAGGGAGCATGGGTATGGAGAGGTTTTTATTCAGTAAAAAGTATATTCCGTTCACCTATAAGATGATGATACCGTACCTCATTCTAGTATTGCTGACAGATGTATTGGTGGGTTATATAGCTTATACGATGCTCGTAGAGTCCAGAACGGAAATGGCAGAAACGAATGTCCGGACAGCTTTGAAGCAGACGAGGAACAATATCGAATATCAGACAGATGAAATCAAACGAATGACTAACTCGCTGTTTCTCAATACGAATTTTCAGAATGCTCTGCAGTTTAGGGGAGATGCATTGGAAAACATGCTCAAAATGAGGGATGATATCGTTCCTTATATGAAAGCCCCTCTGCAATTGTATGGGAACAATCTGAGACTTGTGCTCTATACCGCGAATGAGACGATGCTTGAAATCCCCGGTGATGATATGTCTGTACCTATCGGTAGAAGCGATTATTATATTCTTTCTGATCAGGTTATTGAAGATAAGGAATGGTTCAAGTCGATTGTTGCCAATAACAAAGACAGCTTGTGGCTTCAGGCGGACAGCGACAGTGAACTAAGCAATATTTCGTATTTCCGCAAGCTGGTTTCTTCTAAGGGAGGCCCATCGATTATTGGTTATATTCGCGTCACGGCGAGAATTGACGAGCTTTTTGGCAATTTCGATACCTTTCCGATTGAACAGGGTATAGACCTTCGTCTAGTGGATCGGGTTAGTGGATTAACGCTTTATGAACAAGGTATTGTCGATGAACATGCGAAGCAAGATGCTTATCTGATCATTAGTGAAGATATTCCGTTGTCTGACTATGCTATCGAGGTACGGGTGCCGCATGCATACTTGAATAAAGATGCTAGCCGAATGCAGAAGGTGATCACCACGGTTTGTTTGATCAGCTTTTTAGTCATGGCGGTGATCGGCTTCCTCGTTGCCCGCATATCAGGCAAAAAAATTAAACGGATCGTATATTTGGTCCGGTCGTTTCAGGAAGGGAATTTTTATAAAAGAATTGGGTTTGCTGGGAATGATGAATTTGTCTATATTGCTAATAGTTTTAATCAGATGGCGACTAGTATCCAGGACCTGATCCAGAACGTCTATGAGCAAGGGATTCAGAAAAAGCAAGCAGAACTGGATGTGCTTCAAGCTCAGATCAGTCCGCATTTTTTATACAATACGTTGTCGACCATTGGCAGCTTAGCCAATTTGGGCGAAGTTGAGAAGGTTACACAGATGGTACAAGGTCTTTCTAAATTCTATCGCCTCACCTTGAATGAAGGACATGTCTATATCTCTCTTGAAAAAGAGCTGGAGCAGGTAAGGATGTACCTTGAAATTCAGAGGGTAAAGTATGCCGATGCGTTTGAGGTTTATTATGATATTGATCCTGATATTTTACAGGTTCCCATCATCAAGCTGATTTTGCAGCCATTTGTAGAAAATATATTCAAGCATGCTTGGTTTGGGGAGACGATTGCGATCCGGATTACCGGAAAACGGCTGGGTGAACGCATCGAGCTCAAGGTCATCGATAACGGAATTGGTATGCGGGCGGAGACACTGCGAAATATGCGTTCAAGCTCATTCCATTCGAGCAGCTATGGACTGAGAAACGTGGAGGAACGAATCAAGCTGAGATACGGCCATGATTTCGGCATTCATATCGGCAGTTACTTTGGGGCAGGAACGACCGTTCAAATTATCTTACCGGTGGATAATGCGGAAATCCGGGAAGTTATGGGGGAGTAAATAGTATGGCGATGGAGATCAACGTTCTGCTGGTGGATGATGAAGTGATCGATTTGGAATGGCTTAGACGGCGGGTGGCGGGCAGTGATCATTTGCCTTTGCATAGCGTGAGAACGGCAACTAGCGGTTTTTCCGCTTTAAAAATGATGGAGCAGCACCGCATTGACATCATTCTCTCCGATATCCGCATGCCGATTATGTCGGGCGTGGAATTTGCCCGGAAAGCGAAGGAGATTAACCCTGAGGTCCATCTGCTTTTTATTAGCGGACATCAGGATTTCAACTATGCCAAAGAGGCCATTCAATTAAATGCCTCCGGTTATTTGCTTAAACCCGTCGATGATGACGAGTTAAATAAGACGCTGACTGAACTCTGCGCCAAGATTGAGAAGGAGAGGAAGCAGCATATTTCCTTATCGGAAACACTGACGCTTGTGAATCAGGAGCTGCTGCTGCGCTGGTTTAATGAGACTGCCCCGGGGCAGGTAGAGACGCATATTCACAACGTTCTTACGTCTTACTTACAAGGCGCGTCGGCGGTTGCCATCGTCGTGATCGACGATATGGCACGGAAAATCCAAACTTGGACGGAAGAAGAGCGGAGTTTATGGAGCAGCACAGCTAATCAGTTTATCCGGAAGTTCGCGCAAGATCAAAATTTAGGCATGGTCATCACAACCTATGACTATCATTTTGTGATCCTTGCTGCGGTTCAGGAACAATATTTTACCACTTTGATGGAAGAGCTCATTCGGTCATTCTATCAGGAATTTTCCTGTTCAATTACGATTGGAAGAGGGATGTACACAACAGAACTGGGTAAGCTGCATGATTCCTATCGGCAGGCTCAGGCTGCTTTAAGTATTAAATGGATTGTTGGGAAAAATAGAATCATCCAAGATGCCTCGGAATGGAGCCCGAAGGAAAAAATCGCCTCAGATTTAGAGGTTATTGTGGACCGGATGCTTAAAGCGATGCTCGATTACGACCTTACCACCATTGATGATTGTTTGCTGCAGCTGTTTGCCGGGGACAGTCCGCTCTCCCAGAAAAACGACATCTACGATATCATTATTCGAATTACCTCCAAGCTTCATGCCGATCTGCAGCAAATGAACGAGCATCTATACGAGATTTTGAATTGGGATTCACATCATCCCTTTGTGCTGTTTCAGTTTGAAACGGTGCATGATATTCTCTCTTGGCTGAGAAGAAGATTTTTTGAGTTGTCGGAGCTGCTTTATTTGAAACGGCAAAGACAAAAGCGGAAGTTAATTGATGAAATCACGGAATATGTGAAAGAAAGATTAGATCAAAAAATAACGCTGAACGAAGTGGCCGCTCATTTCGATTTTACGCCTAACTATCTCGGTCATTTATTCAAGGTTGAAACCAACAGTTTATTCAGCGATTTTTTAAGTGAATTACGGATGAAACGGGTATGCGAGCTGCTCGAAGATCCGACTAAGAAAGTGTATGAGATTGCGGAACAAGCCGGATATAAAAATATTATTTATTTCAACAGACAGTTCAAGCAATGCATGGGCATGTCGCCCGGAGAGTACCGGAAGAAAAATAAAATCTAACAAAAAAGCGGTGAAAATGAAAACCCGGCGATGATTTTTCGGTTATTGGAGAATCGCTGCCGGGTGTTTTTGGTCTGCCGGCTAACCTTTTTTTGTCGAATCGTTGAATTAGTATTATGTTTAGTTGTTTCGCTGAATTATCTAAGCGCCTTCGCCCTTTTATAATAAGAGATATAGAGAAGAGAGGGGTGCAAAGATGAAAGGGCATACATTTTGGAGCGATTTAAAGAATTATAGGGTTCTCTTGCTGATGCTGGCTCCGGCGGTTGCTTTTTTCCTTCTGTTTGCCTATGTCCCGATGGCGGGGATTATTATTGCCTTCAAGCATTATGATTATGCGGGCGGTATTTTTGGAAGTGCCTGGAACGGGCTCGACAACTTCCGCTTTTTCTTTGAATCAGGCGATGCTTGGCGGGTAACACGAAATACAGCACTATATAACATTGCGTTTATCGTCGTCAATAACAGTTTGCAAATTTTTGCAGCGATTATGTTGTTTGAGGTCGGTGGTAAATGGTTCCGCAAAATCACACAATCGGCGTTGTTCCTGCCTTACTTTATCTCATGGGTCGTTGTCGGAGCGATTGCTTATAACCTGCTCAATTATGATATTGGCACCGTGAATGCTTTGCTCAGAGGTATCGGACTCCAGCCTGTCGATATTTATAATACACCTTCCTATTGGCCGTATATTCTGGTTATAGTTTCTGCCTGGAAAAGTCTCGGATACGGAACGGTGATGTACTTGGCCGCGATTACGGGGATAGATACAGAAATGTATGAAGCAGCCGAAATCGATGGGGCTAATATTTTTCAGCGAATTATGAAAGTAACCATTCCGAATTTGTATCCAACGATTATTATTCTGGTGCTGCTGGCAGTCGGGAACATTTTCCGTGGTGATTTCGGGATGTTCTATAACATGATCGGCAACAACGGCTTGTTGTTCTCCTCGACAGACGTTATCGACACTTTCGTATTTAGGTCACTGATTACTTCGAATGATATCGGCATGTCAGCTGCAGCTGGTGTTTTCCAGTCCGTTCTTGGCTTCGCGACGATCATGTCAGTGAACTATGCTGTCCGTAAATACGACAAAGACCGCGCTCTGTTCTAATCGTATCAGGAGTTAAGTCTTTCATAATGGAGGTAACGATATGAAGCAGCTTGATCGTAAAATATTTTCAGGTATTGGTTATGTATCCCTGATTTTTCTCTCAGTTTTATGTATTTTTCCTTTTATACTTGTCGTATCTTCATCCTTTACGGAAGAATCCAAAATCCTAACGGATGGTTATCAATTTATACCGACTGCTTTCTCAACTGAGGCCTACAGCATTTTGTTTAAGTATCCCGAACAGATGATTCAAGCCTATATAGTGACAATAGGAGTTACTATACTCGGCACGGTGCTTGGCTTGTTTCTGACTTCGATGACTGCTTATGCGCTATCCCGAAAAGATTTTAAGTGGCGCAATAAATTTTCATTCTTCTTTTTCTTTACGACTTTGTTCAGCGGCGGTTTGGTTCCGTGGTATCTGCTTATGGTCAACTACCTGCATATGAAGGATACGCTGATGGCCTTAGTGGTTCCGATGATGCTCAATGTCTTTTATATCATTGTTATGAAGTCTTTTATGGGCAGCATTCCGGAAGCGATTGTAGAATCAGCAAAAATTGACGGCGCAGGCGACTTTAAGATCTATGCTCGTCTAATCCTGCCGCTGTCCAAGCCGGCGTTAGCTACCATTGGCTTGTTTCTAGCGCTGGCCTACTGGAATGACTGGTACAATGCATTGCTGTTTGTATCGAATGAAAACTTGATGCCGCTCCAATATTATTTGTATAAAATGCTAGGCAATATGGATGGCATGCGCAAAGCGATGATGGGTGCAGGGGCAGTCGTAACGACATCGATCCCAACCGAGAGCTTGAAAATGGCGATGACAGTTGTGGCCACTGGCCCGATTTTGCTGGCTTATCCATTCGTGCAGAGGTATTTTGTACAAGGTTTGACGATTGGTGCTGTGAAAGGATGAACCCGGGGAAACTCGGTTTATCAATATAATTAAACACAAGGGGGAAGGCTTGAGATGCTGAAGAGAAATAGATTGATGATGCTAGCGCTCGTTTTAACCTTCGTAATGATTCTAAGTGCATGTGGTGGTGGCAATAACAATGCTAATACGTCTGCACAGGCTACAAATAATGCGTCAGAGGGAGGAAGCGACACTACGAACACCTCAGAACCTGCAACTACCTCAGACACCCTTGATACCTCTAAAGAAGTGAAGCTGAAAATGATTTTTGTTGGCCCTAAACCGATAGACTATGATAGCGTTTTTGCTGAGATTAATAAAAAGCTGAAAGAAAAAATCAATGCTACTGTAGAGGGCGAGTTCCTGGATTGGTCGGACTGGGCGCAAAAATATCCGCTGAAGCTGGCAGCAAATGAGGATTTTGACCTCATCTATTCGGCAAACTGGGCTGGTTACAATGACCAGGCGCTGAAAGGCGGATTCCTGGAATTGACCGATGAGCTGCTTACCCAATATATGCCGCAGACTTTAGCAGCTATGTCTGATGTGAGCTGGGATCAAGCTAAGGTAAACGGCAAACTGTATATGGTTCCGCAAAACAGAGGGGAATCCGTTGAAAAACTGATTTTGTACCGCGAGGATTTGCGTAAGAAATACAATCTTCCGGAGATCAACAGCCCAGAAGCGTATGCCACTTACTTGAAAACCATAGCACAAAACGAAAAAGGAATTACACCGTTCACCCCGGAAACAGGAGACTGGAAATATCATAATTTGGACCGTGTATTGCTGAAGCAACAAAACGAATGGAATATGTTTGATCTCGACCTTCCGTTTGCTTTCAAATTGACGGATGAAAAAGGGCAAGTATTTAACGTATATGAAACGCAAGAGTTTAAAGATCTACTCGTATATTACAAAGATCTCGCTGATAACAATGCATGGTCGAAAAACGTTCTAAACAGTAAAAATGATCATCAGGCCGATTTTAAAGCAGGCAAAACAGCATCAATTACGCACAACAACGGAACACTTGGAGCACTTATGGCTTTGATGCGCCAAGAGAATTCCCCTTATGAAGTAGCATTGGCTGACATCAACCAAGGCAAGAAGAAATCAGTGGCGATTTCCACCCAAAACGGTACTTCGATCCACGCTACTTCCAGAAATGTGGAACGTTCCTTGATGTTCCTCGATCTGATGCAAAATGATAAAGAACTGCACGACCTGATGATGTACGGCCTTAGCGGTGTACATTACGAAGCGGTTGGCGATGACAAATATAAAGCCCTTGAAAAGAATCCGAACTATACTGGCTTCTCTAACTGGAACTTCAACTCGCCACTTAACCGTGACAATGAAGCATTCCCGCAAGAAGCAAACGATCTGGCTAAAGGCTGGGAAGCAAATGTCTATCACTACGCGCTGGAAACCTTTGTATTTGATAACAGCAAAGTGAAAACGGAAATTGCCAATGTTGGTAACGTAATGCTCCGTTATGCGATTCCGCTCGAATACGGCGTAATCAAAGATATCGACAAAGGTCTTGAAGATCTGAACAAGCAACTGAAATCCGCGGGCATTGATAAAATCCAAACCGAACTGCAAACTCAAATCGATGCTTTCTTGGCAAACAAATAAGCTACAGAATAAGGGAGACCTAACAGTCATCAAATGGCTGTTAGGTCTCCCTGTTTAATTGGGCTCATCCGCGGGTGAAGCCGATATCGGACAAAGTTGACCCTAATAGCAGCATTATCGCACTTTTGGAATACTAACGGACCTCATAGTCGCTATTAGCCTAAAACACGCCTAGAATGAAGTTCAGGATAAAGAATAGCTGCACTGGAGTCCGAAAGTCTGCTTTAAAGGCTGAAAATCAGTAAATAAAGTCACCTCGGTCCGTTAGGCAGACCAGAAACAAAAGGCAGCAACCCTTTTGCTAGGGAAATGGATACTTAGGGAGAACGGCTACTCTTTGCAGAAAGGAATAAAAAAGAAGAACCGGCATGAGCTGCCGGTTCTTCTTAATATATAATTTGCGCGCAATGAAATAACGTGATATTATGAGAAGACCACTGTTAATCTGCGTATTTCAGACAGATTTATTACATCTTATTTATACATTAATAATACCACGCGGATTGGCAGTTTGTCAAATTTGTATTTTTGCTTCTTGATAACAACCTTGAAAAGGAGCGTGTTAGTAAAAATGTTAAACGAAAAAGATTGGCAGGGAGAACAGAAACGGCTAGATTCGGTCACGGAAGAATTGCAATCAAAGATTGGCGAGCTGGAACCGGAAGTGACAGGATTACGTGAACAGGTGACGGACATCCGCAAGCGGTTTTGGGAGGAAGTTACGGTCAATACGAGCACACATGAGGATTTCGAGGAGACCTTTTACAGTATAAAACAGCAAGAAGCGTTGTTGTCTGAACGGGAACGTAGCCACCGCCAACGGCTGCTGCGTTATAAAAACATGAAACGGCTGCTGCCGTCACCCTATTTTGGACGAATGGACTTTCAAGAAGATGGGTTGAACTCCAGTGAGCAAATCTATATCGGGGTGGCGTCTTTCATCGATGCAGAAGGTGTAAACTTTCTGGTATATGACTGGCGGACACCTATTGCAAGTATGTATTATGACCATTCGCCAGGCCCCGCCACTTACGATACACCGGGAGGACAAATCTCAGGAACGATGATGCTGAAGCGGCAATACCAGATCCGTCAGGGTCAGCTTCAGAACGTGTTCGATACGAGCTTAACGATCGGTGATGAATTACTTCAGCAGGTGCTTGGTAAGGGTGCGGATTCACAAATGAAGAGCATCGTGGCGACTATTCAGAAGGAACAGAACGCTATTATCCGCAACGATAGTAGCCGTATGCTCATTGTGCAGGGAGCGGCGGGCAGCGGAAAAACATCCGCAGCGCTGCAACGGGTAGCCTATTTGCTATATAAACACCGCGATAGGCTCAAAGCGGATCAGATTGTTCTTTTTTCGCCTAATCCGATGTTTAACAGTTATGTATCTACGGTGCTTCCCGAGCTTGGCGAGGAGAATATGCAGCAAACAACCTTTCAGGAGTATATTGATTATTGGCTTGGATCTACGCTTCGTCTAGAGGACCCGTTCGAGCAGATTGAATATGTACTGACGTCCAAAGCTTCTCCAGAGTATGAAGCACGGCTAACTGGAATGCAGTATAAAGCTTCAGAAGCTTTTCTGCATGCTTTGCAAAACTATGCGTTGTGGTTAGGGCAGGAAGGGATGTTGTTTCATAGTATCCGTTTTCGGGACCGCGAGTTGATTACTGCGGAGCAGATGAAATCGCAATTTTACAGCTATGATAGCTCCATCCGTTTGGCTAACCGCATCGTTTTATTGCGTGAATGGCTACTGCGTCAGTTGGCTTCGCTGGAGCGTCAGGAACAGGAGGCATTCTGGGTTCAAGATGAACTCGATTACCTCGATACCGATCAGTATGCCGAAGCCTACAGTGAGATACTTAAGAAGTATCGGCGGGAGGAAGCCGTCTTTGATTTTACGACTCAGTATCTTGAGAACTATGGGGATTTTCCTAATCAGGACCAAGGGGAAGAGAATGTTTTTGACTTTGGTCTGCAGGAAGAAGAACTGCTGCGCCGCATGATTGTGAAGGAGCACTTTACACCGCTGAGACGCGATGTCAAACGGTTCAAGTTCATAGATACGATTGGGTTATACGATCAGTTGTTTAGTGCCGACGCCAGTTATCGGCATATGACGAACGAGACTGAGGTACCTGCTCAGTGGCAGGAAATTTGTAAGCAAACAAAGGAAAAACTGAGCCGCGATGAACTCTTTTGCGAGGATGCCACTCCATTCCTGTATTTAAAAGAACTTGTCGAGGGTACTCGTATGAACACAGAAGTTCGGCATCTGTTTATCGATGAAGGCCAGGATTATTCGCCGTTCCAATACGCGTTTCTCAAACAGCTGTTTCCCCGCGCGCGCATGACTGTGCTCGGCGATTTCGGCCAAGCAATTTTCCCTCAAGCAACGAATTTGCACGAGGTGGATTCACCTTTGATCCGGCTTTATGGTGAAGATGAAACGAGCCTGATCCGTCTAATTCGAAGTTATCGTTCAACTCGTCAGATTGTGGAGTTTACGAAGGCGTTGCTGCCTAATGAGGAGATCGTACCTTTTGAAAGAGAGGGTAAGAAGCCGTTCCTAGTGAAGGCAAGTAGCGACGTAGAGCGGGCAATAAGAATTAAAGAAGATCTCGCGGCGTTGATGGCTGAAGGGCTTGACTCTATTGCCGTGATTACCAAGACTGCAGCTGAAAGCCGTGCGGCCTATGAAGAATTAAAGTCACAAGGATGCGAAGCTCTGCGGCTTATTACGAAGGAGACGCTCACTTTTGAGAAGGGCATTTTAGTAATTCCCGCTTATCTCGCAAAAGGGGTTGAATTCGACGCCGTACTGATTTATGATGCTTCCACTCAGACGTATGATCGGGAAAGCGAACGCAAGCTTTTTTATACAGCCTGTACGCGTGCGATGCATCGGCTTCTGCTGTACACAACAGGTGATTGGTCACACTTTATTCAGCCGTTAGAGGGATTTTTATATGAGGTCGTGCAATGAGATTGGAGAGATAAATGAAAAGCATATTGTATAAGTTTATGAGTAAATTTACATCTCTTAACGAAGTGGAACAGCAGGATATTGTTGAAGGTATTCCTATTGAGGAATACAAGAAGGGAACGGTACTCCTTAGACAAGGAGACGTTCCCTCAAAATGTTTTTTTGTGTTAAAGGGATGTGTGAGGCAGTCCTCGATAGATGAATCGGGCAAAGAAGTCACATCTAATTTTTATACGGAAGAGCAAGCGGTTTCGATTTTTAATCGGCATCAGGAGAGTAGACCCTCAGCGTACACCTTAACCTGCCTAGAAGACAGCATATTGGTGGTTGGTGATCTTATTGCGGAACAGGATATGCTCCATAAACACGCTCAGCTGGAAACCATGATACGCAAAATGGTAGAGGAGAACTTGGGTGAGGTTCAGGATGAGTTGACTTCCTTTATTGCTTCCAATCCTGAAGAACGTTACAAAGCCTTGTTACAAAAAAGACCTCATTTACTTACCCGTGTCCCCCAACATCAATTAGCCAGTTATTTGGGGATTACGCCAGAGTCATTAAGTAGAATTAAGAAGCGGGTTCATTCCGGGGATGAATAACAAAATCGTTATACACTTTTGGGGATTTTCCCACCTCTAAGCAGTAGCCATATCCCAAAGCCTAGTTCTCCTACAATCATAGGAATAGTAAAAATAAAATTAAGTGTTGTAATGACTGCCTCATATTGTGGGAGAAACATTTTGCTTAGATGAATGATAATATAGCCTATTGAAGCAAGCAGCAGCAAGATGCTGATTACTTTAGGAATGACATCGGATTTTAAAGCCACATAGCCCACTATTAACAAATGCCCGCCAAAAACGACCAGCCCCATAGACCAAATGAATTGAAATGCATCCAGAAATAACATCATAAATGCTTGAGTTTGTTCGATTGTTAATGAGGAAAAGCCATTTGTGTTTCCCGTGAGCAGCAGCACAAATATCAAGGTTAATATAGAGATTGCCAATATAGCGGAATAGGTTAGACGGAGCCATGCGCCGAGTAATGAAAGATTTTGGTTGACGGGTTCTAGAAACACATAAAACGCCCAGGCGACCAGAATGTCAGTAATCATAATGATGATCCAGCCCAAGATTTCCCCTTTGAAAAGGTTGTTGGAAGATACAATGTTAATAAATGTGGCACTGGCATCGCCTTGCACAACAAGAGTCCCATGGACAAAGCCATATGAAAAAAATGAGGCGAGGGTCATGATGATCAGTGATATTCCAGCTGTTAAAGCGGACTTACGCTGGTTCGATAGGTCTTTTTCTGAGATAGCCATAAGATAGCCTCCTAAAGGACTTTTATTTCATTGTAATTAGGAGTACTATGGCGGGCATTGACTTAAATCAAGACTCTGAATTTAATCAAGCGAAGTAAGTATCACTGTTATTGCGTTATCAACAAAGGATCGCTCCGGGCGGGATTTCAAGAGTACAGTAAGCCCTATTAGCGATACGATTAGTGCCTGTGCCAAGGCCTTCGCATTTACACCACCCTTAAGCTCACCTGATTGTATACCGCGTTCAATAGTTTCTTGAAATATGACCGATAGATACATTTGGTGTTCTCTTGTAAGAATCTCGAACTTCTCATCATGAGGTGCCAGCTCGACCATTGTATTGATGCAAAAACATCCTCGGTTCACACTGCCTGCATACTCCTCCGCCACCACATCTTCAAAAAAACTACGAAAGGCTTTTTTTGCGGATGGATTGCTTTGAAGTTGGGCTCGGACACGGGAAGCATGGGACATCGTGTATTTACGTAGCGCAGCTTCGAATAATTCTTTTTTGTCTCCAAAAGCTGAGTATATACTGGGGCGTTGAATGCCCATTCTGGAAGTTAAATCGCTTAATGAAGTAGCCTCATATCCCTTCTCCCAAAATAGCTCCATAGCTGATTCTAATGCTTTTTCCTCGTCAAATTCGCGGGTCCGAGCCATTTTTAACACCCCTCGTTATATTTGATTTCAATAATTTATTACCGAACAGTATTTTATAATACTAGAACTAGTCGTCTATATTGTCAAATCAAAGTCGGTAGCATCAAATATTTATGTTGACACACACCATTTTGTAAGATAAATTTACTGAGCATAATAACATACTGATCAGTATGAAATATGTTTGCGATTTAAATTTAACAGAGAAAGGGTGTGTCCAAAATGCAGGGGACTAAAGAGAAGCTTTCGTCACAAGAGACGCATACGCCATCTGATTCTATTCATGCTTCCTCGATGCCTCGGTATATGACACTTTTGTTTGCCGTTGTCTGCGGGATGTCGGTTGCAAACATCTACTTTGCTCAACCGTTGCTTGATCATTTGTCGAAAGAATTTGGTATTGATTATTCAACCATTGGTATTCTTATTACTATCACGCAGATTTTTTATGCAGTGGGGCTGTTACTGCTCGTGCCACTAGGAGATTTACTGAATCAGCGCCGCCTGATTATCGGCCAGATGTTATTATCTGTGGTGGCTTTGATTATCGTGGGTACTGCCTCTTCCAGCACGGTACTATTCGTAGGTATGGCCTCAGTGGGACTACTCGCTGTTGTAACGCAGACGCTTGTTGCGTTCGCGGCGACAATGGCTGCCCCTGCCGAACGCGGGCGAGTCGTAGGCATGGTCACAAGTGGAATTGTGATTGGAATACTTCTTGCGCGATCCATTTCAGGAATACTTACAGATCTTGCAGGTTGGCGTTCCGTATACCTTTTTTCTGCTGCTTTAATGCTTTGTATGGTGTGTACATTATTTAGGGTGTTGCCAAATGTGAAACGTGAGGTAAAAACACTGTCATACGCTCAGCTGCTTAGCTCAGTGTTTATGTTGTTTGTACAAGAGAGAGTATTGCGTATCCGCGCTATTCTGGCTTTGTTGATTTTTACTGCTTTCAGTATTCTGTGGACTTCTGTGGTCTTGCCTCTTAGTGCTCCGCCGTTATCACTTTCACATACTGCAATTGGGGCATTTGGTCTGGCGGGAATTGTGGGAGCATTAGCTGCTGCACGGGCGGGAAAGCTAGCGGATCAGGGTCATGGACAGAGAACGACAGGCATAGCTTTACTTCTATTGTTGATTTCATGGTGGTTTATCAGTTTTACGGAGCAGTCGCTGTTGGCATTGGTCATTGGTATTGTTCTGCTTGATTTGGCAGTGCAGGCGGTGCATGTCACCAATCAAAGTATAATACTTACCTTGCGCATGGAGGCACGTAGTAGGCTCACCGCAGGGTATATGGTTTTTTACTCCATTGGAAGTGCTACCGGATCGATTGCTTCCACTCAAATCTATTCTCACTATGGCTGGAACGGGGTATGTTGGCTTGGAGCTTCTGTTAGTGCTGTGGCTTTTTTATTTTGGGCTTTAACCTTGCGTGCTACGAATGCCGCGTTGCAACGGCGCCCTGCTTGGAAATAATCGGGGCAAGTCCATAAGGGTGGAGGTTCCGTTTTCCGGGCATGTTATTTAAAACAGGTTTGGGAGGGGATAAGGATGTCTAGAAGGAACAGGAAATATGCAGTGCCGGGAGCCAGCCGCGGAATGCAAATTTTTAAAGCGGAAGTGATGCGGCGCGAGGGGTATGATGTAGATCCAGAGCGGCCTGATGATGTGAAATACGAAGTTGCAAAAGAACTGGGTGTCCCTTTGGAGCGCGGTCAAAATGGTCATTTGAGCACAGAATCGGTGGGCCAGATCGGCGGTAAAATTGGTGGATCGATGGTCCGCGAAATGATTCGTCTCGCACAGCAGCAATTGGTGGATCAGGAAAGGCAGTAGCATTTTTCTAATTTATGTTGCAGAGATCGCGGGAGGCGGTTTTCGTCCTATATTGTATGGGACTGAGACCGTCCTTTCGGTGTTTGCGTTATTTTATATTTGTATAGTAAAAAAATTCCTGGAATTCCCTAAAACAACCTGATTCATGGTAGAATTTTACCGATGTTCCACGGTATAGTGGAGAAGGATATATCATCATTCAAGTCTGTAGTGGGAGAGGAATTATCAGATGAATCAGAGATATCGCAAACGCAACACGGCTGCTTTTACGGGGGCATCGTATTTTGCATTGGGGGCAGGACTTTTTCTATTCTGTTTGGGAGTGTACAACGACACTTGGGAGCTAAACGTAAAAGGGTATTATTTGCTCTGTATGGTGTTAATTACGATTTCCTGTATCGTTGTGCAAAAGGTGGTCAGGGACAATACAGAGGATAAAGAATTTCGTTTGGATAACCCTAAACACAGGATGAGAAACACAGGGGCCTTCACAATTATGGCTTTTGTGGGTTTGATTATCGGGTATGCGATGTTTTTTATTGGCCTTTACAATGCTCCATTTGAATTAAATGTAAAGGGGTATTACATAGCTGTTATTCTCTTGATTTCTTATAGCGCTATTGGCGTTCAGAAAGTGACACGGGATAACGCGGAAGATAACGAGATTCTTGCCGAGCAAGAGGCGAGACGGGACATCCAAGGGTAAAGAGGAATATAGCCAGCGTTCTCGCTGAGAACAGCAGGCTGCTTCAACTTTACTTACCATCATAAATTGTAAACAGGAGCTTCGTGAATTTACGGAGCTTCTTTTTATTTTTTTGAAATAGCAGCAATAATCTTGCGGATCTGAACATTATGAGGACTATTTGTTAGAACAACATCCTTAGTTTGGATTGTTTTTTACTATACGGTTCTCTATACTCTTCATAATACTTGAAGTAGGAGTGGATAATGGATGATCCGTCTGAAGGATATAGGGAAGTTCGAGGAACTGCCGCAAATGGCCATGCATATTTACAATGGAAATATTCCGGAATTAGAGGCTGCCATTAGAGCAGGCTGGGATATTGAAGAGGGAATCGTCCTTAGCCAATATACTACGTTAACCCCGTTAGCTTTGGCGCTTATATCAGAGAGAATGGATGTCATAAAGCTGCTGGTACAGCACGGTGTAAATCTGAATGTGAAGAATAATCCGGCTTTTTTGCTCGCGGTCCGCTATTGCAAAGAAGATATCGTCCGCTATATTGCAGCACAAGGGGCCAAACTGGACAAGCTTAATCAGGTCAAGTCAGGTGCATATTCGCAGGCCTACTATGGCAACAAAAACAATATCCCGCTCATACATGAGCTAGGATTAGATATTAAGCAGCATGGTGGGGCTGTATTACGCAAAGCGGTGTCAGATCACGACCTTAAGACCGTTGCTTATTTACTGGATCATGGGGTGGACATTAATTACAACAATTCCGATATGGTCTATCCTTATCAAGCCACTCCGTTAACAGTTGCCACAAGAATGGGTAATCAAGCGATGGTACAATATTTGATTGAACGTGGCGCAGACGTTACCTTGGCGGAAAAAGATGGCGATCGCCCTTACACCATTGCTGTGAGCAATAAGAATACAGCTTTGGCTGACTTTTTGAAATCGTTAGAGCCGGCTGAATTTCATGATATCGAGAATAAGAAGTTTGAGCTGAGAAAATATAAATTGTCTGATGAATTGGTTAGCTTTCTTACTGGAAAAAATCTGCGTCTTGAGCTAACACAAAATGAATATGAAATTAGATATATCGACTTTTTCACATTAACTGATACCATTGAAATAAAAATCGGCCGACAAAAGCTGCTCCGTCTGTCAGCCGATATAGATAATTACTCTGATCTGCTGCTTATGTGGAATCCGAAGAAAAAAGGCCTGATAGGCTGTTACGACGTGGAACATCAGACGTACGCGGATTTATGTAGTTTTGCAGATTTTCTCACGCAACCGGAGATATACCTCATTAATTTTCTTGAAGGAACATAGTTGTTAATATCTCATGATCTGTCTATTTCTTTTGCAGGAATCATTCTATTCGTCGTTGAATATATCCCGGTAACCGTATTACGTATTCAAAATACGTAGCCACAGGAGGAGAACAACATTGAAATCGATTACCGTTCAAAGCCTTACGGAAACGTTTAAGCTGGAAGTGCTTGCGGGTGCTAGCTGCATGGACCGCGAGATCACTCGCTCTAAGACACATAGACCTGGCCTGGAGTTCGTGGGTTACTTCGACTTTTTCCCCATGAAGCGAGTACAAGTGTTGGGTCGTAAAGAAATCAATTATCTGCTAAAGCTAAGCGTTGAGCAACGCAAGTTACATATTGGCAATATCGTTAAGTACCATCCCCCATGCTTTATTGTGACGACGGGTCAGCAGGAGATTCCCTATTTGACTTTATTCTGCGACCAAGAAGGTATACCACTACTTCGGACGGAAGAGACGACGTCAGAGTTCATCGCAAAGATTGATACTTATCTGGTGAAGGCGCTGGCGCCAGAACTTTCAATTCATGGAGTGTGTGTGAACGTGTCTGGCATAGGTGTCCTATTGAGAGGCAAGTCCGGGATCGGAAAAAGCGAAACCGCTCACACGCTCATTAGAAGAGGCCATCGGTTTGTGGCCGATGATGTAGTTGTGCTTAAGAAGCTGGGACCGGCGACGCTTCTCGGCACGCATAATGAAACGACCCGTGAATTCCTAGCGCTGCGTAGTATTGGTCTGATCAATGTTGTACGGCAGTACGGGCGTAGAGCTTTTCAGGAAGAGACACGAATTGTACTCGACATCGAGTTGTCACCATGGCGGGAGAATTCCTTGAATAATGAGCTCGAAATCGAACCCCAGTTCACAGAATATCTTGGCGTGCAAATTCCGCATATTGAAATTCAGCTTCAGCCTGGCCGCGACGTGGCTGGCCTGATCGAGGCGGCTGCGAACAATTGGTACCTTAAACAGCTTGGCTATAGTGCCGTTGAAGAGTTCCTGCAGAGGATCGAAAACGGGATGCAGTCGTAAAGGCAGGATAGAAAGCAGCAATTATAGTTACCATAATTAAAATGGTTTTCTGTATACGAAAAACAGACCGCAGATAAACGCTGCGGTCTGTTTTTCACAGCAAAAAGGGAAGTTGCTTTTTGATTGATAGGGCTAGGACATGCGTTATTGGCTGGGCATAGGTTAGAAATGGTATAATTTCTAATAGGTATTTTGAGTGATCGTTAATAGGAGGTATTAATGATGAGTGATGAGTTATTGGCAAAATTGGATGAATGGCATGAGGAAGATGAATTTCAAGAAATCGTGGATGCAATCACGGAAATTCCTGAAGAGGAAAGAGATTATGTTCTAACTAGTCATTTGGGCAGGGCGCTTAATAATCTCGGGCAATATGAAGAGGCTTTAGAGCAGTATTTGAGCATTGAAGAAGAGGGTGAAGGTGACCCGCTCTGGCATTACCGTATCGGGGTTTCTTATTATTATCTGAAAAGATATGACGAAGCTTTAAAAGCGTTTACGATTGCCGATCAGCTGGAACCTGATGATGAAGACACATTGGAGTTTCTGGGCTGGATCAAACGTAAATTGGCTAAAAAAGCTGCGAAAAAGCCTGTAAACAAACCTGCTAAGAAGCCTGTAATAGCGTTGGATACCACTAATTTCTGGGATGACAGCGAGTATGCGTTCTCAGAATATATTTCTGACCCGCCTTCAGATGCATTGATTACTTCTGTACAAGAAGAGCTGGTCTTCAAGCTGCCTGCTTCCTATGTGGATATGATGAAGTTACATAATGGGGGAATTCCTCATAACAATCGTTATCCGATTCCGGGAACAGGAGAATTTATTACGATTTCTGGTATCCTCGGAATTGGACGAGATAAGAATAAGTCGCTGTGTGGGGCTTCAGGCAGCCGGACTGTGATTGAAAATGGACGTTATCCTGAAGTTGGTGTGGTGATTTGTGATTGTCCTTCTGAGAATGAAGTGGTGATGCTGGATTACCGTGAATTCGGGAATGATGGCGAACCTGAGGTTATTCATGTAGATCGGGATAACAAATACAAAATCACACGTTTGGCTGACAATTTTGAGACCTTTATCAGCGGACTGGTGAAATAGTCTATTTCGCTGGCTAAGAATACTTATAATCCAATCAAGGCATTCCTTAAGAGGAGTGCCTATTTCTATTAGGGGATTATTAGGGAAGCGTCTTTCGGACTCAGCTGACCTTAAATGTAGCTTTTTCGCATATTTGGAATGCCAACGGACCGCATAGCAGCTATTGGCATAAAAAACACCCAATATGAACTCGATTCATAGGAATAGCGTCGCTGGAGTCCGAAACTACGCACAAAAGGCTAAAAACATGCCAATAACGTCATCTGGGTCCGAAAGCCTCAGTGGACGAGTGCGATTTGGCGATTTAGCTGAAGTGAGGCTGATTCGATTTCGTTAGGCTTTAACTAGCCGATAATCGGTCTTGAGTCAGCTAATCATCGACCCAAAACACAGAGCAGCGGTGCTCCCATTAATGGGGAACCGCTGCTCTGCTGTCTTTTTCTCGGATCATTGCTGGGTGTTAAACACCTTAGATTGCAGGATATCGAGGGCATGGTTAATCTCGGCTAATTCCTCTGGGGGAACCTCTTTAATCCGGTTCAGAAAACGTTCACCGATCCGTTCAAAAGCTTCGTTCATCATCGCTTGTCCAGCATCAGACAGCCGAATCATTTGCTTACGCCGGTCCTCGGCGACATCAAGCTTCTCACACAGGTTTTTTTCTGTTAATTTCTTCAGCTCACGGCTGGTATTCGGCATAGAGATATTCTTACAATCGCTGATTTGGCTGAGGGTAACAGGCTGGCTAACCGCAATATATTCCAGAATACTATATTGAACGGGCGTAATGCCTTCCGGTCTAACATCTTTGGTAAAGTCAAATGTTACTTCATGGACTGCTGTCGTAAAGGTAACAATTTTCTGAAAAAACGCTTGTTTGTCCATAAGGATCACCTCTTATTGTAAACCTTAACAAAATAATTATCATAATACAATTATCATTTGACAACTAAATAACGGTTGTGATACCATTTTGTTATCAAATGATAATTAAAGAGGTGGAGCAATGAACGTTTTAGTCATCTATACACATCCGAATCATAAAAGTTTAAGTTATGCTTTTTTCAATAAAGTCATTCAGGGAAGTAATGAGAATCAAAAGATCACGAAGATAGAGGTCCTTGATCTTTACGAAGAGCAATTTGATCCTGTGCTGGTATTTAATGAAAATAAACGTAGAAGAGACATGCATATCGATCCCAAGCTAGAGAAGTATCGGGAGCAGATTCGTCAGGCCGATAAAATTGTGTTTGTGTATCCAATCTGGTGGGGACGTCCTCCCGCGATGTTGCTCGGTTATATTGACCAAATGTTTGCTTCTAATTTCGCTTACAGAGAAAAGGGTGGTCTCATCCCCGAAGGGCTGCTGAAAGGAAAGTCTGTGGTTTGCATTTCCAGCATGAAGGGGCCGACCCTTTATCCTTTATATTGGCTGAATAATTCCCATAAAGTGCTGATGAGAAAAGCACTATTTCAATATTGTGGCATCAAGAAAGTGAAGTTTTTCGAATTTGGGAATATGGAGAGTCCAAAAGGGAAACATGATAAGAAGTTAAATCAGGTGTACCAATATTTTAAAGCTGTGGCTAATTAATACCTCGAAAATATCTGCTCTATGATTATTCGAGATAACCCCGGAAATGGATGTCTCAAGCGATTCCATAGTTGGATGGTCCAAAACAACGGTGGGATCCTTATCTTTTTGACTAGCCAGAACGATTTTATTTTTGCTGGCTAGCTCATGATAGAGGACAGCCATTTCTTCAATATCTTTTGCGGCTAATAAGGGCACTAGTTGTGCTGCTGATGTTATAGCTTCGTTCCTCGTTCGTCCTGAAATCAAATCAAACCAAATGTTCTCCACGATATAAATACGCGCATACATTGTTGTCATACATTTCTTCCACAAGATGCTTTTTCATTTTTTTATAATACCTAGATTAATCTAAAGGAGCTTGTGAGCTCAGATGAAGATGGGGAAATAGCTCTCACACCGGTGTAAGGTATGGTGTTGCTGGCTAATTTTTTTTGTTGGCTTTTGAAATAAGGGCTGTTATATTTGAAAATACTATGTAACTTAAGGTTCAGCAACTGGGTATCGACACAATGGAGAGGCGGATTTACATGCAACAAATGTTAGACAGTATGATTAGTACAACAAATGACTTTCTTTGGTCGAAAATTTTGGTGGTTCTGCTTATTGTTTGTGGAATTTATTTCACCATTCGATCGAAGTTTGTTCAGTTTGGCATGTTTAAAGAAATGTTTAGGGTCCTTAAAGAGTCCAATGAAAGGTCAAAAGATTCCATTTCGTCGTTTCAGGCTTTCTGTATCAGTATGGCAGCAAGGGTTGGGACAGGGAATATTACAGGGATCGCAATTGCTATCGCAATAGGTGGACCAGGGGCTGTTTTTTGGATGTGGGTCATAGCTATTATTGGATCAGCGTCTGGATTTATTGAAAGTACTCTGGCACAGGTGTATAAAGTGAAGGACAAGACTGGATTTCGTGGGGGTCCCGCCTATTATATGGAGCAAGGCCTGAAAAAACGTTGGATGGGCGCGGTATTTGCGGTTTTGATCACGTTATCCTTTGGTCTTGTATTTAATGCAGTTCAATCCAATACGATTACAGTGGCCTTTGAGAATTCATTTGGCACTAATCGGGTGATTCTTGGGCTTGTAGTTGCTGCTGCTTTTGCGGCTGTTATCTTTGGTGGGGTTAAACGTATTGCTAGAATGTCCGAATATATTGTAGTGGTAATGGCAGGGGTCTATATTGGGGCTGCTGTTATTATTATGTTAATTAATATTACGGAAATACCGGCGATTCTGGCGCTTATTGTGAAAAGTGCTTTTGGATTTGAACAAATCGCAGGGGGATCTTTTGGGGCAGTCATTCTGCAAGGGGTGAAACGGGGACTATTCTCCAATGAAGCGGGAATGGGTAGTGCTCCGAATGCTGCGGCAACTGCAACAACTAGTCATCCGGTGAAACAAGGGCTGATGCAAGCGCTGGGTGTACTTACAGACACGTTACTTATTTGTTCGAGTACTGCTTTTATTATCTTGTTATCCGATGCGTATAAACAGCCAGGGCTGGATGGAATTAAGCTGACACAAGCGGCATTAAGCGAACATATTGGTTCGTGGGCCTCGGGATCCCTAGCGATCATGATTTTATTGTTTGCTTTCAGTACGTTAATCGGAAATTATTATTATGGTGAGACCAATATAGAATTCTTGAACTCCAATAAAAAAGTATTACTATTCTATAGATACAGCGTCTTGGCGATGATTATTTTTGGCTCCGTAGCTAAAGTTCAATTGGTATGGGATTTGGCTGATTTATTTATGGGCTTCATGGTCATCGTGAATTTGATCGCTATCCTTTTGTTATCTAAAGTGGCCTTTGCCGCCTTGCAGGATTATAAGCGCCAGAAGCGGGCAGGGAAGGACCCTGTCTTTTATAAAGATAGCATAGAAGGTCTGGAAAACGTGGAGTGTTGGGACAATTCTTCAGACATAAAAACATAGTAGGGTAAGTATATGCGGGCTCAGGAAACTGAGCCCTTTTTGCTGTAGGCACTTAAATATCTATGCATTATTTGTTGAGAATTTCTTCTATGATTTGTTTTGACTCTGTTTTAAACTGCTCAATATTTTCGCTTATAAGCAGCACTTTTTTATTGTCCAATAGGATATATGAAGGGTAAGTGTTGATCTTCAAATCCTCTTTTAAGCGGTCGCCCTCTTTCGAATCTTTTTTGATAACACCTGCTTTGCTGATACAAGTCATATTTTCCTTGTAAATATCCTCAAGCTCTTTAGTTTGCTCAAAAAAACGATCGTTCTCCGATAAAATTAGGATTGAAAAAGATTTATTTTCTTGAGTAAGGTATGGCGTCAAAAAGTCATCTTTTTTCTGATTACCATTACAAGCTGCGATAAAGATTAAAGTAATCAAGCTTATCAGCATAATTACTAAGGCTTTTTTTTTCATGTATACACCCTATTCTTTTGTATTCATAACGACAATTATGTTTTGAACTCCACATTAACTTCTAGACTTACTAGATCATATCCTGTTTTCAGTTATAAATGAAAATAATGAAATATTTTTTGAAAAAAAGCAAAAAAAGACTTACATTATTCATTTTTATATTGTTATAATAACAAACAGACCGGTTGGTATGTTAGGGGGAGTACGTTATTGTGGATACAAAATCGCTAATGATTGAGACGGCGACACATCTTTTTCAGCAAAAAGGATATAAAAATGTAGGCGTGAATGAAATTTTAAAAGCCTGTAATGTGACCAAAGGAGCGCTTTATCATCATTTTCCAAATGGAAAAGAAGAACTATTAATTGCTTGTTTAAAGGGCTTAAATGAAGCAATTACGATAGATATTGAGGATATTTTTAAAAAGCATCCATCGACGTTAGAAGCTATACAATCCATGATCGACAAGTTGATTCACAACTTAGAAACCGAGGGCACGATTACCGGATATACCTTTAGCAGTATTGTCAGTGAAATGGCTACGGTGAGTGAACCTGTTCGCCAGGCATGTAGCTTGCTCTATGAGAACATGGAACGAATTTACTGCGATAAGCTTGTAACTGAAGGTTATTCGCAGGAATCAGCCTCCGAGATGGCATTGTGGATGACGGCTTCGATCGAAGGCGCGATGATGTTGTGCCTAACGCAAAAATCTACAACTCCCTTAAAAACTATCGCCAAACTATTACCGACAATATTGAAAGGAAGAACATCATGAATCAAGAAGCAAGATTACCAAGAAACGCTAAGGAGGGGGCATTATATGGTGCAATCATTTCTACACTGACGGTACTGTTTATGTCCTCAATAAATATCATTTTAGGGGTTGGAGAATTTAATGGTGAGGTTGCCTTAACGATTCTTAAGGTGTTTCCGATCATTTGGGTAATTGTCATGATTATTGAGCCTGTTGTTATTGGCCGTATTGCCGAAAAGCTGACAGCTATATTCACACAACCTACAGATAGCTTCAACGCCAAAATCCTATTCCGTATCTTATTCACCGTACTAGGAATGTCATTTTGTATGACGTTTATTGGAGACATTATCGGAAACGGGTTGAGTTCTCAAACGTTTAATCACTTCTTAGCCAATTGGCCAAGAAATTTCCTAATTGCACTGTTCGCTGAAAGTATATTGATACAGCCGTTTGCAAGATTTGTGATGGTAAAGCTACATGCTTCTCAGGACAAAAAGAAATCCAGCGCTGTTGGCGTAACTATACATGGATTATCAGAACAAAATTCCTAACCTAAATAAGCTCTCAGGCGAAGTGATTCGTTTGAGAGCTTTTCTATTACCGTGTATAATGATGTTTTGGTTGAATAATTGAAACTCAAATCTTTGCCCGATATCTTTCGGGTAAGCCCTCCTATATAACAATGAAAGCATAACAATGAAAGGTGATTTTCTAACATGATGATCTATAGTCGTCTTGCTATAATGATGCCCCCATTTCCCTAGCTAGGCTCATATTCTTGTAGTTGTTCGAGGATATAAGCTTGTAGGAGGGCGAAAATAAGATGAAAAAATATGCAGCACCATCGTTACTTTTAATGATTGTTCTTGTGGCTTTTCCGCAAATTAGTGAGACGATTTACACCCCATCGTTACCAGATATCGCAGTAGCACTTGGGGCCACCAATAGTTCTGTACAGTTAACGTTAAGTATATATTTTATTGGATTTGCTTTAGGAGTTTTTAGCTGGGGTTGGTTGTCTGACTTCATCGGGCGGAGATCTTCCATGCTGGCTGGACTTCTTGTATACGGTATGGGAAGCTTGATGTGTTTTTACTCAGAATCCATTCATTTGCTGTTAGTCAGCCGGTTTATACAAGCGTTTGGAGCAGCAACAGGTTCGATTATTACCCAAACCATTCTTCGTGAGAGTGTCTCCGGGAATAAACGGCATGTTATGTTTGCCCAAATCTCGGCGGTCATTGCTTTTACTCCCGCAGTAGGTCCGTTAATTGGCGGATGGGTGGATCAAGCTTTTGGTTTTCGAGCGGTTTTCTTTACATTAGTAATGATGAGTGTGTTGTTATTTATGTATGCTTTTTGGAAGCTGCCAGAAACCACTGATGTTTCCATGAGAAAAAAGGTGGCTATTCTGCCTATAGTCAAAAAAATGCTCGCATTGCCACGTGTATTGGTGTTTGGATTACTAATTGGAGGCATTAACGGAATCTTGTTCAGCTATTATGCTGAAGCTCCTTTTATATTTATTGAACACTTTCAGATTTCACCAGGAGTCTATGGTTTTCTCGGCATTATTGTGGCTTTGGCGTCGATTGTAGGCGCAATGATCTCCAAAAGATTATTAACCCTCTATGCCCCAGAAAAAATAATCCATATCGGCTGTCTAGTAATGGCGAGCGGAGCCTTGCTATTAACAATCGCAAGCAGTCTTGACTCGCTGCCGGATATGATAGTGATCGTATGTATTCTAATAACGCTGTTTGTCCTATTAATGGGTGCAGGGATTGCTTTACCTAATTGTCTAAGTCTTGCTCTTGTTCAATTTCAGGATGTTGTAGGAACAGCAGGTGCGATATTCAGCTTGGGCTATTATTTGCTTGTTAGCTTGGCGACGTGGGGAATGAGCGCTCTTCATAATGGTTCATTACTGACGATGCCTATTTATTTCTTAGGGATTAGCGGCGGAATGTGGTTATTAGGCAAAAAATTTATTGTAGTGGAATAGAAATAACTTCTTAGTCATTTGATTAGTAAGATATGGATCGGGGCGTCCATAAATTAAGGGCAGTCTGGAACTTTTTGAGTTCCGGACTGCTTTTTGTTTGTTAGTCCACTTCTGGCACAATGACTTGGATATGACGAGGGAGAACACTTAGCGTAATAGGCAAAGTTGGACCTTCTTCGCCATCTACATTGGTTCTTACGGTTTCTGGAGAGCTTACAGTTACATTGTGGGCTGTGAAATAGACAACGTCTTTATGATCCTTAAGGGTACCCAGCAGTAAAGATATACTGGCTGTAATGGTATTGAATATACTGAGGTCCAAAATAATAAAACAATGAAGCAGACCGTCGTCAACCGCAGCATCCGGTATTAGATTCTCGAACCCGCCGACTGAGTTGGTTAATACGGCGAGAAAGAGTAAGGAGTCTCCTTGCCACATATGTCCATCATGGTGAATGACAAGGGGGTGGGCTGTAGGGCTTGTAAGTTGTTTAAGACCTTCTTTTAAGTATGCCAATGAGCCGAGTTTGGTTTTATCTTCGGAGGATACAGAGGATAATGCTCCGGCAATTGAACCTACAGCAACCACGTTGCCGAATAGGCGGTCATTTAAGCGACCGATATCTACTGTTTTTAAATTTGAGGAGGCAAGGGTTTGAATGGCTATTTCGGGATTCAGTGGAATTTGTAATGCACGGGCGAAATCATTAGCCGTTCCTAAAGGAACCACACCTAACTTTGGGTGGTGTTCCTGATCGATAAGACCATTAATGGTCTCGTGAAGCGTGCCATCCCCGCCGATGGAGACCACCAGATCATAACCTTCCTCACAAGCAGCGATGGAATAACGAGTGGCGTCTAGTTCTTTTGCCGTCTCCTTGATCGTAACGGAGTAGTCTTTATCACTTAGAACTCTTGTTGCATATCTGACATATTGGCTGGCTTCTTCTTTGCCGGAGGAGGGGTTAATAATAATCATAGCTTGCCGCATAAGGATAATCCTCTCTATTGTGATCTAGTAGGAGTTTATTCTTACCATTACCCCAAAGTAGACCGGCAGAACTCGTTCTCATAAAAAAAGATGAGCAAGATTGACCTAAGTCATCCTGCTCACCTGTTTGTTCAATTAATAGACTTTATCTCCATTAAAAATGGAGTTCTTAACGATAACGTAATCCACATTACGGATAGCCTCTAATTTATTGCCACCTGCATAAGAGATGGAGGATTGAAGATCCTGCTCCATTTCTCTTAGGGTTTCTGCTAAAGCCCCTTTATGCTCAACCGCAATTTTTTTACCTTCGACGTTCTTCTTTTCACCTTTTTGGTATTCTGAAGCGGAGCCAAAGTATTCTTTATAGAGCTTCCCAGCGATTTCAATGGTTTCACCCGGAGATTCTTCATGACCGGCAAATAGTGAACCAATCATGACCATAGAAGCGCCGAATCGTACGGATTTAGCAATATCACCGTGTGTGCGAATGCCTCCATCGGCAATAATTGGCTTGCTTGCAGCCTTGGCACACAAGCGTAGTGCAGCTAACTGCCAGCCGCCTGTACCGAATCCAGTTTTGATCTTAGTGATACATACTTTCCCTGGTCCAATCCCAACTTTAGTAGCATCAGCTCCAGCGTTTTCTAATTCTCTAACGCCTTCAGGTGTTCCTACATTTCCTGCAATAACAAAACTGGCAGGCAGGTATTGTTTAATATGTTTGATCATCCGAATAACTGCTTCGGAATGGCCGTGTGCAATATCAATTGTAATGAATTCCGGAACCAGCTGTTCTTTGGATAATTGTTCGACGAAATCATACTCTTCTTCTTTAACTCCGACGCTGATGGATGCGATTAATTCACGGGAGTGCATGTCTTTGATGAAAGACGTACGTTTCTCCGGTTCAAAACGATGCATAATGTAGAAATAGCCATTTTGCGCCAAGGAGATAGCGATCTTCTCATCAATGATGGTTTGCATGTTGGCAGGTACCACCGGCAATCTAAATTTATGCCCACCGAGGGTGACTGATGTATCACACTCCGAACGGCTGTTTACGATACATTTTGCAGGAATTAATTGAATATCTTCATAATCGAATACTTCTTTCATAATTTACACCTCTAAATGCGAACATTATAGTATTTTGGTTTGTTAATTGTTCGTCCAAATTGTAATGTACCTCATTCTGCGCCGTAAGTCAAAATTCTAGTACATTATGGTGTGAATTGGACATAATTATACGGCAAATTGGTGTACAGCATTCTTTTTCCTCCACTTAAAAAAGCTTGAAGGCAATATAAGCAGCAACAATCCAAATAATGATCGCGGAGATCTTATTAATAATCCGCATGATTTTGCCGCTGGAGTCGATTTGTCCTACGGTTTTTCCGGCTACAGCCAGCCCAAAGAACCAAATCCATGACACTAGGATAGTCGCGCCAGCAAATACAACTTTGTCTACGCCTGTGTAACTAAGTGAGCTAGTGCCGATGACGCCAATAGTATCCAAAATCGCATGTGGATTTAATAAAGAAACGGACAGCGCGAACAGGATTTGTTTTTTGGCGGATAGAGGCGTTGCGTCTTGCGCTGACGATGTAGGTGTACTTTTCCAGATAGACCAGCCCATATACAAAAGAAATAAAAGTCCTACAGCAAATAAAGCGGTCTGCAGAACGGGAATGGCAAACACAAGGACTGAAACACCTAATACGGCTAATAAAATAAGCAGGGTATCGCATAAAGCGGCTGTAACAATAACGGGAATGGCTTTTTTAAAATGTGGCTGCGAGGCCCCTTGGTTAAATACAAAGACATTTTGTGCACCAAGTGGAAGAATTAATCCAAAGGCCAGTGCAATGCCATGAAGTAGTGCGGCTAACATAGTTTATTATTCCTCCGATAGTGTTCATACTTTATAGAATTGGCTGTCCTATTGGTTCAATTGGTTTACTACAATTTTATGGACAAATAATATGTACTATCATACAGTCTGTGTTTTGATTTAAAAAGCTGCTTAATATAATCTTGTTGTCCCTTAGAAAAGGTAGTAAAGTAACAGAATGCATACTATATATGGAAAGAAAGGTTGATATTTTTGAAAAAAGGAATATTTACAGGGTTGGTTGCTCTCTTGTTGATGACTACAAGTACGGTGACCTCTGGCACTGTAGAAGCTGCAGCAGCAGTAACCAAATTACCGAATGCCCAATGGAGTCAGCTGAATGTTGTGGGAGAGCTGGAGAGTGTGGAAGGCAATCCTATGGAGGTTACTAAATTAAACACAGTGTATCTACACACCAAAGAAGAGCATGCTACTCAAACTAAGATATGGTTAGTGGATACGCTGAAATCATATGACACACAGACTGGAAAGCTGAAGTGGTCGGTTAATTTTGCAGACCCTGGTACATCGATGTTTCGTGAATCCAAAGAATATTTAGTGTCACCAGATGGAACGGTATACATAACTTTTACAGATAATCTTTCTCCTGACGCAACTCAAATCTACGCGGTGGGAGCTGACGGGAAACGGAAATGGAAGGTGAATTTATCTCAAGCAGAGGGATACTTGTATAGACTTGATAACGGCAATTTAGTCTTTGCATCTCGAGGAGAGTTTGATGGTTCCGGTAATTATTCTGGGTCCCTAACCTTAATTAATAAAAATGGAACTAAAATAAAAAACGTAACTTACAAAGGGACGGTAGCAGGGAAAGGGAATCGTATCCTCATTCAAACAAATTACGGAAGTGGGAAAGGCTCGCGAATCCAGGCTCTTGATTCTTCGCTAAATTCAGTATTTACATACCAGTTGCCTGCGGATTCGTATACAGAAGTCGATTACAACGAGGTGCTCACCGATGGGACCGTACTAATTCGGGCTAATCTTCCCAAAACAGGGAACCGACTATTTGGTTTTGACTCTAAAGGTAAATTGCTGTGGGGTAGAGATGTCGCAGGTAATGCTGTCATATCATCCCTGGGAGAGGTATATGGGATTTATGCCAATGGTAAGCTGTCCTTATATAATGTAAAAGGATTGGTTAAGACAGTAGCCCTACAAGATGAGACGGAATTTTTTGTTTCGTTATATCAATTACAGGATGGTAATATTGAGCTTAGCTTTCCTGGTTCTGCAACATATATTTTAAATCCTAAAACGCTCGCAGTAGATTATACTTTCAGGCTGAAGGATAATTTCAATTATGTGGGGAATAGCGTGGGATATGTAAAGACAGACAAAGGATTTTCAAGAATTAAGTTTTAAGTCTTGGTATTAAAGAATATGATTGATCAAGGATGCCTCCCTAAATGGGTTGGCATCCTTTTTACGTTAATGCTAAGTATACAAGGCTACCTATTCACTAATTACACCATTAGTAAAAATGTCATCTCAACTCATGACTTTTTGTAACTAGTGAGCCCTTAAGGGGTTACACTATAATAAAGATTAAGTCAGCAGAGTATATAGGGGGAAATGCCTTGTTTAATCTGGTCAAACAGTGGTTCTGGTACGATTGGCTCGTCCTCCTGTTTCGGATTTGTTTTTCTACTTCCTTTTTGGTCACCATGTGTTATCTTTCGGAGGATTTTACGATTCCTTTCTGGATCGCGTTTGTTTGGGGCGTGGTCTCTTTTTCTGTGCCTTGGTTTTGTTTGCAGCTGCATTACAAGTATTATCTGATAGCGGAGATCCTTTTTTCGGGTGGGCTTTGTTTATATTTGGCTGCTTTGTTTCCTGAATCGTACGTAACTTTTCTGCCTATCGCTTTTATGATCGCCAGCAATAGTGCACAGAAGTCCTATCGTTGGACAGCTCCGATCACGGTCATTTTGATTCCAATTATGTTATCTAGATTGTCACAACAAATGGATGCTGTATCGATGATTGTTAACATGGGTTTGGTGTATACGCTTGGGTTCGCTTTTCATTTACTGGTGGTGAATCACAAGCAGGGCAGAATTATTAAGGAGCAAAATGCTGTTTTAGAGCAGTACATCTCGCAAGTTGAACGTATGACACTTCTGGAAGAACGAGATCGTTTATCCAAAGATCTGCATGATACGGTGGGGCATTCTTATACTTCAATTATTATGGGGCTAGAGACTTTACGTTCGGAGGTGAATACTTCTGAAGGGGAGCACAAAATAGATGCCTTGTTAAAGTTAACCCGCAATGGCTTGGATGATGTTCGGCGATATTTGCACCATGTGGGCGCTTCGGAGGATTCATTGACGCTAATGCAGTCCCTGCAGAAATTAGTGGATGATTTCCAGACCTTCTCCAAGGTTAAGATTCGCTTAAGAACATTCGGAGAACCGTATACAGTATCTAAGCAGGCCCAAATGACATTATACAGATGTTTGCAGGAGTCGATAACCAACGCTGTACGTCATGGTCAGGCCAGTGAAATTGTCATCAGCTTACATTATGAAGAGAAGCTGATTCGGCTGGATGTGCAGGATAATGGATTAGGCACTGAAGATTTAAAAGCAGGATTTGGTGTGAATGCGATGAAGGAGCGTGCCTCCAACTTGCAAGGACAAGTGTATTTCTACTCTAAGCCAGGGGAAGGGACCTTAGTGACCTGCAGTTTACCAAGGCTTGAAGAGATACAGGAGGAAACGATTCGTTTATTGCTGGTAGATGACCAACCCTATATCCGGGATAGTCTGCGAATTATTCTAGAGCAGGAGCCGGATTTTGTGATCAATGGGTTAGCTGAGAATGGTGAACAAGCGATAAGCTTCTGCGAGCAGGAACAACCTCACGTGGTGCTGATGGACTTAAATATGCCGGGCATGGACGGTGCGGAAGCGACCAAGCTTATTAAGCAAAAGTGGCCAGGGGTACGAGTGTTGATCCTGACTACTTTTCAAGAAGCAGATATGGCAGTCGAAGCACTGCAAAACGGGGCAGATGGCTACTTGTTAAAGTCTACCGAGCCGCAGGAGCTGTTCGAAGGAATACGTCTCGTACATCGGGGCGTAAAGGTGATTACACCCGATATTACGAATGTATTAATTGATCACTATGAGATGCATCCAGCTTCAGAGGCGCCACCGACAGAGAAGAGTAATGAATATGGACTGACTCCGCGTGAGCTGGAGATTCTAGAATGCCTCTCGAAGGGAATGCGTTATAAATCTATTGCCGCTAAACTATATCTGTCCGATGGAACGGTGAGGAATTACGCGTCCACCATCTATGCCAAGCTCGGGGTACGAAACCGTGAGGAGGCAGTCGAGAAGGCTTTTGGCATTTCGGATTAATCCTGACCGAAGTATTTGAAGTTGATGAGCACCTTATTGTTTGCTTTCCCTTGTGGGAGTGGGCAGTAGGGTGTTTTTTTTGTCATATGACATTATGGCACTGGTCGATTTTACACCAAAAGCACTAGCATAGGAGTTACTTAGAAATGAACAATTTTTATTGCAGAGAGGGAGAGAAAAGCATGAATCAAATAATCCGGAAACATGTGAGAAATTTTTGTTTCTTATTAATTACTTTTGCCACAGGGCTATTTTACTTTTGTTTTTATCTGGTGGGCATTACCTTTGGAGTTTCGATGTCCTTCACCTTAGTGGGGATCCCGATCCTTTATTATGTTTTGCGTTCTACCGAGACTTTTTTACAGCATGAGCGAATTCGAACTAAAGTCTATACGGATATCTCGGTTCGCACGCTCCCAACCCGATCTCAAGAAGAAGGCAGCTTGTGGGAAAGGGTTAAGGCAGAGTTTCTGGATGAACATAACTGGAGAGCGATTTTAGGGTTGATGTTGCAGTTTGGAATCGGCATGGTCAGTCTCATTTGTGCCACTCTTTTTTACTTGACTCCTATTATTCTCTTGTTGTCACCTGTCCTGTATTTATTAGATGTGTCCTCTATATCGCTATTTGGGATTGAAAATAAAACATTCAACATCTCACTTTTCTTCATGTTGTTAGGTGCAGTGTCTCTATGGATAGGTGCTTATCTCGGAAACAGTCTGGTAAAGATGATCGGCAGGTATACGCGGCGTTTAGTGAAGGATTTTGCTAGAAGATAAACTTAAACAGGAAGAAGGAAAAATGATGGTAACCTCAGTTCCATTTATAAAATTATTCTCACAATCCCTTTGGATGATGTGGGAGAACATATTTGCTGTCATCACCAAATTTCGTAGTCAGTCCGTGCGTAGATATGGGATATGTAAGTTGGTAGTGTTGAAATATCACGGAGAAAGTTTGGTCTGCCAAGATGGGCAACGGATACTTCCGGGAGATTGGGTGGGTGAGCTTCATTTGGACAATCGCCAGATTGTGCAGCTGACACGTACGCTTGGCGCAGATCGGGCCGGAATTCGTACGGCACGCATGCTTCGCGAGGCTATGAAGGAGATCAGTCGTGATCTAGACAGCAATCCGGAACTAAGCAAAGTAAACGCGCTAACCGGGATTACACTGCTTCACCGGGGGATTATTCATGGAATAGGGTTTGAGCAGCGTCCTATCAAGTCCAAATGGAAGCGGCACTGGTTCGGGATATACCTTCGTTTTTTACTTCGCATGCTACATCCGGAAGGGAAACATCGTGTAGAGGACAGCACAGAGAAGTTATCTCCCATGATGCTTGTGCTTAGCAAGCAGTCCTTGAAAGCGCGGTTTGCCCCGCGTAAGACAGAGGCGGCTTCCTAATGTGGGCCTTCATAATTTTAGCAGTGGATGTGATTGTTCTTTATATGATCGTTCCTTTTGCGCTTACCCGAATATTGGGATGGGGGGTTCACTCGGAGGTAGGTGCAGAGAAAGAAATTGCGTTTACGTTCGATGACGGTCCGGATCCTTGTTATACACCTGAACTTCTAGATCTATTAAAAGAGCATGGCATAAAAGCGACCTTCTTCGTATTGGGCAAAAAAGCGCAGCAATATCCGGAACTGATCGAGCGTATGCACAGAGAAGGGCACCAAATCGGCATTCATAATTATACTCATACACCCAACTGGATCCAGTTCCCCTGGACCAATAGACGGAAGCAAGTAGATCGCACAGCAGACATTGTTGAGCGAATTACAGGAGAGCGGCCTATCTTTTACCGCCCACCTTGGGGGCTTCTCAATCTAGGGGATTTCTTTTTGCTGAGAGAATCTTATCGAATCGTATTGTGGTCTGTTATGGTCGGAGATTGGAAAGCGTCACTGAGTGCAGAGCAATTAAAGGATGCCTTAATAAAAAAAATAAAACCAGGCTCAATCATTGTTCTACACGACAGCGGAGATACACCGTGGGCAGATGAAGAAGCGCCCTTGAATATGATCACTGGATTAGAAGAAGTCTTAAAAGAAATGGATAAAAAGGGTCTGAAGTGTCTGCGGATAGATGAACTGCTGAACAAGGAAGTTAGTTATAGTAGAGAAGCTAGATCCAGAGTCAAACATCGGGGTCAGATTGATCTGTAGCTATTGAAATTTCTCAATCATTTTTTATATGGCAAGGGCTATGGTAACATTTAGAGTAAAGCGGTCCGTACCTATATAAATTGTTGAGAAAAGGATGGGGTAGCATGTTGAATGCTTCTTACTGGTTAACCAATATAAGATTAGAACAAGGTTATGTTATCGAGGATGGGCAAGTAGCGGGTACGAATACGAAGGTTTGTCATCTCCGCATTGACGGGGATAAGATTTCAGAAGTTGTTGGAGCAGACATCGAGCTTCAGAGCCAGCTCCCGAAATATGACTGTAAAGAGTTGTTGATGCTGCCTTCTTTCGAAGAAGCACATATCCATTTAGATAAAACGTATTTCGATGGACCTTGGAGAGCGGTAAAGCCTGCGTCCAGTGTTTTCGAACGGATTGAGGAAGAAAAGGTATTATTGCCTAAGCTGCTGCCCATGGCGAGACAACAAGCAGAGAGCATCCTGACGCTTATTCAGGGGTTTGGTGCCACACATGTGCGCAGCCATTGCAATATTGAGCCTGTCAGCGGCTTGCAACGATTAGAAGCGACTGTACAAGCATTAAATGCATTCGCGGGCAAAATTTCATCTGAAATTGTGGCGTTTCCGCAACATGGCCTGCTGCGCTCGGATTCTGTGCAACTGGTAAAACAATCTCTGGTAGAGGGAGCAACCTTTGTAGGCGGAGTAGATCCTTATACGGTGGATGGAGATATCGAGAAGTCACTTCAGACGATGGTGGAATTAGCAGTGATGAGTAATGCCGGCATTGATATTCATTTACATGATGGAAAAGAAGCGGGAAAGAAAACACTGACGCGGTTAGCTGATCTGACGGAAGAAGCTGGCTTGCAAGGAAAGGTCACGGTCAGTCATGCGTTCTGGTTCGCAGGAGCTCAGCAGCAAGAGGCAGAAGAGGTAGCTAAACGGATGGCATCACTGGGTATGACTATTGCATCCACAGTGCCTATTGGAAGAATGATGATGCCACTTCCGATGCTGCACAGCCAAGGGGTAAAAGTGAAGCTGGCAACAGATAGCCTTACCGATCACTGGTCCCCTTTTGGAAATGGAGATCAACTGGAGAAGGCAGGGCGTTACGCGGAGTTGTACGGCTGCAATGATGAATTGGCATTATCTCAATCTCTCAGATTTATAACAGGAGGATTAACACCCCTTGATCCAAAAGGCGAGCAGGTATGGCCAAAGGTTGGCGACACTGCTAGCTTTGTGCTGCTGCATGCCAGCTGTTCAGCTGAAGCAGTAGCCCGAAGAGCGCAGCGCAAAGCCGTCTGGTACGAAGGCCGACTGGTGAGTGGTTCGATAACAAATAGAGACCTGTGAGGCAGATGATATGCTCCTCTCTACCTATCTGCAACAGTATAAATCGGCGATCCTCTCACTCCCGAAGGGTACAGTGCTAACTAAAGAGGATCTGCAGGTGGATAAGCTTCTAATGGAGCGTAATGGCAAGGTGGAAATGTATTATGCCCCCCATAATGAGTACATTAATCCTTCTGCTAAGGTGATCATTATAGGGTTAACGCCCGGGTTCACACAAATGGGCATAGCGATACAAGAAGCGATCATAAGTCTGGAAGCTGGTTTGTCAGATGAAGAGGTATGTAGGACAGCGAAGGAAGCGGCCAGATTCGCAGGCTCCATGCGGAACACGTTAATTCATATGTTAGATACACTTAAACTGCATCAACACTTGAACCTAACCTCTTGTGAAGAACTATTTCAGCAGCAGACGATCCTGCACACCAGCTCTTTATTGCGTTTTCCCGTGTTCGTGGATAAGAAAAATTATAGTGGGGCCCAGCCCAAGCTACTTTCAAATTCACTCCTCAGGGCGCAGGCATTATCTTCCTTGCGTGAGGAGCTGAACATACTGAGCCGGGCCTTAATTATTCCCTTAGGAAAAACAGTGGAAAGTATACTTCAACTCCTTGTGTCCGCAGGTGACCTTGATAAACAACGCTGCTTATGGGGATTTCCCCACCCCTCGGGCGCCAACGGACATCGATATAAGCAGTTCGCCAGCCAGCAAGAACAAATGGTGAAGATACTGCATAATCATTCATGGAAGGGCTGATTCATGCTCCCCATCAGATGATCTACATGAAGTCGAAAAAATAACGAATGACATGAAAAAAGACCGGTGAAGTGTAGGTCAAGCTATCGATCCGGCTTAAATGGCTTTGCTTCAATGCCACGAATTTATCGCCATCGCCGATTAGCAGATCCCGCTTTAACACGGAAACCGTTAAACTGCCAAAGAAGCCGCTCAAGCTGATCAACATGCCTGACAGTAACCCGAAGATTGGGTTGAGCGGTGTCAGGTAGGGATAGATTAGGTAGGAAACTCCTGTCGTGATGACAAATGCGAAAGCGAAACCCTCCCAAGTCAAATACGGATTGGCGGTGGGAACTATTTTCCGCTTCCCTACATAAAGTGATGCGAGATAGTGGACCACATCATTGAGCTGCGTTAGCACTACTAGAAAAAGTACAAGCCCCGCTCCATACTCCGGTGTAGCAAATTGAAAGTAGGCCAAGTGGCTAAGTCCGAATACCATCAGCATAAGCCCCCATTGGGTGGAGCTGACACTACGCATAAAACCAACCGTGCCTTTATTAATCATTCTGGGCAGCGGTAGGAGCAAGAATACATAAACCGGGATGAAGACAATAAACATTCCGTACCACTCGATATAAATCCAGTAGAACTGCAACGGGATGGATAAGTAAGCCCACAGAAATAGCCTGCGGTCGGATTTTCGTGATTTCATCATAGAGAAATACTCCTTCAGTGCAAAGAAGCAGAGCACCATGAGAGACAGCAGAGAGACGACGGGATTAAATAGGGTAGCTAGGCAAAAGATAAAAAGCATTCCCCACCACGTCTTGATACGAAAGCCAATGCCCGTATAATCCTTATTTGGCTGTAGCTTCCCTATAACTACATACATCAAGTGAATGGCCGATAAGGCCGCAAAGATAAGAATTATAGTTAATAAAGAGCGGTCGATAACTGATCACCAACTTGTCCTAGAGTAGATTCCATTAATGGGTTCATATGTTATTATGAAGGAAACGCTCAAACTTGATAAGGGGAAAATTGTAAATGGCAGCAGATCCATCGGTCTTTATATTACTGACGAATACCGGGACGCTTTTTACGAAGCTCATTCAAGGCTATACAAAAGCACCCTATAATCATGCCTCGATCTCCTTTAATCGGGAGCTTTCCGAGCTGTATAGCTTTGGCAGAAAGCATCCGAGCAACCCCCTGAATGGAGGGTTTGTGAAGGAGGATATTAAGACAGGTACGTTCAGCAAATACCCTAATACAACATGTGTCCTATATGAACTTCAAGTTACAGCCCGCGAAGTGGAGAAAATGGAGCGGGTCTTGCAAGTCTTTATCCGAAGCCGTCAAAAGTATCTCTATAATATTCTCGGCGTAATTGGCATTGCCCTGAAGGAGCCTGTCGAATTCAGCAACTCTTATTTTTGTTCGCAATTTGTAGCGGAAATTCTAGAGCGGTCGGGCATTAAGTTATGGGATAAGCTGCCCGCACTCGTTACTCCGGATGATTTTCGCCAAAGTGATCGGCTGCGTTTGGTTTACCAAGGTAAATTAAGTGATTATGAACCTGAGCGCCTAGGAGGAGACGAAGGATGAATAGCAAAGAAATATTTTCTAATCGGGTGGATTCGTATGTAAAATATCGGCCGAGCTATCCTGGAGAAGCCATTGATTATTTGTACAATACTATTGGGCTCCAACCAAATTGTGATATTGCTGATATTGGTGCAGGAACAGGAATCTTCTCAGCATTACTTCTGGAGCGCGGGAGTCGTGTGACTGCCGTTGAACCCAATCCGGAAATGCGTAGAGCTGCGGAAGAGAATTTCGCAAAGGATAACCATTTCTCTGTATCGCCGGGGTCTGCTGAACATACAGAATTATCCGACCAGTCCATGGACTTTATCGTATGCGCCCAAGCGTTTCACTGGTTTGATAGGGACGCAACGCAATTGGAATTCAAGCGGATTCTAAAACCGGGTGGAAAAGTTATTCTGATATGGAATTCCCGGCTTACTTACGGTACCCCATTTCTGGAGGAATATGAGCAGCTGCTGCAGACCTTCGGGACGAACTACACTCAAGTTAATCATAAGAACATTACCCCTGAGATTCTTAGTTCCTTTTTCAAGAAAGGACAGATGCAAGTAGCGCATTTTAGCAATCAGCAGGTATTTGATTTGGAGGGCTTAAGCGGTCGTCTTCGATCGTCTTCCTACACTCCGGTCGCCGGAGATCCAAGCTATGAGAATATGATGGCTGAGCTGCGGAATATTTTTGAACGAAATAACCAGGGTGGGCAAGTGTTTTTTGATTATGAGACCGAAATTTATTGGGGCGAAGTGTAAAGTAAATAAAAAGACTCAAACCTTAGAGATAACAGGGTTTGAGTCTTTTTTACTTGTAGTTATGAAAGATGTACGTAAAACGTGGTGGACTCGCCGACGAAACTTTTGGCATAAATTTTTCCTTTATGTTGCTCGATAATGGATTTGGCAATCGCCAGCCCTAGGCCATATCCCCCTTGTTTACGCGCCCGGGAAGCATTTGTACGGTAGAATCGGTCAAAGATGCTCGCTAAGTGCTCCGGCGCAATGCCCTCCCCCGTATTGGTGACCGCTAACACCATGTCATTATGTTGTTTTTTAAGGGATAAGGTGACTGAACCTTTAGGGTTCGAATATTTTACAGCATTGTCCAAGAGGATCATAATCACTTGTTTGATCTGTTCACTATTGCCTAGCACTGTCAGATCAGGCTCGATGTCATATTTAAGGGAGATATGCTTCTCAAAGATTACAGCTTCCATCGTTAAAATGATATTTTCAACCACGTCGCTCAGATTGAATTTCGAATAAATCATTCTTGATCTGGAATCGTCCATCTCGGTCAGGTACAGCAGATCATTGGTCAGGCTGGTCATTCTTTCTGTTTCCGACTTGATATAGTGCAGCCACTTGGACTGATTGTGAATGGTGTCATCACTGTTGGACAGGAGAACATCCGCATTGGTGTTAATAATAGTCAACGGCGTCTTTAACTCATGGGAAGCATCCGCAATAAATTGTTTCTGTTTCTCAAAAGCCTCCTTTACCGGCGCAATTGAACGATTAGCAAAAAAGCGGCTAGCGAAGTACAAGATAATCAGCATCACTGAGCCAACTACAGAGAAGGTATAGATTAGATTGGTGAGGATTTTTTGCTCTGCAGTGATGTCCAGAAATACAAGCATCGCCCCATCATTCGTATGCTGGATGTTGAAGATCCATTTGCTGCTATCCAAGGTGAACCTTCCGGTATCTTTACCGGCGCTTAGTGCTTCTTGCAGAGCCGTATTATAAAATTCATCGTCCATAGTAAATTTAGAATCTTTCCCCGTAAGGTTCGACGCTGTATCTATTTTTAGCATAAATGAGATTGAGCGTTCTGGAGGAGGTGTTCCGTTATCCGTACGTTTATTATCCACACGTGGTAACGTGGCTCCCCCTTTGGTATTGCCTAATCGTCCCGTGTCACCAGCGGGAGACTTGTAGTTTTCCATGATTCTGTGAAGATCCATCTGAATATCGTTTTGGACATCTCGGTACGTAATTACATATATGGAGATGAAGGCCACAAGCATGATCACCGAGATGGTGACTAAGTTAACAATAAGAAACCGATTTCTGAGCTTCGTGAACATCAGGTCGTCACCTCTAATACATACCCTACGTTTCTGATCGTACTAATGCGTACGGTCGAATTTAAGAAGGTCAGTTTTTTTCTTAAAAAAGAAATATACACCTCTACATTATTGTGCTCAGCATCTGAATCAAAGCCCCACAGCTTCTCAATAATTTGTTCTTTGGAGGTTACAGCTTGTTTCCTCAAGATCAGAAGCTCCAATAGCTCACATTCCTTTAGATTGAGCTTGATCTCTTTGCCACCCACGGTAAGTTTCAGATTGGATGTATTCAGTTCAATATCCCCGAACTTTAAAGCATCATCTGGTATCACCTCGCCTTTACGTCTTAGTACAGCCCTTATTCTTGCCAATAAGATCTCCGAGGAAAAAGGTTTGGCGATATAATCGTCAGCTCCATAGTCCAGCCCAGTGACCATATCTGTAATTTCACCCTTTGCGGTAAGCAGGATAACGGGAGTGGGTATCCCCTTTTTCCGCAGCGTCTTGAGGACGCTGACCCCATCCATCTCAGGCAGCATGATGTCGAGCAGCAGCAAATCATAGATTCCACTCAGTGCGTAATCCAGACCCGACCTGCCGTCATGGACTGCATCCACCGAATAATTATGTTTTTTTAATATTTGAGTTAAGGCTTCAGCGAGATGAAGCTCGTCTTCTACTATTAATATTCTCATGGTTTTGCCATCCCCTACATAGAACCAGTATTTGTTATTGAGGTCATTATATCAGGATTACCTTTATTGAACCTTAATGAAGGTTGAGATAGAAGTGACTGCGAACAGCAGTTTGAAATCAAGAAATCTGCAGACAACAGCGGCCGGAAGAACAACATTCACCGCAGTTACGACTTACACCTGTGTTAAGGGAATGTAAAAGATAATCAATAATTTGTAAAACCATTTAAGATTCATTAAAGGTTTGGGATCTAAGATACATTCATAAGCACACGAGACAACGATAAACAGAAAGGATTGATCACATATGGCGATTGAGGTATTCAACCGTTATGAGAACAAATATTTGTTGGACAACGAAGCCTACTATAAATTTTATAACCAATTGCTTGAATACATGGAACTAGACGATTTCAACAAGCAACATGAGTTTTACTCCATAACCAACTTATATTATGACACGGAGCACAACACCCTGATTCGTAACAGTCTTGCGAAGCCCAAGTACAAAGAGAAGCTTCGTTTAAGAGCTTACGGTGTTCCAAATCAAGATACGAAGGTGTATCTGGAAATCAAGAAGAAGGTATTTGGTCTTGTTAATAAAAGAAGAACGTCGCTCAAATTAAACGAGGCTTATGATTTTGTCGCCACCGGCATGGAACCGGAATTCAAGGATTACATGAATAAACAGGTGATTGAAGAGATCAAATATTTTCTGACACGCTATGATTTGCAGCCCAAGGTGTATCTGTCTTATGACCGAAAAGCGTTGTTCTGTAAAAACAATCGCGATCTAAGAATTACATTCGATACAAATATTCGCAGCCGCCGGTACGATCTGAAGATGGAGCACGGTGTTCATGGCGAACCCTTGCTGGAGCCGGGGCAGTGGCTCATGGAAGTAAAAGCTGAGAACACGATTCCGGTCTGGCTGGCCAAAATGCTCTCAGAGCATCAAATGTACCGTACAAGCTTCTCCAAGTACGGCAACGAATATAAAAAAATGCTGAAGAACAGTAAAACAGAACGGGAGAGTGCCCTCTATGCTTGATTCATTATTTACCGTAGCAACTAGTACAGAGTTAACGTTTACCAACGCACTACTAACTATTTTTATAGCTATTGCTCTTGGCGGGATCATTAGCTACACCTATATGAAGACCAATGCAAGCGGCTATTCGCAAAGCTTCACACTAACAATGGTACTGCTGCCCGTAATTGTGGCCATCATCATTTTGCTTATCGGAAGTAATGTTGCCAGAGCTTTCAGTCTTGCCGGGGCGTTCTCCATCATTCGGTTTAGAAGTGCGCCGGGCGATCCGAAGGATATCACATTTGTTCTGTTCACCATGGCTTCTGGACTTGCCTGTGGAGTGGGTTCCTTTGGATATGCAGTCTTGTTCACCCTTATCCTATGCGCCCTTATGTTTATCCTTAACCGGACTAACTTTGGTGTAAGAACAACGTCGCAAAAAACATTAAAGGTAACCATCCCGGAGAGTCTGGGATATGAGGAAGCCTTCGCTGAAGTATTCAATAAATATAACGTTGGGTATGAGCTTAAAAAGATTAGAACGACTGAGCTTGGCAGTTTATATGAACTGGTCTACGCTGTAACGCTGGGTGAGGCTGTGAACCAGAAGGAATTTTTGGATGCGATTCGTACCCGGAACGGTAATTTAGACCTGTCTCTGACCATGACTCCAACTGCTAATGACTATTAAGATAACGAAAGGATGGATGAAAAATGGATAAATATATAACCGGAAGTAAAGTAGGAATCTTGCTATTGTGTGCATTACTTATGTCGGCTTGCAGTACCAATGCCACAACAACACAGTCTGAAGCGGCGGCGGGTACAGTAGCAGCCTCGGGAACAACGATAACTCAGAACGGGGCTGCCACGGGAGTACAACTGGCAAGCGCCAAATTGTCCGATCTGGTGACGTTCGATGAAGAGGATTCTAATACAACTTGGACGGCTGACCAATCGACGGAAATTGCTTTGGCTGGAACAAGTGCGCTTGTTGACGGCACCGGGGCTGAGTCCAAGGATGGCTCAGTGACAATTACTGCAGCAGGAACTTATGTGCTGTCTGGTAAGTTGAGTGATGGACAGATTGTAGTTAATAATCAGGATGAAGGTACTGTGCACTTGGTACTGAACGGTGTGAACATCACGAACAGCGATAGTGCAGCAATTGATATTAAAGAAGCGGGGAAAGTGATCATTACCTTGGAAGACGGGACGGAGAACTCCGTATCTGATGGAGCAACTTACGTGTATGCCGATGAAACTACAGATGAACCGAGTGCGGCTATCTTCAGTAAAGCGGATTTAACGATTAATGGGACCGGGAAGCTGTCTGTTTCCGCTAACTATAATGACGGAATTACGAGCAAGGACGATCTGAAAATTATGGGTGGCACTATTGAAATTAAGGCTGCCGATGACGGGATTGTAGGTAAAGATCTTGTCGCTGTAAAAGACGGAAATATCAGCATAACGGCAGAAGGCGATGGAATGAAATCAACCAACGATACTGAGACGGACAAAGGCTTCATAGCAATAGCAGCAGGAACATTTGATATTACGGCTGGTAATGATGGAATTCAAGCTGAGACTTCACTTGTAATAGATGGCGGAACATACACCTTAGTTACGGGTGGGGGCAACGAGAAGGGTGAAGTGAAAACAGGTGATCAAGGGCAAGGTATGGGCATGAGAGGTGGCCGAGGTCAGGGAACAGGGGATCAAGCACCAGGAACAACAGGAACCTCAACATCTGAAACCAAACCAGAGACGATGCCAGAAACAAAACCGAAGATACCAACAACGGAAGCATCAACAACGACAACAACGGCAACAACTACAGAATCGGAAATACCAAGTACTAAAGGTTTGAAGGCTGGAGGAGATATTAGCGTAAACAACGGAACCTTTACCATCGATTCTGCTGATGATGCAGTGCACAGCAACAGTAACATTGCTATAGCTGATGGAGAATTCAACATCAAAACTGGCGACGATGGAATCCATGCGGATGCTTTGGTGGCGATATCTGGTGGTAAAATTGATATTACGAAGAGCTACGAAGGGATTGAAGGAGCAAACATCGAGATTTCCGGTGGCGAAGCTCATGTGGTTGCTTCTGATGATGGAGTGAATGTAGCAGGAGGTAACGATGAGGCGACTGTAGGCGGCGGCCCTCAGGAGCAGGATCAATTCAGCGATTCTGCTAGCAATATGCTAACGATTAGTGGAGGAACACTAACGGTCGATGCTTCAGGTGACGGGCTGGATTCGAACGGCTCCATCACAATGTCGGGTGGCACGGTTATTGTTAATGGACCTACCAATAGCGGTAACGGTGCACTTGATTTCGACGGTAGCTTTGAACAGAGTGGAGGAACTTTGGTGGCTGCGGGAAGTTCGGGCATGGCACAAGCACCGTCTGACACCTCTAGCCAACATGCAGTCAGCATGACTTTCCCTCAGACCCAGGAGGCTGGAACATTGGTTCATCTAGAGGACAGCGAAGGTAACTCGATCCTGACCTTTGCTCCTTCGAAGAGCTATCAAACGGTGGTGATTAGTTCACCGGATCTGAAGGACGGCGGTTCTTACACCCTCTACTCGGGAGGTACCTCGACTGGTAGTGAAGCGAACGGACTGTATACGGATGGTGAATATACAGGAGGAACAAAAGTAGTAGCGTTCGAAATTACAAGCAGCGTAACTTGGCTAAATGAATCCGGAGTAACAACCGCAAACACTAATCAAGGTCCAGGTGGCGGTGGTGGTGGAAACAGAAGACCTTAGGTTATAAATTGCATTCAAAAGCCACTCCAGCATTTTGGAGTGGCTTTTTTTAGTTTGAGATAAATTAGTCGCCGTTAACAGGGATGGAATTCTGTTTAATCGGTTGATTTGAAGTGTTGATGATCACATTATGTGAATTAAAAGACAGAATTTCAATCAGCTGCTCTGCCATATGGTTAGCTGTATATTTAAATCCGCCTTTTACCCACTCTATGATTAATCCAAATAGAGCATAGGCGGTATAACTGGAAAACAATTCTATATTTACATTGGTATTAGTGTTATTAACTGCGACTAAGTCCCGCTTGGTGAGCTCCTTTAAGAGGTCGCAAATCCTATTTTGGAACCCTGGCAGAACATTGGAATTTATAATGATGGTATAAAAATTAGAGTAAGAGACCACATGTTCAAAAATCTTGATGCTCGAGGTGGTCAGCTCACTAACTATAAATTTATCGGTATGAAGATAGGGTTCTTTATAAGCCTTAATTAAATCCTCCAACACATCATCAATTAGCTCATTTAGAAGTTCTTCTTTGGTTTGATAATGTTTATAGAAGGTTCCGCGGTTTAAATCGGCAAGGGTAACGATATCGGTTATCGTAATGGTGCGGAAATTCTTTTTTTCCATGAGTAATATCAATGCGTTTTTAAGCTCTTTACGCGATTTGCTAGTTCTCCGATTATTTTTAAGCAACAGAAGACCACCTAACTGTCTATTTTCTAATCCTATTTGAACAGAATCCCACGTTATATATATTTATGAACATTTGGTGTCTCATTTGTATATTGATAGTTAAATTTTAGAGGATTAAACTTGAGTAGTATAAATTTTAAGCGTTAAAGAGATTTTATATATTGATATTTACATTATAGATAAACGTAAAGGAGACTTCCAACATGAAACTTCGAGACAGAGTTGCAGTGGTTACTGGGGCGGCATCGGGTATGGGGAAATCTATCGCAGAGTTGTACGCTAAAGAAGGGGCAAAAGTGATTGTAGCCGATCTGAACCTAGAAGGTGCTGAACAAGTAGCCGCAGGCATCAATAGTAACGGTGGAGTAGCTAAGGCACTGAAAGTAAATGTTGCCCTGGTTGGAGATATTGATAGCATGATTGATACCGCTGTAAAAGAATATGGCACGCTAGATATTTTAGTGAATAACGCAGGGATTATGGATGGCTTTGAGCCAGTTGGTGATATTACAGATGAACGATGGGATCTTATCTTTGATATCAATACCAAAAGTGTAATGCGGTCCACTCGTAAAGCACTGCCTATTTTTCTGGAAAAAGGAAAAGGGGTTATCGTTAATACCGCTTCTACAGGTGGGGTAAGTGGTGCCCATGCGGGAGCAACTTATACTGCCTCTAAACATGCTGTAGTAGGCTTGACGAAAAACACAGCTTTTATGTATGCCAACAAAGGGATTCGTTGTAATGCTATCGCACCAGGAGCTACTGCCACAAACATCAGTGCTTCAATGAAAAATATAAATGAATTCGGCGTGAGCCGTACGCAATTAACACAGGCTGTGATCCCTCGTGTAGGTACACCTGAAGAAATCGCACAAGTTGCGTTATTCCTGGCTTCGGATGATTCCAGTTTTGTAAACGGAGCTATCATCGCTGCTGATGCGGGTTGGACTTCTGCATTCTAAATGTTGGTTGTCTACCTCTGCCTCAACAGTTTATCCAAGGAGTCTTACGGACCCAGATGACGTTATTCGCAAATTTTCAGCCTTTTGAGAAGGGATTCGGACTCCAGAGACGCTATTTCATATAAATCGGCCCATATTTTGTGTTTTCGCGCCAATAGCTGCAGTGGAGTCCGATAGCAATTCAAATGTGGAATAATGGCGCATTTAAGGTCTTCTGGGTCCGCTAACCAATCTTTTGGGGCAAAATGTTATCGGATTGAACGCAGGGGTGCCCCAGCACGCTACCATTTTGCCAAATGATGACCCAAACGGGAGGCTACATAAAACTCCGCTAGAGATTAATCTAGCGGAGTTTTTTCTACGCTTGATATTTCCAGGGGAACCCTGCAAAATAGAGAGAATGCTAACTATAGAGGAGTTATATGAAATGAACGATGTTATGGTGCGGAATCATGTAAAAGTCATTGGAGCAGGAGAAAAAACTATCCTTTTTGCGCATGGATTTGGGTGTGATCAAAGCATGTGGCAGTTTATCACGCCGTCATTTGAGAAAAAGTATCGAATCGTTCTATTTGATTATGTAGGCTCAGGCCATTCAGATTTAAGCGCATATACATCGGATAAATATCATACTCTCCATGGTTATGTACAGGATGTACTAGATGTTATCGAAACATTTGAACTCAAGGATCTTATTTTTATAGGCCATTCTATTAGCTCTATGATCGGTTTGCTTGCTTCAATCGAGCGGCCGGATTATTTTAATAAAATGATTATGATCGGACCTTCCCCACGTTATTTAAATGAGGGAGATGCTTATTTCGGGGGCTTCGAAAAAAGTGATATTACTGAGCTTCTGGATATGATGGAGATGAATTTCGCGGGCTGGGCTAGCTTTATGGCTCCACTTGCGATGAATAATCCTGACCCAATGTTGACTAAACAGCTGGAACGAAGCTTTATTTCGGCCGACCCTATTATCGCTAGAGAATTTGCGGAAGTTACATTTTTTTCGGATCATCGAGAAGATCTGCCTAAAGCGACAGTGCCTACACTCATATTGCAATGCTCGGATGATAGTATCGTTCCTATAGAAGTAGGAGAATATTTACATAGACACATGAATAATAGTACGTTCCGGTTAATGGAGGCCAAGGGCCATTATCCACATATTAGCCATCCGCAGGAGACCATTACTTTGATTAATGAGTATCTTGGGTGAGATGGAGAAGATTATGGTGTTGAAAGGATATTTAGACAATGGATGACCGGTTAAAATATGCGCCATGCGGATATGTTTCCATTACCCATGAAGGAATGATCCTCGATGTGAATCAAACCTTTTTGGATGGGATGGGATATCAACAGGTTGATTTGGTGAATAAACATTTTGAATCTATCATGTCTACGGCCAACAAGCTTATTTTTCATTCATACTTCTATCCTTTTATCAATCTGAATGGACATGTAGAAGAGCTATTTATCAATTTGAAGGACAGCAAGGGGCAAGCCGTGCCTTACTTGTTAAATGGCAGACGCCTTGAGTGTGAAGGTGTAGAGGTCATTGATTGTATTCTCGTACAGATGGGCAAACGTATTGATTATGAGCTAGAGTTACGATCTGCGAAGAAGCAAATAGAAGAGGCGTATTGGGAAAAAGATCAGGCGCTGGCAAAGCTCAAACAAATCCACCTGGAAATCGAGCAAAAGCAAGCTGAATTACTGGAGATGAATGCCGTTTTAGTAGAGCTATCTACTACAGACAAACTCACTGGATTAAAGAATAGAAGGTTCCTGCAAGAAAAGCTGGAAGAGCAGATTGCAGCGTATCAACGTGATCAGGCGCCTTTTTCATTATGTATTCTAGATATTGATCACTTTAAAAATGTGAATGACACCTACGGTCATCAGATGGGTGATTATGTCCTGGAGAAATTGGCGAGTATCCTGAAGTCCCAATCTCGTAAAGAAGATATCGTAGCTAGGTATGGTGGTGAGGAGTTTATCCTTCTGCTGCCTAATACAGATTCATCGGATGCCACGGCTATAGCTGAGAGTTTACGACAATTCATAGCCAGCTCCACTTGGGAGATTGGCAGCATTACGGTAAGCATTGGCATAGCTACCTTTGAAGCAACCGATACAGACATCAGTCTTCTGGAAAAAGCTGATCAAGCGCTTTACGTTTCTAAAGAACAGGGGAGAAATCGCGTTACGCATATTATGGATTTGAGTGAAAAGCTTCTTTAATTGGAGGCTTTTTTTGTTATTTATAAACGATACATCCTCTTTGCTCTAATTGCTCTAAAATGTCTGTTCCCTTCAAGCTGTGATTCCATCTGAGATCCAGTTTCTCTAATCGTTCAAGCTGTAAAAGGGAATTCGGAATTTCATGAATGGATCTCTTTTGTAAATCGTATTGGCATCAAGCCTATGTGACAACGTTACGATAGAATATAACAGGATGATGATTTATTATCAGTATGTTGGCGTACAAAACTATGGAATGTGGATCATGCCTACATTATCTATTCGGGGATTATGGCGATATGGAAGTGATCCATCCCTCCAATATAAGAGTGCTGTCTGCGGTGGCTATGAATGATACTTGTATTATTTGAGATTAAACATGAGCCTTTTAAGCAGATGCTTGCCGATTACCCGTTGATTAAGGATCAATTGATGCTGCTGCAAATGGAGCGTTTATTTTTATCGAATCGGTTATTATATGAAATGAAATTTCATGATGCGAGAGCGCGTGATATGATCGGAACGTTAAGGGAGACGGCTACCCTTGTGCTTAAAGATCTGCAAGAGCAAAAGATTATTGAGATTCAACATCAGCAGATCACCGTGTTAGACCCGGCGTATTTACTGGAGTATACGGATTTCGATTGAGAAGAGCCGTTCCGGGATCTATTTCAGAGAATCGATTATTAAAGGGGTTATGAATGTGGCTTGTAATCATTGTGTAGTAAGAGAGCTGAATTTTGAAATCAAGGCTCATGGTGAGCTTAATCTTAGGGTTTTACCTGAGGTTATTCATCACTTGAGTAGAAGTAATACGATACATAAGGTGGAAGAAAATGTGATTACAATTAAGGAGGCTGGGGTGCGGGATTTTCTAGATTTCTGTAATGACCATATGGAGTCGGAGCAGGTTGAATTCCGTATAGATGACCAAACATGGAGACCTCTATCCGAATTACCCACTGTACTTGATATGGAGTGGATTGATGAGGTTATCACTAAGGGTCTTGTTACTTGCTACTTCCAACCGATTGTGAACGTAAGGGAAGAGATTTTTGCATACGAGCTCCTATCCAGATTTAAAAAAGAAGACGGATCTCTTATCTATCCTAATGAGATTTTTGCGGCGGCACGGAATCGTGGGCGTGTATATGCTTTAGACCGGTTATGTAGAATGACGGCTGTAAAATATGCTGCACCCTTAAATAAAAAAACGTTTATTAATTTTATCCCAACGTCGATCTACGCTCCAGAGTTCTGCTTAAGATCAACCGTTGAACTGGCCAATCAATTAGGCGTCGATCCTTCTCTTTTTGTCTTTGAAGTTGTTGAGACGGAGAAAGTGGATGATCTCGCTCATTTGAAAGCTATTTTGACATATTACAAGGATCGGGGATTTGAATACGCTTTAGATGATGTTGGTGAGGGCTTCAGCACGATCGAGATGTTATTGGAGCTTAAACCCCATTACATGAAGCTGGATATGAAATATGTTCAGGGTGTGTCCAGCGATCTGAACAAACAGAAAATAGCAAAGCAATTTTTAGAAAAAGCTTTAGAAATCCAATCCGTTCCTTTAGCAGAAGGTGTGGAGTTTAGAGAGGACTTTGAATGGCTTAAGCAGAGTGGTTATCAGTTGTTTCAGGGTTATTTATTTGGAAAGCCTGATCCTATTCCCAAACAGTAATCCTAATGAGTATATATCCGTCCAGAGGATGAGATGAATTTCAGGTCAGAGTCTGAGTACAGCCAACCCCCGGGGTTGTATAATTTAGGTAATTTGAAAAGGGGGACGGGATGGATATGAAATGGCATCAATTTGTAACGCGCTGGGCAGATTCTAGGGGCTTTGATGGACGAGAGATTGATTATCAATGGCCTTCTCCCTCATTTCCGGTCATCAGTATTCGCAGTAATCTAGGGCGATACTCAGGTCAAGCGTATGGTCGTGGAGGTAAACCCCGTGTGAAGACAGCCGTTGGATTAATCGCTATTGGAGATGTAGCTGTCGGATTGATTTCCATAGGTGCGATAAGCGTGGGCGTATTATCCTTAGGAGCAATATCACTGGGAATGTGGTTAGCGATCGGAGCAATAGCACTTAGCTGGCTTGGCTTCGCAGTGGGAGCGATTGCGATTGCAGGCGTGGCTGTAGGAGCGATCGCAATCGCGGAAAAAGCGTTGGGGGCCATCGCCATAGGGGATACGGCGTTTGGTGCGATAGCGATAGGCAGGATCGCTGGGGGTGCCATAGCTATCGGACAATGGGCATATGGTGTAATCGCAGTTGGCGAACATGGTTTCGGATTAATTCCCGTCACGGGCGATGTGTGGAATTGGTTCCGGGGTTTGTTTGGATCGGAGAGTTAAGTAGACCTACAGTCCTAAAGGATGCCCTTCTCTTCCGGGATAGTCGATAAATAATATCTATCACATAAGAAAAACTAATTGCAATTACCTATACTCATTTCATACCAATTAATCATGCGATCCGATCTAGGCTTATGTTACTCTTTGAATGTATTCGAAACTTCATAGGCAAACCTATGGAAATGTAGGGACGCAAAGCTATAGGGACTAAGGTTATCATAACTATTGTCAGCCAGCTGCCAAAGAGTGTGTAACGCTTTTTGTTAAAATATAAGAAAGTATAAGTTATAAAACTATACTTAATATCTTATATTTCTCGCTTAAACGCTTACCGTCCTTATAAGGACGCCGAAGGCGTTTATGCTTGTTAAGGTTTAATAAAAATTAAGTCTTAATTTTTAGGCGACTTTATACGCAATCAAGCTACTCTTTTGGGGTAGTTTTTTTTGTGCCCATTTTTGGGCACTGGAGAGATTCATATGACATCTGGGGGTAAGAAGAGATGAAGAAAATGATTGCGATCGCTACATCGGCGGCCATGTTGGCCAGTTTTTCGTGTGAGGCAGGTTATGCTTTAGCAAGTGAGGCAAGCAAGGTAAATGTAACAAAAACAGTGGCGCAAAGTAAGGTTAACTTATTAAGCAACGCTTCGGTTATTCCGTTTGAGCTGTACGGCAAGGATGCTCTAAATGCCTATAATGAGGTTTTTAGAATGAATCCAGCAAATATTAAATCCATCACAAATAACGGTGGCAACTACTCAGGCTCGCCTATAGCTAAGGCTATGGATGGGGATATGAGCACGCATTGGGAGACTGGCAAACCGAATAGTTCAACGTTTACGAATGAGGTTGTGTTTGTTTTCAATGAGTCCACTGAATTAAATAGAATGGTATACGCGGCTAGGCAATCCGGTGCGAAAGGTAAAGGTTTTGCTCAAGAATTTGAGATCTATGGTTCCACTACCGATGGGGGTGATTTTACGCTCGTGTCTTCTGGAGAGTATACAGGCTCAACCGGTGATGTAGTGGAGATTCAGTTCGCACCTACGGCTTTTAAGAGACTTAAATTTGTCTTCAAAAAAGCGAACCAAGATTGGGCGAGTGCGGCTGAGTTTTCTTTTTATAAAGAGGATAGTGTCTCTGCTAAAATGAAAAATTTATTTACAGATGATACCTTGAGCCAAGTTAGTGCTGCCTTTAATACGACAGAGAAATTAACAGCTTTAGAGAATGAAGTGCAGGCACATCCACTGTATGCGCAGTTTAAAGAAGAGATAGAGAATGCAAAGATCCTTTTGGAGAACCATCAGGTAGAGGCAACGGCAGCCAAGGTTTCGAAGCTAAAAGGGTATGGAACAGCCTATGAAAATGCCTATAGCCAAGCTTATAGAATGCCGAATGCAAACGTATCAAAAGTAACGGTGAACGGTGGAAGCTACTCAGGTACGAAGCCTGAATATATGCTGGATGACCAGCCCACTACGCATTGGGAAACGAACAAAAACAATGATGCAAGCTTCACGAATGAAGTTGTGTTTGAACTAGCGCAAGCGGAAGTGCTGGACAGAGTAGCTTTTTTGGCTAGAGATAACCGCAAAGGATTCCCAGAGGCTTTTGAAATCTATGCATCAGAGACGAGTAAAGGAGAGACCTTCCAACTTGTATCTAGCGGAACCGCGATTAGTACCAATGACTTTCTGGAATTTAAATTCGAACCGACGAAGTTTAAAAGATTAAAATTTAAGTTCACAAAAGCTAATATCAACAGACCTTTTGCGGCTGAATTTAGATTTTATACAGAAGATAAAGTAAGCGAAGCTGTAAATGGTATTTTCACAGATGGAACGATGAGTGCGGTTGTGCCTGCTTATAATAACGTTGCAAAAATCAATGCACTAGAGGAAGCGGCAAAAGTACATCCGCTCTATCCAATCCTGAAAGATTCTTTGGATTTAGCTAAGAAGCTAGTGAATGGTGAAGTTCAAACCGAAGGCACCATCATTGAGGCGGAACAACGTGGAGATATGAAAAAGCATGCGCAGGAAAACCTGAGAATTGGTTTTGGTACGAACAACCAGCCTACAGGTCTCGTTGCAATGCCTGGAGATACGATCAACGTTTATGTGGATGCAGCTTCTAACGATAAGCTACCTTCTTTAGTCTTTTCTCAACAAGAGGCCGCTTGGAATGTTTGGGCTAGAGGTGTGCAATTGCGTCCAGGTAAGAACATTATAACCGTTCCTGAATTTGCTATGAATAGTTATTATGCACATGAAGTGACTAAGGGCGGCACCGTTTATATCGTAAATCCCTATACAGCAGAGGAACAAGGGAAAGCGCCATTGATCCGCTTCGAAGGTTTAGAAAAGATTCCTTTTATGACCAAGACCACGGATCCAGAACAATTCAAAACCTTCTTAATCACATACAAACAAAGACTGGACGAAGATAAAGCGGCTCATCCAAATGTTCAAGATCGTAAACTCATAGATGTGGTAGAAATGTCTAGCGATCATGTTATTTTCACAGGAACGGCGACGGAGGCGTACAACAAATATATTACGCAAGGAAATAACCCGCTGGACACCGTAACTGGGTATGACACCTGGATGAAGAGTATTTTTGCCTTCTATGGCTTGGATGGCAGTAGTGAGATTCATGATGCCAAGCTAATTCGTGAGAATATTCGCTTGATGCAGCCTTATGGTGCGATGTATGCAGCGGGAGATCATACAGGGATCCAACTTGGAACAGTAGGAACCATGTTAGGTGATTTTAATAAAGCCTATCCGGGCTGGGGACTGAATCACGAAATTGGGCATCGCTTGGCTATGGGTGAACGGGAATATGGCGAAGTAACTAATAATATGGTGTCTATGTTTATGTCTGTCGCAGCGAATTCGATAGATAATCGTATACCGTATGAATCAGATATCTATAAATATGTCCTCGAAGAAAATAAAGTGGTTATGAATCAGCAGGGCTTATTTGCACAACTCGGAGCCTATTGGCAGCTGGAGCTGGCACATCCGGGATACTGGACAGAGCTAACCAAGCTATATCGGGAGCGGAAGGTCACCCTTACCAACGGTGACAATTCCAAGCAGCAGTATTTGGTGGAGTTCTCCTCCGAAGTACAGGGATTAGACTTAAGCAGCTATTTTGCCAGACATGGCTTCACTGTGAATCCTGAGACAAAAGCGAAAGTAGCCAAGTATCCGGTACCGCAAAAGTTATGGTATTTAAATAACTCGGTGATTAATTATGAGGGAACTGGAATAGCGGATAAAAATCTGGCCATTAAGGTTAATATCACACCTAACACCACGGCTAGAACGAACACGTTAAGTTTCAGTATAGATAAAGAGCTTAAGCAAGACTTTTTAGGATATGAAGTGTATAGAAATGATGTGTTAGTTGGTTTTACAGGAACTGACCAATTTGTGGATCAGAATGTAGATGCGAGTATCAACTATACGTACAAGATCGTCGGTTATGATAAAAAGCTAAACCCACTGAAGCCCGTACAGGTTAAAGCCTTTAAGCCAGCCTTGTCTGTTGAAGATCAGCTCACTTTAAAGCTTAATCAAACCTTTGATCCGATGAGCTATGTAAAAGCGGCTAACTATCTAGGAAACGATATTACTGCAGATGTCTCTCTGAAAGCCAATAACGTTGATGTAACGCAAAAAGGCAACTACGAAATTGTATATGAAGTGAAAAGCGAAGGGGTTACGGAAACGAAAACCACACAGGTTACGGTAACGAGCGACTACGCCTATATTTCCGATCTCAATGCCAAGTCAGTCGTTGTAGGCTGGGGTGAATTAAAGAAAGATAAAGCCGTTTCCGGAGGAATCATAACCCTTGTTCGCCAAGGGTTGGCTGCGACGTACGCGAAAGGGATTGGTGTTCATGCCAACTCTGAGGTAGTTTACGATATTGAAGGTAAGGGTTACGACTTCTTTGAAAGCTACATTGGGATTGATCAAGCCATGAAAGGGAAACCTTCCTCGGCTACTTTTGCAGTGTATGTGGATGGAGAACAGAAATTTGAGAGTGATGTTTTCCGGGCAGGAACAGAACATCAATTTGTGAAAATCCCTGTGACTGGCGCAAGAGAGGTGAAGCTGGTTACAACAGATGCTAAGGATGGCAATGCTTCAGACCATACGGTATGGGCGGATGCGAAGTTCTCGAATAATTCAAGCAAACCTACCATTACAGTACCGGAAGAGACAACCTTCGTTAAGCTGAACAGCGAATTTGATGTGTTGAGCGATGTAACAGCTTTTGATACGGAAGATGGTAACTTAATTGGAGCCGTTGAAGTGCATTCAAATGGATTCACATCAAGCAAAACAGGGACTTACAACGTCGAGTTTTCAGTTACAGACTCAGATGGGAACTCCGCTGTGCAGGCCAGAAAGATTGTTGTATACAGCGCTAGTAAAGACCTGAGTGATATAGATTGGCAATCGGCAAAAACGGATTATAATGTGGTTCGAAAAGATAAGGCTAGCTCTAACAATCCGATTAAGCTGCTGGTAAATGGCGAGGTCAAAGAGTTCGCTAAGGGCTTAGGAACCCATGCCAGCTCTGAAATCGTGTATAATCTGGCAGGTGCAAACTATGAATATTTTGAAACGTATGTAGGGGTTGATAGAAATATCCCTGAGCAAAGCAACTCCAGTGTAATTTTCAAAATCTTTGCCGATGGGGCAGAGGTTTATAACAGCGGACTGATGAAATTTGGTACAGAAGCCAAGCTTGCGCGGATACCTGTTAAGGATGTAAGTGAATTGAAGCTGGTGTTAGATAATGCAGGTAACGGAAATGCTTCAGATCACGGTGATTTTGCTGATGCGAAGTTTATGATCTTGAACAATACACCAGAGCTTACCATACCTAAATCTGTCTCAACCAAAGTGGGCCAAGCGATTGATATCAGTGAAAGCTATTCGGCAATGGATTCGGAAGACGGTGACTTGACGGCTCAAGTGAAGGTCACAGGCCAAGAGCAAGTTAAATTCAACCGGGCCGGAAAGTATCCAATCACTTACACAGTAACAGATAGTGATGGAAATAAGACCACGAAGATTAGAACTATAGCCGTAGTAGACATGACGGACTTTACGTACCTGACGGATTACGACTGGAATTCTACTCAGAACAGCTATACTGCACCTTTGAAGGATAAATCTATTAGTGCAAATACGCTGAGATTAACAGATGAGAACAATCAGGTAGTGTCCTATGAAAGAGGAATTGGAGCGCACTCTAACTCGACGATTGTATACAATCTAAGCGACAAAAACGCGGACTATTTCACTTCCTATGTAGGTGTAGATAGACAAATGTACGGTTCTGTTGGTTCGGTGAGCTTTGAGGTGTTTGTCGATGGAGAGAAGAAATTTGATAGTGGGGTCATGGGTTCGAGAGATCCGCAGAAATTCATCGAATTGGATATTAATGAAGCAAAAGAACTGAAATTAGTCGTCACAGACGGGGGAAATGGCAACGGATCTGACCATGCTACATGGGGTGGAGCCAAACTACATTTTGCGAATGGAGATCACTTATTCACTAGAGATCTCGCACAGGCGATTGCAGCGGCTAAAGCAATTTCTCTAGAAGGCTTCACACCTGAGAGCATCGCGGCATTTATGTCCAGCCTCTCGATAGCAGAGACAGTGTTGGCTAACTCTTCTGTTACGCAAAGTGAAGTAGACGAAGCTGTAGCAGCGTTGCAACAAGCAACCGAAGGTTTGGTCCAAATAGATCTTACGCAAGTGATTACTGTGGCGGATCCGTATTTAAGTGCTTCGATCAAGACTACATTGGGCGTAACTGGAGAATTAACATTAGGTGATATGTATAACCTTACAACGTTAACTAGCGAAACCAGAAGAGCCAGATCCTTGGAAGGTTTGCAGTACGCGAAGAACCTAGAGACACTTGATATTACTGGAAATGAAATTACAGATTTCTCCCCATTACAAGGATTAACTAAACTAACGAGCTTATTGGCCGACCCACAAATGGTAGAGGTAGGAGAATTTAAGGGACCTGTGGTTGAAGTGGCCAATCTGGTGAAAGGGCTCGATGGCAGCAAAGTGATCCCTAATTCGGCTGGGGTAAGAAACACTAGAACATCTAAAGAAATTGTGTTTGATATGAAGGAATGGGCTGCTAATCCGGATGCGTTCACTATTGACCTATCGAACGAGGAGAAAGGAACTTACATGCTGGGGTTAACTTACCAAGTCGCAGGTAATCTCGTGCAAATCATTTCTTTTATTGATAATAATTAAATTCCCAAGAAAGCAGGCGGATTGTGGTCTCTATAACCATGGTTCGCCAGTTTTTAAATGAAGGCGTTTTATGTAAAAATATCCATTTTGTCATATGACAAAAGAAATGACAACGCTCACTATAAGCGGTGTAGTCTTTTAACTATACTTAATCAGAAATGCGCCAAATTTAAATGAATACTCCAATTGAAGCTTTTTATACAAAGAAGTAAATAATGTATGCGGTTTAGAGGGAGCTGTTTCTGTGAAAATCATCATTGTAGATGATCATCCTTTAGTTAGAAGAGGGCTGGCATCTGTCATTGCAATGCAATCGGATATGCAATTTGCCGGTGAAGCTACGAATGGTCCGGAAGCACTTGATGTGATTGAAGAGACAAAGCCAGACATTGTCCTCATTGATCTTAAACTTGCTGATGAATCAGGACTGGATGTCATTAAGATAGCACGTACCCGCGGCATTGTTAGTAAATTCATACTGTTGACTTCCTCTGCGAGCAGAGAGGATTTTTTGAGGGCTGAAGAAGTACTGGTAGACGGATATGTTCTGAAAGAGGCACTGCCGGAGGAATTACTGTTTGCTATCCAGTTGGTGTACAAAGGGAGAAAATACTATGATCCTGGTCTAATGGAAGAAAAGATGCGAATGAGCGCCAGCAGTCCAACAGATGAATTGACACCAAAAGAGAAGGAAGTCCTGATTCAGCTTGGACAAGGTGCTTGCAATAGAGTGATTGCCACACGTCTTTTTATCAGTGAATTTACGGTGAAGAAGCATGTCAGTCAGATTTTAGCGAAGCTGCAGGTTACTGACCGGACACAGGCGGCATTGTGCGCGAACGCGATAGGATTAACGAAATATGAAATGTCTTATGAGTAGAACGGCAAGATCAGATGTTATAATGGCTTTAACTACTTTGTGAGATTGAGTATTCTGTCTAATTGTAATTAGGGAGTGCTGTTGATGTTTGAATTGCCAGGATACCAAACCTTAGATCTGATAGATAATACCGCAGATATCAGGTTATACAGACTCCTACGTCAAGGGGACGGCCTAAGAGTTATCGCTAAGACAACAATAGGAGAATATCCGGGAGCTGCCATGGTCGATGCTTTTCGTCATGAGTATGACATGCTTAAGCGACTTTGCGGTCGTGGTGCAATAGAGCCGTACAGTTTGGAAATTATGGCGGACCGACCAGTCCTTCTCTTAAAAGATATAGAGGGGAGTACCCTTGGGCAGATCCTGCGTATGCCTGTTAATTCACTGGGTCTTCCAGCGCTAATTCGAATCGCTACAGCTATTGCTGATTGTCTTATGCAAATTCATCGTGAAAAAATAACACTAAATGAACTAACCCCCGCTCATCTAATCGTCAATCCCATTACTTTTGAAGTGAAATTTATTGATATAAGAATGTGTTCTACCGAAAACACCACGAGTCCTTTGTCACCGTTAGGCGGCCGGCCCGATGTTCTGCTTCCTTATATAGCTCCAGAACAAACGGGACGAACCGGAGTCAAACCGGATTACCGTTCTGACTTTTATTCGCTGGGGATCATCCTGTATGAATGTCTCTCGGGCAGCCGCCCCTTTGAGCTGCATGATGTTGTTGATATTGTATATCGTCATCTTGCAGATACACCTGAGCCTCTGCACCGCAGGTTCCCCACTATCCCTCTATCGGTCTCTGATATTGTTGGTAAATGCATGGAGAAAATGCCTGAAGCGAGGTATGCCAGCGCGTTTGGTATTAAATCGGATCTTGAGGAATGTCTATCCCGTCTAGAAGAATCCGGACATATTGAGCCTTTTCCACTAGGAAGCTGGGATATCCCAGAGCGCTGGATGGTATCAGGACGCTTCTATGGAAGACATCTTGAGCAACAAAGCTTAAGAGAAGCACTGCAACGAGCATCACAAGGTGCCGTAGAGACGTTTTGGATTAGCGGGGAGAGTGGTATCGGCAAAACAACCTTTCTGAAGGAGACCCTTACAAATACAGTCTCTTTGGATGGTTTCTTCGCCAGAGGCAAATTCGAATCCCGACATACCTCACTCCCTTATGGCATCTGGCATCAAGTCATAGAAGAGTTGGTTAGTCAGCTGCTGATGGAAACAAAGTTGCAGGTGGAGGTTTGGAGGCTGCGTATTCTACAAGCAGTGGACAATTACGGTCAGTTGCTGATCGATTTTGTTCCTAAGCTTGAACTCTTGATTGGCCCTCAACCCTCCGTGCCTCCACTGCCACCGCTGGAAGCTCAGCATCGCTTTCAATTAATCATGAGCCGATTTATTCAACTCTTTCCTCATGAGGATCATCCTTTGATCTTGGTATTGGATAATTTGCAATGGGCTGATGATACGTCGCTGCAATATCTCACTTCGCTTATAGAGGATACAGCAACGACTCATCTGCTAATCGTGCTTTCCTATCGCAATCGGGAGATTACAAGGCTGCACCCGCTCAGTAGGCTGGAAAAACATCTGATTGACCGCAACGTAGCGATGAGCAGAATTTCTTTACAAGCGCTTGAACTCACCGATTTAAAACAACTGCTACTTGATGTTATGCGTTACGAGGCAGCTGACTTGGACGAGCTGGCGCGCGTGCTGCTTCATAAGACAGATGGAAACCCGTTATTTATTAAGCAATTCCTTCAAGATTTGATAGATGATCAGCGAGTGGAATTTGATGAGAATATTCGAAGCTGGAAATGGGATCTCCAGCGTATTACTGAATTGAATGTACCCGATAACGTAGCTTCATACCTTTCAAGTAAATTGCAGCAATTTCCTGAACAGACGGTATATGCACTTAGCAGAGCCGCATTTATAGGCAGCCTATTTGATTTACGTACACTTGCTGATATTACGGAGACACCGATAGAGACATTGAACGATGCGTTGGCGGTTGCTGTACATGGGCGCTTGTTGCAGCCCGTTAACGGGGAGGAATATCCGCATTATAAGTTCCAGCACAACCGCATTCATCAGGCAGCATATACTTTTATTTCCGAAGAGGAGCGTTCCGAGCTGCATTGGAGGATTGGTCTTTTATTGCTAGGCCGCAGCCCGCTAAGTGAAGGAACGACACTATTTGAAGCTGTCCATCATTTGAATCAGGCACTTACATGGTTAGACCGCCCTGAAGAGAGGCTTCAACTAGTAGAGCTGAACTTACAGGCAGGGATAAAAGCGAAGCAAACAACCGCACATGAGACAGCCTTGCAATATATGCTTCAGGCAACGTCATTATTAGAGGAGCAGAGCTGGGAGGCGCATTATGGGCTGACCTTCCGGGTATTCCGTGAGAGGGCGGAGCTCGAATATTTATGTTCCCATTTTGATACGGCTAATGAATTATTCCATCTGTTGATTGATAAAGCTACGACAAATATGGATAAGGCTTACGTCTACGTAATGAAGGTGCAGTTGGAAGCAAGTAATGATAACCATGAAGAGGTGATCTCCTTAGGCCAGCATACCTTATCGTTACTGAAAGTGAAGCATCAATTTGATCCTGGTTATGCTCAATTGACGCTTCAATGGTTACGATTGCGGCATAGACTCAAGAAGGTCTCACTCGAATCGCTTACTCTTTTACCTCCAATGACTGATGAAGCACGTAGAATCGCAATGTCTACTTTAGATCATTCAAGCAATGCTTGCTTCTACGTCAATCGAGAAGGGTGGCTTGCTTCTTCCTTCACCATGATTGAATTAACGCTTGATTATGGGATGACTCCGGAGGCTTCCATTGGATTCATAGGTTATGCAATGTTTCAATATTATTACTTCCGTAATGATGAAGAGACATTCAAATGGGCCATGCTGGCGTTCAGCTTATCCGAACCCTATCCGAAACAGCACATGACAACCTTAGCCGCGTTCGCCATGTGCTACGATAGCTGGCGGCATTATGATCCTGCTATGCTCCATACATTTACCGAGAAGGCTGGTAAAGTGGGACTGGAATCAGGTGACTTATGGAAGGGCAACCAGAATGTGCTGATCAACTGTGCCTCCCTTTTGCAATTTGGTCATCCTCTCGGCGATATCTATGAGCGATTAATTACTCATTCCGGTGATTTGCTGCGCCATAACAACAGTCTTCATTGTAAGCAGGCTATTGTAGCAGCGGCCATTCTTGTTCGCTTGACAGGTTATCGCTCTATAGATGATCCCTTTCCCATCGCGGAGATTAGCGAGCCTGCTTTTGCACAGTCGGTTCATGGGGACACCTTTGATTTTATACAAGAAATGGTCTGGATCTATCAATATTTGACGGGCTATGTATTTGGGGAATACCGAGAAGCCAGTGAGGCATTAGCCAAATCAGCGGCCATTATAAAATCACGCGAAGATGGCCTAGACAGTCCCATGCAGATCATGTATGAATGTTTAGTCTGGGCTCAGTTGTATGAGGAATATAACGCTGAAGAGCAACGTACATATCGGGCAAAAATGCGTAAATGCTTGAAGAAAATGAAAAAGCTTGCCAGGCGTTGTCCGGGGAATTATCAGCATAAATATCTCTTAATGAAGGCTGAGTTAACTCGTCTATCGCGAGATCCCCGCCAAGCTGAAGCATTGTATGAGCAATCCATTGAGAACGCTCGGATCCACGGTCATATTCACGATTTAGCGATGGCAGCGGAATGTTATGGTAAATACGGGCTTCGTCATGGCAAAATGCATCTGGCAAGAATCTATATGACTGAGGCCTATGAGGCTTATCTGCAATGGGGCGCAAAGGCTAAAGCGGCTGACCTGGAGCAGCAGCATCGCCATTTGCTGCATATTAAACGAGAGCCCGGGCTCGATCGTGTGGATTCCCTTTCTGTGGTAATGTCTGCCCAAGCATTATCCGGCGAAATGGAGATGAGCCGATTATTGGCCACGCTGATGCGAATTATGCTCCACAATGCTGGGGCAGAATATGGGGCTGTTATTTTTGATCATGACGGCAAATGGATGGTGGAAGCTTATGGGACCTCAGAAGCCCAGCATATCGAATCTGTTCCACTTGGGGAAGAATCGGGGTTGGTCCCGGCAGCGATTATAGCTTACGCGGCAAGAACACAAGAACAGGTTGTATTACATGATGCACTCAGTGAAGGAATATTTACACGTAATACTTACGTTAGGAATAATAGACTGAAATCGGTTTTATGTCTCCCCATCATGAATCAGAATAAATTGGTTTGCCTGCTCTATTTGGAGAATAATCTATCGCCGGGTGTATTTACTCCAAGCAGACTCGATGTGCTCAAGCTGCTTGGTTCACAATGCGCAATCTCAATCGCTAATGCCAAGCTGTATTCGGGAATCCAATATCTCAAAAAAAATCTGGAGGATCAGGTGGTAGAAAGAACTCGTAGCCTGGAGCGTTCGATGCGTGAAACATCTGCGGCTTTGGCCGAAGCTACTGTTTTTGAGGAACGCAATCGTATTGCCCAAGAGATTCATGATATTGTCGGGCATACCCTGACATCGACGATTCTGCAGATTGAAGCTGGCAAGCGGCTGCTTCAGAAGAAGGAGATAGACAGCGGCTTTCAGCGTCTGGCTGAGGCCCAGGATCTTGTGCGGCATAGCTTGAATGAAATCCGCGGCTCTGTCCATATGCTGAAAGAGGACAGGTATTCTGATCTAACCGTGATGCTGAAGCAGTTGATTCGAGATACAGAACGCAATGCAGGCGTTGTTGTTCATGCAGTTATTTATGATCTGCCGGAAGCCATGTCAACAGCCTATAAAAAGGCAATCTATCATGCTTTGCAGGAGGGCTTAACTAATGGGATCAGACATGGGAAGAGTGTGGAGTTCCATTTTAGTCTGGAGTCTGTTGGAGCGAACTTGCAGTTTAGACTCAAGGATTGTGGGCTAGGGATGAGTCCAATCGTGATGGGATTTGGACTTAGGACGATGAAGGAACGGGTTGAGCAGCTGGGAGGCAGCTTATCCATCGATTCAGAAATGGATGAAGGCTGTTTACTGGAGATTGATCTGCCCATGCGAAGGGTTGTGGATAGAACATGAGTAAAATAAAAATTGTAATTGCCGATGATCAATTGTTGACGCGGGAAGGACTTCGCACCATTTTGGATCTGGAAGATGATATGGAAGTGGTTGGTGCTGCCAAGAATGGAGAAGAAGCTTGCGAGATGGTTGAGGCACTCCAGCCTGATCTGGTGCTGCTCGATATTCAAATGCCAGTTATGGATGGCCTTAGCGCCTTGAAACGAATAAAGCAGATTCGGCCGAACATCTTCATTCTGATTCTGACTACTTTTATAGAGACTGATTATATTGTAGAGGGAATGGCCTACGGAGCAAGCGGTTATATGCTGAAGGACATGGATGCAGATAAAATGATCGCTTCGATTCATGATACGTTATCCGGGCAATTTATTCTGCCAGCTCCGGTAGCAGCCAAACTGGCATCGAGGATGAACAGGTTAACAGAGGACTATGAACACTGGCAAAGATCGGGTCTGGATCGTATCAGTCTGACAGAACGGGAAGAGGAGCTGGCACAGCTCATTATCCGGGGACTGAACAACCGTGAAATCGCCGATACATTACATATTGCGGAAGGTACGGCGCGCAATTATATTAGCAATCTTTACAGCAAATTAGAAGTGGTTGATCGGGCCCAAGCAATTGTGCGACTGCAGGCTATTTTGTAATAATTGTTGCTGTTAACGAATTACTGTCGGGGCCAAATATTCAAACAGCGGGAGATTCCTCAGTATTCCAAATGTAACGGTCAGAATCAACATTATAGCCATAATTGCCTGGCTAAGAGGCCGGATTTGCTTCTTATTAGTAATCCAATACAACATATACAGAGGTGCTAAAATAAACAGCAACGGGTTAAATCTAAACGCTTGAATAACGTCGAACTTCAGCAAGGAAAGAATAACTCTTGTGACTCCACATCCGGGGCAATACAATCCAGTCCATTCATGAAATGGACAAGGGATACTAATATTGGTTAAGGGTATCCATGCTTTGAGATATACTACGCCGACGAGACTTAAGGACACACCCCAAAATAGTTTAGGGTGTGTCCTTTTATAAATCGTAAACTTATACCAGTTTATTAACATCGGATTGTACCAAGGCATACGTGACAATACCCAGGCCAAAGAGTGTCAGGATCACATAAAGCACTGAATTATCTGACGGGTATTGGCCGCGCTGTCTTTGAGCTTCAGCAATATGTTTACCTACCTGATAGGCCCAAATGAAGCTCCAGATCCCGCACGTAACCAACGTTAGAAGGAAATGTTTTCCTCCTGTAAATGTATAGTCTCCACTCAGTTCGCCTACCTCATTGGTTAGAACAATAAACCAATAGATTGTATAGAGCCCACATGTAATTAATGACAAAATAATGGCGAATGCAACACTTCTGCGACTTATCATTACTCACTCTCCTATGTATTTACATAAAAATTCGACATTTCCATCTTATTGAATTAGGAAAAAATATACAAGACAATATTTGAGAATTACTGTCCGCTGTCGAAATCTAGACAAACTTACTGCTGATATCTAGTGGAAACCTTACCAAATATGAAATATACTTTTGAGGCTATGCACTGGAACCACAACTAGATTTACATTAACGAATGGAGGACACTTTGATGTCAACTTTGCCAAATTGCCCGAAATGTAATTCAGAATACACTTATGAAGATGGTAGTTTGCTCGTCTGCCCGGAATGTGCGCATGAGTGGAGCCTCGACACAGAGGCTGAAAGCAGTGAAGAGAACAAGGTTGTCAGAGATGCCAACGGAAATATTTTAAATGATGGAGATGCTATAGCTATTATTAAAGACCTTAAAGTAAAAGGAAGCTCATCCGTTCTGAAGATAGGAACAAAGGTGAAAAACATCCGTTTAGTGGACGGAGATCATGATATTGATTGCAAAATCGATGGTTTTGGAGCTATGAAATTAAAGTCCGAGTTTGTTAAAAAGATCTAAAAAATAAAAATCAGCTTAACTTCAACTGAAGTAGGCTGATTCTTTATTTTAAACGTTATCTATTAATCTCAACAATCTGATTTCGTCCGGCATTTTTTGCTTGATATAAGGCTTTGTCCACTGATTCGAATAAATCATTTAGTTGATTGGTCAGGCTTTCTGTATATTGTGCTGCAAAATTACTAATGGACAGCAGTCCCATACTAACAGTAATCGAGAGGGAATGAGCAACATCCTCTACATGTACTTTATTAGCTTCTATTATAGATTTGATATGCTTTGCTAAGTGATTTGCTTGTGTTTGATCTGTATTTGGTAAGTAAATGATAAATTCTTCTCCGCCATAACGCGCCAGAACATCCGTCTCCCTCAACGTTTTCTTAATTACCTCTACCGTGCTGCAAATGACGACATCACCGATTAAATGGCCGTAATTATCATTCACTATTTTGAAAAAGTCGATATCCAGAAGGATGATAGCAAAAGGCTGCTTGAGTTTCATATTTTCTATGATCTCATGCTCTAAGTGCAACGTTAAGTAATGACGATTATAACAACCGGTTAGGCTGTCCGTTATGGCCATCTGCTTAAGTTTTTGGTTAGTCTGCGATAATTCATCCTGGATTTCAGTTAATGCAGCATTACGCTCTTGCAGGGTCTCGTTCTGGTGATTGGTCTCGGCTATGAGGCGATGCAGCTCGCTTCTGTCCTGAAAAGTGAGAATGCGTCCAACCCTGATTCCACCTACCACAATCGGCGCCGCAGTAATGTTAATGTATGCATCGAGTGAGGTGTAGAATAGTTCAACCTCAGTCCTCTCCATGGGCTGGTTCAAGTATGTATGAAGGAATAAATCGAAAGCTCCGGAAGTTTGCTCTATGGGTGCGATGGTCGACACGTCAAAGTGAGCACCGATTTGCAGATGGATTTTTGGAAAAAGCGAGCGATTGATTTCTACTACAGTCTCACTATCATCCAGTACAAGAATTCCTTCTGTAATGGTGTCAATGATATCCTGATGGGCGATGGTTACGAGATCAAATATTTTATCCCGATGGATAGCAATTACGAAAAAGATTGCCGAGATTAAGATCCCCAGAGAGGTCAGCCCTGGAATAACTGGATCAGATTTAAGCAATACCACATTAAGAAAAACATCCAATAAAATAAATACCGTTAGCACCAGCACCCCTTTGAGCACATGAGCAACTTGTTTTTTGATCCGCTGTGTAGTGTTTGAGACTAGCGCTGAATAGATGATATACAGAGAAATCATTACGCTGGTGGTTAAGAAGATAATAAGCAGCCAAAAAATCGGACCATAATATCTTTCGATATATCCGCCGTTCATAGGGAGAACAAAACTTCCGTTTGGATTGGCGATCACCCCTACTAAGATCAAAGCTGCGAGAATGTATAGGATCAATGTGTTCTTTTTTCGAAGAAGATGTGAATTCCCGGTGAGTAGTACCGTGAACAGAAGCCAGCCAATCGTTAACAGAACCGAGTCGATAAAAGCGATCTTTACATAAAACAATTGAAACTTGGGATCGTCGGTCGTTTTGATAGCGAATTGGCAGAAGGGCCATAACATCATAGTAAAATGAAAAACTAAGTATGCTTTATGTAGGTTAGTGATAGTTACAGACGCAAATATGTAGATGAACAAAGCGAACAAAACAAAAAATAATAACAAATCAATCCATGTCATGATATTCATTTCAGTGACACCTTCTCCCACCCGGTTAACAGTTCTTTCATGTTACCTTGAATTTTATTCGTTGCCATATGATTATTTGTTCTACGACAACCGCTATTTGTTTAAGAGTCTTTCAACATATTCCTTCAAAATCCTCTATTTGTAAGCGTGGTTTTGCAAATTTTAAGGATGAGTTTCCCGGGAAACTAGGGTTGGACAGAATGACTAGCTTTTTTAACCTTAACTTGTGTTATAATCAAACAAACAATTTAAAGAGGAAATTATAGTTAAGGGGGATTTGTAAGTGGAAATAGGAATAAGCACGTTCGTAGAAACAACACCGGATGTTCAGACGGGTGAAGTGATAAGTCATGCGCAGCGATTGCGCGAGGTTGTAGAGGAGATTGTGCTTGCAGATCAGGTGGGTTTAGATATATTTGGCGTGGGCGAACATCATCGCAAAGATTATGCGGCGTCTTCTCCAGCAGTTTTACTGGCTGCGGCGGCCTCACAGACGACACGGATTCGGCTAACCAGTGCGGTTACAGTACTTTCCTCTGATGACCCCGTACGTGTGTTTCAGGATTTCGCTACCCTGGATGGAATCTCGAATGGACGCGCAGAGATCATGGCAGGCCGGGGTTCTTTTATTGAATCGTTCCCGCTGTTTGGGTATGATTTGAATCATTATGATGAGCTGTTCGATGAGAAGCTGGACTTGCTGCTCAAAATACGGGAATCCGAAAAAATAACCTGGAGCGGCGTGCACCGTCCTGCCATTAATAATCTGGGGATTTATCCGCGTCCCGTGCAGAATCCATTGCCAGTATGGATTGGCAGCGGAGGAAATACAGAATCCGTAATTCGTGCAGGTCTACTAGGATTACCGCTTGTGCTGGCTATCATTGGCGGCAGTCCGCTACAGTTTGCTCCGCTCGTGAAGCTCTATAAGAAGGCTGCAGCGCAAGCGGGACATGATGTATCGAAGCTGCCCGTTGCTTCGCACTCGCACGGCTTCATTGCAGAGGACAATCAGCAGGCTGCCGATATGTTCTTCCCTTCTACACAAGCTAGTATGAATGTTATTGGCCGGGAACGCGGATGGGGTCAATACACCCGTGCAAGCTATGATGCGGCGCGTAGATTTGAAGGTGCCTTGTATGTAGGTGACCCAGAGACCGTTGCTGAGAAAATCATTCACCTGCGCAAGCAAGTAGGCATCACACGATTTATGCTGCATGTGCCGCTTGGCACAATGCCTCATAAGGATGTAATGAGAGCCATTGAGCTATTGGGTACCCAAGTAGCACCCATTGTTCGCTCTGAGATATCGAGATGGGAAGCAGAGGTTGAAGCTAAGTAGTAACTATGATCTTACTTAATTATTGAAGCTGTTGATAATGGAGGAAGGCTACCATTTTGCACGTTTAACGGGTATAGAAATCCTTGCCGTCCTGAAGACAGCTTTAGGTTCTTTGGACAAAGTGAAAAGAGTAGTCAAAATTCAAGGCTTCGTTAATGCAGATCCCCTTTTTGAAGAACATCATAAAGTGCTTAATGGTTGTTCAGATTTAATGCTTGAGGTGTTCGGAGACAAGGGTGTTCATGCTCGTTCTGTATTGGGTGCTGTTTCTGTAAGGGATAATCTTCCGATCATTATTGATTCCATTTTTGAAGTTGAGGAACCTGTCTAGCCGGCTCCATGAGGCATATTTAAAAAGAGGACTATGATACCGAAAGGTGATCGTAGTCCTCTTTTTTTTAGGTGCTTATGCCGTAGGTAGATGCTTACCCCAAAATTTGTAACAAAACTAATCACCCTTTTTTTAGTAACAATAGGTGTACATATCAATCAACGAGGTGATGACATCATGAAATTTCAAAAGAAAGCTATGTTACTTTTACTACTTACATCTATGCTCTATACTGCTCCGGCCTATGCGGCGACAACGCCTCAGACTCCGGTTACAGCCGTCTATCTGGATGATCAACAGCTACAATTGGGGGCTCAGCCCTTGTTAGTAAACGATACAGTACTAGTCCCTATGCGCAAGTTATTTGAAGCTCAGGGGGCAAAGATTACTTGGAATAATGATACCAAGACCGTTAAGGCAACCAAGGGAGACCTGGTGCTGACCTATCGTATTGGTGATCAGGCAGCGAATAAAAATGGCCAGTCCTTAAGTGTAACGGTTCCCGGCCAGATTGCCGGCGGTTATACGATGATGCCACTGCGTTTTGTCAGCGAAGCTTTGGGCAGCACTGTGAAGTGGGATACCACTACTCGTGCCGTTCGTATCTACTCGGCAGTGGATTACGATACGACAATTCTATATGGGGTTAACCTGCGAAGTTTGCCAGACTCGTCAGCCCAATCAACAGTGCAGCAAATGTTGTCAGCAGGAGATAAGGTACATGTGTTTAGAGAAGTAGATGCTTTATGGTTAGAAGTGCGAACACAAGATAACAAGAGTGGCTATATATCTGCTAAACCCAAATATAGCAATTATACTAGTACGGCTCTTGTAGAGCGGCAGGGAAGCGAGCTGCTTGCTTACGGAGAAAAATATCTGGGAACACCTTATGAATTTGGTGCTGCTACTGACCAGACATCTACCTTTGACTGTTCTTCTTTTGTAGGACATGTATTTAAGGATGTGTTGGCAATTGACCTGCCACGTGTCTCTTACAATCAGGCCAAAGAGGGCAAAGAGGTTGGAATTAACGAGCTGCGCAAAGGGGACCTGTTATTCTTCAGTGCACGAGGACTCGATATTGGGCATGTGGCGATTTACGCGGGAAATAATCAGATCCTACATACGTACTCCAAGGAGCTTGGCGTTCATTATGAAGCCTTAAGTGACAAGTGGAAGAAACGTTTGGTCACGGCTCGCAGATTGTTTTAGCTAGGTAATAATTAGGCTATAATTATCACGGTGAAGAAAAGTTGAAATCCCCTCTCCATTAAAAATTATTTGCAGGCATAAAGACGGTTTTTGAGTCTCTTTTCCGTCTATGTTATGAGCTTGATGTTAAGGAGGAAAATAGTGACTTGTACGGACGCAGAACTGGTAGATAAGGTGTGTAAAGGTGACATGGATGCATTCAGTGTACTTATCGGCAAATATTCCAATGCAGTATACGGGGTTGCTTATGGTAAATTGGGTGATTTTCATACCGCACAAGACATTGCCCAAGAGGTTTTTGTTAAAACCTATCGCAAATTACCTAACTTAAAGGAGCCTGAGAAACTCGCCAGTTGGTTATATGCGGTTACTGCACGGGAATGCATGGATTGGTTTAGGTCAAATAAAAAGAAAACTGCTTACGAATTCATGCAAAAAATGGAGGTTCCGCAGCCAGAATCTACCGAAGATCAGCTGCTCAGAAAAGAACTCCAGCAAGATGTGTGGAAAGCCTTAAACACCCTATCAGAAGCTAACCGTATAGTCACAATTCTCTACTATATCGACAATTACAAGGTTAGGGAAATCGCCGATTTCCTTGATTTATCCAGCGAAGCTGTTGAGAGTAGACTCCGCAGATCAAGAGCGATCTTAAAAAGGGAGATGTTGAGTACAGTGAATAATAATCTTAGTGAAAACAAATTACAGGACGAATTTAAGAAGAGAGTCTTTCAGGATGAAAGAATGACTGAAACGAATTTTCGTCGTGTGGCTATGGGCCAAAGTGAGTTTGATGATATTGATATGCATAAAACAAACTTCTCCAATGTAAATATGGAGGGGACCGGATTCGATAATATTAATATGAGCAGTACTACCTTTAATGACATCAATATGCATTCTGTTAAGTTTAATGAAGTGGGGCTGTGGGAAATAGAGGTTAGTAATAGTGAACTAGGGGAGGCTTATTTCCACGATATTCATTTGTACGGTAAAGGCAATAAGTTTGAGCGATGCCAGCTGAACGGGACATCCTTTGTAGATTGTGATCTTTCGAATGTGGATATAAGAGACTGCAATCTTTCAGGCTTCACAGTAAATGGGATTTCATTAGAGCTATTGTTAGACAGCTATAATAAAAGGAAATAGACTATATAAATCATAGATTTAATCCGAAACCACTTCTTTCTAGGAGTGGTTTTTGAGTTTAGGGTATAATGGATGAAGAGTGTACAGCACAACCTATAGGAGTGAAAAATAGATGAAGCGCATCACCATTTTAATTGCGGATGATGAGGCGGAAATTGCCGACTTGGTGGCCTTGCATTTGCAAAAAGAGGGGTATCATATCCTCAAAGTGTCCGATGGAAGGGCAGCGGTACAAGCCATTGAGTCGCAAACGATAGATTTGGCGATTCTGGATATCATGATGCCGGGGCTGGATGGTTACGAGGTCACCCGCCATATTCGGGAGCATCATCATCTGCCGATTATTTTTCTGAGTGCTAAAACTTCCGATCTTGATAAAATCACCGGACTGGTTATGGGCGCAGATGATTATATGACCAAACCATTTAATCCAATGGAGCTGGTCGCCCGGGTCAATTCCCAGTTGCGGCGCTCCATACAATTCAGTCAGCCCGCTGCCATACCTAAATCGGTGCTAGAGGTTCGGGGATTGATGATTTCACCGGATGAGCATACGGTTACTCTTTATGGTGAGGTTATTGAGCTAACTCCAAAAGAGTTTGATATTTTGCACTTATTGGTCAGCCATCCTAAGCAGGTGTTTAGTGCGGAAAACATTTTTCAACAGGTATGGGGCGATGCTTATTATGAGAGTGGGAACACGGTCATGGTGCATATCCGTACCTTGCGCAAAAAGCTCGGTGAAGACATCAATAAGAATAAATTCATTAAGACGATCTGGGGCGTTGGATATACTTTTAATGGGTAAAGCCCGTGAGATTTATTTATTTTAAGAAAAACTTTATATTTGTCCTGCTTTTTCTTTAAAGTGTCTTCGTTATTCTATTCCTATCAAGGAAATGGGAGGACATTGCTGATGAAGAAGTGGGGCTTTTTGGCGTTGGTTGTGTTGTTGCTTGGGTATGCAGCGGCTCGTTATTTACCGAATACGGGTAATTTAGGATACGATGATAAGATTCGCAAAGAATCTATTAGAAATAACAATAGTTTAGAGGTAGTAACACAAGATCAAGTGTATCAAGGGGATTTGTTGCTGGTGAACAAACAATACCCGGTACATGAGGATAGTGTGAAATCTGATATCGTGACCTTATATGAGCAGGCGGATCTGGTGCAGGGTTATGGGCTGCTGGATACCTCGATTCGTTTGTCTGAAAGTGTAGCGCATAAATTCAATAAGATGGTCAAAGCTGCCGAAAAAGAGGGTGTGAATCATTTTTTAATTAGCAGCGGGTACAGGGACTTTGAAGAGCAAGAGAAATTATATCAGGAAAAAGGTTCGGACTATGCTTTACCGGCGCAATATAGTGAACATAATTTAGGATTATCTCTGGATATCGGGTCGTCCCAATCAGAAATGAGTAAAGCGCCTGAAGGGAAATGGCTGCAAAAAAATGCCTGGAAATACGGCTTTATTCTTCGCTATCCGAAAGACAAAACCGAGATTACGGGGATAAAATATGAACCCTGGCATTTCCGTTATGTAGGGTTGCCGCACAGCGCCATTATTCATGAGAAGGGGCTTGTGCTAGAACAATATTTGGATTTCTTGAAAGAGAACAAAGAGATTTCAACAACAGTAGACGGCAAAGCTTATACAGTAAGTTATTTTCCGGTATCCAAATACACTACGATCAAAATTCCACAGGAAGGGCAATATATGACGTCAGGCGATAACATGGATGGCATAATTGTTACTACATATTAATGACTAAAGAGCCGAAAAAAAGTCTGCTATAAACCTTTTGCTGGCAGCGATATTTATCGTCTATATGTATTTTTTAATCCGAATTATTTTATTTAAAGGTGCACCGGTGAACTTATTATCGCTTTGGGAGCAAGCGGGACGTATGTTTGAACATCCAGACCGGATTTTTAATCGGCGAGGCAACTATATCCCTTTTAAGGAGATCTCCCGGGGGATGGACGATCTGTCGCTTTCAGATCCTTTTTCATCGATTAATTTAGTAGGGAATTTGTTGGCCTTTATTCCGTTTGGGATCTTGGTGCCCATGCTGTTATCGCAAAAAGTAAGGCTGTTTCGAAGAGTCTTCTTCCTCTCGCTGGCGCTGAGCTTCTGTTTTGAATTCACACAATTAGTATTGTATATCGGCACCTTTGATGTGGATGATCTTATTTTGAACACTGGCGGCGGGGTGGCTGGTTACTGTATCTATAGACTGTTGACTTCTTTCGGATGGATTGCATCTATATCAAAGCGGTGTTAGTATTTGTGGATATAGATCTAGGGTAGAAGGGGCATGGTATGAAAAAGCGTATTTCGGATATTGTTTCCATCATTGTAGGAGCTTTGTTATTCTCCTTGGCCGTTAATTTGTTTGTGATTCCGAACGAGTTCGGTGAAGGCGGGGTCACGGGACTGACTATGATTACTTACTATTTGTATCAGTGGTCACCCGGTATTGTTAGTTTGATTCTTAACGCTTTATTATTAATTGTGGGGTACAAATTTCTAGACAAAACTACGACGGTATACACGATTATTGCGGTGTTTTTCAATTCGTTATTCCTGATTCTTACGAAAAATTGGAATATTGGCAGCGATGAGTTGATAATTAATGCAATATTCGGGGGTATCTTCTCAGGTGTGGGTATCGGGCTAATTATACGAGTGGGTGGAACGACTGCAGGGTCAACCATCATCGCCAGAATCCTACATAAATATTTGGACTGGAATGTTAGTTACGCGCTACTGCTCGTCGATTTAATTGTGGTGTTCGCTTCGTATTTCATCATTGGAGTACAAAGTCTGATGTTTACGATCGTGATGCTCTATGTAGCCACTAAGATAATGGACTTTATTATTGAGGGAGTGAACCCTAAGAAGGCTGTTACGATTGTATCCCAAGAGCAGGACAAAATTGCTGAACAGGTTAATGGAATTATGGATAGAGGCGTCACAGTAATATATGGCCGTGGGTACTATACCAAGACACCTAAAGAGCTGCTGTATATTGTGATTAGCAAGCAGGAAGTGACTATGCTTAAGAAAATCGTCAAATCCATTGATAAAGAGGCGTTTATTACCATCCACGATGTAAGAGATGTATTCGGAGAAGGTTTTGTGGAGTTGTCAAAATAATAAGATAAAAAGCTATCCCGGAAGCTATTATGGCTCTTGGATAGTTTTTTTTGATTTCGGGCGCATTATTGTGATGAATATCATTGCAATTGTTTAATCGTTCACATTTTTTCAATTTCCCGTGTGATTGAACGCACACTCCGGCATGTGCAGCTTCTATATGCTTTTTATAGAGGAATTAATTTATTGCAGGAAAGAGGGTATTTAGATGTTAGATCAACAAACCATTGAAATCATAAAATCAACGGTGCCCGTATTGCAGGTTCATGGGAAGACCATCACAACTACTTTCTATGGCATGTTATTTGAAAATCATCCGGAGTTACTAAATATATTTAATCATGCCAACCAACGGGAAGGTAAACAGCAGACTGCACTTGCTAACGCCGTACTCGCGGCGGCAATGAATATTGATCAGCTGGGAAATATTTTGCCTGTGGTAAAACAGATTGCGGAGAAACATCGGGCATTGGGCGTATTACCTGAACATTATCCCATCGTAGGTGAGACTTTGTTAGCTGCTATTGGGCAAGTACTTGGCGATGCGGCGACGCCGGAAATTATTGATGCTTGGGCAAAGGCGTATGGCGTGATCGCAGATGCCTTTATTGGTGTCGAAGCAGAGAAGTATCGTGAAGCTGCCGAAATTCCCGGGGGTTGGAGTGGATTTAGAAACTTTGTGGTTACTAAGAAGGTTAAAGAAAGTGAACTTATTACTTCCTTCTACCTTTCTCCTGAGGATGGAGGGGCTATAGCTTCTTATTTGCCGGGTCAATACATCACGGTTCGTGTTCAGCCTGAGGGAGAGGAATACACCCATGTTCGCCACTATAGTTTGTCCAGTGCGCCGGGACAGACGTATTACCGCATCACAGTTAAACGGGAAGGTGAAGGGCCAGATAAACCGGCTGGAGTCGTATCTACTTTCCTTCATGATGTCGTACAAGTGGGAGCTATATTGGAAGTAAGCTCGCCAGCAGGTGATTTCGTATTAAATAAAGATAGTGATCGTCCAGTGGTTCTTATCAGTGGTGGGGTTGGACTAACCCCTATGGTAAGTATGCTGGAGACATTAATTGCTACGCAGCCAGAACGAGAGGTAACGTACATTCATGCAGCCATCAATAGAAGCTTGCATGCTATGAAAGAAATGGTGGCGGATTTGGAGCAGTCCCATCCTACCCTACGATCCTATGTATGTTATGAAACTCCAAGTAAAGGAGATACGTTCCATAAAACAGGTTATATTGATCTAGCTTGGTTGCAAGAAGTAACAGACGTAAACTCTGAATTCTATTTCTGCGGACCGACTCCTTTTATGAAGGCGATATATAAGGCTCTTAAGGAATGGAAGGTGGCTGAAGACAGAATTCATTATGAATTCTTCGGCCCGGCTGGAAGTTTGGAAGCCTAAGCTGTAAAACCAAAAGAGCGTCCCAGTCCTAATGACTGTGACGCTCTTTTTTACAATAGAAGTTTATTTGAAGGCAGCGAATGGGTTAGTTCCCTTTGGTAATATTGAACTGAAATTAAAGGTGTACGTAGGAATTCCAGCCGCATAAGGGGCAATTTCGTACTGTTGGTAGAAGATTGCAAGGCCACTCTCGGAAACGTAGAAGTTTGGTTTTTCTGTTAGTCCGCCAGGTGTATCTGGAAAAGCTAGCTCCTTGGTGCTTTCCTTCAACATTTTATCTAATTTTTGTTTGTAGTTTGGCTCTGCTTTCAGCAGGTCCTTAAGTTCAATTGGTTTGCCGTCTTTCAGCGAGAAGGTAAATCCTTCACGAAGGGCTCCACCATGAGCTCCACCAGTATAGCCATATTGATCAGTCACGATGCTCAGAACCCCTTCACGGTTAAAGGAGACAACAAAAGTTTGAGAGAAGTCATATTTATTCTCTATAGTACCATCTCTACGGCTAGCCTGTTCTTCACTCTCTGCGACGAATTGTTCAGCTTGCTTTTTGAAGATCGCATTAATCTTAGTCTGCACTTCATCCGTTAAGCCACTGATTTTGGGATATTGCACTTTGATACTAGCATTTTTATTGCTCTTATCTAAGGTTTCAGAGGTGATTTTGATGTCATTCATTACTTTTTTACTTAGATCAAGTGATTTCAATGAAGGATTATAAACGCCTTGCACTCCTAAATAGTCAGACAAGAGTTTGAACGGAACATAAATCCGGTCGTTGATGACCTTCACATCATGACTGCCGGTCATGCTATAAATGTAATAGCCATTCAGGGTTGTACTAACACCGTAATCTGAGACCTCCATGTCCAGCTTCATGGAATCGCTGCCTACACTATAAGTTTTGGTGCTTGCATTATAGTTAATGGAGAGGCCAAAAGCATCCCGTAGTACAGTTAAAGGGATCATGGTGTTACCGTTTACTATTTTCGCTTGCTGCGATAAGGTCTGGCCTTTATATTTAAGCACTACAGAGGGTTGCTGTGCGGCTTGTTTTACCGTATTTCCTCCGGTAGCTGCGGCTTGAACTGAGGTTCCTCCTACTAGTCCCGACCCTCCAAGCAATACTCCAGCAGCCAAGATGGCTGAGGTCCATTTCATACTTTTATTCATAACTTAATCTCTCCTTCCCAAGGATGGGCTTATGTAGTTGCAATATGATATTTTTTCCTCTATCACTCCTACAATTATACCTAGGTCCCAAATAGATTTGATTACAAAGGCGGTTACAGTGTTGTTGCATAGATATGCAAAAGGTATATACTTTTTAACCATTTTGTACGATTAAGACACTAGCATTAAGAATGTAAAGTAATTACGGTGAGTTCGGGGCGACAATTAAAGCGAACAGGCATACGAGTTACTCCTATCCCGCGAGTGGTATAGACCTGAAGTTGGCTGTTGGGCAGTTGATATAATCCACTTGAATATTTATTTCCGTGAGGCGGGGTATATAAAGCTCCGACAATTGGAAACCGCACTTGGCCTCCGTGACTATGACCAGACAATTGCAGATCTATAGGCAGCTTGCAAAAGTCATCGGCGAAATCAGGTTCATGGGCAAGGAGAATTGTGCAAGCCTCTTCCGGGATATGAAGCAGCGCTTGGGCGATGTCTGCTTTTCCGACCCAAGGATCATCTATTCCGGCAATATAGAGCTTGTCCGTACCTTGGGTTAAGACGATATGTTCATTATGGAGCACGTGGAAGCCCGATTGTGTTAGCCCTTTCGTTACAACCTTTCTGGTCCCAAAAGCATCATGATTGCCTAATACTGCAAATTGTCCAAAAGGAGCCCGCAACTGAGAGCACAAGGCTACGGCTTCTGAAATATAATCGGCTGAATGATCTAATAAATCGCCGGTGAAGCAGATCAGATCTGGCTTTACCTGTTGAATTTGCTGCGCTAGCTCCGTTAAAGCTTGCGGCTTGGAATATACCCCCTGATGTAAATCGCTAAAATGAACGATACGAAATTTATCGAAGGCTGGAGAAAGTCTAGGGAGTGTAATATCTACGTATTTGATTTCCAGCCAGTAGGGTTCGATCCAATGTGAATAGATACCGGATGCACCAGCTGTTCCAAGAAGGCCTAGAGTTACTTGAGCGCTTTTCTGTAGAAATTGTCGTCTGCTAATAGTATTCATAAACAAATCATACGTGGGGATTGTTACTCTACTATGACAATATTCATTTAATAACCCATTGTGACGATAAAACTACATATACATTTTTTTTATATGGGAGATGAAGAGATGAGTATTATCGATGCCTTAGTCCTCGCAGCACCTTATTTCAAAAAGATTCACTCGCAGGATATTATGATTGGAATCACGGACAGGGAGATCTTCCATTATTACGCACCAAGTAAAGTTATTGATCTCGGATTGGTTAAGGGTAACCCTATCCCTCCTGAAGATCTGTCGCTTTCAAATGGACTGAAAGGTATAGCAAGCTCTAACCGAATCCCAGCAGAAATTTATGGAGCTCCTGTAATCTCAACATGTGTACCTATCTACGGAACGGATGATGATGTAATCGGGGTTTTTGCCATTGCCTATACACTAGAGAACGAGAATAAGCTTGAAGGATTCACAGATGAGATTAATGAGATAAGCAGTCATCTAATGGAGATGGTGCAGAGCGTAGCTGCCCAATCTCAGGAATTATCAGCAACCTCGCAGCAAATATTAGATAATACGCGTAGAGCCGTAACAGAATCACAAGAAGTGAATAAGGTTGCCGGCTTCATTCGTGAGATTTCTGAGCAGACGAACCTGCTTGGGCTGAATGCGGCAATCGAAGCCGCGCGTGTAGGGGAGCAAGGGGCAGGTTTTGGGGTGGTTGCTACGGAAGTACGCAAACTGTCCGTTAACACTAAAGAAGCAACCCATAATATTGAAAAATCACTGAGTGATGTTCAAAAGTCCATTAAGCAAATGGAGCAAGAAATTGAAGCGATCTCTGCTTCTTCACACTCACAAGCAGAATTGGTCACTGAATTCAGCGGTGTCATTGAGCGCCTGAATAAAGCGAGTAATGAAATGACGTCCTTTATGCAATCCATTATCCAGTAGATAGTGAATGCATAAGATGACTTCACCCAAACCATGCTAGAAGAGAACAGGCGCATTTCAGAAGGGAGCGTATTTCATTTATGAAACAACCCGATTCCAGTCTGCAAGCGAATGACAATGTAACTCAAGCCAAAAATTCTTTGGGCAAGCTTCATTTCTCTGTCTCTCAGGCACTTAGTCATCCAACAGAACAGACTTTGGCACAGGCTGAGAACCGCCTGGCACATACTGAGCAGGCGATTCAGCAAGCTCAGGACTGGCTAGGTCCTCAAGGTGTGGAGTTGGCTGAAGAACTGTTGACCGAGGATAAGAGCAGACTTGCCTCATTGAATAAGCAAGGGAAACGTTCAGAGCGCTAAATGTTCCTGCCACAACCTGTGAAGCTCCAAGCTTCACGGGTTGTTCTTATGCGCTTTTCCCTGAAAGATGTGGCATAGGAAGAGGGATGTTATACTGGATTGGAGTTTAAGCAAGGGTTTAGATGGGGGATAAGGGATATGAATGGCAAGCACATCGAAGAATTAACCCGGCAGGCGGAAGCTTTCATTCGACAATGTTACGCTGAACTAGATAAGTCTGAAGCCGAGACGGATCATCGCATCCTAGCCGTACATGAGGAAATTAACCAATCAGGCAGTTACACACATACAACGGAAGAATTAGCGCATGGTGCAAGAATGGCCTGGCGCCACAATAGCCGCTGCATTGGGCGTCTTTTTTGGCAATCCATTGAGCTAATCGATGAACGCCAAGTAGAGACTGAGGAACAAGTTGCTGAAGCGTTGCTGCGACATCTGGAAAAGGCGAACAACGGAGGACGTATTCGTTCACTCATCACGGTCTTCCGCAGCGGAGAAGATCCGAATCAGCGGATTCGGATCTGGAACCACCAATTGATTCGTTATGCCGGGTATCCTGGCGATGAAGAACACGGACGCGCTGGCGATCCGGCATCGGATGAATTCACAAAAATGTGCCAGCAACTAGGTTGGCAAGGAACAGGTGGCGATTATGATGTGTTGCCGTTAGTGATCAGTATTGGCAACGGGCATCCTTACGTTTTCCCTATTCCTGATCACCTCATTCAGGAGGTACCGTTAACACATCCTGAAATTGAACGTTTTGCTGAGCTTCAGCTCCGTTGGTATTCTGTACCCATTATCACGGACATGCAGTTGGAAATTGGCGGTATTCTGTACACGGCTGCTCCTTTTAACGGTTGGTACATGGAGACTGAAATCGGCTCGCGTAACTTGGGGGATACTGGACGATACAACACTTTGCCGGCTATAGCTGATGTGATGGGACTGGATCGCTCCAGCAACACAACGCTTTGGAAGGATCGGGCGCTTCTTGAGCTGAATCGCGCAGTGCTGCATTCCTTCAAGCAAGCAGGTGTCAGCATCGTGGATCACCATACAGCAGCAGATCAATTTGTTCGATTCCAGCAACAGGAGAACGAGCAGGGGCGCCAAGTCTCAGGGCGCTGGTCCTGGCTGATTCCGCCTATGTCACCTTCGTCTACACCGATTTGGCATGATCGTACGTTAAAAGAATATGATTTCAGCCCTCGTTTTCTTTATCAACAATCACCCGTCGCAACCTGCCCGTTTCACTAGCTAACGAAGGCAGTATATAGGTCGCAACTTGAATCTGGATAGAGGCATTTTCCTCGGAAATGTCTCTTTTTGTTTTGACTATAGAAAAAGCGCCTAGTTCCCCTTCTAAGGAAACTGGCGCTTTTTAGGCTTTTAAATGATCCAGAAAAATTTGTTTAAGCAGCTCAAGCTGATCGTCGGAGTCTAGATCCGATTCCAGCAGGAGAATGTTTTTTTTCATCGTTAGTTTTCTGGAAAAGAGGGCAAAGCTATTCATGAGCGTAATTAAGGTTTCTTTTACGGGGAGACCCGCACGAATAGAGCCGTCTTCTACCCCATTTTGAATGATCCTGGAGTATTCATGCCAAATTTTGCGGTTGAGTGCATTGAAGCTCAGAACATCCTCAACAGGTTCACTTGAGTGTGAGGCGTAGCTTTCGAAATTGACCATAAAAATAATACTTAGATGATTTTGATCCTGAATAAAGAAATCAAATAATTTCTCGATTTGTTCAAGACAAGTAAGGGGCAAGTCAGCTACGTATTTAAAATGATCGAGCATAGGCTCCAGCATTCGGGTGGCTACAGCCACTACGAGTTTTTCTTTTCTGGGAAAATAGCGAAATAACGTCGCAATCCCGATATTGGCTTCGCTTGCGACATCTTGCATCGTCGACTTTTCGATTCCTTTTTGTGATAATACTCGTTCTGCGGATTCGAGGATCGTAATTAATCGTTGCTGCTTACCATCGGATCTTTCTTTTTCGTATCGTGTTTTAGGATTCATGAGGGCTAGACCCTTCCATTTTTTGATTGGGATTTTCAATTATTAGTATTATATCCACCGTTTATTGGATTAAGCAAGGAGTGGTTGTAGTTCTTTTGTAAAAATGATATGATGTATATCACAGTGATAGTGTGACTATCATCACTCAAATATTATATCACAATACGATTATAGAGGAGACCTAATTATGAATCGTCTAACTAATAAAGTAGCAATTATTACAGGTGCAGGCAGCGGCATGGGCCGTGAAGAAGCCCTTTTATTGTCCAAAGAAGGTGCTACAGTTGTAGCCACTGATATTAACGAGGCTGCCGTACAAGCAGTTGTGAAGGAAATTGAAGCAAATGGTGGTCAAGCAGCAGCTTATGCACATAATGTGGCTTCCGAAGAAGACTGGATCAAGGTTGTAGAAGATGTGATTAGCAAGTTCGGGAAAATCGACATTTTGGTAAACAATGCAGGGATCTCATTCCCGGTTCAATTGCTCGAATCCACTGTTGATCAATGGAACAAAGTAATGAACATCAACGTGAGCAGCGTATTCCTTGGCATGAAGCATGTTGTTCCTCAAATGAAGAATAATAAAGGTGGTTCCATCGTTAATATTTCATCCATCGCAGGTTTGACTGGCAGCAGCGGTGCTGGTGCTTATACAGCTTCTAAAGGTGCAGTTCGTATGCTAAGTAAAGCAGCAGCTGTAGACTTTGGTAAAGATAACATTCGTGTGAACTCTGTTCACCCAGGATTTATCGAAACCCCAATGAGTGCTGAATTTGTAAATAACGAAAAAATGCATAGCTTCTTTATGTCTCAGACTGCGCTGCCACGTGTTGGACGTGCTTCTGAAGTAGCTGAAGCTGTATTGTTCTTGGCTTCTGATGAAGCTTCTTACATTACAGGTGTTGAGCTGCCGGTTGATGGCGGAGTTGTAGCTAAATAATAATCTCTAATTAAGAAACATTAAGAAGCCGTCCCATACGTAGATTTTCTCTACGCGCGGGACGGCTTCTTTTGCTGTTTTAGGCCCATTCTACTGAACATTAGCCTACACCCCTGCATACCATATAGCACTCGGATAGTAGGAGAAGGGTGTGGTGCAGAGATGGGCATCCAGTTAACAGCGCTCCATTATGTATATCTGGCATTTATCGTATTTATAATGGCACTTCTGATCAAGAGACGGGACACAACGATGATCTGTATTGCGGGCATCTTTGTACTTGGGTGGTTAGCCACAGAAACTGTCAGTGGTTCGGTCACAGGTGTATTCAACTCTTTTGTATATGCAACCAAGGAGCTAATGGGTACGATCATGATTATTTCGATCATAGTAGCCATGAGCCGGGTATTAACACGCACGGGGATTAACGAAATCATGGTTGCTCCACTTACCCGCTTTTTGCGCACACCGTTCATAGCCTTTTGGGGGATCGGTCTGATTATGATGGTCACCTCATGGTTCTTCTGGCCTTCACCCGCAGTGGCCTTGATCGGGGTTGTGCTGCTGCCGGTTGCCATTCGAGTGGGACTGCCGGCTCTTGGAGCGGCGATGGCAATGAATTTATTTGGCCACGGGATTGCGCTCTCAGGTGATTACATTATTCAAGGTGCACCTAAACTAACAGCAGATGCGGCCGGACTTCCGGTGACCAGTGTCATGGAGGCGAGTGTTCCGCTTGTAATTGTTATGGGCGTGGTGACTACGGTAACGGCGTATTGGATGATGCGCAGAGATCAGAAGAAGGGAACTTGGCGAGACGGGCTTATTGCCGGGAAAAGTGCCGTGAGTGCGTTATCTGCAGAGAATGATACGGCAGAAGATCCAGCGGTGATTCATCCAGCATTGAAACAATGGCTGGCCATCGCCATTCCCATCCTGTTTTTAGCCGATGTAGCAGGCATGTTTCTGCTCGATTTGCAGGGTGGAGACGCAACTGCCTTAGTTGGTGGTACTGCGGTGTTCATTCTGGTTGTAGTAACCTTGTTGGCACATCGTAATAAAGGATTGGAGCAAGTAACTACTTATCTGATTGATGGACTTACGTTTGGCTTCAAAGTATTTGGTCCTGTGATACCGATTGCCGCTTTTTTCTATCTGGGGGATTCGGCGTTTGCTGAATTATTCGGCAAAGTGCTGCCCGCCGCATCTCAGGGGATTGTAAATGATCTAGGGGTCGCTCTAGCTCATAACGTTCCTCTGAACGGTGCAGTGGGTGCTGTGACCGCAACTATAACCGGAGCCATTACAGGCCTAGATGGTTCAGGGTTCTCGGGCATTTCACTTGCCGGGTCTATTGGGAAATTGTTTGCGGTGGCCACACATTCCGATGCGGCGACTTTAACTGCGCTGGGTCAGGTAGCTGCCATTTGGGTGGGTGGAGGCACGCTGATTCCGTGGGCATTGATTCCGGCGGCTGCTATTTGCGGAGTAAGCCCCTTTGAGCTGGCAAGACGGAATGTTAAGCCTGTATTGATTGGGCTGGTAGTCACGACGATTGTCGCCATGTTTCTGGTGTAGAGGTTGGATAACTATAGGAAACCAAAAAAGGCTGCCGAGAAGATCTCGGGCAGCCTTTGGGTGTCTTTAATGTATCCCTTTCATAAAATTCTGAATTTTGGAAGAGAATAGGAAGAGGATAAGCGCAAGGATAAGGGCCACTCCACCAATTACTCCAAAGTACATCATTTCGGTATCCGGGGTATAGAACTTCACAATTTGAGCATTAATTGCTTGAGCAGCGGCATTCGATAAGAACCACATACTCATCATTTGAGCGGTAAAAGCCGCCGGTGCCAGTTTGGTCGTTGCTGATAAGCCCACAGGGGACAAGCATAACTCCCCGATTACGATGATAAAATAGCTGAGTACCAGCCATAATGGATTCACAAGTGAATTAGCTCCACCGAAATAAGCAGGTACTAGAATCACCAGGAAGGATAAACCGGCAAACAATAAACCAAGCGAGAACTTTTGCGGAATCGAGGGTTGACGGTTACCGAGCTTTAACCACAACCAGGCAAATATAGGTGCAAGAGTGATAATAAACAGCGGGTTAAGCGATTGGAACCAAGCAGGAGAAATGTGTAAGCCTGCAAAATCCAATTGGGTCCGTTTATCAGCAAAACTAGCTAGAACTGTGGAAGTCTGCTCTTGAATCGCCCAGAACATAATCGATGCGATAAATAAAGGAATGTATGCGAGAATTCTTGACCGTTCAACGGCTGTTGTTTTGGGACTGCGGTACATCATAATGAAATACATCGTAGGAATAAGTAAGCCTAATACCCCTACTATTTTTATTAATGTTTCAAAGGTAAGCACTCCGGTAAGAATGCCGATCGTAATCAAAATCGCAAGTACAACTAATCCTACACCAATCCAAGTAAAGATCTTTTTCTTCTGATCTGCAGGAATAGGGTTGTGTACAATCGTACCCGCCAAACCCAGATTTTTTGTGCGAGTCATAATATAAACGACTAGTCCAACAAACATTCCGACTGCGGCAATCGAGAAACCTAGATGGAAATTATTCATGCCTACTGCGCCAACAATTAGTGGGGAGAGAAATCCTCCCAGGTTAATACCCATATAAAAAATGCTGAAGGCAGCGTCACGGCGGTTATCCTGCTCGCTATAAATTTCGCCGACAATACTTGAAACATTGGGTTTCAGTAGACCCGTTCCGAGTACGATTAAAACCATCGAAGCAAAAAACAATGTGGTATTGCCTGGAATAGCCAGTAGTATATGCCCGAACATGATTAAAACGCCGCCGTAGAAAACAGCCCTCGAAGTCCCGAGAAGCCGATCCGCAAGCCAGCCTCCGATGATCCCTGACATATATACAAGCGATCCATAGATAGACATAATAGAAAGTGCCATATCTTCAGGTAATCCGAGACCGCCTTGGCTCACTTCATAATACATGTAGTAGACAAGGATAGCTCGCATGCCATAATAAGAGAAACGCTCCCAAAATTCTGTGAAGAAAAGGGTGAAAAGTCCCTTAGGATGTCCGAAGAAACCCTTTTGCGGGACGCTATCTACTATTTTTTGCCGGTCTGTTACTGCCATGAATCAAATCCTCCTAGATGACAAATATCTATATATCATGATGCAAACGCCTCTATTTTATTTATAATCCTCTCCTGTCTAAGACCGCAACCCTTGGGCAGGAAGGTTTTGAATAATGCTATATTTTTTAGTAATATTTCCATTAGATCAATCGAACTTGCTTTTATTGTATTTATTTGACTGCGCCAGATTGAATGGTCTTACTTAGCGATTTATGATACTATTTACTCCTATATAGAAAGAGGACGTGAGCTAATGATCAACATAACGATTCCAAAAGCGGATGTTAGTATTACTAAACAAATTAACCCGCAGTTAAGCAATATTTACGGATTTACGGACTTTCACCTGATTCCGAGAGATTACGGCGGTATCTTTATGTTCTACAATGATCAGGATGAGTTGTTGTTTGTAGGTAAAGCGAGAAAGCTAAGACCAAGAATTAAAAAACATTTTGAAGACACCGTATCTGACATCAAGCAACATCGGGACGAGGTCACCAGAATTGATGTGTGTTTGATCGAAAGTCCAGTTCATAGAGAGATCTATGAAACCTATATCATTAATGAACTGAAATCTAAATACAACGTAGATAAAGTGATGTTTAGATAAAAGTAAGACCCAGGCACCGTCCACGTGATGGTGCTTTTTTGTGTTCTGAGAATAGTTGCGAATGAAATGGAAGTAAAGGTGCACAATATACAAGATATTCAAATCCATCACTGTTCACAAGGAGATAGGTCATATTGAAAAATAAGTATTTGATGTTGAAGCTAACCTTATTGTGTATGTTTCTGGTTGTAAGTGTTACACCTACAATTGCCGATGCTGCAGCAGCTAAAGAGAAAAAGAGCTCCCACAAGCAATGCTTAACCCCCTCCGTAATTGAGCTTAAGGATAATCTTAGGAAGTTATGGATCGATCATGTGGTATGGACAAAGAACTACATTGTTAGCGCCTTTGCAGATTCTGAGGACAAGGATAAGGTACTGGCAAGGCTGTTACAGAATCAGCAGGACATAGGGGATGTCTTTAAACCGTATTACGGTGAGGCAGTTGGAGATAAGCTGGCTCAATTATTGCGGGAGCATATTCTTATTGCCGGAAAAGTTCTAGGTGCTGTAAAGGCTGGAAATCAGGCCGATGTGGAAAAATACAATAAAGAGTGGTATGCCAACGCTGATGACATTGCCAAGTTTCTTAGTAGCCAGAACCCCAAATATTCTTATGAACAATTAAAGGAAATGCTTCATGAACATCTGGAATTGATTACTGATGACGTGACAGCTAGAGTTAAAAAGGATTGGGATGCCGAAATTGCCGCATTTGATAAAGGGCTGGAACATATGATCATGTTCGCAGATATCTTAACCGAGGGATTGATCAAACAATTTCCCGATAAATTCAATTGAAATCAAAGCACCCGAAGGGGTGCTTTTTTTATTTTGCAGAAGAGAATAGGTCTTTAGGTGCATTTCAGAAAGTTAGATATAAAGGCTCACTTACATACAAGATAAGTAAACTATAATAGACTCGTGGGCACTCGACATTTTTTGACATTTTTTTATAATTGAGGTGATAAAATCGATGATTTCCCCCTTTTTTAAAAAGAAAGATTCAGTGGATAAGCAATCCAAGTCGGATATGGTTCAAAAGGTACAATTATTAGATGAACAGGTCGAAGAAATAGAAGAAAAGACCTCGGACGAGACTTTAGCTGGATTGGTTACTACAGGCAAAGCTCAGCTTGATAAAAAATCACTCGATTTGATCTTCTCCGTGGAGCAGATTATTCAGGCCAGACAACATGCGGAGACCAATATTAATGAGCTTCAGGATCGGTTAACCCATTCCAGCAGTCATGTGGAGCGCTTAAACCGGGATATGAAGAACCTCAATAAGGTTATTGAGGAAAGAGAAAAGAATGTCCGCGAGCTTGAGCATAAGTTGATTGAGAGAAATTTGAAGGTCGATCAAGTGCTGGAGGATTACCGGGAGCTTCAAACTACGCTCACAGCTGAGATTGAGGAATTGAAGAGTACCATTGAGCTGGAGCAGCAAAAATATGTAAATCTGATTCAAAAACATAACGAAGCCCATGCAGAGAAACTCAAAAAGATGAATGATCTGGAAGAGAAAATCGGACGGGTTGAGATTGAGAATGCACATCTAAAACAAAAGTACGATACGATTCGCCAAGAAAAGGCGTATCTCTCGGGTATGATCAGCGATTTCACCAATCGGATGACGGTTCCTTTTGGGAGTGGCAGTAGTCTGACGGATCGAAACGATGGAAACGGAGATACATAGGATTCATGGCATCTAAGGAACCGGACACCATTCTAATGATTGAGTTACTGTCGCTTGAGCATGAACAGGCCGGTTATCAGATTGAGGTAGGTCTAACCCGTAATGTTGGGTACGCAAGAAGCAAGCTCACCATAGATGAATTTACATACGAACAATTGAAGGCGCTAGGTCCCTTTTCCGGAGGGAGAATGAGATTGTCGCTGTATCCGAAGTGGGATCCGTTTCGGAATAGTTACTACAGCACGCTGATTATAATGAACAGAGCTTACAGCGAAACATTGTATTTTGCCTGTTCTGAAAATTATGTAACCCAACTTCTTCAATTAAAGCAGCAGGACTATCCTCAAGTAGAAGAGGAGAGGGTAGTTCAGACCATGCTTCCCTCTACAGAACCAGGGCATAGGATAAGCAGAAAGAAGACCAAACGAATTGGACTGGTTGCACTGCTGTGTCTCATGTTCGCTTGTTTGATATTTGTGTTACCTCTGCGAATGGATGGACAACTCGTAGATAGTGCTGAAGCGCTGGAGGAACCCGTATTAGGGGCCGACTCTGAGCCATTACTTTCGGTACCGTTCGTTACCCTAGCGCAGACGATATCGGTTCATAACCAGCAAGCTGAGCCTACACCAGAACCTTCAGTCCCTCCTCAAGAACAGACATTACCGTACGAAAAGTATGAATTACCCGAGAATGAATTTTTGTATAGTTTGCCGAAGGGTTATGTTGCCTTGTCATTTGATGATGGACCGTCAAAGTATACGAAAGAGATCGTAGATATTCTAGTAGAACATAAGGTGGCTGCCACCTTTTTATTCATTGGGAATAAGGTAGCTCATAATGCGGAAGCCGTTAGGTATGCTAATGAGCATAAGATGTCGGTTGGGAGTCATTCGTGGGATCATAGCAAAATGACTGCTAATGGCGTTGAGGAGAACCGGAATAACTTGGCGAAGACTAATCAGGCGCTGGAGGAAATTACACAATCACCGATTACTATTTTTCGGCCGCCATATGGGGCGATCAATGACAAGTTAACCGCCAAGGTGACGGAACAGCAGATGAAGGTATTATTGTGGAATCGTGATCCCGAGGATTGGAACGTCAAGAACCCAGAGGATATTCTTCAATATGTTCATCATGCCGATCCGTCCGGCGGAGTCTATCTATTTCACGAAAAGAAGATTACTGTAGAAGCTTTGCCCGCTATCATTAAGTATTTCCAAGAGAAAAACCTAAAATTTGTTGTTTTTAAATAGAATCAGAGAATCCATGTTATTGCAGAATAAAAGTGGCTGTTACAGGGTTGTGATCACTGTGTTCGAAGGATAACTCATGACCCTGTACGCCGCTTATGCTGACGTTTGGTGAGACTAGGAAGCCATCAATCACTGCGCGGAAATTCACACCTTCTGAATAGGCAACATCGAGCGTCCGGACGGAGGGTACCTTGGCATCTACAGCCCACTGAAAGCCCTGTTGAAAATGTTCAGGGAATTCCTGCAGCCATTGCGGCCAATCCTGCGTTGTCTCGAAAGCATCAGGAGCTGTACCCGGAAGGGAATGGTTCCAATCTCCCCCTAAGATGAGGTAATTCCCTTTGTCATTCTCCTTCTTGATATAAGCCGATAAATACTCCAATTGCTGTTTGCGAATCGTTCCGCCTTGGTCAAAGGCTGATAAATGAAGATTGACTAGAATCAGTTCTTTTCCATTATCAACGGGGAATCTGCTCTCCACAAAAGCACGGTCGAGATCAAATTGCTGGCGAGGCCAGGTTTCTTTGCCCGGGAGATCATATCTAATATTACTTGTGCTGTTAAAACGGGATAAAGTTAATAAACCGCTGTTCACCGAGCCCATCGGATCAAGAACAGGAAGCGGTACCCAAGGTACCTTGTAGTTGGTCGCGAAAACATTGCTGTAATCAGCAAATTTATTCGACAAGTAAGAGACTTCATCTATACCGTTGCTACGGGAAGAATCGATGTCGACCTCCTGCAGCATGAACAGGTCCGAGTCTGTAACTGTCATAAGGGACGCTACGGCCTCAAGGTTTATCTTCGTTTGTTCCCTACTGCTTGAGCGTGACTTTGTTCCGCCATCCATAAAGAAATCTTGGCCTTTATCCAACCCGGCGTAGCCAATATTAAAGGTAGTTACAGAAAAGGACTCTCCCTGCTTCATTACTTGCTGCGGATTATTGTTTACAGTAAGTGTAGTAATCTCCTGTGGTTTATAGTCAGTGAGAGTAATATACACTAAAAAACCGCCAAGGATTAGAACGGCAGCTAGAAGGGTGAGGCTGATTGCTTTTATTCTTGTTGAACCCATATGATTCCATCGCTCCTTAGATACATGTTCATAGAACAGACTTTAATGGTGTAAACTTCGACACAACCCAATAACTCCCCTTGTTTTAATAAAAAAAATTTGAGACAATGAGTAGTGATGGTCTGAACTTTAACGTTTTGAAAAGAGGATAACGAATGAATATAGAATCCATTTATGGATTAACTTTTGATCAACTGGCGGCATGGCTGTTAGAACGTGGACATAAAAAGTTTCGGGCTACGCAGGTCTGGGATTGGCTTTATCGGAAGCGGATTACAGACTTTTCGGAAATGCTCGATGTAAATAAAGATTGTGTAGAATTATTAGAGCAGAATTTTGTCATTCATACCTTGGAAGAACATGTGAAGCAGGAATCTGCGGATGGGACGATTAAGTTCCTGTTCCGCCTAAAGGATGGCAACCTGATCGAGACCGTGCTTATGAGACAGAAATACGGCTTGTCTGTATGTGTAACCACGCAAGTGGGCTGCAATATCGGCTGCAGCTTCTGTGCAAGTGGGCTATTGGCGAAGAGCCGGGATCTCTCCAGCGGAGAGATTGTGGAGCAGATTATGAAGGTCCAGCAGCATCTGGATGCGGCGAACCTGGATCAAAAGGTCAGTCACGTCGTAGTGATGGGCATTGGCGAGCCATTCGATAACTTCAAGAACCTGCTCGATTTCCTGGCGATTGTCAAAGATCACAAGGGACTAGCAATTGCAGGTAGAGGGATTACCGTATCAACGAGCGGATTGGCTAACAAAATCGTTGAATTTGCGGATGCGAATACGCAGGTGAACCTGGCGGTTTCTTTGCATGCCCCTAATAATGAACTGCGGACGCAGATCATGAAGATTAACAAGGCCATTCCAATAGAGAAGCTAATGGAGTCTATAGATTATTATTTGGAGAAAACCAAGCGGAGAATTACGCTGGAATACATTCTGATGAAGGATGTAAACGACGGCAGAGAGCATGCGCTTGAACTGGCCGAGCTGATTGGCGATCGACGCCCACTCGTCAATGTGAATTTGATTCCTTATAACCCGGTGGATGAACACAGCCAATATCAAAGAAGCGAGCGGGAGACGGTGCGGGCCTTTTTTGATACCTTGAAGAAGCAGGGTGTCAGCGTAAGCACTCGTCTGGAGCATGGTGTGGATATTGATGCTGCCTGCGGACAGCTGCGAAGCAAACAAATCAAGAAATCCAAAGCCATGGCTTGACGGACTACCTCGACAACAATATGTTACTTTTTGTGATACAATGACGTGGCAGGTATTAGGAAAAGAGGTTGATTGAGTTATGTTGACATTTACGGGCTACAATGTGGAGAATGTAAAAGATCCTTTCGGTATACTAACCGGTAAACGGTATGAATTTGTCGTTCAACTGGACGTTCCAGAGGATGATGAGCTGTATGTAGAGAACGGAGTATCCGCTAGAGCGATTATTAAGGTGGATGAAGATCAAGTCAGCATCGTAAGTTATGATCTACAGGAGACAACTTCAGGTCAACTGCTCGATTTCGATATGGAAGAGGACGAGGAAGAAGCGTTACTCCTTTTTTGTAAAGAGCATTTGCCAGAATAATTAAGCAGCATTGACCTCCTTGCCCAATGTTCCATTGTGGCAGGGATTTTTTTAAAATATAAGCATTTATATGTTTTGTACTTTAAAGTATCTTTATATTTCTACGAGAAATGGTTGTCGTCCTTTAAGGACGACAATGTTGTTTCTTCTTGTAAGATCTTTCGCAAGTTTGGGATATATCGGTTAAAATATTATAAAGCATCCAAAATAGGAGTTGTATACATGTCTAATGAAGAAGTGTTCTTGACCAAAGAAGGGTTGGCTCAATTAGAGGAAGAGCTGAAGGAATTGAAAGGCGCAGGGCGTAAGGAATTGGCCGCACGGCTTAAATTGGCGATCAGCTATGGAGACTTGAAGGAAAATAGTGAGTACCATTCGGCCAAGGACGATCAATCGTTCATGGAGACTCGTATTATGATTCTGGAGAAAATGTTGACCAAAGCCAAGATCGTGGATGAGAGCCAAATGGATCTGTCAAAGGTTAGTATGGGTTGTATTGTTATTCTGAATGACATCGAATATTCGGAGAAGATCGAATATAGAATTGTTGGAGCTGCTGAGGCAGATGTTCTTAATAACAAGATTTCCTATGAAAGCCCGCTAGGCAAGGAATTGCTGGGTAAAAAGGTCGGCGATATTGTTAGTGTAAATGCACCGATGGGCATCATTAAATATGAGTTGCTTGAGATCAAAATGATGTAACAATATACCGAAAAGCTCCCAACCCTTTGTAAGGGTTGGGAGCTTTTTTGCTGGTATGATAGGTTTTGGCTATGAGATATATTGATTTCATATCTTAGACGTTCTGCGCTGTTACGCTTATAGTTTGAAGTAACCTACAGCAGAGGAGTTCTATTCATGATCCAAAGTGTGTTATCGACGTTATACCAAGTCATCGTGCCTTTGTCCATTCCTGTGATCGTGGGTGCCCTACTTGGGAGGTTCAAGAATCTGGATACGAAGCCGTTATTGACACTTTATCTATACTTTTTAACGCCGGCAATTATTTTAAATACATTGGCTACTGCAGAGATATCCATGGATGATATTTATAAGACGCTCGCCTTTTCGCTTCTAAATCTAATCTTCTTATGGGCGATTGCGAATATAGTCGGCAAATTATTGAAGCTAGATCCATCCGAAGTATCCGGTCTGACCTTGATTTCAACGTTTACGAATAGCGTGAATTATGGACTTCCGCTGGTGTTGCTAGCTTTCGGACAGCTTGGTCTCGATAAGGCCTCTGTATATGTGATCGGACAGATGATTATCGTGAATACGATAGGCGTTTATTTTGCAGCAAGATCTCAGTTCTCGGTAAAAAATGCAGTGAAATCGGTCTTTTCACTTCCTGCCATTTACGCAGCTCTGTTGGCCCTTCTTCTCCGTATCTTTGGCCTGCATTTGCCTGCAGAGGTGGCTACAGGGGTTGCCTTGGTAGCTGGAGGATATTCACCGGTGGTACTGGCGATCCTTGGCGCACAGATGGTTAAAGTGAGAAACATGCCATCCGCACGCAAGGGTCAGTCTACTTTTTGGACTGGGCTTTCGATTCGATTAATCTTAGCGCCGCTAGTGGCTTACCTCGGATTATCGATCCTGCAAATTACCGGAACCTTGTTCTCTGTGCTGCTGATTTTGGCTTCTATGCCAGTTGCCGTCAACGCCGTCGTGCTAGCCGAGCGTTTTAATGCCTCACCGGAGCTGGTATCCAAATGTATTTTGTGGACGACGCTTGCTTCGTTTCTCGTGTTGCCGGTGCTTATAGTGTTAGTGCAAGGTGCGTAATCCCTTAGAAATCAAAATGATCTGGGTCTGGACCTACCCGCTGATCTTGGTTGAGAGAGTTAATTAGAGTCATATCCTCGTCAGATAATTTGAAATCAAACACGTCTACATTTTCGACGATCCGGTGTTCTTTAGTAGACTTAGGAATGGTGATAATCCCCCGTTGCAGGTCCCAACGGACAATAACCTGAGCGACGGATTTGTCATGTTTGACGGCAATTTGTTTCAGTACAGGCTGATCGAACAATTGACCTTGCATTAACGGAGACCAAGCTTCTAATTGGATTCCTAGCTCTTTGCAGAAGTCGAGCAGCTCTTGCTGATTCAAATAGGGATGTAATTCAACTTGATTGACCATCGGCTTAATCTCAGCATCCTTCAGTACATCTTCAAGATGGTGAATCTGGAAGTTGCTGACCCCAATGGCTTTTACCCGGCCCTCTTTATACAACGTTTCAAGCGCTCTCCAAGACTCTTTATATTTTCCTTTTACAGGCCAGTGAATAAGGTACAAATCCAGGTATTCAAGTCCGAGTTTTGCTAAGCTAGCCTCGTAGGCGGCAATGGTTTCTTCGTAGCCCATATCTGCGGTCCAGACCTTTGAGGTTACGAAAAGCTCTTCTCTGGACAAGCTGTTCTCTTGCAGAGCCTCTTGGATGGCTTGTCCCACGCCTGTTTCATTCTCATAAATTGCGGCAGTGTCAATGCTGCGGTAACCGTGTCTAATAGCCGATTTGATCGCTTGTATCAGTTCTGCGCCTTCTTCCACTTTAAATACGCCAAGCCCTAGCCAAGGCATATTTACACCGTTGTGTAATGTAGTTGTATCCTGTAGATGTTGAGCCATAATAAAGTAACCTCCTAAGATATTTAAAAGTTTGTTTGGGTTGTTAATGGACTGCTCTTTAAGCAGCTTTAGTCTGGAGAGGAGCCTCATCTTTCTTCTCCAGAGCACGGCTCCATGCCGTCAGTATTACTGCGGACAGAACCATGATGGCACCTACCCAAGTGGTATGAATCAGTCCCATATGATCTGTGACGATGCCGCCAAGGTACGCACCAATGGCAATACCAGCGTTAAAAGCAGCAATATTTAATGCAGAAGCTACATCTCGTGCACTTGGCGCATATCGATCTGCAAGCGTAACAACATGTACTTGCAAGCCGGGCACGTTCATGAAAGCTAACAGTCCCATAAAGAAGATCGTAATCAGTGCGGCAACCTTGTAAGGTGCGGTAAAAGCTAAGACAAATAAGACGACAGCTTGGACTGCAAACATATAGAATAGAGCATTCATCGGTTGGCGGTTGGCGGCTTTACCTCCAATCACGTTCCCGATGGCAATCGCAATGCCGTATACAAGCAAGATTACGGCGACTGTATTCTCTTTGAAGCCGCTGATCTCATGCAGAAGGGGCGATAAATAAGTAAAGACTACAAATGTGCCCCCATAGCCCAAAGCCGTAATCGCGAAGGCAAGCAGTAAACGCCCATTGGTGACCAGCTTAACTTGCTCACGAAGGGGTGTATGGGTACCTTTGCGCAGCCCGGATGAAGGAACAAGGATCAGATTGCCGATGAGTGCTATAAGCCCGATAGCAATAATAGCAACAAATGCAGCACGCCAGCCGAGTTGTTGGCCAAGGAACGTACCTAGCGGAACGCCAGTAACAGTAGCTACTGTAAGTCCAGTGAACATGATGGCAATGGCACTGGCCTTACGATCCTCAGGCACGAGGTCGGCGGCAATAGTCGAAGCAATCGACATGAACAAGCCATGGGCCAGAGCGGAAATTACTCTCGCGATTAACAGCAATGTAATTCCGTCCGCAGCCGCCGCAAGACTATTGCCGATAATAAAGACGATCATAATGCTTAGCAGTAAGGTTTTGCGCGATATCGACGTGGTTAGCGACGTTAAGATGGGTGCGCCAAAAGTTACTCCTAAAGCGTATAAAGTAACGGTCAACCCGGCTGTGGTTACCGGTATATGCAGATCCGTGGCGATTAAAGGCAGCAGCCCCACACTGATAAACTCAGTGGTACCAATCGCAAAGGCACTAATGGCTAGAGCTAAGAGCGCCAAGGTGCTTCTTTTTTTATCTAAGGACATTTCTTTCACTCCTACGCTGTGTTAATCACCGGCCGGTAAGTGCTATTATGAAGAGATCTGTCCATTTAGTATAGTACGTACTTTAAAGTGCTATAGGTACTAAAAAGTACCTATAGCGCAACTCGCCAAACCGCAAAAAGCATGGGCACCCTGATCTCGTCAGGTTTGTCCATGCTTTTTTGCTATGCTTGTTATATAGTCCCATTAGGGTTAACGAGACCGTTGTTTAAGGTGGCGCCGCTTGCGCTGCTGCGTCCTGCACCGCTTGCAATTTGTGTAGTGTTGGGGGCGTTCGTATATTGATTGTTGATGACAAAGACTAATCTGTCCACTCCGTGGAGGGGGGGCCTTGTAATTATGCGCCGTTTTCCTTTTTGAAAAATGACAACGATCCGGTCTCTTTTATAGGCCACCCATATTCACTCTCCCATACTTTGACTTCATTAACATTAATGCAGATGGGGGGAATAAGTGATGAATACGGGTGATCTATCTCGAAAAACAATCATTTGCCTAAGTTAGCTGCCTACTAGACGGTTTATTTATTCAAAGCTATATTTGATCCCCCATTGCTCCCGGACATTGCTCATAATGTCCATGACATCCAAGGAGAGGTTGAGGGTCTCTTTATGGCTTTTATCTGCAATATACCGCTGCATATCTTCAATCTCGTATTGCAAAGCTTTGGCTGTATCTCCAGCTTCAATCGTCTCTACTGTGCCATCCAAATATTGAATGGTGGCTTTGCTGGCCCGCGGGAAATTGTCTACGGTAATAAATCCGAGTTCTCCTGCAACCACCCCCCGTTTAGGCATTTTGGAGCGCATTGTAAGGGAGATTACCGCCATTTCATCTGCCGCATTGTTAAGAATAATACCGGATTGCTCGTCCACTCCTGTCTCGAATTGTTTTACCGTAGTAAGAATCTCATGGGGCTGTTTGGACAGGAAGAATCTTGTGAAGGACAGCGCATATGTCCCAATATCCAGCAGTGCTCCGCCCGCCAGATCTTTGCTGAAGAAACGGTTGTTCACATCATATTCTTTATGGCTGCCAAAGGAGACCTGCACCATTTTGAGGCGCCCGATGATGCCGTCATCAATGATCTGCCGCAGTTTCTTATACAGTGGCATATGGTAGATGGTCATAGCTTCGGCCACAACCAGATCCTTTTCAGCGGCAAGTCGGGTGACTTCTTGAAGTTGTTTGCTGTTCACCGTGATTGCTTTTTCGCAGAGAACATGTTTGTTATTCTGTAAGCTTTCAATGATGTATTCATAATGATTGCTATGTGGCGTAGAGATGTACACTACATCAATTGCAGGATCTTGCAGCATTTCACTGTAACTGCCATAAGCTTTCGTGGCTCCATATTGATTAGCGAATTGTTGTGCTTTCTCCAAGCTTCGCGACCCAACCGCATACAACGTTCCTCCCGTTTCATTCAGCGCAGCCGCAAATTCGGCAGCTATACTTCCTGGACCGACAATTGCCCACTTTAAAGGGTTCATTTCCAGCACCTCACTTGTTTGATTTTTTGTTTTTATTTAGAGATACCTTGATTCCATCTGAACCATTCATCTTCATAAAAGTTTTAATATTAAGCACATTTGTGCATTATAATAATAAATGTGCAAAACAATCGTCTACAGTATAGCGGGGGGGGGTCTAAATCCGTCAAACTGTTGAATACGCGGGGGCGTTGTAACATGGATCGAAAAGAAGATAAGAAGCTGCTTATTAAAATAGCACAAATGTATTATGAACAGAATTTAACGCAGAGTGAAATCTCCAGCCAACTTGGTATATATCGTACCACCATCAGCAGGATGCTAAAGAGGGTACGTGAAGAAGGGATCGTTACAATAACTATTAATTACGATACTGGCGATCATTTTACATTGGAGCAGGAGCTGAAGGAGCGGTTCGGGCTACGGGAAGCCATTGTTGTGGAGGTAGATCCTGCACAGTCCAGCACGATTAAACGCAAAGCTATAGGACAAGCCTGTGCGAGATGGCTCGAGCAAGTGCTTCTCCCGAAAGATACGATTGGGTTTTCTTGGGGAAGCAGCTTAGCTAGCGTTGTAGAAAGCCTAACACAAGCCCAGAGACCTTTTGTAACCTGTGTACCTACGGTCGGCGGCCCATCAGGAAAGATGGAGAGCGGGTACCATGTAAATAACATCTGTTATCAAGCTGCTCTAAAATGGGGTGCGCGCTCGTTAATGATTGATGTTCCAGCGATCACGGAGCAAAAGGAAACTAGAGATCAACTGATGAATTCCCAGTATTATCAGACCATTGCCAAGGCGTGGGACCATCTGGATATCGCTGTGTTCGGCATCGGATCGCCGGAAATGAAAGGGGAAGAGGCGTGGCGCGGTTTTTATGGTGATGCAGTGATTGCTGAGCTGGAGAATGGAAAGGTCGCTGGTGATATCTGTTCACGATTCTATGATGGCAACGGGATTCCCGTGCATACCGGAATATCGGATCGAACACTGACCATTGAGCTGGAGCAAATTAAGCAAGCACGGTATTCGATTGGTGTAGCGGAGTCACTTGAGAAGGTAACGGGGATCCTTGGGGCACTAAATGGGGGTTATATGAATGTACTTGTAACGACCCAAGAAACAGCGCAGAAGATATTGGAGTAGTAACTACTAAATGTAAACAATTGAATTTCGTGAAAATAACCTGAAAATGGCATGCAAATTGCTTAAAATTTTGCTTGTAAGCACCAGACAGAGCGTGTAAGATATACAAGGTATTCATTTTGAACATTTATAAAAATATAAGTTTCACATTATACATTATCCTTATATTTGCTTGTCAACTCATATAATCTTGGGAATATGGCCCATAAGTTTCTACCGGATAACCAATGTAATTATCCGACTATGAGTGAAATAGCGCATCTAGGGTTCCGCTTCCTGACTATGGAAGGACTGGACCGAGCGATGCGGACACTATGCAGTGTTACACCACTAAGGGACAAAAACCCAGAAGGACAAATTCACTTGAGAGAAACGACTCAAGGGATTTGTCCTTTTTTTGTTTTTAATTCAGAAGGAGAGATCAAGTTTACTATGAAGGTACTTCAAGAGCGCATCAGACAAGAGGGTCTTATTTTATCAGATACGGTACTAAAGGTAGATTCATTTCTGAATCATCAGGTGGATACGGAGCTTGCCTTACAAATTGGACAGGAGTTCAAGCGGTTGTTCGGACATTTGCCTATCACTAAAATCATCACTATTGAAGCGAGTGGCATTCAATTTGCCATGGCTACGGCCATCGCCTTAGGCGTACCGTTTGTATATGCGAAGAAGAAGAAAGCAGTGACCTTATCTGAAGCGGTCTATTCCGCGCCGGTACATTCTTTTACACGCAAAGAGGATTATATGGTTAGTGTCTCGCAAAAATATATCGGACCAAGTGATAAGGTGCTTATTGTAGATGACTTTTTGGCTACTGGTGCTGCTCTTGTTGGACTGGTTGATATCGTGAAAGAGGCTGGCGCTGAGCTCCTTGGCGTTGGTTGTGTGATTGAAAAATGTTTCCAAGAAGGCCGGAGTCTACTCGAGGATAGAGGGATAGAAGTCCATGCCTTAGCCCGGATCACATCTATGTCACCAGGTGAAATTCACTTCATTGATAATGAAAGTTCAAAAGAGCCAATCAAGGAGAGTGCGAGATGTTAAGCAAGAAAAAAGTATTTGCGTTAGGATTTCAGCATGTACTGGCGATGTATGCCGGAGCAGTTGTTGTTCCGCTGATCGTAGGGAACGCGTTGAACCTGAATGCCACCCAAATGGCCTATCTTATCGCAGCTGATTTGTTTACTTGCGGGTTAGCTACTTTGCTGCAGATTATGGGCACTAAGTATTTTGGCAGCAGGCTGCCGGTTATTCTTGGATGTACCTTTACGGCAGTAGGGCCGATTATCGCTATCGGCAGTGCCAACAATTTGGCGACGGTGTACGGAGCAATTATTTTATCTGGTTTATTCGTGGTACTGGCGGCCCCCCTTTATGGGAAGCTACTGAGGTTTTTCCCAACGATAGTAACGGGCTCAGTCGTGACCATTATTGGGTTATCTCTTATTCCTGTAGCTATGAATAGCGTAGCTGGCGGAGAAGGCAGCGCTGATTTTGGGAATCCCCGCAATTTGTTGCTTGCACTGATCACGCTGCTGGTCATTTTAGCGGTTAACCGTTTTACTACAGGATTTCTTCGCTCGGTCTCTGTCTTGATAGGTCTTTTAGTGGGTACAATTATTGCTTATGGAATGGGCATTGTTAGTTTCTCTACAGTAGGTGAAGCCTCTTGGGTAAGTGTTGCACAGCCTTTCTACTTCGGATGGCCTCAGTTCAATCTTACGGCTATTTTCACTATGATCATTGTTAATATTGTTAGTATGGTGGAGTCCACAGGTGTTTACTTTGCGATTGGTAAAGTGACGGATCAGAAAGTGGAACAAAAGCAGATCGTAAACGGGCTGCGTTCAGAAGGTTTGGCGATTATGCTGGGCGGGATCTTTAATGCATTTCCGTACACAGCATTTTCGCAAAATGTAGGTCTGGTCTCGCTGACTCGGGTCAAAACTCGGAATGTTATTTTTGCAGCCGGCGGGATTATGGTTGTGCTTGGACTACTGCCTAAATTGGCGGCTCTGACAACAGTTATTCCCAATGCCGTACTGGGTGGAGCGATGATCGTGATGTTCGGATCGGTTGCTGTTTCCGGGATGTCGATTCTGTCAGAGGTAGATCTGCGTAAGGATGGTAATCTGCTGATTGCCGCTTGTAGTATCGCTGTTGGATTGGGTTCGGCAACTGTACCTGCAATGTTCGATCAATTGCCTGAATTCGCTCGGATGCTGCTGCAAAACGGTATCGTATCCGGTTCCCTTACAGCGATTGTGCTGAATATCTTCCTCTCGAAGACAAAGGATAATGTTCTGGCAGAAGATCCTGCTGCCCCTGTTCTAACGAAAGAAACTCAAGTTTCTTAATACGTCTAATTCATGTTAAAAGACCAAGCTCTGGTGTGCTGAAACCTAAGCTTGGTCTTTTTCTCATGCTCAGAGCTTGTGCATATGCACAAAAAAATAGGTTGTCCCGTCAATATTATTGGGTTTGTAAGCGCAGTATACTCAGTTTAGAAAGCGTTATCAAATTACACACTGTATAGTGTCAAATTCTTATACTAGGGGGCAACTAGAGATGGAAGGCACAGTAATTAACTGGATGGGCGCGATTGCGGGATTGATTCTGGCCGTCGTATTGATTTTCAAAAAGGTTAACCCGGTCTACGCACTCTTTTTAGGCGCGATTGCCGGAGGGATATTAGGCGGGGCATCCATTGCAGAGACAGTACAATATATCATCGACGGAACGAATAGTGTTATGGGGGCAGTTGTACGTGTACTCGCGGCTGGTGTGCTGGCCGGGGTATTGATTGAATCAGGGGCAGCCGAACGAATGGCCGAGACCATAGTAGATAAGCTTGGCGAAAAGAAAGCGTTATTATCTATAGCGCTGGCAACTATGATTATTACAGCGGTAGGCGTATTCATCACAGTCGCTATCATTATTGTCGCTCCAATCGCTTTGTCCGTAGGTAAGAAGATCGGCATTTCCAAAACCGCTTTGCTGCTCGCACTGGTCGGTGGCGGTAAAGCCGGTAACATTATTTCACCGAACCCGAACACCATTGCCGTAGCTAAAGGCTTTGATGTAGATTTGGCTCAGGTCATGATTCATGGATTCATCCCAGCCATTGCGGGTCTGATTGTCACTGTTATTATTGCTAATCTGCTGGTCAACAAAGGTGTGAAAATTGCAGAGGGCGACGTTGTAACTAAAGAGGAAGACAGTACTAAGGTTAAACCTAGCTTTGGCCGTGCCATCGTCGCTCCAGTTGTCGCTATTTTACTTCTAGCCATTAACCCAATCGGAAATATTCTAAATATTGAATTGCTGAAATCATTTAAAGTCGATTCTATGATCATCTTGCCTCTTGCCGGCATTATTGGATTGATTGCTATGAAACAAACGAAGAACATCATTTCTTTTACAACCTCAGGGTTAAATAAAATGACAGGTACAGCCATTATCCTGATTGGTGCTGGTGCTATCGCTGGTATTATCTCGAAATCGGATTTGAGTGCTACTGTTGTAGATGCAATAACGTCTATGGGGATTTCCGGAACGTTCCTTGCGCCAATTGCAGGGATCCTGATGGCGGCTGCTACAGCATCAACCTCTACGGCTTCTATCGTGGCTGCCGGATCATTTGGTCCCGCTATTCTTTCGATGGGCACAGCGCCGCTAAATGCAGCAATTATGGTGCACACCGGGGCTACAGTCATTGACCATCTGCCACACGGTAACTTCTTCCACGTGACCGCTGATTCCGTTAAGATGAACATTAAGGACCGGATGTCACTGATTCCTTATGAAAGTCTCGTGGGTCTGACGATGGCTATCGTCGCCACTATATTATACGGCTTCATCCTATAATTTATATTTGCAACTAGAAGGGACGGATATTCTATGAATAAAGACTTTGTCATCGTATTGGCACCGGATTCTTTCAAGGAAAGTATGACAGCCAAAGAAGCTTGTGAAGCCATGGAAAAAGGCATTCATAAAGTAAATTCTAATATTACTTGTATTCATGTACCCATGGCAGATGGCGGCGAAGGAACGATGCAGTCCTTGGTCGATGCAACGGAAGGTACAGTATATATAACAAAAGTTAAAGGGCCACTGGGCAATGAAGTTAGCGCATCCTACGGAATCACAGGAGACGGGCTGACAGGGGTGCTGGAAATGGCTAGTGCGAGTGGCATTCAGCTGGTATCCCCAGAGACACGTAACCCGTTGATTACAACTACCTACGGGACAGGACAATTAATCAAAGCATGTCTGGATCGTGGGGTCAGCAAGCTGCTGATCGGTATCGGTGGCAGTGCCACCAATGACGGAGGCGCCGGGATGGTGCAGGCATTAGGCGGCAGGCTGCTGGATGCCGAAGGCAATGAGCTGTTGTTTGGTGGTGGTGAGCTCGGCAGATTAGCCCGTATTGATCTGAGTGGATTTGACCCTCGCCTTAAGGATGTACAGGTTGAAGTGGCCTGCGACGTTACGAATCCATTATGTGGTCCGACTGGGGCTTCCAATGTATTTGGTCCGCAAAAAGGGGCTACTTCGGATATGATCAAACAGCTGGACAGCAATCTGCATCATTATGCGAGTGTCATCAAAGAGCAATTGGGTTTCGATATTATAGATATGCCTGGTGCTGGTGCAGCGGGTGGCCTTGGGGCAGGACTGGTGGTGTTCTTAAACGGAATATTAAAAAAGGGCATTGAGCTTGTGATCGACTATACTGGACTTGAAGAAAAAGTGCAGCAGGCGGACATGGTGTGGACCGGGGAAGGAAGCATCGATTTCCAGACTCAATATGGCAAGACCCCGCTTGGCGTTGCTGAGGTCGCTAAGAAATATAATAAACCTGTGCTGGCCTTTGCGGGACGGATCGGCGATCAGACGGAAGTGCTGTATGATAAAGGGATTGATGCTATTTTTGGGATCATGCCAGGTGCATCTTCATTGGAGGATGCTTTGAATAAAGGGCAAGAGAATTTGGAAAGAACGGCTGAGAATGTGGCTAGGTTAGTCATGCTGAACCAAGGAAGCTGATTGAATTATACAAAGTGATAGAGGGGCTGACTGAACGGAGTCAGCCCCTTTTTTCTTTTTTAAGGTAGAAGCTTTCTGAGTAGAATATAAAGGGACAGGAGGTACAGACATGAAGATATCGAAATCACTCGCAGGACAAATAGCACAAGAAATGATGAGCGTAGTTCCTTATAACATTAATGTTATGGATGAGAGCGGCTTTATTGTAGGAAGCGGAGATCTGAAACGGGTCGGAACCTTACATGAGGGAGCGAGAATAGCCATTCAAAGTGGGCATGTCTTTGAAGTGTACGAGGATGGCAGCGGCATGAAGCCGGGGGTGAATGAACCCATTATTATAGATCATAAAGTTTTGGGTGTGGTAGGTATTACGGGACATCCAGATGAGGTTAGGCCGTTTAGTAAGCTGGTCAGAGTCACTACTATATTACTTATTGAGCAGGAAGCAAGGAACAAGCTGGAACAGGATGAGCGAGTAAAACGTGTGAAATTTTATCATGAATTGTCTTATCGTAAAGAAGCATATGATCTTGAGTTTCTGGAACGGGCGGGCAGCTATGGGCTTGATCTTAAGAAAAAATGCTGGGCGATCCTAGTGGAAGGCGATGTGAACGGAAAAGAATTCAAAAATGTATTTAGGTCCTATCCACATTACTGGAATTTGGAGAATGATAAGGCGGTTTTTTTTATAACGGATGTTTTTCTTTATAAAGAGCTCATAGGAAAACTAAATTCATGTGCGAATGTGGGGCGAATAGGTTCTGGCGAAGCAGAGGAGTTAGCTGCTTATTCACTTGAACAGGCCCAGGCGGCGATTAGTGTTGGTAGTAGAGTCGACCCGCTCAAGATACTGTACACTTATGAAGAACTAAGATTCTTAATTCATCTCTCCTATGACGGGGCAGAACGGCCCGGGACGATTTATGCTCTACTGGATCAGTCGGGCGATAAGACAGGCCTGATTGAAACACTGCAAGTATTTATTGCTGAGAATGGGGACCATAATCGTACTGTACAGAAGCTGAATATTCACCGAAATACACTGAACTACCGGCTTAATCGCATTCATACATTAACGGGCAAAAATCCACGCAACTACATGGAGTTGTTTGAATTGTTGTGCGGATTGATGTGGCGTAAGTAGTCTAAATCCCCCTATTCCAATTGCCATCCTGATTTTATAGGCATAAACTTAGATAAGCTTGTATAGATAAATTAGGACAGGGATGGATAGGAATGAATGAGAAAGTAGTAATGAATGATAAAGTAGTCATGCCATTATGGACCATGTGCCTTTTTATCGTAGTGATGAACACAACGATGTTTAATGTATCACTTCCAACCATTATTCAGGATCTCCAAATTTCTGCTGATCTAGGTTCATGGGTAATTTCGAGCTATTCGATTGGATATGCTTTATCGACGGTTATTTATAGCCGCTTATCAGACGTGGTGCCGATTCGGAGACTTTTGACCGTTGGCTTAATTACTCTCGGGTTGGCCTCAGTGTTTGGATTATTTGCGCATGACTTTAATACATTATTGATAACGAGAATAGTACAATCTGCTGGCGCGGGTGCGATGGCTGGATTGGGTCTCGTACTGGCTAGCCGTTATGTGCCTATTGAAAGACGTGGTGCGGCTATCGCCATGATCTCCGCAGGGAGTGCAATGGCCTTTGGTTTGGGCCCGATTTTTGGTGGTGTCATCAGTCAGTATTTTGGCTGGAACGGGTTATTCGGAATTACTTGCCTTGTGCTTGTTGTATTGCCAGTACTGCTGCGGTTATTACCTAAGGAACAGCCGAAGCCTGCAAGCTTTGACGTTATTGGGGCGGCGCTGACCGTTGTAAATGCAGCAAGTCTGCTGGTAGCCGTAACCACCCAATCTCTGGTATGGTTGGCAGTGGGCGTAGTGTCTATTATCGTGCACGCTTGGTATTTGAAGAAGGCGAAGGAATCCTTTATTAACCCGCAGCTGCTAAAAATGCCGGGATACTTGAAGCTAGTTACCATAGGCTTTTGTATTCTGGTGCTGAACTTGGGGAATTTGTTCCTGATGCCGCTTGTGCTCGCTAATCTGTTTGGTAAATCCGCGTTGATGATTGGTTTGTTTATCGCACCAGGTGCGTTATTATCCGCATTTCTTACCCGTTTTGTTGGACGTTTTATTGACCGGTATGGCAACTTGCGCTTCTTAATCATAGGGCATTGTATTCTTGCCGCTGTTATGGCTGCATTTGCGCTGAACCTTTCTGTATCTCCTGTAGTTCTTCTGCTTGGTTATTTTTGCTTCTCTCCGGCCTTCTCGGCGACAATGGCATCCTTAAATAATGAAGCTTCTCGGGTTCTTCCGCGAACTTGGATTGGTTCAGGTATGGGGCTTTTACAACTGATTCAGTTCTTTGGAGGTTCTGTATCTGTTGCGGTCTGTGGGCTGTTGCTGCATGCTCAGCGTGATCTTGCGCCGGCAAAAGCCTATGAGCATGTATACGGACTGTTGCTCCTTGTCAGCTTGTGTTCGTTAGGAGTTCTCCTTTTATATAGACGTTCTTATTCCAAAAGTAATGCTGGGCAATCTATACAAGCTTAGAACTGAAACGAAAAGGTGATAAAAACGTATCAGATGCTATAGCAGATATAAGGAAGGAATGGTAATAATGGATAACGGGATGAGTGTAGTTTTAATCGAAAAAATGCCAGAAGGTGATCTACGAGTGATTGAAGAGCGTACGTGGAGCATGAATATGATAACTGCACTTGAACATGTCAATTATATAGTGGTGGGCAGTAAGGAATATGAGGCGGTTGAAGGACGACTGAATGTGGATGAGGGCAAGCTGGAGCTTTTGCTTGTTCCGATGCACACTGAGGGATAGAAGATCATCAGGGAAGGAGAACCTTACGATGGCTAAAGATGAAAGGGATAAGGAATTGCCTGCATCAAAATTATTTACCGCAGATGGCAAACCCATCCGTGTATTATCAACATCGCTAGGCATAGCCTTATTAGCGAATGCTATGTTTATTCCTGGCGGAGCGGGGGCTAGCGCGAATACTTCTGCGGGCGAACCACAGCTAGTCTCTTGGTCTAATGAAGAGGTTAAAGCTTATTTTGATAAAAATGTGGATTGGAATATTCCCTACCCCGAAGAAGGTACGAAAGAGGTAGAGGAGCAAGGCCAAGGCGTAGTAACTTCAAACGGAACAACGGTAGTGAATAACTATGGCGGTTATCATTCAGGTTTTGGCTGGACGGATTTGCTTCTGTATCACATGTTGTTTAACAGCGGTGCCAATTACTCCTCCAGAGGATGGGCTAAGGACCGTCCTACCTATTATGGAGGCACGAGAACCACTTATAAACCACCTACTTATAGCAGCGAAAAGTTCCAGAATAAAAAGGTGCCCGGTTCTGTAGTGAAACCTAAAACCTCAACCTCATCCACGGGTTCCATCACGAGAAGAGGTTCCTCTTCAAAGAACGGAATCGGTGGCACTTCCAGTGGCTTAAACTCTTCGAAGAACTCTAAATCAAGCTCAGGCTCGAAATCTTCATCGAGATCTGGTTCCAGCAAGAGTGGTTTCGGCGGATGAGTGATCAGCAGAGCGTGTTTGAGATTCTAGATTTGTCTGATCTGGAGCGGGGCCCACGGGTACAAGCGCTGCATGAGCTTGGGTTCACTTGGGCAGATCTAGAGGAAGAAGAGTACTGGATGGATGCAATAGCTGTGATGCGCAGCGACATTTATAAAGAGCTTGAGGAAGCCTCCGCAAAGCTATGGGCTATCCTCGATAAAGCGGTTCGGTATATACATCTAAAACGCGATTTGTATGAGCTGCTGGGCATTCCTCCTGTTCTTTGGGAGATGCTTGATGGGTTTCCTATTCCGGAAGAAGGTCTAATCAGTCGGTATGCAAGGTTCGATTTTGCGATAGCTAATGATGGAACCATCAAGCTTCTGGAACTGAATGCCGATACACCTACAGGTTATGTGGAGGCTTCCATAGCAACACCTTGGATCTGTGAACAGGCGGGTGTGACTAGTCCAAATCATGCGATGAAGGAACAACTTGCCGCAGCCTGGCAGATAGAACGACCAGATACCGCAGCTTGTGTTGCTTATGGCTCTCATCTTGAAGATTCGGGTACGATTGAAGCCTTGGCCAGACATAGCGGGCTTACTATTCAGTGTGTGGATTGTCTCGATCTGTGGGTCGATGAGGGCATTTTGAAGGACGGGGAGGACCGGGTGATAAAGCGGATGTTCGCCCTATATCCTAAAGAGTGGATGGCCGTCGATGAGGGTGGAGATGCACTTGCCTATGCTGTTGAACAGGGAAATCTTCAGCTTTTTAATGGACCACACAGTATCCTGTTGCAGTCTAAGGGATTGATTGCAGCTGTGTGGGGAATGTATGAGCTTGGCTTATTATTTGACAATGAAGAGCGTGAAGCGATCTCACGTTATATTTTGCCGACTTATAATAAGCCTGTGTTCTCTGGCAGCTTTGTGTCCAAATCTGTATTTGGCCGCGAAGGCGGTTCTGTACGTCTCTTTGACGATAGTGGAACTCTAGAAATTGAGGACGAAGAGGGTTATGATAGCAGTCAGCTTTTTCCCTCTGTATATCAAAAAAGAGCTGAACTAGCCCGAATACACACCGCCAAAGGTGAATTCCACCTACTGACAGGCATGTTCGTCATTAATGGGAAGCCGTGTGGGCTGCTCGGCCGGGCTGGCGGACTGATTACGGGCAATGCCAGTCATTTTATCGCGTTGGGAGTGAGATAGTTGGATAAAAGTAAGGCTATAAACAAGTCGTCTACCAGATTAGTAAAGGCCCGGATCGGGGCTTTATGTATGATGCTTCTAACGGTATTGCTGCTTAGTGCATGTTCCAGTAATCAGGGGAGTGTGTTTGATTCAGGCACTGCCGAAACTTCTGACAGTGTTGCACGGGTACCTTGGGATTACCGGGTTGTGGAGAGTACTGTAGGTGATCTAATTGGTAGTGATATGACGGTGTTGCCGGATAATGAGCTGCTGCCGAATGATGAGAATTATGCTACTGGCGATAAAATATGGACACTGCAGTTCATGGACGCTGAGCTGATCACAGATGCCGACCAACGCAATGAAGTCCGCCTCTCTTCCTGGACGACCATTAAATCGTATCCCGATGAAAAAACAGCAGTCGAGGATCTTACCAACCTTAAGGTATCGGTAACTACAGATGTTGATCTTGTAGGAGTATACAAGACAAAATATAATGAGAAGACAAGAAACTTTGCCGTCCTCGAGCTGCCTTCCGGCAACCGGATCAAGCAGCCGATAGACGATGAGCGTTATGCAGCATTAGAGAAAGAAAAGACCGCTTCCGTAGTCCTTGAGGAAGTACATGATTTCGCCGATTATGACTCGGCATATGCGAAATTTCGGGGGTGGGCAAAGTGACGATTGTTGTTAATTTAATAGTCAGTATATTTGTGATTATTCTTCTGCAATTGTTGGGTATGGTTATCTTTGGCTTGATGACCCCGTTCAAGGATATGGAAGAGCTGAAAAAAGGGAATGTGGCTGTAGCTCTAGCGCTTGGCGGCAAATTTCTCGCTACAGCAATTATCATTGGAGTAGCGGCGTATACGAATACCTCTATTCTGCATATGATCATTTGGTTTGCTGTCGGTTATGTGTGCCTCATCGCTGCTTATTGGATTTTTGAATTGGCGACCCCAAGCTTTAAAATTTCAGAACATCTGGAAAAAGGCAATGTGGCAGTAGGCACCATGCTCTGCTTGGTGTTTATCGGCACAGCATTTGCAGTCAGCAGTTTGATTGTTTAGTTCACAAATCGCAGATGGACATGGATAAGGCTGCCCTCAGTAATAACCTCGAGAGGCAGCTTTATTAATGTGAGGAAGGGATGGCAGATGCATTTTTTTCTGAGAATATCCAACAGGATGATGCGTTTACGCAAACGGTCGATCGGTCTGATTATTTTGATCTTTATAATTCTTAGCGCATCGATAGCTTACCTGCTTGAACCGAGTACATTCCACAACTGGTTTAATGCCTTCTATTGGGTTATGACAACGATGGCCACCGTTGGGTATGGGGATTATTTTGCCGAGACTGTAGTGGGTAAGCTATTCACCATGTTTCTATATATTTTTGGGATTGGTCTTCTCAGCTTGGTTATTGGCAAGGTCATTGACTCTATTGCAGAGGTGCAGAGAAGGAGAGGAGCAGGAACTTTGAGCTTCCGGGGAAAGGATCATGTGATATTAATCAATTGGAGTAAGAAAGCGCAAGCTGCGGTAGATGAGGTGTTATGCTATTCACCTAAATGTCATATCGTCATCATTGATGAGATAGGACGGCATCCGCTGGAGCATATGGAGCAGGTCCACTTTGTAAGCGGTGATGCTTCCAGCGATGAGATTCTCCTTAAAGCTAACATACACGAAGCCAGGGCAGCCATTGTGTTCGGAGACACACGGATTGATGAAGCATCGCTAATTGACGGGAAATCTCTGCTTATCGCCTCCAGCATTGAGCGCATAGCGCCACAAGTACATACTACCGTAGAAATTATGCAGGAGAAGAATATACAGAATTTCAGGCATGTTCAGGTCAATGAATTCGTTCTGTCGCATGATGCCATTTCTAGATTGGCAGTCCGATCCGCTCTGCAAGAGGGGAATTCAGAGGTGATTACGCAGCTGCTGAGCCGCCAGTATGGGGATGATATTTATGAGATTCCAGTGAATAGTGCATGGAAGACCTATGGGCAGGCGTTTCAGGAATTGCTCCTTCAAGGTGCAACTTTACTCTCGGATCGTAGTGACCTTAGCATCAATCGCAAGCTGGACCAGCCTATTCCTAAAGAGGCTAGATTATATATTGTTTCGGATGAAGAGACGTATCGGAGAATTAAAGGTTAGGTCAGTGAGCGAGTAAAGCGGATTTTCGGGAGAATGGCTTCTCGGAATTCCGCTTCTTTTTGTTTGCCGTTCCTTCCTTAAGGGTAAGAGATGAATATTATCGTTACTCTACCTTTCGGAAGGAGCCATTGTTAATGAGTGAACAGCAAAAAGTGAACGGAAATAGCAAAAATGAGCAACTGGAACAGTTTCGCAGTAAGGACGAAGGTCACGCTTTAACAACCAATCAGGGATTGAAAGTGTCCGAGGATGAGTTCTCCCTAAAAGCCGGTGACCGGGGGCCAACCTTGCTGGAGGATTTTCATTTTCGGGAAAAAATGACCCATTTTGATCACGAGCGGATTCCTGAGCGGATCGTGCATGCACGCGGATTTGCCGCCCACGGGGAGTTTGAAGTATATAAATCGTTGAAAGAATATACGAAGGCGAAATTCCTTCAAGATCCGTCCGTGAAGACCCCGGTGTTTGTCCGGTTCTCAACGGTAGCAGGATCACGGGGTTCAGCCGAAACTGTGCGGGATGCCCGGGGCTTCTCGACCAAATTTTATACCGAAGAAGGCAACTATGATTTGGTAGGCAATAATATGCCGGTCTTTTTTATACAGGATGCGATTAAATTCCCTGATCTAGTGCATGCGCTTAAGCCGGAGCCGCATAATGAAATGCCTCAGGCAGCATCAGCCCATGATACCTTCTGGGATTTCATCGCCAATAATCAGGAATCGGCCCATATGGCGATGTGGCTGATGTCCGACCGCGCCATTCCGCGCAGCTTCCGGATGATGGAAGGGTTTGGAGTTCACACCTTCCGTCTGATCAATGAACAGGGGAAAGCGCATTTTGTTAAATTCCATTGGAAACCAGTGCTTGGTGTACACTCTTTGGTGTGGGACGAAGCACAGAAAATATCCGGAGCGGACCCTGACTTTCACCGCCGTGATTTATGGGAATCGATTGAAGCCGGCAACTTTCCGGAATACGAGCTGGGCATTCAGCTTCTTAGTGAAGAAGACGAATTCAAGTTTGATTTCGATGTGCTGGACCCTACAAAGCTATGGCCAGAGGAAGACGTGCCCGTGCAGATCGTTGGGAAAATGACCTTGAACCGCAACGTGGATAATGTTTTTGCCGAAACGGAGCAGGTGGCTTTCCACCCTGGACATGTAGTGCCAGGGATTGATTTCACCAATGACCCGCTACTTCAGGGCAGATTGTTCTCTTATACGGATACCCAGCTGATTCGGCTTGGGGGTCCTAACTTTCATGAACTGCCGATTAATAGACCGGTGTGTCCTTTCCACAACAACCAGCGTGACGGATATGGGCGGCAGACGATTAATCAGGGCACTGTGAGTTATCATAATAATTCTCTGGCCCAAAATACGCCGAGACCTGTCCCAGAGGCAGAAGGCGGTTATGTGCATTATCAAGAAAAGGTTGAGGGCCGTAAGGTACGGAGCCGGAGTAAAAGCTTTGAGGATCATTTTTCACAAGCCAAGTTATTCTGGAATAGTATGAGCCCTCCGGAACAATTGCATATTATCGAAGCTTATTCTTTTGAGCTTGGAAAGGTTAAGAGTAAGTCGGTCCGACAGCAGGTCGTAAATATGCTTGCTAACATTACCTCCGAGCTTGCTGTACCTGTGGCAGAAGCCATTGGAGTAGCGGCTCCAGAAGTTGGCGGTTCCGAGGTTACTCAAGCTTCCCCTGCCTTAAGTCAGGCTAATACGAAAAAACATCCCAACACGCGGAAAGTAGGCGTGATTATCGGAGATGGTTTTGATGAAGCTGCGGTAATGCCTGTGTTGGACACGCTTATGGGAGCTGGGATACAACCGGAGCTAATCAGTGATAAGCTTGGATTTATTAAAGGCTCAAGCGGCACAGAGCTTGAAGTCATCCATACCTTGTCCACTACAGATTCGGTGCTCTTCGATGCGATTTATGCGGCGGGTGGAAATGCGGAACGCAAGAAATTCCATAAAGATGCAGCGTTATTCCTCAACCAAGCCTATGCACATTTTAAACCTATCGCGATGACGACAATACTTGCTGAGCTGCTTGCAACAGATGAACATAGAAGCAGTCCGGGAGTCATAATAGGCGATGGTGGGGAAGTTTTTGCGGCTAGCTTCGTTGCGGCCATTACTGCCCATCGTTTTTGGGAACGTATGGAATAAAGTAAGTAGATGACAGAAAAAGGAGGATCTGCTCGTCAGAAGGCGTGTGGATGCCTCTTTTTTTTCATCTAATGGTTTCATAAATTTAACATTTGGATTAAGGATGTGATGTATATTACCGTTATAGATAATACTAGGCAATATAAGCAGATGCTTAGAGAGGTGATTTTTTGAGGAAAGAGATAGCTGTTGCTATAGTGGTACTTACAGGTTTTACAGCATTAACAGCATGCGAGCAAACAGCAATGCCGGCATCAACACCCTCGCCCTCCGCGAATGTTCATACAACAGAGCCACCGAATCCTACGGGTTCGGCTAATAATGATATGGGGGACCCTTCACAGGAATTGGATGCTTTAGAGCAATTTATTGTTACGAAGCTTACCGGCTCGTCCGGTGTTTATACGAATTTAATTGAAACAGAGCAATCCGGGGAAGCAGCAAGCGGCCATGAGATTCTAAGTGAGTCTGCCTCTCTGAGGATGCTGGCAGCCGTACGGAGTGGTGAGAAAGAGCGATTTGCAGAAGAATGGGCGCTGGCTAAGCAAACCTTTGATATGAAGGGTGGTTTTAGCTACCGATATAGCCCTAAACAACAGAAATTATATCCTGTGAATGCTGCAGTTGATGACTTACGTATCATTCGTGCGCTTTATGAAGCGGGGGATACGTTTAGAGATAAACAATATACAGAAGAAGCGGCTAAGTATGGTGAGAGGTTTTATAACTATAATGTAAAAAATGGATATATGTATGACTTCTATGATGAAAATTACAAAAAAACCAACACATTCGTTACTTTATGTTATATTGATTTAGGTACAATGCAAAAATTGTCGGTTTCTGGAGAATCTCGTGACTTTTTGTTGAATAATATGAGCGTTATTCTGAAAGATGGATATTTATCAGATGAGTTTCCCTTCTATGAAACAAGGTTTAATTATGAGAGTGGAACCTATAGTTCGGAGAATATCAATACAGTAGAATCGCTACTGTCTATTCTGGCTTTGGCAGAGGTAGACCAGCAGAAATCCTCCAGCATTAATTTTATCAAGCAGCAGGTCGAGGCTGGCACATTATATGGACAATATTCGCGTGAGGGAAAGCCGCTTAACGATATTCGCTCAACAGCCATTTACGCCATTACGGCTATGATTGGTGCCGAGACCGGAGACGATGCACTCTATCGCAAAAGCATTGAAAGAATGAACGAGTTCAGAATAACCGATGCCGGCAGCTCACTGTATGGAGGCTTCGGCGATGTAGCTAGTGGCCAAGCCTATTCCTTTGACAATCTGATGGCGGCATTGGCTTATGTCTATTAATTTAAACCTATAGTAACGAAGGTGAATCTGCATGATAAACAACACGGTGAAATCACCTCTGAGGCAGGGGATGACACTCGCTAACCTACCGTTGCCATTGTCCCCGGCTTTTATCACTGCTGTTGGAGTGTTGCTTATAACCATCATCGCCTTATTTACCGCCCCGTATGTCGGAATGGCGGATAATGGTGATTTTTTTCGCAGCATCTATAGTAACGGAATTTATTTCAATCTGCCGGATTATGACGAGCAATACTTTGGTTATTTTGTAAAGCAATATGGAATCTTTCAATATTTTAATGAGAATGGCGCTACATTATTTTCTTCACAGTCCTTATTTATCCAGCTGGCCATTGGACTTAATAAGCTGTTTTTTAGCAGCGAGGTTTTCGATATCCGGTTTCAAGCAGTCATTTACACGATTTTATATGTTGCGGCGATCTACTTATTAATAGAGGCTATTACATGGGGGATGACCCGCAAGCAGGGATGGGTCACTGCAGGTATTGCTATTTTTATATTTGGAGATACCGGGTATACCGCTTATTTCAACTCCTTTTACGGCGAGAGCGTCGTGATGATCACGATGATTACTATGTTCGCAGCTTGGTTGTTGTTATATCAAAAAAGATACAATGACTACGTGCTGCTGGCCCTGTTCTTGATCAGTACGATTATCCTGACTACTTCCAAGCAGCAAAATGCGCCAGTGGGTATAATCATTGCGGTTCTGGGGTGTTCAATCCTTTGGATTCGCAGGGATAAGATCTTTCGTATTCTGACCCTGGTTTCCCTTGCTTTGATCCTGTTCGCAGGTGTGTTCACTTATTTGAATATCTCGGATGAGTTCGTGAATATTAACCAGTTCCATGCCATGACCCGAGGGGTGCTGAAGGATTCCTCCGATCCGGAGAAGGCACTGAAGTCATTCGATATTGATGAACAATATGCCATCTTGAAAAATAGCATTTACTACGAGAAATACGGAACTATTGATGTGAATTCACCAATCCTCCAAGAGAACTTTTACAGTCGTTACGGATTTGTTTCGATCCTTAAATACTATATATCGAATCCGGATCAGCTTAACTCGATTCTTAATGTAGCTGCTCAAAGTGCATTCTCGATCAAACCAGCGGCGATGGGCAATTACGAGCAATCTGTTGGGAAGGAATTTCGAGCACAGAGTCACTTTTTTACTGGATACAGTCAGCTGAAAAAGGCTTTAGCACCACGAACGATAGGTTTTATCTTCCTTTGGACAGTGCTTGTCATCGGTCTGTATATGCCTTCCTTCGTAACAGCCATTAAGGCACGCAATTTTAGAGGATTGCAGCGGATGGTATTGATTGTCGCTACGATAGGCATTGGTCTTTCAGGCATTTTTGTATCGATTATCGGTGCCGGTGATGCCGACATTTCCAAGCATGAATTCTTGTTCACCTTATCTTTTGATTTGGTGACCTTTTTGACAGTATCTAGTGTGATCGGACGCAGATTCTCGAAAAATCGCAAAAAGCCGGTTAACGAGAGCCCCACCACTTCTAGTCCATTTACAAAGCCTCAAAAGGATGTGAGTGTTTGAAGCGCAGAGGGATCTTATACTGTATATTGCTGCTGATGCTGAGCTTAACCATCCTATTGCTGCCCGCCACTCCTGTTCAATCTGCTGCATCGCCACAACAAGTCTTACTGCTCTATGACAGCCTTGCCAAGGGGACCTCTAAGGATGGAAATGTGACTGAACTTCAACGTCTGCTGGCAGCTTACTCGACAAAGGTTACACTTGGAAGCCTAGATCAATACGAGCAGGGGATGCTGAAAAATTACTCCAGAGTGATCATGGTCCGTAACGAAGCGGATATTTCGATCACGAATAAATCCTATATAGAGGATTGGGAGCATTATCAGGGGCAGTATTTGCATATCGGGTACAACCCACCCGCTAGTCTAACGAAGGCGTTACAGCTAACCACTGATGTGATCTATGACGGGAGTGCTGAGCTCGAAATCGGACAGTTCTCCGGAATTCAAGCTAAGGTGCAGGATATGCCTTATATTGTAGCGAGTCAGGCGGTCAAATCCTTCGGGCAACTCTCTTTTGCGGAGGAGGGTCTGCAAGCACCGTACGCTGTGAGTAAGGGGAATGATACATATGCCCCATATTTTGAACAAGGGAATGTCAGTACGCTAGGGATGGCGTATGTTCTGAAGGATTGGCTCCATATCACTGCTGCTCCTAAAATGTACCTTGCGATCAAAGAAATCTATCCTTTCTCCGATCTGCGACTGCTGGCAGAAACGGGTGAGCGGCTGTATCAACTGGGGATTCCGTTTCTTGCAAGTGTGCGGCCTGTGTTCAGCAATACCGACTATCCGGCCATGCAGCGTTATTTAGTGGCTATGAAAAGTGTGCAATCCAGCAATGGAAGCATTCTGGTCAATGCCCCAGTGGTGATGCCAACGATAAGCTCCGGTGACCATACGCTTAAAGGAAAGATGAATGATTTCATCAATCTGTTGGCCGAAAACGGGCTTGGGCCGCTTGGAGTCGGAGCGGAAATGCATTGGTCGTATGACAAAGAGTATTCAGAAGCGGGGATGAGCTTTTTTGATTCTGTGGTGTTATATCCAGATGAACAGATTGATTATATGGAGCAGAGCGACACCTCTAAATCCTTTCCATCCTCTTTATATAGCGTTCCGCTGGAATTTCTTCAAGCTTTGCATACATCCAATAAAGTGATACCGCATTTGCCGATGGATACTGTAATCACCGTCGACATGCCCGAGGATGAGCGTCAGCTTGAAGAAATGCTGCAAAGTCTGGAACGGAATTGGGTTTCTTTTGCCGATTATAAGCAAGAAGAGCATCAGGTCGTTACTGATCAGAACACAATCTCCTCATTAGATGGAATGATTTCTATTAATGGACAACCTCTAAGCCTGGACTATACACCGGAAACAGTGGATAGCGATTATCGCTACACAGAGGAGCAGCAAAAGAGCTTCACCCGACTTTTTAATATTCAGAATCAATTTTTTATTGTTGTGATCATGATTTCTCTGCTGCTGTTTGGCGGATTGTTGATGATCGGATACCGGTTATATCGCAGAAAGTTTTTGAAATGAGACAACTAATCGTGATTTGGAGGACCCTATGACGATTTCAGACGTGCTGATGGTGATTGCGGTGATCTGTATTTGGTCTCTGCTGCTGGTGAATGTGACCCTCATTATCGCGGGCTATCTATATTACATTAAATCCGAAAATGAGGATATACCAGAGATAGAGGGCGAATATCCTTTTGTTTCAATTATGGTTCCCGCTCACAATGAGGGGGTAGTGATTTGTAAGACGGTTGAATCTCTGCTGGCGCTGGATTATCCGCAAGATCGGTATGAGATTATTGTGATTAATGATAACTCCTCTGATAACAGTGCCGAGCTGCTTGCGGGCATACAATCCCGAAATCCGGGGCGTCAGCTGGTAGTCATTAATACGGATGCAGTTACAGGAGGCAAAGGCAAATCCAATGCCTTGAATATAGGCTTTACCAGCTGTAAAGGGGAGCTAATCGCCATTTATGATGCCGACAATACTCCGGAGAAAACAGCTTTGCGTTATCTGGTTGCTGAGATCATGCATGATTCCAGCCTCGGTGCGGTGATTGGGAAGTTCCGGACCCGTAATCGTGATGCAAGTTTACTGACCCGGTTCATTAATATTGAGACCTTATCCTTTCAATGGATGGCTCAAGCGGGACGCTGGAAGCTGTTCAAGCTTTGCACTATTCCGGGAACCAATTTCATTATGCGCAGGTCAATTGTGGAAAGCATCGGTGGTTGGGATGTTAAAGCGATAGCCGAGGATACAGAAATCAGCTTCCGGATTTATATGATGGGTTACCAAATCAAGTTCCAGCCGAAATCCGTCACGTGGGAGCAGGAACCACAGACCCTGAAGGTCTGGTTCAAGCAGCGAACCCGCTGGGCGAAGGGCAATATTTATGTCATTGTCAAAAATATTCCGCTGCTGTTCAATAAATCGGCCGCAAAGGTGCGGTTCGATATTCTTTATTTTCTATCCATTTACTTCTTACTGCTGCTGTCGTTAATCACCTCGGATGTGCTGCTGATCCTGCATGCTTTGGGTTATGTGCATACTACTATTGCAGGTCTTAGTAATTTCTTATGGCTGCTCGCTATTATTCTTTTCGTTGTGGGGACCTTCATCACGCTAACGACAGAAAAGGGCGAGATGAGCTTGTCCAATCTAGGGATTGTAATGTTGATGTATGTGTCTTATTGCCAGCTGTGGATGGTTGTCGCGGCTAACGGATTATATCTATATCTGAAAGACCTCATCTTCAAAAGAGAAGCCAAATGGTATAAGACGGAGCGCTACTAACGAGGCACCAAAAAGTCATATGAGAAAAATGTAATCACAGGAGAAACAGAACATGAAGATAAAAAAACAGCTGGTTATACTGTTAACCTGCCTCTCCCTTTTGTTAATTCCAATCCATCCTGCTGCCGCAGAGACGTTGCCGCAGGATCATAAGTCCACTTACACAACCTCATTTACGGGAACGGACTCGTCCTTAACAGGTTCGAGTGCCCAGCAGCAATATTTTGAGGTTCTGGATTATTGGAATGTGGATCAAGTAAAGATCAAACTGCATTTTCAAATTTCACAAATTACCGAAGAGCAGATTTCTAGTGTTACCTTAACGCTAAACGGCAGCCCGTTCTATACGTTTCGTCCGTCACTACAAGACAACGGCGAACAGCTGTTGACCCTTGTGGCGCCCAAGGGGTTTCTGAAAAAAGGGACGAATACGCTGGGCATTCAGGGCTATTTAAAGACAGATCGTCAAGATGACCTCTTTTGTTCGGTCGATGAAACGTCGGATAATTGGCTGCATCTGTTCAATACGTCCAGTATTAACGTGATTTATACCGCAAAGCCCTTGAGTGGAGGGATCAGTGACTTCAGCGAGCGATTCGCCGGGATAGATACCTTAACGAAGAATCAGAGTATTCTGACTGTACCGGACAAAAGCACAGCGGCAGAAATGGAAGCAGCCACTTATGCTCTCTCCGGGCTTGTTAAGGGGATTACGTTAAATGATAAGACTATTCCCTTGCTTCCCTACCGGGCAGACACTGTGCAGAATAAGGCCGCAGTTGTACTGGTAGCTATGTATGACAGAGTACCAAGCGGGCTGAAAGCTCAGCTAAGCTCCACTGAAGATTTGGGTACGCACGCGCTGCTCCAGCTAGTGAATAAGGATACCCAGCCCACCTTGGTTGTAACCTCGAAGGATGAGAACTTGCTGATTAAAGCGGGTCGTTTGATTGCTAATCCAGAGCTGATCGGGCAGATCACTAGTGATCTGAAAACAGTAACGGATGCTACAGAAGTATCAGCACCTGCGCTTTCGATTAGCTCTAACATCACGTTCACTGAGACAGGTGATAAACTGACCGGGGCACATCATCAGGAGCAGACGTATTTTATTTCATTGCCAGCGAACCGCTCGATTGCCGATTCCGGTAAAATCAGCCTGGATTTCCGTTATGCACAGAATTTGGATTTTACTCGTTCATTGGTTACCGTGAGCATCAACAATACTCCGATTGGCAGTAAGAAGCTGACTAAGGAACTGGCGAATGGCGATATTCTTAATCTCTCGGTGCCTCAGAACTTGAATATCTCCGGAAATTTCTCGGTGACAGTGGCTTTTGATTTGGAGATCGAAGGAGCCAGATGTATTATCGATCGGGATCAAATGCCATGGGCTTATATCAGTAAAGATTCTGTAATGCAGCTGAATACGAAGGATCGCACGGATCTCTTATTTAATAACTATCCATATCCGTTCATCCGCGATGGGATCTATAATCATGTGGCGGTTGTACTGCCCGAACAAATGGATGATTACGCCTATTTAAGTGTATCGAATATCTTTAATCTGCTTGGTAAATATGCCAGCGGAAATATAGGGAATATCCAGTTCTATACCGATACCGTCAACGCCGATCATTTGAAAAATAATAATATCATCGCTATTGGTGCTTATAAGAATAATAAGGTGATCCGTGATCAGAATGCTAAGCTTTATTTTCAATATAACGGAGATGGAACCACAATTCGCTCCAACGAGAAAATGAGTATTGAAGAGCAATACGGCGCACGAATCGGAACACTGCAGCTGATTGATTCGCCATTTGAGGCGGGACGTGCATTGCTCGCGGTTACAGGGGTCAGCTCGGAAGAGTATTACTTAGGATCTAAACTGCTCGCTACAGAACGGGACAAGTGGAAGGTGTTTGGCGATGGTGCAATCGTTGATAAAGACGGTAATGTCAGCGCACACCGCTTCAAAACGATCACTGGAGCAGCCGAGGACTCTGTGGCCCAGAAAATAATGGAACGGTCGGATGTACTCAGTTTTATCATCGTGATTTTACTGGTGCTGACGCTGGTGGTTCTATCGCTGATCCTGCTGCTTCGCAAACACATGAAGAAACGTGGTGATAAGCGTGAGACGTAATCGCAGCTTAGTGTCGGACATCGCTCTCTTATCATTCCTGGTGTTATCGTTCCTCTGTATCGTCTTTATTGCGGGTGCACCGGATGATTACCTCCAGAATATTATCATTTTAACGGTGGCTTTTATTCTGGCCATTGTTACGTATTTTACGACGGTCACTGCGGGTCTGGTCTTGAATCTGGTGTTTATCTTTGCTTACGGATTCTACACGATGTACCAGACGATAACGCTGGGGGAAACGATTAGCCTGAATACTTATTTCTGGTTAATTATGACTCCGCTATTAACGGTCGTTCTATGGGTATTCACTTTAAGCAGCCGTGATTTGCAGGTGGAGAATGAGCAGCTACGCAAAAAGACTGCCAATATGGCTATCGTCGATGAAAACACAAATTTGAGGAACAGTATTTCTTTTCAGACGGATGCTACATTATTTACAAGCATTTCGACTCGCTATCAGATTCCGCTCACCCTGCTAGTGGTGAAGGTGAAGTATTGGAAAGAGATCAGACGGATCATTCCTGAAGATCAGCTGGCAGAAGCTATCTATGACGTGTCTCAGCTTAGTCAGGCGAGTATTCGTACCAATGATGCACTCTATCTGCTAGATAAGGATGAAGCAACATGGGGCCTGCTGCTGTTCACGGACAGCGATGGGGCGAAGATTGTGATCGAGCGGATTAAGCTCAAGCTTCAGGAGTTGAATGACAATAATTTCTCCAGAAAATATAAGGTCAGCCTGGGTCTTAAGATTGGGGCGGTCGAATACCAAGCCGGCACGATTGAGAATCCGCTGGATTTCATTGTTCAGGCCAAAAAACAGCTGGAGTACGACGTGTAGACCAGCTTAAAAATCAACAGTTTCACTATCAGCCTCTGTATGGATGGCGATGAGCACGCTTGCCGGCTCATCGCCTTTATTTATGACCAGATGTGGCACACAGGCATTCCAGCTAAAGGAATCCCCCGCTTGGAACATCCCGAAATCTTCACCTTGCTCCGCATAAACCTCACCTTTTATTACTAAATGGACCTCTTTGCCTTCGTGCGCCTGCGGAGTTTCACCCGTAGAAGTACCCGGAGGGAAATGGACAAGCACCATTCGTACACCACCTGCCGAGCTTAAATGCTCAACTTGCAGTTTATCACTTCCGCTACTGGTGATTTGCCGCTCCTTGGAGCGTACCACCTGCATCCGCTCTTCCTTTTTTAACAGCAAATAAGCCAACGGAACGTTCAGCGCATCCGCAATCAGGCTAAGGGTTGCGATCGAGGGAGAGGTCTTATTAGTCTCAACCTGGCTCATAAAACCCTGTGACAGGCCAGTAGTTTCACAGATTTGGGCAATCGTTATATGTTTTCTTTTACGGATTGTACGAATGTTTGAACCTATATTCATTAGTAAAGCTCCTTTTAATATTAGTAATAACAAATATATTTTTATATTAACAAATTATTAATTGACATACTAGCTAGGGGTTTATAATATTAACTTTACAAATATTATTTTTGTATTACAAATATTTTGAAGGAGTGTTTAGTATGAAGGCACCTTATATATATGATGTCAGTCTACCTTCCGGTTACGATGAGAATCGGGTTTATCCGGTTATCTTCACCTTGCATGGCAAAGGTTCCAATGAGAAGAATATGTTCGGGCTTGTGGAGTCCTTGTCTGAAGAGTTTATTATTATCGGGATTCGGGGAAATATGATTTTAGGGGCAGGATTTCAATATTATGATCTCAAAAGTCTAGGTCATCCCATCCGCGAGCAGTTTGATCAGGCTGTATCGCAATTGCAGCAGTTTATCGAATACGCCACCGACAAATACCCTATAGATGCTAAACATCGTTATCTGCTTGGCTTCAGTCAAGGAGCCATTTTGTCCATGACACTCGCGCTTACAATGGGGAATTCGCTTCGGGGAATTGTGGCGCTGAACGGTTATGTTCCGGGGTTTGTGAAGACGGATTATGAGCTGAGGAGTGTGCAGGAGGTATCGGTCTTCATCTCGCATGGTGAATATGATTCTGTATTTCCAATTTCAGTGGGGACAGAAACAGCCGCTTATTTCGAAGGTCTAACCCCATTATTAACCTTTAAAACTTATCCTTCGGATCATGGTGTATTACCGCAGAATCAGCAGGACTTGATCGCTTGGTTACGGCAGAACTTAGGGAGTGATAAACTATGATACCTTCTTACTTTATTGCCCATGGTGCTCCTTCTCTGGTACTTGATAACAATGCATATACGAAATTTCTTGGGGAGCTCGCTGAGAGGAATGTCAAACCGAAAGCGATTGTTGTATTTTCTGCACATTTCGAAGAACACACACAATCGGTTGGAGTTATGGAGACTTTCGACACCATCTATGATTTCTATGGCTTCCCAGATGAGATGTATCGAATGACTTATCCTGCCAAAGGGGACAATGAGGTTGCACAGCAAATTATGTCTCTGTTCCACAAGAATGGGATTGCCAGCAAATTAAATACAGAGCGTGGACTAGATCACGGAGCTTGGGCTATTCTTAAATTAATCTATCCGAATGCAGATATTCCTGTCGTATCTTTGTCAGTTAATCGAGAGTTGTCCAATGAACAGCAATATTTAATGGGTAAGGCTTTATCTGAGCTGCGTGAGCAGGATATTATGATTATTGGCAGCGGTGGAACCGTCCATAATTTGCGTAGCGTGAAGTGGGGAATGGAGAACGTCGAGAAATGGGCGGAGACATTCGATGACTGGCTGCAGCACAGGGTGGAAGCTTGGGATACAGAGTCGCTATTTAACTATCAGGAGCTTGCTCCTTATGGCGTTGATGCAGTGCCGACTAGTGAGCACTTTATCCCCTTGATAATAGCTATGGGAGCTGGCGATAAAGGGAAGGAAGCGAAGCTGCTGCACCGAAGTTATCAGTATGGCAATTTAAGTCTTAGCTGTTGGGAGTTTAATTAAGAAGGAGGCATTAATGATGGACTTGGGACTTCGTGGGAAATCAGTTTTTGTAGCCGCAGCAAGTAAAGGGTTAGGACTCGCAACTGCGCTGGAGTACGCCCGTGAGGGAGCGAAGGTAATGATCGCCAGCAGGAGTATGGAGCAGCTTGCAGACGCACAGAAAGAGATTCAGGCAGCCACAGGACAGCAGGTGAACATTGTTCAGATGGATGTGACTGTCCCAGAGGATATCGTACATGCTATTCAAACGGCTGTAGCCCAAAACGGTGGGCTTGATATTGTAGTGACCAATGCGGGGGGGCCTCATGGCGGAGGTTTCGCTGATATGGAAGACGCGGATTGGAACCAGGGGTTTGAGCTCACACTGATGAGCACCATTCGTTTGATCCGTGAATCACTGCCGCATCTGCGCTCTTCTGGGGCAGGGCGAATCGTTAATATAAGCTCGATTTCTATCAAGCAGCCTATTGAGGGGTTGATTCTTTCCAATGTTTTTCGCGCTGGCGTGTATGCCTTGACCAAGAGCTTGGCTACTGAGCTGGCTGCGGATCGCATTTTAATTAATACGATCGCACCAGGGCGTATTGCAACCGACAGGATTCTTCAACTAGACGGCAAACGCGCGCAAGCAGAGGGGATCCCTATGGAGCAGATTCAAGAGGAAGCGCTGCTGCAAATCCCGTTAGGAAGATTGGGCACGCCCGAAGAATTCGGCAAGGCTGCTGTTTTTCTAGGCTCTTTTGCGAATACTTATGTTACGGGACAATCTCTTTTAGTCGATGGAGGAATGGTGAAATCGCTCTAACTCCGGCGTTATGGGTAGGCTTGGAAAGGTTATGGAAATATTAGTAATTTCAATATTAGTTGCTTTGTGCTCTAAATAAGCGTATGATGGAGCGGTGGTCTAAATCGTAAGATTTACGAATTTTCCTACGTTTATTAGGTTATACTATATATAAACCTACAGATCATTTGGATAATTTACCATAAAGGCTCCACGAATTTAATCAGAAGGAGGACGATCAGAATGAGAGAAGGCATACATCCTAAGTACAACCAAGTGATTTTCTTGGATGCAAGCGTAGGCTTCAAATTCTTGAGTGCATCTACTAAATCATCCAATGAAACTATGGAATGGGAAGACGGCAACACTTACCCAGTGCTCCGTGTGGACGCAAGTTCCGCATCCCACCCATTTTACACTGGTAAACAAAGAGATACAGAACAAGGCGGCCGTGTTGACAAGTTCAAACAACGTCTTGCACAAAAGAAATAAGAATCCTTACGGATTGAAGAGGGACAACCCATGTAGAAGCAATCGCTTCGGGGATGTCCCTTTTTTGTGTTCAGGCATGTTAAAATGAGATGAATTTAAAAATATACATGGCGTCGAGGGAGCGATCAGTGATGGAAAATGTAATAAAAGTAGATACAGTCCTAAAGAGTGAAGACGTTCAGGAGTTTAACTTATGGTTCAGCTTGAATAGCCGGATTATACTCAACTCTTTTAGCGTAGTCGCTTACTTTATGATTTTGTTATTAATTACTAAGGATTACAGTACTCAAAGCATCTCAATCCTGGCTGTGACTGCTATAATTCTTGCCGCTGTCTTATGGTATATGACCAAGGCAAGCTTGATCAAAAAATCGAAAAAGGCGTTCAAAACAGATAACCTAATTCAGCAACCGCAAAATTATACGATTTCAGATGAAGGCATATCTTATCTTTCCGAAGCGGGCACTGGGCAAGTGAAGTGGGAAGAGATACATAAGATAGGTGAAACTACGAACTTGTTTGTGTTTTTTGTGTCCACACAGAGAGCGCTGATTATCCCTAAACGTTTCTTTGAATCGGCACAAGATAAAATAACATTTAAGGATTTAGCCAGAAAATATATGTTCTCCAATCGGGTGAAATTTAAAGCATAAGATGTGCTGTTATTGTTGATTCATTTGTACCAAGGATTAGGCTATAATGATAGGAGCGACTTGAAAAATAGGAGAAATATGGCATGCCATGGATTCAGGGATATCCGTATTACTTATTAATGGGCAGTGTTCTAAGTCTGTACATGGGCGTCAGCTCCTATCGGCACCGTAAGTTAGCAGGGAGACGCTATTTGTGGATCTTAATGCTGTTAGTCAGCCTTATATTTGTTGCAACGGCGGGAGAGATTATGTCACCCTCTTTTCAGTCTAAGCTGTGGTGGAAGAATGTACAGCAGGCTCCGCTTTTTTTTAGTGCGCTCTTTACTTATGCTGTGGTAAAAGAATACGTATCTCCTTCCACAGGGCGCCTGCCCGTGAAGCTTGCCATCTTCTCTATCCCTATTGTTATGGATGTACTTCTTATTTTTACGGATAGCTATCATCATCTGATGCGCAGTGAAGTGTCCGTCCTGACGGTTGCGGGTGTTAGTGGAATTGCTGTAAAGCCTACGCTCCTTAGTATGGCTTTTATTGCGTATGATCAGCTTTTTGGGCTATATGCAGTCTGCTTGCTTGCAGTTTCCCTACTGAATACCCCGAGAGTTTATTTGCGGACTAATGTCCTGCTGTTGGCGGGTTTGCTGGTTCCGGTTATTTCCGTCTTTTTACTCCCCCTCTTGAAGATTACCATTACAGGTTTTACGGCGTTTACTTATTTGCCTGCGATTATAGCGGCTTATTTTGCACTTTTTGTTAGCTCCAAATTAACCATCTTCCCTCTAACCAAAAACAAAATTCTAGAGCACATGAAAGACGGCGTAGTTCTGACTGACCGTTATGATAATATCATTGGCATAAACGATGCGGCGACTGCTATTTTATACGACATTACCGGAATAGCGAACGATAATTGGATGGGAAAAAACATTGATCTTTTTACGAAGTCTCACAAAGACATTGCAGCTCATTACAGTCAGAGGACGGAAGGACAGTTTGAGGTAGTTTGTTCTGGCGCAGGGGAGCTCTGTTATGGGGTTTCTTTAATTGCTACGGAGCATGCGACAATAGAGAATAAGGGTATGCTTATTGTGTTTAGTGATCATAGTGAGAAAAAGCGATATGAGCGTGAACTGGTCTATCAGGCAACGGTTGACGATCTGACAGGGCTTTATAATCGCAGGCATTTCATGCAAAGGGTTCAGAATCAAACGATCCCGGATGGATTAGGGTTGGCTCTGCTGTTATTTGACATCGATGATTTTAAATTAATTAATGATACTTATGGTCATTTAGCGGGCGATCAGGCGTTAGTTGATTTCTCGAATAAAATACTTCAGGTATACCAGAATAAAGGTATTGCTGGAAGAGTAGGTGGCGAGGAATTTGCTGTATGCTTTTTCGCTGAAGATAAACGTGCAGCCTTAAAAGAAGCAGAGGATTTTCGTACAATGATGAGTGATTACACGATAATCTTGAATGAACAGGATAGCATTCATCTTACCGCAAGTATCGGAATCTCTTTTACGGAGCGTAGAGAGGTGACTTTCGAAGATTTATATCGGGAAGCGGATGAAGCGTTATATCACTCTAAGAATACAGGGAAGAACAGAGTTACGTTAGGTCGTGAACCGATCATAAGAGAAACAGTAAAGGGATAAGAACATCGAAGATAAGGGAGTGGCCTAATGAATCTGACTGTTGATGAAGTGATGAGCAAGCTTGAGGAGATGGGTACAGAGCAGACGAAACGTACTTTCTTACGACATGGCGCAGTGGAACCTTTATTTGGAGTAAAGGTAGGGGATATGAAGAAGCTGGTTAAGGATGTGAAAAAAGATCAGAGTCTGGCAAGGGCTTTGTATCAGACAGGCAATTACGATGCAATGTATTTGGCTGGACTAACGGTCAATCCTAAGAGTATGACGAAGGAAGAGCTTCAAAGCTGGGCTTCGGCGGCCAGTTGGCATGCGGTAGTGGAATATATAGTATCCCCTCTCGCCGCAGAGAGTCCATATGGATTGGAACTTGCGAGAGAGTGGATTCGTTCCTCGGATGAACTAATAGCCATTTGCGGCTGGAGCACTTATGCCAATTACATTTCAATTACACCGGATGATAAGCTGGACATCGCTGAAATTAGGGAGTTGTTACAACAAGTAGGCGCTACTATTCATCGGGAGCGGAATCGTGTCCGTTATACGATGAATACTTTCTTAATTATGGTGGGCAGCAGTATCACAGAACTGCATGAGGAGGCAGCAAAGATCGCAGCAGGTATAGGTAAGGTCCAGGTGAACATGGGACAAACCGCTTGTAAAGTTCCTATGGCTGTTGATTATATTGCTAAGGTTGAACAAGCTGGGAAGCTTGGTGTGAAGAAGAAAACTTGTATTTGCTAAGTTAGATATTTAGGTAACCCTTCAAGGTGAAAGGCACTTGTGGGGTTTTTTTTATTCCGGGAAAAACAAGTGTTTCAACCCTGCGGAAATTGTTTAAATTAGCAGCAGTCAAAATTTACATAGAAGAATTAATGAAGCCTTATTCAAGTAATCTTTTACAATGATGTAGAATAGAAAGGGGTTTATAGTTAGAAGACAGGACGGAGGCTAGTTGTGAACAAACGCCGATTCACTTTGCAGTATAAAATACTGTCAATTACAGTTTTAATCGTGATCTGTCTATTAGGATTCGTTTTTGTCATGCATGGAAGAATCAATGCTCTACAGCGGGAAACCAGCTTCATCTCTCATCAGGATCGAGAGATTACTAATTTAGCTAATCTAATTGAGAAGAATATTTTGGATATGGAAACCGGACAACGCGGATATGTCATCACCGGCGATAACAAGTATCTGGAGCCCTACAATTTGGGTAAGGCTGAATGGGAGGCTAATTATGATAAGCTCTACGTGCTGACTGCTAATGATTCTTTACAGCTACAGCGTCTGTTGGGTATTGAAAGTAAAATTAAGCAATGGATCGAACAGTCCGGAAATTATGTGATCCAGTTGAAAAAAGAGGGACAGGACGTTGAGCTCCTAAGATACTTTAATTCCGACGATGGCAAAGATCAAATGGATCGGATTCGTAATCAGATCAGCACTTACCGCGAGACGATGAAAGAGAACACCAACAGTCTGATAGCTAGACAAGCAGACAAGAATAAATTATTGCTAGAGCTTCTTTATATTGCTTGGGCAATTATAGCGGTTACCGCGATGGTCGCTTCGTGGATCAATTCACGCTCCATCGTTAGTACGGTTCGTAAAGTTACCCATACGATTGCAGAATTGAAATCTGACGAAGATATGAAGACAAGGATAGAGATCACCACGAATGATGAGATCAGGGATCTGAGCGTAGCTACGAATCATCTGATAGACACGCAACAAGAACGGATATGGATTCAGGCTAACGCAAACGAACTGTTGGCGAGGTATCAGGGCATCACACATATCTCGCAACTGGGCGATATTTTTCTTGGCAAAACCGCAGAAGTGATCAATTATCCATATGGATCCTTATATGTTCGAACACAGGATCATGATCGGGATTTCTTTAAGAGAGTCTCTATTTTTGGCGGAAGCAGTAACATTCCAGATCAGCGGGCATTCCAGACCGGAGAAGGTCTAGTTGGACAATGTGCTAAAGAGGCGCGTTTGATGCAAATACAGGATCTGCCGGAGGATTATATTAGCATACAGTCTGGGCTGGGTGTTTCTGCGCCGAAGGCGCTTCTGTTAATGCCGATTTCTTTTTCGGGTGAGGTAGTTGCTGTGGTGGAAATCGCCGCCTTTGCTCCACTTACGGAATTGCAGGTTAAGTTCCTAGGGTCTATTTCGAATGCCTTTGGCTCTGCAATTAACAGCACGATTAACAGTATGAAGATTGACCAACTTCTGGCACAATCTCAGCGTCTAAACGAAGAACTACAGGTATATACCGAGGAACTACAGACTCAGTCTGAGGAGCTGCAGATCCAAACGGAGTCACTGCATGCAACAAATAGAAAGCTGGAGGATAAGAATCTGCTGGCGGAACAAAAGTCATTGGAGGCGGAAAGAGCTCAAATGGAGCTTAGTGAATACACAGAGTTATTGCAGCAAAGCTCACAATATAAATCTGAGTTTCTGGCTAATATGTCTCATGAACTGCGAACTCCGCTGAACGGCATTCTGCTGCTCTCCGAATTTCTTATGGAGAACCAGTCGGGAGCTCTAAGCGAAGAGGATATTGAATTCTCAAAAGCCATTCATTCTTCGGGACAAGATCTGCTGGCGCTGATTAACGACATTCTGGATTTGTCCAAGGTTGAGGCAGGAAAGCTGAATATTGAAATTGAAGCGATAAATATATCGGAGATTCCGGAGGCAATGATCCAGAACTTCAGTCAGCTTTCCCGCAAAAAAGAGATTCCTTTGCAAATACAGCTCGGAGAGGACTTACCCCCGCTGTTTTATTCGGATGCTCAAAGAGTACGGCAAATTATTATAAATTTGCTGTCCAATGCGTTTAAGTTTACAGCGGAAGGCGCAGTCACTCTGGAAATCCGTTTAGCAACTAAGGACGAGTTGCTGGATTTGGCAGGTTCGTATACAGGGGAATTTATTGCCTTCGCCATCAAAGATACTGGAATTGGGATTTCAGAAGACAAACAGTCAATTATCTTCGAAGCATTTCAACAGGCGAATGGAAATACAGAACGTCAATATGGGGGAACTGGGCTTGGTTTATCCATATCCAGAGAGCTGGCAACATTACTTGGTGGTAGAATTACGCTGGAGAGCCAAGAGGGTGTGGGTAGTGTCTTTACAGTGTATTTGCCTTTGCAGCTTGAGGCTCCAAGCCTTGAGGAAGTGGCTGATCAAGCGACTGTTATTCAAGAGATCGGGAGTGGAGTGGTACTTGCCGCTACAACGGCTGAGGATACACGTACTGACTTCACTTCTCTGAATCAAAAGCATGTACTTATCGTGGATGATGATGAACGGAATTTGTTCGCTTTATCAAATACCCTAAGAAAGCGCGGGCTGCATGTAACTACAGCTACTAACGGAGAGAGCGGCCTGTATGAACTGGAGCAAGCGGCTTCTATAGATATCGTTCTTATGGATATTATGATGCCAGTGATGAACGGGTATGAGGCAATCAATCGGATCAGACAAATGCCCGCAAAGAAGGATATTCCCATCATTGCACTGACTGCAAAAGCGATGAAGGAAGATAAGGCTAAAATCCTACAGGCTGGGGCAACAGATTATCTTAGCAAGCCGATTAACCTGGAACGTTTATTAGCGTTGATGCAATTGATACTGGCTAGCGATTCATGAGCTAGACCTCCAACTTCGGATAACTCGAGTGAAGTTGCGCGAACGAAGTAACTATAATCTGCTCTGCTATCGGACACAGCTGACCGTTAACGCAGCTTTTTACCACATTTGTAATTCTAACGGACCCCACTGACGCTATTGGCATAAAAAACATCGAATATGCCCCTCTTTTTAATGAATAGTGGCGCTGGAGTCCGAAACGCTGCTCTGAAGGCAGAAAATTCGCAAATAAAGTCAGCTGGGTCCGTAAGGCTCGCGATTATGATCATCCCAAACTCTGCAGCAAGGCAAGTAAAAGTGTGACCAAGCGTTCAGCCGGCTTTCGTTTACCTCACAAATCGGCTGAAGCGAGTCAGCCAACCTATAGTCTATAACGCAAAACAGCGATCCTCCCATAACGGAAGGATCGCTGTTTTAATGTCTCTTTGGAATCTTTTTAATAAGATTCCAGTCTCTCTCTTATTGTTGTGCAGAATCTACTACAACTTTGACAGCTGTGCCGATGGGTGGCAGGCTTCTGGTCAGCACTGGGCTGTAGAATCCGATAACTTTTGTGCCTTTAACAAGCTCGCTGCTTTTAACAGCTTCGCCGTCTTTGTTAATGAGCACTGTGTCTTCGCTAATGCGCAGTACTACTTCTTTTTGTGACAATTCGCTCAGGCCACTACCTTTAACGGTGATACTGATATTTCCCTTATCGTCTTTTTGAACTTCTTCAATAGTACCAGCAGTACCTAGAAGATCATCTTGTTTTTGCTTATCCAGAACGGTGATTTTGTAAGTTGGTGTTTGTGGCGGAAGACTCATAGTCATGACCATGGAGTGTTCTGCTTTTACTGTCATCCCGATATGGAGATCTTTGAGTGCAATTTTAGTGCCGTCAGCCATCTCAATAGCCGTATCTTCCCCTACATTTAATACGATTCCATCCGTACCTACACCTTGGATTTGAACGGATTGGTATTTACCACCATCATAGACTGCTGTAATCACACCAGTCTTAGTCATGTGCTGCTCGGCGGCATTTGTGTTGATCACAATGGAATCTCCCTTCACAGTCATGTTTTGATGAATTACTTCGCTTAAAAAGGAAGCTGGGACATACAAAGTGGAGTCAACCAATTGTGGTGCAGTTCCAAGTGTTGTATTCATTTTGTTGATACTATAACGATCTTCTCCAGCTTTCACTGTAGTGAATACAGCGCCATTGATAAGTTCAACGGATTTATTCTGTGCATTCCAGGTTAATTCAAATCCAAGGGCTTCAGTAATTGAACGTAGTGGTACCATCGGCTCTTTACCGCTTGTGCTTTGGAAGCCTGTTTCTTTAATAGTCGATCCGTTGATTTCAATCGCAAACGTCTTTTGATTAACGCTAGCGGAGGTTTGTGTAGCCTCATTTTTAGCAGAAGTTGTGGTGGGTGCAGCATAAGCTGCTCCTGTAGAAAGTGCTAGGGACAAAGTTAAAAGAACTGTACTTGTTTTTAAAATGTTGTTCATGGTTGTGAGCTCCTTTTAAAATCTTTTGTTAGTGTTGTTATTATTCTGACGGGACACCCCTCCAAAATGTTGCAGTTTTTTTGCATCCCGATCGTAATCTTCATTCATTGCAAATATAAAAAAAGCATAAGACCCCCCAGCTATATGTAGTAATATGTAAGTATTAACAATCGCTCACATAAGGAGGCGCTATGGAGTCATTCAAAGATCGACTGAGATTCATGAAGGTACAGCAGGACGGGCTTATTAAGGAATATGAGGCTCTGATTGCGGAATATGAAAGTCACGATCTGGTCAACGAGAATGAATACTTGAAGAAGCAATATGAGAAGCATAAGCTCGCTTTGGTCGAGCTAAAGACTCAGGTAGGTAAGCTTCAAGAAGAGAATACTGAGCTAAGAGTTGCGCTAACGGAACAAATTTTAGATGAAAAGCTGGGCATTCTTAAAGTGTCGAGGCAGAAGCTGCAGACTTATTTTGCCTCTAGAAGCCACGCTCATACGGATCGGCTGACGGCTTTTGAAGTGGAGACGAAACGCCATATTCAGCAGCTGTACCACACAGCCTCCAGGCAGCTGGGTGAGGAACAAGCAGAGATATCCAGTCGACTCGGGGCGTTGGCGGCAGAATTAAATGAGCGTGTGCTGGCACAGCGGCAGAGACTGAGGGAAGCGGAGCTTCGCCTCAACTCGGGCATGGATAATGGATTACATGATTTTGCTTCGGAAGAGATCAGTGAAGAGGTGCTTAAGCGCCGAAGAAAACAAAATCAGATCGAAATGAAGATTGGACTAAGCTGGATTAACAAGCTGGGTATTCTACTGTTGATTTTGGCGGTGGGGGCAGGCTTCCGGTATACCTATTCCAACTGGTTCACAGGTTATATGAAGGGAAGCGCTTTTTTTCTACTGGGATTATTGATGTTGGGAGGCGGGGAGTGGTTATACCGCAAAGGAAAAGGCACCTTCGCTTTAGGGCTGCTTGGCGGCGGGATTTCGGTGCTGTATGGCTCTATTTTTTATAGCTATTTTCTGCTTGATATTATTAGTATATATGTAGGGTTATCCTTGTCTGTACTCGTTACTTTAACTGCGGTACTCCTGTCTTTAAGGTATGAATCACGGAGTATTTGTGCGCTGGGCTTAATCGGAGGATATCTGCCCTTATACTCTTATCTGGGGGCGTTTGGCCTTTCGGGCAACGCGGTTTACGTGGCTATGGGTTACTTGTTTTTATTGAATTTATTCATCTTATTGATTTCTTTCCGCAAACGCTGGAACGTTGTCAATTATATCAGCTACTTATTTAATACACCCTCCATGCTCATATTAATAGCTTTGTCGGATAGCAACGGAATTAATATGTGTTATGCTGTTTTGACTTTTGCGATGTATCTGGGAATTACCTTGTGGTACCCGTTCAAATATCGTTCCAAGCTGTCCTGGTGGGATTTCTCTCTCTTAGGATGTAATACGTTTATTAGCTGTCTCACCTTGTATATTTTATTTATGGATGCAGGACTGAAGGATTACAATGGTGCACTGGCGTTGCTTTTCTGCCTGCTGTATCTCGGTCTGGGTCGAGGGCTTGAGAAGCTGATGCCACAGGAAAAAGAAAGCATGTTGCTGTTCTATGCCACTTCACTGACCTTCGGCATATTGATGATTCCATTTCAATTTGGAGCGGCTTGGTGGTCCATCGGTTGGCTGATTGAGGGTATCGTTCTTACGCTGTATGGCAATCTGAACCGCTTTAAGGGGATGGAAAGGGCGGGCTGGGGCATTATGATGCTCTGCCTTGTAGTATTCTTCTGTCTAAATGTACCGACGCAGTGGGTTGCAGACTATCAATGGACGAATTTTAGAGATGTCTACTTCCCGCTAAAATATGTCTTTATCACAGCAGGCATGCTGATTATCGCGGTGTTGTATGCTGTTCAGCATAACCGTAAGGATGCTCTTCAGCGCAGCGAACCTTATGAAATCACCTTAGCGTTGTGGTTCAAATATGCGGCGTTATTAAATTTCTGGATCTACGGCTTGTATGAATCGGGAAGATTGTATCATCTGGTTGTACCGGAGGATTTTGCGCATAGAACCTTCTATAATTTGCTGCTGTCCGCTGTATGGACCTTGGTTCTGGCTTACGTGCTGCCAAAGGTGAAGGTGCTGTATGACACGATTGTTAAATATTTTGTGAGACTTCTGTTTGGGATTGGCTACGTCATTTGTATAGTGATTACAGTAGGACTGCCAAGTCTGCAAAATAATTCCGCGCAAAATACAGCAGCTGATTATATCGCACTGGCCGTACTGATTATCTTTAATATCTTTGTTTGGTTTAGCGGACGTGATCTGCTGATTGCAGCGCTGAATCGCCAGTTTAAGAGTATGGAGATCTATCCTGTTTTCATGGCGATTTATCTACTCGGCATTATCACCGCTTTCCTAGGAGTGCAATTGCAACTGAGTGATGCAGGGTTAATTTTTAGTCTCATTTATCTACTGTTAGCCGTTCTATTTATCATGTATGGCTTCCGCAAAAGGTATGTGTACATCCGGCGCTTCGGCCTTGGATTAACGCTGCTGGCCACGGGCAAGCTGCTGCTCTATGATTTGGGTCTGCTGAATACTGGCAGCAAAATCATAGCCTATGCCAGCTTTGGTATCTGTTTGCTCGGCATCTCCTATCTCTATCAAAAGGTGTCAAACCGGATGGAGGAGGGCCAGACAACCACCGACAATGGCAATGGTACTAAGGGATAAAACACAGAGAGAATAATAGGAAGGAAGACGGTGGATGTACGAGACTTATATTTTCGACCTGTATGGCACATTAATCGATATTCAGACAGATGAGGAGAAGCAGGAGGTATGGGATCGATTATCGCTCCATTTCGGATATCAGGGGATGTCCATAACAGGAAGTGAGCTACAGGCACAATTTCTGCGGGAGAGGGATTTACAGCTCGCCAAAGCCGCACGGAATTGTCAGTATCCAGATTTCGTAATGGAGGATGTGTTTCGTTCTGTGGCCCGTCAATTGGGTGGGGAACCGGATCAAGCGTGGTTACATGAAACGGTTAGATGGCTGCGGACATTATCGATGATCCATATCTCGCTTTATGAGGGTGTGGTTGAAATTCTGCAAACATTAAGAGAACGTGGCAAAAAGGTGTTTTTGCTCTCCAATGGCCAGAAAACCTTTATAGAAGCAGAATTAACGATGCTGGGTATTCTTCCTTTATTCGATGGCATTGCCATTTCCTCCGAAGCAGGAGTGAGTAAGCCGGATCCGCTATTTTATCGTTATCTAGTTGAACATTATGGAGCGGACTTGCGTTCGGCCATCATGATCGGGAATGATCCCCGTACGGATATTGCAGGGGCGCTAACGATAGGAATAGATTCCTGTTACATTCGTACGGCTTCTTCACCCCCCGATACGACTGTGGAGAGTACTCAATCGATATGGGACGGGGATTTGCGGAAGATCCCCGGATGGAACGCTTAGACACACAAAAAGTCCCCGTAACCGGATTCTTGCTGACCGGTTACGGGGACTTTTGTATGTCGGGCGTTCGTGACTAGAGCGCCGGTAATTTATTTAGATTACACCTTCAGCCAGCATAGCGTCGGCCACTTTTTTGAATCCAGCGATGTTCGCTCCTGCAACAAGGTTGCCGGACTGTCCATATTGCTCGGATGCATTTACAGATTGTTCGTAGATAGAAACCATGATTTCATGCAGCTTCGTATCTACTTCTTCAAAGCTCCAGGACAACCGCATGCTGTTTTGTGCCATTTCAAGCGCAGATACAGCTACGCCGCCAGCATTAGCAGCTTTAGCAGGTGCGAATAGTACGCCAGCTTGTTGGAACTGATGAATAGCTTCAAGGGTGGACGGCATATTGGCACCTTCGCCTACTGCTTTTACACCATTCTCAATCAGTTTCAATGCCATGGCTTCATCAATCTCATTCTGAGTAGCACTCGGAAGGGCGATATCACAAGGAATGGTCCAAATTTGCGTGGAATCTTCAGTATACACAGCGTTAGGATGTTCATTCACATATTCACTAATCCGTTTTCTTTCGACTTCTTTCAGGCGGCGGACAGTTTCGAGGTTAATCCCATTTTCGTCATAGATATATCCGGCGGAATCACTACAAGCTACGACTTTAGCGCCTAGCTGTACAGCTTTTTCGATCGCATAGATCGCTACGTTACCAGAACCGGAAACAACAACGCGGCTTCCTTCAAAGGAAAGGCCTTTTGCTTTCAGCATCTCGTTTACGAAATAAACTGTACCGTAACCAGTAGCCTCTGTCCGAGCCTGACTTCCGCCGTAACCAATACCTTTACCAGTCAATACGCCAGCCGGATATCCTCCGCGGATCCGCTTGTATTGTCCGTACATGTAGCCAATCTCACGACCACCTACACCGATATCTCCTGCAGGAACGTCTTGGTCAGGACCGATGTAATTTTGCAATTCAGTCATGAAGCTTTGTGCAAAACGCATGATTTCGCCTTCGGATTTACCTTTAGGATCAAAGTCGGAGCCGCCTTTACCTCCGCCGATGTGTTGGCCGGTAAGAGCATTTTTGAAGATTTGCTCGAAACCAAGGAATTTGATAATACTAGCATTAACGGATGGGTGAAAACGAAGTCCACCTTTGTAAGGTCCAATTGCACTGCTGAACTGTACACGATATCCACGGTTAACTCTGACCTTACCTTGATCGTCTGTCCAAGGAACACGGAACATAATCAAACGTTCTGGCTCAACCAATCTTTCCAGAATGGCATTTTCCTGATACTTAGGTTCAGCAGCGAGGATTGGAAGCAAAGATTCAAGGATTTCCTTTACGGCCTGATGAAATTCGGGCTCAAAAGGATTACGCGCAACAACCTGTGCGTATACGTCTTCGATATAACGATGTGCCTTGTTGCTGTTTGTGTCTAATTGCTGGGTAGATACAGAGCTCATGAATTCAACCGCCTTTTCTAGTATTCATTTGGTCCAACACTTTTTTTATATTTTGGCACAAGTCAATGTTCCTCACAACTGTTTTTATTAAATAACTTACTTCAAGTGGAACGTTATAGACACTGGAATGATAAGAAAAGTGTGAATAAACCGCGGTATACTTCGCGTAATGACGCGTTAAAGCGCGAAATATGCTACAATGATTGTGTAATAATTGTAAGGAGATGAAATTTAAAAAATGAGTGACAAAGTAAATGAGCAGGAGCTAGTAAATGTATTATCTGCCAAAACCAAAGTGGATCCGCAAATCATCCGTTTAGTATTGAAGCATGAACAGACCTTTATCAATAAGGCCAAGGCGAACGCCAAGGGTGAGGTAGACATCGACAGCGATGATCTGGTCGACTATGTTACCGCCCAACGTGATGTGAAGCTGGATGAAATCACAGTAGAGACCATTCTTGATGCAGAAATGGATTACTTGATGGATAAAGGATTGGCAGGTTATATCGACTAACATGGGTATTCGTCCGGCTCGGCTGCTGCTGTTTACAGGCAATAAGAGCCGGAGTGAAAATTAAATAGGCATACGCATTGCTTTTAGTGATTTAGTGTGGTACAATGAAATCAATCATAAATTTAACCCTTAATTCACATATTGTAAAAGGTTATCATTTGTGCGTATGAGTCCTTTTCCAATGTGTGAATTTTTATTTGTTCGTACACTACGTAGGAATAAAAGGACATGTGTTAAATAAAATATTGGAGGTAATATCATGCAAACAGGTACAGTGAAATGGTTTAACGCAGACAAAGGATTCGGTTTTATCGAGGTTGAAGGTGGAAGCGACGTATTCGTACACTTCTCCGCAATCACAGGCGACGGATTTAAATCTTTGGACGAAGGCCAACGCGTTGAGTTCAACGTAACTCAAGGCGCTCGTGGACCACAAGCCGAAAACGTTGTAAAACTGTAGTTTAAAAATCAGGCTGCCCTTAACACAAGTTGAGGGCAGCTTTTTTTATTTTCATAGTATGAATCTGCCCCTAATAGGGTAGCGATATCGTCTCGATTCGATCCAAGGAGGGGTACTTATGTATTTTCGTAAAAAAGCACTGGAGGAACTTCCGCAAGAAGACACAGCTATTTGGTCCTGTACCAAGGAAGGTTGCACAGGTTGGATGCGCGATAATTTCGCCTTTCAATATGTACCTACCTGCTGGCAATGCAACTCTCCCATGACTAGAAGTATGAAGATACTGCCAACGCTTGTGAATACGAATGCAGACATGAAGGCCATGAAGAAGGGCATTTCGATTAAGTAATCGAAGAAGCTAATATACTCAAACAGCTGGACCCTTGGACGGGAGCAGCTGTTTTTTTGTTTGAGTATTTTATTTACTGTGCAGTAATTTCTCCCATTCCGTTAAGGTTATGTTCTCTGGAATATGCTTCAGATGTTCAGGAACCTCTACGTGGCACATAAATTCCAAGCTGTTGCCGTCAGGGTCGTTGAAGTAGACAGAAGCATTTCCTTGATAAGCCCGGATAAAAGGCTCGACAGAAGTCCGGTTGCGGAACGGAACAGCCTCTACACCAATCGATTCCAGCCATTGCAGTGATTGCTTCAAATCCTCGTAAGTGACACGGAAGGCAATATGCCGCAAGGACGGATGGTATGGGGTTTGAACCTCCTGGCCTTCCCAAAGACCAATCCAGCTCCGACCTTCCTCGATCCAGAAGAATACAGTTTCTTCATCCCGCCAGGCCATTTTCAGACCTAATTTCTCATAAAATTCGATGGATACTTCAAGATTGCTTACTGGTAAATGTGCTTCATATAGTCCTTTGATCATTGGATAGCACCTGCCGGTCTGCCGATTTTGCGGGCTAAGTTCAGGAATGCTTCTAATACTAGGTGGATGCGATCTTCGATTTCTTGCCCACCCTCGTATCCGTCGTACCCGACCTCGAACCGCTTGCGTTGCAGTCCACCGATGGAGATCCAGTCTGGTGTATTGATACCGTGCAGGTTGCGTACGATGGCTTGCAATTGAAGTAATGAGCTTATCCCTACCGCTCCCCCGGCTGAACTGGCGGATAACACAACTTTACCGTTGAAATGCGCCTGGCCTAGATGATCAATCGCATTTTTTAATACGCCACTTACCGAGCCGTGATATTCCGGAGTAACCAAGATTACTGCATCCGCTGCTAACATCTCTTGTTTAAGCTCGTTTAAATGTTCATGCTCTGTGTAAGCCTCGTCTGGTGAATAAAAGGGAAGTGGGCGTTTGTAGAGATCAAACACGGTAACCTTTTCCCCATGCTGACTAATGAAATGGGCGGCATGTTCTGCCAGCTTCGTGCTGGTTGCTTCTTTTCGATTACTGCCTGTCAGGATCATCACTTTCATCTGTATCCACTCCTATGTGAGGTCAGTTGCTATAAACCAATGATAGTTGAATCAGCCTCTGTTAACATCAGCACATGGAATGAACATACATAATAAAAACGCTCAGCCATTGTGCTGAGCGTCTAAGACTAAAGTTGTAGAGGAGTTTTGATTCTAGGCGTTATAGCCGCCTTTCAATGCGAAAATGGCAGCCTGAGTCCGATCCGCTAAGTTTAGCTTTCCGAGAACGTGGCTGACATGGGTCTTAACGGTTTTTTCGGTGATGACCAGCTTGCTGGCAATCTCTTTGTTGCTCATACCGAGCGCAATCAGGTCTAATACTTCTTGCTCGCGTGGGGTAAGAAGCTCTAATCCGGTGATCGCAGCAGGTGTTGTGTTTGGGCCGTTCGGATCGGAAGTATTAAGTTCCAATTGCTCTAGTGTAGAAGTCGCCATTAGATTCATCAGTTGGCTGGCAGCCTCGGAATGTAGCTCCACTTGACCGTTATGTACCTTGCGGATCGCAACTACCAGCGCTTCTGGTTCTATATCTTTAAGCAAATAGCCTTTGATTCCTACGCGGATAGCCGGGAGTACATGATCCTGATCCGAAAAGGAGGTCAATACAATGACCTTGACCTGCGGGTGGGAGATCCTCAGCGCTTGAGCGGTCTCAATGCCGTCCATAATGGGCATATGCAAATCCATTAATATGACATCCGGGTTCAATTCGGCTGTTCTTTCCAGTGCCTCGCGGCCGTTGGAGGCCTCCCCGATAACCTTGATATCGGGTTGTGTGGAGAGAAATACTTGCAGCCCACGGCGTACCATTGCATGGTCGTCTACTAATAATAAGTTTATCGTCATTTATGATCACCCGACTTCATGTAGATTGGATGGGCAGAGGTATGGTTGCCTCAACCGTTGTGCCCTGATTTTCCACACTGTGGATATGAATACGACCGGAGAGAGCTTCTGCTCTTTCCTTCATAATATGCAGACCAAGAGATTCATTAGTGTCTGTGTTAGAACGCCGTTTGGCCCCGCCTTTACCTTGGTCGGCAACGCTCAGTACCACCTCGGCTGCATTCAGATGCAGAGATACCTCCGCTTTAGAGGTTCCGGAATGCTTTCGTACATTATTGAGCGCTTCTTGGCCAATGCGCCACAGCCCTTCCTCCACGTTACGGGGAAGTTCGTGAACACCACTCCGTTGCGTCTGTATCAGCAGCCCTAGCTGCTGGCCATGAGCCTGCAGCGCAGTCAATAAACCGGCTTCCAGTCCGGCAGGCCGAAGCTGCATAATTAATGCACGCATTTCTTTGAGTGCAGACTGGGATAAAGCTTGAATATCGCGGGCAGCCTCAGTAGCAGGATGGGAGATATGCTCCTGCTTCAGCATACTTTCCACGCCTTTGGCGGTCATTGAGAGGGAGAAGAGGATCTGGTTCACGGAGTCGTGCAGGTCACGGGCCAGACGATTCCGCTCATCAAGACGCGCAATTTCGCGGCGTTTCTCTCCAAGCTGAGCACTTTCCAATGTAGCGGAAATATGCTCAGCGACAGCCTCAAGCACCTCTCCATCCGCAGTTGCGGAAGCTAGTGCTTTGGGTGAGGTGATCAGTAGAATTCCTGCACCTTGTGCGGCAATCTGCCGAAAGGGCACAGCGAGCATCACGACACGCTCCGCGACAGGTTGTTCAGAACAGCAGGACTTCGTAATTTCCTGCTCTTCATCAGGGGTTAATGTCGCAAAGCGTTGTCCTTTTGTGATATCTCCTAGACGTACTTTAAAAGAATCCGAGAGCTCGAAGGGAGCTATTTCAGGCGTTATATTAGCCGCATAGGCAGCATGGACTTCGAATTGCCCTTCATATTGCCCGATAATCGCTGCAAAGGGCCAATCGAAATAGTCGCCAATCAGGGCGGCGCTTTTCTCGATCAGAATACTGGGCGAGATACATTGGTTGGCGGTTAGATTTAAAGCTGCGCTGAATTCGCCTAATTTGGCGTACAGATTCGCGCGGCGCTGCTCGGTGCTATATAACTGCATCCGTTCTATAGCACTGCCAATTTGCAAAGCCACGGATTGCAGCAAAGCCAGCTCGCTGTCGGCGTAATGTGCTTTGCCTGGTGCGGCCACATTCATAAGTCCCAAGTAACGCTCACCTGAATGCAGCGGGACGGTGGCGTGGTGGGTGATGCCCAGCGTGTCGCCCCAGTTATACTGCCTGGCGTTACTCAGCCGCTTGCAGCTTAGAATGTTAACGGCATGCTCGAGCCGACCGTCCCATAGGCGGCTTAGGCACCAGCAGCTTCCGCACTGCATTGGTTGTTTATTGTCGCGCTGTAGTGCAGGTGGCAGGCCTCGATCAGCGGCACACTCATATTCCATGTATTCTTCGCTCAGGAAGATCCAGCCTGCAGTGTTTCCGGTTAACTCAAGCAGCTTGCCCATGACTGTGTCGAGCATGGGTCTGAGCTCATTGGAACTGTTTAAAGTCTCCGCAATCGTTTTGAGCGTCAGTAACTCATGGATTCCGGTTTCCTCCGGCATGAAGTTCTCTCCTTTAGCTTTGTGAATTATGTTCTATCTATTGTAACGTAGAATGGTTCCTTCATTCTCAAATTTTATGTAATGTTGGCGTAAATAAATAGAAGGTTCCTTAAGATCTGATATGACCTTAAAGAACCCTCTGTATATACATATTAATTTACAGCTGCAGGAGTAGCGGAAGGTGTACAGTGTTCTGGAGCTTCGTGTTCGATAAGTCCATGTTTCTCCCAAGCTCGGCTCTTCCAGCGGAAATACATAATGACGGCTCTTACCCACTCATCGACCGCAGTAGCAATCCACACGCCGGCTAACCCGAGATCAAGTTGGAACACCAGGAAATAACCAAGAGGTAAGCTCATGCAGACCATGGAGATCAGTCCCATATATACAGGGAATTTGGCATCGCCCGAGGCGCGTAAAGAGTTAATGATAACCAGATTGGTTGTGCGCCCGGTTTCCAGGAAGAAGCTAAGCAATATGACCTGCGCCCCCATCCTAATGATGTTCTCATTGTCTGTGAAAAGCCCGAATAGCGGTACCCGGAAGAAAATCACCACAGCATCTATTATTACGGTAACCAGCAACGCCCACTTTACACTGGTGAATACACGCTTATAGGCTTCATCAGGTCGTCTAGCTCCCACGAGATGTCCTACAACGATGGAAGTTCCCATAGAGACAGCTACACTGAATAAATAAATATAATTGGAAATATTAAGCGCGTACTGGCGGGTAGCCATAGCTTCAGCGCCTAAATAAGTAATATACAGTGTGAATACAAGCTGGCACGACTGATAAGTGATGGATTCAAAAGCGGACGGGATGCCGATTTTGAGAATTTGCAGCACGTATTTTTTAGAAAGATGAATGTAATAGGTTACTTTCACCCGTACCTCCATCACTCTGTAGAGCAGCAGGAAGAATAGGATCAGGCAGATAAAGCGACTCATCACTGTTGAGATAGCCGCACCCTCCACACCTAACGCCGGAAGTCCGAAATGACCATAAATGAGCAGGTAGTTGCCCACCACGTGAATGATATTCATCAGCAAGGATACGACCATCGTCTGTTTGGTGAAACCGTGAGTACGGATAGTAGTCGCCAGAGCATTAATTAATGCTTGCAGAAAAATACCGCCCCCAACAATATTCATATAGGCTTTGGCGTAAATGAGGATATCCCCTTTTACATTCAGCGCAGTCAGTAGCGACCCTCCGAATATCAGCAAAAACGTACTTAGGAGAATGCCGACTAACAGGTTTAGGGTAATGGCATTGCCGGTCACTTGAGCGGCTTCCAGAGGTTTTTTGGAACCGAGATATTGGGAGACCACAATAGCTGCGCCGTTACCAATTACACTGAGGACTAAAATTGCTATCGCAATGATCTGATTCGCTGCGCCGACACCAGACACGGCATCGTCCGACACTGAACTGATCATAAAAGTATCCACACTGCCCATGAGCATAAAGAGGAATAGCTCGAGGAAAATCGGCCAGGTAAGTTTGACCAGGTTGAATTCCTGGTGATTATTTTGCTTCATTGTGCACCTTCTTATATTATGATGTACTTCCTAAAATTTCATAAACAAACTGTAATATTAGCACAGCTTTCATGGAAATGCAGTATTTTTACAGAAAAATGACAAAACGTTTTTAATTTAAGTCGAAAAGAGCCCTTTAACCGCACATTAGTATCCTCCAGGTAACTACATCACAATAAAGTGCCTACTTCCCTAAAGGGATGTAAGGAACTACAATTTGTACATGACTTACTAAAATATATTAATAAGGAGTGCAAATAAATATGAAATTACAATTAGCGTTGGATTTAGTGGACATTGCGGGAGCGAAAGAGGTTGTCTCAAAAGTTGCCGAATTTATAGATATCGTTGAAATTGGAACACCTATCGTTATAAATGAAGGGTTACATGCAGTGAAGGCAATCAAAGAGGCTTTTCCAGCTTTGACTGTGTTGGCGGATTTGAAAATCATGGACGCAGGTGGATATGAAGTGATGAAGGCTGTGGAAGCGGGCGCGGATATCGTTACTGTACTTGGTGTTTCTGATGATTCTACCATTAGAGGTGCAGTGGAGGAAGCGAAGAAAACCAATAAAGAGATTCTAGTTGATCTGATTAATGTGAAGGATATCCAAACAAGAGCGGCTGAAGTAGACGCACTTGGCGTAGACTATATCTGTGTACACTCTGGATATGACCATCAAGCGGAAGGTAAAAATTCTTTTGCAGATTTAAATGCGATTAAGAGTGTGGTTAAGCAGGCCAAAACAGCTATCGCTGGAGGGATCAAGCTAAGCACACTTCCAGAAGTGATCGCTGCGAACCCTGATCTTGTCATCGTTGGCGGAGGCATCACAGGTGAAGCGGATCAAAAGGCTGCCGCAGCAGAAATGAAACGTCTAGTTAGTCAGGCTTAAGATTACAATGGATACAATGAAATATGCGCAGCAAATTATAGAGGAGCTTCAGCGCTCCATATCTCAGCTTGATGAAGAAGAGGCTGAGCGACTGGCTGAGCTGCTGCTTCAGTCCAATAAGATCTTCGTGGCTGGAGCGGGCAGATCTGGATTGATGGGACGGGCCTTTGCTATGCGGTTAATGCATGTTGGTAAAGAGGCTTATGTTGTAGGCGAAACGGTGACTCCGGGGATTGAACAGGGGGATGTGTTAGTCCTCGGTTCCGGTTCTGGTGAGACGAAAGGGTTGATCTCTATGGCTGAGAAAGCCAAAGGGGTGGGTGCAGAAGTTGTTGCCGTTACCATTGCGCCGGATTCGACGGTTGGACGTTTAGCGGGCTATACAGTGAAGCTGCCGGGATCTCCAAAAGATCCGGCCAGTGGAAGCTACAGCACGATCCAGCCGATGGCTTCTTTATTCGAACAGACGATGTTGGTCTTTTATGATGCTATTATTCTGCGAATGATGGAGAAGACGGGGCAGACGAATCAGCAAATGTTCGGCAAGCATGCTAATTTAGAGTGAACGTACAGAAACGAATGCCTTCCTATAAGGAGGTTATTCGTTTTTGTGTTAGTATGATAACAGGAGAGAGGAGGCGCTTTAGGTATGGCAACCGAGATTAAAGATCGCATAAACTTGAAGGAAATTAACTGTGAGAAGGAATTGACGCTTGCGGTGATCGGAGGGAAATGGAAGCTGATTATCCTCTGGCATCTAGGGCTTGAAGGGACAAAGCGATTCAGCGAGCTGAAGAAGCTAATTCCTCATATCACGCAAAAAATGTTGACCAATCAGCTTCGCGAGCTCGAAGAGGACCAGCTGGTTCTAAGAAAAGTGTACGCTGAGGTTCCGCCAAAAGTAGAGTATTCCCTGACATCATATGGCCAAAGTCTGCTTCCCGTCCTTCGATTGATGTATGATTGGGGTAAAAATTACGGAGAAAACGTGATCTGGAAGGACACGCCGCCGGAAGAAAGATGCTAATCGAATAGCCTATGAACATTAATAATCCCTGAGAGGTCTGGATCGGCCTCTACAGGGATTTTTTGGTGTTTTAAAGGAGTGATGCGGATAATACTTTAGGCTTTCTGTTCGAATAGCTTAGCAATCTCCACGATAACATTTACCGCTTTTACCATATTGTCCGCAGACGCATATTCGAATTTGCCATGGAAATTCTCGCCTCCGGTGAAAATATTAGGTGTCGGCAAGCCCATGTAGGAAAGCTGCGAGCCATCTGTACCTCCGCGAATCGGGCGGATGATCGGTGTGATGTTAAGGTTCTCCATCGCCTCATGGGCAATATCGACGATATGACGCACTGGCTCGATTTTTTCACGCATATTGTAATATTGGTCCTTCATTTCAAGCACGATGTTCTCTTCACCATGGATGCTTTTGAATTCTTCTACGACAGCTGAGAGATATGCTTTACGTGCCTCGAATTTCTCACGGTCGAAGTCGCGGATGATATATTGCAGCTTGCTGAATTCAGGTGTGCCTTCTATAGAGCTTAGGTGATAAAAGCCTTCATAACCGTCTGTATATTCGGGCGCTTCCTCAGCAGGGAGTCTGAGATGAAGTGCCATGGCGATTTTGGCGGAATGAATCATCTTTCCTTTTGCAGTCCCAGGGTGAACATTAACGCCGTAGACTGAGATTTTGGCAGACGCAGCATTAAAGCTTTCATACTCTAATTCTCCGAGTGGACCTCCGTCTACAGTGTAAGCATAGGAAGCATTAAAAGCGGCTACGTCAAATTTATGAGGCCCGCGGCCGATTTCTTCGTCTGGTGTGAAGGCAACTCTAATCTTGCCGTGTTTGATTTCTGGATGTTGAATGAGGTAATGCATGGCGGTCATAATCTCAGCAATACCGGCTTTATTATCTGCGCCAAGCAGGGTCGTGCCGTCGGTTGTAATTAAGGTGTGGCCTTTGTATTCCGCCAGCTCCGGAAAGCTCGCTGTGGATAATACAACATTCAGCTCTTTATTCAAAAGAATATCTTGACCATCATAGTTCTCGATAATCTGTGGCTTCACATTCGTTCCGGTAAAATCAGTCGCTGTATCCAAATGGGCTAAAAAACCAATGGTCGGAACATCCTTGTCCGTATTCGCAGGGAGTGTCGCCATAACATAGCCATGCTCGTCCACCTGGACTTCCTCCATGCCGATTTCCTTAAGCTCTTCAACCAGCTTGTGGGCCAGAACCATCTGTCCCGGAGTGGATGGGCAAGTCTCATTATCTTCATTCGATTGGGTATCCATTTGTGCATACGAAATAAACCGTTCTACAACCTCTTTCTTCACCTTGGGTCATCTCCTCTTTACTATTGTATATATATAGTATCACTTTCCATATAAGGTCTCATCCCTGAGGAAGAAGATTGAGGTAATATTTAAGTTTAATGCGGCAATATATCTTGTTTCACTAACTTCGCTGAAAGTAAATAACGGTCCGGTGCAGATCCCACATATGAAAAGGGATAGCAGGTAATCAATGTGAGGATGGCCTTATCACTTGGCTTTATAGCACCACGTTCGTCCCCGTCAACAATTGTGCTGCCTGTTACTTCATAGGTAAAAGTCCCATCGGTACTTTCCAGCTCGATAAGATCTCCAGCGACGAGTTCTCCCAGATTACGGAACACTGTATCGCGGTGGCCTGCGAGCACACTGTTGCCGGTGGCACCGATAGCTGCGCTGCCTTTATAATGTCCGGCTCCCTTTTTTAGCTCTGGGCTTTCCGTGCCTTCTAGCACTGCGATCTTTTTGTTTAATTTGGGGAAACGAATCTCTCCTATGATTTCACCTTCTGAATAGGAATGAGCGGGGTGCGGCTGTTCCTTGGCTGAACTGATCATTCCCATGGGAAGAGGGATTTCTTCGGCAGAAAGGGGGCGGGCGACAGCTTCCTCCCTCTTTTTTGCCCAATCATTTAAAGCCTGTTTAGCTTCGAGCGGTGCTTTGACCACTTGTACAACCGAGTAAATCAACACAACTAAAGAGAGTATGAAGATTAGCTTCACGGCTAGCAAGACACCATTACGCTTCTTCATACTCTCTCACCTCCAGACTTATGCTGCAAAATGTGGTTATTTCTTCGATTTCAATCTGCGCATGATAATCACGCTGAGTACCGCAATGGCTAAGCTGGCAAGAATCAAGTTATACCAAGGCTCAGCGGTATTTGGAAGCTTGTTGCCAACCTCTGGTGCTCCCAGTGGAAGCTCATCATCAGGCAGGGAGATCTCATTGCTTGGCTGCGGTGTTGCACTGGTAGTTTGGCTGCCAGCACTTGGTGATACTGTCGGCTCATTATCGCCTCCACCCAGTGGGATCGGCGCTTCAGTGACACTAATTTCATCTACTACTGGTGAAGCTGTAGGTATTGGCGATGGTGTTGGCGTCGTTGATTGCCCTGGTGTGGCAGCTGCTGTTGCCGTTGGCGAAGTAGCCGTCGGTGTATTCGTAGGTGCCGCAGTTGGTGAAGCGGTAGTCGTCGGCGGATCTGTAGGTGTCGTGGTTGGTGAAGCTGTTGCGGTCGGCGAAGCTTCAGGTGTAGCTGTAGCCGTGGCAGTAGGTGTCGTAGTTGGCACTACAGTAGGTGATGGCTCAGGTGTAGGCTGAGCTGTGGCCGTCGCTGTCGGTGAAGGACTAGGTTCAGCGGAAGGCTCCGGTCCTCCAGAAGCGGAGAACTCAAAGGCTACAGTGGTGGTTTTCCCTTGATATTCGTTCCCTGCTTCCCACGGGAAAATTACATCCATTTGGATTGCACTTTGTTCTCCCCCGGCAAGTGAACCGATGGCAACTCTTCCGGCAGCCTCACTCATCACCCCTGAATAGATGATTACTCCCTCTTTTTCGAGTGTCATTTGGAGAATATCGTATAATTCTGCGTCTCCAGAGATGAATTTGAAGTCCACATAGTAATTAAAGCCCTCACTACCTGCGTTAATAATTGTGTATTCTGAGTTCGTTTCATCACCAGGCTGCATATTGTTCATGGTGGCTGTGCTTGTCGTATGCGAATTCACCGTAAGCTTAATGGTATCTTGCGCACTAACTCCGCCAGCATGCCAGATGACTCCTGCTAGAATAGTCAGGATATAAGCAGCTATGAAAGCCGAGCGATATTTCTTCTTCACTTTACTCGCTCCTTTCTCCTGAACCCCATATTAAATTTTGTAGACATCATTTGCGGGCTTCCGGCAAATTCTTCTCTTCTAATCGGATTTTCCATCAAACATTGTCGAAATAAGTAGTATCTCACAGAACCACTTTCTTGTGCGTATATAGGAATCTCCGTGAAAGTGGAAGGAGAGGGTAGAGATATACCGCCAATTCGTTCGTTATAGCGAATAACTAAAGTATAATCAAAATAATATCTAAACAAAAATGGGATATTAGAAGGAAATCCATCATATTTGATCAAATATCAATTATATTAATGGTTTTACACCAGTTCTCTCTATTTAACTCTTTATTTTTATGTAATTCATTGTTTTTATTGTGTTTTATTGAGAACGATTATGAATGCAAAATAAAAAGGCAAGACATACATCTGGAATAGGGCTCAAACCCCGATACCAGACCTATCGTCTTGCCTTAATTATGATGATAAATTAGATTTCCTTCATAGCGTCGGCTACAATCTCATAAGAGCGTAGACGAGCGTTAGGATCATAAATTCCACCAGAAACAATCAATTCATCGGCCTGTGTCTCTTGCAGGATTTCTTGAAGCCGTTCTTTAATTGCTGCTTTATCACCAGCGAAAGAGTAACGCTGTTTCTCAAGCATGGCTGCTTTTTCTTGCATCGTCCATAGCCCCTCCATACTATCAACCGGTGGTTGTAACTTCCCCGTACGTCCGCGGATGATATTAAGGAATTGCTGCTGCTGCGAGGTAGCCAGTCGTCTTGCCTCATTCACGGTATCGGCTGCTGTAATACCAACTCCGACCATCACATAAGGCTTGTCGAGTGCTGCTGAAGGACGGAAATTACTATGATAGATGTGTAAAGCCTGTAGTAAATATTCTGGTGCGAAATGGCTGGCGAAAGCAAAAGGTAAACCTAGCTTCCCTGCCAGCTGAGCACTAAAACCGCTGGAGCCCAGCAGCCAGATGGGGATATTCAAGCCTTCACCAGGAACAGCACGAACCCCAGCCGGTCGTGATCCTGCACCTGCAGGATCGAAGTAGGCTCTGAGCTCACTTAACTGCTCGGGGAAGTCACTGCCGTCGCTTCCGAGACCACGGCGTAGCGCACGGGAAGCAGGTTGATCGGATCCTGGGGCTCTGCCCAGTCCTAAATCAATCCGTCCTGGATATAGGGATTCGAGGGTCCCGAATTGTTCCGCAATGACAAGTGGTGCGTGGTTGGACAACATGATGCCTCCAGAGCCTACGCGTATGCTTTTTGTGCCGCCAGCAATGTGGCCAATTAAGAGTGAGGTAGCAGAACTGGCAACACCAATCATGTTGTGATGCTCAGCAAACCAATACCGGTGATAGCCCCATGCCTCAGCATGTTGAGCTAAAGCTAAAGAGTTATGAAAAGAGTCTGCCGCTGTGCCACCCTCCACAATAGAGGCTAAGTCCAGTACGGAGAATCGAATATCGCGCTGTTGCTTCAATGTAATCCCTCCTATAATAAACGCTCAGATAGTCTAGAGCAGTATTTGTAGCTGCGAATAATGCTACTCGCCTAGTATACCATGTAATAAAACTATATACACACTTTAAGTAAGTTATACGCACTTTGTAATGATTAGATAAGGAATAAGTATGTCTTTAAAATAAAATGTAAGCGCTTTAAAAAATCTGTTGTTATTTCTTAACGGGCTTGCTATAATCACATCGAAAAGTTACCTGAAAAAAAGGAAGTTATCGTTATGAAGCCAACCATAAGAGATGTTGCCAGAATGGCGGAGGTGTCGATCAGCACCGTATCGCGTGTTATGAATGCGCCGAATACGGTCGTAGAGAGCAAACGGAATCGAGTGATGGAGGCTGTAGAACGTTTGCAATATCAACCAAATGCGTTTGCACGCGGCCTGATCTACAAGAAGTCTTTTACACTGGGCCTGCTGATTCCGGATATTGAGAACCTGTATTTCGCAGGGGTTATTCGGGGAATGCAGGATGCATGCATCAAGCTCGGATACAGTTTAATGATCTGCAATACGGACCGCGACAAAGAACGGATGCTGTCTTACATCGATAACTTTCATGAGAAGCAGGTGGATGGGATCGTGTTCGCAAGTGATGTCCTTTATCCTGAGACACATGACAAATTAGTCGGTTGTAGAATTCCTTTTGTGTTGGTATCCTCGCATTCTGATGAGTACGACATTCCATCTGTGGAGGTGGATGATGAACAGGCGGCTTACGATGCGGTAAAGTTTCTGATTGATTTAGGGCATAAGGACATTGGCATGATTGGTTTTAACCATGATAACTCCGTATCCGGCCCTCCTCGTTATGAGGGTTTTGTAAGAGCATTAACAGAGTTTGGACTACAGCAGAATATTGTGAAGAGCAAATATGCCAATCACAGGTTCGAACACGCTTATCAAGCTGCGCATGAGTTGTTTACTGATTATCCCGAGCTGACCGCCGTTTTCTGTGTTGCTGACGAATTTGCAATGGGGACGATTTCTTATCTGAAGGATCGTAATATTCTAGTTCCGGGGCAGGTATCTGTGATTGGATTTGATAATTTGCGGATGTCGAGTATGTTCATTCCAAAGCTGACCACGATTGCACAGCCGATTTATGAGTTAGGGTATCGTGCGGCGGAGATGCTGCATGAATTGCTCACAACAGGTGGTGTCCAGGTATTGAATGAAAAGATGGAGCATAAGCTGATTGTGCGGGAATCCACGCGGGAAAAATAAAGGCTCTTTATTTTTGTGACCTTCTTCTGAAAAGCTTTTCAGAGCCATGTATCGGTCTTAATTAAAATTTAAATGTTAGGATAGAAAATAGTATGAATTCTTATGAAAAACATCTCATTTTCCGATTGGAAACGGTTACTAATTATGATAATATAAAAAATGTAAGCGCTATTATTAAATTACATTTGTGATGGAGTTTGATTTTAGGATATTTACCTGTCTTCTGAAAAGCTTTGCAAGGAGGTGATCTGCTACAAGCTGCTAATACATGCCAGGGTGCCCGGATGATTGAATAAGATGTTATCTCTATAACCATTAAAGGGGATGTACAAAAGATGAAGAAGATCTCAGGACGTAAAAAGTCGTTGGCTTTAGTACTGTGTTTATCCTTCACAATGACGCTGAGCGCATGCGGCGGAGGCAACAATAATGCGGCGCCTACAGATCCACCGGCGGCAACAGTCAGCCCAACAGCAGATAACACCGAGAAAGCGACAAATGCACCTAGTGCTGAACCTTCGGGTTCCCCGTTAGATTTAGCGATGAAAGGTGAATATAAAGGGACTAAAGTAACCATGTTTGGACCCTTCGTAGATGCTGACCAAGTGAAATTTGAGAGCAGCATTAAAGAATTTGAAGAGAAGACAGGGATCGATATTCAATACGAGGGCTCCAAGGAGTTCGAAGCAACAATAAATATTCGGGTGGACGGCGGAAATGCTCCTGATATCGCTGACTTCCCGCAGCCGGGATTGCTGGCATCGATTGCTAAGACGGGCAAGGTTATCGATTTGACCAGTGTGCTGGATCAAGACAAATTGACGGCTAATTACAACAAGAGCTGGCTCGATATGTCTACGATGGACGGAAAAGACGGGAAGATCATGGCGGGGATTTGGAACCGCAGTAATGTAAAGAGCTTGGTATGGTATCCAAAGAAACAATTTGATGATGCAGGTTACAAGGTTCCTGAAACTTGGGATGAGCTGATGGCACTCACTGAACAAATTGCCAAGGATGGCGATCCTGCCTGGGCTATTGGCATTGAGAGTGGTGCTGCAACGGGTTGGCCAGCAACAGACTGGGTCGAAAATATAATGCTTCGTACGACTACGCCTGAGAACTACGATAAGTGGGTAAAAGGTGAACTGCCATTTACTTCACCAGAAGTAAAAAATGCTGTTGAAATCATGTCTAAAATTTGGCTTAACAAGGATTATGTTTACGGTGGTGCTAAGTCTATCGTGACGACATCCTTCGGGGATGCCCCAGCGCCAATGTTCACTGATCCGCCTAAAGCCTGGTTTAATATGCTCGGTAACTTTATTACAAGCTTCTTCCCTGAAACGGCAAAGGTTGATCAGGATTATGATTGGTTCTACTTGCCGCCAATTGATGCGCAATATGGTAAACCAGTGCTGGTTGCAGGTGATATTTACGCTATGTTCAACGATCGTCCAGAGGTTCGTGCAGTCATGGAATTCTTCACCACTGGAGAGTCGATTAAGAGCTGGGTACAATCTGGCGGCGTAATTGCTCCTATGAATGATGCTTCCCTTGATTGGTATACCTCTGAATCTGATCGCCGGATGGCGAAGTTGGTTCAAGATGCTTCCACACTGCGTTTTGATGGCTCTGATTTGATGCCAGGTAAAGTGGGTGCAGGCACCTTCTGGAAAGGGATGACCGACTATGTGAGCGGTACAGCGACACTGGATCAAGCCTTGGAACAAATCCAGTCCGGCTGGAACAACTAACCTAATATTTAAAGCGCACAGTAAAAAGAGGGGCAGTGAGAAAAGAGGATTGTCTGCCCCTCTTTTTGTTTTCTAACTAGTGAGTTCGATGCTTATGATAAGAGTTTTGCTCCGCAAAACTTATAGGAGGAGCTGGAGCTAATATGGGTGCACAATCACAGCCACAGCCACAAATGCCAACACAACCACAAGCTAGGCCAACCGTCAGCCTGAAGGCGGTAATGCTGTCCCTAGTTGTGTTGTTAGCGAATATTGTTGTTAACGGCGCAATCTTTTTATTCTTCCGGGATTCCACATTAAATCCGCTGCTAACAGCGGTTCTGGCTGTCCTCTGGGGAGTTCTAGGTGTTTATCTGATTTACTATACGCTGACTTGGGCGGTTGAGCAGTACCCTGATCATATCCGGCGAAAGGTGCTGCCTTATATCTTTATTGGTCCGGCAGTGATTATTCTGGGCTGGTTACTGGTCCTGCCTGCACTGCGAACATTATATTTGAGCTTTTTTAATGCTTCTTCAGAAAAATTTGTGGGTCTGAGCAATTATGCAGCGATCTTTAGCGATCATCTGATGGCAACGGCATTGCGTAACAATTTACTTTGGGTATTCGTTGGCACGCTTGCTTGTGTAGCATTCGGGCTCTTAATTGCTATTCTTGCCGATCGCAGCAGCTATGAGAAAATCGCCAAATCGATCATCTTTATGCCGATGGCTATTTCCTTTGTAGCGGCAGGAGTCATTTGGAAATTCGTATATTACTATCAACCGGGTGACGAACAAATCGGGCTGTTGAACGCAATCGTTACTTATTTTGGGGGAGAACCCCAAGCCTGGACGAGTATGCTTCAGCCATGGAATAACTTTTTCCTCATTATCATTTTGATCTGGATGCAGACGGGATTTGCAATGGTGATTTTCTCGGCAGCAATCAAAGGGGTTCCTGACGACATTTTGGAAGCTGCACGAGTGGATGGAGCAAATGAGGTGAAGATTTTCTTTGGAATCATGATTCCATATATTTCATCAACCATTCTGACAGTGACAACGACCATTATCGTCTTTACGTTGAAAATATTTGACGTCGTCATGGTGATGACAGGAGGTCAATACGATACAGAGGTTGTTGCTACACAGTTCTACCGGCAATTCTTTATGTACCGTAATTTCGGCTACGGCTCCACGCTGGCTATTGTTCTACTGATCGCGGTGCTGCCTGTGATCATAATCAATCTACGTCAGTTCCGTAAGCAGGGGGGATTCTAATGGCTGGCAAAAAGAAGAGAAAAGGCAGCAAAACGGTTGTAAATATCGTGTTGGGTGTGATCTGTTTTATTTGGCTGCTTCCGACTCTTGGGCTATTTATTTCCTCCTTCCGTCCGGCTGCTGACATTCTGCAGACTGGATGGTGGAAAGCTTTTCCTCATCAGGAGTGGAAGGCTGGAGAGACGATTCAGCTATCCAAGGATGTGGATCTTCGGGAGCCAATTGAGGTGAACGGTAAAACTTATACAGATGATGAGCTGAAGGCTGGCGTGAAGGCAGATGGCAGCCGGCTTATGTGGGAGAATCGTAGAGCACGTACCGTAAATGAACAGATACAAGGTTGGAAGATGACACCGGATCTCACGCTGGATAACTATAATAATGTGCTTTCCGGTAAGGAATACAAGCTGAAACAGGCTGATGGTAGTGAAACGGTGCAAAAAGGCTCCGGATTGTCACAGGCCTTCTGGAATACGCTAACGATTGCTGTTCCAGCAACAGTTATTCCGGTGCTGATCGCTTCTTTTGCTGCATATGCTTTTGCCTGGCTGCGGTTTCCTGGGCGCAGAATCCTTTTTGTAATCATTATTGCAATGCTCGTCATTCCGATACAGGTTGCGCTTATTCCAGTGCTTAAGGATTATACCGCACTTGGGCTAAACGGAAGTTATCTGGGAATTTGGCTGGCGCATACGGCTTTTGGATTACCGCTGGTTACGTACTTTATGTACAACTTTATCAGTCAATTGCCGAAGGATTTGTTCGAATCGGCTTTCATGGATGGGGCAAGTCATTTCACTATATTCAGCAGGCTAATTCTGCCTCTATCAGTGCCAGCACTGGCTTCTATCGGGATCTTCCAATTCCTATGGGTGTGGAATGACTATTTAGTCTCATTGATTTTTATCGGCAATCAACCGTCTGTGCAAGTTATGTCGATGAAAATTGCCGATTTAGTTGGCTCACGAGGCAACGATTGGCATTTACTTACTTCGGCTGCATTTATCTCTATGCTGATGCCGCTCGCTATTTTTTTCCTGCTGCAAAAGTATTTCGTCAGAGGGCTTATGGGTGGGTCGGTGAAAGGTTAATGATTTAGAACCCGAATGAAACTGTGATCAGGGGGAGCTTAGAGAGATGAAGATGAAACCATACGTACATCCGGCGGCGGTATATCCTTACCGGGAGTGGAGTCTTGATGAGGAAGCTTATAGTGAAGAGAACAATCAAAGAAGCGAGAGTATTTTTGCTCTTGGCAATGGATATATTGGTATGCGCGGTAATTTCGAAGAAGGTTACCACGGCAGCTCAGGCTCGTCTGTAACAGGCAATTATTTGAATGGTTTTTTTGATTCGGAGCCCATTGTATATCCAGAAGGAGCCTACGGATATCCATCCCGCAATCAAGCGATGCTGAACGTAACAGATGCCAAGATTATTGAACTGAGTATTGAAGGGCAGACCTTTCAGTTAAACAGTGGGCAAGTGCATCATTATGAACGAAAGCTGGATATGCGAAGCGGGGTTCTGCATCGGCAGGTAGATTGGGAATCTCCAGCTGGTCACCGGGTACAGCTTCATATCCGGCGGATGGTGACTTTGCAGCACAAACATCTGGCGGCGATAGATTATGAGGTTAAAGCGCTGAATTTCAGCGGAGTGCTTACCTTCACTTCATCCATCGACGGCAAGATCCAAAGACCTAAGGTAACGGATGATCCCAGATTGGGCTCGGGAGGCAAGGAGCCAAGTCTGCTCCTGGAGGATACCGGTCATGAACCGGGACAGTCCTTCTTATGGATGAAGCAGCGGACGCGGCATACCCGGTTTGCCCTATTAACAGGGGTAAGTCATAAGCTTGATTCAAGATCTGAGGGTAAAAGGACCGTACAGCATGAGGGGCAGAAATTATCCATGCAGTTTGTCGTCCCGGTGGAGCGTGGGGAAAGCGTCTCACTAACCAAATATATCTCTTACCATACCTCTAAAGATTATCCAGAAGACGAACTACTTAGTAGAAGTACTGAAATATTACACTTAGCAGACCATAGCGGGTTTGAAGCGCTTGCCCAGGAACAGCAGGCTTATCTGGATCGATACTGGGCACATACGGATGTGGAGATTCATGGTGATCTTGCGCTTCAGCAGGGCATTCGCTTTAATGCTTTTCAACTGCTTCAATCCGTAGGCCGTGATGGGGTTACGAATATTGGAGCCAAGGGATTAACGGGTGAAGGATACGAAGGGCACTATTTCTGGGATACCGAGATGTATATGCTGCCCTTCTTTACGTTCACACAGCCGGAGATTAGCCGAAAGCTGCTCGAATTTCGTTATGCCACGTTAGACAAAGCACGGGAGCGTGCAGCGGTAATGTCGCAGAAGGGAGCCTTGTTCCCTTGGCGGACTATAGACGGGGCAGAGAACTCTGCGTATTTCCCGGCAGGCACGGCGCAAATGCATATTAATGCGGATATTGCGTATGCCATCAAGCAGTATGTACTGGCTACCGGAGATTATGATTTTTTGGTTACGAAGGGAGCGGAAATTTTATTCGAAACTTCCCGCTTTTGGTTGGACTTGGGGTACTTTAATCCGGCTAGGGGCGGTGTCTTTTGTATTGATGCAGTAACCGGTCCTGATGAATATACAGCTATCGTCAACAATAATGCATACACCAACTTTATGGTACAGGATCAGCTTTATTATGCACACGAGATGGCAGGGATATTGTCTAAGCAGTATCCTGAGCATTTTGAACGCCTGAAGCAAAAAATCGGTCTGACTGAGCATGAGACATTAGTGTGGCTGGAAGCGGCGGACAAAATGTTTATCCCCTTTGATGAGGGACTTGGCATTTATGCTCAAGACGACACGTTTCTCTCCAAGAAAAAATGGGATTTCGAGCATACACCAGCTGACAAATATCCGCTGCTGCTCAACTACCATCCGCTGGTAATTTACCGTCATCAGGTGTTGAAACAGGCGGACTTGGTAATGGCGATGTTTCTGCTGGGTGACCAATTCAGCTTGGCGGATAAGATCCGGAATTATAATTATTATGAGCCGCTGACGACGCATGATTCTTCATTGTCACCGTGTATTCACAGTATAATCTCTGCTGAGATTGGTGATTTGACGGGAGCCTATTCCTATTTTGACCGCACGGTACGGATGGACTTGGATGATATCAACCGCAACGTAAAGGATGGACTGCACACTGCTGCTATGGCAGGCTCCTGGCTGTCGATTGTGAATGGTTTTGGTGGCATGCGCTTATGCGGCGGGATGTTATCATTTAATCCTAGTGTGCCAGCGCAGTGGGAGAGCTATCGGTTTAAAATAACATGCGCTGGACAGCTATTGGATATTTTTGTGAGTGATACAGAAGTGATCTATACGCTGCTGGAGGGCGAAGAGCTTGAGATTATGCATAAGGGAAACCTTATACAGTTGTCTGCACAGAAGCCGCTGAGGCTTTCGAATGTGAAGCAGCTTGAAGCTGTTATTTTCGAGCTGGACGGGATAATTACTGACACTGGAGAGTATCATTATGAGGCTTGGAAGGATCTGGCGGATGAACTTGCGCTTTCTTTTGATCGAGAGAAGCATAAGAGTCTTAAGGGCCTAAGTCGAATGGAATCTTTAGAAGTCATTCTGGAGAGTAGTGGACTGAATTTGCCGCAACCGGTAAAGGGAATGCTCTGCAACAAAAAGAACGAGAAGTATAGACAGCTGGTTCAGCAAATGACGCCTGCTGAGCTGTATCCGGGTATCCACAGCGTGTTGTCCGATTTGCAGCAAAGAGGGATTGCTATCGGACTGGCTTCAGTGAATGAGAATGCGCTGCTGATTCTCGAACGCTTGCAGATCGGGCATTGGTTTCAGGCGGTGGCTGACCCTGGCAACTTGCGTAGAAGCAAGCCAGATCCAGAGATTCACTTGCAGGTTGCGGAGATGCTGGGCATATCCCCAGACTGCTGTGTGGCGATTGAGGATACCGAGGAAGGAATAGCCGCAATTAATGCTGCTGGTATGAGGTCAGTGGGAGCTGGAGTGGCGCTCGTAACCGGGACCGCGGATCTATGTCTGGCTTCCACCGCAGAGATAAGTGTTGAGAAATTGTTAGAGCTGTTTGCGTAGTTACCCTGATAAGCAGCAAACCTCCCGATCATGGGAGGTTTGCTGCTTTGTTTATTTCATTACTTTTCGAACCAGCTTCACTTTATTGCCATAAGGAGGATATACGATTCCGAGGTCGATCCGTGTGCCTCGCTTGACGATGCTTTTACGATGGGAGAAGACCTCAAAGCTATACTTCCCGTGATAACCCCCGATTCCAGAGTTTCCTACTCCACCAAACGGAAGATAAGTGCTCGCCACATGTGAGATCGTATCATTGATACACCCTCCCCCGAATGAGACTCGGGACAGCACCTGTTGTTCTACACTCTTATCCTCCGTAAATAGGTATAGTGCCAGTGGCTTTGGATGTTCATTAATGCTCTGAATGGCCTCATCCAATTGATGATATTCCAATATTGGGAGGATCGGACCGAAGATCTCATCTTCCATAGCAGCATCCGTCCAAGTGGCAGGATAGATTAAAGTAGGCTCAATATAACGTTCTTCTGGCACGATGGTGCCGCCCATAATCACCTTGCTCTGATCACGCGCAATGAGGTCGGCAAGTCTTTGCAGCTGGCGATCATTCACGATCCGGCCGTAATCTGTATTAGGCTGTGCATCCTGACCGTAGAACTCAGTGATGTGATGTTTGATTTTGGTGATCAATTCTTTGGCAATATCCTTGTGGACCCATAGATAATCCGGTGCGATACAGGTTTGGCCCGCGTTCAGCAGCTTGCCCCAGACAATCCGTTTCGCTGCAACATCAAGATTAGCGGTCTTATCAACAATAACCGGACTTTTCCCGCCAAGCTCCAAGGTTACAGGCACTAAATTTTTCGCTGCCGCTTCCATTACGATTTTGCCGACAGGCACACTGCCCGTAAAGAAAATATAATCAAACTTGGCGTGGATCAGCAAATTAGTGGTCTCTTTTTCCCCTTGAATTACGCGGATATACTGCGGCTCGAAGGTCTCCTGAATAAGCTGCTCAACCACGGACGAGATGGCAGGTGTGCTCTCAGATGGCTTGAGGACAGCGCAGTTACCAGCGGCAATGGCGCCGATCAGGGGCTCAATTAGCAACTGAAATGGATAATTAAACGGGCCAATAATGAGCGTTGTGCCGTAAGGCTCACTTAAAATATAACTTTTTGCAGGAAATAAGTGCAGCGGCGATCGAACCTTTTTAGGCTTCGCCCAACGCTTAAGATGTTTCATCATGTAGCCGATACTGTCCAGCGTAAAGCCGATTTCTGTGGCATAGGCTTCGAACTCACCTTTTCCTAAATCCTGTTGTAGTGCGGTGATGATACGTCCTTCGTATTGTTTAATAATATTCTTAAGCTTGAGCAGCTGCTGGAGACGAAAAGAAACCTCTTTAGTTACGCCGCTATTAAAAAAATCCTTATGCTCTTCAAGCATTCCTTGAATGCTGTCAGCTGTATAGGTTGTCATTAATCTTTCCTCCATCCTTGTAAGAAGTTAAAGCATACTACTCTATGGGAGCCGGTAAAAAGCGAACGGTTCGCCATAACGGAAGGAATCACTGGCTTCATCCAGCTTGGCCGAAGTTTCTTCATTAAGTACAAGCGAGGTACTAAGCAAATTTTGTTCCAGCTGTTCCACACGTGTAGCCCCGACAATAACCGTCGAGACGGCAGGCCGATTCATAAGCCAAGCTAAGGAGAGCGCAGTAGATAAGGTTTCCATTTCCTCAGCAATTTGGCTCACTTGGCTTCCGAGCTTGATCCGGTCAGCATCAAGGAATCTTTTGAAATTAGGATCGGTATCTGCTCTGGACCCCGATGGGGCTGAGTCGCTTGTATTATATTTGCCAGTGAGAATCCCGCCAGCTAGCGGAAAGTATGGAATGATCCCTACACCTTGATCCAGGCAGAGCGAAAGAAGCTCATTCTCCGGTGTCCGGTCTGCTAAGGAGTAGCTGCACTGAATTGAAATGTACTTGGTGAAGTTGCGTGCTTCACTAATCCCAATCGCCTTCATTAATTGCCATGCTGTATAGTTGGAGGCCCCGATATAACGGACTTTCCCCGAGGATACCATATCGTCCAAGGTTCGTAAGGTTTCTTCAAGCGGCGTATAGGGATCAAAGGTATGAATCTGGTATAGATCGATATAGTCCGTCTTAAGGCGGCGAAGGCTATCTTCAAGCTCCTGCAGCAAATGGCGACGGGAGGAGCCGCTGCCGTTGGGACCCTCATTTTTAACTAAACCTGCTTTAGTTGCTAGAACAGCCTCATGTCTCCTACCTTCCAAGGCCAGACCGATGATTCGCTCGGATTCTGAGCCAGCGTAAATATTAGCAGTGTCTATGAAATTAATTCCATGATCAAGCGCAGCATGTACAATCTGAATGGAGGTCTCTTGATCCGCACGTTTGCCGAAAGCGTTCGTTCCCAGTCCTAATGCGGATACCTGTAATCCGCTATTTCCTAGTCTTTTAAAGTTCATCCTCAGCACTCCTTATCATCTATTAATTAATCCATTTTATTTTTGAGTGAAAAGATCCAGCGCTGTCTCAATGAAGAGCTTTACAGCAATTGAAGTGTCGGCAAGCGAGCTGACCGCAATTTGGATATCTCTATAAGCATCCGGCTGCAGCTCACGGGTAACCACATTTGGAGGCAGAGATAACAAGGACAGTTCAGACATCACGCCGATCGCCAGTCCCTCCTGAACCATATTAAGAGCTGTTGCAAAGTTATTAACCACATATTTCACATTCAGATGGCTATTACTTCTGCGGAATAGCTCTACAACGGGCGGTTCATATCCTGCTTTGCAAATCAACATGGGCTCGTTCGCTAATTCCTGCACACATACAATGGATCGCTTTTGCAGGGGATGGTCATCTCTAAAAACGGCAAACAATTTCTCTCTATATAATGGAATGGTTTCGAATTCTGCACTGGGAGCGAGCAATAAGCCAACATCAATTTCTTTTGAATCCAGCCATTCTCTGACTTCAGCGATAGAACCCTCCTGTAAGCTAATTGTAATATTTGGATATCTTTTAGTGATAGAGCTAATAATCTTCGGTAGAAAATGAGCCGCTGCCACAGGGAAAGCTCCAATGCGGATACTTCCTTTTTCAAGACCTCTCTCCGCGTAAATCTCCTGATTGACCTTATCAAAGCCCATTAGAATTTCACGGAAAATAACAAGAATACGTTTGCCGATATCCGTAAGCATCAGGCCATTACGCCGGTCTCGAAGCAAGAGCTTCACGTCTAATTCGGCTTCGAGGGACGAGATCGCCCGGCTGACCGCAGGCTGTGTCATATTCAGTTCTACACCAGCTTTAGTAAAGCTGCCGCTTTCGGCGATTTTGACGAATAAACGAATTTGAGTATTGTTCATAACAAATATGATATGCCCCTTATGATTATTATTCATTTCATTTATGCTCTTGTTTATTGTATCATTTGTGATGAATCTACACCAAGGAAGTGAACAAATGAATCAGCAGAAGAAAAGTATGATCCTTCTTATTTTTTTGGTGATTGTATGGGGCATTAATTGGCCTATATCCAAAATCGCCTTAGACTATGCTCCACCTCTATTATTTGCAGGTATTCGAACCGTCGTAGGCGGTATTATTCTGATTCTAATTGCATTGCCCAAGGTGAAGGAGCTTCGCTTCAAGCAGCTCTGGCCGATCTATCTGATCTCGGCGGTACTTAGTATTGTGTTCTATTATGGATTTCAGACAATTGGCTTGCAGTATGTTCCGGCGGGATTGTTCTCATCGATTGTATTTTTGCAGCCTGTATTGTTAGGTATTTTTTCTTGGCTGTGGTTAGGTGAGAGCATGTACGGGCTTAAAATGTCTGGTTTGCTGCTTGGCTTTCTCGGGGTAGCCTCTCTTAGTATCGGCGGAATTAATGGGAGTATCTCCATATGGGGAATTGTGTTGGCTTTAGCCAGTGCCTTAAGCTGGGCATTAGGAACAATATATATGAAACGGAATGCTGTACGTGTGGATATGCTGTGGATGACGGCTATGCAAATCACGATCGGTGGCATCATTCTGCTACTTTCGGGATCAGCTACGGAGAAATGGTCGGATATCACCTGGAGTGGAACCTTTATTGTGGATACCTTGTTTATCGCAATCTTTGTTATTGCTCTGGGCTGGCTAATTTATTTCAAGCTGATTAACGAAGGAGAAGCAGGAAAAGTAGGTTCATTCACCTTCTTGATCCCCCTGATCTCGATAGCAACCAGCGTAGTTTTTTTGAAAGAGCAGATTACCATAAACCTTGTGATCGGATTATTGCTGATTGTCAGCAGTATTGTACTGGTAAATGTGAAGATAGGGCGTGCTGCCAAACAATCAGTCAGTTAAATTTGTTGGATGGTTGTAGTAACCAGTCGTGCTAAAGGGCATTATGTCTAATAGGGATTGAACATAAAAAAAGGACACTCCCAAGCTTAGAGCTTCTGGGAGAGTCCTTTTTTAATTAAGCGTATAGCGCGTGTGATTTCAGCTGTTGAAGGCCGAGCTGCAACTACGTAAGTAGCAGAACTAGCACGTTCCACTTCTTCGAGTACCCGGTTTAAGTGACTGAAGAGCGCTCCTAGATCACGAACAGATGACAGTGAGCACCGTCCTTGCAGTTCAGAGAAGCTGGCCGCCTGCAAGTCGCGGGCACGATGCAGACAATCTGTAAGTGAACGTTGGCATTCAGCCTTGGATAAGGTCTTGGTACCATAAACAGCTATACAATCGGCTGTTGCCTCCAGCACTTCCAGCATCCAGTCAGAATTGGCATGATGTGCTGGCAGCAAGCAAATATCATCGGCAATTTCTTTAACATAGGAATGAATGGTCTTTAGATGTGCCGTGGCTTGTATAAGTCCCTTTAGATCACCACGACACTGATAGTGAGCAATGGTATAGAACATTTCCTTCTGTTGTTGATTGCTGGCAGACAGCAGTTTACCTGCTTGCTCCAGCATATTATTATCCTTTGATGAATCTCTTCTTATGCCTACGAGACCTTTTAAAGCATCCGAAAGTAGAAGGCTTCCATCGAGTGCCAATGCTTTTACCTTGACGAACCTGTTCGGTGGAACGATAATCATATTGATGATCAAGGCAATGAGCACACCAATAAAGGTTTCGGCGACTCTCCACAGCACGTAATCATTGTGATAAAAGGTAAGGGCCAGAACCGAGGTTACCCCCACCTGCGAAACCGCTTGGATATTCATCCGACAGGCTGTGGCAATTCCAATCCCGATGAGCAGAATTAGCAGAATGGAAAATGCACCTACATCGAAGAATTGGCCTACAATCAGGCTGACGATTCCGCCGATAATAATGCCGATCAGGCGGTAGATTCCTTTTTCAAGTGAAGCCTTCACACTGGCTTGAGTAATTAGAATGGCTGCAAGCGGTGCAAAGTATAAATATTGGTCACCATATAAACTGTGTACGGCTACCCAGGATAGTGATGCGGCAAGCGTAATTCGTATCATGTAAAGCGAGAATCCATATTTTTCAAGGCGGTCTAGTAACCCCTCGTTCATTATCATTCATCTTCTTTCGCAAAAATAAGAAAACCACACTGGCTTTTCAGTTCGTTTTCATTATAGCACCTCAAAAAGGGCAGGGAAGACTGGACTTTTTACAAACTTGTTAAGTTTATGCTTAGCATTTAACAATGTAAGCTATCGCATATAATGGTACAATCTAATATGCTATATCTATTGGAGCGTCGAAGGAGAGGGAAAATTGTCGCTTATTAGCGCTGAGCATACTCATTTCGATTGTTCTCCGCAAGATGCGGGTAAAATAGTATTGTATTACTAAGGTAAGGGAGGTTGTTAGCTATAGCTATTCAGGAAGGTACCATTATTTCATTTGAAGAAGTTACTAAGCAATATGACGACGAAGATCCGGTGTTAAAAGGAGTCAGCTTTGAGATAGAGCGCGGCAAATTCTATACACTACTTGGTCCATCTGGCTGTGGTAAAACGACTATTCTTCGATTGATCGCCGGGTTCGCTGAGCCAACGAGCGGTTCTATTTATTTAAATGGAAAAGTAATTAACCACATTCCCGCCAATGAGCGGCAGGTCAATACGGTATTTCAGGATTACGCATTGTTTCCACACCTGAACGTATTCGAGAATGTGGCTTTCGGACTGCGCATTAAGAAGCTTAAGAAGGATGTTATCACGAAGAAGGTGCAGGAAGCGCTAAGCTTCGTTAACCTTGTGGGTTATGAGCAGCGTGCGATTAACGAAATGTCCGGCGGTCAGCGCCAGCGGGTTGCCATTGCCCGGGCGATTGTGAATGAGCCACAGGTTCTACTGCTGGACGAGCCTCTATCGGCGCTAGATCTCAAGCTGCGCACGGAGATGCAGTACATACTGCGGGAAATGCAGCAGCGGTTAGGCATTACCTTTATTTTTGTAACGCATGACCAGGAAGAGGCACTCGCGATGTCCGACTGGATTTTTGTCATGAATAAAGGAAAAATCGAGCAAAGCGGCACCCCTAACGATATTTATGATGAGCCGATTAACCGTTTTGTGGCGGATTTTATTGGCGAATCGAACATTGTGCCGGGAGTTATGATCGAGGATTATCTGGTGGAGTTTAACGGCCGCCGCTTCGAATGTTTCGATGCCGGGCTGAAACCGAATGAATCCGTAGAGATTGTTATTCGTCCTGAGGATTTGGAAATTTCTACGCTGGAACAGGGTAAACTACGTGTGCGGGTTGATTCCCAGCTATTCCGGGGCGTGCATTATGAAATCAGCTGTTATGATGAATCCGGGCATGAATGGCTTGTGCATTCTACACGTAAGGCGACTGTAGGCAGTGAAATTGGCCTTTATTTTGATCCGGAAGCGATTCATGTTATGCGTTTCGGTGAAACGGAGGAAGAATTCGACAGACGTCTGGAAGCTTATGGCGAGGTGGAGAGTCATGAAGAATAAGGGCAAATCGTACTATCTCATCCCTTATTACCTCTGGATCGCATTGTTTGTAATTGCACCGGTAGTGCTTGTCATCTATTATTCGTTATTTGATTTGGATGGCCATATTACTCTGGATAATTACGTCAGTTTCTTCACCCCTGTATATTTAAAAATGACGCTGACCTCGTTCTGGTACGCGTTTCTGATTACAGCATTCTCTTTGCTAGTTGCCTATCCGGCGGCTTATCTGTTGACGAGAACCAAACATAAGCAACTGTGGTTATTGCTGATTATTTTGCCGACATGGATTAATTTGCTGCTAAAAACCTACGCTTTTATAGGGATATTCGGTACATTTGGTCCGATCAATAATTTCTTTGATCTGCTTGGAATCGGAGAACAGCAAATTTTGTTTACGGGCTTCAGTTTTGTATTTGTATCTGTCTATATTTTTATTCCGTTTATGATCCTGCCGATATACAGCGCTTTGGAGGATTTGAATTTATCCTTGCTGGATGCGGCACGTGATTTGGGGGCTTCGGGCTGGACCACGTTTAGACGTGTTATTTTTCCGCTGACCATTTCGGGAGTACGCTCAGGCTGTATGGCAGTATTCATACCTGCGCTGTCCCTGTTTATGATCACCCGTCTGATTGCAGGCAACAGGGTCATTACGCTGGGCACCGCAATTGAGCAGCATTTCCTGGTCACTCAGGACTGGGGCATGGGTTCTACAGTTGCAGTGTTTCTGATTGCCATTATGGCGCTGTTTATGATTATCACAGGCGGATCGCGGAAAGGGGCGCGGAATGAGAAATAAAAATGGATTCTCTAACCTCTACCTAGTTCTGGTGTTCATTGTTCTGTATGCTCCTATCTTCTATTTAATGTACTATTCGTTCAACAGTGGGGGGACGATGCATAAGTTCGAGGGCTTCACGCTGGATTACTACCGTGAGGTGGTCCAAGATAAGCGCCTGATTATCATCGTAATCAATACGCTTGTGATCGCACTGCTATCCTCGGCTATTGCGACCCTTATCGCTATTATTGGTGCGCTGGCTATTAAAAGTGTGCAGAATCGCCGCGCCAAGAACACCTTGCTGTCTCTGAATAACGTGCTGATCGTCAGTCCAGATGTCATTATTGGTGCTTCGTTCCTTATCCTGTTCACCATTGCTGGCATCAAGCTGGGTTTCGCGTCTGTTCTGCTCTCACACGTTGCATTCAGCGTACCGATTGCCGTATTGATGATTTTGCCCCATCTACAGGAAATGAGCCCTACATTAACGGATGCAGCCCGTGATCTTGGGGCAAGCCGTAAGGATGTGCTGACTAAAGTAATTTTGCCGATTATTAAACCAGGGATATTCAGCGGATTTTTTATGGCGCTTACGTATTCACTGGATGACTTTGCGGTTACGTTCTTCGTAACAGGCAACGGTTATTCGACGTTATCGGTTGAGATATACTCTAGAGCCCGGCAAGGGGTGTCGCTATCGATTAATGCGCTGTCGACGCTGATCTTCCTGTTCACCATTCTGCTCGTGGTGGGTTATTACTTCCTGACCCTTAAGAAAAATCGCCATAACACAGCAGAAGCTGTGGCGGAGCCTGTTGCAGAAGCGGGGGTGCCTAGATGAAACAGCTGATAAATGCTTTTCTGGCGATCCTTATCACGGCATTTGCGCTCATGTACTTGGGCTCTTGGATGAATTCGAGAGAGGGTTATTCAGGTGGGAACACACTGACTATCTATAACTGGGGCGACTATGTTGATCCCGATCTATTGAAGGAATTTGAAAAAGAGACCGGCTTAACAGTCATTTATCAAACCTTCGATTCCAATGAAGCTATGTTGACCAAGGTTGAGCAGGGTGGAACTACCTTTGATGTTGTAATCCCTTCGGATTATGCCATTGCTAAGATGAAAGAAGAAGATCTGCTCATTCCGCTGGATCATAGCAAGATTTCGAATCTAAAGAATATTGATTCACGCTTTATGGACCTCTCGTTTGATCCGGGTAACAAATATTCTGTGCCTTATTTCTGGGGCACCGTCGGGATTATTTTCAATCCGGAAATGACCAAGGGCATGGACTTCACCAGCTGGGATTCTCTCTGGGACAGCAGACTGCATAATAACATCTTCCTGGTAGACGGAGCCCGTGAAGTGATGGGCATGGCTTTGAACAGCCTGCATTATTCCGTTAATGACAAGGAAGAGGCACATCTGCAAGAAGCACTGACTAAGCTCAACAAGTTGTCTCCTAACGTTAAGGCGATTGTCGGTGATGAGATCAAGATGCTGCTGGCAAATGAAGAAGCTGCGGTTGGGATTGTCTGGTCCGGAGATGCTTCCGAGATCATGGACGAGAATGATAAGCTGGATTATGTAGTGCCGGAAGAAGGCTCGAACAAGTGGTTTGATAACATGGTCATCCCTCGGACAGCGAAAAATGTGGATGGAGCGCATCAGTTTATCAACTTCATGCTCCGCCCAGACGTTGCTGCTAAGAATGCAGAATATGTAGGTTATTCCACGCCTAACATTCCTGCGCTGGAGCTGCTTCCTGAGGAAACTTCTGAGGATACCCGGTTCTATCCACCTGCTGAAATTACGGACCGGCTTGAAGTATACGATAACCTTGGCAAACGGATGCTCGCTCATTATAATGAGTTGTTCCTAATGTTTAAGATGAATAAGAAGTAAGCTGACTAAAGCTAAAGCGAAACGACATTAAGAGCGTCTACATACGGGTAACCGTGTTAGGCGCTCTTTTTCGGTTTGATCATCGTGTAACCTCAAGACAACAGACAGTTTAGCCGAAAGTATAATATAGTATAATAGTAAGAATGGACAACAGGAAAAGAGGAAACGAATGCCTACTATACTGGTTGCTGACGACGATGCGAACATTCGCGAACTTGTCTGTTTATTTCTCCGCAACGACGGATTCGAAACAGTTGAAGCTGTGGATGGCAAGGAAGCGCTCGCCGTATATGCTGGAACACATGTCGATCTTGTCGTGCTGGATATTATGATGCCAAATATGGATGGTTGGATGCTTTGTAAGGAGCTCCGCAGAGCTAATCCTGATCTTCCATTACTTATATTGACTGCCAGAGGCGAAACCTGGGAGAAAGTGAAGGGCTTCGAATTAGGCACGGACGATTATTTAACTAAACCGTTCGATCCGTTAGAGCTGACGGTTCGTGTTAGGTCATTGCTGAAACGATATCGGATTGGCTCCACGCAGATGATCCAAATTGGCAATGTCATCCTTGATCGGCAGACCTATAAGGTGATGAAAGGTACGGAGTCATTTCCCTTACCCCTTAAGGAGTTCGAGTTGCTGTACAAGCTTGCTGGAACCCCTGGACAAGTATATACGCGCGAGCAGTTGATCGATCAAATTTGGGGAATTGATTATGCTGGAGATGATCGGACGATTGACGTGCATATCAAACGCCTGCGTGAACGGTTTGCGACTACTCCTGATTTTCGTATTGAGACGGTGCGTGGACTTGGCTACAGGCTTGAGGTGCATGAATGATCAGATCTATATATACACGCGTTGTTCTGACCTTCCTAGCCTCCGTAATCGGGGGCACAATCATTGCTTTGTTTGTGGCAACTTGGGTATTTGAAGACAAACTGAAAGAGAACATGCGAATTCCCTTATTGCATTTTGGACAGGATATAGTCAAAATTTACGAAACCTTTCCATTACGTGAAGCCAACTCTTTCGTAAGTGGAATGAAGCAGCTTGATTCCTACTATATCCGAATATTCGATGAAGCGGGTAAATTCCAATCTTACGGACTTAATGGGCACAAGCCGGTCCCTGTAACTATGGAAGAAATAAAAAAAGTTCTCGCAGGAGAAGTTTATCAACCTCATAACAGGAATACTTCTGCGCTTCTCCTAGGCTTGCAGTTGAGAACGGAAGACGGCACCAAAGCGATGTTTGTGGAGACGCTTAATCCCCCTTCCGTCACTGCCAGAAGGAATTTGATATTAAATTTCTTGCTCTATTCATTGATAGCTGGAAGCCTCTTGATTCTGGTAGCTGCAATGTTCTTAGTCAGACCGATCAAGAAGCTAACCAAAGCGACCAGAAGAATAGCAGCTGGTGATTTTAACGTCGAGCTGAATATTAAGCAAACCGGTGAGCTAGGTACCTTGGCTCGCAGCTTTGAAGAAATGATGCACGATCTGCAGCAGCTTGAGCAGATGCGTAAGGAGTTTGTATCCAATGTGTCGCATGAGGTCCAGTCTCCGCTCACCTCAATATCTGGGTATGCGATTGCGCTCAAGCGAGTAGATCTTGCAGAACAAGAGCGAAATCGTTATCTGGATATTATTATCGCTGAAGCAGAACGGATGTCTAAAATGAGTGACAGCCTGCTGAAGCTGAGTTTATTAGAATCGCAGTCCCAGCAGCTACGGCTAACTACATTCAATCTGGACGAACAGATAAGAAGAGTAATCGTAGCGATTCAGCCGCAATGGTCAGCTCGTAACATCAGCTTCGACCTTGATCTGAAGCCTATTATCCTACTGGCTGATTATGACCTGTTAAGTCAGGTATGGACCAATCTCCTTGGCAACAGCATCAAGTTTTCTAAGGATAACAGTGTAATTAACGTCAGCCTCAAACAAGATATCAACAACGTGACCGTTCGGGTAACAGACACTGGCATCGGGATTTCACTTGAGGATCAGCAACGTATATTTGAACGGTTCTTTAAGGCTGATCGATCCCACAGCCGTAAATATGGTGGCAGCGGGATGGGACTTGCCATTGTTAAACAGATCGTAACGCTTCATAAAGGGGATATCCGCGTGGAAAGCGAACCCGGCCAAGGAACGACCATCGTTGTCACCCTCCCAATTATAGCGCCGACAGAGTAATTAGCTTCCAGGCGGTGCCTTGCGAGGGCTTGAATGCACCCGCATTCTTCATGCTACAGCAGTACAGGCAAGTTTTCTTGTCTTGTGCTGCCGTAGCATTTTTTTTACCTGTTCATTTTCAGTTCATATTGTCGTCATGAGGGGTACATCTTTGTTAGTTATGATCTCATTAGCGAAACGTTAAGGGAACTTAATAAACAGATTAAAGACAGGAGAAGATGAGGGTGACACAACAAGAGGACAAAAAAACGGGGAATGGACAGAAAAAACATAAACTGCGTAACCTGTTGCTCAAAATATTAGGAGCAATAGTGATCGTGGTCGTACTTTTTCTAGCCGTTGTCTATACAGTTAATGTGATCAGCAACAAAACAGATCAGAAAAAAATACAGCACTATGGTCAGTTAGTCCCTGTTGACGGGAAAAATATGAATGTTTTGATTCAAGGAGAAGGTAAACAGACGATCGTGCTCATACCAGGCTTTGGAACAGGAGCGCCAGCGCTTGATTTCAAGCCGTTGATTGATGAGTTATCACCATTCTACAAAGTGGTGGCGGTTGAACCGTTTGGGTATGGACTCAGTGATGAAACGAAAAAAGAACGAACTACAGAGAATATCGTTAGTGAAATTCATGAAGCCGTTCAGAATCTTAACATTGAACAATACATTCTAATGGGCCACTCGATTGGAGGTATTTACGGATTGGAATATGCGAAGAAATATCCAAACGAAGTGAGTGCTTTTGTGGGTATTGATAGTAGTGTTCCGGAACAAGGCGGTATGGATGTTAAATTTCCAATTAAAAAATTAAAGCTGCTTAAAGATTCAGGGATTATAAGATTGGGCTTGCAATTAAGCGGTGACCCTTATGATGGACTGCCATTTGATGATGAAACCAAAAAACAAATGAAATTGATTTCGCTTAAAAATATGAACAATTCCACTACCTTAAATGAAATGGAACATATTTATCCTAACTTTGTTGCCTCCAGAGGCTTAACATTCGACAAGAATCTTCCCATTATCTTCTTTATACAAGCGAATAATACTACCGTGAAAGACTGGATTCCTCTACATGAAGGGCAAGTCAAGGATTCAGTGCATGGAAAAGTAATGACATTTGAAGGCGGACATTACTTACATCATTCAAAATCCAAAGAAATCGTAGAGAACCTAAGGGTATTCATGGAGGAAGTTAAATAAAAAGAAGAAAACGCTCCGAACTCCTCATATGAGGGGGCGGGGCGTTTTTGTTGCGATCGAAGATTATTTGATGCCGATTCTCATTCGGTAGCTGATTAGAACCTCTAATGTTCTGCCTTTAAAATGCTGTTCAACTGCGGCGGTGTAATCGGCGATGTCTTGCTCAAGCAAGGTAGCGTCTAGTTTCATTACGGTTTGCACTCCCCCTTGACTTAGGGTTAAACCAATATATCGCTGGGCATCGCAGGACTCTAGGTTGTGGAATACGATTTCTCTGGCAAAAGAGAAGGCCCCACTAGCTTTGATCCGTGACAAATGACCTTCTTTGTCCCATTTATGTGCTCTCTCCTCATTAGGTAAAAGCGAAGCCAGCAATTCTTCTGTTTTGGAGATCAGCTGGTTGTATCGTTCTTCTACATTTTGCTGAAGAGATAAAGGCCAATCGCAATCGTAGGCGGCAAAGACTCCGCCTTTTTTTAAGACCCGGGAGATTTCTTGCAGTGTACTTTCAGGATCCATCCAGTGGAATGATTGCGAGCAGGTAACTATGTCTACACTATCTGATGCAAGCGGAAGCTGGTTAGAGTAGCCTTGCACAAAAGTAATTGATTGGGGTGCTTCTAATCTGCTAAGTTTATCGATTGCTTTTCCCAACATATCTGGATTGGGTTCGATACCGATTACGCGTTCTGCGACATCGTTCCAGAGAAAAGTAGACAAACCCGTACCGCAGCCTATATCTGCGACGAGTGAAGGGGTGGTACCTAGGTAATCTGTTAGCAATTTGATAATCATCTCAGGGGCTTCGGGACGGTAGCGGTCATATTCATTTTGAAAGCCCAAAAAGCGGTCGATGTTTTGTTTGCTGTTTTTTTCAGGTATCATGTGATCCTCCCTCATAGATCATGTTTATAGGTCTATTGTATAATCACTGGTTCGATAAGCCAAATAATGTCTGGCTGGAAGGCTACGCAGAATAAATAAAATCCCCGGAGAACACCTTATAGGTGTGGCCGGGGATTGTTAAACTATCTGGTAAATGCTAAAGAAGCAGTGCTGGATCGATTGCAGGCACAAGTCCTTCTGCCGCAGCACGATTAAGCAGGGCAGAGATTGCGGCATAGCCGTCATCACCCAGATTCATCGAGAAGTCATTCACGTAGAGATCGATGTGGGATTTAGCCACTTCAGGAGCCAACTCTTGAGCATGGCTAAGCACATAGTCTCTGGAATCCGTTGGATGATCCCACGCATACTGAAGAGAGCTGCGAATCCAGCTGGTGATAGCATCGGCATCTAAATCACGGCGGGCAATGATAGCGCCGAGAGGAATGGGCAGTCCGGTATCGCTTTCCCACCAGCTGCCTAGATCAGTCAGCATATTAAGACCATAAGAGGCGTAAGTGAAGCGGGCTTCGTGAATTACCAGCCCTGCATCGATATGGCCATCCCGTACGGCAGGCATAATCTCATCGAAAGGCATTACGACTATTTCGCCGATGCCTCCAGTTACATTTTGTGCTGCCCATAATCGGAAAAGCAAATAAGCCGTAGAGCGTTCGCTAGGTACAGCAATCCGGCGTCCGGCTAGCTTTTCTGGGCGTTTGACCGCATGGGGTCCACTTGCTGTAAGCAGCAGCGGGCCGCAGCCGCGTCCTAAAGCACCGCCGCATGGCAGCAGTTTGTACCGCTCCAGAACCCAAGGCAGAGCAGCGTAGGAGATTTTGAGGACTTCTGGTCCTTCTCCGTCAGCAGCCAGCGTATTGGTAATATCAATGTCGGCATAGGTTACATTCAGCTTAGGTGCATTCGGGACAAGCCCGTGCGCCCAGGCATGAAATACAAAGGTATCGTTAGGGCAAGGGGAAAAAGCGATATTAAGCTCAGTTGTCATTACAGCACCTCCAGTAATATAGCGGCTGCCGCCGTTAATGCTTCCATTGCATCACCGATCTTCCAAGCGGCCCGGTCGCGGGGACCGACCGGGTTCGAGATGGCGCGGAGCTCCAGTACCGGGAGCCCCAGCGCCTGGGCGGCCACGGCGACTCCGTGGCCTTCCATCGCTTCCGCGACGGCATGGGGATGCCGCGCGAGATGGGCGGCGGCCGTCTCCGCGGTGCCGGTCGCCGTCGAGACCGTAAGCACGATGCCCGTGCTTACGGGTAACCCGGCCGCAGCCAGCGCGGCCGAAACCGCTTGCACCGTGCCGCGGTCAGCCGGCACGGACACGCTGCCGAAGCCGAGCTCGGCAGCGCTGCGGAAGCCCTCCGGCGTCTCGGCCCCGAGGTCGGCGGCAATCATCTCGCTGGCTACAACCAGCGAGCCTAAAGGCGCCAGCCCCGGGAATCCGCCGCCGATCCCGACGCTCAATACGCAGCCGTAAGAACCGGCTGCGAGTGCCGCGGCGGATCCCGCCGCCGCCGCTGCCGGCCCTGCGCCGGCAGCGATAACATGGAACCTGTCGCTGCCTTGCAGGCCGCGCAGGACCGCGTCACGCTCCGCGTCTACGGCTGTCACGATCAGCACGCGTCGTGCTCCAGCCTGCCCCTCCATAGCTTCTTCGGTAGGGGTTGGATTGAACGAACTCATCAGGTCGCCTCCTTTAGGGTATTGAAATCGCTTACTAAAGAGTCATTCGTAAAGACAAGAATACGCCCTTTTATAGGTCAGGTCAAACTTGGGGTGATTTTTATCACTCCCTGTAAAGTGTCAAAGGAAAACTTACCGGTCTCTAGACGGAAGTGACTTTTTTAGCGATGAGGTTGACAAGGAGGATGGGAAGTCGTATAGTTATCTTAACTTAAAGATATTTAACGTAAAGACAAATAAATGGATTGGATACAAGTTTGATTGAAGTGGAGGTGGAATTGATGAGTGATAAACAAATAAATCTGCGTAATACAGAGAGTGCACCTGACGAAGAACAAGCCGCCTCACTGAAATTGTTCGTAGTCTTATCTAAGGCTTATAAAAGCCTAATGGATCATGCGGTGAAGGATATGAAGAGTTATGGCTTGGCTTCGGCTGAATTCATGGTGCTTGAAGTACTTTACCATAGAACGCGGATTCCGCTGCAACAGATTGGGGAGAAAATTCTCGTTACGAGCGGAAGCATTACCTATAATATCGACAAGTTGGAGAAAAAGGGACTGCTGAAACGTGTACCCTGTAGCGAGGATCGCCGCGTTACTTATGCGGAGATTACGGATGCAGGCCGTGAACTGTTTGATGAGATTTTCCCTCGTCATGTAGCCTCAATTCATGATTTGATGGGTGGATTAGATAAGGAAGAGAAAGTCCAGGCTATCGAATTAATGAAAAAGCTTGGCAAAGGTGTATAGGCGCTGCGAACATGACGAATAACTAGACGCTTCTATAAGGTTGGAAGTAGTTCGGCTCCATCCTCATTCTCCCAACTCCAGTAAGTATAAGTGAAACCCTGCTTTTTTGGGTATATCACTAATAAGATATTTAACTTAACGAAGCCAGGTAGCCATGTACTTAAGATTACCTGATATTTCGACTGGGGGCTTGGCCATGAAATGGCGGGGAAGAAGAGGGAGTTCGAACGTGGAGGACCGCAGAGGCATGAGCGGCGGCGGCAAGATGATTGGTGGCGGGATCGGAGGAATTATCCTTGTCCTGGTCATCACGTTACTCAGTGGAGGCAATGCCGGGGATATCCTGGGAAGTTTGACTTCCACAGGCTCCAGTTCAACGGCCCCTTATGAACAGACCGCAGAGGAGCAAGAGCTTGCGGAGTTTGTATCGGTAGTTCTTGCCGACACAGAGGAGGTTTGGGGTGAGATTTTTCAGCAGCAGGGAATGACCTATACGGACCCCACTTTAGTGCTATACAGTGGGAGTGTAGACTCTGCTTGCGGAACAGCCACCTCGGCAGTTGGTCCCTTCTACTGTCCGGGTGACGCCAAACTATATATTGATCTGAGCTTTTATGATGAGTTGCAGCAACGCTTCCACGCGCCGGGCGACTTCGCCATGGCTTATGTCATTGCCCATGAGGTTGGACATCATGTACAGACATTACTAGGCACCTCGAAACAGCTTGATTCCCTTCGCCAGACGTTGAGTGAGAAGGAGTACAACAAATATCAGGTTCGTTTTGAGCTGCAGGCTGATTATTTCGCCGGTGTCTGGGCCAATCATGCTCAGGGTATGAATCTGCTGGAGGAAGGCGACTTAGAGGAAGCTCTGGCAGCTGCAAGCGCCGTCGGCGATGATACGATTCAGAAGCAAGCTCAGGGCTATGCAGTGCCGGATAGTTTCACTCACGGTACCTCAGAGCAGAGAAAGCGCTGGTTCTACAAAGGTTTTAACTCGGGTACGATTAAGGGCGGCGATACGTTTAACGCCTCCGAGTTGTAGATAGAAGAGGGAAGAGGAGAGCAGCCCATAGGTTATTCCGGTTCGCCGGGCGCTCTTTTTTACCCAATATCTTAACATTAAGATAATTAAATCAAAGGAATAGGGGAAGGTAAAAATGATAAGTGTAGGACTGTTATTAATGAGATTGGTGATTGGGCTTGCTTTTATAGGACATGGCGCACAAAAGCTATTTGGATGGTTCGGAGGATATGGTCCGAAGGGTACGGGAGGCTGGATGGAGTCCATCGGAATCAAACCGGGTGTGACTATGGCGATTTTAGCAGGGATTATGGAGCTGGTGGGCGGATTTATGTTCGCGGCAGGGCTGTTAACGCCTGTTGCAGCGGTGTTGATCGCTGCCACGATGCTGGGGGCAATCGTTAAGGTTCATGCTCCAAATGGTTTCTGGTCCACTTCGAACGGGATTGAGTTTCCGCTCACGGTTTTGGTATTTGCGGTAGGTGTGGCGCTTACGGGACCAGGTTCGATTTCTCTAGATGCATTGTTTTTTAACTAAGAAGGGAGTTTATAATAATGACACTTCAAACTGCAGGAATACATCATATTACAGCTTTTGTCGGAGACGCTCAGCGCAATGTTGATTTCTACGCCGGGATTCTGGGCCTACGGCTCGTGAAAAAAACGATTAATTTTGATGCTCCAGAGGTCTATCATTTATACTTTGGGAATGAGCAGGGTGCGCCGGGAACGATTATTACATTTTTCCCTTCACCTGTAGGGCGTAGAGGCAGAATAGGCAGTGGTCAAGTTGGCGTAACGATCTACGCAGTGCCGGTCGGTGCTCTGCAATTCTGGGAACAACGCCTTGCTGAATACGGAATTTCGGTTACAAAGGGAAGTCGGATCTCGGAACCCTATTTATCTTTTGCTGATTACGACGGTCTGCGGATTGAACTGGTGGAACGTGAGGAAGGTCCGCTCAGTAAGTGGTCCTTTGGTGGGATTCCTACTAAATACGCGATCAAAGGTTTTGGCGGGGCTGTGCTATATAGCAGCAATCCGTTGCAAACAGCCGAGACACTTGTTCATACGCTGGGTATGGAACATATTGCTGACGGAGATGGATATACTCGCTATAGAACCAATGGGGAGCTAGGTAATATTATTGATTTGAAGACATTACCCGTTCCGCTCGGAGCGGGAGGTGCAGGGACAGTTCATCACATCGCGTGGCGGGCAAAGGATGATGCAGAGCAACTGGAATGGTCGCGCCATGTACAGAGTCATGGGCATAGACCTACACCCGTTCAAGACCGTCAGTATTTTAATGCGATCTATTTCCGTGAAAGAGGAGGAATCCTGTTCGAAATCGCTACAGATCCTCCAGGTTTTGCCCGTGATGAAGCCCCAGATGCGTTGGGTGAAAAGTTGATGCTGCCGTCCTGGTTTGAGCCGCATCGCGCGGCCATCGAAGAAAACTTAACGCCTATTCAAGTAAGAGAAATTGAGGTGAAGCAGGGATGATTCATGTATTCCGTAAAGGTAAAGATATAACTAAACCTACATTAGTGTTGTTTCATGGCACAGGTGGTAATGAGCAGGATTTGCTGCCGCTGGCTGAGATGTTATCCCCAGATTCATCGGTGCTAGGTATACGGGGTAATGTGCTGGAGAATGGCATGCCACGATTCTTCCGTCGGCTGGCAGAAGGAGTGTTCGATGAAGCGGACTTAGTTTTCCGTACCCATGAGATTAAGCAGTTTCTGGATGAGGCGGCAGAGAAATACGGGTTTGATGCCAACAATCTGGTAGCGGTTGGTTACTCTAACGGTGCAAACATTGCTGGTAGCCTTCTGTTTCATTATAAGGACATTTTCCGCGCGGCAGTGCTGTTGCATCCGATGGTGCCATTACGCAATGTGGAGCTTCCTTCTCTAGAAGGGGTGTTTATCTTTATTGGGGCAGGTACGAATGATCCGCTAATAACATCTACGGAAACTCAGGAGCTAGAGGGGATTCTGCAGAAAGCAGGCGCTGAGGTTACAACCCATTGGGGCAATCAAGGTCACCGCTTGAGTATGGCGGAAGCCGAAGCCGCCAAAGATTGGCTACAGGGGTTTAGCACATCTCAAAATGCATAAAACAATTAGGATAACCGCCTTTTGGCGGTTATTTTTAAGTTAATAGCCCCGAATGAGGCCTTATAAAAGGATTGATCATTTGAGTTCCTTTACGTTAGTATGAAGAATACAAAAAAGGCCCCCGGGTTGCTTTAGAAAGGTTGACGTAAGGATCATGATTGGAATGCAAAATGCTAATAAACTTGCTGTAGATGGACCCTCAAGGAAGCAGAGATTGCAACTTGCTGTTATTCTGGGCTCCATTACAACCATTGGGCCGTTGTCGATTGACATGTATTTGCCAGCACTGCCTACACTTGTTGACGATTTCGGTACGACAGCTGCTTTGGTGCAGCTAAGTCTCACCTTCTTTTTATTGGGACTGGCCTCGGGTCAGTTAGTAGCTGGACCACTGAGTGATGTATATGGACGTCGCCGTCCACTGCTTATAGGGATGTTCATCTATGCCGTTTCCTCAGTGCTATGTGCTTTTAGTCCTTCGATTGGACTTTTAATTGTTTTGCGGTTTATTCAAGGTCTTGCTGGTTCAGTGGGTGTAGTTGTCTCTAGGGCGGCTGTGCGTGATCTGTACAGTGGCTCTGAACTAACGAAATTTTTCTCTTTATTGATGATTGTTAATGGTCTGGGTCCGATTTTGGCTCCAGTCATTGGAGGCCAGCTCTTAAGAGTGACTACATGGCAGGGGATATTCCTCGTATTATTTGCTGCCGGAATTATTTTTTGCTTAACGATTCTCCTGCGCTTGCCTGAGACATTGCCGAAGGAGCGGCGCTCCAAGAGTGGGTTGAAGGGTACTTTGCTTACCTTTAAGGTGTTACTTGGCAACCGCAAGTTTATGGGTTATGCCTTGTCCCAAGGTTTTGTTACAGCGTCTATGTTCGCTTATATCTCTGGGTCATCTTTTGTTTTGCAAAATATTTTTGCGGTTACTCCGCAGGTATATAGCTTGATCTTTGCTGTGAACGGGATTGGGATTATTATTACAGGTCAAATTGCCGGCAGACTTGCTGGTAAGGTGAGTGAGACGAAGCTACTGCTTAGCGGGTTGCTGCTCTGTACAATGGGGGGCGTCTTGCTGCTGCTTACGATCCTGATAGGGGGAGGGCTGATCCCTATTCTAATCTGTCTGTTCGCTGTTGTCTCCAGTGTGGGGATTGTCGGCGCAACCAGCTTCTCACTTGCAATGCAGGACCAAGGAGAAGCCGCAGGCAGCGCTTCGGCCTTGATAGGGCTGATCCCGTTGCTGCTTGGTAGCTGTGTAGCACCGCTTGTGGGTCTTGGAGGCGTAGATTCAGCCCTTCCAATGGCGATTGTGATTGCCTGTACGGGTGTTCTCTCTATTCTGTCTTATCTTCTATTGGTCAAACGGGGGAATTCCAATTGTTGACAGCTTATCCTTATAACCTTGAAAGAGAGCAATACTTTCAGCAAACTTTCAGCGGGTTTTAACGTTCCTTATCTGCAAAAGGATTATATTGGAGGTAAGGAAGGGAGGGATGATTATGAGTATATCCGCAGTCTCAGGTTCTACATCGTATACTACCTCGACGTCTAGTACTACAGATACCAGCGCGCTCGAGAAACAAAAAGCGAAGCTGGAAGCCGAATTGGACAAGATTGATGCCAGCTCGGATGACGCGAAGACCAAAGAAACGAAAACGAAACAAATTGAGCAGCAGATCAAGCAAATCGAGGCACAAATTTCCCAGAAGTCGCAGAGCAGTGCTTCCGCTGCAAGCAGTAGTGCAGAAGCACCTGCCAAACCTGCAAACAACGCGCTTGCTGCGGCAAGCCCGCAAGAAATCGCTACCGCAACAACGAATAGCCAAGGCAGATTTGATATTCGTGTATAAACCATACTAAGTCGTGTTACATAACAAAAAGGGCATCCTTTGCCGTGAGGGATGTCCTTTTTGTTATGTATTTTTAAGTTTAGACTACAATTTAAATGTTCTTTTATCACATTGTTGGCCAATACTAGAAAGATACCCCTAAAATAAAGTTCCGTCATATTGATCTGTCCAGCTTCGTAATATATTAACTATGCTTATCCTCATTTCCCAAAAAATCTTTAACTGTTGCAGGGGTTAGGGATTTGCTGGCAGTCTAATAGAGTAGGTGTTGATTATCACGGGTCTTCTATTCCAAGAATTGCTATAATGGATTAGTTGTAAAAATTGTCTAGCACAACGTGTGTCAGCGGTAAAGGCAGGTGGGCTCATGCATTCAAAGCAACAGACATTAGAAAGATTCAAAATTGTAAGACTGATCTTATCTATCTATCGGATCCGGGCGGTCAGAGCTCTTTTTCCAGTGGCTATCATAGCGTTCGTATACTGGGAGGGGCAACATGAGCTGAAGCAGGTTCATTTAGGACTTATAATGCGCGAACTAAGGCGAGTACCTACGTCTGCTATTTTGCAAATGATTGGTTTTGCACTTCTTTCCGTAGCTGTGATGAGTGCTTATGATTATTTGATTCGGGCACATTTTCGTTTAAAAGTAGGGCTGTGGAGTACCTTTCGGTATGCATGGATTGCTAATACATTTAATAACTTGATTGGGTTTGCAGGTCTGGCTGGAGTTGGTTTAAGGACGCTGCTGTATAAAAAAAGCGGAGTGCCGACCTCCGTGCTAACGCCCGCCATTGTATTTCTTTCGCCGCTTATGATTACCGGGTTATCACTACTTTCATGGGCGAATATCTTTGGTTTACTCCCGGCAACGGCTTTGCTGGAAGAACATCGCTGGCTGGTATTTGCAGTATGGGGTATGGCGCTTTATTTGCCGGTTTTTGTGTTTGTGCAGCGCTCATCGCTTTATGCGAAATGGATTAACCGGGGAAAAGGCAGAACATCATGGCTTACAGTCGTTAACTCCGTCGGTGCTTCCTTTCTGGAATGGAGCTTTGCTGGCGTGACGTTTTGGACCATCAGCAGCCATCTCTTGGATGAGGTCCATTTTATAGCTATCTTTGGTATATTTACGATTGCTGCTATTGCCGGAATCTTGAGTATGGCACCCGGCGGTATCGGTGCATTTGACCTTATCGCCTTGCTCGGGCTGACACAGCTTGGCTACCAGACCGATAAGGCGATGGCGGTGCTTGTCATCTTTCGATTGTTTTATTATGTCATTCCTTGGTTGATTGGATTGGTGCTGGCTGCACTGGAAATTGGTCTGCAAGGAAAAAAGGATCAAGATCGTTCAGTTCCAGGATTCGAACCCTCTCTTAACAAATGGCAGAAGATCTGGGGCTGGCCGGGTCAGTATACCTTTCTGAGCGATCTTGGGATGTGGGCTCTTGGTAAGCTGGTACTAGCTAGCGGGCTTATTCTCTTACTATCTGCAGCAGTACCCGGATTGCTGTATAGGTTGAAGATTACGGAGGAAATATTGCCGTTTCCGGTAATGCAGCTTTCTCATCATCTGTCTGTACTTATTGGTTTTATGCTGATTTTATTGTCGCGGGGCATTACATTGCGGGTCCATAGTGCATATGTATGGACTAGCATACTTCTGTTTATTGGATCATTGTTTGCAGTCACTAAGGGTTTTGATTATGAAGAGGCGCTTTTGCTACTTATAGTAGCGCTTATTCTTTGGATATCCAGATCGCGGTTTTATCGGATTAGTGCGCCAATCAGCAGACAGAGCGCGATCCGGTGGTTTGCCCTCACTTCAGTAATTGCACTAAGCTACTATCTGATGGGCTGTTATGTACATCGTGGATTTCTGAAGCATCTGCCTCCGGGAGTACAGCCTGAATGGTTGCAGCGATATAGTCATGTTGCATTTACGGCAGTGGGAGGATTGGTCTTGTCTTGGGTACTGCTCATAATGTGGGTAAACCTCAGGCCCCATCATAAGGAGAACGAGCTGTTCGGGACCTTGGATGTAGCTAAGCTGAAACATTTTCTAGATGGAGTTCGAGGCAATACCTTAACTCATACGTTGTTTTTGGGTGATAAGGGCTTCTTCTGGGCTCAGAACGATAAAGTGCTGCTCGCTTTCGCCAGAGTTAGGGATAAACTCGTTGTGCTGGGTGATCCGCTGGGAGAGAGCAGCTTAATAAGTGAAGCCATCAGTGAATTTAGACAAGCTGCAGATCAGTATGGTCTGGTTGTAGTTTTCTATCAAGCTTCACCTGCTTTTTTATCGGTCTATCAGGAGCAGGGCTATCGCTTTTTTAAGCTGGGTGAAGAGGCAGTGATAAGCCTTGATAACTTTGCACTCAGTGATCTGAAGAATGGTGATCTGCAAAGGGTAAGCGATCGTTTTGAACGGGAAGGCATGATTGTTCAAATTACAGAAGCGCCGCATGCTGATAGTTTGCTGAGAGAACTGCGAACGATTTCGGACGAGTGGTTGAATGGCCGAGCGGAAAAGGGTTATTCGTTAGGGTGGTTTAAGGTCGAGTATCTGCAACGGGCTCCCATTGTGGTGCTGCGGAACACCAAAGGTACAATACTGGCATTTGCTTCTATTGCCCCAGGGTATGATCAAGGATTGACCCTGTCCGTAGATTTGTTGCGCCAGCGGAAGAATGTGCCAAACGGGACGGTAGATTATTTATTGGTTTGTATGCTGGAATGGGCGAAGTCCAAGGGGTATCGGCGATTTAATCTAGGCAACACTCCTCTATCATCCAGTGGGGGTCAGGACCCCGGAGCTCTGAAGGAGGAGAAGCTGGCTCATCAAGTGTTTAATAGAGGTGGGCATGGGCATGGTTACGGTTTTGCCAGATTGCGTCGTTACAAGGAAAAGTTCAATCCAGAGTGGGAGCCGCGTTACTTAGCTTATCCAGCGTCCCTAACATTACCCGTCTTAACGCTGGATCTGGTGAGGCTTGTATCCCGCCATCCGGAGCATAAAACGAATAACTAAAAAAAGGTGCCCAACGCCAAACGGCGTTGGGCACCTTTTTAATCAGGTTTACTTCTTGTCAGCTTCTGCATCTGGCAAAGCCCAGACGGAGACGCTGCCGCCATTGACCGGGAAGGTCGCCCAACCATCTTTTTCAATGGTTATGGTGGCTTTATGGTTATGGGTGAAATCCACCCATGCTTCATCGGCGCGATGTTCTCCTACGAACATTCTCTTCTGGCCATTCTCACCATTACTGATCACAACCGCACAACCGGAGTGTTCAATATCCTCCACGCCGAGCCGTGTCCAGCCAATCGTGTTAGGATGATCGAAATAATCCTTCTGTTCACCATAAGCTTTGTGATAGCGGGTATACAGCAGAGGGTCAATCGCATCTTTTTTACCTGCTACAGGTGTTGGTCCTTCGATCCCATAATAATCCCCGTAAAAGACCACAGGATATCCATCCCGTCGCAGCAGGATAAGCGCGTAAGCACTTTGCTTGAACCAATCATCTACCCAGGATTCCAGGGCTTCGTGAGGCTGAGAATCATGATTGTCAACGAAGGTTACAGCATTGGTGGGATGGGTCTGCACCAGTGTGTCATCAAGAATTTTGGTCAGATCATAGTTTCTGCCCTCCAAAGAAGCTGAATGCAGCTTGTAGTGAAGGGATACATCGAAGAGGTCAATTTTATAATCGACGGTATTCAGAAATTGTCGACAGGACTCTAAGTCGGAATTCCAGAATTCACCGACGATATAGAAATCCTTCTCGCATTTATTAAACATCTCTACCGCGAATTCTTTAACAAACTCATGGTTGATATGTTTGATGGCGTCCAAGCGGAAGCCGCTGCAGTGGAGGGTATCCACCAGCCATTTTCCCCATTGGATCATTTCTTTTTTGACTTCCGGATGGCTGTAATCAATATTAGCGAACATTAGATAATCATAGTTTCCGAACTCGTCGTCAACATTCTGATTCCACGCTTTATTCTCGCCTACTATACGGAATACGCCGGTTCGCTCTTCTTTGGCGTCAAAGTCAGTGCCGTTAAAATGATTGTGATTCCACTTAAAGGCAGAGTGTTCATTCCCGCGGCCAGGGAAGGTGAATTTTGTCCAGCCCTCAATCTCGAAAGGTTTCGAAATTTCTTTCATCCGATCATTGGGGTCGACCTCGATGACTTGGAATACTTCCTTTTCATCCGCGCCAGCCTTATGATTCATCACCAAATCAACGTAAACGGCGATGCCATTCTTTTGACATTCCGAAATTGCGTTGATCAGTGCTTGTTTGGTGCCATATTTGGTGCGTACCGTACCTTTTTGGTCATATTCGCCCAGATCGTATAGATCATACACGCCATAGCCTGTATCGTCAGCGGAGACGGCCTTTGTCACAGGAGGTACCCAAACAGAATCAATGCCTACGGCTTTTAGCGCGGGTGCAGTTTCTTTTAAGCGATCCCAGTGTTTCCCGTCCGCAGCAACATGCCATTCAAAAAACTGCATCATTGTATGGTTCCTCATTATTTCTTACGCCTCCATATCCCATCAAGCAAATTTTACTCTCAACACTCTGATTAGTTTTTCAGATAACTCTTATTAAACTTAAAAACAGACTATGAAAAATAAGGCCAGTTGTTGAATGCGCAGGAAGGGACATGATTATCATTAAACAGGCTTGAAAAGAATGATTTCTGACCTTTGGGAGAGATGCACAGCGTTGCGTCCATTCCGTTTGGAGCTATACAGAGCATGGTCGGCTTCAGATAGCAGTTCTTCTAGAGTGGCCTCTGGATTTAGGGCCTCCACAACTCCAAAGCTTGCGGTCACATTAATGGGCCCGATGACGGTATATAAGGTGCTTTGTTCAATATCCGCGCGGATAGTTTCGCAGAGCAATGCTGCTTGCTTCAGTGACGTCTCTGGCAGACAGATCACAAATTCCTCACCACCATAACGGCCAAAGAGATCTCCCTCCCGCAGATGTCTGCTGCACACCTGGACAATATGCTGTAGAGCTTGATCTCCATATTGATGCCCATAGCGGTCATTAATGCTCTTGAAGAAGTCCACATCCAGCAAAATCATAGATAATGAGCTTCGCAGGCTGGCAGCCCGGGCAAGCAATGCTTGACTCAGCTCCAAAAAATAGGAGCGGTTATAGATACCCGTTAGGCTGTCCATCGTAGCCAATTGACGCAGCTTCTCCTGAAGCAGTATTCGTTCAGTCACGTCAATCAGCATGATCATCTGTCCTGCTATGTGCCCTTCTTGTTTCTGTACCGGAGAGGAGCGGATTTGATAATAGCAGATCTCCTCTGCTTTGTTCCAAGCCACTTCCCGTTCTTCGCGCAACAGTGGCTCGGCATCCATCACATAGGACAAGGCGTCTTTGCCTGCGTTAAGAAACAATTGTGCTAGCGGTTTGCCAATCGATGAGGAGTTGAGCCCCTCTATCATATCCGCGGCTGCACGATTGTAATCGACGAGCATGTCCGAGCGGTCGGTGACAAGCACTCCCTCCCGCATGCTCTCGAACAGATTCTCACGAGCAATAGGTGCAGCCGTTAACATGCCCCGGGATAAAATAGCCCAAATATATAGGGAGGAGGTTAGGCTCATAATGATCGGGACGGGATCCATTCCGTAAGGAGTCAAGCCTATCAGATACAAAAAAGCGCCGAGGGTTGGAAGGCTTAACCCGATTATTATTGTGATGATCTGCCTGCGGTATACCCTTTTCATCCGGTTCCACTGCCATATCATGAGGCAAATGGCTGCCAGCAGACAGCCGAAAGTAAAGCTGCCGTGAACGATATACCAAGGTCCCATCACAACATCAACGAGTGGGGTGGGCGTATTTTCCCGTAAATAAATGGATTTATAGAAGAGATGATGGTAATCATTGGTCCAGACCAGCAGCGTTGTAATGAATGGAATGATAAATAACGCCGCCCGTATGCCTTTTTTAAACAGCGTCTCCAGCCCAACGAAATGGATCACCATGATTAGACTAGCCGGCGCAATAAAGGGCATCCCCAGATATTCTAACTTAATCCAGAAGCTGATTTCCTCCAGAGTTTTCCCCGATAATTCTAATGCGAAACCGAAGGTGTAAATAGCAGAGGTAAAGGAGCTTATAACAAAAGCCCTGATTCCTAAGAAATCAGTTTTTTTATAATAGGCGAAAAGGGCTAGTAAGACACTCAGCACACCTGATATAGCAACAATTACAATATAATTCGAGATTATAGATCCCATGGGTCTATTGTCACCTACCGAGGAAAGATATGGATAAATATTACCACATATCTGCGGATATAAAAAAAATACTTCGGGTTTGTGGTCAAAAAAATGTCTCCTAGACAAAATGACTCAATTTAACAGGAGCTATTTTACTAATTGTCTAGTGAGAGTCCAGTGAGCAGCGTGTAACATGTTAGTTAATACTACATGAAATAGAAGTTTTCTTTATTTTATCTAAATAGCGTCAGTTTATATAACATTATAAACATGGCTTATTTTGAAAAGGGGGGCTGAGGATGTCATCACTAGCGACAAATATTCCTGAGATTCAGCTGGAGAATGTTGAAATGCGTTATCGGACAGAAGCTGCGGAAGTGCTTGCCCTGCATCAGGTGAGTCTTGATATTGCAAAAGGGGAGTTCGTCTCCCTGCTCGGACCTTCCGGATGTGGCAAAACGACGCTGCTTAGACTGATGGCCGATCTCATAGCACCAACAGGCGGGAACATTGTGGTAGCTGGGAAAAGTGCCAGAGAAGCCAGGCTGGCGCAAAAATATGGCATTGTTTTTCAAAGTCCAGTGTTATACGACTGGCGAAAAGTGAAGCATAACATCACATTGCCACTGGAGCTGATGGGGGTAAAGAAGTCATTCCGTGAGGAAAAGGCGATGGAGCTTCTTGATCTGGTGGGGCTGCAGAGCTTTGCGGATAAATATCCGTGGCAGCTCAGCGGCGGGATGCAGCAGCGTGTAGCGATTGCCAGAGCACTATCGATGGAGCCGGAAATTCTGCTCATGGATGAGCCGTTCTCTGCTCTGGATGAATTTACACGTGAGCGATTGAATGAAGAGTTATTGTCTGTCTGGAGTAAAGTGCAGAACACAATTGTTTTTGTAACTCATAGTATTCCTGAATCTATATTCCTCTCTGACCGGGTGTTTGTTCTTTCCCCGCATCCAGGTCGCTTGTCCGCTGTGGTCGAAATTCCTCTGCCACGTCCGCGAACGGCGGAAATGAGAAATAGCCCAGAGTTTTTCGAACTGATCGCACGTATTCGCGACAGCTTCGAAGGGGTGTAGTGATGAAAGGGGGCAGTATCTTTGTGCGAGGCCGTCTGCTGCCGTTGTTCGTCTGGATTTTTGGCCTGCTGCTAGTCTGGGAAGGGACTTCCTGGATGCTGCTCCATGTGGTGGAGACGCCGTTAGCACAGTCCAAGCTGCCATATGTTCATGAGGTGTTAGCTACCTTATGGCAGTATGGAGACACGCTCTTGAAGGAGGGGGCTGCGACCTTCGGTAATGCTGGTGTTGGCTTTCTGATTGGAGCGGTAGCTGGTGCCTCATTGGCGGTGCTGATGAGCTTGTCGAAGACAATAGAGCAATTAACTTTTCCTTATGCTATTGCCTCGCAGATGATTCCGATTCTGGGGTTGGCGCCCATCATCTACGGGATTGTGCGCGATGAGCAGACCTCGCGGATTATTATTTCAGGATATATCACCTTTTTCCCGGTGGCTCTGAACATGCTGCGCGGCTTGCGGAGTGTAGATCCATCAGCGCTCGAATTGATGCATTCTTACGCGGCGAAACCTTGGGCGGTCTATTGGAAACTCAGATTCCCGGCGGCTTTGCCGGGTTTGTTCGGTGGGCTTAAGATAGCTGCCCCACTTGCTGTGACTGGAGCTATTCTGGTGGAGCTTATGGGTGCCCAGCATGGCATTGGTGTAATTATGCTGCGCAATCTCTATTATGGAAGCTCTCACACCTATATGTTCTGGTCTACGGTGATTGTGGGTGCCTTGCTGGGAATCGTAAGCTACTGGTTAATCAGTCTGATAGAACGCCTGGTAACGCCTTGGCAGCCTGAATATCGTCCGAAAGGAGGCAGCCGCTAATGGAAACTAACTCCGTTCGGGAGACCACGTTTATAGGCTCTACTGGTAAAGAAATGGCTCAGCCGGCGCTAACGGCTACACCAAAGAATGCTGTAGCCGTTCCGAAACCTGCGGAAGCTACGGCGAGTCGCGGCGGCTCACGAATGCTGAAGAGGATATTTAGCGCAGGGGTACTGCTGCCTGTACTGGCAGGTCTGTTATTTCTTGCACTATGGGAATTTCAATTTTTTCATAAGATCTTTGATCTGAAAAAATATCAACTCCCGCTGCCTACAGCCATCGCCGAAACCATGCGAGATAATTTCAGCTTGTTGCTGTCCTATACCGGATACACTCTTGCTGAAGCTGTGCTGGGAATGTTGGCTGGTTCTGCTATCGGCTTCCTGATCGCTTTAGTCGCGACAGCTTGGCCGCGCTGGGGGAGTGGAAGCTTGACGCTGGTTGCCGCCCTAAATGCTGTGCCTATCGTCGCCCTCGCGCCCATCATGAATCTGTGGTTTGGAGATGGGATAGGCTCACGAATTGCCATAGTAACAGCAACTACAATGGCAGCGATGGCGATCAACGCCTATAAAGGTATGGCGGCGATTGATCCTTTGGCGCTGGATCTGATGCATTCCTATGCGGCAGGTAAACCGGCAGTGTTCCGTTATCTGCGGATTCAGAGCAGTCTGCCCTATGTATTTACAGCACTCAAGATTAATGCTACTGCCAGTATGATTGGTGCCATTGTTGGGGAATTCTTTTTCTCCTCAAAAGGGCTTGGATATCTGCTCTCCAATTCCATTAAAGTTGCCAAAATGCCACTGGGTTGGTCCTGTATTGTGTTGGCTGCGATTGCAGGCGTGCTCTTCTATTTAGTGGTTGAGCGGCTGGAGAAAGTATTCATTAAGTGGCATCCTTCGCAGCGTACTTAATCTTCCCCTCATTACATCCGGCCATAGTGGGAATGGAAAAGAGAAACCGCCCACGGCTGTATGCATAAACGCACCACGATGATTGTCCATACTGTGCTTGTTACAAACTTAAATTACGATAGGGGGAGTTCGATTGATGAACGGGAAAAAACGCAAATTTCGTGGTGGTTTGTTGGCAATCGTGATGATGTTGAGTGTTTCTTTAATGGCGGGTTGCGGTGGCAACAATAATAACTCGGCAGCTGAAGCTACGACTGCCCCTGAAGCTTCAGCAGCTCCTGAAGCAAGTGCTGCTACTGAACCGGCTGCTGATCCAGTTACAGTGAAGCTACAGCTGAAATGGGTGCCGCAGGCGCAATTCGCTGGGTATTTTGTGGCGCAGGATAAAGGATATTACAAGGAAGAAGGCTTGGATGTAGAAATTCTGCCGGGTGGGCCTGATATCGTTCCGGAACAGCAAGTGGCAGGTGGCTCCGCAGATATCGGTGTGGGTTGGGTAGCCAGCTTGCTGCCGAGTCTTGAAGAGGGAATGCCGCTGGTGCAGATCGCGCAAATCTATCAAAAGAGCGGGTTGGTCCTGGTCTCCAAAAAAACTGCTGGCATTAACTCAGCCGCTGATCTTAAGGGTAAAAAAGTCGGCAACTGGATGGGTGGCAACGAATTTGAACTATTAGCGTTATTCGATAAATATAAGTTCGATCCGAATAAGGACCTAAGCTTTACGAAGCAAGGGTTCACGATGGATCAGTTCTTGGGCGATCAGATCGATGCGGCCTCAGCGATGACTTATAACGAGTACCAAGTGGTGTTGGAGTCAGGTATTAAGGCTGAGGATCTGAACGTCATCGACATGAATACAGAAGGCGTTGCGATGCTTGAGGATAACTTGTTCGCGAATAAGGAATGGCTTGCGGAGAATAAAGAGACTGCAGCAAAGTTTGTACGTGCCTCCCTGAAGGGCTGGAAAGATGCAATTGCTGATCCTGCAGCTGCCGTGGACAGTGTGATGAAGCAAGCGGAAGACGGCAGTACGACGAAGGAACATCAGCTGACAATGATGACTGAGGTTGCCAAGCTGATTCTGCCTGAAGGCTTTGACAGTGCCAAGATGGGATATACCGATGCGGCGGCGTTCCAGCAAACCGCTGATATTTCGCTTAAATTTGGTGTCATTAAAGAACCGGTTAAGGTAGATGAGGCTTATACGAACGAAATCGTAGAAATGGCGGCAAAATAACCAATTGAGCTTAATGTTATAGTGGATGGCCGCCTGATCTGGCGGTCATCTATTATAATCAGCAGTCCATCAGTGCATCTGAAACAGAGAAAGGGGTGCGAGCTATGTCTCTCCTAGTAACGCAGGCTGAAAGAGTTAAGAATTATGTGAATGGAGCTTGGGTAGAATCGTCGTCTGGGCGAGATGAAGAGGTTTATAATCCGGCGACGGGTGAAGTGATTGCTTATGTGCCCATTTCCAGTAAGGAAGAGCTGGGTGCGGCGGTAGTAGCGGCTGCGGCGGCATTTCAAGCGTGGAAAAGGGTCGCTGTGCCGCGTCGTGCCCGCTATTTTTTTCAATATCAACAGCTGCTGGTAAAGCATTGGCATGAGCTGGCCGAGCTGATTACGCTGGAGAATGGAAAAAGTCTGGAAGAGGCGCAAGGTGAGGTGCAGCGTGGAATTGAGTGTGTGGAATTTGCCGCAGGCATCCCCACGTTGATGATGGGCAGCCAGCTTCCGGACATTGCTACCGGAATTGAATCCGGGATGTACCGTTATCCATTGGGGGTTATCGGGGGGATTGCCCCGTTTAATTTTCCGATGATGGTTCCTTGTTGGATGTTTCCGCTTGCCATCGCTTGTGGAAATACCTTTGTGCTGAAGCCTTCTGAACGGACGCCGCTGCTTGTTAATCGATTGGCAGAGTTATTTGCCGAAGCGGGCTTTCCTCCAGGTGTACTGAATGTGATACATGGGGCGCACGAGGTTGTGAATGGGATGCTGGAGCATGATGAAGTGAAGGCGATTTCGTTCGTGGGTTCGCAGCCGGTTGCGGAATATGTATATAAGACAGGGACGGCGCAGGGAAAACGGGTGCAGGCGCTAGCTGGAGCCAAGAATCACTCGATTGTGCTGCCTGATGCGGAGCTGGACAATACGGTCAAAAATATCATTGCGGCTTCCTTTGGTTCGGCAGGTGAGCGTTGTATGGCGTGCTCGGTTGTGGTGGTTCATGAGGATATCGCTGACGAGCTAGTGGGTCGTCTGGCTGCGGCTGCGGATGAGCTTAAGATTGGTAATGGCGCCGATGACGGGGTGTTTTTGGGTCCGGTAATTCGCCAGTCGAATAAGGAGAAGACGCTTTATTACATTGAGACTGGTGAAGCTGAGGCAGCCAAGCTTGTGAGAGATGGGCGGAAGGATGCGGCTACAGGTGGTGCGGGTTATTTTATCGGGCCGACGATATTTGATCATGTACAGCCGGGAATGACTATCTGGAAGGATGAAATTTTTGCGCCGGTATTGTCTGTGATTCGTGTGAAAAGTCTGAGTGAAGCGATTGCGGTAACGAATCAGTCCCCATTCGCGAATGGGGCGTGTATTTATACAGATAGCGCAAAGGCGATCCGTGAATTTCGGGAAGAAATTGATGCAGGGATGTTGGGTGTGAATCTGGGTGTGCCTGCCCCCATGGCATTTTTCCCCTTCTCGGGTTATAAGAAATCGTTCTACGGAGACCTGCATGCCAATGGGCGTGATGGGGTGGAGTTCTATACGCGTAAAAAGATGATCACTGCCCGTTATTAGAGAAAATGAGCTGCTGAGAGGAGAAAATGTTATGCAGAGTCTGGGGAACGATAGTGAGCTTGCGGTGAAGAAGGATCAGGAATTTTTATGGCACAACATTACGCCTTATAGTGAAAAGAATCCGCCTATGATTGCCGCCTCGGCAAGTGGGTCGTGGATTACAGATATACAGGGCAATCGATTTTTGGACGGGATGTCTGGCCTGTGGTGTGTAAATGTGGGATACGGGCGCAAGGAGCTGGCGGAAGCTGCTTACAATCAATTGCTGACCCTGCCATATTTTCCTCTGACACAAAGTCATCTCCCGGCGATTGCGCTGGCGGAGAAGCTGAATGAGTGGCTCGGAGACGATTATGTGATCTTTTTTTCCAATAGTGGATCGGAAGCCAATGAGGCTGCTTTCAAAATGGCCCGCCAGTACCAGCAGCAAATCGGCCAGCATTATCGCCATAAATTCATTGCCCGTTATCGTGGGTACCATGGCAGTTCACTTGGGGCATTATCTGCAACGGGCCAGGCCCAGCGCAAATATAAATATGAACCGTTGGCGGGTGGTTTTCTGCATGTAGCTCCCCCGGACAGCTATCGCCGCCCGGCCGGGATGACTGTGGAAGAATTTAACCTCCAGTGTGCACAGTCCATAGAGGATATGATCATCTGGGAAGGCGTGGAGACGGTAGCTGCGGTGATTATGGAGCCTGTAATTACGGGTGGTGGCGTCATTGTACCGCATCAGGTTTATTTGGATCGGGTGCAGGAAATCTGCCGTAAGCACGGTGTGTTGCTCATTATGGATGAGGTGATTTGTGGATTCGGACGTTCTGGACGTAAGTTTGGTCATCACAACTTTAATGTGAAGCCTGACATCGTAACGATGGCTAAAGGACTGACTAGCGCTTATCTTCCTCTATCTGCCACTGCTGTTCGTAAGGATATCTATGAGGTATTTAAGGACAATAGCGATGACTATGGGCATTTTCGCCATGTGAATACTTTTGGTGGTAACCCTGCTTCCTGTGCGCTGGCGCTGCGTAATCTGGAAATTATCGAGCAGGAGAAGCTGGTGGAACGTGCGGATCTTTTAGGTAAAAGAATAAATACAGAATTTACTGAGCTGCTTGATCACAAGCTTGTAGGTGATGTCCGCAGCTTTGGTTTGGTGACAGGGATTGAGCTGGTTGAAGACAAGGTCAGTAAGAAACCGGTTGATCTGAATATTGTGAAGGGGATTATTGCCGAATGTAAGTCCAAGGGGCTTATCATCGGTAAAAATGGCGATACCGTAGCTGGGTTCAACAACGTGCTTACCTTCGCCCCGCCGTTATCCTCCATGGATGAAGATATAGAATTTATTATCGATACCTTTAAATCTGTGCTGAACGGGGGCTAGGTAAAGTGATTTTGTCTGGATATAGAAATTGGTAAGCGCGCAGGGCGACTTGAATGGAGATCCGATTCTCTGGCTGCATGAAGTCTTCACCCAGTAGCTCTGTTATTTTGTCCAGGCGATAATAAAGGGACTGTCTGACAATGAATAGGTTTCGAGCGGCAATTTGTTTGGAACCATCATGATCCAGATAAACACGAAGGGTAAGCAGCAGCTCGCTGCCTTTGGTTTGGTCGTGGTCGATTAGCGGGCCGAGATAACTGCGAATGAAGTTCTGCAACGTTTTTCCGTCATTTAAGCTCAACAGCAGCTGGAATACACCCAGCTCTTCATAGAAGAGTAGTGACTTCTGGTAACAGGAGTATAACGACAATGCCTGTAGGGCTTCCTGATAACCGGAATAGGCTCGTTTTAGGCGCTTATGCGATTTGCTGACTCCAATGACGAGCTGCAAATCCTTGAGCTTCTCATCGGAGCGGATGTTCTGCAGGGCTTCAAGTGCTTGTTGAAGTCGCATTTTTCCAGGCATTTTCGATTGGATATCGAGGGCGATGACGGTGAGGCGATTGTTCTTAAGGGTGATCAGCGGACGTAAAGAATATTTCTCAAAGATGGAACGCAGGATGAGCGAAAGGTGGAAGGTAATGGACTCCCATTCGTTCTCTGAGCTGTTCCATTTTACATCTCTGGGGTTCTTGATCTCTATAAGGCATACACGGTAAGGGAGCTCGTTGACCACGTTGAAATTGGAGCCGATCAGGCCCTTTAAGCGGTTATCATCTTCGATGCGGCCATTGATCAGCTCGTCGACCCATAGATTTTCTGAAAAAAGCTTACGCTCCTCCATATACCGCGTCCGCAGCAGCTCTTGTGCAATGGACAAAGAGGCGGAATCCAGCAGCAGACAGTCGAACTCCTGTGGTTTGTGATTGCATACCATCAGAATGTAAGCCCAGGTCTGATCCAGCGCACCTACAGGCTTGAGCGCGATGGTCTTCTGTCCATATTCCCGGATATAGGGGGCAACGTCAGGTTGAATTCCTTCCAGCTCGTCGCCGAAGGCGGTGAAAAAATTCAGCAATGGAGCCTGCTCTTCCGGCGGAAGTGCCGGGAAAAATAAGGGTTTGCCTTGCAGCTGCATATAGACTATTTGTGTGCGGGTACTTTTGCACAATAATTGCAGCACTTTCAGCGTTCCTTGTGAAGTTAAGGTCAGGCGGTGGAATTCACGTGAGATTTTTTCAAGTTCTTGGAGCATCCGGTGATGCCGGTTAATGATAATCGAGTGAAGATCCAACGTGATATCTACGAAACGAACCGTGCGGGTGAAGATGATTAGCGGAAAGTCATGCCTGTCGGCTAAGTCGATCATCTCTTGCGGGATGGTGCTGAAATACGTACCTAACTCAATACATAGGCAAGCTGCATTTTTGTCGATCAGGTTCTGCATAAACTCCAAGGAGGAAGGGAGATCGACACTTGCACCAATCCCCGTAGTCAAAATCATTTCTTCGCCATGAATCAGAGTCTCGAAGTTGGCACTTTCCAGTACATGCACCCAGCGAATGGCACGGCTTAGGCCGCTTTTCCCGCCGATCACCTCGGCTTCTGCGAATAGTGGTCTTTTTAAAGCGTCACGAATGGTTAATACAAGCTCCCAGTCCATAGTTACTCCCCCTCGATCTTCTGCGCTCTGGCCTTCGGCTAACGCCCTGTTATTCTCAGCCTATTCTCACACGTAAAAAATACAGTTTTGAAATTAGACAAAGTGTCTAATGCAACGAAAATTCGAAATGACTATAGTTTGATTAACGGATGTCAGTATATATAACCTAATCAGGAAGAACGTTGAGAGATAATTTCTGTTAATGCTTATATTACTACAATAAATTAAAGATGTAAGCAAAATATTCAGACAAAACTTGAAATAATGTTATATTATATAACACTAATATGAAAAATTACCCATAAGGAGGGACTAGTGATGGAGCATTCATCTCCGTTAACAGCATTTACACCTGATATGTTCATGCGCAATTTCGCCGAGGCTGAGCCGCCTCTGACCCATAAAGGTGCCCTGGATGAGTCTAATCGCTGTCTATATTGCTACGATGCCCCCTGTATAAAAGCATGTCCGACCAGCATTAATATTCCCTCCTTTATCAAACGGATCGCTACTGACAATTTGAAAGGCTCGGCACAGACGATTATGGATTCCAATCCTGTGGGTGCCAGTTGTGCTCGTGTTTGTCCTACAGATGAGCTGTGTGAAGGAGCCTGTGTGTTAAATGATGCCTCGGCGCCGATCCAAATCGGACTGCTGCAGCGTTATGCGACAGATTGGGCGATGAACAGCGGAGTTCAATTATTTAAGGCTGGCACCCCTAATGGGAAAAAGGTAGCCGTAATTGGTGGTGGTCCTGCGGGATTGTCTGCGGCTAGGGAGCTCGCCCGTGAAGGTTTTGCTGTTGTGATCTACGAAGCAAAGGCGTTAGCGGGTGGGCTGGATACACATGGGATTGTATCGTTTCGGCTCCCGCAGTCTGTATCTCTTTGGGAAGTAGAGCAGGTAGAGAAGCTGGGTGTGGAAATACGTACAGGTGTAAAAGTCGGAGTGGATGTTTCTGTAGATGAGCTGAAGTCGAATTATGATGCTATCGTTTTGGCAGCGGGTATGGGATATGTGCCTCCAATAGGGATTGAAGGTGAAAAAATGGCTGGAGTTTATGACGCTATTGCGCTTGTAGAATCTACTAAGACGGGCATTCCTCTGCTAGAGCTGATGGGTCAGCGGGTCGCTGTCATTGGGGCAGGGAATACGGCTATTGATGCAGCGACTTGCTCAGTGCGGCTGGGAGCCACCAATGTGAAAATGGTCTACCGCCGGACCCGCGAAGAGATGACGGCATATGACTTTGAATATGAATTCGCGAAGCAGGAAGGTGTGGAGTTCAGCTGGCTTACCTTACCGAAACGTATCGTGGGTGATGAGCTTGGGAATGTAACCGCACTGGAGTGTGTGCAGATGAAGCTGACGGAGGAGCTGGGCAAAGATGGGCGTCCAATACCTATGCCGATCGAGGGTTCTGAGTTCTTGATTCCTGTAGATGCGGTTGTAATAGCTATTGGTCAAAAGCGTCGTCTGGATCTAATAGATTCCTTAGGTCTTATGCATGACCGTGGGGTTGTTAAGGTGGATGAGGTCACCTGCCAAACCTCCGATCCGCAGATTTATGCCGCTGGGGACATTATTTTTGGTTCAGGTAAGGGTGAGGCTATGGTTGTGTCAGCGGCACAGCAGGGGAAAGATGCAGCCCATGCGATTGTTAAACAATTCTCAGGCCAGCAGGAGGTCGTTGTTAGATCAGCGGGCTGAGCGTAGAAATCAAATTGGATTTTACATGACAGGGAGGGAACATCATGGCAGATTTAAGTATTAATCTCGCAGGAATCAAATCACCGAATCCGTTCTGGCTGGCCTCCGCGCCGCCTACGAATACAGGTTATCAAGTGCAGCGGGCCTTTGAAGCAGGTTGGGGCGGGGCGGTGTGGAAGACGCTCGGCGATCCGATCATTAATACCTCATCGCGTTTTGCGGCAGTAAATTTCAATGGGCAACGGGTTGCGGGCTTTAACAATATTGAACTGATCACCGACCGTCCGCTTGAAGTTAATCTGAAGGAAATCTATGAAACGAAAAAAAGATTCCCGAATCATGCGATTATAGCCTCCCTGATGGTAGAACCATCGCAGCATAAATGGCATGAGATTGTTAAGCGGGTAGAGGATGTGGGTGTAGACGGCCTGGAACTTAATTTTGGTTGTCCGCACGGAATGGCTGAGCGTGGAATGGGCGCTGCTTCGGGGCAGCAGCCTGATCTGGTGCAGGCACAGACCACCTGGGTAAAAGAAGTTGCGACGACCCCGGTGATTGTGAAGCTGACGCCTAATATTACGGATATCACCGTCGTTGCCCGCCATGCGGTTAAGGGTGGAGCAGACGCAATTAGTATGATCAACACGATCAACAGTCTTGCTGGTGTAGATATTCATAGCTGGAACACCATTCCGAATGTTGGGGGTCAGGGTGCACATGGCGGTTACTGCGGGCCGGCTGTGAAACCAATTGCGCTTAGTATGGTGGCCGAGTGTGCCCGTGACCGGGGAGTAGGCATTCCTATCTCCGGTATTGGAGGGATTTCGACCTGGCAGGATGTTGTTGAATTCATGCTGATGGGTGCTACGGGCATTCAAGTATGTACAGCGGTCATGCATCATGGCTTCCGAATTGTAGAGGAAATGATCGATGGCCTGAACAACTATTTGGATGACAAAGGTTTGGCTTCCGTAACAGAGTTAATCGGTAAATCGGTATCCCGTTACTCCAACTGGGGTGATCTGGATCTCAACTATAAGGTCGTTGCCCGTATTAATGAGAACAACTGCATTAACTGTAATAAATGCCATATTGCCTGCGAAGATGCTTCACATCAGTGTATTGATATGTTAACTAATGCAGATGGGAAAGCTATTCTACAGGTCCGCGAGGAAGATTGTGTAGGTTGTAATCTTTGTTCAATTGTCTGTCCAGCAGACGGCGCGATCGATATGGTTCCAGTGGATACCGGGGCAGCTCCACTGACCTGGAACCAGCGGCAGAAAGTGATCGGAAGTTTGAATGGCACCTATTCGGAAGTGGAGGTGGTGTAAGGATGAAAAAGATTATTAAAAATGGCATCATCGTTACCGCAGCAGATACTTATACAGGCGATGTGGCGATTGAAAACGGGGTTATTACGGAGATTGGCCTTCATTTGGATGTCCCTGGTGCGGAAATTATAGATGCCTCGGGGTGTTATGTTTTTCCTGGAGGCATTGATCCTCATACGCATCTGGATATGCCTTTTGGCGGCACGGTTACAGCTGATGATTTTGAGACGGGAACCATTGCGGCTGCATATGGCGGAACGACCACAGTCATTGATTTTTGCTTAACCACCAAAGGACAACCGCTACAGCAAGCCGTAGATACATGGCATCATAAGTCGCAGGATAAAGCGGTGATTGATTACAGCTTCCACCTGATGGTCTCAGAATTAAACGATAAAGTACTGGGTGAGCTTCCGGAGATCATTGAAAATGAAGGCATTACCTCGCTCAAAGTATTTATGGCTTATAAGAATACTTTTCAGGCGGATGACGGCACACTTTTTAAGACCCTTCAAGCCGCGAAAAAAGAAGGTGCACTCGTTATGGTGCATGCGGAGAATGGAGATGTCATTGAATATCTTGTTGAGCAGGCCTTGGCCGCAGGCAATACCGACCCAATCTTTCATGCGCTGACCCGCCCGCCGGAGCTGGAGGGTGAAGCTACGGGACGCGCAGCTTATCTAACCGAACTTACAGATTCTCAGCTGTATGTTGTACACGTGACCTGTGCGGAAGCCGCTTGGAAGATTGCTGAAGCGCGTAAAAAGGGACTGCGCGTCTACGGTGAGACTTGTCCACAGTATTTAGTGCTGGATCAGACGGCGCTGGAAAAGCCTAATTTCGAAGGTGCTAAATACGTGTGGTCTCCGCCCCTGCGTGAGCAGTGGAATCAGGATGTTTTGTGGGATGCGTTATGGAGCGGCAGCTTGCAGACGATTGGCTCTGATCAGTGCTCGTTTGATTTCAAAGGACAAAAGGATCTGGGGCTAGGCGATTTCTCCAAAATCCCGAACGGTGGGCCGACTATTGAGGACCGGTTTACGATTCTATATTCGGAAGGTGTGCAGAAAGGCCGGATCTCATTGAACAAATTCGTAGATATTATTGCTACCTCTAGCGCCAAGCTGTTTGGCTTGTATCCGCAAAAAGGCACGGTCGCAGTAGGTAGTGACGCTGATCTGGTCATTTTTGATCCTTCTGTAGAAAGAACCCTTTCTGCGGACACGCACCATATGAACGTAGATTATAATGCGTTTGAGGGCTTTGAAGTGAAGGGAGAGCCTGTTTCTGTTCTCAGTCGAGGTGAATTTGTTATTCGTAACAAACAATTTGTCGGCAAAGCAGGTTCGGGAAAATATTTGAAACGCAAACGTTTTGCAGCGGAGGCTCCTCTTCCTTCTAAGGCAGAAATCAGCGGAGGTGTAGTCTAATGTCTGCTTTTGCGGAATATGCCAAAGAACAGCAGGAGATTGATGGGCTGCTTTTTAAAGGATATACGATTGCCAGCATCCAAGAGGATTTGGACGGTGCCCGAATAAAGTTTGTCAGAGGGGAGCCGGCTAAAAGCTCGGTAGAGCTGTTACTACTCACAGCGGATGCCCGTAAGTACGTGACAACCCTTGTGGTTGCGGGGCTGAGGGCGGAAGGTGTGCAGGCGGGTTGTTACAGTGGAGAGGTATGAGGGGAACGGAATTGAAAGCTGAGTAGTGAGCCCACGTAGGATAGGGAGCTTGCCGCTCGGCTTTTTATTGTGCCCATGAAAGGGTGCGAGGAGACAACCTACCTGAAAATAGCCGATTATCGTCTCGGAATATACTTTTTGGGGAAATCCTCCCTAAAAAGTAGCTGATTAGGGTCCCGAAATAGACGTTTTAGGGAAAACCTCCCTAAAAATCACTGAAATACGCCGATTTTGCTCAAATCCGCTGAATATTAGGGAAGTTTTCCCCGATTTGCAGTTATAGGCACCTGAAAGACCAAAAATCAGGGAGGATTTCCCTAATCTATTTCTGTCGCTGCTGCTCACGCTCTATATACTCATGCCGTAATATGGACAGGATATGCAGAGATTCAAAATGTCCCTCAACCTTCATACAATCACGTAGAGTCCCTTCCAGTGTAAAGCCACAGCTTTCATAGACATGGCGAGCCCTGTGGTTGTGATCTCTAACATCCAACCATAGCCGATGCGTCTCGGTGTGCTGGAAGATCCAGTCGCTCACGAGACGAAGCGACAGTTTGCCATACCCAAAGCCCTTGGAATGGATGACGATTCGTTTAATACAAACGGTAAGATGAATATCTTGAAGTCCTGTTACGATGATATAGCCGACTCTTTTCCCGGACCTCTCTCAAATTGTAAGATGCAGGATATCTGGATCATGGATAGCCGTAATGTGCTCCTCTTTACTCCACTGTCCGATATAGGCACGATTAAGCTCACTTTGTTCAATGGCTAGAACGAACGCTAAATCCTGCTCGGTGGTAGTTTGTAGATCCAACGTTTCTGAATGAATGATCATAACCTTATGCCCCCGTCTAATATGTATTTTTATCCATAGTAACGAAGAATTTTCTCCCTGTCATTTAATTAGTCCCGGTTGCTCACTCTATATTGGCGGCACTGTAGGAATGAACGTAACTTCGTGTATAATTGAGACCAAGTGTTAAGAATTCCAATCGGATGAGGAGATCAGCTGGTTATGTATTTTCTTGATATTATGTCTTGGCTGACAGAGGATAATCTGCGGCATCTGCTTGAACAATATCGTTCGTTTGGGCCCTTTCCGGGCATTGCGTTAACGTTTATGAAATCATTTATACCACCACTGCCAACTATTGCGATCGTAGGGTTAAATGGGGCCGTATATGGTTTATGGTTAGGTTTTTTGTATTCTTGGATCGGTCTGGTTGCAGGCTGTGTGACTACCTTTTGGATTATCCGCAAAGTAGCCTCCCATCGTTATTTACGAAAGTGGGCAGCGCGGCCCAAAGTAGCCAAAAGCATGACGTGGGTGCGGCAAAGTGGATTTAGCTATGTTTTTCTGCTTAGTATATTTCCGGTAGGACCTTTTGTTGTGATTAATATGGCAGCGGGGCTTGCCGGGATGAGGTTCCGTTCGTATCTTCTTGCGCTCACGGTAGGCAAAGCGATTATGGTATTTGCAGTTTCATACATTGGCAACGATCTGGAACGTTTCATTCGCCAGCCGTGGGAGATTATCTATGTTCTGTTGTTTATCGGGCTGTCGTTATGGGGAGTCAAAGCCATCGAAGCGCGTTTTGCTAGAACAGCACAGGATGGGAACAAGATAGCTTAGCATAGAGTCAGAATTAACTGGAATCCCTAAATTTAAATAGAATAAAGGAGGAAATGATGATGAAATATCGTAAGCTTGGCAGTACAGGAATGAATGTCTCGGTGATTGGCCTAGGGACTTGGCAGTTTGGCGGAGAGTGGGGCAAGGATTTCACTCAGGTTGAAGTCGATGCCATGCTGGATAAGGCTGGAGAGCTGGGTATTAATCTGATTGATACGGCAGAATGTTACGGAGATCACTTGTCGGAGAAGTTCATCGGGGATTATCTGGCGCGCCGCAAACGCGAGGACTGGGTTGTAGCTACGAAATTTGGCCATCATTTTCAGGGGCATTTGCAGCGGGAACAGCTATGGCGTGCTGAGGATGTGCTTAAGCAGCTGGACGACTCCCTCCGCGCACTCCAAACAGAGTATATTGACCTCTATCAATTCCATTCCGGAACGGATGAGCAATTCGATAATGATAAGCTGTGGAGTATGCTCGACAGACAGAAGCAAGCCGGCAAAATCCGTCATTTGGGCGTGTCGATCAGTGCATCGGGCTCGGGGGTGCACCAGACCTCTGCGGCAGCGGATGTGCAAGCAGAGGCCATACAAGTAGTATATAATCGGCTGGATCGTCAACCTGAAGAAGAGATTCTTCCGCTGTGCATCGAGCATCAATTAGGCGTGTTAGCTCGCGTTCCGTTAGCCAGTGGTTATTTGAGCGGCAAGTATAAGCCAGATGCGGTTTTTGCTCAGGGTGATGTGCGAGCTAACCATAAAGAGGATGTAAGACAAAAGCAGCTGCGCGCAGTAGCAGAAATTGCTGCTAATGAAGTGCCGTCAGGTCTGGATATGGCGCAGTGGGCTTTGGCTTGGTGTCTCCAGCATTCCGCAGTAACCAGTGTAATTCCGGGCTGCAAAAATGTAGAACAAGTCATCTCCAATGCCAGTGCTGCCGATTTGGACATGGTGAAGGGCAACGTGTGATAAGTTAGATTGTTACATGGTGAAGAGTTCTTGGAGCTTCATCTCGGGTGAATGCTGCGCGTAGATATGATTCCAGCTGTTCGTGGAAGTATCGTAAAGGTAGTCCTGCTTCCATTGCTGGACATGGGTCGCAATACTCCTTACAGCGGATACAATTCTCTCTACTTCCTGATTAGTCATAATGGGATGTAGGGAGATGCGAATCCACCCTGGTCTGAAGGATTGGTCGCCGCTCATGATCGCTCCGGCAATCTGAGCGGATTGCGTCCACCCTAATCCAAGCAGGTAATGTCCGTATGGACCTGCACAAGAGCAGCCGCCTCGAGCTTGTATGCCGAAACGGTCATTCAACAGCTGAACAGCGAGGTTGTAATGGATATCACGAAGTGTAAAAGAGACGATTCCATGACGTTCTGTATGATCTCCGGCCAGCAGCGCGCATTCCGGGATGTTGCGGAGCCCTGCCATTAATTCCTGACACAGCTCGTGTTCTCTAATCACCATATATTGACCGTTTCCATTCATCTGCTCCTTCAGCTTCACGCAAAGTGCCGTGCGAAAAGCCTGTAAAAACCCCGGTGTTCCCCCGTCTTCCCGCATCTCAATCGCATTAGTGTAGCGGCGTCCTCCCCAAGGGTTGACCCAGGCTACTGTACCTCCACCCGGTTCGTCAGGAATACGTCCATTGCTCAGCGCTTCATCAAAGATTAGAACGCCATTTGTGCCCGGCCCACCCAGAAATTTATGCGGAGAAAAAAAGATCGCATCAAGCTTCTCCAGTGGAGAAGGGGGGTGCATATTGATAGGCTCGTAGGGAGCACTGGCGGCAAAATCCACAAAGCATATGCCCCCATGACGATGCATAGTAGCCGCTAGCTTTGCGTAAGGCGTCTGAATTCCAGTCACATTAGAACAAGCTGTAAATGAACCAATCTTGAAACGACGATTGGGGTACAGTCGCAGCTGGTCTTCAAGCTGTTGAGGGTCAATATTTCCGTCCTTTCCGGCGGGAATGGTAACGACGTCACCAAGTCCCTCCTGCCAAGGAAGAATATTGGAATGATGCTCCATATGGCTGGTGAAGATAACGGGGCGGTCTTCCAGTGCACGGTTATTATGTTCCTGTAGCCATTCCGGGAGCCTTAATCCCATGATACGCTGCAGCTTGTTCACGGCTCCTGTTGTTCCATTGCCGCAGAAGAGCAGTACATCCTGAGGGCCAGCATTTACATGGTTCTTAATGATTTGGCGAGCTTCATTATAAGCCTGCGTCATGATTAGTCCGGTGGTGTTGGAATCTGTATGTGGATTGCTGACGTAGGGACCGAAGGCTTCCTGCAACTTGCGTTCGATCGGTTCATATAAGCGCCCGCTTGCGGTCCAATCGGCATACAGAAGCGGCTGTCTGCCATAAGGGGTGTTGATTTGATGCCGAATGCCGATGGTGTGACCACGAAAAGTATCAAAATGGTCTTGTAATGAAGCGGGCGTCTCTGCAGAAGAGGCGTGGATGATGTTTAGCACGGATATTCCCTCCAGCCCGTACGCCGTCAGTGCTAAGTTAATGGGGTGTATTTTCGGCGTGCCAGTAGTTTCTATGGCAACAGTATATGCCTGCATGGGGGATTGGGTTAAAGCCTAGTCAGACTTTAAATAAATAACTGTACATCACTTTCTAAAGCATCTTTTAAATATGCCGCAGCATCGATGATTTCGACCTCTGGCAGCAGTTCCTCGGGCTTAAAGCCCATGATCTCCACAGAGAGCTTGCAGGCATAGAATTTGATGTTTTTTTTACGAGCCCCTTTTAGAAAATGAATCAGCTTCGGTGCGCCTTGTTCCTCCATCATTTCCTCGAGCATCATTCGTCCCAGCCCGCTAAAGTTCAGATGAGAGAGCGGCAGCTGCCCAGGGCCCTTCGGTGTAATAACATCCATCAGCTTCTCGTAGATACTCTTGTCCTCAAGAGTCATCTTCTCCGGATCACGCACCAAAAATAGACCCCAGAATGAAAAAAACATAGTAACCTCGACATCGATATCTCTTGCGGCATTTGCTAGGATCAGTCCAGCCATCGCTTTGTCGTATTCCCCACTGAACATTAGCAGATTGATTTTTTTGCTCACCCTGATAATCCTCCCGTTACTTTTATTAGAATGTCATTAGTATGGTTGTGGTGGGGAGAACTATGCGAAGAAGCTTTCTGAAATTATAAAAAAAAGCCCCCTTTCGGGAGCTTGAGATTTACTAATGTACTTCAGGATCTTTAGATTCTGGACCTGCATTGCGACTGATGTCGTAATAACGGGCGGACAGCCAAATAGCTCCGGTAAATAACACGATGAGTCCAAGGACGATAGAAAAGCGCCAATCGCCTGCTTTAAAATTCAACTGAAGCACCGTTAGTACTAGTGAAACTTGGGTCCAAACCAGTGTTCTTTTGCGAAAAGCCGCAATATCGCCAACCATCTTCGGGATATTCCGAATGATCAGGTAGGCAATAACTGCGAGAATAAGGGCGAAAATAGCAGTTACCGCTAATTCAGAAGAGGACAGGACATGCATAGTCTCAGCATCCTTTCGGCTTGCAAAAGTATTAGTTTCAGATCAGAACAATTTCTATTTTTTGAAGATGCCCAGCGGAGCTCCAATCGGTAAGAAGCTGCGGCCGAAATGAGCGTTTAGCACGGATGCTCCACATCCGTAAAGGGACACGATACCAATACCAAGCTCAGCACAAGCAGCTAGCTTATGGAAGAATTCTGGAGCGATCCCAAAGGAATCAAAGGTTAGTCCGATAAAGAGAAAATCTATCAATACAAAAATGATAAGCAGAACTCTATTTGCCTCAACGGCACCAATCGTCATAAAGAGTGTGAAGATCAAGTAACCCAGAAATACAAATCCGAGCTGCTTAGGATCTACAGCCTCCGCAAGCGTTGGACCAAATACGCCAAGCTTGATTAGCCAGCTGCTAGCCATGCCGAACCAAAAGAAAGCGTAGGCGCCAAAGGCGGTCATACCAAAGGTATTGTTGTGCTTAGCATCCTGAATGGCGGCGAATAGCTGCGCGAATGCTCCCAGGAAGATAGCCCAAGGAATAACGTAGCTAAGTCCTGTTGTAAATTCAAGCTTCTGTGAAGAAGCGACCAATGTGACAATAGCCAGTCCGAATAGCCCGATGGCGCTAGGGTCGGCAGTGACGATTTTGACAGATTGGGTGTTAGGGGATTGCGCTGACATGACAGTAAAAGCCTCCATTATTATATATAGTTTTACGCTCTTAAAAACAGCCCGTAAGGGGCGCTGTTCATAGGCTTGCCTATCATATCATATCGGTATGTGCTTGCCTATAAAACAACACTCATTTTTTGTCGTAAAATAGGGGTCCTGCGTGAAATAAGGAATTGTTTACATTTTTATCTTCCATTATCAAGATACTTAACCAAACAAACGGAAGTATTATGTCAAGAATAGACATTATATGCAGTGATAATCTTCACAATCTATTGAAAATTGATGTATAATAGTCAGTGATAATTATTATCAAATCATATGAAAAAGGCGGTAAGCTTGAAGTGAACAAATGGACATTATTTACCAAGGCGACCCGGTTTTGGAGTTTTTCTGTTATGCTCATCCCGATTGTTTTGGGGACCGTTGGGGCATATGTATGGGAAGGGACATTCCATCCGGTTTTATTTATTCTTACCTTAATAGGGGCGATTTCGGCGCATTTGTTCTCCAATATGGTGAATGATCTGTGGGACTTCCGCAACGGAACCGATACAGAAGCAAAGAATTCCGCTGGTGAAATTAGCACAAACTCCGGGCTACTGACAGGTGGAATCCTCTCGGAGTCTTTTTATGCAAGGATGACCTGGAGTATGCTGGCGATTGCCCTTATCTGTGGTGGGATTCTTAGTATATATAGCGGTTGGAATATCCTTTGGTTTGTACTTGTTGGTGCTTTAATCGCTTATTTCTATGTGGCTCCGCCACTGCGTTATGGCTATCGCGGCAAAGGTTATAGTGAGATGGCCATTTTTATTGCTTTTGGGATTATGCCTGTATTAGGCTCCTATTTCGTACAAACCGGTCAGTTCAGCATGAAGCCTGTAATTCTCTCGCTGCCTGTCGGATTTTTAACTACATTATTGTTGTTTAATCACCATTTCCTACATTGGAAAGCGGATGAGCAGGCGGGTAAGCTTACGCTTGTTGTAGTATGGGGAGAACAAAAGGCGCTTGTATTCTCACGTGTACTTCTTTTTACTGGCTACGCTTCGGTGATAGTGTGTGTGCTGTTGGGTGTACTTCCTGTTTACGCACTGTTGGCGCTGGTTACAGCTTTCTGGCCGCTGCGCATTTACAGTAGTCTGAAGCAACATAATGCTTCGCCGGCTTATATCCCGCTGATGGGTGCTTCACAAAAAGCCTCCGTACGCTGCGGAGTAGTAATGGCAATAACTTTATTAATTCAAGGCTTGATCTGATAATAATAGATGGACTACAGAAGGAGTGAGCTTTCATGGAAAAGAAGGACAAGGAATTGATGGCAGAAGAACAACAAGTTAAAGGCAATCGCATGGTTCTTGGGGATTTCCACTCCATTTTAGAAGAAGGAAAGGTCTGGAAGACGGGTGGATTTACACTGCCTGACGGATCTTTTTGGGCTTACCGTGAGCCGGAGGCTGTAGTTATCGTTCGTAATGATACCTTGTATGTACGTGCGAAGTTATCTCGTGAGAACCATCAAGTGCAAATTCTGGACAATGCCAAGCACATGTATTATTCAGCCAAGCCAGTGGAGATTCCGGAAGCTGGAGAGATTAGCATTGAGCTGCAAATTCGTTGCCGTACACAAGGAACTGCACCTGGAGATCTGTATGATGGATATGTATCGCTGAACCTGCTGGATTTCACGACAGGCGCTGCGCTTGATTTCTTCGCGGGAAATGACAAATACGCTAGTGTATATGGTATATTGCCATTCCCGGGTGTACAAGTGCCAGAAAGCACTGGAACGAAATATTTCTGCATCTTTAAAGAAGATACGGATTTCAAACCACGGGAATTCAATACGTACCGTATTACCTATCACCGCGGCAATGATGAGGCTGTATTCTATTTGAACGGCAAGGAAGTACGCCGCGAGAAAAATATACCGCTGAAATTCAATAACTTCACTGTAGCGCTCGGAATTATGACAGAGAAGGATCTGAGTCCTGAAGGCAGTGTGTCTGTACATGGACAAACAGTTATTGCAGAATGGTCCCCGGTGACGGTTACAACAACTGAAGAGTAATGCCTTGCAGGCTCATTTGACAGATAAGGGTGTATGGTGTGAATATTAAAAGCTTTCTAAGATTTGTGGAGCTGCCGACGAAGGTAGCCAGTATTATTCCGTTTCTAATGGGAACGTTGTATGCCCTGTACCGGTTTGAGGATTTTTACGTATTGCGTTTTGGATTGATGTTCGTGTCTTTGCTTAGCTTCGATATGGCGACGACGGCGATTAACAACTATTACGATTTCAAAAAAGCCTCCAAAACCCACGGCTACGGCTACGAAACGCATAATCCAATTGTTCATTTTAAGCTAAAAGAGCGCACCGTCGTGGCGACGATTGTTATTTTGCTGGCGCTGGCAGCAGGGGGCGGGATTGCGCTTGTCACTCAGACGGGTTTACTGGTCTTTTTGCTGGGTGGACTGTCGTTCTTGATCGGTATACTTTATTCGTTCGGGCCGATTCCCATCTCGCGAATGCCGTTAGGTGAGCTGTTTTCGGGTTTGTTTATGGGCTTTGTTATTATTTTTATCTCTGCCTATATCCATACGGATGAGCATGTGGTTTCACTGCTGCTTCAGAACGGCTGGGTCAGCTTGAATATCAACATCGTGGAAGTGCTGTACCTTTTCTGGTTTTCCGTGCCCGCTATTTTGGGGATCGCAGGGATTATGCTCGCTAATAATATTTGTGATATTGATGAGGATGTGGAGAATCGCAGGTACACGCTTCCGGTGTACATTGGCCGCCGCAATGCGCTTGTGCTTTTTAAATATCTCTACTATGTCTCTTATCTGGATCTTGTAGTGCTGCTGATCTTAGGGATTAACCCTATTCTGGTTCTGTTGATTCTACTTACGCTGATCCCGCTTCGCCGAAATATTGCCTTGTTCACAGAGAAACAGGAGAAGGCGAGTACCTTTATTCTTGCCGTCAAAAACTTCGTATTGATGAACCTTGCGCGTATTGTTGTGCTGGGTGCGGCTGTGCTGTTAAATGCACTAATATAAACATTCATATTTTATAAAAAAGCAGTGTCTATCGGGGTTGGAGCTCCTTTTGGCACTGTTTTTTTGCAATTTGCAGGCTTCTTTCTGTTAGAGAAACGTTTCATTCTATGATAAGGTGGCTTTAAGTATAGTAAGTAATCTATAAGGAAGAAGGTTAGCAACGATGGTGCAAAAACTTCGCTGGGGAATCATGGGCTGCGCGCAGATTGCGACAGGTTCAGTGATGCCGGCTATAGTGGATTCGGAGACGGGAATGATTACAGCGGTAGCCAGTCGCGGTTTAGAAAAAAGCAGCGCTGTAGCCGCAGAGTTCGGAATAGATAAAGCTTACGGCAGCTATGATGAATTACTGGCGGATAAGGATATTGATGCAGTGTATATTCCACTGCCAAATCACCTCCATCGGGAATGGGTAATCCGTGCGGCGGAAGCTGGCAAACATATCTTATGTGAGAAACCGATCGCGCTGAACAGTGAAGAAGCGGCTGAGATGGTAAAAGCTTGTAATGATGCTGGAGTCCATTTGGCAGAAGCTTATATGTATCGGCATCATCCTCGGATTGCGGAATTGCAAGAGATTATCGCTAGCGGAGAAATTGGCGAATTACGCTCCATTCGAGGCACTTTTACTTATAATGACGCTACAGACACCTCTAATATTCGCTTTAAATCCGCTTGGGGCGGCGGCTCGCTTTATGATATCGGCTGTTATCCGCTAAGTGCAGCACGACTGCTGTTCGGAGCTGAGCCAGAAGCCGTAACAGTACATGCTATGTTCTCTCCGGAGCATGACAACGTAGATATGATGGCTTCAGGACTGGTAGAGTTTCCGAAGGGGCTAAGCCTGATTTTTGATTGCGGGATGTGGGCATATAACCGCCAGCTGTTAGAGATTCTGGGGACCGATGGAATGATTGAAGTGCCTATGCCTTTTAATGCTAGAGATGAGGACGCTGAATTTTTTGTGCATTCGGGAGAAGGGGTAAGACGGGTTGATGCCACCGGGGCGAATCCCTATACACGGGAGGTCGATGATTTTGCCGCCGCAGTATTTACAGGAAAAAAATTATTTGCACCTGAGGATGCAGTGCTGGGCATGCAATTGATCGAGACTTGTCTAGCTTCTGCTAAAAAGCGGGAAAGAATTAGTATGCTATAAGAAGATGAATCCAATAGGAATCTATGCAAAAAAAACCTCCGGGCGCTCTGCTTTACGCAGATTCCGGAGGTTTTTACAGTTTCAGCTTTTAAACGGTGCTCAAGAGAATATCATCGTCATCATTGCTATTAAACGCTTCGCGGTCAAATTCACCTTCGGAATTAGCTACTAACAGAGCTGTTACAGCTGTTCCAGTTGCGTTTACAGCGGTACGGCCCATATCGATGAGCGCTTCAACACCTGCAACGATAGCGATTCCTTCAAGCGGCAGGCCGAGAGCAGTTAAGACTACTGTGGTGGAGATTACGGCTGGTCCAGGTACGCCAGCTACACCAATGGAAGAAATAATACTTACTAATACCAGTGTAATATAGTCGGTCCAGTTCAGATCAATACCGAATACTTGGGCGGTAAATACAGCCACGATAGCTGGCCAAATCCCACCGCACGCATTAAAGTTCACAGATGCCCCTAACGGTGCGATAAAGCTCGCGATCCGCGGGGAGACATGAAGCCGCTTCGTAATCACTTCGAGATTGACCGGTAGGGTTGCGTAGCTGCTTCTGGTTGTGAAGGCAACGGTAATGGTTGGATACACTTTGCGGAAGAAACGAATTGGATTCACCTTCGCTACTAATAGAACCAATCCGCCAAAGATAAGTACAAAATGTATAATCATTGCTACGTACGAGGTTATAATTACACTGCCTAGCTCCTGCAACGTCTCCCAGCCATAACGTGCGGTGATTCCGGCAATCAGTGCGAATACGCCATAAGGCGTCAGGCGAATAATGAATTTCACAACCTGATGCAGTATCAGTGTCAGGGATTCAATAAGATCACGTACAGGCTTGACGGCTTCCGGTTTCTTGGAGCCAATCTTGATTATAGCCACTGCTAGGAAGATCGCGAAAATGAGTAGAGGCACAACCTTACCCGTAGCTGCTTCATTAACAGGGTTAGATGGAACAAGATCGAGGATAACCTGGGAGAAGGTCGGGATTTCACGGGCTGCAAAATCTGCGGGTACATCTTGTTGTATACCTTGGCCGGGATTGAACAGCAGCGCAACGGATAGGCCGATAATAGAAGCGATGCCCGTTGTTCCGAGGAACCAGGCGAAGGTTTTGATCCCGATTTTGCGTAGATACTCCAGATTGGTTAAGGAAGAAATGCTGTTTAATACGAGTACGAATACTAAAGGAATGACGAGCATGCGGATCAAGCTGATATAAATGCTGCCGAATGTGCTAATAGCTTTGGTCTCTAAATCGAAGTACTGAAAGAATATACCGGCAATAAGTCCGATGCCAAGTCCGATGAGTACCCGGGTACCAAATCCAATTCGTTTACGTGCCAGTAGAAACAAAATTGCAAACACAAATATGGAGGCGACAAATCCATACCAGTTCGTTTCGATGGCGGATAATAAGTTGTTATCTATGTTCACTACCAATACCCCCTTAAACCTAGTTTTTTAATGTGATTAATCCTATTGAGATCAATCTATATAGAATTTATAGTAAAGTCAATGTAATTATATGTTAAAAATAATTAATTCCGATAAAAACCATGTGAAAAATAAAAATTGATTGACAAGGCACTATGGCATGAATAATATGGAACTTAATCACAAGCCAATTGGAATCGACTGGACAGCCGGAGATTCAACGAAAGACGCGTAAATTGCGTCCCGTTGAGTCTCTTTTTTTTACTTTAGAGAAGGGAGAGTTACGGATTTAAGGTACAAGAATGTAGTGAAGGGGTTTCTTATTTTATTTGAAAAGGATGGTACACATATGAAAAAGCTTTCGATCTCTTTGGTTGCCGCCGCTATCGTCTTCTCCGCATTGACGTATGCCGCGGTATCCGCTAACAAAAAAACAGCAGAGGCAGCACCCATTCAAGAGAGTAGTAATACAGCAGTAACCGCAGCAGCTTTACCAGTAGCTACTTCTGCGGCAGCAGTTGTTGTTCAGGCAGAAGCTACTGCAGCTCCTGTAACAGAAGCTGTCCAGCCGGAAGCTTCGGCTCCAGCAGCTGAGACAGTCACGGCAAAAGCGACTACGGCCCCAGCCGCAGCTGTTGATTCTGCGGCGAAGGTTGTGGCTTCAGCAGCTCCAGAAGCGGGTGCAGCTCAGCCTAAAGCAGCTGCCTCCCCGGCTGCGGACACCGCTAAGACAGCAACAGCTGCAACAACGGTATCTGCATCTGTTAAACCGCAAACCAGCGCAGCAACGCCTGCGCCAACTGCTGCGCCTACGACTGCTCCAAAAGCAAACGTAACCGCTAAAGCCGTTCAGCCGACTGCCGCTCCTGTTGTATCTGAACAGCCTAAGGAAACCGCAGCTCCCGTAGCAAAAGCAACGGAGACACCTTCCAAAAAGGCTATAACCTTCTCTACCACAGAGGTAGTTAAGGCGACCCCGGCTCCGGTAGTTGAGTCTTCTCAACCGAAAACATCGTCTTCTGCACCTGCATCCACAGTCAGCGCGCCAGCAGCTGCTCCAGTGGAAACGGTTCAGGCACCCGCACCGGCACCAGCCGCTGAGGAAGAGGTTTGTCCTTGATGAGCAGCAGGCTCATTCAGGATTCCTTTCAGCCCATTCATCCCATAAACCTATTTAAGGCGAGGTGCACATAATGATACGACCATTAACCTTCAAAAAAATTGTAACGCTGCTGCTGGCAGCCTCCCTGCTAATCCTGCCTACTCAGGCAGGAAGAGCTTATGCTAATCCGGATACCGCAGAGGCGATAACCTCTTCCCAAGGCGGCGTTAACCAGTTTGACTATTTCAGTCATGTCTATGACCGTCTAAATGATGCTAACCATGTATTTAAAACAGCGACATATGAAGATATCGTTCATCTTTTTGAGAGTGAAGGCACATACGCTGTTCTGGTTGGCGGCGCTTGGAGTGAGAATACACAGGCCGATATCGGCTTTATCAACGAGGCAGCCAAGGAATATGGCATCTCAACGATTTATAACTTTGATACTAAGCTGGACGGGGACACCCTTCAGATTGCAGACAGCAATAATAAATTTGCCTATAAATATGTTGATCTGGTCAACAAGTATTTGAAGAATTTAAATCTGTCTTCCAAAGATGATCCAGAACGCAATGTCAGCTATACCAATAAAAACGGGGAAGTTGTGACTGCTAACAAGCTCGAGTCTCCATTCTTATTGGTATACAACAAGGATCACAAGGATGCACAGGGAAATAGTGCTCCTGTCGTATCCTATCTGGATAAGAGCTATTCGTGGAATGAGTTCCTGACGAACGGAACACTTGATGCGGCGAAGGTTAATGCGTATAAAACATCAGTAAGTGAGGTGCTGGGTGCCGCTTCCCGATATGACACTATCGACGAGTCGGCTTATATCAAGGCTGCATTTAATAAGAACTATGAAGGGGAAAATGAGGGCAAACCTACGATCTTCAACGAAGCGGATGGCACGCTTGTTTATGAACATGTGACCTATCATCAGCTGAAGCAAATTTTAGCGAGTGAGGGAAACTATGCGATTTTGTTAGGCGGCTCGTGGTGCCCTAACACGCAAGCGGTGATTAAATATATCAACGAATATGCCAAAAAACATAATATCCATAAGATCTACTTCTTCGACACTAAGCTGGATGCTGGTGTGACCGTTGCTGAGCCTAATAACAACAGCGGCACTAAGGGCAGTGCGAATCCGCATAATAATAATGAGCTTCAGATTAGAACCACCAATCATCCGTATGCGCAGCTTTATGTTGATCTGGTTCGTACTTATCTGACCAATATCAAGACCGAAAACAATACAGCTGCTAAACCAACTGTAATTAGTTATGTAGACGGACTTGGAAACACTGTGAGCGGAGACAGACTTCAGGTTCCATATCTGTTCACTTATAACAAGGACAACAAGGATGCAGGAGGCAAAAACACACCGATTCTAGGGCATGTTGAACTTATGTACAGCTGGACGAATATCCAACCGGATTACGTGCAGGATAATTACCCAATCGGAGCCAGATACAATAACACTACAACAGCGCTGGATAAAATATTCTCCAGACTCGAAGCTGTGCCGGCAGGACTTACGGGTGTAGCACCAACTGCGGCCGACAATAAGGATGGGCAAATTGTGGGCACCAGTTCAGCATTGGAATTTAAGCTTGCTGGAGACGAGGCTTACACCCCAGTTTCGGGATCAGCCATCACAGGGCTTGCACCTGGTGTTTACAAGGTAAGATATGCCGCAACATCGGGCTATCAAGGGCCAACTTCCGCAGCTGGACCCACAATCATTCCTTATAATGCTGGCGAAGACGTAAGTGTGGAAGTTCCTGCTTACACCCATCAACAAGCAGCTCCGATAGGACTGGTAGGCGTAGCCCCTACTTCTGAAGCTAATGATGATGGGCAAATTACGGGTTCAGCGGAAGGACAGGAGTATAAAGGCGTTGGAGAAGCTGATTATAAGCCTGTAACAGGTGCGGCTATCACTGGTCTTACTCCGGGCTTCTATAATGTGCGATATGCGGCAAAAGAGGGATACAGCGTTGGTAAAGACGCTACAGTTGAAGTCCCGGCATATGGTGAGCAAGCGGCACCTACAGGATTAGTAGGTGTAGCACCAACCAGTGCAGCTAATGACGACGGTAAAATTATAGGAACTACGAGAGCGCTGGAATATAAGCTGTCTACCGTTACCGATTATGTCTACGCATCAGATGTAGAGATCGTTGGACTGGTGCCGGGTATCTATCAGGTAAGATACGCAGCTAAAGAAGGATTTAACGCGGGTAGAGCAGCAGATGTAATCGTTCCAGCATTCACTGCGGAACAAGCAGCCCCAACTGGGTTACAGGGAGTTGCTCCTACCTCAGCAGCGAACAACGATGGAAGAATTACGGGAACCACGACAGCCTTAGAATATAAGCTGTCTAGTGTAACTAATTATGTGTATGCACCAGATAAAGAAATCACAGGATTAATACCGGGCACGTATCAAGTGAGATACGCAGCCAAAGAAGGTTATAAGGCAAGTCCAGCGACTGACATTGTGGTTCCGGCCTATGTGCCTATTTCAGATCCTGGAACAGGTGGAACAGGTGGATCGGGTGGCAATTCTACACCGAGCACGACTACACCAACACCATCAGCAAGCCCGCAACTGGTTGCTGCGGCAACAGCAGGGAATACCGTGAACCTGTCAGCAACAGCGGCAACTAAAACGGATAAAACCACAGGAGTTACTACTGCTACGATCACAAAAGAAACGGCTGCTGAATTTGTGAGTCTCGCTAAGAAGGCAGAAGCTGATGGGAAGAAAGCTGTTCTTGAAATTAAAGTTGCAGCTACTTCGGATACTCAAACAGCTGATCTTATACTTCCAAGAAGCATAATTAATGAGTTAGCCGCCGGAACGAAGGCGGAGATTACCATTGATTATGAGAATGTGGGTACGATTACGTTTGATGCCAAATCATTGGCGAGCATTAGTGCAGCTTCAGATGCCGGAGACATCATTGTTAGAATCGCGAAGGTGTCATTAACGGCAGAAGGCAAGGCTGTTCTCGGAGACAGACCGGTTTATGACTTGTCGGTTATAGCGGGTGAAAGTACGATTTCCACCTTCGGTGGGGGGAGTGTTCGTATCAGCGTACCGTATGTGCTGCAAGCGGGAGAACGGTCAGATGCGGTTATTGTGTATCACATTAACAGCACTGGAAGTTTGGACAATGTACGTGGAAATTACAATGCCGCCAAGGGAACTGTAGATTTCGTAACCACACATTTCTCCCAATATATTATTGGATATAATCAGGTGAGCTTTGCAGATGTTCCAGAGGCATCATGGTATAGCCATGCAGTAGGTTTCTTAGCAGCACGCAGTATCACATCTGGTACGGATGCTGAACATTACAGTCCGAATGCTGCAATCACTAGAGGGCAGTTCATCGTCTTGTTGCTCAAGGCTTATGACATCACACCGGATGCCATTGCTGCTGATAATTTTGCAGATGCAGGCAATACGTATTATACGAATTATCTTGCTACAGCTAAACGTCTTGGGGTAGCAACGGGTTCGGGAGATAATCATTTCCAGCCAGATATTCAGATCACTAGGCAGGAGCTATTTACACTCTTGTACCGCTCGCTTGTAGCGCTAGGTGAACTGCCATCTGAGAAGACAACGGCCACGCTTGCCGGCTTTAGTGATGCTGGACAGATCGCTGGTTATGCACAAGAAGCCCTTCAAGCGCTGGTAGAGAGAGGCGTAGTGACCGGAGCGAACGGTAAACTCAATCCAAAAGAAGTCACTACAAGAGCAGAAGCAGCACAGGTTATTTACAATTTGCTATCCAAATAATCAGCCACTAAGACATAGCGGACGTCACGTAAGTAGCGTTCAACTATGAATGTTTCGACTTGGTTTGACTAAGACAGCAGAGCAGCGGTTCCTCCTTTATTGGAGTATCACTGCTCTGCTTTTTTGTTTGTTAGCTGGCTGGTTGCCCTTGCCCTGTCCGCTTGCCCTCATGCCCGCTTGATTCAGCAGTTCATTCATTATCGGCGCGGCTTTCGGACCTAGATGACGTTATTTCCCACTTTCCAGCCTTTGGGGCATAGTTTCGGACTCCAGCGACGCTATCGCTTAGAAAAAGGTGTGTTTATGGTGGTTTTCATGCTGATAGCGACTATGGGGTCCTTTAGCACTCCAAATGTGGGAAAAAGCCGCGTATAAGGTCAGCTGTGTCCGATAGCGTGCTCGCTCTCTTACTTATAAATGCTACCCGACCAAACGTACGCTGATCTTAGTCTGGTTTGCTCAAATAAAGGGGGTGCCAACAGCCATTTCGTGGCATCGGTGGTGCTGCCTTTCGCTATAAATCTCTAGTGGGTGGCCTAATGGCCACTCTTTTTTAACTAGACATAAGATTAGCAGACTAAATCATGGAAGAGGATTCTACTAAATGATACAATTATTGTAATTACATAAAGTAGTAATATTTCACATTATTGATTAGTTACTAGAAAGGGGACTGAGATATGGGTTTAGCTGACGATCCGGTCATAGCGATTTCAGGTTTATGGATGAACTATACAGACCGAATGGTGCTAAAGGGAATTGATCTTAAGGTATATAGAGGACAAATTATTGGTTATATCGGCCCTAACGGGGCAGGCAAGAGTACAACGGTGAAGATTATGCTCGGTCTGGTAGAAGGATATAACGGTAAAGTGGAGATTTTCGGTAAGGATATTGCCGATGGAGATGTTTCTTACAAGAAACGTATAGGTTATGTGCCGGAGGTAGCCGAATTATATGATAGCCTCACTGCAAGAGAGTATCTAACCTTTGTTGGCGAGCTGTATGGGCTAGGTCGTGCGGAGGCGGACTACAAGGCCAAAAAATTAACTACACTGTTAGGTTTGGAGAAGTCTTACGATATGCGGATTTCTTCGTTCTCAAAAGGGATGAAGCAAAAGGTGCTGCTTATATCCAGCATGCTGCATGACCCTGATATTTTATTCCTGGATGAACCGCTGAGTGGTTTGGATGCTAATAGCGTGATGATAGTGAAGGAGATTTTTGCATCGCTGGCGGCACGGGGGAAGACCATTTTTTACTCCTCACATATCATGGATGTGGTTGAGAAAATCAGCAGCCGGATCATTTTGATTGATGGCGGGGATATTGTGGCGGACGGAAGTTTTGCAGAGCTGAAGGAGAAAGGCCGTGAAGGGACGCTTGAAGATATTTTCAATCAATTAACCGGATTTGATAAATACCGTGATATCGCTGGTGAATTTGTTGCGGTCATGCAGGAGCAAGAGGTATCCTCTTATGACTGATTTCTTCGTGCTGAGGCTGTTGGATAAGCTGCGGGGTGCCTTTATAAGATTTGGAGTCGATTACGACACCATGCGGAGTATTTTACAGATCAAACTGACCATGGACGGAAGAAGAACGCCTACAGCGCTTGCAGGTATGCAGAAAAAGGAGAACGCTAAAGAAGGTTCACCCTTGCGATTACAGTGGATTTATTTACTATTTGGTTTAATATTAATTCCGCTAACGCTATCCAACGATCACTATATGCTGCAAATGAGCTTAACCTTTGGGATCATTATGTTTTTTGTCTCCACAACCCTGATCTCTGACTTTTCTTCAGTAATGCTTGATTTACGTGATAAAAATATTCTTTTTTCCAAACCCGTCAACCGTACTACCTTAAATATGGCCAAAACCATCCACGTTCTCCTCTACTTAGGGACAGTTACATTGTCGATCACTGGTCCATCTTTGGTATTTAGCCTATTTAAGCAGGGGATCGCTTTTTTTCTGATGTATGCGGTGACAATTGTCTTGTTAGACTGTTTTATCCTCGTAATAACTGCACTGCTCTACCTGATGATCATGCGGTTTTTTGATGGGGAGAAGCTCAAGGATATTATAAATTATACGCAAATCCTTTTGACGATCGGAATAATGGTGGGCTATCAATTCATCTCCCGGTTGTTCAACCTCACTGAGCTTGGCGCTGCTTATCATCCTGCTTGGTGGCAGTACTTTATTTTTCCGGTTTGGTTCGCGGCTCCGTTTGAACTGTTGCTTGGTGGAGCTAGAGAACCCTATTACTTCATTCTTTCAATGCTGGCTTTGATAATCCCACTTGTACTGATCGCAGCCTATATTAAGCTGATGCCGCAGTTTGAACGGAATTTGCAAAAGCTGGCGGAGCAAGGCTCCGGTGGAAAAGACAAGGGCCAGATCGCAGAGTGGCTCTCCCGCAGAGTATGCAAGGAACCGGCAGAGGGGATTTTCTTTCGGTTTACTTGGTCCATGATGAAGAATGAGCGCGATTTTAAGCTGAAGGTCTATCCTGCACTTGGCTTTTCTATCGCATTCCCGTTTATTTTTATATTTGGTATATTGCAGAATAGTTATGATGGTTCCCTTAAAGGTTCAAAAGTGTACTTGTTAATCTATTTCTGCACGATGTTAATGCAGACTGTAATACAGATGCTACGCTACTCTACAAGTTATAAAGGAGCTTGGATTTATAGGCTGATTCCTTTACCCGATAGCACGCCTATTTACCGTGGGATGCTTAAGGCGGCACTGCTACGGCTAGTCTTGCCTTTATTTGCTGTAGATGCGGTATTGTTCATTCTGTTGTTCGGTGTGCACATTGTACCTGATTTAGTAGTGGTATTATTCGCCATGCTGATTTTCTCAGTCATCTGCTTTCGTGTTTATCCCCGGAGCTTACCTTTTTCAGAGCGTTATGAGGCAGCCAAACAAAAGGATTACACTGGAGTCGCCTTCATGCTTATGTTTTTGCTGATGGGGATGGCGGGTATTCATTATGTCTTCACTTTATTTACCGGAGGAATTTACATCTATCTGTTAGTTCTGGTAGTTTTGAATCAATGGTTATGGCGAAAGACCTTCCCCAAAACCCCATCAACCACAGGTCACATATCCAACTTTTCGGGGTGAGCGAATGCGTCAAATATGGACATTTTTTGCCGACATAAAAAAAGGGTATAAATTCCAGTATTTTCTTAGACAATCGGCTGAATACAAGGTAGAATACATCTAAAGTTGCTTTTCAGGGATAACCTATAATCTTTACGCACTCTTCCATTTATCTGATATTCGTGTACTGATTTTTTACTTGAGAAATACGCTGCAGCGATTACGGTATTCAAAACCGGTGAAGAGGTTAACTAATGGATAAAATGGGAATCCACTATAACGTTTGGATTGTTTTACTATCATTTGCGCTAGCGGCGACTGCAGCTTATTCCGCGCTGAATCTGATCTCGCAAGTCCCTCGTTCGTTTGGGAAAGTTCGTCGCTTATGGTTAATATCGGGGGCATGTGTACTCGGCAGTGGCATATGGTCGATACATTATGTAGGGATTATGGCGAGCCGTTTTCCTTTTAGCGTGAATTATTATCCAGGCAGGGCTGTATTATCGTTATTGGTTGGTGTGTTGTGCTGCTATTCGGCATTCCGGATTACGTTTGTGCCACGTTTAAGAAAAAGTTGTTTAATAGTTAGTGGTGTTCTTCTAGGCAGCGGAATTTCGGCTATGCATTATATCGGAATGTCCTCCATGAAGATCGCAGCGGAGATTCATTATGAGATATGGACTCAGACATGTGCTGTAATCCTCGTTATGCTCTCGTCTTTTATCGGATTATTTCTATTTCACAAGTTTAAAGACTATGTGGGTTTTAACCGCTGGAAGTTATACTCTGCTCTCTTTATCGGATTTTCGGTGACTGGATTGCATTATACGAGTGTAAGGGCGACTCATTTTGAATATAACGGTCTACTAGGCAATACAACTTTTTTTATGGAGACTGATGTTATTCTTTTAATGGGAGTATCCTTGGTAACGCTATTTATGCTTGCGATTTCTGGTGGTGCTGTATTTCTGGACCGGCATGTGCTGGAACGGATGGCTTATTATGATCCGCTAACCGATCTTCCGAACAGGCATGGCCTGGTACGTTATTTTAAAGATGAATTTTTCGGGAGTAGATCTGGCGCCGTATTTTTTGTGGATCTGGATCGGTTTAAGTCGATTAATGATACGCTTGGACATGATATAGGGGACTTGTTACTGCGAGAGGTCGCTATAAGATTAAGACGCTCTGTAGGAAGTAAGGGCAAGGTCTTTCGTTTGGGCGGAGATGAATTCCTGATCGCTCTTCCAGATTGTACTGTGGAGGATGCGCAAGAGGAAGCAGAGCACATTTTATATGAGCTTAAGAAATATTACAGTATTCAAGGTAATGAGCTATATGTTACTGCAAGCGTGGGGATCAGTATGACCCCTATGCATGGAACTGACCGCTCAGCGTTAATGAAGGCGGCCGATACAGCTCTTTATACCTCTAAGGATTCGGGTAAGAATAAATTCAGTGTGTTCGATCAGGAGATGAACCGCCATCAGCTGCGACGGATGTCGCTGGAGAAGGATCTTCGTAAAGCGCTGGCACGCTCCGAGTTTATGGTTGTGTACCAGCCAAAATGGGATTCGTATATGAACGTTACCGTTGGTCTTGAAGCACTGCTGCGTTGGCGGCACCCTGAACATGGGATAATCTCCCCGGCTGAATTCATTCCCATTGCAGAGGAAACGGGACTGATTGTCCCGATTACCTATTGGATGCTGCATGATGTATGCAGCCAGAACATGCTTTGGCATAAGGAAGAGATAGCAAATGTCGCAGTCTCTATTAATATGTCAGCACGGATGTTTGAGGGCGGGGGCTTATACGATGTTGTAGAAGAAGCACTCACACGTTCAGGTCTAGAGCCGCATTTCCTTGAACTGGAGATTACAGAGTCCATTGCGATGAATAACATGGAAGAGACGGTTGCGCAGCTCTCCAGACTTCGGGCACTTGGGGTAAGGGTATCACTGGATGACTTTGGGACAGGCTTTTCATCCCTTGGTAATTTAGACGAGATTCCAGTTAACACACTCAAGATTGATCAAGTGTTTATTCGTAAGAGCAAGATGCATTCCAAGAAAGCCATTATCAGTAATATCATTGCGATTGCCACCAATCTTAATATGGAGGTCGTGGCGGAAGGTGTGGAGACACCAGAGCAGATTGAGCTGCTGCAATCCTTAGGCTGCAGAGTGATGCAGGGTTATTATTATGGGCGGCCAATGCCGGTGCATGAGCTGGGCCAGTGGTTTATAGCGAATACAGCAGTATCGTAGCAGATGATCTCAATACATAGAATAAGGGGCTAGCGTCTAAGCAGAATATCTCTGCTTGGATGCTAGCCCCTTTGCTATTAAGAAACCTTAAATCGTTCAATCAGAATTTGCAGCTTCTCAGCTAGGGAGGACAGGAAAGCTGCTGCAGACTCAACTTCCTCCATTGCGGCAAGCTGTTCTTCTGAGGAAGCGGATAATGTCTCTGCACTGCTGGCTGTCTGATTAGCGACATTTACGATATTCTGAAGGGTTGTAACGAGACGGTCGGAGATCAGCGAAAGCTGGCGAACCGTTCCTGAGATCTGCTGGCTTTGTGAGGCCATTCCCGAGACAGACATTTCAATCTCCGAGAAGGACTGGCCTGCCGTGGCAATCATTTCTCTGCCGTGCTCCATCTCTTCTGTAGAGCGTTTCATAGTTTCTCCTGCCTGATCCATCTGGTTTACGATGATGTTGACCAGTTGGCCAATTTGCGCAGCGGAATGGGCTGAGCGCTCAGCAAGCTTACGTACGGAATGGGCAACGACCGCAAACCCTCTTCCCTCTTCTCCAGCTCTTGCGGCTTCAATCGCTGCATTCAGGGACAGGAGATTGGTTTCTTCTGCGATGCTGGCAATAGTACCCACGATATTTTCAATTTCTTTGGAATAACCACCCAAGGTTTCAATAATGAGTGCTAGGTCGGTAATACTGTCACTTACGACTCTCATCTGCTGTGTGGTGGAATCCATTGCCTCACGGCCTGTACGTGCTTTATTAGCGTTGCTGACCGCATTATTCATTGCGTTATCTGCATTGCCTGCAATCTCTGTGATGAAACGAGACAGGTCTTGTACAGACTTATATTCACCCTCCATATTCTGCAGCTGTGAATTCGCGGTATCGGCAAGTTCAATCGTAACATTGACGCTATATTCACCGGCCCGGTTGGTTTCCTGCGCACTGGCGGAGAGCTCTTCGGAAGAGGAGGCTACCTGCATGGAGGTCTCATTGACCTCGGTAATAAGTAAGCGCAGGCTTTGGGTCATGTCATTGAAATTACGGGCTAATGTACCAATCTCATCCTTGCTGTTGAATAAAATAGGATTATGAGTAAGGTCGCCCTGTGCAACAAGGTTGACCCCTTTGGACAGCTTCGTTAACGGACTAATCATTCGGCGGATTAACAGATAAGCTGCCACAATAGCTATAACCAGAATGGAAGCACCGATAATAAAAGGCTGAACAATGATATCTTGAGTTCGGTCTTGAATTATGGAGCCATCGAAATTAATAGCCATCAGCGCAACTATAGGTTTAGATGGATCATGATCCTGATAGATGGGGCCGTAACCTGTCTTAAGTGAGGTACCTTCGTATGTATAAACCTTGGAGTAGGAGGAATGCTTGGACTCAGTGATATGTTGCTTAACTTCAGCTGGGAAATAAAAAGTATCGCCTGCTTTATAACCTCTAGCCTGGAAGCTTGAATCTGCGGCAAGTACTTTTCCGTCTAAGGATAAGATGAATGCCTCTTTAAAAATAGCTTTATGTGCTACAATCCAACCGATTCGATCCTCTACAGCCTCCAGTTTACTTTGATCGCCTGCCAACAATGCGGAAATGTCTGCTGGGTCAATCAGGCCGGTTGTAATATTAGCGCATCCTACCAATTCGATACCTGCGGCTTCGTCTACTTGCTTATAAGCTGTACGGTATCCGAAAAACCCGATGGATGATCCTACAAGAAGTAAGACGACGAACATCATCCAAGTTAATTTAGTTGCTAATTTCATTCTTCGCACCAACCTTGACAAATTATGTTCTCAGTGATAATAGCTCTCACCTCTACGATTATATCGTATTGATATGCTTATAACCTTACATGGAATATAGTATTTCTGTGTCGGAAATTGGAGAATGGTGGAAGTTTTCGCTTTCCATCATGCTTTCAATGGTTTAGTAGACAAAACCATTGAATCATAGCCAGTTCTAATGGTACGCTTGAGTTATTAAAAACGGATTGGGGTTGAACAAATATGCCACATCAAATAGATCCGTTAATAGATCGTCTAGGACTATCCATGTGGAGAGTACAGCGTAAGATTATGTCTCAAATGTCTTTGCACAAAGAACTCGGACTTACGGTGCCACAGATGGGTCTGTTAAATATGATAGCGAAAGAAAAGAAGTCGCGGGTGGTACAGCTGGCAGAATGTATGGAGGTCAAATCCAGTGCGGTGACGGTGATGCTGGACCGTTTGGAGGTGCTGGGTTATATCAAACGTGAGCCGGATGGGAAGGATCGGAGAGCGGTTGTAGTGACGATCACCGAAAAAGGTCAGCAGGTGCTCGAAGAAGGACATTTCCGGTCCAAAGAACTGCTGGCGGAGCATTTATCCATACTGAAGCCCGAAGAACTACGCAACTTTGCAGAGTATTACCGTATGATCGAGGACCAGGAGCGTTAGTCAGCTAAGCTTCGGAATGGATATCTTTATAAAAACAGCAGAGCAGCGGTTCTCCTTATTGGAGAATCGCTGCTCTGCTGTTTTTGTTCGTTGGCTACCTACGCCCTGTAATTTATTGTTTAGGTTGTTTGTCAGGCAACTGAGTGATATAGCTGTGGGAAAGCTGTAAAAGCCTCAAGGCACGGTTATATTCGTCTTCAGTGGCACTCGGCGTTGTTCCATTGTTATAAATAGAGTACTGAGTGTTATCTTCAAAGCTGTTACCAGGAATAAGCAATCCTGAGCTGGCAATGAATGAACCAGAAGGTAAATAATATCGTTCTGGCAGCAAATTATAAGTCTGACTGAGTAGATCTTGACCAAAATATACGTTATTCTCTAATGAAATCCCAAGCAGACTGGCTGCGGTTGGCATGATATCTACTTCCCCGCCTACTTCGTCAATGGTCTGCGATGCTACGCCAGCACCTGCATGAATAAGCAGAGGGATGTTCATCATATCCGCATAACTGTATTCATGACCATAGATTTCAGTCATCAATTCTTTATCATCATGATCGAGGGAATAAATCGGCAATCCCATATGATCTCCATAAATCATGATTACACTATTGTCCCAGACACCATTTGCTTTTAGCTCTTCTACAAAATGTCCAAAAGCATCATCCGCATAGTTCTGGGAACGGATATAGTCACCAACAAAAGTACCTTCATAACGCTCCGGCAGCTTCATGCGGTATTTTTCTTCCGGAATAGTAAAAGGGTGATGCGCTGACATTGAAATGACTTGAGCGTAAAAAGGCTGCTCCTGTTGGTCCATTTCTTTTAGTTTATCGGCTGTCTTACTGTAGAGCGTATCATCAGAAGCTCCAAAGAAGAAGACATCATCTTCACCAAAAAATTTGCGGTCATAATAATGATCGAAGCCGAGGGAGTCATACAGCTCGCCGCGGTTCCAGAATTCTACGACATTGGTGTGGAAGGTTGCTGTCTGATATCCATTTTCTTTAAGCACGCGTGGCAGACTTGGAAGTACCTTATCCACATAAGACATCGTTGCCGCTCCACGTGGAGGGATGTAGAAGGAAGTGTTAACTACGAACTCTGCATCCGACGTATTCCCTTGGCCAACCATTTGATAGAAATTAGGGAAGTAAAGACTGTCCTTCATTACCTTGTTCAGGTTCGGTGTAATTTCTTGACCGTCTAATTTAAGTCCCAGCAAGAAATTCTGGAAAGATTCCATTTGAAGAATAATAAGGTTCTTGCCTTTAGCGATGCCTTGAAGTGGAGAACTAGCCGCAGTATTAATCCCCTTCAATTTGTTGATGGCATCCTGTGTAATGTCACTTGAATCGACTAGCTCAGGCTCTTCTTTAGCGAAGATCGTATAAGCTTCATAATTAAGAATTCCCATTTCTTGAGCTTTCTTAATTTCGTTCATACTGGCCTTATTAGGCAAGATGTTGAACAAACATAAAGCAAGTGAGACTGCAAACAGAACACTATACTTAAGTTTTCCGCCACGGCGGTGGTTGATATTCTCTTTCTTATAGACCCGGCCTTTTTTATTAAAGAAGAAATAGACGCCAAGAATAATGATGTCTGTAAAAATCAGCAGGTAGTATGGATCCATTAGTGAGAATACGCTGTTGCTGACGGCAGTGACTTGATTCACCTGCTCCGCTGCATGGTAAGTCACAATAACACCGTAATATTTAAAATACATAATGGCTGCGAAGAAAATGGCTGTCACTAATAAATTTACGGTCATGTAATATCCGAGCTTGCGCTTGGAACCAAAACGTTCAATGATACAGAAGAGCGCCCAAGCAAAGGGGATTTCAGTTAATAATGATTTCCAGGGCAATATATCGTCAAAGATTACGCCCCATGCCAAGAAAGCTTTTAGAATAAAAATTATTGTGAAAAACACAAAAGGTTTAACGATCCACTGTTTAAAGTTAAAGGATGACACAGCTTCGCCTTCTTTCTACATGATAAAACGCCATTTCCCGGCTAGGAAGAAATAGCGCCCAGACAAAATAATTCCATAGTAATTAAATTTATTATGCAGGGCTGGCTATAGAATGTCAAAAATCGAGAACCTAAGTATAAGCTTAGTGGAGCGCGTAAAGTTGAACACAAAGGGTTGAAGCTGACGCTCCTGCTCTCATGCAGGGTTATACAACGAATTCAGGACTAAAATGGCAATTGGGAACAAAAAGGATATATGGATAATAAAAGGAGGTGATGCTGGATGAGCTCTACAGTAGCTTTATCAGTTAGAACTCTCGTTGAATATGTTTTTCGCAGCGGAAGCATTGAACCTGGCTTTCATGGAACGGGCGCTATGGTCGAAGGCACAAGAATTCATCAGAAGATCCAAAAGCAATATAAGGAAGGTGACCGCAAGGAGGTTTATTTGAAAACGGAGATTCCTTATGGAAACCTGCTTTATGTTGTAGATGGGCGTTGTGATGGATTGCTTGTCTCGGAGGATGGGAGCTTTACGGTCGAAGAAATCAAATCAACCTCCGGACTCCTGGATTTACTGGATGAAGGACATGAGGTTCATTGGGCACAGGCGCTGATGTACGCATATATGTTGGCTCTGGAGCAAGAGCTTTCTTCTATTCAGGTTAAGCTTACCTATGTCCACCGGGCTACTGATGAGCAAAAAAGCTTGTACCGAACGTTGTCTTTTGAAGAACTGATTTCATTTGTGAATGACACAGTGGCTAGATATGCTCCATACGCTGAGATGATGGTTCGTCATGATGCTAAGAAGGAGCAGAGTCTTCGGGAGTTGAGCTTTCCGTTCTCCTCTTATCGAAAGGGACAACGTCATTTTGCAGGAGCTGTATACAAGTCCGTCGTGGAAAAGGTCAGTCTGTTCGCTCAAGCCCCCACAGGTATCGGGAAAACAATGTCGACGTTGTTCCCTGTCCTTAAAGCGATGGGCGAAGGACAAGCTAAAGGATTGTTCTATTTAACGGCAAAGACGGTTACCCGTTTTGCCGCGCAGGAAGCGATCTCGCTGTTGCTAACGCAGGGTCTTCAGCTGCATGTCATCACACTTACCGCTAAAGAGAAGGCCTGTTTTCGCGAAGAGGGGATATGTGGTAAGGATTCCTGTCCTTATACGGATGGTTATTATGACCGGATCAACGAGGCATTAATGGATCTGTTAGAGCATGAGACGCTGATGAGCAGAGACACCCTTGCACTGTATGCTCACAAACACAAAGTGTGCCCATTTGAGTTCTCGTTGGATGCAGCCTATGCCTGTGATGCTGTGATCTGCGATTACAATTATATATATGATCCTCGCATCAGTCTGAAACGGCTAACAGAGGAAAGAAAGAGAGAAACGGTACTTCTAGTAGATGAAGCACATAATCTGGTAGACCGGGGACGGGAGATGTTCTCCGCCTCTTTGCTGAAAGCCCCTTTCCTGGAAATCCAGCGCCAATATAAAGAAATGAACCGGAATTTGAGTACAGCCGCTAAATCGGTGAATGCTTTTTTCATCTCCCTTCGCAAAATTTGCAATGAAGAGGGGCAAGGGCAGTGGGACTCGTTCCCGGAGGAACTGCCGGCTTTGCTTGAGATATTTTCTTTGGAGGCGGAACAGGAGCTTATTCACCCGAGCTCCAGTATTGTCTCACTGAATGGGGAAGGAGAAGGGGAAAATGTCCTCTTGGATACCTATTTTGCAGTTCAGGGCATGCTCCGCACCTTTAAGACCTATGATGAACGCTACATTACCTATGCGGAGGTTCGTAGAGGGGATGTCTATCTCAAGCTATTCAATTTGGATCCCTCGCATCTGCTACGGCAGATGTCCAAGAGCTTTCGCAGTCAGATCCTGTTCTCAGCTACACTTTCTCCATTATCTTACTACCGGGATATGATTGGTGCAGCGGAGGAAGATTACAGTTTAACCGTGTCTTCCCCTTTTCAGAAAGAGCAGTGGGAAGTAACCGTCTTACCTGTCTCCACACGTTATCATGACCGGGAAGCCTCCCTAGTTCCGTTGACTAAAGCACTGAGCCAAATGGTCTCTAAAAAGGGCAACTATCTGGTGTTTTTTCCTTCGTACCTCTATTTGCAAAACGTATATCAGGCCTTTACGGAGTATTACCCTGAAATCCGGACATTGATGCAGGATACTGGCATGAGCGAGCAAGCTAGAGAAAGTTTTTTAGCCGCATTTAGTCCAGATAATGACGAGACGTTATTGGGATTTGCTGTACTTGGAGGGATTTTTTCAGAAGGTGTGGATCTGCCAGGGGATCGCCTCAATGGGGTTATGGTTGTTGGCGTTGGCCTGCCACAGCTTGGTCTTGAACGCAATCTGCTGCGTCAATATTTTAATGCCAGAGGAAAAAATGGCTTTGATTATGCCTATGTCTATCCGGGAATGTGTAAGGTACTCCAAGCCGGAGGCAGGTTGATTCGCAGCGAGACGGATACGGGCATTATCGTGTTGGCGGATGACCGTTTTTTGCAGAGTCCATATATGCATTTGCTTCCCGAAGAATGGAGAGATTATCTTATACGCTCATAAGAGGTTATAATCTACGAAAGGGTATTCATAATCAATCGGCAGGAGGAAATAATATGACAATAAAAGTGGGTATTGTGGGTACAGGTTGGTTCTCTAAGGTACATGCTGATTTGCTGGCAGGGATGGCTGATGTCCAGTTGCAGGCAGTCTGTGGAAGCAGTAAAGCCAAAGGCGAAGATATGGCACGTCCATATGGAGCTGCTGGATATGGTGATATTACAGAGATGTTGGATGCGGAGAAGCTTGATGCTGTTTATATCTGTGTGCCTCCACAATCTCATGGTGCGATTGAACGTTCATTAATCAAGAGGGATATTCCTTTTTTTATAGAAAAGCCGCTTAGTATGACTACTGAAATTCCTGCCAGCTTGCTGCAAGATATTAAAGAACATAATTTATTGACCTCGGTAGGCTACCATTTCCGCTATCAAGAGAATGTTAAACGGCTCAAGGAAACACTACGTGGTGACAAGATCGGTATGGTCATGGGCCAGTGGATGGGCGGCATGCCGGGCGTAGCTTGGTGGCGTGATCAGGAGCAATCCGGAGGACAGTTCACCGAGCAAACCACTCATATCGTCGATTTGGTGCGTTATCTGGCAGGAGAGGTAAAAGAAGTATACGGCATGTTCGGAAATCGAATTATGCATGAGCAGCATGAAGGTGTGAGTGTAGCCGATGTAGGTACCGTATCTCTGAAGCTTGAGAATGGAATCATAGCTAATATTTCAAATACATGTGTGCTGCCTGATCCGGTAGGAAGTGTAGGTCTTAGTTTCTATAATGATCGGGGATTGCTGGACTGGAACCCGGATCGTCTCTTGGAAGTGCGAAGTGGCAATAGCACCGAATTTGAAAACACAGGAAATCCATATTTAGTGGAAAGTGAAGCTTTTCTGTATGCTGTACGGACAGGAGATCGTTCGCGTATTCTCAGTGACTATGAGGATGGATTCAAGACGCTTAAAGTAACTTGTGCGGCTTACGAGTCCGCACAAAGTGGACTTCCGGTTAAATTCTAAGTTTGGATTCTTAAAAAAAGGACATGCCACCTTAGATGTGCTAAAGAGACATGTCCTTGGCTCAAGCTGGGTTAGCCTAGTGGAGGAATATTGCGAATAAAGCTGGCGCCACACCTATGGATAACAGCGCGGACAGAATCATCGCAATACTGGAGATGGTTCCGGTCAGTGAACTAAGCTCGAAGGCCTTGGATGTTCCTGTACCATGCGCAGCGGTTCCCAGCGATACACCACGCGCGATTTCATTGTCAATGCGGAAGATGCGGAGTACTGTAGGGCCCATCATTGTACCGAGTATCCCGGTAATGATGACGAAGACTGCAGTAATACTCGGTACACCGCCGATACTTTGCGAGATGCTCATAGCGATCGGTGTAGTCACCGAACGTGGAACCAGACTGGCTGCCAGATCGCCGCTGACATGCAGCCATTTGGCGAGCAGAATGGAAGAGATCACCGCTGTTATCGTCCCTGACAGCACGCCTGCCGCAATTTCGGCGGCGTGCTTTTTGAGCACCTTGAAGTTTTTATGCAAAGGGATTGCAAAGGCCATAGTTGCCGGTTGCAGCAAATCCGTCAGCCATTTGCCTCCCGCATTGTAAGAATCATAAGTAATGCCTGTGATGAGTAAGAAGATAATCATAAGCACTGGTGTAATGATCAATGGAGAGGTGTACACTTTGCCACTAGAAGCATAAATGCGTTTCGCCAGTAGATATACAGCAACCGTAAGACCGAAGAATAATAGAGCGTTTAACATGATCCTTTCCGCTCCTTTGCTTTGTAAATTCTACTGGTAAGTAATCCGGAACTGGCCATTACAACAATCGTACCCAAAATGACCACCGCGAGGATTCGTAAACCATCAGTTTCCAGAATATTGGCGTATTTCATTACGCCGATAGCAGATGGAATAAAGAACAGCAAGAGCTCAGCCAGTAGCCAAGAAGCACCAACTTCAACCCAATTCAGATGAATGACACCAAACTCAAGCAGAAGAAACAATATAATCATTCCGAATATGCTTCCGGGAATAGGGATATGCAAAAATGGGGTTACAGCATTGATTAGTAATGAGAATAGGGTGAGTCCCGCTACCTGCAGCAAGCCTATAATAATCTTTTTCATAAGGCTTCGCTCCTTTCATGATAATGAAAGTTTACATCAATTGTTTTCATAGGTAAAATGAATAGATTGAATAAATGACATTCCTTTTGTCTATGGATCGGAGGTTGGAAAATGGATATCCGACAATTAGAATATTTCGTCCAAGCAGCACGAATGAAAAGCTTTACTCGGGCTGCCGAATCCTTATATATTTCACAACCTACGATCAGTAAAATGATCCGGAATATGGAGATCGAGCTGGAGGCTGATTTGTTTTACCGTGAAGGGAAAAGTGTCCGGCTTACAGATGCGGGGGAAATTCTGTTCACCAAAGCGCAAAATATCGTGGAGTCGTTCGCCAGCTTGTCTTCTGAGCTGGATAGCTTACGAAATTTGGAGCAGGGCCACATCCGCATCGGTCTGCCTCCAATGGTAGGAGCGAGCTTTTTTCCTTCGGTGATTGGTCAATTTCATAAACGTTATCCGCAGGTTACTATTCGTCTGCATGAGGATGGCGCGAAAAAAGTGGAGGAAGATGTAGAAACGGGCTTGTTGGATATCGGAATGGTTGTGCTGCCTGTAAATACAGCCAAACTTCATTGCTTCACCTTTGTTGAAGAGAAGCTGAATCTTATTTTACCTGTTGGACATAGATTGGCCGAGGCAGACCTTGTTCCGTTAAGTGAACTAGCCGAAGAGGAGTTTGTGCTGTTCCGGGAGGATTTTACGCTGCATGATCGGATTATTACGGAATGTGTGAAGGCGGGATTTCAGCCTAAGGTTATCTATGAGAGCTCCCAATGGGACTTAATTAGCCGTATGGTGGCTGCCGGAATGGGAATCGCATTGCTGCCAGAAACCATTTGCCGGGATATGGATCGTTCACGATTGGTCGTTGTGCCTTTGACGGATCCGGTAATTCCGTGGCAGCTTGCTATGGCGTGGCGTAGAGACCGTTATTTATCTTTTGCGGCACGCGAATGGATTGCTTTTGCAAAGGGACTTTTGCGAGAACAGTATCCAAATGAGCTCCCTGACGAACTTGCGGAGGACTCTGAATAAGTAGTAATTCCGTTTTTGTTAGAAGCTCTACAATTTTTCTTTTTTTTGAAAATATGTTTTTTGGTATCATGACTTATGATAGGAGAAGATGTTGATAGAGAGAAGGAGAGAGATGTGACACAAAATCCAAATTCCTCCAAGAATAATCATAGAAAAGATTATAAAGAAGATGAGCTACTTGTAACTATAGAGAGTCTTAGATGTGAATTGCTGGAGGTTGCAGAGCAACGCAGTCTTAGTGACCGTGCTGTTCTAGAGCTCAGTGAGCGATTAGACAGCTATATTTTGCTGGCACAAAATAAGATGATGGAAAATTTGCGCAACCGGAAAGCCGGCATTACATCCTATAGTAGAAGTTCCAAAACCGCCATCACTGTTAGCTAAACTACCAACAACATAGAATTATAATACTATGAAGATGTTACTGATCTAGAGGAGCGTATTAGGCTCCTCTATTTGTCGTACAATCTATTTGTTGTACAATCCATAACTTTCACCTATAATGTCAATTAATAGAATCTTTTCAAGTCAAACTTTGGGGGTGCCGAGTGGAGGGAAAGTTAACAACTATACGCTCAGAAATTGAGAAAAATTTGTCCCGCTCCGGCCATAATCTCGCCTCATTTTCAAAAATTTGTGGCCTGAATCGAGGCAGCCTCAGTGCAATTCTGCATGGAAATCCGCCGAAGCCTATGTCCTTGGGACAAGTAGATGCAATTATAAAAGCCTTTGGTTTTCCAGAAGGTTGGTTATATCCTCTATATGTTGATGAATGCTTCAATGATGAGAAGGTCTCACGCCGTAGAGTGGAGCCTTTTTTGATTCGTTGTGCTGAATTGGGCAAACAGAATTGCATTGATGAAACTATAAGCAGATTATTAGAGTCTACCAAGCCGCTGGATATCATTTATTCTGTTGCTGATAAATTATTCAATAAAGGCAAAGTTCAGGAATCCATGTTTTTTTACAAGATTGTAGTAGAGAACGAGTCGGATAGTTATAGTGAACGTCTCGCGATCAGTCATTATCGTAATTTTAAATTTTTGCAAACACTTGATATGGAGGAGAAGCTACGCGCAGTCATTAGCTTTAGTCCTTTTAGGGGGCGCCTTCCGGAAAATTTGCAATTAGATGGTTTATTGATGCTGACACAGCTATGTTTCGCCCTTCGCAGATGGGAAGAAATGGAGATCTATGCTGATGAGTTGAGAGCTTTAGCCAATGCAGTTTACCGCCAAGAACTGCGGAGGAGCGGAGACAAACGAAGAGAAGAACTCTGTACGGAACGTCCGCTCGTTGTTTATTATGGACACGGATATTTGCTTAAAGCAATTTCGTTGACGAAGCAAGGTCAATATGAAGCGGCGAAGAAATATACCGCTGGTTATGCAGACTTAGGCTGGTTTGAGATGTTGGATGAAGTAGGCCAGCAAGCTGTAGAACAATTCCGATTATTTGCAGTTGGGAACAGTTTCACACTGGAAATGTTGGAGGGAAACGTAAAGGTTGTACCGGACTATGTAGCTTTTTTGGCTGAGCACCCCGGAGAAATATTGCCAGGACTCATTATTATTATGGAATCGGCTAATCATTACAGATTTTCTGTAGACGATGTGCTTAAACGTTTTGCACGGGAAATGTTACGATTTGAACAGTTTGAAGATCCCATTAATATTGACCGATTATATCGGTTGTACTATCAAATAGCCATGTATCTAATAAACAATGGACAATATATTACGGGTGTAGACTATATCATACAGTCTTTAGAGTTATCTATTAAGACTAATAATGGAATAGACTTCATTAAGTGCGTGACCTTGTTTGAGACCAATAGGGACTATGCAACTCTGAATCAACAGGAGAAATACAGAAAGCTGATAAGGGAGGTGAGAAAAGATGAAAAAATCACTATTGATGATGGCAGGCATTTTAGCATTGTTTAGCTTCATCATTATCGGCCCAGTTGGTTCCGGAAGTAACGGACCAATCACAACTTATGAGCACGGAGCAGGATTCTAAAGGTTATCCTTGGCAATATTCTATATACAGATACATATACGCATAACTACTCCCTTGCACTCGTGCTGGGGAGTTTTCTTTTTCGTAATAATTGATAGCGCATTCATAATTTGACAAAGCAATCTGGCGAAAATATAATTAGGTAGCCTAAATAATATAGTGTTTAATAATTAGTTGACCTAACTAAAATAGAGGTGAAGGAAATTGGGATAAACGGAGGAAATACAGAAAATACTGAAAATTCAGTCGCACACGGGCTTTTTGCGGCGATGAAACGCCTGCACAAAGCTCAATGGCAAAAGGGCGTTGAGGGCCACAAGCCAAGTGAGATGACTTTAATGATATGCATTGAAAAATGGAATCATTCTGATGAAGAGGGTCTCAAGGTGTCTGAAATCAGCCGACTACTTGGATTCACTCCTCCTACCATCACGCAGCTGATTAACAGTCTTGAAGCGAAACAGATGGTGGAAAGACGCGCGGATCCTTCAGATCGAAGAGTTGTACGCGTGAAATTAACGGAAAGTGGAAAAGAACTCACACGAAAAGCAGAACATTATCGTGATGTGATGCTTGATAAGCTTGTGCAACACTTAGGCGAAAAAGACACTAAACAGCTCACAGAGCTATTGCTTAAGGTACATGAATACGTTGAGGATAATCCACCACCTGATTGGGATAGGCTACAAATGAACGGAGATGAGAAGCTTGATTAAATTATTTAAACAACTGAAGCCTTTTAGGGTAGCTATTGGTGCTGTATTAATCCTTGTATTTTTGCAGTCCATGGGCGATTTATACCTTCCTACACTGATGTCCGACATCGTCGACAAAGGGATTGTTCAAGGAGATCGCGCTTATATTTGGAAAATAGGTAGTTTCATGCTCCTGGTTGCAGGTGGCGGTGCTTTATGTTCGGTAATTGCCAGTTACTTATCGGCAAAAGTAGCAGCTGGGTTTGGTAAACTCACCCGTGCACGAGTATTTAACCATGTAGAAAATTTTACGCTGCATGAATTCGATAAGCTGGGTACAGCTTCCTTGATTACACGTACAACAAATGATATTACACAAGTTCAAACGGTACTTACTATGATGTTGCGCATGATGATCGGAGCACCGATGATGATGATTGGTGGTATCATCATGGCAGTATCTGAAGATGCTAAATTATCATTGATTTTTGTAGTCGTTATTCCTGTACTTGTAGGGGCGATCTTCTTTATTGGGATGAAGGGTCTGCCACTGTTTAAAGCCATTCAGATTAAGCTTGATAAATTAAACCTGGTGCTGCGTGAGCATCTGACAGGTATTCGTGTTATTCGTTCTTTTAACCGGATTGATCATGAGAATAGACGTTTCACTGAAGCTAACCGTGATCTTACGGATACAGCTATCAAGGTCAATAAAATTATGGCCGGCCTGATGCCGCTGATGATGATTGTAATGAACTTTTCTATGATTGCTATTCTTTATTTTGGTGGAATACGAATTGGTGATGGCGACTTGCAAGTTGGGTCCCTGATGGCATTTATCCAATATGCAATGCAAATTATGTTCTCTCTGATTATGGTATCGATGATGTTCGTGTTAATTCCGCGTGCTTCAGCTTCAGCCGTGCGTATCAATGAGGTACTGGATATGCAGCCTGAATTTACAGATCCTACTGAGAGTGAACTGCATACAACAGCTCAAGCTACTAAAAAAGACGGACGCGATTCTTTGCGTGGTTTTGTTGAGTTTGAGAATGTATCTTTTTCCTATCCAGGGGCAGAACAGCCTGCACTTTCGAAAATTAGCTTTAGTGCTCGTCCGGGTGAAGTTACCGCAATTATCGGGGGTACCGGATCGGGTAAATCTACACTGCTTAGCCTGATTCCAAGATTCTATGATGTTAATGAAGGTGCTGTACGCGTAGACGGAGTGGATGTACGTGAGATGACACAGGAAGAGCTGCGGAGCAAAATCGGTTACATCCCACAAAAAGCAGTATTGTTCTCGGGTACGATTAATGAGAACATCCGCTACGGTAAAGAGGATGCTACGGATGAAGAAATCATTCATGCATCTAAGGTGGCTCAAGCCTACGATTTCGTATCCGCGATGAAGGATGGGTTTGACTCGGAAATTGCTCAGGGCGGGAATAACGTCTCAGGTGGTCAGAAACAGCGGTTGTCCATTGCTCGGGCGCTTGTGAGAAAACCTGAGGTTTATCTGTTTGACGATAGCTTCTCAGCTCTTGATTTCAAGACAGATGCCAAACTTCGCGCGGCTCTCAAATCTGAAACTACGGAATCCACCGTATTGATCGTAGCTCAACGGGTTAGCACCGTTATGGATGCGGACCGGATTATTGTAATTGATGAGGGTGAAATTGCTGGAATGGGCACTCACCGTGAACTGCTCGAGAGCAGTGATGTGTACCGCGAGATCGTATCCTCGCAGCTGTCAGAGGAGGAAATAGCATGAGTGAACAAAACAGAGAACATAAACCTGCAGCTCCCCGCGGCCATAAAGGACCGGGTGGACCGGGTGGTCCTGGAATGAGGATGCCGGCAGAAAAAGCTAAAGATTTTAAAGGTACACTTCGTCGCCTGATCAAATACTTGCGCCCGCGTATGGTTCAATTGATTATTGTACTAATTATGGCGATTGCCAGTACGGTGTTCAGTATCTTCAGTCCAAAAGTTATGGGTAAAGCTACAACCAAACTGTTCGAAGGTGCTTACGGCAAACTGATGGGTGTAGAGGGTGCCTCCATTGATTTTGGATATATTAATGATATTCTGATCCTGCTCGCGGGATTGTATCTGCTTAGTGCTCTGTTTAGTTACATTCAGCAGTATGTAATGGCTGGTGTAGCGCAGAAGGTAGTTTATGACATGCGTGAGCAGATCAACAGCAAGCTGGAGCGTTTACCTTTAAAATATTTTGACTCCCGTACACACGGGGAAATTCTTAGCCGTGCTACGAATGACGTGGATAACATCAGTACCACGTTGCAGCAAAGTTTAACGCAGCTAATTACTTCAATCGTCACTATTATTGGTGTTATTGTGATGATGCTTACCATCAGCCCATGGCTGACTTTAATCACGATTACTACGTTGCCACTCAGCTTTATTGTGATTATGGCGATCTCCAAACGTTCGCAGACTTATTTTGTGAGACAGCAGAAATCGCTTGGCCAGTTGAATGGTCATGTAGAGGAAATGTATACGGGGCACCGGATTATTAAAGCTTTCGGCCGCGAACCGCAGTCGCTTAAAGATTTTGATGAAATAAATGATAAGCTTTATGATTCTGGCTGGCGGTCTCAATTTATGTCAGGTATGATTATGCCGCTTATGATGTTTATCGGTAACTTGGGTTATGTGCTTATCTGTGTTGTGGGTGGTATTTTTGTTACTAAAAAAATGATTGATGTCGGGGATATCCAAGCCTTCATTCAATATTCACGTCAGTTCACCCAGCCGATTGCACAAACGGCTAATATTGCTAACATTATTCAATCCACCATTGCTTCCGCAGAACGTGTATTTGAACTTCTGGATGAAGAAGAGGAAGTTAAGGAAGTTAATACTACACTGGTGAAGCTTGATGAAGGTGCTCCGGAAGGTTCCGTTGAGTTCCGTCATGTGAAATTCGGCTATAAAGAGGATGCTATTCTGATTGAGGACATGAATATTGAGGTTAGTCCAGGTCAGACTATAGCGATTGTCGGTCCTACTGGTGCTGGTAAAACCACTTTGATTAACCTGTTGATGCGCTTCTACGAGCTTAACGATGGGGAAATAATCATTGATGGCGTCAACATTACCGATATGAAACGGAGTGACCTACGCAGTAAATTTGGTATGGTGCTTCAGGATACCTGGCTCTTCAACGGTACGATTCGTGACAACATTGCTTACGGTCGTGAAGGTGCATCTGAAGCTGATGTGGTGCGGGCTGCCAAAGCTGCGCATGCCGATCACTTTATCCGCACACTTCCGCTTGGCTACAATACGGTGTTAAATGAAGAAGCTTCTAATATTTCACAAGGACAGAAGCAGTTGATTACTATTGCTCGCGCTATTCTGGCCGATCCATCGATCCTTATTCTTGATGAAGCAACGAGCAGTGTCGATACACGGACTGAATTGCTGATTCAAAAAGCGATGAATGCGCTGATGCAAAACAGAACCAGCTTTGTTATTGCCCATCGTCTCTCGACGATTCGTGATGCGGATCTCATCCTTGTCATGAATCAAGGTAGTGTAATCGAGAAAGGCAACCACGAAGAACTGCTGGCCCAAGGCGGATTCTATGCGGATCTCTATAACAGTCAGTTCTCTGAAGGAGATTTGGACGTAGGCTAAATTGAAGTGAAGAAAAAAGTATAGATAACCCATAAACCCCTCTTTTCACATGTTGCTGATTTTTTATGTGAAGAGAGGGGTATTTTATATGTGATGATGTGTTTTAATTTTTCTGGAAAATAAAAAAAGTTTGATTAAAAATTAAAGCATATATATGATAGAATAAAAAATGACCCGCGGCTCATTTTTAAGGCTGCAAGGTAAAGGAGAGGATGAAGGGAATGTCAGGCTACGGAAAATGGGTGGCAGGAAAAAAGACGAAGTGGATTACTCTTCTCGTATGGATAGTGCTTGTAGGTGCACTTACCCTGTTATGGCCTGCAGTGAATTCTCAGGTTGCTAATAATGCGCCTAACCTCCCAGATGATTCACAATCGGTACAGGCAGCAGCTATTGCAGAGCAAGAATTCCCTAGTGGAAGTGGAGTGCCTGCGCTGCTCGTATGGCATAGAGAAGGTGGGCTTTCACAAGATGATTTAGTACATATCACTGCTGTGTACAAGAAGTTGGAGCAGCAACCATTGCCCCATCAGAATTTTGTTCCCCCATTAGGACAACTGCCGCCACAGGCATTACAAGCCTCGTTATCTGAGGATCTTAGTACGCTGGTAACCCCGGTGCTTTTTGATAAAACAGCAGATAGTGATCAGCTTGGCGAAGCTGTGACAGAAATGAAGAAGATCATAAACACAGAGACGGGTGGAGACCCCTCCGCGGCTAAGGTGGATGGAAAAGACCTGAGTTTACGTGTTACGGGTCCAGTGGGCATCTCCATAGATGCTTCAGGCCTGTTTCAGAACGCAGACGTTTCCTTGTTAATTGCTACGGTTATGCTTGTGCTGGTGTTCTTATTGGTGATTTATCGTTCACCGATCTTGGCTTTTATTCCACTTATTGCGGTTGGATTCGCTTATGGTGTAACTAGTCCGATTCTTGGAAAAATGGCGCAAGAAGGCTGGATCACAGTGGATTCACAGGCTGTCTCGATTATGACTGTTTTGCTATTCGGAGCTGGTACGGACTATTGCCTGTTCCTGATCTCACGGTTCCGGCAGTTGTTGAAGGTAGAAGAGAGTAAGAGTCGTGCGCTTCTTCGCTCCATTACCGAATCTTCAGGCGCCATTGCTATGAGTGGCTTCACCGTCGTGCTCGCGCTGTTTGCGTTATTGCTGGCTAAGTATGGAGCTTATCATCGTTTTGCCATTCCATTTAGCGTATCTATCTTCATCATGGGAATTGCCAGTCTAACCCTCGTACCAGCACTGCTGGCAATCTTCGGACGGACCTCGTTCTTCCCATTCATTCCGCGCACACCGCAAATGGAGGTAGAACGGGCTAAGGCTAAAGGCAAACCTATTCCGGAACCCAAAGTTTCCCGTAAAAAAGGAATTGGCGGTTTGGTAGTAACCCGGCCTTGGGCTATCGTAGGTGTGACCGTTATCGGACTGGGGATTTTGGCTTCATTCTCCAGTGGCATCAAATTTACCTATGATATCCTATCCTCTTTTCCTAAAAATATGGAGTCCCGCGAAGGGTTCGACCTTATTGGCAAACAGTTCTCTCCCGGAGAATTAGCTCCAGCGAAGCTGATTATTGATACCCAAGGAAAAGCGAGCGGAGAGGATTTAAAGGTCATTCTTGGCGGACTCACCTATGTGGACACGGTTTCCGATCCGCAGCAGGGGGCAGTAAACAAAGATATTGTTGGTTTTGATATTGAATTTAAAAGCAATCCATATTCACTAGAAGCGATGGGTCATATTCCTACCCTTCTTGCTACCGCAGAGCAGGCATTAATCGATGTAGACGTTGCGAACCCTGCGGATCACGTGTGGGTAAGCGGACAGACGGCAACACAGCACGACACTAAAGAGATTGGAGATCGGGATACCGATCTGATCATACCCGTGGTCATCGGAATGATCACCGTACTGTTGTTGATATATCTGCGTTCAATAGTGGCCACCATCTATCTGGTCGGCACTGTTATTCTCTCCTTCTTCTCAGCGCTTGGCTTAGGCTGGATTATCATTCACTATGTGATGGGAGCAGATGCTATTCAGGGAGCGATCCCACTGTATTCCTTTGTTTTCTTGGTGGCACTTGGAGAAGACTACAACATCTTCATGATCTCGAATATCTGGAAAAAGCGTAAAACCATGCCGCTTAAGCAGGCTATCGCCGAAGGAGTGAATGAGACCAGCTCGGTAATTACCTCTGCCGGCCTCATTCTGGCAGGTACATTTGCTGTATTGGCAAGCTTGCCGATTCAGGTGCTTGTGCAGTTCGGTATCATCACCGCTCTTGGTGTTCTGCTGGATACCTTCGTGGTTAGGCCGTTCCTTGTACCAGCTATTACAACGCTCTTTGGCCGTTGGTCGTTCTGGCCGGGTAAACATCAAGAGGTGGAGACCCCTCAGCCAGATGTAAGTAAATAATGAGTTTATAAACAAACAGGGATGTCTCAGAGCCATATTGGCTCCGGACATCCCTGTTTGTTTTAGGCTTGGGCACAGGACATCGCTGGATAATAGCGCTGCTTGTACCAACTAACTTAATTGTATCTATTAGGCTAATCAATCAGTCTGCTTGACGATAGTTATTCTAAGTATTCACTGTGCTAATTAGTATCTAGAAGCGATAACTGTGTTAATTAGCGGCTGATTGTCTTAGCCAAGAGGTAAAAGACAATTAGCGTGCTGCATTGGCTAGCCCAGTGGTAAAAGACAATTAGGTGGCTCCATCAATAATAGTCAATTAGCTCGTAGCACCGGTTACCTAGCAGTAATAATCAATTAGTTAACTGTACTTATCGGGCTACCATTCCGTACACACTTCTGGTTCAATCTAGCTACTGCTCTGTTTGGGTGGTCCAAATCCTTAGTTACTGGGCGTGCGGCTGATCATTAGTTCATATTTATCGATGGAAGCACCCAGGATTGCGTCATTACCACCAGCACCACGGTGCGACTGACGGAAGGACTCGCTGGAGGTCCAGCCTTTGAATGCATCCTCATTCTCCCATACGGTGCAGATTTTTAATTCCTCGACACCTTCCTTGGCATTTCCACGCCAAACCTCCATACGTACAAACCCTGGCATATCCTGCACACCATTATTTCCTCCGAAACGTTGAGCAATAGCTTCGCCGTGGCCTTCTTTTACTTTAATAGTATTAGTTACTACCAGCATGATAGATAAACCTCCGATCAGAAAGTTAGTATATTTTTCAGGACATTGTGAATCGAAATAGTATAACATGGGAACCTCGAAAATTAGCCAATATCTCAAGGTAACATCGTGATTTTCAACTAACAAAATAAAAGACCATCCCACAAGACACAAGAGTGCGGGCGTTTAATTGCACTTTGTACACTTAAATTATCCGTCACACCAGAAACGATCGAATAAGTGTATTCTCTGCAACTAATTTGTGCGAATCTGGTGAATCGCCGAGATTAGCCTTCTTTTAACTGTGTAGAGTGCAATTAAAGTATGATTTCTACTCTAATTGCGCTGAATAGATGTACAAAGTGCAACTATTATCTATTTAAACGTTAAGTATTGTGCAAACTCAGGTACCTGCGAAAAATCAAAGTGTCTACTGCAAGTAAAGTGGCTATCGCAAGTTAAAGCAACTGCTGCACGTTAAAGTAACTACTGCAAGTAAAGTGTCTACTGCAAGTACAGTGGCTACTGCACGTTAAAGTAACTACCGTAAGGAAAGTGCCACCTCAACCGTAATGTTACTCTAAGCCAAAGTGCCAACCCAACTCCAAAGTTTTTACTCAAAACCACCATTACAGCTAGCACCTAATTCCAGTCCCAGTTCCCTAATAAAGCCCCCAAATGAAGTTGCATTGCAGAATGTGCAACAGAATAGCCTGAATGTTATCTGAATAAGGCAGTCTGTTGCATTCTGTACAATAGAATCAAGCCCAAATCGCCTAAAAAGGAGGGGAGCCACTAAACTGATTGCACAAAGAGCAATCACCCCAGATCACCCGGCTCCCCCGCGTCCAGCGCGATTTTATTGCGGATTGGTGGTCCATAGTCCTGCTGTTTTTAGGAAGACGCGATCCGGCAGCTTCAAAGCTGTCAGTGCCAATTCAGCAACATCTTCAGGTTGCATCATGCGGTCTTCGTCACCGATTTTAAGTCCAGCATTGGAAGCTAGGCCAGTGTTGACGGTGCTTGGAGTCAAGGCTACGACGCGAATATTGTGTTTGCGCACTTCTTGTGCGAGGGCTTCGGTCATGCCCATGAGAGCGAACTTGGACGCGCAATAAGCAGAGCCTGTCGCGAAGCCGCGTTCTCCGGCTGTGGATGAAATATTGATGATATTTCCGCCATTTTTCTCAATCATCGCAGGCAGTGCAGCACGAGTTACGTAATAAGTACCGTAAAGATTAACTTGGATGTGGCGCTCCCAGTCTGCAGGATCCATTTCTACTAAAGTGCCGAATTTTGCGATCCCGGCATTGTTGATTAATGCATCAAATGCTCCAAGCTCATTTTGCAGGGAAGCAACAGCACGTTCAGCTTCTTCGCGTACGGCGATATCGGCCACGGCAATGCTGACTTTAACGTCATATACTTCCGTTAAGGCTGATTTTAACGCTTCGAGATCACCTGAAGTTCTGGAGATCAGGCCTAAATTAGCACCTTCCTTAGCCAGTGCCATAGCCAAGGCTTTTCCGATCCCTTTGCCTGCACCAGTAATTACAACACTCTTTCCTCTCAAATCCATCTCTATCGTCACTCTCCTTCAAACTTTTTTGAAGCAGCTGCTTCATTCAAGTCTTATTATACCTGAATGCTGTAGGGCAATTACAATCGCCCCTTAGAAAATGGTCTGCAAATTTTCATGAAGCCGAACTGCCTTTTCATGAAAGGTATTATTCATGGAGTTTCGTCAGCGGTACCGAAGCTGGGCCCTCTAAAACCTCGCCATCGTAGGAGAAGCGGGAACCATGGCAAGGGCAATCCCAAGAACGATCCCCGTTGTTCCATTCGCATTCACAGCCCATATGGGTACAGGTTCTATCCACCAGATGAAGTTTACCTTCTGTATCCTTATAAGCTCCCACACGTTTGTCATCATGGAACACAACGGCTCCTTCGTCAGCTTCCAAATCAGTTGTCTTTTTATGGACGATTTCCACTTTGCCCGCCACGAGCTCTTTTGCCACATTGGCATTTTGCACGATGAAGTTTTTTAGACTGGTGCCAGCTTTGAAGCGGGACGGATCGTACAATTCGGTATACGGATTATCTTTGCGCTGAATCTGATCCGAGATAATCTGTGCGGCCAGCGTACCGCTTGTCATGCCCCATTTTCCAAAACCTGTGGCGATATAAATCTCTTCGTTGTCCGAAATCTTGCCGATGTAGGGCACTCTGTCTAGGGTGATTAAATCCTGTGCTGCCCAGCGGTAAGGGATTGTTTTGATGCCGAGCAGATTTCCTGCGAATAGCTCCAAATTCTCATAATGTCCTATCGTACAGATGCCCTGGCCTGTCTTATGGTTGTCTCCCCCGACAATGACCAGATTCCTGCCTTCCCACTCTACTGCACGAAGAGAACGGGTGGGTTCGCTTGCACTTAGATACATTCCACCCTCAAAATCCGTTTCAGGCTGGATCGCCAGACAGTAGGAACGTTCAGCATGCAGCCGCGAGAAATATAGTGCTCCTCCATCGTAGAATGGGAAATGAGAAGCTGAAACGGCGTAGCGGCAGGTGATCCGATGCTCGTCCTTTTCAGTAAAAAGCGTAAGCTTATCGTTCTTCTCCACCTTATCCGCCATCATCGTATGCTCATAGATTACGCCACCTTTATCCTGAATGACCTTCAGTAGCCCCTTCAGATATTGCAGCGGGTGAAAGCGGGCTTGTCCTGGTAATTTAATGGCACCACTGGCCATCAGAGGGATAGAGACGTTATCTAGCCATTCTCCGGGCAGACCCAATTGTTCATAGGCTTTATACTCTTCCTCCAGTTGTTTAAGCGTTTTATGATCTTCAGCATCCGCGTACAGAAAAGCCGCCTCATGTTTCATGCCGCAGGATACTTCAAGTTCCTCAGCCGTATTCTGGATCCAATTCATAGCCTCGCTGTTCGAGCGATAATAGAGCCGGGCTTGCTCCTGCCCAAAATGCTTTATCAAATGATGATAGATTAACCCGTGCTGTGCTGAGATTTTTGCACTGGTAAAACCCGTAGTGCCACTCAGAATTTCTCCGGCTTCTAAGAGCGTGACTTTGTAGCCTGCGTTGCTGAGGAGATAGGCTGTTGTAATGCCTGTAATTCCACCGCCTACCACTGCCACATCTGTAGAAATATCTTCAGCCAGCTTTGGAAAAGCCGGTAAATCCGTGGTATCTCTCCATAATGATTCCGGAAATTGTGGAAGACTTTGCGTTATTTTACGGTTTGGGTCCATCTATTATCCCTCCATCTTTACAATCTTCATCTCATTTATTACCACAGTCCTGTGAAAAGAAACTTCCCATTCCATCGTGCTGTGCATGAATTCAGAGAAACAGTGCCAAAATAAGGTGGAAACTGGGACGTAAAGGATAAATAGGAGGGATGATGTTCCATGTCAGTTCAACAGGATAAGGACAATATTTCTCTGGAATGGATCAAAGATCAGCTGAACGGGTTCGCGGATTTAATCGATAAAACAAGCGTTGCCCCTTTTGGGCAAATCAACCTGCTCTATATCAAAAGTGTTACAGATGCGCAGACACTCAGCCGCCACGTGATTGCGCCGTTTTATGAAATGGAGAGTATTAGCGCTTATCAGGATTACATTATGACTTATCCGGGCACTGAAGAGGCGACTACGAGAGAGAAGGCGATCGACCTTTTGCTCAGTGGTTATGTGCTTCTGGGTATAAAAGATGTGATATATTTCTTCGATGCTATGAGTACGGAGAGCAGCGGTGTTAGTGAAACGTCTGCCGAAAGTATTTCACAGGGGCCGTCAGATGCACTGACAGAGGATATAGCGATTAATTTGAACATGATTCGGCGGCGTTATCAATCCACTAATCTCAAAATGGAGACCATGGTCATCGGCGATGTCTCTAAAACAAAGATAGCTATTTTATACGATGACAGTCGTGTTGACCATAACGTTTTAAAAGAATTAAGGGAGAAGATGGGAACGCTAAAGGTTGATATTTTGCAGGCTACAGGAGAGCTTGAGAAGTTTATAAGCAGTGACAAATTAAGAATACTCCCTAAGTCCATCATCACCGAAAGACCGGATAGAGTGGTGTTTAATTTGTCTGAAGGAAAAGTAGCGATAGTGCTGGATACAACCGGTTATGCGATAGTGCTGCCTTCTATTTTTAATGATTTCTTTACATCCATGGATGATAAAATACAATTTCCTATCGTGGGGCGATTCCTAAAGCTGCTTCGGATTATCGGTGTGTGCATGACGTTGTGGCTGCCTGCGCTCTATGTAACACTCACCTCGTATAACCCAGAGATTATTCGTGTGCAGATTGCCTTGCTTATTGCGGGCAGTCGTGCGACTGTGCCTTATCCATCTTTTGTGGAAGTGCTTTTAATGCTCATGATGATGGAGTTTCTGACTGAGGCGAGCTTACGGCTCCCCAAGGCAATTGGTCCAACGGCCACGACGGTAGGGGGGCTTATCTTGGGGCAGGCAGCGACGGCAGCAGGACTTGTAGGAAATATCATGATCATATTGGTTTCTGCTGTTGCGATATCTAATTTTCTAATTCCGCTGAATATGATGAGCTTGTCCATACGAGTGCTGAAGTATATTTTTTTAATTGCCGCAGCTTTTTTAGGATTGGTTGGGGTAGTAGTCTGTGTCGTGGGATTCGCAATGTATTTATGCAAACAGCGTACCTTCGGACAACCTTATTTCAGATTGTTTTTTCTCGATAATCTCGGCAAGAAGAAGGGTGGAGAGCATTGATGGCCAAAAGCCGTTATTTCTACTGTCTTTTTCTGATGAATAGCCTGATCAACATCATTAATTTTGTTCCAAGGGAACTAATAGACAGACGTTTTGGTGGCGCTTTGATGTCCATACTAATCGGAACGATTTTGGGCACTTTGTTTGTCTATATATTTACTGTACTGATTGCTAAATTCCCCGGCAAGGGGTTACCGGAAATATTTAACTCTTTGCTTCCTAAGAAGTTATCCAGAATCTTACTGGTCCTTTTTGCTGGCTTATGGTGTGTGGCCGGGGGAGTTACATTGCTTTCTTTTGTAGATATTACGCTGCGGTTTATCAGTCCGGATTCGAGTCCTTATACGGTTGTGATCAGTTTTTTAGTCTTGGTCTGCATCTGCTGTCGCTTCGATTCTCTATCACTCTTGTATGGGCTTGAAATCATTCTCAGCGTATCCTTACCTTTAATTATTTATGGCCTCGTAAAAGCATTGACCAATCCGGACTTTAATTGGGATTCTGTTCTGCAGGTCACTACATACTTCTGGCATAAGCCGGACCTAATGAGCCTTGCGGCGGCTACCTTTTCGTTTAGCGGTTACTTAAACCTGGCCATATTTAATCGGGTATTTCATGGGCTGAAGCTGAAGCATGTCTGGATTTTAGGTGTGGAGGGTCTTTTCGTATTACTCTTGACTTTTTTAGTTCCCATCGGCTATTTCGGAACCGTTGCTATTGATAGACATGTGTATACATGGTTCTCGACGGCCGACAGTATTCGGATGGAATCCTTTATTATTGAACGGATGCTGTTTATTTTTTATTTTGCCTATTTAAGTTTATCTCTGGTGAGTGTAATCGTTCATTGGCATGGAGGTTTAGAGCTTTTTAAAGGTGCTCTTTCATCTGCAAAAAAACAGTCCCCAAAAGCAGAGCGCTGGAAAGAGTGGGGGATCCTAGGCTTGTTTAGCGCGATGGTTCTGTCCTTAATGGGGCAGGATCAGTATCAACTTAATATGTTTGGTGCCTGGTTTCTGCAAATTCGCTGGTTTGGTGAGATGTTCATCATCGCTCTGTTGTTTTATTGTTATCGCAAAGCTAGGAGGGGGAAGCTATGAGAAGAGTACTTGCTGGAATTGGAATTACCTTGCTCCTTCTTCTTCCCGGTTGTGACTTCAAGGAGATTGATTTGCGGATTTTCGTGTTAGCGATCGGCGTTGACCAAGGTACAGAAGCAGGGAATTTTAAAATTAGCTTGAAGCTTGCCATCCCTCAGGGGGATGTTACTAAGATTGATGAGAAGATGCAAATCTTGACTGAGGAGTCTCCAAGCATTTCGGAAGCCCTTCGTAGAATGAAATCCAGAGTGGAAAAGGAGCTTGATTACTCCCATTGTAAATCAATTGTTTTGGGGGAAGGGGTTGCCCGTGAAGATATTCTCCATGTTATGGATTGGGCTGTGCGACGTAGAGATATCCAGCTTATTGTCAATTTTGCAATAGGGCGTCCGGAAGCACTTCAAGTGCTGAAGGTAAGACCCGAATCGGAGCGGATCCCATCGAATTCTCTTATTCTGGCTATGAGTGGACAAGGCACAGAGTCTCCATTTATTTCTAGTGTGTATTCCTTTCAGCTGATGAGAAATATCTTTGAGGAGGGGATTGATCCAATCCTGCCGATTATTGAGGCCAAAGGGGATAAGGAGTTTTTAATTGATAAAATTGCTCTGCTGAATAATGAGAAAATCAAAATGGTTCTTACGCCAAATGAGACCCGGCTATATAATCTGCTGTCACGCCCGAATCTGCGGACTAACTTACCCGCCCATTCCGAGGGAATTATGTTTCAATATTACACAGAGAGGTCATCCTCGCACTATAAAATCGTAACACCAGAGCATGGGAAAGCTACTATTCGTTATCATATTAAGATAAAAGGTATTCTCGAAGAGAGTAGTAGCCCAGATCTGGTGACACATCACATGTTGAAGAAGATCCAGGAAGCCGGGGAAAAGGAATTGGAAGCGGATATCTTAGCATTGCTGACCAAAATACAAGCCAGTGGCCTAGATCCCTTGGGTTGGGGGCTGCATTATGGAGCAAGGCATTTTAATAACGATACGGAAATGAAAGTGTGGAAGGAGCTCTATTCTAAACTTGATTTCCAAGTGAAGGCTGATGTAAACATTAAATATTCAGGAATGATTAGGTAGCTTGTAAAGTAACATGTGGATAAAAATGGGATTGACGTTCCCATTCACAAGATTTATACTTGATCTAAAAATAAGTTAGAGGATGATAGGAATGAAAAGTCTAAATTTGACCTCCCAACGTCAAGCCGTTTACGATATCGTCCTTAATTCACATGACCATCCTACTGCTGCGGAAGTAATGAATCGGCTAGTAGAGCAGGGACATAGCTTAGCATACGGTACGGTATATAACTCTCTGCGTTATCTTTCAGATAAACAAATGATTCGTGAGCTTAAGCTTGGTGAAGCTGCTAGCAGATATGACGCACGTATGGATGATCACCAGCATATCATTTGTGAGGTTTGTGGAGCAGTGGATGAGGTTATGAATCAAGTTCCGCGTGAATGGATGAATACAGTGGCCAAGGATACCGGTTATACCATTGGTCATGCTCATGTAGTATTCGGGGGCGTCTGCCCAAACTGTAAGAACAAAAAGAATAATTAGGATAGAGGTGCCGGAGCCTGTGCTGCGGTAATAATATGTATATCCGGAGAGACCGCTTTCATTGAGGCGGCCTTTTTTGTTGCATTTATATGACAATTCTCAAAAAAAATGAGAAAAACAAAGAAAGATAGGAGGAAAATCGGTTCCTAAAACAGATTTTAAATTATATATTAAGTCTGGTAAATGTATCCTTGCCTAAGACTCAGATGAGAGAGAGATGATGACGTCTATGAAAAAAAATGCGGGTATGACTATCCGTACCAAGTTAATTCTTACATACCTAATAATACTGCTGCTGCCCAGTATTATAATAGGCTGGCGAACCTATCAAGCTGCCAGCCAGGAAGTGGAAGATCAACTGGTGAACAATGCTACCGAAAGTGTGTTGGCCGTAAATGAAATCATTAACTCTAATATTCAATCCAAAATAGATGCGATTTCTTATTTTGCCGCGGAGTTTTCATCTGAGGGGATCAACAGTGAGGGATCTGGGGGGACTTCCTCTGCTGTAAAAGCCAGACTGAAGGAATATGTGGCGCTGCATCCGGATGTACTGGACATTTATGTGGGTACAAGCAATGGCAAGGCTATTCATGCTTTAGATGCTAAGCTGCCAGAGGGTTATGATCCAAGGCAGGAAAGCGCCTATATTAATTCTCTGAAGCAAGGAAAAGGGGCTGTGATTTCTCCAGCTTTTCAAACCGTAAATAAAGAAACCGCGATTGCGATATCAACGGTTCTTAAGGGCGGTGATGGGGTGATCACAATGAATCTCAACCTGTCTACTTTAGGGGAGCTGACCTCAATTAAGGTAGGCAAGGAAGGTTATATCCTCATCGTTGATAACAGCAAGAAGTTTCTAGTTCATCCTACAGAGGCTATCGGGCAGGAATCGTCAGATGATTTTGTAAAGAAAATGTTCGAGAAAGAACAAGGGGTCTTCGATTATGTCTTCAAGGATACGTCCAAAAAGATGACCTTTATGGTCAATGAACTGACGGGTTGGAGAATCGGAGGTACGATCAGCATTGATGAGGTTAACTCAGCAACTAGTGGAATTCGCGATACAGCTCTGCTTGTTATTGTAGTTTCCGTTCTGCTTGCGCTGGTTGTGATCTATTTTAATATTCAATCGATTTTGAGACCGCTTTTCCGGCTGCGGAAAGCAACTGCGGTGATAGCCAAAGGTGATCTGTCGGAAGACATGGGTGTTTTCCGTAAAGATGAAATAGGGCTGCTGGCAGAGAATTTTCAATTAATGGTGATCAGCTTGCGCGAGATGATCATTGGCGTGCAGGAGATGACAAGCAATGTATCCTCCTCAGCGGAAGAACTGACGGCTAGTGCGGATCAGACTGCCCAAACGATTGAGCAGGTGACCATAGCGATTCAGGACGTAGCGGCAGGGACGGAGCGACAGGTGGTTAGTGTACGAAAAGGAATGGAGAGCACTGCCGCTACAGCTAGTGAGGTCGAGCAGATTTCCACATATATGGAGCAAGTATCCACAATGATGGACAAGACTTCACTCTCAGCATCAGAAGGTAATGATTCGGTTATCAGCGTGGTGGACAAAATCAATGGTATCCATGAAACGGTCGGAGAGCTGGGCAGTGTAATTGACAAGCTGAATGAAAGAACCAGTCAAATTGAGGGCATTGTTGGTGTCATCACCGGGATTGCCCGCCAGACCAACCTGCTGGCCCTCAATGCTTCCATTGAGGCAGCCAGAGCCGGGGAACAAGGGCGTGGATTTGCGGTGGTTGCTGCCGAGGTGCGTAAGCTGGCAGAGGAATCAGAGAGATCCGCACATTTGATTGCCGAACAGATTACCGCTATTAATAGTGAAATGCTGCTGGTAACTCATACGATGGAAGACACCAGACAGCGCGTATCCGAAGGTATTGAGGCTGTGGATACTTCCGGACGTTCTTTCTCTCGTATCCGAAGAGCAGTAAAGAGTGCCGCGGAGAAGATTGAAGCCATGGGTGGGGTTGTGCAGACTTTATTGGTGGAATCTAATGATATGGAGAAGGCTATTAGGGAAATTCGCGGCATATCGGAAGAGGCGGCTGTGAATACGGAAACTATCGCAACTGCCGCACAAGAGCAGCTTGCTTCTGTAGAGGAGATGGCATCCTCGTCTACCGACCTTAGCCGTCTTGCAGAAGAACTGCAGAAGCTGGCGAGCCGCTTTAAGATAAACGCTTCTGGTAATAAGAATGATTTCTGATAGGAGAACCGTGCTTTTTATCTTCCCTTTTGAACTCCTTTGCAAGTATACTGATAAACAATAATGTTGGGTTAGGCAATGGAGAGAGGAGAGATAATAGGAAATGGCAGAGCAATTAAAAGGGTTCACTGTCGCCTTGGCGGGTCCACGCAAATCGGAAGAAATGGCCAAGCTGGTTCAGAATATGGGGGGAACGGCAGTATGCCGACCTGCTCAAGGGACTGTATTTCTTGATGACGAGGCCTTGCAGGAAGGTTTGAATGCATGGATCAATCAGCCTCCTTACTTGGCGATCCTGACTACAGGGATGGGACTTGATGCTCTCTTCGATATGGCTGAGCGAATGGGGATCGAAGAACGTTTCTTAGAAGTACTTTCTGGTTCTATTATTGCCGCACGGGGTTATAAGACAGTGAATGCTTTGAAAAAAAGAGGACTTACGCCGGAGGTTCGTGACGACGACGGAAGTACAATCGGATTGATTCGTGGGCTTCAATCCCTGAATTTGCAGGGGAAAGAAGTCGTTCTTCAGCTGCACGGCGATCCAGCTCCTCATATGCTTGCATGGCTGCAGGAGGCTGGGGCTACTACCCGCCAAGTGCTGCCGTATCGCCATACCCCACCTGAGCCGGGCGAACTGGAAAGATTGCTTCTAGAAATCATATCAGGCAAAATTGATGCCGTGGCTTTTACGAGTGCACCACAGTTTCGTTTCCTCTGTCAATTTGCCCGGGAACAGGGAAAGCTGGAAGAAATGCTGAAGTCTTTTGAGGATAAAGTGCTTGCTGTTTCTGTAGGGCGGATTACCTCTGAGGCGCTTAAAGAAGAGGGCGTACAGCGTATCATTATGCCTGAGCATGAACGGATGGGAAGCATGATTGTAGAGCTAGGCAAATATGTGGCGGCGAATCGCTAAGTCACAAGTTGCGTCAGCTTTACACGAATGACGTTATCACACAGAAGCATTCCCGCCTGTTATCATGGCCGGGGATGCTTTTTTACCCGGAAAAATAAGCCCAAAGAGCAATATACCTGCCATCTGCATGGACATTCGCGGCAGTTTTCCTTAGAATATAGGCAACATGTGACGAATAATAACAACGAATAAGGAGGAGGATCCCATGGACAAGAGAAAATGTCTATTACTTGGTGATTACACCCATCCCCGGTTTCATCCACTTCAAGGAGTGGACCAACAAATTAGTGAGATCTTAAATGATTTATTAACCGTGCAATGTTCAGAAAATAAAAAATTAATGCGCATTGAGCATTTAGCAAGTTATGACCTATGTATTGCTTACAATGAATTGTGGAACGAAACAGTCTCCCCTCAACAAACGGCTGGTTTGCTCAGCTATGTAAGTGGAGGAGGCGGACTCATTGTTCTTCATACGGGAGCTTCGCTGACGAAACGTAACGAGCTTGCACAGCTAATCGGGGGTCGATTTAACGGACACACAGCTTACGAACCCCTGAACTTCAAAGTGCTAGAGCATGACATCACCGAAGGTGTGGAAGATTTCCAATTGGATGAGGAGCCCTATCATTTTGAATTTGACCCGTTCACAGAACGGACTATTCTGCTTCAATATGAATCTGAGGGGCAATGGATTCCAGCTGCATGGTGCCATAGCTATGGTTTAGGACGAGTAGTATTCCTTATGCCTGGTCATCATGAACCTTCCTTCCGTCATCCGGCACTACGTAAACTAATTCTACAGGCGGCTACTTGGGCTGCCCGTATTCCGGTCACTAACTAAGCAATGTTGTGTTTTTTTTGAAATACGTACACAGTGGGGTATACTTTAATCATAAACTCCGTTATGTAATGAAACGGAATCTTTGGGAGGAAAGTGCCATGAGTGATTTGTTTAAAAAAGCGATCTCTTTAGGAGTGGGCCTCACCATTGTCAGTAAGGAAAAAGTAGAGAAGGTTGTTGAAGAACTAGTGAAACGCGGGGAGCTTGCTCCTTCGGAATCTAGGGCTCTCGTCGATCGGCTAATTGAACGTGGTGAGGAAGAACGAGGCATGTTCAAATCTGCTGTACAAGAGCAAGTACAACGCGTGCTGAAGGAAATGAATGTGCCTGTACAAAACGATATTGCCGAGCTGGAAGGGCGAATTGCAGTATTGGAGCGCCGGTTGGCCGAGCTAGAGGGGATTTCCCATCTAGAGGGAACATCGGCGGAAACGCGTTCGGACTAAATGGCAGTACGCATTAGACATGCCGGACGTTACCGGGCAATCGCCATGGCGCTTATGCGCCATGGTTTTGGCTATATGGTGGAAGAGCTGGGGCTCTATCACTTACTATCCCTTCCACGTCGTCTTGTAACGCAGGAAGCACACACAAGCCTTACGCTTGGGGAGCGGATTCGGCTGGTGCTGGAGGATTTGGGTCCAACCTTTATTAAGCTGGGACAACTCGCCAGTACCCGTTCAGATCTGCTGCCTGATTCTATTATTCAGGAATTGGTAAAACTACAAGATAATGTGCCTCCTTTTCCTGTCGACCGCGTGCGCGCGATCATTGAGCAGGAACTGGATCAGCATATGGATGAAATCTTTAATTCTTTTGAGGATACGCCACTTGCTGCGGCATCCATCGGTCAGGTGCATAGGGCTGTGCTTCACAGTGGACAAGTCGTAGCTGTTAAAGTTCAACGTCCGGGTATTCTGCGAACGATGAGCAGGGATTTGGAAATCCTCAAAGATTTAAGCACGCTTGCTGAAAAGCGGCTCGCTTGGGCGAGGCAATATCAGCTGTGCCGTATGGTAGAGGAGTTCTCGAAATCGCTGCTTGGCGAGCTGGATTACAGCCAAGAGGGGCGTAATGCAGAGAAAATCGATCAGCAGATGGATTATGAGGGAGTGTACATCCCGGATATCTATTGGGACTATACGTCAACACGAGTGCTGACGATGGAATATGTGGTAGGGACAACGCTGAGTCGTCGCGATGAGTTGCTGAGTAAAGGCGTTAAGCTTAAAGCCATTGCTCAGCAACTTGTGGAGATGATGCTTAGACAAATCTTCATTCATGGTTTTTTCCATGCTGATCCTCATCCGGGCAATGTTATACGGATGGGTGATGGAAAGCTGGCTTTGATTGATTTTGGCATGATGGGTCGGCTGAATGAGGAGATGAAGGAGCAGCTGTCTGCACTTATTATCGCTCTGATGCGCAAAAATACGGATGCGATGGTCCGGGCAATTTTGCGTCTTGGAGTCATTCCTGAGGATGCTGATCGAAGTGCGCTGCATGATGATATGGATCGGCTGCGGGATGAATATTATGATGTTCCATTTAGCAAAATGAGTATAGGCAAAGCCCTGAATGATCTGTTCGGCATAGCGCGAAAACACCGTCTAGTGCTGCCGCCGGATTTGACGATGTTAGGGAAGACAATGCTCACGCTGGAGGGAGTCATCAGCAACTTAGATCCAACCATCAGTATTTTGGAGATGGCGGAACCCTTTGGGCGGGAACTTGTGAAGCAGCGCTTTAGCGGCAGTCGATTGCAGCGTAAGTTCCTGGGAGGCGTAGCCGACTTAACAGAGAGTCTGCTGGAGCTTCCTGGGCAGGCTAAGCAGTTATCCGCGCTGATCAGTAAGGGAAAGATAAAGGTGGAGATTGTGGCACCTGAGATGCAGAATCTGGAGCGTAAGCTGGACCGGGTAGGTAACCGTTTAGCATTCAGTATTGTGATGCTCGCGTTTAGCATCATCATGACAGGACTCATTATTGGTACTGCGATGCGTGGACAGCCTTCAGTGTTATGGAATTTCCCTACAGTGGAGGTTGGCAGCGTAGTGGCACTTCTGATGTTCTTGTGGCTGATCTATGCGATTTTTAAATCGGGAAGGTTCTAGCTTAAGGGATTTGAATAATTATTCTTCAGCAGTTTCACACAAATGCCTTTCTATCAAGTACAATATAAAAGATAACTTTCTAAGCTTAACTTTACTTCTATTGTATAAAGTGGAATGGAACGCAAATGGAGTGCCGTCTTAACGTCCGGTGGATCGCTGCTGCCCAGAAACCGAACTTTGACCGCACTCTTTTAACGGGTCAAGGGATACATGGGACGGAAGGATGCCGGTGACGGTGTTCTTCCGCTTTTGTTTGAATATAGCTGAATCTGAAGCATATGCCCCAGAACAGGACAGCCTATGCAGGCTGCCTCATACAGGGCTTTTGAAGACGGAAGTTAAGAAAGAGATGTAATCAAATTAAACCGAGAAAATAGTGAGGTGGAGAATTTGCCGGGATTTAAAGATTTAGGAGTTTCAGAATTACTGTGTACATTGCTTCAAAGTCAAGGCATTGTTAAGCCTACGCCAGTGCAACAGGAAGCCATTCCGCCATTGGTGCAGGGCTTGGACGTAATAGCTAGAGCGAAGACAGGTACAGGGAAGACTTTGGCCTTTTTGCTGCCAATTATGGACAAGATCCATACGGAGCGGGCTTACCCTCAGGCGCTGATTATGGCTCCAACACGTGAGCTGGCTTTGCAAATTACAGAAGAGGCACGCAAGCTGGCGCGTCATACGGATATCAAAATATTGGCGGTTTACGGGGGTCAAGATGTAGAGAAGCAACTGCGCAAGCTGGAAGGCGGCAGACATCTTATCATCGGTACACCGGGCAGACTTTTGGATCATATGCGCCGGGAGACGCTGGATCTTAGCGGCGTAAAAATGCTCGTTCTGGATGAAGCCGATCAAATGCTGCACATGGGCTTCTTGGAGGATGTTGAGACCATCATTACGGCTGTGCCTTATCGTCGTCAGACTATGTTGTTCTCCGCGACAATGCCTGATCCGATTAAACGTCTCGCTGCTAATTACATGAAAGAGCCACTGGATATCATCATTAAGAGTGGTTCTCCGATTCCGCTGGATAATATAAAACAGCAAGTAGTGGAATGCTCGGACCGTAATAAAGAAGAAGCGCTCAAATCCCTCATTGAACGGGATCGTCCTTACTTGGCTATTATTTTCTGCCGGACGAAACGACGGGTATCCAATTTGAACGAAGCGCTGCAAGCAGCCGGTTATGAATGTGACGAGCTGCACGGTGATTTGTCCCAAGGTAAACGTGAAGGCGTGATGAAAAGATTCCGTGATGCGAAGCTGCAGCTGCTTGTAGCGACAGACGTAGCAGCTCGGGGTCTGGATGTTGAAGGTATTACTCACATCTTTAACTATGATATGCCGCTTGATGTGGATAGCTATATTCACCGGATCGGCCGGACTGGCCGTGCTGGAGGCAAAGGGCTTGCAATAACTTTCGTATCTCCACGTGATCAAGAGGGTCTGGATTTGATCGAGCATGGCATCTCGCAGCGGCTGGATCGCCGCCGTTACGAGAAGGATGAATTCGGTGTTGGCGAATTCATCCCTGTGCAAGGCGGCGGACGCCACGGCGGTCGCCAAAGCGGCGGCGCTGAGGGAGCGCGCACGGGCCGCGGGCCGAAGACCGGCGGCTCTGGCCGCGGCGGAGCTCCGCGCGGCGAAGGCGGAGCGCGGCAAGGCGGCCGTGGCCGCGGTAAAGAAGCAGGCGGCTGGGGCGCGCCTGCAGAAGGTCGCCGCGGTCGTTCCGATGCGGCGGCGGGCAAGCGTGGCGGCAGCGGCTATGACGCTGCTGCTCCTAAGGGCGGCGGCAAGGCTGCCGGCGTAGTGCGAGTAGGCGGCGGCTATGGCGCCTTCGCCTCCCGAGGCGAAGCGTCTGCCAGCGGTAACGCGGCAACGCCTAGCGCCGGTTCGCGCGGTGCGAACCGGAAGGGTGGACCAAGCACTGGCTACAGTGAGAATGTAGCTAGAGGTGCGGACGGCGGTGCCTACACTGGAGGCACTCCACGTGGCGGCTTAGGCAGCGGCTACGGTGCAGGCCCGTCTAGAGGCGGCAAAGGTGGTAAAGGCAGCAAAGGTGGATACGCCGGTGCCAAGGGTGGCGCTGCTGGCAAAGGCGGCCGCAACAGCGGCGGCGGATCTTCACGCGGTGGCCGTAGCAATGGATCCGGTGGCTTTAAAAGCGGCGGTCGCGGCACTTCCAGATAAAGTTAGTAGAGTTTTATAGATGAAACTTGTTACCATAGGGTAGTTAGCGCTGAAGCTAATGACCTATGGTAACCTTTATTTTATAGCGTGGAACATATTGATTTTTATATTAAAAATAGGTTCTTAGTGAAACATTTATGAAGGAAAGCCTGTCTAATAGATAAATAGAATGTTCGGCTTCGAGGAGGAAGAACTTACAGATGTCAAAAAAATTTAAAATTATAATCTTGTTAATTGTCGTTATTGCTGTCGGTTGGGGAATAGGAAAGTACACGTCTCCTTCTGCTTCGGAGAGTAACGGTTCAAATATAAATGTGGGGGATAATCTTCAAGGTGAGCCTGGGGAGACGGGGGAAAGTGATGGAGGGGGGATTACAGACCCGGCAGTAGCTGATCCATCGGATACACCAGATCCATCAGAACCCTCTAGTCCGCCTGAATCAGGCGGTGATAATGCAGGTAGTGTTCCAGATCCTATATCTGCAGAGCCTGATAGTATTACAGTGATGGTAAATAAGCAGTATGGTTTGCCTGATAATTATAAACCAACGGATCTTGTCTATCCTGATGTCCGGTTTACCTTCAAAGAGAAAATCGAAAAGCGTATGATGCGCAGCGAAGCCGCTAAAGCCTTGGAGAAGATGTTCGCAGGTGCAGAGGAAGACGGAATTTATTTAGCAGGCGTTTCTGCCTACCGCTCACAGGCAACCCAGACGATTTTGTATAACCGTTATGTGGAGAGAGACGGGGAAGAAAAAGCCCGTACTTACAGTGCAGTCCCTGGCTATAGCGAGCATCAGACCGGGCTGGCTATTGATGTCTCGGGAAGTGATGGCAAGTGTGCCGCTGAGAGCTGTTTTGGTGGGACGAAGGAAGCCGAGTGGTTGGCCAAGCATGTAGGGGAATATGGTTTTATCATCAGATATCCTGAAGGTAAGCAAGACATTACCGGATATAAGTACGAGCCTTGGCATATCCGTTATGTAGGTAAGGACATTGCTGCCTATATCAATGAGAAGGATATTACGTTGGAAGAATATTATGACGCAATTCCGGTATCGAAATAACACAGACGCAGAGAGCAGTCCTATGAAATTTGTAGGGCTGCTTTTTCTATGGCTATAAAAAGAGTTCAGAAGTTGCATTCCCTTACAGTTCGGGTAAGATACGTAGTGTAGTCTAAGTACAAGGAAGGAAGGGGAATAAAGATGTCGATCTACAATTTTGCCGGCGTTACACCTTCGGGTAAAGAAGTGCCGTTTGCGGAGTATGAAGGTAAGGTGCTGCTGATTGCTAATACGGCTAGTAAGTGCGGGCTTACGCCACAGTATGGAGATCTTCAGAAACTATACGAACAGTATAGCGATCAAGGACTTGTAGTATTAGGATTCCCCTGCAACCAGTTTGCGGGCCAGGAGCCAGGTACGAGTGAAGAGGCTGAGGAATTCTGTCAGATTAATTATGGAGTTACCTTTCCGGTATTCGCCAAAGTTGATGTTAATGGACCGGATGCCAGCCCGCTTTTCAATTATTTGAAGGAGCAGCAGCCTGGTGCTGGAGACAGCAGCGACATTAGCTGGAATTTCACCAAATTTCTTATTGATCGCAGCGGCAATGTAGTAGCTCGTGTGGAGCCCAAAGAATCGCCGGAAACGATGAAACAACATATTGAGGCACTACTGTAGATCCATTATGGGGTCAGTTGCAGAGTGATCTTCCAAGTATCCCTTCGACTCGGTTTCGACCGATGCTCGCGGGGATTTTCTTTTTTTAAAGGATTAATGGAGATTGCCTTGAATTTTTATTGTGATAAATTATACTTGACGCTTTAAAAAGACGATGTATCCTTTGAAGAGAATATAGCAACTGAGCGAACATGCATAAAAAAGCGGAGTACAGCAGGATAATAACGGCAGGAGGGTTTTATACAAGCATGAAGTTAATTACAGAGGTAGCAGCACAAGCAGGAATCGACGAGCAGCATCTGGAACTATACGGAAAATATAAAAGCAAACTCTCACCTTCCTTATGGGAGGATATGAAAAACAAGCCAGATGGCAAGCTGGTTCTGGTCACTGCGGTGAATCCGACCCCTGCTGGCGAGGGTAAGACCTTAACAACCATCGGGTTGGCGCAGGCAATGAATGCAGCAGGAGTGAAGACCGTGGCTGCTTTACGTGAGCCCTCGCTTGGGCCTTGTTTAGGGATGAAGGGCGGCGCAACAGGCGGCGGAAAGTCGCAGATTGTTCCGGCTGATGAGATTAATTTGCACTTTACCGGTGACATTCATGCGGTAACTTCTGCGCATAATTTATTGTCCGCAATGATTGACAATCATATCTTCCAAGGCAATGAGCTGGGACTGGATCCGCAGCGTATCGTTTGGAAACGTGTCATGGATATGAATGACCGCAGCCTGCGCAGTATTGTGACAGGGCTGGGAGACGGAAATGGAGCCGTACGGGAAAGTGGCTTTCAGATTACAACGGCTTCTGAGATTATGGCTGTGTTATGCCTATGCGATAACCTCATGGATCTCAAGAAGCGTTTAAACCGTATTCTGATTGGTTATGACCAAGAGGGACAACCGGTAACAGCCGAGCAAATCGGGGCCGTTGAAGCGATGACAGCGCTGCTTAAGGAAGCAGTTAAGCCAAACTTGGTACAGACTCTGGAAGGTACGCCTGTTATTGTGCACGGGGGGCCGTTTGCGAATATCGCTCATGGCTGCAGCAGTGTTATTGGCACTCGTTATGCCCTTAAGCTGGGAGATGTTGTAGTCACCGAAGCAGGCTTCGGAGCGGATCTTGGTGCAGAGAAATTCATGGATATCAAATGCCAACAGGCCGGGTTAACCCCTTCTGCTGCTGTTCTTGTCGTAACTGTTAAGTCCTTAAAATATAACGGTGGTGTGCCTAAAGGCGAGCTTCTAACCGAGAATCGGACGGCGCTGCGCGCGGGATTGGTGAACTTAGAACGTCATGTAGAGAATCTCGGTAAATTTGGAGTCCCTGTTTTAGTTGCCATAAATCATTTTGAAGGGGACAGTAAGGGCGAGATTAATGATGTATTGGAGGCCTGCCGCAATTTAAACGTGCCGGCTGCGATCTCAAAAGTATGGGCGGAAGGTAGTGCAGGTGGACAGGAGCTGGCTTCTGAGCTGAACAAGCTCTTGGACAATAGTGGGCCGAGCCAGTTTGCTCCTTTGTATGAGAAGGATCTCGACATTTCATCCAAAATCAACAAAATTGTCCGTGAGATCTACCGCGGGGCAGAAGTGAACTTTTCTCCGGCGGCTAAGCGGAGTCTGGCGGTTATCGAGCGGCTTGGGCTAAATGATCTTCAAGTATGTTTGGCGAAGACGCCGTATTCCTTCTCCGACCAGCCTAGACTACTCGGAGCACCGGAAGGCTTTACGATTGGTGTCCGAGATATTACCCTTTCGCTTGGTGCAGGTTTTGCGGTAGTTATTACAGGCAATATCGTTACGATGCCAGGTCTGCCAGCTAAGCCAGCTGCTGAGGGACTATGGATGGATGAGGACGGAGAGATTCACGGTCTGGTGTAAAAGTGTTTTAATAAAAGGCTTCTCCTTGTTGGTATTAGAGGGGAAGCCTTTTTTTATGCTTCCTTTGGATTCCTGCAAATGCGGATCATAATGTACCTCCCACGTGGCAAAGCTAACGGAGTCGCATTCGGCAGCAGTGGCGGAAAAAAACTTAAAATTGTGAACAATATGAGGATATAGGTAAAAAGACTTGTAATGTGATAAATATCACAATATAATCAGTTTATAAAGTGAAATAAATCACAACTAGCCCATTGTTGATCAGATTCCATCATTGATCGGTCATGCAAGTCAAATATATAACCCGATTGTCCATTTGAAGGAGGAAGAAATAATGAAAGTAGCTGTCATTGGATGTACCCATGCCGGAACCGCCGCAATTGTGAATACTGCTCAGCTTTACCCGGATGCCGAGATTACTGTATATGAGCGAAATGATAATATTTCCTTCTTATCCTGTGGAATTGCCTTGTATGTAGGTGGAGTGGTTAAAGACCCAGAGGGGCTATTCTATTCTTCACCAGAAAAGCTTGCAGAGCTTGGCGTAAAGACCAATATGCGTCATGAAGTAACTGCAGTGGATACGAAGTCCAAAACATTGCGTGTACGCAATCTGGAGACAGGTCACGAGTTCGCTGACACCTACGATAAGCTGATTATGACTACAGGTTCATGGCCGATTGTGCCGAAGCTTGAAGGATTTGAACTCGAGGGGATTTTACTTTCCAAGAACTATGATCATTCCAACACTATTATAGAAAAAGCTAAACAAGCGAATAAAATCACCGTCGTCGGCGCTGGATATATCGGCGTTGAACTGGTGGAAGCTTTTCAAATGAATGGCAAGCAAGTTACGCTAATTGATGGTGAAGATCGCATTCTGAGTAAATATCTGGACCAAGAATTTACTGCACCGATCGAACAATCTTTTCAGGATCATGGGATTAAATTGGCACTGAATGAGAAGGTCAGCACTTTTGCAGGCAAAGACGGTAAGGTAACAAAGGTTATTACAAGCAAAGGTGAGCATGAGACAGATCTGGTCATTCTCTGCATTGGTTTCCGTCCTAATACTGAACTCTTAAAAGGTCAAGTCGATATGCTGCCTAATGGTGCCATTGTAGTCAATAACTATATGCAGACTAGCTGCCCGGATGTATATGCCGCTGGCGACAGCTGTGCGATTCATTACAACCCTACAGGCAAACACGCCTATATCCCACTGGCAACCAATGCCGTGCGGATGGGAACCTTAGTTGCACGCAACTTGGTAACAGAGACCATTCCTTATATGGGTACACAAGGGACTTCGGGCATTAAGATTTATGAAGACAATATCGCTGCAACAGGGCTTACTGAAGAAGGAGCTAAGGCTGAAGGAATGGACGTAGAAACCGCCATGATTATTGATAACTACCGTCCGGAATTTATGCCCACCTTTGAGCAGGTACAGTTAAAAGTAGTGTTTGATCGCGCCACACGCCGTATTCTCGGGGCTCAAATTATGTCCAAGATGGATCTGACGCAATCGATCAACACAGTGTCTGTATGTATTCAAAATCATATGACAATCGACCAACTAGCCTTTATCGATTTCTTCTTCCAACCGCATTACAACAAACCTTGGAACTTCCTGAATACAGTAGGTCTTCAAGCGCTGCCGACAACAGTACCAAGCAAAGAGGCTGTAACGGTTTAAAAAGGGACGTTGTTCCTGAGTGATTTATCGAAGAATAAGACAGCCTTGTAAAGCTAGAGAAGCAGTGATCCTCCTGTTACGGGAGGATCACTGCTTTTTTTTGTTAGGTGCTGAATAGCTGCTTGGGTAGATGCAATCCAATGGCTTCGGTGATGGTAGTAAGTCAAATGTGCTCGAAAGTTACGACTAGGGTCAACTGAGTCCGATCGTGCTGAGTCACCACCTTCTGCAGAAGCTTCCGGACTCAGGAGCTCTGTATAAGGTCAACTGAGTCCGATCGTGCTGAGTCATCGCCCTCCGCAGAAGCTTTCGGACTCAGAAGCCGCTAATTAGCAAATAATCGCCGTTTGAGCGTGGTTTCGGACTCCAATGCAGCTATTACATAGAATGAGTTACAACTAGTGTGTTTTTCGTGCTAATAGCGACCATGGGGTCCGATAGCGAGCTAAATTTGCTCAAAAGCTCTGTATAAGGTCATCTGAGTCCGATCGTGCTGAGTTATCGCCCTCCGCAGAAGCTTTCGGACTCAGAAGGCGCTAATTAGCAAATAATCGCCGTTTGAGCGTGGTTTCGGACTCCAATGCAGCTATTACATAGAACGAGGTACAACTAGTGTGTTTTTGGTGCCAATAGCGACTATGGGGTCCGATGGCAAGCCAAATGTACTCAAAAGTTACGAATAGGGTCAACTGAGTCCGATCGTGCTGAGTCACCGCCCTCCGCAGAATTTATCGGACTCAGAAGCCGCTAATTAGCAAATAATCGCCGTTTGAGCGTGATTTCGGACTCCAGTGCAGCTATTACATAGAATGAGGTAAAACTAGTGTGTTTTTCGTGCTAATAGCGACCATGGGGTCCGATGACAAGCCAAATGTGCTCGAAAGTTGCGATTAGGGTCAACTGAGTCCGATCATGCTGAGAAACCGCCCACCTCAGAATTTTCCGGACTCAGAAGCCGCTATTTAGCAATTAATCGCCGTTTGAGCGTGATTTCGGACTCCAGTGCAGCTATTACATAGAACGAGTTACAACTAGTGTGTTTTTGGTGCCAATAGCGACTATGGGGTCCGATAGCAAGCCAAATGTGCTCGAAAGCTACGAATAGGGTCAACTGAGTCCGATCATGCTGAGAAACCGCCCACCTCAGAATTTTCCGGACTCAGAAGCCGCTATTTAGCAATTAATCGCCGTTTGAGCGTGATTTCGGACTCCAGTGCAGCTATTACATAGAATGGGGGACAACTAGTGTGTTTTTCGTGCCAATAGCGACTATGGGGTCCGATAGCGAGCCAATTGTGCTCGAAAGTTACGATTAGGGTCAACTGGGTCCGATCGTGCTGAGTCATCGCCCCCCGCAGAAGCTTTCGGACTCAGAAGCCGCTAATTAGCAAATAATCGCCGTTTGAGCGTGGTTTCGGACTCCAGTGCAGCTATTACATAGAACGAGGTAAAACTAGTGTGTTTTTGGTGCCAATAGCGACTATGGGGTCCGATAGCAAGCCAAATGTGCTCGAAAGCTACGAATAGGGTCAACTGAGTCCGATCATGCTGAGAAACCGCCCACCTCAGAATTATCCGGACTCAGAAGCCGCTATTTAGCAATTAATCGCCGTTTGAGCGTGATTTCGGACTCCAGTGCAGCTATTACATAGAACGAGGTAAAACTAGTGTGTTTTTGGTGCTAATAGCGACTATGGGGTCCGATAGCGAGTCAAATGTGCTCGAAAGTTACAAATAAGGTTATCTGAGTCCGATGTCCGGGTGTGGGCCAAATATGCTCAAAAGCTAAGATTAGAGTCATCCGAGTCCGATAGAATGCCGATAGTGAAGTATGACTATAGTGAGGTATGACTCCAGTTAGGTATAGCTCCAGTGAGATATAGCTGCATATAGGGTCAACGGTGTCCGATAGCTGCTGCGTACGCTCAAATGTAATCCAACGAAACAAGATATGCTGGCTTAGTAGGCCAGTCGCAAACTTCTATTTGTGCACAGGTCGCAGTAAATTTGACATGTCAGTGAAAACTTTCACTTAGTTTTCTCAAAGTGATAATTATCACGTTAATGTGTTTTACGACACGCTACAATGGTCATAAAGGAACAAATTTGAAGTAAATAGATGAAGGGGATAGGAACCATGGCTTATAGCAAACCGCAGCAAATTGCCGAAGTAACTGTAGAGAACGGCATAAAAAAAGCTCATAATCCGCTAAGTACCGTACTTATTCTGGGCTTTTTGGGAGGAGCGTTTATTGCGCTCGGGTTTTTATTAGATATTCGCGTCATTGCTGGCGCACCACAGGAATGGGGTTCCATTGCTAACTTTATCGGAGCCGCAGTCTTCCCCGTTGGGCTGATCATGGTACTCCTTGCAGGTGGAGAACTGCTGACAGGGAATATGATGGCCGTGCCGCTCGCTTTTATGGCTAAGAAGATTTCTTTCTGGGAAGTTGTGAAGAATCTTTTGCTCATTACGATTAGTAATCTGGCAGGGGCATTATTTGTAGCTTATTTCTTCGGTCATGTGGTGGGTTTAACTTCAGAGGGTGTGTATTTAGAAAAATTGGTGGATATGGCTGGTCATAAAATCGATGCAGAATTCTTTCCGGCATTTGTTTCGGGTATCGGCTGTAACTGGCTCGTTGCGCTGGCCGTATGGCTCTCCTATGGAGCAGATAACTTCAGCGGCAAAATCCTTGGTATTTGGTTCCCGACGATGGCCTTTGTTGCGATAGGATTCCAGCACGTTGTAGCTAACATGTTCCTAATTCCAGCAGCTATTTTTGAAGGTTATTATTCATGGGGGCAATACTTCACTAACTTTGTTCCCGTCTGGCTCGGCAATCTAACGGGTGGAGCAATATTTGTCGCAGCTGCCTATTGGATGGCATACTTGCGTAAAGCACCTACGGCTATTCAATCCGTAGATAGCATGTCCGGCAGCAGTGTCAAAAAACACGCTTAAGCTCGTCTTATAGAGCACTCCATAGAACATTCAAGGTCTGCCTTATTGGTGGCGTTAATGTTTTAGGGGTGCTTTTTGTTATGTAGACACAAAAAAATCCGCCGTGATATATCCGCGCTCGGGGGAACGAAATCGGATCACGGCGAATTTTGAAGGGGGAGTGTTTCTAGGCTCTATTACCCCGTCTTTCTAAAAGCGAATCAGTTTCTTCTTGTTTAGTTTGCTTTACGGACGACAGCCACGGCTTTAAAATAAGAATAGATATTAGAACTAGGGAGGACTGTGGACGTGAACCCCAAGGGAGACGGGATATTTCATGCGATATGTGCGTTTTATCCTCTAGATTTCATGCGTACTTTATCACGATAAAACGTCAATGTATATGCTTGCTCATAACCCTGTTTTGGGATGATACTGGATGAATTAATGACACATATATAACAGGGGATGTACACTACTTATGAAGTTTTTACAGGCATATCCAAAAGAAGTGAAAATATTTCTAATTGCCAGCCTAATTAACGCAACAGGTAGTGCGCTGATGTGGCCGCTCGTTACGATGTATGTATTTGATGAGCTTGGACGCAGCATGTCAGATGCTGGACTGGTGATTCTTATTCAATCGGTTGGTGGGATCGTGGGTCAACTACTCGGGGGCTCACTCTATCATAAGGTAGGCGTGAACCGGCTGATTGTCGGAGCGCTCGCCATGAATGCTTTGGCACTGTTCACCTTGCCGGCAGCTAGTAACAACTGGACGTTATTTATGGTTGCAATGGGACTAGTGGGATTATTTAATTCCTTATCATTACCTGCCATTCAGGCATTTATCGGCTTTCGTTTCACGAAGCAGCGTGGTGAGCTGTTTAATGTTATTTATGTCGCCAATAATATTGGTGTAGCACTGGGGACGGCATTAAGCGGTTTTTTGGCCGATATTTCCTATATGCTAAGCTTTGTAATGAATGGTGTAACCTCGGCGGTATTTGCGGGTTTCTTTTTTATATATCTGAAGAAAATCGGTGGAGAACCTGCGCATGAGGTAATGGGGCATCAGAAGAATGAACCAGAGAAACAATCCACGTGGAAGCTAATGGGGCATACTCGTATTTATCTTTATATGGGGATCGGTTCTTTGTTCCTGCTTCTCGGTAACTCTATCTGGAATACAGGGGTATCTCCGTTCATTATTTCAGAGGGCTGGCCTAAGAAAACTTATGGTTTTCTCTGGACACTGAACGGTATTTTGATTTTTGCAGCTCAGCCATTGGTAACAATGATTAAGCGCTGGTTCGCGTCTACCTCAACGGCACAAATGACTGCAAGTGCCCTGTTTTATTTGGGTGGCTATGCGTTTCTTTTGTGGATGCCTAATTATCCTGGATTAGTGCTTGGAATGGTGCTTGCTACACTGGGAGAAATGCTGATTTCTCCAGCGATGCCATCCTTTATCTCGGATCATGCGGGGCGCAGCGCACCATTTTATTTGGGACTAAGCGGAGGGATAGGTGCAGTCGGGAGAGTCATTGGCCCTTACTTCATGGGCAGACTGTATGATAGCGGTGGTTTGGCACCGACAGCCTGGCTGGCCTGTGCGATGGCGCTGCTGTCTGTAGGATTTTTCGTCATCCATTCTTTAGTCAATCGTAAAGGCCATTCGTTAGAGCGGTCCGTAAGATAACTATACACAGTGGATTCCAACATCTGCTGTGAATTCTATAGAGGTGCAAGGCAAGGGGTGTACATCTTATGAAACAAATCAACAAGGCAAGGTTAACTATTAGACCCTCAGAGATTAAAGACGTGCGAGAACTCATTGATCTGGACCATCTGATTTGGACAGAGGACACTAGCCCGGGACCTATGTTGTGGCGCTCACAAGAGGATTTCTTGCTGAATGCTCCCCCGGGCTCTCAGCTCGTAGCGCTGCAAGATGACAAGCTATGTGGATATGTCGGGTTTGGCTGCCCTAGTAGAATGGAGAGCAACCGGCATGTGTGCGAGGTTAATATTGCTGTTCATCCGAACTATCAACGTTTAGGCATCGGCCGGCAGCTCATGGAAGCCATTAAGGAACATGCTGCGGCGCATGCTATTCGTAAGCTTCGCCTGCGTGTATTATCCTGTAATGAATCAGCGATTTCTTTTTATCGGAAATGCGGTTTTGTGGAAGAGGGACGTCTGCGGGAGGAGTTTTATCTTGGCGGCCGTTATGTGGATGAGATATTTATGAGCTGCATGCTGACAGGAGGAAATGGATATGGAGATCGTCTCGCTTAATGTCGGTCGGCCGGTGACGGTGGATTATCGGGGAAAACCTTTGGAGACCGGAATTTATAAAACGCCTGTAGAAGGATCAGTTCAGCTTCATATCAATGGATTTGTTGGAGATGGCCAGGCAGATCTTAAACATCATGGAGGTCCTGACAAGGCGGTGTGCGCCTATCCCATTGAGCACTATCCTTATTGGGAACAGCAGCTGGGAAAGAAACTGGAGTACTCGGCTTTCGGAGAAAATATCACCACAACGGGTCTGCTGGAGATAGAGGTGTGTATTGGCGATGTATATGAAATAGGCACCACTCTGCTTCAGGTTAGCCAGCCAAGATATCCTTGCTTCAAAATCTCACAAAAGCATGGACCCGCAGATCTTCCGGCTCAAGTTCTGGATACAAGGTATAGCGGATTTTACTTGCGTGTACTTCGTGAAGGAATGATTTCAACCGGCGATGCAATTGTCAAAAAAGAAAACGGAGACAGCAATGCTTCCGTGGCGCATGTACTGCATTTAATGCAGGTTGGGCTGCAAGAGGAGGCTGCTCTGGCAGAGCTTGTGGAGCTGGAAGCCCTCTCAGCCGTAGTACGGAACAAGTTTCGAAAACAGCTGGGTATGCCAGAGATCTAATCTTGGTCTGCTCAATAAAATAAACCTGGGGGCGTATGCCAGCCAGGTTTATTTCTGCTTGCGTGTTTGTTTAACTTTGCTTTGCTTAAGTAACTTAGCCGAGCAGCTGCCACTCACTACGTAATAAACCATATACGGCGTGATTCACGTAGCCATCGGGCAGCTTTTCTGCCTGTCTGATCACACCTTCGAGCACAAAACCAAGCCGTTCAGGAATTGCCCGGCTAGTTACGTTGGCGGTCGCGCAGCGAATTTCTACCCGCTGCAGCTCCATTTCCAGCAGTGCGTAGTCTACTAGAACTCGGCAGGCACTGGTCATATAACCTTTGCCTTCATAGCCATCACCAAGCCAATAGCCAATCCCTACCGAACGGTTATGCCAGTCAATCTGGTGATACCCAATGACGCCAGCGAGCTCGCCGCGGACCCAAAGTCCAGCAGTGAAGGCGCCATTGTCGGTGCCTTGTTTTATAGCATTTTTAATGAAATTAAGGGTGTGATCCTGTTCCGTAACGGCATCAACCCAAGGAAGCCATTGCCTAAGTCGTTCCCGCGAGCGCTCCACTAACGCGAATATGTGCCTAGCATGCTCAGGCATGAGTGGCTTTAAGATAAGCTCTTCGTCGATGACATAATTAAACAAGCAGTTGCCTCCTTTTCGGCACAAGGCCTTATGTATGATTATGGATTTTTTCTTATGATTATCATGCTACTCTATCGCCCGCAGAGAAGTCAAAAGGTCTAAAGATGCTAAAAATTGATCCAGGCCATGTGCCCCCTTTTATTGAACAATCTACAGTTAACGGGTATATTAGTAGGAAACATGTTTATACAAGAAGTAGTGTAACACTACAGAACGAAAGGTTGATAGCTGTGGAGAACCGTACTACCCCCTCCAATTTTATTAAAAATGTTATTACCGAAGACCTCCGTACGGGTAAAGTAAAAGAAGTTGTCACACGCTTTCCGCCGGAGCCGAACGGTTACTTACATATCGGACATGCCAAGGCGATTTGGATTAACTTTACACTGGCGGACGAGTTCGGTGGCAAGACTAACCTAAGATTTGACGACACGAATCCTGCCAAAGAAGATACGGAATATGTGAACTCCATTCAGGAAGATGTAAAGTGGCTGGGCTATGAATGGGAAGAGCTGCGTTTTGCATCGGATTATTTTGAAGAAATGTACAAACGTGCCGAATTATTAATTACTAAAGGCAAAGCTTATGTAGATGACCTCAGCGCGGATGAAATTCGCCAATTGCGGGGAACGCTGACAGAGCCAGGACAGAACAGTCCACATCGTGAGCGCAGTATCGAAGAGAATTTGGATCTGTTCCGCCGTATGCGGGCAGGGGAATTCAAAGATGGTGAGAAGGTTCTTCGTGCCAAGATCGATATGGCATCACCAAATATTAATCTGCGTGATCCTGTCATCTATCGGATTACTCATGCGCATCACCATAATACAGGGGATAAATGGTGCATCTACCCGATGTACACGTTCGCTCATCCACTTGAGGACGCCATTGAAGGAGTAACTCACTCCCTTTGTTCGCTTGAGTTTGAAGATCAACGCCCATTTTATGATTGGGTCGTAGCGGAATGTGAGATGCCTTCTGTTCCGCATCAATATGAATTCGGCCGTCTGAATCTCGCTCAAACCATGACTAGTAAACGTAAGCTGAAGCTGCTGGTAGACGAAAAACATGTGGATGGCTGGGACGATCCGCGGATGCCAACGATCTCCGGCCTGCGCCGCAGAGGATATACGCCGGAAGCGATTCGTAAATTCGTGTACGAAGCAGGGATCTCCAAGAGTCAGGGTCTAGTGGACCTGCAAATGCTGGAGCACTTTATCCGGGAAGACCTTAAGTTAACTGTGCCTCGCACCATGGCTATACTTCGTCCGCTTAAGGTTGTTATCACCAATTATCCGGAAGGCCAAACAGAATGGCTTGAAGCGGAGAATAATACAGAGAATGAAGAAATGGGTGTACGCCAAATTCCGTTCTCTCGTGAGATTTATGTTGAGCGCGACGACTTTATGGAGAATCCGCCCAATAAATATTTCCGCTTGTTCCCCGGCAATGAAGTACGCCTGAAGCATGCTTATTTCATCAAATGTAATGAAGTCATTAAAGATGAGAATGGCGAGGTTGTTGAACTGCATTGTACGTATGATCCGGAAACAAAGAGTGGCAGTGGATTTACAGGCCGTAAGGTAAAAGGTACTCTGCACTGGGTAGAAGCTAGTCAAGCTGTGCCTGCAGAATTCCGTTTATACGAGCCACTGATTTCTGCTGAAGAAGTAGATGAGGCTGCAGAAGTTGAAGGTCTGGATTCCACGGTAGAGAAAGCGGAGCCTAGCTTCTTGGATCAGCTTAATCCTAAATCCATTGAAATCTTACAAGGTTTTGTGGAACCCGCGCTTAAGGAAAGTGTGGCTCAGGATAAATTCCAGTTCTTCCGTCATGGCTATTTTAATGTAGATAGCAAATATTCGGCGCCTGGGCATCTCGTATTCAATCTTATCGTTTCACTGAAGAGTTCATTTCAGCCTCCAAAACAAGGCTAACACTTGATTCGTTCAGGTTCTTTATAATAAAACAGGCGCAAACGTCCCGTTTAGGTACGTTTGCGCCTGTTTTTTATATTTTCGCTTATAATATTTCGATGTGAGAGAGTTCTTCCTCATCCTCTGTAGGGGGCCGGTAGCCTCCACGGTTTACAAAGAGCCACATGAAAGTAAAGCCTAGCGTTCCAAACAGTGTCAAGAAGACACCCGCTTGATACATGCTCTGTGCCCCTAGATTTTGATACATCCAACCTCCGAGAACTCCTCCAACAATACCGGCTATACCGCTCCAAGTCAGTGTGTAGAGCGCTTGTCCTGAAGCACGGTAAGGTCTTGGAATAAGAAGCATGGTCAGTTGAGTGCCTACATAGAAGAAACCACCAAATGTTATGCAGTGTAAAATTTGAATGAGCACTACTTGGAGGGCTGTAGTCGCGTCCGCCATGAACCACCATCGTAGTACGAATAAAGCGCTAACCAGCGCAAGCCAGCCGAGCAGAACAGATATTTTACGTTTAAGGAATCGGTCGCAGAGAACAAATACACCCACTTCCAAAATAGAGGAGAGGAATACTGCGAGACCAATCATTCCCTTGGAGCCGCCTAGGTCCGTAATATACAAAGACATGAATGTAGTGTTCATGGTGTTCGGTATGGAAACTAGGATACCAAACAATATGAAACACAAGAAAAAGGGATTATAAATTAGTTTGCTGAAGCCTCTATACGGCATAGGAGCCATGCCAATGGTATGGTTAAGTTTCGGTAATGCAAGAATGGATAACATTGATGCACATAGTAAGCCTGCAAACAGATAGGACAAGATAGATACACCAGCCCAATCAAGGACCAATCCGGCGGCAATTGCAATTAGTGCCCACCCCAATGAACCCCAAAGCCGAAAAGAACGGAAGCGATAGTTAGTTCCGTCAATATAGCTGAGAATCATCGTATTGCTCTGAGCAAATAACGGTCCTTGGAAGAAATAGAACAAAAGAATGGAGATGTAGATCATCTCATATGTATTTGCCCGAAACATAAGCTGGGATAACACTAACGTTCCGATTAACATAAGCAAAACGATTCTCCGGATATTCTGGTATCGGTCAGTCCAGATTGCCCAGAATGGATTTGCAAAGATGGATACTAGCGCACCCATAGAAAATACGGCACCGATCTCTAATTTGTTCATCCCTACATCCAGCAGGTATAGTTGAAAGAAGCTGGAGAAGAGGACCATGGTTCCGTATACAAAAAAATTGAACCATTTTAAAGACGTGAAAGAAGATGGATAGTTAACGCCTTTCCGCAAATGCGTCACTCCTTTCCCACTAGATGTCTTGCATGGATATACTGACCAATATTAGGCCCTTCTATCACTGTAACACGTGTTGAAAAGGGATACAAACTTCCTTTTTTACTTTTTTACATTTTTTTAACGTTTATTTAAATTTGATCCGCTAAGTGACAAAAAACGCATATAACAAGTTTGCAGGTGGTAGAAATGTTAAGAGTTCGCTCCTCCTTATTAGGAATATGCCTGAGGATTATCCTATCTACGTTTGTATAAAAGAGAATCAATGGGTTTAACTTCAGTTTACAATTCAGGGCTAGGATGGGGTTAGGCGAAACAGAGAAGATACATTCTTCTCGCAGATTCACCAAGAAAAGGGGAGTTTTTGCATGAAAAAATCCGAAGCTAAGGGGAAAACGGCGCTGAAGCCATTCCTCACATTATTAAAAGAAACCAAGCCTTCATACGGCTTATTGGCAATAGCCATTGCACTAAGCATGATCTCGACATTGGTTAGTCTGGTGATCCCAATGTTCACCAAAAATCTGGTGGATGGCTTTTCTTTGGCTTCTGTCAGCAAGCTGCAAATTGTGGGCATAGCGGGTGCTTTTATCGCGCAGACGATCGCCGGGGGAATCTCTATCTATCTGCTGAATTATGTAGGCCAGAAGATGGTTGCAGGTCTTCGTGACCGGTTATGGCGTAAATTTTTAGTGTTGCCAGTAGCTTATTACAATGATAATCGGACAGGAGAAAGCGTCAGCCGGATGACGAATGATACAGGGATCATCAAAACGCTGATCTCTGAACATCTGGCCAGCTTATTTACCGGAGTGATTTCCATTGTGGGCTCCATTGCTGTGCTTTTATTTTTGAACTGGAAGATGACGCTTGTTCTGTTCACCGTTCTTCCACTATCTGCGTTGATTTTGGTGCCGCTTGGACGGCAGATGTACAAAATCTCCAAAGGCATGCAGGACGAAACAGCTTCTTTTACCGCCACACTTAGTGGTGTATTGTCAGAGATCCGTCTGGTCAAATCCTCGGGTGCAGAGAAAAAAGAGTACGAAGCAGGCAAAACCGGAATTATGAACCTGCTCTCCTTTGGCATTCGTGAAGGCAAAATCAGCGCTATGATCAGCCCACTTGTCTCTTTTGTCTTTATGATGTTACTTGTGGTCATTATCGGTTATGGCGGAATGCAGGTATCTTCCGGTGCTTTGACAGCTGGAGAGCTGGTAGCCTTTATCCTGTATCTTATTCAGATTATTATGCCGCTTACTCAATTGACCACGTTCTTTACACAGATTCAGAAAGCTAAAGGGGCATCAGAGCGCATTATTGAAACCCTGGCAGCAGAAGAGGAGGTATATGAGGGCCAGGAAGAGGCGAACGGTGCAGAGGGTCCTATCTCTGTAGAAGATCTAAGCTTTGGATATAAAAATGGTGAGAATGTGCTAACCGATGTAAGCTTCCGGATGCTTCCGGGTCAGGTGACGGCTATTGTTGGACCGAGCGGGGGAGGCAAGACTACATTATTTTCACTGCTCGAACGATTCTATGAGCCTCAGAAAGGTATGGTTAAGCTAGGCGATAAACCAGTGTCAACCTTCTCATTACGCTCATGGCGGAAACTGATCGGGTACGTCTCACAGGAAAGCCCATTGTTGGCAGGTACGATTGCTGAGAATTTAACCTATGGATTGGATCGAGACGTTAGCATGGAGGAGATGCGCGCAGCAGCAGCAATGGCTTATGCAGATGGCTTTATCGATGAGCTTCCTGAAGGATATAATACGGATGCCGGTGAGAGAGGTGTGAAGCTCTCGGGTGGACAGCGGCAACGGATTGCTATTGCTAGAGCGCTGCTGCGGAATCCAAAGATTCTTATGCTTGATGAGGCGACCTCCAGTCTGGATAGCCAATCAGAGGCCGTAGTGCAGAAGGCACTGTCCAATTTGATGAAGGGCCGGACTACGATTGTAATTGCGCACCGTTTGGCTACTGTTGTAAATGCTGAGCAGATTATTTTTATGGAAAAGGGCCAGATTACCGGGATGGGAAGACATGAAGAACTGCTGGAAAACCATGAGCTATATCGTGAATTTGCCACCCAGCAGCTGCAGATGAATAACCTTGAGATTCAAGACAATAAAGAGGAGGCTCCAGTGATACATGACAAAAATACTAGTAGCGGACGACGATCCGCACATCCGCGAATTGGTAGAAGTATTTCTGAGAGCTGAGGGGATGGATGACATCTATGGAGCTTCTGATGGACTGGAGGCTCTTCAGATTCTGGAGAGCCATAACATAGACTTAGCCATTATTGATGTGATGATGCCCAATTTGGATGGCTGGGAGCTGTGCCGGAAGATGCGCCAAACCTATGATTTTCCGATATTGATGCTGACGGCTAAGGGAGAGACCTCACAAATTGTGAAGGGCTTTGAGCTGGGAAGTGATGACTATCTCGTCAAACCCTTTGAGCCAGTGGTGCTTATTGCGCGAGTAAAGGCGCTGCTCAAACGTTACCAAATCTCTGCTGCACAAAGTGTGGGGATTGGCCGGCTGCGAATGAATCGTAAAACCTACGAGGTATCCTCAGCGTATGGAGAAGTCACTTTGCCGCTTAAGGAATTTGAGCTGTTATTTAAGCTGGGCAGCTATCCGGGGCAGACATTGACTAGAGACAGGCTAATCGAAGAGATATGGGGTTATGATTTTGAAGGGAATGAGCGGACGCTCGATGTGCATATCAACCGTTTGCGCGAACGGTTCGCTCCTGATAAATACGGGTTTGTTATTCGCACCATCCGCGGATTAGGCTATCGGCTGGAGGCAGAGGCATGAACCGGTTTAAGGAGCTTCTTAAGCGGATTGGGATGACTTTTATTTACTTCGGTGGTGTTGGGATTAGCTGGAGTGCAGCTTATTTCTTGATGAACTGGATATATGGCAGGGTTGGACGCCCCTCTTCGGAGTATTTGACCCAGTTAATCGGCGTGATGGCCGGAATTGTGATTTTGTTTTTGATGGCATTGGTAACCTCCAAGTTATTCCGGGGCTGGGAACGTGTTTTTTATAAATCAATTATCGAAGGTTTAGGGCGGATTGCTAAGGGTGATTTCAATGTGGTACTGGATAATACAAAGGACTACGGTGATTTCGGTGAGATTGTAGAGAGTATCAACGTAATGGCCAGCGAACTGAGCCAGATGGAGACCATGCGTCAGGATTTTATCTCTAATGTATCGCATGAAATTCAATCTCCGCTAACCTCTATTCGGGGGTTTGCTCTTGCGCTGCAGGATGAAACTCTGAGTGTGAAGAGCAGGAGGCACTACCTTAATATTATAGTGGCTGAGAGTACCCGCGTATCTGGGCTCAGTGATAATTTATTGAAGCTGTCCGCGCTTGAATCGGGCAATTTTCCGTTTGAAAATCAGATTTACCGCCTGGATAAGCAGCTTAGAGATACGATTCTGGCTTCTGAACCACAGTGGTTGGAGAAAAAAATAGAGGTAGAGGCTGAACTGGAAGAAGTGAATGTATCTGCTGTAAAAGATTTAATGAGTCAGGTTTGGACTAATCTGCTGCATAACAGTATCAAGTTTACTCCGCAGAACGGTTGCATCCATATTAGCCTTCGCATGGTGGATGAGCAGGTAGAGGTGGAGATTCAAGATAGCGGGATTGGCATCTCGGAGGAAGATCTGCCTCGGATCTTCGAGCGTTTCTATAAGGCAGATAAAGCTAGAACCGCAAGTGGTGGCGGTAGTGGACTAGGTCTGTCATTGGTTAAAAAAATCGTTGAGCTGCATGAAGGTAAGGTAACTGCAAATAGTCGCCCGGGGGATGGGACAGCGTTCAAGGTGAGCTTGCCAGTACGAATGAAATAAACTTGCTGTATGTGAAAAACAGCTGAAGCCGGTATTCTGGGTGGATTCGAAGACAATACCTTCCGTCCTGAGAAAAAGGCTACAAGAGCCGAGGCGGCGGCGACTATTTCTAAGCTGCTCGAAGCTCTATCTCTCTAATAGTGATTGAATAGCTCATCGCTAAGCTTTAAGCACAACGCCGCTTTCCCAGATCGTTCAGTGGGAAAGCGGCGTTTTTTGTATTTATGCAATTAAAAGAGGAACTATAATACCGGGATGGACGTTTATCCACCAATTTGAGACATGCGCCGAGCTGTCGGCGTGTGGCTCTGTGCTTTTTTCTCCAGAGCTAAGGCCATTTCATGATTATGGGGTTTGTTGCCCAGCGCTTTCCGGAATAAGGCCTGCACAGCAGCAGGATCGCTTATCAAAGGGCGGACATTGTATTCATCTGCCCAATACAGGCAAGCTTTGATGTGCCCATCTGCGGTAAGTCTCAGGCGGTTGCAATTATCGCAGAAGTGCTCGCTCACCGGATGAATCAGGCCGAATGTACCAGGGGATCCGACAACCCGCCGATTCTGGGAAGGGCCATTCCCGGAGGGCATTTCTGCCGCTTCCGTTTCCCAACCAGCCTCAGTACAAGCTTCTACAACCCTTTCCAGAGGCAGATAAGTCTGGCGCCAAGCATCAGTAGCACTGCCAATCGGCATGTATTCTATAAAGCGTACATTTAGAGGACTCTCCAGCGTAAGGGAGATGAAGTCTTTGATTTCGTCGTCATTAATTCCTTTCATCAATACAACGTTAAGCTTTATCGGTTGAAGTCCGGCGGCTTGTGCGGCCTCGATCCCCTTTAATACCTTGGCGACTTCGCCGCCACGAGTAATCATAGAAAATCGATCCTGCCGTAAGGAGTCTAGGCTGATGTTTACCCGTGACAGACCGGCTGCTTTTAGCTGTGCTGCTTTGGCTGGAAGCATTAAACCATTTGTAGTCAGCGAAATATCTTCTATACCTGGGATCGCAGATATCATAGCAACAAGCTTTTCCAGATCTTTGCGGACAAGAGGTTCTCCACCAGTTAGTCGTACTTTACGTAATCCAAGAGGGGCTAGCGACTTAACGACTGCGGTAATTTCCTCGTAACTCAGAATCTCGTCCTGCGGTTGGAATTGCATCCCTTCCGCTGGCATACAATAGATGCAACGCAGGTTGCAGCGGTCGGTAACCGAAATGCGGATGTAATCGTGTAAACGTCCAAAAGGGTCCGTCAGCGGCTCCATGGCGTTGCTCCCTTCCTTTAAATCTGGCTGATAAATTGCTCTTATACTTTCTCGTATACACGCATAACGTCCCTAATAGGACAGAACGCGAAGATGTTTATACTTGTTTAGAATTTTAAAGATCGCTTGGATTCACGTCAATGAGCAAAGTTCTGGACGACAGGGTTTCATTACATAAAACTGGACAAACTAGATAAGAAGATAACGCATATTGAACAACGGAAAGTGTGACAAAAGTACGACAAATAAAGTTTTTAGACATAGAATGCTCACGGAAAGCGCTTTTAATATCCGATATAATCTAGGTGCGGATTAGTTTTAACGTTCACTTTTGCGAAAACAGATAGGATACCGGAAACCGCACGTCGGTAATGTGACGGAGAGTGACCGGGAAACCATTGAGGAGGATTTGCAAAATGAGTACACATACTGTTCCATCGCTCACCGTTCCGGAGGCTTTTAGCCGTTGGTTGGAAAGTCGGGGATTAATATATCAGCTTTTAGTGGATTTTTTGGGTAGAAAACCATCACTCTCTCTAGTGGCTCAATGGAGCCGCAATCGCCAGATGAGTGTAGCGGCTGAGATGACGGAAGGCGGTCGGGAGCTGAAGCGCTATTTGAGTCAGGAACCGAACAAGCTGCCAATGATATGCGAGAAAGAGAGCAAAGAATATAAACGGCTTATGCAAGAACAGTCCGTTAGTTCTTTTAAATTGCGCGAAGCAGCGATTTTAGGACGCTCGGAGGATTTCTGTAACGTGCTTGCGGATGTGTACACCTCCGCTGGAATTGTATTCAATAAGTGTAATGGTGAAGCCGATGATCATATTGCTATTGAGCTCGAATTTATGGCAGTCATGCATGAGCGTATGCTTTACAATAGCTTTTCAATAAGAAGTGCTATGGAGCTGCTTGATATTCAGGAGTCCTTTTTGGAAAAGCATCTACTGCAATGGACACCGCAGTTCTGTCAGAAACTGAATGCAGCAACGGATAGTCCGCTATATCTAGGCCTCTCACATATGCTTGAGGAGTTTCTGCCACTTGATCTGCAAATGCTTCGTTCCTGGAGAGCTTCATTGGAGAGCAGTGCAGCTACAAGCATTTAATATTAGAAAGCCCGGCCTATCCATTAGGTCGGGTTTTTGCGTGCTGGTCAAGTAGGTATGAAGCTTTAATAGAAGTTCTGTAGCAAATAGAAGTACCGTGTGAAGCATCCTAGTGATGATCTAATTAAACTCCGATAGAAGTAGAGGCTGAAGCACCAACTGAAGCACCAACCGAAGCATTAATTGAAGTACCAATCGAAGCGCAGTCTTGTTGCCGAACTAAAGCACCGATAGACTAATTGGGGAATTTCTCCCTGAAATTCTAGAGTTTCTGGTCATCAGACTAATAATTAGGGAAAACCTCCCTAAAATATAGCTGATTCGGCGGTAATAAAAGAAATCCCCCTTATTATCAGGGAGGAATTCCCTGATTTCGTTCATTTAGAGCGAATATTGGCTTTTTTCAGGGAGTTTTTCCCTAATTAGTTTAAGATCCACTCCGCACATCGCCCAAACACAGAACGCAGTAAACACAAATGTACGCCGTCCAAACGACCCACGCAGATCACCCGCTGTATACCGCACATCGCAAACGTTCACGGTACATTAGCCTCCACCACGCACAAACGCACATCATCCACCGTTCTCTAATCAGCACCCTAATGGCGTTGAACATTGGCACAGCACACAGTCTATTGGCTAAAGCAAGAATCCGCTGTGCAGCCTTTTACTAAAAAAAGAAGCTGCCTCATAAGTAGAATTCACTACTTTGGAGACAGCCTCTCGTGTGAGCCTATTTACTTGTTCACATCATAGTTCTAATCAATTACCTTTTTGCTGCGGAATTTCATCAGGAATTCATACACGACTGGCACTACTACAAGTGTCAGAAGCGTGGAACTGACCAAACCACCGATTACGGTCACGCCGAGGCCCTTGGAGATAATTCCTGCACTGTTTTCAAGTCCAGTAACCAATGGCAGCAATGCACCGATCGTTGCAAGTGCAGTCATCAGGATTGGACGTAAACGTGTGCCACCTGCTTCAAGCAAGGCTTGACGCGTAGTGAGTCCTTCTTTTTCCTTATGAATAACGCGGTCGATAAGGACAATCGCATTCGTTACTACGATACCAATCAACATCAGCGCACCCATGAGCGAGGACACGTTTAAGGTTTCTCCAGCGATCAGAAGGGCAACGAGTACCCCGATCACTGTGAAAGGAAGTGAGAACAGGATAGCGAATGGTGCTAATCCACCGCCAAATGTAACCACAAGCACGAAGTATACGATGGCAATAGCAGCCGCCATAGCAATTCCTAATTGACCAAACGTATCATTGATCTGCTCGGTTACACCGCCGAAGGTAACAGTTACACCATCAGGCAATTCCATAGCGTCTATTTTTTCTTTCACGCTGTTCGAAGCGCTATTCACGTCACTCGAAATAATTTCGGCAGTAACATCTACCTTCATTTTACCGTCCATACGAGTAATCGAGTCAGGGGAGGAGCCATTTTCAATTTTAGCGACTTGCCCGATTGGCACGGAGATGCCTAGTGGGGAAGTCAAAGTAGCCTCTTCCATTTCTTTAATACTCTTGTACGTTTCTTTATCTGTTTCGATATAGACTTTGTAGTTCTTGCCGTCCAATTCTACTTCTGTGAGCACTGGACGTGTGCCTGCTGGACTCAGCTTCATCGCAATTTGTCCGGCTGTAAGTCCAAGGGAGCTAAGCTTCTGTTGATCCGCTACAATCGTATATTGATCGTAAGCTTCCTTGAGACTTGTTTCTGCGTCTTTGAAATTAGTGGTGTCAGCCTGTACGATTGAGGCAATCTCATCCGCGACTGGCTTCAGCTGATCCAGTTCATCTCCGAATACATTCACGGTCAGAGTGCTTCCACCCATGCCTCCACTCATCAGAGCGGACATGTCACCCCATACACCATCTGGCACTTCTGCGGTCAAACCTTCAATAAGCTTCTCTTTAACAGCTTCAAAATCAGGAGTGTCACTATCATAAACGATGAAAAATAGTCCTGAATTGCTGGATCCACCCATACCCATCGGGCTTCCGCCGCCAATGGAATATTGCATTTTGTCTATATGCTTCTGCGCTAAAATGTATTTTTCAGCTTTCAGACCTTGCTCTTGAACTTCCTCAATCCGTTGTCCGGCCTTTGGTGAATAAGTAAGCATTACGGTTTTATCCTCTTGGGATGGCATAAAGCTTACCCCAATAGGTTTGATTAAGAACAAGCTGCCTGCAAGGAGAAGAACGGCAACTCCAAAAGTAACGAGCTTATGAGAAAGACACCAGTTTAGAATCTTTTGATAACCAGCAGAAAGTTTGTCTGGTTTCTCGCTGTGAGTTTTTTTACCTTTCAATCCATTACGGAACAACGAGTGAGCCATTGCAGGAACTAGGGTAATCGCAACTACTAATGAAGCGAGCAGGGCGAAGACCATGGTCAGAGCGAAAGGCAAGAACAGCTCACCAACCATACCACTAACCAAAGCAAGTGGTAAGAACACCGCGATGGTTACAATTGTGGAGGACATGATAGGCACGAACATTTCACGTGTGGCCGCACTGATTAATTCTCTACCCTTCAGTTTCTCACCAGATAAGGAGAGCCGTCGATATATGTTCTCTATGACTACAATCGAGTCATCGACTACCCGCCCAATCGCGACCGTCATCGCTCCCAGTGTCATCATATTAAGCGTAATGTCCATCTGCCGCAGACACAGCACTGCGATCAGCAGGGATAATGGAATAGAGATGATAGAAATAATCGTCGAACGAATATTCCGCAGGAACACCAAAATGATAATTACTGCGAATAAGGCACCAAATACCGCTTTGGATAACATCGTATTTACGGAGTCCTCAATGGGCTTACCTTGGTCAAGTAGAACAGTAAGGTCAATGCCTTTATATTGTGCTTTTAATTCTTCAGTTTTGTCTTTAACGCCATTTACAACATCAACAGTGTTGGCATCATTGGCTTTGACAATCTGAATACCGATCGATTCTTTACCATTTGTACGGGAGATGGATTCGGAATTGCCCACAACCTCAATCGTGGCCAGCTCTCCGAGCTTCACGGTTGGAAGTCCCATACTTGCAGCTCCGCCAGGAGCAGCATTTCCAGCACCAGCACCAGCAGCTCCGTTAGCAGCACCAGCATCAACGCCGGCAGCTCCAGTAGCTCCAGCACCAGCAGCGTTAGCGCCAGTTGGCATTACCGGAATGGTCACATTTTTAAGATCCTCAACGGTAGTGATGTTGCCATCCACGACAACTGCCTTTTGAGCCTTGTCCATCTCGAATAGTCCGAGTGGAACACGGAGGGAAGAGCCTTGAATGATACCTTTAACGGTATCTTCGGTCAGTCCATATTGATTGAGCTTATCTTGATTGAATTTGAGTGATACTTCTTTGACGTATTGACCAGAGATTTGGATAGAAGCGACACCCTCAACATCCTCCAGGGCCGGGCGAATATCGTTCTCAGCAATACGGGTCAGTTCCTCAAGATCCTGGGTATCCCCGTTAGAAAGACTGAGGGAGACAACAGGCATTGAGCTAAGACTAAAGCGGGAAATGGAAGGCTTCTGCACATTGTCTGGTAATGAGACTTCATTTAGTGATTCGCGCACTGCTGCTGTAGCATTATCCAGATTTGTTCCATAATCGAATTCAATTTGGATACTGGAGGCATTCTCCAAAGAAGTGGAGGTGATCGTCTTTACACCATCCACATTGCGGAGCTTTTGCTCCAACGGTTTGCTGACATCATTAACGACGCCTTCTGGTGCGGCCCCCGGATAAATGGTTGTTACGCTAAGATAGGGTATACTAATATTAGGCAAGGTTTCTTGCTTCATCGTCAGTCCGCTATATAAACCGGCAAACACAATAATTATCGTCAGAAGCCAAATGGCAAATTTGTTCCTGAGCGAGAAATTAATTAAGCTTTTCATAAGTTTCTTTTCTGCTCCTCTCGGCCCTCTTCTTTACGAAATAGGGCGCCATTATAAAAAATCATAATACTCACTATCCATGACTTTCTCTCTACCGAACTCTTCTTAGAGTCAATTAACGAAATACACATGAATTGTGCGGAATTGAGGCAATTAGCTTCCTCAGCTCTTCCAATTCTGCTGTGAGCTCAGAGCAGGATTGGAGGTTGGACAGCATCCCCTGAATGATTGCTTTTCGCGGGTGAGGGATAAGCACTTCACCTTCCAGAATGTTGAGCGATTCCAGCAGATCGGCTGCTTCTTCGGATGCTATACTATCTAGTTTACTGATCGCAGTCTTCATTTCTTTAATGAGCTGTAATGGATTTTTTCGTTTGTTCTCCTCGTTCTCCGCCATCCAGTTTGCTAAAGTAGCAGAGTTGATTAGTGGAGCCTGTTTACTAGTAAGCAAGCCAGACACGATCATATCCATTAAATTCATTAGATGATCTGCCATATCGGCAATAGGTACCTGCGTATCCTTACGAAAAATAACCGCAATATAAGATTTGATGAGACCATGTCCGATCATACATAAATCTCCGGTATAGGGAACGACGTCTTTTCCGTAGAGCAACTCCATTTTTACCTGGAACCATCTTAAGAAGGAAGCATTGTTTCTACGCAGCCAGTCCGGGACTTCAGTATCAAATCCTTTGCCCGCAACCTCCTGAATTTGACGCTGCAAGAACTCACGTAATTCGTACACATGACTTAGCAGAATTTCTATCTGATTCCTAAGCTTCTCACGTGGTGTTCGTCGGGTTTCCTGTTCTTCACGTAACAAGGGGTCCCGAATCATCCGATAACAATAAAGGAAGATACTGCGCTCCAGTTCTTCTTTTGATTTAAATACCAGATATAAACTGCCCTTCGAAATCCCGCATAATTCAGCTATCTCTTGCATGGATGTGGACGAGGAGCCTTTTACAGCGAATAACTGCATAGCAATCTTAATAATCTGCTCCTGCTTATCAACAGTTTTATCATTCATTAAAGGATTAACCTCCTTTCTGACTACCCGGTTCTATAATTGACTAGTTGGTCAAAATAATTATATTCTATACAACCAGGCATTACAAATATCGGAACAGAAGGGTTACATTTTTGTCGTAAATAGATTTTAAACAGTAATTTGCTAGGAAGAAATGTGTTCTTCATGTAATATATAAAATGTGTCAATTTCGTGTTGCTTGTATGAATAAGAAGGTAGGTAGAGTATGAGAAGAGGACTTCAATCTATAATTATCATTGGGGCATTCATAGCATTTTATTATTTTGGTTTCGGCATTTTTGGGAGTACTGCGGGAACGATTATTAGTATCTTCTCCACTCTGACAGTCATTTCGATTAGCTTGGCTATTTTTATGGAGAACCGTAATCCTTCTACAACAATGTCATGGATCTTATTGCTTGCGTTGATCCCGGTGCTGGGACTGGTCTTCTATTTTCTATTTGGGCAAAATGTGTTCAAACGCCGTAAATATGATAAAAAGGCACAAAGAGACCTTATGGCCTACGAAAGAATTGAGAATGACGCTTTACGTACGCACCAAGATTGGTCAGTCTTTGATCCCTCGCGCCAAAAACTGCTGCTGTTATCCAAAACTTTAGCACGTACTCCTATTTCCTTCGCATCAGAAACACGTATCCTCACTAATGGTGAAGAGACGTTTGGTACGTTATTGTTGGAGCTCCGTCAAGCTAAACATCACATTCATATGGAGTATTACATCTTCCGGGCGGACCACATTGGAACACGCATTAAACAAATTCTGATCGATAAAGCTCGCGCCGGTGTTGCAGTCAGATTTATGTATGATGCCGTTGGCAGTTTTCAGCTTTCCAAAGCTTTTTTGAAGGAAATGAGTGATGCCGGGGTTCAGGTGGCTTCGTATGGAAATTCAACCTCCTTTTTTTCCAGCCGTGTGAATTACCGGAATCACCGTAAGATTGTTGTGATCGACGGCGATGTCGGATTCATGGGGGGGCTCAATGTAGGCGATGAATATTTAAGCCGCAGTAAGACTTATGGATTTTGGCGTGACACACATATGTTGGTTAGAGGCGAAGCGGTACGGACGATGCAAATTATTTTCCTGCAAGATTGGATGCACACTACGGGCGAAAAAATACTGGAGCAAGACTATCTTACTCCGCAGCTTCGCTTTATGACAGGTGATGGTGCCGTACAGATTATTGCTAGTGGGCCGGATAACGAACGTCGTGCGCTCAAAAACATTTTCTTCTCCATGATCACTTCTGCCGAGAAATCGGTGTGGATTGCCAGTCCATATTTTATTCCTGATGAGGACATCTTAACTGCACTGCGTGTAGCTGCTGTTTCTGGTTTAGATGTGCGATTGTTATTTCCGGCTAAGCCGGATAAATGGATTCCGTTTCTGGCTTCACACTCTTATTTTCCGGCGTTGCTGGAAGCTGGCGTGAAGATTTATGAATATGAAAAGGGATTTATCCACTCGAAGCTGCTTATCGTTGATGGTGAAATAGCGACCATTGGCACGGCCAATATGGATATGCGCAGCTTCCACCTTAACTTTGAAGTGAATGCACTACTGATTCAGACGGAGAGCGTTGCTCGTATTGTTGCTGATTTTGAACGGGATTTATTATCTACCAGCTTGATTGAGCATGAAGAATTTATGAATAAGCGTATGGTGATCCGTATACTGGAATCTGCTGCTCGGCTTATGTCACCGTTGCTATAACCCAAAAACCACCGCAGAGGGTGTTATGCCTCATCTGCGGTGGTTTTTGCTTTAAAAAGTAGTTAAACCCAAGGTGGTCTGCAACCGGAACAGAATGTACTTGAACCAAGTCACTTCGCCCTGATAAGCCTCAAGAGGCAGAGTATACTCATGGTCCTCGTTATTCCACAGTCGATTGAAGTAGGTTTCCATCTCGGCATAAAGAGGCTGGTCTTGTTTTACAGATACCCACAGATTATTCTCCAGGTTGTAGTCATCCAGATTGCGTGTCGTGAAATTGGTGGAACCGCCAAGAATGATGGAACTTCCAGTCTGTTTGGCAATGAAGAGCAACTTTGGATGATATTGCTCTTTGGTCGTATTGTACCAGCGAATAGAGATCTTTCCGTTCGTGCGCTTGTTCAAGTTCATGGCAACTGGACGGTTAGGAATGCCGATTTTATCACGGCCGAAGGCGTTCTGATTGGGGTCCAGTATCAATTTTACCGTAGCCCCTCGTTCGGTAGCCTCTACCAATTCATCGAGAATGGCATCATCGGCAAGGTAGAACATACCCATCCAAATGGTGTCGCCCTTCTGTGCAGATTGGAGGGCTTGCCGTGCATATTTATATACCTTTCCTTCCGTTAAATAGCGGACCTCCATAGATTCTTCAGAGTGCTGATCCTTCTCCTTGGTGAAGTCTGGCTCATAAGTGAGTAGTGGCCCTGCTTCCGAAAGATTGGCCGCGGCCTGTTCCGTCTGGAGAATATCAGCAATAATTGGGCCTTGTACTTCCAGAGCGATATTGGAATGATAGGCGCTGGCATCATGGATATTTCCTGAGGAGACTAGAGCGGTATTCTCACTAACAACCACCTTACGGTGGTTAGCCTTCACATTAAGTAGCTTCAAATAAGAACGTGCGGTAATATCCGGTCCTCCGCTGGCCATAAGATTGGGAATCCGGCCTTCGCCCGACTGTCCGAACCATTGAATAAAGGTACGCCAGACAGCGGAATAAGCAGGCGTAGAATCGCGTAGAGCATTTACATCGGTCAAAATCACTTTAATCCCCGCAGCCTTCAATTCTTCCAGAAGATGATTGGGTGCAGAGTTGTAATTGGTATTAACCTCATCTGTAATGAAGACGATCTCCATCTCAGGATAAGTTGTTTTTTGTAAAATAAGCTTGTCCGTCAACATTCGGCTGACCGGAGGAAATGACTGATCTTTATGGGTATAATCATTGAAAAGGAAGAGGTCAATCACCAAAAATTCTTTGGACTCCTCGATAATTTGTAGAATCCTCGAAAGAATCTGACTCTCTTGAGTGCCCGTGGCTGTACCGTCCGAATAGGTTAGGTCGTGCCAGAAGGATACATGATTCGTTTTGTATATAGGGCTTTCATAGGAAATGCCGCTGGGTAAAGGTTTGTGCGTCTGGTAAGTCATTACGCCGATTAGCCAGAGGATTAGAATGAAGACAGTCCATAACGCCATTCTGCGGCGGCGTGAACCGGAACGTTTCTTCGTAGTTAAACCGGGAGCGTAGTTTATTTCTTTAGGTTTATAGGGGTGAACGGGTTGCTGACGATCTGAATTCATGGAAGTTCCTCCTGAAATTATTGCAGAGCACTTCCTTGTGATTGTTATGCTCCGGTGTATTACCAACCTATTAACACCTAGTGGAGCGAAATGAAGCAGCATCCGTATCATTAACGTTTAATGACATAACACATAGGCTTATGTATAATGAGTGTGAAAGATTTGTATAATGTTTATGGTTTCGAATTTGGGCAGTTGCAATAAGGAAAGAGAGTGAGTTCTATCATGTATTCCATCAAACAGGTTGTTGAAATGCTGGATATTCCTTCTGTGACACTCAGAGCTTGGGAGAATCGGTATCAGGCGGTTACACCTGAACGAACCGAATCCGGGTACAGGCTGTATAGCCATGAGAATGTCGAGGATCTGCGCTGGCTGAAGGAACAGACCGAGCAGCAAGGGGTAAGCATATCGCATGCTGTTCGAATGCTGAAGGCTCGTAAAGAAAAACAACTGGATGATACTCTTTCAGTCGCAAGCGGAAACACTCAGGATGCTTTTGAGAAGATGAAAGAACAAATATACAATGCACTACATGACTTTCAGGGAGAGCGAGCTAATGCCTTAATTGACTTTGGGTTGTCTCTTTATGGTTATGAAGTAATGTTCCATCAGGTACTTGTGCCTATCTTGATACAAGTAGGCGATGCCTGGGAAGCTGGCATAGCAACGGTAGCGCAAGAACATTACACTACTCATATGATCTCCAACCGGTTCTATCAAATATTCCACGTATTCCCCGTTTACTCCCATTTGCCGAAGGTGCTGGCTTTCTGCCCTGCTGGAGAGCATCATCAAGTCGGGTTGTTGTTATTCGCCTTGTTTTTGCGCAAGAACGGAATGGAGGTCATCTACTTAGGAGCTAATACGCCTGAGGAAGGGATCATCTCGATGCTGGGACAACAAAGTCGTGTAGGTTTGATTTGTCTGTCGATTACGGATAAAGAATTGATCCCCTTTAGTGAGGAGCTTATAGAGCGGCTAAGAAAGGTATGTCCAGGGGCTAAATTCCTCGTAGGTGGCAAGGGTTATGAAAGAGACCCTTCTTTATCTAAAGCGGATTATGTGATGACGGAACCTGCTGAACACTGGCAAGCGTGGTTTGATTATGTGTTTACAAGTATGAAGAGCAAGTAATCCTTCTGATCAAGAAAATAGAAATGTAAATAGGAGTCTGTAATATCACTTTCGGGTGATATGGCAGGCTCCTTTTTATTGGAAAGGGAGGAATGCTGCAGAGTTATTTACATAGCTGTTTAAACACTGTATGATATTTGTATAGTGTTTGTATGATTTTTGTATAATGTTTGATTGACATATAAAGCAGTAAAGGAGGGATCGTATGAGCAAAAGAAACAGAGCTAGAGTTGCAGTGGTTGGAGGGGGTCCGGGAGGACTTGCTGCGGCTATGCTCCTGGCTGCTGACGGCTATGATGTCACAGTTTATGAGAAGCAGGAGGTTGTTGGAGGTCGTTCAGGTGAACTTCGTCTGGGTGATTACCGATTTGATCGTGGAGCTACATTTTTAATGATGCCGCATTTGCTGGAAGAGTTATTTGCCTCCGCTGGTCGATCCCTGAAAGAGTATGTGGATATGAAAGAGCTTGACCCCCTATATTCGCTTCATTTTGGAGATACCGTATTTACGCCTTCTACGGATCAAGAGCGGACCGCTGAAGAGATAGAGAAGCTGTTCCCCGGAAACGGTAGTGGATATAAACGATTCATGGCTGAGGAACAAGATAAATTGGACCGGGTAATTCCGCTGCTGCAGCGGCCATTTCAATCTGTAGGGGACTATGTCAAAAAGGATGTCCTGCACGCGCTGCCTAAGCTGCATGCAACCGACACTGTATATAATAGACTTTCGAAATATTTTGATGATGAACGTCTGAGGTTTGCTTTTGCATTTCAGGCTAAGTATTTGGGGATGTCGCCGTGGGAATGCCCGGGTACCTTTACCATTCTTTCTTTTATGGAGCACCGATATGGACTGTATCATCCCATTGGTGGAATTAACCGTGTGCTAACGGCGATGGCAAAGGTTATTTCCGAGTACAGCGGAATCGTACATACTTCTTGCGGTGTAAAGCGAGTCTTGGTACAGAACGGGCAGGCGTGTGGTTTATTGCTGGAGAATGGAGAGAAGGTGGAGGCGGATTATGTGGTGCTGGGAGCTGATTTTGGTTCGGCTATGACACAGTTATTCGAGCCTGGCATTCTTAAACGTTATTCACCGGATAAAATATCCCGCAAGCGGTACTCTTGTTCTACCGCCATGCTGTATTTGGGAGTCGACGGAGCCGTTGATTTAGCTCATCACTCCGTTCATTTCGCTGATGATTATCGGCTTAATGTTGAAGAGATTACTCGCCTTGGCAAGTTGTCTGCAGATGCTTCGATCTACGTTCATAATCCCTCCGTTCTAGATTCTACGTTGGCACCAGCCGGGAAATCATCCCTTTATGTACTTATGCCGGTACCTAACCTGACGGCTGATATCGATTGGGAGCAGAAGGGGGAATTGGTGAAGCAAGATATGATGGATCGGCTTCAGCGCATTTCAGGATTAGAAAATTTGCCTCAGCGAATAGAGGAGAGTCTGTTCTTCTCACCATTAGATTGGCGGAACAAGCAGAATGTATATAACGGGGCAACTTTTAATTTGGCTCATAATCTCGGGCAGATGATGTATATGCGACCTCATAACACCTTTGAAGAGGTGAAGGGAATATGGCTGGTTGGCGGAGGGACTCATCCCGGAAGTGGTCTTCCAACGATATTTGAATCGGCGAAAATTAGTGTGGCGCTGCTGAAGGAGCAAGACCGTGCAGCTAGATCTAAGGTGGTATCCACAGGATTCGCCGGAACGGGAGCTTCATTATGAGCCGGGTTGCTATTGTGGGCAGCGGTATAGGTGGTCTTACAGCAGCACTTCTGCTAAGCCAGCGTGGGCAGGAGGTTACGGTGTATGAACGTGCACCTCGGGTTGGTGGACGTGTGGCTTTTGAAGAGAATGGCCGTTACCGGATCGATCAAGGACCAACAATTGTACTACTACCGGAGATGCTGCTGAACATTCTGGAAGAGGGCGGCCTACCAACGGAGAGTCTGGAGTTGCTACGGTGCGATCCGCTCTACCGTGTTCATTTTAAGAGTGGACGTACCTTGACCAAAGTGAACGGAATAGAGGCGCAGGCGGCTGAGATCGAGAGGTGTTTTCCCGGTGAAGGGCAAGGATTCATTAGATTCATGGAAGAGATGTCGGGTCTGTATTCCTTAGGGAAAGCTTCTTTTCTGGAACGAGGCTTCAAGACTCGCAGGGAATTCTTTAGCGTGAACAATTTGAGGCTAATGGTTCGTTTACGCGCCTATAAGAACCTTAGGGCCGCAGTTGGGCAGTATTTTCGCAGTGATGAGTTGAAGGATGCCTTCTCACTACAGAGTCTATACATTGGTGGAGCACCTTTCCGCACTCCGGGTCTTTATACAATGCTTCCTTATGCAGAGCATGCCTTTGGAGTCTGGATGCTGAAGGGAGGATATGGGGAGCTGCCTCGAATCATTGCACGAGAGCTAGAAATACGCGGAGTGTGCATGCACACAGGTACGGAAGTAGAGTCACTGCTTGTGGATGGTGGTAGATGCCACGGAGTAGTAGTTCATGGACAAGAGATAGCTTACGATGCTGTGCTCTATAACGGTGATTTTCCACACTTGTCCGGTCTTTTACCTGAAATTAAAGGGAGACAGTACCGTAAAGATTTCATGCCTTCATCAGGCTGTCTGCTCATCTATGTAGGAGTCTCCAAGCAATGGGAGGAGTCGCTGACACACCAGTTTTTTCTTCCTGATTCCTTGAATAAGAGCTTGCGTGATTTATTTGATCGCAAGAGCATCCCTGGTAAACCTTCCTATTATGTGTTCAATCCCGTGATGCTCGATGATACGGCAGCTCCTGAAGGAGAAAGTGTACTTTATTTTCTCATCCCAGTACCTGCCGGTGAAGAGATAGATTGGAATACGGCTGCAGAGCCCTTGGCTTCACAAGTCCTGGCAGACGCCGAAGAGCGAGGTTTTCCTGGGCTTGGTGCTCATACAGTTTGGCGAAAAATTCGTACACCGGCTGATGCTGCCAAGGAAGGTTTGTTCGGCGGTGGAAGCTTTGGGATCGCACCCGTGCTGACACAATCCGGTGTGTTTCGACCTCAGTCTAAGCCCTACAATATTGAAGGTTTATATGCTGCTGGTGCATCTGTGCATCCTGGCGGCGGCGTTCCTATTGTTATGCAAGGCGCAAAATTGGCAGTTCATGAACTGATGAAGGAGATGAACAATACATGAATGAACAAGTATTACAGAAATGTGAGGAAATGATCAGAAAGGGTTCTTCTTCGTTTTACAGGGCATTTGATGGCTTGCCTAGTCCGCGACGGGAGGCGGTGCATGTAATCTATGCCTTTTGCCGCCTAATAGACGACAGTGTAGATGAGCCGGAAAAATCACCGTATACGATTCATGAGCTCCGCAATCATTTCCGAAACTTAGAGCAAGCAGAGGGGCATTTCATTTGGCCTGCACTACGTTGGTTGCTGCATCATTTTCCTCATTTGGATAAACAGCCGTTTCTGTTACAAATGGAAGGTCAGGTAAGAGATCTCTCCTTCACTCATTATGAGACGCTGGAAGAGCTTCTATCTTATTGTTATCTCGTAGCAGGTACTGTAGGAGAGATGCTGCTACCTGTATTGAGAGACGACGGAGGCGATGAAGCACAGGAAGCAGGGATCGCACTTGGTATGGGTATGCAGATCGTAAATATTATCCGTGATGTGGGTGAAGATCTAGGGCGCGGAAGAAGGTATATTCCTTTGGAAATCATGAGAAAGAACGGGTACAGCCAGCAAGAGCTGGAACACGGAGTGGTTAATGAGTGTTTTGTAGCTGTATTGCAGGATCTTAGAAGAGAGGCATTGCTGTGGTTTGAGAAGGGCCTGAACAATGTGGATACTTATCCCCCGGAGAGTGGGATGGCAGTAGAATTGGCCGCCGCCTTTTATGCAGGTATTCTCGATGATGTAGCCGCAGGCAATTACGACGTATTTCGCAGGCGTGCCTATGTCAGTGATGAGGCTAAGCTTAGGATGTTCCATCGTACCGCTATGCGTTATGCGCCAATTTTAGGAGGCAAGGGCAGAACGGCGGTGTACTAAATGATCCGAATAGTATTCTGGGTATGGTACTTTATTGGAGCGCTGTTGTTAATATGGCTTGGCATTCCTGAAAGTTTACAATTTTCTAATGGTTTATTTCTTATTTTTTATGCAGCCTATGCTGCAGATTTAATTTACAAGGGATCGAAGCAGCAATTAATGTCTGACCAGTCAGTCATTAAACAATGCAAGCCTGTTATTTGGGTGTCGGCTATTCTTATTTGGACCTTAGGCATGTCCGTTGAGTGGATTGGTGTTCATTCCGGTAAGTTGTTTGGTACTTATAATTACTCTGATATTTTAGGTCCGCTACTGTATGGGGTGCCTATTACTTTAGGTTTTGCTTGGATTGCTGTAATATACAATGCTGCTTTGATTAGTTACGATTTCGGACTAAGGGGACCACGATTATGGCTGGCAAAAGCACTGCAGATTGGGTTTTGGACTGTACTGCTGGATCTCGTATTGGACCCTGTTGCTCATGCTAGAGGCTTCTGGCATTGGGGTAGTAGTGGAGGATTCTATGGTGTGCCTTGGAGCAATTTCGCCGGATGGTTCATCGTAGGGATGATCTTATCCTTAACGCTACGTAACGTTAAGAGCACTAGTTTGTCTGCTCGTAGCGGGACCCGGTTATATCAAGCGATATTAATCTTATTTGGAACCATTGGTCTGCGTGAAGGCTTGCTGCTCTGTGGAGTTATTGCTGTGCTAGGGGCGTTACTTGCTGAAGGGAGCTTGCGTTATGTTGGAAGCCGTCAAACACAAAGGCTTTGATAAGTTGTTCTATCATTACAATCGGCTTTATTTGATTCAAAGACATTTCCGTTATGTTGGGGTCGCTGGACAATTGCAGCCAAAATCTGCGGGAGATAGACCCATTCTATATATTATGAATCATAGTTCTTGGTGGGATGGATTACTGGCTTACCATGCAGCGAGAACCATGACTAGTAGAGAGCACTTTTTCATGATGGAGGAAGAGCAGCTGCGGAAGTACGCTTTCTTCCGCAAGCTCGGCGCCTATTCTATTAATCGGCATAACACCGGGGATATCAGTGCCTCGCTCCGTTATACGTCAAGGTTACTACATAAACGGGGGAATATATGGATATATCCCGAAGGGGAAATTCGGCCGCTGGAGCACCGTCCATTAAAGTTGCAGGCAGGGGTAGGACTAGTACTTCGATTATGTCCAGAAGCACTTGTTGTACCTGTCACTCTTTATCATGGCTTGTTCCGGCATTCCAAACCGGAGGCGACGCTGTTGGCGGGCAATGCTATATCCCATCCATGGCGTGATATGGATCGCAACAATATCATAAAGGAGCTGCAGGCTGTGCTTAGAGAGCAATTGGATCATCACCGTCTGATGATGGTTAATAACGGGGGTTATATTCCGGGAGGGTTTACTCCACTCATGAAGCAGGGCAAATCTATTAATGAATGGTTTGATGCTGTGCGACTATGGGGGAGAAGATGACTCTTTTTCTGCAGATCATTAGTGGATGCCTCCTCCTTCAATATTTATTTGCACTGTGGAATACAGCCCAGCTACCGAAGCTTGGAATATCGAATTCGAAACATACCACTAAGGTTAGTGGAAGTTCTTCTATAGAAGAATGTAATCGACGTGTGTCTGTACTGATACCGGCTCGTGACGAGGCAGACAATATTGGGGATTGTCTTACTTCCGTGTTGGCCTGTACAAGTACAGGGTGGGATTTGGAGGTTATTGTTCTGGATGACCGGTCTGGTGACGAAACAAGCAGGATTGCCAGAGCTACAGGAGATGAGCGTGTTAAGGTTGTGGACGGAAGAGAATTGCCAGATGGCTGGTTAGGCAAGTCTTATGCCTGCAATCAGCTAGTGGAGGCAGCCTCTGGAGAATGGTTGTTTTTTCTTGATGCAGATATTCGGCTGAAACCTGAAGCGTTGGAGAACGCTCTTGCCATGGCTGAAGCACAAAAAGAGGGTCTCATCACAGGATTTGCTTATCAGCATACTGGGACTTGGCTGGAAAAGCTTGTGGTACCTTTAATGACCTTTACGATCATTTGTCACTTGCCGATCCCTCTTGTTCGTGCTTCCCGTGATCCACGATTCGTAGCAGCACATGGAGGATTTATGCTGGTTCACAGGAATAGTTATATGCGCTGTGGTGGTCATGCGGCGATTCGAACGGATCTTGTAGATGATATGGCCTTAGCTCGTGCGGTCAAGAAGTCTGGTGACCAAGTAACACTTGCCGATATTACGGAATATGCGGAAATGAGAATGTATCATAATGCCATCGAGGTATGGAATGGCTACCGCAAAAATATTTATGCTGGATTGGGTCGCCGCCCAGTTATTCTACTGGGAATGTTAAGTTTGTATACTTTGTTATACGTGTTTCCTGTAGCGGCGTTTTTTTTCTTCAGTGCGACAGGTCAGGCTATTGAGGCTGCATGGGCTTTGTCGTCTAGTCTGTTAGGCATTGCTATTAAGCGGATTAGTGATGCCTCTGCCAGACAATCTGTATGGTTATGCTTGCTGATTTCTGCGAGTATTGTCTGTTTGTCAGCTATTGCGATTAGTTCTTGGTGGGGCAGTCGTCCTGATCAAGGCTATGAATGGAAAGGGAGGCGTTACCTATGAAATCAAAGGCAGTAATCATCGGTGCAGGTTTCGGTGGACTGTCCTGTGCTGTTGCCTTAGCCTCGAAAGGCTGGGAGGTGACAGTGCTGGAACGCCAACAGAATCCTGGTGGCAAGCTGCAACGGATCGAAATCGATGGCTATACCTTTGACAGGGGTCCGAGCACGATAACAATGCCTCATGTATTTCGCTCACTCTATGAGCTTGCTGGTGCTTCTATGGAGGATTATGTCCAAATATATGAGCTGGAGCCGCGCACACGTAATATTTTTGCGGATGGAACTGTAGTAGATTTCTCTCGCGACCAAGCGTTTATGAAGGCTCAGATAGCCAAATACAGTTCAAGTGATGCACTCCGGTATGACGATTTTATGGCTGAAGCTGCTATGCTCTATCAACTCAGTGAGAAGCAGTTCTTAAATAAATTGCTGTTGTCCTGGCGAGATAAGCTGTCTCTTCCTCTACTACGGGATCTGCTGCGAGTCAGGCCTTTTTTAAGTTTGCATTCACTCCTAATGAGATACTTTAGCCATCCTCACACCTTAGCCATGTTAGGTCGCTACGCGACCTACGTCGGATCTTCCCCGTTTCGTTCACCAGCTATTTTCGCCATGCTTGGATATGTGGAAAGTGTAGAAGGAGTTTATGGTGTGCGGGGCGGAACTTACAAGCTGGTCGAAGGTCTTTCGGAACTGGCACAAGGCTTAGGGGTTCGTATCATGACAGGGGTTGAAGTTACGAATATTTCCGTGGTAAAAGGAGTAGTCGAAGGTGTGGATACAACACGAGGCTTCTACAAGGCGAAGACGGTTATTGCAGGAGGAGATGTGCTCACTGTAAACCGTATGCTTGTGCAGGAGAATAGCCGTCCTTCTATGAGTGATCGCAAAATCGCTGCTTATGAGCCCTCTTTATCAGGGTTTGTAACACTCGCAGGTGTTCCTCGTAAATATAATGCTTTATTACATCACACGGTGTTTTTCCCAGAGCAATATGAGTCAGAGTTTAGAGATATTTTTGAACGCAAATGTCCTCCCGAGCATCCGACCGTTTATGTGTGCCACTCTGGATACTCTGAGTCAGGTATGGCCCCTGAAGGAAGCAGTAATCTGTTTATTTTGGCTAATGCACCTTATATAAATGAGGTCTGTGATTGGCGGACAGAGACTGCTTCCTATGGTAAAAGAGTACTATCGGTGCTTGCGAGCCATGGAATTACAGGTTTACATCAGAGCGATGTGCTCCAACATTATACACCTCAAAATATCGCAGATGACACACTGGCTCACAAGGGCGCGATCTATGGGATTTCTTCGAACTCAGTAGGGCAGACCTTCTTCAGACCGGGCAATCGTTCAAGCGATGTTAAAGGACTCTGGTATGTAGGTGGAACTACACACCCCGGCGGTGGCACACCGATCGTCTCGTTATCGGGAAGGTTAGTCGGTGAGCATATTGCTAGCCATGTGTAGAAGCTGATTTGTAGAATAATAGAGATGTGAATTGTAATCGCTAACCTCATATTGTAAATTCATCTGTAGGGATATGTTATAATAAATCGAGTTTGGAAATAGGAGGAACGCAGCATGAATCATACGCCAGAAGAGGCCGTGCCATATGATGCGACTAGGCAGTCTGGCGCAGATCATGGCAAGGACCTACCGGCTGCAGAGGCTTCTGACAAAAGATCTTTATTGCCTACATCGAAGACAGGCGAACGCAAAATTGAACATGTACGGCTTTGCCTAAATGAAGAAGTAGGTGGCGTCGGTGTGACTACAGGGTTTGAACATTACAGATTTCAGCATAATGCTCTGCCAGAGCTGAATTTCGACGATATATCATTGCAGACTACGTTTTTGGATCGTAAGCTGCGTACACCGCTGCTCATCAGCTCGATGACAGGTGGCAGTGCAGCTACAGGAGCGATTAATGCCCGGTTAGCCGCAGCTGCGCAGCGTCGTGGTTGGGCGCTGGGTGTAGGTTCGGTTCGGGCGGCAGTGGAGCGTTCTGAGCTTACGGCAACCTTTTATGTGCGGGATCAAGCGCCTGATATTCCGGTTATCGCCAATATTGGTGCTGTACAGCTGTCCTATGGTTTTGGGATTGAGGAATGTCGCCGGGCTGTGGATATCGCAGGTGCTGATTTTCTTGTACTGCATCTGAATGGCCTGCAAGAGGTCTTTCAACCGGAAGGGAACACTGGTTTTGCCTCTTTGCTATCGCAGATAGAGAAGGTATGCCGGGCACTTGAGGTCCCTGTAGGTGTGAAAGAAGTAGGCTGGGGCATTGATGGAGATGCAGCTGCACGTCTTTATGATGCAGGAGCGGCTTTTATTGATGTTGCGGGTGCAGGCGGGACATCTTGGAGTCAGGTGGAGAAGTTCCGCAGTGTAGATCCTATACGGCGGGCAGCGGCGGAGGCTTTCGCAGATTGGGGCACTCCAACAGCTGATTGTATCACAGAGGTGCGCGCAGTTTCTCCGCAGGGCGCTTTGATTGGCAGCGGCGGACTGAAACATGGCGTGGATGCAGCGAAAGCATTGGCACTTGGAGCTGATCTGGCAGGCTTTGGCCGCAATCTGTTAGGGCCGGCTGTCGATTCTGAAGAGGCGCTGGATGCTGCATTAGCACAGGTAGAACTGGAGCTAAAAATAGCAATGTTTGGTATTGGCGCTCCAGATTTAGCAACTTTACGTGGAACTTCCCGTTTAATACGTAAATAGGATGGTAAATATTGAAGCGAGGAAGTGAGTAAGATTATGATTAAACTGATCCATATGGATGAGTCGGCCTTTCAATTTTTCTTAGGTCAAGCTACCCGGGATTATGCGGAAGATAAGATCAGCGCCGGTGCTTGGGATCCAGAGATCGCGATGAAGCTGTCTGAGGAAGCTATAACGCGCTCTTTGCCAAAAGGGCTGCACACAGATGGTGCTTATCTATATTCTATAGTAGAAATAAGCAGTGATGAACAGGTGGGTTATATCTGGTTTAACGTAAGTGAAGGCCGTGGTGGCCGCGAGGCTTTCATTTATGATTTTTATGTTTTTGAACCGTTCCAGAGTAAGGGTTATGGCAAGCAGGCTATGATCGCACTCGATGAAGAAGCCCGGGAGATGAATGTTACCAAAATCGGGTTGCACGTCTTCGGCCAGAACAATCGCGCATTTGAGCTATACAAAAAAATGGGGTATATCGTAACTGACATCACGATGTCTAAAGATCTATAGTCCATAAGTGTGAGGACCTCGAAAGAGGTCTTTTTTTGTTTTTCTACTGAATTATTATGTAAATAATTGTGATAAATATATTTGATTTAGGATGATTAGGAAAATATGATTAAAAAATAACTTCCTGAAAATGGATTAAGTCATAAAGAGAGAAAAGGGGGGATTAAGGTGAGGCCAAGGACTGTATCGTGGGTGGTTGTTTCCGCAGTAGTATTACTATTACTGGTTAGCTGCAACAGTGGCGATTTACCAGGAAAGAAGAAATCTGAGTCTGAGCAAGTCCAGGCAAGTCCGGTTGCACCGCTAGCCTCTTCAGCTGTAGTTGAAGAACAATCGAAAGTAGCGTTGCCTTCATTGACAGTGGAAAAAAGGCTAGAGGATTTTGATTATATGTGGAAGATTATTGAGGAGAACTATCCTTTCCTAGAGGTGAATAAACGTCTCAATGGAGAGGATTGGCTTGCTAAAAAAGAGGAATACCGCAATAAAATAGCAGCCGTGAAATCGGATGATGAGTTTTTGAGACGAATGAGATTTGTCCTTAGCGGATTAAACAATGGGCATACGAATTTTATATCCAAGGAGGAATATCCTTGGTACCTACATACCTATGTTCAGGCAGGTTTTGGTTATGAACCTTGGATCGACGTGGTTCAACAGCCTAACGTATTGGCCCGTTACAACCAGAAACCTTTAACGGAGCAGCAAAACTCTAATGATATCAATAACGATATGCATAATGGTGGAGATGGAGTAGGAGATGTAACAAAAAAGACTTCTGGGAATGTAAAAAAAGTCATTATAGAGCCCGATCGAATCGCTTATCTCGGCATGCAAAGCTTTGACGGGAGTCTCATGGAGATGGACAGCTCCGAGATCCATGATTTTTTAATAGAGGTAAAGGACTATAAGACCTTAATATTAGATATCCGCGGAAATGGGGGAGGAAACAGTAATTATTGGAGAATTCATATTGTTCCTCTGTTGATTAATAAACCTATCGAATATAATACATACTTCCTTTATACAAGAGGCAAATATGCGGAGACTTTTATGCAGGCACGTCAGATCACAGCCGGGCAACAACCTATTTCCGGCATCAAAGATGAGCAACTGCCTAATCTGCCATCTGAGGCTTTAAAGATGTTCAAGACATATAGAAAAATAAATGATGTAGTAACTCCTAATAAATCTGTTGGATTTGAAGGGAAAATCTATTTGCTGGTTGATAGCTCTGTGTATTCATCAGCGGAAGGTCTTGCAGCCTTTGCAAAAGGCACCGGGTTTGCAACGGTTGTAGGCGGCAGGACAGGTGGGGATGGACTAGGGATAGATCCGCTTGTTGTTGCATTGCCAAATAGCGGTTATGTATTCAGGTTTTCCTTTGAAATGGGTCTGAATTCTGATGGAAGTTGTAATGAAGAGGTAAAGACTGTGCCTGATGTGGAGGTTGATCCAGATAAATCTAAGCCATTACTGGACCAGCCGGCGATAAAAAAGGTATTAGAGCTTGCGCGTTCGGACACATCTGCTTGACATCCGGTGTTGCTGGCGAATATGTTCTAATATATAATGGTTTAGATCGTATAGCTTATTCGGATGATCAATTTAGCTGAAAATAGGAGTTGTCATATAAATGGCTTTGAAAGCTGGAATCGTCGGACTTCCTAACGTAGGAAAATCCACATTGTTTAATGCGATAACGCAAGCGGGAGCAGAATCCGCTAACTACCCTTTTTGTACCATTGACCCTAACGTTGGTGTTGTTGAAGTTCCAGATGAACGTCTTGATAAACTGACTGAGCTGGTACAGCCGAACAAGACCGTACCTACTGCTTTTGAATTTGTTGATATTGCTGGTCTCGTGCGTGGTGCGAGTAAAGGAGAAGGACTAGGAAACAAGTTCCTGGCCCATATCCGTGAAGTAGATGCTATCGTGCATGTGGTTCGTTGTTTTGAAGATGAGAACGTTACCCACGTTGATGGAAAAGTAAATCCGATCAGCGACATCCAGACCATTAATCTGGAGCTGATTCTTGCTGATATTGAGAGCATTGAGAAGCGGATTGAGCGTTCCCGTAAGAATATCAAAGGCGGCGACAAGAAATACGCTCAAGAAGTTGAACTGCTAGAACGCGTCAAAGAAGTGCTCTACGAAGATAAACCTGCACGCAGTATAGAATTGTCTGATGACGAGAAGCTTATTATCCGTGATCTTCATTTGTTAACATTGAAGCCAGTGCTGTATGCGGCGAATGTAAGTGAAGATGAAGTGGCAAGTGCTGAGGACAATCCTTATGTACAGCAAGTTCGTGATTTCGCAGCTACTGAAGGTGCAGAAGTGGTTCCGATCAGTGCTAAGGTGGAAGCAGAAATTGCTGAGCTTGAAGGCGAAGATAAAGCTATGTTCCTGGAAGAGCTGGGACTGGAAGAATCCGGCCTTAACCGGTTGATTAAAGCGGCTTATAAACTGCTTGGCTTGTATACGTATTTCACAGCAGGCGTTCAGGAAGTTCGGGCGTGGACGATTCGCCGCGGCACCAAAGCACCTGGAGCTGCCGGTGTGATTCATACAGATTTCGAACGCGGATTTATCCGTGCTGAAGTAGTGGCTTACGCGGATCTTGTGGCAGCTGGTTCCATGAACGGTGCGAAGGAACGTGGTCAACTACGTCTTGAAGGTAAAGAATATTTGGTGCAAGACGGCGACGTAATGCATTTCCGTTTTAACGTTTAAGAAGGTTTAAGTGTACGAATGATAAAGGGGTCATCTCGAGCAGTGGGAGTTTCTATTGCTGGGATGATCCTTTTTAAAAATATAAGCTTTTTATTAAGGTATTATGCGTACGGAACTGTAGCCATTTCACAATATCTTTGGTATAATATAAAGTCGTATATCTATTTTTATGACAGTACAAATTTGATGTTATATTTGCGAATTTGAAATTGAATCAGGAGAGGTGAATTCCCTTGTTGGACCGATTGCAATCCCTGGCGGACCGCTATGAGAAGCTCAGTGAACTGCTTTGTGATCCGGATGTTGCAAACGACAGTAAGAAACTGAGGGACTATTCCAAAGAACAATCAGACCTACAGCCCGCATTTGAGGCGTATACTGAATATAAGAGTGTAATGGAAGAGCTTGAAGCTGCTAAGCAGATGCAAGGCGAAAAGCTTGATGATGAGATGAAAGAAATGGTCAAGATGGAAATTGATGACCTTTCCAAACGTCAAGTGGAGCTGGAAGAGAGAATCCGCGTATTGCTGCTGCCTAAAGACCCGAATGATGATAAGAACGTAATCGTTGAAATTCGTGGTGCAGCGGGTGGTGATGAAGCAGCATTGTTCGCTTCAGACCTTTACCGGATGTACACTCGTTATGCTGATGCACAAGGATGGCGCGTTGAGTTAATGGATGTTAACGCGAGTGATCTTGGTGGATTCAAAGAGGTAATCTTCCTTATTAACGGCCGTGGTGCATACAGTAAGCTGAAATACGAAAGTGGTGCGCATCGCGTACAACGTATCCCAGCGACCGAATCCGGAGGTCGTATTCATACCTCTACTTCTACGGTGTCTGTGATGCCGGAAGCTGAGGCTTTTGAGATCGAGATCCATGATAAAGATATTCGTGTGGATACCTTCTGTTCAAGTGGTGCAGGCGGACAGTCTGTAAATACGACCAAGTCTGCAGTACGTGTAACCCATGTACCTACAGGCATCGTTGCTACCTGTCAGGACGGTAAGTCACAGAACTCCAATAAAGAAAAAGCGCTGCAAGTGCTTCGTGCCCGTATCTCTGATATGAAACGGCAGGAAGAAGAAGCGAAGTATGCTGGTGAACGGAAGAGCAAAGTAGGTACGGGTGACCGTAGTGAGCGCATTCGGACGTATAACTTCCCGCAGAGCCGGGTTACAGACCATCGTATTGGCCTGACACTGCACCGTTTGGAGCAGGTTATGAACGGAGAAATCACTGAAATTATCTCAGCCCTTTCAATCGCTGAACAAGCTGACTTGATGGATAATATGGATAATGGAGAATAATGCTTTGAACGATGGCGTATATGTCATGTCGGAAGTCAAAAGCATCCGGGAAGCCTTTGCGGAGGCTTCTTCTTTTTTGAGCCGGAGCGGCTGCAATGAACCGCAGCGCAGTGCACAATTGCTGCTGGAGCATGTGCTTGGAGTGTCTGGCGCAGCTTATTACATGGCGCTGGCAGATCCTTTTCCAGCTGCGGTTAAGGAAGCATTTGAGGCGGGAGTTACCCGCCGGGGCGCTGGTGAGCCGGTGCAGTATATCATCGGCGAGCAAGAATTCTACGGGCGGCCTTTTGAGGTGACGCCTGACGTGCTTATTCCGCGGCCGGAGACGGAGCTGCTTGTCGAGGCGATTTTACGTTACGGCGCGGAGCTTTGGCCGGACGGCGTTGTAACGCCGGGCGAAGCGGCGCTGGATAGCGCGGGCGGCGCTGCGGCCCGCAACGGAGGCGGCGCGGGGGACGTGCGCGCCGCAAGACCGCTGGCCGCCGTCGATATCGGCGCCGGCAGCGGTGCGATCTCCGTCACGTTGGCGGCGGAAGCGCCGGCGTGGCGGGTCTGCGCCGGCGATATTTCGCCGGCAGCTCTGGCTGTGGCCGAGCGCAACGCTTTGCGCAATGGCACAGCTGTGGACTTTCGGCTCGGCGATCTGCTCGAGCCGTTCGCGGGGATGGAGACGGATATTCTCGTCTCCAACCCGCCATACATCCCCGGCGAGGATATCGCCGGGCTGCAGCGTGAGGTGCGCGACCATGAGCCGCGCACTGCGCTGGATGGCGGAGCGGACGGGCTGGACCCGTACCGCCGCATGATGGAGCAGCTGACGCTGCTCCCGGCACCGCCGCGCCTGATCGGCTTTGAGCTTGGCTTCGGTCAAGCTGAGCAAGTCGCTGCACTCCTTGCGGCAGCGGGCCATTGGACCGAGATTATCACCATTAATGATCTGGCTGGAATCCCGCGTCATGTGCTAGGCATAACGAGATAATATTGCCTGCTATGCAGAGGGTTCATTTTGTCCGGAGTAGAGAAATTGTATTTTCAATCCGACTTCCTTTACAATAGAATTTAGCAGGATTTCTTAGGGGATCATAAAGAAAGCCCAGATATAGAGTAGGGAGGCAGAGCGTGCTTCAGAAGATTAAAAAGATTGATGGTGCTATTGTAGTCGTTCTGTTATTACTCATGGTGGTCAGCATCTTCGCCATATATAGCGTTACTCATGGAAGAGAGAAGCTGGACGGACATCATATTCGTATGATGATGTATTATGCTATTGGTTTTGTAGCTTTTATTGGAATGACCTTTTTGGATTACAGAATATTAGTGAAATATGCGATATATATTTATTTGTTTGGGATAGGGATGCTGGTGCTCGTCAGCTTTTTGGGCGAGACCAAAAATAATGCGCAAGGCTGGTTGACCCTGCCGGGGGGCCTGAGTCTGCAGCCTGCAGAGCTGTTCAAGCTGATATTAATTCTTTTTCTGGCAGCCATGCTTGTCCGCAAGAATAAGAGTAAGCTTCTGTTCTGGCGGGATGTTGTGCCGCTTGGCCTTCTGACCTTGTTTCCGTTTCTTATTGTCCTTACCCAAAATGACCTTGGGAATGCCTTGTCTTACGTTGTGATTCTTGCGGGTCTGTTGTGGATTGGCAATATTAAATACACGCATGCATTAATCGGGCTGGTCATCGTGGCTAGTTCTGCGATTGCGGGAATTATGAGTTATATCCATTATCATGATGAAATTAAAACCTTTCTTACGGATATTGGACGATCTCACTGGATTGAACGTTTTGATCCTTGGCTTGTTCCAGACAAGGCGACAGCCAAAGCCCTTTATCATACTAAAAACGCCAAGCTGGCGATTGCATCAGGTGGAATGAGTGGCGAAGGCTACATGAACGGCAGCTCCGTTCAGACGGATCGGGTGCCATATACGTATTCAGATTCTATCTTTGTGCAGATTGCTGAAGAGTTTGGGTTTGTAGGTTCTGCGTTTGTGTTGCTGCTGTACTTTATTTTGATTCACCGGATGATTCTGATTGCGCTGGAGTCTAGGGATAGAGCTGGCCCTTTCCTGATTGTCGGCGTTGTCGCGATGATGTTGTATCAGATTTTTGAGAATATCGGCGCATTTATCGGCTTGATGCCATTGACTGGTATTACGTTACCTTTCATCAGCTTCGGGGGTACATCACTGCTCATTAATATGGCCAGCATCGGGCTGGTAATGAGTGTGCGCCTGCACGGGCAAGAAGTGGAAGAGGATTTTCCTAAACCTACTCCTTATGCAGCTGCCAAACAGGTGTAACCACGAAATAAAGTAGAACCGTCAGGTCCTTATTGTTTAATAGGGGTGCTGGCGGTTCTTTTTGATGGAGGACGGCTTCGTCGGATTGGTGTAATACGTAATACGGGCCGTTTCAGGTAAGCAAGCTGGAAGCAATTCGTATTTGTATTTGTATCGTATTCGTATTTGTATCCTGACTTGGACTCAGATGCCCTTATACTCGAATATTAACTACGTATTGGATAGTATCGGACCGCAAAGACGTTATTTGATCAAAAAGACTGGATTTACTGCAAAATGGCAAGTAATAACGACTCTGGAGTCCGCAAAAGTTCCCGTGAAGCAATAAATCCATAAATAAAGTCTACGGAGTCCGTTAGGTTTGGATCATAGAGTAAAATCACGTCAGAGTGTAATTTTAATAGAAAGATATTTTATAGATTGGCTACATAAATTTGGAATTATATTCACGAATGTTCTACAATAGAAAGGAACGACTTTCCCTGAGAGAGGAGAGTTGAAACCTTAACAGAGTAAGGGGCTTGCAGATGCTTCAAAAGTTCAAAAGGATTGATAAGGTAATTGTTACTGTTCTGATTTTGCTGATGGTGATTAGTATTTTTTCAATATACAGTGTAACCAATGGAAGAATAACGCCTCCGATGAAATTGGATGGCTTTCATTTACAAATGCTTAAATACTATATTTTAGGTTTTGTAGTTTTTATTGTGCTCGCTTTTGTGGACTTTAAGATATTTGTTAAACATGCACTTTATATTTATCTCTTGGGCTTAGTCTTGTTAGTGTCGGTTAGTTTTATTGGTAAAGTAGAGAACGGTGCTCAATTGGGACTTGAGATCGGTGGACTTAGGTTTCAGCCTGCCGAGCTGTTTAAATTGGTATTGATTCTTTTTTTATCATCGATCTTAATTCGAAAACAAGGGTCTACCTTAACCTTCTGGAAAGGGATTGTGCCTCTCACCATTCTTACGTTCATTCCATTTGGTATAGTGATTATGCAAAATGATTTGGGGAATGCCCTTAGCTACATCGTAATATTAATTGGACTTTTATGGATTGGGAATATCAAACTGTCGCATGCGCTCATCGGTTTGCTTATAGTGGGTGGGATCGGCCTTGCTGGGATTTTGAGCTACATAAACTATCATGATGAGGCAGTCAATTTTTTTGAAGGCATTGGTAAGGATCATTTAGTGGAGCGGTTTGACCCTTGGCTGGTACCTGATTTAGCGACAGATAAGGCAAGCTATCACACGAAAAATGCCAAATTAGCTATAGCCTCCGGGGGAATGAGTGGAGAGGGATATATGCAGGGCAGCTCTGTGCAGAATAATCGTGTCCCATATACCTATTCGGATGCGATATTCGTGCAGATTGCCGAGGAGTTTGGATTTGTGGGATCTGCGCTGCTTCTCTTGCTCTTTTTTATTTTGCTGCATCGGATGATATTGATTGCTCTCGAGAGTAAGGAGCGTAGCGGTCCATTTCTAATCATTGGAATTACGGCTATGCTGTTGTATCAAATTCTTGAGAATGTTGGAGCTTTTATCGGCCTGATGCCGTTGACAGGAATAACACTTCCGTTTATCAGTTATGGAGGCACGTCTCTTCTGATTAATATGGCCAGCATGGGGGTCGTGATGAGCGTGCATCTTTATGGGCAGGATGTAGAGGAAGATTTGCAGCTGCATAAGGAGCTGGCATTGAAGTTATAAATTTAATAGATTCATAGGTTTGCAGTCTCTTATCTCCGGGCATACTACTAGCATGAGAGTTAAGAGGAGAGGGGCTGCAACAAATGAACGATAATCTTATGGATAAAAGAGATTCCTTACGTGTAACTTTTAAGTATACTGCCATTTTAATTTGTTTTTTTATGGTCCTCATGATGGCTTGGGAAGGTCAAAAAACCGATGCTGCAGTAGCTGAAGTATCTATTCCCCAAGAATCTATCCGGTTACGTATTCTAGCTAATTCTGACGGAGCGCAAGATCAGCTGGTGAAACGGCAAATTCGCGATAAAATTGTGGAGCAAATGAACCAGTGGGTATCTGCTCTTGAGGATCCGCAGAGCTTGGAGCAGGCACGTGCTCTGATTAGAAATCATCTGCCGGAGCTTAACGCGTTGGTTGGATCAGAGCTGGAGAAACGGGGCATTGAATATTCCTATAAAGTGGAGCTGGGCGTAGTCCCTTTTCCAACCAAATTATACGGTGGTACCGTCTATCCTGCTGGGGAGTATGAAGCTGTACGGGTCACACTTGGTGCGGGCAAGGGACAAAATTGGTGGTGTGTACTGTTTCCTCCGCTTTGCTTTATCGACGCAGGCTCTGGAGATGCGGCAGCACCTGCTGCTGACAAAGGTACAAAAACAGTGTCCGCTGCTGGTGCGGATAACAGTGCTAAGGTGAAATCAGCAGCTGCAAAAACAGTGCAGGCTGATTCCTCGGCAGGAAGTGCTTCATCAGGAGAAACTGCTGCTGAGCCAGAGGTACGGTTCTTCGTCTGGGAGCTGCTGCAAAACCTTTGGAACTGGATCAGTGGATTATGGTCGTAAGACCCTAGATATGTTACTATTTTATAAGCAGATCTATCACGGCTCCCTACTGGGGCCGTTTTTTGCTAAGATAAATTATATCTTCTAGAAAGCCTGTGATGAGAATGAATGAACACAATAATCCTTTATTCGCCGTTCAGCGGCGGAGTGGAAATAGAGATGAGACTGTATACTGGAAGTTGAATTCTGTTGAGGGAACGAACTCTGAGGTAATTCAGCCGAATGAAGCTGACAAGCTGGCGATAGCGGAGGCAGCAACAATGCTTCGCGAAGGCGGAACCGTGGCTTTTACAACCGAAACCGTCTACGGGCTAGGAGCGGATGCCCGAAATACGTCGGCAGTTGAGGCTGTTTTTGCAGCAAAAGGACGGCCCTCTGACAATCCGTTAATTGTACATATTGCGGATACGGTAGCTTTGGACGAGCTTGTTGCAGAGGTGCATCCTAAGGCGGCCGCGCTGATGGCAGCTTATTGGCCTGGTCCGCTGACAGTTGTGCTTCCTGTTCGTGAAGGTGTACTGTCGCCTTGTGTGACGGCGGGTTTGGATACGGTTGGTGTGCGGATGCCGGATCATCCGGTAGCTCTGGCGCTGATAAGTGCCGCAGGTTGTCCGGTTGCGGCGCCCAGTGCTAATCGTTCGGGTCGCCCGAGCCCGACATTAGCTTCGCATGTGATGGAAGATTTGGCTGGATACATTGATGGCGTCCTTGATGGTGGTGCTGCTGGAGTTGGACTAGAGTCGACAGTCGTGCAGGTACAGCCTGACGGAAAAGTTGCTGTGCTGCGCCCCGGCGGGATTACTTCGGAGCAATTGGCTGCAGTGGTGGGAGCAGAAGCTGTAAGCTCAGAGTCCGGTAATGCTGAGACAACTGCTGCCGCAACCGCAACCGCTACTGTCTTGGCTGATTCGGGGACGACAAACTCTCTTATTGATTTCAGTACTGCTGAGCCAATCACAGCTAAAGCAACTACCGCGCAATCTTCAGCGGATTGCCTGAATGTTAACAATCGTGAGCCTTTCGAAAGGGCTACCGCATCTATTGAGCAGCATGGTGCGGATGCTGCTGGCGGCATTTCTGCGCCGCGCGCGCCGGGCATGAAGTACACGCACTACGCGCCGCGCGGCTGGCTTGCTGTAGTGCGCGGCTCTTCCCCGCAACGCGTGGCGGACGAAGCCGCTAGTCAACTTCAGGCGGCGCAGCTAAACGGCGAGGTCACGGGCTTGCTCATCTTCGAGGAGCATAAGGCCCTTTATCCCGCCGACCCTGCCGCCTGTGTTCTTTCCCTCGGCTCGTTATCCTCGCCGGAGGAAGGGGCTCGCTCCCTATATGCCGCCTTGCGGCGCTTCGATGAAGCGGGAGCGACTTACATCTTAGCCGAGGCTTGCCCGTATACCGGCCTCGGCGCTGCAATCATGAACCGGCTTATGAAAGCCGCCGGCGGATCTGTCATCGACGCCGGATAACCACGGCATTGCTTTTTCGTATATGACTCCCATATGAAGTCATGATTACCCCCTTGTCCGCATATCGTTGTTGTACAAGATATTTCGGACTTGGGGGGTTAAGCATGGGCTTAGGAGATGTATATACCGAATGGGGGCAGATTGTTACCATTACTATAATGGCGGTTGCATTAGGGATGGATGCTTTTTCGCTCGGTGTAGGGATCGGGATGAAAGGTATTCGTCTGCTGCATATTCTGCAAATGAGTCTGCTCATTGCTGTTTTTCATATGCTGATGCCTCTCCTGGGTTTATTGACAGGAAGTTATGTCGGACACCTGTTAGGTCAAGTAACGACTTATGCTGCTGGAGGTCTTCTAGTTCTTTTGGGCGGGCATATGGTGTACAACTCCTTTCGTCCGGACACAGGAAGCTCACGAGCTATGGATCATCGAACCTTGTGGGGGATGATACTTCTTTCGCTCAGTGTCAGTATTGACTCTTTCTCCGTGGGTGTATCACTGGGGATGTTTGTGAATGGAGTACTTTTGACCATCTTAGCCTTCGGTGCTTGCGGGGGACTAATGTCGATTCTAGGGTTGCTAATTGGACGGCATGTCAGTCGTGGTCTCGGGGATTATGGAGAAGCGCTAGGCGGTGCAATACTTCTGGGGTTTGGCTTGCTATTCATCTTTTGATACAATAACGGCATTAGAATATTTAATTTCATGGGGGTGCAAAACATGCTGCATATTTTATTCGTCTGCACCGGGAATACATGCCGAAGTCCTATGGCTGAGGGGCTTTTACGAAAGCTCGCGAAGGAACGTGGAATCGACCTGGAAGTGCGGTCTGCAGGTGTATCCGCCATTTCCGGTACTTCTATATCAAGACATGCTGCAGCTATACTGCAGGAAGAAGGAATTCATGATTCAATGGAGTCGTCACAATTGACAGGTCAAGCTGTCGCTTGGGCCGACCTTGTGCTGACCTTGACGGGTGGGCATAAGCAGCATTTGCTGCAGTATTTTCCAGATGCTGTAACGAAAACCTATACATTGAAGGAATACGTGCATGATGAAGATGCGGTGACGGAAGATATCAAGGAATTGGACAGCCTTTACGCAGATGCGGAGTTGAGCTTAGCACTTGGTGGTGAACCGAATGCAACGGATCTGCAGCGGATGATTGAGATTCGCCAGCGTATTCCGAGCTTCGATATTTCTGATCCATTTGGTGGCACGCGTGAGGACTATGAGCTAACTGCTGCTGAGATTCGCACTGCGCTATTCAGTTTGCTGGATAAGCTGGAAACCTTCCGCCATTTGTAAATGGTTGATTTTCAGTTCACTTTGCTTTAAGATGAAGTTACAAATAATCGGTTCCGATGTAACTGGCGACAAATGTGGATCAAACCACGATGGAGCATCGGAATAAACGGCCGGTCGCCTGGGCAAAAGAGCAAATCCGCAGCTACCTGCGGACTGCTCTTTTTTGTTTAAAATAAGCTTGTTTGAAGTTTGAGGAGGTAGAGTGATGGACGAAGTTGTGGAGCTATCATTAACTGAAGCCACCGTCACTGTGTTAAGGGAGTTGGCGGAGGCTGGTAACCTTGGGTCAGGCAAAATTGTTGTCGTCGGAGTGAGCACAAGTGAAGTTGCTGGTGTCCGGATTGGAACTGGTGGTGCACTTGAAGTTGCAGAACAACTGCTTGAAGGTGTTCATTTAGTAGCAGCGGAAAAAGGATTTCATCCGGTGTATCAGTGCTGCGAGCATTTAAATCGTGCACTTGTCATGGAACGCTCTCTGCTAGAGTCACTTGGTCTGAAGGAAGTATCAGCTGTACCTATACGAGGTGCTGGAGGTTCGATGGCTACGGCTGCTTATCACGCTATGAAAGATCCTGTTTTGGCGGAAACGATAGAAGCTCATGCTGGTTTAGATATTGGCGAGACACTGATAGGAATGCATTTACGGCGGGTAGCCGTTCCTTTCCGTCCGACTCTGCGATACATTGGTGCAGCCAGAGTGAATGCGGCATGGACCAGACCCCCACTAATTGGCGGTGAACGTGCGGTATATCGTGCTCCAGAACAAAGTGGTTCACAGTTTTGTGATTAACGAACTTTAGTTTTTATATTTTTTGCAGAAACGTAGACCTAAGTCTCTTTATGGCGGGCAAATCGTTTCTACTTAAATACAACATATCTACACACACTAGGGAGGAAATAAGAACATGGAACAATTGCGTAAGAGTGACCCGGCAGTACTGGAAGCGATGGAACTGGAACTGAAACGTCAGCGTGCCAACATTGAGCTTATTGCCTCAGAGAATATCGTTAGCGAAGCCGTAATGGAAGCTATGGGCTCCGTGCTTACGAACAAATATGCAGAAGGTTATCCAGGTAAACGTTATTATGGTGGCTGTGAAGATGTAGATATCGTTGAGAACCTTGCTCGTGATCGTGCAAAAGAATTGTTTGGCGCAGATCATGTCAACGTACAACCACATTCCGGCGCTCAAGCAAATATGGCAGTTTATCTGGCTGCGCTTAAGCCTGGCGACACTGTTCTTGGAATGAATTTGGCTCACGGCGGTCATTTGACACACGGTAGCCCAGTTAATGCTTCAGGATTGCTTTATAACTTCGTTGCTTATGGAGTACAAGAAGATACTTTCCTAATTGATTATGATGAAGTACGTAAAGCAGCCTTCAAACACCGTCCAAAAATGATTGTAGCTGGTGCTAGTGCCTATCCGCGTATTATTGATTTCGAAAAACTTGGCGCTATCGCCAATGATGTGGGTGCGCTATTTATGGTAGATATGGCCCATATCGCAGGATTGGTTGCTGCTGGTCTTCATCCGAGCCCGGTTCCTCATGCTCATTTCGTTACAACTACTACGCATAAGACTTTGCGCGGTCCCCGCGGAGGTATGATTATGTGCAGACAGCCATGGGCAGCTGCTATTGATAAAGCGGTATTCCCTGGTTCCCAAGGTGGACCTCTGATGCATGTAATTGCTTCAAAAGCAGTCGCATTTGGTGAAGCATTGCAGCCATCCTTTAAGACTTATGCTCAAAATGTAGTGAAGAACGCTAATGTTCTTGCAGAAACGTTGATCAGCGAAGGGGTTAACATTGTATCCGGAGGTACAGATAACCACTTGATGCTGCTGGATACCCGTAATCTGAACATTACCGGAAAAGATGCGGAAAAAGTACTAGATTCCATCGGGATTACTGTGAATAAAAACGCAATTCCATTTGATCCTACAAGTCCTTTCGTAACAAGTGGTATTCGTATTGGTACACCTGCAGTCACATCCCGTGGTATGGACGAGCAGGCGATGGTCACTATTGGACGTATCATTGCTAATGTTCTAAAGAATCCGAAGGATGAGGCAAACTTGGCAGAATCTGCGCGTCAAGTGGCTGAGTTGACTGACCAATACCCTCTTTATCCAGAGTTGAAATACTAAATCTTTGCTTCTAATAAGAAATGATTCTGCCTCCATCCATACCCTCTTCCGGGTTTGATGGAGGCTTTTTTGTTGCATATTGTTCACAAATATCACTGTAGGTAATAGATGAAATTGAATGAAATTAATCATGAAAGTTCATGGAACTTTCAATAAAATTAGTGAAAATAATGTGAATAGTATGAAAAAGCCAAAGTTGCACAACATAATCTAGGTTTTATAAGTGATTGGTTTCCTAATTAAGCCAATCATTACCTTTAAAAACAAGGAAATACAAAGGAATATGTTCAATGTGAGTTCAAGTACCATTCTGAGGTGAAATGCAGCGGCGGGAGTGCTATAATAGACAGGATTTAGCCACTGAGAAGCAAAGCGCTTTCTATGGCTATAGACAAGACTTACAATTACCGGAGGGACAGTAAATGGGAAAATTGGTGATTTGCGATCATCCTTTAATTCAACACAAACTAACATTTATTCGCGACGTTAGAACAAACACGAAGGATTTCAGAGAACATGTTGACGAAGTTGCCACATTGATGGCTTATGAGATTACACGTGATATTCCACTAGAGACCATTACGGTACAAACACCGGTCACTGAGACGGAAAGCAAAGTGATTTCGGGAAGAATGCTGGGGCTTATTCCTATTCTTCGTGCGGGTTTAGGTATGCTTGAAGGTGTACTGAAGCTTCTACCTGCGGCTAAAGTAGGACATGTAGGGCTTTTCCGTGATCCAGACACTCTTCAACCAGTGGAGTATTATATCAAGCTTCCAACGGACGTACAGGAACGTGAATTGATAGTAATTGATCCGATGCTTGCTACAGGCGGATCCGCAATTGCTGCGATTACCTCACTGAAGAACCGTGGCTGTACACAGATCAAAATGATGAACTTGATTGCAGCGCCAGAAGGTGTTGCTGCAGTTCAGGAAGCTCATCCGGATGTTGATATTTATGTAGCAGCGCTTGATGATCATTTGAATGAACATGGTTACATCGTGCCAGGTCTTGGTGATGCTGGTGACCGTCTTTATGGAACCAAGTAATAAGTAATTAAGTATTAAGTATAGTAATGCGAGAATATTTGATGAGAGGGTAGGGGTTATGTCCAAAATCAAAGTAATGACTATTTTCGGAGTGCGCCCCGAGGCGATCAAGATGGCTCCTCTGGTTCTTGAACTGAAGAAGCATCCTGAGCATATCGAATCAATAGTATGTGTAACAGCACAGCATAGAGAACTGCTCGATCAAGTGTTGGAAGTGTTTAATATCACCCCTGATTACGATTTGGACGTGATGAAGGACCGTCAGACCTTGAATGAGATTACTATTCGTGTGCTTGAAGGTTTGGAACCTGTACTGAAAGAAGTTAAACCTGACCTCGTGCTGGTGCATGGGGACACCTTAACAACGTTTTTAGCTAGTTACGCTTCCTTCCTGCAGCAAATTCAGGTTGGGCACGTAGAAGCAGGACTTAGGACATGGAACAAATTGTCTCCGTATCCTGAAGAAATGAACCGTCAACTCACAGGTGTGTTAGCTGATCTGCATTTCGCTCCAACCGATTTGTCAGCTAACAATCTGAGACACGAGAACAAAAAAGAATCAAGTATTTATATCACAGGCAACACCGTAACTGATGTGTTTCAATATACCGTACAGCCGGATTACCGGCATCCTGTTTTGGATTTTGCTTCAGGAAAAAGACTTATTTTGATGACCGCTCACCGCAGAGAATCTCAAGGTGAACCGCATCGTAATATCTTCCGAGCTATTAAAAGAATCGCTGATGAATTCGAAGATGTCGCCATTGTTTACCCTGTGCATCCGAGTCCTGCCGTTAAGGAACCTGCGCATGAGATACTGGGAGGACATCCGAGAATTAAGCTGATTGATCCGCTGGATGTCGTGGACCTGCATAATTTTTATCCGCATACCCACTTGATATTGACCGATTCCGGCGGTCTGCAAGAGGAAGCTCCTTCTTATGGAGTGCCTGTTCTTGTGCTTCGTGATACAACGGAGCGTCCCGAAGGGATAGAGGCTGGAACGCTGGAACTTGTGGGCACGGACGAGGAGAAGGTGTATCAACGGACACATGCTCTTTTGACTGATAATGAGCTCTATCAGTCGATGAGTCGGGCCGCCAACCCGTATGGAGATGGCAAGGCTTCCCAACGGATTGTCAATGCGATTTTGCACCATTTTGGTGTTAATAAGGAACGTCCTGAAGAGTTTCACAGAATGTTCACAAAAAATAAATAATTTCAATTAAACTAATATCTGATCTGATTAAAATCAACATACAGTGAAACTGTACGGTTTATATGGTTTTGGAACGTTTTGCTGTGATTATTTTCATGTTTTCAAGGGTTTTTAGGCAATGTTCAATGAATTGACAAAGACTCAGGAAATTCAGTAAAATTAGTTGGGATTGTAGCCCATGAAAGAACAAAATAGCAAGGACAGCTTGTTACAGACCGCGCTTGTCATTGGAAGTGCAGGCACTTTGCTTGCCGCTTACATTCTTATTGGTTTTTTTGCGGCAAGATGGCTGAAAGACCTGATGGAGGGGCCGAAATATTGGCTCGCCATTGGCACTATAACTGGAATGATTCTGGGAATTGTGAATGTCGCCTTGTTAATTAAAAAATTTTTGGGGGAGCAGAATGGATAATATGACTCCCATGATCAATACCGTCACTAGAGTTACGCTCGTCCTTATGGCAGGACTCTTAATGGGCTGGGTGCTTCATCATGAGACCCGGGCAATTACACTGGGCATGACTCTGGGTCTGGTGGCGGGATTGGTAAACTTTCGTTATCTGGCCGTCAAGGTTCGACGGGTTACGCAGTCGATTGCGAGCAACGAAGGGAATGCCTTCAGCCTCGGTTTTGTTACACGGATTAGCTTCGCAATTTTGGTCACCATGTTCTCGGTCAAGATTGAGCATTTCTCCCTGGTAGCAACTGTTTCGGGCGTATTCATTCCTCAGCTTCTCGCCATTCCTGCGGGGATATATCTGAGTGTGAAGAATAAGCTTTAACCAGATTAAAGAGAAAGGGGGATGATACTATGCATGACATGCCGAAAATATTTGTCGGGGGAATACCGATAGATTTATCCGCCGTGTTGATGCTTCTGATCAGTTGTACAGTGGTGTTTGTTCTGGTTATGCTTTCGGTTCGTAAGCTTTCCGTTGAAAATCCATCCAAGCTTCAGAACTTCATGGAATGGGTTGTGGAATTTGTAGAGGGTGTCATAAGCAGTGCCATGGATCTGAAGAAAGGAAAACCTTACATATCTTTAGGGTTGACATTGATTCTGTTTATCTTTGTTTCCAATCTACTTGGATTGCCTTTCTCCGTTGTAACTGAGGCGCATGGACCTGTAACAGTGTTTGGCCACGTGATTGAAGCAACTAAGAACTTGGCGAATGGTGAGCATGCAGAAATTTTATGGTACAAGTCGCCAACTGCTGACATTAACGTCACTGCAGGATTGGCAATCATAGTATTTGTACTGATGAACTTTCTGGGCATTAAGCTCAACGGCAAACATTATTTCAAACACTACATCGAGCCGTTTCCAATCTTTTTGCCACTGAACATTATCGAAAACCTGGCAAAACCTGTAGCGTTGGCTATTCGTCTATTCGCTAACATTTTCGCCGGAGAAGTACTGATTACAGTCATTTTGAAGCTGGGGATTCTCAGTATTCCGTTCCTGGCTGTATGGCAGGGCTTCAGTATTTTCGTCGGGGCACTACAAGCGTTTATCTTTACGATTCTGACGATGGTTTATATCGCACAGATGACGATTCACGAAGAAGAAGCACATTAATGAACTGCTGCGAAGAGAACGGCTATCGTCTGATTTTCCTTCGTGGGAGATATCTTATATCATTAAACACAAATATGAACCGAAATTAAAGGAGGATATTTACAAATGGAATTTTTAGCAGCAGCAATAGCGGTTGGATTGGGTGCACTTGGCGCAGGTCTTGGTAACGGTATGATCGTTAGTAGAACAGTTGAGTCCATCGCTCGTCAACCAGAAGCGAAAAATGCTTTGCAAACAACAATGTTTATTGGTGTAGGTATCGTCGAAGTTATTCCGTTGGCAGCAACAGTTATCGCATTCCTGATTATGTTTACTTAATAAACCGTAGTTACGGTTTGGCGGGGACGGCCGATGCCATCCGCGCCTTACTTTTGTATACGTCCGCATGACGCGGTAACGGAAGGGAGTGACCTCAGTGGATATTGTTTGGACAAACATAGTATTTTCAATTGTCGCCTTTGGGATTTTATATTTCTTGCTTAGCAAGTATGCGTTCAGCAAACTTTTTGCAGTTATGGAGAAACGCCGTGAGCTGGTAATGCAGCAAATGGACGAAGCTGCGAAGACTAGAGAACAAGCGGTCGCGTATGTGGAAGAGCAGAAGCAAGCGCTGAACAGTGCACGCCAGGAAGCTCAACAGATTATTCAACAATCGCAAATCACAAGCAATCTACAGGTAGAACAAACTTTGGCACAAGCCAAAGCAGATGCAGCACGTGTCAAAGAAGAGGCCGTGCGCGATATCGAGAACGAAAAGAACAAAGCAGTGGAAGAGTTGCGCAGCGAAATTGGAACGGCATCTGTTCGTATTGCTTCTAAACTTCTTAAGAAAGAAGTTAGTGCTAACGGCGAGCAGGAGCAACTTGTGAACCAATACCTCAAAGAGGTAGGAGGCCAATCATGAGCCGCGATACGGTAGTTGCCAAGCGCTACGCTAGAGCATTGTACAGTGCAGCGGTAGAGAAAGGGATTACCCTTGAAGTAGAAGAAGAGCTCAAGGCAGTGGTTGGATTATTACATTCCGACCAAGAGATAAAGCGGTTTATTCTTGCACCGCGCATCTCGGAGTCCGACAAGCTGAAAGTGCTGCGCACAGCGCTTCAAGATAAGCTCTCTCCCATCGTGATGAACATTGTAGAATTGTTAGTAGAGCGAGGCAGAACCGATATTTTTGCCGATCTGCTGGATACGTATATCAAGATTGAAGGAGACGCTCTTGGCATTGGTGATGCTAAGGTATACTCTGTTTATTCTTTAAGTGAAGAAGAAAAAGCAGCTGTAGCTGCAGAATTCGGCCAACTCGTAAACCGTAAAATCCGGATTACGAATGTGGTGGACCCAAGCCTGTTGGGAGGACTGAAAGTTTATATCGGCGATACGCTGTATGACGGCAGTCTGTCTAACAAATTGGAGCGTCTCGAGAAATCCTTTAATGATAAGCATAGAAGATAGGGGTGAGGATATTGGGCATCAGACCTGAAGAGATCAGCACTTTGATCAAAAGTCAAATTGAGGAATATAAAGCCGATATCGAAGTTGCCGAAGTCGGCACCGTCATTCAAGTCGGCGACGGTATCGCCCGTGTCTACGGTCTGGAAAACGCAATGGCAGGCGAATTGCTAGAGTTCTCCAACGGAGTAGTGGGCATGGCGCTCAATCTGGAAGAAAGCAACGTCGGTGTTGTTATTCTGGGTGAGTACAAGGAAATTCGTGAAGGCGATCAAGTAAAACGTACAGGACAAATTATGCAAGTTCCTGTTGGTGAAGCTCTGCTCGGTCGTGTAGTTAACGCACTTGGTATGCCGCTTGACGGCAAAGGCCCAATTGCTACAACTGAATTCCGTCCTGTAGAAAATAATGCACCAGGTGTTATCGATCGTAAATCGGTACATGAACCGATGCAAACAGGTCTTAAAGCCATTGATGCGATGGTACCAATCGGTCGTGGACAACGCGAACTTATCATTGGTGACCGTCAAACAGGTAAGACTGCAATCGCAATTGACGCGATTATCAACCAAAAAGGCAACGGCATGAAATGTATTTATGTTGCCATTGGTCAAAAGCAATCCACAGTAGCACAGGTTGTAGAAACTCTTCGCCGTCATGGCGCTTTGGAATATACAATCGTTGTAACTGCATCGGCTTCCGAGCCGTCCCCATTGTTGTACATTGCTCCATACGCAGGTTGCGCAATGGGCGAATACTTCATGTACAAGGGCGAGCACGTACTGATCATTTACGATGACCTTTCGAAACAAGCTTCGGCTTATCGCGAATTGTCCTTGCTGCTTCGTCGTCCACCGGGTCGTGAAGCATTCCCGGGTGACGTATTCTATTTGCACTCCCGTCTTTTGGAGCGTGCAGCTAAGCTTAGTGACGAGCTCGGTGGTGGTTCATTAACCGCACTTCCATTTATCGAAACACAGGCATCTGACGTATCAGCTTACATTCCTACGAACGTAATCTCGATTACAGATGGCCAAATCTTCCTTGAATCCGATCTGTTCTACTCTGGTCAACGTCCGGCGATCAACGTCGGTATCTCCGTTTCCCGTGTAGGGGGCTCCGCTCAAATCAAAGCGATGAAGAAGGTAGCCGGCTCGCTCCGTCTGGATCTTGCCCAATATCGCGAACTTCAAGCCTTCTCACAGTTCGGCTCAGATCTTGATAAATCTACACTTGCCCGTCTGAATCGCGGGGCACGTATGATGGAAGTTCTGAAACAAGGTGTGAATCAGCCGTTGTCTGTTGAGCATCAAGTGCTTAGCTTGTACACAGCTGTAAAAGGATATTTGGATGATATTCCAGTTAAAGACGTAAAACGTTTTGAAAAGGAATTCCTTGCTTACATGGATAGCAGTGCTGCTGATGTAGCTCAATCCATCAGGGATACAAAAGATTTGACAGCTGATAACGAAGCCGCTCTTAAAGCAGCGATTGATACCTTTAAAAGAGGTTTCGCTACTAGCTAATATAGATAGACTTTAACGGATTTTACTAAGTGAGCTTTGGCTCTGCCGAAGCTCAGGCTGTGCTTATGAAGTAGCTTTGACTTCGTCAAAGTTAAGAGAATGCTTACGAAGTTAGCTTTGACTCCGTCAAAGCTCTAAGGTGGTGAAATCATGGCAAGAAGCATGCGTGATATTAAACGTCAAATTAAGAGTGTTCAAAACACAAGACAGATCACAAAAGCGATGGAAATGGTAGCCGCATCCAAGCTGAGAAAAGCTCAGGAGAAGGCAATTGCCGCCCGTCCTTATGCTGAGAAGCTAAAAGAGGTTGTATCGAGCATTGCGGCTGGCACAGAAGGTGTTCAACACCCTATGCTGGTTAGCCGCCCTGTGAAGAAGACTGGTTATCTAATCGTTACCTCTGATAGAGGGCTTGCAGGTGGTTACAACGCTAATATTTTGCGTAAGGTGACAATGCTCATCGCGGAGAAGCATAAGTCCAAAGATGAGTACGCATTGTTTGTTATTGGTCGTAAGGGCCGTGACTTTCTACGTCGCCGTGAATATCCGATTGTACAGGAAGTTACTGAGCTGTCGGATGCGCCGAAGTTTGCTGACATCAAGTCTATCGCGAATTCGGCAGTACAGCAGTTTGTAGATGGTACGTATGATGAGTTGTATGTTTGTTACAATCAATTCGTCAATGCTATCACCCAGATCCCAACCGTTGAGCGACTGTTGCCTATGGATGGAGTAGGGAATCAAGAGCATCATGAAGCTTCTGCAAACTACGAATATGAACCTTCACCGGAAGGCGTGCTAGAAGTATTGCTTCCAAAGTACGCTGAAACTTTGATTTATAGCGCTATTCTGGATGGCAAGGCCAGTGAGCTGGGTGCGAAAATGACAGCTATGGGCAGTGCAACGAAGAACGCGTCGAAAATGATCGGAGAACTTACCCTTACGTACAACCGTGCCCGTCAGGCGGCAATTACGCAGGAAATTACCGAGATCGTGGCCGGAGCGAACGCGCAGTCTTAAAATACAAGAAAAGTTAAACTAAGTGCTTAACTTGTCTTGTATTTTACGAGAAACAGTGTCGCTTGCTTAGGGTGCATAGCTCCTTAAGAACGGCACTGTAAGTTCTTCTTAAAATATAAGAAAGTATGGTTTTACACTATACAAAATGCTTATATTTCTACGAGAAACGGTTGTCATCTTTATATGACGACAACGTCGTTTCTTCTTGATGTAACAGCTTTCGAGGAGGGAAAAGAAGATGAACAAAGGACGCGTTGTAAGCATTATGGGTCCGGTTGTCGATATTGAATTTGAACGCGGCCAGTTGCCCGAGATTTTCAACGCTATCAAAATTGAAACCGTCTTGGACAATGGTCGTCAGCTTAACCTAACACTTGAGGTTTCCAATCACTTGGGAGACAATCTGGTACGTTGTATCGCGATGTCTTCTACTGATGGTCTGGTTCGTGGACTGGATGCAATCGATCAAGGAGGTCCAATTTCGGTTCCTGTAGGGGAAGCGACATTAGGCCGTGTATTTAACGTACTTGGTAATCCAATTGATAACGCTGGTGAAGTTCTTGCTGAGAAAAAGAACCCGATTCACCGTCTCGCACCAACATTTGACGAATTGTCAACACAAGCGGAAATCTTGGAAACAGGTATTAAAGTTATCGACTTGCTCGCACCTTATGCTAAGGGTGGTAAAGTCGGCCTCTTCGGCGGTGCCGGCGTAGGTAAAACAGTAACAATCCAAGAATTGATTAATAACATTGCCCAAGAGCACGGTGGTATTTCCGTATTCGCAGGTGTCGGTGAACGTACTCGTGAAGGTAATGACCTTTATCACGAAATGACGGATTCCGGCGTTATTAAGAAGACAGCAATGGTCTTCGGACAAATGAACGAGCCTCCAGGTGCACGTCTTCGTGTAGCTTTGACCGGTTTGACCATGGCGGAATATTTCCGTGATGTGGAAGGTCGCGATACGCTGCTCTTTATCGATAATATATTCCGCTTTACCCAAGCGGGTTCCGAAGTGTCCGCTCTTCTCGGCCGTATGCCATCTGCGGTTGGTTATCAGCCGACTCTGGCTACTGAAATGGGCCAGCTGCAAGAGCGTATCACATCGACTAAAAAAGGTTCAGTTACATCGATTCAAGCAATCTACGTACCGGCGGATGACTACACTGACCCTGCTCCGGCTACAGCGTTTGCTCACTTGGATGCAACAACTAACCTTGAGCGTAAAATTTCCGAGAAGGGGATTTTCCCAGCGGTTGACCCACTGGCTTCCAGCTCGCGTTTGCTCGCTCCAGAAATTGTTGGTGAAGAACATTACAACGTGGCACAAGGTGTTAAACAATTGCTGCAACGTTATACCGAGCTTCAAGACATCATTGCCATCTTGGGTATGGATGAATTGAGTGAGGATGATAAGGTTATCGTAGCTCGTGCTCGTAAAGTTGAACGCTTCCTGTCGCAGCCATTCCACGTGGCTGAACAGTTCACTGGCTTTAAGGGTAAATATGTACCAATCAAAGAAACTGTACGCAGCTTTAAGGAAATCCTGGATGGTAAGCATGATGATCTTCCAGAAGCAGCTTTCCTATTTGTAGGTACGATTGAAGAAGCAGTAGAAAAAGCGAAATCGATGTAACCTGAGCTTAGCTAATGCTTTCGATGCAAGCTTTACTTCGTAAAGCTTAGTGCATGCTTTCGAAGCGAGCTTTACAATGTAAAGCTTTAAGGAGGAATGGAAGTGAATACCTTTTTGTTGGAAATTGTCACGCCGGAGCATCTCGTTTACTCCAAGCAAGTGAATAGCTTGATTGTGAGAGGGGTCGAAGGCGAGTTGGGTATTTTGCCGGGACACATTCCGCTTGTGACTCCACTTCAGGTTGCTCCGTTATCCGTCAAATCGGACGGTGTTACGATCTCCATCGCTGTTCATGGCGGGTTCGTTGAAGTGCATAAGGACAAAGTAACCGTGCTGGCTGAAAGTGCCGAGCTGCCAACAGATATCGATGTTGAGCGCGCCGAAGCGGCTAGAGAACGGGCTCAACGCCGTCTCCAGACTCGGAGCAAACAAGATGATATCGATCACCGCCGTGCGGAATTGGCGCTGCAACGCGCTGTTACACGGATTAAAGTGTCCACAGGAAAAGGACAACAGTAGGATAAAAGCAGTCAAGCCTTAGGGTTTGACTGCTTTTTATTATAGTAATCTATTGAAAAAAGGTTAAAATTTCTTCATTATTTTGGATAATGGCGTTGAATTGTTTAAAAATTTGTAAAAGTACTGGATTCTTTTGCCCTTCACAAGTATGATATAAGAGTCGATTTCCGAGTAATACGAACACGGAGGGTTAGCATGGAGGATATATTGTCGGGTGGGTTGTCTAGCGCAGTTGGAACCAGCAGTATGGTCTCAATGATTGTATCTTTGCTCAGTGTTGTATTATCTTGGTGGGCATTGCAGAACCTTAAGCTCGATTTGGTCATAAGATATCCCAAGAGTCCTCAGGGAAGGCTGCTGCACTTGCTGTTGGCCATTGTACTTGGTCGTTTTGTAGCGGGGTTCTTCCTGGATTACCTGAGCTGGAGTGGGATGATCCGATATATGTTTTAAGGGGATGTAGTTTGGTTATAAGTGTCTTAGGTCGCAGTGGTCAAAAGGTGTCGAATAATAAGGTTTTATTATGTCAACACTGAACTTTAAGGAACATGCCCGAGTAAATGGGCGTATTGATGGAGTAGAGAACTTTTTTTGCAATTACTTTAATCTAAAAAAATAATTTAAGAAATAATGGACGCGGAGGGAAACCGAAAATGAGCAAATTTATCGTCCGCGGTGGCAACAGATTGACCGGGAGCGTGAAAGTTAGCGGCGCAAAAAATTCCGTATTACCGATCATAGCCGCCTCTCTATTGGCAGAAGAAGGAGTAAGCGTCATTGTAGACGCACCTCCGCTTGATGATGTGATGACGATATCAAAAATGCTGGAATCTCTGGGTGCAGGGGTTACATATCAGAACGATATTATCCAGGTGGATGCTACAAATATCACATCCTGTGAAGCACCTTATGAATGGGTTCGAAAAATGCGGGCGTCTTTTTTAGTCATGGGCCCACTGTTATCTAGACTTGGTCAGACAAGAATTTCCCTGCCAGGCGGCTGTGCCATTGGTACACGACCGATTGATCAGCATTTGAAAGGGTTTGAAGCACTGGGTGCGGAGATTAGTCTCGGCCAGGGCTACATTGAAGCGAAAAGCAACGGACGCCTGCGCGGTGCCAAAGTGTATTTGGATGTAGCAAGCGTAGGTGCGACCGAAAATATAATGATGGCAGCTACATTAGCCGAAGGCGTGACCGTTATCGAGAATGCGGCTAAGGAGCCTGAGATTGTCGACCTGGCCAATTACTTGAATGGTATGGGCGCAATCGTACGCGGTGCGGGAACAGGCGTTATCCGTATTGAAGGGGTAGAACGTCTGCATGGGGTCAAACATCATGTAATCCCTGACCGTATCGAAGCAGGTACGTACATGGCGGCTGCAGCAATTACCGGTGGAGATGTATATGTGGAAGGCGCAATTGCTGATCACTTAGGTCCTGTTATTGCTAAGATGGAAGAAATGGGTGTAACCATTATTCCCGACGAGAACGGTATTCGTGTAATCAGTGACAAGCCTCTCAAAGCTGTTGATTTGAAGACTTTGCCGTATCCAGGTTTTCCTACGGATATGCAGTCGCAAATGATGGCATTATTGCTGCGTTCTGAAGGTACTAGTGTCGTTACAGAAACCGTATTTGAGAACCGGTTTATGCATGTGGATGAATTCCACAACATGAATGCTGAGATTAAGATCGAAGGTCGCTCGGCGATCGTTACAGGTAATGCACAATTGGTCGGAGCTAAGGTTTGTGCTACGGATCTGCGTGCGGGAGCTGCGCTTATTTTGGCAGGTCTGGTTGCTGAGGGCACTACTGAAGTAAGCGGAACTCATCATATTGACCGCGGGTATGTTCATTTGGCTGAGAAACTGTCCGGATTGGGTGCGGAAATTTGGCGCATCTCCATGGAAGATACTTCAGCGCAAACCGTGAAGGATGAAGTTCTTAAACCGGAAGTATCCAAGAGTGAATCGACTAAAAACGAAGAGGTTAAACCACGCTTTCAGGTTCAACCAACTTGGGTATAATATCAATCATTAGGAGAGACCAGGCTGCAGTTTGCAGCTTGGTCTTTTTTTATGGAATCCTCATTTGATGGGGATTTTTTTGTATGCAATTTAATAGCCTGTGGTCTAGTAATAGATTGAGGACAGGAACTCTCTTTCTCTCAAATTGTGTTCTAGCAGTTGCTGCAAATTCATATCTATAAGAATCACCAGTGATTCACGGAAGGAGCCATAGAGATGAAAGATTTCCGCTACTTGCGAAGAAACAAGACAACGCGCTGGCACTCGCGTCCCCTTGCTCCCCGGCGCAGGCGACTCATCCCCGTCGGCTGGCTCGCAGCGCCTTTCCTGGCGGCGCTGCTGATTCCGCTGGCGGTTGTCCCGCTACACCGGGGACAACCGGCGCCTGTGGCCGTGCCGACGGTCACGGCCCCTCCGGCGGCGCCGGAGACGGCTGCGCAGGAAGCGCCGCAGCCGGACGTCTCTGTCTATTTGTCACACAGCGGACAAATAGAGACATTGCCGCTGGAGGACTACGTCCGCGGCGTGCTTGCGGCCGAGATGCCGGCCGACTTTGAGCTTGAAGCGCTCAAAGCGCAGGCCGTAGCGGCCCGCACCTTTATCATGCGCCGCCTGGTGGCTGGCGACAGAAGCGGCGTACCCGTTCCGGAGGCGGATGTAACCGATACGGTAAGCCATCAGGCTTACATATCTAAGGACACGCTGGAACGGCAATGGAAGCTCGGCGGAAGAAGCGCCGACCTCGCAAAGCTGCAGCGCGCGGTCCTTGAGACGCGCGGAGTGATCATGACTTATAAAGGGCAGCCGATAACGGCCTCCTTTTTCGCCTCCAGTGGAGGATATACTGAGAACTCAGAAGAGTATTGGAATGCAGCGATTCCCTATCTGCGCAGCGTGACGAGTCCTTGGGAGAAAGAGATTACCCCAAACTATGCAGTGACTAACACCTTTACTGTTGCTGAAATACTTACTAGATTGGGTCTGAACGATAAAGTCATTCCAGCCTCCAAAGAAACTACCAATTCAGGAACTACAACGAAGATTTCATCATCTTCGAGATTACCTATGGAAGTGTTGTCTCTTACCACTGGACATCGGATTAAAGAGGTCTCAATTGGAGGCTCTATATTTACTGGACGTGAAGTGAGAGAGAAGCTGGGCCTACGATCCAGCCAATTCAGTTGGAGTCGTAAGGGAAATAAGATCTTAATCACGACCTTCGGAAATGGGCATGGAGTAGGGATGAGCCAGTGGGGGGCAAATGGGATGGCTAAAGAGGGTGGAACTGCTACCCAAATTCTCAAACACTATTATAGTGGTATCTCATTTACACAAATCTCAACTCTTCTGAAAAAATAACTTGAAAGATACGTATAAAAGAGAAAACCCCGGTAACACTGGTTACTGAGGTGATAACCATATGAATGAACAAGACAAAAACAAAACAAACCAAGATGAATCTCTCAAAAAAACTCAGGGAGATTTACCTGGTGCAAAACCTTCTTCATGGAACAGACTGGTATCTAAACGTTGGGTATTCCCAGCAGTCTACACGGCGGCAGCGGCAATTATACTAACCTTGGTGTGGGTCTATCAGGATGCCGGCCAGAAGCCGCTCAACCAGGACACCGCCGCCACTTCGCAGCAAGTAGGAACTTCCGCTAACGAAGCTGGTACAACAACCGGAGGTCCAGATGCACTTGAAGTTGTTGCTTCAACGGAAAGTATGACTTGGCCAGTAGCTAATCCAGGTGAAGTAGAAGTAGTTAAGCCGTATTATGATGAGAATGGTACAGAGGACAATCACGTTGCCGCTATGGTGCAATATAACGACAAATTTATTCCTAATGTCGGAATCGATATTGCCCGTGAAGACAACAATACGTTCGATGTTAAAGCAGCGCTCAGCGGTGAAGTGACCAGAGTGGAAGATGTTGCGGTATTAGGTAAAGTGATTGAAATTACCCATCAAGGTAATTTGAAGACCGTATACCAAAGTCTTGGTGAAACAAAAGTTAAACAAGGCGATGTAGTGAAGCAAGGAGATACTCTTGCCACAGCTGGTCGCAGTGAGATCGAAAAGGACCTTGGAAATCATGTACACTTTGAAGTGTACGAAGATGGCAAAGTAGTCAATCCATCGGATTTACTGCCACAGCGATAAAAATTTCTATAGCAGGGGGCGAAAGCCCCCTATTTTTTTGTGTATATAAGGATTTTTAAGGTTGTGTTTGTGATGAGCCTTTTGTTTACGCGGGAAACGGTTGTTGACCTAAAGGGAGAACGACGGCTTTTCATCATGCTAATAACACGGGTTATTAGGTTGTCCATTAAATAAAATGAGCCCTCCATAGCTTGTCATGTCTTGAAAGCGCGAATATATAAGCCCGCCCCTCATATAATGTACCAAACTATCCACAGTTGGGAGGCGGGAGCGTGCACGATTACATCAAGGAACGTACGATCAAAATCGGACGCTGCATCGTGGAAACCAGGCATACGGTCCGGACCATAGCCAAGGAATTTGGCGTTTCAAAGAGCACGGTGCATAAAGATTTAACTGAGCGTCTGCCAGAGATCAACCCTGATCTGGCCGATCAGGTGAAGCACATTCTCGAATATCACAAGTCCATCCGACATCTTCGGGGGGGAGAAGCCACAAAAATCAAATATAAAAAATCGACGGGGAAAAAACGTGAGGTTGCTGTAGCATCAAAGCCATGAGATTTTCGGAAATTTAAGGAAATATTCAGCTTTAATACATTGTGTACTTCCCCTAAAGTATGGTATTTTTAAATTTAGTACTAACTGCTGTTTTTTCAATTAAAATAACACTTTGGGGGCTCTTTCATTATGTTTAGCAAGGATATCGGAATCGACCTCGGCACGGCCAATGTGCTCATACATGTTAAGGGAAGGGGAGTCGTTCTGGATGAACCTTCCGTGGTCACACTTGAAAGTGATACGAAGAGAGTCCTTGCGGTGGGAGAACAGGCACGTCGCATGGTTGGACGTACACCTGGAAATATTATAACAATCCGTCCTCTCCGGGATGGTGTCATTGCAGATTTTGAAATCACAGAAATGATGCTCAAGTATTTTATCGACCGCGTTGGCGGCCGGTCCTGGTACGCACGGCCCCGTATTCTGATTTGCGCCCCTACAAATATTACATCTGTGGAACAGAAGTCCATACGGGAAGCGGCGGAGCGGAGCGGGGCTAAGGAAGTTTTTATGGAGGAAGAGCCAAAAGCCGCTGCAATCGGAGCGGGAATGGATATTTATCAGCCTAGTGGGAACATGGTCGTCGATATCGGTGGCGGAACGACGGATGTAGCCGTACTTTCTATGGGCGACGTCGTTACCGCTTCTTCGATTAAAGTCGCAGGAGACAAGTTCGATGAGGCCATTTTAAGATATATTAAACAAAAGTATAAGCTGTTAATCGGTGAACGTACGGCAGAGGATATTAAGGTTACAATTGGCACCGTGCGTCCAGGCCTGATGCAGGCTGAAATGGATATTCGTGGTCGTGATATGGTAAGTGGACTCCCTCAGACGCTCACTATTACTTCAGGCGAGGTAAAAGAAGCACTATGGGATCCGGTTTCTTCTATTGTGGCAGCTGCTAAGTCCGTTCTGGAACGTACACCGCCTGAGCTATCAGCAGATATTATTGACCGGGGTGTTGTTCTAACTGGTGGTGGCGCTTTACTTAATGGATTGGACGAGCTCCTCTCAGAAGAATTACATGTTCCGGTGTGGATAGCGGAAGACCCGATGCATTGTGTAGTTAAGGGAACCGGAATAATGCTAGATAATTTGGACAAGGTCGTTAAGAAAAAGTTCTAAGCAGCCGATATAAAAGGTAGCAAAAGATTCGGAAGGGGACTACCTTCATGATAAGAGGATTATATACAGCCGCTGCAGGTATGGTTACACAGCAGCGTAGACATGATACGGCAACACAGAACATCGCTAACTTGAATACAACGGGGTACAAGCAGGTTGACAGTGTCAATCATGCTTTTCCGGATGTACTGATCTCTGCTATGAGTAATGGCAATACAAAGCCAGTGGGGCGCCTTAACACTGGGGTTTTTGCAGAACAATCGATATCCCAATATTTACAGGGTGATTTAAGGGAGAGCGGCAAGACCATGGATTTTGCTTTATCTACGGATTTGCAAGTAGCTGATCCTGTGACAGGTCAAAATATCTCCTTTGATGGTTCAGGCAAATATGTAAGCCCTGAGGGTGAGGTTGTTTATCGTCCACAGGCCTTCTTTACTGTACAGGATGCTGAAGGGAATAATCTGTATACGCGAAATGGGAGCTTCTCAATAAACGCGGCTACAGGAGAGGTACTGAGCAGTGGTGGCTTCAAGGTTCTTGATTCCACAGGCAAGCCCCTTGTCTTGACAGGAAATCAGGACACCCTTAAAGTGGACGGGCAGGGTAATTTGCTTAATCCAGTAACAGGACTTCCGACAGGGACCAAGCTTGGTGTGAGTGTAGTAACAAAGCCACAGGAGCTTGTACGTGACGGTAATGGTGTATTTCACGCTGATGATGTAGAGGCGGCAGATATCCGTTTCTCTAACGGAACAGATAACATGCAAGTACGCCAAGGTTACCTGGAAAGCTCCAATGTAGATCCTACTCAGGTTACTGTGGATTTGAATGCCGCCTATCGGGCTTATGAAGCGAACCAGAAGATTGTTCAATATTATGATGGCAGCTTGCAGAAGGCTGTAAGTGAAGTTGGCAGGGTATAGGCAGTGCTTAGGAATGAGCTTTACAGGTAGAGCTTATAGGAGGTTTGATCTATGAACAACTCAACGATTAGTGCAGCAGTCTCCATGTCGAGCCTTCAGCAGCGGCTTGATATTATAGCGGATAATCTAGCCAACATGGATACCAATGGTTATAAGAGCAAGCAGGGCTCTTTTGAGGACGTGCTGACTCGTGTACAACAGCAATCAGATGATTATGACCAACCGGGCCGTTCTACACCTCTAGGCTTTAATATGGGTTTTGGGACTTATGTACCTTCGATCTCAACGAATTGGGAAGAGGGACCCCTTAAAGAAACAGGGAGTCCGACCGACTTAGCCATTCAGGGCAACGGGCTTTTTGGTGTTCAGGTCAATGGTACTACGGCGTACACTCGTCAGGGTGATTTTCACTTTATTCCTGACACGACTGATGCCAAAAAGATGGTATTGGTTGATAACACAGGAAACTCGGTTTTAAATACAGAGGGCAAACCTCTAACGGTTCCTGTAGGTGTGAATGCTGCTATCGATGAATCCGGTCGTGTGTTAACGAAAAAGACGGAGAATGGACCTGTTCAGGTAGCGGGTACTATAATGATAGTAGAACCTAAGACACAGAATGCCTTAAAGGCTGTCGATGGTAATTTCTATATGCTTGCAGATGGAGTTACAGCACGGCAGGCTTTTGTACAAAGAGCGGCAGGCGAGGCATCTGGAATTGGAGTGCGCTCAGGATGGCTGGAGCAGTCGAATGTCGATATGACCTCAGAAATGACAGAAATGATGCAGATTCAACGCACGTATCAACTCGTAGCTCGGGCACTTTCGTCCAGTGATCAGATGTTTGGTCTAGCCAATAACATGCGCGCGTAGAGGTGAAGGAATGGATCGACAGGAAAAAGTTAAATCGGAAGAGAAGAAAGAACCCTCTCCACGAGGGATCTCCAAATGGACCATGATACAATGGGTTCTTATTCCCTTGCTTCTCGTAGCTGCACTTGGAGGCGGTCTGGCCGTCGGTTACGTTGTCCTGGGTAAGAAAGAGTTAAGCGATGCTCTGCAGTGGAGCACGTGGAGACATGTATATGATTTGGTTTTTGCTCCATAAATGAAGATGATTTAACCACTCCCTTGTTATATAAGGGAGTTTTCTTTTTTATGCTGAAAAATGTATAATGGTGGGGGGCCTCGGGCAGCAAAAAGGGCCCTCTCCGCCATGCTGCCGCATCCGGTGGAGAAAGCCCCTTATCTCAACCTCCACTTCTGCAGTTGGTGAAGGATAAATATAGTTTTTACCGAACCTGCCTAATTTTATGCATTTCGGCAAAGAATAAAAGAAAATGTGCAACATCCGAAAGGAGTTTTGTCATAATGCTGGATATCAACCAAATTCAAGAAATCATCCCCCATCGGCCTCCATTTCTGCTGGTGGACAAAATTATCGAGATTGAAATGGGCAAAAAAGCTGTAGGAATCAAAAATGTAACGATCAATGAACCGTTCTTTGTAGGTCACTTTCCGGGCTATCCGGTAATGCCGGGTGTACTGATTACAGAAGCCCTTGCACAAGTGGGTGCGGTTGCTATCCTGGGAGTAGAAGCTAATCGCGGCCGAATCGGTTTTTTAGCTGGGCTGGACGGATTCCGTTTTCGTGGTCAAGTGGTACCGGGCGATACACTTACTCTTGAAGTAGAGATCACCCGCCTTAAGGGCAGCATCGGAAAAGGACAAGCTACTGCTTCCGTTGAAGGTAAGGTTGTAGCCTCTGGAGAAATTATGTTTGCTCTGAGCTAAATATTTTATTTTTCTATAAATATATCTAAAGGAGAGATTCATATGACTCAATTAAGTGCGAAAGCGGCAGACACATTATCCCGCTGGTTGCAGGACCCTTCTGTTGACGAGGCTACAAAGGCAGAGCTTCGCGCTCTGGAGAATGAGCCACAGGAGCTTGAAGAGCGTTTTTACAGAGACTTAGAGTTTGGTACAGGCGGCTTGCGTGGGGTTATTGGTGCGGGCAGCAATCGTATCAATCGTTATACTGTTGGCAGAGCTACACAAGGCTTCGCTAATTATATTCTAGAAAAGCATACTGGAGAAGGCAGACCTTCGGTTGTTATCGCGCATGACTCTCGTCGCTTCTCGCCTGAATTCACACTTGAGGCTGCTCTTGTACTGGCTGCTAATGGCATCGAGGCGCATTTGTTTACCTCCCTTCGATCAACACCACAGCTATCATTCAGCGTGCGTTATTTGAAAGCAACGGGTGGTATTGTAATCACCGCGAGCCATAACCCTCCTGAATACAATGGTTATAAGGTCTATAATTCGGAAGGCGGACAGCTTGTACCACACGAAGCCGAAAAGGTCATTTCTTACATACTAGAGGTTGACACTTTTGATGGTGTAAAGCGGATTTCGCAAGAAGAAGCTGAAGCTCAAGGGCTGTTGCACTGGCTAGGAGAGAAGGATGACGAAGCGTTTACCGATACTGTTGCTGCAGTCAGTCTTGCAAGTGAAGAGATTGCCTCTACGCTTGGGAAAGATTTTAAAATCGTATACACTCCGCTGCATGGTACAGGTAATTTGCCAGTCCGCCGTGTACTTGAGAAAATCGGCTTCACCCAGGTGCATGTTGTACCTGAGCAAGAGCAGCCGGATTCTGAATTCTCTACAGTGAAATCTCCGAACCCGGAGGAACGTGAAGCTTTTACGCTAGCTATGAAGCTGGGCGAAGAGTTGAATGCTGACCTTTTGATTGGTACAGATCCTGATGCAGACCGTATGGGTGCGGTAGTTCGCGACAATGAAGGTAAATTTGTTGTTCTGTCCGGCAATCAATCCGGAGCACTGATGATTCATTACTATTTGAGTCGTTTGCAGGAACAAGGAAAGCTGCCTAGCAATGGTGCGGTTGTAAAGACTATCGTTACTAGCGAAATGGGGGCTGCTGTAGCTTCTCATTATGGTGCAACTGTATTTAATACGCTGACTGGCTTCAAATATATTGGAGAAAAGATGACCCAGTTCGAACAATCCGGAGAATACACTTATCTTTTCGGATATGAAGAAAGCTATGGTTATCTTGCAGGCAATTATGCTCGCGATAAGGATGCTGTTCTTGCTGCTATGCTTATCGCTGAAGCAGGTGCTTATTATAAAGCTCAAGGCAAAACATTATATGATGTTCTTCAGGAATTGTACGAGCAGTTCGGATACTTCTTGGAAAGCTTGGAGTCCCGTACGCTGAAAGGCAAAGATGGCGTTGCGCAAATTCAAGGAATCATGAATGATTGGCGTTCTAATGCACCACAAGAAATTGCTGGATCTGCCGTAACAGAAATTCAGGATTATTCCCTGGGCTTAAATGGACTGCCGAAGGAAAATGTACTGAAGTATTTGCTGGCTGACGGATCTTGGTTCTGCCTGCGCCCTTCCGGCACAGAACCTAAGATTAAGGTTTATTTTGCAGTAGTGGGTGACTCCCTGCAGAATGCTAAGGATAAGGTTGCTGCACTGTCGAAACAGGTTATGGCTCGCGTTGACGGGGGACAATAATAAATATAGAGTGCTTTCTATATTGTGAATTATATTTTACGTAGAAACGGGTACCGTCTCTAAAAGGATGACGATCCGTTTCTACTTTTGTTAAAAGAGTTTTTAAAGCGAAAGAGGAGGTACTTTTGGTGCGGCAAAAATGGCAACGTTGGAATATTACTTCCCGAAAGTGGCTGTGGATCATAGTTGTGGTTGGCGTTATAGCAGCCTTGCCAGTGGTCTATGATCGACTGCAGACGGAGAAGTCTTCCAAAACAGTAGAATTTGTGTTTGATTATCGTGATCTGGTTGATGTAGCCAGCTATCGTGCAAATCCACAAGATTATATTTCCGAACAGTTAGATCGCCTTAAAGACGCTGGTGTTCAGAGTATGGCGATTTACGAAAGCACATTGGAAGATTATCGTAAGGCGCGTCGTCTTATGATATGGGGTGCGGCTGATATAGCTAATCTTACGGACACAATCATTCCTGAAAATGAGAACTATACCTATATTCTTTTTACCAGTGCTGATTACAGCGAAACTTTAGCGCCTGTAATTAAAGAAGCATTTAGTAATCTTGGGATTAATTCAAGAGACTGGAGTTTCCGCGGACAGCAGGGTCTTATCATTGAGACCCCGCTAGAAGACGCTACATTGAAGCCGCTGCAGCCCGATCCATTTACACTGGACATGCTGCATAACAAGGGATTCAGTATTGTACCTCGTCTTGTGGATTCTCTGACTTATAATGAAGCCACGGTAAAGAAGCTGTTGGATCGTTATGAGGAATTGGGTGTTAAACGGATTCTATTTGAAGGTGAGTCTGTTAAAGGGTTTAATGATGATGCCGATACTGGCAGTATCACTGACTTTGCTAATCTCCTTAAGGAACGTGGAATGGGGATTGCAGCAATTGAGAATATTAAAAAACAGCAAAAGGGCTTTAACAGGCTCGCTTATTTGCTGGATTATAATGTGACACGTTTATATTCCCTTAGTGAGGGAGATTCTGCCTTAGATCCAAAAGTAATTTCGGACCGTTTCGCTCTGGCAACAAAGGATCGGAATATCCGCATGATCTACTTAAACACGATTCCTGCAAGAAATACTGCTAAGGCACAGGTTACAGATACATTAGATAACCTTATTACCAGCCTAAGCGAACCAGGCGGAGCAGTTGAGCAGATTAAAGACAATGGATTTAAACTGGGACAAGCTACGGCATTTGAGGTTGTAGATTCCTCTTATCAACGTTACTTTAAGCTAGTTGCGGTGGTTGGAGCAGTGTCTTTAGTGGCTCTGCTGGTCTCTTACTTCATTCCACAGCTCACGCTTGCTGCCTGGGTGTTAGGTCTGATTGGAAGTGCAGGCCTGATGCTAGTGAAGCCTGAAATGTTTGAACAAGCGCTCGCGCTTGCCGCTGCGATAAGTGCACCAACGCTTGCCGTTGTGCTTGCCATTCGTAAGGTTAATGAAATGGGGCCACCTCTACGGAGCAATCCCCTTACCTATAAGGCTATGAGCCCGCAACGCCGGTTTACACATAGCTTAGTGCTTTATTTTAAGACTTCACTGATCTCTTTGAGCGCTGTGCCGTTTATGATAGCACTGCTTAATAATGTAACTTATAGCCTGGTTCTCAACCAGTTCCGTGGTGTCAGTCTGCTTCATATGGCACCTATCGGTCTTGTGGCACTTTACGTGCTTTTGTATCGTGGGGATTTTGTCTTTAACAAGACAGGTAAGCTACTGCGGACACCAATCACATTTGCGATGATTATCATTGCCTTTGTTTTGGCGGTTGTTGGCTATTATTACATGACCCGTACAGGTAACGGTGGCAGTGTGAGTCCGTTGGAAATGGTTTTACGTACATTCTTGGAAAATACGGTTGGCGTTCGACCGCGTAATAAAGAGTTTTTGCTAGCGCATCCGTTATTAATTCTTGGCGCATTCTTGGCCTTTAGATATCGGAATGCAGCGTTTATCATGATTATTGCTGTAATCGGTCAGCTCTCGATGGTAGATACCTTTGCTCATATTCACTCGCCAGTTCTGATCTCGCTCATTCGTGGCTTGCTCGGTCTTGGATTAGGACTGATCATTGGTGTGATTGCCGTAATCGTATGGCAAATTGCAGAAGGGTGTTGGAAACGATGGTCGCCACTCCTAAAAAGATAGTTATTTCCGGTTATTACGGTTTCCATAACAGCGGGGATGAGGCGGTACTGCAATCTATATTGATTGCACTGCAACAACATGCTCAAGCTGCAGGTATAGAGATCGAACCCATTGTCTTGTCCATCGATCCTGAGTGGACTAGCGCCACATATGGAGTGAAATCTGTGCACCGGATGAAGCTGGTTGAAGTCCGTCAAGCTATTTATGAGAGTTCTGGTCTGATTAGCGGTGGAGGCAGCTTGCTGCAAGATGTAACAGGAAGCAAGAGTATTCCTTACTATTTAGGTATTATTAAGCTTGCGCAGTGGATGGGTAAACCGACCTTTATTTATGCTCAAGGTATCGGACCTGTGCATCGTAAGCTTTTCCACCCATTAATCAAATCAGTGTTTCGCAAATGTACTTATATCTCTGTGCGGGATGAACAATCCCGCGAGCTTTTACTTTCTATGGGATTAGAACAGAAGAACATAGAGGTTGTTCCTGACCCGGTGATGGGCTTATCTTTACCTGAAGAGACTGATGCTGCTGAATTACCAGAGTCTTCAGATTCACTTCCGGTAGTAGGTATTTCGGTACGTTATTGGGAACAAGATCGCAAGGAGCTGGACGCTCTTGCTCAAGGCTTGATTAAGGCGAATCTTGAAAAACCATTGCATTTAAGATTCCTTCCGTTTCATCTTCCATCTGATATTGAAGCCTCACGTTATGTGATGGAGAAGCTGGAAGAAAATATAAGCCAGCATGGGGGGCAGGTCAGTATTTGTGAAGATGCTAGTCATCCGCAACACATGCTGCGGGAAGTAGGGCAATGTGAAGTGCTGATCGGAATGCGTCTTCATAGCCTGATTTATGCCGCAGGGCGGCGAGTTCCGCTGATTGGTATCTCTTATGATCCGAAAATTGATCATTTTCTAGACAGAGTTCGGTGTCAGCCTGTGGGCACGACCCAATCATTAGATGCTGGACAAGTTGCTGCTGAGATAGGCCATCTTTTGGAAACAGCAGAGGGATGGAGAAATGAGCGGGAGACGATCCTCTCCTCGTTGATTCAAGAAGCAGGGGCTCCAGCACGGCAAATCGTAGAATATTTCCACCATAAAGGATGATCTAAAGTGAAAGCAGAAAGCGCGGTACCTACAGTTCCTATTTTTGGGATTAGAGTCTCCAAGGTTGATATGGCAGCAACTGTTGCATATTTGACAGAGGCGGTTCATACCCGTATCCCGCATCAAGTGATTACAGCTAATCCGATTATGGTTATGGCTGCTTTGGAAGATCCAGCTTATATGGAGATAATGAAGTCAGCTGAATTAGTTGTCCCAGATGGAACCGGTGTGGTATGGGCTGCTAATTATTGTAAGGAGCCTGTAACCGAACGGGTAGCTGGTTTTGACCTGTTACATGAATTGATGCAACAGGGTGAAAGATATGGATGGAAGGTATATCTCCTTGGTTCTACACCTGAGGTGATTCAGGAAACCGCTGAAAGGTTACAATTGCAATATCCGCGTGTTATTATTGCAGGATATCATGACGGTTATTTTGGTCCGGAATCGGACGATGAAATTATTGCTGGAATTGTTAAAACCAATCCTGACTTATTATTTGTGGCCAGAGGCGCGGATAGTCAGGAACCATGGATTGCAAAACACAAATCCAAGTTAGGTGTTCCGATCATGATGGGGGTCGGCGGCAGCTTTGATGTAATTTCTGGCAAGAGCAAGAGAGCACCAAAAGTTTTCCAAAAAATGAGAATTGAATGGTTGTACCGTTTATTAAAAGAGCCTACGCGGTACAAAAGAATGCTTGCGTTGCCGAAATTCGCATTAAAAGTGGTGCGTGAGAAAGATAAAGTAACAAAAGTCTAGTCAAATGCCGATATTCACCTAGAAAATCAGATGAATAGCCTAAAAAAGGGATTGGAATTTGTTTTTGTAACAGCGTATAATTCAATGCGGTAGAGAAATGGGGGTCGACTGATCAAATGTTAATCATATACATCGCTGGATTTATCGTATGCATGGGACTCGCACTTGGCCTCACACCTTTGGTGAAGAAATTCGCCATTAAGATTGGTGCGACAGATGTGCCGAATGCTCGTAAAGTGCACACGAAAATTATGCCCCGCCTTGGCGGATTAGCTATTTTTCTGGCGTTTGTGTTAGGCCTGCTTGCCGTATTGCCGATTATTCCATATGAGTTCACTCCGCGGGAGGCCAACTTCATCAAAGCGCTGCTGTGTGGCGGCGGACTGATTGTACTTATCGGAGGGTTGGATGACCGATTTGAATTATCAGCAAAGTTGAAGCTGCTGGGCCAAATTGTTGCAGCATGTATTGTAGTTTTCGGTTTTGGTATTACTGTAGATTTTGTGAATATTCCATTTAACAATACGTATTCTTCATTGGAAAGCTGGATTGCTATCCCGCTTACGATTTTCTGGATTGTTGGTGTCACCAATGCTGTTAACCTGATTGACGGGTTGGACGGGCTTGCTGCTGGTGTATCAGGGATTGCGATTGCTACGATTGCGGTAATGGCTTTCTTGATGGGTAACACGATGGTTGCCATGTTATGCCTGTTGCTTCTGGGTAGCATAATCGGATTCTTGTTCTTCAACTTCCATCCCGCCAAGATTTTTATGGGGGATACGGGATCGCTGTTCTTAGGCTTCTGCTTAGCTTTACTTGCTTTGCTAGGGTTTAAACAGATTGCCGTGGTTTCGTTTATTACACCTTTGCTTATTATTGGTGTACCGTTGTCGGACACGTTCTTTGCGATCGTGCGCCGTAAGCTGCAGAAGAAACCAATCTTTGCACCAGATAAAGGTCACTTGCATCATTGCCTTCGCGAGCTAGGCTTTAGTCATCGTCAGACTGTGCTCATTATTTATGGTATTGCTGCATTTTTCGGAGTTTTAGCTGTTATTCAATCCTCTGCCGCTCTTTACGAGGCGAACTGGGTTACCTTTGTAGTCATCTGCATCATGCTCTTCTTCTTGCAGATCGGTGCGGAAGTTACAGGTTTGATCGGTAAGACTAAACGTCCGCTGATTGATTTCTTTTTAAGAATTCGTATGAAGGCTAATCCGGAAAGAGGTTCCAAATCTTAATTTATTAATGGTATTATTCTAATATTTTCTATAACTAACAAAACTCATCCCTTTTCGGATGAGTTTTTTGTTGTTTTCCCTAAAAATATCGCTTCCTATGACCGATAAAGAACAAAGTGAAGGTTTACGAGAATTTATACTCAAAGGAGAGATATAACACATGCAACGCTTTAAGAGACCGTTCGTTTGGCTGATGCTGGCGGCTTTGATCGTTTCTATGTTCCCAGGTAAATACACGCCCATAGCGGCAGCGGCTACCACGAGCTCCACGACTTTCTTCAGTCCGGATGATCTCACATTACGTAATACTGTTCTGTTGAAACAGGATGTTGTAGCAACAACAGCTAATCCTAATCCTGAGGGACTTATTGACCGTTCTAGTGTTTACAAAGTAAGTAGCCCTACCTTTTCAATTACAGGAACCTACTCTCAGGTAACATCTTCCACGATGAAGGTTACTGTAGAGCAGCTTACAAAAGATAGTCAATCTAATAAATGGGTAACAGATGCTACTCACCTGACTACGGGAGCGGTAACAACAGATACCAATAGCCCGGATAACCGTTTTGTAGCATCTGGTCTTGTTTTGTATACAGGTTTTAATAAGGTGACCTTTTCTGGTATGCAAGGGAATCTCCAACGTTCAGAATCATTTTATGTTCTTTACGATAAAGTTCCCTATGTAACAGAATTAAAAGTTTTGGGTGGTCCTTCTGCGCTTAATTTAAATGAAGGAACACAAGTTGTCGTACCAGTATCTACAGTTACTCTTCAAGGTAAAGTAACGAATGCCACTAAAGTCAGTGTCTCCGTGAATGGAGGAACTGCATTACAAACTTCCCTATTGGAAGACGGAACATTTTTCACCCCCGCGCTGAACTTGAGTCCGGGATTAAGTACGCTTAAGATTGTTATTCAAAATGCTTCGGATTCAATAACAATAGACAGATCCGTATATTTCTTTGATAAGGATCAACCGTACGCTTCTTTGAACATCAACCACGACAATGCGGACTATAATATCTTAAATGATAATGTGCCTACGTTGACTGCTGATTTGACTCCAAGTGTTGCAGGTTTTACTGGACAGATCTTAGTTCCATATAACGTGGCTCCGTTTGCAACAAATGCTGTGCTAACTCTTAATAAAGGTAATAGTTCCGAAAAAGTTGTAACGATTAGTGCTGTGACAGAAGAATTAACAATTCCTGGTCCTGATGGCGTTACGCCAACGTATAAATTGGTTAAATTTAAGACTGCAGCTGATTTAGAAATCTTGGCGGGTGTAAATGACTTTAAATTGTCTGTAGATTATGGCAGCCACAGCAGTTCTCATCTTTATTCATATAAATTTTTGAAAAAAGAGACTGTTATAACAGAAATGTACTACCTTCCTGGATATACAGGCTCAGGTGATCTTACCAATATCTCTAAATTGCCTTTGAATGGCCAACAGTTAGAGACGGATAGTTTCTATATAATGGCGAAGACAAATAGATCAACAACCCCAGAAGATATAACTGCGAACTATTTGCCATTGAGTAATAAACCACTATCCATAGAATATGTAACTGCAGGCACAGGAACAAATGAATATATTTATAAAATATCAGGGTTCTCTAATGGTCAACAAAAGGTACAATTCCGTTATAAAGGATCCGAATCCTTCTATAATGCTGATATTTCATATGTATCGAAAAACTATATATATGTAAGTAATCTGCAAGATGGTCAGACCTACGAATTCGATTCCAGTGTAGAAAGAAAACTTAATGTCGCTGGGGAATATATCGGGTTCGAAAATATAGAAAATGCACAAGTGCAAATTAACGGTACAGACAGTAACTCATTATCTAGCAATCCTTTTAAGCTTGAAGTAGAAAAAAACTCAACAGTAAATAAAACAACTTTTAATTTCACTGTGACAATCAGTCAGACGGGACCACTGGTATACGGTGAGAATAAAATCGTGTTTACTGGAGTCTCAAGAGATAATGCTGGTAACCAACGTATTATCAAAAAAGAACTTAAAATTTACATCATTGATACCAACATTTCTGGGGTAAAACAATTCCATCCTACTTTAGGGGATAATCGTTTACCTTTTACAACTACAACCCTTTCTAATGAAGTCGAGCGTAATGCCATGCTGGCATTGCCGGCTGAGATTGTATATAAGGATGAAAAATATACAACAAACAAAGATAAATTCGACTTGGTACTACAAGGTAGTGGTGCTACAACGCTGAATCTTTATCAGGGCTCTACTCTGGTGTTTACTTCGACGGGGCAGGATAAGCTGCTAATTGACGGTACGGAATCCGATGGACCTATTGGTCCTAAACGTTATCCTGATGAAGTGGCTGCAAATGGTCTGTATTATGACTACATTGGCAGTGCTAAAAACTTTATTTTAAGATTACGTGACATTAAATTTGATGCCCCAGGAAGTCAAGTTTATACCCTAGAGCTTATTAACAAAACAGGAGCAAGAACTACACAACGTCTTGAAGTAGTGCGGGAAGTTGCTCCATATCGTCTTCTGTCACCTGTAGCGACGGTAGGTGAGCAAATTGTTGTTAACAAAAACTTTGTTCGTTTTGATATTGAGGCTGAAGGTGCCACTAAAGTAATAATTGGCAAAGAAGAAGCAATTAAACGTACGGATTTGCCAAATCAAGATCGCTTCACCTATGATTATGTGGGCTTAAAAGCAGACAAATCGAATCCCATTAAGATACAAGTGGTTCGTGCTAACTCCACAATAAGCGATACTATAAATGTGTATTATGCTAGTGCAGTGCAGATTGATACACAATATATGGCTGAGAAGGTAGCTACGAAGTATAGTGTCTTTAATAAAACCTTGGAATTGAACTTCCCTAAAGGCACGATTATGAAGGGATATACTAGCTCTGGTGCTGCAAAATATTATCCTAATACAAAACTGTTGTTTGGTATTGCGGATCCCGCTGATGGCGTTGTTGAACGTAAGAATGATTACGGGAACATTATCAACGTAACGGGTAGTGACGACAGAACCGAAGGCGGGGGCGGGCAGCTTGTGATTCCACAAGATCTTGCGCTGCGCTTTACATCAACCGTCTCTACTAATAACTTTTCGAGAGTATCGGATATCTATTGGCTTAGTGGTGGTCTAGGAAATGATGGCGTTAATCTTGAGACCAACGGGGTTACCCCGCATTTCGTGGATGCCAGTGGAAAGACTGGATACTTTACACAGTATAGTCAAACAAGAAAAATCGTACCTTCCCAACGTGGTGAATTGACGCTTACTTTCAACTCCAGCATTGTGGATGAAGTGGGATCGACTATTACAGTATTCCGATATACAGATTCAGGTAAGTGGGAGAACTTGGGCGGGGTCGTAGATACGAAAAAACATACCATCACCGTTCCATTCGATGAATTTGGTTATTACACTGTTATGAAGCTGCGCCGTGGTTTTGTTGATATTACGAATCATCCATGGGGCAGAAATATAATGAATGGATTGTATTCCAAAGGATTTATGACTAATCTTCGAGCAGATGCATTCGGAGCCGATGATTTGACCACTCGTGGTGAATTTGCTACATTGTTGGTGAAATCATTAAGTATTCCTTTGAACTATGATGCTAATAAACAAACCTTCTTTGATATTGTGCCAGAAGCCGTCGCGGCCACATGGGATTTCAAACACATTGAGACAGCTGCTAGGGCAGGTATTGTTACAGGCCTCAGTGATGGCTTCTTTGGGCCTGATCAAGCCTTAACACGTGAACAAGCCGCAGTAATGATAGCTAGGGCGTTGAAACTCAAGATGTCTTTGAATGACAGTAAACTGCTGGCAAGCTTAAGCAAATCATTTGTTGATACAAGTAACATGGATTTCTACTCACGTCCTGCAATTGAAGCTATATCTAAAGCTAAGATTATGGAAGGAAGCGCTGTGACCGTTACAGGCCAAAAGAAGCCCGTCTATAACTTTAACCCGAAGGGTAAGTTGACTAGAGCAGAGGCTGGTAAGATTACTGTGGCACTCTTACAGAAGAGTACAAGCATCTTCCCTAAGAACTTTAACTAAAGAATAAAAAAGTGCTCCGGCCTGCGAAAAGTATTCGTAGGTCGGAGTTTTGATGTAAAGATAACAATTACCAGTGACATAAATTTTGTAATCTGCACCGATTTACGATACAATAATGTAGAAAATATTATTTTCTGAAAGGTGAAAGCCATCGATGAAACCGATTTTATCAAAAGCACAGTTGGATTACATGAAAGCCAAGAATATGTTTGAGAATAGAGCAAAAGTGTTGGAGAAGGAAATTGCAGCTAAACGGGCACTACAGGAGATCACTCAAGAGGTCATGGAAGAACTGGTGCAAGCAACAGGATTCCACGATTCATACAACGAGCTTGTTGTTACTGAGAATGCTCTGATCGAATGGTCTCATACTACAATCAAGCATGAGAAGAGCTACCGCGAGAACCGCGCAGCTATTGATGCAATGTATGACAATGTGAACTCGAGTCCTGAGAAGCGTCAGGAATTGATCCAATTATCTATGAAGATTCGTTAGAAACAATGTAATAGAAGCAAGCGTCGGCAACGGCGCTTTTTTTGTTTTTTGTAGGAATGTTTAAATTAATAGTACAAGTGTTAATGATTCTTAGTAAATATTGCATAATGACGTTTAGAAAGCGACTATGATATACTGTTTTCCGTAGGCACCCATGATTAACAATAGTTAGTAGAACATACATATGTATCTTCTAATGGGATCACACCGGAAAATATAAAAAAGAAGATTTTTTTTGAGAAACCGCAACTTTTTCAAATCTTCTGCGTTTAAGGTGTAGAGTCATTTACACAGGGGCTGAAATTAACCGCTGGTAAAGCCAATTTAACAAAATGGAAAAATTAGCTTTACGTGACTTGAGGCACATTGTATAATACTTAGGTATAATTAGGAATCTAGTATTGTCATGTCCTAAAATCGTTTACCAGTTTCTGTGATACCCGTCACAGACATTATTTATACTTAATTTGCTCAACTCGGGAAAGGGGGTGCATCGGCTAATGAGTGACATGAGCTACTCAACTAAAGAAAAATCTCAGTTTATGAACGTCCAAGGAGGAGAAAAAAAGGTTATGAAGAAAATTTTATCCGTAGCATTATCTACAGCAATGGCATTCTCGATGTTTGCCTCTGTAGCGTTTGGTGACGCAGCAACAACTCCGCAACAAAAATTTGATGCTTTGGCAGCGAAAGGTATTCTCAACGGATACCCAGATGGTCAAGCTCACCTTGAAAAAGATCTTACTCGTGCTGAGTTCGCGAAGATCGTTACTAAATTGTTCGACCTTACTGAAGTAAGTAACAAATTGTCTTACAAAGACAAAGGTTACAACGCATCGAACTGGGCTGTGCCTTACATCGAAGCTGTTACTGCAGTAAACTACATGCAAGGTAAAGATACTGTTAAAGGTATCTTCGACTACAACGGTAAAGTAACAGTTGAAGAAGTTGCGGCTGTATTGTTCCGCGCTTTGAAACTGGAACAACCAACTACAACTGACAACTCTGCATCCGCATGGGCTAAAGGTTACGCTCAAGCAGTAATCAATGCAGGTTTGGTTGCTAAAGACACTAACTTCAAAGCTAACGCTAGCCGTTCTTTGGTAGTTGAAACAGCTTATGCTGTGGATCAATTGAGCCAAGCAGCTACAATCGTTTCTGCTGAAGCATTGAGCCCAACTAAAGTAGTTGTTACTTTCTCTGACAAAACTACTACAACTGTTGAATTGACAACTGCTCTTGTAGCAGGCGTTGAAACTACAATCAACTTCAAACACAATGATCATGATTACACTACAAAAGTAACTTTGGCAGCTCCTAAGGTTGTTTCCGCAGAAGCTCCAAATGCTAAACAAGTAGTAATCAAATTTAACCGTTCAATCGATGTTGATACACTGGCTGAATCCAGCAAAGTTATCGACGGCGTAGTAAAAGTAACTAAAGTGGGTAGTGATGTTAACGAAGTAGCTAATGCTAATGTTACCTTCAACGCTGACAACACTGAAGCTGTTATTACCCTGCCAGGAGTTAAATTCCTTAAAGGTAACTACACTGTAGTTCTTAACGATGCTGTAACAACAACATCTGCTGAAGCTATCCCAGCTTACACACAACTGATCACTGTTGCTGATACAGTTGCTCCAACACTTGCTTCTGCTAGCTCTACTGCAAAAGCAACTACTAAAGATGTATACGTGAAATTCAGCGAACCAGTTAAAACTACTGGTATTGTTGCTTACGTAAATGGTCAAGTTGCTACTGTAACTGTAACAAATGATACTTACACTGAGTATAAATTGTCTGCAGGAACATTGGATAGCGGCAAAACTTACGATGTATCGTTGCTTAACGTTACTGACTTTGCAGGTAATGTAGCTAATCCTAACCCAATCAAAACTACTGTAACTGTAGTTTCTGATGTTGCTGCTCCAGTAATCAAGAGCGTAACTCCAGTAAGTGACAAGTATGTTGAAGTTGAGTTCGACAAAACAGTTGATCGTGCTTCTTTGGTTGGTAATGTTCGCTTGTTGAACTCCGTTGGTGAAAGCCAAGGTACGTTCCAAGTGTTGACTACTGACAATGGCAAGAAGTTCACCCTTCAAAGCCCATTGACTAGCTTCCCTTCAACTGGAACTTTCACTGGTTCTGTAGTATTCGGAGCTTCTGTAAAAGATACTCTGGGTAACATTTTGGGAACAGCTGCTAGCCAAGCAATTACCTTTACTAAAGACACTGTAGCTCCTACTGTAACTGGTGTTACTTACACAACTACAGCTGTTAATAAAGGTCTGGTTCTGAAATTCTCTGAAAATGTTGTATACAAAGGTAAAGGCACCCTGCAACTGATTAATGATACTACTGGTGAAGCTACAACTGTACTTCACAATTCTAGTCTTGTTAAAGGTAGCGGAAGTACTTTCACTATCACTGGTGTAAGTGTACCAACTGCTGGTAGCTACACATTGCGTATTCCTGCAGGATTGTTCGTAGATAAATCCTACAGTGCAAATGAACTGACTGCTGCAGTATTGCCTGTAACAATCGGATCTACTTCAACTGACGATAAAGCTCCAGAATTGTTGGTTGTTAATGGCGCTGCTCCTATCAAGTTCTATGATAGCAAATCTGTTGGTGATGACACTTATGGTGATGCTTTGATCACTGTTGATCTGTTTGATGCTAGCGGTTTGAAATCATCCACAATTCTTGATAAAAACAGCTACACATTGAACAATGCTGGTCTTCCAAGCACTTCTTACGTTACAATTAAAACATTGAACGAAAAAGGCGAAGAAGTATCATCTGCTACTAACCCAACTCGTGCTCGTGCATATGTATATATCCCTAGCTCCAGCATCACAGAAACTAAAGACTATGTCTTTGCTGTGAATGGTGTTACTGATACTGCTGGTAACGTAATCGATGGTACAGTTGCACAACAAAAAGGTAAGCTGACTAGCAGAATTAGCCCCGCGTTTGATTCAGCTGTAGTATCCAGCGGAGGTTCAACTGAACTGATTCTCGGATTCTCCAAAGACCTGAATGAAGCTACAACTGAAGCTGACTTGAAAGCGAACCTGGAATTCTACATCAACACTGATGTTAATTCTAGCAACAAAATTTCATCAGATAACATTCTTTCTATCACTCCGATTAAATACGGATCTGATAAAGGAAAATGGTCTGTTAAATTCTCCAAGAAAATCATTGATTCCGCTGCTGGTGCTAAAGAAGAACTTGATCTTAACGCCAACGGTGTTAACAGAATCATTGTTAAAGTTAAGAAAGACGCTGCAATCTTCGATGCTGATGGCAACAAGATCAAAGGCGAAACAGAAATCTCCGCTAAGTAATCTCCGATTACCGAAGCACAGAATAGCCTCTTCGGAGGCTATTCTTTTTTTATAGGTTTTTATCCCCAATAATGAGGAGGAACTTCTTTGAAACCGGTATGGAAAGTAACAACCGCAGCCGTATTGCTGGCTGGTGGTGTATGGGCTGGATCTCTGCTAAACATTACTGCTGAAGGTGCTGGTGTTGGTTCTCAGCCTGGCACAACGGATGATCCTGTAGTTACGAAAAGCTACGTAGATCAGCAAATTCAGAAAGCACTATCAGGTGGTACAGTGACGACTCCGGTAGCGAGTGCTACACCTGCGCCTAGTGCAACCACAGCGCCAGTAGCTACGCCTGGTCAAAATAGCAGTAATGAATCTGTGATTGTTGATGTGAAGCCCGGCCAAACTTTAATTGCTTCTGCAGGCGCTGAATTTATCGTTCGCGCGGGTAAAGCAGTAATCGTTTCACAAGATGCCAATGGTGTGGCCGATTTAACAGACGGTAAAGATCTTACAAACGGACTAGCTGCACCATCTAACCACTTATTGTCCTTCCCTCGTGATGGTCGTGGAATAGCTGTTCAAGAGGGTCAAACGCTTGGTCTTGTTGTGATGGTTCGTGGTGGATATACCTTGAAATAATGTGTAATGATATATATTCATAATGCCCGTAAACGGACATAATCATACCTTCAAACTGTTTTCCAAAGTTACAAATCATTGGCGCGATTGAAGATTAAGTGATGGACGCACAATATTCCTGTAATCTTACAAATTCACAGGAGGTGCTGTAACATGGCACGTAATAATCGTACAGTCGTACCTGAAAGTCGGACAATGCTGAAACAAATGCAATATGAAATTGCAGCTGAATTTGGTTTATATGGGGCTCATTATGGAGGCGGGGCAGACACGGAGTTTGCTTCTGAGTTAGGAGCAGTCGGAGGTAGTGGTTCTGGCCGTAGTCAGTACCTTGGGCATCTGAGTTCAAGGGATAATGGGTCTGTTGGAGGAGAAATCACGAAGAGACTCATTAAGCAAGCTGAACAGTCTCTTTTTCAATAATATCAGGGGTTAGGATGCCCTTATTCCTTATCTGATATTGCTTTTTTATAGCGTGAAATCAATATTCATACTCTCACGGGGGGCTCTGTGTTTAATTGACACCACCCCCTAAATAAGATAATATGACTTTTGAGGAAAGCCTTAAACCTTTTCCATATGGAAAAGGTTCATTTTTTGAAGAGTTTAGTGAATGTAGGCATCAAATTTTGCAAAAATCCTTCATAAAAAGAAATCAGGCAAACCTGAATTATTTATATTATTTAGTTTTATTATTTGGCCTGTTATCATTAAGGAATCCCTTATACAGTGTCAGACTAACCATATGGGAGGTTGTTATACTTGTCTATTAAAGGGCGTCATTTGTTTACTTCTGAGTCCGTTACGGAAGGGCATCCGGATAAAATCTGTGACCAGATTTCCGACGCGGTATTGGATGCATTTTTAGTTAATGATCCTAATGCACGTGTAGCCTGCGAAGTAGCAGTAGCAACAGGTCTTGTACTGGTGATCGGGGAAATCAGTACCAAATCAGAGTATGTTGATATTCCTGCCATCGTACGCAATACCATCAAAGAAATTGGATACACACGTGCAAAATATGGTTTCGACTATAATACATGTGCTGTGTTGAGTTCTCTTAACGAGCAGTCCGCTGATATTGCCCAAGGTGTTAACTCTGCTTTAGAACACCGTGATCCTGCTCAAGTAGCTGAAGAAACAGCTAATATTGGTGCAGGCGATCAAGGGCTCATGTTTGGGTTTGCTACGAACGAGACACCTGAACTGATGCCACTGCCGATTGCTTTATCACATCGTATTGCACGTCGTTTATCTGAAGTTCGTAAGAACGGAACCTTAGACTATCTTCGTCCAGACGGCAAAACACAAGTTACGATTGAGTATCAAGATGAAAAACCTGTACGCGTAGACGCTATCGTAGTATCTACACAACATGCAGAGGAAATTTCTCTTGAACAAATTCAGGCGGATATTAAAGAACATGTTATTTTGCCTGTTGTTCCTGCGGAACTGCTTGATGCAGAAACCAAATACTTTATTAACCCAACCGGACGTTTTGTTATTGGTGGCCCTCAAGGGGATGCTGGTCTAACTGGCCGTAAGATTATCGTCGATACATACGGCGGTTATGCTCGTCATGGCGGCGGAGCATTCTCAGGTAAGGATCCAACTAAAGTGGACCGTTCTGCGGCTTACGCGGCTCGTTATGTAGCTAAGAATCTTGTAGCTGCTGGTTTGGCCGACAAATGTGAGATCCAACTTGCCTATGCCATCGGTGTAGCTACTCCTGTCTCGATAAATGTGGATACATACGGAACAGGTAAAATCAGTGAAGAGAAAATGGTTCAACTGATCAGCAACAACTTTGATCTTCGCCCTGCGGGCATCATTTCTATGCTTGATTTGCGTAAACCGATTTATAGACAAACTGCAGCTTACGGTCATTTCGGACGTACTGATGTTGATCTTCCATGGGAACGCGTAGATAAAGCAGAATTGCTAAGAGATCAAGCAGGGTTGTAATTCATCATACGGTCTTATAATATGTTAACCCGCAAGTTGGCCATGGTGTCAGCTCTGCGGGTTATTTTGCGTGCGAAAACGAGCAAGGCTAGTGAATCTAACCATAGAGAAGTAGACTACTAAACTTTGCCAGCCTTTTAGCCGAAATATAAGAATATACATAAAGACGATAGTATGGCTTGAGAGGAGTCTATCACGGAATGAAAAGAAAAATTTCAATATGGACGGCACTTATTCTAGCGGGAGAGTTAGTACTTGGTTCGGGTTATCCTGCTATTGGAATAGGGAATTCAGCAGTGTACGCTGCATCAGAGTTTGGTATAACAGTCTCACCAGCGCCTGGAGCAAGTTATGTAAATATCGGATCATCCCTTAGACTGAGCTTTGATCGTCAAGTAAACCCCCAGTCAGGTGAAATTACTATCACGGGTCAAGGTGATAGCTCACCTTTTTTAACGATTCCTATTGGTAGTTATGGTCTAATTGGGAGTTCAAAAGATTACGAGCTTAAGCTAAATCAACAGTTTACTTCAAACAAGACTTATACAGTGACAATCCCTAAGGGGTTGTTCAAGGATAATGATGGTAATGAGTCAGGTGTTACTTCATGGGCATTTACCACTGCGCCTGAGAGTAATACAGCGATTACGGCAGGCAACTTTTCACCTGCTAATAATACAAGAGTGGATGCAGGAGCCCTTAAGGAGCTAAGTCTAACCTTAAATAAAAACCTGATAAAAGGTGGAGGTTCCATTCGAATTTTGTCGTCTGCAGATAATGCAACCGTACAAGAGTTCAAAATTAAGGATGATGACACTAGAGTCAACGTTCAGACTGATACTAACTCTACTACAGTTAAACTAACATTGGATAAAACATTGGCCTCCGGAAGTAACTATTATGTTCTTATAGATTCTTATGCTTTTAAGGATGTTGATAATCGAACGTATTCCGGGATTTCAAGCGGTGATGTGTGGAGCTTTTCTACTAAAGGTGTGGCAGAGATTCCAGTGACTCCTGCACCGGCAAACGGATCAGGTGGGGTATCTACCACTGGAGCCCTACAGCTTACATTTGATCGTCCTATGATGCCTGCAGCTGGAACCATAACAGTATCTCCAGGTGCAGCTAACGATGCTAGAACGAGATGGCTTAATGTAAACTCTCCAGCCGTTACAGGAGGAAGCAGCAGAACTATAACATTGCTTCCAGCATCAGCAGCATCACCCTTGCTAAACAGTACGCAGTATACGGTGACGATACCGCAGGGAGCTTTTTACGATCAAGACGGAAATGTATTTCCGGCTTCGGGTGCGTATACCTGGACATTTACAACGGCTTCTTTGACAGGACTTAACGTAAGTGCGCTAAATCCAGCTGACCGGAGTGAATCCATAGCTAACAACAGATCATTTTCTGTCACATTCAATCGTAATGTGAATTATAACAGTGCTGTGGAAAATGGCGTAGCACTTTATAAAAGTGGCGGCGCACAGGTTCCGGTTACTGTTAACCGGAGTACAACTGCTGCAAACGAATATGTAATTACACCTAAAACAGCTTTAGATAGCGACTCAACCTATTATATTGATATTGCTAAAGGAGCTTTTGTAGACGCTATTGATGCTAATGTTATCTATGATGGACTAAGCGGAAAAAATTCATGGAGCTTCCGGACCTTGTCTCAGGACAAAACAGCTCCACAGCTCACATCTGCATCACTCGAGAACAATCGGACCATTCGTTTAAAATACAATGAGAGCCTCAACTCTTCCATTGCACTGTTGATCTCCAGTTTTAGTGCTACGGTGAATGATGAGAGTCGTACAATTGAAAGTGTCTATATCCAGGGAGACAGCGCCTATGTGGTACTCAGTACAGGGGTAGCGGTTGGACAGAATGTGAAGGTTAGCTATACAGGGGGTCTGCGGACCATTCAAGATCCAAGCGGAAATGCAGCCAGCACCTTTAGCTCAAAGCAGGTTACTAACACTATCGAGTCCTCCATGCCTACACCCAAAGATGGACGGATCACGGGTAGAACGGTAGCGTTGAATTTCAATGACTCCTTAAAGGCAGTTTCCTCTTACGCACATAGTCAGTTTCTAGTGACTTCAGATGGGGGATCCCTAGGGGTCAACTCCATAAGCTCCAGCGGGAACACTGTATATTTAGGGTTAAATAGCGATGCTTCTAATGGCCAGACCGTTCGTGTCTCCTATTATGCAGGCTCTTATCCTTTGCAGAATTCTTTTGGACAAAATATTGCGGATTTCACGGATTTCTACATTCGCAACAGCAATGATACAATTCCACCCGTGTTCCAAAGTGCAACCGGAGGTGGCAATAAAATCCTTCTGAATTACAATGAAGGCTTGTCAACGACAAACCTCCCGATGAACAGCCAGTTCTCTGTGCTTGTTGGCACCACTCCTAACTATGTTACGAATGTATCGGTCAGTGGCTCACAGGTCACGCTAACGCTCCAGAGTGCTTTGACGGTGAATCAGAATGTTACTGTATCCTATGTTCCGGGGACTACCGGAATAAGCGATTTAAATGGAAACCGTGCAGCTTATATTAACCTGCAGCCTGTGTCCATCTCGGAAAACAGCGGAACTAGCATACCTGAGATTAGTTCTGCCACCATCAATGGCGACGAGCTTACGGTTACATTCAGTAAAAACATGCAGGCATCTGGTTCCCTCTACGCTAATCAGTTCGGAGTTAGAGCAGATGGGAGCAGTATGGGTGTACAAAACTACACTTTGTCAGGGGATATTTTGAAAATAACAACATCCTCAGTAGTAAAGACCGGGCAAACTATCGATTTGTCCTATATGTCAGGTTCAGGTACGATCAAGGATTTGAACGGTAATATACTGTCCTCATTCTCTTCTCTCTCTGTTAAGAACCTAACCGGCGTGAGCACCGGAACGGGAAATCGTCCATCCTATCTAGGGACGCTTGCAACAAGTGAGTTTGGAAAAGAATACGCACTGCTGAAGAGTGACTCTTCACAAATCGTGGATGACCGTTCGTTATACAATCAATCTGTAAAAAGATATACCTTAAACACAGATCGCCTGACGGCCAGTTATGAATATCTGTATAAGGCAAGTAGTGATACATTAGCTTTTGAGGTGCCTGCTACAGAACAATCGGCCTATGTGACTGTTCCTTTAAAGCCTTTGCTTGATGCTGTAAATCGTAGTAAAACCACAAAATTTATGATACGTTATGGCGATCACTTATATAGCGTAGGACTAGACGATATCGATATGAACGGACTAGCGACTAACTTGATTGCAGACAGTAAAAATATCTCGCTGGTGTTCCGCTTAGAAAAGGTTCCGGCAGGTACGTTCTCCCCATTTGAGCAAAAGCTAAAAACTATGGGGATGCAGAGCGTTACTAGTCTTATGGATGTCCGGGTGACTGCGATAGTAAGCAGCAATTATTCTAATGCTAAGGCATTATCGGTACCTGGAGAATACACTGTGCGTACAACTTCTTCATTGAACAATGCGCAGACATCTGCTGCTAGACTGGATCTTTCCTATTACGATGCAGCCTATCTGCCAACAAAAGTAAGTACGGTAGGTAGCTATACGATTATTCGTGCTCGTACGGAGGGTAATCAGGTGTTAGGAACTTTTATATCAACCCGGGCCTTCTCAGATATGAGTAAGCATTGGAGTAATTCGATCGTAGCAGAGCTTAGTGCAAAAACTATTATCGATAGCAGTTATGGGACTACATTTAGTCCAGAAAAAAAGATTACCCGTGCAGAGTTTGCAGTAATGCTTAGCCGGGGACTCGGTTTGCTAGGCGATCGAGAGACCGCACAGCGCTTCCGGGATGTGCAGCCTTCTACACAAACTGGAGACTATATTGGTGCAGCAGCTAAGGCTGGTATTATTACAGGGAACACGGATGGCTCCTTCCGGCCTAACGATAATATCACTCGTGAGCAGATGGCAATCATGATGATTCGGGCAATGGAATACACCAAACATCCTATTACATTAAGCGGCACTTCTGCCTCAACACTGGCTCGCTTTAAGGATAAGTCCAAAATTCAGAATCAAAGTGCAGAATTCGTAGCTAAAGCTGTGCAATCGGGGATTATTTTGGGAATGACCACAAGTGAGTTCCAACCTCAGGGTAATGCCACTCGTGCACAAGCTGCTGTGATGTTGCATCGGATGCTGAAGCAAACAGATTATTTGTAGAATAAATAGATTGGTAAAGCCTGGCATTCTGCTGGGCTTTTTTTATGTTAATAGTTTGTGTTACGAGACTCTATTAAGCTTGAAATCTCTCAATTTCGCAACTTTTTCGCTTATTTTCAGTCTATTAAAAGAGTACTAGAAAAATAGGAACCAGTTTCCAGACTTTTGATAACGGACTTGAAGAGTAAAAAAGAGATGGGAGAGTTACGTCGAAATGAATGAAGTTTTCATGGAGAAGAAGAGTAGAGAAGTTGTTCGGGGAATAAAATTATCATCTACTAAAAAATGGGTTGCCGCTTCATTAGCAGGTGTGTTGTGGATTATGCCGGTAATTGGCAGTGAAGGCTTAGCAATGTTTGGTCATAGTTCCACACCAATTGCTGCCGCAGCCACATCTAATTTTAAAGTAAGCAAGCTGGGAGAAGAAGTAATTACTTCGGGCGCCATTATGATGAAATACAAATATACGGCTACACGTTCAGGAGCGAGTGCTTCTGGCTTGGCGGATGTTATTCGCGTTGACCTCAACAATCCATATGTTTCATTAGATGTTATGACAGGTAAAGGTGGAAACCTGACAACACGTCAAAGTACTGGCGGGATGGCTAAGGAAACTGGAGCCGTGGCTGCAGTAAACGGAGATTATTTTAATACAGGCGGGGAAGGCGCTCCGATTGGTGGACAAGTATCCAGTGGAGTATTGGTATCCACCCCTTCGCAATTGGATGGAATGTATGCCTTTGCAGTGACTAAGGACCGCAAGCCTCTTATTGATGAGTTCAGCTTTGAAGGAATGATAACCGCACCTGACGGCGCACAGTTTGAGATATCCGGTATCAATAAAGGTGCTTATAGCCCTGAAGGTGGAAGCTCGACTTACAGCCATGCTAATGCAATGTATATCTATACGGATGTATGGACCGCACTCGATCGTCCCAAAAACAGCTCAACCACACCGACAGAGGTGCTCGTTGAGAACGGCGTAGTTACTCAAATATCTGAAAATGCTGCGCTTCCTACAGCGGTTCCAAAGGGAGCTTATATTTTGCGGGCCCATGGCTTAGCCGCACGGTATGTTACTGCCCATCTGACTGTAGGACAACCGGTAACAAGTGTGTACTCCCTGAAATCCAAGACTACACAGCAATCGCTAGATCCTGCTAATCTGCAAACAATGATTGGTGGACATACGATTCTTGTGAATAACGGAAAAGCAGCAACGTTCTCTCGCTCGACTAGCAGTATTGGCGGTTATCGTGCACGTACGGCTTTAGGATACTCTCAGGATGGACGTTATGTTTATATTATAGCTACTGAAAAAAATGGCAACAGCTCCGGAATGTCATTGACCGAGCTGCAATCTTTTATGACCAATATTGGAGTCTGGAAAGGGCTTAACTTAGACGGAGGCGGCTCTACAACGATGGTAGACCGGCCTCTTGGTGAAAGCTCAGCCACACTAACCTTTAATACAGAGTATGGCACAGAGCAGCGCAGCATTGTTAACGCGCTTGGTGTGTATACTAACGCACCACAAGGTGAAGTAAAAGGAATTAAAATTAGCGGAAGCACTTCGCTATTAGTTGGACAAAAGGCTACTTATTCGTTAAAAGGTTATGACACTTACTATAACCCTATAGATGTAGCAGCAGGCAATCCTACTTGGACATCAAGCGGAGGAAGCGCAACTGTAAGTGCAGGAGAAGTAACGGCAGTGAAGCCAGGCACCGTTACCTTAACGGCTAAAAGCGGCGTAGCAAGCGCTTCTACAACCCTTACAGTCTTGGGTGGAGATGATCTATCCAGCATGAGTGTAGGCACTGCTACAGCGCCACTGACAGCTGGGACAACTGTATCTGTCCCTGTAAAGGCCTCTACGAAGAGTGGAGCAACCATAAGCGTTCCAGATTCAGCGCTGAAGTGGGAGTTTGTAGGCTTTAAGGGAGTCGTGCAAAATGGCAAGCTTACTGTAAACTCTGTGGATGCAGGGGCTACTACAGGTTACGCTATTGCTCGTTATGATGGATTTAGCACAGCGGTTGTATTATCGACAGCAGCAGCTACAACATGGGAAGATTTCGAGAAGGTAAGTTATCCAGTTAACTTTACTACCAATGTGCCAGCGGTACAGGGGACTGCAACAATAGTAGACGGCTCGGCTGAAAGAGTAGGCTCCAAGGTGCTGTCACTCAGTTATGATATGACGGCTGGCAGCGGTAAAATGTACGCTTATGCTCAACTTAACGGCACAAGTGGAAAAGCCGTTCCAGCGCTTGCAACTTCGATGTCAGTTGATGTGATGGGCGATATGAGCTTAAACTGGCTGCGTGCTGAGTTTGTCGACAATAGTGGAGCTACAGCCTATGTAGATCTTGCGAAGATTATCGATTGGAACGGTTGGAAGAACATAAACATCGACTTGTCAGGATCAGGGATTAAATTCCCGGCTACGCTGAAGAGACTTTATGTAGTCAACGTAGAGGAAGGCCAAGATGAACGGGCGAAGACAGGTAACGTTGCTTTTGATAATATCACCTTCACAATGCCTTCACTTTCCAGTGATGCAGGGTTACCAAAGGGTACAGCTTCGATGAGCATCGGCTCCAAAGCAATGACCGTAAACGGAAATAAGAAGGCTATTGATGTAGCTCCAATTGTGAAAGACGGCAGTACTTATGTGCCGATCCGTTATGTGCTGGATGCTTTTGGAGGGAATGCTACCTGGGATCAGGTGAATAAGAAGATCATGGTGTTGCGTGGAGCCAAGGCACTGGATCTGACGGTAAATAAAAAGGAATACCTGTTAAATGGTAAGCGACAAAGTGCTGAAGTAGCACCTATTATTTTACAGGGTAGGACTTTAGTACCTCTGAGACTAGTTTCTGAACAGTTAGGATTAACTGTAAAATGGGAACAGAAAACGAAGACCGTAACTATCGAATCGTGATATGTTAATATATAAGGAAAACCTTAATACGATCCGATAGAAAAGGGGCAAGCATCCGTGGAATTTCAAGCCGATGCGATTGATCGCGTTATTAAAAATACCATCGACGTGATGGAGAGCAGCAAGTATCAGATTTTTGAAATATTGCAGGTTGCACGTGATGAACTTGCTGCACTCAACAAGGAACTGCAGCGGGTCATGGACGAAACGGATGAAACGTTGAAAAAGGTAGACAAGCTGGAGCTGCAGTATCACCGCTCCAGAATCCGGCTGACAGAGGTCAGCCGGGACTTTGTCCGCTACTCAGAGAAGGATATCCGTATTGCTTATGAGAAGGCTACGGAGCTTCAGCTCGAACTCATGATGACGCGTGAGCGAGAGGTCTATCTTCGAAGCAGACGTGATGAATTACAAATGCGAGTGCGCAGTGTCGAAAATTCTGTAGAGCGTGCAGAGTCAATTGGTTCGCAAATGAGCGTAGTGCTCGAATATTTGTCGGGAGAACTAGGCCAAGTGACGAGAATTGTCGAATCTGCGAAGAACAGACAGATGATCGGACTCAAAATTATCCTGGCTCAAGAAGAAGAACGGAAGAGAATTGCCCGGGAAATTCATGATGGTCCCGCTCAAATGCTGGCAAATCTAGTCCTTAGGACGGAAATTGTAGAAAGAATGCTGGTAAAGCAGGAATTTGGGCTGGTGCAGGACGAAGTAGTAGATTTAAAAGGGCAGGTTCGTAACAGCCTGGAAGAAATGCGTAAGGTTATTTTTAATTTACGACCGATGGCTCTCGATGATTTGGGCTTGATTCCGACTTTGCGGAAATATGTGCATGATTTTGAAGAGAAGACGAAACTGCGGACGACTTTGGAAACCCGGGGACAGGAACACCGACTATCTTCAGCGATGGAGGCGGCGGTATACCGTCTGGTTCAGGAAGCATTGTCTAATGCAGCAAAACATGCCTACCCAAGCTTCGTATTGGTGGAGATTACATACCAAGCGCAGTTAATTAAGATTGTGATTAAAGATAACGGATTAGGCTTTAATGTACAAAAGTTAAAAAATCAGCAAGGTAATCGGGAAAGCTTCGGGCTAGTAGGTATGCGGGAACGTGTAGAACTGCTTGAAGGAAGAATGGAAATTGTATCAGCCGAGAATCAGGGGACAACAATCGTGATCCATATTCCGACGAATGTGGAGAAGGGGAAGGAGTAGTGTGATGGAGAACTTAAACTCTAGTAAAACGCCCATTAAGGTTCTTTTGGCGGATGATCATCAGCTTTTTCGTGAAGGGCTGAAACGCATTTTGAATATGGAGGAGGATATCGAGGTCATAGGGGAGTGCGGCGACGGTATTCAGGTATTAGAGTTTTGTAACGGTACTAAACCGGACATCGTATTGATGGACATCAATATGCCTGTTGAGAATGGCGTAGAAGCCACTCAAAAACTTCGGGAAATGTTCCCGGAGGTTAAGGTAATTATTTTATCCATTCATGATGATGAGAGTTATGTATTTGAGACCCTTCGTAAGGGCGCCAATGGTTATTTATTGAAGGATATGGAGGCCGAATCCCTTATTAATGCCATTCGTTCGGTCTGTGAAGGACATGCCTTTATCCATCCAAAGGTTACTGGAAAGCTTATCAATCAATTGCGGCGTATGACTTACCTTAACGAGACTGGTGTAACTACAGATACAGTGGTGAAGGAAGCTGGTGTTAAATTTATTGCTGGCGACAACAATCCTCTGACCCGTCGTGAAGCAGAAGTGCTGCGTCTAATGGCTGAAGGTAAGAGCAACAAAATGATTGGTGAATATTTATTCATTAGTGAAAAAACAGTTAAAAACCATGTTAGCAGTATTTTGCAAAAAATGGAAGTGGATGATCGGACTCAAGCCGTTATTAATTCGATTAAATATGGCTGGGTAACCTTGTAGAAGCTTCACGGTAATACGTTACATATAGGAAAGAAATTAAGTAGACACAGCTTGCTTCCCTGATGGGTGTTCTAGGCAGTCACCGACCTTTTAATGCCGGCATATAGTGTTGGTATACAGAGGAGGTGCATCTCCATGGTAGCCCAGTTGATATGGATTGCGGTTGTTTATGTATCCGCTGCAGTGATGATTCATATGTTGCATAACCGGCAGAAGGTGCGTAAAACACCGCAGTCCGGAAAATGGATTCATTATATTTTTATTACCCGCAATCATGAATCTGTTGTGGAATGGTACATTCGGGCACTGACATTTCAAGCTCTTCTAACCGGAAAACGATTGCGAGTAACGTTCATGGATGATGGTTCGAGCGATGGAACACTTGGGATAGTTTCCAAAATGGCCGCTAGCGGCTGCTCTATCGATCTTGCAACATCTATGTACTCTCTTCAGATGAGTGAAGAATTGCAGCATGAAGGAATTGTAGTAGACTTGCGGCTGTCAGGGCAGTCTGTATCGCTGCCTTTTATGGGGATGGCAGGAAGTAGGGGATGCGAATCAAAGCGCAACAGATCTTAAGTAAATATGTAAGTAACGGGTGAAGCACACTCTCCAAGAACTGGGGGAGTGTGCTTTTTGCATTTGGGGAGACGGAGTCGTGAATTTGGGATCAAATATGGAGTTGCTAAGTACAAGCGAAAGGTAGGAGGGATTTTATGCAAGTCGCTGTATATGCTGTGGAATGCAAGGGGAGCTGGAGGGTTGGAATTTCATTAGATCTTAGCGTGGATAGATGGTGGTGGTCTGTAGCTAGACCGGAGAAGAAAGCTGGGAGTTCCTTAGCGGCGAATAGTTTGGTTCTGCTTTCTTCTGCGTTACCGCTAGGGTGGGCTGTGAAGCTCCGGGACAACTTTAAACAAAGAAGCGCAATGAGCACCTGGGGGATTAAGGAGTGGGGGCAATATATTAATAGTATGCTTGAGGCTGAGTTGAGAGAGGAGAAAGAGGCAGGGGGACTGTGGGAGGCTCAGTGGTTGAATGATGGAATATTCATATGGAAGCCTAATGAATCAAGTTTCGGAATAGATCAGGACAATAAGAAGAACGAAAGATACGATTGGTGTGAAAAAGAGGATTTTGAATCTGGATTACTAGAATCGGATTCAGAACAATTATTGCGGGCTGTGGCCGGGCGCTCTTTATTGGAGCCGGAAGTAGAAGCGCTGCTGGCAGAAGAATTGCCAGAGCTAGGGGGTTGCTGGCGCCAGGCGGCACAACTGGCGTATCTGCAGGGGCGGCTGTTGCTTACAGCCGCCGTAGGCAGTGCGACCCCGGCTGCGCAAGGGGCGCGGGCCCGCCAGCTCCCTGCGGGTGCTGGCGTTATGATGCGTGCGGCGGCTAAGCTGCCGCACGTATTGCGGCGCGGCGCTGTCGCTCGCCGCGCGGTTTCGCGCTGCCTGCGTTGCGGCAGCGTGCCCACCGGCCGCACGGCATGCGCCGCGTGCGGGCTTATGGGCTGCGCCTATTGCGAGGCCTGCCTCGCGCTTGGGCGCAGCCGGGCTTGTGCGCTGCTGCTGCGCAGCGCAGCACTTCCGGCCGTGCGATGCACGGCCGCCCTTGACCCCGCCGCGGCCGCAGGCCGGTGGGGGCTGAGCCCAGCGCAGGCGGGAGCCGCTGGCGCTGCGCTGGGTTTTCTGGCGGAGCCGCGCAAGCGCTCCGCCACTTCATGCCCAGAGCGGTTTCTGCTCTGGGCGGTAACGGGAGCGGGGAAGACGGAGATGACCTTCCCGCTCCTAGAGGCAGTGCTCGCCGCCGGAGGGCGGGCGCTGGTAGCGACGCCGCGACGCGACGTCGTACTTGAGCTCGTGCCGCGGCTCGCCCGGGCTTTTCCGGCGGAGGTTATCGCCGTACTCTATGGCGGCAGCGCAGATCGCTGGGTGAGCGGTCGCTTAACGCTCTCGACCACCCATCAGCTCCTGCGCTTCCATCAAGGTTTTGATCTCGTAATCATCGACGAGCTGGATGCGTATCCTTACCACAATGATCCTATGTTGGCCTATGCCGCTGAACAAGCCTGTAAAGTGGACGGCTCTTTCATCTATTTATCAGCTACTCCACCACAAGAAATGCAGCGTTTGGTCCGGTTAGGCAAGCTTCCACATGCCAGAGTGCCTGTCCGCTTCCATGGTCATCCCTTGCCTATCCCGCAGCATTTGAGTATACCCTCGGTTCTGACCTGTCTAAAGCGTGGAAGTTTGCCAAGATCGCTTATACAAAATCTTCAAAAGTCACTGGAGCGAAAAGCACAAATTTTTCTATTTGTGTCTCGAATAGCTCATATCGAAGGATTGCTGATCCTACTTCGTCGTAGCTTTCCCGGCGTGGTTATTGAAGGCACCTCGTCCAAGGATTCATTTCGGGCAGAAAAGGTAACTGCTTTTCGCAACCGTATCATCTCTTTGTTAGTGACTACTACGATCCTGGAACGGGGAGTTACCGTGCCACGCAGTGACGTATTTATTTTGGATGCAGACAGTGGTCTTTTTGACGAAGCCTCTTTGGTACAGATGGCAGGCCGTGCTGGTCGTTCTAAAGATGATCCTGATGGCCATGTTGTATTTGCCTCCCCTCAGTGGAGCCGATCCCAGCGTGGAGCGATTGCTCAGATTCGTACTATGAATATCATTGCTCGCCGCCAAGGATATATTCGTAAAGGTGGGGCTATATGAATACCAAGCTTACAAGGTTCCGAAAATCCCTGTCTTTCCTCCTTACCCCCTCCGTGCCTCAATGTCTAACCTGCGGGAAGCACAGCCCACAGTCCTCACAGCTGCCTGGTATCTGTAAGAATTGTGCGGAATCCATTCCTTGGATACGCGCTCCACGTTGCTTGATATGTGGGCGGCATGTAGGCTGTCCAGACTGCACTCGCAGCGCTGAGCCCTCACCCATTGTATGTAACCGGAGTGCGGTAGCCTACACTAATGAGATGAGAGAATGGCTCGGTCAATATAAATATCGCGGGAATGAACGATATGCCCCTCTGCTTGGACTCATGCTGGATAGGGCATATTTAACCCTAAAGGAGGAAAAGCAGCAGGGGGCTCTTTTATCTCAGAAAGCATCTTTTTTTCATCTTATTCAACATAAAAGGTACATAAAAAACAGCCTTTGGTCAGCTGATTTATTAGTTCCGGTACCTGTCAGTGATACCAGGCTTCTAGAACGGGGCTTTAATCAAGCGGAAAGATTGGCCGATGTCCTATCTCGGCATAGAAAGATTCCACAGCTACCGCTACTAATTCGTACACATCATACAGGTAAGCAGAGCTTTAAAGGACGTGCGGAGAGACTGGCAGATATGAAGAATGCTTTTGGAGCAAATCCGGCAGTCTCCACACTATTTAAGGATTGGCTGAAAGATAACTCACCTATAAGCCGTCCTATTCGAATTATTATTGTTGATGATATCTATACAACCGGAAGCACGATTCGTGCTTGTGCCGAAATTCTAAAACAAATGGTTTCTAACTATGATTATGCTGCAGAAATCTATAGCCTAACCTGGGCGCGTTCCTAAAACGCGAAAAATGCATGATTGTGAACAGCTATATCCATTCCATTAAGGATTAGTTGCGGTTGGTAGCGTTTCTTCTGTCCCATAGACGAATTCCTTGCAATCATGTAATCTAGGAGCATAAGAATATTATGCATTGCACAGAATGTACGGAGAGGAGCGGCTGCTTGTTATGAATCTAGACAATTGTCCAAGGTGCGGCCGGTTGTTTGTCAAGAATCTTATGGGGTTGTGCTCGGCCTGTATCAAAGAGCTGGAGCATGAATATGAGATCTGCGTGAATTATTTACGGGAAAACAAAGGAACCAACATTCAGGAGCTCTCCGATGCTACGGGGATTTCTATTAAAGAGATTACCCGCTTTATTCGCGAAGGCCGGATTTCTATAGCTAATGCACCCAATATGATGTACCCTTGCGAAGTGTGTGGTACACTGATTCGGGATGGCCATATGTGTGACAGCTGTCGTAGCCGGCTCAGGAAAGATCTCACGAATGCTGTCAAGGAAAATTCTGCTGAGGATACTACTAAAAAGACATCTGATGGTGCATATCGTGCCATAGATAAGCTGCGTGACCTATAAAATCTGCAAAAAAACGTTTGCAGCTATAAAGAATGTTTCAGTCTACGCCGATAAACTTAGTAAAGATTATCGGCTTTTTTATATTAGAAGGAAGGTGGAAGTTATGAAAATTAACGAGACCGGACGAATTAACGCGATTAATCCGTATCAACGCAGCGCGGAAGCGCAAAGGCAGGAACAAATGAAGAAAAGCACACGCAAGGATGAGGTTTCGATCTCTGATGAAGCGATTCAACTCTTGCAAGCACAAAACACTGGCAAGAATGATCCAGAACGCGCACTTAAGATCGACAATCTAAAGCAGCAGGTCTCCGCAGGTACCTATCAAGTTGATGCATCTAAGCTAGCAGAGAAACTCGCCCCTTACTTTAAGCAATCCTCCGAGAATTAGGTGAAAACATCCATGGCATTGACGACATTAATAGAACTATTGGAGCGGCTAGATGGAGTGCATGTTCAAATGCTGGATCTGGCCGCTGAAAAGAAACAGACAATTATGGATAACAAGGTGGATGCGTTAATCGACATCCTTAACCGTGAATCCAAGCTAATGAAGGTAATTGGGCAGCTCGAGGAAGAGCGAATATTAGCCGCATATACCGTTTTGCAAGGTGTGGGTATTCGTTCCAACCTGAACCTGAACCTAACGGAGCTGTCCAGGCTTATATTTGACCCTGAAGACAAGGCACGACTGCTGCATATTCAGCAGAAGCTTTCGGGCACTTTGCATCGCCTGAAAGAAGCCAATGACCTAAATCAGAAGCTGATAGAGCAGTCGCTTACATTTATAGATTATTCTTTGGATCTGTTGGTCGGAAGACCAAATCAGGATATCACTTATCATCGTCCGTCCGACAAAGGTAACAACGTAAATCGGTCGGGGATTTTTGATGCACGAGGTTAGAATTGTACTGATGAAGTGTTCTGCCGGAGCAGAACATAAGGAGGAGTAAGAAGCATGACATCCACATTTCACTCGATAGAGACGGCGAGACGCAGCCTTTTTACTCAGACCGCAGCTCTTAATACAACTGGACACAATATCGCTAATGCGAATACCGAAGGTTATACTCGTCAACGTGTTAATATGCAAGCCTCTTTACCTATTGAAGCGTACGGATTGTTAAAATCTACCGTTCCAGGTCAAATGGGTACAGGGGTGGAATTCTCATCTATCGATCGGATTCGAGAAATGTTTCTGGATGATCAGTACCGTGGTGAGAACGCTGCTTTCGGCAACTGGAGTCTTCAAGCAGATACGCTCTCTAAGCTGGAAGCTATCGTTAATGAGCCATCGGATACAGGCATTCGTACAGTTTTGGATAACTTCTGGAAATCGTGGTCGGATCTAAGTAAGAACCCTGAAGATCCAACAGCCCGTAAGATTGTAGTGCAAACTGCACAATCTTTGACAGATGCTATGAACTACATGAGCACGCAACTGAATAATCTGGAGCGGGATCTAACCACTAATATAGATGTTAAGGCAAAAGAAGCTCAAAATTACCTGACTGCTATCGCAGATCTAAACAAATCAATCTATAAGATTGAGGGTATGGGGGATCATGCAAACGATCTACGTGATCAACGCGATCTGATGGCGGACAAGCTCTCCAAAATTGCTAATATTACTGTTGTAGAGACGGAAGAGGGTTATAACATTTCTCTGGGTGGACAACCTCTCGTAGAGGGTGGAGAAGTTACCGCAACCGTAGATAGTGCATTTCTTAATAATGCTTATACCTCCGGAACCTTGAAGGGCGGCGAGGCATACGGTATGATTTTCTCCAATAATACCTATGTTGCCGATTACAAGAAACAGCTCAATGATTTGGCCAGTACTATTGCTACAGGTGACGTTGAAATTACAGTGCCAGCTGGCTCCAATCTTCCTGAGGGCACAGTGTTGACAAGTGATGCCAAGATTACACAAGCTGACGGTACCGTAGTTACTTTGACCGCTGGTCAGGCCATGCCTAAGGGCGCAACAATGTATGAGGACGCCAAGACCATTGTCAAAGGGTTTAACGGACTTCACAAGTTAGGTTACGCGATGGATGGAAGCGTCGGACGCGATTTCTTTGTAACATCAGGCGAGGCTGGAACGATTAAGCTAAATCCGGAAATTGCTGCGGATGTGAATTTATTCGCAACTTCGTTACGTACAACTGTTGATGCGAATGGAAATACGCAAGTCGTTAAAGGAAATAATACGTTGGCACTCTTATTGACTAGCCTGAAGGATAGTAAATTTACTAAGCCAGACGGTAGTGTAAGCAACACTGTGGGAGGGCTTTTTAGCTCTATGGTTGGTCAGCTGGGTATTCAATCCCAAGAGGCTGCGCGTCAGACGGATAACTCAGATTATCTCGTAGAGCAAGTTAACTCCCGTCGTCAATCAGTCAGCGGCGTTTCTCTGGATGAAGAAATGTCGAATATGCTAGTGTTCCAGCATGCTTATAGTGCGGCAGCACGTTTTATGACTACTTTTGATGAACTGCTCGACAAATTGATTAATTCCACCGGCACAGTCGGCAGATAAAAGGAGATATAGCGTATGTTGAGAGTAACCTCTAACATGATGAATTCACAGCTTCTGCTTAACTTAAACCGTAATGCACGTACAATGAACGACACACAGCTACAGCTTGCCACAGGACGTAAGATCAACAAAGCTTCCGATGATCCAGTGGGTATTACTTATTCTCTCCGCTATCGTGCTGAGCTTTCATCTAACGAGCAGTACACCAAGAATGTGGATAGTGCCATTTCATGGCTTGATTATAATGATACGGTACTCGGTCAGGCTGGAGATGTTGTTCAGAAGATTCGCGAATTGACAGTACAGGCAGCGAGTGGAAGCAATCCGCAGTCTGCACTCGATAGTATCAATGAAGAGGTTCTGCAGCTAAAAGAACAGCTTGTGGACATTGCTAACAGTACACTAAATGGTAAATATATCTTTAATGGCGAACAATACACCACCAAACCATATGATTTTACTAAAGGTGCAGACGGTACATACGATGTATCTAAACCGATTACTACGGATACTGGGCAGATTCAGTTTATTGTAGGTGAAGATGTGCGTATGCCAATTAGTACTACCGGTAATGATTTATTTGGTTATACTGGGGATGCGGATAATCTGTTCAGTATTATTAATACTATTTCTGCTGGGTTAAAATCTGGTAATCTTAGTACAGTATCTGGTCAACTTGATAAAATCGATACACGTGTAGAGACTATTCTATCAGCACGTTCCGAGATAGGGGCTAAGACTAACCGCGTTGAATTGATGCAGGATCGGCTAAGTGATTTAAATATTAATTTGACGGAACTTCAAGCTAAGACAGAAGATGCAGATTACGAAGGTTTGATTATGGAGTCGAAGATTCAAGAGAATATTTATAATGCTTCCCTTTCTGTAGGCGCTAAGATTATATCTACAACTCTAGTAGATTTTATTAGATAACAGAGGTGGTTCTCGTTGCTGCAGCCGATATTGCAAATTCGTCAGACTCCTGCTTTGATTGGAATTGATAATGAGCAGGGAACATTTTCGATTACTCAGCCTAAACCTGAGGTCAAAATAACAACCACTCCAGGGAAACTTACGGTTCAATCTTTTAGGCCAGAGCTTACCATAGATCAGTCCCGAGCTTGGGCAGCCTATAATGGTGGTAATATGTTCGATATGAACAAACGAATATATTCAGGTATTCAACAGTTATATCTTCAGGGTATTGCAAAAAAGGTCGAGCAAGGCAATCGGATGGCCCAGTTTTTTAAGCCCGGAAATACCATTGCCGAAGTCTATGGAACAGATACCGAACCAAATTCATTTCCAGAGATTCGTGGTCCGGCATCATTTGACAATGTAGATATTCATATAGAAACGAGAGCACCACAAATCGATTTTCGAGCCGCAAAAGTGAATATTCAAGTGGTAAGACATGATCCTGAAATTGAATATACCCGTGGCAAGTTAAATATTTATATGCAGCAATATGCTTCCATAAAGTTTATTCCACCGGAAGTAAATCTTCAAACGTAGCTCTTAAGCTATAGACGTGCCAGAAAGCGCCTCTATAGCTTTTGTGTTATAAATAATAATCTTAATGGATACCAGTTTCGTGAGCGAAACTTTTGAGGAGTGGGCAACTTGATTATAGAAACACTATCTTGGGGTAAACTAGAAGTGGATGAGGAGCAGATATATCATTTCTCCAAAGGTATACCTGGATTTGATGAGGAAACGGACTTCGTCTTAATCACGATACCTGAGACGCCTTTTGGGTATTTACAGTCTATAAGAGAAAAAGGATTATCCTTTCTGTTAGGAGATCCGTTTTCTTTTTATCCGTCCTATGAATTCGAACTGCCTGATGATGAGGCTGAAGAGTTAGGGATCGATACAGAGTTGATCGTCCGTTGCATTATTACGCTGAAGGAATCAGTCGATCAGTCGACGATCAATCTTCTGGCTCCAATTGTTATGAATCCTTTAGGACATTCCGGTAAACAAATCGTTTTACATAGGACTCCTTATCATACGAAACATAGTTTGGTGCAGGAGAAGTCAGTTATAGAGGGAAAGGATGGTGGATAATATGCTCGTACTAACCCGTAAAAAAGGTGAGTCTATTATTATCCAAGATCAGATAGAGCTGACAATTTTAAGTGTAGACGGTGATACGGTGAAGGTTGGTATCTCTGCCCCAAAACATGTAGATGTTTTTCGCAAAGAAGTGTACCTATCGATTCAAGAAGCCAATCGCGAATCTGTTGCTCCGCAGCAGTCTGATCTGAGTGCATTAATCCATAGCCTTCGTAGTGAGAGTAATAATAACTAATCAACATATCGCATATAAGGAATCCAAAACCTGAGACTGCACAAATGCAGATTCAGGTTTTTTATTTAGTTTGAGAGATTTCTCCAAAAAAAAATTCAAAAAAACTTCGAATTACTCTAAACACTTTGGTACTTGCCGTCGATATATGAAGTAGACGCTGAATCGGCAGGGCGGCCGACCTTAATGGTTCGGCGTTTACCACATGGATGTGGAACTAATTTAATTTCAGGGAGGAAATATCAAATGATTATTAACCACAATGTTACAGCTTTGAATACTCACCGTCAATTGGGTGCAAACACTGCAGCAACTAGCAAGAACATCGAGAAATTGTCTTCAGGTCTTCGCATTAACCGTGCAGGGGACGACGCTGCAGGTCTTTCGATCTCCGAAAAAATGCGCGGTCAAATCCGCGGTTTAGACCAAGCATCCCGTAACTCACAAGACGCGATTTCCTTGATTCAAACAGCTGAAGGTGCTCTTGGCGAAACTCATTCTATCCTGCAACGTCAACGTGAACTTATTGTTCAAGCAGGTAACGGAGGAACATTAGCAACAGAAGATCTGACAGCTATCAAAGATGAAATTGCAGAATTAAACAATGAATTAACAGGTATTTCCGAACGTACAGAATTCAACGGTAAAAAATTGTTGGATGGTAAATTTGACGAAGATTTCCAAATTGGTGCTAATGCAGCACAATCACTTAATTTGAAAATTGAAGGAGCAACTGGTAAAGGTTTCAGTGCGACTGATTTAGGTGTCAACGCGCTAGCTCCTGATGGTACAACTGCTAAATTTGATACTGACGTTAAACTTGTAGATGATGCAATTAAATTGGTTTCTGCTTCCCGTTCTAAACTTGGTGCAAACCAAAATCGTCTAGAACATACTATTAACAACCTTAACAATGCTTCTGAAAACCTGACTGCAGCTGAATCCCGTGTTCGTGATGTTGATATGGCGAAAGAAATGATGGATCAAACTAAAAACTCCATTCTTGCTCAAGCTGCTCAAGCTATGTTGGCTCAAGCTAACCAACAACCACAAGGTGTGCTTCAATTGCTTCGTTAATCTTTAACGATAAGAAAAGGAATGGGATTCCCATTCCTTTTTTTATATAAACTAGTCTATAAGGGGTTAATCATAAATGACATCGAAATTAGTTGAAACGCTAACTCCTCAATATGTCAAAGAATTTACTTGTATTGGTTCGGCCTGTGAAGATACGTGCTGTGCAGGATGGCAAGTAACTGTGGACGAGCAAACATACAAGAAATATAAAAAAGTTAAAAATTATAAGATCAAGTCACAACTAGATGAATATGTGATTCGCAATCGTTCAAACCCTACAAAGAATAACGTAGCGAAAATGAAAATGAATAACTCAAGGTGTTCATTCTTAAATGAGGAAAATTTATGTGACATTCAATTGACCTTAGGAGAAGAAAATTTGTGCAATACCTGTGCTGTTTATCCTAGAATAGTTCATAATGTAAACGGTGTTGTTGAACGTTCATTAACTGTATCTTGTCCTGAAGCAGCTAGGTTAGTCTTGTTGAGTAAAGATGGAATTAGCTTCGATCAATTCAAAGAATCCCCCTCTACAAGGGATGTAACAAGAGCAACCATTCATACGAATAAAGAAGTAGCTTCTGATTGGAAGGACTATTTCAATGAATATCGTTACGTGACTATTTCCATACTGCAGAACAAAAATTATACGCTGGAAGAACGTTTGCTCGTTCTAGGTCTACTTTATAACGAACTACAAGAATGCGTGGATAACGATCGAATAAATGAGATTCCCGACATCTTTGGGCAATATATTACAAGTGTAGAAAATAACGCTCTCCAAGGAGCATTTGAAAATATACCAAATCGATTAGACATTCAACTTCGATTAAGCAGGGAACTTGTCGTATTACGTTTGCAATACGAAATTACTTCATCTAGATATTTAGAGTGCTCAGGAGAGATGATGTCTGGTTTACATATTGAAAAAGATGCTTCAGACGAAGAGATCCTTGAGAATTATGCATCTTCTTATGAAAAATACTACGCACCTTTTATGCTTCAGCATGAATACATGCTTGAAAATTACCTTGTCAATTACGTGTTTAAAAATATAATGCCTCTTGATAGTGATTCTTTATTTGAGAGTTATACTCGTATGATCTTGCATTATTCTTTAATCAAGATCCATCTAATTGGAATGGCAAATTATCATCAAACCTTAACCGAGGACTTGGTAGTTAAACTTGTACAATCCCTCTCAAAGACATTTGAACACAATAAGCTATATTTTAGAAGAATAATGAAATTAATAAAAGATAACGATTTTATGAAGTTAACATATATGTCCATTTTGATAAAACATTAGTAGAGTTATATTTTCCAAACCTAGGAAGAAGGCCTACAGAACTGCTATGTAATATTAATAAGTGAATAAGAAATCTTCGATTATCTAGGTTATTTTTATCTATGCCATATCACTTTCAGTTCGTGGAATGTTCTGGACTCAAATACACTAGGACATTAATTAAACAGATAAAGATGTCCCTCTCTACGGAAAAAATCAATTTTTTATATTTCTATTCTATGAACTAGCGCTGAAGCCCTCTAGAGACTCTGGTCAACTATACTTTTCTTAAGTGAATCCTAAATTATCCCTAAAACTAACCGATATATAAAGTATAAATTTGAGCGTTGTTGGAGGTCGGGGTATATGAATGTACAGTTTTCCCTTTCTGCTAGTTCTATGACGGTTGGATCAAGCAGATCTGAAGTAACGTCTGGAGCTGAGCCCGAAAATATCGAAAGTAAAGCAGATCCTACTCGATATGCTAAGGAAATCAGTCAGAAAGAGAAGCAGGATAAAAACGTATCAGTTGCTGAAGAACAGCTAATTCGTACCATCGAGCGAGCAGTTAAATCTTTACAGGGCCCCCAAACCACGCTATCAATTAGCATCCACGAGAAAACGCATGACATTATGGTCAAGGTGCTCAATAAGGATACAGGAGAACTTATTCGTGAAGTTCCTCCAGAAAAGACTCTAGATTTAGTGGCTAAAATGATGGAGATTGCAGGTATACTCATAGACGAGAGAATTTAGTATAGGAGGTGCTGTTTTGGTAACAAGAGTAAATGGATTCTCAGGTATGGACATTGATAGTATGGTTAAGAGTATGATGGCTGTCAAGCGTGCTCCCTTGGATAAACTATACCAACAAAAAGAGACTTTAAATTGGACTAGAGATAGCTACCGTGAAATCAGTAGTAAGCTATATGATTTTAGAATTAATAAGTTATCAGATAAATATAATGTGTCATCTGCGTTAAACGCAAATAAATCCGTTGTTACCGGTTATACAGGTGCAGTGAAGGCTGAAGCTACAGCCGCCGCAAACAGAGTAGATATGGAAGTTGAAGTTATGAATTTGGCTACAACGACTACATTAACGACATCTGGTGTAGGAGCAAATAAGTCTAGTAAAATTACATTAGCAGAATTGGCTGCAGATGCAGATACTGACAAAGAGTATAGTTTAAACATTAATGGTGTCAATTTTACTAAAACAGATGAAGCTGGTGTAACTAAATCTTTATTCACAGGGGCCACTACGGTCGCTTCTTTTATTTCAACTGTTAATGCTGACAGTAAAGCGAATGTAATCGCTAGCTTCGATGAGGCAACAGGAAAGCTCATTATTCGCTCCAAGGCAAGCGGGGCTCCGAGTACAGATCCAGATTCAACAAGTATGAATGGTAAAATAGAACTTGGAGGCCAAAACTCTATACTGTCGCTTTTTAATGGCGGAAATGACATTGACGTTAATGATGATATAGCTATGGGTGTAGATGCTCTTGTCAGAATTAACGGTCAGGGCTTAAGTCAAAAGAGTAATACCTTCACTATAAACGGAGTGCAACTAACGTTGCTTGCAAAGACGGATGGGAATGGAACGACAAAGATCAGCAGCGAATCTGATCCAAATAAGGCACTCGAAACAATTAAAAGTTTTGTTGAAGACTATAATAGTTTATTGCAGTTATTAAATAACAAAGTTAATGAAGCTAAATACAGCGATTATGCTCCTTTGACGGATGCGCAAAAGAGTGATATGAAGGAAAGCGAAATCTTGGCCTGGACAGCAAAAGCCAAAAGTGGTCTTTTGAAAAATGATGACATTCTGAAATCTACAATAACCTCCATGCGTACGATCATCACAGAAAAATTGGGTGGTTTAAGTGCAATGGGTATCACAACAGGTACTTATTTAGAGGGAGGAAAGTTAATTCTAAATGAATCCAAGCTCAAGCAGGCGATTAATGATAATCCCCAAAGTGTTATAGATCTATTTCAAGGAGCTGCAGGTGCATCAAGTGAGGGACTATTCAGCAAATTGGGGAAACAACTAGCAACACCATTAGAAACTATCTCAAAACGCGCTGGTACTAATAAGTATACCACTGACATTAGTAGTGCCTTTAAAGAAGATAGCGTTATGGGAAAGAGACTTAAAGACTATAACACTCGGATAAGTAGCATGGTGAAAAAGTTGGATAACTATGAAACACGTTACTATAAGCAGTTCGCAGCGATGGAAACAGCAATGAACAAGCTACAGACGCAGTCTTCCAGTCTCTTCTCCAGCTAGGATAATTATAAAATATAGAGGGTGAGATTATTGATTACATCTCCATATGAGAAATACCGCCAGTCTTCTGTCCAAACCTCTACCCCTGTGCAGTTGGTCATTATGTTGTATGACGGTGCAATTCGTTTTGTAAGAACAGCGATTGACGGTCTCAGTAAACAGGACTATGAGAAGACAAGTCTTAATTTTGGCAAAGCACAATCTATAGTAAGTGAGTTAATGAGTACATTAGATTATTCATATGAGATATCTAACAACCTCTATTCACTTTATGAATATACAAATTATCTTTTAGTTGAAGCAAACATTCGTAAAAGTCCAGATAAAGCTGAAGAGGCTCTTGTTTATCTAACCGACCTTCGGGAAACTTGGCAACAAGCATCGAAGATTGCTGTGGGTCAGGGACAGGCTGATAGTGCTCATGGATGAATTAATCCGGAGTTTGGATCAACTCACCCGGGAGATCGAAGAGCGTCTACAAGAGGCCACCTATGAGGAGTTGGAAGTTTTTGTGGACGAGCGTCAGAAACTTGTCGATTCTATTGCAGAAAAAGCCGAAATTTGTCGAGCGACGCCTGCACAGAAGCAAGAAATTAATCAAATTTTGGAACATGATAATGTGATCTTAGATAGAATGAACGCTCTTCGCTTCGAAGCTCAAGATTGGCTGCAGAAGCGGAATCAGGCCAAAGCCCAACGCAACGCCTACGAGGCCGCCTACACCCCAGACAGTTTCCTTATGGATCGCAAAAAATAATTTATCAGTGTTTCACTATAGGAGTAGACGGGTATTAAATACCGTCTGCTCCTTTTTTTGATCATTGTACCGAATCTATTTCTTGTTTATGGAAAATTTAATAGTTTATTTTACGTGGTAAATTATTGAATGTAAACATTTTCTTTTCCAATTGACAATAAAGAAGTTACGGTGGTATAGTCGAATTGTGAGCAAGACTCACGTTCATCTGATGACGAAGGGAATGTTTAATCAATGGAAGGTAAAGTAAAATGGTTTAACGCAGAAAAAGGTTATGGTTTTATCGAGACTGCAGACGGTGGCGACGTATTCGTACACTTTTCCGCGATTCAAACTGATGGTTTCAAGACATTGGATGAAGGTCAATCCGTAGAATTCGATATCGTTGAAGGTGCACGTGGACCACAAGCAGCTAACGTAATCAAATTATAATCATCCGGCGAAGCCGAACTACATATAAGTAGATGGTTAGCAATTTAGACAGCGCTAGCAGGGATCTTGGAATCTTCCAAGATCCTTTTTTTGTGCGTTCATATGTGTCTAGTATAGCCAATCCTAGTAGAGAAAATAGCCTATTTTGTAAATTCATTTTATGGAAAATGTTAGAACTCTGCAAAAGGTGGGTAATAGATATACGTTGAGCTGTTTATCTTACCTCGACACACACTATGTTAGCCTAGGTTACTACATTCACGAAGAAATTCAATATAGCCTAAGCTATCAAAACAATTAGGAGGGTGATTAGCAGGATGAAGAAGATGTGGCGCGGTCTTATGACCGGAATATTAGGTACTAGTATGTTATTGGGGTCTCTCGGCAGCGTATCTGCTGCAACTGTACCTAAGGATATTCAAGGCCACTGGGCACAAGGTCAGCTGCAGGAATGGCTAGATAGAGGTTACCTTGGAGGCTACCCAGATGGAACGGTGAAACCAAACAAAGCAATTACGCGTGGTGAGTATGTGACTATGGTAAATCGCCTGTTAGGTTTTACAACTAAAGCAACAGTAACTTTCAAAGACATGAAGAGCACAAACTGGAATTACAGTGAAGTGGCTAAAGCTGTGGAAGCTGGATATATCGGAGGATACGAGGATAATACGTTCCGTCCTAATAATCCGCTTACAAGAGAAGAAGCAGCTGTAATTACTGCAAAATTACTTAAATTGAGCACCAATACAACTTCGAACAAATTTAAAGACAATGCACAAATTGCAGCATGGGCAAAAGGTGCTGTAGCAGCCGCAGTGGAAAAGAAGATTGTTAACGGTTATCCAGATGGAACCTTTGGTCCTAAGAGATCGTTAACACGTGCCGAGGCTGTAGGTATTATCAATACTTCAGCTATCTATTATCCTGGTAGTGGCACAAGTGGTGGTGTAACACCTACACCAACTCCAACGGCTACTCCGACACCAACAGCTACACCAACCCCAACTGCTGCTCCAGGTGGCAGTACTGGCGGAGGTTCTGGTGGTGGTAACGGTGGCGGCGAAAGTAGCACAGCGCCAACAGTAAGTGGGGCAACCTACGGTAATGTTGGTTCGGTCACAGCGGATGTATACCTGACACCTTCCGTAACTGGTGCAGTATACTATGTTGTAGCTCCTTACAATGCTGATGTAACTGCTCCAACTGCATTGCAGGTGGAAAAAGGACAAACTAGTAACGGGACTGCAAGTGGTATCCATGGTAGTGTTGCGACTGTAGCTAAAACAACGGTTACATTCTCTGTTTACGGATTGAATCCTGGTACAGAATATGCAACATATATCACGCTGGCGGATGCAGCTGGTAACTTGTCTACTGTAACGACAGTTCGGTTGACTACTGCTCAAGCTACTGCTAGCTCGATTTCGCTTTTTGAGCCGGGACAAGTTAGTACAGTTACAGCAGATGTATATGTTAAATATGGTGTGACAGGTGGCACTACAACCCCAGTTAGATATGTAGTATTGCCAGCAAATGATAAGGCACCTACTGCAGCGCAGATTGCTTTAGGTCAAAATGGTAGCGGTACTGCATTGGCTGCTCCATGGACTAACACGCTTACGTTTGCTCCTGGTGTAAAGCATACACAGACTTTAACTGGTTTAGCAGCAAATACTGCCTATAAGGTATATGTTATTGCAGGATCGGGTTCTCAATGGTCTCCTGTAGAAATCATTCAAATTCATACCAAATAGCCTGACCTTATGTGATTTCATTCGGAGAATATAAGAGTGGAATCCGTACTATAATAACGACAGGTTTACTTTTGGTCCGGTAGGGCGATTGGTTGCTCTCACCGGACTTGTTTTATTTGTGAACGCTATGACAACATTTGTTATCTAAATGTAAGGGCTGTAAGGAATTGCTTTTTACTTAGCGCTTACAATTTGGTATAATGAAGGTGTAACTAAAGGAGGAGTGGCCATGCAATTCACCATTCGAGGTCAACAAATTGACGTGACCGACGCTTTGAGAGAGTATGTTGATAAGAAGCTCAGCAAACTTGAGAAGTATTTCGAAGCACCCCCTACCTCTGAAGGGTCTGTGACGCTTGGCGTAGTTCGCGGCCTTCATACGGTGGAAGTAACCATTCCGCTTGCTGGCGTGACGCTTCGTGCGGAAGATCGCAGCGATGACATGTATGCTTCCATAGACGCCGTTGTGGACAAGCTGGAACGCCAAATTCGCAAACACAAAACGAAGCTGAACCGTAAGTTCCGTCAAGAGGGACTCAAGACGCTGTTTGTGGATGGAGCTAGTGCCGCTGTTGCTGTAGAAGAACAAGATTATGATGATTTAGAAGTGGTTAGGAACAAACGCTTTACGATGAAGCCGATGGATGTGGAAGAAGCGATTCTGCAAATGAACATGGTAGGACATAATTTCTTTGTGTTTTCCAATATCGACACCTCGGAAGTTAGCGTAGTTTACAAACGTGATGATGGTAAATATGGACTGATTGAACAGGGCTAAGATACAATGATGCCAGTTATGCTCTAAGTATAAAGGGCCTCGAGAGTTAGTCAGAACCTAGGAAATTTAAACCGAGCCCCTATTCGCTTATAGCGAATAGGGCTCTTGTGCGTATATATGAAAAATGTGGCTGTTACACCTTGTATTGCGGCATCTCTTACAAACTGTTACAATTTATGAAGCAGCGGAATCGAATTTATAAATGGCCCTTTCAATTTTGTGAGGATGGGCTCGGTTCCACCATCTGTGTTGCATGAAAGGGGTTAACCATGCTAGGACTTGTAAAGAAAATATTCGGAGACACAAACGATCGTGACGTTAAACGTCTCATGAAGACAGTCGATGTAATTAATGGATTGGAGCCGGAATTTGTAGCACTATCCGATGAAGCTTTAAAAGCTAAGACGGAAGAGTTCCGCGCCCGTATTGAGAAAGGCGAAACCTTGGAAGAAATTCTTCCTGAGGCGTTTGCAACCGTACGTGAAGCTTCCAAACGGACGCTTGGCATGCGGCATTTTGATGTACAGTTAATTGGTGGTATGGCCCTGCATGAAGGCCGAATCTCCGAGATGAAGACTGGTGAAGGTAAGACTCTAGTAGGAACATTGCCAGTGTACTTAAATGCTTTGCTTGGTAAAGGCGTACACGTAGTAACGGTCAATGACTATTTGGCTCAGCGCGACAGCGCACAAATGGCACAAATCTATAACTTCCTGGGCATGACGGTTGGGGTTAACCTAAGCGGTATGGACCATGCTGATAAACAAGATGCTTACGCCTGCGATATTACGTATGGCACGAACAACGAATTTGGTTTCGATTATTTGCGTGACAACATGGTGCTTTATAAAGAACAAATGGTTCAGCGCCCTCTTTATTTCTGTATTATTGATGAAGTGGACTCCATTCTTATTGATGAAGCACGTACACCTCTTATCATTTCCGGACAAGCTGAGAAGTCTACTGAATTGTACTTTGCAGCAGACCGTTTTGTGAAAAAGCTTAAAGCTGAAGAAGACTACACAGTTGATATCAAAGTGAAGTCCGTAGCCTTGACTGAAAAAGGTGTAGCTACTGCTGAACGCGCTTTTGGTATTGAGAACTTGTATGATCACAGTCATGTAACCTTGAATCACCATATCGTCCAAGCCCTGAAAGCAAACGTAATTATGCGTCGTGACGTAGACTACGTTGTTAACGAGGGTGAGGTCGTTATTGTTGATGAATTTACAGGACGTTTAATGTCAGGCCGTCGTTATAGTGACGGTTTACACCAAGCGATTGAAGCGAAGGAAGAAATCGAAGTACAGAATGAGAGCATGACGCTTGCTACGATTACTTTCCAGAACTATTTCCGTATGTACCGCAAATTGGGCGGTATGACAGGTACAGCTAAAACTGAGGAAGAAGAGTTCAAGAAGATTTATGGTCTTGAAGTTCTTCAAGTCCCTACGAATAAACCGAATCAGCGCATAGATATGCCGGATGTTGTCTACAAGAGTGAGAACGGTAAGTTCAACGCTGTAGTGGCAGAAATTGTAGAACGTCACAAAAAGAACCAACCTGTACTTGTGGGTACAGTGTCAATTGAGAATTCAGAGCTCGTATCTGAAATGCTGAAGCGCAAAGGCGTTAGACACCAAGTACTTAACGCGAAGCATCATGCTGCGGAAGCTGAAATCATTACACATGCAGGTCAGCCAGGTACAGTTACGATTGCTACCAACATGGCTGGTCGGGGAACAGATATCGTTCTAGGTGAAGGTGTGACAGATCTTGGAGGTCTGCATATCATTGGTACAGAGCGTCATGAATCGCGCCGGATTGATAACCAGCTGCGTGGTCGTGCGGGGCGTCAAGGGGACCCAGGTTCTACACAATTTTACTTGTCCCTTGGGGATGAGTTGATGAAGCGTTTTGGCGCTGACAACGTTTTGAGTATGATGGATCGCCTTGGCTTTGAGGAAGATCAGCCGATTGAGAGCCGCATGATTACGCGTGCTGTGGAATCTGCTCAGAAACGTGTTGAAGGTAATAACTTTGATATTCGTAAAGTCGTATTGCAATATGATGACGTTATGAATCAACAGCGTGAAATTATTTATAAACAACGCCGTGAGATTCTGGAGTCTGAAAATATTAAAGATATCGTACTTGAAATGATCAAGCCGGTTATTGAACGTATTGTTCACGCACACTGCAGTGACGATATTCCTGAGAACTGGGAGCTGCAAGAAGTTGCTGATTACGTAAACAGCAAGCTGCTTGAAGAAGGTGCTTTGACTCGCGATATTCTGTGGGGCAAAGAAGCAGAAGAGATCATTGAGTACATCTTCGAACGTGTACTTGAGAAATATGCTGCTCGTGAAGAACGCCTGGGTTCAGAATTGGTACGTGAATTCGAGAAGGTAATTGTGCTGCGCTCCGTGGACAGCAAGTGGATGGATCATATCGATGCGATGGATCAATTGCGTCAAGGGATTCATCTGCGTGCTTACGGTGGTACAGATCCACTTCGCGAGTATCAATTCGAAGGATTCGAAATGTTTAATACTATGACGGCTACGATTCAAGAAGAAGTAGCTACTTATATTATGAAGGCTCACATCGAGACAAATCAGGAGCGTCAATCCGTTGTAGAGGAAAATAAAATTTCCACTAACAGCGAACCTGCTGAAAAACGTCCGGTACATGTTGAGGCGGCAGCTGGTCGTAATGATCTTTGCCCTTGCGGAAGCGGCAAGAAGTACAAGAACTGCCACGGTCAAAACGCATAAGACAAACGTTTAGTAGCGCTCATATTCAGGTGTTGAAGATGTAAGTCTTTAGCCCTGATCTCTATGGGTATACTAACCATAAAGAGCGGCTGGGCCCGGGGGTATCCCCCGTTTACGGCCCAGTCGCTTTTTTTGGATATTTAGCACTTTGAGTGAATGTGGAATGGAGAGAAGGTTTGGAACTGGAGAAACGGAGTGTTCGCCTGTGTTTCGGGATTCCAGCCGCTATGCGGTTATCAATTCAAGGAATCTGGAAACAACAGCGATCGGAAGTCCAATCCTTCTCGGAATGGCTGAACATTCACTCATTACTAACTTTCCAATAACGACGACCGTAACAACCTATTTTGAAAGGTGAAGTGACCATATGATTGAAGCTAATGTAAAGCAGGATCTGCGTGAAATAGGCAAGAAACTAACTGACCTTAGGGGGTCTCTTTGACTTAGATCTTAAGCAAGAGATGATCTCGAACTTTGAAGAAAAAATGGCTGCTCCAGGCTTCTGGGATAATCCAGAGCAGGCACAGAGCGTAATCGGCGAGATGAATGCCGTGAAATCGTCCGTGGATCAATACGAGAAGCTGCAACAAGAATACGACGATGCTGCGATGATGGCGGAGCTTGCGGATGAAGAGGGCGATGAAGGTCTTGCAGCAGAGATTGGGGAGACGATCAGCAGTTTAGGCAGCAAAGTGGATGAATTCGAGCTGCAATTGCTACTTAACCAGCCGTATGACAAGCTGAATGCTATTCTTGAGCTCCATCCGGGTGCAGGCGGTACGGAATCCCAAGACTGGGGCCAGATGCTGCTGCGGATGTATACCCGTTGGGCTGAAAAACGTGGATTCAAGGTTGAGGTGTTGGACTACTTACCGGGTGATGAAGCGGGAATCAAGAGTGTCACATTACTTATTAAAGGCTTCAACGCCTACGGATATCTGAAAGCTGAAAAAGGTGTACATCGGCTAGTACGGATTTCTCCGTTTGACTCTTCGGGCAGACGGCATACCTCTTTTGTATCCTGTGATGTCGTTCCGGAAATTGCCGATGATGTAGAAGTTGAAATTCGTACTGAGGATTTGAAGATCGATACGTATCGGGCGAGCGGCGCCGGTGGACAGCATATCAATACCACAGACTCTGCGGTGCGGATTACTCACTTACCTACGGGTGTGGTGGTAACCTGTCAGAACGAACGTTCACAGATCAAAAACCGCGAACAAGCGATGAAAATGCTGCGTTCCAAGTTGTATGAGCGCAAACTGCAAGAGCAGCAGCAGCATTTGGATGAGATTCGCGGTGAGCAATCCGATATTGCTTGGGGCAGTCAGATCCGTTCCTATGTATTCCATCCGTATAACATGGTTAAGGATCACCGTACTTCCGTGGAAACGGGGAATGTGGGTTCTGTTATGGACGGAGATATTGATGTATTCATTGATGGTTACCTGCGTAGCCAGATCAAGATTGAGGCAGAATAAAAGAGAGAGTTTCGGGGGAAACGGATACCATTCATGGATTAGGATGGGATGGCCGTTTCTTCTTTCGTAGAGCAAGATGACACTTTAAGGAGAGCCTTTGAAATGCAAAAAGTCAATTCACGTAATAAACCCCCACTGATTCCTCTGAATGGGCCACTCCGACATGTGGTGGATACGATGTTAATTTTGCTCGGATCGCTAGTTACAGCGCTGGGGTTTAATCTTTTTTTTCTGCCTAATCATATTGCTTCTGGTGGTGTATCCGGTCTGTCGGTATTGGCTGAAGCTTGGTTTGGGGCTGAGCCGGCATTTACGCAATGGGCGCTTAATATTCCGTTGTTTGTACTCGGGGTAATCTTCTTGGGTAAACAATACGGAGTTCGCTCGCTCCTTGGGAGCTTTGTGTTGCCGCTCTTTATCTTGTTGACAAAAGATTTGCCTGCACCTACCACCAATCCACTCTTAGCCTCCATTTATGGCGGTATCTGTGTGGGGGTGGGGTTAGGTCTTGTGTTCCGCGGACGGGGCTCGACAGGTGGACTTACTATTTTGGCGCAGATTATTCAAAAGATATCCGGTCTCAGCTTCTCGATTTCTGTAGTGCTGCTGGACGGGACGGTCATTGTGCTGGCTGCTTTTATACTCGGTATGGAACAAGCACTGTATGCACTGATCGGTCTGTTTGTTACAGGTAAGGCCATTAATGCGATAGAGGTAGGCTTCCGTTATACAAAGGTGGCTTACATAATCTCGGACAAGACGGAAGAAATATCTGAGGCGATTTTGAATGATCTGGATCGGGGTCTGACGAAGCTGGATGCACATGGCGGTTATACTGGTGATGAGCGTACGGTGCTAATGGTTGTAGTAGGTCAGAATGAGGTTTCCAGATTAAAAGCGATTGTTCAATCGGTAGATACTAGTGCTTTTGTGATTATCACTGAGGCGCATGAGGTGCTGGGTGAAGGCTTTAAAAGAGAAGTGTAATTTCTCCGAAAGGAGAAGCTACGCTTCTCTTTTTTTGTAAATAGAATTATATTTAGGAATAAAGAAAGTTAACACTATGTGTTGTATTTATATTAATTGAGTCGTATAATAATACATATTTCTAAGACGGTATGCATTATATTATTTATTATAATTCATGATAAGCAGGAAGTGGGGATGACAGTGGAGGGCAAGCTGAGAGCGGCGATTGTTGGATCAACGGGTTATGGGGGCGTAGAGCTGATTCGGCTGCTACAAAGTCATCCTAAGGTAGAGATTACTTCGGTAATTTCCTCATCAAGCGCAGGGGATGCTATAGAGGAAGGTTTTCCGCATTTGACGGGCATCATTGATCGAAGGCTGGATGGCGTTGACCCGGCTCAAATGGCTGAGCGGGCGGATGTGGTATTTACGGCAACGCCGTCGGGTGTGAGCGCAAAGCTGGTGCCGCAGCTGCTGGAAGCTGGACTTAAGGTCGTGGATCTGTCCGGTGATTTCCGATTGAAGGATGGTGCAGAGTATGAGCACTGGTATAAACATCCCGCTCCGGCTGATGAATATCTAGAGCAGGCTGTATACGGACTTTGCGAGGTGTTTGGAGAGCGTGCGGCAGGGGTTGATTTTATATCTAATCCAGGCTGTTATCCTACAGCTACACTTCTTGGACTAATTCCTGCAATTCAGGCAGGTTGGATTAAGCACGACAGTATTATTATTGATGCGAAATCAGGAGTTACTGGAGCAGGACGCGGAACAAGCCTGATGGTACATTATGCAGAGATTAATGAGAACTTTAAAGCTTATAAAATCAATAAGCATCAACATATACCGGAAATTGAGCAGACGCTCACAGAGATTGCTGGAGAAAAGGTAACGGTAACGTTCACCACACATCTCGTGCCGATGAGCCGGGGAATTATGAGTACGATGTATGCAGGGATGACGGACAATTATACGGAACAGGATTTTGTGAATTTATACCGTGAATATTATGCGGGCCGGCCATATGTGCGGGTGCGTGATGTAGGTGTGATTCCGGCGACAAAAGAAGTTAGCGGCTCTAATTATTGTGATATCGGATTTGCAACAGATGCTCGTACAGGGCGGGTGACCATAGTCTCCGTCATTGATAATGTTGTAAAAGGTGCGGCAGGGCAGGCAATACAGAACCTTAATTTGATGATGGGATGGGAGGAAACCCTTGGCCTCGGCTACACACCTGTGTATCCATAAGGATCAGCGGTACAAATAATATGAGCGAGATTGAGTTATTTACCACCTTGGAGGGTGGAAGCATCACTTCACCTAAGGGTTTTAGGTCCGGAGGATTGCATTGTGGATTGAAAAAAACAGATCGCAACGATCTCGGAGTGATTCTGTGTGAAGTTCCGGCAACGGCTGCGGCCGTGTATACTACGAATGTTTTTCAGGCGGCCCCGCTGAAAGTGACTCGGGAAAGCCTTTCGAACGGAGTATTGCAGGCGGTTATCGTGAACAGCGGGAATGCCAATGCCTGCACAGGCGAACAAGGTGAAGCAGATGCTTATGAGATGCGCGCTGCTGCGGCTCAGCATTTAGGTGTGGCCGTTAATGATGTGGCTGTTGCTTCGACTGGAGTTATCGGTGAACTGTTGAAGATGGACTGCGTACGTACCGGAATTACTGCAATACCAGAGAAGCTGGATGGAGGAGCTATTGGCGCGGAGGAATTCTGCCAAGCTATACTTACCACTGATTTAGTTAAAAAAGAGATCGCCGTGAAGGTGCTCGTTGGCGGTGTAGAAGTTACAATTGCCGGAGCTGCAAAGGGCTCAGGGATGATCCATCCTAACATGGCTACCATGCTTGGCTTTATGACCACGGATGCTGATATTGCAGCGGAGGATTTACTTAGTCTTCTGCGTTCAGCTACGAATGTTACTTTTAATATGATTACAGTCGATGGAGATACTAGTACCAATGATATGTTAGTGTCGATGGCGAGTGGGCTTGCCGGTAATGAGAAGCTGACACGACTGCATCCGGATTGGGACGCTTTTGCTGCTGGATTCACGTATGTGTGCCAGACGCTTGCCAAAGCGATTGCTCGAGATGGCGAAGGTGCAACTCACCTGATTGAGGTTCAAGTGAATGGTGCTGTTCATGATGAGGCGGCGGCAGCGATTGCCAAAACAGTGGTTGGTTCTAGTCTAGTGAAATCTGCTATTTTTGGAGCGGATGCGAACTGGGGACGGATTATTGCTGCGGTTGGACGCGCGGGTGTTCCGGTATCTCCGGAGCGTGTGAACATTTCGTTAGGGGATATTGAGGTGCTTTTGCACTCGAAGCCAGTTGCTTTTGACGAGGAAAAGGCTTTGGCCTATTTGCAAAAAAGTGAAACTGTGCTGATCACTGTAGATCTGCATGATGGAAGCGGGAAAGCAACGGCTTGGGGCTGTGACCTAACTTACGATTATGTGCGTATTAACGCCGCATATCGCACTTAATTTATGGCGTGTTAAGCCCATAAGGGAAGGATACCGATTATATGACGCTAAATAGCGAGCTTGAACTTATAGATGCTTTAGATGGTAGTGGATTGTTTGTAATGAAATGCGGCGGCAGTACGCTTGCGGCTCTACCTGATTCTTTTTTTGAGGATTTGCGAGATTTGCAGGAGGAGGGCATTCAGCCAGTAATTGTTCATGGTGGAGGGCCAGCCATTTCCGAGAATCTAGCGAAACTGGGCATTGAAAGCAGCTTTGTGAATGGCCTGCGAGTAACCACCGAGGAAGTACTAGATGTTGTAGAGATGACGCTGGCAGGAAGTATAAACAAGGCGATTGTCCGGCGAATTCAAGGGAGCGGCGGTCTAGCTCTGGGGCTTTCGGGCATCGATGGAAATATGATTATTGCTAAACCAGTGGCGAACAGCGACGAAGTAGGTTTGGTAGGAGAAGTAACAGAAGTTAAGGCTGAGATCGTAACTGGTATTGTTGGGATGGGTTATATTCCTGTCATTGCACCTATCGGAGTAGATACAGCAGGTCAGCGCTACAATATTAACGCAGATACGGCAGCAGGGGCAGTTGCTTCCTATGTGGAGTCTCCCAAAATGATCGTCGTCACAGATGTTCCAGGCATCATGAGTACAGTGGAAGGTGAAAAGGTTGTGCTTCCCTCCGTTACTGTACAGGAAATCGAAGCCTTGATCGAAAGTGGGGAAATCTACGGTGGCATGATCCCTAAAGTGCGGGCAGCTATAGATTGCATTCAGGGCAGCGTATCAGAGGTTATCATTGTGGATGGAAAAGAACCACGGGTGCTTAGTCGAGTACTGCAAGGTGAAGCGATAGGTACACGTATTATTCGTTCGTAGAATCATAGATGAATACAAATTAGAGGCGCAGCCTGTTCACAGGAGCAGCCGATGGGAGAGTGACTTAGAATGAGCAAGCTTACACAAGCGGAGTTGGGTTCGCAAGCAGGGGCACAGCAGACCGATACAGTAGGATCAGGTACACCGGATGTTGCAACAAGCAAGCTGAGTGCAGTGTTCCCTTCTTACGCCAGATATGATCTCAGCTTAGTTAAAGGCAAGGGTACCTGGGTATGGGATGATAAAGGCAATAAGTATCTGGATTTCACCAGTGGATTGGCTGTGACCAGTCTAGGTCATGCTCCTGAAAAAGTCGGCGCTAAGCTGAAGGATCAGATTGATACGCTCTGGCATGTCTCGAATCTGTTCCATATTCCGGGACAAGATAAAGTTGCCAACCTTCTGACAGAGAATAGCTGCGCTGATCAAGTCTTTTTCTGCAATAGCGGGGCAGAAGCGAATGAGGCTGCTATTAAGCTGGCCCGCCGTTACCATCAGAAGATTAAGGGTGTCGACCGTTATGAGGTTATCACATTCGAACAATCCTTCCATGGACGTACACTGGCCACACTAACAGCTACAGGCCAGCAAAAGGTGAAAGAAGGGTTCCTGCCACTTCCAGCAGGTTTCAAGACCGTACCCTTGCATGATCTCCCAGCGTTAGAAGCTGCTATCGGAGATCATACAGCTGCTATCATGCTGGAGATGGTACTTGCAGAGGGTGGCGTGCTTGAGGTAGAACCTGAGTTCTTGAACGCTGTAGTGGCCTTGTGTAAGAACCACGGATTGCTTCTGATTGTAGATGAAGTACAGACAGGTATGGGACGTACAGGCAAGCTGTTCGCTCATCAGCATTATGGAATTGAACCGGATATTTTCACCTTGGCTAAGGGGATAGCTAGCGGGTTCCCGGCAGGTTTAATGCTTGGCAAAGGGTATTTGCGTGAAGCCTTCTCAGCGGGCAGCCATGCGTCCACCTTCGGGGGAACACCGCTAGCAACAGCTGTTATGGCAGCGACGATTGAGACGATGCTGGAAGATGAGCTTCCACAGCGCGCCGAAGATATGGGCAAGTACCTGACAGGTCTTTTGAAAGAGAAGCTGGCGGACTGTTCTTTTGTGAAGGATATCCGTGGTAAAGGGCTGTTGATCGGGATTGAATGTCAATCCCCAGTGGGCGATATTGTACTGGCTGGACAAAAGAAAGGCCTGTTGTTCGTGACAGCCGGTCCTAATGTCCTTCGTCTGCTGCCTAATCTATATGTAAGCAAAGAGGAGATCGACCAAGCGGTGGACATCCTATGCGAACTCATTCATACTTATGCTAAACAAGCAAACGGGGAGGTAAGCTCATGAGTCAGGGCGTACAGAGTAACAAGCACAACATTGCGCAGCAACTGAAAGGCCGTGATTTACTGGAGCTGAACGACTACAGCCCGGAGGAAATTACGTATCTGATTGATTCGGCGATTGAGCTGAAGAAGAAGCAGAAAAATGGCGAAGAATTTCAGCCGCTGAAGGGAAAGACGATTGGACTTATTTTTGAAAAATCCTCTACACGTACACGTGTGTCGTTTGAAGTTGGAATGTATCAGCTGGGAGGGCATGCCCTTTTCTTGAGCAAAAATGATATCCAGCTTGGACGCGGAGAAACTGTTGGAGATACAGCGCAAGTAATGTCGCGTTATCTCGATGGAATTATGATCCGTACCTTCGGTCATGACAAGGTTGAAGATCTCGCTCGTTATGCTTCTATTCCCGTAATCAACGGTCTTAGTGACCTGGCACATCCTTGCCAAGTGCTGGCCGATTATCAAACGATTTATGAGCACAAAGGAAAGCTCAAGGGCCTGAAGCTGGCTTACATCGGCGATGGCAACAATATGGCGCATTCCTTAATGATTGGCGGAGCTAAGCTGGGCGTGGACGTATCTATCGCCGGACCGGAAGGTTATGAGCCAGATGCAGCGGTTGTCGCAGAAGCTCGTGAGATCGCTAAAGAAACCGGAGCGAAGATTGTGGTCACTCGCAGCCCGCAAGAAGCTGTACAAGACGCTGACGTCATCTATACAGACGTATGGGCGAGTATGGGCTTCGAGGAGGAGCAAAAGGCACGTGAAGCGGCATTCAAGGACTATCAGGTTAATGAGGAGCTTGTAAAAGGCGCTAAGAGCGACTATCTCTTCCTGCACTGCCTGCCAGCCCACCGTGAGGAAGAGGTCAGCACAGGCGTGATTGACGGCCCTAACTCGGTGATCTTTGATCAGGCTGAGAACCGCCTGCATGCGCAAAAAGCTTTAATGGCTGCGTTGATGAGTTAAGGAATTTAAAAAATATAAAATATAAATCACTATATAAATTGAATTAATGTTGGGCGAAGTTAGACTTTGGACGATGGAGTAATGGAGCGGAATTTTTGGAACTGTAGGAGCGTAGCGTTCGCCTTTATCATCAGATTTTATCCGCACAATGCGGTTTGAAATAAAAGAAATCTGATGATAACAGCGACCGGAAGTCCAAATATTCAGTGTAATTGCGAATTATCGTCAGAGTGCTGGCAAAGGCACGTTTATTTTAATTTATATAGCCCACACGAAAGGAAGTTGCCACACCATGGCTAAAGAAAAAATTGTACTCGCCTATTCCGGCGGATTGGATACATCCGTTATTTTGAAATGGCTTAAAGAAACTTATGACGCGGAGATCATCGCCTTCACAGCCGATATCGGCCAAAAAGAAGAGCTCGACGGTTTGGAGGAAAAAGCACTCGCTACCGGCGCATCGAAAGTATACATCGACGACCTGCGCGATGAGTTCGCTAGCGATTTCATCTATCCAATGTTCCAATCTGGCGCCCTTTATGAAGGCCAATACTTGCTCGGAACTAGTATTGCTCGTCCATTGATCGCCAAGCGCATGGTAGATATCGCCATCGCTGAAGGAGCAACGGCTATCGCGCACGGCGCGACAGGCAAAGGGAACGACCAAGTCCGTTTCGAGCTTGGTGTAGCTGCATTGGCTCCGAACATTAAGGTGATTGCACCTTGGCGTCTAGAAGAGTTCCGCAATCAATTCCCAGGTCGTGCGGAAATGATCGCTTATGCGGAAGCTAATGATATTCCGGTACAAGCCTCTGCGGCGAAGCCGTATTCGATGGACCGTAACCTGCTGCACATCAGCTATGAGAGCGGCGTACTGGAAGATCCTTGGTTCGATCCAAGTGCACCAGAGAACAAAGGAATGTTCCTGCTGAGCAACGCTCCTGAGGATGCTCCGGATGAAGCGGAATATTTGGAGCTCGAATTCGTTAAGGGAGACTGTGTAGCCCTGAATGGTGAATCCTTATCCCCACTTCAAGTTATGGAGACACTGAATGAGCTAGGTGGTAAACACGGTATCGGGCGTGTGGATATGGTTGAGAACCGCTTTGTCGGCATGAAGAGCCGCGGCGTGTATGAGACTCCAGGTGGAACAATCCTGTTCGTCGCTCATCGCAAAATGGAATCCATCACGATGGACCGTGAAGTGATGAACCTGCGTGACAGCCTGATCACTCGTTACAGCACTTTGGTGTATAACGGTTTCTGGTTCGCTCCAGAGCGTATCGCACTGCAAGCTCTTGTAACACAGAGCCAACAAAATGTAACGGGTACTGTTCGTCTTAAACTGTACAAAGGCAACATCATCGGCGCTGGAGTGAAGAGCCCAGTCAGCCTGTACAATCCTGAGATTGCAACGATGGAAGCTGATCCTACACAAGCTTATGATCAAGGGGATGCCACTGGTTTTATTCACTTGAACGCATTGCGCCTTAAAGTTTCTACAGGTGTAAATGGAGCTTCTAAATAGTACGATAACATAAACTTAAACGGGCAACCCCGAAGGCCGTTCCTCCCGTCAGGATAGGAGCGGCCCTCTGGCGTCCAAGAGGAGGAAACTACAGGTGAGCAAGCTTTGGGGCGGACGGTTTACTAAAGGAACAAACAAGCTGGTAGAGGAATATACGGCTTCCATTGGCTTTGATAAGGCTTTGGCCAAAGAGGATGTGCAAGGCAGTCTGGCGCATGTCACAATGTTGGGCAAATGCGGAATCCTTCCACAAGAAGACGTGGAAACAATCAAACAAGGTCTGAACAAAGTGCTGGACAAGGTCAATGCTGGAGAGGTTGTTTTCTCAGTATCGGATGAAGACATCCATATGAATATTGAAAAACATCTGATCGAGGAAATCGGTCCAGTTGGTGGTAAGCTGCACACAGGACGTAGTCGTAACGATCAAGTGGCGACGGACATGCACCTTTATTTACGTGGACGTGTAGTTGAGCTAGTTAGTTTGCTGCATGAGCTGCAGGAAGCTTTGATCGAACAAGCAAAAGACAATGTGGAGACTATCATCCCTGGTTATACGCATTTGCAACGGGCACAGCCGATCCTGTTTGCTCATCACTTGCTGGCTTACGTATCGATGTTCCGCCGCGATGCAGAACGTCTGACGGACAGCTACAAACGGATCAACGTGCTGCCACTCGGAGCAGGAGCCCTTGCGGGAACGACCTTCCCGATTGACCGTCACTTTGTAGCGGAACAACTGGGTTTTGACAGTGTGTATGAGAACAGTCTGGATGCTGTCAGCGACCGCGATTTCATCGTGGAGTTCTTGGCGAATGCTTCCCTTATCATGACACATCTATCCAGACTCAGTGAGGAACTGGTGCTGTGGAGCAGCACGGAGTTCAGCTTTGTAGAACTGGATGATGCTTTCTGCACAGGCAGCAGCATTATGCCGCAGAAGAAGAACCCTGACGTACCAGAACTGGTACGGGGCAAAACAGGCCGCGTTTACGGCAACCTGATTGGCTTGCTGACGGTGCTGAAATCATTGCCACTGGCTTACAACAAGGATATGCAGGAAGACAAAGAAGGCATGTTCGATACGGTTACTACGCTGACTGGTGCACTGCAATTGTTCGCGCCGATGATCTCCACTATGAAGGTGAACAAAGGTCGTATGCGTGAAGCTGTGAACACGGATTTCTCGAATGCAACGGATATCGCCGACTTCTTGGTAGGCAAGGGGCTTCCTTTCCGCCAAGCGCATGAAGTAATCGGGAAAACGGTACTCTACTGTATCAATGAAGGCAAGTTCCTGTTGGATTTGACGCTGGAAGAGTTCAAGCAATTCTCACCGCTCTTCGACGAGAATATCTATGCTGTTCTTCAACCGGAAGCTGTAGTTAACGCTCGTAACGTTTATGGCGGCACAGCCACCGTTCAGGTGAAGGCTGCAATTGAACGGGCAGAGCTGGCATTGCACGAAGCTAATGAATGGGTTGTACAACACGGAGACGCTATATTGTAAACCGTATCAATATCAAATCTCGCCTCAGACCTTTATAGGTGTCAGGCGGGATTTTTTTTATTATCTAAATGAACTATGACTGGATTAGCAGTGTTCTTTACGGTTATCCTTAGGTTAGGGATAGGAGGGTTCGTAGGTATGAACAGAGAGCAAATCCTAGACGAGCTTAGATCGGAATTAAAAGTAGGCAATCATATTATTGGAGTAGCCACCGGTGCTGGTATAACGGCAAAGTATGCGAAGCAGGGTGGAGCTGATTTCATTCTGATGTTAAACTCGGGTAAATTTCGCCAGATGGGGAGGAGCTCTCTCGCTGGTATTTTACCATTTTGTAATAGCAATGATATGGTGATGGACTTTGCATCTAGAGAGATCATACCGTTGGTCAGAGATATCCCTATTATTTTTGGCCTCAATGCAACTGATCCGACCAAAGATATGGAATCCTATATAAGTGAAATAAAGAATAGAGGCTTTGCCGGCATTAATAATTACCCCACGGTGGGTTTAATAGATGGTCAATTTGGAGAAGCGCTCGAAGAAGAGGGGAATGGTTATCTACTTGAAGTAGAAGCCATAAGAATAGCCCATGAGAAGGATTTGTTTACCATTGCTTTTGTATTTGACGAAATCCAGGCAGCACAGATGATCGAGGCTGGAGCGGATATTATTTGTGCACATCTAGGTCTAACAGAAGGCGGGTTATTAGGCGCTAAAAAAGTATTCTCTCTGGAAGCTGCCAAGGCTAAAGCGGACAAGATATTTAATACATGCAATGAGCTAAAGCCAGATTTAATTAAGCTGGTTTACGGTGGTCCGGTGAAAACGCCAATTGATGTGCAATATATGTACAGCAATAATCAAAACTTGATGGGGTATATCGGGGGCTCTGCTTTTGAAAGAATTCCCTCGGAGAAGTCCATTACGAATATAACCAAAGCTTTTAAAGTGTCGGGGACGCTGGATGAAGATGATTTTATGGTCAAAATGTTAGACGGCATCACAAAGCACTATGATTATGTTGAATTTGTAAAAGAATACGTAGCTCAAAATTATAGGAATGAGATCTTGTTTGCAGATTTAGCTAAGGTGGCACATGTATCCCGAAGTTACTTGAGTAGTTTGTTCACCAAAAAAGTAGGCTGCAGCTTCCAAACGTATCTCGTGCAATTTCGGATGGATAAGGCGGCGGAAATATTACATAGAGACCCTATCCAGTTATCTGAGCTAGCGCCATTAGTTGGATACCAGGATTATGCGCAGTTTAGCAAAATGTTCAAGAAGTATAAAGGGTTCTCTCCAAAACAATATAAATCTAACATAAACACAAAAACATAAGACATAAAAGCGTTTTCATCCATAAATCAAAGAAGTATGATTAACTCATAAGTTGATCATGCTTTTTTTAATATAAGAAAGTATAAGTTTCACATTATACATTATCCTTATATTTCTTGTTGTAGATATTTGAAGAGGAGGTTGAAGAAATGAAGACGATTGCTATTGCCGGAACTTTTGACACCAAGGGTGAAGAATATCTCTACATTAAAAATTTACTGGAAAGCTTGGAGTTAGGCACGTTTACGATTCATACGGGTGTGTTTGAGCCCACTTTTACACCGGATATCTCTAATAGAGAAGTAGCAGCAGCCGCGGGTGTAAGTATAGATGAGCTCGTTGCCAAAAAAGATAGAGCACTAGCAACAGAATTATTAGCCAAAGGTATGGAAAAATTAGTACCTGAATTATATAAGCAAGGCAAATTTGATGGAATTATCTCCTTTGGGGGCACTGGAGGCACTTCACTTGTAACCCCGGGTATGCGGGCATTACCTATTGGTGTACCTAAAGTGATGGTTTCGACCGTAGCTTCAGGGAATACTGCTCCATATGTAGGCACTAGTGATATTGTCATGATGCCATCCGTAGTGGATGTTGCCGGACTAAACTCTATTTCAACAAAGATTTTTACCAATGCAGCTTTCGCCATCGCCGGTATGCTTAAATTTGAGAATAAACAAGTGATAGAGAAAAAACCATTAATAGCTACAACGATGTTTGGGGTAACAACCCCCTGTGTGACGGCAGCCCGTAACTATCTTGAAGCTAGAGGATATGAAGTGCTTGTATTCCATGCAACAGGTGTAGGTGGCCAGTCCATGGAAGCGCTAATCGAGGCTGGTTTTATTGAAGGTGTATTGGATCTGACCACAACAGAATGGGCGGACGAAATTATTGGTGGTGTGCTAAATGCTGGACCTCATCGGTTAGAAGCTGCTGGAAAACATCATATTCCACAGGTTGTCTCGGTAGGCGCGCTTGATATGTGCAACTTTGGTCCTTATGATACGGTACCAGCGAAATTTGCTGGGCATAAGTTTTATAAACACAATCCAACAGTTACTCTGATGAGAACAACAGTAGAAGAAAATGAAGCTATCGGCAAAAAGCTTGTCGAGAAATTAAATATGGCCAAAGAGAAAACGGTGTTAATGCTGCCGCTTAAAGGGATATCCGGCATTGATGTTGCAGGGGAAGCTTTTTATGGGGTAGAGGAAGATCAAATGTTATTTGATACCTTAAGAAATGGTGTAAACAGAAATGTTGTCGAGGTTATCGAAATGGATTGTGCCATTAATGATATGGAGTTTGCAGAAGCAGCAGCGCAGAAGCTAATAGATCTCATGAGCAAATAAGGCTTTTATAAGATAAATAAATATTTAAATGGAGGCGTTACACATGAACAAAAATACAAGAACTGAAATCATGGCGAAGTTTAGAGAAGAAGTGGCAAATGGAAAGATTCTTTTAGGCGTGGGAGCCGGCACTGGAATTACTGCAAAAAGCAGCGAAGCTGGCGGAGCAGATATGCTGATTGTTTATAATTCAGGAAGATACAGAATGGCAGGCCGTGGATCACTGGCAGGGTTATTATCTTATGGGGATGCCAACCAAATTGTAGTCGAAATGGGCTCGGAAGTATTGCCTGTTGTTAAAAACACCCCTGTATTGGCAGGCGTATGCGGAACGGACCCTTTTAGAGTAATGGAAGTTTATTTAAAACAACTTAAGGAACAAGGTTTTAGCGGCGTGCAAAACTTCCCAACCGTAGGTTTGATCGATGGCGTGTTCAGACAGAATCTAGAAGAGACCGGCATGGGATATGGTTTAGAAGTAGATATGATTAGAGCTGCGCATGAATTGGATATGCTCACCACTCCTTATGTATTTGATCCTGAGCAAGCAAAAGCCATGGCAGAAGCCGGCGCAGATATTTTGGTGGCACATATGGGCTTGACTACCAAAGGTACAATTGGAGCTAAGACCGCTCTGACATTGGATGATTGTGTAGAAAGAATCGAAGCGATTATTAAAGCAGGGAAAGCAGTAAATCCAGATATTATGGTGATTTGTCACGGTGGACCGATTGCAGAGCCGGAAGATGCGGCGTACGTAATTGAACGGACAGAAGGCATAGACGGATTCTTTGGTGCATCGAGTATTGAAAGATTTGCTGCTGAAAAAGGAATCACAGAACAGACTGGATTATTTAAAAATATCACCAAACAAGCATAATTGCCTTCGGCGTCCTTATAATTAAAAAGAACCCTCCGAAGAGGGCAATCTGAGTAGAACAGATATTAAGATGCAGCTTATGGCTGCATCTTTTTGTTGTCTATTAGGTACAGCTAGTTACTTTTTAAAGGTAGCCATGCCAGCACATCGCGGATTTTGGCATCCCAGTATCCCCATTCATGTGTCCCCGGACCTTCTTCATAGGTTAAAGAAAGTGAGGTTGCCTGGCAGGCATCGCGGAATCTCAAGTTATCGGTATATAGGAAATCCTCTGTGCCACAGCATTGATACAACGCTGGTTTTGGTCCCGTGGAGCGGTTCACTTCCTCAAGCAGCCAAAGAAGGTCTTCCGGCGTTCCGGCGGTATCTTCTTTTCCGAAGATCATTTCGTATTCTTTACTTTTAGTGGTAGCACCTTCCCCGTTCAAGAAATTATGCGCCATATCAAGTGCTCCAGACAAACTCGCTGCCGCTGCAAAAGACTCGGGTTTACGCAGTCCCAGCTTAATTGCTCCATAACCACCCATCGACAACCCGGCTACAAAGTTCTCCTCGCGTTTATCGGAAAGCGGGAAAAATGAGCGCGCCAACATTGGCAGCTCCTCACTAATGAAGGTCCAATAACGGCCTCCCATCGCCATATCTGTGTAGAAACTGCGGTGCACATTCGGCATTACCACAGCTATCCCCATCTCCGCTACATACCTTTCTATGGAAGTCCGGCGCAGCCAGATCGAATCATCGTCAGACAAGCCATGCAGTAAATACAAAGTAGGGTGAAGATCACCTCTTGTTACATTACTCATCCCGATTTGTGTAGTTGTTTTTTGCGGCAAAATTACAGTCATTGAGGTATTCAAACCTAGTACTTCAGAATAAAATTTGCACTCTATTAAAGCCATTTCATTCATCTCCTCTCTTTCCAAATCATAGCATAGACCTAAAGTGAGAGATATTGTAGAAATATCTGAATTATAAGGGTTTTGAGGATTGCTGTAGCTGGATATGAGAGAATATAATGGAAGTAGAAAATTTAGGAAAAACGTGCAAATACGAAAAGTATTTTCATAGGCGAGAGGCGGAAAGTAGGATGAAACCGGGCCTAAAGCAGGAAAAAGGATTTACGTTAATCGAAGTTCTGGCCGCTATTGTAATTTTATCGATAGTTTCTCTGGTGCTTACGTCTTACTTTACTAACGCCATGAGTTACTCTAAATCGAACCAGAACAAAACGATTATGGTCAATCTGGCGCGAAACGCGCTGTTTTATGTGGAGAAGCAGGATTTTGAGGCGATGAAGGAATTTTTTACGCAAGGGGAAGATGCGATAGAGGCTGAAAAATGCACCATAGTTAATTGCAGCTATAGTAATCTATTCTCAAACATGACAGCTTTGGCAAATGTTCTGAATCCAACAGTTAATGATATCCGTTATAAGATCAATATTATCTATCAACCGGAATTAGTCGATCATCCGTCCACTACTCCGATTGATAAATCAGCTGTAAAGTATTATTTAATACCCGTTAAAGTTGAGGTAAGACGAGTAGAAAATAATGAACAGCCCGCTTATAACGTAATGTTGGAGGGATACATAACTGATGAAAGAATTCGCTAAACGACTTAGGTCGGAACAAGGTTTTACTTTGGTGGAATTAATTGCGGCACTGACTGTATTTGCTATGATAGTCGGTCTAATCTCTGGAGTTACTATGTATGGATTTCGCAGCTATCATAAAATCTCAGTTCAGAACGCTTTACGGGACGAAGCGGATCTGATCATGTCCTCTATTATTACTGAACTCTATACATATAGTCCTGAACGGCTACAAAATATATCTGGAGGAATTGAACTAATAAAAGGCGGGAGTTCTCCGCGTGTGATTCGGGTATCAGGAAATGAAATTGTTATAAATGGTAAGGAAAGTGGAGCGGAATCTGGTTCTCCTATCGCGGTACAATCGAATATGGCAGGTTCTATCATAACTGCTTCCACATCAGATGGTAGATCATGTAATGTAGCCTCGCTATGCAATTCTGGTCTGATCCAGATTAAGTTGGTATTAAAGTATAAGGGAAATGAAACGGATAAGATGGAATTGGAAAGCCAATTTGGATTTTAGGAGGAAAACAGAGATGTTGAGGCGGGCAAGCCTTCGATCGGAACGAGGTTCGGCTTTGGTACTTGTGATGTTTATCGTCCTGTTGCTCACTATTTTAGGAGTTACGGTGCTTAGTGCTACGATTGGAGGAGCTAGGCGTACCGAAACTCGTGAGAATGATGTACAAAGCCTTCATTTAGCGCAGAAATCGATTGATGAGGCGATTGCCTATATTACAGCAGATTTAAATCAGAAAATACAAGTTAGTAGTAATACTACTCAGGCACAGTTTGATCAAGAAATAGAGACATTTTTAAGGGGCCTCAATTCTAATAAAGGAGCTTTTGTTACCGATACAAGCTTACAGGGAGCTAGCAATGAAATCACGGGAATTACTCTCGATGGCAGTTCTACAAGTAGTAAGCATGTAGTTACGATTAAGGCCAATGCAACAGTAAACGGCGTGTTAAGGACGTTGCAACAAAAGGTTGTGATTACGACATTCCCAGATTTTTTGAATTATTCATTAGGTTCTGAGGGAACGATCTATTTGAATGGTGCTCCTTATATTCAGGGGAATATTTATGCTGGAAATCAATTAAAAGTTAGCCAAGTGGCTAAGTATAGACATAACGCAGATTTGGAAAAACGCAGTCTATTTCCGTTAGTCGATGGAGAAGCTCATATTCAATCAATGAACGATCTGCTTTATTCCAGAACGGGTGATATTTTTGAAAAGGTGCCGACAATTGATGATGCCGACTATTCTTCACTAGATAATAGGGTGAAGACGATCGTTGAAAAAGCAAAGATCAAAAAGAAAACGACGTTTGTCCAAGTGAATGTGGAGGATTCCTTCCTAGATAAAGTTGCTGAGGCTTCAGGGTCGGCTGGAAATAAGAAGGTATTCAGCGATAGATATTATGGAGAGACTGGATCAAATAGTAGTGAAGAACCCATTGCTAGAGGAACAAGATTAATTAACACGCTTCAGCAACCCGGAGGCATTTCCACCTTATGGATGCCTATGTTAGAAGATTTTGAGGACATTGCAACTGGTGATACAGATGAAGAGAAAGAGCAGGAGAAACATAGACTTTTCGAAGAAGCGAAGCTATCACTGAAGCAAAACCTTGAGAGATTGGAGAGAAGCACGATCTTTATAGGGAATCTAAAGTTGGATGGAGTAATGTTAAATCAGATAAGGGATACTTCTAAGCTTAATCTAAGCACAGGGGCTCATTGGCTTATTGTAAACGGTGATTTAACAATAGATAGTTATTCAACGGCCATTGTCCAAAGCAACATTCTGGTGACAGGGAATTTATATATCAGAGGAAAAGCTGAATTTGATTCTACTATGTTTGTGCTTGGAAAAACTGATATTGTGGATGCCACGATATCAGGAATACCAACTGCAGGTAGCGGAAGTAAAGAACTTGTATTGATCTCAAAGGGAGCTATACTTATTAATCGGGTTGAAGAGTTTAAAAATGAGGCTACAAGATTAAGAGCCTTTTTTTATACGGATAGTACGGCAGAGTTGTACGGTGTGGGCTCTATATTTTCACTGGATGGTGGCTTTTTTGCTAAAGGAGATTTGATAATCAATGCGGTTGTTGGCAAAGTCAAGAAGGAGACAGGATCCGCAAACTTTAATTTTGATATCCAGACGGAGGTTGAGTCTCCTCGTTTTATTGTTAATTATAATGAACAAGTATTCGAAGATCAAAATGTGGGACTTCCACGTGTGAATCAAATAAACATTAATGTAGGTCCCATCGAATTGTTAATCTCTGGAAATTAAAGGATAATATGAATTATAAAAGCAGCCGATCAACTTCTGATCGGCTGCTTTTACATAATATAGATTTTGATGTGATTTAGTAGCGATTTTCTATAGTATCTTGTGTTCCAATAACCGTTATCGTATAATACGCTTCAATTGTCTTCTTACTTTGGGTAAAATAATAAGCTCTAATAACAGCTTCTCCTTTACTGAGCCCACGATAGACTCCATTCTGTTCTTGCAGAACAACTGGCTTAGAAGCATCCTCACTTGATTTATTACTTACTATCTCCCATTGTAGTTTGTGTAAAATGCTATCAGGTAGATTTCCATAAGGAGTTATCCATAAGCAGGGTAGCAAATTAAGGGATTCTCCGACTGTGATTTTTCCTGATTCCGGGTGGAATAATAGTCCAGGATCAAGAGGCACACTTATTGTATGAATATTACTGATAGTACCAGCGGCTTTGACCTGGATCTGGATATTTTCATGTGAACTTAAGCCCTTTAATATAACGTTCTTCGTGGAAGTTGTTATAGTTGAGACAGGAGTAGGATTATCCGCTGCGACAAATCCAGCATAATCAAGATCATTCTGGTTAACCAAACTCCATTCATACTGCTCTTTACTTGCGCTGTCAGGATCAGTAATTACCTCTAAATTAATTGTTTCTTCCTGGAAAACACTCTTAGATCCTTTGATTGTTAAGGACTTAAGTCCAACAGTTATTGTTTTGAAGGTATTAACGCCACCTGTATTCAAATCAGTAGTTACAGTAAGTTTTACAGTATATACCCCTGATTTTGTTGCTGTAAGATGAGCCTGGTCGTTATCACTATTAAGAGCTACATCATTAGTTGGTAATCCATTTGCATCCACGACGCTCCATGAAAATTGGGTTCCCGTTTCTTTTGTTAAGTAAGTAGCGTTGAAATCTATTTTCTCATTTACAAGAGCACTGTTAGGTCCAACAATATTTAATTGTGGATCGAGAACAGTAACAGTAGCCTTACTAATAAGATTACTTCCATCGTTAGCAGCTACTGTAATTTCAGCAGAGCCAACCTTTTTACCAGACACGACGCCTAATGGACTAACACTAACAATATTATCGTTGCTTGATGTCCAGATCAGTTGATTGAATTTCTCCAAGGGCTTAATAATCAGAGAAAGCATTTGGCTATCTCCTAATAAAAGTTGTGCTCCACTTAACTCTAAAGTAGTTATTCTGTCGATGGCAGTAATCGTCATCTCAGAAAATTTAATGATCGTACGCACTAGTGGATTAGAAGACGGCGACGGTGTCGGCGTTGATGATGGTGTCGGTGTTGGTGATGGTGTTGGTGTTGGTGTCGGTGTTGGTACAGGAATTGGTCCTATGTAGGGCAGGATGTCAATTAATGATGAAGCATTCAAGGATGCGGCAATTACATTGCCATGAACCTGGCCATTGGTAAAGTTGAGTGTCGCGTTTGGTGCAAGGATTGAACCTCGAATGTCTACCCCCGAGATATTGACCGTTGTTGCATTAGGGAAATTAAATAATACGTTGTTTCCTGTTGTATTCTTTGGTAGTCCAAAAGCTTTAGTGAAATTAATGGTATTACCAAAAATTGTATAAATTATAGAAGAATTATCGGGTGTGGTTAATTTTGGCCATCCTGATGGAAAATCCCCTGTGTTATCACCTATTGAAAACCTAAAAATATTTACTAATTGAGTTCCGGTTAAATATAAGTTTCCATATTCCAAATTGTATGTTCCATTTTGCGGTACCGATGCTAGTTGATTTGACAAATTCTCATAATAACTTCGAGCAGTTTCAAAATCGATCAGAGTGCCTTGGTTATGTGTACCATCAATGATATTACCATTATCCACCTTATTGTAAACACCTTGATGCAGAATGTTTCCATATACACTTCCGTTTGTGAATTTCAGGTTTCCACCTGTAATGACAGCATAAGGAATCTTAATCCCTTTATCATAATTTGTTTTGTTAATATCTACACTGCCAGTAGTTACATCACCCCCAGCTGCCAGATTACCCCTCAAAGAAGCAGTCACTGTGGCTTTTCCAAATATAAAAGCATTATAATCACCAGCAATTCCAAGCCCGGAGCCAGTTGCAGAAACCGATGGGTTAAAATTAGAAGTAGCGCTAGGTGATGGACTAGCCGTGACAACTGCTGTCGCCGTTGGAGTAGGAGATGCAGAAGGAACAGCATGAATATCTACGAAGTCAACTAAGGCATTATTGAATATATATCTTGCTGCTACATTTGCTGATACATTAATAGTGAATTTGATGGGTTCATTAGAATCGGGTTGGAACGTCTTCATCCCATTCACGTTCTTCAATGTATAAGTAATGTTATTAAGCGGCTTCTCTAATGTTAGTCCTGTTTCTACACTACCAGAAGGATTAGTCATCCCATCAGGTAAACCTGATGCTTCAAGTTTAATGTTCGCTGGTAGAGTATCACGGAAAATAATATTAGAAATTACTTGATGATCGTAGGCTTGATCGATAGTACTTACTTGATCAAAAGGAATAGGCTTGGCTTGAATGATATAAGTGATAGTAAAAGGTTCGTTTTTTGCTACTTCGCCGCTAGTGCTAACATTGGTTGACAATTCCCGTGATAATTCAAGATTCGATCTTGCCTCCGAAATGGTAATATCAATATTTTTGGGAGCTGCATAAGCGCCTTGCTTATCACGCGCTGTAATTTCTATTGTGAGTTCACCACCGCTCGGCAGAGGGTTTGGAAATACCTGATGAATAGTTTCTCCTGAAAGAATTGCCTTCTCTGCCATCCCTGTATTAGGTAGATAAGTATCCCCGGACTTAAAACGAATAGTTGTAAATAAATCACGATCTTTTAAATCAGGATCTTCGACAATATAATCTATTAATAGTTCATTCTGGTAAGAAGGCTTTATTTCACCTTGCTGAGGTGTTGATACAGTGATCTCTGGCGCATGATTTGCACCAATATACGCGCGATACATTGTATTGACGAAGAGCTTTTGCTCCCATTCCGGAAATTTAATGCTGGATGTTCCGAATACATGACCGGTACCTGAGTAAGTGACATTTCCTTTTGAGTATGTGTAATAGTGGTTCCAGCTATCATCGATATCGCGCGAACTCCCGGTTATGTTATACCATGGGATGACCGAAGCATCCTCCAGATCCAAAGTGAAGTATTGATTATGTGTAGTTGCTACTTGTGGTGGAATAATATTTGTCTGCTCATTATTTGCATTGATAGTACTTAAGTAGAAAGGGTACTGGGTCAGCAAGCCATCATTGATTGGTTTGACTGTAGTTGAGGGACTAGGAGCGTTTAAACCTAAGTTTGTTTCCGGGTCGATCTGACCCGTGATTTTTTTGAAATTTTTAACCCAATTACTTTTATTTTGATATACCGTATCATGTGTGAACATAACGCTTTGTTTAGTAACCTCGGTAAAATCAATAACAGCCTGGGTTGCAAGGTCACTTAACGGGGCTTTGTCATTATAAACATCGCGAAATCCAAAAATGAGCATATCATATACGCCGTTTAATCCATATTTATTATCTTTGGCATACTGAGCCGCAATATCGGTGTTGAATTCGGAAATGGTCTTGGTTGTAATTTTTAACTCGTAGCTGCTATTACTTAGGAAGCTTTGCGTCATATTTTCAGGATTGCGTAAACTACTGCTTCTTTCATTAGCAGCGATAGTAGGCAACACCTGAAGAATATTAACGATTGTTTTCTTGCCAAGGAATTGAATCGTACCGCTATCCAAGTCTTTTAATTTGTTCGGATTTAAGTTATCTACGATTTCTAGCTTCCAATATAGAAGCCCGGAGTATGTATTAGGAAGCTTGTATACAATTTCACCATTAGGATCTTGATTTAAAGTCTGTACAGCTACGACGTCATTTTCAGTCATTTTAATCGACTTATCTACACTGATATACAATTTAGCTAGAATGGGACGATCGTTGAGATTATTTACATTTGATACGTTGAATTTAAAACTAAGATTATTTCCGGGTTTATAAACATGCTCCTGATTCTGGCTGTAATCAATAATGTTAGCTTTATTAGTAATTTGAATACGAGGGCGTTGCTTTAAAAGATCCTTCTGAGCAGAAGGATCTTTTTTCAAATTTTCGATCCATGTATTTAACTCATTGTTATCGACGAACTTAACATTTGATTTTGGTGTTAATGTCCGGTAGGTATTGAAGGTGTTGTACAATATTCCGCGTTGGTTAGTTGTTTGCGTATCAAACGGCTCTTTGTTGAGTAATACGTAAAGTCCTTTATTAATAAAATAGTCGGTAATTTCTTTGGCTTTCAGGGCAGTTATGTCATTCATAACTGCTTTGGTATTATGATCTTTTCCGGAGACCCCACTTGTACTGTAAGTCCCCTTCCCGATATATACCGCATCATATCTCCCGTCCAGATCATCCCGCAGCGCCACAAAGCGCTTCATACTCATCGTGTCGATGGTAAGGTTAGATATTCCCGTTTTTAGAGACGCAAGCTCACTAACCCCACTCTCTGTAACCTCCAGCATACGAATTTGGTATTCATTAGAACTGGCATCGACATTCATAAAGTGATTTTTGATTGGCAGAACAAGCAGAAGGAGAAGCAGGGTAGTTACTGTAAAAATAAAAACTTTTTTGTTACTGGCAAGTTTCATTGTCATCTCTCCCTGATTGTTAACTATTGGCAGATATGGTCGTATTCCGTCTCGTATATGCTAGATTCCGACAGCCTTTTTCATTCCGTGTCGTTGTAAAATTATCCAATCTATGTTATATACATTCTAGGACATTCAGCATTGATAGACAACATAAATCTATTGAAATATACCTATTAAATTATAACTAAAGTCCTAGTTAGATTGAAAAATACTCAAAATTGACAAATTTATGGAAGGTATATTTATGGTAATTATATCTTTCGTTTTTGAGTGAATTTTGCTGGGAGTTTGATTTCTATTTCTATAAAAAATATCCATTATTTCAGCCGGCATAAATAACGGCATACGGAGATGAATAGATTTGGCTATCGCGAAAAAGAGACTGGGAGACTTGCTGGTAGAAAATAATATTATTTCGCAGGACCAGTTGCTTGAGGCTCTCGCGGAACAGCGTAAGAGTAAACGTAAGCTCGGCGATCTGCTAATCTCTCAAGGCTATATCACGGAGCAGCAGCTGATTGAAGTGCTTGAATTTCAACTCGGCATCCCGCATGTCAGTTTATTTAAATACCAGATAGATCCCGCAATCACGCAGATTATCCCTGAAAGTATGGCTAAGCGATATCAGGTGCTTCCATTCTTAAAAGAGGGCGGCAAGCTGATGGTTGCGATGGCGGACCCGCTGGATTATTTTGCGATAGAAGATTTACGTATGAGTACTGGCTTCCGGATCGAACCCGCTATTTCTACGAGAGATGAGCTGCAGCGGGCGATTGCGCGTCACTATGGCATGCGCGATTCTATGAATCAGATGCTGGTAGAACTCCCGACACAGGAAGAAATAGAAGAGACCGAGATTACAGATGAGGACTCTCCGATCGTACGTTTGGTCAACCAGATGATTCAGCAGGCAGTTGCCCTGCGGGCGTCTGATATACATATGGATCCAGGTGAAAATAATTTAACCATCCGCTACCGCATTGACGGAACCTTACGGACAGAGCGGATTATTCCTAAGCAGATGCAGGGCTTTATCACCGCCCGTCTGAAAATAATGGCCCGCCTGAATATCGCAGAACGGCGTTTGCCGCAGGACGGGCGGATCAAAATGCAGTTCGATTACAAAATGGTAGATATTCGTGTGTCTTCATTACCAACGATGCACGGAGAGAAGATTGTGCTGCGGCTGCTAGATTTAAGCACAGGGGTCAAATCCGTAGATGCTTTGGGATTCAGTGAGGGGAATGCAGAAGCTTTTAAGGAGATGATAGCTCGTCCTTATGGGATTTTGCTGATCACGGGACCTACAGGCAGCGGAAAAACAACAACTTTATATTCAGCGTTAAATCAACTTAATGTAGAAAGCGCAAATATTATCACAGTCGAAGATCCAGTGGAATACCAGCTTGAAGGAGTAAATCAAGTACACGTAAACTCGGCTATTGGACTAACCTTTGCAGCTGGGCTGCGTTCGATTCTTCGACAAGATCCGAATATCGTAATGGTCGGTGAAATACGGGATGCGGAAACTGCTGAAATTGCTGTTCGCGCCTCATTAACGGGTCATCTAGTGTTGTCTACTTTACATACAAACGATGCGATTAGCTCCGTTTCCCGATTGCGGGATATGGGGGTAGAACCTTATTTGATCGCTTCTTCGCTGATTGGTGTGGTAGCACAGCGGCTGGTGCGCAAAATCTGCACTGACTGCAAAGAAACCTACAAACCATCTGAACAGGAAGCAATTATGCTACGTAGCTTAGGACTACCTGTGGAAGCATTACAGCGTGGACGCGGCTGTGGTAGCTGTAACAATTCTGGCTATCGTGGACGAATAGCGATTCATGAAGTACTCAGTATTGATGATCACTTACGGCAGCTCATTACAAACACTGCCTCAGTAGAAGAACTGCGTGCAGCAGGTAAAGCGCGTGGGCTTGTTCAACTGATGGATGACGGACTGCTCAAGGTCAGTCAAGGAATTACAACGATTCAAGAAGTCATGCGCGAGACGGTCTCACATTAGAGGTTAACAGGGATTTAGCATATTAACTTAGGGGGAGCGGCTAATGCCAACGTATACGCGGGATATTAGACAACTATTACAAACGGCTTACTCCTCCAAAGCTTCTGACTTACATATTTCTGTAGGATCACCGCCGGTTATTCGGATGGATGGAAAGCTGCACTCGCTTGAGGGTGAATCCGTGGTTGCTGAAGAAGCGGCAGATATGGCCAAAACGCTACTTGGTAATGAACGAATTGAAGCATTTCGGAATGCGGGCGAGTTGGATTTTTCATATCCGCTTGATGGTGGGGTAAGATTCCGGGTGAACGTTTATCGTCAGCGGGGCGAGGTTAGTATCGCCGCCCGGGCCATTCCTGCAGAGATTCCGAGTCTGGAACAGCTGTCGATGCCTTCGATTTTAACTACTTTGTCGCTTAAGCCACAAGGTCTAATTTTGGTTACAGGACCCACAGGCAGCGGCAAATCTTCTACGCTTGCAGCTATGCTGAATTATATTAACCAGACGGAGAGCAAGCATATAGTGACGTTGGAAGATCCGATAGAATTTCTACATAACCATGGAACCTGTCTAGTAGATCAACGTGAAGTGGGAAGTGATACGGCTAGTTTTGCTAATGGATTGCGTGCTGCCTTACGTCAGGATCCGGATGTCATTCTCGTTGGTGAGATGCGGGATTTGGAGACCATTTCAGCAGCGGTTACGGCCGCAGAGACAGGTCATCTTGTGATGGCAACTTTACACACAACAGACGCACCACAGACGATTGACCGAATTATCGACGCTTTTCCGGGCCATCAGCAGGGACAGATTCGTTCACAACTAGCATCAGTGCTGCTGGCAGTAGTCAGTCAGCGGTTGTTCCCAAGGGCTGGAGGTCGGGGGCGTTTATGCGCTACGGAAATTTTGATCAATACACCAGCCGTAGCCAATCTTATTCGTACCGAAAAAACACATCAGATCAAAAATGTGATGCAAACCGGACGCTCACAAGGCATGCACACCTTGGACATGAGCATTCGTGACTATTTATCGCAGGGGCTTATTGATCCAACAGCAGCTAAGGCGTTTATGGCGGAGGTGAGCAGCTGATGCCTCTTTTTGAATATCAGGTGAAGACATCCGCAGGCAAATCTATCAAAGGGAAACTAACGGCAACCGATAAACCTACGGCGATGGAGGAGCTACGCAAGCGGGGACTTACGGTATTTTCACTGATTGAACGCAAAACCACAATTTTATCGATGGACATTTATATTGGTAATCCCGTTAAGCCGCTTCATTTCATCATTTATTGCAGGCAGTTTGCCACGCTTATGCGGGCGGGGGTATCGATTGTGGATGCAACGCGTATTTTGGCAGAGCAGACCGAGAGTAAGCCACTGCGCAAAGCGTTAGTAGATGTTAATTCCAGCCTGATGCGCGGGATATCGTTCTCACAAGCCGTTCAGGATCATAAAAAAATCTTCCCGCAGCTATTTGTCAGCATGATCCGTGCCGGTGAGGAATCCGGTGATATTGAGGGGACGTTGGACAAGTTGGCTATGTTTTTTGAGAAACAGCACACCACGACAGAGAAGATAAAATCAGCGCTTACGTACCCCATTACCGTAGGAGTTATGGCGATTGCCGCGGTTATCTATCTACTTTGGGCGATTGTGCCGCAGTTTGTAACGATGTTTGAATCGATGGATGCCGAGCTTCCGGCAATTACACAGATGGTCTTGGCACTTAGCAAAAGCATTCAAGGTCAATGGTATTTCTGGATACTCGGAGTACTTCTCCTAGTGATAGCTTTTCAGATTACAAAACGTACGGAAAAGGGTGCTTACGCTCTGGATTATGCCAAGCTTAAGATACCTGTGTTCGGTAAGCTGAATCAAAAAGGCTCGATTGCTCAGTTTACGCGCACTTTTTCTTCTCTTTATGCCAGCTCTGTACCGATTCTACAGTCCTTGGTGATTGTTGAGGAGGTAGCAGGAAATAAGGTCATCGGGAAATTCATCCGTAGTGCAGGAGATTCGCTGAGACAAGGAAATCCACTATCTGAGCCGCTAAAAAAAGCTTGGGTCTTCCCGCCACTAGTTACGCAGATGATAGCGATTGGCGAAGAGACAGGGGCGCTCGACACGATGTTGTCCAAGGTAGCTGATTTTTATGAGATGGACGTGGAGAATACCGTTGACCGTCTGAAATCGCTGCTTGAACCACTGCTGATTGCTTTTTTAGCCGCTGTTGTAGGTGTCATTGTGGCCGCCATTATGCTGCCGATGTTCAGTCTGTACGGTAATATGTGAACCTCTTGGTTCCTTGTATATATTGAGAGGGGTGACGCCGAGGAGGCGGGGCAAGATCCACGAACTTACGCTGGCGATTAGACGACGATGGACGAGCTGTTTCCGTAAGCACAAGAAAGCTGATGCTGGATTCACTGAAATTAAGAATATAAGTTTTATCACTCACACACCACTTAGAGGGGGAAATCAAATGTTAGCACAAGCTATTAAGAGAAGATTAAGCAAAGAGGAAAATCAAAAGGGGTTTACGCTGATTGAGTTGCTGGCGGTTATCGTTATTTTAGGGATTATTGCGGTAATTGCAATTCCGATGATTGGTGGAATAATTAATAATACTAGAGAGGACTCGGATGCAGCTACTGCTCGTCAAATTTATGATGCGGCTCGACTTTATGTAGTTAGTGAGAAAAATGGAATCTATAGTTCGACTTCTACTGCGGCTGCTCCAGAAAAGATCGCTATTACTGATCTGATCTCAAAAAAATATCTTGAGTCTGGTATTGTGCTACCTAGTAATAAAGAGACTATAAATGGAGGATCTGTAAACTTTGTTGCAGGTGTTCTAGCTGCTGCCGATGCTGTTCAAATACAGACTGCTACCACATTTACTTCTACTACTCCTAAGTCTTTTACATCAAAAGAAGTATTGAACGCTCAGAAAGAATAAATTGGTTTTTATTCGAAAATCAAGTCTATATGAAACCCCCTAAGGAATCGGACTTCCCGATTCCTTTTTTAAAATCCAGAAGCTAACAGAGGACAGCCATGACGATATTTATCGCAAGTTACATCACATTACTGGGCCTGGTTCTAGGCTCCTTCTATAACGTAGTAGCGCTGCGGGTGCCGGTCAAGGAATCCTTGCTTAATCCGCCGTCACATTGTCCGAACTGCAACACGCGGCTAAAAGCGCGGGATTTGTTTCCGGTGCTAAGCTACCTGCTATCAGGAGGCAAGTGCCGATACTGCGGCACAAGGATTTCGCCATTATACCCGCTTGGAGAAGCGGCAACGGGTTTGCTTTTTTTATGGGTGTATTTGCAATTTGGCCTGACGGGTAAGGGAATCATCGGGTTCATTCTTGTGAGTTTAGCGGTTATCGTGACGGTTGCGGATTTGAAGTACATGCTGATTCCCAACAAGGTATTGTTGTTTTTTTTACCGCTGCTGCTGATTTTTGTACTGCTATTTCCAGAAGGACCGATATGGCATCATCTGCTAGGAGCTGTGCTTGGGGGAGGGGGCCTTATCCCTTTTGTTCTATTAGGTGGCATGGGGGCTGGAGATGTGAAGTTATTTGCGCTGCTGGGCTTGGTGATTGGCTTTCCGAATGTGATTTTGGCCTTTTTTGTGGCTTGTCTGCTTGGGAGCGTGGTGGGCGGACTGCTGATGCTGCTCGGTGTAATCAAACGTAAACAGCCGGTACCCTTCGGCCCATGGTTAGCTATAGGAGCTTTAATTAGTTTTGGATATGGTTCACACATCATCGGCGCGTATCTCTCGCTCATCGGATAGGAGGACATCGATCACATGCTTGGATTAGGCCCCAAAGTGGCCGGACTTTCAATTGAAGCTGCCGGAATCCGTTATATTAGTTTTAAGAATAAACAGTCATGGGAAGTCCGTAAAAAACGGTTTCTCCCGCTCCTTCCAGGCATGATCATTGAGAATCAGGTGGCGGATAGCGAGGCGCTTTATGATCGGGTAAGGCAGTGGGTGAAGAAGGAAGGGTTAAGGGGAAGTAAGGTTTCTTTGTCCATTCCACCTTCGCAGATCATTATCCGTAAAATGAGTATTCCTAGTACCAATGACAAACAGGTAGAACAACTCGTGAAGCTGGAAGTGGAGACGGGACTGCATTTACCTTTTGAAAATCCTGTCTACGACTATGTAACGCTCGAAGTGGATGAGGAGCAAAGTCACCTGCTCGTATTTGCTGCTCCGCGAAAATCGATTCAGGATTACGTAGAAATTCTGGAGCGGGCGGGTCTTCGGATAAGTAGTGTCGAAATTTCGGCAACCGCCTTAGCGCGTGCTATAACCACTGGGCACGGGGAGAGCTTTGCGGAGACGATGCTGATTAATATGGAGCCATCGGTAATGGACATTTATATGTTCAGAAACGGGAATCCGGTCTTCATTCGTACGATAAACTTACTTGATCTACATAAAGGAAGAAATTTAGCGGGAATGGATCTTTTGACAGACAGTGAAACCTTGGCAGAAACAGCTGCCGCTGTGGAAGAACATTTATCACCCGAGCAAATGGTGGAAATCACTGCGGAAATCTCCCGTATGCTCAGCTTTTATCAATACAGCTTGCATGACGGTTCCACTCGTATCAACAATTTAGTGATTACGGGCACTCCCTCGATTCGTAAACAACTGGACCTGGAGCTCCAGCAGTCCCTAGCTGAACTTGAAATAACACCAATAAGTCTGGAACAGATGGCTAGTGCTGCTGTTTCTGACCCTGATCTAAATGATTACCGTGTAGCTGCCGGGACCGCTCTAAAAAATAGCATCAACACGGATACGATTGATCTATTGCCGAGAGAAGATCGAGAGACGTTGCTATTTCCTTATGTCACGATGGGGCTTGTAGCGATCTGGCTGCTGGGGATGATCGGAACGGGGATTTATTTTTCGGCCAATAAGGGTCAAATTTCTAATGGTAAAGAAGAGCTGCAAGGCCTGCAGGATCGCAGTTTAATGCTCCAAGTAGAGCTCGCGAAGCTTAAGAACAGCGGACCTGGACAGCTAGATCGGAAAGCAGCCATCACAGTGCTTCAGGACAATAAGGTGATTGCAGTCCCTATCTTGGACGAATTAGTGGAAGGATTGCCTAAGGAGGCACTAATCCGTGATATTAACTATACCTACCGGACATCTATAGATCTGACTGTAAATGTATCCACTATGGAGGATGCTTCCAACTATTTAAGACAACTTCGCCAAATGTCTTTTACGGCCGATGCCTCTATTCAAAAGCTTACTGAAGGTGCCGCCGATGCCATTTCATACAATACGTATACGGCTATTTATAAAGTGAACTTAGCAGCGGCTAAGCAGCAAAACAGTGAAACGGATGCCAGCCAAGGGGAGGTGAGCAGCGATGGAACAGATCAATAAATATCGCTCTCCCATCGTACTAGGGGTGTTAATTCTATTCCTGATATTGTTTGCATTCTATATGCTGGGTGTTCAGCCGACTAATAAGGAAATTTCCGCACAGAGCAGCGAGATCAGTCAGTTGGAAAAGGAAGCAGAAGTCCTCCAAACCAAAATCAATGAGCTGAAGGGCAGCGGCAATGAGGGAGATCTAGAACAGAAGGAATTACTGGGGGAACTCCCAAAGGGCGATGACAGCGAAGGTCTGATTGTTGATTTGCGGGAGGTTAGCACGTCCTCACAAGCGCGGCTAAAGGATCTTAGTTTTGTTTTGGATGAGGCTAATCCGATTCAGCAAATGACAGGTTCAGCTGAGGTGTCATTCCCGACGGTCAAACAGATCAAAATGACTGCAGTGGTGGAGGGCACATATTCGGGGATACGGCAATGGATGGATGAAATACAAGCCTTACCTCGTATTGTGAATGTGGACTCTTTCAATTTTCAGCAGTCCTACGAGGATCGTACTAAGAACAATACGGAGAGTATTTTGACTGCTAACGTAGCTTTTACAGCGTATTTTGAGGCCACCGCAGCAGCATCCAATTAGGGTTCTTGTGCTACTTTATTTAACTATATTACTCCGCTTTTCCTGTGAATCAGGAGGGTGGAGTTTTTTTATATTTTCAAAAGAGTTGTAATACGTTTTCATTCCTCTGTTTATTGGGTATTTTAGCTTGCGGGGTGCATAAGCTGAAACAGTGGCGATCGCCTGTATTTTTTAGATGAAAGAGGAGGAACTTCAGATGAACAAAAAATGGATGCTTGGTTCGTTGGCCCTATCCTTAGGCCTTTTATCAGCAGGTAGCGGAGTTATGGCAGCTTCATCATCAGTGGGAAGCTCGGCAATAAAAAATGTGGCTGTGATTGGTACAGGAAAAGAAGGTCCAGCTACCATAAACAATTTGACGGTAAAAAGTGTTGTACCGCTTGTTGTGCATGCCAGAGCAATCTATTTCTATACTAGCCGCGGGGGCAACTTTTTCCCGATGGAAACCTTCATGTATAAAGCGCAAGAGTACCGTTACCTTTCCAATGATATTGGGACAAAGGCGAAGCTGATGAATTACATAAAAAAAGCCTACACGCATAATGCAGCAGCTTATTATGTGCAGACTCAATTTTTGGAGCATGAAGGTAGAATGTCACAGGTGAATGCGGATCTTGGAAACTCATTAATGTTTGAAAAAGCCACCGCCCGAATGCTCTCCAAAACTGCAACAACCGCTGAATTTGACTTAACAGTTCCTTATTCGAGCGGGCAGGAAGGCAGTGAGTCGGTGTATGTGAAGCTGAAAAAGGTGAATGGATACTGGAGAATTGATACGTCACCGGATATTCTTTTTTGAGGAAGGTTTAGGGTAGAAGAGGAAAGGTAAAGAGGTTCTACGCTTGGGCGCGGATAAGGTCAGAGGTATATGCAACACCAGCGAATTTACCTTTGCGAGTGATAATGACACAATCATTTTTCATAGGATCTGGGCGGTTCATAGCGAGGCTCAATATCATATCGAGTGGAGTGGAAATATCAAGAATGAGCGGGGTTTTGTTCATAAGCTTCATGGCAGGTTCTCTGTAGAATAGATCTACTCCGGATCTTCCGGTAGCTTTCAAAAAGAAACGTTCGCTCATCAACATTCCTAGGGGTTCATTCATAGCATTGCAGACGACGATACATTTGGATTCTGGATGCTGAAACATGACGCGAAGGGCTTCTCTGCAAGTGCGTGAGGCAAAAATAGCAGGAGCACTGCGGACAATACCAGTAAGATCATTTACAAGAGCTGTTGTCATAGGATGTTCATCCTTTCTGATTATGGGTCTACTTCTAATGTACCCCTGAATCGTAAATTTCAAAGCCGGGTAACGTAAGCTACAGGTAAAATAGATGGCTGGCACAAATAACCGATCAGACCTTAGGGGCTCTGACCGGTTATTTGTTGTTAGCTATTCACTGCGGACGCCGTCCTCCACCAGCTGCTTTCGGGGGACATCCGGGATTATGGATTTGCTCACGCCTCCACGATTAATGGCGATTAATCGTTTTTGTGCGTAATATACGTCGCGGGACAGTTTATTCACCTCAGTGGATTTACCGTCAACATACTTTGTAATGTAGGTTTCAACAATATATCCGGTTTTCCCATTTTGAATAACGCGTGAGCTGCCACGAGGCAGTGAAGAATCGTTTACGTATTTATCGACTGGAGGGAGCACCTCTACTGTTTTTGAATGAACTTTGTAAGTGACATTTTGCGGAAACGTGCCGAACAGCTTTATGGTCAGTGATTTACCCTGCACAGCTGCTTTAATTATGAGATATTTGCCAGTCGTATTGCGAAAACGAAAGTTGATATAACCTTCAGCGAATGTTGCGTCCTGACCTTTGGGCAAGTAGTTGACGGGCAAGGAATGATTACGGCGTTCCACAATTTCTAGCCCTATACGCAGTGCGGCATTGTAAAGAGTGCTCGACACTTGGCAGATCCCTCCACCAACACCTGCTTGCAGCTTGCCGTTCACAATCACCGGCGCTTCACGGAAGCCGTAATTCACCTTTGCTTTTTCTATAGCTTTTCCATAATCAAAGACGGCTCCAGGCGGGAGAATGGTTCCATCCACAGCTTTGGCAGCAGCTTCCACGTTGTAGCTTCGTCCAGGTCCACTTGCACCTAGAGAGGTGCTGAACTGCATTACTTTTCGCTCGATACCTTGTTCCTTTAATTTCTTTAAAGTTATGTCAGGCTGCAGGATTAACAAAGGGACCTCCATCGTGATTCCCTTCTCCAGCAGGGCATTCAGATGATTAAAACTGGTGGGGGCAGCTGCTCCTAAGGAAGTCTCCAGAGCTGTCCAATCAACCTCCAGGGAAGTTTTCTCAGAAGTATATACGATTCGGTCATCGCCTGTAATTCGTCGTGTAGCGTCCACTGGTTCACCAAAGGACTCCTTCTCCCAACTGGGACTTAGAATCTTTTGAAATTGTGCGATTTCAAGATGGGTTTCAAGCCTCCACAGCTGAGGAAAGTTATAGCGTGCCTTTACCCGTTCCCAAAGTGTTCCTTCGGCAAGCTCTTTTAAGCCCTGCTGAAAAGCAGAGGCATCATAGCTCAATCCAGTCTTACTAAGAGTTAGGGGTAAATCTGCATTGCCTTCCACTTTTAGCATTAGAGGGACGGATTCGAGGGCATGCAGCCGTTTATCCAGCTGGGAGTGGACCTCGGTGAGGGTCATGCCTCCGACCTGCCAGCCGGCAAGGGTTGTACCCTTTGGAAGCGTGGTTTTGCTGCCATATAGATGAAGCCCTCCGTAAATACAGGAGCCGATAAGGACGAGTGCGATGACCACTATGAGGGCAGCATGGATTTTTTTCATGATTAATCTCCTTTTGGGGATTTGGATTGCGCTAAGCAGGCGCGGCCCTGTAACAGAACTTAAAGAACACTTCGTGGGATACCGATAATAAATTAGTAAGAAATAAGTAGTCTCTAATAAAGGGAGTTACGACATCTGATAACAGGCACCGCTAGGTGCTTTTTTATATGTATATGTCCAGTCACTACAAAACTTTCGAATAGTCGTGCAGTTACGGGGTACTCAATCAGTTACAGATTTGTTACAATAGATACATTGCGGAAATATTGAAGTTTATGGAAACTTGAGGTGGACAATGTCGATTCGCACAAGTGGAAAATGTCATAATTGGGAAGTGAGAAAATGATTGAAATGCAAGATGTATGGAAAACGTACCCTAACGGAACTCACGCACTGCAAGGAGTTTCAGTGAAAATCGACCGCAATGAATTCGTGTACGTTGTCGGCCCTTCCGGCGCGGGTAAATCTACTTTTATGAAATTGATTTATAGAGAAGAAGTGCCTACCAAAGGACAGATTTCGGTGGGAGGTTTCAATATAGGAAAGCTAAAACCACGCAAAATCCCTTATGTCCGCCGTAATATCGGCGTTGTATTTCAAGATTTTCGGCTTTTGCCCAGAATGACGGCATACGAGAATGTAGCTTTTGCTATGGAAGTTATTGAAGCGCCGAAAAAAGTCATCAAGAAACGTGTGAATGAGGTTCTTGATTTGGTTGGGCTGAGAAGTAAAGCGAATCGTGAGCCCTCACAGCTTTCTGGTGGTGAGCAGCAACGGATCGCTATTGCACGGGCTATCGTCAATAATCCTTCTGTTATTATTGCGGACGAGCCTACAGGTAACTTAGACCCCGAGACTTCATGGGGCATTATGCAGCTGCTTGACGAGATTAATTTTCGTGGAACAACGATTGTAATGGCTACCCATAACAGAGATATTGTGAACAAAATGCGCAAACGGGTGCTTGCGATTGAGAATGGAAACATTGTCAGAGACCAAGCGAGAGGGGAATATGGTTATGAGTTTTAAAACCTTCTTGCGACATGTGCGGGAAGGCTTCAAAAGCGTATTCCGTAATGGCTGGATGTCGATCGCCTCAATCACTTCGATTGTTGTTTCTCTTTTTGTTCTAGGTGTATTTATTCTTCTTGTTCTTAACGTAAATTCTGTAGCTGATGAGGCAGACAGTCAGGTACAGATCAAAGTGCATCTAGCTTTGAATACAGATCAGAAGATGCGTGAGACCCTGCAGACTGAAATTGGCAATATGCCGGAGATCAGCAAGATTACGTTCATCTCCAAGGAACAGGGACTTAAAGATCTCCGCGCAGATATGGGCGAGGAGGCAGCAGAGCTTCTGGAAGGGTTCGATGAAGACAATAACCCGCTTCCAGATACCCTTCAGGTAGAAGTTATTGAACCTACTACCGTTGCTTTTGTGGCTGAGAAGATTCAAGCCCTTAACAAGACACATACCGAACAGCCTATCTACAAAGTGAAATATGGCAAAGGCTCGATAGAAACATTGTTTAAAATCACGCGTGCCGTACGCAACATTGGCTTTATTTTTGTAGCGGGGCTGGCACTTATGTCTATGTTCCTCATCTCCAATACTATTCGGGTAACGATTCTTGCCCGGCGTAAAGAGATTGGGATTATGAAGCTGGTAGGCGCGACAAATTATTTTATTCGTTGGCCTTTCTTTATAGAAGGGGCATTAATTGGACTCATTGGATCATTGATTACTTCGGGTGTTTTATATGCCGGCTACAAGGGTTTGGAATCTTCGATACAGGGAGATCCAATGCTCGGATTGCAGCTGATCCCTTTCAGTGATATTTGGCTGCTGCTCGTAGGTCTGTTAGTTGGACTAGGTGTGTTGATCGGCGTCTGGGGAAGTACGGTTTCTATTCGTAAGTTTTTGAAAGTTTAATTTAAGAGTGAAGGATGGGGAGTGCGAGTTGAAGAAGATTGCCGCCGGACTAGCCGTAATGTTACTAGCTGTCACTATATTCCAACCCTCTGATGGATATGCCAAAAAAACAAGTGTTGCCGAAATCGATAAGCAATTAAAGCAGTTGCAACAAGAGGTGCAGGAAGCTAAGGCGCAGCAAGAGAAAGCGGAGTCCCAAACGCAGGAAGCGCAGCACTATAAGAATAAGACAAATATCAATTTACAATATGTATTGCAGCAAGTGGATCAAGTTAAAGGCAAAATGACCGAAATCTCTAACAAAATTTCCGACACAGAAGAATCTCTTAATGTTACAGCAACGGAATTGGATGAAGCAGAGGCACGAGTGGCCTCAAGAGAAGAACTCTTAGGATCCCGTGTCCGGTTGATGTACACCGATGGAGCGGTATCTTACCTAGATGTTTTGCTCTCATCGACAAGCTTCTCTGATTTTCTGGGCCGCACCGATTCGCTTAAGATGATTGTGGATCAGGATCAGGAGCTGTTAGTCCAACACAAGCTGGACAAGCAGACAGTTGTAGAGAAAAAGCAGGAGCTTGAGGGGCAATATGCTCAAGCCAAGCAGTTATACACCTCCTTGGAAAATCAGAGAAGCCTGCTGAAAGAGAAGGAAGCGGAGAAGCAGGAGCTTATCGCATTTTATGATAAGCAGATTCAAGAAAGCGATGATCTAAGTGAAGAGCAGAATGAGAAGCTGGTTAAGCTGGCAAGCGAACGTTCTGCTTTGGAAACCCAAAAGGATAAGATTAAAGCTGAGGAAGCAGCGCGCAAGGCAGCAGCCGCCAAAGCAGAAGCGGCACGCCGGGCAGCAGCAGCTGCCAAGAAAGCCGCAGCCAGCAAGGCAAGCAGCAGTTCAAGCTCCAGCTCCTCAACCGCGTATGCTGGTGGAGATGGACCCTTCCTGCTCCCTGTAGGCTCGGCAAGAATCTCCTCCTCCTACGGACCACGGACACACCCTATTACGGGGGAGAAGGGGAAAGTACACACCGGGGTAGACTTTGCAGTTCCACAAGGAACCAATATTCATGCGGCTGATTCGGGAACGGTAATCGTAGCTGAATGGTATAGCGGTTATGGATATTGTGTAATTATTGATCATGGCGGCGGAGTTTGGACCCTCTACGGACATATCCGTAAAGGTGGTATCAAGGTTAGTCCTGGGGATAGAGTCAATCGTGGGGATGTGATTGCTGAATCCGGTTCTACAGGTAATTCGACGGGCCCCCATCTCCATTTTGAAGTTCGGATCGACGGCAAGACAGTAAATCCGATGCCTTATCTCTAATTTTTAAGAACTTATAACTCATATTATTTGAGCGTACGGCATATACTGGAAGAGATACCGTACCTTTCAGGACGGACTTATGGAGTTGTTTGCGAGATGGACAAGAAGGGACGGTGGGAACATCATGTTAAAAAAAAGCACAGCGGCGTTTATGATTATCGCCGCCCTGCTATGCGGTAGTCTGGTGACCTTGGGCGTGACGGGTTATAGTCATGTTATCGGACAAGCTGCAGGAGAAGGGCTGGCCTCAGCATTGCAGGTTACTGGCCTTCAGCAGAAGGAATCCCAGAAGCTTGGAACGGCTCTCAGTCTGATTGAGAGCAATTACTACGAGACAGTAGATCGGGAGAAGCTGATAGACGGTGCTGTCAACGGTATGATGGAAGCGCTGGGCGATCCTTATTCCAACTATATGGGCAAAGAAACAGCTGAGAAATTCGAAGAAAGCATTGAGGGTTCCTTTTCAGGTATCGGTGCGGAGGTCTCTTCGGATAATGGCAAGGTAGTCGTGGTCTCTCCGATCAAGGGCTCACCTGCTGAGAAAGCTGGGATTCAGGCCAAAGATGTTATTCTGTCCGTTAACGGTGAATCGTTGGAAGGCATGGAGCTGAATGCAGCTGTTGCCAAGATTCGCGGTCCTAAGGGCAGTGAGGCCACTTTGAAAATACAACGTTCCGGCTCTGTAGAGCCACTCGAATTTGTTCTTACCCGGGATGATGTAAAGCTTGAAACAGTCTACGCTACCATGGAAAAGGACAATGTGGGTGTAATCGAGGTTACGCAGTTCTCCCTGAATACCGCAGAACGATTCAAGGAAGAGCTGGAGAAGCTGGAGAAGCAAGGCATGAAGGGACTTGTTATTGACGTCCGTAATGATCCAGGTGGTGTTCTTCCGATTGTTATTGAAATGGCAGAGCAATTCGTTCCAGCTGGCAAATCTATAGTGCAAATAGAATATAAAGACAAAAAACGCGAAGTTAGTACCTCAAAAGGATCGAGTAAAGCTTATCCAGTGGTCGTGCTGATGAATAAAGGTAGCGCAAGTGCTTCGGAAATATTGGCGGGTGCTTTGCAACAGTCGGCAGGAGCTAAGCTGATCGGTGACAATTCTTTCGGTAAAGGTACCGTGCAGACGAGCTTTGACAAACAGCTTGGAGACGGCAGCTTGCTGAAAGTTACCATTGCCAAATGGCTTACGCCAGACGGCACATGGATTCACGGTAAGGGCATTAAACCGGATATCGCGGTAGCGCAGCCGGATTACTTCTCGGTGGCTCCAATTAACAAGAGCGTGGCGCTGCAATATAATATGAACAACGCTGATGTGAAGAGTGCACAGACGATGCTGGACGGTTTGGGTTATAAGCCTGGACGTAAAGATGGCTATTTCGATGCTGGCACTAAGGACGCAGTGAAGAAGTTCCAAAGTACAGCAAAGCTTCAAGTCACAGGCATAATTGACGCCAAGACAGCCGAGGCGCTGGAAGCGGCGCTGATCAAGGTCATTCAAGACCCTGTTCACGACAACCAACGGAATAAAGGGATTGCTGAGATTCAGAAGGAAATTAAGGCGGCAGCGTCGAAAAAGTAAGAAGGCTGAATTCAGCCTTCTTTTTTTCTTTTAGATAAGAAAATGCCAACCGACGTAGAGGAATTAGAATATATACAAATCAGTCATCGGACGAAAAGGAGTGTGACGAACAGTTTGAATGTGATTCAGGAACTGTTAGGAAGCTTGGGCACTGCGTTCTTACACTTATTGATCCAGCCGTATTACTACATTGCTATTATATTTATTGCGTTATATTACCGTAGGCAGGTGGCATTAGAACGAAAGCTGATACATGTGAAATTACATAGCTGGGGTCAGGAAACGTGGCGGACGGTATGGAGTGGTCTAGTCATGGGTTTGGTCGTCTCTATAGCAGCCGTTCTGCTAGGAATATCATTATCAGGTACGGCTGTAGCCTGCATTTGGGTAGTTAGTCTCGTGTTGTCGCTATTGCGTGTACGGTATTTGTGCTTTGCGTATTCTATAGGCTTGTTAGGTATCATTCAGTTTGTAATTTCTTTCTTTCCAGATGCTTTAGATAGTGGAACGGTAGGGAATATTACCACCGCCATACGGGAGATGGATATTCCTGCTTTGCTAGTGTTAGCTGCGCTGCTGCATATGGCGGAGGCACTGCTGGCCCGCAGACAAGGGGCCAAGCTTGCAACGCCGCTCTTCCTGAAGGGAAAGCGCGGCATGGTCGTCGGCGGCTATCAGCTGCAGGCTTTCTGGCCGCTGCCGCTGTTCCTGCTGCTCCCATCGGGAGCAGGAACGGATTTGCCATGGCACTCGCTGCTCGGCGGCAGCCTTGGCATCGTCTCTTTGCCCGTCATCATCGGCTTCAGCGAGATGACACAGGGCATGCTGCCCGGGCGCAAGGCGGCCCGCACTGCAGGACGACTGCTGATCTACAGCATCGTCCTGCTCGGCTTAAGCCTGCTTGCCGCTTGGTGGAGCCCGCTGACTCTGGTCGCGGCGCTCGCAGCTATTGTGCTGCACGAAGGGTTAAGCTGGTACAGCGCTCTGGAAGAGCGCAGCATCAGCCCCATCTTCGTGCATCCACCGCGCGGCCGCAAAGTGCTGGCCGTGCTGCCGGGCAGTCCCGGCCAGGAGCTGGGCATCCTGCCCGGCGAGATCTTACTGAAGGTCAACGGGGTCCTGTTGACCGATGCGGCGCAGCTACATGAGGCGCTGCGCATGAATCCAGCGTTCTGCAAGCTGGAGGTGCTGAACCGTGAAGGGGAGAGTAAATACCTTCAAAGCCCGATCTATGATGGGGATCACCATCAGCTCGGCATTATTTTGGTGCCGGAGACAGATGGGATGATTACCGCTGAGGCGAAGCCTTCCAGCATCTACAGCATCATCGGGATGAAGACAGGCATACGCAGCCGGAATCTTCCGGACGGCCAACTTAAACGAAAAAAAACCACTGAAGCCAAGCAGGAATCAGCGGAAGGATAACTAGAAGATGCCCTATAAGCCATGAAATGGTGAATGGGGTATCTTTGTTTTTGATTAGATGGTAATTTCGCGTGCGAGAAGTTGCTATCGGACCCAGTTGCCCCTAATCGCAGCATTTTCGCTTTTTTAGAATGGTAACGGACCCCAAAGCCGCTATTAGCATCAAAAACACCCCAAATGAGCCTCTTTCTGAGGAATAACGTCGCTGGGGTCCGAAACTCTGCTCAAACGCCGATAAAATTGTAAATAGCGTCGCTGGAGTCCGAACCCGCGTCCAAGGAGCAGCGCGTCACTGGAGTCCGAACCCGCGTCCAAGGAGCAGCGCGTCACTGGAGTCCGAACCCGCGTCCAAGGAGCAGCGCGTCACTGGAGTCCGTAAGAAAAACTAACTTTGGCAGTGGACTATTCATATGCTATATGTTACTAGTTCAACCTTGCCTATTCTTCAAATAAAAAATTGCAATTTGCGTACGATCGCGGAGCTCTAATTTGCTTAATATATCCGTTATGTAATTTTTGACGGTGCCCTCGCTTAAAAAAAGCTGTCCGGCGATTTCTTTGTTACTATGCCCCTCAGCGATAGAAGCCACTACAGCCAGCTCTGTTTTGGTCAATCCGAAGGATTCCAGTGGCTGTACCTGTGGCAATTCTTGCCGTGCCGTAGGCTGCAGAAAGGTTGCCAGCTTGCGGGCGATATCAGGGTGGATAAGCATGTTCCCTTCAAAAACCGTTTTAATGCCCTGGATGATCCGGTCTGGCGGTATGTTTTTGAGCAAATATCCACTAGCTCCGTTACGTAGTGCCTCAATGATATATTCATCGTCGTCGAAGGTGGTCAGCATCAATATCGCAATTTGCGGAAAAGCCTGCTTAATCTTCTCCGTTCCTTCAACGCCACCGCAGCCGGGCATGCGGATATCCATCAGAGCCAAATCGGCCATTAATCCTTCTTGAAGTAATTCCAAGGCTTCGTTACCTTCACAAGCTGCTCCAACAACTTCAATATCTGGGTCCATCCCTAGCAATACTTGCAGACTTTGGCGAATAAAGGGGTCGTCATCAACAATTAACACTTTAATCATTAGCATGGCTCCTTTCGTTATACAATCTCATCTTGCTTATAAATGGGCAGCCGCGTAATGACTGTAAAATGTGGCTCCTGCCTTAGTTCGAGTGTTCCACCGATCAGATGAGTGCGCTCGTACATGCCTTTCATCCCGTCCCCACCACTCCCCAATAATTTGCGGAGCTTCTCTTCTTCTGGAAGTGATCCATTGTTGCTAACCTCCATAGTGATTCCTGCTTGCGCGTAGTCAATTTTGATCCGGATGGACGTTGCTTTTCCATGCCGCAAGGCGTTGGTTATAGCCTCACGGGCGTTTTTGTACAGGATCACTTGGATACTAGGATAGAGCGGATAAGGTATGCCCTGAACTTGGTATGAGGTCTCGATCCCCGTCTCACGCCCAATCTCTTCGAGCAGCCGGTCTAACGCATAAGCTCCCTCAAGCTTCGGGGTGTAGTTGATACGTTTAACTGCGGACCGCATATCGTCCATGCTGGCCGACAGCTGGTCACGAATCAGTTCCATCATTTGCATTCCACTCTCGGGAGAGGTGGGCAAGGTCTGGAGGGCGGCCTCCATCATCATTTTAATCCGGATTAGCCGGTGGCCGATATCGTCATGGAGCTGGCGTGAGATTCGGACGCGCTCTTTGGACTGGGCAGACTCTTCTACTTGCGCGCTGAACTCCAGCAGGCGGTTGCGAGCTTCATCAAGCTCGAAATGCTTTTTGCGCAACTCATCATATAGAAGAAGAGTGTCTTCGCGCCGCTGGCCAGCTTTCAATAATAGCTTATTTAGGTAGGCAGTGAGCAGAAATGAAAGGTTAATGTAAGTCACTACGAGCGATGGAGAATTCTGGAGTGCAACGTTCAAAGCTATCAGATGTACACCTGTGAACACGTAAGGCACTGCTTTAGGCTGGAGTCTGGAATAATAAAGCAGTGCTGATATAGCGGGGAAAATCATCATGCTGCCATATTGATAACATAACCAGGCCGTGAACAAGATTTCAATGATACTAATCAAAGCATGAATGGATCGAGGGAGCTTTGGCACCATGACCACAAGGAATAGAAGCATCAGGATATGCAGCGTGAAGATTCCATAATCGTTATATTGATAGACATAAATGGTAATAAACGCAGGGATTAAGATGAGTCCGTAACGCAATAAGTTTAGCTCTCTGGGCACGCCTTAGTCATCCTTTATGTTTTTTAATAATCTTAGCATATTATCCCACTACTTCAGGAGATGACTTTAGTCACCTTCAAAAAATGACCTTTCGTACATCCGCAAAAATTCAACCTAGAATAAAATTGAAAATATAGAAGCACACACGACAGGGGAGATAAGAGATGGCAATCGCGGTGTTGACCGATGTGGTGAAACGGTATGAGAACAAATTAACGGTAGATCATGTGAATGTTACGATTCAAGCAGGAGAGATCTTTGGCCTGCTAGGCCCGAACGGGGCAGGTAAAAGTACAACTATAAGTATGATTTGCGGCCTGCTAAAGATTGATAGTGGAGACATTGTTATTGATGGGTTATCAGTCTCTTCGTATGCACTGGAGGTTAAGAAAAAGATCGGCTTAGTTCCGCAGGATTTGGCTTTGTACAATACAATGACAGCAGCAGAAAATGTAACTTTTTTCGGAAGATTGTATGGTTTGCGGGGAAAATTGCTGAAAGAGCGGGTGGCGGAAGCTCTTGCTTTCACAGGACTTAGTGACCGGGCCAAAGAAAAACCAGCCACCTTCTCCGGAGGGATGAAAAGACGTTTGAATATCGCTTGTGCCATCATGCATCATCCAAAGCTGATTATTATGGATGAGCCGACCGTAGGAATTGATCCGCAGTCTCGTAATCATATCCTTGAGTCGGTCAAAGAGCTGAATCGGCTTGGCTCAACCGTCATCTACACTAGTCATTATATGGAAGAGGTTGCAGCCATTTGTGATCGGGTAGCGATTATGGATAAGGGACATATCATTGCTTGTGGCACGGAAAAGGAGCTGCGGGAACGGGTTTCTCAGGAAGAAAAAATAGTGGTCAAAGCAACGAACATCACCCCGGAGCTAATCAATGAGCTTAGTCTACACCCGCGGATCACGAGAGTGGAAAGTAAAGAGGGAACGGTAGAAATGTATCTCCCCTCCTCACAGGATGAGCTGCAGGATATCTTATTTATTTTTGCTAAACATGAAGGCGTTATTGGTTCTTTAAATATTGAGGAGCCGGATCTGGAGACTTTATTCCTTAGTTTGACAGGACGGACATTGCGCGATTAAAGGAGGGAGAGAACGCTTTGAGAAATATTTGGACAATTATGATTTATGAGCTTCGCAGGCTGTTTATTTCACGCTCAATCATCATTAATATGTTTCTGCTACCGCTGCTTTTGATCTTTCTGCTGGGTGCTTCCCTCTCCAGTGTAATCGGTGATAAGGCAGCGTCTAAGATTGACCCTGTACGTGTTGGTGTAGTTAATCTTTCTGGAGAAGGGTATGAAAGCTCGGCGATGATAGACAGCTTTTTGAAGACGCCGGAGCTTAAGGATATCATTATTCCGGTCAAAGTAGGGAGCCGAGAGACAGCGGAAAGTGGCCTGCGCGCCGGGAAATATGGTTATGCAGTTATTGTTCCCCTAGGCTTCGATAAGAAAGTACAAAGCGGCGAAACTGCAAAGCTAGAGTTTGTTCTGGGCAAAGATCGGACAGATAACATGGTTGCGGGGACGGTATTCGATAACTTTTTGAACAATATTAACTATAAGCAATCCGTAGCTATGACGTTGGGTCCAGAAGCTTTGACTGCTACTGCACCAAGTTTGGGAGAGCAGCCATCTGTTAAGGTTGGGGCGCTCAGTGAAGGTGGCCGATCCTATACAGCCTCCCAATTCTATGCGGTATCCATGATGCTGATGTTTCTGCTATATAGCGGTTTGACCGTCAGTACCTCTCTTTTTAATGAAAAAGAAAATCACACCCTCTTCCGAATAACCTCAATGCCGGTAAAAGGTTCTGAGCTGTTTATTGGTAAAATGCTAGGCGTAGGGGTTGTAAGTGTAGTGCAGTGCGCAGCGATTATTATCCTGACTCATTTGTTGTTTGGCGTAAATTGGGGCAATCGTCCGGGCTTGCTGCTGCTCTTCTGTCTCTTAATGATCATAGCTTCCATGACATTATCGATTGTTATTTCAATGTTTTGCAAAACTAAAGCAAGTGCAGGAAGTATTGTTAATGTTATCACTGTGGTCATGACCTTCATTAGTGGAGGGATGGCTCCACTTCCGGAATCATGGGTGAACTCGGTCGGGGCATTTACCCTGAATCACTGGGTACTACAAGCTGTTCTAAAAATGATGCTGCATGCAGAGGTCTCAGAGATTTTGCCGAATCTGCTGGTCTTGTCGATCATCTGTCTGGTTCTATTCAGTGCAGCGGTTATCTCGTACCGGAAGGTAGGTTACCATGGATAAGATCTTAACGATTGCTTGGAATATGGTGAAAAGAACGATTGGTTCTCGGAATGGGCTGCTTTCGTATATTCTTCTGCCATGTCTTGTCGTGGCCGGGGTAGTAGCAATTAGTGGAAGTATGGGTGAGAGACCGGCTACTATTTTATATTCGAATATGGACGATGGTGCAGCGGGCAAACATTTGCTTACCGAGCTGGAGAATACCGGTGATTATAAGCTGGTAGAGAAGACAGATGAGGCTGATTTGAGGGAGAGTATTATCGATCAGAACGGAGAAGCCGGTATTTTGATACCGCAAAACTTCACCTCCGCACTGCTTGCTGGAGAAGAGCCACAAATTAGTGTGTATGAGCTTAAGGCTACTGAAACATCCATTATGGTAAAAATGAAAATCAGTGTAATTGCTGATGAAATGCGAAACACTGCTGGACTAATTGGAGCAGCTCGGACTGAGGCTACGGACTCGGACTCACAGTTTGCTGCCGTAATGCAAAGAGCTGAGCAACATAGTGTAGGCAGTATAAGAACAGATTATGATTTATATCCCAAAGAGGGCTTAAGCATCGTCACAGGATTTACTTTGATGTTCTTAATGGGGCTGGTTACAAGTTCAGTGTCGCTTATTATGGATGATCGAAGAGAACGAACAATGAAACGTATGTTCAGTGCCCCGGTTCGTTCGTATGAGATTGCCCTCGGTAATTTTCTGGGAAGCTTCATTGTTGGGTTAATTCAAATTGTTGTAGTACTTGCTTTGGGCCGTTATGTACTGCAGTTTGACTTTGGATTACCGCTCTACTTGTATTTTTTGGTTCTTGCAGCATTTATGCTCGTTTCCATGGGCTTAGCCAGTACGGTAGCAGGTCTGATTCGCAATCCCAATAATACTGGCATGCTTAATTCGCTGATCCTGACCCCGACCTGTATGCTTGGAGGCTGTTTCTGGCCGTTATCCATTATGCCGGATTATATGCAGAAGGCAGCTAATTTTGTACCGCAAAAATGGGCGATCCAAGCGATCGATATCGCTGCTACAGGTGGAGGCTGGAATGAATTATGGCTGCCTTTTGCCATCTTGGGTCTTATGGCCGCGGTGCTGCTGGCGATTGGTTCTGCTATTCTACGTCCGAGTGAAGCCGGAATTAACGCTTAAAAAATTTACAGATCATATAGATATGCATAGCTTGGACTACTCTATTCAGGTACAATAATAGGTATCAAATGTCCCTAGTTCTTAATATGTGTAAAAGAGGGGATTTCTAGGAGGATGAGCAGATGAGCAGCAATAAATTGGCTTGGACATGGCGGGTGAAGGAAGAATGTTTAGAGGAGTATGTAGCTATGCATTTAAATCCTTGGCCAGAAATTTTGGAGGAGCACAGTAAGGCTGGTATTTCTAACTATTCCATCTTTCAGAATGGCAATCAATTTTTTTACTGTTATGAGTGTGAGGATAGTAAGGCGGCTTTCGATTACATTGCCAAAAGTGATGCTTGCAACCGCTGGAATGCGATTACCTCTAAGATGGTTGAAGGTTCATTTGATTTCAATGATGAGGTGCCTATGCAGCCCTTACGTGAAGTGTTCTATCTGAAATAAGCAATTCAATTCTAGAACAAATCAAATGTGCATAATTTATATTATCGGCGCATCTGGTTTACAGTTATTTTAAATATAGGTATAATATAATTTATAAAGTTAAATTGAATAATTATTTGTTTTTTGGAGGAGCCTGTCAACAAGGGCTCCTCTTTGTCTTTTTTTGGCTTGGAGAAGCTCCTGGTTGGCAGTTCTTATATACAACAAGGGAGTGGATTGAAAGATGGAGTTTGTTTTATATCTTATGCTGATCATATTGTTCACCAAAGTAGCTGGTGATCTATCTGTGCGGCTTGGGCAACCAGCTGTGCTAGGTAAGCTTATTGTGGGAATCATACTGGGGCCTGCGGTACTGGGCTGGGTTCAGGATGGAGAGTTTATTCATTATATCTCTGAGATCGGTGTTCTACTGTTAATGTTCATAGCGGGGCTTGAGACGGATCTGGATCAATTGCGCAAGAACTGGAAATCAGCTTTTGCAGTAGCCGTCGGTGGAATTATATTACCCTTTTTGGGTGGGTTCGCCTTAGGAGAAATGTTTGGTTTTGCTTATCATAATGCTTTGTTTATGGGCGTTATTCTTAGTGCAACATCGGTCAGCATATCGGTGCAGGTGTTAAAAGATATGAATAAGCTGAACACACGTGAAGGCTCTACAATTCTGGGGGCTGCCGTAGTAGATGATATTCTAGTTGTTATTTTGCTCGCTGTTCTGATGAGCTTTTTTGGTACAGGTACAGACGTTTCTATTGGTCTTTTAATTGGGAAAAAGGTGTTGTTCTTTGCCGTAGCGATTATTGCCGGCTGGTTCATTGTTCCTCGGGTCATGAAATGGATGGCTCCGTTGAAGGTGACAGAGGCGATTATTTCAGCAGCGTTAATGATTTGTTTCGCATTCGCCTATTTTGCTGAAATCATGGGGATGGCAGGAATCATTGGTGCCTTTGCGGCTGGGATTGCTATCTCGCAAACTTCCTTTAAGCACACGGTAGAATCCAAGCTCGAGCCGATTGCTTATTCGATTTTTGTGCCGGTCTTTTTTGTAAGTATAGGACTTAGTGTTTCCTTTGAAGGAGTAGGCAGTCAAATAGGCTTCGTGATCTTGCTTACGGTTGTTGCCATTCTGACCAAGCTGTTTGGTGGCGGTCTGGGTGCGCGTCTTACAGGCTTTGATAACCACTCGTCTGCCATTATTGGGTCTGGGATGATTTCACGGGGGGAAGTTGCGTTGATCATTGCCGCCACAGGGCTGCAAAGCGGCTTGTTACAGCAACAGTATTTTACTTCGGTCATTATTGTTGTCATTGTAACTACACTTGTAACGCCGCCACTATTGAAATTTATGTTCCGTGATCCAGTACGTGCGGAAGGGAAATAAACCATTACAAAAGGGAGTCCTGTTGGTCATTTATATGGCTAACGGGGCTCTTTTTTTATGCTCACGTTCCAGTTGCCATCATCAAGAAAAAGGACGGGGATCTGTCTACAGAAGGGGAAAGTTCCCCGTCTTAAGACTGAGTACGAAACCAGCCGTAGGGCTGTTTTGAGTTCAGCCAAAAATGACTAAACTAAATCTCGGGATGGAAATTAATACATAATCAAACAGACATAAGGGGAGTGCCAGAAATCATGTGGAGTGGAAGGGGAAAAAGAAAATGAAATGGTTAACAAAATGGTCGTTCGGTAACAAGGCTGCGGTGGGGCTTTTAGTAGTCATGGCTCTTGTGGTGGGAGGGATGAGCTACACTTCGCTACCGATGGAATTTATGCCAGAGGCGGATAATCCTCAAGTGACTGTAACTGTGCTGGGTCCTGGCCAGGATACACATGCTATGGAGACTAATGTAACGAAGCCGATAGAAGCTGGAGCAGCTTTTGTGAAAGGGAAGAAGGAAATACTGTCCACTTCCGGAGACGGATATGCGCAGGTAAATATTTTTTATGATTCGAAAACGAATATGAAGGATGCTGCGCAGGAGGTTCAGAAGGTCGTCGATTCATTGAAGTTCCCGGAAGGGGTAATGGCTCCTTTTGTACTTCAGTTGAATACCTCCATGATTCCTGTATCACAGGTTACTCTTGCTTTTGACGAAGGCCTGACTAAAGAGAATCTTAAGCTTGCGGAAGAAACTATCATTCCAGAGATGCAAAAAGCTGAAGGGGTAGCGAACGTTGCTTTATATGGTAAGGTAACTCCGCAGGTCAGCGTTAAGCTGGACCCGAAATTAATGGCTGAGAAGGGAGTCACGACTCCACAAGTATTAGGTTTACTTCAAGGACGTAATGTATCGGCATCCCTTGGGGAGCAAACGATTGGTGGGCAGACCGGCAATGTTAACGTAGTTTCTACGATAGATAGTATGGATACTTTGAAAAAGCTTCCTGTATCTGCGGGCGTTAAGCTACAGGATATCGCTGCTGTCGAATTGAAGCAGGATCAGGAAAGTGTCAGTCGTTCGAACGGGAAAGACGTTCTATTCGCCATAGTGACCAAAGAGGCTAATGCGAATGCAGTCAGTGTCGGAGATAACATTCAGGCTGCCGTAAATCATATTAATACAACCATTCCTAATGCAGAAGCAGCAGTGGTATTCAGTACATCGGATATGGTAGTTAGCTCGGTGAACAGTATGATGCGTGAGGTATTGCTAGGTGCATTATTTGCGACGATTGTGATTCTGTTGTTCCTGCGTAACCTGCGGGCTACTCTGATTACGGCAGTATCCATCCCACTTTCGTTAGCAGTCACCTTATATCTGCTGAATATTTCCGGCATAAGCTTGAATATCATTACACTCGGGGGAGTCGCGGTTGCGGTAGGCCGTTTGGTCGATGATAGTATCGTGGTGATTGAGAACATTTACCGTAGGCTGCAAAAAGAACCCTTTTCCCGTGAAATGATCATTAGTGCAACTGGGGAAGTGGCTAGAGCGATTACCTCATCAACCATTGCTACCGTAGCAGTATTTTTGCCGATGGGTCTCTTGCGTGGTAGTTTGCAAGCTTTCCTACTGCCGTTTGCTTTAACAGTGACCTATTCATTGCTTACTTCACTAGTAGTAGCTTTGACGGTTGTTCCTCTTTTAAGCTCATGGCTGCTGAGAAGAACATCAATGAAAGAACACGAACCTTCTAAATGGTTTATCCGCTTTCTGGACTGGAATCTTCGCCGTAAATGGGTTAGCTTATCGTTGGGTCTCCTGCTTCTGATTGGCTCCATTGCTGCTTATGTGACTATGCCCAAAGGGGCGCTCGATGCTTCGGATGCCAGCTATGTTTCTGTTCAGATGAATTATCCGAAGGATGTTCCTGTCAAAGATATTTTGGAAAAGGGAAAGCAGTTAGAACAAGATTTGATGAAGCAGCCACAAGCAGAAACGGTAATCATGCAATCAGGGAATAGTGCGGACGCCGCTAAGTGGGGGAGTGTTACCTCTGAAACCTTAGTGGACTATACCGTTGTTATGAAAAAAGGTGCAGATGCTCAGGCTTTTATTGATCATGTTCGTGAGGTAAAAGATTCATACACTGGAGCAACACTTGTTGCTAACCAAATGAGTATGATGGGATCCAGCTCTACCAGTGAATATATTGATATTGTCGGAGATAATCTTGCGGATATTACTACTGTAGCAACAGAAGTCACCGCTAAGCTGAAGACCGTAGAGGGAATTCAAAAAGTCAGCAGCAATATGGAGGATACGAAACCTGTATTTTCCTTTAAGGTAGATCCGGCGCAAAGTAATGCGCAAGAGATTTCAATGCAGCTGTCAGCGATGCTTAATCCGATTCCAATGGGGCAAATTGAGCTCGATGGTGACGCAGCAGGTGTAGTGTTAGATCCTATGGTTCAGCCGCAAACGGAGCAGGATTTAAAAGCGCTGACGCTCATGACGGCTGAGGGGCCGAAGCCACTGTCTCAGCTCGCAACTTACGAGGTTCGGAATGAACCAGCAATGTTGTTCCATAAAGATGGGAAGCCGTATGTACGAATTACAGCAGAGGTTGATCCGAAGAAGGTATCTGAGATCGGTGCGAATATTAAAAAAGAAACCGATAGTCTTACACTTCCGAAAGGCGTGACCTTATTTGCAGGCGGAGCGTCAGTTGATCAGTCAGAGGATTTCAACGACTTGGGCATGACGGCATTGATCTCCATCGGGTTGGTCTATCTGATTATGGTACTCACCTTTAAAACCCTTCGGGCTCCACTGGCGATTATGTTCTCCTTGCCGCTCGCGGCGATTGGTGCGATTGTTGGACTTATCGTGTCCGGTGTAACGCCTGACTTCACTGCTCTGTTCGGGGCGTTGATGTTAATAGGTATTGTTGTTACGAATGCCATTGTGCTCATTGACCGGATTAAGCAAAATGAAGCCAATATGAGTATCCACGAGGCTATTCTAGAAGCTGCCGGAACACGGATGCGTCCGATTCTCATGACGGCGATTGCCACCATCTGCGCCATGACACCGCTGCTGTTCGGCCATGCCGAGATGGGCAGCATCGTCTCGCAAAGCTTGGCGATTGTAGTCATTGGCGGATTAACCGCAGCAACACTGCTTACGCTGATTGTAGTGCCGGCGATTTACGAGTTGTTCTACTTCCGTAAATCGGCAAAAGAACGTAAAGGAGCAGAAAAGACTAATGCTCCGGCGCTTTAAATAAGCAAACGGCAAGCCTCCGGGTTAATGGGGCTTGCCGTTTTTTTTTGTTTTGTTACAAATTCTTATAATTATGGAGTTAACTTGTCTAAACTAATAGCCAAAACTTTGTTTAGGAAAGGCTGAAAGGCGCTTTGCCAGATTGCAATATCCCCCCCTGAAATAAATATTTATTTTTTAATTTTAAATATTGCTATTTTCACAACAATGTACAGAGCATTTAACATAATTATTAAAAAAGATATTATTGGGAATATTCTATTTACCGCAGAAAACGCCAATATAAATAATGAAAACAAAAGTAAAAATGGAATAGACTTTGTATACTTTCTACTGAAAATCCCTACTAAACTCTTGATAAAATTCATTCCTTTCAGGGTAACAGATATAAATATGTTGAGCATGATTTCTCGCTAGTCTCAGACTCCATTGTGAAATTTTTTTCTAATCAACGAATATCCCTATTTTCATAGAAAAAATGGATTTCGTATATATTCTAGGTAGGATATAGACAAGTGGTAATTGTTATGCTCTATTCTTTTTTGACGAAATTTAAAGAATACAGGACAGGTGAAAAGTTCTTATCAAATAATCGGCCATAGAAAAATAATCTAAACAATGTTATTTCAATTCTTACTAATCTCCCACAACCCTAACTAATTATGTCATTGTTTTCCTTTGAAGGGAGTGATATGATATGCTCTGTTTCATTAATACCATAAGTTGGGAGAATGGATTGTTTGAATATTGTTGAATGCGAACGTGCCTGGTTTACGGTAGATGATGTAGATAAAGAATCTAATAATTCCGTGTGTGAATTTTGCCAACCCTGGAGTAACCTCAAAACAGAAAAATCCTTTTCTATAGAAGAGCTGGTTCCCTACGAGATTTTAGTTGAAGTATTACATTCAGAATTGGCGAAAGTAATGGAATTTCTCTTATTGCCCTTTGTCTTTTTCTTAACAGATCGAGCCGGCAATATTATTAATATTGTCAGTCCGTTCGAAACGTTTCAGGAGAAAGTAGATCATTATGGAATTAGGAGTGGAACTAATCTTTCGAAGCAAATCTCTGGAGTGAATGCAGTTTCTTTAGCGATGGAGGTTGAGTCAATTGCAGTAGTGCGTGGAGAAGAGCATAGTATGCCAATGTTTAAAGAGTGGAATTGTGTATGCGCTCCTATAATGATAAATGATTGTATATGTGGATATATAGACATCTCATTTGAAGCCGAGAGGCAACTTGGTTTTTCGATTCTCTTTATTAAACAATTATCCGAAAAGATTGTGTTGAAGTTGAAGGAACGAAGCCCGAAGTTAATTGAGTACATATTTCAGGAGAAGTGTGATTTGTATCGATTATCCCCTAGAGAGAGAGAGGTAGCGTATCACTGGGCACTAAGAAAAGGGGCGCTGCAAATTTCCAACGACCTTAATGTGAAAGAGGGAACTGTGCGGAATATCGTTAAGAGTATTTACAGTAAGATGAATATCAGCGAGAGATGGGAATTGATTGAAAGATTGGCCATTGTGGTCCCAACTATTTAGGAACTGTTCTATATCCGTATCAGCCAGAGAACGTAGGGGAAGCGGGTAAGATTGAGCTCCGGCGCTTTAGATAAGCAAACGGCAAGCCTCCGGGTTAATGGGGCTTGCCGTTTTTTTGTTTTGTTACAAATCCTTATAATTATGGAGTTAACTTGTCTACACTAATCGGATAGGTCTGATCCAGCATCCATTTGCCTGCTTTGGATTTCTTCAGCGTTGTGACAGAGGTGGAGCGGTTATCCTGAAACTCAGGACCCTTAAGCTTGATGCTCGTCTGAACCATATATACGGCTGCGGTATCCTGGGTATAATGAATGATTTTGGCAGATTCCAGAGTGAACTTTAGATCATAGACTGTGAAAATTTGGCTGAAGAGCTGTTTGGTTTGTTCGAGAGCAGGGGACTCAGGATCAATAGTAGATAGCACACCTTGAATATTCTCTGCATTGGTATAGTCCAAGTTGCTCTTAAGCACAGCTAATATATCCGTTTCATCCGACTTCGTCACAGCTGGCTTAGCGTTCAGCAGTTTATCTGGGAGTATATATTGTACGCCTTTAATCTGCAGGTTGTTGATTTTCCAGTCTTCAGTGCTGGCAGTACGCGTTAAGCTATAAATATATTCAGAGGTATTGTCTAAGGTGAATGGACCGCTGAGGTGTGTAGTCGTTTCAACGGTGTGAACCGTAGCCTCTGTGGGTTGAAGGCTGATAACCTCTAATTGATCAAGTGAAGTGGTCAGATCGTATTGTTCCATTTGGCTCTTAATCTGTGGCCTGATGATCACAAGAGGAGACTTGCTATCGATTAGGCTCATGAACCCTTCATAATTCTCATTGTTGGTATAGGTTACGTATTTTTCAAAAAAAGCATTGATTTCCTGCGGGTTTACCTGGTTAGTCTTGCCTGTAATGGTTACTGTCTTCGAGTGTGCATTCCAGGAGACTTCATTACCTGTAGCCTCCCCAACGAAGCGCAGCGGAATGTAAGTGGAATTATTGATGAGCTTAGGGGCAACAAAAAGTTGGGTTATTACACCATTGACGCTGGCCTGCTTGCTGCCTAGTTGCAGTGTAATCGTAAGCCCTTCCTTAGTACCCGTTATGGTACCTGTGGTTTGATTCCAATCGATTGAAAGTCCTAGTTTTTCAAAAACCGGGCGAAAAGGAACGACAATTGTACCATTATCATTGAAGGGAGCCTGTCCCTTCAGTGCGAGCTGTTGCTGATTGATCTGAATGGAGATTGGCTTCTCTGCGGCATGGACAGGCCAGGCGATAGCGGTAGAAAGAAGAGTTGCTGCGATTAGGCTAGATATGGTTTTCATCTTGTGATATCTCCTTTGGGTTATGAATGATAAATTAATGGTTATTAGAGGATAACTCCACTAAGAGCCAAAGTAACTTTTGCTTGGAATAAACCGTACTTTACTTTTTGCTTATCGAATTGCCGATTTAAGTTTAGTAAATCCAGCTTGTCCTGATCTGCCTGAGCCGCTGAGATTAACCCGCTATTTAGGAGAGTATCATTATCCTGGGAGACGCGTACGAGTTCCAATTGCTGCTCTTTTAGTTCTGAATATTCAAAATCAATTTCATTTGCTTCCGGCTTATAACTAGCCAGTTTTTCTTCGAGTTGTTGTTGTACTATATTTTTGTGTGCAATCTGGCTAGACCATAGGACTGAATAATAAGTGATGAGTTCAGCATCGGAAGCTTTAGCTGCGTCAAGATTATCTTTGGCGAGTGTGATACGTGCATCTTCTTCGCGTAAATCATAATTACTAGAGAGGCTAATTACTGTATTACAATTCACAGGCTCTGGTGTACTGGAAATGACATCATCTAGAAGGACTTCTGAATAGGATGATAATCCTAACTCAAGCTTAAATTGTTCTAACTGAGCTTCATAACTTCGAAGGTTACGTTCAAAAATAGATTTTTGTACTATGTTTTTACGATTAAAATCGTCCAAACTTCTCTTAGACAGAAGACCATGCTCATAGGACCGCAAGGTATCCTCAGACTGTTGAAACCAATATTGGCTTTCTTGTTTGTCATATTCAATCGTTTTTTTTAGAGAAGAGAGTTGATAATATTTCTGCACAGCATAGTAGCGGATGAGGGCTTCTGTTTTTTGAAGTCGTAACTGATTAATTACTTTATCTGTTTCTAATGTGCGTAACTGGTCATGAAATTCCTTAAGCTGCACTGTTTTAGTCTCTTGATTGTAACTGTTTTGGCTTTCATTCTGAGCGCTAACCCATTGATTCAGAGATGTGTTAATCATAATTTGAATGAGAATGGATTGATTGACCCCTGCCTGTTCTTCTTCACTTAAATCACCGTAACCAGGAATACTATTGATAAAAATATCAGGATTTACTGGCAGCAGCCCGCTGGTTGTGACTACATTTTTTTGCTCCAACTTTTTCTCTTCAGATGATACATATGAAAATTTGGAATCCGTTTCTGCAATATTCCATTGTGAGAGCTTGATATCTACATAGTTAGTTAATGCTAGCTGGATTGCTTCTTCCATGGAAAGCGATTTTATTGCGCTAGATACCTGCGTATTAGCATAAACTGTAATGGAATGCGGCAATAGGAGTAATAAGAAGGAGAGTATCAAGAGAGCTGATTTCTTTAACATTTAGCTGGCAACCTCACTATTCCTTTAAGTTGATTTTTTCAAGAACAAAATCAATGATCTTCTTGGAGTCGGTAATAACAGAGGCTTGCGCTATCATTCCTACACGAAGCTCTCCACGTTCACCTCTGCGATTAACAAGTGGGTCATTGGATATCGTTGCCTCCACCAGATAGTAGCTTAGACCGTCTTGCTGAACAATTGAATCTGTGCTGATAGATGTAATCGTACCTTTTTGGGAACCAAAATTTTGTTTAGGAAAGGCTGAAAAGCTGAAATCAACTTTATTGCCAATCGCTATTTTTCCTGCTTCAGCATTAGGTACAGCGATGCTCATTTTATATTTTGACTCGTTGCTAGGTATAATGGAGATCAAGGCTTCGCCGGATTGTACCATGTCCCCGATGCTGGTTTCTTTTAAAATATTAATGGTCCCGGAAATTGGTGCTATCAGCAGTCTTTTGTCTCGTTCAAGCTCAAGTCCCTTAACAGCCTCTTGCAGCGTAATTAAGGTTCTTTTATTTTCTTCTACTGCTGAATGAATCTGTACAATACGGTCAAGTTTCAGTTTTTTCAATGAGGTTGCTTCAGATGAACGGTTAAGCTTCTCTTGATTCAGTAGATCATTTTGCTGCTCAGCCAGCTGTTTCTTTTGCATTTCTAAAGTTTTTCGTTCTGAAACTGATGGATCGTGCCCATTTTTTAGAAAATCGAGGCTGACCTCTATTTCAACCAATTGCTGATTGTAATTGGTGATATTGCTTTCTGAGCTGAGCACGGCTTCGGTTTGGAATTGGTTGATTTGCAAATATGAACTTTCATATTGATGCTGTTCATCTGTAATCTGGGATTGAGGCACAAGGCGGTCCCCCAAGCTGAGCGAACAATTGTAGATTTCTTTTTTCTCAGCAGATTGTTTAGACAGTTGGACATATTTAATTTGGTATGTATTATATTGTTCCGTCCGTTTGGTATCTTCAATTGGAAGAAGATTTTGATTCTCTTTGATGGATTGCACAAGCAATTTCTCGTTTGCAATTTCAACATTTAGCAGTTTCTTTTTTCGTTCCAATTCAATTTTATTCTGAAGAGATTTATCCGAACTAGATTCGGCACTAAAGGTAGCAGAATCTTGCAAGCCTATATTCTCGTGAATGGCAGCTGTAAGCTGATCCTGGGTTCCTTGAAAGGTCTGCTGCTGCTGGCTGTATTCAAGGAGAAATTGTTCTACCATGTCATAATAGTAACCCTCATCTGCACGTTCAGAAGAAAACTGATTATCTAAATTGCTAATGCTTTGTTTATACAGCCCGAGATAGTGCAGTTTCTTAGTGAGCTTATTGATTTCTGAATTACGATTTGATAATTCTATATCAAGTTCTTTATGCTCAAAGGAAATTAACTGCTCGCCCTGCTTAATTTGCATCCCTTCATGGACATATACCTGTTCCACTTTTCCCATAGATGAAGTCTGAATGGTACTGACTTTTTCATTGGGTCTAACTACAGCAGAGGCTTTGGCAACTTCATCGATCTGGCCAAAATAGGACCAGACTAACGCAGCCCCCAATAGAATGAATAAGATAAGTATGAAAATGGAAATCACAGGACTGGTCTTGGATTCCATGATTTCTCTGCTATCTGTCATTTCTGATAAGTTATGTATTTGTGCGCTCATACAAGAGACACCTCGCCTACTCCTGCGGCATATTGATTGTTATGTTCTTGTTTTTGTTCAACTCCAGGGAGTTGATCTTTCCACAATTCATAGTACTTTTCACGGTAATCCAGAAGCTCCTGATGAGTTCCATGCTCAATAATCCGTCCTTGATCCATGACATAAATCCGATCACAACGCATGATTGTACTCAACCGGTGAGCGATAATAATCGTAGTCATGTCTTCAAAAGCATTAATCGTCTCCGATACAGCCTTCTCCGTTGTAGAATCCAGATTACTAGTGGCTTCATCCATTATAAGAATATCGGGCTGTTTAAGAACTGCCCTGGCGATAGCTAGTCGCTGCTTCTGTCCCCCGGAAAGGTTAGTAGCATTTTCTTCTAACAAAGTGTTGTAGCGGAGTGGAAGCTGATTAATGAATTCGTGTGCCTGTGCGGTCTGGCAGGCCGAAACAATTTGTTCCAGATCCGTATCCTGATTGACACCCAGACATAAATTTTCCCGGATTGTTCCGCTAAAAAAGAAAGTATCCTGTGATATATATGCGATTCGCTGTCTCAAGCTATCTAAATGAATATCTTTAATATTGTAGTTGTTAATTAAGATATCGCCTTTTTCATGTTGGTAAAATTGCATGATCAATTTGATCAGGGTGGTTTTACCCGAGCCGCTCTCACCGACAAAGGCGACTTTCTCGCCCTGTCTAAGTCTCAAATCAATATCATGAAGTACAAGGGAACGTGTACCATATCTGAAGCTGACACGATCAAATCTAATATCACCTTTTAATGAAGCAGGTTGAATCTTCTTGTCCTCATCCTCAAGCTTCTCCGCTTCTAAGTCGAGTATTTCCCCCAATCGGTCCGCCGCTACAACAGCTGTTTGCAGGGTAGGCTGGAGATTGATGAGATTTTGAATAGGTTCAAGGAAGTAAGCAAGTAATGAGTTATAAGTGATAAGTTGACCCATGGTCATATTTCCTTTTATTACTTGATTACCACCTACCCAGAGGATTGCTACACCTCCAAGCAACTGAACCACACCTTTTAGCGAGCCTTGTATATTATTGAAAATACCAAAGCTGAACACGGATTTCAGAAACGTGATGAATTTCTGTTCCGTCTCAAAGCCAACTTTAGACTCCGCATGGTAGGCTTTGACCGTCTCGATACCGTCTATGGATTCAACGATGTAGGAGGTAAGTTGGGCGTTTTTCTCCATTTGTTCACGGTTTAACCGGTCGAATGGCTTGTGGAATCCCCACACTAACGCTAGATACAAAGGAACCAGCAGCACAGTTACACCAAATAAAAGGGCACTTTGCGAATAAAGAATGATCCCCCCAGCAATAACCATGATAATATCGATCATGATGGTTAGGGTTGCGCTGGAGATGGCATCCCGTACCTTAGAGGCATCCATAAGTCTTGAGATGATTTCCCCCGTCTTGCGAGTACCAAAAAAGTTCATGGGTAGCTTCAACACATGATGGTAATAGCCGAGAATTAGCGAAATATCAAGCTTTTGGCTCAATGTTAGTAGAATGTGACTACGAAAAGCGTTCAATAAAACTTTGAATAGATATAGAATGATTACTCCAATGGATACTATATTCAGAGTCTTCTTTAAGCCAAAAGGAAGAATCTCATCTAGCAGAAATTGAAAATAAAAGGCTGATAATATACCTAATATTGTATAGAGCATGGATGTCAAAAAAATTCCTAGTAGCATTCTTCTCTGAGGAATAAGTAAACCAAAAAAACGAGTGAATAAACCCTTGGACTCACCACCCTTTTTGAACTGAGGGGTAGGAACCATTAATATGAGAACACCGGTCCAGATTTTAAAGAAGTCTTCTGGTGTATATTTAACAATGCCCTTCGCAGGATCCGAAACGACAACTGTTTTTTTTGTGATTTTATGAATAACAACGTAATGCAATAAAGTTTGGTCTATGACCACATGAGCAATAGCCGGAAGGGGGAAATCTTCGAAGAATGCCTCGTGAGTCCCTTTTACAGCCTTGGCAGTGAATCCTAATTTTTCAGCAGCTTTAACAAGGCCATAGGCGCTGGTACCCATTTTATCGGTTCCCGACATCTCGCGAATTTTAGTTATAGGATAGTTGAGACCATAGTTTTTACTTATAGTGGCGAGACAGGCAGCCCCGCAGTCTTTAATATCTTGTTGTTTGACACATTGGTATTTAGTGAATGCCATATAATCCTCCGAAAAGCAATTATTAAATGATGATTTTATATTGTGACCTGTGCTATACAATGAATCATTTATCTTTGTTGCTCATGTAAAATGCAATGAAAAATCCGATCAGGCCTAACGCCACTAATCCTACGCTTAATAAAATATCTCCAGATCTATTGTCACTTCGAATAATACCTTTTGAAGTTAACATATCTAATATGACTAAAGAAAAATAGATGAAAGCATAAATAAAAACTGCTATAAATGTCTTGTTTTTATTTTTCTTATATATATATATACCTGTTAGAAAAATTAAGAAATTCATTATAAACCATTGGGATGGGAGGATTATATTAGGTCTTACAATTAATAAGAATGATATTACTAGCCCTAAAGTAATGTCTATTCTAATTAGATACGATATTAATTTATCTATTTTCAAAAAAATCACTCGCAATCTATTTATGATTATTCTCTTCTTTTATAGAAGAAAAGATGGAGACATATCCATCTGAAGATGAATGTCTCCATCAAAATTTAGAATGAAGTACCCACTAAATATCCGGCAGCCACTGTACCACTTATGTAGACAACTGCGGCTGTGGCTGTTACTGGTGCGGCAGCAACAGCAGACATGATTGTAACCATACCTAACACTCCTGCACCTACCTTGGCCCAATCAACGCCACCATCAATATTGATACTATCTTCAAGTGTAAGTTCTGAAAAACTAGGGGCATATGAAAGCATTTAATTCCTCACTCCTTATAACAGATATTTAATGTTTTAGTCCGCTACCAGTAAGATATCCAGATACTATTGATCCACCCACTGCCATAATCGCAGTAGGAATCGTTACTGGTGCTGTGGTAACAGCGGCTACCACGGTTACCATTCCCAAGACTCCATAAGCAACATTATCCCAATTTATACCTCCGGAAATCTCCATCGTTTCAATGTTGGACAATGTTGAAAATTGACTATTAAGACTCAGTTCCATTCTATTCACCTCCTTTCGAGATAGACGAGTTTTGACTAGTTAAAGAAGACTAGGATTGATGCCAATACAAATATCTATTTTTATATTTTCACTAGTACCTTCAGATAAGTTTATATTATATGCGGATGTTATTTGATGTAGATTGTTTTGAGAGATATATTTGACTAAAAATTCATAAGCAGAATTGATGCCATTCATTTTACCTTCATACATCAAGCAAATTGCATTTATTAACTTGAATTCTTGCTTATATATAAAAGGGGGATTTTTTTAATTTCTCCTTTTACTGGTACCATAATCTCAAAATCCACCATCTCTATGCCATTATTTCGGGATACAGAATGAGTAGAAGTGATTAAAGGACCATTCTTTTGGAGGTTATAGTTGTTTAGTGAAAGGATAAATTCGTTTAGTTTATGATGTAAACAACTGGAAGGAATAGTGTTGCGATATGAGACTAAATTAAAATACTGGAATGTTTGTTTTTCATTAATTTTATACAATTCCACTGTGTTATCTCCTTAGAGGTTTCTTTTTTCTATGACTTAAGGCACATTGAATAGAAGAGAGTGTAAGGATAATTATTAATAATAAATGGGGCATCTAGCGGTTATTTAAGTTCTACAAATGTAATTATGGTCTTTATAACAAAGTTTGAAAATATCCCCCATTGGATATTTACTAATATGAATAAATATGTTAATAGTTGGTTGAATCTTCAATATTTAAATATATAATGGTATCATTTTACATTATAAATGATGGAAATCAGGAGGAGTTGGAATTGACAGTAACATACGATCAGACAAAACTTTGGTGTTCAGCTGAAGATCTAAAAAAGGAACAAATGGATTCTATCTCTTCATTGGGTAAAGTCAAAAGTTCAAAGGCCCCACAAAGAACGAGTGCGCACTCTTTTGAGGAGATTGGCCAGGAATCTATTTATCACGAGGCAATGATTCTTTCCCTACATAACGAGATGATTAAAATTAGTAAGTATATATCGGTAGATTTTGCGGCTTTTCTAACAGATGATATGGGGGGAATTCTCGATCTGTATTTCTCTTCAGTACATATAAAAGAAGAATCTGATAAGGCAGGAATAAGAGTTGGGAAGAGTTTTGCCAAACAGGATTTCGGGCTAAATGGTGTTTCACTTTCTATGGAAATGAATTCTATTGGAGTAGTTAAAGGGAGCGAACATACGAATTCTATATTTTCTAATTGGAACTGTGTATGTTCTCCTCTCTACTCAGATGGTGTTATAAGAGGCTATGTAGATATTTCTTTCTACAAAGGACTGCAAATCGAATTTGCTATTCCATTTATGCAACAGATAGCTGAAAACGTTACCGAGAAATGGATGTGGAGTAACCCTGAGATGCAGTTACTTAGACTAAAGTTTGGTTTTGAACAATTCAACTTGACTGCCCGAGAAAAAGAGGTGGCTCAAATGTGGTTATGTGAAAAAAGTGCATTGCTTATTTCTAACGAGTTGGGAATTAGTGAAGGTACAGTTAGAAATGTAGTGAAGAGCATATATAACAAAATGAATGTAACTGACCGTTGGCAGTTCACTAAGAAACTTTCATTTAATCCCGTACATAATCCAGAACTTCTGTATGTAAAATAGCATTTTTTAATATGAGAAAAGGAGACCACGTGTTAAGTGGTCTCCTTTATTTAGTGTGCCCAGCCGATAGTTATGGATTTCGTCCGAAAAGACAAGGGCATGATGCGGTAAGGAAAGCCAGAGCATTCATGAAAGAGGGATATCGATTCGTAGTCGATCTAGACTTGGAGAAATTCTTTGATCGCGTCAACCATGACCGACTGATGATGAAGATTTCGGCTAAAGTGAAGGACAAGAAAGTTCTCCTGCTGATTCGTAAATATCCTCAGTCAGGTGTGATGGAGAACGGGCTAGTAAATACGACAACAGAAGGGACACCGCAAGGTGGTCCACTCAGTCCGTTGTTATCTAACATCGTTTTGGACGAGCTCGACAAGGAACTCGAGAAAAGTGGACACCGCTTCGTCCGTTATGCGGACGACTGTAACATCTATGTGAAAACACTAAGAGCAGGAGAGCGAGTGAAGGCATCCGTCACCAGATTCATTGAGACAAGACTAAAACTAAAGGTGAACCAAGCGAAGAGTGCGGTGGACCGCCCATGGAGACGGAAATTTCTTGGGTTTTGCTTTAGTAGCGATAAAGAGCCCAAGGTGAGGATAGCAAAACAGTCCTTGCAGAAAGCGAAGGCTCGAATTCGGGAGATAACGTCCCGGAAGAAAGCGATGCGAACGGAAGAGCGAATCCAGGAGCTCAATCGATACTTGATGGGATGGCACGGATATTTCTCGCTGGCGGATACGCCAAGTGCCTTTAAAGCGATGGATATGTGGATTCGAAGGAGATTGCGAATGTGTCTCTGGAAGCAATGGAAGAACCCGAGAACCAAAGTCAAAAGGCTTATATCCTTAGGCGTGCCTAAGGATATAAGCCTTTTGAGTGGGGAAATACTCGGAAAGGGTATTGGCGAATTGCAGGGAGTCCAATTCTGCAACGTGCATTGAATAACCAATATTGGGAATCCAATGGATTAAAGAGTGTATTGGACAGATACAACTCCTTACGGAATACCGCCGTATACCGAACGGTACGTACGGTGGTGTGAGAGGCCGGGGGCTCGCCGCCCCCTCCTACTCGATTTATTATTGAAATATTAACCGCAAGAACAATTCAAAACCGGCTTACGCGCAGCCTGTGTCTCATCCAAACGGCTAATCTCTGTGGTATGCGGTGCGTTGATTACGATTTCCGGTGTCTCCTGCGCTTCTTTAACGATCTGAATCATCGTATCGATGAAGCCGTCTAGCGTTTCTTTACTTTCGGTTTCCGTCGGCTCGATCATCATGCATTCCTCAACAGTCAGAGGGAAGTACACGGTTGGCGGGTGGTAGCCGAAGTCGAGCAATCGTTTAGCAACGTCTAAGGTGCGCACGCCATATTGCTTGAGGTTTTTGCCGGACATAACGAATTCATGCTTACATACACCCGGATATGGGATTTCAAAATACGGCGCCAGACGGTGCATCATATAGTTCGCATTCAGCACAGCATTTTCGGATACCTCACGCAGTCCGTCTGGACCATAGGTGCGGATATAGGCATAGGCACGAACCAGAATACCAAAGTTTCCATAAAAAGCTTTTACGCGTCCAATAGATTCAGGACCACCGAAGTGAAGTGAGAAGCTGCTATCTTCATTCTTCACCACAGTAGGTTGTGGTAGGAATGGAATCAAGATGGATTTTACGCCGACTGGTCCGGCTCCAGGGCCGCCACCGCCATGTGGGGTGCTCATTGTCTTATGCAAGTTCAGATGCACAACGTCAAAGCCCATGTCGCCAGGTCGGGTAATGCCCATAATGGCATTGGAGTTGGCTCCATCGTAATAGAGTAAGCCCCCTGCTTCATGCACGATCTCAGCAATCTCGACGATTTGGGTTTCGAACAAGCCGAGTGTGCTTGGGTTAGTTAGCATTAGTGCGGCTGTGTCGCTACCGACGGCTGCTTTCAGTGCTTCAAGATCGACCATTCCTTTATCTGTGGAAGGGATCGTGATCGTTTCAAGTCCTGCTGCTGAGGCACTAGCAGGATTGGTTCCGTGCGAGGAATCCGGCACGATAACCTTAGTACGCGTCTCGCCGCGACTTTCATGGTAGGCGCGGATCATCATGAGGCCGGTCCATTCACCATGAGCACCTGCGGCAGGCTGTAAGGATACAGCATCCATGCCCGTCAGCGCGGACAGATCATTTTGCAGGGTATACATTAATTCCAGTGCGCCTTGAATACTTTCTTCCGGTTGGTAGGGATGAATTTTGGCGAAGCCGGAGAAGCGGGCAACATCTTCGTTAATCTTCGGATTGTATTTCATCGTGCATGAACCGAGTGGATAGAAGCCATTGTCTACACCAAAGTTACGACGTGAAAGAGAAGTGTAGTGGCGAATGACATCCACTTCCGATACTTCTGGAAGTACGACGGGTTCGCTACGGAGTAAACCTGATGGAATCAGGGACTCCAAGGTTTCTTCCTGTGGTACATCGCATAGTGGCAAGGAGTAGGCCGAGCGGCCCGGACGGCTTAATTCAAAAATTAGACTTTGCTCCGGTTTCATAAACAGCCCTCCAGTGCGCTAGCGAATTGGTCGATTTCGGTTTTGCTTCTTTTTTCCGTTACGGCAACCAGCATATGTCCAGCAAGTTCAGGATAATCACGACCCAGATCATAACCGCCGAGATAACCGTCCTTCAGCAGCTTAGAATTAATAGCGGTCACGCTGCTGCCTTCAGGAAGCTTCACAACAAATTCGTTAAAGAATGGGGAGGAGAAGGCAAGTTCAGCACCTGTTAGTCCGCTAAGTTTATTAGCAGCGTAATGGCTTTTGCGAATATTTAGTTCGCCTACTTCACGCATGCCTTCTTTGCCCATAACGGACAAGTAGACGGATGCGCAGAGAGCCAGCAGTGCCTGATTGGAGCAGATATTCGATGTCGCTTTTTCACGACGAATATGCTGTTCACGCGCTTGAAGTGTAAGAACGAAGCCACGTTTACCATTACGGTCTACCGTTTGGCCAACGATCCGGCCTGGCATGCGGCGCATCAGGTGATCAGCTACGGCAAAGAATCCGCAAGTTGGACCCCCGAGAGAAGCTGGAATCCCGAGTGGTTGAGCATCACCGACTACGATGTCGGCTCCAAGTTTGCCCGGAGCTTCAAGTACACCAAGAGCTATTGGGTTCGCGCTGACTACAAGAAGACCTTTAACCGCGTGGATCAGCGGCTCAACCGAGCGAAGATCCTCAATGCTACCGAAGAAGTTAGGCGATTGCATCAGTACTGCGGCAGTATCACCATCGATAGCTTCAGCAAGCTTAGCTTGATCGGTAACACCGTCTTTATAGTCAATCTCCACCACCTCCAGACCCCAAGCATTAGCCGAAGTACGTAGCACTTGGCGAGCCTCAGGATGAACGGTACGGGAGACGATTAATTTTTTGCGTTTGGTAGCACCAGCCGCGAGAACCGCTGCTTCGGATAAAGCTGTAGCACCATCATACATACTGGCATTGGCAACTTTCATACCGGTTAGTTCGCAAATGTAGGATTGGAATTCGAAGATCGCTTGCAGCTCACCTTGGCTGATCTCCGGTTGGTAAGGAGTGTAGGCAGTGTAGAATTCAGAACGGGAAATGACATGATTTATGACCACAGGGATGTGATGATCGTATAATCCGGCGCCGAGGAAGCTGGCGTGAGAATCAAAGTCGGCATTTTGGTCAGCCAAACCTTTCATGTGGCGCAGCAGGGCGTATTCATCGAGTGGTTCAGACATCGGCATAGTGCCTTGGTAACGTACCGCTTCAGGAATATCGGAGAACAGCTCATCTATAGACTGAATCCCGACGGCCTCCATCATCTCTACGCGGTCCTGTTCTGTCATGGGCAGATAACGGTGCTTCATTAAGGTTTCACTCCTTGGCTTTTTTAAAATATAAGAAAGTACAATTTTCACGCTATACTTTATTCTTCTATTTCTCGCTTAAAAGCTCACCGTCCTTATATGGACGCTAAAGGCGTTTATACTTGTAAAAAGGGGCCTTAATCACTACAGCCTTAAGCTGCTTGCCGCGTATCTCTACGTAAACCTCTGTGCCTATTTCACTGTAAGCAGCATCAAGCAATGCCAACCCCAGGTTACGTTTCAGCGTAGGAGACTGTGTTCCGGTTGTGACCTCTCCAATCTTAACGCCATCTGCCCAGACAGGATAATGGGAGCGTGGAATGCCTCGATCAATCATTTCTAGGCCGACAAGGCGACGGGGAATGCCAGCTTCTTTTTGCTGTATTAGTGCATCGCGTCCGATAAAGTCTATTTTGTCCAGCTTCACGAAGAACTGTACTCCTGCTTCAAGCGGGGTGATGTCAGCAGATAGCTCCTGACCGTACAATGGTAATTTCGCCTCAAAACGCAGGGTATCCCGTGCACCCAGTCCAGCAGGTGTTAATCCGTGGGGCGCGCCTGCTGCAAGCAGTCCGTTCCATAACGTTTCTGCACCTTCCAGCGGAGCGTAAATCTCGAAGCCATCTTCACCGGTATAACCCGTACGGGAGATAAGTACCTCTACACCGCAAACGGTGGCGCGTTCGATGAAATGGAAAGGCTTGAGTGCTGAAATAGGAGCATCAGTAACTTCCGCGAGAATGGTCTCTGCCAGAGGACCCTGCAAGGCGAGCAAAAGCGTCTCGTCAGAGACATTTGTGAGCGTGACTTCGCCGAATTCAGAGGTCAAATGCTCTTGCAGCCACTGTAAGTCTTTGTCGATGTTGGAGGCATTAACGACGAGCATATAACGCCCTTCGCTTAGGCGATACACGAGTAGGTCGTCGACAACTCCGCCATTTGGATAACAGAGCAGCGTATATTGCGCCGCACCATCTGTAAGGCGGCTGACATCATTGGTTGTCATTTTTTGCAAAAAGTCTTCTGCACCGCTCCCAATCACCATGAATTCACCCATATGCGAGACATCGAACAGCCCAGCCTGCTGGCGAACGGCTTCGTGCTCTTTCACGATACCTGTAAACTGTACTGGCAGCTCCCAGCCACCGAAGTCAATGCACCTGGACTCCGCATAAGCGGAATAGAGATCATAAAAAGGTGTTCTTCTCAAAGTATCCATGTCGTCACTCCCCTTGATCTGATTACATACGAAAAAAGGACAGGCAGAAGCAATCATGCATAAATGCACAAATCGCTTTCTGCTCTGTCCTTTGTACCTGAGAGTTACCCTGCCGTAACTAGCTTGCAGGTTTCCCCGTTGGTGATCTGACGCATCTAGCCTTGCGTCTGATGCTCTCCAGAGATACGTCCGACAAAGGTCCTTTTGCCTGAGAGATTCACCCCTGTTAGGGCTTACTCCTTCGGCGCCGTCTTCAAGTGAGACAGTCTCTCCCTATGCCATCATCCGCAATTATATTTCTTCGAGAAACGGTTATTGTCTATAAAAAGACGACAACGTCATTTCTACTTGTATGTCTCCATTAAACGGGTATAGTCGAGCGCTGTCAACAAGAAAACGTCGAAAAAATGACAAATTTAAATTTCCTGTTAGTAATATTGACATTGTGAGCCGGGATAACTTAGGCTATAACTAAATTTAGAACTCCAAATTGGAAATGAGGCGGCTTGAAATGAGTGAAGTATTAGACAACCTTCTTTACAGCGAAGAGCATGAATGGGCACAGCAAGTAGAAGGACGAGTAGTACGTGTTGGGATTACGGACCATGCTCAGCATTTATTAGGCGACATCGTATTTGTTGAGTTTCCTGAGGTAGGATCGACCATTTCGGCCGGTGACAGCGTAGGCAGTATCGAATCCGTTAAGACGGTATCGGAGTTGTATTCGCCCGTCTCTGGGACGGTTACCAAGGTGAATGATGGATTAGAAGCTAGTCCGGAGCTTATCAATGATCAGCCATATGGCGGGGGTTGGATTTTTGAGATTGAAGTTGATGGAGAGTATGCTGATGCTGTAAAAGGTCTGTTAGATGCAGCTGGTTATAGCGCGTTAGTTGCTGAATAATTGGAAATCGGGGACGGAAAATAGTCTGATCAAGTGTGATATTCTTAGCAGCAAGTTTCTGTGATTCGGGGACTTGCTGTTTGTGTTTCTTATGTGGATTGTGCGAGTATTCGTAAACCCAATCGAGTGGTTTGAGGGTCTAGTGGAGTATGGAATTAGGGAAAACCTCCCTCATTTTAGACGATTATAGCGTGAGAGTTAGGGTTTTAGGGAATTCCTCCCTATCATCTCGGTAAAACCACTATTTCAGACTAAAAAGAGTAATAATCAGGGAGAAATTCCCTCATTCCGCGATTGGATACGATAAAAGGTGAATAATCAGGGAGGTTTTCCCTAATTAAATTGGATGAAGCCCCTTGTAAGCTCAATGTGGTAATTGCAAAGGCCCCTGCCGCCGAACTTAGCTCTGAGCGCAAGCAACTATATTTTATTCCACCTCTTGAAGCTGTCGAAGTACAATGATCTCTACGCGTCGATTTTTCTGTTTGCCTGCTACCGTAGTATTATCTGCTGTTGGTCGGGTATCGGCATAACCTGCATATTGAAAAGTGTCCGGGTTCAGTCCTTCATTATCTAAGAAAAAGCGCAGCACAGAAAGCGCACGAGCACCCGATAGCTCCCAATTGTCGTTATAACGTGAAGCTGATGACACTGGTGTATTATCCGTATGTCCTTCAATGCTGATCGTTGCTCCGATATCTTTGAATAAGCCAGACAACTGCTGAAGAGCAGGAAGGGCTGGTGACTTCACATCTGCTTTACCCACATCAAATAGAAAACGGTCGCTGAGCGTGATTTCTATGCCCTGCGGTTTGTCGGCTACAAATATTTGTTCACCGAGATTATTCTCCTCCACATAGTGGGTGATCACACCCATTAACTCAGCAAGCTTCGCCTCTTGTTCTCGAAAAGCCAACTCCCGCGCTGAAGGTGTTTCATTCTCCGTTTGCTCATCAGAACCGTCATTTGGTTTTGCAGTTGCGTTCGCATTCCCATCTGTACTCTCTGGTTTGTTGTCAGGGGTCTTTCCAGCATCTAAAATACCATCCCCGCCTTCAAGAACAGTGCTGCTCGACTTGAAAGTCTGGGATAAAGAGCCGGTCACGATATTATATTTGTGAGTGTCCAGGCTGCTCATCGCATACAATATAACGAAAAATATAAGTAAAAGTGTAATTAGATCAGCGTAAGTAATCATCCAACGATCACGGCTTTCTCGATTCTCTAACCGCCGTTTGCGCCGGTCTCTTTGTCTCATATAAAACCTCTTGCTTCTGCACGGTCATCTGTGGTGGTGTCTGAAATGAAGGAGTTCAGTTTTTTACGCACCAGCAGCGGATGATCCCCGTTCTGTAGAGAAAGAATGCCTACTAGCAGCATCTCCATGCTATGCAGCTCACTTTGGCTGCGGGATTTGATTTTGGAAGCAATGGGTAAAAATATTAGATTAGCGATGGCTACTCCGTACAGTGTTGCAGTGAACGCTACTGCGATAGAGGTACCTAGATTTGATGGGTCCGTAAGGTTGCCCAGTACCCTAATGAGTCCCATAACTGTACCGATGATCCCCATCGTTGGAGCATATCCGCCAGCGGCTTCAAAAATCTTGGCGTAGCTTTCATGCTTCAATTCTTTCGCATCCATTTCCAATTCCAAAATCTGTCTTACCTGCTCAGGGTCAGTGCCATCGACGATAAGCAACAGTCCTTCGCGTGTAAAAGGATCAGGATGCAGTTCCGCTTGTTTTTCGAGCATTAAAACGCCGCCACGGCGGGCCACTGTGGCCATTGCGATAAGCTCTTCTGCTTTCTCTTCATCACGTTCAGGATTGCGGCCAAAAGCCATGCGCAGAGCGGCGGGAATGGAGCGTAGCTTAGCTGCCGGGAAGCTGATCATTACGGCAGCAATCGTACCTCCAAATACAATCAAAGCTGCATTAAGCTGCAGCAGTCCGGAAAGGCTTCCGCCTTCCCAGAGGTAGCCGCCGATTAGCGCAGCCAGTCCGGCCACTAGGCCGATTATTGCGGTAATATCCATGCTTCAAGCTCCTAACATTTCTGTGTATTATGGTTTGCATCGATCTAAGCAACACTGTATAATGAACGGGAACACATATTCTTATCTTCCATATTTTTTACTGTCGTATGGAGAGAGAAGATTCAGACAACAATTATAATATATTAATCTAGTTTAGACGATAGAGGGGAGACGGGCAAATGAGTGATATTGTCGTCAGTACGAAGACTTTTGAATTGGAGTCCGAGTATACACCCCAGGGCGATCAGCCTCATGCCATAGATGAATTACTACAAGGCATCCGGCAGGGTAAGAAGCACCAGACGCTGCTGGGAGCGACAGGTACAGGGAAGACCTTTACTGTCGCGCAAGTTATTTCCAAATTAAATCGCCCCACGCTGGTTATTGCGCATAACAAGACACTGGCTGCCCAGCTGGCAAGTGAGTTTAAGGAGTTTTTCCCGAATAATTCGGTAGACTATTTCGTCAGCTACTACGACTATTACCAACCAGAGGCGTATATTCCCTCCTCCGATACTTATATTGAGAAAGATTCCAGTATTAACGAAGAGATTGATAAACTTCGCCACTCCGCGACAAGCTCCTTGTTCGAACGGCGTGACGTTATTATTGTAGCGAGTGTGTCTTGTATTTACGGTCTCGGTTCACCAATGGAATACGGAAGCTTGCTGTTGTCCTTGCGGGTTGGGATGGAGAAACCGCGCAATGAGATTCTGAGCAGACTGGTGGATATTCAATACCAGCGCAATGATATCAATTTTGTACGCGGAACATTCCGTGTACGTGGTGATGTGGTTGAGATCTTCCCAGCCTCTCAGGGTGAACATGCGATTCGTGTTGAATTGTTTGGGGATGAGATTGAGCGGATCACTGAAATAGATGTTTTAACGGGCGAATTGATCGGTGAACGCGATCATGTCGCCATTTTTCCGGCTTCTCACTTTGTTACCAAGGAAGAAACGATGCGTGTAGCAATAGTCAATATTGAACGGGAGCTAGAAGAGCGGCTGACCGTGCTTCGTGACGCAGGCAAGCTTCTGGAAGCGCAACGTTTGGAACAACGGACACGTTACGACATTGAAATGATGAAGGAAGTGGGTTTCTGTTCGGGGATCGAGAACTATTCCGGGCCACTAACCTTCAGGGAACCGGGAGCAACTCCATATACGTTAATGGATTATTTTCCTGATGATATGTTAATCGTCGTAGATGAATCCCATGTTACCCTTCCGCAAATTCGGGCGATGTATAACGGTGACCGGGCGCGTAAAACAGTGTTGGTAGAGCATGGTTTCCGTCTGCCTTCTGCACTGGATAACCGTCCGCTTCAGTTCGAAGAGTTCGAAGATAAAGTAAACCAGATCATTTACGTTTCCGCGACACCTGGACCTTATGAAATGGAACACTGCGAAACTATGGTGCAGCAGATTATCCGTCCGACTGGTCTATTGGATCCAATCATCGAGGTCCGTCCTACAGAAGGTCAGATTGATGATCTGATTAGCGAAATCCGTGACCGGGTTGAACGCGATGAACGTGTACTCGTTACCACTTTGACGAAGAAGATGTCGGAGGATCTGACAGACTACTTTAAGGAAATCGGGATTAAGGTTCGTTATATGCACTCTGACATCAAGACGCTGGAACGGATGGCGATCTTGCGGGATCTTCGTCTCGGTACGTTCCATGTACTGGTAGGGATTAACCTCCTGAGAGAAGGTCTCGACTTACCGGAGGTATCTTTAGTTGCAATTCTCGATGCCGATAAAGAAGGGTTCCTTCGTTCCGAACGTTCACTAATTCAGACGATTGGCCGTGCGGCTCGTAACTCTGAGGGTCGTGTAATCATGTATGGTGATCGGATCACTGATTCGATGGAGAAGGCGATGAGCGAAACATCGCGCCGTCGCGCCATTCAGATTGCCCATAATGAGAAACATGGCATCACCCCAACCACTATTAATAAAAAAGTGCGTGACATCATCGAGGCAACGAAGGTTGCTGAGTCTAAAGCTGATTATCTCACAGGTGTTGGTGGCAAGATGAATAAGAAAGAAAAACAAAGTCTGATCCAGCGTCTGGAAGCTGAAATGAAGGACGCTGCCAAGAACCTGCAATTCGAACGCGCGGCAGAGCTACGCGACGCATTGCTGGAGCTTCGGGCTGAGTAATAAACTATTAATGTATCACCGATATTTAAAATAGGTATTGAACGGTGCTGTCCTAGACCGTTCTTTTTGAATCAATAGAGGGTCGCGTATCCCGCGATGTTTATGACACTTATGCGTATTCGCAGGGACAGCACCATGCAATGAACTTGGCACTTATGCGTATCCCGCAGGGACAGCACCATGCAACGTTTATGACAGTTGCATGTACCTGTCTTTAGTTAGTGCGCTAACGTCCAAGCGGTCCCGTAGGGATAAGCGCTCTGAGCATTGTAGTCACTAAGTTACGTCCCACCATACTCCTTCTCCAGAAAATGCGGGTGTCCAGAGGGTGCAACCCTTGGGGCCCTCCCTTGGAAGGGAGGGTTTGGGAGGGATCGAAAGGCTTTGAAAAGGCTTTGAGAATATTTTGAAATAAAGTTGAAATAGTTTTTTTAAAAGGAGAGGTTCCGTTGGCGAACGAAAATATTGTAATTAAAGGCGCGAGGGCGCACAATCTCAAAAACATCGATGTGACGATTCCACGTGACCGTTTCGTCGTGCTGACGGGACTTAGCGGCTCAGGTAAATCATCGCTTGCATTTGATACGATTTATGCTGAAGGACAACGGCGTTATGTTGAATCTTTGTCGGCTTATGCACGTCAGTTTTTGGGACAAATGGAGAAACCAGATGTGGATTCGATTGATGGTTTGTCCCCGGCGATATCTATAGATCAGAAGACAACAAGCCGGAACCCACGCTCCACGGTAGGTACAGTTACGGAGATTTATGACTATTTGCGGCTGCTCTTTGCACGTATTGGTCATCCTCATTGCCCAGAGCATGGCATTGAGATTACCTCCCAGACCGTTGAACAGATGGTAGACCGGATTATGCAGTATCCAGAGAAAACTCGGTTACAGATCCTGGCGCCAATCATTTCAGGACGTAAAGGTGAGCATAAAGGACTTTTCACAGATATCTCTAAGCAAGGCTTCGTACGTGTGCGTGTGGACGGGGAGCTAAGAGATCTGTCTGAGGATATTGAACTAGAAAAGAATAAAAAACATACAATAGAAGTTGTGGTAGACCGGATCGTTGTTAAAGACGATGTGGAGACCCGGCTGACGGATTCACTGGAGACGGCGCTTAAGCTTTCGGGCGGTAAAATCCTTGTGGATATCATCGGCCAGGAAGAGCTGCTTTTCAGCTCTAACTTTGCTTGTCCAATTTGTGGTTTTAGTATTGAAGAGTTGGCACCACGGATGTTCTCTTTCAACAGTCCGTTTGGAGCTTGTACAGAGTGCGATGGACTTGGCATGAAGATGGTGGTCGATCCAGACCTGCTTATTCCTGATGCTGAGAAATCCATTGAAGAAGGTGCTTTTTTAGCTTGGACTGGAAGTACTTCTAATTACTATCCGCAATTTCTGAAGTCGGTTTGTGAACACTTTAAAATTCCTCAGAACGTTCCGGTAAGCAGTCTGACACCTGATCATATGAATAAATTACTGAATGGTACAGGCAGTGAGAAGGTTCGCTTCCGTTATGAAAATGATTTCGGTCAAAAGAAAGATGCGATGGTTGCTTTTGAAGGGATTATACCTAACCTCGAGCGGCGTTACCGTGAAACTGCTTCGGATGGCATTCGTGAATTTATCGAAGGATTTATGAGTGCTAAGCCATGTCATGTATGTAAAGGTAAACGTCTGAAAAAAGAAATATTAGCTGTGACTATCAATGATCATAATATTTCTGATGTTACGGACCTTTCAATAGGAGACTGTCAGCATTGGTTTGAAGAGATAAAATTGAGCGAAAAAGAAACAGCCATCGCCAATCTCATTTTAAAAGAGATCTGCAATCGGCTTGGATTCCTTGTGAATGTAGGCTTGGATTATTTGACGCTTAGCCGTGCAGCGGGTTCGCTTTCCGGTGGTGAGGCGCAGCGTATTCGGTTGGCTACTCAGATCGGTTCAAGTCTCATGGGTGTATTGTACATTCTGGATGAGCCAAGTATTGGTTTACATCAACGAGATAATGATCGCCTGATCTCTACGCTTGCGCATATGCGTGATTTAGGCAATACGCTGATTGTTGTAGAGCATGACGAAGACACGATGATGGCAGCGGATTACATTATTGATATTGGTCCGGGCGCAGGTATTCATGGTGGACAAGTTATGGCTCAAGGGACGCCAGAAGAGATTATGAAAGATCCGAATTCATTAACGGGTGAATATTTAAGCGGACGTAAATTTATTCCGGTTACCGCTAAACGCCGTCCTACCGATGATCGCTGGGTGGAAATACGTGGTGCTAAAGAGAATAACCTGAAAAATGTGAATGTGAAGATTCCATTAGGTGTATTTACAGCGGTGACAGGTGTATCGGGTTCTGGTAAATCCTCGCTTATCAACGAGATTCTTTACAAGAGTCTGGCACGGCAGTTGAATAAGGCTGTGAAGGTGCGTCCTGGTCAGCATAAAGAAATTCGTGGACTAGAAAATCTCGATAAAGTTATTGAAATCGATCAGTCGCCAATCGGGCGGACGCCGCGTTCCAACCCAGCAACCTATACAGGTGTATTCGATGACATCCGTGACCTGTTCTCCAAGACAAATGAGGCTAAGGTACGTGGTTTCCAAAAGGGACGCTTCAGCTTTAACGTAAAAGGCGGACGTTGTGAAGCTTGCCGTGGAGACGGGATCATTAAGATTGAGATGCACTTCTTGCCGGATGTGTATGTCCCTTGCGAAGTATGTAAGGGCAAACGGTATAACCGGGAAACACTAGAAGTGAAATATAAAGGCAAAAACATTTCAGATGTGTTAGAGATGACGGTAGAGGACGCAACAGAGTTTTTTGTAAATATCCCGCGTATCCATCGTAAAATGCAAACATTGATGGATGTAGGACTTGGGTATATTAAGATTGGTCAACCGGGAACCACTTTATCCGGTGGTGAAGCACAGCGGGTAAAATTGGCTTCTGAGCTCTACCGTCGCAGCACGGGTAAAACACTTTATATTTTGGATGAGCCTACAACAGGCCTGCATGTAGATGACATTGGTCGTCTGCTTGAGGTATTGCATCGTTTGGTGGATTCCGGAGAATCGGTTCTTGTTATTGAACATAATCTGGATGTAATCAAGACAGCGGATTATATCATCGATATGGGACCGGAAGGTGGTAGCGGCGGTGGTACCGTCCTGGCAACAGGGACACCGGAGAAGATCATTACAGTCACAGAGTCTTACACAGGTAAGTATCTGAAGCCGGTTCTGATTCGTGATACAGAGCGAACCGAAGCGCTTATGCTTGAGACGGCGGAAACCCTCTAAATAAACAGTAAGTAATATAACCTATGTATATAAGGCCTCGGTATCTTGCCGGGGCTTTTGTTGTAGGATTATCCGGTAATTATACGAAAGACGGCTCATAGATATATGATGTGATCTTTCTAGCAAAAGTTATACGGATTCTATAGAAAAAATGGATTTAATAATAGGTAAGGTAGGCATATGTAGGACATGTTCGTAGTAAGATTCAATGAGGAGTATTCTGTTGATAGGGTTAACGGGTAAGTGATTAACATTAGGGTCAAAAGTTCCTTGAAAACCGAATAATTAATCATTCATATCACTCTATCAAATAACTGTTTATTAGATTAGGGAAAACCTCCCTGATAATCACAAAATGAGCTGATAATCGGTCAATATTAGGGACAATTTCCCTAATTCATTAAAGCCTAAATTTCGAGCCCAGAGTTCTAAGTTCTAAGTTCTAAGTTCTGAATTCCAATTCCAATTCACTGCTCAATTTATCTCATCTCTAAAGCAGTTAACGGACTTTCTATTGTAACCTTCACGACGAAAGAGTTGATTGGGCTCACAACGTTTCCCTAAGCACACCCAATTGTCAGTGATCAATCTCATCGTTATTACGGATTTTGCAGGGATAAAATATATTTTTTGCGACAAATACATAATTTTTCTACAAAACCTATTGCATCGCCCAAATGGTAGCGATAACATAGAAGGTGATATGGGGATTACTGGATCTTGCTTGACAACATTTTTGAGGAGGTAAGGTTATGCTGCTTGCAGAAGTTGCCGCGCAAGGACCGTCTAAATTTCATACCTTTGATGTGTTTATGATTTTATTTACCATCTTGATTTTGGTCGGGGTTGTTCGACTATTGAAAGCTCCCCAGAAGAACAAATTTGCCATTGGTTTTGGAGCCGTTAGTTTGCTGGTTTTTGTGATCTCTGACTATGCCATGGTGATGCATTGGTTAAGTTAATGAAAGAACTAAATTGAACAGCTTTGCACCAAAAGACTCCTTTAACGCCATGGGCGCATTGAAGGCGTCTTTTTTCAAATAATATAATGTAAAATTTATCCATGAGCAAAGAGAGGGTCTGGTGAGGAATGAGGAGTGTTGGGGAGAAGCTGGTGAAGAAAGGATTAGGTCTATTACTGTGCGGCGTAGTGCTGTCGGGAGTATGGAGTCAGTCGGTGTTTGCTTTTGATAGTACTAGTAAGGTGGTTAGTAAAGCAGCGGCAGAAGATCCGATACCTGGAATTATTAAAAGTATCACTCCTTCTGTTGTGGGCATTATCGGCAAAGACGAGAGTGGCGGGAATAGTGGCCCGGATGATCGGTACAATCTGACGCATGGCTCCGGCATCATTGTGAAATCGAACGGATGGATTGTAACCAATGCTCATGTAATCAAGGATCTGCAAAATGCCATAGTGGTCACTTCGGACTCCAAAACCTACAGCGTTAAAGAAACCTATCTGGATGAAGTTAGTGATCTGGCGCTGATCAAAATTAATGCCACCCATTTAAAGCCCGCCAAGTTTATTCCAGCGAATAGCAAAACAGTGGTTGGGGAGAAGGTTATTGCTATCGGAACACCGATTAGCTTTTCTCTACGAAACTCAGCGACAGTAGGCGTTATAAGTGGTCTTAACCGTGAGGTAGATGCGGCGTATCGTCTTATCCAGAGTGACACTGCGATTAATCCCGGAAACAGCGGAGGGCCGCTTGTAAATATGAAGGGTGAGGTGCTGGGAATCAACAGCCTGAAATACTCAGCGGTGGGTGTGGAAAATATGGGGTTTTCGATTCCAGCGAATACTGTGCAGTATATTATGAACCAGCTTTTAAAATATGGTGAGGTACAGCATCCGAGTCTTGGGCTAGAGCTGGAGGCAAGCTGGTCTACGATTGTGGGATTGCCAACGCTGGACCCGCTGTCCGTCACTAAGGTGGTGTCTTCAGAAGCGCTCAAGTCAGGGGTTGCTGAAGGGGACGTCTTGTATAGCATCGATGGGCATCGTGTGGTCTCACTAGTTGATATTAATGAATTGTTCAAAAGCTACCTGCCGGGAGCAACTGTGCGGCTGGTTATGCAAAGCGATGGGGATATCGTCGTCCGTAAACTCGTGCTCACTCAAGGTGATCCGTTGTTAAGCGGAGATGATTATGAAACGGATGGGGACGAGCACGCGGAAGAGTGATCAGCAAACTGGAGAGGGGGACGGTAAATGGGCTTGAAAATTTTAAAACAAGGATTTTGTGCGATGCTGGCCTTATTACTGCTATTTTCTATATTACCCATACAAACAGTATTAGCTTCACAAGGAGATAAGCTACAGCTGAGTCTAAAAGTTGGCAGTACTTCAGCTACGGTGAATGGTAAGAAGGTGGCTATCGAGCGGCCTTATACGGAGAATGGAACGGTTATGGTCCCGCTTGGGGTTTTTAAAAAGACGTTTGGCAGCACTGTTTCCTTAGAGCAGAACAATGTTGTAAAAGTAACCTATGGTGCTCATTCAGGGGTGATGACGATTGGGAGTGATATCGCTTGGAAGGATGGGATCAAAGTTAAACTGGGCTCAGCGCCCCGGATGGTTTCAGACGTGCTGATGGTACCGCTACGTTTTGTAGCTGATGTGTTAGGTGCGACTCTCTCTCAAGGGAGTGGGGGTGAGCTAATGGTTACCCTAGTGCCTATAGACAACGAAGAAGAAACGCCAGAGGAGACTGGGATTGACAGCGATGTTGGTAAGACTCAAATTGGGAACAGCTATTTTCATTGGACACTGAATTATCCCTCTGGGCTGATTGCTGGAAATAGCGGTGGAGATGAAAGTGTGGCTACCTTTTCAAGTGCGGACAATCTATATTATGTGGAGATTCATGTAAGTGACCAGGCGGTTGCGGTGGATGCGGATGGGCTGCTGGAACAGCTGGTTCGGGAGGTCGAGGCAGGTGGGGAGTTGATATTGGATCGGGAGTCGTTCCCCAAAGCCGCGGTACCATATGCTAGATTGATCAGTAAAGATTCCAGTGGAGCGCTCTGGGAAAGCAGACTGTTATATGCTGAAGGTCGACTCTACGAGATTTATTTGACGGATAACAAAGCAGTTAATTATAAGGATTTTGCTAAATATACAGGATTACTTAACTCTTTCCAGCCTTCTTTTGATACTAAAAGCAAAAAAATCCGTGATCTTTCTACGGTGAAAAGTGGATTGCGAGACGCGTACAATGAGGACTATGGGATTTCACTACAGGTTCCCGCAGATTGGAGTAAGGACGACCAGCATCTCTATTACGAGAGTAAGCAGGGAAGTCATCTGAGTGTGGCAGTTACCTCGGCACCTGCTGGTTCTACACTAGAGAGCTGGGCTGAAGATCTGAAAATGAAAACTAAAGAAAACTTTGTAGCGGATGCTTATATTCTGAAAGACAGCAACAAGTCGGAGATCTCGGGCGTATCCGCACAAATTAATGAGCTACAGCTAAATTACGGCAACGGTGTTACTACAGAATATCAAGCTCTCATACTCAAAAATGGGTATCGTTACTATTTTGAATATGTAACAGCTGCTGGGCAAGATGACGATAAGGCAAAATTCAAAGCCATCATATCCTCTATTGATATTGATTTTGCTCTGCTGAAGGAGAACTTCGGGCGACTCGCTAGTGATGATTATAAGACGCTCAAAAATAAGACATTAACCAAAGTATCCAAAACCTACGGTTATGCCATTGATATTCCAAGTTTATGGACACCTTATCAGGATATTTTTGAGACGCAGTCGATTGAATATCGGTTCAGCGGAGGACGTCTACAGATCAACTCAAAACCCGAGGGTTCAGTGGAGTATACAGTTAATGTGCTCAAAGATGCTTATCAAAATAAAAATAATGATCCCAAAGGCCCTCGTATAGAAAGTGTAGTGGAGTCTACCATTGCAGATGTCCCTGCTACGATCATAACTGCACATCAAATCAAAAATGGTATCCCTCTTCGCAGTAAGCAGGTTGTGTTTGGTAAAAATGATGTGGTCTACACGATTACCGTTACGCTGAATGATGCCAATGCCACTGCAGAACAGCAGGCTCTATTAGACAAGACACTACAATCGTTTCGGTTTACAGGCAGCAAGTAGTTAAAAGAGTACCAATGTCGTAGTTGACACACGAATAGAAGCGTGTAATTTAATCAGACGAAGAACGTCCCAGTTGCCGATTTGGCTTGGGGCGTTCTTTTTTTGTATAAAGGGGGAAAAGTAATATGAGGTGTACGATTGGAATCGTTTGTCACAATTTATTGATATCGCTAGGTTCGGAGCCAATGTTATCCAAGTTGGGTATAATGTGAATAGCTAAAGGGTGGATTGATGTATTTGATAAAACATTCTATCGTATGTCCCGTATGTCACGGAATTCCTAGTGAATTGTTGTAAATGTTGCAACTTTTTGTGCCGGTTGTCGATACTAGAGTGTGAGAATGATGCTTTATGTACAACATTTAGTTGTCGAAGCGCTGGATTAGGCAATAAAGTTGCATGTTCTACAACATTCATGGAGTAAAGTGCAATAAGCAAGAAGTCAGCTTCCTGACAGCATTATGACTTTTATTCTATATAAATGTTGGTAAACGCATAGCGCTCAAGTGTGATATTTGATACAATTATCAAGTTAATCAACTAGAAATGACCCGTCAAATGGCGGTTTGGGAGGATATAAATGAAAGAGCAACAAATACGCAGAGAAGACGTGGAGCTATTGGCACCCGCAGGTGATTGGGACTGCATGCGTGCAGCGGTAGCAAACGGAGCGGATGCTATCTTTTTTGGCGTAGAGAAGTTTAATGCACGGGCCAGAGCGAACAACTTTCGCATGGACGAGCTGTCGGAAATTATGGCGTTTTTGCATAGCTATGGTGTGAAGGGCTTTTTGACCTTTAATATACTGGTTTTTGAAAATGAATTGTCTGATGCAAAAGAACTGATTGATGCGTGCGTGGATGCTGGCGTGGACGCAGTAATTGTACAAGATTTAGGTTTGGTCAAAATGATCCGCGAAATCTCACCGGATTTCCCGATTCACGGATCGACACAGATGACCATTACTTCGCCGGAAGCGGTCGAGTTTACTAAACCTTTCAGTTTGGAACGTGTGGTATTAGGTCGTGAGAACAATCTGAAACAAATTCGTACGATCGGAGAGCAAGCCCGCTTACCGATGGAAGTATTCGTACACGGTGCTTTGTGTGTTTCCTACTCAGGTCAATGTCTGACTTCTGAAATGTGGGGCGGACGTTCTGCCAACCGCGGTGAATGTGCTCAGGCTTGCCGCCTGCCTTATGATCTGATGGTGGATGGTGAGGTAAAACCTATGGGAGACGTAACTTATTTGCTTTCTCCTAAGGACCTGGCAGCAATTGATCTAATGCCTGAGCTGATCGAGGCGGGTGTGACTTCTTTTAAAATCGAAGGTCGCCTCAAAAGCCCGGAATATGTAGCGAATGTAGTTAGTAAGTATCGTAAAGCGATTGATCGGTATTTTGAAGGCGATCTGTCCAAACCTTCGAAGGAGGAGGTGCGCGAGCTGCAACAAAGCTTCTCCCGCGGGTTTACACATGGTTTCCTGGATGGAACGAACAATAAGAAACTGGTAGACGGGACTTTTCCAAAAAGCCGTGGCGTATATTTGGGGACGGTTGAGCAAATTCTGCGTGACGGAGTGGTCTGCCGTATTCATGCACCGCTTAAGCGTGGGGACGGAATTGTTTTTGACGCTGGGGATCCGACGAAAAAAGAAGAAGGCGGTCGTGTCTACGACCTTCGTCGTAAAGGTGTGAAGCTGGAAGGCGAAGCCGGAGAAGGCTGGATCATTGACATCGTAGCCGGTCGTAATGATGTGGATCTTCGTCGTCTAAATGTCGGTGACCGCATTTGGAAGACAAATGACCCTGCGTTAGATAAGGCGCTGCGCCAGACTTATGAAACTGAAAAGCCGTACCGGGTATTTCCGGTACATGTTAGAGTGCAGGGCTGCGTCGGCGAGAAGCTGACGACTTGGTGGACGGACGTTCAGAAGAACGTTACCGTCCGTGTGGACTCGGAGCTCGCGCTGGAAGCCGCGCAAAAGCGTCCGATGGATACCGCGCTGCTGGAAGAACAATTCGGCCGCCTGGGCGGGACCGTGTTCCAGCTTGACGCGTTGGAGTCGCATCTGCAAGGCGACGTCATCGTCCCTATGCGCGAGCTGAACAGTATCCGCCGCCAAGCGGTGGAGCTGCTTGCGGGCGAGCGCCCGAAACCGCCCGTCTACGTGAAACGGGCGATCGAGGTTTACGGCGACGCCACCCACAAGGGCGTCGCTCCGCAGCGCGCTGGTGAAGCGGAGCTCACCGCGCTGTGCCGCAGCCTGCCGCAGGTGCAGGCTGCGCTCGAGGCCGGCGTGAGAAACATCTACGCCGACTTCGAGTTTATCAAGCAGTTCCCGGCAGCGGTAGATGCGGTACGGGCTGCAGGGGCCAGCATAGCGCTGGCCACGCCGCGCATTCATATGCCGGGCGAGAACGGCTACCACGCGAATATTCTTCGCTTGCAGCCGGATGCTGTGCTCGTGCGTAATACAGGCGCGTTATATTATTATCTGCGCCGCCGCCAGGAGCAGCCGGATGCTGTGCATCCATGCCTGATCGGTGATTTCTCACTGAATATCGCCAATCATAAAGCAGTGGATTTGTTCCTTGAGGCTGGCTGTGACATAGTAACGCCATCCTATGACTTGAACATTCAACAGATGGTTGATCTGCTTGAACACAGTGATACGTCCCGGATGGAGGTTGTTATTCATCAGCATTTGCCGATGTTCCATACTGAACACTGCGTGTACTGTACCTTTATGAGTGAAGGCACAGACTATACGAACTGTGGTCGTCCTTGTGAAGAGCACCGTGCTTCTTTGCAAGACCGTATTGGAATGTCACATCCAGTTCGTGTGGATGAAGGCTGCCGTAATACCGTCTATAACGCTGTTGAGCAGTCTGGTGCGGAGTATCTGAATAATTTCCGTGACCTAGGAGTATCTTCATACCGTGTGGAGTTCTTGGAAGAGACGCCAGAGCAAGTGGCTGAGGTAATCAGCCTCTACAGCCGCGCTCTGCGTGGTGAAATCTCTGGTACACAGGTATGGAAGAGCCTAAAGGCTACTAACCAACTTGGAGTAACGCGTGGGCAATTGGTGAACGCGAAGTAATAAGAGTTAAGAGTTGAAGAAAAAGGGCTAAGTAACTACCAGGTAGATGCTGGTATTGCTTAGCCCTTTTTTTAAAATTGATCTCGTCCTCATCCTAATTTGCATATACTAAATAATATATCATGAGGGTCAGCAAAGTGTTTATTCTAGCAGTAAATGATTTTATAATTCCTTCTCTCTTATTTAGATGGAATAGATATACAAATATAACAAACACTCTGACATAAATCTGCTATAATTGCTATAATTGAAGGAAATATGCCATTTTACATACTGAGTATTTAGAATGGAAGAGTATCTGACAGAAGGAGTTAATGTGATGAAGATCCGTAAAGCCATTATACCCGCCGCAGGTCTTGGTACCCGTTTTTTGCCTGCGACCAAAGCAATGCCTAAAGAAATGCTCCCGATTGTAGATAAACCGACGATCCAATATATTGTTGAAGAGGCTGTTGCTTCTGGGATCGAGGATATTATTATTGTAACAGGGAAAGGTAAACGTGCGATTGAAGATCACTTTGATAACTCTTTTGAACTGGAATTTAACTTAGCAGAGAAGCAGAAGTGGGAGCTGCTTGAATCCGTTCGTAAATCTTCCGAAATGGCAGATATCCACTACATTCGTCAAAAAGAACCAAGAGGTCTCGGACATGCAATTTGGTGTGCACGTAAATTCATAGGAAACGAACCGTTTGCTGTCCTGCTAGGCGATGATATTGTTGAAGCGAATAAACCTTGTCTCAAACAGATGATAGATGTTTATGACGAGTATAAATCTTCTATCGTGGGTGTTCAGCCTGTTCCATGGGAAGAAGTATCACGGTATGGTGTTGTAGATGCTTCGCCTTTGGCAGAACGGGTATATAAAGCTAATCGTCTAGTAGAAAAGCCAAAGAGAGAAGAGGCTCCTTCTAATCTAGCAATTTTAGGACGATACATCTTAACCCCACGTATCTTTGATATGCTAGGTGAGCAGCAGGTAGGTGTAGGTGGAGAGATCCAACTTACTGATGCGATAGCACGTCTAAGCGAGGTTGAACGAATTATTGCCTATGACTTTGAAGGTAAACGTCATGATGTGGGTGAGAAAATGGGCTTTATCCAGACCACCATTCATTATGCACTTCAACACAAGGAGCTTAAAGATGACTTGCTTCGTTATATGAAAGAGCTTGTTGAGAGTGAAGCGGCTAAGACCGGGCTATAATTAAATCTCGTATAATCGAAAAAAAAGCGCGCCACGGTTATTAACAGTGGCGCGCTTTTATGGTTTCTTTCTTTTTTAAAATTGTGAATTTGTAATGGCCTCAACTTGTGCTGCTTCCGCAGGGTCAGCTGCAATCAGCGAACCGTATAGTGCCTGATCCTCGCCACCAGTTTTCGCCAGTGCAGCTAGGTACCAACGAGCAATCTCTCGATTAGTTGCATCTGCGAAATCTTGGCTTAAAGCTGTTTTTAAGATGGAGGAGGCAATTTGTATCTTTCCAGACATATACTGCATCTTTCCTACCTTCAGTGTTACATCCGGATTAAATGTCTTCGAAGGATCATTATCCGCAAGTACATGATCGTAGGCCAAAAGCCCAATGACAAAACCAGCTTTCATATTGTCTATTCTATCTGGATTATCTTGTTGTGCATAAGCTGTCTGCCCCAAATCAAATGAACGGCTGATGAGTGAACTGTACCAATTTATATCCCATGGAGTTTCACTGTTCATGATATCCGTGTAATTAGCATCTGAATTAAGCTTGAGGGTGGTCTTCGCTGCATCCTCTTGTCCGGATAAAAGCTGCATTTTGCCAACGTTCAAAGCGATAGTTGGCGTTACTGAGAAAGGACGCCCTTGCAGTTGTTCTGGTGGAAGAGTCTTCAGATGATCTATTCCAGCAAGAACGTGATTATATGCTTCTTGCGCTTCATTGAAATACTCTTGTTTCTTTGTCTCATCCTTTTGATTAAGTGCTTGCTGACCTAAGGCAAATGAACGGCTGATTATTGCATCATACCAATCGATATCCCAGTTGAACTTATCTGCGTTGTCACGGTAAATACCCAAGGCGATGTCGCTTTGACCTTTCAGATCGTAGTAGCTCACTAATTGGAGCAGAAGATTTTTGTTGTATGGCTCATCTTTGAGTGCACGAGTTAAAACATTGTAAGATTCGTCAAGGAACTGTTCCTCTTGGGTCTGGCTAAATACCTGCTGATCTAAGGCTGAAAGATAAATTGTCGATTCTGGATGGCTTGGACGTTTGTTCAAAGTCTCTATCAAGGGAGCTCTAAGCTCTTCGTAAGAATTGCTATAACTCCTCAATTGTTTAGCTTTCAAAGCGGAGTTACTGGAGCCAATATAGCTAATTGATAAGAACACTAGGAACAAGGTTCCTAAAGAAAACACAGCGAGGTATCCAAAACGGATGCCCGCTTTATTCCAATTTTTCCGTAGTGGCTTGCTATCCATAACAGCTGCCATTCCAGCAAGACCAATAAAAACTAGTATGCCCATAAAGGCATAACTCATGTTGAAATCAAGTAGACTGTGCACAAGAATAGATAGAGCAATAATTAGATAGAAGAAACCATTCTCAAATTCGTTTTTATCCCGTTTTACATAACCACGAATATATTTATAGAAGATATACAGAATGAAGCTCATAAATATGAGAAATCCAACAATACCTACTTCAATGAGAAATTGTAAGAAGAAGTTATGCACCTGCCGGCTTGTATAAGGATTATTCTGATAATGCTCATAGAGTGATGCCCAGCCTCCTCCACCAGCACCGAGGATCGGATAATCCTTAACCACCTTCAAGGCATCCTTATAAAAAGTAATCCGCTCGAGTACGCTATGTTGTTGGAAGTTGATGTTCTCTAGGCGAGTCTCCATATTGTCGGGTAAGATGCTTTTTGCACTCGTACCGATAAGCAAGAAAGCTACAATAGCAACTAGAGCGACAGATCCGAGCGGAATCCAAAGACCTGTCCGTTTACGTGACGACCAATTCTCTAGTTTTGCATACAACCATGGAGCGACAAAACGCTGAATGACCCAAGAAAGGCCAGCCACAACTATTGAGGCTCCTAATAGATACGTCCAACCTTTTAAAGCTGAAGAAGAAGTGAAATTAGCATTTAACTCTATTCCTAGGTTAGTAACGGGTGTCGTAATGAGCAAAGCTACAATACCAGCAACTCCTAGATGCAGAATCCAAAGGATTTGCTGTGCAGGTTTTAGGAATAAAAGTAGGAGTATGAATACTACAGGTAGCAGGACTAAGCCGCCACGAGATAAGGTTAACAAGATCGACACAATAATGGGAACTAACATAAAGCCATGAGTTAACGATCCATACCAATTTTTAGAGCGAATAAGCGCGAATATTGCTACAAATAGAAAGGCCATCAAGAAGGCAGCGTACGTGTTTGCGTACTGAAAGATCGAAGTCAGACGAAGTCCGTTAGAGTCAGTCATAACAGCATCTAAATAGACATCATTTCGGACGGTGTTTGAGAACCAACCTATAAGATTTCCTGCTAACTTACTACTGCCTAGCCAATTTAAAAGTCCAAAACCCACTATAAAATAGGCAATCGCTAATATAGCATTTTGAATGACAACATTTACTTGCTTTTGCTTCATGAGATAAAAGGCTATAATGAAAACTGCGGCATATGTACACTGAATGAACAGCATATTCATCGCCGTATAATGCGAAACTGCGACAAACAGTGACAGAGCATAGGTCACAGGGAGCAATAATGCTGCCCAAGCTACTAAATCACTCTGCTCTTCAAGCTTGAATTGTTTGTAGTTCAAGCCAACACAGACCAGCAGCATCAGTGCGCTTAATAGTGCGGATACATATATTGGCTTCTCGTAATCTACTAGCGATCCATTAAACAATCCCACTTGAAATGGGGTCCAACACAAAAATAGAATAAAACCAACAACTAATGCCCATATCGGACTTGCTATCTTTTCAACATTTCTCGACTGAGCGGCGTTTTTACCGTATACTGGTTTCGACACGTTATAATCTCCTTTTCCTGTAGGTACGTGGATATTTTAACATATGTAAGGCGACCTAACTACTTTTTATCATTAATAATAAATACATTAATAATAAACGTATAGGTAATAAATGCAATAATAATATATATATGATTTTACTAAGGAGACGCACAAATGAGGAAAGAACCGTACATGAAGAGGATCAAAAATATATGTTCCTTAACTAAAAGTTTAGCTATTAATGATTTCAAATCAAAATATGCAGGTTCATATTTTGGATTGTTATGGGCGTTACTAATGCCATTAGTTACTATACTGGTTTATTGGTTTGTTTTTGAAAAAGGTTTGAAAGTCAGCGCCCCGGCTGATTTAAACGCACCTTTCGTTTTATGGTTTGTATCTGGGATTATACCTTGGTTCTATTTTTCTGAAGCATTAACAACAGCGACACATAGTTTCTTAGAGTATAATTATTTAGTTAAGAAGGTTGTTTTTAGAATTGAATTATTACCATTAGTAAAGATATTCTCGGCATTCTTAGTGCATCTGTTTTTCATTATAATCTTATTCTCCTTTTTTATTAGTTATGGTTATCCTATCAGTTTTTTTGCAGTTCAAATTATATATTATACCCTATGTAATATAATTCTTATTTCTAGTATATCTTGGTTAACTGCAGCAATTACTCCATTTTTTAAAGACTTCTCGTACGTATTGTCTATTATTTTGCAGTTTGGAATGTGGTTAACGCCAATTCTTTGGTCTGTAGATGTTTTGTCTCCGCATATGATTTTTTTGTTTAAATTAAATCCATTCTATTATATCGTAGAAGGTTTTCGAGATTCTATGATTAATAAAATTTGGTTTTATGAGAAATACAAATTGACACTTTACTTTGCATTAGTAGTGATAGTTAATTTTGCTATATCAATAAAAGTATTTAGAAAACTTAAACCACATCTTTCTGATGTGCTTTGATAAGGTGGTTTGGAAATGGAAACTATAGCGATCAGCGCTCAAAATGTCAGCAAAACTTATAAACTATATAAAACTCCTATGGATAGGCTCAAGGAGTCTTTATTTTATCGCAAGAAGACATTGTATTCTGAGCACCATGCTCTTCAGAATCTCAATTTCACTATAGATAAGGGAGATATTGTAGGTATTATTGGAGAGAATGGATCTGGTAAATCAACTTTGTTAAAAATTATAACCGGAGTATTAACGCCATCAAGTGGTATCTCAGAAGTGAATGGAAAAGTAGCTGCACTTTTGGAGCTTGGTGCCGGATTTAATTTTGAGTATACAGGTATTGAAAATATCTATTTAAATGGTTTGATGATGGGTTTTAAAAGAGAAGAAATAAAAGAAAGACTTGAGCAAATCCTCTCGTTCGCAGAACTAGGGGAGTATATTTATCAACCAGTTAAAACATATAGTAGTGGTATGTTTGCAAGGTTAGCCTTTTCTGTTGCTATCAATGTACAACCTGATATTTTAATAGTTGATGAGGCTCTGAGTGTTGGAGATATGTATTTCCAAGCGAAATGTATAACGAAAATGAAAGAATTATTTCTACAGGGAGTTACAGTTTTATATGTAAGTCACGATTTGAATTCTGTTAAGTCCTTGTGCAAAAAGGCTATATATTTGAAAAACGGAAATCTTGAAGCTTACGGAGATGCTGAAAAGGTAGTAGATATGTATGCTAAATATGTTAGAGATCAAATGAACAATAATACTAAGGGGAGAGTGAACTCGGAAGATAAACTGTACCATCTCGATGAGGTTTCCCTGGATGACAATCTTGTTTTCAAAGAGAATTCTGAGTTTATGGAGAAAGTGGAATATTTCAGGCAGGGGACCCGTGATGCGATTTTAACAGAGCTAGAAGTGTTAGATAGCAACAATAATCCAGTTATAACAGCTGATTTTAATGACAAAATTAAAATTAGAATGCATATAAAATTTGATAAAAAATGTCAAATTTCTGTTGGGTATCATATTAGAGATAAACAAAACATCGAATATTTAGGCAGTAATACTTTGATTGAGGAAATCGGCGAAATATCTGGCGAAGCAGGTCAGAAGATAATTGTTGAATTCAAAACGCGCTTACCCTTAGTAGAAGGAATGTATAATTTTTCTACTGTTCTTTCTACCTCAACTATAAAAAATAGAACATCGTTATTCGTAGACTATACAGAGAACTCATATATATTTGAAATGCGCGAAAGGGATCCTTATAAGATCTGGAACAAGTTATACATTCCAAATGAAATACAGATAAGTAGAGTTAATTAGGAGGTGAATTTTGAGTTGTGATTCCATTTCATCAATTTCAACGTTATAAGATGGTAGAGATTATTTTTGAATTATTGGGGATTAAAGAACTTGAACTTTCTATTCTGGAAGTAGGGGCGAATGAACATAAAAATTTAGAGAACTTTGTTGAAAATAAGAATATAAAATATTTGGATTTACTCCTTCCTGAAGAGTTATTAAATGATCCATCATTCATACAGGGTGATGCTACTAACCTTAGCTTTGATAATAATTACTTTGATTTTGTTATTGGGCTGGATGTCCTTGAACATATTCCTCTGAATAAGAGAAATGATTTTCTATCTGAAATTGAAAGAGTATCTAAATATGGATTTATAATTTCAGCGCCGTTTTCAAATAACGGGATAGAGGAAGTGGAAGAGAGATTAGGTGCTTTTTTTCATTATTTATATAACGGTGAAATACTATGGAGTAAAGAACATCAGGAAAATGGTTTGCCTGATCTTCAATTAATTAAAGATAAGATGGATCAATTTAATGGAGAGTGGAATCAATTTAACCATGCTTCAATTTTTCTGTTCGAGAAATTTATGCAAATGGAGTTTAAGACAGGATTACATCCTGATATATATGAGTACTGGAATACGGTAAATAGTTTTTACAATGAAAAATTATTTTATAAAGATTTTAATAATGAAGAATCAGTACGTACGTTTATTATATATGGCAAAAATGGATTCGAAAAAAGAATTGATAACTTGCCTTCGCTTTTCAAAAAAATAAGTGCAGAAATGACCTCGGAAGATTATGCAATGATATCGCATCATGAAAATATGATTGACTTTATGTCAACTCATAAAATGAATGCAGATAACAACAAAAAAAACGGAGGTGATCTTGATAAAGATAATTTATACCTTCAAATATACTGGGATGATGGTCAGGGGTACAGTGAATCAAAAAGTGAATCTTTTAAAGTAGAAAAATCCCAAAAAATATTTCAAGTTAATTTCGATCTTCCTGCTTTAGCCAATAAGATTAGAATAGATCCTTCTGCTACTAAGTGCATTATTGAAATTTTAGATTTAGAATTAACAAATCAAGATAATTTAAAAAACAAAGAATATACACTGAGTTCAAATGCTTTCTCTACAGAAAATAACCAATATATGTTTCTTAATAATGACCCTCAAATTGTTATTGAGGTTATGCAAGGCACTTATATTAGATCAGTTTCGTGTCTGCTTAAATATAGTACTCCTGTACTAGATATATCAGAGGATTTAATTTCAAAATTACAAGCGAATAGTGATTGGGAACATACTAAATATAAATATATGAATTTTGTGAATAAATTACGGATGAAGAATCAAACTCTCAAAAGAAGGATTAAGACTTTAAAGTTAACAAATGAAGATCTGATACAGAGAAATCAAGAAATGCAAGAAATGAATGAGTCACGAGAAAATTGGTTTGATGATGAGTTTAAGAAGAAAGATGAAGTACTTAAAATGATTGAGTTGAATAATTTGGGGATTTCAAAAGAGAAAAGTGAATTAGAAAAAGAAATCGAAGCTATTAAGAATAGAAAGGCCTATAAGTTAATAACAAGATTAGAACCAATCATTGATAAATTAAGGAGAACAAAATATGACTGATTCAATTACAAAATGTAGTATTCTATTGGTGACATATAATCACGAGAGTTATATCAATCAAGCAATAGACAGTATTCTAGAACAAAAAACGACGTTTGATTATGAAATTGTAGTAGCAGATGACTGCTCAAAAGATAGTACTATGAGTATAATTCAGCAATATGCTGAGAATCATCCTGGGAAATTTAGAATTTTAGCTAATGAGAGTAATTTGGGGATAACGCTAAACTATAAGAGAGGATTTGCTGCATGTAAGGGAGAATACATAGCTATTCTAGAAGGTGATGATTTTTGGACTGATCCTTTGAAAATCCAAAAACATGTGGATTTTCTAGAGTCTAATAAGGCTTGTGTTATGACCTTTAATCAATTTGTGGTACATGACATGAAGAAAAAGAGATATAATGTTCAACCTTGGAATTGGGATCGTAGTTTCCAGTTGATCACAGTCTCTGAACTTGTACTGGACAATTTTATAGGTAATTTCTCTACTTGCGTATATAAGGCTAAGTATTTGAAGCAATTAGATAGCTCTTTATATGAGTTGACAGTTTATGACTGGATGACGAATATAATGGTAGCCCAGAATGGACTGATTGCCTATCTCCCAGAAGTGATGTCTGTGTATCGCTTGCATCCGAACGGAACTTGGAGTCAAAAGAAGGAATTGGAAAAGTTGAAAGATACTATTTCCTTAATAGAGCAGTATGATAAATTTCTAGATGGTCTGTATCATGAAGAGTTCAATGCTCATAAAAGAAGACTTCAGGATAGAATAGATAATATAGATGGTCCTTTGATTATTACTAGTAAAGAGAGTATTAAACAAAAAGTAAAGAAATACCTTCCTCCATTTGCAACATCACTCTTAAAAGGTATAATACCCCCAAAATTTTATAAATAGAGCAGGTGCAGAAATTGAAAAGTACTAATCCGAAAGTTTCTATAATTATTCCATCCTATAATCATTCAAAATTCATTGGAAAAGCTATAGAGAGTGTTTTAAACCAAACGTATGAAAATTTTGAATTACTAATTATTGATGATGCATCACCTGACAACTCTGTAGATGTGATAAAGAAATATGAAGATTCCAGGATTAAATTTTATGGATTTGAAACAAATCAGGGAGCAGTTGATACACTTAATCATGGAATAATAAACTCATCATCAGAGTATATTGCTTTGTTAAACTCAGATGATTATTGGGAAATAGATAAATTAGAGAAACAAGTACACTTTCTAGAAGAAAGTGATAGTGTGGATTGTGTTTTCTCAGACGCCAATTTTATTGATGAAGCAGGAAAAGTATTATCAAAAACAGATTATTTTTGGGCAGATGCATTCACTCAAAATAATAAGTCTTCGGGGCAATGGTTAAAACAATTATTTTATAAATTAAATTGCTTTTGTCATCCATCGATGCTAATTAAAAAGGAAGTCTATAACGAAGTTGGATTGTATGATCCGAGTTTGAGACAATTACCGGATTTTTCAATGTGGATAAATGTTATTAAAAAATTCAATATTCATGTAATGGAAGAAAAATTAGTTAACTTTAGAATATTATCTAATGAAATGAATACTAGTTCTGTTACTTATGAAAATAGAATTAGGAATAAAAATGAGCTTTTTATTATTATGAGTAACTTTTTTGATGAAATAAAAGACGAAGATTTTGTTGAAGGTTTTCTAGATGAATCGAACGCCTTATATACGAAAGAAGAAATTGAATGTGAAAAAGCATTCGCTTATTTAAAAGAAATATCTCCTGATATCAAACCTATTTACGTTCTTATTGGTTTACGAAAACTTAGCATTCTTTTGAAAAATGAAAACACAAGAAGAGTTTTAAAAGAAAAGTATAATTTTAGTGCCAATGATTTCTTCGCATATACTGGTAAACTTGATATTATTGATGTGTTTGAAACGTCATTTCATCAGGTAGTAGTGGAAAGTGCTAAACGGAAAATTCAAAAAGATACAAACCTATATTCAACGATCAGGAAATTTTTTAAAAAATAGGAGTCGGTAAGCATGTCAAATGAGTGGAATGGATTACCGATTGTTATTTATGGTACTGGAGGGTGTGCTAAAGAAATCAAAGCTTTAATAGATGAAATAAATGATTATTCGTATACTAATATATATCATTTGGTTGGTTTTGTGACTAATGATCCAAATGAAATTGGTAAATCTATTGAAGATGTAGAGATTATTACTTCTAATATGGAATTTTCCGGGTATAGCGACAAATTCTCGGTGATCGGTGTGATAATTGGTTTAGCGGATCCAAAGATTAAAGAAAAGATATATCAAGAAATTATGGATTTAAATAAATCGAATATTGTTTTTCCTAATTTAATACACCCTCTCTCTAAATTGTCTAAAAGTTCTAATAATAATATGGGGTATGGAAATGTAATCTGTTCAGGAGTAAATCTTACTGTTAATGTGAAACTAGGGAATTTTATATTATTAAATCGATCCTGTAATATTGGTCACGATTCTACGGTTGGTGATTTCTGCACTATTAATCCTGCAGCAGTCATCTCAGGGAATGTGTCTATTGGTGAGTTAACATTAATTGGTGCAGGAGCTTGTGTTAGAGAAAAAACTAATATAGGTGTTAAAAGTATTGTTGGGTTAGGGGCAATAATAATTAAGAATGTTGAGGATTCTACAATAGTTATTTCTAAGGCTGCAACAAAAATGTCTACATGATTTATAAGTGGAGGGCAACTCATAATGAATGAATTAATTAAATTAGAAACACCTGTCAATGTAACAAAGACTTATATGCCTCCTTTTTCGGAGTTTACTGCAGAAATTGAACGTCTCTGGAATAATTCTTGGATTACGAATAATGGAGAGTTGCACCAAGAATTCGAGAAAAAGCTAATTGATTTTTTATCCATTAATAATGTTAGTCTTCTCGTAAATGGACACTTGGCTTTAGAAACAGCCATTAAGACTTTAGGGATCACTGGTGAGGTTATAACTACTCCGTTTACATTTGCTTCAACTACTCATGCTATTGTCAATAATAATTTAAAACCAGTTTTCTGTGATATTGATTTAAGTGACTATAATATTGATTGTACCAAAATAGAAGCACTTATTAATGAAAATACGAGTGCCATAATGCCCGTACATGTATTTGGAACTCCATGTAATGTAGACGCTATTGAGAGGATTGCTCAGAAATACAATTTAAAAGTATTATATGATGCTGCACATGCATTTGGGGTTGAGATTAATGGTAAACCTATAAGTCAGTTCGGAGATATTTCGATGTTTAGTCTTCATGCTACGAAACTCTTTCATTCAATTGAAGGTGGAGTATTAGTTTATAAAAATGACGAATATAAAAGAATAATTGATCTTTATAAAAACTTTGGTATTAGCGGTCCTGAAACTGTTGAAATTGTTGGTTATAATGCAAAAATGAATGAGTTCCAAGCAGCAATGGGACTCGTGAACTTAAATCATGTTCAGGAAAATATTGAAAAAAGAAAATTGGTAACAGAAAGATATGTAGACTTACTTGGGGAGATTCCAGGAATAAGTCTTCTGGATTACAAAAAGTCAAATATAGTTTATAACTACTCTTACTTTCCTATTGTAATTGATAAAGAAAAGTACGGAGTATCCAGAAATACTCTATATGAAATCCTTCGGGACAATAATATTTTCACTAGAAAATACTTTTATCCATTGGCAACTGATTATAGTTGTTTTAAAGAGGAGTATTCAAATATTGAATTGCCTAATGCTAAGAAAATAAGTGATAACATCCTAACTCTCCCTATATATCCTGATTTAAGTTATGACATAGTTGATTTAATATGTAAAAATATAGATATAATCCATAGAAGGTCATTATGAAAGGCATAATTCTTGCTGGAGGTACTGGTTCTCGTCTATTTCCTTTGACTAAGTTACTAATAAACACTTGCTACCTGTAGTAAATATCCTATGATATTTCATTCCGTATATAAGTTATAAAAAGCTGGAATAAATGATATCCTAATTGTTACTGGTAAAGAGCATATGGGTGATGTGGTTAACCTATTAGGTAGTGGTCGTGAAATGGACGTGTGCTTTACATATAAAGTACAAGATGAAGCAGGTGGGATTGCACAAGCTTTAGATTTAGCTGAGCAATTTGTTGGTAATGATCAAATGGTTGTAATACTTGGAGATAACTTCTTTGAAGATGATATTACGCAATATGTACAGAACTTTGTTGATCAAAAACAAGGGGCCGAAATATTGATTCAAGAAGTATCTGAACCCAAAAGATTTGGTGTTCCCGAACTTCGCAATGGGCGAATTCTTTCAATAGAAGAGAAACCGGCTGAACCAAAATAGAATTACGCAGTAACCGGTATCTATATGTTTGATAGTCATGTGTTTGAAATAGTTAAAAGCTTAAAGCCATCCGCACGTAGTGAATTAGAGATCACAGATTTAAATAATGCATATATTGTAAGAGATGAGTTAACCTATGATATTCTGCAAGGTTGGTGGACAGATGTTGGTACGCATGTGTCCTTAGCTAAGGCGAATGAACTAGCACAATCTGTTGTGTTTGGAAATGAGCTCGGTAAGCTGAAATTATAATGGTGAAGGAGGAGAGGCTATGAAGGTAATTCCTCTTCAACTGTTTGGTGCAAATTTAATAGAGCCTGTGGTTCATGGTGATAATCGTGGTTTTTTTATGGAAAGTTATAATGAAGAAATAATGAACAAGTTAGGTATAACTCATAATTTTATTCAAGACAACCACTCCCTATCTGCTGAGGTGGGTGTTTTGCGTGGTCTCCATTACCAACTTAATCCCAAATCTCAGACTAAGTTAATTCGTGTCTTATCGGGTGCTATTTACGATGTGATTGTTGATATTCGTCTTAATTCGCCTACCTTTGGGCAATGGGTAGGTGTAATACTTAGCGAATATAATAAGCGACAGTTGCTTGTTCCGAAAGGATTCGCTCATGGCTTCTGTACATTAGTACCTAATACCCAAGTGTTATATAAGGTGGACGAATATTATTCCCCTGAGAATGATCGTGGCATATTATGGAATGATCCAGCGCTGGGTATTGGTTGGCCAACTTCTAGTGCGATATTATCGGATAAAGATCAACGTCATCCTTTACTGAAGGATGCGGAGTTAAACTTCGAAATGTAAACATCTCATTGAACAAAAGGTGGGCTATAAATGAAACTGCTAGTTACTGGCGGAGCCGGATTTATCGGCAGCAACTTTGTATTATACATGCTGCAACAACATCCTGATTACCAGATCGTCAACGTGGATGCATTGACTTACGCAGGTAATCTGGAGAACCTAAAATCGATGGAGAATCATCCGAACTATACGTTTGTGAAGGCCGACATTACAGATGTTACTGCGATGGATGAACTGATTAGCCAGGGTGTGGATGTCGTTGTCAATTTCGCGGCGGAGTCGCATGTGGATCGGAGTATTTTAGAGCCGGAAGTGTTTGTGAAGACGAATGTACTTGGAACACAAGTGCTTTTGGATGCGGCGAAAAAATACAGTATCACTAAGTTTGTTCAAGTATCTACGGATGAGGTATATGGATCACTGGGAGCGACTGGATTATTCACCGAAGAAACTCCTCTGGCTCCTAACAGTCCATATTCAGCAAGCAAAGCAGGCGGAGACTTGCTAGTACGTGCGTATCACGAAACGTTTGGACTGCCAGTGAATATTACCCGCTGCTCAAACAATTATGGCCCGTACCAATTCCCGGAAAAGCTTATTCCGCTGATGATTTCCCGTGCACTTGCTGATCAAGCGTTGCCTGTTTATGGCGATGGAATGAATATCCGCGATTGGCTGTATGTTGAGGATCATTGCAGCGCGATTGATCTGGTTATTCACAAGGGTGTGAACGGCGAAGTCTACAACATTGGTGGCAATAATGAACGTACGAATGTGCATATTGTAAACACGGTATTGCAGGAACTAGGCAAGCCTAATTCTTTGATTACTTATGTTCAAGACCGTCCTGGTCATGATCGCCGTTATGGGATTGATCCAACTAAGATTATGAATGAACTGGGATGGAAGCCGAAACATACGTTTGAAACAGGTATTAAAGAAACTATCCAATGGTATCTCAATAACCGCGAGTGGTGGACCCGTATTCAATCTGGGGAATACCAAAAATATGCTGAACAGCAATATGGTGATCGTTTAGGTGACTCATTGTAATTTTGATACGGGGGTAAAATAGCTATGAAGGTACTTGTTACAGGTGCGGCCGGACAACTAGGTCAGGACGTAGTTTTACTGCTCCAGCATCAAGGTCACGAAGTGTTGGCTTGCGATCGTCAGGAGATGGATATTACTGATCTGGATCAGTGCATCCAAGTTATTGGCGGGTTTGGACCGGATGCGGTTATTCATTGTGCTGCTCATACGGCAGTAGATGCGGCAGAAAGTGATATTGATGCAGCTTATTTAATTAATGCTACTGGCAGCCGAAATGTAGCGCTTGCTTCTGAAAAAGCTGGAGCCAAGCTGGTGTATATTAGCACGGATTATGTATTTGATGGTATGGGTGCACAGCCTTACCATGAATATGATAATACAGACCCTAAGAGTATATACGGCAAATCGAAACGTGCGGGTGAGGTACTCGTTCAATCCCTCTCCTCTAAGTATTTCATCGTACGAACGTCATGGGTGTACGGCAAATACGGAAATAACTTTGTCAAAACAATGCTAAAGCTTGGTCAAGAAAAGCCAATGCTTCAAGTTGTCGATGACCAAAAAGGTTCGCCAACATATACAGTCGATTTAGCTCAATTCTTGGTTGAGCTTATCCAAACTGAGAAGTATGGTGTATACCATGCGTCAAATAGTGATTCTTGTACTTGGTTTGAATTTACACAAGCGATTTTTGTAGAGGCTGAGGCTATTTTGGGTTTGAGTTTTACGGCCAAACTTAACCCGTGTTCTACGGAACAATTTATACGTCCTGCACCACGCCCTCGTAATTCCGTGATGGAGCATTTGTCAATACGTACAAACGGTTTTCAGGATATACGTCACTGGCGTGAAGGTTTGAGAAGCTTTCTGCTAGAACTTAAAAATTAATAGTGGTAGCATTATCCCCGTAACGGGAAGAGAACTAGGTCTATGAATAGCCCTTATTTAGTATTAGGTACTAAATAAGGGTTAATTAATTAATGTTAACTGCCATATTAGTATTAAATATAAAGGATGAGCTATGAATTATGGAGATTATAAGCATTTGTATCCCTTGTTATAATGAAGAGAAAAGTCTTCCTATTTTTTATAATGAAATAATACGGATTGCTAAATTAATGAACGAGGTTGAATTTGAATTTGTTTTTGTGGATGATGGGTCATCTGATAACACTTTAGATATTATTAAAGATCTTGCTAATTCAGATAATCGCGTTAGATTTATATCTTTCTCACGGAATTTTGGAAAAGAAGCAGCTTTATATGCAGGTATTAAATATTCAAAAGGCGATTATGTTGCAGTAATGGATGCGGATATGCAGGATCCACCAGCACTCCTTCCTAACATGCTTAAGTCTATTAAAGAGGAAGGATATGATTGTGCTGCTACAAGAAGAAATTCAAGAAATGGCGAACCCGTAATACGTTCTTTCTTCGCAAGAATGTTTTATAGAATCGTAAAAAAAATATCAAAGGCTGAAATTATTGATGGAGCGCGCGATTTCCGACTAATGACTCGTCAAATGGTTAATGCAGTATTATCAATGGGAGAATACAATCGCTTTTCAAAAGGTATTTTTGGTTGGGTAGGTTTTAAAACCAAATGGTTTGAATTCGAAAATATTGAAAGGGTAGCTGGTGAGACTAAGTGGTCTTTCTGGAAGCTCTTTATTTACTCGATTGAAGGAATTGTCGCATTTTCTACTGTTCCGCTTGCTCTTTCTTCATTAATAGGCTTGTTTTTTTGTTTTGCTTCTTTTGTTCTTATTTTGGTTATTATCTCTAAAACTTTATTGTGGGGGGATCCTGTAACTGGCTGGCCTTCACTAGCATCTATAGTTTTTTTTGTTGGAGGGATTCAACTTTTTTGCACTGGAATTATAGGGAATTATTTGGCGAATATTTATCTGGAAACAAAAGGGCGTCCAATATATATAGTAAAACAAGAAGGATAGCATGAAAAATATAGTTGTGGAAAAGACACAAGAGGTATGTATGAAACTAACTAACAATAAGCTCATAAGGTTCCTACTCGTTGGTGTATTTAATACAATTTTGGGCGCAATCACTATGTTCCTGTTGTATAATTACTTTGGATTTGGATACTGGAGTTCAAGTGCATTGAGCTATTTATTTGGTGGGGTTATTAGTTATTTCTTAAACAAGACCTTTACTTTTAAATATGGTAACTTCGACTACAAATCATTTTTTCAATTCTTTTTAGTAAGCTCAGTATCTTATTTAGTTGGTTTTCTTATATCTAAGCGCCTTATACTAGAAATTATAAATTTACTTTCTTTAAAGTTTTCAATAGAAACTAATGAACAACTAGCAATGTTATTCGGTATGGGGTTATATACAATTTTGAACTATTTAGGACAGCGTTTATTAGTATTTAGAAAATAATCGTAAAGGATTTGACATATGATAGATCATATAAAAAAGTTTTCCAATAAATATAATGTTACATTACTGTTTATATTTTTTTCAATTATTATGTTTATAGTGAATCTACATGTGGATAGTAATATTTCAGATGATATTGAATTTAAAAAGGCTCTAACTGATGTGAGTTCTTTTGAATTTGTCAAAAATTACTATTTAAATTGGAATGGCAGAATTATGATTAATTATTTCCTTACAAGTATAATAGTTCTAGATCCAATTGTTTGGAAAATACTAAATACCATGATTTTTATCTTGCTATTTTTAACTATGTATAAGATTGTATTAGCCATAACTGGAGATAGAAGAGAAAAAAAGACATACTTGATAATATCTATTTGCCTGTCCATTTTTTTATTACCTGATGCAGTTTTTTGGAGTGGTAGCATTTGGGTTACTGGATCTTTTAATTATCTTTGGCCTACTGCTCTTGGTTTATTTAGTTTAATTCCTATAATTTATAATTATTTCGAGAAGGAGTATAATAATAAGTTAATAATTTTTAATTTATTGGCTGGGATATATGCTGCATACTCAGAGCAAATAGCTGCGATTGTGATTACTTTTAGCACAATTCTAATTTTACTTTCTGCTCTTAAGAAAAAGAAAATACATATACCTTCTATGCTTGTTTTAGCAGTTGTCATAATTAATGCTATTATAGGTTATACAGCACCTGGGAATGTCAAAAGATTTGCCTCGGAAGCTTCATTATTCCCGGAATATGAAACGTTTTCCTTGTTTAAGAAATTATTTTATGGGTTGTTTTATAGTCTTTGGCATCTTGTTAATGAGGCTAGTTCTATAATGTTTATAATCTCATTACTCATTACAATATTGATGTTCACAAAAAATAAAAGAATAATGTATAGAATAATGTCCTTAGTACCGGTGGCATATTTCGGTATACGCATGATTTCTGCAAAAAGCAGACCAGGGAATGTTACTACGGCATTTGATCAAACTCTTGAAATGTTCATTAAAAGCAATAAAATTTCTATGTTTGATAATTTATATGATCTCCCCAAAATATTCAGTGATTATAATTCAAAATCAGTAAGTATGAATGTTTCGATATTATTGGGCTTACTAGTTTTTCTTTGTATTGCCTTGTCTATTGTGAAGTTATTTGGAAATTCTAGGATAACAATTGTGAGTGTTCTCTTTTATATGGCTGCTTTAGCCTCAAGTATTGTTATTAGTTTTTCACCAACTATATATGCCTCAGGGCATAGAGTTTTTTATGCGACTGACATTCTCTTATTAATACTACTAGCGACTTTACTTTCTGTTTTATTAAATACTATAACAGAGTCAAAAGCTCTATTTAGAATTTGGATTTATTATGAAGCTATTTTAGTTTTTCTGGCACTGAGGCATCTCACCTTTTATATCATTCTTTATTGATAAGAACAAAATCGAAAAAAATTCTTGAATAATGTCAACATCATAAGGATCTGAGGATTATCATGCTTACCAAAACCGTTAGTGTACAACTAGTTACATATAATAGTACTGATGATATTGTAGGTTGTTTAAAGGCAGTCCTTGCACAGGATTATCCACTAAAATGTATTGTGATTGTGGATAATGACTCTGAAGATGATACTATAGAGAAATTAAGAGAAGCATCAAGCTTTTTCGATCCTATGGGTAAACCCCTTATGGCTATCTTCCCGGATGAGAAAATTTTAAATATTGATAAAAAATCATCTGAAATCACTGACCTACAATTGTTTGTATATCAGAACTTATGTAACACTGGTTTCGCGCATGCTCATAATAAAGCTATCGGTGTCACAGATACTGACTACGTACTTGTCCTAAATCCAGATCTGATACTAGCGAAGGATTACGTATCTAGATTAGTTACACGGCTGGAGGAAAATCCTTTAATTGGCAGCGCCACAGGTAAGCTTTTGCTAAAGGCTGATCACGGATTAGTGGATAGCACTGGTCTTCAGATGAACAAGGCACGGCGTGCGTTTGACCGTGGTGCGGGGGATCCAGCAGAACTATGGACACAGTCGGGTACAGTATTTGGTGTATCTGGGGCGGCGGCGATGTATTCTCGACGGATGATTGAAGACGTTAGTGTTGATGGGGAGTTTTTTGATGCAGATTTTTTTGCATATAAGGAAGATGTGGATGTGGCTTGGAGAGCCCAGCTATTTGGCTGGCAGGGGTATTATGATGCTGAGGCAATTGGGTATCATGAACGTGGGTGGAAAACGTCTGGCCGTAGTACCAAACCAATGTTCATCCGGCGAATATCTTACATTAATCGCTACAAAATGATCTACAAGAATGAATCGGCTCGAACTATGCTGAAGACAATCTTGGTTTCTCTTCCCTATGAAATTGCCGCGCATGGTTATATGCTTCTGAGAGAGCCAAAGTTAATCGTAGCGTGGAAATCCTTTTTCACTCAGCTCCCAGCGTTAAAAAAGAAACGAAAATATATACAGACCATCGTAAAAGAGCGAAAGAACACGTAAATCAAACAGTATCTGGAAAAACCTCCCTGAAAGGTCACCTCCTCTCAGGGAGGTTTTATGTTATAATAATTGTCGGTAGATTACTATATTTGTCAGGAGCGTTACGCAGTGAATGTAGATGTAAGCATACTTATTGTCAATTACAACACGTGTCGCCTGACGATGGACTGTATCAGGTCGGTATATGACTCAGAAACGAACTATTCCTATGAGATTATTTTGATAGACAACAATTCCCATGATGATTCGGTAGAGATGATTGGTAGAGAGTTTCCAAGTGTCATGTTGATCGCAAATAACGACAATGTCGGTTTTGCCCGTGCAAATAATCAGGGGATGGAAGCTTCATCCGGACGGTATGTACTATTGCTCAATTCAGATACGGTGGTACGCAGGGATACGCTGGAGACGATGATCTCCTTTATGGATGGTCGGCCCGATGTTGGGGCGTCAGGATGTAAGATTATTTTGCCAGATGGGTCGCTGGATAAAGCGTGTAAGCGAGGATTTCCTACACCGTCAGCTTCCTTCTATTATGCTTTTGGTTTCAGTAAGTTGTTTCCGGATCGACCGAAGTTTAACGGTTACCAGTTAGGTTATCTGGACCCTGATCTTGATTACCCGATAGATTGTCTGGTGGGTGCGTTTATGCTGCTGCGGCGGGAGACGATTGATCAGGTCGGCGGATTAGATGAAGAGTTTTTTATGTACGGTGAGGATTTAGACTGGTGCTATCGTATTAAAGAGGCTGGTTGGGAGATTTATTATTATCCGAAGACCTCCATCGTCCATCTCAAAGGCGGCAGTGCCAGACGTAGACCGTTCAAGATCGTCTATGAATTTCACAGGGCAATGATTTTATTTCATCGTAAGCATTATAGTAGGAAGTACAACAGTATTATAAATGGAACAGTATATGCTGGTGTTGGTATGAAGTTTGCTCTGTCCCTTTTGCGGAATGCCCTAATCTTTCCTAAAGCAGTTCCATCACCTGCACAGAGTCTTAGCTCTGCCCCTGAAACAGGCACTCGTAACGATAAGAATACTGAGGTGAGATTATGATTCGGCGGAATCAGAAATTTTTGACACAGCTCTATATGGTTGCTGATTTCATTGTCATTCAGCTGTCTTTTTTGGCGGCTTGGTGGCTTAAGTTTAAGAGTGGATGGATGGAATTTTACAATCCTCTACCCGTAGAGTCGTACGCTTATTGGAGTATGATCTATGGCGGAGTAGCTGTCTTAATCGGTATCCTTTTATCGCTTTATTTGCCTAAGCGTAAGAAACGTTTTGTCGATGAATTTATTAAGATTTTCCAAGTGCATATCATGAGCATCTTCATCCTGCTCGGTCTAATGTTTTTCGTGAAAGAAATTGATATCTCCCGTACATATCTGGCTATTTATATGGGATTTAACGTTCTTTCCATTATGCTTTACCGTTATGTGTTGAAGAAGATGCTTAAATCTTTGCGCGAAAAAGGATTGAACCGCCAGTTCGTACTTATCATCGGCGCTGGTACACTCGGCAAAAGATTCTACAACAATTTGGAGCAATATCCAGAGCTCGGATATGAAGCTATTGGTTTCTTAGACGACTATCATACTTGGGATGGAATTGAAGAACAGCGCTATAAACCGATTCTAGGTACGGTTGATCAGTTATCCGGAATGCTGGAGATGCTGCCTGTGGACGAGGTTATTCTTGCTTTGCCGCTCGATGCGCATTCTAAATATCCTTCGATTATTGCGGCCTGTGAAAAAGCAGGGGTACGCACATTGATTATTCCGGATTTCTTTGATTATTTACCGGCGCGTCCTTACTTTGATAACTTTGCAGGTATGCCAATGATTAATGTTCGTGATATTCCACTGGATATGACGGGGAATAAGATGGCAAAACGTTTGTTTGATATCGTGTTCTCTCTATTCGCTATTATTATGATATCTCCCGTGATGCTGATCGTAGCTCTCGGCGTACGTCTTACCTCACCGGGACCGATCATATTCCGGCAGGAACGGGTGGGACTTAATCGGCGTAATTTTATGATGTATAAGTTTCGTTCAATGAAGCTGCAGCAGGACGGGGAAGAGGATACAGGTTGGAGTACGCGGGAAGATCCGCGTAGAACTCGATTTGGAACCTTTATCCGTAAGACAAGTCTGGATGAGCTTCCGCAATTTTTTAATGTATTACTCGGTCATATGAGTGTAGTTGGCCCACGGCCAGAACGACCATTTTATGTAGAACAATTCCGTGATGAAATTCCGAAGTATATGGTGAAGCACCATGTGCGTCCAGGAATTACGGGCTGGGCACAGAGCAATGGGCTGCGCGGGGACACTTCAATAGAGGAACGGATTAAGCACGATATTTTCTATATCGAAAACTGGTCCTTACTGTTCGATATTCGAATTATTTTCAAAACGATTCGCAACGGCTTCGTTAACAAAAACGCATATTGAGACCTGCACTTATTTAGATTTGTGAAATTTTAATAATACCCCGTTTTGCCACTGGCAGAGCGGGGTATTAATTTTCTAATCTAAACTTTGCAAAGGAAACTCACAACTATGAATAAGAAAAAGATTATTGCAACCGTAGTAATGATTGTCGCACTAATAATGATTCTTGTAATAACGTTGAACAAAGAGGAAGAGCAACCCACGAGCGGTTTTGAAGCGCACAGAATCGTTGCACATGCCATGGGGGGAATTAACGGATATACGTATACCAATGCTTGGGAGGCCTTTGTCGCTAACTATGAACGGGGAACTCGCGTATTTGAAGTTGATTTTTTGTTATCGAAGGATGATCAGTTGGTTGCTCGGCATGAATGGACAGGCAATATGAGCAAGCTTTTAGGTCAGTTGGAGGTTCTCCCTGCTAATAAACAGGGTGTGGCACTAGATTACGAGGAATTTATGGACAGCCCCATCCTGAATATATACTCTCCGCTTGATATTGAGAAGGTGCTTGATCTAATGCAGAATTATCCAGATGCTTATATCGTTACGGATACCAAAGAAATCCAACCGGAACTTATAGAGAAGCAATTTACATTGCTGACCGAAGCGGCGCAGCGTCGGGATCCAGCGTTGTTGGAGCGGATAGTTCCACAGATCTACAATCAGCCGATGCTTGATGAGATCAATAAGGTGTATTCTTTTCCAGAAGTGCTTTACACCCTGTACCAATCTAAGGATACGGATGAACAAGTTATTGAGTTTGTTAAAAAAACAGGTGTGGATATTACGATGCCAGTTAGCCGGGCCACCAAGAGTTTTGTCAAACAGTTAAAAAATATCGGAGCTCGTGTATACGTTCATACAGTGGATGAAGAGGATGAGATTAGAGCGTTATCTCGTATGGGTGTAGACGGATTTTATAGTGATTTTGTGCCTGAAAATGATTTGAATAACCTCAGAGGTATACGCTGAAATTTATCTCCACTCATTACAACTAATATATCCCTGCAAAGTGTTGCTTTCCTCAGATGTGTATTCAGGTACTTTGCGGGGACCTCAAATTTACATACGAAAAAATGTTCGTATTTTTGTTCGCTTTAAATTGACACACCTCCTGTGCTGGCATAGACTAGATCTATATCTTTTGCGGCGGCAGGAGTGTTTTGTCTTGCCCAAATGACAATTAAGGATGATTCCCATGAAATCAGTACAGCAAATGATCAAACCTTGGCGGCATGTGTTTAAGTTGGACCCAGATCGTATGATTTCAGATGAGGATTTGGAGGCCGTTTGCTTGTCCGGCACGGATGCCATATTGATAGGAGGCTCTACAGGAGTTACTTATGAGAATACAGTAGATCTCTTATCAAGAGTAAGACGTTTTGAGCTGCCCTGTGCACTCGAGGTATCCGAACTTGAAGCTGCTGTACCCGGATTTGATCTTTATATGATTCCTATGGTGCTAAATACACCTGATCCAGCTTGGATTGTAGGCCATCATCGTCGAGCTATAGAGCGTTATGGATTTATGATCCCATGGGATCAGCTGCTAACTGAAGGTTACGTCGTTTTGAACAGTGATTCTTCAGTTGCGCGGATTACAGGGGCCGAGACAACCATTAATGCTGAAGAGGCGGCTGCGTATGCCCAGGTTGCGGACAAGCTGATGTCCCTGCCAATAGTCTATCTTGAATATAGCGGTAGATTTGGGGATATGGAGACAGTACGTATAGTGCGTGAGATGGTGGAGCAAGCCCAACTATTTTATGGAGGCGGCATTACTTGTGAGGCAGAGGCCGAGCAGGCAGCAGCTCTATGTGATACAGTAGTTGTCGGCAATATTATTTATCGGGATGTAGAGCAGGCAATTCGTACGGTATTTGCTGTTAAAAAGACGGTGCAAGAGCAGTTCGACTAGCGGTTAGCTTATGGACTACTTATGATTTGTAATTTCATTTTTAGAAAGGAGCATGTTACACATGCAACTTATTAACATACAAGACGCGGTCAGCCGATTGAATCCTCCACAAAGGCAGGCTGTCGAAACTACTGAAGGACCCCTTTTGATTATGGCTGGTGCGGGCAGTGGGAAGACGAGAGTGCTGACTCACAGAATTGCCTGGCTGATTGCTAATCGAAAGGCGCCGCCTTGGGCGATTTTGGCGATTACATTTACGAATAAAGCTGCGAGGGAAATGCAGGAACGTGTATCTAAGCTCGTTGGACCTGAGGGAAGAGATATTTGGGTATCCACCTTTCACTCTATGTGTGTTCGGATCTTGCGGAAGGATATTGAGCGCATTGGATTTACTTCCAACTTCTCGATTCTGGACTCTACAGACCAGTTATCAGTCATTCGTAATTGCATGAAGGAACTGAATATTGATACGAAAAAATTCGAACCGAAAGCTGTACAAGCCATAATTAGCGCATCTAAGAATGAACTGATTACTCCGGCGCAGTATGAGCAAAAAGTCGGTGATTATTTCGAAGGTTTAGTTGCCAAGGTTTATAAAATGTACCAACGGCGTTTGAGAAGCAATAACTCGCTTGATTTTGATGATTTGATTATGAAGACTATCGAATTATTTAAGGAAGTTCCCGAGGTTCTGGATTTTTACCAAAAGAAGTTCAAATACATCCATGTGGATGAGTATCAGGATACGAACAGAGCACAATACATGTTGTGCCGCATGCTGGCAGACAGCCACCACCGCATTTGCGTGGTAGGGGATAGTGACCAGTCGATCTATCGCTGGCGTGGTGCGGATATTACAAATATTCTTAATTTTGAAGAGGATTATCCGGAAGCGAAGACGATTCTGCTAGAACAGAATTACCGTTCAACCGCTAATATCCTGAATGCAGCCAATGGGGTAATCGCGCTTAATAGTGGCCGTAAACCGAAAAAGCTGTGGACCGATTCCGAGGAAGGCGCCAAGATTAAGGTGTACCGGGCGGATTCCGAGCATGACGAAGGGTATTTTGTAACCGGAGAAATCAGCAAAAATGTGAAGCAAGGTCAAGCTTACCAGAATCACGCGATTCTGTATCGGACGAATGCCCAGTCACGGGTAATAGAGGAAATTTTGATCAAATCAGATATTCCATATCAAATCGTTGGCGGGATCAAGTTCTATGATCGTAAAGAAATCAAGGATCTGCTGGCGTATCTACGTTTACTGTCTAACCCTGATGATGATATCAGCCTGACGCGTATTATTAATGTTCCTAAGCGTGGATTAGGAGATACCACGGTTGGCAAGCTGGCAGCTGCTGCTGGTGAACGTGGTGTTTCTATTTTCCGAGTGCTGCAAACGGTCGATGATTTGGGCTTTGCTGGACGGACGCGGAATATGCTAGTAGAGTTCTACGATATGATTGAAGCTCTACACCGTATGGTGGAGTTCTTGTCTGTAACCGAATTGACGGAAAAAATACTGGAAATGTCGCAGTACCGTTTGGAGCTGCAAAATGAAAACACACTCGAATCACGCTCGCGGCTAGAGAATATCGATGAGTTCTTATCGGTGACGATGGAGTTTGAAAAGAACAACGAAGACAAGTCGCTGGTCTCCTTCCTCACAGATCTTGCACTTATCGCAGATATCGATAGTGTGAACGATGATGAAGAGGATCGTAGTGATGCGGTTGTGTTAATGACGATGCACAGCGCCAAAGGTCTGGAGTTCCCGACGGTATTTATCGTCGGAATGGAAGAAGGCGTGTTCCCACACAGCCGTGCCTTCCAGGACAACGACGAGCTGGAAGAGGAACGCCGGCTTGCGTATGTGGGGATCACCCGCGCGGAGAAACAACTGTTTCTCTCTTGTGCGCGGATGCGTACGCTCTTTGGCCGGACGACGGCGAACCAACCGTCCCGCTTCTTAGAGGAGATTCCGGAGGAACTGAAGGAAGATACCGTTAAGACTCAAGACCGCTTCCAGCGCGGAGGCGCGGAGGCAGGCGGTGCTTACGGCGGACGCGGCTTCGGCAGTGGTGGCCGTGGGAACTTTGGCGGCCGGGGTGGCGCCGCCGGAGCTACGCCGGCAGGCGGCGGAAGCACGGCGTCAGCGGCGGCAAGCAAGAGCAGCGTGACCGTGACCTCCGGAGGCGCACAGCGTGCTACCGGAGCAGGGGCTGCTGCAGCTGGCGATTACAAAGCCGGTGACAAGGTCTCCCACGGCAAATGGGGCACGGGCACCGTTGTATCTGTTAAAGGCAGCGGGAATGACACGGAGCTACAGATTGCTTTTCCGGCTCCCGTGGGTGTGAAACGCCTGCTTGCGGGGTTTGCGCCGATTACCAAAGTGGAATAATAACAGACAACGATTAACGAACGGATATTTAGACCACGCTAACTTTAGGAAACTTATTGACGGAGGGATGTACCTGCATGGATGCTATGCATGTGATGGAAGAGCTTGTTGCGGAATTAAATAACTATAATTACCACTACTACACGCTGGATGCACCGCTAGTCAGCGATAAGGAATACGATGTTTTATACGACAAGCTTGTAGCACTGGAGGCTGAGAGTGGCTTCGTACTACCGGATTCGCCTACACAACGTGTAGGTGGAGAGCTGCTTAAGGGCTTCACGCCGCATCGGCATCTGGCACCGCTTTGGAGTCTGGATAAAGCACAGAATATTGAACAGCTGCGCAGCTGGAATACCCGGGTGCTCCGGTTAGTGAATGAATACAATCTTAAGAATCCAGACACCCCTCTTCCTGATCCTTGTTATGCAGTAGAACTGAAGTTCGATGGCTTGACGCTGAATTTAACCTATCGTAATGGTGTTCTCGAACAGGCATCAACGCGTGGCAATGGTGTAGTTGGCGAAGGAATACTTGCACAGGTGAAGACCATCAAATCCGTTCCATTGACGATTCCCTTCAAGGATGGGGTCATTGAGGTTCAGGGTGAAGGGATTATGAATCTGTCTGTGCTGGCTGATTATAATACAAGGGCTGCAGAGCCGCTGAAGAATGCGCGTAATGCAGCAGCAGGTGCACTGCGTAATCTTAATCCGAAGACTACTGCGGACCGCCGTTTGAACGCTTTTTTCTATAATGTAGGCTTTGCAGAAGGCGCGGAGTTCGCTGACCATCAGGAAATGATGGATTTTCTGCGGAATAACAAATTTAAAGTGAACCCATACCTGACCTACTGCAATGATTTTGATGATGTAACTGAGCAGCTCGCTGGAATCGAGGAGAGTCGTTCGAGTCTTGATTACCTCATTGATGGGGCTGTAATTAAGGTCACGGATTTCCGGATCCGTGAGGTGCTTGGCTACACTGACAAGTTCCCGCGTTGGGCAGTTGCTTATAAATTTGAAGCCGAAGAAACGACGACCGTGCTGGAGTCTGTTAGCTGGAATGTAGGTCGTACAGGTAAAGTGACTCCGCTGGCTCGGGTTGAGGCTGTAGAGCTTGCCGGAGTTACCGTTCAGAACTGCACCCTGAATAATGTGGGTGATATTGAGCGCAAAAACTTGAAATTCGCCTTAGGTTCGCGGGTCTTTATTCGCCGTTCCAATGATGTTATCCCAGAAATTCTCGGCAAGGTAACAGAGGAGAATGACGGTGGAGAGATTATTTTCCCTGAGGACTGTCCAGCTTGTGGATATCCGTTAGAAATGCGCGGAGCACATCTTTTCTGTAACAATAAACTGAATTGTAGGCCGCAGATTATCAGTCGGATCACCCACTTTGCTTCGCGTGATGCGATGGATATCGAGACGTTTAGTGAGAAGACGGCGGGTCAGCTCTATGATGAGCTTAATGTACATGACTCTGCGGATCTGTATGAACTGAACTTTGAGCAGCTTGTACAGCTGAACCGTTTTGGTGAGAAAAAAGCACAGAATTTGCTGCAAGCTTTAGAAGATAGCAAAGGTAGAGATCTTGCTTCATTTCTCTTTGCGTTAGGGATCCCTAACACAGGTAAGGCAACGACGAAGATGTTGGCTGATCATTTCCGCGATCTGGATGCTGTGATGCAGGCCAAAGCCGAGGAGCTCGCTGAGTTACCAGACATTGGTGGGATTGTCGCCGAGAGCATTGTCAGCTTCTTCGCAGACCCAGTTGTAGTAGCTAATGTTTCCCGCTTGCGGACGTTGGGTGTGGAAGCAAAGGCTCCTGAGGCGCCACGTCCTGTTAGTACCGATTCCTTCTTTAGTGGCAAAACGGTCGTATTGACCGGTTCCTTGCAAAAGCTTACCCGAGATGAAGCAGCTGAACGTCTGGAAGCACTCGGAGCAAAGGTGTCGGGAAGTGTGTCGAAGAAGACGGATTTAGTTATTGCTGGTGAAAAAGCTGGCAGTAAGCTGGCTAAAGCGCAGCAGTTAGGCATTCAGGTCATTGAGGATGAAGATGAGCTAATTCGCTTGTTGGATATGTAAGTAACAAACTATATTCGATTCCAAAAGGTTCCCGGTTCCATTTCGTTTAAGTACGAGAGGAGCAGGGGCCTTTTTTGCGTGGATTACAACTAAACGTTTCATTTTTAGAAAAAAATTCGGATGATCTGCTAATATATAGCTATAGATATTTATTACTATATTTGAAAGGAAACCCTTCCTGTGAAGAGAGAAACGATATTGTTAGTAGACGATGAGAAGGAAATTGTAGAACTGTTAACGATTTATCTCTGTAATGAAGGCTATAGACTGCTAAAGGCTTATGATGGAATGGAAGCGCTGGAATGTCTGCAGAAAGAGGAAGTTGATCTAATTATTCTTGATGTCATGATGCCTAAAATGGACGGGCTAGCTGCATGTATGAAGATCCGTGAAGAGCGGAAAATGCCAATTATCATACTATCAGCCAAAAATACAGATATGGACAAGATCTCCGGCCTGAGCCTCGGGGCAGATGACTACGTGGGCAAGCCGTTTAATCCTTTGGAGATTGTGGCACGAGTAAAATCACAGTTGCGCCGTTATCACGGATTCAATAAGGATAGTAATACCTTGGGAAACGACAGCAAACTAAGCTTTGAGGATCTGACTATAGATACGTCTAAGCATGAGGTGTATGTAGACCAGCAGAAGATTAAACTGACTCCGCGGGAATTCTCTATTCTAGAGCTTTTGGCGAGACACCAAGGTCAAGTGCTTAGCTTGGAGCAAATTTACAATAAGGTATGGAATGAACCTTTTCTAGATGGCGGTAACACAGTGATGGTACATATTCGTAATCTCCGAGACAAAATCGAAATCGATTCGAAACGCCCACGTTACATACAAACCGTCTGGGGAGTTGGCTATAAATTGGACGGACCTTCCTGAAAGGATTAGGTGAGGCTTCTTGAATTCTAAATATATAACGACGATTCGCTGGAAGTTTATGTTTGCTTTTTTGCTGAGTGTGCTTTCGGGCGCTTTGCTGCTCATGGCAGGGTACCAACTCGTCAACTTTATGATCTATCTAAATCCGGCTTCAGAGTCGGCTCCCTATTCACGCATACTGCGCTGGATTATTAATCATATTGGCTCTATGCCACTAATGACAGCAGCGGGTATTATCAGCTTTTTATTATTCTTTTTTATCTACACTCGTAAAGTTGTGCTGTATCTGGAAGAGATCACAAAAGGGATTCGAGAAATTACAAGCTCCGGGATGTCCCATAGAATTGAAGTCAGAACCACGGATGAGCTGGGCGTGCTGGCTGAGAATATTAATGAAATGGCTGAGCGTTTGCAGCACTCCATAGAGGAGGAACGTAAAGCTGTAAATGCGAAAAATGACTTGATCACAGGTGTTTCCCATGATTTACGCACCCCGCTTACCTCTGTCTTGGGCTTTCTGGAATACATCGAACAAGATCGATGTCAGGAAGAAGCGGAAATCCGGTATTACGTGGATATAGCCTACAACAAATCCCTGGTGCTGCGTAAACTGATCGATGATCTTTTTGAATACACACGTGTAAATAGTGGAGAGTACCCTTTGGTTATGCAGAGATTGGATTTGAAGGCCTTCATACGGCAGCTGGCGGAGGAGTCAGTTCCTGAACTAACAAAGGCGGATATGATCTATGAAATCGAGGACGTTGCTGATGAGTTATGGATAGAGGCTTCGCCTAAAGAATTAGTACGTGCTTATGAAAATTTGATTACTAATGCGATCCGTTACGGCAGAAGCGGCGGAAAATTGGAGATAGGTTTCAGTAAAAAGGAAAATGATGCTGTGGTCCGAATTAGCAACTTCGGAGAGAGAATTGCGGAAAGTGATATCCCTTTTATTTTTGAACGATTCTATCGGGCAGAAAAGTCGCGTTCACAGCATACAGGCGGCTCAGGGCTTGGACTTGCGATTGCCAAAAGTATCATCGAACGCCACAATGGCGTTATTTATGTAGAAAGTACATCTCTTCGCACGGATTTTATTACCCGTTTCCCATTCTTCATAGAATCTTAAGAAAACTATGGCGGGTTCTTAAGATTTGGAAGTTATCCTTGTGGCACAAGGAGGGAACTACCATGCCAAAACTTCGGACGGTTCGTATCAGCTATTTATATATTTTTATGGGTTGCGCTCTTTTGAGTGCTGCCTTTCTTTTTGTTGTCCAGCGGGCTGTCGATTTGCTGTATTCTCATTATTCGGGTCAACCAGGAGCCTTTTTTGTCCGGCTTATTCATTGGGTTATTAATCATATGGGTCAAACCCCTAGTGCCATCCTTCTATTTATTCTAGTCTTCGGTGGGCTGTATGTTCTTCGTTCACAGAAAATGGCTGATGATTTGCGCTCGCTAGTGGTGGGAACCTCGGAGCTGGCAGATAAAGGAGTCGCCCAGAACATCAAGGTTCTCTCTGGAGGAGAAATAGGTGAAATTGCTGCTAACCTCAATCGAATGCAAAGAATAGAAGTTCCAGATAGAGGTGCAAGCTCAAAGCGGATAGAGGACACACCAGCAGTAGCTTTATTAATAAGGACTAGGGCGATACTTCGCACTCTCCGTGAGGTTGAAGAGGATGAGGCGGAAGTACATACACTTCTTGCAGCAGCGAATGATGAAGTGCGGAGTATGGAGCGGTTCCTGGAGAACCTGATTATCGAATCATGAGCAGATGGAATGCACGCACCCGGATATTGCGAGTAGGGTACCTATTATTTGATATGAGTGTTATTAGTACGGTATTAGTGCTTTTGATTTTGTTCTATGTATACCAGTATGGTGGGATTGTACTTAACCGGCATGAGGATAGGCTGCAATTGCCAGAATCAAGCCTCATCACAGCTTCAGATGGAACAGTTATACGAATGACTCCGCTACCGAGCTCGGGTTATAGGCTTACAGCAGAGCTTGAGGAGATGCCGGCTTTATTAATAGATACCTTTTTAACAGTAGAAGACCGCCGTTTTTATAGCCATCAAGGGGTCGATTATAAAGGGATATCACGCGCGTTCTTAAAAAATATCTTGGACATGAGTTTATCAGAAGGTGGCAGTAGTATTACTCAACAGCTTGCTCGCAATCTTTATTTGAACAGAGATAAGAATATGCTGCGCAAGTTAAATGAAACCTCTATTGCTTTTGCCTTGGAGCAGCGACTGACGAAACGTGAGATTTTGCAGCTGTACCTCAATCAGATTTATATGGGGCGGGGACAATATGGAGTAAAAGCAGCAGCGAAGCGTTACTTCGGCGTGTCTGATCTGAAAAAATTGGAGATCTGGCAAATAGCCACTCTGGCGGGAATCCCTAAAGGCCCCTCTATTTATAACCCAGTAGACAATAGTGCATTATCCAAAACGAGAAGAAATCTAGTGCTAAAGATGATGTTCAATCAGCGACTAATCACGTATGAGCAAATGCAGGAAGCTATGAATAAACAATATCAGCCTCCAGCTGCGGTCGAAAATGGGGTTGCCGGAGTGTACTATGTGGATGCCGCCCTTAAGGAAGCGGCTCAGATCACAGGGAAATCCGTAGAGGAGCTTCGTACAGGCGGCTACACTATAGTTACAGGTTTGAACATCAAAGCACAGCAGGCACTTGAGCAGGCCGTTCTCAAAGATGCCTCATTTCCACCTGATGGAAAAGATCAGCAGGTAGAAGCAGCTATGACCATAATGGATCATCGTACAGGAGAAGTAGTGGCATTGATTGGTGGGCGAGATCAAAACGAGGGCAATTTGAACAGAGCTATTATTGATGCACGTCAGCCGGGTTCTAGCTTTAAGCCGATCATTGATTATGGACCTGCACTGGAGAGCGGGAAATTCAACCCGAATAGTATGCTGTCCGACCGTAAAGTTGCTTATGGCAGCTACAAGCCTGAGAACTTGAACGGTATATACCAGGGTCAGGTCACAATGAACACAGCTTTGCAAAAATCCATCAATGCACCAGCCGTATGGGTATTGAAGCAGGTTGGAATCTCTTCTGCGCGGCAATTTGCCGCCAAATTAGGAATTGTACTGACGGAGGAGGACAATCATTTATCAATAGCTTTGGGGGGGCTTCATAATGGGGTTTCTCCACTAAAAATGGCCCAGGCCTACAGTGTCTTTGCTAGTGGAGGGAAATTTAATGCGGCTCATATGGTGCGCTCCATAACGGATTCAAAAGGGAAGGTCTTGTATACTCATCCCTCTGAATCACGTCAGGTAATCTCGCCGCGTACCGCAGAAGCGATGACGGCTATGTTACGCAATGTTGTTAATGAAGGAACAGGGAAAAAGGCGCAGATGAACAGACCAGTAGCGGGAAAGACCGGTACGACCCAATTGGACTTGGCTGGCGTGAGCAAGAAAGCCAATCGGGATCTTTGGTTTGTAGGCTATACTTCGGAGTGGACAGCTGCGGTATGGATGGGTTTTGATCGTACGAATCAGGATAATTACATGACTGAAGGCAGCGGGAAGGCTGCCGCTCTATTTTCTACAGTAATGAGTAAAGCCTTAAGTGATCATTGAGAAGTTATTGCGCCGCCCATTCTTCTAATTTCTCATCTCTAGGAAGCAGCAAGGCAAGAAACCCAAGCAGCGGGAGGAAGCCGCAAGCGATGAACACTTTAGCAATCCCGATACTATCAATGAGGTTGCCGAGGACTAATGAGCCGATCCCGCCGAGTCCAAAAGCAAGTCCCGTGATCAGACCTGAAACTGTGCCAATGTTGCCCGGATATAGCATTTGAGCATAAATGACGGTAACAGAGAAGCTGGACAGAAGGATGAAACCGCCAATCAGCAGCAATATAGCCGCCCATAATGGACCTACAAAGGGTAGAGCAAGTGCAAAGGGAACGGTTCCTACCATTGATAGTAAGATGAGATTACGCCGTCCAAAACGGTCAGCCAGCGGACCTCCAAAAAATGTGCCCACTGCGCCAGCAGCCAAATATATAAAAATATAGATTTGGGCTTTATCCAGCGTCATTTGATATTTGTCCATTAGATAGAAGGCGTAGTAGCTGCCGATAGAAGCGCCATACCAAGACCTGACAAAGACGAGGAATACAAGAATAATCGTTGCTGTTCGTATGCTTTTTCGGCGGGCAGGGTCGATTGCCCGTGCTGTTGATTTTTTATGAAAGGTATAACCGGCATCTAGCATTTCTCTATACCAGCGAGCTACATAGGTCTGAACAGCGATTCCGGCAGCCGCGACGATCGTGAAGCCTAGGGCACCAATCTGGCCAAAGGGGATGAATACCCATTTCGTAAGCATTGGACCCAGGGACTGTCCAGCATTGCCGCCCACTTGAAAAATAGATTGCGACAATCCCTTTCGCTGACCTGCGGCCATATGAGCAACACGCATACCCTCTGGGTGGAAGGTGGCTGAACCGAATCCGATCAGGATAACCGAGAATAAGACCAGAAAATAGCTATTGGCATAAGCCAATAGAAGTACACCTAAAAATGTGCTGCACATACCCAGTGGTAATAATATAGGACGGAGTTTACGGTCTGCAGCATATCCAATGACGGGTTGGATTACTGATGACGTCATATTTAAAGCGAATGAGATCCATCCTATCTGGGCGAAAGAGAGCAGTAGATTATCTTTGAGAATAGGGAAGATTGCTGGAATGACTGCCTGTATAGAATCATTAAATAAATGAACAAAACTGACAGCTAACAAAATTTTATAAATCGTTGCCTGCTGCAGATTACGCTGCTCCTTGTCCTTGCTGTCTACCGTGGACGCAGCGTCTGTAAGTTTGGTCTTCATTTTGACTCCTCTCTGTACTGATAGTTAAAAGGTAAGATTGGCGAATACGATAAATTCTATTTAGCCACAAATAATGGATGAATGGTATCAATTTGTGTTGTATCGAAGTTATTTATACGAATGATTTTTTTATTTCAAAAAAAGCTTGCAAACTCAATGACAGCATGGTATATTATCTCTTGTGCTTACGACGCATCGCACATACGAAACACAAGCGATGAAGAAATAAGTTGACAAGATAGAAACAAACATGATATACTCTAATTCCTGTGCAAGAGACATTGAATGTCGAAATGCTAGGAGCAAGTTCTTTGAAAACTGAACAAATGGAACACGTTAATTTTTAAAAAGATTCAATTAATGAATCGTCAGTTTCAAAATGAGCATATCGCTCTTTTCAATACTAATTGGAGAGTTTGATCCTGGCTCAGGACGAACGCTGGCGGCGTGCCTAATACATGCAAGTCGAGCGGAGTTATTTTGAAAGCTTGCTTTCAAAATAACTTAGCGGCGGACGGGTGAGTAACACGTAGGCAACCTGCCCTTCAGACTGGGATAACTACCGGAAACGGTAGCTAATACCGGATAATTTCTTTTTTCTCCTGAGAGAAGAATGAAAGACGGAGCAATCTGTCACTGAGGGATGGGCCTGCGGCGCATTAGCTAGTTGGTGGGGTAACGGCCCACCAAGGCGACGATGCGTAGCCGACCTGAGAGGGTGAACGGCCACACTGGGACTGAGACACGGCCCAGACTCCTACGGGAGGCAGCAGTAGGGAATCTTCCGCAATGGGCGAAAGCCTGACGGAGCAACGCCGCGTGAGTGATGAAGGTTTTCGGATCGTAAAGCTCTGTTGCCAGGGAAGAACGTCCGGTAGAGTAACTGCTACCGGAGTGACGGTACCTGAGAAGAAAGCCCCGGCTAACTACGTGCCAGCAGCCGCGGTAATACGTAGGGGGCAAGCGTTGTCCGGAATTATTGGGCGTAAAGCGCGCGCAGGCGGCTATTTAAGTCTGGTGTTTAAACCTTGGGCTCAACCTGAGGTCGCACTGGAAACTGGGTGGCTTGAGTACAGAAGAGGAAAGTGGAATTCCACGTGTAGCGGTGAAATGCGTAGATATGTGGAGGAACACCAGTGGCGAAGGCGACTTTCTGGGCTGTAACTGACGCTGAGGCGCGAAAGCGTGGGGAGCAAACAGGATTAGATACCCTGGTAGTCCACGCCGTAAACGATGAGTGCTAGGTGTTAGGGGTTTCGATACCCTTGGTGCCGAAGTTAACACAGTAAGCACTCCGCCTGGGGAGTACGGTCGCAAGACTGAAACTCAAAGGAATTGACGGGGACCCGCACAAGCAGTGGAGTATGTGGTTTAATTCGAAGCAACGCGAAGAACCTTACCAGGTCTTGACATCCCTCTGAATCTGCTAGAGATAGCAGCGGCCTTCGGGACAGAGGAGACAGGTGGTGCATGGTTGTCGTCAGCTCGTGTCGTGAGATGTTGGGTTAAGTCCCGCAACGAGCGCAACCCTTAACTTTAGTTGCCAGCAGGTAATGCTGGGCACTCTAGAGTGACTGCCGGTGACAAACCGGAGGAAGGTGGGGATGACGTCAAATCATCATGCCCCTTATGACCTGGGCTACACACGTACTACAATGGCCGGTACAACGGGAAGCGAAGCCGCGAGGTGGAGCCAATCCCATCAAAGCCGGTCTCAGTTCGGATTGCAGGCTGCAACTCGCCTGCATGAAGTCGGAATTGCTAGTAATCGCGGATCAGCATGCCGCGGTGAATACGTTCCCGGGTCTTGTACACACCGCCCGTCACACCACGAGAGTTTACAACACCCGAAGTCGGTGGGGTAACCCGCAAGGGAGCCAGCCGCCGAAGGTGGGGTAGATGATTGGGGTGAAGTCGTAACAAGGTAGCCGTATCGGAAGGTGCGGCTGGATCACCTCCTTTCTATGGAGAATCGTTCTCTGCAATGAGAACATTCAAATCGGAAGTTTAACTTCCACAACCAATTAACGTGTATCCATTTGTTCGGTTTTGATGGAATTTGCGGGGCCATAGCTCAGCTGGGAGAGCGCCTGCCTTGCAAGCAGGAGGTCAGCGGTTCGATCCCGCTTGGCTCCACCAACAAACTTCATCTATTTGTTATGTCTATACACTTGATCCTTGAAAACTGGATACCGAAACGAATTTGCGTTTTAGAACATCTTTTAGCAACTTGTGCAAACAAGTAAATGTTATTAGTGAGATGATTCCAAAGAGAATGTCATCGTATGATATTTTCCTGCGGAAAAATCAAGGTTAAGCTAATAAGAGCACACGGAGGATGCCTAGGCGCCAGGAGCCGACGAAGGACGTGGCGAACAACGAAACTGCCTCGGGGAGCTGTAAGCAAGCTTTGATCCGGGGGTGTCCGAATGGGGAAACCCAGCTGTGGTAATTCGCAGTTACTCATACCTGAATACATAGGGTGTGTAGAGGCAGACCAGGGGAACTGAAACATCTAAGTACCCTGAGGAAGAGAAAACAATAGTGATTCCGTCAGTAGCGGCGAGCGAACGCGGAACAGCCTAAACCTAAGAGCTTGCTCTTAGGGGTTGTGGGACGTCTCACATGGAGTTACAAAGGAATATGGTAGGTGAAGAGGTCTGGAAAGGCCCGCGATAGAGGTAAAAGCCCTGTAACCTAAACTGTATTCTCTCCGAGACGGATCCCGAGTAGTGCGGGGCACGTGAAACCCCGTATGAATCCAGCAGGACCATCTGCTAAGGCTAAATACTACCTGGCGACCGATAGTGAAACAGTACCGTGAGGGAAAGGTGAAAAGCACCCCGGAAGGGGAGTGAAATAGAACCTGAAACCGTGTGCTTACAAAAAGTCAGAGCCCTATTAATGGGTGATGGCGTGCCTTTTGTAGAATGAACCGGCGAGTTACGTTTAACATGCAAGGTTAAGCCGAGAAGGTGGAGCCGCAGCGAAAGCGAGTCTGAATAGGGCGAATTAGTATGTGGACGTAGACCCGAAACCGTGTGATCTACCCCTGTCCAGGGTGAAGGTGCGGTAACACGCACTGGAGGCCCGAACCCACGTACGTTGAAAAGTGCGGGGATGAGGTGGGGGTAGCGGAGAAATTCCAATCGAACTCGGAGATAGCTGGTTCTCCCCGAAATAGCTTTAGGGCTAGCCTCGGTATAAGAGTAGTGGAGGTAGAGCACTGATTGGGTGCGGGGTCCGCAAGGATTACCAAGCTCAGTCAAACTCCGAATGCCATATACTTATTGCCGGGAGTCAGACAGTGAGTGCTAAGATCCATTGTCAAAAGGGAAACAGCCCAGACCATCAGCTAAGGTCCCCAAGTGTGTGTTAAGTGGGAAAGGATGTGGAGTTGCACAGACAACCAGGATGTTGGCTTAGAAGCAGCCACCATTGAAAGAGTGCGTAATAGCTCACTGGTCGAGTGACTCTGCGCCGAAAATGTAACGGGGCTAAACACACCACCGAAGCTATGGCTAGATACGTATGTATCTGGGGTAGGGGAGCGTTGTGTAGGGGTTGAAGGTGTACTGAAAAGAGCGCTGGACACTACACAAGTGAGAATGCCGGTATGAGTAACGAAAAGATCAGTGAGAATCTGATCCGCCGAAAGCCCAAGGTTTCCTGAGGAAGGCTCGTCCGCTCAGGGTAAGTCGGGACCTAAGGCGAGGCCGAAAGGCGTAGTCGAAGGACAACAGTTTGAAATTACTGTACCACCGTAATCCGCTATGAGCGATGGGGTGACGCAGGAGGGTAGTGACGCGGACTGATGGATGTCCGTCTAAGCAGTGAGGCTGATGTGTAGGCAAATCCGCACATCGATAAGGCTGGGCTGTGATGGGGAGCGAAAATTATAGTAGCGAAGGTCATGATCTCACACTGCCAAGAAAAGCCTCTAGCCAGGAGAAGGTGCCCGTACCGCAAACCGACACAGGTAGGCGAGAAGAGAATTCTAAGGCGCGCGGAAGAACTCTCGTTAAGGAACTCGGCAAAATGACCCCGTAACTTCGGGAGAAGGGGTGCCCCGGTAGTGTGAATAGCACGAGGGGGCCGCAGTGAAAAGGCCCAAGCGACTGTTTAGCAAAAACACAGGTCTGTGCGAAGCCGCAAGGCGAAGTATACGGGCTGACGCCTGCCCGGTGCTGGAAGGTTAAGGGGAGTGGTTAGGGGTAACCCGAAGCTATGAACCGAAGCCCCAGTAAACGGCGGCCGTAACTATAACGGTCCTAAGGTAGCGAAATTCCTTGTCAGGTAAATTCTGACCCGCACGAATGGCGTAACGACTTGGGCGCTGTCTCAACGAGAGATCCGGTGAAATTTTAATACCTGTGAAGATGCAGGTTACCCGCGACAAGACGGAAAGACCCCATGGAGCTTTACTGCAGCTTGATATTGAATTTGGGTACGATCTGTACAGGATAGGTGGGAGCCGTAGAAATCGGAGCGCAAGCTTCGGTGGAGGCGCCGTTGGGATACCACCCTGATCGTATCTAGGTTCTAACCTAGTGCCCTAATCGGGTACGGGGACCGTGTCAGGCGGGCAGTTTGACTGGGGCGGTCGCCTCCTAAAGAGTAACGGAGGCGTTCCAAGGTTCCCTCAGAATGGTTGGAAATCATTCGCAGAGTGCAAAGGCATAAGGGAGCTTGACTGCGAGACCTACAAGTCGAGCAGGGACGAAAGTCGGACTTAGTGATCCGGTGGTACCGCATGGAAGGGCCATCGCTCAACGGATAAAAGCTACCCTGGGGATAACAGGCTTATCTCCCCCAAGAGTCCACATCGACGGGGAGGTTTGGCACCTCGATGTCGGCTCATCGCATCCTGGGGCTGAAGTAGGTCCCAAGGGTTGGGCTGTTCGCCCATTAAAGCGGTACGCGAGCTGGGTTCAGAACGTCGTGAGACAGTTCGGTCCCTATCTGTCGTGGGCGCAGGAAATTTGAGAGGAGCTGTCCTTAGTACGAGAGGACCGGGATGGACGTACCGCTGGTGCACCAGTTGTTCCGCCAGGAGCATGGCTGGGTAGCTACGTACGGACGGGATAAGCGCTGAAAGCATCTAAGCGTGAAGCCCCCCTCAAGATGAGATTTCCCAATTAGTAAGACCCCTTGAAGACGACGAGGTAGATAGGTTGGAGGTGGAAGTGCAGCAATGCATGGAGCTGACCAATACTAATCGGTCGAGGGCTTATCCTATACGTAGAATGCAAATTCGTTTCGGATTCAGTTTTCAGGCATCAAGCCTGAAATACGCTTAGAAATTCATTGTCACTTCTGGTGATGAACTGAATTTCACGCGGCAGCGTCTGTTTCACAGATGCATGTTTGGTGGCGATAGCGGAGGGGTTCCACGCGTACCCATCCCGAACACGACCGTTAAGCCCTCCAGCGCCGATGGTACTTGGACCGAAGGGTCCTGGGAGAGTAGGACGTTGCCAAGCACAAATAGACCACTGTTGATAACTCGACAGTGGCTTTTTTGCGTCTATTATAGATTGTGGAAAACTTGTGGATAATTCATTGGAATTTGCAGAAAACTTACGCACATGTGGATAGATGATTAAAAGGCAAAAAATCACCAAATGGTGTGGATTAAGTACATATTTATGTAGATCTGTCAACAGAAAACCTAAGTAATACACGGGTTGCTGTGGATATAGTCATATTTATGTGGATAGAGGGATTGATAAGTGGATAATTATTTTAACTTGAATAGAACAAGATTACAAGACTATTTTTAAAACTGCCTAAGGCTGTGGATAACTGAAAAAAGTTCGAAAAATATCCTTATAATTCGCACACAATACACTCTCTTGTTATACTAACCATAAAAGTAAATTCATAAATGATGAGGTGAGTTTTGTGGATATCAGACAGTTGCACTCAGAAGAGTTTGATCTAAGCATGGATTTATCTGAATATGCTTTTCAATACAAGCTGCCTAGTGAGAAAAGGGCGAATGCTAAGGAAAGATTTAAAGCAGAACGCGTATGGGGTGCTTTTGAAGAAGGTACTTTGGAAGCTAAACTTACTCTTCTTCCGTTCGAAGTGTACATACAAGGTAGATTAGTACCTATGGGAGGGCTCGCAGGGGTAGCGACATGGCCAGAGAATCGCAGACAGGGGCATGTGGCAAAGCTCCTGGCGCATACGCTGCAAACGATGAATGAGGCGGGGCAGACATTATCTTTTCTGCATCCGTTCTTGATCCCCTTTTATCGCAAATTTGGTTGGGAAGTTTATTGTGAATATAAGAAATACTCCATTCCTGTTGCCAAGTTTCCCAAGAAGGTTGAAGTTGAGGGCAAGGTAAGACGTGGTGTTATAGATATCGAAGTATTGGACAACTTATACAATCGTTTTGCAGTTAGATATAACGGAACACTTAAGCGTGATTTGGACTGGTGGGAGAGCTCTGTTCTGGATGATGAAGGTCAGACTGCGGTATTTTATTCACAGCTTGGGGAACCTGAAGGATACGTACTATATAAGATAGAAAATAGAGAACTGGTCATTGATGAATTTGTGTTTTTGAACGAACAGGCCCGGCAGGGGCTGTGGACATTTCTTGCGAATCACGATTCGATGGTGACCGGTGCATCGCTAAAACTGGTGCCATCCGATGATATGTTACCTTTTTTGCTGCCTGATCCGCGTATAGAGCAGGAGAATTATCCTTATTTTATGGCGCGTATTGTTAATGCTAAAGCATTCGTGGAGAGTTATTCTTTTAAGCGTCACAACAGTCAGAAGAAACAGGTTATCTATATTGAAGATAAATATGCCCCATGGAATGACGGGTTGTGGGAATGGACTGTCTCCGAAAAGGGAGCAGCAGCTTTCTTGCGTATAGAGGGTGAACGGGATGCAGCTGACTTAAGCTGTGATATTGGTACGCTGACGATTCTAATGTTTGGATATAAACGCCCGGCAGAGCTGGCTCGTTATGGACGTGTGACTGGTAATCCGAGGGCTCTGGAATGGCTCGAAGAAATCATACCGCAAGCTGAAACTGCACTTTTTGATCATTTTTAGAAAATAATTAGGCTCTCCCCTTCGAAAGATGCTGGGAGAGTTCTTTATTTCCGAATACATTCGCTGAAAAAAGTGAAAAATAAGAGAATCCTCTTGGAATTAGCACAGAATATGTTATAATATTAAAAAGTCAAAGAAAGTCAAAGTCAACGCACCTGATGACATACAGTGCGATCCTCTGAATTTGTGAAGTTTTCTTCAGACTTATATGAATGATGTTCACTAATGAATGTCATTAAGGATGCGGGCGCAAGCGATATTATGAAGCTTTAAAGAGCACTGGAGGATGAGTGATGCGCAATATCTCTGATATTATTGAACAATATCTGAAGAATATTTTGCATGAAAGTCCCGAAGGTACGGTGGAAATCCAGCGAAATGACCTGGCGGACCAGTTCTCATGCGTACCGTCACAGATCAATTATGTTATTAGTACACGCTTTACACTGGAAAAAGGCTATGTGGTGGAAAGTAAGCGTGGTGGCGGGGGATATATTCGTATTCAACGTTTTGAATTGCCGCCCAACGTGGCACTGCATGCCCATTTAAACCATACTATAGGTGGCGGGATAGATCAGAACGCTGCCGAAGGGTTGATTTATCAACTGGAGGAAGCTGGTTTTCTAAGCAAGCGTGAGGCGTGTCTTATGCGCGCTGCTGTTTCTCGGGATTGCCTAACGGTTAAGATTCCATATCGGGATGAGATTCGGGCCAAGATTATGAAGGCGATGTTAATCTCTTTGTTAGGCAAATAATTGTCAATCATAAGGGAGGGGCTTTCGCTTATGCAATGTCAGGAATGTGGCGTCAAGCCAGCAACACTCCATTTCACCAAGATCGTGAATGGAGAGAAGACAGAATTTCATATCTGCGAGAGCTGTGCGCGGGAGAAGGGTGAACTGATCCCGGGAACTGCTGGAGGATTCTCCATTCACAGCTTGCTGTCTGGTCTGCTTGATCTTGAAGGGGCCGGTAAGGAAAAGACGGCTGCTACGAAAACTACGCAAAGTCTGCAATGTGAGAATTGTGGAATGACGTACTCGCAGTTTAGCAAATTGGGTCGTTTTGGCTGCAGCTCCTGTTATAAATATTTTAACAGTGCACTGGACCCGCTCTTTAAACGGGTGCATGGCAGCACTTCGCATGTAGGCAAGATTCCTAAACGTGCTGGAGCACAAATTGTGTTCAAGCGGCAAATTGATGAATTGAAGCTGGAATTACAGCAAAGTATCGCACAAGAGGAATTCGAAACTGCGGCAGAGCTTCGGGATCAAATTCGCCAACTTGAAAAAGAAATGGCACAAGAGTAAAGTCTTTGATATATAGGGGGGATATGACATGTCAAGTCTCCGATTTACTGAACAAGCGCTTAGTGATTGGATGCGCTCGGGAGGCAGTCACTCCGAGATTGTAATTAGCAGCCGTATGCGTATTGCACGTAATTTAGAGCATCTTCCATTCCCTATGCTTGCTTCCTTAGAGCAATCGGAAGAAGTATTAGAGCTGCTGGCCCCTGTGTTTCATGGGGAAACTGCTGCCGAATTCGGATCTTTTCAACTGATAAAGCTTGCTGAAGTGAATGAACTGGATAAAAAGGTATTGGTCGAGAAACATCTCATCAGTCCTAATCTGGCTAATGATTCACGTGGCGCAGCTGTGATATTAAATGAAGATGAGTCGGTCAGCATCATGATTAACGAAGAAGACCATCTGCGGATCCAATGTCTGTTCCCGGGTCTTCAGGTAAGAGAAGCATGGGAACGTGCGACAGCCATCGACGATATCTTCGAATCGGCTGTGAATTACGCTTTTGATGATAAAAGAGGATACTTGACCAGTTGTCCCACCAATGTGGGTACAGGGCTGCGTGCCTCAGTAATGCTGCATTTGCCAGCACTAGTAATGACCCAACAGATCAATCGCATATTGTCAGCAGTGAACCAAGTGGGATTGACTGTAAGAGGAATTTATGGTGAGGGCAGCGAAGCAGTAGGGAACATCTTTCAAATTTCCAATCAGATTACTCTCGGTCAAACAGAAAGTGAAATCATCGAGAACCTTCACAGTGTAGTCACCCAGATTATAGAGCATGAACGAAATGCCCGTGAAAGGCTGCTTGTAGATTCCGCTTTAAGAATTACAGACCGAGTGAAAAGATCTTATGGGATTTTGTGTTACGCTGCTCTAATGGAGCTTAAAGAATCCGCACAACGGCTGTCTGATGTGAGACTTGGGATTGACCTTGGCATACTGGAAGGCCCTTCGATTTCCGTGCTTAATGAGCTTAACGTTAAGACACAGCCAGGATTTCTGCAAAAAATGTTCGGTGACGAGATGAACGCCACTGAACGGGATATGTATCGGGCGAAACTGCTCCGAGAAACACTGGGAACACAACATTAATATAGATATTTATTATTCATGGAGGTGCAGGAGATATGATGTTTGGAAGATTTACGGAACGCGCACAAAAAGTGCTAGCGCTAGCGCAGGAAGAAGCTGTTCGTTTAGGACACAACAATATTGGCACAGAACATATTTTGCTAGGACTTATTCGTGAAGGAGACGGCATTGCTGCTAAAGCATTAATCGCTTTGGGTCTGGGTCTTGAAAAAATCCAGGACGAAGTGGAGACACTGATTGGCAGAGGCCAAGAACAACCTACGAACATTGCTTATACTCCTCGCGCCAAAAAAGTAATCGAGTTGTCGATGGACGAAGCCCGCAAGCTGGGACATACGTATGTCGGCACTGAGCATATTCTGCTAGGACTTATTCGTGAAGGAGAAGGTGTCGCGGCTCGTGTGCTTAATAACCTAGGCATCAGCTTGAACAAAGCTCGTCAGCAAGTGCTTCAGCTTCTGGGAAGCAGCGAGGCTGCATCCAGTCATAGCGGAACACCTGCTAATGTCAGCACACCTACTCTAGACGGCCTAGCACGCGATTTGACGGCTTATGCCAAGGATGGTAACCTGGATCCAGTTATCGGTCGTAGCAAGGAAATTGAACGTGTTATTCAGGTACTGAGCCGCCGGACGAAGAACAACCCGGTGTTGATAGGTGAACCTGGGGTTGGCAAAACAGCTATTGCTGAAGGCTTGGCCCAAAAGATCATTAATAATGAAATCCCAGAAACACTGCGCGACAAACGCGTAATGACGCTCGATATGGGCTCGGTAGTGGCTGGTACTAAATATCGCGGCGAGTTTGAAGACCGCCTCAAGAAAATCATGGATGAGATTCGCCAAGCGGGGAATATCGTACTCTTTATCGATGAGCTTCATACGCTGATCGGTGCTGGTGGCGCAGAAGGTGCTATTGATGCTTCCAACATTCTTAAGCCGGCTTTAGCCCGCGGAGAACTTCAGTGCATCGGTGCGACTACGCTGGATGAATATCGTAAATACATTGAAAAAGATGCAGCTTTGGAGCGTCGTTTCCAACCGATTACGGTGGATCAGCCATCTCCAGAAGAAGCGGTACAAATTTTATTTGGACTTCGCGATCGTTATGAAGCACATCACCGTGTGAAAATTACGGATGAAGCTATCGTGGAAGCTGTAAAGCTGTCTGATCGTTACATTCCGGATCGTTTCCTGCCGGATAAAGCCATTGACCTTATCGATGAAGCAGGGTCTAAAGTAAGGCTTCACTCTTACACTATCCCGCCAAATCTGAAGGAACTAGAAATGCGCTTGGATGATATCCGCAAGGAGAAGGATTCTGCTGTTCAGAGCCAAGAGTTTGAGAAAGCGGCTGCCCTGCGTGATACGGAGCAAAAAATCCGTGAAGAGCTTGATACGACTAAGAACCAGTGGAAAGAAAAACAAGGACGCACCGATTCTGAAGTTACACCTGAAGATATCGCACAGGTTGTTGCAAGCTGGACGGGAATCCCTGTAAGCAAGCTGAAAGAAGAAGAGACCGACCGTCTGCTTAACATGGAAGCTCTGCTGCATGAACGAGTGATTGGTCAGGACGAAGCTGTTAAGGCTGTCAGCCGGGCATTGCGCCGGGCGCGTGCGGGTCTTAAAGATCCGAAACGTCCAATGGGCTCCTTTATCTTCCTCGGTCCTACGGGTGTAGGTAAAACTGAGTTGGCTCGTGCGCTTGCTGAAGCCATGTTCGGCGATGAGAATGCGGTCATCCGTATTGATATGTCGGAATATATGGAGAAGCACTCCACATCCCGTTTAGTTGGTGCCCCTCCTGGATATGTCGGCTATGAAGAAGGCGGCCAATTAACAGAGAAGGTACGTCGTAAACCATACTCGGTAGTACTGCTTGATGAAATTGAAAAAGCACATCCGGAAGTATTCAACATTTTGCTGCAAGTGCTTGAAGATGGTCGCCTCACCGACTCCAAAGGCCGGGTAGTTGACTTCCGCAATACACTTATCATTCTGACCTCTAACGTAGGCGCACAGGCAATCAAGAAGAATTCAACGCTTGGATTCACGGCTGTGCAAGATGCAGGAGCAGAATACGGCAATATGAAGGGCAAGGTTATGGAAGAGCTCAAGAAGAGCTTCCGTCCAGAGTTCTTGAACCGGATCGACGAAATCATCGTCTTCCACTCACTCGATGAGAAACATATCGCTGAGATCGTTACGTTGATGTCTGATGAGCTGCGCAAGCGCCTGCGTGAATATGATGTTGATTTCGTACTCACGGATGCAGCGAAGGCCTTCTTGGCTAAAGAAGGTTATGACCCAGCCTTTGGTGCACGTCCATTGCGCCGGGCAATTCAGAAGCATATTGAGGACCGTCTTTCTGAGGAATTGTTGAGAGGAAATATCCAAAAGGGTGATTCCCTCAATATTGATGAGGTCGGCGGAGAACTTGTGGTGACTAAAGTGGACGCTCCAGTAGCGCCAGCGCTTGAAAAAGAAGTAGAATCCGAATAAAATAAACAAGGCTTTCGCTCCTTATTTATAGAGGAGCGGAAGCTTTTTTTATTGGAAATAGATCAATTTAAAATATACATTTAATGCAAATACCGAATGACCTTTCGTTAAAGGGGTAGAAATGGTAAACTTTCATTAGAAGAAAATGATCCGAATTGTAAACAGTTCGGACCGTAAGGAGAACAAATGGCTAAAGCAAAAACAAAATTTTTTTGCACCGACTGTGGATACGAATCGCCAAAATGGTTCGGGAAATGCCCAGGGTGCCAGGCTTGGAACTCCATGGTGGAGGAAACGGAAAGCGTAGTCAAAACACAGGGAATGAATGCCCCTATTTTTCATAGTAAAGAAAAGGCACAGTCGATCATAAGTATAGAAAGTGACAAGGAACCGCGCATACTGACAGGTATAGGTGAGCTTAACCGTGTTCTCGGTGGGGGGATCGTACCAGGATCGCTGGTACTAGTAGGGGGAGACCCAGGAATCGGTAAATCTACGCTCTTATTACAGACCTCGCACGCCCTTACAACACAGGGATTGCGAGTACTGTATATCTCGGGCGAAGAATCGGTAAGGCAAACTAAACTGCGCGCGGATCGCCTCGATGCGTTGTCAACGGAGCTTTATGTACTTTGTGAGACAAATATGGAAAGCATAGAAGAAGCGATCGAACAAATCCAGCCACAATTTCTTGTCATCGATTCTATTCAGACCGTATTTATGCCAGAAGTAACGAGTGCGCCAGGCAGCGTGACCCAGGTTCGGGAGTGTACGACAAGATTTATGCGTATCGCTAAGATTCGTGGAATTGCAACAGTTCTCGTTGGTCATGTTACCAAGGAAGGGGCTATTGCTGGACCACGGATGCTTGAACATATGGTGGACTGCGTGCTGTATTTTGAGGGTGAGCGGCATCATACGTATAGACTTTTGCGGGCTGTAAAAAACCGCTTTGGCTCTACGAATGAAATCGGCATTTTCGAAATGGGTGAAGCGGGGCTTACCGAAGTAGAGAATCCATCGGAGCTCTTTTTATCGGAACGTCCGCTTGGCGTGGCTGGTTCTACTGTGGTGGCCAGTATGGAGGGAACTAGACCTGTGCTTGTAGAACTTCAGGCACTTGTTGCTGCCACCCACTTCCCTTCCCCACGGCGAATGTGCACAGGCATGGATCACCAGCGGATGGCACTTATTATCGCTGTACTCGAGAAACGGATGGGCATGTTCCTGCAGAATCAGGATGCATACCTGAATGTTGCCGGGGGAGTAAAGCTGGATGAACCGGCGATTGATCTAGCTGTAGCTATTAGTATCGCCTCCAGTTTTCGTGATATTTCAACAAAACCTTACGACGTTTTCTTCGGAGAAGTAGGACTTACCGGTGAGGTAAGAGGCGTTTCGCGCGCGGAAATGCGCGTTAAGGAGGCCGCAAAGCTTGGCTTCCGGCGGGTGATTATGCCTGAAAAGAGCATGAAGGGATGGAAGCACCCGCAAGATATCCAGATTATTGGCGTCAGTACCGTAGCAGATGCACTATCGGTCGCGTTAGATTAGGGGGCACAGGGATATGAAAGAATATAACCAATTAGAGAATATGAATGATCTGCTCAGACTGGCGGCACCGGGTACACCTTTTCGGGAAGGTTTGGAGAATGTGCTGCGCGCTAAGACAGGGGCACTTATTGTCGTAGGGTACAGTCCTGAGGTGATGGATGTAGTGGATGGTGGATTCTCCATTAACTGCGATTTTTCGCCCAATTATTTATATGAGCTAGCTAAAATGGACGGAGCTATTATTCTAAGCGAGGATTTAAAGCGTATATTGTATGCTAATACACAACTTATACCAGATTCCTCAATCTCATCCATCGAGACGGGGATCCGTCACCGGACCGCGGAGCGGGTAGCGAAGCAAACGGGTAAGCTGGTGGTTTCCATTTCACAACGCCGCAATATCATCACGCTTTATCAAGGCTCGATACGTTATGCACTCAAAGAGATCGGGGCTATTTTGGCAAAGGCTAACCAAGCGATTCAGACACTCGAGAAGTATAAAGCAGTGCTCACGCAAGGACTGACGAATTTGTCAGCTTCAGAATATGAGGGCATTGTTACCGTTGCTGAAGTAGTGGGTGTTATCCAGCGTGTAGAGATGGTTTTGCGCATAAAAATGGAGATCAAACGCTATATCAACGAATTGGGCAACGAAGGACGCCTGATCAGCATGCAGATGGAAGAACTGGTTGGAAATACAGAGGAAGAAGCATGGCTTCTATACAGAGACTATGCTAAGGAAGAGCAGGAAGATAAAATCCGTGAAATTATCGCCGGTCTCAAACGGATAAGCGATGATGATCTGATGGATGATAACCATATTGCCCGTATACTGGGTTATTCCTCTACGGCAATTACCTCTGAAGAAGTGGTGACTCCACGTGGTTATCGCCTGCTAAACAAAATTCCGCGGCTTCCGAATGTGATCATTCACAATCTGGTGGAGCGGTTTGAAATGCTGCCTAATTTGATGTCCGCAAGTATAGCTGAATTGGATGAAGTGGACGGAATTGGGGAGGTGCGGGCCCGTAATATTCAGGATGGGCTCAAACGTTTACAGAAGCAAGTTCTTATTGACAGGCAAATGTAAATAACATACAATCACGTAATATTGGGGACGTTAAAGGCCAAAGTTAGAAAATTGAGGTGAAGAAATGATACAAAAATCAATTCCGAGTCTTTTTACGATAGGTAATTTGATGCTCGGAATGTTTGGTATCATGATGGCGTTTGACGGTAAGATTAGCATGGCCGCTATCATGGTTATTATTGCTATGCTGTTAGACGGCTTAGATGGTCGAGTAGCTCGCGCTCTAAAATGCGAAAGCGAATTTGGCAAGGAGTTGGACTCCTTATCTGATGTCGTTTCTTTCGGAGTCGCACCGGCCGTTATTTTGTACGTCTCAAGCCTGCAGGATTTAAACTCTGCATTAGGCTGGACAGTAACTGCGATTTTTCCGGTGTTTGGTGCTTTGCGCTTAGCCCGTTTTAATGTTCGTCCGGGGGTTCCGGGTTATTTTATCGGTTTGCCAATTCCTGCTGCAGGTGGTGTACTGGCCACATTAGCTCTTTTTAATAAAGATGTTTCGGCTCCGTTTATGATCGTTGCTACACTGCTCTTATCCTATTTGATGGTCAGCACTGTTAAATATCCTAATTTCAAAAAGATTGGATTGCCGAAAAAAGCGGTGGTTGGAGCGCCAGTGGTTATTGTTGTTGCAGTGGCTGTAGCTGTTGTGTTCCCAGAGCAAATCGCTAAGCTGATCTTTGTCTTACTTGGAATTTATGCATTATACGGCTTTAAGCAAAATATTGATCGGTTGACAGCCAGACGCCGTCATCGTCGTCGTAGCCGTTCAGAGGATAAAGTGTATCATTCCAAGAACGGTTAATCGGTCCATAAGGTAAGGTAACTGAATAAATTATGACCAAAGGTTTTGTCTTCCCTAGGGGATGGCAAAGCCTTTTTGCATTTCCAGCGCTACCCCAAGTTTATCGTCTTGAAAATTGGAACATACTGGTGAGGAATAGATCCATTTAGGATGAATAAAAAGGAGGTGCGTTAGGTTATGTGGAAAAAAGTGATTTTGTCTTTTGCCTTAATATGTGGTGCTTGGTCAGGTTTTTCGCTATACCATGCGCTCGAAAGAGGATTCCCCAAGGGGATGGAAAAGCTGGGTGAAAGCTTACCTGTAGAAGGAAGCATTTTATTTACGGTGCTGGGTGCCATTATTTTTTTGTTTGCGGGGTCTTTATGCGCGGAATGGGGAGGTTCAAAACTGCGGGAGGCGGTTCACTACTGTTCGCGTATTCCAATGAATGAATTAGCTGCAAGTGCAGCTGGGCTTACAGGGGGGCTTCTGTTATCTCTCCTGTTATACCCTGCAATGATCTGGCTTGGGAAAGCTGGGCAGCTGCTGCAAGTGCCAGCTACGTTAGCTTTTGGATATCTGGGGCTGCGGATCGGTTTGGAGAAAAAAGAGGAGCTTGCTGCGCTGTGGACATCTGGACGCTGGGGCCAAGCGGCTGAGCCGGAAGGCCGCGGGCTTGAGGAACATAAAATCCTCGACACAAGTGTTATTATCGATGGAAGAATCGCTGACATTTGTAAGACGGGATTTATTGAGGGAACCATTGTCATACCTGAATTCGTGCTTGAAGAGCTCCAGCATATTGCTGATTCTTCGGATCTGTTGAAACGGAACCGGGGACGGCGTGGGCTTGATATTCTCAATAAAATTCAAAAAGAGCTTGATGTGAAGGTATTGATCTATGAGGGAGATTTTGAAGAAATCTCTGAGGTTGACAGTAAGTTAGTGAAGTTAGCGAAGGTACTCCAAGGTAAAGTAGTCACAAATGATTTCAACTTAAATAAGGTTTGCGAATTGCAGGGTGTTTCCGTTCTGAATATTAACGATCTGGCGAATGCTGTGAAGCCTGTAGTGCTGCCTGGTGAGGAAATCGTAGTTCAGGTCATTAAGGATGGCAAAGAACATGGGCAAGGGGTAGCCTACTTAGACGATGGAACGATGATTGTTGTAGAAGGCGGACGTGAATATATCGGGACTACGATGGAGGTTCTGGTCACTAGCGTGCTGCAAACTTCGGCTGGCCGAATGATATTTGCTAAGCCAAAACTTTTGGAAAAAGCGCAATAAGTGAAGATAAAGTGTATGGGGACTGTCCTATGGGTTGGAAATGCCCGCCAAACACGTTATGATGGGATTATACGTGAAAGACAGGAGCCAGATTAATGTCAAACAGTGTGGGCGTCGTCATTGTGGCGGCAGGCAGAGGAACGCGAATGGGAACTGCGGAGAGCAAGCAATATTTGTTACTGCAGGGGAAGCCGATTATCGTTCATACGCTGGAGGTATTCCAGCAGCACGAATTGATCTCTGAAATCGTGCTCGTAACCGGTGAAGAGGATATTGAACGCTGCCGGGAATGGATACAGCTCTATAAGCTGGACAAGGTTAAGGCTATAGTAACTGGTGGATCTGAGCGTCAGCATTCCGTACATAAAGGGTTGTTGAACCTTACGACACAGTGGGTAATGGTACATGATGGTGTTCGTCCGTTTGTACAGCCAAATGAAATTGAGGCTTGCTACGAACGAGCGAAGCAGATGGGTGCTTCGGTTCTTGCTGTACCCGTCAAGGATACGATCAAACAGGTGGATAATGAAGGACAAGTACTGTCTACGCCGGATCGGCGAAGTCTGTGGGCGATTCAAACCCCGCAGACTTTTCGTCTTTCTGATTTGCTGGAGGCTTATGCAGCGGCGGAGCGGGATGGCTTTCTGGGCACCGATGACTCCAGCTTGGCGGAGCGTGCGGGGATTCCGGTTTCTGTGGTAGAGGGAAGCTACAGAAATATTAAGATTACGACACCTGATGATTTGGATTATGCAGAATTCACAGAAAGAAACAGGGGAGAGGGACAATCATGATCGCTGTAGGACAAGGATTTGATGTGCATCAGCTGGTAGAGGGCAGGCCTTGTATTATTGGGGGAGTTACGATTCCTTACGAAAAAGGATTGCTTGGGCATTCCGATGCAGATGTGCTGCTACATGCAGTTAGTGACGCGATTCTAGGCGCACTTGGACTTGGTGATATTGGCAGACATTTTCCGGATACAGATCCAGCTTTTAAGGACGCAGATAGCTTGAAGTTATTAGAAGAGGTATGGGCACTTGCTCGTGAGCGAGGATATAAGCTGGGAAATATTGATTCAACGATTATCGCCCAAAAGCCTAAGATGGCTCCGTACATTCCACAAATGACCGAGATTATTGCACGTGCGCTTAATGCCGACCCGTCCAAGGTGAATGTTAAAGCTACTACAACTGAGCAGCTTGGTTTTGCCGGACGCGGCGAAGGAATTGCCGCACAATCTATTGTCTGTCTACTCCAAGATGTGATATCATCTTGAGATGGTCTAAGTAGTAAATTAAGTTCAACCATATGAAGCGGAGGGAATACAATGACGGATGAAGTCCGGGTGCGTTACGCACCGAGCCCTACGGGACATTTACATATAGGTAACGCCAGAACGGCGCTGTTTAACTATCTGTTCGCCCGTAATAAAGGCGGTAAATTCATTATCAGAATTGAAGATACAGACGTAAAGCGCAATGTCGCTGGTGGTGAAGAGAGCCAGCTTAAGTATTTGAAATGGCTGGGTATGGATTGGGATGAGAGCGTTGATGTTGGCGGAGAGTACGGACCCTACCGTCAGACAGAACGTCTTGACTTATATCGTGTACATTGGCAGGATTTGCTGGACAGAGGTTTGGCTTACCGCTGCTATTGCACAGAGGAAGAGCTGGAAGCGGAACGTGAAGAACAGACTGCCCGCGGAGAAACGCCTCGTTATTCTGGCAAACACCGTGATCTGACTGAAGAGCAACGTTTAGCTTTTGAAGCTGAGGGACGAGTGGCTAGCATTCGCTTCCGTGTGCCAGAAGATCGTACGTATGCGTTTGATGATCTCGTAAAAGGCAGTATTTCTTTTGACACAAAAGAAATGGGTGACTTTGTTATTGTGAAGAAGGACGGAATTCCGACCTATAACTTCGCGGTAGCTGTTGACGATCATCTGATGGCTATTACTCACGTATTGCGTGGAGAAGACCATATTTCCAACACACCCCGCCAGCTTATGATCTATGAAGCGCTTGGCTGGGAGCCACCTTTATTTGGTCACATGACGCTTATTGTTGGCGACAACCACAAGAAGCTCAGCAAACGGGATGAATCCGTTATTCAGTTTATCGAGCAATATGATGAATTGGGTTACTTACCTGAGGCTCTGGTTAACTTCATTTCTCTGCTTGGCTGGTCTCCAGAGGGAGAAGAAGAGATCTTCAGTAAAGAAGAACTTATTTCTATTTTTGATGCGGACCGTTTGTCCAAAAGCCCGGCTGTATTCGATAAAAACAAGCTGGCGCATCTGAATAATCATTATATTAAGCATGCTGATCCTAAACGGATCTCTGCGCTAGCTATTCCACATCTGCAAAAAGCGGGTAAAATACCTGCTGAGCTGAACGAAGAGCAACAAGCATGGGCGGAAAGCCTTGTCGCGTTGTATCAAGAGCAGATGACTGCAGCTTCTGACATCGTGGCGCTATCGGAACTGTTCTTCCGCAGTCACCTAGAATTAGAAACGGAAGCAGCACAGGTTCTGGCTGAAAGCCAAGTTCCTGAGGTATTGTCTGCTTTTCTGGCTAAGGTTGAAGCCTGTCAGGATTTCAGTGCAAGCAACATGGCTGTTCTGATTAAGGAAGTACAGAAAGAAACAGGTCATAAGGGCAAAGCACTCTTTATGCCAATTCGTGTGGCTCTGACCGGACAAACGCACGGACGTGATCTTAATATAACCATTGCTTTGCTCGGCAAAAACCGGGTCATCGAACGTTTGAAATCACAAATTAAGGGCGCTTAAGGTCGTATTTCATACGACTAAACCCCCTTGTCAGTATCTTGTCTTTTGCGCTAAGATAGAATTATATGATAATAGCTGTGATCAGGAGAAGTACGTCCATTGAAGACAATTGCCAGAGAGAATAACCGAGAAAGGGACACCCTTTCGGGCTGGGAGTTATTCATTTGTCCGGGGCAGAACATGCGCCTGTGAGCTGCACGGTTGAATGACCTTTTTAAGGCTCATTAGATCGCGCCGGGAACGTCGCCGTTAATGATGCCAAGTGGAACGAAGAAATTCTGCCGTTTGTTACAATAGCGGCTCATTTGATTCGTTCAAGCAGAGTGGAACCGCGGTTAAACGTCTCTGCAGCATTATGCTGCAGGGGCGTTTTTTGTCTAAATATAAGCAAAAATAATTTTCATACAATACTCTTTGTCTTATATTTCTACGAGATAACAAACCAAGCGAACACTCACCGCATATGTATGATAAGGATGATGGGCCTGGAGACAATACCTTTCTTGTGTACCTGTAAACAGGAGATAAGGAAGTTAAGAAGAGAGGAACCGTGATGTTTAAGCATATTAAGTCGGACATTCGGGCGGTATTTGATAACGATCCTGCTGCCCGCAGCTGGTTCGAGGTTGTCTTCACATATGCCGGCTTGCACGCCATTTGGGGTCACCGGATCGCCCACTCTTTTTTCAAACGCCGCTGGTATACAATGGCTCGTATGGTTTCGCAGTTTAGCAGATTTATGACTGGTGTTGAGATCCATCCTGGAGCTGTCATCGGAAATAGGCTGTTTATCGACCATGGTATGGGGATTGTTATTGGAGAAACCTGCGAAATCGGTGATGATGTTATAATCTATCAAGGGGTTACGCTTGGAGGAACAGGAAAAGAAAAAGGTAAGCGACATCCCACGGTCGGCAACAATGTAGTTATTGGTTCCGGTGCGAAGGTTTTAGGATCTTTTCGTATTGGTGACAATTCAAATATAGGTTCGAATGCAGTTGTGTTGCGTGAAGTGCCTAACAACAGTACAGTAGTAGGGAATCCAGGTCGTGTGGTAAAACGTAATGGAGAACGGGTATCCGATCGGCTCGATCATACGAAGATGCCTGACCCGCTTGTCGATTCATTGCGGTTTTTGCAGAAAGAAATCGAAGAAATTAGGGAAAAGCTTGGCGCAGAAGATAAACAAAAAACCGCACAGCGGATAGCAGAAGCTCAGCAGTATATTGGTGACTACGAAATTTAAGCATCCCGGTATTAAGGAATCCGGAAGAACAGAAAGGGCTGGAATAAGGATGGCTTTACAAATATATAACACAATGACACGCAGCAAGGAGCAGTTTGTGCCCCAGGAGCCGGGCAAAGTTAAGATGTATGTGTGTGGTCCAACCGTTTATGGATATATGCATATCGGAAATGCTAGACCTATAATTGTTTTTGATATGGTCCGGAATTACTTGGAGCTGTTAGGTAATGAGGTGCGGTATGTTACGAATTTCACGGATGTCGATGATAAACTGATTCGCAAAGCCGAAGAAATGAACACTACTGTAGCAGAGGTAGCGGAAACTTTCATAGCTGCTTACCGTGACGACCTGGAAGGGCTTGGTGTTAAACCGGCAACCTTGAATCCCCGTGTAACGGAAAGCATGGAGCTGATCATTGGATTTATTAAAGAGCTTGAGGAAAAAGGATACGCATACGAAAGCGGCGGCGATGTATATTACCGCACTTCAAAATTTGAAGACTACGGTAAATTATCTCGTCAGAATCTGGATGAGCTGCAGTTTGGTATCCGTGTTGAGGTGGACTCACGTAAGGAAAAACCGGAGGATTTTGTGCTTTGGAAAGCAGCCAAACCTGGTGAAGTGCACTGGAGTAGCCCTTGGGGAGACGGACGTCCCGGCTGGCATATTGAATGCTCGGCTATGGCGCGAGAGTTCTTGGGAGATACGATTGATATCCATGGTGGTGGACAAGATTTGCAGTTCCCGCATCATGAATGTGAATGCGCTCAGACCGAAGCTCTGACTGGTAAACCACTCTCTAATTACTGGATGCATAACGGATTCATCAACATCGGAGACGAGAAAATGTCGAAATCGCTCGGTAATGGCTGGCTTGTAAAAGACATCCGTGAGCGTTTTAAAGCAGGAGCTATCCGCTATTTCATGCTATCGACTCATTACCGTAACCCGCTGAATTTCTCAGAGGAATCTATGACTTCCGCCGAAAAGAGCGTTGAACGGATCACGCTTGCAGAGAGTAACGTTAAACATCGGCTTGAACTCGCTGCTGATGGTGCTCAAGGTGAGGTCAACTTAGAGATTAATGATAAGCTGTCGGCTATAGTGGCCAATTTCCATGCTAGAATGCAGGATGACTTTAATACGCCTGATGCGATCACGGCTATGTTCGATTGGGTGAGCCTGGCAAACCATACGCTTGCGAATAACGAGGCTGCTCCTGCTGATTTTGCTGCATTACTGCAAGCTTTTGGCGAAATGAATGCTGTGCTGCGATTGACGCCTGAACTGGAAGAGGAAATTGCAAGTGAAGAAGTTGAACGGTTGATCGCCGAGCGGGTTGAAGCTCGTAAGAATAAGAATTGGAGCCGGTCTGACGAGATCCGTGATGAATTAGGCCGCTTGGGCATATTGCTTGAGGATACTCCACAAGGAATGCGGTGGCGTCGTAAATGAGTGAGGAACGCAAGTTTGATAACGGATGGTTTCCTTATGAGCCTTCCAAACCTGCGCGACTACTTTCGCCTATTGTTCTAGCTTATGTAGGAGATGCTATCTATGAGGTGGCTGTTCGCCAGTATTTAGTATCTCTTCCGAATTTGCGTCCGAACCATTTGCATCGTTCTGCTACAGGGCTGGTATCCGCTAAAGCACAGTGTGCAATTCTGAACTTTTTGGAGCCTAGTCTCACGGAAGAAGAGAAGGATGTCGCCCGTCAGGGAAGAAATGCGAAATCGGGAAGTGTTCCTAAGAATGCGGATGTGCTTGAATACCGTCATGCTACAGCTTTTGAGTGCTTGATTGGTCACTTGTACTACACAGGACAACAGGAGAGAATAGAAGAAATTGTGCACAAGGGTATACAGTTTATGTTGAAACAGCCGTGATAGGCTTTGGCGAAATAGAAAATAGGAGAAGTGAACATGGAAGAAGAATTGAAGACTGAAGAGGAAATATTGGCAGGGAAGCATTCTGTGCTTGAAGCGCTTCGTGCTGGTCGTACATTAAATAAAATTTGGATTGCAGAGACAGCCCAGAAGCATCTGACAGCACCCATCGTTGCCGAAGCCCGGAAAGCGGGAATTGTCATTCAGCATGTGGACAAGCGTAAGCTGGATCAACTGGCACCAGGCGTGCAGCATCAAGGGGTGGTTGCACAAGCAGCACCATTTGCCTATGTTGAAGTGGATGATCTGTTAGCTATAGCAGAAGCCAAAGGAGAACCGGCATTCCTTATTTTGCTTGATGAAATTGAAGATCCTCATAACCTGGGCTCGATTCTGCGGACGGCGGATTGTACTGGAGTACATGGGGTAATCGTACCTAAACGCCGTTCGGCTCAGATAACTGCGACCGTGTCCAAAACATCCGCGGGTGCTGTGGAGTATGTTCCGGTTGCCCGGGTTACAAACCTGGGTCAGACCATTGACCGTCTAAAAGAGCAGGGAGTCTGGGTAGTAGGAACAGACGTGGATACCGATCAGAATCTATACCAATCCGATATTTTCACGGGTCCGGTAGCTGTTGTAATCGGCAATGAGAATAAAGGAATGGGACGCCTGATTCGTGAAAAATGTGATGTACTTCTTAAGCTGCCGATGGCCGGAAAGATCAATTCATTAAATGCCTCTGTCGCCGCAGGAGTCATTATGTATGAAGTGATACGCCGCCGGCAACAGCAGGGATAGCTATGGCCGACTGGCGCGATGTGCTGCTTGTGGATGGATATAACATGATCGGTGGCTGGCCGGAACTTGTGGCACTGTCCCAGATTGGTATGCAGGAAGCACGCGACCGCTTGATGGATTTGCTGGCAGATTACCAGGCTTTCTCTGGACGAAGAGTTATTGCTGTTTTTGATGCATACCGTGTTCCGGGGTTGGGAAGGTCTTTTGTCCAGGGTAAGGTCCAGGTGTACTTCACCAAGGAAAAAGAAACCGCAGATGAATGCATTGAGCGACTGGTTGGGGAATATAGCAATCGGCGCCGGCAGATCTATGTGGCTACGAGTGATTTTATAGAGCAGCATATTATTTTTGCACAAGGTGCATTGCGAATTTCGGCAAGGGAATTGCATCTGGAAATTGAAGAGAATCAGAAACAAGTGAAAAAAGCTATTGAACCTGGCGGTGTCAGTTCTACTCGTCATTCTTTGGAAGACAAACTGCCTCCCGATGTGCGCAGTAAGTTGGAAAAATGGCGCAGACAGTGAGATCGAGGAAGAATCAGGAAATATTTTATTCCAATTTATGCTATTCTAGATTGATTTTGGACAAACTCCGGTTGACGGTGGAAGGTAACATAATATATACTGATCCTATATTTCGCGAAGTAACGATGTGTCTTGCGTTGCAGCCGGGGGGATTCTTGGTGAGTGTCGACCTCAAGGAAATAATGCTGTCTGAGTATGATTTCATAAGTGATGAAGATATTGTCGAGGCTTTCCGTGGTGGCGACAGTGGCGCATTAGAACACTTGATTAATAAATACCGTAACTTTGTACGTGCTAAAGCCCGCTCTTATTTCTTGATCGGGGCAGACCGTGAAGATATTGTACAAGAAGGAATGATTGGTCTATACAAGGCTATTCGTGACTTTAAAGGTGACAAGCTCTCTTCATTCAAGGCTTTTGCTGAGCTCTGCATTACACGACAGATTATAACGGCTATTAAGACGGCCACTCGTCAGAAACATATTCCGCTGAACTCTTATGTTTCCTTGGACAAGCCCATTTATGACGAAGATTCTGATAGAACACTTATGGATGTCATTTGTGGAACACAGGTTCTAGATCCAGAAGAGCTAATTATTAATCAAGAAGAATTCATTGGTCTTGAAGATAAGATGGCGGAGATTCTAAGTGATTTGGAGCGCAAGGTTCTGATGTTGTATTTAGACGGAAGATCCTATCAAGAGATTGCTGAAGATCTTAAACGGCATGTAAAGTCTATTGATAACGCTCTACAACGAGTAAAAAGGAAATTAGAAAGATATCTAGAAGTACGTGACAATTGATGATATAATGAACAAGAGAGGGCTCGGACATCGAGTTCTTTTTTTTAGTCTTTTTGAAATCACTCGGATAGAATTAGGTGCTTGTACCATAAATTACTATTTGAGCCGATTTTAGTCGTTGCCGTTGAAGGTAGGTTTATACACAGACGGAATACCCCATAATGGTAAGGAAGACAGCGAAGTGTGAGGAAGAGATAGACCCAAAGACAGGGTACGGCCATATGACTACTAAACCCGGAATTACCCAGTGCAGAACGGAATTCTTTCGTTGACACAGACCTTGACATTATGCTAAAGTGTTTTAGGTAGGCCTAAATTCGCGGCTTTTTTTTAGGATCAATATTTGCGTCTTCTAATGTGAATTAGAAGGACGTCTCGGGAGGTGCACATCATGCGGGTAATTATCACTTTGGCTTGTACAAGTTGCAAACAAAGAAACTATGCGACTACCAAAAACAAGCGAAATCACCCCGACCGCATGGAGATGAAGAAATTTTGCAAGTATTGTAACTCGCAAACTCCTCATCGCGAAACCAGATAGTCTGTGGAGGTGTAGTCGGCATGAAACGTAGTTTCAAGTCTATGTTTTCCTTTTTCACTGAGAGCTGGAGTGAACTCAAAAAGGTTCGCTGGCCAAGTCGTAAAGAATTGACCAACTATACATTGATCGTTCTCGGTACGATTGTAGTTGTCGCTATTTACTTCTGGGTTCTGGACATCGGTATTTCCGCTGTGATTGAAGCGATTATTTAGAGAGGTCCCAGGTGGCTTGATATGGAAAAAAGATGGTATGTCGTTCATACCTATTCTGGGTATGAGAATAAGGTCAAAGCCAATTTGGAAAAGCGCGTTGAGTCCATGGGCATGGAAGACAAAATATTCCGCGTTCTTGTTCCTATGGAAGAAGAAATCGTAAACAAAGACGGTAAGAAAAAAACCGTTATGCGTAAAGTTTACCCCGGATATGTTTTGGTGGAAATGGTTCAGACTGATGATTCCTGGTATGTTGTCCGCAATACTCCGGGCGTTACTGGATTTGTTGGTTCGACAGGCTCAGGGTCTAAACCAACAGCTTTGCTTCCGGAAGAGGTAGAACAAATTCTGAAGCATATGGGCATGGTTGAACCTAAAGCGAAGATTGATTTCGAAATCAAGGAATCCGTACGTATTATGGTTGGTCCGTTTGCGAATTTTGTGGGCTCCGTGGAAGAAATTTTGGCTGACAAGAGCAAGATCAAAGTGCATGTTAACATGTTTGGACGGGAAACCCCGCTAGAGTTGGATTTCACTCAAGTGGAGAAAATATAACATAAGCTAGGGTTTCTTGTGGGAGAGCGCTATTGGCGTTCGAAGACCACTATTTTTGCAAGGAGGTGTCACTCATGGCTAAAAAAGTTATTAAAATGGTGAAACTGCAGATTCCTGCAGGGAAAGCGAATCCAGCGCCTCCAGTAGGTCCGGCGTTAGGTCAAGCAGGTGTCAACATCATGGCATTCTGTAAGGAATTTAATGCTCGTACTGCCGACCAGGCTGGCTTGATCATTCCGGTTGAAATTACAGTATTTGAAGACCGTTCCTTTACTTTCATCACTAAAACTCCTCCGGCTGCTGTTCTGCTTCGCATCGCTGCTAAAGTAGAAAAAGGATCCGGCGAACCAAACAAGAAAAAAGTAGCAAAAATCGGCCGCGCTGCGGTACGTGAAATTGCTGAAACAAAAATGCCTGACCTTAACGCTGCAACTGTTGAAGCTGCAATGCGTATGGTTGAAGGTACTGCCCGCAGTATGGGTATCACAATCGAAGACTAGTAGTTTTCGAAGAATCGGTCATTCGTGACCCGCAAGTATGTGGGAGGAATTTCCGCTAACACCACAAAGGAGGAACATTTTCATGGCTAAACATGGTAAGAAATACCAAGAAGCTGCTAAGCTGATCAACAGCGAAGCAACTTACGAGCCTTCAGAAGCTGTAGAGCTTGTGAAAAAGGCAGCGACTGCTAAGTTCGACGAAACCGTTGAAGCAGCAGTTCGTCTGGGTGTAGACCCACGTAAACAAGACCAAGCAGTTCGTGGTGTTGTTGTCCTGCCTCACGGCACTGGTAAAACACAACGCGTGCTTGTATTTGCAAAAGGTGAAAAAGCGAAAGAGGCTGAAGCTGCTGGCGCTGATTTTGTTGGTGATCAAGACATGATCAACAAAATTCAACAAGGCTGGTTTGAATTTGATGTCTGCGTAGCTACACCTGATATGATGAGTGAAGTCGGTAAACTGGGTCGTCTGCTTGGTGGTAAAGGTCTTATGCCTAACCCTAAAGCTGGCACAGTTACATTCGATGTTTCCAAGGCTGTGCAAGAAATCAAAGCCGGTAAAATCGAATACCGTCTCGACAAAGCAGGTCAAATTCACGCGCCAATCGGCAAAGTGTCCTTTGATGCTGCACAATTGAACGATAACCTTAAAGCTCTTATCGACGCTTTGAACCGTGCGAAACCAGCTGCTGCTAAAGGTGTATACCTTAAAGGCATCTCGATTTCTTCCACAATGGGACCTAGCGCTCGTGTGAACACAACCGTCTTCAGATAATTAAGGGTTGACTCTTTGAGTCAATTTTGATAATCTATAACAGTTGTGAAACTTAAGGTATCAATCTTAACCTTGAATATGCTTACCGTAGACAGTAGGTGCCTTAGTGCTTAATTTCCTACCGAGGTGTTGTGATAGAAACAAGAAGTAACGAGCTCGCTCGTATAACTTTCGTTTTATCAAGCCTTCGTGATTCTGCGGAGGCTTTTCTACTGCCTGCGTAGGAGCGGTGAAGCTTTCCTTGGAAAGAACGCCGACACATAAATTTTCAGGAGGTGTATACATTGGCAAATGCAAAAGTAATTCAAGCAAAACAAGACGCGGTTGACGTCGTTACTGCAAAACTGCAAAACAGTCTTTCGACTGTTGTAGCTGACTACCGTGGATTGAACGTTTCCCAAGTGACTGAACTGCGTAAGCAACTTCGTGAAGCTGGCGTTGAGTTTCAAGTCCTGAAGAACACATTGCTACGTCGCGCAACTGCTGCGGCTGAGTTGAGTGAATTGGATGAAGTTTTGACTGGTCCAACAGCTATCGCATTCAGCACAACTGATGCAGTAGCACCAGCTAAAATTTTGAACGATTTCGCCAAGAAAAACGACGCTTTGAAATTGAAAGGCGGCGTAGTTGAAGGTCGTGTCATTGACGCGGAACAACTGAAAGCACTGGCTGAGCTTCCATCCCGCGATGGTTTGCTGTCCATGCTGCTTAGCGTACTTCAAGCTCCAATGCGCAACTTCGCGCTTGCAGTTAAAGCTGTTGCTGAAAAAGAAGAACAAAGCGCGTAAGCCTTTGACTCTTGCAGCATAATCAATACCACAAATAAATTTAAATATAAAATGGAGGTTCAATCATGAGTAAAGAAGCAATCTTGGAAGCAATTAAAGGCATGAGCGTATTGGAACTGAACGACCTGGTTAAAGCAATTGAAGAAGAATTCGGCGTAACTGCAGCAGCTCCAGTAGCAGCTGGCGGTGCAGTAGCAGCAGTAGCTGAAGAGCAATCCGAATTTGACGTAATTTTGACAGGCGCTGGCGCTTCCAAAATCAACGTTATCAAAATCGTTCGCGAAATCACTGGTCTTGGCTTGAAAGAAGCTAAAGATCTTGTAGACAACGCACCAAAAGCAATCAAAGAAAAAGTAAGCAAAGACGAAGCCGAAGCTACTAAAGCAAAATTGGAAGAAGCAGGCGCAGCTGTAGAAGTGAAGTAATTCCTTCTATTACTGAAAACCCCTTGAACTTGTTCAAGGGGTTTGTTTTATAAATAGAGTTAGTAGGGCGTATATACCAACTGCTAACATAATAGGAAAGGGAGGAAAGAGATGTCGCAACATTATTATTCGCAGCAGCCGGAAGTACGTCATGACAGACGTAGCATTGATACCGTACTAAGAGGCAAAAGCTTTCGTTTTACGAGCGATGCCGGTGTATTCTCTAAAGGGGACATCGATTACGGTAGCCGAGTTCTTATTGAAGCTATGATAATTCCGGACGGTTCAGCGGTGCTTGATGTAGGTTGTGGTTATGGGCCGATTGGATTAAGTGCAGCATACCTAGCTCCCAAAGGACATGTAACCATGATTGATATTAACAGTCGTGCGGTAGAACTGGCGCGTGAGAATGCTCAGCACAATGGAATCCGGAATGTTACGATAATGGAAAGCGATGTGCTCGGCGCATTGAATGAGCAGCAGAAGTTCGATGTGATTCTAACTAATCCTCCGATTCGTGCAGGAAAAGCTGTAGTGCATAAGATTTTTGAAGATGCGTATGAACATTTAAATGAGGGTGGCTATCTGTGGATTGTGATTCAGAAGAAGCAGGGCGCTCCATCCGCAGTGGCAAAACTAGAAAGCTTGTTCTCAATGGTGGAAGAAGTGGGGAAAGACAAAGGCTATCGTATTATTAAAGCGCAAAAATAAAATACAATAGGTTATTGACATGTGATAGTGATAATGGTATTATTATAAAATGTCAGTATTAAGATAGGCTCCATGTCTTTAGTTTGCTGAAATGTCAAGCAATATATTGTCGCCCGGCTAGCGCATGCCGCACGGCAAGTTTTTGCGAGTTGGTTGTCTATGCTCTAACGCAGCGAATGCTACGTGGTAATAGATAATAGCGCATAAACTATTGCTTGGTGACGTATAATATGTACGTTTTGGGCAAATCTACTTGATGAGGAGTATTTTGGTCATGGATAAATGCGCTCTTTTTTCGAAGATTTCGATAAGGGCTTTTCTTTTATTTATGACTGAATCCTTGTAGTATGGTTCCATTATACGGTTCCAAACAAGGGTTCGCAATCAATTTTTAAGTGAGTAGACATGAGGGGTGAGTAAAGTTGGCAGGACATCTTGTTCAGTATGGTCGACGCACTCGGCGGAGCTATGCGAGAATTAACGAGGTACTCGAGGTCCCGAACCTGATCGAGATCCAACAAAAATCTTATGATTGGTTTTTGGAGGAAGGATTGCGGGAAATGTTTCAGGACATCTCGCCGATCCAGGATTTCACAGGTAATTTGGTACTAGAGTTCATTGATTACAGCCTGGGTGAACCGAAATATACGGTTGACGACGCTAAAGAGCGGGACGTAACGTATGCGGCTCCTCTGCGTGTAAAGGTGCGGCTCATTAATAAAGAGACCGGTGAGGTTAAAGAGCAGGAAGTGTTCATGGGAGATTTCCCGCTGATGACGGAGACCGGCACTTTTATTATTAATGGTGCGGAACGGGTTATTGTCAGCCAGTTGGTTCGCTCTCCAAGCGTCTATTTCAGCACAAAAGTGGATAAGAACGGCAAAAAAACCTACACCGCCACAGTAATCCCGAACCGCGGAGCCTGGTTGGAACTTGAAACCGATGCTAAGGACATTATGTATGTTCGTATCGATCGGACTCGTAAAATTCCTGTTACCGTACTTTTGCGTGCTCTCGGTTTCGGTAGTGATGCCGAAATTCTGGAATTGCTTGGCAATGATGAATATATTCGCAATACGCTGGATAAAGACAACACGGACTCCACGGAGAAGGCGCTTATTGAAATTTATGAGCGTTTGCGTCCGGGCGAACCGCCGACACTAGACAATGCCAAAAGTTTGCTGGTTGCGCGTTTCTTTGATCCAAAACGCTACGACCTAGCTAATGTAGGCCGTTACAAAATCAATAAAAAGCTACACATTAAGAACCGTCTTTTCAATCAACGTCTTGCTCAGCCTTTGGTTGACGACTCTACTGGAGAAATCCTGGCAGAATCCGGCCAAATGGTCGATCGTAGACTGCTTGATGAATTGATTCCATATTTCGAAAAGAATGTTGCCTTTAAAAACTACCGTGTTACTGGTGGAGTTATGGACAGCGAAGATATTCCTCTTCAAACAATTGACGTATTCTCGCCGATTGAAGAAGGCCGGGTTATTAAGCTGATCGCTAACGGCAATATCGACAAATCTGTTAAGCATATTACTCAAGCTGATATTATATCCTCAATCAGCTACTTTATTAATTTGCTTCACGGAATTGGCAATACCGATGATATTGACCACTTGGGTAACCGTCGTCTGCGTTCTGTAGGTGAACTCTTGCAGAATCAGTTCCGTATCGGTTTGTCCCGGATGGAACGTGTTGTACGTGAAAGAATGTCGATTCAGGATGCTAATGCGATTACGCCTCAGGCTCTGATCAATATTCGTCCGGTCATCGCGTCTATTAAAGAGTTCTTCGGTAGCTCCCAGCTGTCTCAATTTATGGATCAGACGAACCCGCTTGCGGAACTTACGCATAAACGTCGTCTGTCCGCCCTCGGACCTGGTGGTTTGACACGTGAACGCGCGGGCTTTGAAGTTCGTGACGTCCATCACAGTCACTACGGTCGGATGTGTCCAATTGAAACGCCGGAAGGTCCAAACATCGGGTTGATCAACTCCTTGTCTACCTTTGCCCGCATCAATGAATACGGCTTTATTGAAGCTCCGTATCGTTGGGTGGATCCGAAGACTGGTAAGGTGACTGAGCAAATTGACTATCTGACTGCTGATGAGGAAGATAATTATGTAGTTGCTCAGGCTAACGTGTTGATCGAAGAAGATGGCACCTTTAAAGAAGACATGGTAATCGTTCGTTACAACAAAGACTCAGACAACATTACAACGATGCCAAGTAATCGTGTCGATTACATGGACGTTTCGCCTAAACAGGTTGTATCTGTCGCTACGGCGCTCATTCCGTTCCTTGAGAACGATGACTCCAACCGCGCACTGATGGGATCTAACATGCAACGTCAAGCTGTTCCGCTTCTAATTCCAAAAGCTCCGCTGGTCGGAACAGGGATGGAACATAAATCCGCTAAGGATTCTGGCGTATGTATCGTTTCCAAGTATGACGGTATTATCGAACGTTCTTCAGCTAATGAAATTTGGCTGCGTCGCGTTGAGACTGTCGAAGGCAAGGAAGTTAAAGGCGATATCGTTAAATATAAATTACACAAATTTATGCGTTCTAACCAAGGTACCTGTATTAACCAACGTCCTCTAGCTAAAAGAGGGGACATTGTTAAGAAGGGTGATATCCTGGCAGACGGTCCTTCCACAGAAATGGGCGAACTTGCTCTTGGCCGTAACGTAGTCGTTGCGTTCATGACTTGGGAAGGTTACAACTACGAGGATGCGATCCTGTTAAGTGAAAAGCTGGTTAAGGAAGATGTATATACTTCGATTCATATCGAAGAATACGAATCTGAAGCTCGCGACACTAAATTGGGACCTGAAGAAATTACGCGCGATATTCCGAACGTCGGCGAAGAAGCTCTGCGCAATCTTGATGAGCGCGGAATCATCCGCATCGGTGCGGAAATCAGCGCTGGTGACATTCTGGTGGGTAAAGTTACTCCTAAGGGTGTAACTGAACTGACAGCAGAAGAACGTCTCCTGCACGCTATCTTTGGTGAGAAAGCTCGTGAAGTACGGGATACCTCTTTACGCGTTCCTCATGGTAGTGATGGTATTATCGTGGACGTTAAAGTCTTTACACGTGAGAACGGCGATGAGCTGCCTCCTGGTGTAAATCAATTGGTTCGTGTCTACATCGCTCAGAAACGTAAGATCTCTGAGGGTGACAAGATGGCCGGACGTCACGGTAACAAGGGTGTCGTTGCCCGTATCCTGCCAGAAGAAGATATGCCGTTCCTTCCGGACGGTACGCCAGTACAGGTTGTTCTTAACCCTCTGGGCGTTCCTTCTCGTATGAACATCGGACAGGTGCTTGAGGTCCATATTGGTATGGCCGCATTGCGTCTGGGAATTCACATTGCAACGCCGGTATTCGACGGAGCGCGTGAGTACGACGTGTTTGATACGATGGAAGAAGCAGGTATGCAGCGTAATGGTAAAACCGTGCTGTATGATGGCCGTACAGGTGAACGCTTCGAACGTGAAGTTACTGTTGGTGTCATGCACATGATCAAACTGGCGCACATGGTTGATGATAAGATTCACGCCCGTTCAACAGGACCTTACTCACTAGTTACGCAGCAACCATTGGGTGGTAAAGCTCAATTTGGTGGACAGCGTTTCGGGGAGATGGAAGTGTGGGCGCTTGAAGCTTACGGTGCTGCATATACATTGCAAGAAATTTTGACCGTGAAATCCGATGACGTGGTTGGTCGCGTGAAGACGTACGAATCTATTGTCAAAGGTGAAAATGTACCGGAACCAGGTGTTCCTGAGTCGTTCAAGGTATTGATCAAAGAACTGCAGTCCCTGGGTATGGATGTTAAGATTCTTAGCGGTGACGAGCAGGAAATTGAAATGAGAGAATTGGACGATGAGGACGAGACGTCAGGCGACAAACTAAGCCTCAATTTAGAAGGTTCAGAAGTCGGAGTAGAATAATCAAGCTGGAGCTTAAAAGTTCCATTTTATAAAGGACCGCACGCCCTCTTTTGATGTAACAGTCAGAAGAGGGCAAAGCGGTACTAAATCAGGATTAGGTTAAGGAGGGTTGCTCCTTGTTGGACGTTAACAATTTTGAATTTATGAAAATCGGACTCGCTTCTCCGGAGAAGATTCGTTCATGGTCCCGCGGAGAAGTTAAGAAACCGGAAACCATTAACTATCGTACATTGAAACCGGAAAAAGAGGGTCTTTTCTGTGAGCGTATCTTTGGACCACAAAAAGACTGGGAATGTCATTGCGGTAAATACAAACGTGTCCGTTATAAGGGCGTAGTCTGCGACCGTTGTGGTGTTGAGGTTACCCGTGCTAAAGTTCGTCGTGAACGTATGGGTCACATTGAATTGGCCGCTCCGGTATCTCATATCTGGTATTTCAAAGGTATCCCAAGCCGCATGGGGCTTGCACTAGATATGTCTCCAAGATCACTTGAAGAAATTATCTATTTCGCATCTTATGTTGTAACGGATCCAGGTGAAACTCCACTGGAAAAGAAACAACTTCTGTCCGAGAAAGAATATCGTAGCTACCGTGAAAAATACGGTTATGGTTTCCAAGCCGGCATGGGTGCTGAAGCTGTTAAAAAGCTTCTTCAAGATATCGACATTGATAAAGAGCTGGAATTCCTCAAAGAAGAACTGCGTACGGCCCAAGGCCAACGCCGTAACCGGGCGATCAAACGTCTGGAAGTCATTGAAGCATTCCGTAACTCCGGCAACAAGCCTGATTGGATGATCATGGATGTTCTTCCGGTTATTCCTCCGGAGCTTCGTCCGATGGTTCAGTTGGATGGTGGCCGTTTTGCTACGTCTGATTTGAATGATCTCTATCGCCGTGTTATTAACCGGAACAACCGTCTGAAAAGACTGCTTGATCTCGGTGCTCCTGACATTATCGTGCAGAACGAAAAACGGATGCTCCAGGAAGCTGTCGATGCTCTCATCGATAACGGCCGTCGGGGACGTCCGGTAACCGGTCCTGGTAACCGTCCGCTTAAATCGCTCAGCCATATGCTGAAAGGTAAACAAGGACGTTTCCGCCAGAACTTGCTCGGTAAACGGGTTGACTACTCTGGACGTTCCGTTATCGTAGTAGGACCGTACCTCAAGATGTATCAGTGCGGACTTCCTAAGAAAATGGCGTTAGAATTGTTCAAGCCTTTTGTTATGAAAGAATTGGTTAATAAGGGCCTTGCCCACAACATAAAGAGCGCGAAACGTAAAGTTGAACGCGTAAGTCCTGAAGTTTGGGATGTACTCGAAGAAGTAATTAGAGAACACCCAGTACTTCTAAACCGCGCACCAACACTTCACCGTCTCGGTATTCAAGCATTTGAACCGATTTTGGTGGAAGGTCACGCTATTCGTCTTCACCCACTCGTATGTACGGCGTACAATGCCGACTTTGACGGTGACCAAATGGCGGTGCACGTTCCTCTGTCTGCAGAAGCTCAAGCGGAAGCACGCATTCTTATGCTTGCATCTGGTAATATCTTGAACCCTAAAGACGGTAAGCCAGTTGTAACACCTTCCCAGGATATGGTCCTTGGTACTTTCTACTTGACCATGGATAACAAGGAAGAAAAGGGTAGTGGTATGATTCTGCGTACCGTTAACGAAGCTGTATCAGCTTACCAACGCGGAACTGCAGGACTTCATGCTCGTGTTGCTATTCCGGCTAAAGCACTTGGCAAAACATGCTTTACGGAAGAACAACAAAATGCAATGTTGATTACTACGGTCGGTAAGATCATTTTTAATGAAATCTACCCAAGTAGTTTCCCTTATATCAACGAAGCAACCAAAACTAACTTGCTGCACGGCACACCAGAGAAATACTTTATCTACGAAAAAGGCGCGAACATTCGCGAGCTGATTGAATCCGCTCCAGAAGCCAGTGCTGTAGGTAAAGAATATCTGGGTCTGATTATTGCTCGTTGTTTTGAAACTTATCACACAACCAAAACTTCTATGATTTTGGATAAAATCAAACAACTCGGATTCACTTACTCCACACGTTCTGGTGTTACAGTTGCCGTGTCGGACGTTATTGTTCCTGAGGAGAAAGTTACCATCCTGAAAGAATCTGAAGCTAAGGTTGATGTGGTTGCTAACCAATATCGCCGTGGTTTGATCACCAATGACGAACGGTATGACCGTGTTATTGAGATCTGGTCGAAGACTAAGGATGATCTTACGAACATCCTGCTTAAGTCGATGGACCGTTTCAACTCTATCATGCTCATGGTTGACTCTAAAGCGCGTGGTAACAAATCGCAGATCACTCAGCTGGGTGGTATGCGTGGTCTGATGGCAACACCTTCAGGTCGGATTTTCGAATTGCCAATCAAGGCGAACTTCCGTGAAGGTCTTACCGTCTTGGAGTACTTTATCTCCACTCACGGAGCGCGTAAAGGTCTTGCCGATACCGCACTTCGTACCGCTGACTCAGGGTATCTGACTCGTCGTCTTGTTGACGTTGCCCAGGACGTTATTGTCCGTGAAGAAGATTGTGGAACCGATAAAGGCTTCACAGTTAGTCGTATTCAGGATGGTAAAGAAGTTATCGAAGATCTGTATGACCGTATTGAAGGTCGTTACTGCTTCGAAACTGTTCGTCACCCAGAAACAGGCGAAATCATTGTTCACCGCAATGATTTGATTGACTCCGATAAAGCGGAGGCAATTGTAAACGCAGGTGTAACTAAGCTGCAAATTCGTTCTGTACTGAGCTGCCGTGCCCGTCATGGTGTTTGTAAGAAATGTTACGGACGTAACTTGGCAACTGGTAAACACGTTGAGATTGGTGAAGCAGTTGGTATTATTGCCGCACAATCTATCGGTGAACCAGGAACCCAGCTTACAATGCGTACGTTCCATACCGGCGGTGTTGCCGGTGATGACATCACTCAAGGTTTGCCGCGTATTCAGGAGTTGTTTGAAGCTCGTAACCCTAAAGGTCAAGCTACAATCAGTGAGATCGATGGCGTAATTAAGGAAATCCGTGAAACCAAAGACCGTCGCGAAATCGAGGTTCAAGGTGAAGCAGAATCCAAGACTTATTCCATTACTTATGGTTCACGTCTACGTGTTAGCGAAGGCCAAGAAATAGAAGCCGGCGATGAGCTGACAGACGGTTCGATTGACCCTAAAGAAATGCTGCGTATCAAAGGGATCCGTGGGGTACAAAACTACATTCTGCAAGAAGTACAGCGTGTATACCGTAACCAAGGCGTTGAGATCAATGATAAGCACATTGAAGTTATGATCAAGCAAATGCTTCGGAAGATCCGTATCATTGACGCAGGTGACACAAGTCTGTTGCCAGGTGCATTTGCGGATATTCATGAGTACGAAGGTGCTAACAAGGAAGCTATCTTGTCTGGTAAAGAGCCTGCTGTTGCTAAACCAGTCTTGCTCGGTATTACCAAGGCGTCTCTTGAAACGGATTCCTTCTTGTCAGCTGCATCATTCCAAGAAACTACTCGTGTCCTAACAGACGCTGCTATCAAAGGTAAAGTAGATAAGTTGCTTGGACTTAAAGAAAATGTTATTATCGGTAAGTTGATTCCTGCAGGTACTGGGATGAACCGTTACCGTAACGTTAAGCTAAGTGATCCAAATGCAGAAAGCGAACTTGAATCTTTAGAGACGGTTCCTGCTGAATAAATTAGCAATCATGGTAGTGTGCTCATGTCATACCTACTCATAGGTGTGGCATGAGTGTTCTGCTGTGTATAATTTCTATAAAAATTGTTGCTGAATTTCTTGACACCATCTATTGATAATGCTAAAATGTCTAAGGTGCGTGAGTAGCCATGTTATCCTTGTTCATTGGAGGTAAAGAGAATGACTGATGATAGAGGACTACAGGATGCTCAGGTCAAGATCGGTACCAAACAAACCGTCAAGGCGGTAGAGTTGGGCCTAGCCGCAGAAGTCTATGTGGCAGAGGACGGAGATCAAAGGCTTACTTCCAGGATAGTTTTGCTTTGTAACAAACAAGGTGTTAAGATCACATATGTGGATACGATGCTGAATTTGGGCAAGGCCTGCGGAATAGAAGTTGGCGCTGCGATGGCAGCCGTCTTAAAACAATAGCTACAGAAATGTTTTTGTACTGGGGTGAACACCAGCGGCAAGAACTTTTCATTTGTCTTTTTATGAACCGCCTGGGTCTGTGGGCTTAGAGTTCTTAAATCGACTATCATTTCAGGAAGGGGGTGGCAACAACATGCCAACAATTAACCAATTGGTTCGTAAAGGCCGTCAAGCCAAAATCGAAAAATCTAAATCTCCCGCTCTTCAAAAAGGGTATAACGCCCTCAAGCGTGAGGCTACAAATTTGAGCGCTCCGCAAAAACGCGGTGTGTGCACTCGTGTAGGCACAATGACTCCACGTAAACCAAACTCAGCGCTTCGTAAATATGCCCGTGTTCGTTTGACGAACCGTCTCGAGGTAACAGCTTATATCCCGGGTATCGGACATAACTTACAAGAGCACAGTGTTGTATTACTTCGCGGAGGTAAAGTAAAGGACCTTGCAGGGGTTCGTTACCATATCGTTCGTGGTGCTTTGGATACAGCAGGTGTAGCTAACCGGATGCAAGCTCGTTCTAAATACGGTGCAAAACGTCCTAAAGCTAAGAAGTAAGATAACAATATCTGAATAATAAACATTTAAGAAAGGGGGATATCCATGCCACGCAAAGGTCCAGTTACAAAGAGAGACGTATTGCCAGATCCGTTGTATAATAGCAAGTTGGTTACTCGTTTGATTAACCGCATTATGCTGGGTGGTAAAAGAGGTGTCGCTCAAAGCATTCTGTACAATTCATTCAAATTGATTGAAGAACGTACGGGTAAAGATCCGATGGAAGTTTTCGAAGCTGCCATCAAGAATATCATGCCGGTTTTGGAAGTCAAAGCTCGTCGTGTCGGTGGTGCTAACTATCAAGTACCTATCGAGGTTAAACCAGAGAGACGTACTGCTCTGGGATTACGTTGGCTCGTAAACTACTCTCGCAACCGCGGTGAGAAGACTATGGAAGAGCGTTTGGCGGCTGAGATCATCGACGCTTCCAACAACACAGGCGCTTCTGTTAAGAAACGTGAAGATACACACAAAATGGCTGAAGCAAACAAAGCGTTCGCTCACTACCGTTGGTAGGATAAAGGTCATTCAAATAACTTATATTTTGAAGGGAGATCCATTTCATGGCTAGAGAGTTCTCCTTAAAAAATACACGTAACATCGGGATCATGGCGCATATTGATGCTGGTAAAACAACTACCACAGAGCGGATTCTTTTCTATACAGGCCGTACGCACAAAATCGGTGAAGTTCACGAGGGTGCTGCTACAATGGACTGGATGGAGCAAGAACAAGAGCGCGGAATCACGATTACGTCCGCTGCTACGACTGCTGCGTGGAAAGGTCACCGCATCAATATCATTGATACCCCAGGACACGTTGACTTCACTGTTGAAGTTGAACGTTCCCTGCGTGTATTGGATGGGGCAGTTGGTGTATTTAGTGCAAAAGAGGGCGTTGAGCCTCAGTCTGAAACCGTATGGAGACAGGCTGACCGTTATAACGTTCCCCGGATTGCATATGTAAACAAAATGGACATTATCGGTGCGGATTTCCTTAACGTAATCGAAACTATGCGTGATCGCCTTCAAGCCAATGCAGTTGCTATTCAATTGCCAATTGGTGCAGAAAGTGATTTCACTGGTATTATCGACTTAGTTGAGCAAAAAGCACACATGTTCAGAGATGATCTGGGCCAAAACATCGAAGTAACGGATATTCCGGAAGAATATTTGGCCAAAGTTGAGGAGCTGCGTCTCGAGTTGATCGAGAAAGTTGCTGAACTTGATGAGGATCTGACTATGAAGTATTTGGAAGGCGAAGAAATTACAATTCCGGAAATTAAAGCTGCAATTCGCAAAGGCGTAGTTGAAGTTAAATTGTTCCCTGTAATTGCTGGATCTTCCTACCGAAACAAAGGGATTCAGCTTATGCTGGATGCTGTTGTTGATTACTTGCCATCTCCTCTTGACGTTCCAGCTATCACTGGACATCTTGATGACGGTACAGAAGCTGTTCGTCACTCTTCGGATGAAGAGCCGTTTGCAGCTTTGGCATTTAAAATCATGACAGACCCTTATGTTGGTAAACTTACGTTCTTCCGTGTTTACTCAGGCGTACTTGAGTCCGGATCATACGTAGTTAATGCAACTAAGAACAAGCGTGAACGTATTGGTCGTATCCTTCAAATGCATGCGAACAGCCGTCAAGAAATTTCCATCGTGTATTCTGGCGACATCGCAGCTGCTGTTGGTTTGAAAGATACCAGTACAGGTGATACACTGTGTGATGAGAAGAATCCAGTAATTCTGGAATCAATGAACTTCCCTGATCCAGTTATCGAGATCGCTGTTGAACCAAAAACTAAAGCTGACCAAGATAAAATGGGCGTTGCTCTCGGAAAGTTGACTGAAGAGGATCCAACTCTTCGTGCTCACACTGATGAAGAAACAGGCCAAACAATCCTGGCTGGTATGGGTGAACTTCACTTGGACATCATCATCGACCGTATGCGTCGTGAGTTCAAAGTAGAAACTAATGTGGGTAAACCACAGGTAGCTTACCGCGAAACGTTCAAGGCACCTGCTCGCGTCGAAGGTAAATTTGTACGCCAATCTGGTGGTCGTGGTCAATACGGTCACGTATGGGTTGAATTTGAACCCCTCGAACCAGGTACTGGTAGCAAATTCGAAAGTAAAGTTGTTGGTGGCTCGGTTCCTAGAGAGTACATCGCTCCTGCACTTGCGGGTATTGAAGAACAAATGAAAAACGGCGTACTTGCTGGCTTCCCGCTAGTAGACGTTAAAGCTACCATCGTAGATGGTTCTTATCATGATGTCGATTCCAACGAAATGGCATTTAAAATTGCCGGTTCGATGGCACTCAAAGCAGCTAAAGACAAGTGTAAGCCTGTCCTGCTTGAGCCAATCATGAAAGTAGAAGTAACTGTTCCTGAGGAATATATGGGTGATGTAATGGGTATGCTGAACTCCCGCCGTGGCCGTATCGAAGGTATGGATTCCCGTGGTGGAGCGCAAATTATCCGTGCTAAGGTGCCTCTTTCCGAAATGTTCGGATACTCTACAACACTTCGTTCTGGTACACAAGGACGTGGCGTATTCTCAATGGAGCTTTCTCACTATGAAGAAGTTCCTAAATCCATTGCGGAAGAGATCGCTGCAAAGAACAAAGGCGCTGAATAATTACCAGTTTTAACTTGCCGTCCCGGGTATAAACACTCAGTCATCTAAGATTACAGGTATGCGGGCGGCTCAAATATAAGGAACCCCACATTAAGGAGGAACTGTTCAAATGGCAAAGGCAAAGTTTGAACGTAACAAACCGCACGTTAACATCGGTACTATTGGTCACGTCGACCATGGTAAAACGACTCTGACTGCTGCAATCACTACTGTATTGTCCAAAACTTACGGTGGCGCAGCTATCGCATTCGATCAAATCGACAAAGCTCCTGAAGAGCGCGAACGTGGTATCACAATCTCCACTTCCCACGTTGAATATGAAACTCCTAACCGTCACTACGCTCACGTAGACTGCCCTGGTCACGCCGACTATGTTAAAAACATGATCACTGGCGCAGCGCAAATGGACGGAGCTATCCTGGTTGTATCCGCAGCTGATGGCCCAATGCCACAAACTCGCGAGCACATCCTGTTGTCCCGTCAAGTAGGCGTTCCTTACATCGTTGTCTTCTTGAACAAATGCGACATGGTTGAAGACGAAGAGTTGTTGGAATTGGTTGAAATGGAAGTTCGCGACTTGCTTAGCGAGTATGACTTCCCAGGCGACGATACTCCAATCATCCGTGGTTCTGCTCGTGAAGCTCTGCAAAACCCAGATGGTGATTACGCTAAAAAAATCATCGAAATGTTTGAAACAATCGATGAGTACATTCCACTTCCTGAGCGTCAAACTGACAAGCCTTTCTTGATGCCTGTCGAAGACGTATTCTCCATCACTGGCCGCGGTACTGTGGCAACTGGTCGCGTAGAACGCGGAACAGTTAAAGTCGGAGAAGAAATCGAAATCGTTGGTATTCACGAAGATACTAAGAAATCCGTAGTTACGGGCGTAGAAATGTTCCGTAAATTGCTGGATTCCGCTCAAGCTGGGGACAACATCGGAGCATTGCTTCGTGGTGTTGACCGTAACATGATCGAGCGTGGTCAAGTATTGGCTAAGCCGAACTCCGTTAAACCACACACTGAGTTCACTGCTCAAATTTACGTTCTGACAAAAGAAGAAGGTGGCCGTCACAAGCCTTTCTTCACTGGATACCGTCCACAGTTCTACTTCCGTACAACTGACGTAACTGGTATCATCAACTTGCCAGAAGGTACTGAAATGGTTATGCCTGGTGATAACATCTCCGTAACCGTACAACTGATCTCCCCAATCGCTATTGAAGAAGGTACTAAATTCTCCATTCGCGAAGGTGGCCGTACAGTTGGTGCTGGTAGCGTAGCTTCTATCCAAAAATAATAATTCGACTTCTATCTGCGGGTAGATTCCGAATTACAAACACCCCTGATTCTTCTTGCGGAGAATCAGGGGCTTTTTTGTTTTTTCTGAGAATAATGTATTATTCGACACCAATTGATAATAAAGCATAACAATATGATCTTTTTCTACATAATTCGTCAAATTACAACAATCAATTGTTTACAATTATACTAATGATAGAGTAAAATGAAGGAGGAATAATAATGTAAAATAATAGGAATTGTGGGAGAGTGGTAATATGGGGAAATGTCCTTTTTCCTTCATGCATGCGTTAACTGCACGTAATAATAATGTGGATTCTCCTGCCTCTCATTCCTTAGACTTCAAGGATCAGAATCATTCTGTGGCAGAGTCTTTTCATAAGCTGGATGGACATGGTGAGCTTAACGAGCAGATGAGAATGATTGATCTAACTGAAGCAGATTTGAACTTACTACGCAGGGTGAAACCTGTTGTTGAGCAAAATATAGACTATATCATTGATCAATTTTACAATTCGGTATTAGGCGTAAATAAACTTGAAGCTATTATTTTAGAGCATAGCAGTATAGACAGGTTAAAAACTACTCTTCGTGGGCATATTCTAGAGATTTTTAATGGAAAGGTTGATGATGAGTACATAGCAAAGCGTCTAATGATCGCTAATATTCATAAAAAAGTTGGGCTTGAGCCCAAATGGTATTTATCTGCTTTTCAGAATCTTCAGAACGTATTTATACGCGTTATATATAATGAAACAAACGATGATAATACACGCCTTCGAGTGGTTCAGACCGTGACCAAACTCCTTAACCTTGAGCAGCAGCTGGTTCTAGAAGAATATGAGAAGGAGAACATAAAAGAGAAGGAAGAGCAATATCTATTGGTGAAAAATGAATTAAAACAAAAAAATTCAGAGTTTAGCGTTGAATTGATAGATTATAGCATCGATACTAATGCTGCTGTAAAGCAGCTAGTGGCAAGCAGCAATGAAGTAAGTAGAACATTCCAACGTACGGCTGCATCCGCCCTGGAGTCACAGGGATTAGCTACAGATGGGCATGAACACTTGGGTGATTTGACTGAGCAAATTAATCTTATATATCAGACCACCAGTGAGATGGAAGACTCGATCATTGAGTTAAGCGATTCCTCTAAGCAAATTCAAAAAATTGTGAACTCAGTAAGGGAAATTGCCGATCAGACTAAAATCCTCTCACTTAATGCAACGATTGAAGCCGCTAGAGCCGGTGAGCATGGTAGAGGTTTTAGTGTGGTTGCTCAAGAAGTTAGCCGGCTTGCAGAGGATACTAAGAGTACTGTAATTCAGATCGTAGAGCTAACAAATAAATCTGGTCTACTCACTCAGCAGGTTGTAGAAGAGATTCGTAAGGTGCAGGAGTTAACTAAGAATGGGAAGCACCAATCGGTCGAGACTAGTCTTTTGTTCTCTGATATTGTAGACGCTATGCGTAGCAGTACACAGGAGATTGTAATAGTGGAAGAAGAAATAAGAACCTTAATCCAAACCATTGAGGGGATCGGAACAGCAACGGCTCAGACTGCTTCCTCCGCAGAGTTTTTTAAGTCTGCCACAGAGAATCTTTAACATATATATAGTAGAAGAACAGCGCATGAAAAAAATATGCGTTGTTTTTCTATTTTCGCTTGCAATACTGCTGCCTATTATATATAATAATAAATGTTGTTCTGAGACGTTGCGATGATGTGAGAGGTTACTGACACACCCGGCCCCTTTGCCATGGGGACGAGGTCAGAAAATTTTCACGGAGTATGTCCGATACCAAATTGGGCGATAGAAGGAGGGACTAAAATGGCAAAGCAAAAAATTCGTATTCGCTTGAAAGCATACGACCACAGAATTCTTGATCAATCCGCTGAGAAGATTGTTGAAACAGCAAAACGTTCGGGTGCAGGTGTGTCCGGGCCGATTCCGTTACCAACTGAGAAGCAAATCATTACTATTCTCCGTGCGGTACACAAGTACAAGGATTCCCGTGAACAGTTTGAACAACGGACTCACAAACGTTTGATCGATATTGTGAACCCAACACCACAAACTGTGGATGCCTTGATGCGCTTGGATCTACCGTCCGGTGTAGATATCGAAATCAAATTGTAATTCTATTTTAAGTAATTTAGGAAAAGAAAAGAGGTGTCAACATTGAAAGGTATCTTAGGAAAAAAACTCGGTATGACTCAAGTGTTTACTCCAGAAGGTAACGTAATTCCTGTTACTGTTATCGAAGCAGGCCCTTGTGTAGTACTGCAAAAGAAAGACCTGAATATCGACGGATATGAAGCAGTGCAATTGGGCTTTTCTGATAAAAAAGAAAAACGCTCCAATAAGCCTGAACAGGGTCACGCCAAAAAGGCAAATGCAACACCTAAGCGCTACGTTCGTGAAATTCGCGGTGTTGATCTCGGGTCTCTCGAGGTTGGACAAGAGCTGAAGGCTGATATCTTTGCTGAGGGCGAATTTGTTGACGTAACTGGTACATCTAAAGGTAAAGGTTTCCAAGGTAACATCAAACGTTGGGGACAAAGCCGCGGACCAATGGCACACGGATCGCGTTACCACAGAAGACCGGGTTCCATGGGTTCTATCCAAGCTAACCGTGTTCCTAAGGGCAAACGCCTTCCAGGACATATGGGTCACACGACTATTACGGTTCAAAAGCTTGAAATTATCAAGGTTGATGTTGAACGTAACGTATTGCTGGTTAAAGGCGCTATCCCAGGTCCTAAAAACAGCTTCGTGAAAGTTAAACAAACCGTTAAGAAATAATTATTGAAGAAAGGAGGAACATGAAATGCCAAAAGTAACACTTTTTAATATTAGTGGCAACGAAGTTGGTGAAGTGGAACTGAGCGATACAGTATTCGGTATTGAACCGAATGAGCACGTTCTACATGAAGCTGCGCTTATGCAAAGAGCTTCCCTACGTCGTGGTACACACAAAGTAAAAGGACGTTCTGAAGTTCGTGGCGGTGGACGTAAACCTTGGAAACAAAAAGGTACAGGTCGCGCTCGTCAAGGCTCCATTCGTTCTCCACAATGGAAGGGCGGCGGCGTTGTCTTCGGACCAACACCACGTAGCTATTCCTGGAAACTGCCTAAGAAGGTTCGTCGTTTGGCGATCAAATCCGCTTTGTCCTCGAAAGTACTCGAGAATGACATTATCGTATTGGATAGCTTGACAATGAATGCTCCGAAGACGAAAGAATTCGCAGCAATCTTGAACAACCTGAAAGTAGATCGTAAAGCGTTGATCGTAGCTACTAGCTATGATGATAACGTAGCACTTTCCGCTCGTAACATCCCTGGGGTGAAATTCGTAGCGGCTGACGGCATTAATGTTCTTGACGTACTGACGTACGACAAACTGATCATCACTAAAGAAGCAGTTCTGAAGGTAGAGGAGGTGTTCGCGTAATGAAAGATCCTCGTGATATTATCAAACGTCCGGTGATTACGGAACGTACTTCCGACTACATGAGCGAAATGAAATACGCTTTTGAAGTGGATATCCGTGCTAACAAAACCGAAATCAAAAAAGCTGTCGAGGCTATTTTCAAAGTAAAAGTAACTAATGTGAACACAATGCGCGTACCTGGCAAACTGAAACGTTATGGTAAATATTCTGGTTACACTCCAGAGTGGAAAAAAGCCATCGTTAAGCTTAGCCCGGACAGCAAACCGCTTGAATTTTTTGAAGCGGTAGAATAATACTCTGTTGAAGTAAGGAGGGAACTACAGTGCCAATCAAAAAGTACAAACCGACCTCTCCGGCAAGACGCGCTATGTCCGTGTCTACGTTTGAAGAAATTACAACAAACCAGCCAGAGAAATCGTTGCTTTCTCCGCTGTTCAAACATGCGGGACGCAATAACCAAGGTAAAATTACGGTTCGTCACCATGGCGGCGGACATAAACGTAAATACCGTATTATCGACTTCAAGCGGACTAAAGACGGCATACCAGGTAGCGTTGCTACAATCGAGTATGACCCGAACCGCACATCTAATATTGCTTTGATCCACTATGCTGATGGAGAGAAACGTTATATCATCGCTCCTAAAGGTCTAAGAGTTGGGGATAAAGTAGAGTCCGGTCCTGCGGCCGACATCAAAATTGGTAACAGTCTTCCACTGGAGAACATTCCAGTAGGTACAGTTATCCACAACATTGAGTTGAAACCAGGTAAAGGCGGACAATTGGTTCGTGCAGCTGGTACAGAAGCTCAATTGCTTGGTAAAGAAGAAAAATACTGTTCCGTTCGTTTGTCATCCGGTGAGGTTCGTAAGATCCTTAGCGTATGCCGTGCAACTATCGGTTCCGTAGGTAATGAAGATCACGAATTGATCAAAATCGGTAAAGCTGGACGTAGTCGCTGGCTCGGCCGTCGTCCTGAAGTTCGCGGGGTAGTAATGAACCCTAACGATCACCCACACGGTGGTGGTGAAGGTCGCGCTCCAATCGGACGTAAATCGCCAATGTCTCCATGGGGCAAACCAACCCTTGGTTACAAAACGCGTAAGAAAAACAAGGCATCTGATAAATATATCGTTCGCCGCCGCACTAAATAAGACGCTTCTGGCAAGTTAATAAAGCGCGAAGCGTCGATTCGCGGTTTGAAGAACCGGATGAAGGGAGGATTCACACATGGGTCGCAGTTTAAAGAAGGGGCCGTTTATCGATGGCTACCTGCTTAAAAAAGTTGAGGAACTGAACGAGGCTGAGAAAAAGGTTGTAGTTAAAACTTGGTCCCGTCGCTCAACCATTTTCCCTCAGTTTATCGGACATACGTTTGGTGTATATGACGGCCGTAAACACGTGCCTGTATACGTAACAGAAGATATGGTAGGTCACAAGTTGGGCGAGTTCGCGCCAACACGTACTTACAAAGGCCACGCGGGTGACGATAAGAAAACAAGAAGATAATAATAAGGTCTCTGTTTGAAAGGAGGTTAAACAATGGAAGCAAAAGCACATGCAAGATCGGTGCGAATTTCCGCTCGTAAAGCGAAACTGGTTGTTGACTTGATTCGCGGTAAGCAAGTGGGGGAAGCAATTGCTATTCTTCGCCACACTCCGAAATCCGCTTCTCCGGTCGTTGAAAAGTTGCTTAATTCGGCAATTGCGAATGCTGAGCATAACTATTCTTTGGACGTGAACAGTTTGTTCGTTAGCGAGGTTTTCGTTAACCAAGGACCTACTATGAAACGTTTCCGTCCGCGCGCCATGGGCCGCGCAAGTCGGATCAATAAACGCACGAGCCACATTACACTGGTGGTATCTGAGAAATAAGGAGGGATAACACGTGGGTCAAAAGGTAAATCCAATCGGACTCCGAATCGGTATTATTCGCGATTGGGAATCTAAATGGTATGCAGGAAAAGATTTCGGTACTCTTCTGATGGAAGACGTCAAAATCCGGGAATACCTTAAAGGCAAATTGAAGGATTCCGCTGTTTCCCATATCGAGATCGAAAGAGCGGCTAGCCGCGTGAACGTTACAATTCATACAGCTAAACCAGGTATGGTTATTGGTAAAGGCGGAGCAGAAGTAGAAGTACTTCGCAGTGCAGTTACAGCAATCGCTGGTGGCAAAAAAGTACACATCAACATCAATGAAATCAAGCACCCTGAATTGGATGCAATTCTTGTAGCTGAGAGCATTGCTCAACAATTGGAACGTCGTGTATCGTTCCGTCGTGCCCTCAAACAAGCGATTCAAAGAACTATGCGTTCTGGCGCAAAAGGGATTAAAACTCAAGTGGGCGGACGTCTTGGCGGAGCTGAGATTGCTCGTTCAGAAGGTTATAGCGAAGGAACAGTTCCACTTCATACGCTTCGTGCCGATATCGATTACGGAACGGCTGAAGCACATACAACTTACGGTCTTATCGGCGTAAAAGTATGGATCTACCGTGGAGAAGTTCTTCCCCCAGCTAAGAAACAAGCTGCTCAGGAAGGAGGCAACTAATCATGTTGGTACCAAAACGCGTAAAACACCGCAAGCAACAACGCGGACACATGAAGGGTATGGCAAAAGGCGGTACTGAATTGAACTTCGGCGAATTCGGCCTGGTTGCACTTGAACCGTCTTGGATCACTAACCGTCAGATCGAAGCTGCTCGTATCGCGATGACACGTTATATCAAACGTGGCGGTCAAGTTTGGATCAAGATTTTCCCAGATAAACCTATTACTCAAAAGCCTCTCGAGGTTCGTATGGGTAGTGGTAAAGGTAACGTTGAGAAATGGGTAGCCGTAGTTAAACCGGGCAAGATTATGTTCGAACTCGGAGGCGTGTCGGAAGAAATCGCTCGTGAAGCGATGCGTCTTGCCGCTCACAAGCTGCCTGTAAAGACTAAGTTTGTGAAACGTGAAGAATTGGGTGGTGAAGCAAATGAAAGCTAATGAACTTCGCAACTTAACCACTGCTGAGATTGAACAAAAGATCGCTGGATTCAAAGAGGAACTTTTTAATCTCCGTTTTCAATTGGCAACTGGCCAATTGGACAACCCAACTCGGATTCGTGACGTGCGTAAGGAAATAGCTCGTGCTAAAACCGTGATCCATCAAAGAGTGCTTGGGATTAGTTAAGTGAGACGGATCGCAGATCCGTATTCAGGAAGGAGGCTAACTAATGAGTGAAGAACGTAATGCACGTAAAGTGCTAATCGGTAAAGTGGTCAGTGATAAAATGGATAAAACCATCGTAGTTGCTGTTGAAACCTATAAGAAACACAATTTGTACCACAAACGCATCAAGTCTACGAAGAAATTCAAAGCACATGATGAGGGAAATGTTGCAAAGATTGGCGATACCGTAAAACTCATGGAAACTCGTCCGTTGTCTAAGGACAAACGTTGGAGACTAGTTGAAGTGGTAGAAGCAGCGGTTATCATCTAAGATAATCAAGAGAGTTTTTCCGGAAGGAGGAAATTATAATGATTCAACCATTTACACGTTTGCATGTGGCTGACAACTCTGGTGCGAAGGAACTGATGTGTATCCGCGTACTGGGTGGTACTGGACGCCGTACAGCAGCAATCGGTGATTTGATCGTTTGTTCCGTTAAACAAGCAACACCAGGCGGCGTTGTCAAAAAAGGTGATGTTGTTAGAGCGGTAGTTGTTCGTACGAAACGTTCCGTTCGTCGTAAAGATGGATCTTACATCGCATTCGACGAAAATGCAGCTGTTGTTGTTAAAGACGACAGAAGCCCTCGTGGAACACGTATCTTTGGACCAGTTGCTCGCGAACTTCGCGATAAAGACTACATGAAGATCGTTTCCTTGGCACCGGAAGTTATCTAATAAACACGGCACCAATAAGTTGAAGGTTAGTTATAGGAGGTGTAATAAATGCCTAGAGTGAAAAAAGTTCTGGAATCCCATAACAATAAACTGCACGTGAAGAAAGATGACGTGGTGCTTGTGATCAGTGGTAAAGACAAAGGCAAAAAAGGCCGTGTCATCGCTGCTTATCCTCGTGAAAACCGCGTTCTGGTAGAAGGCGTCAATATGGTGAAAAAACACCAAAAGCCGAACCAGCTGAATCCACAGGGTGGAATTATTGAGCAGGAAGCTTCGATTCATGTGTCCAACGTAATGCACATCGATCCGAAGACCGGCAAAGTAACCCGTATCGGTTACAAAGTTTTGGACAATGGTAAAAAAGTTCGGATTGCTAAAAGATCCGGAGAGATTATCGACTAATCTAGCCCTTAAGAAAGGAGGTTAAATCTTCATGGCAGCAAGAATGAAAGAACGTTTTCTTAACGAAATTACACCTGCTTTGATGCAGAAGTTTAACTATACAACTGTTATGCAAGTACCTAAGATCGAGAAGGTTGTCATCAACATGGGTGTGGGTGACGCTGTTCAAAACTCCAAAGTACTTGATGCTGCAGTTAATGACATGCAGTTGATCGCTGGTCAAAAACCAGTAATCACTAAAGCTAAAAAATCCATCGCTGGTTTCAAACTACGCGAAAATATGCCGATTGGGGTTAAAGTAACACTGCGCGGAGAGCGTATGTATTACTTCTTGGACAAATTGTTCAACGTAACACTTCCACGTGTACGTGACTTCCGTGGTGTTTCCACTAAAGCCTTTGACGGCCGTGGTAACTACACACTTGGTCTTAAAGAACAATTGATCTTCCCCGAGATCGAATATGACAAAGTGGATAAAGTCCGCGGTATGGACATCGTTATTGTAACGACTGCTAAGACGGACGAGGAATCCCGCGAGCTGCTGGGTCAGCTGGGAATGCCTTTCGCAAAATAAAGTCGGTTAATCCATTTTCTCCGAAAATGTTTAGGAGGTGTCAGGCTAAGTGGCAAAAACTTCGATGAAAGTTAAACAACAACGTACGCCTAAGTTTAAAGTACGTGCATATACACGTTGCGAACGTTGTGGTCGTCCACATTCGGTACTGCAAAAGTTCAAAATTTGCAGAATTTGTTTCCGTGAATTAGCTTATAAAGGCCAGATCCCTGGCGTGAAAAAAGCAAGTTGGTAAGAAGTTTATAAACGGGAAGGAGGTTTACACACATGACTATGTCTGATCCTATTGCAGATATGCTTACTCGTATTCGTAACGCTAACATTGTGCGTCACGAGACGGTAGAAATGCCTGCTTCTACTATGAAGAAACAAATCGCTGACATTTTGAAGCGTGAAGGTTTCATCCGCGATGCGGAATTCGTTGAAGATAGCAAACAAGGGATTATCCGTATCTTCTTGAAATACGGCCCTAACCAAGAGCGTGTTATTTCTGGTTTGAAAAGAATCAGTAAACCAGGCCTTCGCGTATACACGAAGAGCAATGAAGTGCCTCGTGTACTCGGTGGTCTAGGAATCGCGATTATCTCCACATCTAAGGGAGTTATGACCGACAAAGAAGCTCGTCAATCAAAATCTGGCGGAGAAGTTGTCTGCTACATTTGGTAATAAACGTCACAAGATAAGGAGGTGCAACACATGTCTCGTATTGGTCGCAAACCAATCGCAGTACCTAGCGGTGTAGATGTCACTTTGGACAACGCCGTTATTACAGTAAAAGGTCCAAAAGGTTCTTTGACTCGTGAGCTTCATAAAGACATGAAGGTTACAGTTGAAAATAACGAAATTACCGTTGTTCGCCCGTCGGATAACAAATTGCATCGTTCACTTCACGGCACAACCCGCTCCGTTGTCAACAACATGGTAGCAGGTGTGACTGAAGGTTTCTCGAAATCTCTGGAACTGGTTGGGGTCGGATATCGTGCAAGCAAATCCGGAGATAAAATCGTTCTGAACGTTGGTTATTCCCACCCGGTTGAAATTACACCGGAAGCTGGTATCGAGTTCGAAGTTCCTGCGAACACGAAGATCATCGTTAAAGGTATCGATAAAGAACGCGTTGGCGCATACGCTGCTAAAATCCGTTCCGTTCGTGAACCAGAACCGTATAAAGGTAAAGGTATCAAATATGAAGGCGAGCGTATCATCCGCAAAGAAGGTAAAGCTGGTAAGAAGAAATAACCAGTTTAAACTTAATTGTAAGATACCCCGTGCATCTTAAAGTGAAGCTGTTTACGGCAAACTGAAGGGAGTGAAAGGGAAGTCATGATTACAAAAGAAGATAAAAACAAGGCTCGTCTCAAAAGACACCTGCGTGTTCGTAAGAAGATCCAGGGAACTACTGAGCGTCCACGTTTGAACGTATTCCGTTCTTCGAAACACATCTATGCTCAACTGATCGATGATGTTAAAGGGGTTACTATCGTATCCGCTTCTACACTTGATAAAGATCTGAGCGCTAATATCGGTAATGGCGGTAGCGTTGAAGCTGCAGCGAAAGTTGGCCAATTGGTCGCTGAGCGTGCCAAAGAAAAAGGATATGCAGTGGTCGTATTCGACCGCGGAGGTTACTTGTACCATGGACGGATTCAAGCATTGGCTGATGCAGCTCGTGAAGCTGGTCTTGAATTCTAGAATAATTCTTAAAAGGAGGTTAACGACTTGCGTGTAGATCCGAACAGTTTAGAACTGACAGAAAGAGTTGTACACATTAACCGTGTTGCAAAAGTTGTAAAAGGCGGACGCCGTTTCAGCTTTAGTGCACTTGTTGTTGTGGGCGACGGCAACGGCTACGTCGGTGCTGGTATCGGTAAAGCCGGCGAAGTTCCGGATGCCATCCGTAAAGGCATTGAAGACGCCAAGAAAAACCTGATTCACATCCCAATCGTAGGAACTTCGATTCCCCATCTCGTTACTGGACACTTCGGCGCAGGACGCGTGTTGCTGAAACCAGCATCAGAGGGTACTGGCGTTATCGCTGGCGGTCCAGTTCGTGCGGTATTGGAATTGGCAGGCGTTGGCGACATTTTGACAAAATCACTGGGTTCTTCGAATTCCATGAACATGGTCAATGCAACTTTGGAGGGACTTTCCCGTCTGAAACGCATTGAAGAGGTCGCGAAACTTCGCGGCAAATCTGTCGAAGAATTGCGCGGTTAAGGAGGGGAACGTCAATGGCAAAATTGCAAATTACCCTCGTACGTAGTGTAATCGGACGTCCAGAAACACAACGTGTTACTGTTAAGACGCTCGGCCTGCGTAAACTCAACACGACAGTGGTTCACAATGACAGTCCTGCAATTCGCGGAATGATCAATAAAGTGAGTCACTTGCTATCTGTAACTGAAATTGAAGGCTAAACGCCTCGCATAAATTAACAAACATAAGGAGGTGCAAACGATGAAGTTACATGAACTTGCTCCAGCTCCTGGTTCCCGCAAAGAACGCAATCGCGTTGGTCGTGGTCCTAGTAGCGGAAATGGTAAAACTTCCGGTCGCGGTCACAAAGGTCAAAACTCACGTTCTGGCGGTGGTGTTCGTCCGGGCTTCGAGGGTGGACAAAATCCGCTCTATCGTCGTCTGCCTAAACGTGGTTTCGTCAATCCTACCCGTAAAGAGTATGCGATTGTGAACCTGGAAGATCTGAATAGCTTTGCAGAAGGAACTGAAGTGACTCCGCAGTTGTTGCTTGAAACTGGTGTTGTCAAGAATTCCAAAAGCGGCATCAAGATTCTCGGCAACGGTGAGTTGACCGTAAAATTGACTGTACAAGCAAATAAGTTCTCTCAATCTGCGGTAGAGAAAATCGAGGCTGCCGGCGGTAAAACCGAGGTGATCTAATGTTCAAGACGCTTAAGAATATCTGGCATGTTGAAGATTTGCGCAAAAAGATCCTGTTTACCTTGTTCATTCTGATTATCTACCGTATCGGTTCGTTTGTTCCGGTTCCTGGTGTGAACAAAGATGTACTGCAAACAGCAAATCAGAGCGGTGACGCTTTGATGGGACTCTTGAACACCTTTTCGGGCGGAGCGCTCAAAAACTTCTCGATATTTGCGATCAGTATTTACCCGTACATTACAGCATCCATCATCGTGCAATTGCTGTCGATGGATGTTGTTCCTAAGTTTGCTGAATGGGCTAAACAAGGGGAGCACGGGAAAAAACAATTGGCGCAAATCACTCGTTACGGTACAGTGATATTAGCCCTGATCCAAGGTTTTGCTACGTCGATAGGGTTTAACCGGATATATAATACTCAAATGATGCCGAATGCGACATTTGCTGATTACTTGCTGGTTGCCATTATCTTGACGGCGGGTACTTCTTTCTTGATGTGGCTTGGTGAACAGATTACCGAAAAGGGAATCGGGAACGGGATTTCGATCCTGATTTTTGCGGGAATCGTCGCCGCCATTCCGGGATATATCACAAGTACGGCTAACTCAAGTTTTATTCAGCCGGATCAGGTGTTCCTGAATATTCTTAAAGTCGTTATCGTGCTGATTGTGATTGTAGCGATTATTACAGCAGTTATCTTCGTACAGCAAGGTATTCGGAAGATTCCTGTTCAATACGCTAAACGCGTAGTCGGCAATAAAATGTACGGTGGACAGAATACACATATCCCATTGAAAATTAATGCGGCAGGTGTAATTCCGGTAATCTTCGCCGTATCATTGCTTCAGTTCCCAGTTGTTCTCTCCAGTTTCTGGTCAACACATGCCTGGGCTCAATGGATTGCTAAGTATTTAGCAACCGATGCTCCACTTGGTATGCTTCTGTATGTAGTGATGATCATCGGGTTCACGTTCTTCTATACGTTCGTGCAGATGAATCCTCAGCAGATGGCCGATAACATGAAGAAGAATGGTGGTTACATTCCAGGTATCCGTCCTGGTAAAGCTACAGAGAAATATCTGACTAGAGTAATGTCTCGTCTGACTATGTCCGGCGCTTTGTTCCTAGCTTTGATCTCTGTTCTGCCGATGTTCTTCGGTGCTTTATCTGGATTGCCTAAAGAAGTTCGAATTGGCGGTACATCACTGCTGATCGTAATCGGTGTGGCATTGGATACTATGAAGCAGATCGAGAGCCAATTGATCAAACGCCATTACAAAGGCTTCATCAATAAATAGGTGATAGGTTCCGGTGAAGCTTAAGTTTTTATTCTTCCCGGCACCTATTATGCTGTTTCTTGCTTGGTGGCGAACTTTTGGGGGGAGAGAGAAATCGTGAACATTTTATTCATGGGCCCTCCTGGGGCAGGCAAGGGAACACAAGCGGCAGAAATCGTTAAAGAATTTGGTATTCCTCATATTTCAACAGGAGATGCTTTCCGTTTGGCAATCAAACAGGAAACTCCGGTGGGATTGAAGGCCAAATCATTTATAGATCAAGGTTTGCTTGTACCAGATGATGTGACCATTGGGATAGTCGAAGAACGGCTGCAGCAGTCCGATTGCGAAAAAGGATTTCTATTGGATGGTTTTCCAAGAACTCTTTCGCAAGCGGAAGCGCTGGATGATATTCTTAGCCGTTTGAACACTTCTTTGGATCATGTCATCAACTTGAATGTTGACCGTGGATTGCTAATGGCGCGTCTTACTGGACGTCGTATCTGCAGCGTTTGCGGAGCATCCTACCATTTAATCTTCAACCCGCCGAAGCAAGATGGCATTTGCGACATTGATGGCGGTGAATTATATCAACGTCCGGATGACAACGAAGAAAGTGTAGGCAAGCGCCTGGATGAGTATGATAATAAAACAGCGCCGCTGCTTGCGTTTTATGATAATAAAGGTCTTTTGCGTCAGGTAAACGGGGAAAACGAAATTAATGTCGTTACTTCTGAAATCGTGTCTTTAATGCGGGGTTAATGTAATGATCATTTGTAAATCCGAACAGGAACTTGCCTTTATGAGGGAAGCTGGTCGAATTGTTGCCGAGAGTCACCGTCTTATTGCTCAGACCATTGAGCCTGGCATTACAACGGGCGAGCTCGACAGAATCGCCGATCAATACATTCGCAGTCAAGATGCTGTGCCGTCTTTCAAAGGCTACAACGGTTTTCCTGCCAGCATTTGCGCTTCAGTCAACGAACAATTGGTGCATGGATTTCCAGGTAAACGTAAACTGATCGAAGGCGATATTGTTACGCTGGATATCGGTGCAGAGTACCGCGGTTATCACGGTGATTCCGCCTGGACCTACGGTGTGGGCAGCATTTCCGAAGAGGCTCAGCGTTTGCTGGACGTTACGGAAGGCTCCTTGTACGCGGGACTGGCGTTAGTTAAGCCGGATGTGCGCTTGTTTACAATCTCCCATGCTATTCAGCAATACATCGAAGAGGCTGGTTTCTCAGTCGTACGTGAGTATGTTGGTCATGGTATTGGGGCAAAACTGCATGAAGAACCGCAAATTCCGAATTATGGCATAGCGGACCGCGGACCACGTCTGAAACCGGGTATGGTGCTCGCGATTGAGCCGATGGTAAACGCAGGAAAGAGACATGTCAGAACACTGGAAGATAACTGGACTGTCGTTACGGTTGATGGCTCACTATGTGCTCACTTCGAGCATACAGTAGCAGTTACTCCGGACGGCATGGAAATTTTCACAAAACTGAATGCGTAGGTGATCTCCTCTTGAATACTGTGAGCAGCCCGCAGGTTGGTCAATTAGTGAGAATTCTCAAAGGCAAAGATGCCGGAGAGGCAGCCGTTGTTATCGCAGTTGTTGATAGCAGATTTGTATACATTGCAGATGGAGACAAACGTAAGTTTGATGGGCCAAAGAAGAAGAATATTCTTCATCTTGAGCTCATACCCTTCATCAGCAGTGAGGTTGTGGACAGTTTGAAGGAAACTGGGCGGGTAACAAACGGAAAGCTGCGATTCGCAGTCATGAAGTATGCTGGACCCACCGGAATAAGTGCTGATGAGAAAGGAGACTAACTGTGGCTAAGGAAGATGTCATTGAAGTAGAAGGTACTGTCCTTGAACCGTTGCCAAACGCAACGTTTAAGGTTGAGCTTGAGAACGGTCATCAAATACTTGCCCATGTATCCGGTAAATTGCGGATGCACTTTATCCGTATTTTGACCGGAGACAAAGTGGTCGTGCAGTTATCGCCTTATGATTTATCAAAAGGTCGTATAACTTACCGTAAATAGATGGGAACTACGAAAAAAGTTTTGCTTCGCAAAACTTTGAGGAGGTAATTAACATGAAGGTAAGACCTTCTGTAAAGCCCATTTGCGAGAAATGTAAAGTAATCCGCCGCAAAGGGACTGTTATGGTGATTTGCGAAAATCCGAAACACAAACAAAAACAAGGTTAAGAAGGGGGTGTAGCGTAAAATGGCTCGTATAGCTGGAGTGGATTTGCCACGTGACAAACGCGTTGAGATCGCCTTGACTTATATTTTCGGAATCGGTAAAACGACTTCTCAGAAAATTCTTAATGAAACAGGCATTAGCGCTAATACACGTGTCCGTGATTTGACGGAAGATGAAGTCAGCAAACTGCGTGAAACGATCGACAAAACGGTTAAGGTTGAAGGTGACCTGCGTCGTGAAATTTCCTTAAATATTAAACGTCTTACTGAGATCGGCTGTTACCGCGGTGTTCGCCACCGTCGTGGATTGCCTGTTCGCGGTCAACGTACTAAAACGAATGCCCGTACCCGGAAAGGCCCGCGTCGTACGGTAGCAAACAAAAAGAAATAATAAGGGGGGATAAGAGACAATGGCTAAACCGAAAAAAGTCGTACGTACCAAACGTCGCGACCGTAAAAATATCGAATCCGGCGTGGCACATATTCGTTCCACGTTCAACAACACCATCGTTACCATCACGGATCCTCACGGAAATGCAATTTCCTGGGCAAGCTCCGGCGGCCAAGGATTTAAAGGTTCCCGTAAGTCCACTCCATTCGCAGCGCAAATGGCAGCTGAATCAGCAGCTAAAGCAGCTATGGAGCACGGCATGAAGTCGGTTGAGGTTATGGTTAAAGGACCGGGCGCGGGCCGCGAAGCAGCCATCCGTTCCCTTCAAGCTGCAGGGCTTGAAGTTAACCTTATTAAAGACGTAACTCCGGTTCCTCACAATGGATGCCGTCCGCCTAAGCGTCGTCGCGTATAGTGAAATCAGTATTGTGAATGTGGTATAATTCTGACGCATCTGCTAATAATAGGTGTTTAGGCATACTACATGATGCACCTGATGGGGTGACAGTTTCATATAGGAGCGACGTTGAAGGAGGGGTAAACTCGTGATAGAAATCGAAAAGCCGAAGATTGAGACCGTAGAAGCTAATGATGAAGGTACCTATGGGAAATTCGTAGTTGAACCGCTGGAACGTGGGTATGGCACGACTCTGGGGAACTCGCTTCGCCGGATATTGCTTTCTTCGCTTCCAGGAGCCGCAGTGACTTCGGTCCAAATTGACGGCGTTCTGCATGAGTTCTCGACCGTTCCAGGCGTAATGGAAGATGTGACGGAAATCATTCTGAACCTTAAAGCCTTGTCTCTGAAGATTCATTCAGACGAGGAAAAAGTGTTCGAGATTGATGCTGAAGGGGAAGGCATCGTTACCGCAGGTGATATCCGTGCGGACAGCGATGTTGAGATCCTCAATCCGGATCTTCACATTGCAACGCTGGGACCTGGTGCGAGACTTCATATGCGTATTTTTGCAGGCCGTGGTCGCGGCTATGTCCAAGCGGACCGGAACAAACGTGACGATCAGCCAATTGGTGTTATTCCAGTTGACTCCATCTACACTCCAATTTCACGCGTTAACTACGGCATAGACAATACACGTGTTGGTCAAGTGACTAACTACGACAAATTGACGCTTGAAATTTGGACGGATGGAAGTATCAGACCGGAAGAGGCTGTAAGCCTTGGAGCCAAAATTTTGAACGAGCACCTCGTTCTGTTCGTAGGTCTTACGGACGAAGCGAAAGACGCCGAAATTATGGTTGAAAAAGAAGAAGACAAAAAAGAAAAAGTACTTGAGATGACAATCGAAGAGCTTGATCTTTCTGTTCGTTCCTACAACTGCCTCAAACGTGCTGGTATTAATACCGTACAAGAGCTTACCACGAAGACTGAAGAAGATATGATGAAGGTGCGTAACCTTGGTCGCAAATCTTTGGAAGAAGTTCAGGAAAAGCTTGAGGAACTTGGTTTGGGTCTCCGCACAGAAGAATAGCTGCAGATTGCTTTAGTAAAGGAGGGAAAACACAATGGCATACCAAAAATTGGGCCGTGATTCCAGTGCGCGTAAAGCGTTATTTCGCGACATGGTAACGGATCTGTTTTTATACGAGCGCATCCAAACAACGGAAGCTAAAGCGAAAGAAGTTCGTTCTATCGCTGAAAAGCTGATCACTAAAGCTAAAAAAGGTGATCTTCATGCTCGTCGTCAAGTAGCTGCATTTGTTCGCCGCGAGACTGTTGATGGTGAACAAGATGCAATTCAAAAATTGTTCTCTGACATTGCTCCTCGTTACACTGAGCGTCCAGGTGGATACACTCGTATCCTTAAACTAGGACCTCGTCGTGGCGACGCTGCGCCTATGGTTTATCTTGAATTGGTAGACCGCGCGTAGTATCACAAGTATTGATTTCCGATGCTTCCCTTTCATCCAGCCCTCTTTGGAGTAAAGATGGGGGAAATATCAGCGTTATTGTGCTGCAGAGGCGCAAGACTCTGCTGTACTAATAACCGTGGGAATCACCTTGGTTCAATTGAAGGAGCTCCCGCAGGGGCTCTTTTTTTTGAAATTAAGGATCCTATAGGACTTGTAGTTCTATATATGAAAAATGGATGCCGTCCTTCTAGGGACGGCGAAGCCATTTCTTCAAATAGAAGATCAGACAGTGCTTCGATCGACGTTCTGCTGACCGGTTTAAAAAGGAGAACGGAATGCGTAATCTATTGATGAAGGTCAATTATGACGGAACGAATTATGATGGCTTTCAGACCCAGCCTCAGGGCAATACGATTCAGGATCGGCTGGAGCAAGCCATACTCCATCTGACAGGTGAGAAGCTTAAGATTACTGCTTCAGGCCGCACAGATGCCGGAGTACATGCCTATGGCCAGCCTTTTAACTTTACAACCTCCTCTCGAATCCCAACTGAACGTTGGTGTCTAGCGCTTAATGCCCGGCTGCCACAAGACATCGTGGTTACAGAGGCTAGGGAAGTTCCGCTAACGTTTCACTCTCGTAGAGGGGCTAAGCGTAAAACTTACCGATACACGATCAATGGCAACAGGTTTCCAGATCCGTTTCAGCGGCGCTGGCAGCTTCACCATCCAGTGAAGTTGGATATTCCTGCGATGCAGCAAGGCTTAACGCAAATTATAGGGACACATGACTTCACTTCGTTTGCATCACGACGGTCTACGAAGACTTCTCATGTACGAACGATCTTTGAAGCTCATATGGAAGTAGATCGCAGTATGTGCCGACCCTCTTCATCAGATCAAGGAGTTATCCATACTTATATAACGGGTAGTGGATTTCTTCAGCACATGGTTCGCATTATTATGGGGACTTTGATCCATGTGGGGGAAGGTAAAATACCTGCTGATAAGGTTGCTGAAATATTAGCAGCATGTGATCGATCACATGCTGGTCCAACAGCTGTGGCCATGGGGTTAGCTTTGTGGAGTGTTGAATATGACGAGATTGAAAGTGAATAGTTTTTTCTATAAATTTCTTCCTGATTAATAGGCTAAATGTTTAAAAATCACTTGCACTTGTTATGTTTATACTGTAATATAAAAGTTGTGTTTTCTTGATGGCTATCCCACAGCCCCGATCGAGAAAATGCCAAAAAAATGCTTTGCTTAACTCACATAATCGTAATTCAATGAGAAACAAGATATACGAAACAGAAGATTTTCGTACGAGAACAAGGAGGAAACATTCATGCGTACCACCTATATGGCGAAGCCGAACGAAGTTGAACGCAATTGGCACATTATTGATGCCGAAGGCAAAACACTCGGTCGTTTGGCCAGCGAAGCCGCTGCTTTGATCCGTGGCAAACACAAACCGCAATTCACTCCACACGTTGATACAGGAGATTTCGTTATCGTTATCAACGCTGAGAAAATTCACTTGACCGGTAAGAAATTGCAAAACAAAAAATACTACCGTCACTCGATGCACCCAGGTGGTTTGAAAGTTACTAATGCTGAAACTCTGCTGAATACTAAACCAGAACGCGTAATTGAATTCGCGGTTCATGGTATGATTCCTAAGACTCGTCAAGGGGACCACATGAAGCTGAGATTGAAAGTATATGCAGGCGCCGAGCATCCACATGCAGCACAAAAACCTGAAGTTTACGAACTTCGCGGATAAGAATAGAGGAGGACAGTTTCATGGCACAAGTACAATACTATGGGACAGGTCGTCGTAAACATTCGGTAGCACGTGTTCGCCTTGTACCGGGTGAAGGACGCATTGTCATTAACAAACGTGAGATGGACGAATATTTCGGTGTGGAAACACTGAAAATGATCGTAAAACAACCTTTGAACCTGACTGAAACACTGGGCAACTACGATGTAATCGTTCTTGCACATGGTGGCGGCATTTCCGGTCAAGCTGGAGCAATTCGTCACGGTATCTCCCGTGCATTGCTTAAAGTTGACCCTGAATATCGCGGTGCATTGAAGAAAGCCGGCTTCCTGACTCGTGACCCACGTATGAAGGAACGTAAGAAATACGGCTTGAAGGCTGCACGTCGTGCGCCTCAGTTCTCGAAACGTTAATATCTACAGAATTCAACCCTTGGCCATATGGCCAAGGGTTTTATTTTTTTATATCAGAACAGAATTATATTTAGAACTGTGTTCCAAAAAAACCTAATTCTTTCGGGAATAGGTTTTTTTTATTAATATTTTTATTTAATCATAGAAACTTTTTCCAATTATAGGCGTTTGAGGTTATAAAGGAGGAGTTGAATTTATGGAAATTGAGAGTTCTTTGAGTAAGAGGAAATTTATTTTGTCTTCAATCGTTCTAATGGTTGTTGCTTCGATTTTTATCTCACAGGTAGATGCTTATGTACTTCGCGGAAACAGAGTGGATAGACCTAACCAAGTTAAATATTGGCTTGATGCCTCTATATCATCAATTGGCTACAATGCCGCTGCCATACATGGAAGTACAGCGTGGAATGGTCTTACTGCTGGTAGACTGTCTATTAACGTTACTTCAACAACTTCAGCCTCTGCTGCTGACGTAAAGTGGTACGCTTCGTCAGAAACAAATGATCTTGGACAATTTTATGCGCAAACCTCTACTTCAGGTACACTAACCTCTACATCAATCGTTAGAATTAACACGGTAAGATTCAAGACAGTAGATGGAAATAGACAAAAAGAAACCACTGCTCATGAAATGGGACATGTACTAGGCTTAACTCATGAAGATACAGTTCCGTCCATTATGCTTTCTGGACCAGCTTGGTTATATGGAACTTACCCAGTACAAGATGATAAAGATGGTATAGCGCATATTTACCAATTTGATTAAGGGGGTCAATATATGAAAAAACAAAATAAGTTTCTTTCAATAGGTGTGTTGGCTTTCGTATTGGTTGTCGGTGCTGCAGGATTCATTAACAATAACAAAGCTGTAAAGGGAGATAATTCTCCTGCATTTATCAGTTCTGAAGCAAAAGTTATTGGTTATCGTGATTTTAATGAGCTAGACAACACGGCTGAATTGATACTGAAAGGCACAAAAGCTAAAGTCATAAGTACATTTATCGATAAAAATGAATTTGGTGAAACGATTGATTATCATACGCAATCTGCAATAAAGATTAATCAGATTTTCAAATCCGATAATCAAGATATTGTAGAGGGCTCTGAAGTTACAGTGCAAGAAAATGGAGCTATCGAAACAACAGAAGATGGAACATTGATCTATGGAATTGAAGGTTATCAGTTAATGAATGAAAATGAAGAGTATTTATTATTCTTAGATAAAAGTTTAACCGATCCTAATGTTTATTTTGTTAAAGGAGTTTACTACGGTAAAATTCCTTTGAGTGAACCCAAAGTGAATAAGATATTGGAACAGTCTGAGGAAGAGTCTTCTCAAGATTTAGAAATCTATGGTGAGTATCCTGAAGCGTTAAATACTATATTTAAAGAAGCCTTAGAAAAATACGGGAGATAAAAAAGCAAATAAGAAACCTTTAACCTTTATGGTTAAGGGTTTTTGTTGTTTAGCCTCTTTCCACAAGAAATGGGCTTTTTTTGCATCTATTTACTAATTCTAACGGTTGAAACGCATTGACTTCCTCAGTAAAAGTTATATACTATTTCATATAGAATTAGTTGGTTTTATTACTTCTTTTACCTCATTTATTCATACGATTAATATTTTGGATGGAGGAATACCTTAATGAACCTGCTCGAGAAAGAGGATTTAATCAAAGTTAAGGCCGAAGAATTAGAAACTGCTTCACCCGAGGAAATTATCCGCTGGGCTGTAGAAACATTTCCTAACATTACTTTTGCCTGCAGTTTTGGTGCCGAAGATGTAGTGCTAGTTGATATGCTTCACAAAGTTAGTCCGTCTACAGACGTCTTTTATCTCGATACAGATTATCATTTTAAGGAAACCTATGAAACCAGAGATTTGATGGCAGATAAATACGGGCTGGAGTTCGTACGAGTGTCTCCACAAATCACTCCGCAGGAGCAAGCACTTCAACACGGTGATGCGTTATGGACAGTAGATCCTAACCAATGCTGTGGGATTCGTAAAGTAGAGCCGCTGACTCGTATCCTATCTCAATATGAAGCTTGGATTACAGGCATTCGTCGTGACCAAGCGCCTACCCGTGCTAATGCCAAAAAGGTTGAGTATGATTATAAATTTGGTTTGGTTAAGTTTAATCCAATTGCGGATTGGACAACCGAAGATGTATGGAACTATATTCGTGAAAATGATGTAATTTATAACCCTCTACATGACCGTAACTATCCAAGTATCGGCTGTGAGCAATGTACACGTCAGGTTATGCCTGGTGAAGATCCGCGTGCTGGACGTTGGGCTGGATCAGAGAAGACTGAGTGCGGATTACACAAGTAGGACCTATCCCCGTGAGAACACAGAAGGAGAGACGATAATGACTTCAATACGTCCGCATGGCGGAACATTAGTTAACCGTGTAGTAGAGGGTACAGAAAGAGAAGAATTACTGCAGCTTGCACGTGATTATAAGGCGATTGCCGTGAACACCTGGACTTTATCTGATTTGGATCTAATTGCGGTAGGTGCATTTTCTCCACTGACTGGATTTTTGAATGAACAAGATTATCACTCCGTAGTCAAAAACATGCGTTTAGCAGATGGCACAGTGTGGAGCATTCCAATAACACTTGCTGTAGAAGAGGATGTGGCCTCTGGTTTAGCTATTGGAGACAAGGTATCTCTAATCGGTGAAGAGGATGGCGAGATCTACGGTTTATTGGATATTGAGAGTATTTATACGGTTGATCAAAACCTTGAAGCGCAAAATGTATTCAAAACAACAGACCCTGAACATCCAGGAGTAAGTAAGCTGTTGGCCCGCCCGGCTATCTATGTAGGAGGACCAATTACAGTGCTGAATAGACCACAGCCAGAAAAGTTCGGAGAATTTTATTTTGACCCTTCAGCTACACGTAAGATATTTGCAGACAAGAGCTGGAGAACAGTTGTAGGCTTCCAGACGCGTAACCCAGTTCATCGTGCACATGAATATATTCAAAAATGCGCTATGGAGGTTGTAGACGCTCTGTTCTTAAACCCGCTAGTGGGTGAGACGAAGTCTGATGATGTACCGGCAAATGTACGAATGAAGAGCTACCTGGCGCTTTTGGAGAATTATTATCCTGAGGATCGTACCTTTCTAGGTGTTTTCCCGGCGGCCATGCGTTATGCTGGTCCGAGAGAAGCGATTTTTCATGCTATGGTTCGCAAAAATTACGGCTGCACACATTTTATTGTCGGACGTGACCATGCGGGCGTAGGTGATTACTACGGAACTTATGAAGCGCAAGAAATTTTTGCGAATTTCACCGCTGAGGAACTTGATATTACTCCATTATTTTTTGAACACAGCTTCTTCTGTAAAAAATGCGGAAATATGGCTTCCAGTAAAACCTGCCCACATCCTGGCGACGATCATATGACTTTGTCGGGTACAAAGGTACGGGCTTTGCTTCGGGAGGGTCAATGTCCGCCTCCTGAATTTACGCGACCTGAGGTTGCGCAGATTCTAATTGAAGGCATGACTCAAGAAGTAACAGCTTAATCATCGTTAGCTAGTACTATTTGGCCTTCTTGTCCCATATAGATGAGTATTATCTATCGGGACGAGGGGGTCTTTGTTATGTCTGGCCGAAAACACAGTAAAGTCTCGGTCTGGATCTCATGGAGCAGTATCAAAAAATGTATGCTGGGCGCGACACTGCTGGCTATAATGATCGGCATTATAGCGTATGACATGCCTACTGCCAAAACGTTAAATTATTGGAGTCTGCCTTTGTCTGGTAAAGTGATCGCTATCGACGCTGGACATGGGGGAGCAGATGGAGGGGCAGTTAGCCGGGAAGGGCTAATTGAGAAAGACATTAATCTTGCGGTCTCTCTTTATTTACGTGATTACCTGCAACAGGCAGGGGCTATTGTTGTAATGACCCGTGAAGGGGATTATGATTTGGCTCAGGAGGGCACTAAGGGCTATTCTAAGCGCAAGACTGAAGATCTTAAGCAAAGAGTAAGAAGTATTGAAGAGAAGGGCGCAGATCTTTTTATAAGCGTTCACATGAACAGTGTGCCTTCGAACCGATGGAGCGGGGCGCAGACCTTTTACTATCCCAATCACAAGGATAATAAAGCTATCGCAGAGTTTGTACAGAGTGAGCTGAAGACTACACTGGAGAATACTGATCGTGTAGCTAAGACTGTAAATACTGTTTATCTACTAAAAGCATTAAAAATACCTGCGATCCTTGTAGAGGTCGGTTTTTTGTCGCACCCTCAGGAATCAGTTCTACTCGGAGATGATGTTTATCAACGCAAGGTAGCGACTAGCATATATCGTGGCATTCTTCGTTATGCTTCCGAGTAGCCGGGACTACTCATCAGGAGATGGGTAATGCTATAATAGACAAAAACTCCGGAAGATTTCTCCTCCGGAAAGGAAACAGAGGTGCTTTCCATGCTGACTAGGGAACATATCCAGGAAATACTGCAGTCAATAACAGACCCGGAAACCGGAAAAAGCCTTGTGGAACTACAGCTGATCCGTGACATTATGATTAAAGAAGATCGTATATCTTTATCAATCGTATGTCTGGATCCTGAAGAGCAAAGTCGCATGGATCTAGAACAACGGGTTCGTGAGTTGCTTGAAGCGGGTGGAGTCACTAATGTGCATATCCGGCTGCGTGATGCAACCGATTATGAACGTGCTCTGCTTCGCGGAGAGAGTGCCGGGGAAGAGCCGTTGGTTGAAGAACCGGGGAAACTTAAGGGACATGCAGCTGGCCTTGACGATCATGAATTAATCAATGAGAACTCTGGTGTTAACTTTATCGCCATTGCCAGTGGTAAAGGCGGTGTTGGAAAGTCTACAGTTACTGTGAATTTGGCAGTAGCTTTGGCTAGAAAAGGTAAAAAGGTTGGATTGATTGATGCGGACATTTATGGGTTTAGCATCCCTGATATGATGGGAATCGAAGAGGGACCCGTTGTAGAAGAGGGAATCATTATTCCTGTGGAACGTTTCGGAGTGAAGGTCATGTCTATGGGCTTCTTTATCCGTGAGAATAGTCCGGTAATTTGGCGGGGACCTATGCTTGGCAAAATGCTGCGCCAATTCTTCGGTGATGTGGGCTGGGGAGAACTTGATTATATGCTGCTTGATCTTCCTCCAGGTACAGGTGATGTGGCGCTTGACGTACATCAGATGCTTCCTCACAGCAAAGAGATTATTGTTACTACCCCTCATGCTACCGCAGCGTTTGTGGCGGCTAGAGCGGGCTCTATGGCTCTGCAGACAGAACATGAGATTATTGGGGTCATTGAGAACATGGCTTATTATGAGTGTAAAGACTGCGGTAAAAAAGATTATATTTTTGGCAGAGGCGGAGGCGCTCGGCTTGCGGAGACACTCCATACGGAGCTGCTTGCACAAGTTCCATTGGGCGCACCGGACAACCATATTTCTGAACCGGATTTCTCACCTTCCGTATACAAGGAAGACACAGCAACTGCGTTGTTGTTTGCTGATATCGCCGATAAGCTGATTGCGAAATATGAGCACTAATTATTATGCATAAAAAGAGGCCGTCCCACTTTGTTAGGTGGGATAAGGCCTCTTTTTGGTTATGTGCTTGAATCATCGCCGCTACCGCTGCCACTTTCACCACCGCTGCCGCTGCCTTCCTGTTTATCGCCGCTTTCGCCGCCCTTTTTCTGTTCCTTCGGTTCGAGCTCGTCCTGAACGACCTTTTTAAGTAAATTCAATACCTCCATCCGGAATAATGGAGTCTGCATAGATTCCTGGATGGTCTTCATGGATTGCTTTCGGTAGTCAGGTGTTTTGGTGAGATTAAGAAACATGGTCATCATTTCTGGAGACTTCATGATTTCCTCGACGGATTTTTGATAGGTGGGATCTTTAATTAGTTGCAGGTGCAATTCTTTGCTTTGTGATTGAATGGCTTTAGCAAAATCGCCTGCGAACTTGGGATCAGTCATAATTTTCTCGATTTCCTTTTGATATTCCGGTGCAGTGAGGGTATCTTTAACAGCGGTTTTTATATCCTCTGTTGTTTGAAGTGGCATCATTTTCATACTCATTCCGCTGGTGCCTCCAGAACTGGAATTTGATAATGATTCCTCAACTGCTTTTTTTCCATCTTCACTTTTTAATATATCAATAACCATGGTCTTCATTTCTTTATAACTGCCCTGACCAGAAGAAGAACTGCTCTGCTCACTTCCGCAAGCCGTTAAGGCCATAACAAAGCTTAAAGCCAAACCCACAGATCCGATAAATCTCCATTTCATTGGCGCTGCCCTCCTTTATTAGGATTCTCCAGTTGTATTATGCCGCATTAACACACATTTATGTTGCTGATGTAATGGTGTTTTGTCGGTATCCTTGGTAAAATAAATCTGACATAGGGGGAGGTGAAGTGGCTGAGTATAAAAAAATGGTTTTATTTATTTTGGACAACCCTTCTAATAGGAGCGGGCGGAGCAGTAATCGCAGGTCTGGCACTGCAATTCGTGAACGGTCGAATTGATTTCAAAAGTGTCGCTGATTTCTTTTTATACCCGCTGATACTATTCGGCTACGGTATGCTTGTCAGTGTTTATGCGCAACTTGGTTTTTTTGCTTATCTAATTTTAAATTACATGGGCAATGGTGTTTTCCCGCCAAAAATTTGGAAATACATACAACTGGTGCTTTCTGTGCTCGCATTGCTTGAACTGATTTTTTTGCGTACCGTCGTTGGCGGGGAAAGAAGTGTCTTGTCTGATCTAATATTAGGAATCTTTATTTTGTTAGCTGCCATTATTGTGTCTTATTTCAAAGTGAAAAGTACAAACATCTCAGCTTGGATTCCAACCCTCTTTTTTATGACAGCTATTTCAATTGTGGAAATTATCGGCGTGCTCCGTATAGGTGTTGATAGTGCGACAGTGTTTATTGTTGTTCCGCTCATCGCCTGTAATGCATTCCAAATTTTGATGCTTCACCGTATTCTCAAGCCGGCAGCCGGATAAAGGCTGGGGCGAATTCAGCAAATCATGAACCCCGTGCTCTGGCCTTCAGAAGACGGGGTTTTTTGCTCTAGAATGTATCCTAACGATTAAAATCTGCTGGAGGAGGTTAATCTTAAAGAACAATAGAGCGGATTCTTTGTGTGTAGCACCGCTCACAAAACTAAGTAGATGCTTCCGAAGCGAGTTTTGTACGAAGTAATACAAGTGTAGCAACGCTCACAAAACTAAGCAGATGCTTCCGAAGCGAGTTTTGTACGAAGTTTTTCAATGATGCATATGCTTTACAAAACTAAGCGTATGCTTCCGAAGCAGTTTTGTACGTAGTAATACTAGCGTAGCAACGCTCACAAAACTTTCAGGAGGGGAATATATGGACATCAAGCGTTATATGATAAAAGACACAAATGAAATCCAGCTTAACAAGCTGGACCCGGACGATACAGGTAACTTTAAATCAAAAAAAGAAGCAGAAGCCAAAACAGAGCAGTTAAAGGAACGGTTGGCAGAGCTTCAAGATATTCTTTTTGCACAGAAAAAGCATTCACTGCTCGTAATTCTGCAAGGGATGGATTCCAGCGGTAAGGATGGAACAGTTAAACATATTTTTTCAGGGATTAATCCACAAGGCTTTATAGTGACCAGTTTCAAGAAACCTTCTCTGGAGGAAGAAGCTCACGATTTCTTATGGAGAGTGCATCAAAAGACACCCCCTAAAGGCTACATCTCTGCATTTAACCGCTCACACTATGAAGATGTATTGGTACCGCGGGTACATGGGGGACTGAAAAAGGATGACTTGAAGCGCCGCTTTCGTTACATACGGCAGTTTGAGGAGATGCTGGTGGAAGAGGGAACGACAATTATCAAGCTTTTTCTGCATATTTCAAAAGAGAAGCAGCTTAAGAAAATCAAAGAACGGCTTGAAGATCCCAAAAAACACTGGAAATTTGACGCAAGTGATCTACAGGAGCGGGAGTTTTGGGATGATTACCAAGAGGCATATGTAGATGTTTTTAAGGAGTCTAGTATTGATAAAGCACCCTGGTACTGGATACCAGCCAATCATCAATGGTACCGCAACTATTTGGCCTTATCCATCGTTGTAAAGACACTGGAGAGTCTGGATCTGAGCTATCCGAAGCTGAATACCCCCACACCCGACATATCGGAGCTCATTTCCCCGCGTCATTAATATTTGGATAAAACCAACATCTATTGCGGTACCTAAGATTGGGAGGAGCGTTACAGCCCGGCAGCATCCTCTAAGGCACTATTTAGTGAGGCCGAGTCACGAACCTCTTTACCCTCTGCGTTGCTTTGGCTGATCAGCTCAGAGACGGTAACGAATTCATAACCTTGTCTGCGGAGCTCATCGATAATTTGCGGAAGAGCTTCGTGAGTTTGTTTGCAGGAATCACTGGCATGTAGTAGAACGATATCACCAGGATGTGCTTTAGTCGTTACACGCTTCACGATATTGTCTACACCTATGTTCTTCCAGTCCAGAGAGTCTGTGTCCCACTGGATGACTTTGTAACCAAGATCATTGGCCACTTGCAGAACTCTTTTGTCAAAATCGCCATTAGGCATACGAATTAAGTTGGGTTCTTTACCGGTTAATTCTGTAAGCACAGTGTGAGCCGTTGTGATCTGAGTGCGAATCTCTTCGTTACTTAGAGTGCTGTAATTGACGTGTTTATGGCCATGGCTGCCAATTTCGAATCCTGCGTTTTTAATGCTTGTTACAATATCCGGGTGAGTCTTACTCCATGGTGACGATAGGAAGAAGGTGGCTTTGTCCACTTTCTTGTCTTCAAGTACCTTCAAAATTGGTTCGGGTCTCTTTTCTCCCCAGCTAATATCGAAGGTTAGGGCAATCAGCTTCTTCTCTGTTGGCACACTGTAAATGGCAGAAGGTCCAGCCTCAGAAAAAACGGTGATATTACCCCTCTCGACATAGACAACTCCAGCAGCAAGAAGCACAGCGGCGAAGATATAGATGAACCTTTTGATCTTTTTGCCGCTGAATACATAAAAAGAATTCATTAATGACAGCGCTCCTCTCCCATGCGAAATGCTTGTTTGTTCTAAATGTATGCTCGTACCGCACGGTTATGACCTAAGAAACAGAGATCACAATTTCAGGAGGTATTTATGTTGTCGTTCTTCACGTTTGTTAAAGATATTAAATCGATCCGCAAGGCTTTGCTGCTATCCTGTCTGCTCTTCGTAATAGGAGCGGTTGTTGGCTGGGTAGCGACAAGTAGTCTGGAAAAACTATTGGTTCAGCAATTGGAAGGGCTTAGTGAGATCAGTGGGAACTTAAGAGACACCGCTAATCCGCAATGGAACTTCTTTGTATTTATATTTCTGAATAACGCCATCAAGGGCGTGGTTATTATTTTCCTGGGAGCGTTGTTCGGCATATTGCCAGCTATATTCTTATTTATAAACGGAGCGGTAATTGGCTACTTGATACATTTATCCGCACTGCAAGGACAGGATTTATTCGATTTAATCGTAAAAGGATTGCTGCCACACGGGATTATAGAGATTCCGGCAATCATTATCGCTTGTGCCTTTGGACTGCATTTTGGCGGGAAAGTGATTTCAAGTTTATTTCGATCTACAGATAGAAAAGAGGAGAGAAGCGCAGACTGGTCTGCATTCATGCGTCAAACACTTACGGCTTCCATATGGACTGTAATCCTGTTATTTGTTGCAGCCATTATTGAAAGTACAATTACTTTTTCACTTTTATCATAAAACTTCAGGGAATAGAGCATAACATTAAGGGCGTTCATCCAAGGATTGCCTAAAGGTAAGGAGTATATAATCGAGACGAAACCATAAAGGGAATTTTTAATAATTATGGTTATAAAAAGAGGACTCCGGTTAATCTAGTGTAAGAGGATCTTAAGGCAGCTTTCTCCATGAGATGTACTTACTGATTATGCAAAAAAGGTTTTGGGGGTTTAGAGAAGGTGTTAATTGCAACTTCATGAAGGAGGCCAAGCATATGTTGGGAATGTTGTTTAACGAAAAGGAATGCAAGGAACTGGATTATGTTTTGAGAAAAGAACTAGATGAGATGCTGTTAGATTTGAGTGATCAGCGCTTGGACCAAAATATCAGGCACGCCATCGCTAATAGATATAAGACTGTATTCCGGATGTATGCTCGCTTCGCTCCTCAGAAAGAGCTTTCCAAGTATGCATGGGGTGGGCGTTCTTCTCAGTATAAACACTGAAGATATACGAGAATTGCTACAGTTTTATAAAGTTTTCAGATTATTTAATAAAATAGCTTGACTAAAAAGGAGTGCTCATGATAAATTATATCTCGCGCTCCTTTTGCTTGTGTAAAAGGAAAGCGGAAGGCAAGAAAAATTGAAAAAAAGATTTTTCAAAAAAAAGACTTGCCAAACAGCTTAACACTGTGATATATTATAAAGGTCGCCGCTGATAAATAACGACGACGAAATGAGAGATATTGATCTTTGAAAACTGAACAACGAGTGAGTGGGAAATCACGCAAGTGAAATCCAAAATTAGAGAATTAATTTTCTCGTCAGATGTTTCAAAATGAGCATATCGCTCTTTTCAATACTAATTGGAGAGTTTGATCCTGGCTCAGGACGAACGCTGGCGGCGTGCCTAATACATGCAAGTCGAGCGGAGTTATTTTGAAAGCTTGCTTTCAAAATAACTTAGCGGCGGACGGGTGAGTAACACGTAGGCAACCTGCCCTTCAGACTGGGATAACTACCGGAAACGGTAGCTAATACCGGATAATTTCTTTTTTCTCCTGAGAGAAGAATGAAAGACGGAGCAATCTGTCACTGAGGGATGGGCCTGCGGCGCATTAGCTAGTTGGTGGGGTAACGGCCCACCAAGGCGACGATGCGTAGCCGACCTGAGAGGGTGAACGGCCACACTGGGACTGAGACACGGCCCAGACTCCTACGGGAGGCAGCAGTAGGGAATCTTCCGCAATGGGCGAAAGCCTGACGGAGCAACGCCGCGTGAGTGATGAAGGTTTTCGGATCGTAAAGCTCTGTTGCCAGGGAAGAACGTCCGGTAGAGTAACTGCTACCGGAGTGACGGTACCTGAGAAGAAAGCCCCGGCTAACTACGTGCCAGCAGCCGCGGTAATACGTAGGGGGCAAGCGTTGTCCGGAATTATTGGGCGTAAAGCGCGCGCAGGCGGCTATTTAAGTCTGGTGTTTAAACCTTGGGCTCAACCTGAGGTCGCACTGGAAACTGGGTGGCTTGAGTACAGAAGAGGAAAGTGGAATTCCACGTGTAGCGGTGAAATGCGTAGATATGTGGAGGAACACCAGTGGCGAAGGCGACTTTCTGGGCTGTAACTGACGCTGAGGCGCGAAAGCGTGGGGAGCAAACAGGATTAGATACCCTGGTAGTCCACGCCGTAAACGATGAGTGCTAGGTGTTAGGGGTTTCGATACCCTTGGTGCCGAAGTTAACACAGTAAGCACTCCGCCTGGGGAGTACGGTCGCAAGACTGAAACTCAAAGGAATTGACGGGGACCCGCACAAGCAGTGGAGTATGTGGTTTAATTCGAAGCAACGCGAAGAACCTTACCAGGTCTTGACATCCCTCTGAATCTGCTAGAGATAGCAGCGGCCTTCGGGACAGAGGAGACAGGTGGTGCATGGTTGTCGTCAGCTCGTGTCGTGAGATGTTGGGTTAAGTCCCGCAACGAGCGCAACCCTTAACTTTAGTTGCCAGCAGGTAATGCTGGGCACTCTAGAGTGACTGCCGGTGACAAACCGGAGGAAGGTGGGGATGACGTCAAATCATCATGCCCCTTATGACCTGGGCTACACACGTACTACAATGGCCGGTACAACGGGAAGCGAAGCCGCGAGGTGGAGCCAATCCCATCAAAGCCGGTCTCAGTTCGGATTGCAGGCTGCAACTCGCCTGCATGAAGTCGGAATTGCTAGTAATCGCGGATCAGCATGCCGCGGTGAATACGTTCCCGGGTCTTGTACACACCGCCCGTCACACCACGAGAGTTTACAACACCCGAAGTCGGTGGGGTAACCCGCAAGGGAGCCAGCCGCCGAAGGTGGGGTAGATGATTGGGGTGAAGTCGTAACAAGGTAGCCGTATCGGAAGGTGCGGCTGGATCACCTCCTTTCTATGGAGAATCGTTCTCTGCAATGAGAACATTCAAATCGGAAGCTTAGCTTCCGCAATAGAACCTTCGGGTTCGAACACTCACTCGTGTTCAGTTTTGAAAGAGCAAGTCTCTTTCGTATGCGTTTGGTGGCGATAGCGGAGGGGTTCCACACGTACCCATCCCGAACACGACCGTTAAGCCCTCCAGCGCCGATGGTACTTGGACCGAAGGGTCCTGGGAGAGTAGGACGTTGCCAAGCGGACAACCAATTGATTGGTTGATTCACAATGTTATATATGTTATATGGGCTTTTAGCTCAGTTGGTTAGAGCGCACCTCTGATAAGGGTGAGGTCGGTGGTTCGAGTCCACCAAGGCCCACCATATAACATTATAGAGTAATTTTATGGGGCCATAGCTCAGCTGGGAGAGCGCCTGCCTTGCAAGCAGGAGGTCAGCGGTTCGATCCCGCTTGGCTCCACCATAAATTTTTAAATGAATAACTTTTTCAACTTGATCCTTGAAAACTGGATACCGAAACGAATTTGCGTTTTAGAACATCTTTTAGCAACTTGTGCAAACAAGTAAATGTTATTAGTGAGATGATTCCAAAGAGAATGTCATCGTATGATATTTTCCTGCGGAAAAATCAAGGTTAAGCTAATAAGAGCACACGGAGGATGCCTAGGCGCCAGGAGCCGACGAAGGACGTGGCGAACAACGAAACTGCCTCGGGGAGCTGTAAGCAAGCTTTGATCCGGGGGTGTCCGAATGGGGAAACCCAGCTGTGGTAATTCGCAGTTACTCATACCTGAATACATAGGGTGTGTAGAGGCAGACCAGGGGAACTGAAACATCTAAGTACCCTGAGGAAGAGAAAACAATAGTGATTCCGTCAGTAGCGGCGAGCGAACGCGGAACAGCCTAAACCTAAGAGCTTGCTCTTAGGGGTTGTGGGACGTCTCACATGGAGTTACAAAGGAATATGGTAGGTGAAGAGGTCTGGAAAGGCCCGCGATAGAGGTAAAAGCCCTGTAACCTAAACTGTATTCTCTCCGAGACGGATCCCGAGTAGTGCGGGGCACGTGAAACCCCGTATGAATCCAGCAGGACCATCTGCTAAGGCTAAATACTACCTGGCGACCGATAGTGAAACAGTACCGTGAGGGAAAGGTGAAAAGCACCCCGGAAGGGGAGTGAAATAGAACCTGAAACCGTGTGCTTACAAAAAGTCAGAGCCCTATTAATGGGTGATGGCGTGCCTTTTGTAGAATGAACCGGCGAGTTACGTTTAACATGCAAGGTTAAGCCGAGAAGGTGGAGCCGCAGCGAAAGCGAGTCTGAATAGGGCGAATTAGTATGTGGACGTAGACCCGAAACCGTGTGATCTACCCCTGTCCAGGGTGAAGGTGCGGTAACACGCACTGGAGGCCCGAACCCACGTACGTTGAAAAGTGCGGGGATGAGGTGGGGGTAGCGGAGAAATTCCAATCGAACTCGGAGATAGCTGGTTCTCCCCGAAATAGCTTTAGGGCTAGCCTCGGTATAAGAGTAGTGGAGGTAGAGCACTGATTGGGTGCGGGGTCCGCAAGGATTACCAAGCTCAGTCAAACTCCGAATGCCATATACTTATTGCCGGGAGTCAGACAGTGAGTGCTAAGATCCATTGTCAAAAGGGAAACAGCCCAGACCATCAGCTAAGGTCCCCAAGTGTGTGTTAAGTGGGAAAGGATGTGGAGTTGCACAGACAACCAGGATGTTGGCTTAGAAGCAGCCACCATTGAAAGAGTGCGTAATAGCTCACTGGTCGAGTGACTCTGCGCCGAAAATGTAACGGGGCTAAACACACCACCGAAGCTATGGCTAGATGCTTTGCATCTGGGGTAGGGGAGCGTTGTGTAGGGGTTGAAGGTGTACTGAAAAGAGCGCTGGACACTACACAAGTGAGAATGCCGGTATGAGTAACGAAAAGATCAGTGAGAATCTGATCCGCCGAAAGCCCAAGGTTTCCTGAGGAAGGCTCGTCCGCTCAGGGTAAGTCGGGACCTAAGGCGAGGCCGAAAGGCGTAGTCGAAGGACAACAGTTTGAAATTACTGTACCACCGTAATCCGCTATGAGCGATGGGGTGACGCAGGAGGGTAGTGACGCGGACTGATGGATGTCCGTCTAAGCAGTGAGGCTGATGTGTAGGCAAATCCGCACATCATTAAGGCTGGGCTGTGATGGGGAGCGAAAATTGTAGTAGCGAAGGTCATGATCTCACACTGCCAAGAAAAGCCTCTAGCCAGGAGAAGGTGCCCGTACCGCAAACCGACACAGGTAGGCGAGAAGAGAATTCTAAGGCGCGCGGAAGAACTCTCGTTAAGGAACTCGGCAAAATGACCCCGTAACTTCGGGAGAAGGGGTGCCCCGGTAGTGTGAATAGCACGAGGGGGCCGCAGTGAAAAGGCCCAAGCGACTGTTTAGCAAAAACACAGGTCTGTGCGAAGCCGCAAGGCGAAGTATACGGGCTGACGCCTGCCCGGTGCTGGAAGGTTAAGGGGAGTGGTTAGGGGTAACCCGAAGCTATGAACCGAAGCCCCAGTAAACGGCGGCCGTAACTATAACGGTCCTAAGGTAGCGAAATTCCTTGTCAGGTAAATTCTGACCCGCACGAATGGCGTAACGACTTGGGCGCTGTCTCAACGAGAGATCCGGTGAAATTTTAATACCTGTGAAGATGCAGGTTACCCGCGACAAGACGGAAAGACCCCATGGAGCTTTACTGCAGCTTGATATTGAATTTGGGTACGATCTGTACAGGATAGGTGGGAGCCGTAGAAATCGGAGCGCAAGCTTCGGTGGAGGCGCCGTTGGGATACCACCCTGATCGTATCTAGGTTCTAACCTAGTACCCTTACCGGGTACGGGGACCGTGTCAGGCGGGCAGTTTGACTGGGGCGGTCGCCTCCTAAAGAGTAACGGAGGCGTTCCAAGGTTCCCTCAGAATGGTTGGAAATCATTCGCAGAGTGCAAAGGCATAAGGGAGCTTGACTGCGAGACCTACAAGTCGAGCAGGGACGAAAGTCGGACTTAGTGATCCGGTGGTACCGCATGGAAGGGCCATCGCTCAACGGATAAAAGCTACCCTGGGGATAACAGGCTTATCTCCCCCAAGAGTCCACATCGACGGGGAGGTTTGGCACCTCGATGTCGGCTCATCGCATCCTGGGGCTGAAGTAGGTCCCAAGGGTTGGGCTGTTCGCCCATTAAAGCGGTACGCGAGCTGGGTTCAGAACGTCGTGAGACAGTTCGGTCCCTATCTGTCGTGGGCGCAGGAAATTTGAGAGGAGCTGTCCTTAGTACGAGAGGACCGGGATGGACGTACCGCTGGTGCACCAGTTGTTCCGCCAGGAGCATGGCTGGGTAGCTACGTACGGACGGGATAAGCGCTGAAAGCATCTAAGCGTGAAGCCCCCCTCAAGATGAGATTTCCCAATTAGTAAGACCCCTTGAAGACGACGAGGTAGATAGGTTGGAGGTGGAAGTGCAGCAATGCATGGAGCTGACCAATACTAATCGGTCGAGGGCTTATCCTATACTTAGAATGCAGATTCGTTTCGGATTCAGTTTTCAGGCGATTAAGCCTGAGCATTTACGCTGTAAATGCCCGTTTGGTGGCGATAGCGGAGGGGTTCCACACGTACCCATCCCGAACACGACCGTTAAGCCCTCCAGCGCCGATGGTACTTGGACCGAAGGGTCCTGGGAGAGTAGGACGTTGCCAAGCGGATATTCCCTGATAGCTCAGTTGGTAGAGCACTCGACTGTTAATCGAGTTGTCACAGGTTCGAGTCCTGTTCGGGGAGCCATGCTCTCATAGCTCAGCAGGTAGAGTGCTTCCATGGTAAGGAAGAGGTCACCGGTTCGAATCCGGTTGAGAGCTCCACAGATTTGCAAGGCCCGTTGGTCAAGGGGTTAAGACACCTCCCTTTCACGGAGGTAACATGGGTTCGAATCCCATACGGGTCACCAACTTTTACTTGTACTTACCCTTAGAGGGTCCCATAGATATGGAGGCTTAGCTCAGCTGGGAGAGCATCTGCCTTACAAGCAGAGGGTCGGGGGTTCGATCCCCTCAGCCTCCACCATAATCTTCCTAAGAGATTATGGGCAACATAGAGGTACCATCAATGGGGATTAGCCAAGCGGTAAGGCAACGGACTTTGACTCCGTCACTCATAGGTTCGAATCCTATATCCCCAGCCAAGTGCGAGCCATTAGCTCAGTTGGTAGAGCACCTGACTTTTAATCAGGGTGTCGAAGGTTCGAGTCCTTCATGGCTCACTTTTATTATTATCATGCGCGTGTGGCGGAATGGCAGACGCACCAGACTTAGGATCTGGCGTTTCACGACGTGGGGGTTCAAGTCCCTTCACGCGCACCACTTATTGCGGACGTGGCTCAGCGGTAGAGCATCGCCTTGCCAAGGCGAGGGTCGCGGGTTCGATTCCCGTCGTCCGCTCCATAATTTTGCGCCCTTAGCTCAGCTGGATAGAGCGTTTGACTACGAATCAAAAGGCCGGGAGTTCGAATCTCTCAGGGCGCGCCATTTTTATTATTAAGCAATTATAGTATTTATAACGGGATGTAGCTCAGCTTGGTAGAGCACCTGGTTTGGGACCAGGGGGTCGCATGTTCAAATCGTGTCATCCCGATTTTCACCTTTGCGGGTGTAGTTCAATGGTAGAACTTCAGCCTTCCAAGCTGATAGCGTGGGTTCGATTCCCATCACCCGCTCCATAATTTTATAGTAACGGGATGTAGCTCAGCTTGGTAGAGCACCTGGTTTGGGACCAGGGGGTCGCATGTTCAAATCGTGTCATCCCGATACTCAGCTTAATAGCTGCTCAAAAGCTCTTACTTCGGTAAGGGCTTTTTTGTTATGTATTGAATATACATATAAATACATCCGAGGAACGTATGTTCTATTATTCCTCCAAAAAAAATCGGACTTCCGGTGGAATTCCAATCCGTAGATAATAGTTTCTCCATGATTCCTCTTGTTCGGGGCTTCTGCCCGAAGATAGTAATTTTACAGCAAAGACATTAGCTTGACGTTCAAGCTTCCCAGGAGAGAAATAGGAGCTTTCCTCCAGAAAAAAGCGATTGATTCCCTTGTGAAGCCGATCATGTCCTAATTCATGCGCACAAACGAAGCGCTGCCATTCTACAGGCAACTCATTATGAATGACGATAAACCTTCTTCTTAGTTTTCGATAATATAATCCCTTTGTGCCAGTCCCCAGGTTCATGAAGCGAATTTGAATGCCTAGTGCTGCGGCAAGCTCGAACGGGCAGTTGGTTTTATATTTTTTAATCAGACTATTGATCAGTTCATCCATGTTCTTCACCTGCAGCATGTTAGTATAGTTATTTAGTGTCTTTGGATTTTTTTCTCTTATTCATCTGTTTGGCTTCCCAGAACAATCCGGTTAGTACATCTTTTATCCTCTGTTTATCTTCTTTGTCTAATGGAATCCCGTCAAACATCAGTTCTCCATCATCCTCTAGCATTTTTCGAAAGTCTCTTTTATCTTTGCTTGTAGCCCAATCTGGGACAGCCTCATCGCTTGAAAGAGTCTGGTCCTGCAAATACCCTGCCTGATCCATTAGCTCCTCGTAGGGGACGCCAGTGGCCTCAGCAATTTTGCGTAACGTGGTTGGTTTAGGAACCCCTCTTAATCCATTCTCAATCCGGGAAATTTGCGAACCGCTAATTCCGGCTGCTGCTGCTAATTGATTAATGGTGAGTCCCTTTGTTTCCCGAAGATGCTTCATATAATCCCCGAATTCCTGTTTCATCTCAACTCACTCCTTATTGGCTGTAACCTTATGATAATAATATAAGCCATTTTTGCCAATAGGTAAACAACAAAGCGTATATTATTGCCAAAAGGCAAGATAATGGAGGGATATACGCTCTTTTTCGATAAAAACAGCTTAAAACGGGGTTTTACGAGATTGGTAAAGAAGTGGTATATTATAGAAAAATACGAACAGAATACGAACAAGATTTATTTTATCACATTGGGCTGGAAAATTCCGCAAATTAAATCTCATTCAGTTAAACCCAAAAGGAGTGCATAAATGATGAACATATCAACTTTACCAGAGTTGGACCGTCGCCGAACCCAGGTCGCTATAGAGAGCATGTTGGAGAAATACCGTATTTTTAAGACCGTTACATTTGAAGCTAAGGAAGCAAGCACAACTTATTCATACACAGAAAGATTTCATGGTCCTACTAACACTGTAACTGATCAGACTGCTGCGATAGCTTCTTATAATGTGGACATCCCCGCCGCAAGGAGAGCTTATTGTTCCGCAATAGACTCTGTGGTAGAGAGACTCGATACGAGAGAACAGCAGCTGGTACGGGAAAGGTATATGAGAAGAGACGAGATGTACGATTATACGATTTACAATCATGTGTTTGATCCACCGGTAAGTAAGGACACTTACGTGAAGATACGCTCGAAGGCTTTTTACAAGATGGCATTAGCGTTAACGGATCTCGGCTTACTGTCTCTGCAAACTTTAGTAACAACAGCGCCTAGGGTAAAGAAAGAGAAAATGAGTATTACTTAATAGAAGTAGAATAGTTTGATTAGTAAAGAAGACTGTATCGTCCGAGCGGATGATGCGGTCTTTTTTTGAATTATAAGAAAGTATAAGTTTCAGGGTGTACTTTATCCTTATAATCCTCGCACAAATGCTTGCCGTCCATAAAAGTAGGGTCGAAGGCTCTTTAGCTTGTCTTCAATTGTGTACCTCCAAAAAACCGCTCTATACCATCCCAAAGCTAGCCAAAACCTCGTCCGTTTACCCTCTCCGCAAGGATAATATGGGGGTATGATTATAACATGGCAAATGAAGCAAAAGAACACCGCAAGAGCATGAATGCTCTGCTAATAGTTCCGCCCTAAGGGTCATGAGAACAAACCTAGCGGTGAAAGATTCTTCTCGCATTTACCTAATGAAGAAGGGATATTATCCAACCTCGGATAGTATCCTTTTTTCTTAAATCTAGTTGAGGGGGTGTCTGCTTAATGTTCATGCAGTTGAAGGTTAACACCATCAAGGATCGACGAACGGTCGCAGATCAGAAAGGAATGGAGTGATGTCGGTACAACAATTGCGAGAACATATTACAAGTACACTTGAACGGTATTTTCCTGATGTGCCTGTATATGTAGAAGGAGAAAAACCTCAAACCGCTTATTTTCATCCCGGATTGATCTCAGCAACACTGGATCGGCAGCGGGAGGGCAGGTATTTAGCGGTCTACCGTTTTGGCATCCGTTATGAGCAAGGCAATATGCTGGAGGCTGAGAGAATGGCAGATAAGCTAAGTGAGGTGATGGCAGGAATGGAGCAGGATGGTGGAGCTTTTCGTGTAGTTAGGCAAGCTTGGGAAGCTGGAACTGAAGGGCATGGGCCGCTGTTTACAGTTGACTATATGTTGTATTTGCAAAACGACAAGCCTGACAGCATTAAGATGGGACAAATGATTGGAGGAGAACGATTAAAATGAGTACTAAAGGGAGTAACGGGAATGGGTTCAGTAAGGAACAGATTGTGAATTCCCCACTTTTTACGCCGAGGGAAAAGGATATATTGAACGTTATTTTGCAGGATGGCAAGAACTATACGCTCGAAGAAGCAAAGCAATCTATGGGATTGTTCAAAAATAAGGAGGTAATGAACTAATGGCAGGCGGAACATGGACAACGCAAAATAAGGTGCGCCCTGGGGTGTACGTAAATGTAGCATCAAATCAAGGTGCCATCGGCAAAATGGGAGAACGCGGGATTACGGCATTGGCGCTTGCCCTATCTTGGGGAGAGCCGGGAGTAATCATGAAGATTACCCCGCAGGATGATGTGAATAAGCTGCTAGGAGTGGATTTGGAACATCCAACTCTACTGCCAGTGCGTGAAGCGCTGAAACGGGCGGGAACCTTGCTGCTCTATCGATTGAATGAAGGTGTTAAAGCGGCAGTCACAAATAACGGCCTTCAGGTAACAGCTAAATATGGCGGTGTACGCGGAAATGATCTTTTGATTGTGATTGAGAAAAATATAGAGAATGCTGCTCTTTTTGATGTAAAGACGTTGCTTAATGGAACCGAACTGAACAAGCAAACGGTCGGAACGGCTGAAGAGTTGGTCGCGAACGATTATGTTCAATTCCAGAAAAATGGTGCAGAAGGCTTGAAGCTAATTGCAGGCATGCCGCTTACAGGGGGGGCTAACGGAACCGTGACGAATGGAGCACATAGTGACTTCCTGTCTGCTCTTGAGGTGCAGGAATTCCAAACCGTGGGTCTAGTATCGCAGGATAGTGCTCTGAAGGCACTCTACAGTTCTTTTGTGAGACGGCTTCGGGATACAGAAGGGAAAAAGGTACAGGCTGTACTATCCGATTATGCGGCTGCAGGTCATGAAGGTGTGATTAGCGTGAATAATGGGGTAGTACTGAGCGACGGAACTACGATTGATAACGTCAATGCCGTTGCTTGGGTAGCTGGTGCTACAGCAGCAGCTGCTGTTAATGAATCGCTGACTTATCAGGGTTATGATGATTCGTTGGATGCTGATGTAAGACTTAGTCATTCTGAGACTACAGCTGCGTTGCTAAAAGGAGAGCTTATCTTTACTTACAGTGGCGGACGGGCTGTGGTGGAACAGGATATCAATACATTTACCGCGTTTTCACCGGACAAAGACAAAGCATTCTCCAAAAATCGTGTACTGCGCGTGCTGGATGGAATTGCAAATGATATGAAGCGTATTTTTGAGAACTACTATATCGGTAAGGTCGCGAATAATGAAGATGGCCGTGCTCTTTTCTGGTCACAGTGTGCGACTTATATGAATGATTTGCAGGATATGGGTGCGATTGAGGGCTTTAACGCGCAGACAGATGTTGTAGTTGTGGCTGGTGCAGATAGTGATAGTATCGTGCTGGATGTGGCTGTGAAACCGGTAGATTCCGTAGAAAAAGTATATATGAAAGTGAAGGTGGTTTAAGATGGCATTTTTAAAAGCTAGTGATACGATTTCCGGCCAGGAGGGCCGTGCTTATGCTGTGATTGGTACACAAACCGAAGAGATGTTCTATGTGAAAACTCTTGAAGCTACAGTAGAAAAAACAAAGGCAGAGGTGAAAACACTGGGCCGCCGGGGTGTTCAGCATAAAGCGACTGGATGGTCGGGCAGCGGTTTGATGACGATTTTTTATATGACTAGTCGTTTCCGCCAGATGATGCTCGATTATATGAATACGGGTGTTGATCAGTACTTCGATATTGAGGTTACGAACGAAGATCCATCGTCCAGCGTGGGAGCACAGCGTATTATTTTAAAAGGCGTGAACCTTGATAGTGTCATCATGGCCTCACTCGATACAGAGTCAGACGCTCTGGAAGAAGAAGTTAGCTTTACCTTTGAAGATGTGCAGATTGTGCAAGCTTTTGGTGCTCCGGCAGGTTCCGGGCTTTAATTAAGACAACTAGATAGATTGGAGCAAGCAAGACCCGAACGTAGAATGAGCGGCGGGTCTCTTCTCTGTCTATTGGCAGCTAGTAGCAGGAGAAGTATCTAAATAAATAATTCTAGGAGGAAGACAATGAGCGAATTAAGTTTGTTTTTTGCCCAAAATGTAGCATGTGACACGACCGAGGAGTTTGTAGTATCCCAGCGTTTTAAGGATAAGGAAGGAAATGCGGTAGCTTGGAAGCTGCGCAGTATGACTGAGGATGAGAATCAGGAATGCCGCAAGGCCGCAACCCGCAAAGTCAAAGGTAAAAACGGAGTGTATACCTCCGAAATTGAGCCTAACGATTATATGGCGAAGCTGATGACCTCAAGTGTAGTGCATCCGGATCTGAAAAATGCTGAATTGCAGCGTTCTTATGGCGTACTTGGCGCTGAGACACTGCTGCGTAAAATGCTGCTACCAGGTGAATTCGCGGCGTTGGGTGAGCGGGTGCAGGCCTTAAATGGTTTTGGCACGGACATGAACGAGCTGGTGGATGAAGTAAAAAACTAATCAACGAGGGCGATAGTGAAGCCAATTTTGCTTATTACGCCCTCCATGAGCTGCACATTTTACCCCATGAGCTGATGAAGCTGTCTTCCCGCGAACGCGCCGCAATATATGCGATGATTGCTGTTCGTGTGGAGAAGGAGAAGCGGGATCAGGCACGGAGTAAGGCGAGGAAGAGATAGTTAGGGGGTGAGAGAATGAAGATAGACGCATCTAAAGCCGTAATGCTACCGATGAAATCTCTGGGAATTTGGAAGAGTGTTAATAAACAATGTGTTCGTGTGAACAGCAATCTGGATATCGTTAATCGATTGGTCAAGGGAGTGCAGGTAGTTGTTAAGCGGTCAAGCGATGAGATGAGCCGTTCTCTGAATCTAGTGAACCAATCTTTGCAGGATATCAATGATTCGCTGCTTGAAGGCTTTAAGAGACTTCCTCCTAAGGTCATAGTTTCTAGAGATATAGTTATCGAGCAAAGCCAACAAGCAGGGCAATCACAACAGTTAGCGCTTCGAACATTAAATAGCTCCCCAAGTGTGCAAAAAGGTAAGGCTGAAGAAGAAGAGGCGAAAAAGGTAGAGTGGTGGAAAGGGCTAAAAGCGAAGGAGAAAAAGAAAGAAGAGGAGAAAAAGCCGGAGGTTAAGGCTGATCCGGTCCCCAAGCCCAAAATTAATCTGAAAAAGGAACCTCCGGTTCCACCATCCCCACCAACTCCTGACTCGAGAATTATGAAGTTTCTCAAGACAGTTGATGTGGTAAAGCCATTTAATGCCGTGAAGTCTTTTGGGGAGAAAGCTGTAAAAGCTGCGGCACAGCCAGGAGATATCGCTGACTGGAATAAGCTGAATGACAATACAGATGTTGCACTTGGGAAAATCGGTGAGAAAGCAATGGGAGCCTTGAGGCCAGTGATGGATACATTGAACGAGGCGCTGACTTCAAGCCAATTTATGCCGATTATAGATGCTATGGCTAACGGCTTTCTGATCATTGCTAATGTGATTGGCATGGTAGTGGATGGCTTATTATGGTTGGTTGGAGTGGTGCAGGAGAACTGGTCTTGGATTAAACCGATCCTTGAAGCGATAGCCATTGTCTATCTCGTAGCTATGATCGTACAAGTGGCTCTACTTGTAGCAGCCGCTTATCAGCTTGCAGCAGCATGGTTGGTAGTAAACTGGCCTATTTTAGTGGTTATCGCTGTTATAGCTGTTCTTATTTATATTTTTCAAATGTTAGGTATTTCTGCGGGGGATGTCGTTGGAGCTATAGTGGGAGCATTTGGATGGTTAAGCGCAGTGATGGATAACATTTGGATTTTTATACAGAATGCAGCTATCTCTGCATGGGATTATATAGTGAATAAATTTCATGAAGCGGTCAATTTTATGAAGCAACTGCTATATGATCTGGGTATGGGTGCCCTTAATGTTCTTTACAATATGACAGTTGGAGCAGAGGGCTTTGCCGGGGGATTCATGAAGGTAATGGCAAAAGCAATCAATTGGGTACTAGACAAATTTAATTCCATGATTGAGGCTTTAAGTCATATTCCATTCTTCGACGAATTGGGGATAAGTAAACTAAAAGTTGAGAGGAAGGAGCCGGAAATTCCTCATGCGGCAAGCGATATGATCGATAAATACCGGCAAAATTTTAAGGCGTTTGCTCCTACCGCTGATAATTTTCCAGAGCAAAAGACTGCTAAGATCGAGTACGTTAATCTTGAAGATAGTTTTAATAGCGCCAGTCAAAAAGGAAAGAATGCCACGAACAAGTTGATGGACAAAGGGCGCGATGCTACTGAAAAAGTGAAGGATATGTTGAATCCGATCAGCAGTACAAAATCAATGGATTCAACAGGTCTACTAGCTACTCAGGGTAATAATCTGAACACCGTCAACCGTGTGAACGAGCTCGGCTCCATCAACGACACCGTAGACATCTCCAGTGATGATCTGAAAATGCTGCGCGAGCTGGCCGAGATTCAGGCGATCCAGAATTTTGTGGAGCTTACGCCGACGGTGCAGGTGACGACCGGGAATATTAACAATGCCGGAGACATTGATACGATTATCAACAAGATCGGGCAAAAGCTGAACGAGGAGTTTGTCTCTACGGCGCAGGGGGTGTATACGTAACGTGGAAGAGTACGGGATTTTTTTGGGTTTTAATAATCAGGAGGATGCAATTCGGCTGCCAGTCAATCCAGAGACCTTGGAAATCAAGGAGAGTGGGGATGGAAAAAGCTATACCATTATCGATCTGGGTGAGATCAATACGATTGCTTATCCAAAGCTTACGGAGATCACAATTGAAAGTATTTTCCCGGCACAAAGGTATCCGTTCGTATTGGTGCAAGAGGATGGACTGAAAAGGCCTTTTGAATATGTGGAGCTTATTAAGAAATGGATGACGAGTCGTCGGCCCATTCGGTTTGTGTTCTCCGGTGTGAGGTATCCCGATGATACGAAAAAGGATGAAAAGAAGTTAAACAAACCGCAGAAATGGCTAGAGGAATCTTCAATTAGTGAGGATAGATCTTTAGAAATTGATTTTGCTGTGAATATGGCTATGAGCATTGAAGGTTTCACTTGGAAGCTTAGTGCGGGTACGTCAGGGGATATTGAATATTCGTTATCTCTCAAAAAATACGTATTCTATCAGGCGGTAGCTGTGAAGGTTGTCAAAGGTGAAGTGAAGGCGGAACAGAAGCGGGCCAATGAAAAAGCAAAGCCTACTACCTATACCTTAAAAGCTGGAGACAGTCTATGGAGTATCGCTCAAAAAAACCTAGGAGATGGCTCGAAGTACAAAGCCATTCAAAAGCTTAATGGCATTCCGGATAGTGAGCTGAAAAAGCTGCCCATCGGTAAAGTCATCAAGCTGCCGTAGGAGGATGTTATGGAACTGCTAGTGAAGAATAAAGAAGGGAATCTATGGGATATTTCTGGCATCGTCTCAGATATTTCTTGGAAAACCGCACGGTCAGGTAAACCGTCAACGCTAGAGTTAACGCTTGTGGACAGCGGAATCTATCAGCTCCCCAAGTTCGGGATCAGCAATGGTGATATTATTCAGTTCAGTAAAGATAATGTGGATGTATTTTACGGATTTGTGTTCAGCATTGATACGGGCTCGGATCAGGAGATTAAGCTGACTGCCTATGATCAGATTCGTTATTTGCTGGGCAATGGTAGTTATGTTTTGCAGGATGTTACGGCTAGTGATGTGATCAAGAAAATAACAACGGACTACGGATTAAAGACAGGTGTGCTGGAGGAGACAGAGTACCGGATTCCTTCTTTAATTGAAGATGACAAAAAGCTGTTGGACATCATTATGGGAGCCATCGGCAGTGAGCTTCAGTATAAGGGGCGGTTGATGGCTTTTTACGATGATTTTGGGAAGCTGACGCTGCGTAAACCGGATTCTATGCTGCTTAACCTGGTGCTCGGAGCGGGTCATTATCTGTACGATTATTCGCTCAAAAAAAGTATTGATGACGATACGTACAACACGATTTTTCTGTACAAGGATAACGAGGCATCGGGCAAACGCGATTTCTATCCGGTTAGTGACAAGGACAATGTGAAACGCTGGGGTATCCTGCACTTGTATCAGAAGGCTGATGACAAAGCGAATGCTGCCCAAATTCAGGAGAAGGCAAACAATTTACTGAAAATGCACAACCGTGAAAAGCTCAGTCTCTCCGTACAGGCGATTGGTGATATGCGCGTAAGAGCAGGCAATTTCATTTATGTCCTATTGGATGAATTCGAGACTCAATTGTTTCTGGTGGACCAATGCAGCCATAAGATTTCTGGAGGGGAGCATACCATGTCCCTCGATATTAAGGTGGTGTAGAAATAATGTTAGATATTATTAAAAAAGCAAGTCTAGGAGCCGTGGGAAGTACAAATCCCGTGGCTTTTTCTTATGGAACGGTAACGGAGGCAGCTCCTTTGCAGATTCAGGTGGATCAGCGGTTTATTTTATCGGGGAATGCGTTAGTGCTGCCTGAATCGGTAATGGAAAGCAAGATCGACATCGAGGGCAAAGAAGTAATACTTCGGCGAGGACTAGCGAGTGGGGACCGCGTATTAATGGTTCGAATGCAGGGCGGACAAAGCTACATTGTTCTGGATCGGCTGGTGAGCCCGATATGATCCCTGCGATTGGAAAAGCTGGACCGATAACGGCCCTGCTTGAGGGGGAGGTCAACCTTGAGCGTGGGGAAAGTCCTAGTCTTACGTACCGGATGGATTGGGAGAGAAAAAGGATTACAGGCCAAACGGATGGACTAGAAGCTGTTCAACAGGCGGCGGCTAAAATATTGCGAACCGATCGGTTAGAACATCTGATTTACAGTTCTGATTACGGAACAGAGTGGCGGTTGGTGCTTGGCAAGGATCGGCTGCTGGTTAGAGCTGAAATCAGACGTATCGTAAGTGAGGCACTACTTCAGGATGAACGAATCCTTAGCTTAGAGAATATTGTTGTTTCGTTTACCGGAGATAATCTAACTTTTGACTGCAAGGTCGTCACACGTTACGGAAATTTTCAGCTGAGAAAGGAGTGGAATGAGGATGTATGAGGATCAGACGTATGAGGCTCTTTTGGAGCGGATGCTGGACCGGATTCCATCAGGATTGGATAAACGCGGGGGCAGCATCATTTATGACGCGTTGGCTCCAGCAGCCGCTGAGTTGGCACAGATGTATATTGAGCTGGATGTGAATAATAATCTGTATTTTGCAGATACGGCTACCGGAGAGTACTTAGAGCGAAGTATCTCCTGGTCAGGCATTGTAAGACGTGAAGCTAGCAAGGCGCAGCTGAAAGGGATTTTTTATAAGGCGGATGGAGGATTGTTAGATGTTCCACTCGGCAGCCGCTTCTCACTCGAAATGCTGAATTATACGGCTGTGGAGAAGTTATCTCCTGGAGTGTATCGCTTGGAAAGTGAAACCGCTGGAGAAGAAGGAAATCGATATTTTGGCTCTTTACTGCCAGTGGATTATATCTCAGACCTAGCGCGCGGAGAAATAGCTTCTCTTCTGATCCCTGGGGAGGACATTGAAACGGATGATGCACTACGCCAGCGTTATTTGGATTCAGTCAGACGCCCAGCTACTAGCGGAAATAAATATCACTATATGGAGTGGGCACTACAAGTTCCGGGTGTGGGAGGCGCACGTGTTTTTCCATTATGGAAAGGTCCTAAAACTGTGAAGGTGATTATTGTGGACGCCGAAAAAAAACCAGCATCCGAGCTGTTGGCGGCTCAGGTGCAGCAATACATTGATCCGGTCTCAGGAGCGGGTGAGGGACAAGCACCGGTAGGGGCTGTTGTGACCGTGGCACCGGCTGCGGGCAAAAACATCAGTATAAGCGCCAAAGTAACCCTTGCTTCTGGCTATGCACTGCAAGCTGTAAACCAAGGCTTTCAGGTGATGCTTGAGAAATATCGCAAGGAGAAGGCTTTTTCAGCAACCTATATCAGTCAGTCTGTCATCGGGGCATTATTGCTTGCTACTGAAGGAGTTGCGGATTACACAGAGCTGAAGTTGAACAGTGGAGCGGGCAATGTGATGTTGAACGAAGAAGAAGTACCGTTGTTCGGCAACGTTCTACTGGAGGTGTAGCATGGGTTATCCAGAGCAAATTGATATTTTTCAAGAAAAACTTAATAAAAAAGTAAACGGTAGCAGCTATGTTATCGAAGAGAGATTACCGCTTGTAAATGGCGTTTACAGTGGTCTTCTAGCGCATGACAATATTAATAATCAGACCATTGCGGTGTACACAGGGTCACAGTATTCCGGGATCGAGCTACGCAATTTCACTGTATCTTTTCCGGATGAGGCGCCCTGGCGGCGGTTGATTAAGATTTTTGCCGATGTGCCTGAGGTATATGTGACTTACGAAACTCCCGGCGATACGGTTGAAGCAGAGGATATTAACGGTTTGCAGGTGAGTCTTACTGCTGTCCAGACTGAAATAGAGCGTTATAAGAACAAGGGCCAGATTGACGGAGGATCATTTAGAAGAGAGGTGTAAAATGGCACAGACCATACAAATAAAGCGGGGTACAAAGGCTGAGCTAACGAGTTATGGCGTGTTGAAGGCAGGCGAGCTTGGTTTTTGCAGTGATACTAAGGAAGTTTATATTGGTGACGGCACGTCCAATTCCATGGTCGGCAGGGCGCTGTCAGGGCCAGAAGCTTCGCGTCCGGTTGCAGGATCCGTTGGTCGTTTGTATTACGTGACTACGGGTTCGAATAGCGGATATTTATATTTTGATGATGGGGCAGCTTGGCGGCGGGTGAATGCGCAGAAGCTTACCGATCTGACAGGTACAATTGATGATATCGCTGATGGAGCAACCTATGCGAAGGTGCTTAAAGCGGATATTAGTGCGGGACATATCAATAAAGTATCGGATGGCACAAGCGTAAAGACTGCCGCTGAGATCAAGACTCACATTGATGATGTGGCCAAGCACCGGACAATCAATGATACAGGGACTACGATTACAGACTTGTGGTCTGCACAAAAGATTAAAAATGAAATTGAGCTGGCTAAGCATAACATCGAACCGCAAGCGTCGGTAAAAGACCAGAACCTGCTGGCTCCACCTGCCAGTCCGGTTGAGGGGGATCGATATATTATTCCAGCAGGGGCAACCGGGGCATGGGCGGGCAAAACGAATCAAATTGTTGAATACCAATCTGCTGCTTGGGTATTTTATGTTCCTACCGTAGGCTGGACCGCTTACGTCGATGATGAGCAAAAGATCTATAGCTGGAATGGCAGCGCATGGGTACGCACGGGTGGTGCACTACAGACCATTACAGCTGGGAACGGGCTAATTGGTGGGGGTCAGGCCGATGCTGTGGCACTTAATATTGGTGCAGGCAATGGAATCACGGTTACTGCAGACGCGATTGCGGTTACGGCAGGAAAAGGAATCACCGTAGATGGATCCGGTGTAGTTGTAAGTGTGGATGGAAGCAGCATCATTTATGATGCAGCGAATGGCAATAGACTTACCGTAGCCAGTATTGATGGCGGAACATTCTAGGGGGCGGGACAATGGCTCTAAAAACATTGATTCAAATACGCCGCGGCTTGGAAAGCGCCATTGGAGCGCTGGCTATTGGTGAGCTTGGGTATTGTACAGACAGTGGCAAGCTGTACATTGGTTCTGCCGCTGGTAATGTCTTGCTGGTAGCCGCGCAGAGTACCGGGGATATGCTGAAAAGCATTTACGATACGAATAACAATGGCAAGGTGGATTTTGCACAACAAGCGGATAGTGTAGCTTGGGCGGGGGTAGCAGGTAAACCAGTGGTATTTCCTCCGGCGGCGCATACACATGATTATTTGCCCAAAGGCCCCCTAACCTGGAATCAACTGAAGGGGGTGTAGAGGATGAGTTACGGCAGCTCTTTATACAGCGAATTGCAATATTCCGCAGATAAAGATTCGAGCCATCCTTGTGAAGTCGAGGCGCCTGATCTAATGCAGTATTTGCCGGACTATTATAAGGATGTCCGCGAAATGGAGAAGCTTCAGGAGACCATCGGGCTAGAAATTGGTGGACTGAAGCTGGGCACTATAGACGTACTGGATCAGGCTTTTGTTGAAACGGCAACGGTGAGCCTTGGACGATGGGAAGCTGAGCTTGGACTAAATATCGATTCATCCAAGTCATATGCCACACGCCGAGAGATGATTAAGGCAAAGCTGCGTGGAAATGGGACGACCACACCGGAGATGATTCAGCGGACGGCGTCAGCTTTTTCAGGTGGAGTGGTTGAAGTAAAGGAAGTGCCTGAGGAGTACCGTTTTGAGATTCATTTTGTGAGTACACTGGGGATTCCTCCAAATATGGCAGGGTTGATTCAAATCATCGAAGAGATTAAACCTGCGCATTTAGCTTATGAATTTGTGTTCAGCTATACCTGGTGGGACTCTGTTAAAGCCTTGACTTGGGAGAGTGCTCACAGTAAAACATGGAACGAATTAAGAACTTATAGATAGGAGAGTGACATATGCAAACCACAGGAAATTTGGGCTTAAAAAAGCCAGAGGGAACAGATATCGTTGATATTGCCGATTTGAACGGGAATATGGACATTTTGGACAATGCCGTTAATGGCAAGGTCGATAAAGTAACAGGCAAACAGCTATCTACGAACGACTACACCGCAGCTGAGAAAACGAAGCTGGGGGGGATTGCAACGGGAGCGAATAATTATGTGCATCCTAATCACACGGGGGATGTTATAAGTACTGGTGACGGGGGGACCGCAATTGCGGCTGGGGTGATTGTAAACGCCGATGTTAATGCTTCAGCCGGAATTGATGCTTCGAAGATTGGAACGGGAGTGGTCTCTAACGCGGAGTTTGGGTACTTGGATGGGGTGACTAGTGGGATTCAGGGGCAGCTGAATGGTAAGGCGCCGTTGGTTACTACGCCTCAGCAGACGACAGCGGATATTACGTACTACGTACGGACGGACGGGAATGACACAAACAACGGTTTAGCCAATACGGCAGCAGGGGCATTTAAAACAATCAATAGGGCTATCGGCATGATTCCTCAAGTTGTTAATCATACTGCATCTATAAATGTTACATCTGGAACCTATGCCGAAGATGTGAGGATTAGCGGCAAAGTAGGCGGTGGTCATGTTCAATTTATGGGTACTTCTGTAACTATCCGCTCCTTCGTGGCTGAACGGTGCAATCGTATTGTTATAGACGGTTTTTCTGCTAATACCACAACCTCAATGGGTTTTAATGCATATGACGGTGGAAACATCGACATTAAAAATTGCTCCTGTGGAACTACCGCTAATTATCCGGGCATTAATATTGCAGGTCAAAACGCAGACATTAGAAATTCTTCGGTATCTGGACGAAACTTTGGAATAATAGTCGGAAGTGCTTCGATTGTTACATCACTCGAAAACACGGGGCAAGCGAATGGCGTAGGTCTTTACACTAGTCATGGCGGTTCAATCTATAAATATGGCTCACAGCCATCAGGAATAACTCCCGAAGGCTCATTAAATGGTATCATCACAAGTGGGGTTCTTAACCCATGGGGAGATAATACAACGAATTCTAGAAGTAATATTGCATGCGGCGGTAGCGCTACACAAACAATCGTACCGCTCACATTCACTAAACTTTTATTCCCATCGGTTTACTATGATCGTTTAGGTGAATGGAATGCGACCACCGGGATTTTCACTGCAAAAGCTGCTGGTATATACGCTATTGATGTTATGGCTACATGCACATCCGTACCCTTGCCATTTGTGGTTCAGATTCAAATTTATAAAAACGGAGCGCGGGATCAGTGCATTGGAAGAACCGTTGCGTCAGCTAGTGGGCAAGACGTTTCCGTCCTTGGGGTTTCTAATACAGATCTTAGCGCTGGGCATACGCTTGAATTTTACATTTATCATTACGGAACATCTAACGTTGGGGTAACTGGTGACGGTCTTTTCAGTCATTTGAGAATAGTTAAAGTTGCATAGAAAAGGGGATGAGGAACGATGAATATAGCACAAGCAATTATGTATCTATACCCAAACGCCGACCCAATAAAAGATTTCATAGTGCAAGATAACGGAGCTGAACCCGTATTACACGAAGGCGTACACGGACGCACACGCTACGAAATCCGACTATTAGATCAAGACGAAACCGAGTATATAGAAGATGTACACTATCGTTATGTAGTGGATTTTAACCGATTGAAAAAGGGCGTAGACTACGACATTATTGAACGTGGCCCATACATCGCAGCTTGGAACCTAGATGTCCCGCAACCAACGGAAGAAGAACTCGAAGCCGCGTGGGAAGCATATCTAGAAGCAGAAGCTAACAAACCACCAGAATTAAGCGAAGTCGAGCAACTCCGTGCTGAAAATACTGCTTTGCAAGACAGGCTTCAAGATGTCGAAGTCATTATGGCTGAATTACTCAGCATATAAACCCAGAGGGAGGTGAGTTGTAATCATGACAATGAATTCATTAACAGCCGCCAAAATTCGGTTGATGGCCAATGCCTGCATCACTCGTTATGATCGTGAGGAGGGTCCGATAAAGAATATCATTTCTTCCTATAACATGCAGCCGGATAATGAGAATTTGGTTAAGGATCAGATTCTCGAGAAACGATCAGATATTCATTTTGCTGAAAACGATTCGACTGAGCAAGCTTCATCAGCCAAATAATTAGCACGCATCCACACAGGAGCGTGTTTTTTTGTGCCCTCGGTGGTGCCGGGGGCTATTACGCATTAACATCATTACAGAAAGGAGCGGACGAATGGGCGAAGGGGATATTGCGCAATTGGAGAAGCTGCTGCCGCTGGCAGATAAGTATGGGCTGGCTTATATCGTTGCTTTCATTTTGATGATCGTGCTGATGGTGTTATTGCGTGCGATTGTCAAAGGGAACCTTGTACCGCGAGAAATGCTGGATCGGGCAGAGGAGGATCGGGATCGTCTGCAAGCGATTTTGGATAAGGAGCGCTCGGAGTTTATGCAGCCCACACTGGACGTCTTAAAGAAACTGAAGATTGACCATACGGAAGACAGGGGGAGTTAGGAATGCTGTCACAATGGATTCGGCGGCTGCTTCTCCCCCGGCATGTTGATAAAGAGATGGAGCTCCGCAGAGCCTCTACCAGCGTTACACTGACCATAAGTCATTATAAAAATGTCTCGCAGGAAATTCAGGAGGAGATTGATCGCAACCGGTTCGCCAAATATTTAGTTTATGATCGAGGGGATCATGATGCACATGATTGATTTTTTATTATTGGTGCTATATGGCACTACTACGGCCTGCGGAATATACATTATTCATTGCCACAGGCAATATTTTTACGAAAGATTTCATAAAGGTGTGGTCAGCGTTTTTATGCTGGCTATGCTTTTTTTCTTATTGGCTTATACATTCAATATGCTTATCGTTCTACTATTCCGTTTGGCAGAATTACTAGGAGTGGACATGACAACATGGCTGACTTGGCTTCATTATAGCTGGGCTATTGCCCAATTCGGTACAACTGGTGGAATTATCATATTAGCGATACTGACACGTTCCGGGAAATACGACCAATTTATTTATCTGAAAAAGATAGACAGAAAAGAGGAACATCATGCTGACATTAACTCAGGTGAAAAATAAATCAGCCCAACGCCTAACCAACCTACACCCCGTAGTTCGTTCCGCTGCTACTGCTCTAATCGAACGTTGTTACAAACTCAACATCCCCATTCTCATTACGCAGGGACTTCGCACAATTGCCGAGCAGGATGCTCTTTATGCACAAGGCCGCACCAAGCCCGGAGCGATTGTAACCAATGCGCGAGGCGGGTATAGCTATCACAATTTTGGATTGGCCGTAGATTTTGCTCTTTTGCTGCCGAATGGATCGAGTGTGTCATGGGATATGTGCCGGGACGGCAATAACAACCAGATCGCAGATTGGCAGGAGGTTGTGAAGGAGGCAAAAGGGCTGGGCTTCGAGTGGGGTGGCGACTGGACAAGCTTCAAGGATTACCCCCATTTTCAAATGGCGTTTGGGTTAACACTCACACAGTTACGAGCAGGGACAAAGCCCTCAACATCTGCGGTGGAGTCAGCGTATAAGGTCATCAATCGGAAGGAGGAGGAAGAATTGAAGAGTGATGTTATTGCTGTCGTAAAGGTTAACGGGGTTAAGGTTGCAGATGGAGTGCTTGAAAAAGGCATCACCTACGTCCCTGTACGTGTTATTGCAGAAGCGCTGGGTGCTCAGGTAGGTTATGATTCTGCGACTCGAACGGTTGAGATTATAAGTACCCGCTAAGGAGGGAAAAGGATGGAAACTGGAACAATTTTAGATAATGTTGTGGCATTCGCCTCTATATTAGCAGTATTCGTACTGGCACTGGTTCAGTTGGTCAAAAATAGTATCAACATCCCGCGTAATGCAGTACCGATTATCGGACTATTGATAGGTTTGTTCATCGGCGTAGTAGCGTATCCTTTTACCGAACTAGATTTAGTGCTTCGCCTTTGGGCTGGGGGCCTTGCAGGTTTATCTGCGACGGGGTTGTTTGAGCTAGCTTTTAAGGATCGCCCGGGCACGACGAAAGGGTAAGTGGATAATAGGTACGAATTATAAAAAGGGCTGTTCCAAAAAGTCTGAAAAAGACCTAAGGAAGAGCCCCATTGTTTTTCTCATGATATTACATAAATAAGTTTCAGAACGAAAGCGTGCTGCCGGGTTGTAAAGAATATAGTCCTGTGAAACCTTCTCCTTTTAATATAGAAGCTACTTGGTCGATATGTGGTTTGGGAGCATGGACAAGTACTGTCCGGTGGCTGGGAATCGTTTGGAGCATTTTGCGAATGTCCGGCAAGCCTTGATGGACTTTATAGCGGATAAGTGAGACTGTACAGCGTACGCTGCTAGATTCTCCGATCATAGCTTGCTCAACAAGACGATGTCCAAAGCTTCCCGCCGCTAAATGTCCCGTAAAAATCACATGGTTGTCAGGAGAAACAGAGAGTTGGTGAAAGTATTCTTGTGCTTTTGCCGACTGCATCATCCCGTCATTGGTGAATACGATAGCTCCCTTAAGATTCAGCATTGCCTTCGCGCGTTCGTCCGAATTAGATACAACACACAAGTTTTTTCTGTTAAAAAGCGCATTTACACGCTGAATAGCGTCCTCTTTCAGCCATTCCACCTTGTCGCTTAATGCTCGTAAAGGAGCGACGAGTACTTCTTCAACGATCAATTGATGATCTGGAAAACATTCATTTGCCCATACGACCAATTCCTGGCTTCTGCCATGGATAGGCACAGGAAGGAGGACTGAGCCCCCTTTTTGCAAGGTGTTATGGATGGCTATCTCTAATTGCTGTAATTTTACAAGCTGCTCATCAGGATCAGCCCCATAAGCGGCATCGATAATGGACAGATCAGCCACATTTTTAGCTTCGGCTTCCATAATTGCTGGGGTGTCTGCCGTGAGCAGCTGCGACTCCTCTGTATAATCCCCCGAGAAATATATGAATTTTCCGTCCCATTGGATAACCAGCCAAACCGAACCTGCTAAATGCCCGCTACGTCCCCATTGAACTCGAAGGTTAGGCGCAAGCGTCAGCCAAGTTTGAGGGGAGACATGCTCCTCTAAATACTTGAATTGAATAGCTTCTTTATCCGTTTCTTCATAGGGGAGCGGGGCGGATTGAGCCGCCACATATTTATCCCAGGCCTCGAAATAATCAGGAAGCTGTAATGAGGTGGATCTAGTAGTCCATACCTTCCCTCTGTATCCGTGTTTATAAAGTAAGGGCAGCGCTATGGAATGATCCTCATGAGCATGAGACAGAAATACTGCCTGCAAATGTGGAATAATATCCTTATCAAGTAGGGGGTATTCCCCTGGGCCTTCTTTTTTTACGCCACAATCGAGCAGGATGCCATTTCGTGAATCCTTGCCCTGCAAAAGATAGGAGGAACGGCCATGTTCTCCGGCCCCTCCCCAAATCGTTAGTCTGCTCATTGTTGTCTCCGCTTTCTATCTGGGCTTAAATATTCTAAGACTAATAGTAGTATGGTGGTGATACCTACTGAAATTACAGCCATGGCCATCCCCATCGCTACCGCACCTTGTTCAAACTGGGCGAAAATATATGTTGCCGAGGTCTGCATTGAAGGCGGAAGAATGAGTAATGAGGCTACCAGTTCCCGATTGGAAATGGTGAAGGTCATCATCCAGCCAGCCACCATCCCCGGAAGGATGAGGGGAAGCAGGACACGGCGGAACACATACAGCTTACTACCTCCGAATACTTGTCCCGCTTGCATCAGAGAGGAATCGATTTGCCCATAGCTTGCTTTTACATACTGAACAGTATAAGGAAGGAAAAGTACGACATAAGTCAGTACAACCATCCAGTAGGTATTATAGAGCGGGATAGGCATCCAGCGGGCATTCCACAGCAGAATTAGCCCTACTACAATTACAATTCCAGGGACTGTATTTGGAAGCAAGCTGAATAAATCTGTAATTTTCTGCTTGAATGTAGCCCCTTTTCCTACCGTTAAGGCAAACCAAGTCCCGAGAATAACAGCGATACTGGAAGCAACGATAGCTAATGTAAAGCTATTTAATAAGGCCTCTAGTCCTTGCGAACCCGGGGATAACAGCTCTGCATAATGTTTTAAGGTTAGATTGCTCCAGGATACACCTTCTCCCCGAAGCTTCAATAATGAGGCTGTTATGATAGAGAAATAAGGAATGCCGATGGATGCCAGAAGCAATAGAAGAACATAACCCCAGCTAAGAAACCCTACGATTCCTGTACTCTTATAACGTTTAGTACGAGTTCCTTTTCCACCGATCAGACGGTAAGAGTAGCGGCTGCTAATTATAGTTTGGATGTACCACATGACAAGACAAACTCCGAGCAGCAAGGAGGCTAGTGAAGTAGCCTTACCAAAATCAATCGGCCAACTGGAGATATATTTATGGATCTCAGAGGTCAGCACGTAAAAGCCGATCCTGCGGCCAAAGGTCGCAGGGGTACCGAATTCAGCAATTGTTTTGACGAAGATGAGCAGTGCTCCAAGCCCATAGCTAGAGAGCAGTAAAGGAATAATCACTCTTTTAAATCTGTAAAAGAAGGGGGCGCCGTGAACAGAGGCTGCTTCCTCCAGATTGCCCCCGATCTGCAAAAGCGCATTGCGCAGCAGCAGGTACAGGAAGGGAAACAGGTGAAGGCTCATGATCAGCACCATACCCCCATAGCTAAAGAAATACGGTGTCAACACGGAGGAGGAGGGCAGAAACTGCTCCATATACCCACCCGTCTGCATAAACAACATCCAGCCCATAGAACCAATGTAAGGCGGCGTCATAAATGGAATTAACAGCACGACATCCAGCCAGTTGTGGCGCCCTAAGTCGGTTTTTGCCATAATCCAGGCTAGAGGCAGCGCAAACAAAGTAGTTAGCAGAATGACGCTTACCCCAAGCCCGATAGAATTCAGCAGCACCTCTACTAGGTCATTGCTCCCCATAATGGTTCGTAGTGGTGCGGCTATGTCGAGATGCTCCTCTGGATAAATACTGGTCCAGAAAATGAGCAGGAGTGGCAGCAGCACGATCACGGTTAGTATAAATAAAGCCAGTCCACCGCTCACCCATTTAAATGAGCGCAAAGAGTTAGTATTCATTACGCTTATTTAAAAATTTGTGTGAAGGTCGAGGAAACTTCATCGCTGTGCTCATTCATCCATTCCCAATTCACATCAAATGTTTTGATTTCTTCAAGATTGGCACGATTTTCTGCCTTCACGTCAGTTCTGCCTGGCAGCAAATAAGCTTTGGCAACAAGGGCTTGCGCTTCATCGGAGAGCAGGTAGTCGATAAAAGCCTTAGCGTTATCTACATTTGGGCTTGTCTTAATGATCGCAGCCGGACGAGGGCTGATTACAGTTCCTTCAGCAGGGTAGACGATATCCACAGGTTCTCCGTCAGCTTTTGCTTTATAAGCCATGTAATCTACGCCAGCAGCAACTACGGATTTAGCACCGGTAATCACAGGATCAAGTGCCTCTTGATTGGCGCCTGCCATAGCTACTTCATTGCTTTTATATTGTTTGAAAAGATCCCAGCCACTGTCCCCCTTAGCACTTAAATACCCAGTCATGAAATCAAGAGCCGAGCCGGAAAGTGAAGGATCGGGGATATTGACTGCACCCGTCCATTCCGCTTTGCTGAGATCATCCCAGGAGGTCGGCGGTGAGCTTACTTTTTTGGTATTGTAGACAATACCGAGTGCGGATGCACTGTAACTGAAATAGTTACCTTCATCTATATCTGACCAATCGCTAACCAGCTTGTCTGAATTAATCGCTTCTTTATATGGAAGTAATAATCCGTCGTTTTTCATTCCTTGCATGGACGGAAGAGAGGCGAGGACAACAACATCAACGACCGGATTGGATTTTTCTGCTTCCATGCGGGCAAGTATTTTTCCTGTAGTGCCTTGGAACATTTCAACCTTAACGCCGGTTTTGGCTTCAAACCCGTCTTTGATTTTATTGGCTAAGCCTTCAGGGCCTGCACTGTAAACGACAAGATTGCCGCTTAGTGTCTTTTCTGTTGGTTGTGGGGCTTCAGTTTGCGTCGCCGCCGCAGTATCGGTTTGGTTGTTGCTTGCGTTAGCCGCAGGGGTGTTCGAGGAGCCGCAGCCCACTAAAGTAATACCAAGTGCAGTTGTTAGAAGAAGTGAACTTAACCCTTTTGTCTTTTTCATTTGATTCAATGTTATTGCCTCCCTAATATTGTTGTGTGCATCTTGCTGCATGGAACAGCATCATATAGAGCCATTCCATGCAGTGGACGCTTAATTCAGATGATGGATTTGGTGCTCTGAAGCGTACAGCTGAATCTTTTCCCCTACAGGTAGGCGCCGCTCATGATAAGCGGTCCAAGTCCCATTGTGCTCCATGTCCAGAATGATCTCATAGCGATCCCCCATATAACTCACATGCTGAATAGTCCCTGTAAAAGGAAGAGAGGAAGCATTCTCCTGAGACCAGCGTAAATGTTCTGGACGCAGCATCTGTTTATCCGGAACGATCCAGTTGGATTTACCAATAAAGTGGGCTACAAAAGGATGACTCGGTTTACGATAAATGTCCTCAGGAGATCCACTTTGTAAAATAGTACCACCTTGCATTACAACTACTTCATCTGACATAGACATCGCTTCGGTTTGATCATGCGTCACATACAGGGCTGTAATGCCCATGTTTTTTACCAAGGAGATTAACTCCAGCCTCATTTCATCTCGCAAGACCGCATCCAGCGCACTTAATGGTTCATCGAATAATACAAGCTGAGGGCGCATGACTACGGCTCTGGCAAAAGCAACCCGCTGCTGTTGTCCACCGGACAGCTGATGTGGAAAACGCAGCTCCAGCCCCTCCAGCTTGACCGATCGAAGCGCCTCCTGTACCCGAATCCGTAAATTCTTTTTTTGTTTGGAAGCTCGAAGTCCGAAGGCTACATTCTCGAACACAGTCAGATGCGGCCAGAGGGCGAAATCTTGAAAAACCATGCCAAAGTTACGGCGATGAATGGGGTGGCTAATTCTTTTGCTGCCTGAAAAAATAAACTCATCATCGATCAGAATTTCTCCTGCATCCGGTGTTTCCAGCCCAGCAATCAGACGGAGTAGTGTCGTCTTTCCACAACCTGAAGGACCGAGTAATGTCGTAAAGCTTCCAGCGGGAATCTTTAGATCTGCAGCTTTCAAGGCATGCACATCTCCGAATTTCTTTTCCAATCTGTGGATTGTAATTTCCTTCATTCTATCTACCTGCCTGTTCTTAAGCTTGTTCTTAGTGTAAAGGTAAAGAATTCCCGCTATATTTGCTGAATGTAACTGTGATATTAACTTTTTTGCCGATTTATTTTAACATTCATAGAATTCTTCTATGTTACCGTTTAGGAAAAGGCGAGGGAGTGGAAGAGAATGAACCTTAATCTAATGAAGCTGGAAATTGTAGAACTGCTGAATAAACATAAAAAAATTACCACGGTAGCAGATAAACTCGGACTAAAGCAGCCCACCGTTACGTATCATTTGAAGAATTTAGAGCAGCAATTGGGGGAGAAGTTATTTGAATCCAGAATGGATAAAATGATTCTTACGGAGAGTGGCAAAGCTTTTCTTCATTATGCGATCAAAATCAATGCGCTTACTGCGGAAGCGGAGCGGGTGGTAAAAGAGTTCAGTCAGGCAGGTCGGGGGACACTGAAAATTGGCGCCAGTTATGTTCCAGCTACTTATATTCTTCCACAAATATTGGGGCAGTTTGGCGAACAGCATCCGGGGATTACCATTTCTTTATCGGTTAAGCCTTCACCGGTGATCAAAGAAATGCTTGCCAGCCATGAGATTGATCTTGGTATTTTGTCTACGGAATCTTTTTATCTGCCTGATCTGCATACTCAAGCCTTATGTGAGGATGAGCTTGTCCTTGTTTTTGCACCTACACATGATTTTGCCGGATTTTCTAATTTAAACTCAGCGATGATTGCTTCAGCGAGCTTTATTTTACATGACAAGGAATCAAGCACACGCCAGTTGACGGATAAATGGTTTGAACGAGAGGGAAAAGAATCAAAACCGCATATTTTGCTCGATTCACTGGAGGCAATTAAGCAATCGCTCATGAGTGGACAACATGTTTCATTTATTTCACGCCTTGCTGTGGAGGACGAGGTAGCCAGAGGAAGATTGCTAATGCGAGCCATTCCGGATTATAATTTTGAAAGACATATTTATTATTCGTATAACCGTGATCGCCATTATTCTCCTTTAATTGGACTGTTCATTGATCAGCTCCGTACAATCCGAATATAAGCATACATAGAGAATATACGATAGAGCCATTATATATATGAAAGAATACATAAAATATAAGGACTGTATAAATTCAGAAATTGGTGTATAATCTTAGGTGCTGTGTCGCTTTACAGCACAAAAAAGTTGCAGATTTTCAAACGGTTTTATTGTATGATATGAGGAAGCTTTAATAGACGATATTTAGACAGACAAACTTAACACATTGATCCGGAAGAGAATGGGGGGAGCAGCATGACCGAACTTACGACTACCGTCAGCAAAAGCAACTCTAACAATCTGCTGCGACGGGACGTACGGTTCTTGGGGAACATTTTAGGAGAGGTCTTGGTTCACCAAGGCGGTAACGAACTGCTAGAGATCGTGGAGAAGATCCGCGAGACCAGTAAATCGCTACGCTCACTATTTTTACCTGAACTGCATAGTGAATTTAAGGAGTTAATCAATTCTTTGGATCCGGAGAACCGTCATCAGGTAATAAGAGCGTTCGCCATTTATTTTCAATTGGTGAATATTGCCGAACAGAACCACCGGATTCGCCGTAAACGTGACTATGAACGTTCAGCTGGGGAGACAGTACAACCCGGTTCTATAGAAAGCGCTATTCAAGAGCTTCGTGAACGTGATTTCTCTCATGAGGAAGTCAACGAGATTATTGAAGGATTGTCTCTGGAACTTGTAATGACGGCACATCCAACGGAAGCTATGCGCCGTGCGATTCTCGATATTCATAAACGGATATCCGATGATGTTATGGGTCTTGATAACCCTACCTTAACTTTCCGTGAACGTGAACAGCTTCGCGAGAAGTTATTGAATGAAGTGATTACGCTTTGGCAAACGGATGAGCTGCGTGACCGCAAGCCTACAGTACTCGATGAAGTGCGTAATGGAATGTACTATTTTCATGAGACGATTTTCCATGTATTGCCTGACGTGTATCAAGAGCTTGAACGCTGTCTGAGCAAATATTATCCAGGACAGAATTGGCATGTGCCAACCTACTTGCGTTTTGGATCATGGATTGGCGGAGACCGTGATGGTAACCCTTCGGTAACCTCAACAGTCACTGCGCAGACTTTACGCATGCAGCGTAAGCTGGCCATTCGTGAATATCAGCGTATTATGCGTGAACTCATGAAATATCTAAGCTTTAGCACAAGTATTGTTAAAGTGACGCCTGAGCTAGTAGAATCCATCGAAGCTGATCGTCAGATCATTAACCTAGGCAAGATGGAAGAATGGCGCAATGACAATGAACCTTACCGTATCAAGCTTAGCTACATGATCTCTAAGACACAAAATGTTTTAGATGATGAGAAAAAAGATACTCCTGAGCGTTATGCTACACCTGAGGAGTTCATAGATGATTTGAATGTCATTGACCGCAGTCTACGGCATCACTACGCCGACTATGTGGCCGATACTTATATTAAAAAGCTAATCCGCCAAGTGGAGCTGTTCGGATTCCATACGGCAACTCTTGACGTGCGTCAACACAGTCAAGAACATGAGAATGCCATGACAGAAATTTTGGCGAAGATGAACATTTCGCCGGACTACTCTAAGTTGACGGAGATCGAGAAGATTGATCTGCTGGAGAAATTGCTGAATGATCCACGTCCGTTGACCTCTTCTTACCAGACTTATACTGAAAGTACAGAGGAGTGTCTGGCTGTTTACCGGACGATCTTCGCATCGCAGGAAGAGTACGGCAAACAATGTATCACCAGTTATCTGATCAGTATGGCTGAAGCTGCGAGTGACATTCTGGAGGTTATGGTCTTCGCCAAAGAGGTAGGACTATTCCGCAAGGATAACGACGGTACAGTTGTATGTACCCTGCAAGCAGTGCCACTTTTTGAAACGATTGATGACTTGCATGAAGCACCGCAAATTATGAACACACTGCTCAATATGCCGATCTACCGTGATGCGGTAAGAGCAATGAATGATTTGCAGGAAATCATGCTTGGATATTCAGATAGTAATAAAGATGGCGGCGTGGTTACTGCTAACTGGGAACTGCGTGTTGCCCTAAAAGAAATTACAGCGACAGCGGATAAGTTCGGAATCAAGCTGAAGTTCTTCCATGGTCGTGGTGGAGCGCTCGGCCGCGGGGGTATGCCACTTAACCGCAGTATTCTTGCTCAGCCTGCTTCGACAATTGGCGGCGGGATTAAGATTACCGAGCAGGGAGAAGTAATCTCCTCCCGTTACTCCATGCAAGGGATTGCTTACCGCAGTCTGGAGCAAGCGACATCTGCGCTTGTAACAGCAGCAATTAGTGCGAGAGTGCCACAAGCGGATCTTTATGAAGAGAAATGGGAAGAGATTGTTGCCCGTATTTCTGAGGTCTCGCTGAACAAATATCAGGATTTGATCTTCCGTGATCCGGATTTCCTGACTTATTTCAAAGAATCAACACCTCTGCCTGAGGTTGGAGAGCTTAATATCGGTTCCCGTCCTTCCAAACGGAAGAACAGCGACCGTTTTGAAGATCTGCGCGCAATTCCTTGGGTATTTGCATGGACACAAAGCCGTTATTTGCTCCCAGCCTGGTACGCTGCTGGAACCGGACTGCAGAGTTTCTATGAGGGTAAGGAAGAGAATCTGAAGATAATGCAACATATGTATGAGAACTTCTCATTCTTTACTACACTGATAGATACGCTGCAAATGGCTATTTCAAAAGCGGACTTGATCATTGCTAAGGAATACGCCAGCATGGGCAAGAACGAGGAAGCACGTCAACGGATCTTTGGCCAGATTGAAGATGAATTTAATCTGACCTCTGAGCTAATCCTGAAGATTACAGGCCAGCAGGATATTCTGGATAACGTTCCTGTGATTCAAGAGTCGATCAGACTCCGCAATCCATACGTTGATCCGCTTAGCTACCTGCAGGTTCAATTGCTATCTGAGCTTAGAGCGCTCCGTGAAATTGATGGAGATGATAGCGAGCTGCTTCGCGAAGTATTGCTTACCATCAACGGCATTGCCGCCGGTCTTCGGAATACCGGCTGATATAGTCTTAACAACAAAAAGTCCGCCCTATTTGGGGCGGACTTTTTTTGCCTAATACAAGTTGTTGTGATCATAAACTGTATATTGCTGCTGTGAACATTACTTGTTCCTAAATATTGGAGAGTCAAACCCGATATTTCTTTATTACCCTACCCAAGTAACCGAGATGTAATCGGAGGTAATTAACGTGGCACTTATTACTTCGGTGATGGAGCAGCGTAGAGGATATTTGGAACTGTAGGAGCGCCAGCGTTCGCCTTTATCCTCAGATTTCGACCGCTATATGCGGTTTATAATCAGGAAATGTGAGGATAACAGCGACCGGAAGTCCAAATATTTCTCGGAGCTGCACTTAATCGCCTATACCAAGTTGTCCAGTTTTTAACTCAGTTTACATAGAAGGTTACAATACAATCCTTGATTTTTACACAAACTTGAATTACGATTTAATTGCTTGTACCGTGGATATTTGCGAAGAAATACCAAGGGCGGCAAGTCTGGGGGAGTTAACAGGTGGAGAATTTGGAAGGCAGATTGACAAAGCTCGCCTTGAAGGGCGACCAAAGGGCATTTGCCGAGCTTGTGGAACTATATAAAGACAAAATATATCATTTAGCTTACAGGATGTTGAACAATCGCCATGAGGCGGAGGATATTGTTCAGGAGACCTTTTTGCGTGTGTATAGGAATTTGGATCGTTATGATGATAAACAGAAGTTCTCCACATGGATTTACCGGATTGGAACGAACCTCTGTATTGATAGATTACGTAAACGAAAACCAACCTATTCGCTGGATGCTGAAATGAACGATCAGGAGGGCCTTGATGGCTATTCGTTGATTCCGAGCGACAATGTGACACCTGAGACCGAACTATTGCTCTCTGAGACGCAGGGGCTAATCTATGAAGCGATTGACAGTCTGCCTGTGAAATACAGGTCGGTGATGATTCTGAGATACCTGCAGGATCTGTCCCTTCAGGAGATTAGTGATGTCCTGGATATGCCCGTGACCACGATTAAGACGCGTGTACATCGAGGCCGTGAATTTTTGCGTAAAAAATTAGGCCCAAAAATGTAAAAATAGATTTTATTTATGAAACATCTTTTCGAGAGCGACGTATGTAAGTTAAGCAAGTCTTATGTGTCCTGACCCTTTGTCTTAGGATAATTAAATAGCACTCATGAAAGGATTGGCTCCTATGGAATGCAAACTGGCCGTCTCTATGATGCATGACTACTTGGATGACGACTTGCCCGAACAGCAGCAGAGGGAATTGAAGGAGCATCTTCTATCCTGTCCAGATTGCCGTGCAAAGTTTAAAGAATTGGAACAGACAGATATGTTGATGTTCTCCCTAATGCATCAGAATCCTGTAGCTTCAGATGATCTTGTGAGCCGGATAATGAGTTCATTGCCAAAGACTAAGAAAGAAAAAGCCTTTATTACCTGGATCAAGAGACACCCTGCACTTACAGCGGCATCTCTATTCCTTGTCGTTATGCTGATGAGCACCGTAACTTTTTGGAGTCCAGACAGACAACTTGTAGTTAGAGGTGTTGATTTGGATCAAGTGGTCATCAAAGGGGATACTGTAATTGTACCTTCCGGCAAAATAATTACCGGAGACCTTACCATAGAGAACGGTAAAGCACAGGTATATGGAGAAGTGAACGGCAACGTGACAGTCATTGACGGATCTCTATATCAGGCTTCAACAGCTCATATTTCTGGGCAAGTCAAAAGCATAGACCAGGCAGTAAGCTGGTTCTGGTATAAAGTGACGAACATGTTCTCTGAAGTTGCCTACCGTTAATGCGGGCAGTGGTTACCTTGAGCAGGAATATTAATTAGCGCCTCTTTTTCCGGAAAGATGGCGCTTTTTTGTTTCCTTAAATTGGGTGGTTTCGGAAAGGATTGAGGGACTAAACTTGCAACTGAAGCCCGAACGTTATAACCTAGATATGATACAGAGCTAACAGACATTTTACATAAACCCAGCTAATTTGAAATGACGGGGGTTTTAGGCAATGAGTTATTTTACTGAGCTAACATGGAAAGATTCCATTAAAGATATAATTGATATCCTAATCGTCAGTTACATTATTTATAAAGTGCTTAATATGGTACGCGGGACGCGGGCGATTCAGCTTTTAAAAGGGATACTGGTTCTGGTCTTGATTTGGGCGGTAAGCACAATCTTGGACTTGTATACACTTAAATGGCTAATGAATCAAATGTTTACTTTCGGGGTCCTAGCTGTCTTTATCATTTTTCAGCCGGAACTACGAAGGGGACTGGAGCAGCTTGGACGGGGCAGATTTTTCGGACGGGCTGGAGAAAGTGACGAAGAGATCAGTAAGTTAATCGGCGAAGTGATTAAAGCCGTGAATTATTTATCTCGCAGAAAAATAGGGGCGTTAATCGTTTTTGAGCGGGAGACGGGGCTAAACGAATATACAGAGTCAGGCATACCCATGCGTTCCCTGGTCAGCTCCGAATTGCTTATTAACATCTTCATTCCCAATACACCTTTGCATGACGGAGCCCTTATTATGCAGGGAAATCAGATTGCTGCGGCTGCTTGTTACTTGCCTTTGTCCGAGAATCCTTTTATCAGCAAAGAACTGGGAACCCGGCATCGGGCTGCTATAGGAATAAGTGAGGTTGCGGACTCGGTGTCTGTCATTGTCTCGGAGGAGACAGGGCAGATTTCCCTTGCCATCAATGGCCAGATCGTTAGAGACATTAAGGAAGAATCCATGATATCGAAGCTCCATCAAGAGCTTAGTGTAAGTTCATCGCTGAAGGAGAAGGGTTCAACTTTCTGGAAACGGAAGGGGGACAAGAATCATGGATAAGTGGATGAATAATAACAATTTCAATAAGATTCTGGCCCTTGTGTTTGGGATCATTTTGTTTACGATGGTTCATGTCGATACTGCGCCTTCTGGACAGACAACAGTGGATATTAAAACAAAAACTATTGAGAATGTGAAGATTGAAGTGACCGGCCTTGACGAGGACAAATATGTCCTTGAACCCTTGGCTGTCGATAGTGTCAGTCTGGAGGTAGCGGGTAAAAATTCCGATATCTCCTTTCAGTTCTCGGATGACTATAAAGTGATGCTTGATTTGAGTAAGGTTGAACCTGGGGACACCACGTTGCCACTTTACTATAAACTACCCAAAGGTGTATCTCTGGTAAGAATGAATCCTAAAGAGGTTACTGTACATGTAGAACCGCGAAACACGAAGTCTTTTCCCATAACATTGGTTACAAAGGGAAAACCTGCAGCGGGTTATCAAATAGGCACGCCTGTCTTGCAGCCTACAGATACTGTAAAAGTGACACTTGCGGATAATGAACTAAGCAAGGTAGCCAAGATACAAGGGACTATTGAGCTTAACGGTGAGAACGAAACCTTTGTAGAAAAAAAGCTGAAGCTACACGCTTATGATAATAATGGAAATGAAATTAAAAATGCTGTAATTGAGCCTTCTACTGTATCAGTGGAATTGCCGATTACCTTACCTTTTAAGAGTGTGCCGCTGGAGATTGGCTTTACTGGGCAACTTCCAGATTCACTCGTATTATCCAAAGTGACCCCTGAGCAGGAAACGGTCGTAGTGTATGGACAAGCAGAGGCTTTAAAAGCTTTATCTGCTTATGAAGCTACAGTTGACCTTAGTGCAATAGATTCTGCGGGGACGAAACAAGTAAAGGTGGATCTGAAGGCTCCGGCTGGAACGGAGAAAGTTATGCCCGAAGCCGTAAACGTTTCATTAACCATCTCAGAAATTGCTGAGCGGACGATTGAGGCGGTACCTATCAAGCTCCAAGGCGTGGGGGATGAATTGGAAGGAAGTATCGTTAATCCTTCAAGCAAGGAAATTGCGCTTACCTTAAAGGGTGCACCTGCTTTACTTGATCAACTTGATAAGAAAAATATAGGGGTTGTGGCTGATGTTAGCGGACTTTCAGCTGGAACTCACGAGGTTTCTTTGCGGGTATCATTACCCAAGTTCATCGCACTAGCCAATGCAGGGGTGCCACTTACTGTGACCGTGCAACTGCTATCGCCTGCAGCACCAGTCCCTACGCCTCATCCAGATACGGGGGGTGTAACTACTCCTGAACCGAGTTCTGAACCTGTTATAGGCGATGTGGAACCTACGGAGAAGCCCACGCATAGTGGAGAGGCTGGTGGAGCAACACCAACGCCTGTCCCGACGGATAGCAATCCGGAGAATAACGGCACAGCTAACACAAGTACGAATTCCGAGAATCCTGTAGGTACAGGCGGGACGTAATCTTTTGAGCCCAGAGGTACACCAAAATAGTATGCAATTCATATGATAGTACATTAAGCTAACGTAGCGTATTCAAAGGAGAAAAATAATGGGGAAGTATTTTGGAACTGACGGTGTGCGGGGAGTAGCAAACCGTGAATTGACTGCAGAAATGGCTTATAGTATTGGCCGTTGTGGAGGATATGTACTAGCGGGTAACTTGGATAAACCGAAGGTTGTTATCGGAATGGATACACGTATTTCCGGTCCTTTATTGGAATCCGCGCTGATAGCGGGCTTATTGTCTATTGGAGCCGATGTAATCCGTATAGGCGTAGTGAGTACCCCTGCTGTTGCTTATATTACGAGATTGTTAAAAGCAGACGCAGGCGTCATGATTTCAGCTTCTCACAATCCTGTAGAGGATAACGGCATTAAGTTCTTTGGTGGGGATGGCTTCAAGCTTACAGATGAAACTGAACTGCGCATTGAAGAGCTTATGGATGCTGAGGTAGATGAATTGCCACGTCCTATCGGTTCGGGTTTAGGTATGGTTACCGTAGATAATGATGCTAAGTATCTTTATCTGGAGTATTTGAAAACTACCATTTCTCAGGACTTTAAGGGAATCAAGGTTGTACTGGACTGTGCGCATGGCGCAGCGTATGAGCTTGCTCCAAGACTGTTCAGAGAGCTTGGCGCTGAGGTTATTTCTATCGGGGCTGAGCCGGATGGATTGAATATTAATGATGGATTTGGTTCGACACATCCAGAGACTTTGCGTGAAGAAGTCTTGCGGCATGGAGCCGATTTGGGACTTGCTTTTGACGGAGATGCTGACCGCCTGATCGCTATTGATAATAACGGTGATGAAGTCGATGGTGACTTTATCCTTTGTATTTGTGGTGATGCCATGAACCGTGCAGGTAAGCTGAAGGATAGCACGATTGTGTCAACCGTTATGAGTAACATCGGATTCTATAAAGCTACCGAGAAATTATCCCTGAATACTGCTAAGACAGCTGTAGGGGATCGTTATGTTATGGAAGAAATGCGTCGTGGGGGCTTTAATCTAGGTGGAGAACAGTCTGGACATGTTATTTTCCTGGATTACAATACAACTGGTGATGGTATTCTTACAGCTATTCAGCTGGTAGATACGCTTAAGGCTACAGGCAAACAGCTTAGCGAAGTTAAGAGTATGATGACTAAATACCCGCAGGTGCTGGTTAATGTTCGTGTACAGGATAAGACTAACTACCCTAATAACCCGGCTATAGAAGCGGCTATCGCTGAAGTGGAAGGTAAGCTAGGTGACAATGGCCGTGTGCTTGTACGTCCGTCAGGTACGGAATCTCTAATCCGCGTTATGGCAGAGGGACCAGATAAGTCAGATCTAGATCTTTATGTGAATCAAATTGTGGAAGTAGTTCAACGCGAATTGGTATAATCCATTACCTTAACTATAAGGCTGGTGCAGTGAGCGGGAGCGATTCGAACTCGTTGCACCAGTGTTATTTTATTTTAGGATTGGATCGTTTGAACTCGTTTTGTAAAATTTAGGTTGATGCGCCATTGCCAAAGTACTACAAGGTGCATATAATAGATTAAGTGTCATTCTAGAAGGAAAGCGGGGATTGTGAGGTTAGCAATAGCAAGCGCCAGAGCTTGGTCTAGCGCGGGGGAGAAGGGAAAGCTGCTTACTTGTTATGTAGGCTATGGCTTGAACGGATCACGGCAGACGTAAGCTGACGAGGTGGAGGTGTTCGAAATGTTCGGCGGGGACCTCCCGGTGATGCACCAGAGCCGTAAATGGATACGGAAAATGAAAGGGCGACCTTTCACACAACGTTTTCATGGGTGCAACAAATTATATTATTCATGTGTGCGCGCATCAGAAGGAAACACGTTATTTCTGCCACGGCAGAGGAGAAGGCTGTGCATTTCATGAACATTAGAATGTAAGTGACAGTTTATTTTGTTGATCCTAAAATACAACAGAATATTTGCTTTTTCTCAAAAACATGCCGCACGGCACGTTTCTTTCCTCATGCCGCCACATTACGATAACTCGGACGGGGGGAATTATAATGTGTGGTATTGTAGGATATATTGGTAATCAGAATTCGCAGGGGATCTTGGTTGAGGGTTTGAAGAAATTGGAATATCGTGGATATGATTCCGCTGGTATTGCTGTATTTACCCAAGAAGGACTGCAAGTAGTGAAAGCTCAAGGCCGTTTGGCGAATCTGCAGTCGAAGCTCGAAGACAGCCCGCTGGCAGGTAGCGCAGGTATCGGACACACACGCTGGGCGACTCACGGTAAACCATCCGATGAGAATTCACATCCACATACGGATAACAGCATGAAGTTCTCGGTAGTTCATAACGGTATTGTCGAAAACTATCTGGATCTGAAAGAAGAGCTGATCGCTGGCGGATGCCACTTTGTCTCTGAAACCGATACAGAAGTTATTTCACATCTGATTGCTCGCGAATATGACGGAGATATCGTGAAGGCTGTACAAAAAGCGATTACGTTCATGCGCGGTGCGTTTGCATTAGGTGTCCTGACTGAATATGAGCCAGATAAACTGGTGGCTGTGCGTCAAGCTAGCCCGCTCATTATCGGTCTTGGCGAAGGAGAAAATTTTATCGGGTCAGATATTCCGGCACTGCTTGAATATACCCGTAACGTATATATTTTGAACGACGGCGAAATGGCTGTGCTGACAAGAGATGCTGTCGAATTGATGACGATTGAAGGCAATTTTATTTCTCGGGAAATGATTACTGTCGATTGGGATGCAGTTACCGCAGAAAAAGGCGGCTACGAGCATTTCATGCTGAAAGAAATACACGAGCAACCTAAGGCTTACCGCGACACCATGCGTGGTCGTATCAATGCCGAAGGTAACAAGGTTGTATTGCCTGAACTGAACATGACTGAAGAACAAATCAAGAACATTCGTAATATTCAAGTCGTTGCTTGCGGAACGGCATACAACGCAGGTGTGGTAGGACGTACTATGATCGAATCTTTGGTTCGTATTCCAGTTGAAAATGATATCGCTTCGGAATATCGTTACCGTTCACCAATCGTGACTCCAGAAACTTTGGTTATCGTAGTCAGCCAATCCGGTGAGACTGCAGATACTTTGGCAGCTCTGCGTGAAGCGCAAGCTAACGGGGCACACGTATTGGCGATCACTAACGTAGTGGGCAGTTCTATTGCTCGGGAAGCAAACGATGTGTTGGTAACCTTGGCGGGTCCGGAAATTGCAGTAGCTTCGACCAAAGCTTACACTTCACAATTGATCGCATTTGGATTGTTTGCTCTTTACTTGGCTGAAGTTCGTGGTACACAAACCGAAGCACAAGTTACTAAGATTCTTGCAGCTATGCAATCTCTACCAGAGCAAGTAGAAGAGATCCTAGCTCAAAAAGAAGCGATCAAAGGTTATGCTGAACAAATTTCTGAGCACAAAAACTTGTTCTTCATCGGCCGCGGCGTAGACTACGCTGTTGCTCAAGAAGGATCCTTGAAGCTGAAAGAAATTTCTTATATTCACTCCGAAGCTTATGCTGCAGGTGAATTGAAACACGGTACATTGGCTCTGATCGAAGAAGGCGTTCCAGTTATTGCCCTGGCAACTCAGGAAGCTGTACTTGAGAAGACCGTCAGCAACATCAAAGAAGTGAAAGCTCGCGGCGCAGACGTGCTGGCAATCACGCACCAAGAGCATTTAACTGACCTGCTTAGGTCAGTTGATCAAGTGTTCGTGATTCCTAAAACACTTCCAATGCTGACAGCAGCTTTGTCCGTAGTGCCTCTGCAATTATTGTCCTATTATGCTTCTCTTGCGCTGGGTCATGATGTGGATAAACCACGTAACTTGGCGAAGAGTGTTACTGTGGAGTAGAATTGGTGATGTGAAAGTACAGTTTGTAGAATGACATTAAAGTTAGTTATTAGACATTAATGTGAGTATCTTAACAATAATGTTTGTATCTTAACAAAATAGATTGTGATGATTACTGTTTATAATCTTTTTAGCTTGCTGTGGGTAATACGTATGTTGTTACACGTAGGACGTACTAATGTCATAGATAATCTGAAGATTTGTAATAGAAACTACAACGATAATTCAGAAAAACGTTGATAAATCAAGGTGTTTGGGTGTTTATTGCTTTGGATTTCAAGTATTCGGAAAGTGTCTTTTCATAAGATTGAAGATCCTAACGGATGAATATGGAATAGCACTTTCAGAATCGGGAATTTGGGGGAGTTATGAACAAAATTGGAGAAAACGTTCATTTATTAAGAAAAAGAATGCGATTAACCCAAACTGATTTTTCTAAGCAAATTGGCATCTCACAGGGTACTTTGAGCGATATTGAACAAGGTCATTGCAATCCATCTGTTGAAACGGTCCTGTCTATACATGAACAATATGGGGTTAGTTTAGACTTAATTCTAAAGGGATCTGAGGATGATCAATCGGCGAAGTTACATTTGAAAGACAGAAGAAATGATGAGGAAGAGCTTACTTTTTTTAAAAGTGAGGCTTAAGTTTTGTTTTTTTTAAGTGGATCGAATGGTCTCTCGTCCGACCGATTCCAAAATATTTAGCTCGATCACTCGGCGGGTCAAAAAACGAATCGTCCAGCGAGCGTACCCTTTTGGAGGCTCAGAACAGGCTAGAGCAATGATACGGGCTTACACTTCACCCGTGATGGAGGAAGGGCGTGGCGGTTCTGCGTGGCGACGATAGTTCAGCGTCTCTTCCAGCCCACGTGTAAAATAGTCTCTTACCGTATAAAAGACTGTTACATTGCTGACCCCGCAACGACTGGCAATTTCAGCTTGTCTAGGGATCGAGCCTGATTTTCATTCGAGAGCAACAGCACGAGACAACGGCGGCGAATGCCAACAGATGTGGAATCGGCATGAAGAACTTGTTCAATCCTTTCGCGCTCTTTCGGCTCCAGTCGAATCTCTTATTTCAGGGTTATATTTTTATTGGTATATTTCTTCTCTCATTGTTAGTCCTTATGCTAGTGACAATACTGAGTAGAGCATATCAGGAAGTGAAAGAGGAGGTCTTAATTCAAGATTTAATACTAAAAAAAATCTAATTTCAATTTTGCAGGATGTATTATTAAAACTCGAAGAAAAATAATTTGAATGCCACATACAAACTCCTAAAGAGTGGCAAGGATTGATTTGTGGTTGTCTTGGGCGTAATTTTAAAGTATCTATCTGATACCGCTAAGACCTAAACTCCAGCAGGATTTCATGAATTACGGGAAGCCTGGAAGGGATATATGTTCTGAGAAAATAAAGTATTTGACTGGCAGGCTTTTCATTAAGTTAACGGGCAGATAGTTCAATCATAATGTAACACAATTAGAATACGATCAATGGATTCCCCTTTCGATTTAAATAAAAATAACCCCCTATGTTTTTGTTCATAGAGGGTTATTTTTATTATTACGGCTCTATATCAATCTTCTCATAGCATGGGAATTTTTATAATCGTACACTGACTAAAGTTTTCTGTACTCAGTTTTTCTTCATCTGGATATTCTCTTAAATATAGCTCGCAGCCTATCAATGAATCGATCACCTTTGTTCAATTGATGTGACGTAAATTCAGAAAGGCATTCTAGTAGCAAGGCCGCGAAATCAGCCTTGAGACGCATTTAAAGCAACTGGGTCATCAATAAATAATTCTAAAGCTTTTTTTAACTAATGATTTAAGATATTCGATGTTTTTGCTGACAAGAATCATATTGTATACATTACTCCATTCACTGTCGACATGATGAATGAAATTTTCTTTTACCAAGTGGTAAAAATTATCTTGTCTAAGTTTGTTTAGTTTTGTATATTCTTTTCTCTCATAAAATTTGTGTGCTAACTTAAAGAATTCAGAATTCTTTTTAACTTCAGTATTATTACGCATAAACTGCTCGAAGGTATTATTTGCTTTTCCTGTCCCTGAATGATACACAAGTAGAATTGCAATTTTATCATATACTGAGTAGATGGGAGTTAAAGCCGATTCTACAAAGTAAGAATAATCCATATTGGGGAATGCTATTTCTTGTTCATAAAGTTCAGTTCCATTCTGTCCAGATGACACAATTAGGTTTAAGAATATTGCCTAATGGCTTCATGAAGTCTCCATACAATATCTGAATGGTGCAGGATGTATTCATAGGTTTTATCTTTCTTTGTTAAAAAGGGATTTATTATTTGAATAGAATTGGAGATAACATTCGGTTATTAAGAAAAAGGATGGGGATAACACAAATTGATCTTTCCAAACAAATTGGCATCTCACAAGGTACTTTAAGCTTTAAGCGATATTGAACAAGGTCATTGTGATCCATCAGTTGAAACTATCCTGTCTATAAAGTGGAGTTAAGTTATAGAATGTCATTTCGCATCACTATCCTTACATAAATTGGTGATGAACAACTGTGTCTTAAAACTTAATCTATTATCGAAAGTGCCAATATCTCTTCTTCACTCTTAAATAAAGCTAAACTTATTACAGGAGTGAGCTTATCAAAGGACGGAGAATTATTAATACCTAACTCTTTGCAGCAGAAAATCAAAAGGGATTCTGAGATAATATTAGAGAAAGGCAAGGAATTAAGTGGTAAACAGCGGAATTCGTTTAGAGGGCGCATACAAGCTGCTAGAATTGTTAAAGAAGGTACATTTCCAGAACTCAATAAGTTAGCGACAGCGATGGTAAATGAGAATAAATGATATATAAAATCTGTTCGTAAGAAACGCAATAGAAATGGTGTTAACTATTTTAGTGAATGAGGATTTTGTGAAGAAGAACAAAAGTTATGATGTGTTCTTTTTATAGAAATAAGGGGAGTTGAAGTTGTCAATAGACAGCATTGTATTTGCTTTAGTGGAGTTAGGTAACTAAGATATTTCAAAGTATTTTACTGAACATAATATACCCAAAGGTCTATAAAGACATTATAGTTGTGAAGTAGACATTAAAGCTATGAAGTAAACATTAAAGTTATGAAGTGAGCATTAAAGTTATGAAGTTATATAACGTGATGAATTATATTAATGTCTTAGTTCGTTCTGAAGGCGAAAGAGACCATTTGAAAAAAGTGGAAGAGACGCGCCTGTTATCCATTGCAGGACTATCTAGGGTCATTATATATTGGTGAAATACACTCTTGCGACGAGCCAAAGTACATGCACGAGACCACGAAATCAAGGAGCACATGGTATCCATTCACTTGAGCATCCCTATTTCTGATGCCCCGAATGCGAACAGCCCTCTGGAAAAAAGTATGGCGGTTAATGAAAGAATTTCGATCACATCGGTGATTTGAAAGTAACGAAATCGCTCCAACTATACCATTCCGTGGTGTATCCTAACCGACTGAAGCGCCAGTTTCATGCTATTGGCTCTCAACAAAGGGGACACAATAAATATAAACTAATGGATAAGCTTTTATATTATATAGAGAAAAGAAAAACATACTTAGATACTTTTATGAAAAGGAAGTTTATAAAATGCTACTAAATTGATAATATGTATGAGTATACATAATAATTGAAAATGGAGGTATTTTATATGAGTATTTTTGCTCTACCTTTGTGTATTCCTGAGATATATGGCTTCTTGCATCATGCGCATAAGCTAGCAATAATTCTTGAGAATGAAAAACATTTACCTTGGTTCTACAGCAATTATATACAGCTCTACACAGCGGAATATTTGGATGAATTTAAACTTGACTTCTACTCCTTTGATGGTAAATATGCCCGTCATCCTGGAATTAATGAGAATTGGTATGAAAAAGGGTTCTTTTTAAATATGCATTCAGAGATTATACCCTTTATTATTGGTTGTATTACTAATGGCCGGTATGTTGAGATTCTAATGGATGAGTTTTATTTATCCTGTAAACCAGCTTATCAATCATGGCATCTATCTCATCAGAGTTTAATCTACGGTTATGATAAAGATAAGGAACGTTTTTTAATCCTTGGTTTTAACCGGGCAGGTGATTTTGGCGAAATTGAGGTGTCTTTTAGTGAGATTGAAAAAGCATTTCTCAATTCCAGTATAGGGGGAGTCGGATTTTTTGATTGTTCTACGTCAGTGGATTATTCAAATACTAATCCTGAGCTTAACCTCCCTGTCATCAAGTCCTACCTCAATGATTTTGTCCACTCCACAAATTCGTTTATGACTTACACCCCCCCGGGCGCTTCTTATGGTTTAGGTACTTATAAAGAACTATATAAACGTTTGTCTCTAATAGAATCCTCTAGAGAGGATATTAGACCGATACATATTATACTCGAACATAAAAAATGTATGGTAAATAGGTTGTTTTATTTAGAAAAAGAAGGATATATCGAAGAAGCCTCTACTTTGATTAATGGATTTACTGATCTCGTAAAAAATATTAATAAAATGAAAAAGGTACAATTGAAATATTGTTTAACGAAGGATCAACGGTTAATTAGTCATATAACGCAGGGACTTGATGATTTGATGAATAATGAAGAAGAACTTCTGAATCTATTGATAAAGAAACTGGATTAAGGATAGTTATGATAAAATTTTGTGTTGGTGTAGTTTTCATAAAAAAATAATCTTAAGCTGATCCGGCTCAAAACCAAAATCAGTGGCATAAGGCCTCTTGAATGAATCGCTACGGGTTCGGAGGGTTCTTACGATCGCTGTTAAATCCCTATTTCTTGATTAAAAAGAATTATCGGTTGAAATGGGGCTTTAAAGGCGAACGCTGCCATTTCTTCAGAATCCCTCCGACCCTTCGCTCTGTTCAATCGTACAGTCAACCACAGATTTTTAGATTGAACCAAAATGGCTCAAAACCAAAATTAGCGGTTGAAATTTTAAATTGAGAAAAAATGGACATAAATGGAAAGATATCTGCAAATCCTGTATTGTTGTAAGTCCTACCTCAACAATAAAAAGGATATGACAGATGCCACGCCAGTATATCAACGAACTGTTAGGATTACCAGAGCTACAACTTCATAGCGTTCTCTCGATCCAGGAGACTGAAGTGCATTTGGAGGCCACAACCGTGGCCTATAAACAGCCTTGTCCCCTCTGCCACTCCGAAGAAGCGGGAAAACGAGATGGCCGTAATACAGCGCGCAAGATTCGTCATGTCAGCATCTTTGGTAAAAAGTGTTTTTTTGCATGTTCCCTCGTTACGCTTGGCCTGCTCGAGGTGTGATATTGGATTTATTTAGACCTATACGTGTGTTGGCCCCAAGGAACAATAAAGCCGTGCTTTTCGCTCGCAGACCGTAAATCAGGCGCTGGTTTCCACGGCAGCACATAGTGCGAGAATGCAAGAAGCTCCGGCTAGCACGGTTCAGCGCATGCATCAGGAAGCCCTTCCTGCTGAGAGCGAGCGTTTGCTCCAGCAAGCATGGCATCAAGCGAAAGACCAGACGGATCTGGTGCTCGGTATCGATGACTTTGCGATTAAAAAAGGGACACACGTACAACACTGGTATTCACGATCTTCGAGGCGAAACCATGCTAGACCTGCTTTCGGGGCGAAAGCTGGACGCGCTACGCGCGTATGCCAAACAGCATCCGGAATTTTTAAACCTAAATCCCAAGGCCGTCGTCATGGATCTGTCTCAAGCGTATCACACATGGATCAGCGAGTGTTTTCCAAGGGCGATTCGAATTGCCGACCGCTTCCACGTTCACGGTTATGTCATCGAAAGTGTCCAAGCTGTCCAGAAATCTCTTCAATTTACCCTTTCTCCCGGGCCAAAGGGATCTTAAAAAGTCATTACCGACTGCTAAATCCGCCAGCAGATTCGTTAACGGACAAGAGTCAAACTCAGTTAGAGCAGTTGCTGGCCTTCTCTCCGATCTTGCGCGAGGTGTGGGAATGGAAAGAATCCTTTTCCGGTTGGTATGACTATTCACCGAATTTCGATGTGGCCCAGCTTGGTTTTACCCGTTGGTGCCAACAAGGGGAAGGTATTGAGCATGAAGCTGTGCAATCCGCTTTGAAAACGATGCGAAACTGGGAAGAGGAAATCGTGAACTACCATCACTGCCGCTGGACGAACGCGAAAGTAGAAGGGCGACATAATCGCATTAAATCGTATCAACGCCGACACTATTTCACGCGCAATCGTCGATGTTACAAAGCCGGTATTTTATTCGAGTGTAATTGGTATCGGTTATTAGGATGAAAATATCAACCGCTATTTTTAGATTGAGCCGCTGATCCTGCTAGGAAATAAGATTGGCTTATTTTGTTTTAAATGGCTATATGTTGTTAAATTATATTGTTGTTTTTTACGTGAAAAATAGAGTTGTACCTAAATTAATAGGTCAACTCTATTTTTTTATGCTGTTTCGAGATACGAATATTCAATAAGTGCTCCGTTTTCCCGCAATATTTTATGCGATATATTTACTTTTATTGAAATTTATATTGTTAATATGATGGAAAATGAAATTAACGGAATAATCCAACTAATGACAATATATCAACAATTAAAACTAACAACTCACCGAATATCGTAACCACCTTTGAACAGTTTGTATTCCAAGTTTATCCAATCATAGGATTATTTAATAAAGCAAGTACAGCACTTCCCAAAATACAATAATAAAGCCTGAACAAACATTCTTATATCTATAATAGAATGTTTATTCGTAAAATTCAAATAACAACAGCCTTGATTAACATAGCGATTTAAATATATATATATTGATGGAAGCGAGCCAGGAACAACTTTCAAGAAAATGGCTGTGTATCGTCAGATACAATAATTTATCCCTCTGTATTTCGGACCAACTCTAAATAAAGCGAAGGAGGAAGTGTTATCTGAGAGAATAAGCAGTTTATCATATGTTTTTAAAGAAAAAAGTGAATATTATCACTTTTAATTGTTTTATTAGGAAAAAATTACAATGTTGTTACAATGATTGTGCTTTCATTTATTTGCTCATATACTTTCGCTAAAGTCATTCAGCTTATCAATCGTTTTATGCAAACGATTGTCTAACCTTCTTACATAATGATTATCTCGATTAATTGTTGTGCTTCTTAAAGAAATTTACTCTCAATAAAACTATGGGAAGGTGATTCCAATGACGGTTCGGTTAATCTGTTTGCCATATGCCGGAGGTTCGGCATCGGTCTTCCTGCCCTGGAAAAAGCGGCTGCCGTCTTTTATCGAACTTTGTCCGATTGAATATGGCGGACGAGGGAAGAAGAGCTGGCGCGCACCCTACGTATCCATCGAAGAAGCAACAGAAGACATCTGGTTGGATCTCCATCCCCTGATTTCGGAGGGATGGCCCTATGCTTTTTACGGTCACAGCATGGGGGTACTAATTGTTTTTGAATTAGTTAACCGTATTTATGGAACCTCATTGCTCAAACCGGAGCACTTGTTTCTGACCGGGCGCAATCCACCACATCTTCCTGAACAATATTTGATTCATCAACTAACCGACCGGGAATTCGCCGAGGCCCTGTACAGACTCGGGGGAACACCGGAACCCGTTCTATTTAACCTGAAGTTTCAAAAGCTGTTTTTTCCAATCATCCGATCCGATTTACAGGCTGTACAATGCTACGAAGCTCCACAAGAACATTCGGTATGGGACTCGCCCTTGACTATTGTGAACGGTAGCCAGGACGAAGTAGTAGATCATGACCGTTTGCGGGAATGGTCGGATTATACACGGGGCGCATTCCATTGCTACACCTTTTCCGGTGATCATTTTTTTATCAATGAGAAGTCAGATGAACTGATCAAACTAATGGCCAGCGAGTTGTCCGGCTAAGAAGGAGAGTACCATGCACAAGAAGAAGGTATTTATTTTTCCAGGACAAGGGTCCCACTACGCTGGTATGGGAAAAGCGTTCTACAACGAGTTTCAGTCTGTGCGAGCGTTGTATGAGGAGGCCGGTGATTTGCTTGGCTGCAATATGAAGGACGTGTTGCTCCATTACACGATGGATGAACTGGAAAGGTCCGGGGTGGTTCAGCCGGCGATCGTACTGGCGAGTTATTGCTCGTTCAAGGTGTTGACGGAGGAATACGGTATATATCCCGATGTTCTGGCCGGTCACAGTCTGGGTGAAATATCGGCACTCTCCTGTTCCGGTGCGCTAACGTTTGCAGACGCATTGAGACTGGTTCAGAAGCGGGAACAAATCATGGAGGAAGCCAGCGTCGAGCTGGGTGGAATGATCGCGGTTATGGGGATCGATCCCGAATCGGCCGAGCGGGTATGCGAAACTATTCCCTGCGACCTCGGATATGCTGCCGTATCCAATTACAATTCGGATGAGCAAGTGACGATTTCCGGAAGCAAAAGGGCCCTGTACGAAGTGTCGGCCCGATTGAAATTAGAGGGAGGCGGAATACTACCGATTTCGGTTCGTGGGCCGTACCACAGCCGGTTGATGGAAACTTCTTTGCCATCAATGAAGGTCGAGTTGGATAGCTGTTCATACGCTCCAATTGGTATCCCCGTCGTTTCCAGTATCACGGGAAACCTCTACACGTCGGAAAGGGAGATTCCTGAACAGTTGGCCATTCAACTGGTTAGCCCCGTCCGTTGGACACAGGTATTAGCCTGTCTGGCTGAAGGAGGGATGAGAGATTTGATCGAGGTAGGTCCCCAGACTGTTTTGCGTAATCTCTCGCTGACCAACCGCCTCGACCTGACAGTGTACGGGGCAGAAAATCGTCGAGATTTTCAGGAAATTGTGAGATTGTTCTCGGCGGTTCGCAAGTTGGAAGCCGTGAAGGAGTCCAGCCGATACCAACTAATTAACGATTGTCTCAAAGAGGCGGTATGCGCTCCCAATTCCAACTTCAACGAAAAGGAGTTTGAACAGGGGGTACTGATTCCTTATAGGCAGGTTCTCTCGGGGTTGAAGAATTTAGAAAAAGAGGGGAGGCTGCCCAGTTACAGGGAGATGAGAAACGGACTGGACATGCTTCTACAGGTTCTGCTCACCAAAAAAGTAGCGAAGGCGGAGTGTAAAGAGATTGTAGAAGAGGTGTTGCTTGACAGCGGGCTGTTCGATTGTTATCACGAGTATCTGGATGTGTGATCACGAAAAAGGAGGAGGTGAGTACAGGACATGGAAAATACGAAAGATATCGCAGTGATCGGCATAGGTTTGAAATTTCCCCGGGCGGATTATCCCAAGGCGTTCTGGGAGTGTCTGCGCGACGGGATGGATTGTGTGGGCACCCTGCCTGAGGGAAGAATGCAGGATGCAGAGGAATATGTCCGGGCCATTCATAACGACGTCGAAGTGCCTGACTATCGGAAAGCTGCATACCTGGAGCGGATAGATACGTTCGACTACGAATTTTTCAAAATTTCTCCCAAAGAAGCGGCGCTGATGGACCCTCATCAGAGGTTGCTGCTGGAGACAGCCTTTCATGCCATCGAAAACGCGGGTTACGCTCGGAAGATCGCGGGGACCAAATCAGGCGTATTTATAGGGTTTCCAACTGAATTCTCGGCCATTATGTATCAGCATCTCATTATGAAGCTGAATCCGGAGCAAGCGGAAAACTCTTTCTCAGGCAACTTGCCCGCTGTTCTCGCCGGGCGCATCTCCTATTTTTTTAACCTGAAAGGGCCGTCCCTGCTGGTCGACACATCCTGCTCGTCCTCATTGGCGGCTGTACATATGGCTTGTAGCAGTCTGATCAACGGCGAATGCGAGACGGCTCTGGTCGGTGGCATCAATTTGTTCATAGTGCCGACGGTGAATAAAGTTGTCGAAAATATAGGGATTATCGCCCCGGACGGGCGCACGAAGTCGTTTGATGAGGACTGTGACGGGGTGGGACAAGGCGAGGGAGTAGGCGTCATGCTGCTGAAACCACTTTCCCGGGCACTTGAAGACCATGATTATATTCATGCCGTTATCAAGGGCAGTGCCGTGAACCAGGACGGTAAATCAATCGGAATTACCGCACCGAGCGCCGGCGCCCAGGAGCAAGTGCTGATGCAGGCATGGGAAAACGCCGGAGTGGATCCGGTGACAGTCAGCTATATTGAGACGCACGGGACGGCGACGAAGCTTGGCGACCCGACCGAGATTCTCGGTATTCGTAAGGCTTTCGCGAATTACACGCCGCGCAGGCAATTTTGTGGGATCGGATCGGTCAAATCCAACATTGGTCACACGATAGGTGCGGCTGGAGTCGCGGGCATGATTAAAGCGATTCTGTCGCTTGAACAGCGTCAGATTCCGCCCAGCCTGAATCTGATGAGACCGAACCGGAAGATCAAATTTGAAGATTCTCCGGTCTATCTCAATCACCGGTTGCGGCCGTGGTTAGTAAGCCCACGTAGATGCGGTGTCAGCTCGTTCGGTATCAGTGGAACTAACGCGCATGTGGTTCTGGAAGAAGCGCCGGAGTTGTGTAGAGAGAGTCAGGCCGAGCCGGGCCGCTGTATTTTCACACTGTCGGCTATCGGACGTGAACAGCTTCGGGAACTTGCGGAACGTACGGCGGACTATTTGGGCGGTGACCGTTCCGACTCGTTGATTGATCTCTGCTATACCTCTACTGTAGGCAGACTGCACCTGAAATATCGCATCGCGCTTTTAGCGGAAGATGTTGGTGATCTGAGACGTAAGCTGGTCTTGCTGAGCCGGAACCCAGATACACCGCAGGCCAGTGTATGGACCAACAGCGGAAGCTGTACTCCAGCTCCGTCTGACTTGGAGGGAAGAGATATGGTGCCTGTGATGGATGACGCCGCTACCATTTGCGAGAGTTATGTCCGGGGAAGAGATATTCCCTGGGAAAACCTCTATTCTGACACTCCGGCTTACACGGTACCACTTCCGCACTACCCGTTCAAAAAAAATCGTTGCTGGATTCAGACCGATCCGCGAGTGCTGGCCGAACGGAAGCCGAATTCCGCAGAAGAGATGTATCGGACTGTTTGGAACGGCGATCCGCTTCCTTCGACGGCGTTAGCCTGGACCCGCAAGCAGGTGGTCCTTTTCACAGACCACTCGGTCGCAAGCGCTACATTGGCCGCCATGTTGCGGCGCCAGGGCAACCGGGTGCTAGAAATCGAGATCGGTCCGGTATACGTGCCAATAGCAGAGGAACGCATATGCGTCGCTTTGACCGAATCGGATTTCGAGCGGTTGCTTCCGCACTTGCAGGCGTTCGTACCGGATAAGATCATCCACTTGACGACCGCCTTCGGCGACGGGGATCCCGATACTCTCGGACAGCTGGAGTTGAATTTGGAGGCGGGTGTCTACAGCTTGCTGTACCTCGTCAAGACGCTACACAAGCTGAAGCCCGCCGTGGGAATGGAGCTTGTTATCGTGACTGCTGGTACTGCACGCATTGAATCCAGTGACCTGGTCCAACCGCACAATGCAGCACTGGTGGGTCTAGGCAAGACAGTGCGGTGGGAATATCCACAACTGAAATGTAGAAGCATTGATGTCGGTCGGGGTAGCACGGTCGAAGATCTGATGACTGAAATCCAGTGCGTGAGTGGCGAATATACTGTGGCTCTTCGTGGGGGACGACGGTACGTCGAAGCGGTCGAGGCGGTGCCTGCTTCTTCGATGTCCACTCGGCCCGGCCCGTCTCTGTACCAAGGTGGTACTTATGTGATTACCGGTGGGTTGGGCCGGATCGGGATCCGCCTGGCCGAGATGCTGTCCGGCCGCCAAAACATCAATCTGGTGCTACTCGGGCGATCGGAATTTCCACCGAGGGAGCGGTGGCAGGATCTTCTCGCCGGAAGCGATGAAAGGGAGAACGGGCTCAGAGAGACCCTCGTCAAGCTCGCTAAGATCGAGCAGGGTGGTTCCAGTGTTGATGTTCGATCCTGCGACATCGGCGACCGGCATCACGTGGAGGTAGTGTTCCGGGACATCCGCCGCGATTACGGAAGTATCGATGGCCTGATTCATCTGGCTGTTGCCGACGAGACCTGCACCCTGACCGAGCTGACCTCGGAAATGCTGAATAGCTCGATTAGGGCAAAAGTTCACGGTACCTGGATTCTGGACCGGGAGACGCGTGGGGATAAGCTGTCCTTCTTCATCCTGTTCTCATCGGTGATGACACTGGTATCAGGACTGGGGAACGGGACTTACACTTTGTCTAATGCATATCTGGACGCTTACGCCGGGTATCGAAACTCCCAGATGCCGGGAGCGATGGCCATTGATTGGCCGGAATGGGAAGACATCGGCCTGACCGAGGATAAGCAGACCGACGAAGGACGGTCCATCTTCAAAAAAATATCTGCCCAACAAGGGATCGAGACGTTCTCCCGTATGCTGAGCCTGAACGCGGACCGGCTTATCGCGGGGGAACTGAACGTAAGCAGCCAGGTATTCAAGTTGCTGGATTACTTGCCGTTCCGATTGTCGGACGAACTGACTGCCCGGATCCAGTATTACGGTAAGGCGAATCCCGTCTCCCGTCCGCTGGCCGCCGCGGAAATGAGTGTCACACCGCCGTATGAGCAGGGGACGCATGGCCGGGAGGTGCAATCGGCGGTCGGTGTGTCGCAGGTAAGCGTATGGCCGGGGCTATTCTCCGAGAGCCCGGCCCCTGCGCTCGCTGTAGTTCCGGTTCAGACCGAAGTTCTCAGCCAGCCGCTTCCTATTCAACCGGGAAGAGATACCGGCCTGGAGGGAAGGCTGTCGGGTGAATACACCAGCTATGAACGGATACTGGTGAACGCATGGCAGGACATGTTCGGTTACGAGACAATCAACGTCACAGACAACTTTTTTGAATTAGGCGGCGATTCGATCTTTGCCTTCAGGCTGGCCGTGAAGCTTGCCGACGAGGGGCTGAATGTGGAAGCATCCGACATTCTGCGCTATCAATCCATCGAATCTATTGCAGACTTTATCGGTAAATCGGTAGGAGTGGGTGCCGTTACGACATGAAGAAGTATGATGAGGACTTCATGCGCTTGGCCGTCGCGTCAGCCCGTGACGGGATTGAGCGGCTGGAATTTCCCTTCGGCTGCTGTATAGCCCAGGATCGGAACCGTTATGTCTTCGCCGGAAATCATTCACTGAAATCCGGTGATCCCACTTCGCATGCCGAGATCAACACCATACGGGAGTGGAGCCAACGGTACGGGGCCGCCAGTCTGAAAGAAACAGTCATCTATACCACAAGTGAGCCGTGCCTTATGTGCTTGGGCGCCATCAACTGGGCACAGATTCCGCGGGTTGTCTTCGGAACTTCGCTGAACCGATGTATCCATCACGGTTTTTCGGAGGCGAATATCGACTCCGCCGTTCTGACAGCCTCCTTTCCTCATCCTGTTTCTATGGAAGGGGGGATACTGGAGCAAGAGTGTGAACAACTGTTCACGCTCTGGAATAAAAAAAGACGGTTCGTCGATTTATTCTCTAGGCCCTATACGGGCGAAAGACGCCATGAGAGAAGGAAGTGAAAGCGATGAAGAAAATTGGAATCTATGAAATGTTTGCATCTATCCAGGGAGAAGGTCTTCTGCAAGGTATTCCCTCTGTCCTGCTTCGTCTGGTCGGATGCAACCTCTCCTGCTCATGGTGCGATACTCAGGATTTTCTGCAGGGAGGAAGAGGGACGTATTACAGCCTGGAGGAAATTATGGACGCTCTGGCAGTCTACGACTGCCGTAATATCGTAATAACGGGGGGAGAACCTTTTATCCACCCGGAGCTACCTCTGCTGACCCAGGAACTGCATCAGCGCGGATACCACATCACCATCGAAACTAACGCTACACTGTATCAGGAGGTAACGTGCGATCTTATCAGTATGAGTCCTAAGCTGACCAATTCTGTCGTTACGGAAGCAGACGGACAGAAGAGAAACAAGATTGACCTTGAGACTATACGTAAATTCATCGCTAATTACAGCTATCAGATCAAGTTCGTGGTCAGCGAACGGGATGATATGGACGAGGTGGCTTCTATACTGGCAGAGGTTGGGGACTATGATCCTTTCCGGGTGATGATTATGCCGATGGCAGCCACCATACAGGAATTGCAACGGGTGCAGAAAAAGGTGCTTAAAATGTGTATCGACCACAATATGAGATACGCGAACCGTCTTCAACTGCAAATATGGAACAACAAAAGTGAAATTCTAAATTAACGGAGGAGGCAATGAAATGAAAGGACCACTAAGTTTGAAGGAACGCATGGACGATTTTTGGGTGTATCCGAAATTGTCGAAAGTGAATGACAACCGCGAGTACGAGGATACTTTCTTTGATTTCCTGGAGCAGCCGTCTTCAGATAGCAAGGCGGCGAACAACCTATACATACACATTCCGTTTTGTGACTCCGCCTGTATTTTTTGCCCTTATTACAAAGTTCATGGAAGCAGGGATTTGGAAGGGAAAATTTCGTCTTACATCGACATGCTGATCGCCGAGATGAAGCACTACGCCTCGACGCCGTATTTCAATGGGAAAAAGATCGATTCTGTGCATTTTGGTGGAGGCAATCCGCTCCTTATGCAACCCCTGGATTTTGAGCGGATCATTCAGGCCGTTCAGAGTTATTTCCAGGTGGAGTTCAAGGATAACTGGTCGGTTGAAGGTTCAATCAACTGTGTGAAAAGTGTCGATCAAATTCGTCAGATGATGGATCTTGGCATCAACCGAATCAGCTTTGGCATTCAGACGTTCAAGGAAGATATCCGTGAGGCTATGAATATGAGAGTGACCTTGGATGATATCTACCGCGGAGTGGAGATTTTGAACGCTGCCGGTCTTAATGAGTACTGTATCGACATGATGTACAATATGCCGAATCAATCGATCGCCGACTTCATCGAAGATCTTGAGAAAGTAACGGCATTGAATCCCTATCATATCGATATTTACAATATGGCTGTTTTCCCGAACACCTATCTCGACCGCCAGATCAAGAAAGGGGCTTACCGGATCAATCCCTCCAATCCGAACCAGCTGGCCACCTTCCGCGAAGCTCATAAATGGCTGAAAGAACATGGTTATCAACAGATTACGACCAATACCTACTCCTTGCGGCAAAAGGAAACACACATCGGCGATCGCTTGTATCTGACAAACAACAATGTACTGGGAATTGGAGTTTCATCAAGAGGATATTTGGACGGATATGTTTACAAAAATGTATGCGATATTAAGCAGTATGCGGAACAGGTAAGTCTGGGCAAGTTCCCGGCCAATTTGGCGCATAAGCTTTCAGAAGAAGAGCACGACGACCGAACGATGGTTTTTTTCCCAATCACTTTGGCGATTGACAAAGAGTATATCCCGAACTATGCCTTCTATGAAGAAAAGATTAATACAATCATCAGTATGGGCCTCGCCGAATGGATCGGAGATACGTTGAAATTGACCGAGGAAGGGGTCGTCTGGGCGGGTAATATAGCAGCTCATTTTATCAGCGAGGAACGATGGAATACGTATATGAGTTCCTTTTTCCAGTCGGTTCGTGACAAGACGAATTTCTATAACGAAGATGACACAGGGATGAAAGTTGTGGAACTGGAGGCTTAGTCTGCATGCTATACTCCAGTTTGCTAAAAGCAAAAAATAGTGCCCCTGAGCGATGTGCTGTCAGTTGTGACGGACAGCGCATGAGCTATACCGAGCTGGTGAGAGCGGTAGATTATGCGGCAGATCGGCTGGGTGAGCAGGGGATCGGAACTGGCGAGGCGGTTGGCTTAGTTTTGAACAACTCGCTCGAATTCGTCATCTGCCTGTACGCTCTGTCCAGCAGGCATGTGTCTGTGGTGCTGATCAACCCGCAGAATGATGTGCAGAAAATACGCGAAAATCTGCTTGCGATTCAGTTAGATACGGTAATTATGGAGAATCACCTTTTTGATTCCCTGTTGCGCATAGAGGCATCTTTTTCGTTTCGGCTGCTTTTGCGTAAGGATCTTCCCCAGTTTTGCTTTCCCGGTGAGGCGTCGTCTATAGGAGGGGAAACTGCGGACTATCAATTACGAGGCGACGAAGATCCAGTTATCATCCAATGTTCCTCCGGGACGACAGGGATGCCCAAGATGGCTGTCCGCACGAATCGGAATCTGTTGGCGGACACGGACAACATCATCTCAACCTTCGCCTATACAAGGGAGGATATCGTCTATTGTGCAGTCCCAATATGCCATGGATATGGGCTGACAATGGGGCTGCTGGCCCCGCTGAAGGCGGGTGCTCAGGTATGGTTGGAGCGCTGGTTCATGCCGAATCGCCTTTTCAAAGCTTTTTCAGAGCTCAGCCCTTCTGTATTCCTGGGAACTCCCGAGTATTACGACATTCTGAATCGGGCCGAATATGTCGATAGGAACGTTAGTTTTAGGGACGGCCGGTTATTGTTATGCTCCAGCTCGCCTTTGGAAGAGGAGACCAGTCTATCATTTCATCGGCGGTATGGACGTTGGATTCAACAACTGTATGGCATGATGGAAGTCAGTACCATTTCTTGCAATCTGGATGCGGATGAGCACAATGTTGCAAGCGTTGGTCGAGCGGTAGACAATGTCTTGATCCGGATCGGTGCCGGGGATGAAATCGAAGTGTTCAGCGACACTATTTCTGGGAGTTACATCGGAGACCGGCTCTCTAATACTCCCAAACGCCACGAATGGTTTGGTACGGGCGACCGGGGCTATATAGACGCACACGGTCAGTTATATATCCGGGAGCGGATTCAAGTTTCTAATCATCCTATTGAATCGGAGAGTGAAGTATGAAAGTAACTATCGGTAAAGAATTTCTGTTCGAGGCCGCCCATAAACTTCCGAAGGAGGAAGTATACGGATCCTGTCAGAATCTGCATGGACACCGTTATGAATTGGCTGTGGAAGTGACTGGCGATGTAAATGATCTGGGCTGGGTGTGTAACTTCAAAGAATTAAAGGCAATCGTTAAAGAGAATGTAATCGAACGATACGATCATGCCTACCTAAATGATTATTTCGATCTGCCGACCGTCGAGATCATGGCCGTGCACATCTTCAACGTGCTGTCCGAGAAATTGCGCAACAAGCCTTACGATTTGAACCGGATTGTTCTGTACGAAACACAGGACAGCTACGCCGAGATCAAAGCCTGAACAGGATTAACACACTCAGCCAATCTGAAGGGAGAATAACGTTATGGGAATTCTGTACAATCAAAAATCCGAAACAGACCTTCGCCTCTTTATTCTGAAGAAAATCAGCGAGGAGAGCGTGGATGCTGAGCTGTTCGATGAGAATACCGAGCTTGTAGACAGTAAAATCATCTCCTCTATCTCTCTAATCAATTTGCTCGCGGGAATAGAGGAGTTCCTGGACCAGGAAGTCGTCAACAACGAATTTGGTATTGAAAATTTCACTTCAGTCAACAAAATCATTCAAACTGTCAGAGCTGCCTTGCAATGGCCGGATCAAGTTCAATGACCGAAAGCTCACTCATGCAGGCAGAGTTCGTCTTCCATAAAGAATTTGAGTATTATTGCTTCAAAAATTGTTATTGGAAGCTTTTAGGGTTCTATGGTGTGGATCGTCCAGAGTTGTTTCTGGATTGCGGAGTGGAATGGCTGTTTGCTGAGGAAGAAGAAACGGGTAGGTACGGTTACCGTTTCAGCACCGGAGATTTTTTTTCCAGCTTCCTCCCTTCCTGGAGAGGGCATGCTCATTTCCATTCCGATCCAGGTAGCGGGGAAACCGCTACAGAGATCTGGGAGGTCAACCGGCGCAAGTTGAAAGAAGGGGTTCCGCTGATCATGGCAGCGGATGTACATGAGCTGGATTACACCCCCTTTTATCGCAAAAAGCACTCCTATCACTCACTGCTGCTTACGGGTTACGAGGAGAAAACGGAGCAATATCAGGTAATTGACTGGTATCCACCCTGGTTCTTCAAGGGAGAACGCTCCCAAGCTATGCTCGATCCAGCCAGATCCTCAACTAATGAAGCAGACGGGATTTTAAGCGGAAATCCGATTCGCTATCTTTGGGTCGAAGTGGAGCGGGACGGATGGAATTCACCGAAGAAGCATCTGATCGATGAGGCGCTAACATTGTGCCTGGAGCAGTTTTACTGTAGACCGGATGAAGGGCGGCCCGAGCGGCGGGGAATCAACGCCCTTCATGCCCTCTTCGAAAAGATCGAGCAAATGAAGGACGACTCCAGAGATCGGAAGGGTTTTTTGGAAGATCTGCACGGACAACTGTTCTTCACCGCTTCGCGAAAAACGTTTCTGAAATTCTATCTGAAGTCGGCGGCCGCTGAGTGGCCCTCACCTAAGCTGTATAGCTGCATGAACCACTTGGAGGAAACGATCAAGGAATGGAAAAAGCTTTCTTCTGTCGTGATCAAGGCCTCTCTCTCAGAAAAGGCCGAGCTTTTTCAGCAATTGACAGATTTATTTAGACGTCAGATTGATTTGGAGAAGCAGTTCTATTACCAGTTGTACAGCTTAAGCAAAAGTCTGAAGGTGGAGGGGTATCCGGTATGGATATAAAACAAGTTGCAGTCATCGGCGCCGGCATCATGGGAAGAGGGGTCGCTGAGGCATTAGCCGTTGCCGGTATTGCAGTTATCCTGATTGACCGTGAGGAAGATGTGTTGCAGCAATCCAGAGAGCAGCTTCGGAATGATCTGCGGATGCGGGCACTCTTTCGTCAGACCGGAGCTTCAGTTGAAGAACCGGAGGCTATTCTGGAACGAATAGAATGGACAACCCACTTGGAAGCTTTGAATGAGGCGGATTTCATTGTGGAAAATGTTCCGGAAGTAACCCATTTGAAGAAGGAGCTATATCAGCAGATGGCCCCCTTTCTTCCGGAATCCTGTGTCATAGCGCTAAACACTTCCTGTGTATCCATTACCGAGCTGGCTTCAGGCATACATTGGCCGGAGAGGGTTATTGGAGTTCATTTCATGAACCCCGTACCGCTGATTGCAGCCGTCGAAGTAATCCGGGGATACCATACGTCGGAGGATACGCTGAATGTGACCACGTCGCTAATGGGGCGGCTCGGGAAGGAAGCGATCGTGGTTAACGATTTGCCTGGCTTTGTATCTAACCGCATATCCCATCTGATGATGAATGAAGCCGCCTTTGTCGTTCAGGATCAGGTGGCGACAGTCCGGGAGGTCGATGATATTTTCAAGAAATGTTATGGCCACAAGATGGGGCCTTTGGAGACGGCTGATTTGATCGGTCTTGACACTGTAAAGAATTCACTCGAAGTATTGTATGAGAGTTATCAGGATTCCAAGTTCCGCTGTTGTCCGCTTCTCAAGAAAATGGTGGATGCCGGCCTGCATGGCCGGAAGACGGGGGAAGGATTTTATCAGTACCACATTTAAACTTATTTGGGGACAGGAGAGAAATAACCGATGGATGAGGTTCAGTTGAGAATTGAACATTTTCTGCTTCGTATGTTCCGTGTCAATACGATCGGCCTGCACGATGATATTTTTGCGCTTGGTTCCATTAACTCGTTGTTTGCGATGCAATTGATTCTTTTTCTGGAAAAGGAATTCAAAATTCGCATTGAGAACCAAGATATGGATCTGAATCAATTCAAGACGCTGGCTTCCATTACCGAACTAGTGGAAAGAAAACGTCTTATGCTACGGTCATCAGGCGAATAGAGGGGGGAAAAACATGGGGATTTCCGGGATTCTTCAGACCTTTCGGCATGAGGATTTCAGACGGTTCACCGAGGAAGAAGTAATGCCACTGGCTGCCCAGATTGACCGCGATGAGCACCTTCCGGTTGAACTGATTCGAAAGCTGGGGGAGGCAGGTTATCTGGGTGCATTCCTGCCGAAGCGTTACGGAGGACAAGAGATGAACATGGTGGATGTTGGTCGCTTGAACGAAGAACTGGGCAGATGTTGCTCCTCGACCCGGGGAGTCTTAACAGTGCAGGGGATGGTAGAAATCGCCATCGACCGCTGGGGCGTGGAGAAGCAGCGTGAGGAATGGCTGCCCAAGCTAGCTAAGGGTTCCGTCATCGGTGCTTTTGGTTTGTCCGAGCCCGGGGCAGGAACGGATGCGAAAAGTATTCAGACCACAGCCGTTATCCAGGACGGTAAATATGTGCTGAATGGGCACAAGAAATGGATTACGATGGGGCAATTGGCCGATCTGTTCGTTATTTTCGCCAATTGCAACGAGAAGGTGACCGCCTTCCTAATGCCAAAGAGTACCCCTGGCCTGACTGTTCAGCCTATCCGCGGAATGATGGGTGTCAGAGGGTCTATGCTGGCTGAATTGCATCTGGACAATTGTCGGATACCATTGGAGAACCTGCTGGGTTCTGAAGGCGCGGGACTGACCCATGTCGCGATGTCCTGCCTTGATTACGGCCGATATACAGTGGCCTGCGGTTGCGTTGGTTTGGCTCAGGCCTGTCTGGAGGGATCGTTGTTGTATGCACGCAAGAGAAAACAGTTTGGCAACTCGCTTAGAAACCATCAGCTTATCCAGAAAATGATAACCGAGATGGTGGTTGGCATTCAAGCAGCCCGAGTCTTGTGTGAAAGTGCGGGGCGTCTAAAGGACGAGGGAGACCCGGACTCCATTATGGAAACGTGGAATGCGAAATACTTTGCGTCCAAAATGGTCGCTAAAGCAGCCGCTGATGCGGTGCAGATTCAGGGAGCCATCGGGTGCAGCGCGGAAAGTCCGGCAGAGAGGCATTATCGGGATTCGAAAATTTACGAGATTATCGAAGGAACCTCACAAATTCACGAGTCGATGATCGCAACGCACGCTTTTCGGAGAATGTAGACGGGCCGAGTCGGCCGGGGGGGGCATCTGAAAACGATGGTCAAAAGTATAAAATGTGTGGTCTGGGACTTGGATAATACCCTGTGGGACGGCGTCCTTAGCGAAGGAGATCAAGTGGTGCCGAGTAGTGTTGTCTTGGAGACGATAAAGGCGCTCGACTGTAGGGGGATTCTTCAGTCCATCAGCAGTAAGAACGATTACGACACAGCGATGCGGAAGCTGAAACAGTTCGGTATCGAACACTTTTTTCTTTATCCGCAAATTCATTGGAATCCCAAGTCCGAGGCAGTACAGACTATTATCACACGATTGAACATTGCGGAAGACGCGGTTGCCTTTATTGATGACCAGCCCTTTGAACGGGATGAAGTTGCAGATCTTCTGCCCGGTGTGATGATGATAGACGCTGTTTGTATAAGCCAAATTCTTGATTACCCGGAAATGCAGCCAAGGTTTATCACCGATGATTCCCGTCGGCGCCGGGAAATGTATATGCAGAACCAGCAAAGGAACGAGAGCGAGCATAGCTTCACGGGGAATAAAGAGCAGTTCCTGGCCGAGTTAAATATGGTAATGTCCATTTCCAAGGCGGAAGCGGAAGACCTGAAACGCGCGGAGGAGTTAACTGTTCGAACCCATCAGCTGAACTCGACCGGTATTACATATGATTATGAGGAACTTGACAGCATTAGGCGGTCATCGGATTATCGTCTGCTGATGGCGGATCTCAAGGATCGCTACGGGGACTACGGAAAAATCGGCCTCCTGCTGGTGGAATGTGGTTCCCGGGATTGGACCATCAAGCTGATGCTAATGTCCTGCCGGGTCATGTCCAGGGGTGTGGGAACGGTTCTGCTCAGTTATATCCAAAGAGAAGCGAAGTTGGCAGGCGTAAGGCTGTTGGCTGAGTTCTTGCCAAATGACCGCAACCGGATAATGTATGCCACCTACAAGTTTGCCGGCTTCGCCGAAGTGCCATTGGATCACGGGAAAGGTGTTATTGTGCTGGAGCATGACCTGCACAATCAGGCGGTATACCCGGATTATATGAAGATCATCACACCAAATGAAACGCATGAAAATATGAGGGAGAGGCTGCCTTATGGTAAAAGTTAGCGATCTGTTTGTTCCAGACAGTAACCAAGCCAACACTGAGGAGATTTCCGGCTATATACGTCAAATTTTGCGGCTAATCGGAGAGGATCCGGATCGGGAAGGGCTGCTGGATACACCGATGAGAGTGGCCAAGATGTACACGGAAATTTTCAAAGGTTATTCCGCAGATTGTGAGGAGCTGCTGTCGGCTACATTCAATGAGAATTACGATGAGCTGGTAGCCCTGAGCCATATTAAATACTTCAGCATGTGCGAACATCATATGGTTCCCTTTTACGGACAGGTTCACATCGGTTATATTGCCAATGATCGAATCGTTGGTCTTAGCAAGCTAGCACGGTTGGTTGACGCACTATCCAGCAAGTTGCAGGTTCAGGAGAGATTGACAACGGAAATAGCCGATATGATCGAACAATATTTGAAGCCTTTGGGCGTAATCGTAATCGTGGAAGGTGAGCACCTTTGCATGTGTGCCAGAGGCGTCAAAAAGCCGGGAGTGATCACCACTACATCTGTCAGCCGGGGCGTGTTCAAAACCGATTACAACCGCAAAATTGAATTTTTACATTATATTAGACACGAGTAAGCATACGTAAAAAGACTTCGGGAATTCAAAGGAGCTCGATTATGCTTTTAAAGAAAAAAAAGTACAACCTGTTCGACTCTATTTCTATTGCCTTTCGAACAAACCCGATTACAGTAGTCTGTATTCTGGTGTTTGCCGCAATCAATGGTATTGTTCCGTTCTTGCTGATTCTCATGAATTCCAGCTTTATCGATGCGGCGATTGATTACGTCAACAAAAGTACTCCTTTCGGCGATGTACTAACGCCCCTGCTATTGATCTTTCTGTTAATCGGCTATCTTCAGATGTACGCCGTTGTGTCCCAGATTCTTTTCTCCAGGGTCACGATCAGTCTGAGAGAAAGTTTCAATACGGCCATTATTCAGAAACAGCTGTCGGTAAAATATGAGCATGTGGAAAATGAGGAAACCAGTGAATTGTTGAACCGGATTGTCAAAAACCCCGGGTTTTACGCCATTAATGAAGTGTTCAGGCATCTTGTGGATCTGATTGGCATTTTGATTAACTTTGTTGCGGTAGGCTGGCTGGTGTTCAATCTGAAATGGTGGCTGGGTGCCATTCTATTTATCGTTTCCATTCCGCTAGTGCTGATTTCCTACATCTCGCACCGGGATATTTACAACACACTGAGGTCTACTAGCGACCTTGACCGGAAATCGGGGTATATCGAATTTGATGTGCTCCGCGGTCGCGATCTGGCATCTGAACGCAAGTTATTTGGCTTCACTGTTTATTTCAACGAAAAATTCGAGCAATATTTCAATGGCGCCATAAATTTATCGAAGAAGGTCAAATTTAAATGGCTGGCGATCAACAAATTTTCCGTCTTATTTATTATTATCACCTGTATCGGCTTTACCTTCATGCTGCTGACACCTTTGAAAACCAAAGAAATCAGCCTGGGCTATTTCATCTCGCTCATAACGGCAATCTTTCAGCTGCAGGATAAAATGGCGCACCAGATGTCTGACATCATCGGATTTTTGTCGCGGGACAGTGAATATATGAAGGATCTCAATCGGTTTGTTCAATTGGAGGATGAAGAGGATGCTATAGATCTTCAATCTTTAGAAAAGGAAATACCGATCCAGCGAATAGAGACGATTGAATTTAAGGATGTGTATTTCAAATATCCGGGTACGTCCACGTATATCCTGAAGGGCATGTCTTTTAACATCCGGAGCGGAATGCATTATGCGGTTGTAGGGAAGAACGGTTCGGGTAAAAGTACGATTACCAAATTGCTGCTCGGCCTTTACGCGCCGGACCGGGGAGAGATTCTTATTAACGGAATCAGCATTAACCGGATCAAGCCCCATACGTTGCACACGCTTTTCTCGATTGTATATCAGGATTTTGCCAAGTACTCGCTATCAGTGGGTGAGAATATCGCATTGGGGGATACCCATCATTTCAGCAGTAAGGAGCAGATAAACAGGACTAAAGTGATTGAAATCGCTGAATATGTGGGACTCAAAAAAAATGTTGAGCAGCTTCCTCAGCAGTTCGATACTCCCCTGGGTAAAATTCTGCCGAACGGAATCGACCTGTCGGGCGGGCAGTGGCAAAAAATAGCATTGGCCCGATCGTTGATGAAGAGCGATACCGTTCGTATTCTGGATGAACCGACGGCGGCGCTTGACCCGCTGGAAGAGAGCAACCTGTATAAGCATTATTCCAAAATTTCATCAGAGGATACAACCATTTTCATTTCACATCGCCTGGGTTCTACCAAACTTGCAGACATTATTCTGGTCATTGACGACGGGCAGGTTATCGGATGTGGAAGCCATAAGGAGTTAATACAGGACAAAGGGATTTACTATGACATGTTTAATTCACAGAAGGAATGGTACTATGAATCCTAAAACTATGATGAATTATAAAACTAAGATAAAGCCTAAAACGATGTCTTTCCCAAAAATAATGAGCAGGACCTTATCATATGGATTTCAGAAATTACCTGGTTACTTCATCTTTTACATCTTCATCTCCCTATGTTTGGCGGCGCTGAACTTCCTGTCCATCGATATCATGAAGCGAATGTTCGATACCGTCTCCATGGCCTTTATTTCAGGAAAATGGGGAGAGGCCGCCTCCATTATAGTCTGGGCGGGTTTGATTCTGATTGTATATCAATTCATCGATGGTTATCATAACTTTCTAAATGAAGACTACTTTCTGAAATTCATGAGCAAGATCCTGAAAGACATGAACGCTAAGGCAGGAAGACTCGAATTGATAGAATTCGAGTCGGTGGAGCTTTATGAAAAAATCAGTATGGCCATAGGCGGTGTTCATCACGCAATTAAATCGACCATTCTGTTGTTAAACGGTGTAATTTTCCATCTGGTGTTCTTTGTTAGCATCAGTATTTATTTCTTTTCGATCAAGCCCATTCTTGTTTTATTGTGTTTCCTGTTCTTCATTCCAAAGTTCATCTCCCAGCTGATAAAAGGCTCCAATCTGTACAAATTACAGGAAGAGCTTGTACAGAGCACGAGAGAGATGGAATATTATCAAAAATGTCTTACGGATAAAGAGTATTACAAGGAAACGAAAACCTTGAACGCGAGATCGTATTTCTTCGACTTATACAAAGAGAAGCTCCACCAATGCAATCAGAAGGAATGGAAAGCCAATCTTAAAATTGGCCTGGTTGATTTGCTGCTCAGTTTTATCACTTATTTGGGCTATATTGGTTCCTTCGCTTTAATCACCTATTCCCTGTTGAATGGAGATTTATCAATTGGGATATTTGCCGCTGTCTATTATTCGCTGAATAAATTGATGAACGGTATGAGCGATATGATGGAACTGTTCGGTAACATCTACCAGAATGCGAATCTGGCGGGCAAGCTCTACGACTATCTGGCGATTCCAGAGAGTTCAGGAGAGGAAATCCAGCTGCCCGAACTGGAAAAACTCACATTGCGGAATGTTTCCTTTACTTATCCTTATAAAGATAAAGAATCATTGAGAAATATCGATCTGGAAATCGCCAAGGGCACCAAACTGGCAATCGTGGGCACGAACGGATCGGGCAAAACGACACTTGTCAAAATTATTATGGGACTATTTCGAATGTCTGAGGGCGAAGTTCTTTACAACGACGTCAGTATGTCCAACGTACAGCAGAAGAGCATGTACAGCAGGATTTCGGCGGTTTTTCAGAATTTCGGCAAATATAAGCTGACACTTAAAGAAAATGTCATGCTTAGTGAAATTGACAAACCCTATGATGGGGAGTATTTCGATAGCACCTTAACTAAATCGGGATTTAACAACAACAAAGACGGGTTAAAGGATGGAATTGAGACGATGATGTGCCGCTCGTTCGGAGGGATTGATCTGTCTGGAGGAGAGTGGCAGCGATTGGCTATTGCAAGAGGACTATACAAGTCAAGCGATCTTATCGTGCTGGATGAACCTACTTCGGCCATCGACCCGATAGAGGAAGCCAATGTGTACAAACGCTTCAACGAAATAGCTAAAGACAAAACGACTATCTTCGTAACCCATCGTCTGGCATCAGTCAAATCAGCAGACCGAATTATCGTGCTGGATTCAGGCTCCATTCTGGAAGACGGTAGCCATGAACAGCTGATGAGCCAAAAGGGTAAATACTATGAAATGTATATGTCCCAAGCCGAATGGTATGTTCGCTAGAAGAGCTACACATTTTATCCAAAGGAGAGATAATTATGGACGATTTCCTCCTGAGTTATCTGGAAATCAAAATTACGGAGCATTGCAATTTAAACTGTAGCGTATGCTGCGACTTTGGAAACATCGCCGAGGCCGATGAATACGGTGTGGAAACTTACGAGAAAGATATGAAACGGCTGGTGCAGCTTGGCGTGAAGATCAAGAAAATTCGGTTACTAGGAGGGGAGCCGCTTCTGTCCAAGCATGTAGCTACATACATCAAGCTGACGAGAACCTATCAACCAGAAGCGGACATCCATCTAGTTACGAACGGTATGCTGCTTAGAAAAATGCCTCAGGATTTTTTTGAGATAGTTCGGGGGAACGACATTACAGTTCAAATTTCGAATTACCCGGAAGAGAAAAATCAGCCTTATATTGCTGAGGGGCGGCAGCGGTTGGAGGACGAGGGCGTCGTAAATTTTGAATACAAGCCAGTATGCTTCGAGATCGATTATACCTTTGAGGACAATCTAGAGGATGTAGAGAAGATTTTCAAAAGATGCAATTTAATATACAACTCCACCAATCTTTATCGAGGGAGAATATATAAATGCCCACGACCAATCAGTCTAAGACATTATGACAAGAAATATGGAACTGCGCTCTCTGACATGAGTGACGGTATTGACTTGTTCGAGCAGGGAATGACCTCGACTATAATCGAGCAAAGACTTGAGGAGCCGATAAGATCCTGCCGATACTGCACGCTCTATCGGGGTTATGTGGAGTGGGGGCAGAGCGCTCCGAACCCCAATTATTGGATCAATACGCCGGACAATGATCTGTTGATTGACAACTACGAACCGGGCAGCAGGAAAATGTACGATGCTCTCAACAAGTTTGAATATTTGATTATTGAGAATATAGAGGGAAACCTATCCTTCAGGAAAATTCAAATGGGGGAAATTATGGATTATCCCGATCACAGCTTTAATTTATGGCTCATTGATAAATACAGCATAGAGCGTTTCCATTTCTTCAAACGATTGATAAAAAGGCTAAACCGGAACATTACGGGCTATATCATGGACAATGAAGATTTCCTATGCTGGCTAGACGAACAGGAGCAGCAATCGCTGATCGACAAAAAAAAGATTGGGAATCTTCAGAAATCGATAACTATCTTATTCAGTACTGACGAGAAACTCACCTTAAAGAGCCTATCGTCAGTATTGAGAAAAGAGAAAAGAAGAACCGGGAGTCTGACATGAAAATTGTTGTCCTGACCCTCCCTGAAGAAAGTCATGTTAAACCGTTTCTTCATCTGTTCGATTATTTGACGGGGTTGAAACATGAGGTCACGATTTATATTAAGGACTCTCACCGTGCGATTCTACATAATCCCGATATGAAGCTAAAGATTTATAATCAGTACTTTCTGGACTATATCTTCAATTTCGGCAGAAACCTCTCACCGGCTAACGAACAGGTAGTCCCCAAGAACAGGATAGCCCGAACAGAACCGGAGAAGAAAGGCCAGGTGCTTGAGGCTAGCTATTTGTACCGATGGCGGTGTATCAAAAAATACTTAAAAAATCTGGAGGAGGATTTCAGTCAGTACGATTTGCTCCTGTATGATTACTATCTCTACTTTGGATATGTAGTATCAAAAACCTATGGTCTGACGCCGATATCCCTGATTCCGACGTTGTTGCCGTGCGGCTCGATACGGGATGAGAACCTTGATGATTTCCTGAGGATGAACTATGTTCTTGACACCGATAAACCTTTATTCTCAAGAAAAGGCACGGTCGACATGCTGGATGACTTCTCCAAAAGGCTTAGTGCCCAAACGAAGATGGACTTCGATTACTTCAGTAGCTTCTTCAGCGAGACCAATATCGTGGCAAGTTCACGTGAGCTCTATCCGGAAAGTTACTTGAAGAAGGCCGAACAGGCGTATTGTTTTATCGGTAGACAGCCAGCAGACGGTAACTTGCCCAATAGACCTGTACTGGAGAATGCCCCACCCTTAAAAGACTTATTGGTGTACATGGGGGAGATCGAGGATGTGGAGCAAGCTGAGCGAATGAACGACATCATTAAACAACTGTCGGCTTCCGGTTTGTCCGCGTATATTATCACTCGCAATTTGGATCAATGGGCGACGGAAGAGGTGTGCGTTTCTACCAACGTGGTCTGTCACACATATTTACCGATAGAGGAATATCTGAAGCAAGTGAGGGTGTTCGTCAGCCACGGTGGACTAAGTAGCATTAGTGAAGCTGCAATGGAGGGATTGCCGATGCTTCTGATTCCAACATCCGGCGAGCGGCTAATTAACGCCAGAAGGATTCAAGAACTGGGGGCTGGGGTTATGATGTCCGGGGATGTAGCATCTTTCTGTCTGCTGGACAGGATCGGATTGCTGCTGGCAGACGATAGTTACAACGTTAGATCGCGCAGACTGGGAGCCTCACTCCGGAACGCAAGCACCAACCTTTCCATCACCCTAGAGAATGTATTGTAAGGAGGAAGAAATGGACAGTATAGAAGTTTCCAAAGAAGATCTGAGAACGTTTCTGATCGCTTATCAAGGCTTGCTCCCAACGAAGCCCAGTGCTGACCGGCTGGGTATCATCGAATTCATCAAGAGAGTGGGCTGTATTCAGTATGACCCATTGAACATGGTCGGGCATAATCCCGATCTTGTGCTTCAGTCCCGCTTTAACGATTACGACCCAGACTTACTGGACAAGCTCCTCTACGAGACAAGGGATTTAATTGACGGATGGGATAAGATGATGGCGATTTATTCTTTGGAGGATTGGCCATACTTCCAAAGGCTTCGGGTCAGAAAGAGGGAAGAGACCGAGGGAATTCTGGCATACCGAAAGTCGAGTGAAGCGCTCAAGTACGTGGATAACGTCAGGGAATTCATTGCGAACAACGGTCCCGTATCCCCTTCGCGGTTGGACCTTGGCCGCGCTGAGAACGGACGCTGGGGCCATGGAAAACTGTCAAGCGCCACCATGGATTACATGTGGAACATGGGATCCTTGTCGGTGAAAGAAAAGAAAAACACCCAGAAGATCTATGATCTGACCGAGAATCTGCTGCCACAGGACATTCTGGAGCGGGCAGATCCGTTCGGGGACGACCATGCCTTTTATAAATGGTATTTCAAGAGGAGGATTGGAAGCATAGGGGCCTATTGGGACCGTAACGGAGGGGGCTGGCTCGGCCACTTCGTGTCGGACAAGCATCTGCGAGCCCAGGTGCTGAATGAATTGTCCGAAGCTGGTGAGTTGATCAGACTTAAGGTCTGGGACCTGAAGGAGACGTTTTACATGAGGGCCGAAGATATGGCCATTCTGAACAAGACGGCTTTAGATGTGGACCGGAAAGCCTTTTTCCTGGCTCCTCTAGACAATCTGCTATGGGATCGGAAGCTGGTCAAGGACATTTTTAATTTCGAGTACAGCTGGGAAGTATACAAACCCGTTTCTAGTCGGAAATACGGTTACTATGTGCTTCCGGTGCTTTACGGTAACCAACTTGTGGCCAGATTCGAGCCCGAGAAACACCGGGCGAACGAGCCGCTTAGTATCAAAAAATGGTGGTGGGAGGAGGGGGTCGCCGTAACGGACAACACAATCTCCGCGGTGACGGAAGCGCTGCAGGCTTTTTGCTCCTATCTGAAGGCGGACGGGCTGACTGCGGAATCGCTACTCAAAATTATGTAATTAGGTAGGTGACATTCATTGATCGGTTCATTTCCGCAAGAGAAGCGTTTTTTGAACATGGCTGACCCGTTGCTCAGTTCTTACTCCGACAGCGCCAATTTGTTCTCGGTTCTACAGACCCATGAAACCGTCGACCGTTTTAAGCAATGGGTGATCGACCACTATACTGGGCTGTACATCATCAACGACCCATACTCCGATGCCGATTGTTCGCTCAGCTACACGCAAAACTACGGCGAGTCTCTTCTGCTGAATTGTGATCTACTGGAATACCGAAAGTTCGACAGGGCCGATGTCGGACCGGACGGCGTGGCAAGTTGGATCAGACAGGCGATAGATGAAGGTTTCTACGTCGCCGTGTCCCTGAACAAGTATTATCTCCCTTGCGCCGCGGAATACCGGAAGCGGCATTTCAACCATCAAACAATGTTCTATGGATACGACCATCGTTCCGGGCTGTTGTATGCAGCGGACGGCTACAAAGGGGGGAAATACGCGCTGGAGCCGATTACTTATGAGGACGTGTATAACGCCTATAACGCATTCGATGAAGGTATCAATCCGGTATTTCACGATGTCTACCTACTTAGGAAGTACACGGAGGAAAACGGAGAGTGGAACACCTCAACCTTCCGCTCTTCCCTGGCCGACTATGTTCATGGAACACAGTCGGCCGAAGCCATCGGCGGACTGGCCCTTTATGATCGCGCCGTAGAAAGTCTGTCGGATGGGACCTGTCTGAATTGGGGCTTCTTCCATGTGCTACACGAGCGTAACATGCTGCTACGGGTGAAGGCAGAGTATCTGCAAGCCCTGGGGCTTCTGGACCTCACATCGGCTTCCTTCCGAAAGTTTGGCCAACTGGAAGAGGACAGCCTGCGGGTTCGTAATTTCCATTTTAAATATCAGATCATGACAGAACGGGTCGAGAACGAAACCCTCAAAGGTAAAGTGAGACAGGAGCTTCTGAACCTGAAGGAACTTGATGCCGAATGCTGTGAACTGTTGATGAATCTTATGGGGTAATTTAGAAAGGGTGAAATAATGAGGAAAATATTGGATGTTGCCAAGCCGCCATTCTCGTGTGATGTGGACGATGCGGATCTGTTGTCCGTGCTGTGGGTACACGAGGATGATATCAACATGAAGAAGTGGTTTATCCGAAACTTTATCGATCTGTGGTGCTATGAAACGGACGGAATCCAAACGATGTCATTCGACAAGCCATTCTCGACCAAGCTGCATTGCTTTAGACCGGAAGGGACAAAGCATAATTATTTTGACAAGCCTTTTCCGGACAGCTCGATTCACGATTGCCAGCTTCTGAGTAGGGTGGAATGGGACCGGGATACGCTGGAGAAAAAGTATGAGACGATAACGGATTTGATTGAGGAATGTATTTCCAACGGACTGTATATGTTTCTGGAAATTGACTGCTTTTACATTCCGGTCGCCTTATTCAACCAGAGAATCCATTACAACAGCCGCACGCTGATCTATGGCTTTGACACTGAGCAAAAGATCCTGAACGTGGCCGACTTCTACGGGCCCTTCGACCGGAATGTAGCTTTCAAATTCAGGGAAGTCAGCTATGAGGACTTCATCAAGGCCTATAGTAGCTATGAATGCAGCAAAAATCTGGAGCATGAGCGGTTACTGGCCTTCAAGTACAGCTCGACCGAAATCAGTCTCAACAAAGGTGAACTGAAGTACGCACTCAAACGTTATCTGGACGGTTTTGAAGACCCCTACAATAACATCCGGTTCGGTGTTAAATGTTATGATGCGATCAGTGAGGAGCTGGACAAGAAATACATGGACTTCCGGTTGTTCAATTTTGTGTACAGCCATGCCAAAGCTATGAAGATGCGGGCAGCCTATATGAAGGAGCTCGATGTGTTGGATGAATCATTCACGGATTTAAGTGCATTTGACGAATTGGAGAAGTTCGCCCTATCCTGCAGAAACAGCCTTATAAAATTCGTGGTTAGCCAGGATAAAGGCGTGAAGAACAAAGTCATCCAGCTATACGAAAAATTGCGCGACAAGGACATCGAATGCACCCGGTTACTGATGGACCATATCAAGGATGCTGAGAATGTGTACCGCTGGAAAAAAGGGCTGAAAGAGATTGAGCAAATAAGTGCTGATAACAAAGTAATTTATGCGGATAAGGGTTGATTGCCATGCCCAATGACCGTTATGACTTGGATACCGGCACTCTCGTTCCCTATATCCGGCTTTTTCGAGAACGTCTAGACGGTAACCTGATGAAGACGGCACTCGTCTGCGGTGAACAAGCTTTGTCGTACGAAGAGCTGGACAAGCGGTCGAACCGGGTGGCGGCGTTTTTGCAACGGAGGGCGGTTACGAGTCGGAGTGTTGTCGGTCTTTTTATGAACCGGACGTTGGACCTGTCGGTAGCGTTGCTGGGTATTATGAAGACCGGAGCGGCGTTCCTGCCGCTCGACCCGCAGTATCCGCCTCAGCGAATCAGACATATTGTTGAGGACAGCGGCTGCGAACTGATAATCGTTAATCAGAGCCTTGTGCCCAGTCTGGCTTACTATGAGTATACGGTCGGTTACGAGGAGATCGACCTGGTGGACGAATTCGGACTGCAGCCCGCGACAGCGAATCTGGACGAGGCTGCATACCTGTTGTACACATCCGGATCGACGGGCTTGCCAAAGGGCACGGTCATTACCCAGGAAGCGCTAGCTTCATTCGTGTACGGCATCACCGGCGAGATAGCATTCCCGGACGGCGGTGCAATGCTCTTCCTAACAACCATTTCCTTCGATATTTCACTGCTGGAACTACTGGTTCCCCTCTTGTACGGCATGCGGATCGTAATCGCTAACGAGAGGGAGCAGCGAAATCCGCATTTGCTGAAGAAGATCATTTCCGAGAAGGAAATAGACATAGTTCAGATGACGCCTTCCGCTATGCAACTACTGCTGGATTACGATAAGGAACTTGACTGTCTTCGGCGGGTGACCGATGTGCTACTTGGGGGAGAGGCGTTGCCTTTACCGGTGCTGGAGCATATCCGGACCTACACGGACGCCAACATTTATAACCTTTACGGTCCCACCGAGTCTACAATCTGGTGCATGGCTGCTAATCTGAAGAGCCGTAATTCCATCACCATTGGCAAACCGTTTCGTAGTGTGAAGGTGTACGTGCTTGATCCGGACATGAAGGAAGTGGAACCGGGGGTGATCGGGGAGCTGTATATCGGCGGGCCTCAGGTGGCCAAGGGCTATCTGAATCAGCCACAGCTAACCGCCGAGAAGTTCAGGAAAAATCCGTTTGAAGACGGGGGGATGATCTTCAAGTCCGGCGATTTGGTCCGGTGCTCGGATGAGGGGACTTTCGAGTTCCTGGGCAGGAACGACCATCAGGTCAAAATCCGTGGATTCCGGATCGAACCGGGTGAGATCGAATCGGTTCTGTTATGGCAGCAAGTTATTACTCATGTCGCCGTTGTGCCGAAGACTGGGAAAAACGGTCATTCCTATTTGTGTGGGTATTATGTGTCGGATGGGAGTGTAGACGAGCGGCAGCTGATCTCGAGCCTGCGAAAGGTATTACCCGGCTACATGATCCCGGAACAGTTGATCCGGCTAGACCAGTTGCCTTATACCCCGAATTTCAAAATTGACCGAAACGCCTTGATAAGCTTGGAGAATCTGACGGTCCCTCAATGACGGGGAGATCCATAACGAAGGAGTGTGGAAAAGATGAATTCCGTTGAACAGAGAGTCAGAGAGATTATTACAAGCCATGTTGATGTTTCTGTCGATATGGACAAAGTGAAGAACAACAGCTATCTCGATACGATCGGCGTAAACTCCATTAATTTTATTCGATCCGTGCTCGATTTGGAAAGCGAATATACCATCGAATTTGATATTGATATGCTAGGATTCGACAGCTTTGAGACCTTCGGCAATCTGGTGAAATATGTGGAACAGAAGATCAGTTGAAGTATTCAGCGGTGGGGAGATTAAATGGATAAGGAACATCTGAATGTGGCCGTCGTAGGGACGGGACCCTGGGGGAATCAGCACCTGATTTCCTTCGATCGAAACCGGCATACGAAACTGTGTGCCGTGGTCGGTAGGGATGAAATAAAGACGAGGGAAATCGCCGGACGGTATAACATTCGTCCTTACACCGATATCCGCGAGATGTACCGCAGTGAGAAGGTCGACCTGGTCAGTATCTGCCTGAACGGAATGCATAATTATTTGGACACGCTCTATGCAATCCGGCAGGGAGTGCCACTACTGATCGAAAAGCCCTTATCGTTCTCTCTCGCGGAAGGAGAACGGTTATTACAGGAGATCGAGAGGACGCATACCTTTGTCTCGATCAACTTCATGCACAGATTTGGCAAACCTGTGCAGTATGCCTATAAAGCGATCCAAAAAAACAAGCTGGGCGATCCTTTGATCGTCCTGTGGAAGCTTGAGCATCAAGGCAGCTGCGCGGATCACGAATACCGAAATCTTATCGAGAGCCAATGCCACGGGTTGGATCTGATTGAACATTTGTGCGGTGAGATTGAATCCGTTATGGCCGAGATGACAAATGTGACGCAAAAAGGGTGCTCCTCGCTAAGTGTGGCGTTTAAGCTGAAGAACGGGGGGGTGGGGAGTCTTGTTGGTTCTTATGACTCCATTGATTTTTACCGGCCTTCCCAATTCATGGAAATTACAGGAACAAAAGGAAAAATAAGGATAGAAGACTTCGTGAAAAGGTACAGCTTCCAGAGCATGGGAAGCGAAGATCTAGTAGAGTGGCGTCCTAGTCTTTTTAATTCCGTTGATTGTGATGTGATTTACAACCTGGACAAGCACATTAACGAAATATGCAAAGCCCTTGTGCTTGGTAAGGATCCTCCCGTTAAGGCGAGCCACGGCTACAGAGTATTGTATCTGGCAAACCGAATCATAGAATCCTTTGAACGAGGAGTGCGAGTGCTGGTCTAGAACCTTGAGAACAGGCGTTAGTCCATTGAAACACAGGGGGTAAGGATGGAACTTCTCATACCAGTAAGTTTAATCGATCATGACGACGCAAGAAATTGCACCGAGGAGTCTTTGGCCACCATCGCCTCCTTTCTTGGTAAGGATCACATGCTGATGTACAAAGACGCCTGGCACTTTGCTTATGTCACCCACGATCTGGGAGCCGGACCTTACATGTTCGGTCCTTTGCTGAAGCATGACGAAAAGATTGGCCATAACCTCGAATATTTGGCCCAGTACCACGGTATCCGATTTCATTACCTTAAGAAGTCTACGGAACCGGATATTTCCGGTTTTGTCATGGATGAGCTGAAGGATTCCCGGCCCGTTGCCTTGGATATCGACGGCTTTTGGTGCCCGTGGATCGCGGAATATCAAACCAAACATATCGATCATGGTATTGTCATTTCCGGTGTTGATCGTTCCCGGTGTAGCTTCATTTGTACGGACAGCTTCTACGGTAAAAATGGGGTGACTCTACCCTTTAATCACTTGGACAATGGGCTGCTCGGAGTCTACAGATACGAACTGACCTCGTCCCAGATATATCGCTACGAGCAAATCGGTGCCGATATACTGGCGAACTACGAGAAATACGGATCTCTGGAATCGCTGGAGGAGTTCACTGCGGATTTCGGCCGGTATTTCGACTTTGCCACAGAAATTGAAGGTGTACCCGGCTATGACGTTTCACTGTTCTATATTAACTTTGACCGCTATCGGAAGAACAGAAACAAAATGTCCAAGCTACTTGCTTTTATCGCTCACCGAAGCCAATCCGAAAAGATTCATGGGTTGTCCACGGACATGCATGAGATTTACAGGAGCTGGGATATTTTCCATAAGTACATGCTCAAATTGTACCTATCCGGTAAATTTGATGGGGTTAAGGAGAAGGTGATCCGTTATCTCAACGACATTTTGGTCAAGGAAACGCAGTTCTACGAGAAATTAAAACATGCGAATACTCTATTTAACTACTTGTAGGAGTGAGAAGCAATGCAACAAGCGGAGATCGGACTTATTGTAAGGGAAATTGTGAATGAAGTGGCCGAAGCTAATAGGGAACCATTGAGCTTTGATTTTATGAAGTACGAACTAAGCGATTACACCCTTAACTCTATTACTTTCGTTATGCTGATTGTGCGGCTGGAAGGAGAATTCGATATCGAATTCGACGATGATTATTTGAGTCTGGAACGATTCTCCACCTTTGACGATTTCGTCCGGCTCATTTCCGAAAAGCGGCACGAGCAGGTGCTTTGATGAGAGGTATGCATAAGGGAACCTGTACTCAAATGTATATGATGCAAACACGGTTCGATGAGCTGGAGATAGACGAGACCTTTTTGTACGGCCGGTTGCAACTCGGCGAAATTCGGTCCCTGCCTGAGAGAAGGCGGAGTCTGTTTGCCAGATGCCTGTTGTATTATGTGCTGGAGAAGGACTGGGGTATTGGCGACATAGCGCTTGTCAACGGAAGATTTGGTAAACCGCACTTAAACGGTGGGCATGGGGTTCAGTTCAATATCAGCCATTCGGGTGATTGGGTGTGCTGCGCCGTCAGTCCGGACGTAGTGGGTGTGGATATCCAGGTCGTTCACGAGTTGGATTTGGAGATCAGCCAGCGTTTTTTTATGGAGGAAGAACATGCCTTTATTTTATCCGGGGAAGATCCTGTAAGCAGAACTTCCAAGTTCTTTGACATTTGGAGCTGCAAGGAAGCTTATATCAAAATGCTGGGATACGGCCTAAATAAGCCGTTAAACAGCTTTGAAATTAGGCCGAGTATGGAGGATGGCTACTGTGTGCACGATGAGTTGGCGGTGGAGGACTGTCGTTTGTATCTACAGAAGTATGAGGAGGTTTACAAGCTGGCCGTCTGCTACAACACGCCTGAGCTTGTAATGACTGTAGAGGATCATTCGGTGGTGCTCGCGTTCATCTCGGGTAAGTATGGCGGAAAGCAAACAACAGTATTATGAGGTAAGGGAGGCCAAACGTTTTGGAAACCGTTCAAAAGTCAATCCCGGATATGGATATTCCTTATTATATCCCATGTCTATATCCTTTGATCAATATGTGGTTGAACGCCAACCGGTATGATATTGGTATTAATCTTCTGACAAATCACGATCTACTGAGCGTTCCGACGTTCGCCCTGGACCGAACGGATCTTAGAGGCGAAGTATACATGTGGGACGTTCAACGGCTAGGACGCCAGTATTTACAGACAAAGCTGGGTTTGACACTGGAGTTTATTGAAATCGAAGAAAGTGCAAAGCAGGATTACCTTCATCGCTATCTCAAGCAGGACAACTGCCTGATTATGGGTGGAACGACGTATCATTTGCCACAATCCAAGGATTATCACAGCCGACACTTCGTGGATAACATTGTCCGGGATGGCCGCTTGATGCTTATGACGCATTGGCTTGCCGTTACGGGTGGTGATTTTACGTCATATCAACTGTATGACCCGGTCCCAAATAAATTTCAGGGAGATATCGACGGTGATAATTTGATGCAATTCTGGAAAGGTTTGAGGTATATCCCGGAAATTAGCGAGTTTGAGGATGTAAAAGAGCAGTTGGTCAACGGAGTGTGCCACGTCCATATGGACAAAAAACGACTGCCGGACAAACAAGTACTGGCCCGGGATATTTTGCGTGAAATCATACAGATCCATTACCATCGGGGCCCGGTACGGGAAGGCAATCGAGATTTTTACTACGGCATTAATGCCTTGCAGCAATTAGGCTCATTCTACCGGGACGCAATTACGCAGGTTTTGGATGTTCAGGAGAGAGAAGCGCTGTGGAAATGTTTTTTCGACCTGAAATTCAGTTTTCATTTTCTCAGGCTGTTGTTCGAAGAATTCAGCGAAGTGGAGGACGCCCTTCTAGTAGAGAAAATTAAATCAGACCTGGATGAACTGATCGTGAACATTATTAAGCTGTCAAGCATCATGCAGGCCAACCGTATGCGGGGAAAACATGAGAATTATATTCAAAGCAAAGTGGAGAAAAGTCTGGAACAAATAATGAAGAGTCAGAAATCGCTGCTGCTTCTCATGGAGGGATTGTGACCGACTGGTAGGAGAAATCATTAAAATCGGGACGGGGGTTGACAGGTGGAAGGCGATCTATTTCTGTTTTTTATGCAGATCAGTATTCTGCTCTTAGCTGCGCTTAGCCTGGGCGGACTAGCCAGAAGAATCAATCTTCCGGCAATTATCGGAGAATTGCTCGCGGGTATTTTACTCGGTCCAAGCATCATGGGCCTTCTACCCGAAACGTATTCGAAAATGTGGGGGTTTACCGGAGGCGTTTCCGAGCCGCTGAGTTATTTTACCCAGTTTGCGATGTTGTTTTTTATGTTTTATCTGGGCCTGGAAATTGAACTGAAGCATTTCTTCAATAGCCGGAAGACGATTATCATAACAAGCGTGTTAAGTCTGATTGTTCCCATGTTGATCGGAATTGGAATCATTTTTGTCTTTTCCGAAGTTTTCACTTCCGGCTCGGGAAATCTGCATCCGGTTTATCTCGCCGGGTTTATGGGTGTGGCGCTCTCCATTTCTGCCTTGCCGATCATTCTGAAGATTTTGTCGGATCTGAACATTCTGAATACACGGACTGGTTCGATCATAGTCGGATCGGCGATCATCAATGATTTGATCGGCTGGAGTCTATTCGCGGGCGGTATCTTCCTGATCTCGCAGGAGAATCGGTCGGGGCTTCAAATTGCAACCCGGATGCTAACCATCGTGACGTTTCCCTTTATTATGGTGCTGGTCTTCAAATGGCTAAAGTCGTTCATCAATCAGCAGCTGACACGTGTAAAGGGAGCGAACATTGGCTTTGTTATTTTTCTGGTTGTCCTGATCGCCGCATTGGCTGAAAAAAACCATGTACATCCGTTTTTCGCTGTTTTTATAATGGGTATTCTGTTCAAGCATCAATTCTACAACGACACTATTAAAACACTGAAAGGTGGCTTGTCTTCGATTTGTACGTATTTTTTTTCGCCCTTGTATTTCTCGACGATCGGCCTAAAGGCCAACTTCTTTCAGGATTTTGACCTCCAATTGGTATTGATTATTGTTGTGTTCGCCTGTATAGGGAAAATTCTCGGATCCTCGGTCGGTGCGCGTCTGGGAGGGTTGCGCTGGAACCAGGCACTGACGATCGGATTGGGACTGAACGCCAGAGGAGCCGTGGAAATAATTATCGCCTCGATTGCGCTTGAAGCCCAGGTCATTGATAGGAGAATTTATGTCAGCCTGGTTATTATGGCCATTGTGACCTCGATCGGCAGCGCCCTTGGTCTGAAGCTGATCTACCGAACCCCAGCCGTAACGATTCTTCGCCCGGCTGCAAGCCCGCATCCGCTTCCTCTTGAGGAATGATTTCATAAAAAGTGTATGTAGAGTCCCCATTCACTCTCCTTATTATGAACAAACCGTAGATGATCACGGAAACCGGTTACCAGTGGGAGATTAATCTACGGAATGAGACCGTGTTAACCATTGCGAACGGATATATCGGTCTGAGTGGAAGCTGGACGATCCACTCGGTGAGCCGGACCTACCTGAATTGATTCTAAGGCACGGTTCCCATCACTTACGTGGAAGAAGCCTACTGTTATTCCGAAAATAACCAATATATGTTGAACGTAATGAACATCAAGAATGTTGAAATTTATATTAATAGAGAGAAATGCAGTTTGTTCCCCGGTAAGGTTCATTCACACATACGGCGGCTGGATATGCGGCGTGGATCCGTGATCCAGAAACTGGAGTGGGAGACGATAACCGGGAAACGGGTGGAAATTGTATGGGGGGATGGCCTCAACGGATATGTTACAAGCTTTAGCTATGGATGACTGGTATTGTTCTGTTGGTGCTGCACTTTAATACAACATTTTTGTGCATGAATGCCAAAGAAAAATCCTTATTCGCAAGAAATTCAGGACTTCTATTAGAGATATTCTCTGGTAGAAGTCTTATTTTGTTAAGTGCGGTATTGAATATCGCGTTACAAACAAAAAATTTGTTATATGAATTCTACTTTGTGATATTTGACGAATGTCCATAGTAGAAATGCTTGTTAAGCAAATTTAATGTAAGAGATGAAGCCCGTTAGAATCTTATTTGGTTATTATGGATATTCATCTGAGTTTTCTTTGAGAGAAGCATTTAAAGTAAAGATTGATGCGATGCATACATAAGTCCCCTATATGAGGGGGAATGGAACTGCTATGGTTTAACAACGCATAACTCATTTCTGAATCTTTTAGACCTTTAACAGATTCATCTCTAGGCTATTTGACAAACGGATAGAGGGTAAGAGTGTTCATAAAAAATTACAAGTATTTGTATTAAATCTTCTAACGAATACATCGGAATAAAATATTGGGTTTTAGACAATAATGGTTAGTATGGAAACAATGAAGTGTGTTTACCAAACTAATATGTAGTATAACTATTATTTGTTTTTTGGCATGTTCTTTGTGAAATCAAACTAGATTCATAAATGTACTAAGGGTTCACTATTAGATCGTAGCTTAGAGTTCCTGAAAATTAAACTGACATCCGGCATCAAAGAAGTCTGTTTTAAAATATGATAATGAGGTTAATTGGTTACATATAATACTTCTAGAGACGCATGACAGACCTGTTAACCTGTTATGCGTCTTTCTGTATTGAAAGGAGGAGGATTGAATGACAAATTCTGTATACAAAATACATCTAAATCGACTTAGAGATGGAAGAGGACAAGGAAGAGGAGCAGACTACATTCCTTTCATTCAAGCAAATGATAATAAAGTAGCATCCGAAGGATGGTTAACCCGTACTCCAGGCTGGCATTCAAACCGGATACATCATACGCTGTATAAATATGGGTATCAGTATCTGCTAGTATAAGAATGGGAAGGACAAGTTACAGATTGAGTGGGAGCCCCTCATTTAAAATCGATACTAAAAGGAAATCAATACGGTGGATTGGAATCATGACGAACGGTGATCCAGGAGCCGGTTCATTTTTGGTGTTAGATTATCGCTTGGTTCTTAAATTTTTAGATCAAAAATACTTAAATAACTGAAATGAGCTTATTGTAAAATTGAAGAAATAATAACTCCTGTGCCTCTTCCGCTGCCCTGGTTGGATCATCTCGTTCGGAAATAAAATGAGCACCAGCTTCACTTAAATATCTGGAAGCTACTTCTCTAGCTTCTTTGTCAATATTCTCAAATTGGGAGCCAAGTGCTCTTTGTGCGTTTCCAAAAAAAATGTGTATTCTCCGCTTTGTGGCTCTTTTTGAAAGTAAGGCATATAAATGAAAGGCTTCATTTTTTCATTCCTTTCTGAAGAACTTAACGAAATTGTATGTTCGTGATGTCTTCGTGAAATAATTACGAATATATAGAAAATAGTTTAAATTGAAATAAATGGGTTAAAGATTAATAATAACACCTCAGAATAAACATAAACAACTTGAAGGTAACGGCTTCGCCCTTTTTAAGGGCGAGGCCATTAGTTGTTTGAATATGGTATCAAAAACTGGGGGGTTAATATATGTCACGCCGAGCTTCACGCATAGTTAAACTTCAAGAGAACTATATTAAAAAAGGTAGGGGTCAAGGAACTGGAGATCAGTACCAACCCTTTATTCAAGCACACGACAATAAAGTGGCATCTGAGGGATGGATAACAAGGCATAAGGGGTGGAAGACCAAAAGAATTCACCATACCCTATCAGAACATGAAAGAAAATATCTCTACTACTGTGAATGGCTAGATAGTGTTATTGATATAAGAGAACAATACCCTCTTCTTCCTCTGGAAAGAACTATAGAGATATCTAACTGATTAGGTATCCAACATGCCCATGTTGATGGTTCCCCTGTCATAATGACTACTGACTTTATGCTCACTATACGAACTGCTAATGGACCTACCCCTGCAGTCAGAACAATTAAACCCTTACATAAACTAGATACGAGAACTTTAGAACTATTTGAAATTGAAAGAAGATTTTTTGAAGAACTGGGAATAGATTGGTGCATAATCACTGAAAATAGAATTCCTACTACATTGGTCGCTAATGTTGAATGGATGAGCGAGGCCAGATACCTTGATACACGTCCGGGGATGGATGAGGAGCTGCTATTGCTTGTCTCTGAAGTTTTGATACAAGTCTTACTGAAAGATTCATGCATAACACCGGTTGGTAAACTGTGCCTGTTGACTGATCGAGATATTGGTTTACAGCCAGGTACGTGCATGTTTGTTTTGCAACATATGTTAGCTAATAAAAGATGGAAGTGCGAGATGAATAGTAAAATCATTCGGGAAATGGAACCATTAGAAGTTTCACCAATAGAAAAGCCGTTTGTGAATATTAATTTAGCTTAAATCCTTGAGGGGAGTATGGAGTATGCTTATTGTTCAGAATACGATTATTGAGCGGTTGAATGATGAAAATGAAACAGTGGCCTTACTTAGAGTGTTATGGGTATGGGAAGAAGAAAATTATATTGTTGTTATAAACATTGATAGTTCTCATGAGATAGAGTTACCCTTTTTTCTAAACTATGAAGATCTGGTAAAAGAAATATCTGAACAAAAGAGTCGAATAAGCACAATGGAGACTGATTTAAGGTTGATTTCACCTGAAGATTCTTATCTGGAAAAATATAAAGATAGTAGAGATAAAAGATGGGAAATCATTAAAGACATCGTTACCCAAGAACCGGATATTTATATATCTGAGTCAAGGGGAAGGTTGATAACAAAAGCACATCTAAAGTCAGGTAAAGCAAAAAAAGTGATAAGGGATTATTTGAAAAAGTATTGGTTTTACGGAAAAATGAGAAATGGATTATTAGATAATTATTTTGATTGTGGAGCTCCTGGAAGAGAGCGAACATACCAAAATAAACCGGGAGCTCGCTCTCAAGATGGGAATACTTTTTTGATCACTGAAATGGATAAGAAGATTTTTCTCTCTGCAATCCGCTTGTTCCATATTAGAAAGAATATGGATATTAAAACTACTTATGAGCATATGTGTGAAACATTCTACAAACGTGGCTTCTATAGGAAATTTGGTGTTAGAGTGCCTATAGTAAACCCTGAAAAATCCCCCACACTTCGTCAATTTAGATATTGGTATCAAAAAGATACTTCATTTTCAAAAAGGTACGCAAACAGACATGGAAAACGTAGAGCGTCAATTGATGTAAGGCCCTTGCAAGGGAATGCATCTGAAAGAGCTACTTCCATTGGTGCTTTATTTGAAATCGACTCCACGCCAGCAGATATTTCATTAGTTTCATTTGATCGGAAAACAATTCTGGGAAGACCAACTCTATACATTGTAATAGATGTATTCAGTCTTCTTGTGGTAGGGTATCACGTAAGTTTGGCACCACCGTCCTGGATTGAAGCTATGGTTGCACTAGAGAATGCTGTAACTAATAAAGTTGAAAACTGTGCCAGATATAATATGCAAATTGAAGCGGAAGAGTGGCCGTGTCATTATTTACCCCGGAAATTAGTCTGCGATAGAGGAGAATTGAAAGGGAAGAATGCAGAAAAATTCGTGAATCTTGAAGTTGATGTTCTAAATGCACCGTCCTACCGGGGAGATTTGAAACCATTCGTAGAAAGACGATTTAGAATTACAAATGAGACAATTAGGCAGTTATTACCTGCAGGTATTGGTCCTAAGCCACTTGTTAGAGGAGACAGAGACCCCGCTAAAGATGCAGCACTTACTATTGAAGAATTCAATCAGTTTTTAATAGTTTTCTTTTTGACGTATAACAAGAGTGCCCTTAATCGCGAATATCTCCCAACAAAAGAGATGTTTGAAGAAGGTGTAGAATTAACACCACTCAAAGTTTGGAATTGGGGGAGCGGAAAAAGACTTCTTCATGAAAAATCAAGAAACCTCATTCGATATAACCTAATGCCGCGGGAACAAGCGAAGGTTTCAAGATTCGGAATTGAGTTCAAAGAATTATGCTATACCTGTGAGATAGGAATAAAGGAAGGCTGGTTTGAGGAAAAAGGGGTCAAGGGTAGCAAGTATATAGAGGTTACTTATGATCCTAGAAATTGCAGCAGTATTTACTATAAACATAAAGATGGTAATTTAATTCAATGTATACTTACTTCAAAATATCAAGAATATAACGATCTGCACTTTGATGAAGTATCTCTGATCATGAAGTATCGAAAGGAACAAATTAAGCTGCAGGAACGGAATGAGAAACAACATAATTCAGAGCTACATGCATTTTCTCAGGCACTTACTAGATCTGCAACGATCGAAACAAAAAAAGAAACCGCGGAAATGAGCTTTTATGCAAAACAAAAGGATAAACGTGAGCATAGAAAAGTAGATAAGGGAAGATGGGGGGCAACATATGCTTGGACTAATACCAGTGAGGGCAGTGAAAAGAATCAAGATGCAGATCCAGGAAGATTAATTCAACTAAATCAAGGCTCAAAGATCGAAGAAACGGGAAACAGTGATTTTTACGACGATGCACAGACGCTATTTTCAAGGCGAATAAGTGAGAGGAGGGTAAAACGTGAACTTGATGAATGAAGAATATACTAACTTAAAAGGCACCCACTGCATGGCTAGCTACATTACTCAAATCCTTCCTCAAAACCAGGGCAACCCGTTTATTGAGGCAATACCAAACCGGTTAAACGAAGAAGAATTTATTGATGCACTACATTCTGTACCTCCTTTAATTGATGATTATGAATTATTAAGTATTGAAGATAGATTAGAGTTTGTTCAACAAATAAAACCAAGTTTTTGGCTTCCATATCCTGCACACTATGATAAGTATAGAAACTTATACACTATGATAAAAATAGGTTACCAATCAAGAAATCCGATGCATGCTATGTATAATAGGCAGTTGGCCGTAGGATGGGACAAGATTTTTAAGGCTGGAATAGATGAGAATGGTGCAAATTTAGCAGGGAATGTACAAACAGCTCAAAGTCATGTGGAAATTGCTATCAGTGGATCAGGAAAATCAAAAGTATATGAAAGAATGTTAACTCAACTATTTCCTCAAGTTATACATCACTCTGAATATAATGGTCGGAAGTTACCGTACACACAAATCGTGTGGATGAAAATTGAATGCCCCTTTAATAAATCAGTGGGTGCTTTATGTAAAAACTTTTATTACGAGGTAGATCGGCTATTGGGGACAGATTTCTACGAAAAATTCGGCGAAAAAAAGGGGAGATTAGATACACATGCTAGAAGAATGATAAAAGTCGCTACTCAGATTAACCTTGGTGTACTGGTTATCGATGAAATACAAAAAATTCAAAAAGCTTATTCCGGTGGTGAAGAAGATATGATTGATTTCATCACTGAATTAGTTAATACAATAGGTATTCCAACGGTTTTAATTGGCTCTTATAAAGCCTTGTATTTATTTAATAATTCATTGGCAAATACCCGCCGTGGTATACCGGATGAATTTTCTGAGAATATAACAGGATACATGTTAAAAGAGAGTTGGGAGTGGAGAGAATATATTCATAATTTATGGGATAGTCAATACACAAAGACATTCACGAAAATGACTGAAGAGATTTTGGATACTATGTATTACCACAGTATGGGGATTCCGGATATTGCCGTTAAGCTATTCATGCATGTTCAGTCCAGGGCAATTGTAAACGGGGGTACAGAGACAATCACAGTTAATCTCATAAATGAGGTTGCAGGAAGAAGTTTGAGACTACTACAGCCTATTTACCAGAAGATACGAAGTGGAGATACGGAAGGGTATAATCAATTAGAAGATATCCAACCTGATTGGCTTCCATTAAGAGGATATATTCAAGAAGCAAGTCATCGAATAAAGGTTCATGGAAATCTGATAGAACAACAACAAAGGGCTCTGCAGCAGAGGAATAAAAGTGAGTTACTTGAGAAATTAACATCTTTCGCATTTCATATTGTTAAATCAAGAAGTGTTGCGGAAACTCTTGCTAACCAGGTCTTTGAAGCTAGCGATGGCAAAGGTGATATTGATAATATGTTTGCTGGATTGGCTCGATTAGCTTTAGCTATAAAAGCACCTTATCAGGGAGAGGAAGCGCCTATTTCTACTGAAAGCCTACCGCAACAAAAAAAGCCGCGAAATAAGAATAAGCCGGCTCTGGAGGAGAAGGACATTCGTTATGTGGTTAAGGTTGGTCATCAATGAGGGATGACTACAGAAGAAGCGCTTGAAGAGCGTGGACTTATCAGAGAATGTGATGAATTAAATGATTTTGTCCTGAGAGGAAGGATTTCATGAGTCGTATTCTTATGTTTCCAGAACCCTTTCCTGATGAGGACTTCAGGAGCATTATTTTTAGATATCATGTGCGTTCAGCTAATGCAGATTTTTCTGAAAGTAAATTTGAGCTTTTTGGTACAACTTCATACAAACAAACAGTTTTCCCTAGAAGACTTAATTATTTATTGGGAAAACTACCTATAGGCAGTACTCTTTCAAAAGAGTTACTTTTATACAATCACACATGGTATGGCCTCTATAAGGTTTTTTATATGCCTGAACGTTTTAATAGAACTCTGAAGATTATTAACGGTGAGAGTGGGAGGAAAAGTGAATTTGACGGTTTTTCTCATAGGATGGCTCAATCAATCTTATCTAAAGATATAAAATACTGCCCTGTATGCGTGAATGAGGATGAAGAGATGTACGGTGAAGCTTATGTGCATAGAGGGGACCAAATAGACTTTCTTATATCATGCCCTCAACATAATGTATTGTTAGAGAATAAATGCGCTGAATGTGGTGAAGCCTATGCACACTCAGAGTCGGGAATCCTTTTAAGATCTAAATATTGTGGCTGCGGGAGTAAGATGAAAATAGTAAGGGTGGGGAGTTCTGGCGAGATTGTAAAATTTCAATGCGAAATTTATAATGATCTAGTCATATTAAGAGAGCGGCATTTGGATGTCAATGTTGATATTCTATATCATCAGTTAATAGGATATTTATATAGAGAAAAGTATATCGGAATAACGGGTAAAATTCATAAAAAAATATTAATTAAAGATTTTTTAACCCACTATTCTATTGAGAAACTTAATGGAATAAATATTTCAAAAGATAATATTTCAACTAACCATTTCAGAACACAATTCCTTAATCGGGTTTCAATGTCCAACTTCATTGGGTTCTATTTACTTTTAATTCGCTTTTTAGAAAGCTCATTACAAAAGTTTTTTTTAGCTAAGACGGAAATATCATCGAAAATATTTTTCGGTAATGGTCCTTGGACTTGTCGAAATACCGATTGTGTAAATTATAATATCCCCTTAATAAAAATGTGTGTGAGAAAAATAGACAACTGCGAGGATGAGTTAGGTAAGTTGAAGTATTCCTGTGATTTATGTGGATATGCGACCCTCTTGAGAGGGAACATAAATGGAGATTATTGTTCTACTACTTATAAAGATAAGTATGAAAGAAAAGTTAGTTCTGTAGATAACAACTCTCGAATAATCGTTACTGTGGGAGAAAAGAAAAGATTACATGAAAGAAGAAAAGAAATAATTAGAATTTTAGATAAAGGGGTGGATACTCGTAAAAAAATACGACAGGAGAATGAGGCTGTGTATACATGGTTAATGAAATATGATAGAACATGGTTACTAGCTAGACTACCTCCTGAAATAGATAAAAAAGCACGAAAAGTAGATTTCGCTCAATTAGACAATGAACTTTTGATAAAAATCAAGAATGCTGCTAAAAATATTAATCCGAATTACCCTTATCGAATTACTAAACAAACAGTATGTAATCTTTTGGAGGCTACTGAACGTAATAGACTAAAAACTTACAGAGCTTCATTACTTCCATTAAGTTATCAAGAGTTAGAGAAGTATGTTGAGTCCAGGAAAGACTTCCTAATCAGAAGCATACCGAGATTTTATAGTAAATTAGTTAATCGCGGCACTACATCAATGAATATTTATCTATTTAAATCTGCTACAGCTGCCTTTTATCAAGTAGAGGCCGAAGAGAATATAGAAATAGAAAGAGAGATAATTAAATTTCTAGAAGAGAGAAATGCTCTAATAAAATAATAGTTTTAATAAAGTTATAAATGGAAAGAATAGATACTACCAATACTACTTAGTTGGAGTGAGGGTATGATATTTTTTCCGATTACATATGATGATGAACTTTTTTATAGTGTAATGGCACGTTATCACTGGATTTCAGGAAATGAAAATTCGAAAACATCCATGTTAGAGATGTTTGGTTCTTCGCATATTTGTGCAACAAAGTTGTTCCCTACACATCTACAACAATTATGCGAGAGATTGCCCCTTCCTAATATACATACTCCGTCTGACTTCATAGAAAATAATACATTCCTTCCTTACTATTCGAAATTTATTCCGATGGAAAGATATAAAAAATTAAAAGATATTATGATGTACGGCAACGGAACTTCTGTCTATATGTTACTTGGTATAACAGCGAGTGAAATGAAAAAAGCAAAAGTTCTAAAATTTTGCTCCAGTTGTGTAATAGATGATGAAAAAATATATGGGGAGGCATATTGGCATAGGTCGCACCAAGCAGATAGTATCTCTATATGTTTTAAGCATGGGTGCCAGTTACAACTTTCTAATGTAGAAACTAATCAAAGACATAAGCATGCAATGGTGACTTTGAGCAGCTACCTTACTAATGATCATTATTTTCAGGAAAGTGCTGATGAGTTATTGAACTCAGACCATAATCAGTTTATTGCAGAACAATCGTATTTTTTATTAAAGAGCAAAGTGAGTTCAGTAGGATTAGAACGATTGAGGCAATATTATATAATGAAACTTAAGGAGAAAGACTTAATAACTAAATCAGAGAGAATCAGATGGATTAAGTTAATCTCAAAATTTAATCAATTCTACAGTGAAAGCTTTCTGAATAGTTTGAATTGCAAAGTTATTGTAGGTGATGAGCATACCTGGTTTCATAAAGTACTACGTTCACCAAGAGTGACGTGTCATCCATTAAGACACATTTTGATTCTTGGATTTTTAGGAGAAACAATGGACTCTATGTTTGACTATCTTTCTAAGAATAACATCACTGAGAAAAATAACAGTAAAAGATTAAATAGGCCATCACCTACTTTAGGAGATAGTCAGCTTAAAGTTAGAATTGATTGGAAACAACGCGATTCAGAAATTGCTGATAATATTCGTTTAATTGCCAAACATATTTTCAAAGATGAAAATACAATACGAGTAACAAAAAATGAAATTGGAAGGCGTCTTAGAATTCAGTCCCTACTTGTACGAGCTATAGATAAACTACCAGAATCCAAGAAAGCACTAGATGAAGTAGTGGAGTCTGTAGAGCAATTTCAGAAAAGAAGAATTAAGAAAGCGGTAAAGGAATTAACTAAGGATAGAGCAGCCGTGCAACCCTGGGAAGTCGTCCGAATTGCTGGGTTAAGAAAGACGTACGCGGATAAATTAGAGAACGACATATTAAATGAAATAGATATAAATAAGCAATGTTTCCAAGGGAATATCTAAGTTTGCGATTTGAAATGAAACTCACCTCAATATGTTGAGAGACTGAATGCAATGCATTCAGTCTCTTCTGCACTGGATTTTTACCCCATTAGCCTCCCCTTCATATTCTTCAGTACAATTACTCTCTACACACTATTACTAATTATCTATCAGCAAATTCAACGGTAGGTTCAGATCTCCAATTGCATAATACAAGAGCAGTTTCTTCTTTTTATCCAATTCAGTCCTTCCTTTAATGTTAGTTTTATTATTGTATCAAGAGGCAATTCTCTTTTTTTGTCGTATAATGTTAATAATAGGAATTTGGTGTGGAGAAAAGAAGGGTGGGGCATAAGTGCATATATCTAAGTTGTACATTTCAGGATATAAGAATGCTAAAGATAGATCTGAAATAAGGCTAAACAAAGGACTCAACGTGCTAGTTGGAGAAAATGGTTCGGGCAAAACAACAATTGTTAATGCCCTTAGACTTGCTCTGCGAGAGAACGAATTTTCATATATGAATATTGATGAAGATGATTTCTATATATCTTTGGACAAGCAATATATTGCACCGGAAATTAGAATAGATCTTACACTTGAGTCTTTGAGTCCAAATGAACAGGTTACATTTTTAAGTTGGTGTGACGCCGACTACAATGCACAACTACATTTAGAGATTAATTCGAATCCAAATATAAAAGGGTATTATAAAAAGGAAGTTTGGGGAGGTGCTTCAAAATCAAGCATTTTTGAAGACGAGACCTTTGATTGTATTGATTGTATTTATCTCCCACCTCTTCGTGACGCAGAGGAGAAGTTGGTTAATGGAAAGAGATCGAGATTAGCCCAGTTACTAAAAAAACAATACGGTGATAATAAAGATTCACTTGTGAAGAACGTAACTGATTTTAATTCTCAAATAACGAGTAATGCTGAGAATAAATATAATGAAATTGAAAAAGCCAAAATCAATATTAATAACAAGCTCGAGGAGACCCTGGGGCAAAGACTTGGTCAGAGTATAAATCTTCAATTTGCGGATACATCTTTTAATAAAATTGTAGAGAGTATAAAAATGGTGTTCTTTCCTGGTATCAAACAAAATGACTCCGATAAATTTAGGGATATAGCTATTAATAGCTTGGGATATAATAACTTTTTATATATAGCTACTGTATTTGCAGAGCTTGAGCTATTAAAAGACAATAACATGATGACTGTATTATTAATTGAGGAACCAGAAGCTCATTTGCATCCTCAGCTTCAAGTCAAATTCATAAAGTATTTAGAAGACATAACCCGAAACTCGGAAAATCTACAGGTCGTTATTACAACTCATTCTCCAGTACTTGCTTCTTCTATAGACATATATAATTTGATTCATATATCACAGAAGGAAGAGAGTGTTGTTGCAATTCCGTTAAAAGAAATCGATCTGGGTGAAAGTAAAAACTATATTAACAGGTGGCTAGATGTAACAAAATCTGCACTGCTGTTCTCAAAAGGTATAATTCTTGTGGAAGGTATTAGTGAGGCGATGCTCATACCTACTTTAGCTAAGATAGTACTAGCTCAATATAATAAAACAGCTCTGGATAATTTCGATACATTATTACCAACATCCCTAGAAGAAGCTGGTGTGTCTACGATAAATATCAATGGAATTAACTTTAAACATTTCATGAAATTCTTTTCGAATTGTGATGGTAGCACTGGTGATATACATTTACCAATTTTGTGCTCAGGAATTACGGATAATGATCCACCAAAACTAAAAGTACTCGTGTATGACGAGAAAGGCGAATTAAAAAAAGATAAAGATGATGAGCCTCTAACTAAACTCCAAGATATATTTCCTTTACCGAGTGAATTGCCTGTTGGAGCTAATAGTGCACTTCAACTAATGGATGATATTAACAAGAGTGATTGGGGACGATTATTTTCTTCTCCATTAAAGACATTTGAATATGACTTAGCGATAAAAGGTAACACAAATTTATTGGCAAAAGTTATTTGTGATTTATGGCCCACCGAGGGAAAAGTAAAGCAGCGTTGCACTTCAATATCCTTAAAAAACAATGAGTACGATAACGAAGATGAGCTAAAAGAGGATGCTGAATTTATTTTTAAACATATTGATACTGATGAGGTCGGGAAAGGGATCTACGCACAGAAACTAACAGACTATTTAGAGTGCAAAATAAGAGAGCAACTGAATAAAGTTAATGCTACAAAATCAAACATTAATGATGTTTATTTAAACATAAGCAAAATCATTGATATTCCTGATTATATTAAGAAGTCAATTATATGGTCATGCAGTGGCGGTATAGTATGAATAAGGAAGAAATGGAGCAAGAAATAATACATACTTTGAGTTTGAATAAAGAAGCCGTGAATTCCTATCTCTCACTTATTGATAGTAAAGTGAGAGAAAAAACAGAGCAACAACTAAAGTATGTTCTCTCGTCTGCCAAGAAAAACATCTTCTTAGAGGCTTGTGCAGGGAGTGGTAAAACTGAGGTTGTTGGAATGAAAGCTGCATTTGAGATTAGGAAATGGCGTTCAACTAATAGTGGTATTGCGGTGCTTACATTTACTAATGATGCGACTGATACTATCAAAGAACGAGTGAAAATATTTTCAGGATTAACATCATTATATCCTCACTACATAGGAACCCTATCAGGCTTCATACATGGATTTATTGCGCAGAGTTATGGATATAAATTTTCTAAACATAAAAATAGAGAAGGCGATACTTCTTATAGACTGATTGATAAAAGTTTGGTTGTTTATGATAATCACTGGTTAAAAAAATATAAACTCCCTTATTTAAACCTTGCTTCATCAAGTCAGGACGTATACGCAAATCAAATTTATTATGATCATAAAATTAACGACATCATAATTCATTATTCAGAGAACTATAAACTTTCATTAAAAGACTACTATAAGTTAACTGAGGTACAAGAATTTATTCAAAGCGTTCGCGAAAAGAGAGGGAATAAACATCTATTAAGTTTTGAATATATAAAGAAAGAAATAGGGAAAATCAAACAAACTTTTTTTGAGGATGGGTTTGCCAACTTCGAAGATATGAATTATATGGCATATAGAGTTTTAATGAAGAGTGATCATTTAGCTACACTCATAGCTGCGCGGTTTCCTCTTATTATTGTAGATGAATGTCAGGATCTCTCATGGATTGAAATTAATATTCTTAATCAATTAAAGAGTGCTGGTACTTTTCTTCATTTTGTTGGGGACCTTAATCAATCAATATATGAATTTAAGGATGCAGATCCAGTAACCACCAAACAATATTTATCTGTATTTGAGAAGCATTTTCTAACCGATAACTTTAGAAGTTGCGATTCTATTGTAAATACATCCAACAAGTTATTAGGTGTTTCATTGCCTATACGTGGTTTGGAGATTGATAAATATGGTGAGAAGAGTGTTTGTTATTTAGAATATCGAGATCTTGCATCCTTGAAGCAAAAGTATATAGAATTTCTAAAGGAAGTAGAAATACCCTTTAATAATTCGGCTATATTAGTCCGACAACAAAACATGAAACTAGACTTAGAAACGAATTTTAGAGAAAGTAAACATTTAATCTTAGACTCTCTACAACTTTGGATTGAGAATACACCAAAATCACGAATGTTAGCTTTAGAGCTTGCAAGTAGGCATATGCATAGGTGGTTTGGAGGAGCAACGACAAGGAAAAATTATAATTGTCCAAGTTCAATTGATTCTGTTTATAGATGGAGAATCTTTATCAAAGATTTTTTGGATGGATGTTCTGCAGTTTCTGATCTAGTAAGATTTGATGGTATCAATTATTCAACGTGGTACAAGAACTTCAATAATAACTTCTTGAGTATAGTGCAAGAGGCATATCAAAACTTAGCAATTTGTGATAGTGAGAAAAGAGGTTTTTCTGAAATATCTAAGATGATCTCACCTAGAGGTACTGCCAAACAAGACATTACTGTTTACAACATGCCGGATAAAATAAATCTGGTTTCAGTCAACACCATTCATTCAGTTAAAGGGCAAGCTTTTGATAGTGTAATGGTGGTTTCTAGTCTGAAAAATTCAGGGAGTGGGCATTGGAAAAAGTGGATCGAGAAAGAACTTGAATCTGGGCGTATAGGATACGTTGCAAATACTAGGGCCAAATATTCTTTGGTTTGGGGTGTTCCGGTATTGAATAAAGAGGACAGGGATCTGCTTGAGTCTTATGGTTTTAAAAGGGCAGACTAAACGAAGGTTTGTGAAGAACGGCTATTCCTTTTGGATGGCCGTTTTTATTTTATTTTATTTATAGCTTATACCTTTTAGATTAATTGGTATGATTTAAAATCAAAGAATTACTGTTCGCCATATTTTCACCATCTTCTGAGATATAATTATATGTAATAATAAGGGTGACTAGATATTGGAGGTGAAATCAAATCATGATTATATTAAATATCTATGGAAATATTGAACCGACTATTATATCAAAAAAATTAGGTGTTGGAATATCAAATCCACCTAATGATTGGATAAAGGGATTGCAGGACGATATGCTAGAAGAGATGCTAGTACATGAACATAATTTGAAGGTATGGGGAAAAAGAGAATTTAAGAACAGTAAGCTTAGTAATTATGATCTTGCTGAGTTAGTCAAAAAGGCAAAATGGAATATTTCCCATAACTCCGAATTAGAAGTAATAGCGAGAAATCTTGTCGCCATTGATGTATTGGATTTTGAAAATTCATATTTACAATTAAAAAATGACACAATGGATAGCCCTACATGTGAAGTTTCATTTCCACTAAAGTTCATAAATTTTTGCAATAAAATTCAAAATTCAAGTAAAGGGAAGGACGTGTTAAACAAAAGGATACCATTTTCAACTTTTTCTTCAGATGAATTTAACGAGAAGCCGCGCATTCTGAATTTTTTCCGTGCAATATTAAACTCACAGTTGGATTTTGAAAACTATAATAAAGAGTGTATGTCTTCATTAGTTAAAGTAGGAGCACTAATAGATGATTTTTTGCAAAAGGAAGAGGATTTTTGGATTTTAGATTACATAATAAATTCAATGTATCATGATCGCGATTATAATGCTTACCATGTTTTTAAAGTGATGTCCTTAATTGAAATGTTAATCATAAACCCTTCCGGGAATGGAAAGTTAGTTGGTGAGTTAGAGAGGAAACTTCCACAATTCTTAAACGGAACACGAATCGATATTACTAAGAAAGTTACTTTTGCGGAAATAATGAGAAAGTTACGAAATAAAATAGCTCATGGGGATTACAAAGCGATGCAACAGTTGTTACAAATTTATAGAGATGAGTTTATGGTAAACTACGTATTCGATGAATTTGAGCACAGTATAGAAAATTGGACTTACCTAAATATCTGCTGTCGACTAGATGAAGTATTAAATGAAATTGTATGGGAGCTTATAACAAATAAAAATCAGCTGAGAGCACTTCAGTATGCATAAAGACATTGTGAGTATAGGAGGGACTACTCAAATGTTTTACTATTTCGAATTACAATCTTTAATGTAATTAGAGTTTTGGGGATGTTTTCTTGGACACCAACTATAATGTAACTAAAAAAGTGGGCTGAAAGCCAGAAAAGACTTGATTTACCTCAGTTTCTAAGTAACCAACATTAATGTCACTTTACAGTTGTTTGACTAATTACATTAATGTGTTGTTCTGAACATTAAAGTATTGTTTTGAGTAACAAAATTGCAATAAAGTTGTGTTTTGAAAAGCTTAAGAAAAAAATGAGTGTGGAACAGCAACACTGACATCTAGAGCCGTCCTGAAAATACAGGGCGGCTTTATCTTTTTTTTATATGGGGGAAGATGATCTCACAAGGCCGACTTAGTGAAATTGAGCAGGGAAAGACTAAACCCTCTGCCGAAACTCTAAAAGAATTAAGGAAAGAAATTAATGTTGATTTAAACTGGTTATTCGACGAGGATATTTAATTTTGTTAATATGTTGATGGTGTGCTACCCGCGTACGTTCTTTAATAGGTAATTGGAAATGGAATATAATGAGGAGGACGCAGCCCAAGCGAAGGCGCGGGAGCGTTCTTTTTATTAAACTAACGGGAGGATATCCCTCAATTCAATGTTTTAAGTACGGCAGCATAACGAAACAGTAGTTCATTAGCGTTCGAACCAAAACAGTGAGATACAGACAACTGAAGCACGGATGAGTCGGAACGAAACTATCATACGGACGAAGATCCTGGCAGGCAGCATATCTGACCTCCACCTCATGGACAGGTTGAATGAAGGAATGTGGGAGCTAGGCTGTGAGACTTGGGAGGGTTGACCTCCATGAGGAATGTGGAGATCCATAAGTGCAACCATACTTTTCCTAGATAACCACTTTCTTCAGGGTGTGGTTAAGGAAATGTTCTTTTGCGCTTTTCCTCATCCCAACATTTTCTTCGATTTCAACTTGATTCCACCATGAAGTCGTCTGCACTGAACGAATAAAATCAGAAACCTAAGATATTACGAGCATTCAAGAGAAAAGTGATTCCTCATAGAGGGAGAATAGTTTAACAAAGGACAGGATACCGAAGCACCTGTTCTTCAATAATTTCACCATACTTCGGCTACTCTTTGTAAGTGGATTGATCTGTGTCCATGTAGACTACACATTAAAAGACTTATTAGAACATAATATTACATAGAGGAGAATTGGAGATTATTGCGTAAGGAAATTAATATTATAGTAAACTGATGTTCACATGCACTTTAAAAGGTAGTATAATAAAATAAGGAAAATAATACATTTTATAGTTTAATATTTTCCTTTACGGACCTTATCCATTCGTTCAACATTTAAGTGAATATAATGTTTTAAAGTAGGAAATAATTTATTGGTATAGAAAGGGCGGGATAATATGTTTAAAAAAATATATTTAATAGCCTTTGCAATGACTATTATTTCAGGAGTGGCATTAATATCAAATTCAAAAGCAGACACCTATCCAGAAATGGAAACCGTAAATAAGACAGTTGAAAATCCTGTTAACACTAATTTTTCAACAAATAACGTAAAATCCGTAGAATCCGTAGAATCAGTAAAAAACGTAGAATCCGTAGAATCAAAAATCGCAAAAGGGTATTATAGTCAACTATATACACCTCATGGCATGTTCTTGCGAGCAGATAAACAAAGTATCTTTAAGGAATCGGAGATAGCAAGAAATTTAGATCAAATCGGGCCTAATACGAATCAACTAATTTTTGAAGGCGAGTTTTTTTTAAAAGTAGATGAATCAACATTTCTTAAATCGTATCCCAATTCATTGATCTTAAATGAAACCTTAAATGAAACAGATGAAAACCGATTAGACTGACGATGCTTCATTAAGCTAACTGGCAGGATAGTTTGAATATCCAATATACGGTATTATATTAATTATATCGATAGTAGTACTTTTTATATGCATCGGATACATTGAGTTACAAAGGATGGTTCAAAACAGTCAAACAAAATCATGAAGGTATAAGCCGCTATAATACGGCTTATACCTTATTTTGATGGAATTCACGATGAAGCTTAAATTTGGCCTTCGGGTACATCATAAGATAATCGATTTACGGGTCGGATTAACAACTTTATCAAGGTGATTTTCCATTACAAGAGGGAGGGATATTTTATCGGTCATAGGCCGGTGGAAAGTCGAAGAGGTAGGACCAGAAGTTTCAAAAGTGAAACAGAGGTTATCCCTTTCAATATTGTATCGGACTTCATACGAGCTAATATTTAACTACTGGCTACTCAGAAAATTGTAAGGTAATATCGCCGTTATTTGTATAAGCAGATAATTTTTTTGAACCATTCTCTTTATTGGCAGGCAAATTGCTATCTCCTTTCTTTACCTTGCTTAAGATCGCGAAATCATCATATGACCCTAGAATAGAACCGCTAATATTTCCGTTTTTTGTTTCAAGGGTTATAGCCGTCCCTACATTCAATTTGTCCAGTTGGATATTTCCGTTATTTATGTTTACTTCCACTGTCCCTAAAAACACGATTGTTGGTAATACAATACTTTCATTTGATGTTTTTAAAGTCAAATTTTTTAAAGTTGCATCAGGTATCGATACCTGAATAGTTCTGGTTACTTGCGAACCTTTTCCTCCGATATAGTCGTTCCATTCCTTATTACTGTCACTTACCATTGACAGTTCTTTATCGTCAGATAGATCAATCTTGTAAAAATCTTTCTCACTTTCATAGTAAACAATATGAATTTGTTCATCTTTAGATTGGAGGATAGTTACTTTTTTGTCCTTTACATCAATTGTTAAGGTATCAATCTTTTGGGCAGGGATGATGTAATTTTTTTCCTCCAAGGAAGTGGTGTGGGAGGAGCATCCTGCCAATGATATCAATAGTGTCACCAATATGCCTATAGTAGATAGTAATTTTTTTGCAGTACTTTTCATTATAAAATGCTACTTTGTTAAATCATTTTTCTTTTTAATATAGCCAGTCCTACGAATGCCAATCCTAAGCTTCTATGCAGAAAAATTGCGATATGCAACAAAGTATTAGAGTTGAACATAATGATCTTGAAAAGTCTACCCAAATATGTTGCAAGAGTTGGATCGGATCATTTTTGTATTTCGTTGCGTTTATCAGTCGCATATGTTTTAATCATCATAAACTTTTGTGTTACAAAAAGGTCAAGAGGGTAGATATGAACAACTATTTTACAATTAAGCAAGCAGCAGAAATCGTAGAGATGACCAGTGAGACCTTGCGGCACTATGATCGTATTGGATTAGTCAAGCCATGCCATAAAGATGAATTGTCGGGATATCGATACTATTCCGAGCAGGAGCTCGTAAAGCTGCAAACCATTGAACTGCTCAAAGCAATGGATCTTACTTTAATGGATATTAAAGATATATTGCAGCAGAATGATCTCTCTAAAGTAATTGAATTTCTAAAACAGGCAGAAAAAAGAGCAGACGATAAAATTGCTCGTCTGCAGTATGCAAAATCGAAAATTAAACGTGCCTATCTACATTATGAAAATAAGTTCCACAACGGTTATAGTCAAAGTGAAAATTACTTTATCAGAAACATAGAGGCAAGGGTAATTATGCTTTCGAATAAAATGGAAAGCCCCACACTAAAGAATTTATGGGACTATCACAGACATTTCTATCAACAAATTGAGACTTCTCTGCATTCACAATTTCTATTTGAAGATATGGCGGGAATGTTCACGAATGAAGGAATAACACGGTTATTTGCTGTTTGCTTAAAATATCCGTCTTTAGAGGGGTTGACTGTGCTACCAGAAGGGGACTATCTGTGTGCAAACTGTACCGAAGAGAATAAGAATGCTGTATTACAAAATTTACTTGAAAGGGCAAAGACGGAATACGATGTGTGTCCAGATTTTGTTCTTCATAACATTACTGTGACTGGAATATTGCAGTGGGATTATCAGATACAACTGTTCATTAAGAAACGCACATGTTAGATTAAATACAAAGGAAAAGGTTTAGGAAGAGAAAATCGTTTGATCAAAAGTCGCTAATTTAGCGGCTTTTTTTTTGATTAAGCAATCACGTTTCTTGCCCCAGGCTGAGGACAAGAACGTTATACTTCGCCGATTAGCTAAATAGATAACATTTAACTATAGTTCAATGTTATCTATTTAGCTAACTGGTAGATTAACGCTATAAGCCTCTTAGGAATAGTATGATTAAGTGAAAAAAGTATTCTAATGAATTCTCTAATGTGAATAAATACAAATTCCACTTCAGTTAATCCATTTTCTATACATATTTTTAATAGTATATTGAGGTAAATAAAGTGATTTTTCACTTTGATAAATCCGAAATTGCTTTGTCGGTATTATTTTATGGCTTCGTAAGGATTGCAAAACCAGCGAAATATGGGAGTTTAAAACAGATGTGTGCCGTAGTTAGTTTTATGAAAGGAAGGTATAGGGGTGAGTATTTATTACGCTTCAAGCAAAGAGGATATCACTAAGGATGCACTCCAAGAGTTATTTCTTTCGGTAGAATGGGAGTCTGGCAAGTATCCAAACGAGCTTTTACAAGCAATCGGAGGGTCTCATTCAATTGTTACCGCTTGGGAAGGAGGAAAGCTTGTCGGTTTAATAAATGCTTTGTCAGATGGTGTTTTAACGGTATATTTTCATTATATGCTTATTAATCCGAGTTATCAGAGTATAGGTATAGGTAAGGAAATGATGAATATAATGCTTGATAGATATAAAGGGTGTAAAACAAAGGTATTAATTTCTTATCCGCATGCAGTGGATTTTTATAATAAGTTTGGCTTTAATACAGAGGATGGAGCTACACCAATGTTTATCTCAGAGTTGATATGATTAAAATAACGGATCACGATAGTTTAATCGCAACAAGAAGGCAGCCGATCAGAGGATCAGCTGCCGTTTTTATTGAAGTAAAGGGGCAGGATAACTCAGTAATTTCGCGAATACTCAAAAGATGGAATTATCACAAAGCTCCCGAATAAGACGTTATAAGAAATCGGCGAGAAACTATAAGGAGCAGAAAACATGAAATGCCCTCACTGTAACAACGAATTAAGTGAACTTCCTTTATGTTACGGAAGTGAAGCACCATATTATTTTTACACTGTACCAGAAGAGAAAAGAACAGAATTAATTAGAGATTTTTGTGTAATTGATGAACAGCATTTCTTTATTAGAGGCCATATTGAAATACCAATAATCGATAGCAAAGAGAAATTTATATGGAGTGTGTGGGTTTCTCTTAGTGAAGAAAACTTTCTGAAGTCTAATGAATTATTGCACGTAGAAGGAAGGGGGACGGAAGAACCTTATTTTGGTTGGTTATCGACTGAACTTTCAATATATCCAATAACTACATTATCGTTAAAGACAATGGTGCATACACAAGAGGTTGGTGCTGTTCCGTTAATAGAATTAGAACAAACGAATCATCCACTTGCAGTTGAACAAAGAGAAGGAATTACAATGGAGAGAGTTAAAGAAATTGCTCATTTAATAAACCATAGTCAGTAAGAGAAAAATTTGAATCTATAGTCGAAGAAGCTGCCGACAGCTTATTAAATCATATCTACGCCAACAGACACCCCTGCAAGGCTAAACTCGGTGCGTAATGTCGTTTAAGCTAACAGGAGACTTTTGTTCAATGAAACAGAGACAGTCTTAATATTTTATTTTCTGCTGACAATGACACTTTTTTATCCAAAAGGCAAACTTTCGGAGGGTATATTCTTGAGGCAGACTAAGCTAACTGAAGTGTTTTTTTATAAGTTGTCGCCCGTGAAACACTCAACGTCACCCGTACTCCTATTAGGGAGTTAACGAGTGGCGTTTTTTCATGCCCGATTCTACAGATGTAGTATCAACAAGGCGTGCCCTAAATCATTACACCTATAAAGATCACGGGTTAAATTGCAATCAACTTCAGCTGATGGAAAGTTAGCTTTACATGTATAATCCAATGTGTTATTTTTACGGAAAGTTAACTTTCCATAATTGCTTCAGGAGGTAAGATATTGAAAAACAGGCTTGAAGAGATTAGAAAAGAAAAAGGTATTAAACAAGAAGAACTAGCGGATAAATTGGAAGTATCCAGGCAAACGATTGGTTCACTTGAAAATGGCCGGTATAACCCATCCATCATTCTTGCATTTAAGATTGCGCGATTTTTTGAAATGAGTATTGAAGATATTTTCATTTACGAGGAGGAGCTGGGTAATGAAAACGGCGAGTAAATGGGTGCTCTTAACAATTGCAGGTGCTATTATGGTTTATATGGGTGGATTTATTTTAACTGACGAGAAGCTAAAAGGAATTTCCGGTTTGCTCATTGGTGTGGGTTCAGTCCTTGCAGTGCTTGGAGTAGGAAATATGGTGTATTCGTTATGGCTTAATAAGCCCCAGAACAAAATAAAGAATGATGAGAAAGTTAGAATGAGTAAAATTGAGGCTAATGATGAACGGAAAATAAGAATAAGAGAAAAAGCGGGTTGGAAAACTAATATTGTTAACTTTTACATCCTAATGGCTCTAACTGTTGTATTTAGTTTAATGGGAGTAGATCAAACTGTAGTCACTGTGTTATGTGGTGTTTTTGTTTTTCAAATCTCCTTAGGAATCTTCCTATTTAATTATTATGCTAAGAGAATGTAATTGGAATGACGTAACATCAATTAGAATATTCGAAAATATTTTGTTAGGAGAGAATGACATGGAAGTATTTGCAGAATATTTAGCGCAGATTGATAACCCGCAACATAGGGAAAGAATGGAAGAGGTTTTAGCTTGGGTAGCTGGAAAATTTACTGATTTAAAGCCAAAAGTTGCGTGGAATCAGCCTATGTTTACCGATCACGATACTTTTATTATTGGTTTTAGTGTATCCAAACATCATTTGGCGGTTGCCCCTGAAATTGCAGGAATTAATCGTTTTTCTGATGAAATTGTGCAGGCAGGTTATGATCACACCAAGCAGTTGTTACGCATCCGGTGGGAAAGTCCAGTTGATTTCTCATTACTTGAAAAAATGATCGAGTTTAATATTTTGGATAAGGCAGACTGTTCAACTTTTTGGCGGAAATAAAACGTATTATTTAGCGTTTAATTCATTTTAAGCAAATTTATATGTGGAAGCACCGGAAGACAAGTCACTTTTTATATGTGATTTGTCTTTTTATTTGAATTCTCAGCACGAAATATTCAATATTTTGGAAGGTGGATGGAATGTTGGAAGCGAATTTATACACGTTAGTTCAACCTGATGAATGATGAAAAATGGAAGTGAGACAAATGGCTGCTGTAGGCGAGAGCTAATTCAGATTGGAGGATGAAAATGCCACTAAACGATGATCAACTATTAGAGCTATTAAGAGGTCAGGGTATTCCTGAGATTCTTGAGATTAAAAGAACAAAACAAGAAATACGCAATCGAGCAGCACTCAATAAAATAGAAGTGTATACGAAAGACAATAAGGTTTTGTCGTTATTAGAGAAAATTACGAAGTCAGATCATATCCCATTTGAAAATACTATTTACAATCATTACTCTACCAAGGATGTATCCGTTCCGAGAGTCTTTTTTAATAAATATGATACAGTTGGACAAGAAGGGATATTGTTGATGGAAGATCTGACCCCGACACATAACAATTTAGCTGACTGGGAAGTACCTATTGAATCTGATAAATTAGCAAACATTATTGATGTGATCGCACAGTTTCATTCTGCTTCTTGGGAGACAAGCGAGTTAGCTCATCCCGAGCATTTGAAAAGTATAGAGCATTATTTAAAGCATATTTCGTATTTGGAGAGAGATTATCTGGCTTTTAGAAAGCACCAGACTTATAACCTTGGGGAAGAACAGTTTAGTATTTACGAGAAGTGTTTACTTAGCTTGCGTGAAAATGCCCAGAAACATATTAGTCGTATCTCCAGATATCAAAATACAACATGCATCCATGGTGATCTAAATGTTGGCAATTTATTATATCCGATGTTCAGCAGTTCAAGGCCGTGCATCATTGATCTTGAAGCAGTGAAGGTTGGGCTTTGTACCGAGGATCTCGTTATGTTATTTATCCACGATTTGTTTCATGGCAGTGAGGAGACTACACGTATTTTTGATCTGTATTTTCATTCAATTAACAATAAAATCAGGAGCGCATACACGTACACACAATTTGTGGAGGACGTTAGATTATCGATTATGGAAGGAATCTTTTTTCCAATAAAGTTATTTGTCCATGAAGGAATTAAGGATGAGGAGCTTATATGGAAATCGATATATGCTTATAAGAATCTATTCTGAAAGGAAGTGGCCCTCGTTGTTTTTTCTTCAGATGTCTGGATACCCCGGATCAGGGAAGTCTTCATTAGCCAGAGTAATAGCGCAGCATACTTCTGCTGTTATTCTTGATCACGACATTGTAAAGTCTTCTCTTATGGAATCACTTGGAGCAAACATTGGGTTCAAGGAAGTTGGAAAAATTTCGTATGACATTGAATGGGCTTTGATAGATTTCCACTTATCTCAAGGTCATAATGTTATACTCGATAGCCCTTGTTTATACTCTGAAATGATAGAGAGAGGATTGAATCTGACCCGGAAATATAATGTGGAATATAAATATGTAGAATGTCTATTAAATGACTATGATGAGCTCAATAATAGACTGCGAAATAGAAAAAGAATGATTAGCCAGATTGAAAGAGTGCCTTCTGAAGAGACATTGCTAAAAACTATTGAAAATGCTAAAAAGCCATCTAATGTCAGAATACATATTGTTAATACAAAGGAACCGATTGAATCCTATATTAAAAGTGTCATTGAATACTTAAATACTTAGCCTAAATTTTGAGGAGGGGAACAGATGGATTTTGAGAAAGCAGCCCATTTCATTTGGACACATGGCAGATTATTAGAAAGAAGGGTTTTTGAATATATTTTCCACGGTGGATCAATGAGCAATGTTGTGACTTCACTAACAGCCTACCAAAACGAAGATGGTGGGTTTGGAAATGCAATAGAGCCGGATTTACGGGTACCCGGTAGTCAGCCACTTTTCATGGAATTTGCACTACGTTTTTTATATGACTGTAACATAAAAGACGAAGAACTTTCTCAAAAAGCATGTGATTATATTTCAAAGCATGCTGATTTAAAAAAAGGGATTCCAACAATATTTCCTTCATCAGCAAACTATCCAAGAGCAGAACATTGGAGTAACCCTCTTTCTACAGAGCCATCATTTAGCAGACTTACTGGTCTTGTCGGGCTTCTTAAGTGGCAAGGGATAGAACATTCCTGGCTTGATAAGGCGACAGAAATTTGTTTGGAAGATATTCACGCACAAGCATATGACGATGCGCATACAATTTTGACTGCATTTTATTTATTGGAAAGCTTACCTCAATCGGATTTTATCAAAGGATTATTTCAAAAATTATCTAAGGAGCTTATTACTGCCAACTTCTTTTGTATGGATGCCGCATCCCACAGTTATGGACTCTCTCCTCTAGAATTTTCGCCATCACCCACTTCTTACTGTAGCAGCATATTTTCTGATGAAACCATTCTTGATCACTTAAAAGTATTAGAACACCAACAGGATGATGATGGAGGATGGCAGATAACATGGGAGCCTCCCGGTGAAACAGCGAGGTTGGAATGGAGAGCCTATAAGACGCTAAAGAGTTTGATGATACTAAATTCATACAACAAGATTAATCTATGAGGCTATTGCGGAGATAATAAACAATCCAAGGAGAGGAACCTATGAACAAATTAAAGGTAATCATAGTTCCGTTATTCTTAATCTTTTTATTTGGATGTAGTAAGGAGCAAATTAGCGATAATTCAAAAAAAGAATATAGCAAAGCTGAACAATTTATTACCGATATGGGCTATCTGATCATTAGTAATGAAGGAATTGTTTCTGAATATTTATTAGATAAAAAACTGCTGACGGAAATGCCATACATACAATATTGGAGTGTTCAAAGTGTTGATCCAATCAATTATATAGGCAAGGAAATAACTACAAGTAAGTTCATCGTTAAAAACCACCCCTTAGATAATGAGAAGGATAATACAAAAAAACAAACCCTGATTTTTCTGCTAGAAGCAGACGATGAAGTGATAGGAGGTTATAGTTTTCCTGATTTCGCTGAATTACATATGGGCTGGGTTTATACCATTGATGGGAATACACTCGAAGAATTGACCGGAGAAGCTTTCCCGAAATGGTCTAAGGAGTGGAATTTAAGATATAAATAATGGCTGGGGAGTATTTATAAAGGAGCAGATATGAAAAAACTAATCCTAGTGCTTGTAGCTGTGGTTATTATTTCGAATGCGATATGGAGTTATTTATATTTCAATAAAGAGGTCGAAACAAATTTAAACACTGGTGTTCAAGTATATACACTTAAGGGTACAGGGATACATGGGATGTTTTAGATTACAAAATAATAATAAGGATGAAACAGTTCTTGTAAATGAAGCTAGGTCAACGGATGGACCCGTTTCAATATTAAGTAACACTGATATCGCGTCTATAACAGGTCCGTATTCGTATGACGAATTAAATAAAAATAGACAAAATTATGAAAATACCACTTTATCTATTACATGGAATGATAATGAAGGGGAGATTCATTCTGAAACAATAAGTTTAGATATTGAGAGTGAAATTTCTCTTAAGGATGATCTTTAAGGGTGATAAATCCAAGAGACTAAGATTGAATCGAAGATCCTCTACGCCCCAAAAGCCTGCCGGTACTTCACAGGAGACATGCCTTCAAACCTTCTGAACACTTTAATGAAATAGCTGGACTGGGCAAAACCGGACTGAGTAGCAACCTGAGCAATGGAGAGTCCTGTGGAAACTAGTAAAAGCTTGGCTTTAGCCAGCCGACAATCGGTTAAATAACGGTTAGGTGTTTTACCCATAACCACCCGGAACAGCCTTAGAAAATGATAGCTGCTGTACCCGGTCAATCTTGCCATCGATTCCAGAGACCAAGGGCTGGCACATTCGACATGAATGATATCTGCAGCACTGCGGATGGACTGCCTAACCTCGTGCGGTACTGAGCCGTGAAGCGGCTCGGAGTTCTGCAGCAATTTTACTAGAAGCTCATACAGCAGAGCAGATAGTCTTGGCTCGCTACGGGTCACGTAGGAAGCGCTTAGTATATACATTTCCTCGAATAGTTCGTCCAGCTTAGCATCCAAATCAAAAGTGAACAGGTATGCACGAGACTGGTCCACTTCTTCTAATAAGGGAAGGACAATTTCAGTGTTAAAATGAACCCAGCGGACATCCCAAGGCTCGCCTGGGTCAGAGCCGTATTGCTGATAAGCCCCTTTAGGGTACAGAAAACCTCGTCCTCTACTCATCGGAATACGTTCGCCCTCATGGAATACATAACCCTCCCCACCAAAGATCAAATGCAGGTTATAACTCCCCAGAAAACCTTCGCTTCTTCTCTCTGTATGTTGTGGAAAGTGAGTGTAATGTCCCAAAAATTCAGGATAACAGACATATTTCGAAAAAGCCGGTGTCGGCAAATACCATTGTTTCTTCATGTTTGGCAGCACCCGTTTCTGTAGCGCAACAGAGCGCAAGTTGGATTAAGGCAATGAACGCAAGATTGTTATATGATAGCAATATTTTGTTATATAAGACCTCTTATCATTGATACTACAATAGAATTATAAAATATTGAAAGCATATTTTTAATACTTTGGAGGTAATGATGAAGAAACCTGTCGCAACTGAAAAATTCGAGCTTGGCGTCTGTTATTATCCGGAGCACTGGCCAGAAAACATGTGGGAGGACGATTATCGCCGGATGCGTGAACTCGGCTTTACGATCATTCGGATGGGGGAGTTTGCTTGGTCTATTTTTGAACCGGCAGAAGGGCAGTTTCAGTTCGGGCTCTTTGATCGGGCGATTGATCTAGCACATAAATATGGTCTTCAGGTTGTACTTGGTACTCCGACGGCGACGCCTCCAGCTTGGTTGACTGATAAGTATCCCGAAGTTTTAAATGTTACCTACGAAGGTGTTACACTTCAGCATGGCATGCGCCGTCATTATAATTACAGCAGTCCTAAATACCGGGAACTGTGTGCACGTATTGCAGAACAAATGGCTGAACATTACGGCAATCATCCGGGTGTAGTTGGCTGGCAAATTGATAATGAGCTCAACTGTGAGATCAGTGAATTTTATTCGGAGAGTGACCATAAGGCTTTCCGGGAATGGCTACAGCAGAAATATGTTACACTTGAGCATTTGAACGAGGCTTGGGGAACTGTTTTTTGGAATCAAAGCTATAGTGACTGGTCTCAGGTCTATCTTCCACGTCCGACTCCAGTACCGAAGCAACCCAATCCTCATCAGGCATTGGATGAAAAACGGTTTATTTCGGACAATACAATTTCTTTTGCCAAAAACCAAGCGGATATCATCCGTAAACTTGCCCCTAAGCAGTGGGTAACCACGAACGGTCTGTTCGGGCATCTCGATAGCCATGAAATGACGGATGAACTGTTGGATTTCTTCAGCTATGATTCCTATCCTCAGTTCTCTACTATTTTTTATGACCCGAATGAGCGGAATCCGCTGAATGATAGAGGCTGGGGACTGTCGTTATCTGTTGTTCGTTCGATATCCCCGAATTTCTGCATTATGGAGCAGCAGTCGGGCCCGGGTGGCTGGGTGAACCGGATGGATATGCCTTCTCCAAAGCCCGGGCAGATGCGGTTATGGACTTATCAGTCGATCGCTCATGGAGCAGATATGGTGTTATATTTCCGCTGGCGGACAGCTACGATGGGCAATGAAATTTATTGGCATGGAATCAATGACTATCATAATCAGCCTAACCGGAGAGTGCGGGAAGCGGGGCAGATCGGTCAGGAGCTGGCAGCAGCAGGTCATGCGTTTGTCGGTACTCGTAATCAGGCTAACATTGCTATTGTTCGTGATTATGACAATGAGTGGGATGGAGAATACGATGTTTGGCATGGCCCGTTTATGTGGAAGAGCAATAAGGAGTGGTACAAGGCGCTTCAGCGGAAGCATATCCCGAATGAAGTACTCTATTTACGCAAAAAAACAACGCTGGAGGAGCTTGCAAGGTACGACGTGCTTATCTATCCTCACCCAGCGATTATGACAGATGAGACAGCAGCACTGCTGGATGAATATGTTCAGCAAGGCGGCAAACTGATCTTCGGCTGTAGAACCGGCTATAAGGATGAGCGCGGTCAATGTTATATGCGTCCTTTCCCAGGTGCTGCTAAGGATCTATGCGGGATCACAGTTGAAGAATTCACAATGGTTAAGGGCAGTCGTCAGCCAACAACAATTAGCTGGTCGGGCGTGACTGAAGTCGTTACAGGAGCAGATGACTTTAATGATATTCTCAAAATAGAGGAAGCTTCGGTTGAAGTGATGGCGGTTTACGCCTCTGATTATTATGCGGGAAAACCGGCGGTAACTAGAAATCGTCGCGGCAAGGGTGAGGTTTGGTATTACGGAGCCGTATTTAATGAACAGGCAGCGGCTGAGATCATAAATTTAATTGATCTACAATCGCCAGCAGATTGGCTGGAGCTCCCAGAAGAGGTAGAACTGCAAGTCCGTACCGGAGCTTCTTCCAGTTATGCTTTTTTGCTTAATTATAGTGAGACTCCTGTCACGATCCATCTTCATGAGACCAAAACAGATTTACTGAGCGGCACAACATTGTCGGGCGAGGTTCTTCTGGAAGGATTTGGGGTATTGGTGTTAAACTAACGTATACATTGATCTCACATTTGAGTAGATTTGGATAATTCTCTCTTTTCGGTTATACTTTGAAGTAGCAATTATATAGTCACGGGAGCTTGGTGGAACCAGGCTGAGAGGATAGTTATAACTATCGACCGTCAAACCTGATCTGGATAATGCCAGCGGAGGAAATGGAGCTCTATTTCTATTTGTCTACTCTAAGGCCGCATCTTATACAGATGTGGCCTTTTCTATGTGTGGGGAGTAGACCGTCTCCGCTTGATCAAATCACCTTATAGGAGGAATTGAGATGACAAGCGAATTGAACAACGATCCAATCAATCTATCAGCTTTTCCAGCAAGTCAAAAAGTGTATGTAAAGGGTTCACGGCCTGATATTCAGGTGCCTATGCGGGAGATCTCACTTAGTCCAACTGCGGGCATAGACGGCGAAGAGGAGAATGCCCCAATTCATGTCTATGACACAAGCGGGGCTTACACGGATGCTAATATTCATACTGATATTCGTCAGGGGTTAGAGCCCAATCGTCTAAGCTGGATTGAGGAACGAGGGGATGCGGAAGCGTACGAAGGAAGAACCGTGAAGCCTGAAGATAACGGGAATGCAACGGGAAAAGCTGTGGCGGAAGTGTTTCCAGCGCTCCATAGAAAACCTTTGCGAGCGAAAAAGGGGCGTAATGTCTCTCAAATGCATTATGCACGCAAAGGGATTATTACTTCGGAAATGGAATACGTTGCGATTCGTGAGAATGTGGCACCGGAATTTGTAAGAGATGAAGTAGCCCGCGGCCGCGCCATCATTCCAGCGAATATCAATCATCCAGAGAGTGAACCAATGATTATTGGACGCAATTTTTTAGTGAAGATCAATGCCAATATAGGAAATTCCGCAGTATCCTCATCCATAGAGGAAGAGGTAGAGAAGATGAGATGGGCCACCCGCTGGGGTGCAGATAATATAATGGATCTCTCAACAGGTAAAAACATTCATACGACACGCGAGTGGATCATCCGTAATTCTCCTGTTCCTATTGGAACGGTGCCTATCTATCAAGCGTTGGAAAAAGTGAATGGGAAAGCGGAAGATTTAACGTGGGAAGTATACCGTGATACGCTCATTGAGCAAGCGGAGCAAGGGGTTGATTATTTTACCATTCATGCGGGGGTTCTGCTTCGTTATATCCCGTTGACTGCACAACGTATGACAGGCATTGTTTCAAGAGGTGGCTCCATCATGGCGGCATGGTGTCTTGCGCATCATCAAGAGAACTTTTTATATACACATTTTGAAGAGATATGTGAAATCATGAAGCTGTACGATGTTTCTTTTTCCCTAGGCGATGGATTACGTCCGGGTTCGATTGCTGATGCGAATGATGAAGCACAATTTGCCGAGTTAGAGACGTTAGGTGAATTAACAGCTATAGCTTGGAGTCATGATGTACAGGTGATGGTAGAGGGTCCAGGACATGTGCCGATGCACTTGATTAAAGAGAATATGGATAAGCAACTTGAAACTTGTAACGAAGCCCCTTTTTATACATTAGGTCCACTGACTACAGATATTGCGCCTGGTTATGATCATATTACCTCTGCTATAGGTGCAGCGATGATTGGTTGGTTCGGTACAGCTATGTTATGTTACGTAACTCCGAAGGAACATCTTGGCCTGCCTAATAAGGAAGATGTACGTATAGGGGTCATTACTTATAAAATAGCGGCTCATGCCGCAGATTTGGCGAAAGGGCATAAAGGAGCACAAGACCGGGATAATGCTCTTTCGAAAGCCCGTTTTGAATTTCGTTGGCGTGATCAATTTCATTTATCGTTAGATCCTGAGCGAGCGCTCGAATATCATGATGAGACATTGCCTGCGGAAGGCGCTAAAACAGCTCATTTCTGTTCCATGTGCGGGCCGAAATTTTGCAGTATGAAGATCTCTCATAATATCCGGAATACGACGAGAATTGAATCAGGAATGCAAGAGAAGGCGCAAGAGTTTCTCCAAGGCGGGAGCCTCATTTATAGATAACTTTTTCTGCTAAAAAGAAATATCTAAAAGAAGTCGTCATTGGCGGCTTCTTCTTTTATACTTTGAATAGATAGGAGTTGATGAAATGGAAGCGATTCGTTCAGAGGAAGCCATTTTAGAGGATTTAAGTAATAGTTTCTATCATTTTTTTGGATTGAAAGTCCTTCATGCTACCCCAATAAAACGTGGCTGGTTAAATCTTAAATGGAAAATCATAACGGAATCAGGACCATTTCTACTTAAACAATACAACAAAAAAAGATATAAATTGTATAATCCAGAAGAACTGAGCTTCGCCTTTTCTCAACAGAAAAGATTGTATCTACAGGGACTCCCATGTCCCGGATTGTTGGCTTATAACCATAAAGTTTTACTGGAATCAGATATGGGAGAGACGTTTATGGTTATGGAATATTGTGAAGGGCGTGTCATAGAGCCGGGCAAAATTAACATCCTTCAAATGTTTGATTTGGGTCGTGCCACAGGTAAAATGCATCGTTTATTAAATGATGGGACCCTTAGTTTGAAAAGAACCCCACAATTTATTCCCCAAAGCCCTGAGGAACGTTTAGAACATTGGAATGTACTCCTACAACAATCAAAGGAAATGGGCAAAACTTCACTCATCACTGACCTAGAGATACAACTGAGAGCGACTGAAGAAATAGATCCGGAAATATTCGAAGGACTTGTAGCTGGATGGGCACATCGTGATTTATGGGTTGATAATCTTTTATTTCAAGATAGCCAATTGTCTGCAATTCTAGATTTTGATCGGTTCAAATATGATTATCCGCAGCTTGATGTAGCGCGAGCAGTGATGTCATGTGCTTTAGATGAAGATTTAGATGGAGCACTAGCTTCAGCATTTATTGACGGATATCGTGAGGAACGAACGGTGGAGCAAGGGGATTTAACAAAATCATTGCAGTTGTTGTGGTATATGGAAAGCCCGTGGTGGATTAATGCCGCGATGGACAAACATAGTGTACCTCCAAAACGTTTTGCAAAAGAAATGAATTGGCTGGCTAAGAACCTGAACAATTTACCTGCTATCTTAGGGAACTTATAGTGAAAACGATTGAATTATAGCCTAAAAGATGCATTGACCAGCAAAAGTTTGGCGCTTATAATCTTAACAAGGAAAATTCATCAGATATTGAACCGTTTGTAAACGCATACAATGAGTTTTTTCCTTATTAATCATTGAAGGAGGAGATTAAAACTATTAAGTATTTCTTTTTTTCTCATTTTTGCAAACGTTTGCACATCACGATAGGCTTAAAATCGTAAGCTGCACTTAAAATTATGAGGAGGTTATTTACTTGGTATCCAAACAATCCAGGCGTTATATTTCGTGGTTAATTATTTTTTCACTCATTTTTAGTTTATTTGGTTTATCGGGTGGAGCATCGGCCAGCAATACGGATCATACAGTCACCTATACCAATCCTACAGCGGCAGCTGTGACCTTACATTGGACTACGAATAACTGGGCTAATACTACGGACACGGTGATGACCAAAAATGGAACCACGTTCATCGCCAACCTCAATGTTCAGGAAGGCGCCACCCTAATTTATTGTTATCACATCACGGCTCCAACGGATAGTTGGGACAATAACGGCGGGAAGAACTGGACGGTTGTTATTCCGGTCGCCGGAAAATACGAAGCAGAGAGTGCATCCCTATCTGGTGGTGCAAAAGTAAATACGAATCACACTGGATATTCGGGCACTGGTTTTGTTGATGGATATACAACTACAGGAGCAGCCACCACTTTTAACGTCCAGGCTTCCGCAGCAGGGTCCTATAATGCCACGCTTCACTATGCTAATGCATCCGGCAGTGCTAAAAAAGTGTCCATTTATGTCAATGGAATAAAGGTTACACAGACAACATTAGCCAACCTGACCAACTGGGATACATGGGCAGACCAAACAGAAACACTCTCTTTACAGGCAGGAAATAACACGCTTGCTTATAAATATGACTCGGATGATAGCGGGAATATTAATATCGACTATGTGACCCTTTCGGCCGGAGCTACACCAACACCAACGATAACTCCTAACCCAACAGTGACACCAACACCTACGGTAACTCCTACCCCAACAGTGACGCCAACACCTACGGTAACTCCTACACCAACAGTGACGCCAACACCTACCATAACACCCACACCAACGCCAACACCTACCGTAACTCCTACACCAACGCCAACAGTGACGCCAACACCTACACCTACTTCAGCGGGGCTAACCGTTCACTTTAAGAAACCAGCAAGCTGGAATGCAGCGATCCGCATCCATTACTGGAATCTGAATCCGGCAACCATTCCGACTAGTGGAGCGTGGCCGGGAATACTGATGAAATCGGACGGGAACGATTGGTATAGCTATACTGTTCCAAATGCTACAGGGGCAAGCCTGATCTTTAATGACGGCAATGGCAAACAGACGGCTGACTTATCTCGCAGCGTAAAAGAGGGCTGGTATAACTCAGATAACGTATGGTATGACGCCAATCCAGACGTTCCTAAGGTTCCGGTGATAACCGTCTCTCCTGTGCCCAAAACCTATGATTCTGCCCAAACGGTGACCCTATCCAGTACAAATAGCGGCGATAAAATTTATTATACGACCGACGGATCAACACCTACGACAACCTCAACGTTGTATACGACTCCAATCCAAGTACCTTCTTCTTTGACTATCAAAGCATTCGGCGTTAACTCTATAGGGCAAGCGGGTAATGTAGGCTCTTTTGCTTATGTGATTGATCTGAATGCCGATTTGCAAGCTCCGATTATCACTGCGAATCTGCCTGTTGGGAATTCGAGCTCAGCGGTTTCCGTATCTTTTAATATAAAAGACAACAAGGCGGCAACAACCACAGCATATTACACAGATAATGGTACGGAACCAACAACGAGTTCAAAAGTCTATATTTCAGGCAATGCACTGACATCTCTTACCGGACCGTCTATCTTGATTAATAAGACGACAACCTTAAAATTCCTTGTGATCGATGGTGCCGGAAATGAAACTAAACAGAGTTTTGTTTATAACATTGGTAATAAGGGCGATTTTCGTGAAGATACGATTTATTTTGTAATCACTTCCCGGTTTTATGATGGTGATTCGAGTAACAATGAGCATGCATGGGAGGATGCCAAGGCAGGAAATCCGGACTCTGATCCAGCTTGGCGAGGGGATTTCAAAGGACTGATTCAAAAGCTCGATTACATTAAAGCCTTAGGATTCAGTGCCATCTGGATTACACCTGTGGTGCAGAATGCCAGCGGTTATGATTATCATGGGTACCATGCAATAAATTTTGCAAAAGTAGATCCAAGATATGAATCCGCAGGGGCATCTTATCAGGATTTGATCAATGCAGCACACGCTAGAGGGATAAAGGTTATTCAAGATATTGTCGTCAATCATACCGGTAATTTTGGAGAAGAAAATCTGTTCCCGATGTTCAAAAAAGATCCAACGGCGGCGGACACCGTGAGTAACATGCTCAAAATTACGGATAAGCTGCCAGCTAACTATGATTCCATGACCCCGGATCAGCAATATCAGGCAAGACTTGCCTTAATGAAGACTGCGGAGACTAACAATAATATTTACCATACGGAAAAAAGTCTTTCTTGGGAGTCTTACACCGTCCAGACAGGACAGATTGCGGGAGACTGTGTGGACTTAAACACAGAGAATCCTCTAGTGAATCAGTATCTAATCGACAGCTATAATCAATATATTGATATGGGTGTGGATGCTTTCCGGGTCGATACTGTAAAGCATGTAAGCCGGTATATTTTTAACAAATATTTTGTGCCGGCATGGAAAACAAGAGGGGGCTCAGACTTCTTTGTCTTTGGGGAAGTGGCTACTCGGTACAGAGATGTGTGGAACAGTGGAATTCCGGCGATATCAACACCATTTTATACTTGGAAAAGCTCAAAACCCTATCCAGGTGACGGTCAAAATGACTACGCTTCCAACAAGCTATCGGTGGAACAAGAGTGGGCAGATAACTCTACTACAGCAGGACAACCTACCTCGAACAATGCTTTTTTAACAGGAAATACTTATCATACGCCTGATTATTCGAAGAAATCGGGTATGGATGTTATTGATTTTCCAATGCACTGGGCTTTCAAAACTGCTCAGGAAGCATTCAGTATGAGAAGCGGTGATCAATTCTATAATGATGCTACCTGGAATGTAACTTATATTGACTCTCATGACTATGCACCTGACCAAGCACCAGAAAATCAAAGATTTGCCGGCACACAGGACACTTGGGCTGAGAATCTCGCGCTGATGTTCACCTTCCGAGGAATACCTGCGATCTATTATGGTTCTGAAATTGAGTTCAAAAAAGGATCAGTCATTGATGTAGGTCCAAATGCGCCGTTAAGTACAACAGGCCGTGCTTACTTTGGCGATCATATTGAGGGTAGTGTTACTGTTCAAGATTACGGTAAATATACCAATGCTACTGGCACACTTGCAGACTCGTTAAATTATCCTCTGGCGAAACATATCAGACAACTTAATTTAATTAGAAGAGCTGTTCCTGCTTTGCAAAAAGGCCAATATTCTACAGAAAATGTATCAGGTGATTTGGCATTTAAAAGAAGATACACTGATAGTAGCAAAGGAATCGATAGCTTTGCTTTGGTTACGATCTCAGGAAATGCAACATTCACCGGAATTCCTAACGGAACATATGTGGATGCGGTCACTGGTGATACCAAAACCGTTACCAACGGTGTGATCACAATCAACTGCTCCGGTAAAGGAAATGCACGGGTGTATGTATTGAACGGTAGTGGTGGAATCGGAGAGTCAGGAACCTATTTGAAGTAGGACCTTGTATCCATTTCATAGTTAAAAAGAAGCAACATCAGCTCGGATTCCGCAACTGATGTTGCTTCAATTTCATATATGTGGAGAGATATTATGCATACTATAGACGTCGATTTAGTAGCAAGATTAATAAATGAACAATTTCCTGAATGGTCCGATTTAGAGATCAGACCTGTGAAATTCAGTGGGCATGATAATCGGACTTTTCATTTAGGTGAACAGATGAGTGTGCGATTACCAAGTGCAGTCGCTTATGTTCCTCAAGTGGAGAAAGAACAACAATGGTTACCTTTTTTAAAGAAAGGACTGACGTTACCTATTTCAACACCATTAGCGAAAGGGACACCTACCAAAGAATATCCCTGGCCTTGGTCTATTAATAATTGGCTAAAGGGAGAGACTTTATCCCATGAGAACATTAATGATCTCAATCAATTTGCGAGAGACTTGGGAAGCTTTTTAATTGAATTACAGTCTATTGATGCTAGTGGGGGACCTTTAGCCGGAGAGCATAATTTTTATAGAGGTGGGTCCTTAGCTGTATATGATGAGGAATCTAGAAATGCGATTGAGCATAATAAAGATATTTTTAATGAAGGTCTATTGAAAAAGATCTGGGAACTGGCATTAGACTCTGAATGGGAGTCAGAACCAGTTTGGGTTCATGGTGATGTCGCACCTGGAAATATATTAGTCAAAGACGGACAGCTTTGTGCAGTCATTGATTTTGGCATATTAGGGGTGGGTGATCCTGCTTGTGATGCTGCAATGGCGTGGACTTTTTTTGATCAGGCTAGTAGAAGGATCTTTAAAAAGGTATTAAACATGGATGCACAAACGTGGAATAGAGCAAGAGGGTGGGCTTTATGGAAAGCACTGATCACCTATAATGGAAATCGATATTATTCTAACCCAACAGTAGCGGAAGAATCCTTGAATATTATCAATCTAATAGTAGAAGACATCGAATTGTAGAAATTGAACTACATAAAACATGTAAACTAAACCATAATAGTCAATAAGCACGAATGAGCATCAGTCAGATGATAAAGTGTTGTATTTAAATCCGAAAGAAAGGAATTTGTATGAACATTTAGCGACTGACAACGATTATCATATTAGAATTATTATAAATAACTTGACAGGCCTTAATTTGGTTAATTATAATAATTATAAATAGTATCCACTCTATTCATAAATTAAACCCAAAGGAGATTAAACAATATGTCATTAATCGGAACAGAAGTACTACCATTCAAAGCAAGCGCATTTCAAGATGGGAAATTTATCGATGTTACAGAAGAAAACTTCAAAGGTAAATGGAGTGTAGTTTGCTTTTACCCAGCTGACTTCACATTCGTATGCCCAACTGAACTAGAAGATTTGCAGAACCAATATGAAACCCTCAAACAACTAGGTGTTGAAGTATATTCCGTTTCTACTGACACACACTTTACACATAAAGCATGGCATGAAAGCTCCGCAGCAATTGGCAAGGTGAAGTACATTATGATCGGCGATCCTTCCCATGTGGTTTCCCGCAACTTTGATGTATTGATCGAAGCTGACGGTCTTGCAGATCGTGGTACATTCATCATTGATCCAGACGGTGTTATTCAAACTGTTGAGATTAATGCTGGTGGTATCGGTCGCGATGCTAGCGCTCTTGTTAACAAAATTAAAGCAGCGCAATATGTACGCAATCATCCAGGTGAAGTTTGCCCAGCGAAATGGTCGGAAGGTGCAGAAACTCTTAAACCAAGTCTCGATCTTGTAGGTAAGATTTAAGGAGCGAAAGCTAAATGAAACTAGATCAAGAAATAAAAGCTCAACTAGCGCAATACCTTGAACTCTTGGAAGGCGATGTAGTACTGAAACTCAGTGCAGGCGCTGACGAGGCATCACAAGAGATGACCGAACTAGTTGATGAAATTGCCAAAATGTCACCTAGGATTACGGTGGAAAGAACCGAACTGTCTAGAACCCCAAGCTTTAGTGTAAATCGTGTGGGTGAAGATACGGGCGTAACCTTTGCCGGAACTCCGCTTGGACACGAATTTACTTCATTAGTATTGGCTCTGTTGCAGGTTAGCGGAAGAGCTCCTAAGGTTGAGCAAAGTGTAATTGATCAGATCAAAGGCATTAGTGGTGAATATAAGTTTGAAACTTATGTTAGCCTGAGCTGTCATAATTGCCCTGATGTTGTACAAGCACTGAATCTTATGAGTATCTTTAATCCGGGCATTACCCATACGATGATTGACGGTGGAGTATTCAAAGAAGAGGTAGAAAGCAAAGAAATTATGTCTGTTCCAAGCGTCTACCTTAATGGTGAATTTTTCGAAAGTGGTCGTATGACGGTTGAAGAAATTTTAGCTAAAATGGGCAGCAGTGTGGACGCATCAGAGTTTGACAATAAAGCTCCATATGATGTGCTTGTTGTCGGCAGCGGCCCAGCTGGTGCAAGTGCAGCCATTTACGCGGCACGTAAAGGTATTCGTACAGGTATTGTTGCTGAACGCTTTGGCGGACAGGTTAACGACACGCTTGGTATCGAGAACTTTATTAGTGTGAAGTACACTGAAGGTCCTCAACTCGTAGCTAAACTTGAAGAGCAAGTAAAAGAGTATGGCATTGATGTGATGAAATTGCAGCGTGTCAGACGTCTAGACAAAAATGACTTAATTGAAGTTGAACTCGAGAACGGTGCTGTTCTAAAGAGTAAGACGGTCATTCTGTCTACAGGTGCTCGTTGGCGGAATATGGGCGTGCCTGGTGAAGCTGAATTCAAGAACAAAGGTGTAGCCTACTGCCCACACTGTGATGGTCCTTTGTTTGCAGGCAAAGATGTTGCAGTTGTTGGCGGCGGTAACTCAGGTATTGAGGCAGCTATTGACCTTGCAGGTATAGTGAAGCATGTAACGGTTCTGGAATTTGCTCCAGAGCTCAAAGCTGATGCTGTACTGCAAGATCGTCTCTATAGCCTTCCTAACGTTACTGTTCATAAAAACGTGCAAACTAAAGAGATTACCGGAACTGATAAGGTAAATGGTATTTCTTATGTTGATCGTGCGACAGAAGAGACTCACCATGTTGAATTGCAGGGTGTATTTGTACAGATTGGTCTGGTTCCAAATACAGAATGGCTAGGTGACACAGTTGAACGTACTCGCGTAGGTGAGATTGTTGTAGATAGCCATGGTGCTACTAGCTTACCAGGAGTATTTGCTGCTGGTGACTGCACTAATAGTGCTTATAAACAAATCATTATCTCGATGGGATCCGGTGCAACTGCAGCGCTAGGAGCATTTGATTATCTGATCCGTAACTAATCGATATTATTAGTAACAGCAAGAGAACGAAAGCCCTCACTTTTCACAAAGTGGGGGTTTTTTTTATCTTTTGTGAGAGAGAAATGGGTGTTTATAAACTTTTTTGGAGGATTTTATGAAGATTTTCGCGAATACATATCTAAAATATGAATTAAGCAAAATTAAGGATTTAGATTAAATGCATGTCTGCAAGGCATAATCTGGTTAGACTTGGTGCGCTATAAATAACGTTTTGCTGGAATGGAGACTATATTTCTGTGATTAACAACATTGAATCTTTAGACAAATTTATCTCACTTATACCAATTATAAAATTATCTATCCCCGCTGATTTATCAATAGCGATATGTGATTTGGAACGGTTCGTTGCTTATTTTCCTGGCGACACCATAAATTTAAACATTAACGAAGGACAACCTTTACACAAAGAAGAACCGCTTTACTTAGCGATACAAGAGAATCGTACCTTGAAGTCCGATGTTCCAGCCCACTTTTATGGATTTGAGTTTACAGGTACAGCAACACCTCTTCACGATCAAACGGGACAAGTCATTGGCGGGATTGCAGTTCAGATTCGAAGACAAAGTGAATTAAAAGCTATTGTAGAACAAATCTCGGAATCATTATCCCAAGCCAATGAGCAAATTAATAATATTTCCTATGGTGTAAGTTCACTTTCCGATCACTCTCAGGAACTACTCATTCAATCTCAGCAGGCTGGAAAAGATGTGGAGAATACAACAGAAGTCCTATCCATTATAAACAGGGTTGCTGATCAAACGAATTTACTTGGGCTGAATGCTGCAATAGAAGCAGCGCATGCAGGTGAGAAAGGTAGAAGTTTTGAAGTCGTAGCCAAGGAAATCCGGAAATTTTCAAGGGAAACCGTCGCCTCGACGCAAAACATAAATAAAACCATGTTACAGATTAAGGGAATTACGAATCAAATGGCTAATTCGATAGAGAAGATAGCAGCTATCGGCCAAGAACAGGCGGCATCTGTTCAGCATACTTCTACATTTATTGAGGAAATAAAGATAATGTCCCAAAAACTTAATGAGTTTGCTAATAAATTATAAAAAGAGATTCAGTAGCAGTATTTTTGTCGCAATAAAAGAAAATTTTAAACGTATATTTAAAATCATGAATGGTATAGTAAGATAGTAATGAGTAATCAACATAGGAGGAATAAATTATGTCAACGCCGCACAATGCAGCACAAAATGGTGAAATCGCCAAAACAGTATTAATGCCAGGAGATCCTTTGAGAGCGAAGTATATTGCAGAAACCTATTTGGAGAACCCAACCCAATTTAATACGGTACGTAATATGTTTGGATATACAGGAACTTATAAAGGCAAAGAGGTTTCGGTAATGGGTTCGGGAATGGGAATGCCAAGTATCGGTATTTATTCTTATGAACTATACAAAAACTATGGTGTGGAAAACATCATTCGTATCGGTAGTGCTGGAGCATATACTGATAAATTGAATTTATTTGACGTGGTGTTGGCGGATAGCGCGTGGAGTGAATCTACATATGCCTATGTGCAAAGCGGTGTAGAAGGAGATATCCAGCTGCCAAGTAAAGAATTGAACGAAGTCATTGAAGCAGCGGCTACACGTATTAACAAGCCAGTTCTGACGGCGAGAATTCATTCCAGCGATGTATTCTATCATGAAGACAATGTGCCTGGAGTTAATGAATTTTACAATGAACATGGCTGTGTTTGTGTAGAAATGGAGAGTTATGCGTTGTTCCATAATGCGAAAGTGTTAGGTAAACAAGCTGCATGTATTCTTACCATTTCCGATTCGTTAGTTACTCATGCTGTAACCACGGCAGAAGAAAGACAAAATTCTTTCAACGGCATGATGGAAGTAGCTTTAGAAGCAGCGATTTCTATTTAATAAAAAAGATTAAGCAGCTTAAAAAGTTCTACGAGAAAAAGCTTGAAAGCCTATTAAATTCAGGATTAAGTCCTGATATTTAATAGGTTTTTTTCTCATTTGTAAGGTTGTGGAAATGGATAGGTGAAGCGTGTAAATTATTGTTGTTTTTAATCAAAATTTAATGTTAAATTCGTAATAATTCTCTCGGATTATACCGATATAAAAATCAAACCAAATGGCTACAAATCTTAGAAAAGACATCTAATCTCCATATGGTGGAAGTATTTATATTTTGGTGTAATGCCAAAGGGGGAAAATTGTGATTAAGCGGAGTGGCAATCTTTTATTAGCAATAAGTTTAGTATTCTCTATCGTCAGTTCTCTGTTTATGCCTGCAGTAATTTATGCAGTACCCAGCAATAGCAATATCATAGATCAAAGCTCCACATCAGCTGGAAATTTGAGCAGTGTTGCATTTGGTAACAATGTTTTTGTAACGGTGGGCCAAGGAGGGATATCTACATCATCAAATGGCGTAGATTGGTCTATCTCAAAAAAGGCGGGGAACCCCAAACTAACTTCTATTGTGTTCGCTAATGGGCTGTTCTTAGCTATTGATGGTAGCGAAAAGGCAGTATACAATTCACTCGATGGTGAAAATTGGACAAAAAAAACGTTAGCTATCACACCGGAAAGGTTGAAAGCGGTCAATGAAAAGTTCTTTGTATGGCAGTCAGTATATAAAGCTGGCACCAATCCACCTTCTTATGATGTAACTCTACTACAATCCTCGGATGGCATTAACTGGACAGACACAGGAATCACTTCTACCAATGCAATATTCGGAATGCAAAGCTTAACGGATATTGCTTATGGCAACAACAAATATGTGGTCTCTGCTAACAATGCTGTCTATTATACCTCAACGAATCTGATCAATTGGACAACGGTCACCTTAACCGATCTTGTGATCAACCACTATAACTCTAGTTGGCCTTATGTTACGAATGTAATCTATTTAAATAATCGTTTCTTTAGTTATATCGTGACTCCGTATGCTAAAAAAGTATTCACCTCTACAGACGGTGCTAATTGGACCGTTGATGCCTCATGGGATAACAAGCAATTTTATGGGGGAGGTTCTTTAAATGGGAGCTATTTGTTGTTTGGGCAGGGTGTAATTTATAAATCTTCTGCGGCTCCGCTGGACAGCACCCAGTGGACATCTTCGGATACCCATACAACAATGATGATGAACAATATGGTTTACGGAAATGGAAAATATGTTGCTTCAGGGGGCAACGGCTTACTGGTTTCTTCTGACCTATCGGCGTGGAGTAATGTCAGCGGTAATCTGAAAAGTATTGCTAAGGATGGTAATGGCAATTATGTTGCCGTCTCATCCGGGGAATATGGCTCTATTTACAAATCTAATAGCTCCGCAGTATGGAACGATGTCACACCCTCCAAGCTGCCGGGAATGAATGCGGTCACTTATGGAGCAGGGAAGTTTATTGCGGTTACAGATAAAGAAAACTACAATCTTAACGCCAAAGTGGTGACCTCGACCAACGGTGATACTTGGACTATGACAGATACCGGAGTGCAGGACAATCTGACTGGCGTTGCTTTTGGCACAAATCAGTACGTTGCTGTTTCCGATTATGGCGGAATTTATTCTTCAGTTAACGGAACCTCATGGACAGAGAGATTTAAAAATGGGGATTTTGCATTTAATACAGTAGCTTACTTGAATAATCAATTTGTAGCTCTTGGGATGAAATACAATAGTACTACTTATGAGCAAGAGAGCGTTGTTATCGCAAAATCATCAGATGGAATACAGTGGAATGTGCCCTTAGAGATTGGGTTCCCCAATACTTCTTTAAAGGGAATTGCCTATGATGGTAGAGCTTATATTCTGGTTGGAGAAGATACACTTAGCCAGCAGGCAGTAATTCTAACCACAGAAGATTTGGTAACTTTTACGAAGGTTACAATGTCAGCTAGCGCACTAAATAATATCAGCTTTGGTAATGGAAGTTTTCTGGCTGTTGGATTGAAGGGGGAGTTATTCTCTTCGGCAGACGGATCCACGTGGACTCAGGAAACATCTGATCTTACCTCTAATCTTAATGGCATTATTTACGATGGTACTAACTTTAAGGTCGTGGGGGATTATTTCACTAAAATGACCCTGAACCTAGGACCTACTCTTGCATATAGCATCACCGCCTCAGCGGCGACGTTGACACCTGTCGTAGGTGTGGATAATGGGATTACGCTGACCGTGAAAAATTCGCTGGGCGATACGGATACAACGTTCACCGGAACGAAAGAAGTGACGGTAACGGGTTATGGTGTTGCGCCGGACGGAACGTACGGAAGCTTAGGAAGCACCGCTTTAGCGGCTTCACCGAGCAAGATCAACGTTAATTTCGTTGAGGGTGTAGCACAGGTGAACCTTAAGCTGAATAAAGCGGGAGCACAGGCTGTGGTGTTTAGCCAAGCAGGCGTAACCTCGCCAGCAGCAACAGGGCTGAACATTACACCTGTCGCAGGTAGCACAGCGACAATGAAGCTGACCACGGGTGTAAGTGCCCCGCAGGTCAATGGCGGCAGCTTCGCGCAGCAGCCAGTAATTACTTTGCTGGATCAGTTTGGGAATGTAAACATTGGCGACAACAGTACGGTTGTTACTGTGTCGAAGAAGGACACTGGAAGCTGGACGTTGACGGGGAATACGATGTTGACGGCAGTAGCGGGTGTCATTTCCTTTACGGATCTGGGAGCTACGAATGCAGCTGGAATCACCGGAGCGCAACTGGCATTTGATGCGACAGGACTTCCACAGATCACTAGTGTAGCGTTGAATCTTCCAGAGCCACAGGGAGCTCAAAGCATCACTGCCTCAGCGGCGACGTTAACACCTGTCGTAGGTGTAGATAATGGCATTACGCTGACCGTGAAAAATTCGCTGGGCGATACGGATGCAACGTTCACCGGAACGAAAGAAGTGACGGTAGCGGGTTATGATGTTGCGCCGGATGGAACGTACGGAAGCTTAGGAATCACCGCTTTGGCAGCTTCACCGAGCAAGATCAACGTTGATTTCGTTGAGGGTGTAGCACAGGTGAACCTGAAGCTGAACAAAGCTGGCGCGCAAGCGGTTGTGTTCAGCCAAGCAGGCGTAGCCGCGCCAGCAGCAACAGCGCTGAACGTTACACCTGTCGCAGGTAGCACAGCGATAATGAAGCTGACCACGGGCGTAAGTGCTCCGCAAGCCAATGGAGGCAGCTTCGCGCAGCAGCCAGTAATTACTTTGCTGGATCAGTTTGGGAATGTAAACTTTGGCGACAACAGTACGGTTGTTACTGTGTCGAAGAAGGACACAGGAAGCTGGACGTTGACGGGGAATACGACGTTGACGGCAGTAGCAGGTGTCATTTCCTTTACGGATCTAGGAGCTACGAATGCCACTGGAATCACCGGAGCCCAACTGGCATTTGATGCGACAGGACTTCCACAGATCACTAGTGTAGCGTTGAATCTTCCAGAGCCACAGGGAGCGCAAAGCATCACCGCCTCAGCGGCGACGTTGACACCTGTCGTAGGTGTAGATAATGGCATTACGCTGACCGTGAAGAATTCACTGGGCGATACGGATACAACGTTCACCGGAACGAAAGAAGTGACGGTAGCGGGTTATGATGTTGCGCCGGACGGAACGTACGGAAGCTTAGGAATCACCGCTTTGGCAGCTTCACCGAGCAAGATCAACGTTGATTTCGTTGAGGGTGTAGCACAGGTGAACCTGAAGCTGAACAAAGCTGGCGCGCAAGCGGTTGTGTTCAGCCAAGCAGGCGTAGCCACGCCAGCAGCAACAGTGCTGAACATTACACCTGTCGCAGGTAGCACAGCGATAATGAAGCTGACCACAGGCGTAAGTGCGCCGCAAGCCAATGGCGGTAGCTTCGCGCAGCAGCCAGTGATAACGCTGCTGGATCAGTTTGGGAATGTAAACCTTGGCGACAACAGTACGGTTGTTACTGTGTCGAAGAAGGACACAGGAAGCTGGACGTTGACGGGGAATACGACGTTGACGGCAGTAGCAGGTGTCATTTCCTTTACGGATCTAGGAGCTACGAATGCAGCTGGAATCACCGGAGCGCAACTGGCATTTGATGCGACAGGACTTCCACAGATCACTAGTGTAGCGTTGAATCTTCCAGAGCCACAGGGAGCGCAAAGCATCACTGCCTCAGCGGCGACGTTAACGCCTGTCGTAGGTGTAGATAATGGCATTACGCTGACTGTGAAGAACTCGCTGGGCAATACGGATACAACGTTTACCGGAACAAAAGAAGTGACGGTAACGGGTTATGATGTTGCGCCGGACGGAACGTACGGAAGCTTAGGAAGTACCGCTTTGGCAGCTTCACCGAGCAAGATCAACGTTGATTTCGTTGAGGGTGTAGCTCAGGTGAACCTGAAGCTGAATAAAGCGGGAGCACAGGCTGTTGTGTTCAGCCAAGCAGGCGTAGCCACGCCAGCGGCAACAGCGCTGAACATTACACCTGTCGCAGGTAGCACGGCGACAATGAAGCTGACCACAGGCGTAAGTGCCCCGCAGACCAATGGCGGTAGCTTCGCGCAGCAGCCAGTGATAACGCTGCTGGATCAGTTTGGGAATGTAAACCTTGGCGACAACAGTACGGTTGTTACTGTGTCGAAGAAGGACACAGGAAGCTGGACGTTGACGGGGAATACGACGTTGACAGCAGTAGCGGGCCTCATTTCCTTTACGGATCTGGGAGCTACGAATGCAGCTGGAGTTACCGGAGCGCAACTGGCATTTGATGCGACAGGACTTACAGAGATCACTAGTGCAGTTATTGACCTTACCTGGCCTGAACTTGCTGCGCCAAGTATTGAGTCTGTAACAGCAGGAAACGGACATATTCGTATTACTTGGAGTCCCGTATATGGTACCGATAGTTACGCTGTATATCAGTCTACAGCTTCAGGTGTTTATGGAGCTGAGGTAGCTACTATAAGTGGCTCTGAGAACAGTTACGATGCTGTAGGATTAATTAATGGAACTGCTTATTATTTTATTGTTAAAGCTGTTAATCCTGATGGTATCAGTGCGGCTTCCAATGAAGTAACTAGAACGCCTCAGGTTCCAGCGCCGGGCGCGCCAATACTTCATTCACCTGTGGCAAGTAATGGCCTCATCGGCTTAACATGGGATCCGGTGAAGGGTGCGATTGGATACACTATATATCAAGGTATCACTTCTGGAATCTATGAGACCCAAGTGGCTACAGTAAGCGAATCTGTCTACAACTATGATGTGACAGGGTTAACTAATGGCCAATCTTATTATTTCGTAGTTAAGGCATCTAATCCGGGCGGGGAGAGTGCAGCTTCTAACGAAGTCAGCACGAAACCAAGAACATCACCATCTGCACCTACGGACTTAATAGCGGTAGCGGGAGATGGCGAGGCGACTGTGACATTTGCAGTTCCTGATTCGAACGGGGGAACTCCAATTACGAATTATGAGGTTACTGCTTCTCCGGGTAATATCGTAACGGTTGGGGCAACAAGTCCAATAACGGTAACAGGTCTAGCGAATGGAACCACTTATTCGTTTACAGTTAAAGCGATTAATAGCGCTGGTAGTAGTGTAGCTTCTGAAGTTTCGAACTCCGTGACACCGAAGTCATCAACGGAGGTTGAGGTTACACCTACACCGCCAACGCCAACGCCAACAGAATCACCGACATCAACACCGACTGCACCACCTTCAACAACTGCACCAACTGCAACAGCAGGATCCACTGCTACAGCTACAGCTACACCATCTAGCAGCATGGTTGAGGTATTGGTGAACGGTAAGGTTGAAAATGCCGGAACAGCAACGATATCTGAGCATAACGGGCAGACGGTTACCACGATTGTTGTAGATCAGGCAAAAATAGAGCAACGTATCGAAAAGGAAGACCAGAATGCAATTATAACTATCCCTGTGACTGCGACTTCAGATGTGATTATTGGCGAGCTTAATGGCCAAATCATCAAAGATATGGAGCAGAAGCAGGCGCTGCTAATCATTCGTACTCCAAAAGGTACTTATACAATATCAGCAGCACAGATTGATATCAGTGCAATTTCAAAACAGTTTGGCACAGACATTGCTCTACAAGATGTGAAGGTGCAAATTTCAATTTCTGTTCCGACTGCGGATGCACTGAAAAGAATAGAAATGTTGGCAGCCAATGAAAAGCTAACGTTGGTAGCTCAGCCATTAGATTTCACGGTGAAGGTTACTTACGCTGGGAAAACTGTTGAACTCACTAAGTTTAATACCTATGTGGAAAGAACTATTCCTCTAGCGGATGGTGTAGACCTTAAGAAGATCACGACTGGGCTAGTGCTTGAAGCGGGGGGGACGTTCCGCCATGTACCCACACAGATTGTTGCCATTGATGGCAAACACTTTGCGAAAATACACAGTTTAACGAACAGTACGTATTTTGTAGTTCAAGATCCACAGAACTTCAAGGATGTCGCCACCCACTGGGCTAAGGACATTGTCAATGAGATGGCTTCCCGTAAGGTTATTAATGGAGTCGGCGACGATTTGTTTAACCCTAATCTGGAGATTACACGTGCAGAATTTGCGGCGATTATCGTACGTGGATTGGGATTGAAGTTGGAAAGCGGGACAACATCCTTTGCGGATGTAAAGGTCTCAGATTGGTATAATGATGCGGTGCAGACAGCTTACTCCTATAAGCTAATCAACGGTTTTGAAGATGGAGCGTTCCATCCAACAGACAAGATTACTCGGGAACAGGCGATGAGTATTATTGCTAAAGCTATGGTGATTACCGATCTGAAGACAAAACTTCCGGCCAAAGAAGCAAGCGAGCTGCTGAGCATTTACACGGATGCGAATGAAGCATCAGACTGGGCGAAGAGTGGCATCGCAGACAGCCTGCAAGCAGGAATCATCACGGGCAGAAGCGGAAATGTACTTGCCCCACAAGCCTTCATTACGAGAGCAGAAGTTGCGGCTATCATCCAAAGATTGCTGCAACAATCAGATTTGATTTAATACACGGTTCTGATTCGAGAGGATCCTTCATGCAGGAAGAGCTGCGGAGGGTCCTCTTTATTTTATTAGGTCAGAGACAATCATTTGTTGCTTTTTTATTGACAAGAAGAAAAATCCAGTTAATAATAACATATGAACACATGAACACATGCTCATATGTTATTATTAACTGGAGCTTTTGAATGTAACTGCGCAGGGCTACGAATACTATCTAGCTGAAGGTAATAGGAGGTTAAGCATGATGAACAAGAAGAACAAACGCAATCATCAGGTCGAGAATGTACACGGGCAACAGTCCAATCACGATCACAGTAACCACGACCACGCTCATGAAGGACACAGTCACTCCCATGGCTCTCACGGGCATCAACATTTTGATCCTAGTGGAAATAAAAAAGGGCTTTTGATTGCGTTGATCATTACGGTTGGAATTATGTTTTTGGAGTTTTTTGGTGGGTTGATTACTAACAGCTTAGCCCTGTTATCGGACAGTGGGCATATGCTAAACGATGCAAGCTCTCTAGCATTAAGCCTAGTAGCGGTCTGGTTTGCAACTAAACCTGCTTCTCCGAACAAAACGTATGGTTTTCATCGATTTGAAATTTTGGCGGCACTCTTAAACGGAGTTACTTTATTTGTAGTTGCTGGATTTATCATTGTAGAAGCTTATGGGCGGTTTTTTGAGCCGCCGACAGTTGCCAGCGGATCTATGATGCTGATCGCAAGTATTGGTCTTTTAGCCAATGTGGCTAGTGCATGGTCGCTTATGAGAAAAGGGGATGTGAAAAATAACATTAATCTCCGTAGTGCTTATCTCCATGTGCTTGGTGATGCTTTAGGTTCAGTAGGGGCAATTATTGCCGGTTTAATCATGATGATTTTTGGCTGGTATGTTGCTGATCCAATCATAAGCGTACTGGTTGCTCTATTGATTCTTAGAGGGGCATGGGGAATTATCAAACATACCGTTCACGTCCTTATGGAAGGCACCCCGATTACAATTAATCCAGCTGAAGTAAAGGAAATCCTCGAAAGCATTGAGGGGGTTAGAAATGTTCATGACCTGCATATCTGGACCATAACTTCGGGATTAGATTCACTCAGCTGTCATATCTTAATTGAAGAGGAAGCAGATGACCAACGCATTTTGCAGCAAGCGATTCGGTTAATTGCCGATCATTTCAAAATTCAACATACAACCATTCAGGTTGAAACTTCAGCTATAGTTCATGAAGAATTGAAAATCTAATCAATGATTTATTTTTTGAATAGAATAGGGGGGCTATAGTATAATAAAAATACGAGGAAAGGGGTGATCGGTGCATGGATAATCTGACTCACGAGCATGAATCATGCAGTACGGATGAGCGGAAAAGTCATCACTCAGATAAAACTAAAAAGAATTTGATTAGCCGGCTCAATAGAATTGAAGGTCAAGTTAGAGGGCTAAAAGGGTTAATTGAAAAAGACACCTATTGTGATGATGTGCTGCATCAAATCTCCTCGGTCCAATCTGCATTGAACGGCGTGGGCAAGCTTTTGCTGGAGCATCATATGAAAAGTTGTGTAGTGGAACGTATCCAGGAAGGTGAGAACGAGGTACTGGATGAACTATTAGTTACCATCAATAAATTAATTAGATAATTGATCAATCGGAAGGATTCCCCGGAATCCTTTTTTATTTGCTCAAATTGGGTATATATAGAGTAGGGGACTATCCTAATTAATGAATTGAGAGGAGAATGTGTTATGGCACATCAAAACTACAAAGAGTGTATCGATGAGTGTTTAAAATGTATGATAGCTTGCAATCACTGTTACTCAGCTTGTTTGGATGAGGATCATGTGGGGATGATGAAGGAGTGCATTCGCCTGGATCGTGAATGTGCAGATATATGCGAGTTTGCAGCTCATGCCATGTCGATGAACAGTAAATATGCAAAAGAGATTTGTTTAGCTTGTGCAGAAGCTTGTGAAGCCTGCGGCAACGAATGCCAAAAGCATGATCATGAACATTGCCAGCAATGTGCAGAAGCTTGCTTAGCTTGTGCAAAAGTTTGCCGTGAAATGGCGGCGTAATTTAAAGCTTGAAACTGAAAGGGCTGCTGCGGCAGCCCTTTATTCATGAATAGGAAGCCAAATCTAAGGGCAACTAGTGAGGTTTTGTAAAATTATTAAGCAATATAGGTAAATATAGTGTTAAAATTTATTGAAATAATACCTTTATAATCAAGAGATATAGATGCCATAGGGGATGGCTGAGAAAAATAAACAGTTATGAGAGGGATGTTAACGACGGTATGATCAATCTTAGTCCAGAACGACTCCAGCAAGTTAGCTATATAGGGATTACTGAGGCTGATTTAGAATTATTAAAAAGCAAGGAGAAAGAATTCAACTTAATCGTTAGCTCATTGGTTGAGGAACTGTATAAACAGATGACGATGGAGCCAGAACTGCTCCACATCATTGAGCAGCACAGTACACTGGATCGATTGAAAGAAACACAGCAGTGGTATTTTTTATCTATGGCCGCTGGTGTGATCGATGAAGCATTTATTGAAAGACGTTTGCTTATCGGGAAAATCCATTCCCGTATTGGATTAACAACGAATTGGTATTTGGGGACGTACATATTATATCTGGATCTGGCTACTGCTTATTTTGAACGGATATTACCAAACGAGTGGAAGCCTGTTATCCATGCCTTAACCAAGATGTTTAATCTCGATTCACAGCTCGTTCTTGAAGCCTATGAAGTGGATGAAAAAGCAAAAATAGAAAACTTGCTTGAGAAGCAAAATCACCTGCTTACAGGAGTGAGTTCAGCCGTTCAGGAGCTGGTATCTTTGATGGTTCAATTAAAGGATAGCAGTGAATCGATAGAAAGTTTAGCTAGTAAAAATGCTGATTATCAAGAGAAAACGCATCAAACGGTATTATATTTGGACAAAGAGGTGGAGTCTATTCATCAAGTGGGTACGATGATTAGAGAAGTGGCTGATCATACGCATCTTTTAGGCCTGAATGCGGCTATTGAAGCAGCCAGAGCTGGGGAGTTTGGAAGAGGTTTTGAAGTTGTGGCTAATGAAGTTCGTAAGCTAGCCCGTCGCTCAAAGGATTCACTGGTAACCATTGACCAGAAACTCGACAATATCAATGCCACCCTTTCCAAGGTGAAAAAAGAATCGGAACACAACTCCATGTATTCCAAGGATCAGGTCAAAAGCTCTCAAGAGCTGGCTTCCTTCGTGAACTTAATTGAAAAAGTGACTGCTGAGTTAGAGAGCTTGAAATGAAACTGCTACGGATTGAAACACTCCTTCAGAAAAATCTGAGGAGTGTTTTTTTGTTTGAAGAAGTTATTAGCGGTATAGCTTAAACATCAGTTTTGGAGACACCGTTTAAGCTGGGCACATAATCAGCAGCCTTATCGATGTTCACCATCTGAGCGGCTTCATTGAAATTGTTGTTATTCTCCGCATTGTTTTTCTTACTTGGTTGATGTTTTCCTGGAGCTTCTTTGGGATTGGCACTATTTTTGGGCATGACATTCACCTCCATATTCTTCACCTAGTATGAGAAGGTAGTTTGAATTTTATGCCAGCAGTTGACAAGTGTATCATTAAAAGATATAGTTCATTTAATGATATATCTTTTAATGATACATATGAGGAGGTGATTAAGTGTCAAGAACGGACTCATTGGAAATGGGAGAGCTCACAGACACTGCATTTTATATTCTCTTGTCTTTAGTCGAAGCCAAACACGGATATCTGATTATGAAATCAATCGAAACGATGACGAACAATCAATTTTCAATTGGGCCTGCTTCCATGTATACAACCATTAAGAAGCTGCTAGCGGCTGAATTTATTGAGCTGTATAAAGAAGAAGAGGACGACAAACGAAAAACGTATATTGCAACGGAAAAAGGGATTGGATTGCTAAGAAAAGAAGTAGAGCGCCGAAAAGAAATGATTAGACATGCAGAACAAATTCTCAAATAAAAGGTGGGGAATAGGCATGAAGAATACAAAATATGTGACCAGCGGGGGCTTAGCTTTTACTGAAAAAGGAGATATGCAGAAATTGAGTAAGTATGCCAAAAGGGGCTGGCTCCTGGAGAGCTTTGCACCTTTGGGTTATAAGTTAAGAAAGGGAGATCCCCAGAATCTTGAGTACAGTGTAGATTATCACACGAATGTGGATGAGGAGTATTATTTGATTTTTGAAGATGCCGGATGGACTTATGTCTGTTCTGCCGGAAATGGGTTTCATATCTTTCGGGCAGCTGCAGGTACGGCGCCTATCTACTCGGACACAGGGACCCTCATTGACAAATATGAACGTGAAAAGAAAACGATGGGCAAAGTAGCCTTGCCATTGCTTATAGCTTTGATTGCTTTTATCTTCCTAGCAATCTTGGGCGTTAATGGATGGTTACCTGAGATCGTGAGGAATATCAGCCTGGTGTTAGTAGTGGTCACACTTTGTATGTTGGTCTTTCCGGGTCTTCCATACATTGCGTATCGATTCAAATTGAATAAATTACGAGAATAGCGAATGGATTTTTATCTAAAGGATGTTTGCACAGCCATGAATGAAGTTGGTTGTGGAACCATCCTTTTTTTAGTTGAGGAGTGAGTACAAATCTAAGTCTCAGATATATAGTACTAATGATCTATTAATGGAATTGCTTATATATTAATTCCATATTCTGTATTACAATGATAGCGAATACGAATTAGCTTGCTGTTTTCTTTCAAATTTATTACCACAATTGAAGAGGAGGCAATGAATGATGAAGAAGGATGCAAAGCTTAGGTTGAGTTGGAAAAGCCTTATTGTCGTATGCTTGGTAATTAGTATTCTTCCTGCCGGTTCCGCGTTTGCAGCAGTGAACAACCCTTTTCCGCAACATACCACCTACACGAGTGGATCTATCAAGCCAAACAATGTAACCCAGACCAGTATGGATAATTCAGTGAAGACCAAATGGGATGCGTGGAAAACGGCCTATCTCAAACCAGCTGGCACTGGAAAATATTACGTTAAGTATAATTCAGATGGAGAAACGGTATCTGAAGCACATGGTTACGGGATGTTGTTCACAGTTTTGATGGCTGGTTATGACAGCAATGCTCAGACTTATTTTGACGGCTTATATAATTATTACAAGGCTCACCCAAGTGCAATTAACCCTTATTTGATGTCCTGGAAGCAAAACAGCAGCTTTCAAAATATTGAAGGCGAGGACTCTGCTACAGATGGAGATATGGATATAGCGTTCTCATTGCTGCTTGCGGACAAGCAGTGGGGAAGTAGTGGTACGATCAATTATTTACAAGCTGCAAAAGATATCATTAATGCGATTATGGACAATGAGATTAACCAGACACAGTGGACGATCCGTCTAGGTGACTGGGCGAATAGCGGCTCGTATAATACGGCAACTAGACCTTCTGATTTCATGCTAAATCATTTAAAAGCATTCCAACAGGCTACAGGAGATACCCGCTGGACGAATGTTATCGATAAAACGTACACGATTATAAATAGCCTTTATACGGGTTATAGCTCTAGCACTGGGCTGTTGCCTGATTTCGTAGTTTACTCTGGGGGTGTGTATAAACCTGCTGCGGCGAATTTCCTTGAGGATGCCAATGACGGGAATTACAATTACAATTCTTGTCGTACCCCATGGCGGATCGCAACAGATTATTTGATTACTGGAGACAGCAGGGCGCTTACGCAGCTCAATAAGATGAATAGCTGGATTAAGACTAAAGTAAGCAGTACACCTGGTAGTATAAAAGATGGGTATAAGCTAAACGGAACCGTATTTGGAAGTTACAATAGCGGTGCCTTCTATGCTCCATTTGGAGTCAGTGCGATGACCTCATCAACTTACCAAAGCTGGTTGAATTCTCTCTGGAGCCACACAGCAAGCAGTGCTGCAGAAGATTACTATGAAGACAGCATCAAGCTGTTTTCGATGATCGTTATGTCTGGTAACTGGTGGACCTATTAAGATAACGTATAGTTAGAAAAAGGCTGTCCCCAAAACGTTCATGCCCAAAACCATAAAAGTCAAACAGAACAGCGATTCTCCTAATATCGGGGAATCGCTGTTCTGCATTTTTGGTCAACTACTGTTTGCTTCAGTAGATTAGGGGCAAAAGTAAAGCCACCTGATCTCTAATGTTACGGCGGAGCATCCTTTATTTGATAACCAATTGAATCATGGGGCGTACCTAATGATGCTCCAAATGATGCAATAAGTGAAGCACTTATACAGTAATTAGGGAATTTCTCCCTAAAATTCAGAGAATTTTGTTCATCAGACTTATAATTAGGGAAAACTTCCCTGAATTTTGGCCGATTCAGTAACTAATAAAGAAATCCCCCTGATTATTAGGGAGGAATTCCCTGATTTCGTCCTTTTAGAGCGAAAATCGGCTATTTTCAGGGAGTATTTCCCTAATTAGTTTACACTTACGCTGCACATCGCACATCGCACATCGCACATCGCACATCGCACATCGCACATCGCACATCGCACATCGCACATCGCACATCGCACATCGCACATCGCTCACCATTTCACTATTTTTAGGACAACCTTACTGAAGACTTTGCGGCATACAGATAAGTAGTACCGCAAAAGAATTGTGGTTTTAACGAACGTTGTTTTCGGTGAAACGTCCTGCCTGGTTGTATACAATTGGATTAAATAGGAAGATATAGTTCCTTATATCTAAAAAGGGTAGGTGATAATATTGCTCTCAGACAAGAAACAATCTCTTCTATTTATTATTTTCGTATGGGCAATGGCGTTAGGGATGTTGCTGCTTCCGGAATCGGCGCAAGGTCTGTATGGATTTACTCCTTTTTTCACAGTATGTATCATGATGTTTCTGATTGTGAGAGATGGATACAGTGCTGAGGGATGGAGAAGGTTGGGCTTCAAATTTAGGGGAGGCAAAGAATACATATTGGCTTTAGTTATTCCCTTAGGTTCACTGGGAGCGGGATATGCTGTCTATTGGATGGGATGGAACTCAAGCTTAATTTCTCCAGATTCATGGATCAAGACTGCTATATATTTGCTCGTTTACATTGTTCTTGGTTCATTATCTGCTTTGGGGGAAGAGATCGGTTGGAGGGGTTGGCTGCTCCCGCGTTTTCAATGGATGGGAAGAGTAAGTTCTAGTGTAACAATGGGCTTAATCTGGGCTATATGGCATTATCCGGCGATTCTTGGGCCGCGTGCTTATCATTCCTCTGGAAGCCGCTGGCTCGTGGTGGTGCTCTTTACCTTATCTGTTATGTTTGCGGGCATCATTATAAATGAACTGCGTCTGACCTCCGGTAGTATTTGGCCGGCAGTGCTTTTACACGGAACTAATAATGCTGTAGATAGTGTTTTGCACAATATTACTGTCAGTTCTTCACCTATGTTGGAGTATGTAGCCGGGGAGAGTGGTTGGGTTCCAGTGATTTTATATGGCTGCGCAGCGATATGGATTCTGGATCGAAACCACAGAGTGAAGCAGCAAAAAGCCAGGATAGAGCTATAATTCAATGCGGATATTTAGAGGAGAAGGAATATCATGCATAAAAGTATATAATTTCCTTTGTGATTCATATAAAATGGTAGGGGAATACCAAATAAGAATAGAGATATGTATAATTTTGTTCGTTCGGGGGATTTGAAATGACAGTAAAACTCCGCCAGTTATTCATATCAGGGTTACTTTGCCTTTTTGTTTTTCTTATTATTCATTTTGTGTGGGTCATTCACTCTAACATCTTGCTTGGCGTTGGTCTGGAGCAGAATGAAGAAGGGCAATATTATATTGCTGAGGCAGACGTTTCAAGCGAAGGGTATAAACAGAATCTAAGGGAAGGGGATATCTTATTACGGGTTAATGGGAAACCGATTGATAAAGTGGATGAAGCTGTGAGATATGGAAGCTTAACTCAGGTTCAATCCGTTGACCTTCTTCGTAACTCCAAAGGGGGGGCTCCACTTGCTTTGCATTATGATATTGAGAATAAGTCCTCCATCTATCATACGTTTACCCAGCTTGTAGTCCCTGGAGCGACATTTGTTTTTTTGGCAGTGTTAAGCCTTCTATTATACCGCAGGAAAAGCGGGGATCGCTCAGCAGAGCTGCTGATTTTATTCTTTTTATTAGTCGGAATAACTTACTTTGCGGGATATGCCTCAAGTAGATCTGATCTTATAGGTAGAATCGCGATGGGTAGCGTGTTGCCTTTAATTCCACTGGTTTTTATTCACTTTCTCCAAGTATATCTGAAACGATTTGATGTATTAGTTCTATCTACTACTGTAATCAAAATATACTATGGCCTGGTCATTTTACTAAGCCTATTTTCCACCTCCAGTCTAATGGTTTACTCCTGGGATAGATCCTTGTATTCCTTTGTAAGGTTAATTATTATTGGGTTCTTTGTTTTTGGGATTTTTTACAGCATATTTAAGCTGCTATATTTATACATTACTTATCGAAGCACAGCGCTTAAATCGATGTTTAAAATTATGCTTACCGGACAAATCCTTGCGTTTACACCGTTTGTTCTCTTCTCAGCTGCACCCATTGCTGTTGGGGTCAACCTGATTCCTTACGAAATTACTACGATCTTTTTGTTTTTGATGCCAGTTACTTATTTTTATCTGCTGACGGCTAGGCAACTATTTGATATTGATTTCGCTTTTAATCGGTTTAAATATTATTTATTAATTGCTTTTTTTCCGGCGCTAATGATTGTAGCCGTACTTGCGATCATTCAGAGCAGGCAAGAGTATGATTGGATCAAATGGATTCAGATGTTTTTGGTTGTATATTTATCTATTACAATCTTTTTATTCTTTAAGGAGAAAATAGATTATTATTTCCGGCCTAAACTGTTCCGTGAGCTTTATCATTATCAAGGTAGTCTGGAGCGATTCTCGAAGCAAATCTCCAAGGTTATGATGCGGTCTGATTTGGAGGCTGCAATTTACAAGGAAATCAATGAGATTTTACCGTTTAGTCGTTCTGCTTTTTTTGAGAGAGATGAGGATATGAGTAACCTCGAACAAATAGTCGACAATTCGGGCCAAGAGATCAACATAGAATTTGTATCGAAATCTCCAGTTTTTAAGGTAGGAGAAGTAGTTCAACTCAAACAGGGGATCTTACTCGTAATCGGACGTCACCAAAAAAAATTTCATCTCCTCTGGATTGATCATAAGAAGAACCATACAAAGCTTAATTCGGATGAGCTTAACTGGTTAAATACCCTCGCAAATTATGCGAGTATTGTCTATGAGAATTTATATCTTATTGAAGGCTTGATTGAAGACCTTGAAGCAGAGATGAAAAAAGAGCTACATGCAGCACCATGGGTTCTACGCCTGATCTTTAACTTATCAGAGAAAGAACGCAGAAAGCTGGCGGCGGATTTACATGATTCTGCTCTTCAGGATCAGCTCATTTGGCTTCGCAGGCTGGAAACACTGATCTCCGATCATGATATTGAGGCGGATATTTTGCCAGAGCTGCTTCAGATTAAAGAGGGACTTCTGGATGTGATATATCAGATTAGGGAGACCTGCAATGAACTGCGTCCACCGCTGCTAAGAGAGACCGGAATTGTGAAGGCACTGGAACTATTGTTTGAGTATGCCCAGCTGCAGTCCAACTACATTATCACCTTTACATCCAGTCCGATTGGTGATCTAAGTGAAGACCTGGTGATTGCGTTGTATCGAATAGTACAGGAGCTCCTGCGGAATGCCGGGAAACATGCCAAGGCGAATCAGATTGAAATTGAGCTGGACCAGCAAGAGCACCTCTATTTTCGATATAAGGATGATGGGATTGGCATGAATATAGTTGATATCAGGGAATCTTTTCAGCATATGGGCCTGTCTGGAATCAAAGAACGTGTTGCTAGCTTAGAGGGGGAGTGCACTTTTACCTCGGAGAAAGGGAAGGGACTGGAGGTTATTATTTATTTACCGACAATGGCTTTTGTAGAAGAAAAGCACAGAGGAGGCGATGACGATGATACGTATCTTGTTGGTTGATGATCATCCTTCAGTCGGAGAAGGAACCAAAACTATGATTGAGCAGGACGCGGATATGGAGGTTACTTTTGTTTTGTCAGCGATGGAAGCTTTGGATAGGCTGGAGCAACAAGAATTTGATGTGATCTTATGCGACCTCAACATGCCTACGATCAGCGGACTTGAATTCGCCAAAAGAGCCGTTCAACGTGATCCTGAATCTAAAGTGGTGATTTATACCGGATATGAGATCAGTGCTCATTATAATCTTTTGATGGAGTCAGGGGTCACAGGATTTATCTCTAAAACAGCTTCCCGGGAACAGTTGTTAAATACCATTCGTTGTGCACTAAGGAATGAGGCGGTCATTCCGGTGTCTTTACTTAAACAGCTACGAAGAAATGATATCAAGATTTCTAATCACCGGGATAATCGGCTGCTTGAAGAAGTGTCCATTAATCAAAGAGAACAGGAAATACTCCAAGAAGTAGCTAGTGGAAAAAGCAATAAAGACATAGCCAGCAAGCTTTTAATGTCACAAAGGACTGTAGAGTATAACCTGACGAGAATCTTTGAGAAGCTTAGTGTACATTCCAGATCCGAAGCTATAGTGGAAGGGAAGCGACTAGGTCTTGTTAGGATGGAGACTTTCTAAGTTGAAGCCCATACAACCCAATACATAGTTTTGTTAGTTTTATTCATGGTGTTAAGCACCTCACTTTTGCATCTTGATCGTCATTACCTGTAATTCATAATTCTGAACCATTCAGGTATTTAGAGTATTATTCTGAAGAAATCAAGGAGGAACATCCATATGATTGACATGAACCAAATATTTTTGATTACAGATATCCCAGGTTACTCCCCGCAAATCAGCCGACTTTTATCCATGATGAACTATGCAAGATATACAACATTAGAAGCCGTTAAGGGTCTAACTGTGGAACAACTGGATTATTTATTGGATGCTCAGAGTAACTCTATTGGAGCGTTATTATTGCACTACGCTGCTGTAGAATATGCATATCAAGTAGCAACGTTTGAGCAAAGAGATTTGTCTGAAGAAGAGCTAACGAGATGGGGGCCAGCATTAAATTTAGGAGACGAAGGACGAGCCAATATTAAGGGGAATGACCTGAGCTATTATTTAGATCGCCTAAATGAAGTTAGACAAAAGACTTATGAATTATTCGCAACCGTCGATGATAATTGGTTATATACTGAAGAGGAATTCTGGCATAACAAACCTGCGAACTACTATTTTATGTGGTTTCACGTTTTTGAGGATGAAATCAATCATAGAGGCCAGATTAGGCTGATCCGAAAAAGAGCATTAGCTTAAGAAAGGAGGCGCGCGAATGGAGTACATAGAGAAAAATATAAAGCCTTTATTTAAGAAATATCCGCTGCTCTCGAAATTTGTATTAACAGTGGTGATTATAGACATCGTTTATTACGCCGGAAAACAAGTTGGAGGATTAGCTTATTACCTCATGCACTAATTTCTTTTGAAAATAAGCCGAATAGAAAAGGCGAGTTCCACTCATTTTGAGTGTGAATTCGCCTTTTTATATTGCTTAACCTAAATATCTGCTGTAGCTCTGACTCTTCCATGTGGCTATCCAGTTCATTATCAGTTCACACAAATTTGTTAGGATATGAAACATCAAAAGAGATATAGAGCATGACCAGGAGAGGAAGAGAAACAAATGAAAATATTAGAAGTTAAACATGTAAAGAAATCATATACTTTGTACGGTAAAGAAAAGGTGCCAGTACTCCATGATGTGAATCTAAGCTTTGAGACAGGTGAATTTGTCTCTATTCTAGGTGAGTCTGGCTGCGGAAAGTCCACACTGATGAACATCATTGGGGGAATGGACTCCGATTATGAAGGCGAGGTCCTTGTCCGCGGAAAGAATTTAAGCACGATGACCGAAAAGGAAATGGATGATTATCGCAAGAACAATATTGGCTTCGTTTTTCAAAATTTCAATCTGATCCCGCATCTGTCAGTTTTGGAGAATGTTACAGTGGCGATGCAGATGACGGATACCAGTGAGAAGGACCGTAATAAACGTGCTATAGATATTTTGACTGAGGTAGGCTTGAAAGAGCACCTGAAAAAACGTCCCAATCAGCTGTCCGGTGGACAGAAGCAAAGAGTGTCCATCGCCCGCGCGCTAGCGAATAATCCTGATATTATTTTGGCAGATGAACCTACAGGGGCATTGGACAAGGATACCGGCGATCAAATTTTAGCCTTATTGGACAGCATAGCCAAAAGAGGGATATTGGTCATTACCGTGACCCACTCACAGAAAGTAGCCGACTCTGGTACCCGTATCGTAAAGGTGGAAGAAGGACGGATTAAAGATGATATTCAGTTAAAGGACCGCTCTTTGATTAGTTACGATGGAGGAGAGGGGTCATCCCGGAATCTCAGTTTATTTGCATCTTTTAAAATGGCTCTGCAGAACATGAAGCTCAACGCCAAACGTAATGTATTGGTAGCTTTGGGTGGGTCTATTGGTATTTTAAGCGTACTGTTGATGCTTTCCTTAGGGAATGGAATTACGAACTATATGAATGACGAAATTAATTCAAGTATGGATCCTTTACTCGTGGATATAACTAAACCCAGTGAAGAAGCTAAAGGCATGCAAGGTCCAGAGGCAATGATGTTGCCCGGCGAAACGTTTACGGCTGCCGATATTGAAACCATCCGAAATATTCCAAATGTTGATTATGTAGAAACCATCACTTCCATTTCGGGCAAATCTACTATGGTTTATGCAGATCAGACGGTTAGTCTTACACAATTAACAACCTTAACGGATGCTTTTGCTAAAGAGACGATTACCGCAGGGGCTTTTCCAGAGGGCAAAGAGATATTATTACCCGTGAAAACGGCAAGTAAATTAAGCGGAAATGACAGTCCAGAGTCTTTAGTAGGGAAATCGATTTATCTATATATTAATGAAATGGATGCTAAGCATAAACCGATCACATTGGAACAAGAAGTCACTATCTCTGGTATTTATGAAAGCACTGATCCAAGAGCGCAAATGCAACCCACGGGTTATCTTCCAGCGCAGACTTTGGAGCAAATGTATGCTGACAAGGGGACTACAATAGGTCCAATTCAAGTTAATGCTTTTGCAACCGATATGAAATATGTGAATGATATTAATGCAGCCGCTGTTGATGCTGGATTCTCAGGTTCTCAATCGGCAAAAATCATGGAGCGAATCACAACTTATGTGAATATGGCTACTATAGTTCTCTCTGGTATTGCCGGGATTTCACTTCTCGTATCAGGGATCATGATATTGGTTGTGCTATATATCAGTGTAGTGGAACGGACTAAGGAAATTGGGATTCTTCGGGCAATTGGCGCAAGGAAAAAAGATATCAAACGTATATTCTTTTCTGAATCAGCTTTATTAGGTGTATTCAGCGGTATCTTTGCGGTACTCTTTGCCATTGTCATTAGTTATGTGTTAAATATTCTCTTGGACAATGCTTTTGGAGTGAAACTTATTAATCTATCCGGTTATTATGTGTTATTTGGGATCGTTGTGAGTACCCTGATTAGTATTATCGCCGGTTTGATGCCATCCTCTAAGGCTGCCAAACTGGATCCAATGGAATCTCTACGATATGAATAAATAGGTTAGCGGAGAGGAAAATTGAGAGATGAACACGATTCTAGTGGCGGATGATGATTCTCATATCCGTAGATTAATACGATTATATCTTGAAAAAAACCAATTTTCCGTAGTGGAAGCAGCAGACGGTCAAGAGGCATTAGACATTCTAGCGCATACAAAGATCGATTTGGTGATTGTAGATGTGATGATGCCAAATGTAGATGGTATTGAATTGACCGAAGATATCCGATCTTATATCGATATTCCAATTCTGATGGTTACAGCTAGAGGAGAATCTAAGGACAAAGTCAGAGGATTTAATGCCGGATCAGATGATTATTTAGTCAAACCGTTTGATCCCATTGAATTGGTCCTGAGGGTAAAATCACTATTAAAAAGATATCATTTAACCTCCTCGAGTGTGATTCAACTAGGCGCAGTGATGATTGATCTGGGGAATTTGAACGTTGTTACGGCTCAGAGAACGGTGGAGTTGAAGAAAAAGGAATGTGAGTTGTTATTTGCTCTGGCGGGTTCGCCAGGGCAAATATTCACGCGTTCTCAGCTCATAGAAAATATTTGGGGTGTCGATTATGAAGGCGACGAGCGTACGGTAGATGTACATATCAAACGTCTGAGAGAAAAACTTGAATCGATTCCCGAGCTAATTATTTCTACGGTAAGAGGACTTGGATACCGTCTGGAGTTGGCCTAAATGTTGAAAAAAAGCCTGCGTCTGCGTATTGTCATTACGTTCATTGGGATTGTGATCGTCAGCTTAATGATCTCTTTTTTGCTAAATGTACGGTTTTCCGAAAATAATGTGACCCCAAACCATATCTTCATTAGAGTAGCTGGAGACGTAGCCAAAGTGCTTACCCTAATCGATGATCCGGAAAAAGCACAGGCATTTACTAAACTGCTCAATAAATATGGGGTCGATATTGCGAAAGTGAGAGTGAATGAGTGGAGTGATGCTGTTTTTTCAGTGGATAAGGAGAAGGTTGCCGCTCTATTTAAGCCAGATTCCACAGACGCAGTGATGCTTAATGATAAGTCTGGTGTTGCTATTGTTGGCATTCCCATCGTAGATAAGGAGAAAGCTGCGCTCATCATTAAAATTGATTTTTCGTCGAGCTTGATCACATTCAGACGCAACGTGTTTTTTACACTTCTAACGGTTTTAGTCATTGGAAGTTTACTGATTCTCTTGATGTCCGGATTCATTGTTAAGCCTATCAAACGTCTGACGGAAGCAGCTAAAAAAATGGCATCAGGCGATTTATCTGTGCGCTTGACGCATAAAAATCAAGATGAGTTCGGGGAACTGATGGAAAGCTTTAATCATATGGCTAGTGAGCTGCAAAAGATAGACTCTGTTCGTGATGATTTTGTCAGCAATGTCTCTCATGAAATGCAGTCTCCGCTTACGTCCATTAGAGGGTTTACTAGAGCGCTGCAAGATGGTGTCGTTCCAGTAGAAGAGCAAAAAGAACATCTGGATATTATTTATCAGGAAACGCTGCGCTTATCCCGCCTAAGTGACAATCTGCTTAGATTAGCCTCGCTTGATTCAGAACATCATCCGGTTAATCTCACCACTTTTCAGCTGGATGAACAGTTAAGAAGAGCGATCGTTCTGGCGGAGCCACAATGGGCACAGAAAAACATTCAGATAGAATTGGATTTATTACCCTGCCAAATTACGGTGGATAAAGATTTGTTTGATCAAGTCTGGCAAAACCTAATCAATAATGCTATAAAATATACAAGCCAAGAGGGTATCATTCATGTCGAAATCGAGCGTTCTATAGCGTTTGTGAAGGTTTCTATTAAAGATTCTGGTCAAGGCATACCAGAGGCAGCATTGCCCCGCATTTTTGATCGTTTTTATATGGTGGATAAAGCGCGGAGCAGCGTTCATAAAGGGAATGGACTTGGATTATCCATTGTTTTAAAAATTCTAAAAATGCATGATTGTAAAATAGAAGTGGAGAGCAAGGTTGGGGAAGGAACTCAGTTTATTGTCTCGATCCCTGTCTCTCAACCCTATGAATAGTTAACAGGCTGAAGCTTAAGGCAAACGCTGAGGGGGAAGATGATGATGCTAGAGCGAAATCCTATCTATCTACGCGAACTGAAGTTTACGGACTGGCAAGATGTACATGCCTATTGTTCACAAGAACGTGTATGCCGTTTTCAAGCTTGGGGTCCAAATACTGCTGATCAGACCCTTTCATTTGTGAACCAAGCAATAGAAGACTCTCAAAAAGTTCCCAGAACTCGGTTCGCGCAAGCCATAGTTGCAGTAGGAACTGAACATTTGATCGGCATGATTGAATTAAATATTAGTAGCCATACGGACAGAAGCGGCGAAATCGGCTATATTGTCCATCCTGATGCCTGGGGACAGGGAGTCGCTACAGCAGCGGCCAGACGAATGTTGAAATTTGGCTTTGAAGAACTGCAACTACATCGAATATATGCGACCTGTGACCCTAGAAATAGCGGATCATCCAAGGTACTCACCAAGATAGGTATGACTTATGAGGGAAGATTAAGAGATGCTTTGCTTATTAAAGATGGATGGCGGGATTCTTTGATGTTCAGTATGTTGGAGCATGAGTGGACGGTAGCCCGCTAAAAATTAACTCTTGCTTCCGATTGGTAAGTTCACTAGAATATAAGTATTAGCTTATATACTTTCAAGAGGAGGAGAGAAGGAATGCAGACACTAACGGAAATTGCTGAAGACTTGAAGCTGTTCGGAGATAAGACACGATTGGCAATGCTTTCTCTTCTGAAAGAGCGGGAATGGTGCGTGTGTGAATTCGTTGATATCTTTGACATTTCCCAGCCGGCGATTAGCCAGCATTTACGGAAATTGAAAAGTAGAGGAATCGTTAGGGAAAGCAAGCGGGGACAGTGGGTACATTATTCGTTAAATGTCGAGGATAAACCACATCTTAAAGCTGTTCTTCAACAGATGCCTAGTTCCAAATCGATATTGGCTGAACTGAATAAAGAGGCTAAAGAGCCATGCTGCGACTAAATTTCAGGTAAGGATTTTTTTGATTTATATATAATCATATAGTTATATAATGATGTTGGATTGAAGTCACATGCTTATATAGGAGTGTTGAAAAAGATGTGGATTTGCAGTAAAAGGAGGATGGCACTTTGGCTATTGTAGCTATCCTTATATTTTTAGTAACTTTAATCCTTGTAATCTGGCAGCCCCGTAATTTATCGATTGGATGGTCAGCCTGCGGTGGCGCGATCATAGCTTTGCTAGCTGGGGTAGTCAGCTTTAATGATGTTCTGGATGTAACGCAGATCGTGTGGAATGCTACTTTAGCGTTTGTGGCTATTATTCTGATTTCTTTAATTCTGGATCGAATCGGATTTTTTGAATGGGCTGCTTTACATATGGCGCGGGCTGCCCGCGGGAATGGCAGACGAATGTTTGTGTATGTCATCGTTCTTGGTGCGTTAGTGTCTGCATTTTTTGCGAATGATGGAGCGGCTCTGATTCTTACGCCTATTGTGCTTGCGATGGTAAGGGCATTGCATTTTGATGAGAAAAAAGTCTTTCCGTTTATTATCGCCAGCGGTTTTATTGCCGATACCACCTCACTGCCGCTCGTGGTCAGCAATCTGGTCAATATCGTATCAGCGGATTTTTTCGGAATTACGTTTATGGAGTATGCAGGCAAGATGATTATACCTACGTTGTTCTCCCTTGTTGCGAGCATCGTGGTGCTCTATTTCTTTTTTCGCAAAAGTATTCCCAAGCATTTTAACGATTCACAGCTAAAAGATCCGCATGAGGCGATTAAAGACAAAAAAATGTTCCAGCTGTCATGGATTGTATTGGCTGTTCTTTTGGTAGGGTATTTTGTCAGCGAATTTTTGGGTATTCCGGTATCTGTGGTTGCGGGGATCATAGCTATTTTGTTCCTGCTTCTCGCGAGAAGAAGCCCTTACGTCAAGGTGAAAGAAGTGATTACAGGAGCGCCTTGGGCGATTGTGTTCTTTTCCATTGGAATGTATGTCGTAGTATATGGACTTCGAAATGTTGGGCTGACGGATTTACTTGCTAAGATGATTGGGTCTATTGCTGATCAGGGCTTATTTGCCGCAACGATGGGTATGGGCTTCATAGCTGCATTGATCTCATCGCTGATGAATAATCTGCCTACCGTTCTGATTGACGCGCTTGCCATTGATGCGACGCATACCACTGGAATCATTAGAGATGCTTTAATATATGCGAATGTTATAGGCTCGGACTTAGGACCGAAGATCACTCCGATTGGCTCACTCGCCACACTGCTGTGGCTACATGTACTTTCGGCTAAAGGCGTGAAGATTTCTTGGGGAACGTATTTTAAGACAGGTATTATTTTAACCATTCCAACGTTATTTATTACGCTTTTAGGTCTTTATATGTGGTTGTTGATTAACTAATTTGGACAGGGGAAGATCAAGATGAACAAGAGAACGATTTATTTTTTATGTACAGGGAATTCCTGCAGAAGTCAGATGGCTGAAGGCTGGGCTAAGCAATATCTAGGAAAAGAATGGAGCGTGTACAGTGCAGGTATTGAAGCTCACGGTCTAAATCCAAAAGCTGTACAAGCGATGAGCGAAGTAGGCATAGATATTTCCGGCCAGACTTCGGATATTATTGATACTAATCTGCTGAATAATGCGAATCTGGTCATTACCTTATGCGGAGATGCTGCGGATAAATGTCCAATGACCCCTCCGAAGGTCAAACGGGAACACTGGGGCTTCGATGATCCGGCAAAAGCGCAAGGGAGTGATGAAGAGAAGTGGGCAGTGTTCCAGCATGTGCGTGACCAGATTGGTGAAAGAATCAAACAATTTGCGGAGACGGGTGAATAAGCAAAAGGGAGGAAGTAACCTATTCTTTTAACTTAGGGTATTTCACCACTGGCCATTTCACTTTCCGTAAGGCATTGATCACTTCGGGCCCAACGTTCAAATTACTTTGAACCAATTCATGGGGAGTGAGAGCCATCCATTGGTTCAGAGAGACGTCGGCAAAACGGTCACTTTTGAACATTTCGAGGAACCACAACGATTCTTCTCCTGTATTCTGAATATAATGTCCAAATGCAAAAGGAACATACCCAACATCGCCAGCCCTGTAATTAAAGGTACGTGCTGCACCGTTTCCGGCAAACACAGTCATCCGTCCTTTTCCGGTAAGATAATATTGCCACTCATCGTTGTTGGGGTGCCAGTGGAGCTCTCTCATTCCTCCAGGTTCAATCTCTACCAGTGCAGCAGCCACGGTCTTGGAGACCGGAAAGTTGCTGGAGTCAACGATTCTGACGCTCCCGCCAGGAGTCTTTAATGGAGGCTGTGCCAACAGCGAATGTTTGAAGCTCTGTGGAATTTCTCCATATGGCGATTGCACCTTTTGGCTTTGTAATGAGCCGGGAACTTGATCCTGATAAATATAGACTTGTTCAGTGGGGATGGAGTCAAAGGCCTCGGCAGGTATTCCAAAGTTAGCTGAAAGTACCTCTTTAGGCGTATGGGCGAACCAATCGGAAATAGACAAGGTATTCAGATCAGAGAAGCTTCCGTCGTCGAAGACAAGGAGAAATTCACAGCCTTCTTCAAGACCTTGTATAGAGTGAGGAATACCCGGCGGAAAATACCATAGATCACCAGGTCCTACATCTGCTATAAAGTTCCGTCCATTCTGATCCACAGCAGTAATCCGAGCGCGGCCTAACAGCATATAAGACCATTCCGCTTGCTGATGCCAGTGAAGCTCTCGTACTCCACCGGGGGTCAGGCTCATATTCACACCTGCCAGTGTAGTTGCGATAGGGAGTTCTCTGACGGTTACTTCTCTGGACCAGCCACCATGATTAAGCTGCATATGCGCATCAGAGAAAGAAAATTTCAAATTGGGAACCAGGCCCGCATCAGTCACCGGAGGAACGAACATATCCGGATTCTCAAGATCCCGCATAACATCGCGGGGTCCTTTATCTAATCCCCCTGTGCCATCGCTTCGGATGGGCTGGGGGATGTTTGTTTTGTTTGCCGAATCCTGTCCAGCAGAAGTCATAAGAGGTTCTCCTTTCTTGTTCCTTAAGAGTTCAATGAAAATATATGCGGAATGCTGTCTTTTATGATGGATAGCAGAAGTGGTACAAGTTGACATGTGTAGGGTCATCATTGATTATTACTAATAGAGGCTAAGGTTCTAGATGAACTGGAGAGGGGTTTGTGATGATTCACATCAAGGAGTCCTTACAACGATTAGGGAAAATAAAAGCTTACGTAATAGGTCTATTAGTGATTATGTTCGCCGCGGGATCTGCGGTTACACCTACATCGGTGTCGGCAGCTGTCCAGTTAGGGACACAGGTAATGCCACTGTCATACGGGGGATATTACGTGCTTTTTCCAGGTAAACTCGCCCCTTATTTCAAAGCAGGTAAATTAATGGTGCCGATTCGAGCCTTCTCCAATGCGATTGGCGCAGATTTGCTCTATGACGCTCTGAGCAAGAGTATTACTGTTTCACTGCTGGACCGATCGGTAGGAAATATTAAAGCAGGGCAGCTAGAGGCAGATTTTAATGGGGAGACCGTAGATTCATTAGGCGTTGCTCCAGAGATAAAGGATGGCACTCTGTTTGTTCCGGCGTCTCCCATTTTAGAAGGGCTTAAGTCTTTTCGCTGGGAAGTGCAATTTAATAATGTGAATAAATTAACCCTTGGCATTGGAGCCAGAAAAGGGGAGGAATGGGTGAAGCCTGAGGCAGATCGTGCGCTTGCTCCTTATCCACTCGAAACGACAGCACATCCGTATCCGTTATATCCTACTATGCTAACGCAGGCTCAATCCGGGAAAGAATATAGATTAACCTTAGGCGTGCAAAATACCTCCGGATTCATCATCCCCAAAGGAAACGCGGAATTAGAGCTGGTGAGTGTGGACAGTAAAGGGAATTCTTTTTATCAAACGTTGAAAGGACCTGATTCCTCAACCTCCAAGGCGGCATTATTATCATTTTCCGTTACCATTCCAACAGAGGCTGAATACGTCATTTTCAGGTCACGCACATTGAGAGCGCAATAAGGCAATTGCTATAGATTATTCCAACAAGCTAGACAGAGAGCGGGTAAAGAAACAGATGACAGGTAACAAAGAACAGCAATATCGCTTCAGCGAAGCACCGATTTGGGAATTGCAACGAACATATTATGAAGAGCAGGGATTAAAGGCTTGGAATAATGATCAGGTCCCGCAGTACATCACGAGTAACCCTATGATTGCGACAGCATACGCAGAGATGATCTTTGGATTTCTGCAAGACCGGGCTGGACAAGGGCATCTCTCAGAGACCGTTACGATTCTAGAACTTGGAGCGGGAGCAGGCCGGTTAGCCTTCCATGTGCTTAAAAAGTTATGTGAAATCGTAGACTACGCAGATATTCCTCTTCCTCCTTTTCGTTATGTGATGAGTGATTTGCCTTCCAAAAATATATCCAGCTGGCAGCAGCACCCGAGCCTACTTCCTTACGTAGAGCAGGGTATTTTGGACTTCGCTCGTTTTGATGCTGTGCAGGATGTAGAACTACATTTAGTACACGCTAAGCTCAGCATTCGGCCGGGTGATTTACAGCAGCCATTGGTGATTGTGGCAAATTACTTTTTTGACAGCATTCCGCAAGAATTAATTTATGTGGATGAAGGAAAAATATATGAATGTGAGGTTTCGATCCAGTATTCGGCGGAAGTTGATCCGGATAACCCCTCCGATGCGCTCGGCAAAATCATCCCGCAGTACCATTATAGGAGTGCGGCTAGTTATGAAGAGGAGACTTATCCCTATCATGACGTTATAGCGCTTTATCAGCAGAAGCTGGAGGATTCACATATACTCTTTCCGGTGGTGGGGCTTACTTGTCTGGAGCGGCTTGCGCGGCTCTCTACAGAGGGATTCGTGCTGCTTACAGCGGATAAGGGAGACCATCGCTTAGAGAACTGGGAATTTGCAGAACCTCCATTGCTGATTCATCACGGAAGCTTCTCTTTGACCGCGAATTATCATGCGATAGAGCATGTGCTGAAACAAAAAGGGGCGCATTCAATATTCACCAGTCATCACTATAAAAACCTGAACATCGGCTGTATTCTTATGCTTCCAACACCGCTGAGCTATACAAACACTCGGCTGGGTTACAAGCGGTTTATAGAACGTTTTGGCCCGGATGATTTCTTTAGTATGAAGGAATGGATGGATCAGCAATTAGATACGATGGGGCTGCAGCAAATTTTGGCCTTTTGGCGTTTGGGTGGGTATGATGCTGAATGGTTTATCCATAGCGCTGAACAAATTTCGGAGCTGCTGCTGGGTGCCAGTGATGAAGAAATGCTGGATCTACAGCGAGGTATACAGTTGATGTGGACGGGCTATTATCCGATGGAACAGAGTTATGATCTGTCGCTAGATGCGGGGTTGCTGCTGTATGAAATGGATAAATTCGCGGAAGCATTGGGTTACTTAGAACGCTCCATGCATGCGAGTACGGAAGAACCATTGGCATCAGTGCTGTATAGCATGGCAATCTGTAACTATGAGCTAGGAGCTGAAGCTGCTGCATTGGAATACGCGCGTAGAGCTTTGGCTGCAGAGCCTGACAATGAAGTAGTATTGGAGCTCCTAACGGCGCTTAGCGGGGAATAAGCACATTTACATAGGGTTATCTTTTTGGTATCCTATACAAAATAATCAAACGCGATGACGAGAAGAGTACATGAAATCATTCCTTCACAGAGAGCCCTGGATGATGAGAACAGGGTAAGGGGGATTTTATCGAAACAAGCCTCTGAGCGGCATATCGGAACCGGACTAAGGGGATGGTATGACGGGAGCTCCTGTTATAGAGCTAGAGTATAAGCACTGCGCAAGATGTTTTGCCGTACTTGATGAGATTAATATGGCGACATATTAATGAACCTGGGGTGGTACCGCGAGAATTTCGTCCCCAAGACCATAAGTCTTGGAGGTGAGGTTCTTTTTATTTTGCAGATTAAGCAGGCGGATATCACTTATAAACAGGAGGTAACACCAATGAGCGAGGAACCGGAAGTATTAGCAGAGAGTTACATCGACAGATTGATTCAAGAAGAGCTGGAAGCAGGGACTTACAATAGAGATATATGCACGAGATTTCCACCGGAGCCTAACGGGTATCTGCATATTGGCAGTGCGTATGCTATTCATACGAACTATACGACTGCGAAAAAGTATGGCGGGAAGTTCCATTTGCGCTTTGATGACACCAATCCTTTAAAAGAGGATCTGGAGTATGTAAATGCCATCATCGAAGATATTCAATGGATGGGCTATCCACCGGACCATATTTTTTATGGATCAGACTATTCTGAGAAAATATACAATAGCGCAGTTACGTTAATCCGAAAAGGAAAGGCGTATGTCTGTGATTTATCACCTGAAGAGGTGACAGCCTATAGAGGGACGCTTACGGAGCCGGGAAAAAACAGCCCGTTCCGGGAGCGTTCTGTGGAAGAGAATTTGCGGTTATTTACGGAGATGAAAGCTGGAGATTATCCAACGGGAGCCAGAGTGTTGCGGGCTAAAATAGATATGAGCTCACCTAATATCAACTTACGTGATCCGGTGATTTACAGAATCATTCATGCGGAGCATTATAGAACGGGTAACGAATGGTGTATCTATCCGATGTATGATTTTGCCCATCCTATACAAGATGCTATCGAAGGGATTACGTATTCCTTATGCTCGATTGAATTTAAGGATCATCGGCCGCTCTATGAGTGGGTATTGAATGAGCTGGATATCCCTGAGGCTCCTAAGCAAAGAGAGTTTGGACGGGTGAACATCACCGGAGTTGTGACGAGTAAACGATATATCAGACAGCTGGTTACAGGCCATTATGTGGATGGCTGGGATGATCCGAGACTTCCTACGCTTCGCGGTTTACGCAGAAGAGGTTTTACGCCGGAGAGTATCCGGAATTTTGTGAAGGAGATTGGCTTTGTCAGAAATAGCACCATTGTGGATATTGCCATGTTAGAGCATGCGCTTAGACAAGATCTGAAGGCAAAGGTTCCAAGTGTGATGGCTGTTCTTAAGCCTTTAAAAGTGGTCATTACTAATTATCCTGAGGATCATAACGAAGGGCTGACGATTGAGAATAACAGTGAAGATAAGTCACTTGGAGAAAGAGAGGTTCCTTTTTCACGAACCCTTTATATTGAACAAGAAGATTTCATGGAGGAGCCGCCAAAAGGTTATCACAGGCTGACTATGGGGAATGAAGTAAGGCTAAAGGGTGCTTATTTCATAAAATGCAATGAAGTAATCAAGGATGAAGTTACCGGAGAAATCCTAGAGCTTCGCTGCACCTATGATCCGAGAACGAAGAGCGGAAGCGGGTTTAAAGAACGGAAGGTTAAGGCGACCATTCACTGGGTATCGGCAGACCATGCTATCAAGGCTGATGTTCATCTATATGAGCGTCTGCTGAAAGATAACGACGGTCCTAAAGAAGACGGTGAGCGCTGGGACGAGTATCTTAATCCAGATTCCTTAACGATCCTGAAGGATTGTTTGCTGGAGCCATCAATGGGCAACGCAAGGCCAGAAGATAAATTTCAATTGATCCGGCACGGATTTTTCTGTGTGGATAAGAAGTATACCACGGCAGATAAGCTAGTGCTGAACCGGATAGTACCGCTCAAGGACACATGGAAGAAAAATTCATAAGCAGCTTAAGCTGGGCGAAGATCGGGTAATTCCTGATCATCGTCCAGCTTTTTTTGTGCCTAGTCGTTGGTGAACAAGCAAATGAAAATTCCATATGAAACATGTTTACATTTTTCAGAAATAAGCATATACTTTAAATATAAGTTGCACAGGGGAAACTTTCGTGTATATAGACAACTTTTTCAGGGCAAGAGGAGGAATTGAAATGCTCGAACAAACTTTAGTAGAACAACCACATATAAAACAACATAAGAACTCGGTTTCAGCACAAGCCGTACTTAACGGGGAGATCAAAGGGATTAAACGATTACTTCCTTTTCTAGGCCCAGCTTTTATCGCTGCTGTTGCTTATCTGGATCCAGGTAATTTTGCCACCAATATTACGGCGGGCTCCAAATATGGATATCTCTTATTGTGGGTGATCGTGGCCTCTAATCTAATGGCTGTGCTAATCCAAGCGTTATCCGCCAAGCTGGGGATTGCGACAGGCAAGAACTTGCCTGAGATCGCTCATGATCGTTTTCCGAAGAGTGTATCTATCTTCTTATGGATTCAAAGTGAGCTAGTGATTATAGCTACGGATCTGGCAGAGTTTATCGGGGCGGCATTAGGACTATATCTCTTATTTGATATTCCCATGCTGCCAGCAGCACTGATTACTGCGGTGGGCTCATTTGCTATCTTAGAGCTGCAACGCCGGGGATACCGCTCCCTAGAGGCAGGGATTGCTGCGATGATCCTTATAGTCGTATTAGCCTTCGCTTTTCAAGTTATTGTAGCTAAACCGGATATGGGAGCAGTTGCCGTAGGCATGTTTACACCTAAGTTTGAAGGGGTGGACAGCATCCTATTGGCCGCAGGAATTCTAGGTGCAACCGTGATGCCACATGCGATTTACCTGCATTCATCACTTACACAGAACCGTATCGTCGGGGTGAATGAATCGGAGAAAAAACAGATTTTCAAATTGGAATTTATAGATATTATTATTGCGATGATTATCGCAGGTGCAGTAAATCTGGCTATGGTTATTGTCTCCGCGGCATTGTTTTTCAAAAATGGTCTCGTGGTTGAAGATCTGGATGTCGCGTTTCAACAATTTGGTCACTTAGCTGGGCCAGTAACGGCGATCTCGTTTGGGTTGGGACTACTCATTGCGGGACTGTCGAGTTCCTCCGTAGGGACTATGGCTGGCGATGTGGTTATGCAAGGCTTCATCAACAAAAGAATTAACCTGTACTTGCGCCGTGCGATTACCATCATTCCGCCACTAGCGATCATTGGTTTTGGTGTGAATCCAACCAAAGCGCTCGTGATCAGTCAGGTGATCCTGTCCTTTGGGATTGCGTTCGCGTTGATTCCGCTGGTTGTGTTTACAAGCAATCGCCAGATTATGGGCGGGTTAGTGAATCGCAAAATGACAGCCACTCTGGGCTGGATTATCTCCGGTCTGGTTGTATCGTTGAACTTGTTCTTGGTCTATCAAATGCTCGTATAAGGAAGCAGTCAAAAGAGCCCGACCCACAGATCTCCTCAGATCATACCTGAGAGATACATGGGTCGGGCTTTTTTTTGGAGTGTTGTTCCAGCCAGTTATTTAAAATAATCCGCAACGCCTTCAGCGATGGCTTTAGCCGCTTTTTTCTGATAGGAGGCCTTGCGGACAATGGACTCGTCTGTAGGATTGGTAAGGAATCCAAGCTCAACCAAGGTAGCTGGAATCCGATTCTCCCTTAGGATGTGATAATCGCCAAAGGACAACCCGTTGCTTTTCAGACCGATGCCTTGCCCCAGCCGGGTTTCAATCGCCCGCGCCAGCTTCAAATCATCCGCTTCTGAATAAAAGAAGGTCAACGTTCCGGACACATTTTTAGGTGAAGAATTATAATGAACGCTTACAAAAGCATCAGCACGCAGGGCTTGGCTCATCTGAACACGACGAGCTAACGTCGGCTTCTGATCGTCTCGGGTGCGCGTCATCTCTACCCGTGCTCCTTTAGCAACAAGAGCATCGCGGACATAAAGTGCAGTATGCAGATTCAAATCTTTTTCCATGGTGTTATATGTAGTGCCAAGCATGCCCGGATCACTGCCGCCATGACCAGGATCGATGACGATCAGCTTTCCTCGTAGTCCGCCTTTATGCTGGACGGTGCTTATGCTGCTTGTACTGCTTGATGTGCTTCCACTTCGGATATACTGCTCTGCCACCCAACCGGTTTCACCGCTGACTGTGCGAATTCGAGCCCAGCCGTTCTGATGAAGAAGGAGAGTGACTGTATCCTTGGCTTTTAAAGAACCGAGCACCTTATAGTGAGTTCCTGGGCCACTTCGGATGCGCAGAGAATCAGCCGTGACTGTAGCCTTTGAAGTTCTACTAGAAGTATTGGCTGACGTTGACGAGGCAGTATTAGTTTTAGTAGCAATAGACGTTCCAGAAGCGCTGGATTGCAGGGAGTTGCTGTTCACCTTTTTTAGGTAATAACCCGCTACCCAGCCAGAGGTGCTCCCCGCCTTAACCATTAACCATCCGTGCTGCTCATCAGTCACAGTAACCCGAGCCCCATTCTTAATTGATCCTACAACAGTTGCATTCTTAGCCGGTTCATCGCGTACATTTAAAGAACTCGCATATACCTGTGCGGTATAACTTCCCGCTGCTGTCTTTGCTTCAGCAGACTGTGGCGCTGCTATACCCAAAAGGCAAGCTGTGAGCAGGGTGACACCTATCATTTTGTTCATAGTATCCTCGCTTTTTGAGAGTAGTCGTAATTCCTTACCCAATTTACGAGGTTTAGAATAATATTTTTTGAGAATATGGCCTCTTTTCTGGTGGTCTAAAGACTTGTATAATTATTACATATCGGGAAAGAGGATGAAGGAGCATTGCCGTGACTAAACCAAAGCTATTCATTGGATCTTCCAGGGAGTCTATACGTTATGCAAGAGCGATTCATGAGCAGCTGAAGAGGGATGCTGAAGTGCATCCTTGGTATGCCAACGCTTTTCGGGCGAATGAATACACTATGGAGGCGTTGGAGCGAAATTTGGATGAGAGCGATTTTGCCGTATTTGTGTTCTCGCCAGATGATGTCGCCAAAATCCGTGGTAAATATTATTATGTGACCCGCGATAATACGGGGTTTGAAATGGGTTTGTTTTGGGCTAGATTACGGCGCAGCCGTGTTTTTTGTCTAGTGCCTGATCAGGTAACTGCGCGTGATGATCTCATCCCTGGAGAAAATGTAGAAGAATATCATCTGCTATCTGATTTAGCGGGAATTACATCTTTAGAGTATGAAGTGCATCACGATAATCCTACGGCTGCTGTGGATGTGAGCTGTGGTAAGATTATTGATAATATTCAAGAACGTGGAAGATTCCGTGACCCGCTTAAAGATTTAGAGCAGCTAAAGATGGATTTAAGGCGCAAGGAAAGTATCCTTCATTTTTTTTGGCAATATAATAGTAATGTGACCATCTCCGAGAATGGAGAGAAGTATCACGCACTTAGTGAGGCGATACGCAATTCCTTTTTACCTCCGAAGCATTGTCGTGTAATCGGTGCAGCCATCTGGCAGGCACAAGAGAAGGAACAACTTGTTCAGGTGGGGGGGAATGTCGGACGTGGTCACTCCTATCCCTTGTCTGTAACGAAAGGGAATGAGAAGCAGCCTAGTGTGGTAGATGCATTTTTATCGAGTAAATGGACTTTTTTTCAACGCACGGAAGTTGCAGAGGTATATATCCTATGCTATCCTCTAGGTAAGAAGTATGTTCTTTCCGTTCATTTCTCAGGAAGTGATGGATTATCTGCAGATGATCTTAAGGCGGTAGTTGGGAATAATCAGGATTTATTCCGTACCATCAATCATTTAGTAGGAGAGGATTCAGCATGAAGAGAATAAAAGGTATTAACAGCTTATCCGATGCTGTTCTCCGATCTGCGAGTGGTGGGAGCAGGAGTGCAGGCGGCGATGACAAAAGCACCAAAAGAAAAGCAGGCTCGAGTCATTCTGCTCAGCAGCCAGCTTCAGCTCAGATTTATACTGCACCTTCTTTGGACGGCGGAGACGACGAATATAAGAAGCTTATCAGCGGAAAAGTAGATAATAATAAACCATCCTTTGCGTGATTTTTTTTATAAAAAGGGGGCCTCAGCCGTTGGCTTGAGGGCCCCTTTTTGGTATTCCATTCTAACGGCTGTTCTTCTTGGCGATCTCACGCCGTACGACAGGTGCAACCTCTGTTGCCAAAAGTTCAATGGCTTTGGCTACCTTAGCGTAAGGAAGGCCGCCGATATCGAGCTGAGTCATAAAGCGGCTATGACCGAACAGCTCATGCTGATAGAGAATTTTTTCGATAATTTGCTGCGGGCTGCCCACAGCCATCGTGTTATCAGCAGATACATATTGCCCAAAGTCCTCACGAGACACCTTGTACTCTTGACCCGGTTTTGGACTGATAGAGTTACGGTAACTATAGTAGTAAGAGTAATATTCATCCAAAGCCTGCTGTGAGGTTTCAGCAATGTAGCCGTGGCTAGTGATCGCAATCTTTAGATCCTCAGGTGGATGTCCTGCTTGAATTCCGGCACGCCGATAGGTTGCGGCAAGCTCTTGAAAAGGCTCTGGACTGCCGCTTAGGATGGCGATAGCCATTCCGGTCCCGAGCATCCCGGCCTTCTCCGCGCTTTCTGGAGAACCGCCTACACCAATCCAGAGCGGAAGATTCTCTTGCAATGGACGTGGAGCAATCTCCGAATCCTTCAGCGATGAACGGAAGGAGCCCTCCCAGTTCATAACTTCATGTTTGTTAAGCTCCAAGAGTAAATTGATGTTCTCGGAGAATAGACGGTGATAATCTTCAAGCTCATACCCGAAGAGCGGAAAAGACTCCACAAAAGCACCACGCCCCGCAATAATCTCTGCACGTCCATTCGACAGCAAATCAAGTGTGGCGAAATCCTCGAACACCCGTACAGGATCAATGGTACTTAATACGGTTGTTGCGCTCGTTAGTTTAATTCTGTTAGTAACCTGAGAAATGGCAGCCAGCACCACTGGCACCGAAGAAATTACAAAATCGAGACGGTGATGCTCACCTACACCAAATACATCAAGTCCCGCTTCATCTGCCAGCTTAGCTGCAGCCACGACTTCGTCGAGACGTTGTTTTGGACTGATCTTCTTCCCTGTATGACAATCCGCTACGATGTCTCCTAAGGTATAGATACCAAATTCAAAATCGGATGCTGGTGCTGCGGTTGCTTCTTTACTCATGCTCACAAACCCCTTGTTATTCATATATTTGCTAACGCCTGTCCGTGTATGGAGGAATGTGATTATTATAACACAATGACTTACAAAATGTAAGTTTGTGAGTAAATGTTTTGATTTCTTCTGTTGTTTTTGACAAAATGGAATAATAATCCATAAGTATTATGTCCTGCTCGTCCAATATTATTATATTTGATTTTAAGAAGCTATCCAAATGAGGCAGTTACTTATATGAGGAGGAGTTTGGTGGTGAGAGGAACAATATTGAAATCTTATCTTCGTACTGCAGTTATTGGTTTAGGGGTATTGCTTATGGTAAATCCGGTACAAGCAGCTGCGGTTGATCCACACACCTCTTTTATAGGCTCGAATGGTGATGATTACTATGCAAACCTGCCTGCTGCGAAGGTTGAATGGTCAACAACAATGGATTTGCCAGCTTTGAAAGATGTGCCGTCGGATTATATCATGGGTAAGGGTGTTGTTGCAGTCGGAGCGGGCAAAGCTTTTATCCTTCAAAAGGGTCAGCTTTTAGCGATTAACGTCCAGACTGGAAAAGTAATGTGGAAATACGGCTCCAAACTAACAACGCCGCTGCTCTATCAGGATGGCGTGGCTTACGTCACTTCGGAGGCAGGTACGATCTATGCAGTTAACGCGGCTACGGGCAAAAATAAATGGAGCTCATCGGCAACCAGTAAAGGTGTCAGTAAATTGTTAATTGATAAAGAGCAGCTATTCGCTGCTAATGGCGATATTCAAGCCTACAATCTGAAAGATGGCAAGTTGCAGTGGCGCGATAATTTCAGCGAAATGCTGTTTGAACCATTTATGGTTGAGGGGAATCTGGTGCTAGCTCAAAACTCAGAATCCGGAGCGTATACGTATGACATTTTACATGCGTTTGATCGAACAACAGGTAAAGAGCTTTGGAATAGTGGTAATCATAGTCTTCCGATTGCAGCAGATGGGACTACGCTTATCTCACAACGGGAAGCTACATTGGTAGACCCTCTTCCTTTGACGACACTCGATCATTTGGATGTGAAGACAGGTAAGCTTGTAAAGGCTGTAGAGTATAACCCCGCTCATATAGATCCTAATCATCCGAAACCAGAAGAAGAATATATGACTAGCGGAGGCAGAGCTTGGATCATTGGGGACAGGATATATATTGGGGGACAAAAAGGAGTCTATGGCTACCCAGTAAATGTTGATCCAGCTGCCGTAACACGAGATAATTATTCGTATGAATCCATCGGAGCTAAGTTATCCTACGCGGCGGGTCCTTATGATGGAAGAATTCTTTTTAGTAACGAACAGAGCATCTATGGTGTTAAAATGTCTAATAAATCTGTGTTCCAGTACGGAGGAATCAGCAATCCGATTGCCCGCTTCGATCTGCTCGGACATGGCATGTATGTTGCCCAGACCGATGGGAAATTGGTTGCTATTGATCTAATTACCGCCAAACCTATCGTGCAGCTCAAAACATCAGGTAGAGTATTCGGCCCAACCTTGCTGGAGGATGGGATGATTATTGTGCAGAGTAAAGGGAAGTTAACTGCTTTCAAGGAGCCTCAGGCTCTGAAAATGAAATAATCGAATCCACAACGGCTCTCCGATAAACATCCGGCAGAGTCGTTTTTTAGTGGAATGATTCCACAATCCCAGTGCGAAAAATACAAATCTATTTTATGATAATAAGGTTATAGGATGAGTAGACTGTAAGTTAACGAAATTACATAGAAGGACCGAGGGATATTATGGAACAGCAAGCGGTTTGGGCGATAGGTATTTTTCTGCTGATTTATGGACTTATTATTTCCGAAAAGATTCACCGTACCATTCTGGCGATGTTAGGAGCTATCGTCATGATAGCGATGGGCATTGTGGATCAGGAGACGGCACTACAGCACATCGATTTTAATACTATAGGATTGCTTGTAGGGATGATGATGATTGTAGGGATTACCGCTGAGACGGGTCTCTTTAAATACGCAGCTGTGAAATCAGCTAAGTTGGCGAAGGGGAAGCCGAAGAGAATACTGATTGCTTTGTTTGTGATTACCGCAGTGGCTTCGGCCTTTTTGGATAATGTGACGACAGTGCTGCTTATGGTGCCAGTCACCTTCAGTATTACAAGACAACTGCGCATACACCCGCTGCCTTTTTTGATGTCACAAATTATCGCATCTAATGTAGGGGGAACGGCAACCTTGATCGGAGACCCGCCTAATATCATGATTGGCAGTGCGGTTAAGGAGCTGACCTTCATGGCTTTTATTAGCAATCTGACACCCGTGATTATCATCATTGTTTTGGCGTATATCCCGCTGCTGTTATTGATGTTCGGTAAACAAATTAAAACTACACCTGAACTGCAGCAGAGCATCATGGACATGGATGAGAAGGTTATGATTACGGATCATAAGCTGCTGCGAAAATGTTTGATCGTACTGGCAATTACGATTGCCGGGTTCTTTTTACATCAGGCGTTACATTTGGAGTCCGCTACGGTTGCGCTGGCTGGTGCATTTTTACTGCTGCTGCTGACCGGAGGGGAACATATGCTGGAAAAAGCTTTTCACAGCGTGGAATGGATTACGATCTTCTTTTTTATCGGACTGTTCGTGTTGGTGTCAGGGCTTGTAGAGACAGGTGTGATTGCAGAGCTGGCAGCAAAAGCGATTGAAATAACGAATGGTGATGTGTTGATGAGCTCAATGATGATTTTATGGGTCAGCGCCATTACCTCAGCATTTCTGGATAACATTCCTTTTGTAGCAACTATGATCCCTCTGATTCAGGAGATGGGCAATATGGGGATCAGCAATTTGGAGCCGTTATGGTGGAGTTTGGCTTTAGGCGCTTGTCTGGGTGGGAATGGCACATTGATTGGTGCGAGTGCTAATTTGATCGTGGCGGGTTTGGCAGGAAAAGAGGGGTACCCGATTACATTCATGAAGTATTTGAAGGTCGGATTTCCTTTAATGCTGTTGTCCATTGTGATCTCCAGCGTGTATTTATATTTAAGATATCTGATGTAAGCAGCGTTACTAAGAGCCGGGGGAGCGATATGCTTGAAGTGATATTTTGAAACGGTAGAAGTTGTGGAGGAAGTAGAAGAAGTAGTGGAAGTAGTGGAAGTAGTGGAAGTAGTGGGAGTAGTGGAAGTAGAGGGAGTAGATGCAGAAGTATAAGTAACAAGTGGAGGCAAAATGCAGATTTTGAAGTGGTAGACATAGGTTGGAGTGACGGTGGGAGCATATAAGTGTATTTTGTACAGTTATAACTCATCGAATAAATTGTCCCCAAAAAATAGCTGTATTCAGTACACTTATTTTCATGATTTCCTCAGCTAAAGGTGATTTTTCTGGATTTTAATTGTATAGAATACAGTTATATTCAGGACAACCCCTTTTTTATACGAAATAAGTGTACAGAATGCAACTAAATCAAAGATTGGGTTTAGATTCGGTAATTAAAATATACGGGGGGATCCGGAGGAGTTATTCCGAGGTTTACCCAAAGTCGACTTAACCCTACGCAATGCAGATAAACAAGCAGGCAGTGTTTCTCCAATATCTGGAGGCTCACTGCCTGCTTGTTTTTTACATTAGAAAGGGCTGCTTAAGGAGTATGGCTTCCAAAATACTGGTAAGTTCCTTTGGGATATTGATTCCACTCGCCCTCAAGTGAATACTGCTGTGATCCAGTGTATATACCGGATTTACGGACAATAGTTCCACCTGTGGAGAGGAATTGCTGAGTAGAGGTAGGGTCACCGAGAACATCTACGATTTGGCCGTTTTTCTTCAGTACTAATGCTGTAATATTATATGTTTTTGGATTATATAGACTCAGTTCATCATTGTAATAGGAGATATTCATTAAATCAAATGCGTCCCCAAAAGTAGAATCTATAAACATATACGGCATTGCTACAGGTACAGGAAATAATGGCCGGGAATAAACCTGTTTGGTTTGGGTGGCTTTCATAAATTGGTGGACTTCAAGGGTGTAACCTTCTGCTTTTCCTGCGGGATTACCATTTCCTTTATAGTACAGCTCAACTGCGATTCTGCCGTCACCGCCGTCCAGATACTCTGAGAAGAATAGCTCGGAGGTACCCTGTGAAGCCACGCTTATAGATAATACAACCGCTTTGCCATCAGAACCTACTATCCATACCGTTCCTGGACTTGTAGGACCATTCCATATAGCTCCATTCAGAGTTGCAGGTCCGCTCAATGAACCTGTGCTGCTTTCTGTATACACTTTAAATTGACTCTGATTAGGAATCAGCTTGGAAATATCGAAGGAAATATTGGATACACCTTGCTTGGTGGTTATTGGCACAAAGCCGTTGTTTACAAGCTGGGCTGTAATCAAGGTGAAAGTTGAGGTAGCTGAACCTCCTTTATCATCCGTTGCTGTGAGGGTCACTAAACCACTAGCTGAACTATTAGCTGCCGGAGTTACCGTCAGAGTGTTGCCATTAAGGCTAAGTGTACCAGCATTTACGTTATCTATAGAAGCTGAATAAGTAAGCATGTCATTGTCGGGATCTTGAAAAAGCTGGGCCAGATCAAATGTACGTGGTGCAGTGATACCTGGTGTTAAGAGTTGAGTAGTGATTCCAGATATCGCAATTGGTGGCTGATTAGACGTTACAGTGAATGCAAAAGTAGCAGTGTTAACGCCACCTTGGCCGTCCATTGCTATTATTGTAATCATGGCTGTGCCTGAATCGATCGGCACAAGGTTGAGATGATTCCCATTTACAGATACAGTGGCAACGCTAGCGTCAGAGGATGCAGCTGCGAATGTAAGCGGGTCACCGTCCGGATCAATGAACACATTACTGATGTCGACGTTTTGGACACCACTTGTGATCAGAGCAGACATTGGATCAATATTATTTTGCACGACTGGTGCATGGTTCACCGGAGTCGGCGCCGGAGTAGGACTAGGAGTCACTGCGGGAGTAGGCTCAGGAGTCGCGACCGGAGTAGGCTCAGGAGTCGCGACCGGAGTAGGCTCAGGAGTCAGCACCGGAGTAGGACTAGGAGTCACTACCGGAGTAGGCTCAGGAGTCGCCACCGGAGTAGGACTAGGAGTCGGCGCCGGAGTAGGCTCAGGAGTCGTCACCGGAGTAGGACTAGGAGTCGTCACCGGAGTAGGACTAGGAATCGTCACCGGAGTAGGACTAGGAGTCGTCACCGGAGTAGGACTAGGAGTCGTCACCGGAGTAGGACTAGGAGTCGCTACGGGAGTAGGGCTCGGAGTCGTCACCGGAGTAGGGCTCGGAGTCGCGACCGGAGTAGGACTAGGAGTCGTCACCGGAGTAGGACTAGGAGTCGCTACGGGAGTAGGCTCAGGAGTCGCGACCGGAGTAGGACTAGGAGTCGCTACGGGAGTAGGCTCAGGAGTCGCCACTGGAGTAGGACTAGGAGTCGCTATCGGAGTAGGCTCAGGAGTCGGATCGCTCACGGCGTTAGCAGACGTGGACGAAGTATATGCAGGAGCAACGGCTCCAGATGCATTTTGAACCGTTTGGATATTTTTTTGAATGGCTGTGTAATTTGTTATGAAATGTGAAGGCAGACTCATGCCAGGCAACTGCAGATTTTGAATAGACAAGGAGGGATCGATGGTGATCCTAGCGCCACCTTCAACTATTTTTAAGGTTTGCAGGGGACCGCTGCCATGAATAGTAACTGGAGTTATAGAATCCACAATGATCTGCCCAATTTGGCCCTGAAAAGTTATACTCGAAACGCCATTTTTAATCTTCAAATCACCGGTAACATTGCCTTTAATAACAACATCATTTCCAGAAATATTGAGCAAAGAACCGGAGGGTAAGCCGGAGGTATTTAGTTGAACCCCTTTTTGTACAATTTCAAGCTCTTGCAAACCATCTACATGACGATTCAAGGAATTGAACTTAAGGACAGCTCCTCTTAAAGCATCATGGTTGCTATCACCCATTAATTCTTTGAGTGTACCTTCAATGAGGTAAGGCGTGCCATTGATCGTTACGAAATCTCCATCTATATTGTCGATCGTTGCAGTTTGTTGTTCTTCTTTAAAAATATTCAGCAGAAAAGAAGCCATATCCTGCCGCTGAACAGTACCTTTGGGGCTGAACATATCTTCGGGAGAGTCTATAAGTTTAAGACGTAGTGCGACATCAGTATACTCTTTTGCCCAATTGCTGATTGTGGATTCGTCATTAACCTTGTTGGCTTGTCCGCCTTGTGCTCCAGTTCCGCGGATGGCACGTACAAATATAACTGCAAGCTCTTCCCTAGTTACAGGTCTGGATGGATTAAAATTACCTGTAAGATCACCCTCCATAAATCCTGCCTTTTTAACAGCCTCAATAGCGGAGACACTCCAACTGGAATCAGATACGTCTCTAAAGGAAGAAGCGGAATTCACTGAGGAATCTAGCTTTAAGGTCTTCGCTAAAATGGCTGCCAGCTCTTGGCGGGTCATAGTCGCAGTGGGTCTGAATTGTCCATTGGGATCGCCTTTAAGCAATCCTAGACGAGCAGCCTCGAGGATTGCGGCACTTTTCGTCTGTTGTATTTCGGTTAAATCGGAGAACGGTGGAGTGATTTCAGCTGCAGATGCATAGAGAGTACCACCGAACAAGGTGTTAAGGGCAACAAGTGTTGCTCCCCATTTTAATGATATGCTTTTCAAGCAAAAGCCCCTTCCTTAGAACCAATTTGTCATAAGCTTACTTCATTATATCGACGCAAAAGCAAAGTTTTTTAATACTTTCATCCTACTAAAAGTGATTAAATTCATTGCTTTTCTAACTTATGAACTAGAAATAACTCCACTTCTGTTCCATAAAAGGGCTTGTTTTTTGTTGACAGCTTATAAAATCGATGATATTTTAAATATTATAATTCCAATTGATTTACTTTGAATAATGATTGCCGACTGTTCCTACAGAGGTATTGCGAATGTAAAAACGCAATGCCTCTGTTTTTTTGTCCATACAGATTAAAGGAGGGGTCAAGGTGGGAGAAGCGTTGCTGTCTATTTCGAACCTAAATAAACGTTTTGAGTCTGCCGGTGGTCATGTTCAAGCACTCCATAATGTAGATCTCCATGTACAGGAGGGCGAATTTATTACAGTCATCGGCCCCAGCGGCTGTGGAAAAAGTACACTATTACGCATCGTAGCCGGTCTGGATAGCGGGTACACTGGCAGTGTCACCCTGGAAGGGGCGGAGATTGGGGGTCCTGGGATCGATAAGGGTTTTATTTTTCAGGAGCATCGCCTCTTTCCCTGGCTTACCGTTGAGAAGAATATTGCCTCTGATTTACCGCTAGGGAACAAGGAGGTTAGGCGGAAGGTCGATGAATTGATTGATCTGGTGAAGTTAAATGGATTTGAGAAATCTTATCCCCGCGAGTTGTCGGGAGGGATGGCCCAGCGGGTGGCAATAGCTCGTGCACTTCTGCGCAATCCGAAAATACTGCTGCTGGACGAACCGTTTGGTGCACTGGATGCATTCACTCGGGCTCATATGCAGACGGTATTGCTGGACATTTGGCGGGCTAACCAAACAACCATGATTTTTGTGACGCATGATATTGATGAGGCTGTGTTCTTGGGGAATCGGGTAGTGATTCTAGAGCCGCGTCCCGGGAAAATACGTAAAATTGTACCGATAGATTTACCGTATCCACGGAAAAAAACAACGACCTCCTTTCAAGAGCTGCGTTTGAAGGTGTTGAATTATTTTGAAAAGGTAGATGAGCTAGAGCTTACAGACGGAGCCGGAATATAAAATAGGTCGACCATACCCATGGAGACTTTCGAAGACATTAACATTCGAGGGTCTCTTTCTGTTTATTTAAAGTGATTGTAAAGCTGAAAAAAGGTGGGTTCAAAGTATGACAAATCGGGCTGTAGCCATAAGAACTTCCGGAAGACCCGGAAAGGCGGCAACACTAGGACTTGGTCTTTTGCTGCCGGGCATTGTACTGATTCTGTGGCAGACGCTCGGGCATTATGGAATGATCTCGGAGATGCTGTTCCCTACGCCGTATACGATTGCGGAATCTTTTGTAACTTTAGCGGCTTCAGGCGATTTGTGGCCGAACTTTAGGATCAGCTTGGTCAGAGCCTTTTCTGGATTCCTGCTAGGTGGTGGACTGGGGCTGCTGTTAGGACTTCTCGTAGGTCTGTTCCGCAGATCGGAGAAGCTGTTAGATCCCTCCCTGCAAATGATCCGCATGATTCCCAGTCTGGCGGTAGTACCGCTGTTCATTTTATGGTTCGGGATCGGTGAGGAGTCGAAGGTGCTATTGATTGCTAAGGGAGCTTTTTTCCCGCTTTATATTAATACGTTCATGGGAATTCGCGGCGTGGATAACAAGCTGTTCGAAGTTTCCCGGGTACTTGGCTTCAGCCGGTTGAAGCAGATTGGCAGGTTAGTACTTCCAGCAGCGCTGCCGAACATTATTCTCGGAGTGCGTCTCTCTCTAGGGCTTTCTTGGCTGGGGTTAGTAGTGGCAGAGCTTATTGCATCTACCTCAGGCATTGGGTACATGATGTCCGATGCGCGTCAATTTGCGGACACACCAGTGGTGTTCGTGGGGATTATTATTTTTGCCGTAGCTGGATTGTTGAGTGATTCCATTGTTCGTTACATTGAACGACGGTTGTTGAGATGGCAAGACAGTTATCGCGGATAACCTTGAACGCTCATTAAACAAAAGGGGGATGCACCATGAGCGATGGAGTAGAAGCTATTATCAAAAATACTAAAAGAGCCAGAGAAACGCTGGATAGCGGCGGCACAGCTCCTTTATCCAAGAAGACACCGAAGAAACCCGCAATACAAGTTGCATGGAAACCCCTGCTCTCTGATTGGGGAATGGGTGCAATTATCCCGGTGGTGACGTTAGTCCTTTGGCAGCTGGCAGGGAGTACGGGGCTGGTCTCAGCAACCTTTTTGCCGACTCCGCTTTCGATTGCAAGAGCTTTTACCGACTTGTTGGTTACTGGAGAGTTAACTCATCATCTGGGCGTCAGCATGGGTAGGGCGGGCATCGGATTTCTTATTGGAGGTGTGTTGGGTCTTCTATTCGGCGTACTGACTGGCTTGTTTCGCAGTGTAGAATATGTGCTCGATCCTAGCGTACAAGTGCTTAGGCTTGTTCCCCATTTAGCTATAGCGCCGCTCATTATTCTCTGGTTCGGGTTTGGAGAGATGTCAAAAGTTGTGATCATTATGACAGGCTCATTTTTTCCGCTCTATATTAATACATTTATGGGCATCCGCAATGTGGACAATAAATTGTTCGAAGTAGCTCGTGTATTGGGATTCAGTCCATATCAGAAGCTGCGCAGGCTTATACTCCCGGCGGCGCTGCCTGGAATTTTGTTAGGGCTAAGGTTGTCGCTGGCTGTAGCTTGGATTGGTTTGGTTGTAGCAGAGCTTATTGGATCACAGTCAGGTATTGGGTTTCTTATCAATGAAGCGAAGCAGAACTCTAATACAGAGGTTGTATTCGTAGGTATTATTATTTTCGCAATTGTCGGTAAGCTGATCGATTCCTTGTTCCGGATTATTGAACGAAAGTTCCTGTTCTGGCGAGATAGTTACGAAGGCTAAACAAACTGAGGAGGTCTTGAACATATGAGTGGATCGGTGAAAAAAGGATCGGTGAATTTGGTGGCAGACGTGCTCGTTATCGGAGGAGGTCCGGCAGGAACGTGGGCAGCCCTTACTGCATCAGCGAAGGGGGCCAAAGTAATCCTTGCAGATAAAGGGTACTGCGGTTCAAGTGGGGCAACGGCACCGTCGGGAACGGGAGTCTGGTATGTGAAGCCGGATGAGAAGCTCCGGAAAGAGGCAAAAGCAAGTCGTTATGCGCTTGGCGGGCAGCTGGCTGAATCTCGCTGGATGGACCGGGTGCTGGATCAAACCTATGCCAATATGAACAAGCTGGGTGTTTCCGGTTATCCATTCCCTGTAGATGAGCAGGGCAATCAATTCCGAAGAAGTCTGCAAGGACCGGAATATATGAAATTAATGCGTAGGCTGGTGAAAAAGGCAGGCGTTAAAATTCTAGATCACAGCCCAGCCTTGGAACTCCTGGCAGATGAGCATGGCGTAGCTGGAGCGGCTGGAGTTCATACCCAGAGTGGAGAAACCTGGACTGTTCAGGCAGGAGCAGTCGTCATTGCTACCGGAGGCTGCGCCTTCCTAAGCAAGGCACTTGGCTGCAACGTGTTGACCGGAGATGGCTATCTCTTTGCTGCTGAGGCTGGGGCGAATCTGTCCGGCATGGAATTCTCTAATGCCTATGCGATCTGCCCTACGTTCTCTTCGGTGACCAAGACGGCGTATTACAGCTATGCCAGCTTTTATTATGAGGATGGAAGCGTTGTGGAGGGAGCCGGTTCCAAGAAGGGCCGTTCTGTAATTGCCCGGAATCTGTTGGCAGGTAATCAGGTGTACGCCAAGCTGGATGGGGCACCAGAGGATTTGAGACCGCTGCTGCGGGTGGCGCAGACGAACTTTTTCCTTCCTTTTGACCGCCAGGGAATTGATCCGTTCAAGGATGCGTTTCCGGTTACTTTGCGGCTCGAAGGCACGGTTCGGGGGACGGGTGGCATCCATATTACAGATGAAAGCTGCGGCACAGGTGTTCCCGGACTTTACGCGGCAGGAGATGCGGCTACCCGCGAGCTGATTTGCGGAGGTTTTACTGGCGGTGGCAGCCATAATGCGGCGTGGGCGATGTCTTCAGGTTCTTTTGCTGGTGAAGGAGCTGCTGTCTATGCACAGAGTCTGGGGTCGCACGCTGCGCAGCGTAGTCCAGTCGGCTTATCATCATCACCACTGGTGCATCAGGAAGTGAAGCCGGGAGTGGCGGCCCAAACGGCAGAGTATGTGTCTGCTGTACAGGCTGAGGTGAAGCCGTATGACATCAATTTGTTCCGGACAGAACAAGGGCTGACTTCTGCACTAGATCGTCTGGATGGATTGTGGAAAGAGCAACGAAGCCGCGAAATTCAGCGTACGCCAGAAGGGGTCAAGGCACGGGAAGCCGAAGCCATGACCGCAACAGCCCGCTGGATGTACAATTCTGCACTTGCTCGTACAGAGACGAGAGGCATGCATAAGCGTGAGGATTTCAAGGCTACAGATCATGGCCAGCATCACCGCTTGATCAGTGGCGGATTAGATCAGGTATGGGTGAAGACGGAAGCCGTGGCTAAGGAGGGTGTTCTATCGTGATTGAGGTGATCAGCGCTGCCAGATGTGTAGAGTGCAACCAATGTGTATCTGTCTGCCCGACTAATGTTTTCGAACGGGTAGAGGATGGCATTCCTGTTATTGCCCGGCAGAGCGATTGCCAGACTTGCTTTATGTGTGAGCTGTATTGTCCTGTCGATGCTCTCTACGTTGCACCAGACTCTGAGAATATTATTGGTGTGACAGAAGCGGAACTTCAGGAGCAGGGACTACTTGGCGGTTATCGTGAAAAAGTAGGCTGGGGTAAGGGCAGGCAGCCGGTAGCAAGCCATGAATTTATGTATAAATTGGCATCGAGGGCAGGGTTCTGAGCTGGATCAAGATTTAAATAAATAGCATAAACCTAGGGGGAGAAACAATGAAACAAGCGTACAGAGAGATTCAAGGGAAACGTTCTAGGAAGATTCGGTTTGCACTTTTAACTACAATTATGATGGCCATGCTGGTGCTTCAGGCTTGCGGAAATAATACGGGCGGCAATGGAGCGTCTGCCTCCGGGGGATCAAATACGGAGAAGGCGGGAGAAGAGGCCACGAGCACGAGCAATGTTCCAGCGGTATTGAACTTTGGGTTTATCGGTTCCAACAAATTGAATGTGCCCGGCGGTGCAGAGGGTTGGGGCTTTTATAAAGGGATTATTCAAGAAGAGTTGAAGAAATACGGCATTACTGAAGTGAAGCTTACTGGCTTTCCAAACGGTCCGGATCAGACAGAATCCTTGATTAGTGGTCGGCTGGATATCGGCAGTCTTGGAGACACACCTGCTATTATTGCCTACGCTTCTGGGGCCAAGACCCGTCTGATTTCACAATCTTCCGCGAACACGATTGGTTATTTGATCGGCAAGAAGGATGGGCCCAAGACGGTGAAAGATCTGCAAGGTAAAACTATCGCGATTCAAAAAGGCTCCTTCATGCACCGATATGTAGTTGGATTACTACAGGAAGAAGGCGTGACCGACTACAAACTCGTGCATATGCTCATTCCTGATGCTACTGCAGCTTTAGCCCGTGGAGATGTAGATGCTACAACAAATCTAGGTGTTCCTGCGCTGAAGCTGATTGACCAAGGTTACACTCACTTGGATGATGCCTCGAAGCACCCGAACCTGCTTGGTTCTAGCGCAACAGTTGTGTCTGAGGATTATCTGGCGAAATTCCCTGATTTTCCGAAGGTATGGAACGAAGCTAGAGAGAAAGCCTTGGCAGACTTGAAGCAGCATGAAGATGAGTATTATCAATTTCTGGCTGAAATCGGAGATACAACGCCTGAGCTGGCGAAGCAAGTGAATCCGATTAGTGATATCAAGGATACTGCGTTCACTGATGAAGGAACAAAGCTGCTGGACGGTACCAAAAACTTCCTCGTCGAAGAGAAGTTAGCGAAAAAAGACTTCAATATTAGCGATTGGCAGCTGAAATAAAGTTGCTTAAAAGCTGCTTTAATTGAACTTAAGATTCTTCTGTAAAGGTAATTGAGTGACTGCGGTGAATGTTTGGACTTTCGGCCGCCTCTCCGCCACTCCTCCCTTTAGTGATTTTTAAGTTCAACTAACTCAGCTAATGGTGTAGGAGGAAAAAATATGTCGCAGCTTAAGAAGGAAATGACAGTGGATGTCCTCGTGCTTGGCGGAGGTCCTGCTGGGGCGTGGTCGGCATGGAGTGCAGCCTCGCAAGGTGCAAAGGTAGTCCTGGCGGATAAGGGCTACTTGGGCACTAGTGGCGCAACTGCACCGGGAGGAACAACGTTGCTCGTTATCCCTCCCATTGCCGAGCTGCGGGAGCAGGCAGTGCAGGCCAGACTTAAGGCCGGCGGATATTTGTCGGAGAATGCTTGGATTCACCGGGTGTTGGATCAGGTCGAACAGAACCTGGCTCAAGTGGAGCAGTGGGGGTATCCCTTTCCGAAGGATGGAGAAGGAAACTCACTGCGCACTCACCTCCATGGACCAGAATATATGCGGATTATGCGAAAAGTTGTGCGCAAAGCAGGGGTCACAATCCTCGATCAGTCACCAGCGCTGGAACTTCTTCACGATGAACACGGTGTCGGTGGAGCGCGTGGGATCAACCGCCTGACAGGAGAGTCTTGGGAAGTGAAGGCTAATGCCGTTGTGATGGCTACCGGCGGCTGTGCTTTTCTCAGCAAAGGCCTTGGTTGCAACGTGCTGACAGGGGAAGGATTGTTGATGTCCGCAGAGGTGGGTGCTGATCTTTCGGGCATGGAATTCAGCCGCCAATACGCCCCAAGCTTTGCGGACGGAACCGTAACACGTGGCCGCATGCTGGCTTGGGCCACCCTTTATGATGCGGACGGTCATCCGTTGCATAGAGGGGATCGGACCTTTGGCAGCATTCCTGAGCTGATGCTGAAGGGTCCGGTTTACGCTTCGCTGGATCTGGCGGACACCGCGGAGAAACAGGATTTTCTGCGCAAAGCGCATCCAATTTTCTTTATGCCGCTGGAGCGGGCGGGAATTGATGCGTTTAAGCAGAAATTCCCGCTTACCCTGCGCTATGAGGGCACGATGCGCGGCACTGGGGGTCTGCGCTTGAGCGGTACGGATTGCCAGACGACCGTGCCCGGACTCTATGCGGCCGGTGATGCCGCATCTCGCGAGAAAGTGACCGGCGCCATCTCCGGCGGCGGGGCTTATAACGCTTCCTGGGCCATGTGCAGCGGAAGCTGGGCTGGACAGGGAGCCGCGCAGCATGCGCTGTCCTGCCGAGGACAGGCGAACAGCCGCAAGCTGACCGCAGCGGGACGCTACGGGCTGGCGGCTGGCGCCGATGCCTCGGAAACGCTGGAGGTGAAGCCGCTAATCGCGGCAATCCAGCGTGAAATCTTGCCGCTGCAGATCAATTATTTCCGCAGCGAGCCGGGCATTTCTTCAGCCTTGAAGCGGCTGAATGCCTTGATGCCCTATTTGAACGGGCAGGCTCCTGCCAGCGTTCAGGGCATCGTGCAATCGCGTGAAGCCGCGGCTATGCTCGCGGTCGGCAGGTGGATGTACACCGCGGCACTCGCCCGGAAAGAGACCCGCGGACTGCAAAAGCTAGCGGAATATCCGGAGCTTGATCCGCGCCAGACTCACCGGCTGATCTTATCCGGTATTCAACATATAAGCGTCAGTACAGAGGCTGTGCCCCATGCTCATGAACTGAATGCGCTGAAGGAGGGGCAAGCGATATGATCGAATTAATCAGCTTGGAGCGTTGTGTTGGTTGTAAGCTGTGTACGAAAGTATGTCCGACGAACGTATTCGAAATGCAGGGGAAGATTCCGGTCATTGCCCGTCAGGAAGATTGCCAGACCTGTTTCATGTGTGAAGCTTATTGTCCTGTAGATGCTTTATACGTGGCACCACAGGCGGATCAGCTGATCGGTGTAAATGAGGAGGCGCTGATTCAGTCAGGTGTGTTGGGAAGCTGGCGTGCTGAAATCGGCTGGGGACCTGGTGCGAATGGTTCGATGGCGGAGAGGGACACGACTCCTTATTTTGAAGTATTTACCGAGCAGTACCGTACATGATTAAGCAGATGCTTAAACCCAAAAAATCCGCCCGAAAGCTGGGCGGATTTTTCATATATTAGAAACTTATAGCAGGGCTTCGATAGCTGGTTCAATATCCAGCGGGTCCACCGTAGATTCGAATCTAGTGACCACATTGCCTTCGCGATCAATCAGGAATTTAGTGAAGTTCCACTTGATTTCGTCATTGTTCAGAGCCTCTGGATCTTTGTCTTCAAGCATGCTTTGCAACAGCTTTCCTGAAGAATGGTTGATATCGAACCCTTCAAATCCAGCCTGTTCTGTCAGGTAGGTGAAAAGAGGGTGTTTAGCTTCGCCTTTTACGTCAACCTTTTCAAAGAGTGGGAAGGTTACCCCGTAATTGATTTGGCAAAATACATTAACCTCTTCATTGCTGCCGGGTTCTTGCTCTCCAAATTGATTGGAAGGAAAGCCGAGAATTTGGAGGCCGCGTTCCTCGTACCGCTCATAAAGCTTTTGCAGATCTGAATATTGGTGGGTAAATCCGCACTTACTTGCTGTATTCACTATCAGTAGCACTTTACCTTTGTATTGCTCTAGCTCGATATCTTTTCCCCGAATACTGCGTGCTGAATATTGATAAATGCTCATGGCTGCTACATCCCTTCAGTTATCTATGCTTTTTGAAAAAGAACAGGAAATATTTATAATAATTAAATTGTAAACAATTCAATTATCGCTGTCAAACAATACAGCTTGAAGGAATTGGAACCGTAATTGCCAGGTTGGAATAGGATAGATAGTGGGTATGGATCAGTCAAAAAAATTTATTGCGTTAAAGCTACTCTGCGTTCCATTATTATCTTGCATCGGGAACGTTTTTTGATTAAGATAGCAGAAACCAGCGCAAAAGCCGCGCTGACATAGATAAGGACTATGACGAAGAGAGTAAGCATTATAGCGGATCTTAACAGGGAAGGTGTGCCGGAGACTGAGAGCACCCTCATGAGACGATTAATGCCGAAGTTCACTTCCGAGTCGGCCCCTGAAGTAGTTTGTCACAAGTTGTGGTGGCAGGTATGAGTAGGGAGGCCCGCGCCCCGCGTTACCGGGTGAAAGACAGAATTAATTCTTAGTCAGGGGAACATGAGATTCTATTCCTTTGTGCTAGTATTCGGGTTAATTCTAAATAAGGGTGGTACCACGGCTCCTCGTCCCTTGCGACGGGGGGCCTTTTTGCGTTCCAAATTATAACAAAAAGAGGGAGTGGAAGGGTAATGAGTAACGTGGAATTGGATGTTCTTAGAGGTCGTCTGGATGAAATTAATGGGCAATTGCTGGAGCTGATCTCCGAGCGGGCTAAGATTGTTCAGGAGATTGGAGGAGTTAAAGAAAAACAAGGTGTCCCTAAATTTGATCCAGAACGGGAAAAACAGATGCTGGATAAGCTCGTAGCGAGCAACAAAGGCCCTTTCACTAACGGGACGATCCGTAGCCTCTTCAAACAAATTTTCTCAGCTTCTCTGGACTTACAAACAGATGATCATAAAAAAACTTTACTGGTAGCCCGCAAGAGCCACAAAGAGGATACAGTGATTGTTCTGCCGGGAGATGTAACGGTTGGCGGTGCTTCTTCACTGATGGTAGCCGGTCCTTGCTCCGTGGAAAGTGAACTACAGACTCGCACCGTAGCTGCCGCCCTGCAAAAAGCCGGAGTACGTGTAATGCGTGGTGGTGCCTTCAAGCCTCGGACTTCACCTTATGATTTCCAAGGACTGGGAATGGACGGTTTAAGAATATTACGAGAAGCAGCAAATGAATATGGACTGCTGACCATCAGCGAAATTGTAGATCCAAGACATATTGAAGAGTCACTTGATTATGTGGATATCATCCAGATCGGTGCACGTAATATGCATAATTTCGAGCTGCTAAAAGCGGTCGGAGAAGTCGACAAGCCGGTGCTGCTGAAACGTGGATTGGCTGCCACACTCGATGAATTCATCCATGCAGCGGAATACATCATGTCTCGTGGAAACACACAGATCATGCTGATTGAACGTGGAATTCGTACCTATGAAAAAGCGACCCGCAATACGCTTGATATCTCAGCAGTGCCAATTCTCAAACAGGAATGTCATTTGCCAGTATTGGTTGATGTAACTCACTCGACAGGCCGCAAAGACATCCTTATTCCATGTGCGAAAGCCGCACTCGCAGCTGGAGCTGACGGCATAATGGTGGAAGTGCATCCTGATCCTGCAACCGCATTGTCTGATGCCGCTCAGCAGCTGAACATTGATGAATTCAACACCTTCTTTAATGAAGTGAAGGCTTCCGGATTGTACCGGTAATCTAGAAATATAGAATTTGCATGATATTTTAAGGATTCGCTAGAAAATGAGGTGTATAAGCGCTTACAAGTCTAACTAATCTTTTTGTGAAGGTGAAGGTGGGTCGAGTACAATAAGCAACATTAGCGTTGCACCGGCCCCGGGTCTTTTCTGACAAAAGATCCACACATTTTAATAGTCACAGGAGGAAAATAGATTTTGAAGCAGCTTACCTTAAATAATGGGTGGTTTTCTAACACTCGAACCGATATTTTATCGGGGATGACCGTAGCCGTTGCGCTGATTCCTGAAGCGATCGCTTTTTCGATCCTGGCGGGAGTAAGTCCGATGGTTGGTTTATATGCCTCTTTTTGCATTGCGATTGTAACGGCACTTGCCGGAGGCAGACCCGGAATGATCTCGGCGGCTACGGGAGCTATGGCTCTGTTAGTCGGAAGTCTCGTACTAGAACACGGAATAGAGTATCTGTTCGCGGCAACTGTACTGGCTGGTGTGTTTCAGATATTGATGGGGATGCTAAAGCTGGGGCGGTTTATCACCTTTTTGCCACAGCCGGTCATGACGGGTTTTGTCAACGCGCTGGCGATACTAATTTTTATGGCACAGCTTACCCATTTTAAAGGACAAGGCTGGGTGATGTACGGACTGGTAGCTCTGACCTTGCTTATTATCTACACAGTTCCTCGGTTTACCAAAGCCGTACCTTCAGCACTTGTAGCGATTGTTATTGTTTCTATTCTTAGCATCGCTCTTCATCTGGACGTAAGAACCGTAGGCGATATGGGGAATATTACAGCAACTTTGCCACTATTCCATCTCCCGCAAATCCCATTTACGTTGGATACGCTGCTTATTATTTTGCCATATTCACTTTCGCTGGCTGTAGTTGGGCTATTGGAATCCCTGATGACTGCCACCTTAATAGATGATATTACGGGCACAGGTAGTGATAAGAACAGAGAGGCGAAGGGACAGGGGCTTGCGAATGTAGTCACTGGTTTTTTCGGAGGGATGGCAGGCTGTGCGATGATTGGCCAATCGATGGTTAACATGAAGTCAGGAGGACGCACGCGTCTGTCCACGTTTGTATCAGGGATCTTTTTATTATTCTTAATTATCGTACTTGGCGATGTGGTGAAGCAGATCCCGATGGGCGCGCTCGTCGGCGTAATGATAATGGTCTGTATCAGCACCTTTGAATGGGGCTCACTCAAAACTTTAACCCGTGTTCCGCTAAGCGATGCGCTGGTTATGATTGTGACGGTGGTCACTGTGGTGGTTACGGACAACCTTTCTATTGGGGTTTTGTTTGGAGTTCTGCTAAGTGCTTTAACGTTTGCTTGGAAAATAGCTTCGATTCGCCTAACTGTTCAGGAAGCAACCTCTTCCAAAACATATGCGGTATCCGGCCAGTTGTTCTTCGGCACGACAAGCCACTTCATTCATGAATTCGCCTACGATAGCGATCCGGATCATATTATTATCGATTTTTCACACTCCCATGTGTGGGACCAATCCGCTGTCCATGCCATAGCGAAGACGATGAGCAAATACGCCGAGCATGGTAAAAAAGTCACCATTACCGGACTTAATGACCAGAGCTCACAGCTGGTTCAGCGGGTGGGATTATCCATATGAAAAAAGATTGCGCTATATGCGCGATCTTTTTTTTATAGCAGATATTAACTGAAAGAAAGGCCAGCAAGGTTTTACTTTTGGTGCAAACTGATATAAAGTATAAAGTGGATAATGTTTATCCGCTTTATACGCGGATGGTATTATCTACAGTTTGAATCAAACTATTTACGTAAATCGAGGTGCTGTACATGCATATGAAAACAGGGGTAGAGCAGTCGGTATATGCACTGGTTCTACTCAACATGCTGCCGGATAAGGCGGTGTTGTCTGGGGAAGCGATTAGCCAGCAGCTCGGAGCATCGGCGACCTATTTTCAGAAACTGTTAAGAAAGCTGGTAACCGCAGACATCATCACGTCTGTTCCCGGCATTAAAGGCGGTTTTAAATTAAAGAAAAGCCCTGAAGATATTCGTGTATATGACGTTTACCTCGCGGTGGAAGGCCAGCAGTCGCTGTATTCATCGAATGGTATTCTGGTAGATATGTTGGATTTAGAAAAAGAAGACAGCTGCTGCCTGTTATCGAATCTGATGGAAGAAGCTGAATCCTCTTGGAAAGCCGTATTAAAGCGGGAGACTATTGCTTCGTTGTCGGAGGAAATGCGTGGTGAACGCTTTAAAGATAAGATTGCAGCCCTAGAGGAATGGGTCAGTAATAAAATGGTCATCTAACCAAAGAAGGGATGTATTCGCATGAGATTAAGCCTATTGGATCAGGCACCCGTGACAAGCGGCAACACTGCGGAAGGTGCCTTGAATAAAGCAGAAGAACTGGCTATTTTAGCAGATGAGCTGGGATATAGCAGAATATGGATGGCAGAGCACCATGGTGGAAATACATTTGCTAGCTCAGCTCCGGAAGTAACGGCTGCCCGTTTAGCCGCCAAGACCAACCGTATTCGAATCGGCACCGGCGGTGTAATGATGATGCATTATTCTCCGCTTAAGATGGCGGAAGTATTTAAAACGTTAAGTGCTTTTTCCCCGGGGAGAATTGATTTTGGTGTGGGACGAGCTCCTGGTGGCGATACAAGCGCCATGTACGCTTTATCTGAAGGCCGCGAGTTAATGCTGCATAATATGTATGACAAGCTTGGCATTACCATGCAGCTGCTTAGTGATCAGATTCCGGAAGATGAGCTATATGCCAAAAATCTCGCTGCTCCAACGAAGGTGGCGCTCCCTGAAGTATGGCTGTTAGGCTCGAGCGGCAATAGCGCGCGAAAAGCTGCACAAATGGGAGTCGGATACTCCTTCGCACAATTTTTTAATGGTGCGATGAGTAATGAGATCTTGGACCATTACCGGAATAACTACCAGCCTTCTATCTTTATGGACAAACCAGAGATCAGTGTATCCTATATGGTGACCACAGCAGAAACGAAGGAAGAAGCTGAGTATGAAGCATTACCGCAGGATATTTTTCGGTTGATGATGAGTAAGGGCCGGATTACTCAGGTGCTGACACCAAAAGAAGCTCAGAACATTTCGCTATCGGAAATTGACCGGATGTCAATCAAGGAAGGGCGCAAGATTCATTTAGTTGGTGCGGTTAAAGACATCGCCGTACGTTTGCAAGAAGAACAAGCACAATATGGATTCCAAGAAGCAATGATATGCAGCATCCCACATTCGCAGGAGAAACGGCTAGAGGTTTACCGGCTACTGGCGCGTGAACTGCTAGGCTCTTGATTCTGGATAGCTAACCTTAACCCGCATTTGATGCGGGTTTTTTGTATGCCAATTTAATTTTTTTGATCGAAGTAGGTCTTCAAAAGACAATAAATTAACCCTCCCGCCTCCTAAAAGTAACATTTGAATGCCTAACTTCATCTATGATTAGTGAAAGATTTATTTTTAAAAAGAGGTTAGGAAGTGATCAAGGATGTTTCCTTTACATAAATCCGTTACGCTGACAGCCTTGCTTCTAATGAATCTACTGGCAGGTTGCCAACATCAGGTGGACCCATCCCCCGCTCAATCGGCTAACGACTACCACACCTCAAGACCGAAGCCAACAAACACCGCTGCTAACCTCATTAAGCTGGAGTGGAACCTGGTGGATACAATGCCCATAGTCTCTCAACTAAGTGCTCCACCCACAGGCGCTACTTTGATTACAGAGAAGAAGCTGGAGGATTTTGGAGGAGTCAAAGTGAGTGTGTATACGATGGCTAGTGACGAAGACTATGTGTATGCCAGAACTTCTACTTCCAAAGGACAATACAGTCTAGGGGCGATAGGAACTTATAATTATCGTCAACCGGAGGATATGAAGGTAGAAGTAGTGCGGCTATTTAGCGAAAAGGTGTTGAAAATCACCGGGGGACTAGGAGCAAATAACTCGCTCAGTAACTATTATTTAATCGACGAGAGCGGTAACCCCTCGGGTTTGCTGCAAATTGATACCGGACATTCCAAAGAGCTGGATGTTGATCAGGATGGATCTTTTGAGGGTGTAGCCGCACATGGAAATCCAATGAGTGCCTATATTTACCGCTGGAATGTTGATCACGCTGAGATAACTTTTGTTAATGATGCTTTAAAGGCGGACTCCGTGGTGCTAACGGATGAAGGAATATATGAAGCTTCTAATATCGGGGACAAGCAGAGCAAGAAATTCCGGTTGACCGTAGAAGGACTGATTCCAGAGCGGTAACGCCATGACCACTGCTGTTGAAATATTTCCTGCGACCATTTACCCTAAACCTCCGTATAGACGGTTAAGCTTGAATGAGTATCCATAATCTAGGAGGGGTATTGGATGAATATGCAAATGAATCCGAAATTGAAACAGCTGCGTCCGGGAAAAATAGTCACCGGTATTGCAGCGGTGCTTATTGTATTGTTGATCGGCGCGAACTCTTTTGTATCTGTGGAATATGGGCATGTAGGTTTATACAAAACCTTTGGTAAATTAAATGACAATACATTGTCACCCGGCATTCATTTTAAAATTCCATTTATTCAGACGGTGATTCAGGTCAATACACAGGTAACGAAGGCGGAGACCGATACTTCAGCCTCTTCAAAAGATCTTCAGCCCGTGTCCACACATGTGGCGGTGAACTATTCCGTAAATAAGGCTTCCGCCTTTAATCTGATGAACAATATCGGAGGTAATTTTGATAGTGTAATTATCAATCCGGCCATTCAAGAAATCGTTAAAGAAGTGACAGCCAAATATCCAGCAGAGGATTTGATTACGCGTCGTGATGTAGTGTCTAGTGAGATTAGTGAGCACTTAACCGCTAGGCTGGCAAAATATGACCTGATCGTCAACGATATTAACATCGTTAACTTTAAATTCTCGGAGGCATTTAACCAGTCGATTGAAGCAAAGCAGGTCGCCCAGCAGCAGGCGCTGAAGGCCGAAAATGATCTCCGGCGGATTGAGATTGAAGCGAAGCAAAAAATCGCCCAGGCGCAAGCAGAGGCTGAATCTTTAAGACTTAAGAAGCAAGAGGTTACACCTGAGCTGGTGCAGCTGAAGCAAATTGAAGTTCAGGAGAAAGCGCTGGAAAAATGGAACGGCGTGTTGCCATCTGTAACAGGGGGAGCCACACCTTTTGTGGATGTTCAATCCCTGACTAAATAATTCATTATTGGGTTTCTGATCTATTTCACAATTTGCTGTTCTGTGATTGAGATCGTAGCTGTCTGCTTCAACAGAGTATTTATTATCCCTTTACGCTTACGGACTCAGAAGATGTTATTTGTAAGTTTTAAGGCTTAGGAGCATGGCTTCGGACTCCAGTGGCGCTATCCCTTAGGTAGAGGTTCGGATTTGGTGTTTTTTATGCCAATAGCGGCTATGGGGTCCGATAGTTTCCCAAATGTGCAATTATGCTGCCTATAAGGTCAGCTGAATCCGATAGTGGCTCGTACGCAAAAAAGCTCCCTATTTTACCTTATATAATTCCGGGTTTGGCAATAAGGACAGCCCATAGTGTATCAACAACTGATCCTCTGATAGGAAAGCCCTACTTCTATAGAAGTAGGGCTTTTTATGCTATTAATATTGATAAAGCATCGTAGGAATTTGCCAGCCAGCGCCAACTGACCAAAAGAAGACATAATCGCCACGTTTAATTCGTCCGTCCTCGACTCCGCGTTGAAAGGCGATAAAAGGACTGCTTGTGGCTGTGTAGCCGAACTCGTCGCCTACATAAATGAACTTTTCTGCGGTTAGCCCAAGTCCGATTTGGATGAGCTCGATATTTTTCAGTGAGAATTGTGAAAGGCAGAATGCAGAGATATCATCCGTAGTCAGACCGTTGCGTGAGAGAAGCTCCTTCATATCCGCTATAGCCGCATCCACACACACTGTACCGTCAAAAGGGGTCCACCGTATCCGAATCTGCTCTGGGGTCATACCCTCTTGATAAATATTCGACAGGCCGCAGGCCGGGAACATAATATTTTCGGATCCTTCAGAATCGGTGTAATAAAGGGAATCTATGAAGCCTGCATACTCACTGCTGCGCTCTAGAATCACTGCTGCTGCGGCGTCCCCAAAGTTAGGGTAAGTAATTTCATCATCTGTATTGCAGTTCACTGAGCTGTAGTCGCTTCCTACAACGAGTGCGTACCTGATGCTGGGATTGGCTTGCATATAACGACTTGTCTGCTCCACGGCGGAGACCATTCCTGCGCAGTTAGCATTGGAATCCTGCGTAATGGTCCGGTGTTTACCTTGAAGCATACGGTGTAGGAGAAGTGCATTGGTAGGATAGGTGTACTCTGGCGTCTGTGAAGCGAACATGATCATGTCCATATCCTCACCTTGCAAATTCGCTTCGCTAAGCACTTTTTGGGCAGCCTTTAATCCCATCGTCAGAGCATTTTCACCCTGTTCTTTTACGATGTATCTCCGGTCGCGACCCATGACTTCTAGGAATCGTTTGATGTCCTTGCCCATACTCTGAAAATGCTTCAGATAATATTCGTTATCTACGATATGCTCTGGGTGGTAATAAGCAGCTTGGCGAATCGCTATATGTCCCAAGTGGCGCCTCCTATGCTTCAATAATTTCGTAATTTTCTAATTTCGTTGCCCGTGCCACTCGGCTTAACTGCATTTTTAGGACAGGGCTTTTGGCAATAATAAAGGTTACTTTTTTAAATCCGGATTGTTTGTACAGTATGTAGCATTGCTCAAGCATGGGAAGTGTGTCCTTTGAGGATACATTCAATGTCTTGCAATCTAGGATGATCTCATATTGTTTCGGGTCGAATGCACTTATGATTTGGTTGTACTCATTAATGAAACGTCCTGCATCTTCTGGCGACATAGTTCCTTCGACTTGTACATTCAGTTTTTGATCTGTAGCATTTGTGGCGAAATTGAAGTTTCCCATTTTTGATTAATCTCCTCCTAAGTTTTATCTAAGAAAAATTTTGATGAATAGGATAAAAAAACCTATTTATCTAAGACTATTATCGTATTTTTAATTGGGAAAGTTTAGGGGATTAAACCTTTATTTTTTTAAAAAGATAATTTAGGGAATGAGAAACTACTTAAAATCCATAAAATCTGCACAAATTAAGGTTTGAGGTAGGCATGCCCACCCTGTTTGCTTTGCAAAGCACAGTTCTATTGGTATGATTACAGAGATGAAAAAAACTACTATCCAAATCATGGAGGAATAATAAAAATGAGCGAAATTACACTATCGGGGATCATTGATCATACACTGCTTAAAGCAGATGCACGGAAAGAAGACATTATTAAATTGGCGGAGGAAGCTAAAACTTATAAGTTTGCTTCTGTTTGCGTAAACCCTGCTTGGGTAGCTACTGCCCATGAAGTGCTGAAAGATACGCCTGAGGTTAAAGTATGTACAGTAATCGGCTTCCCGCTGGGATCATCGACAACAGAGAGCAAAGCATTCGAGACTACCGATGCTATCGCTAAAGGTGCAGGCGAGGTGGATATGGTCATCAATATCGGAGCATTAAAAGATGGCAACGATGAGTTGGTTAAACGTGATATTGCAGCTGTTGTAGATGCAGCGCGCGGCAAAGCCCTGACAAAAGTCATCATTGAGGCTTGTCTGTTAACGGAAGAAGAAAAAGTTCGTGCCTGCAAGCTATCTGTTGAGGCCGGAGCAGATTACGTAAAAACATCCACTGGATTCTCTACAGGCGGGGCAACGAAAGAAGATATCGCGCTTATGCGTGCTACAGTTGGACCTAATATCGGTGTAAAAGCTTCCGGTGGTGTACGTAGTGCAGAAGATGCACATGTAATGGTACAAGCAGGTGCAAGCCGTATTGGAACTAGCGGTGGTGTAGCGATTGCTAAAGGCGAAACAAGCCAAAGCAATTACTAAGCCGAAGGGCTGAATCGGAAGCGGCGAGTGAGGAGGACAAGCTCATTCGCCGCTGTCCTGATTCAAGCTATTAACCGATCAGCTTGATTAGCGATTGTGTTTTATACATAAGTTTGAGGTTTTTATAATTTATATTGAAAGCGTTATCCAGTAGGTAGAGGACACTAGCAGAAGCATTTGACCAAAGTACAATAATTCACACCGGAATAATGAGATTTTTTTCTTTTCAAATGACGTGGTTTGTGAGAGAATGGGTACAATTCAAAATTGTTAATCATTTCTATACTTAATTATAGGGGAGGAAATACCTATGTCAGAAGATCGCAAGCTGTCGTTTGAAACTTTGGCTGTCCATGCAGGCCAGGAAATTGATCCAACTACTTTCTCACGTGCTGTACCGCTTTATCAGACCACTTCCTACGGGTTCCGTGATGCTGATCATGCAGCCGATCTGTTCGCGCTTAAAGAATTCGGTAATATTTATACTCGGCTGATGAACCCAACTACGGATGTATTTGAACAGCGTGTGGCAGCACTTGAGGGCGGGGCAGGTGCGCTTGCTACAGCTTCCGGGGCAGCGGCTATTTCCTTTTCCATTCTAAATATTGCGGGCGCTGGGGATGAAATTGTATCTGCAGCAAGCCTATATGGCGGAACTTATAATCTATTCTCGACAACACTGCCTAAGCTTGGTATTAAGGTACATTTCGTAGATTCGGATAATCCTGAGAACTTCCGTGCTGCGATTACAGATAAGACCAAAGCCTTGTATGCAGAAACAATCGGCAACCCACAGGGAAATGTTCTGGATATTGCGGCAGTTGCAGCGATCGCCCATGAACATGGGATTCCTCTCATCGTAGACAATACGTTCCCAAGTCCATATTTATTGCGTCCGATAGAGCATGGCGCGGACATTGTTGTCCATTCGGCAACCAAATTCATCGGCGGACATGGTACATCCATTGGCGGGATTATTGTTGACGGCGGTAAATTTGATTGGAAGGCAAGCGGTAAATTCCCAGGTCTTACGGAGCCAGATCCAAGCTATCATGGAGTGGTTTATACGGAAGCGGTGGGCCCGATTGCTTATATTATTAAAGCCCGCGTTCAATTGCTTCGCGATTTAGGGGCGGCGATTTCTCCGTTCAACTCTTGGATGCTGCTGCAAGGTCTGGAGACTCTTCATTTGCGGATGGAACGTCATAGCCAGAATGCGCTGAAGGTAGCGCAATATTTGGAGGCACATTCAGATGTGGAATGGGTAAGTTATTCGGGACTTCCTACGCATCCATCTCATGAATTGGCGCAAAAGTATTTGCCTAAAGGCCAAGGTGCGATCCTTACTTTTGGTATTAAAGGTGGAAGTGCTGCGGGACGTAAGCTGATTGAGAATGTGAAGTTGTTCTCTCATTTAGCGAATGTTGGGGATTCCAAGTCATTGATCATCCACCCAGCGAGCACAACTCATGCACAGCTGTCGGATGAAGAGCAAATCACAGCCGGAGTAACGCCGGAATTGCTGCGTTTGTCGATCGGGACGGAGTCCATTGATGATATTATCTATGATCTGGAGCAAGCTATTGCTGCCAGTCAACAATAGAAGTTTATATTTCGAAAAGCATTACCGCTCTGCGGTAATGCTTTTTTTGTTGCCTAAAAAAGTTGGAATATTCATCGGATTTGGCAACGCTTGCATATTTCAGGTGTGGCTCCCGTATTTATAAGTGAGGTAGGTAATGAAATGTCGGTCGCTTATGTTATATAGCTTGGCATACCGGCAGCAATCCAAAGATAAAGGGTGGGTGCGAGGATGAAGGGTGAACGTCAGCAGGATGGTTTGCGGAGTAGTGAAGATCGCCCGTTCAAGTTCATGTATAAGGCTGGTGATCGGACTGTGGGAATGGAAATGAGCCAAGCTGGATCCGTAGCCTCCGCTGCCGCAGAATTTATCGCTGGAGTAGAGCAGAGGGATGTCATTGAGCCTTTGAAGCGGTCTTATTTTAAGCGGCCGGGGGAACCATCGACATTTCTAGTGCTGCGTGAAGGAAGAGAAGAACGTCTTGCTGGACGGGAAGGAACAAGGACTGTTCAAGCGGGCCCGTGTTTGATACGGAGTGAGGAATGGCTGCTGGAACCAGAGCTGTTCTGTCTTTATGAGAACTGGTTATCTAGCGAGGATGAACTCCAAACAGCGCGTATTCTGCAGCGAATCTCTTATCGTCTGCGCGCAGCTGTTGTAGAGCTGCTCGAATCTCCGGATGGCGAATGGGCGGCAGTCACCCTGCTGCATCCAGAGTCACTTGCGGTGGCGCAGCCCGCCAAGCTTGCCGCGCTTCAGGACGCGCAGCTCGAAGCGCTGTTCGCTGCGGTGGCGGAGAGCCAGCGGCAAGGCGGCGATTGCCGCCTTGACCTGCTGGTCGCCTACACCGCAAGCGCAGCCGAATTCGCCGCAAAGCGCGAATTCATCGAAGACGTGGCCGATCAGACACTCGGCCACGCTTATGCGGCGGCATGCCGCATCGGGGCGCTGATCGCGCCCGATGTGGAGCCTGCCGCCGCTGCGGAAATCGCGCGTATCGCCGATTTCCTAGTGCTGGACGGCGCGGCGGGCGAACACGCGCCGGAAGAGACCGCCGCGGAGGAATTCGCCCTGGCGGCGGGGAAGATCTTTGCCGCCGTGACGAGCGTGAAGCCGGCGGCGGTGGTGCTCGCCGCGGGGACACCGGCGGCGTCGGCTTTGGCCGATCTGTATCAGATCGGGCTCAGCGGGATCTTTTGCAGCGCCGGTCAGCGGACCGAAGCGCTGCTGAGAGCGGCCTGCCTGATCTGGATCGCCAGGCAGCGAGAAACGCTGGATACTGCCGCCGGGGGAAGGCAGTAAGCTTTTTCTGATGAACGATACGGTGCAGTTCATATAAGAATCGAAAAAAGACTTCAGAGCAGCGATTATCCGGTTATAGGAGAATCGTTGCTTTGTTTTTTTGGTCGTTAGCTGCCTGCTTCAACAGCGTACATATATCCCTTTACTCAATCACTATACTCAACCTCCGTACTTAAACTAATCGTGCACCTCTGCACTTAAACTAATCAACACGCAAAGTCTGCACTTAACCTCCGCCCCCTGATGCTTAAGGACCCAGATGACGCTATTTGCCTGATTTTAGCTTTTTAAGCATGGTTTCGGACACCAGAGACACTATTCGTTAGGAAGAGGTACATATTTGGTGCTTTTCAGGTCAATAGCTGCAATGGAGTCCGTTAGAATACCAAATGTGTTTAAAATCAGCGATTAGGGTCAGCTGAGTCCGATAATAGCAACATACGCGAGCAACTTGCATCATACGCTCATCAATCGTGTCGTACTCATACTTTGAACTCAACCTCCGTACTCCCACCCTGTGCCCAACCTCCGTTCTTAAACTAATCTGGCACTCATGCTTTTGGATGCAACCTCCGCACTCCCACCCTGTGCCCAACCTCCGCACTTAAACTAATCGTGCACCTCTGCACTTAAACTAATCAACACTCAAAGTCTGCACTTAACCTCCGCCCCCTGATGCTTAAGGACCCAGATGACGCTATTTGCCTGATTTTAGCTTTTTAAGCATGGTTTCGGACACCAGAGACACTATTCGTTAGGAAGAGGTACATATTTGGTGCTTTTCAGGTCAATAGCTGCAATGGAGTCCGTTAGAATACCAAATGTGTTTAAAATCAGCGATTAGGGTCAGCTGAGTCCGATAGTAGCAACATACGCGAGCAACTTGCATCATACGTTCATCACTCGTGTCGTATTCATACTTTGCGCTCAACCTCCGTACTCAACCCCGCACTCAAACTAATCTGCACCGATCCTTTCTACTATCACCAGTAGCTACAGACAACATTAGTTTTAGGACATCCACATACGTTTCCAGCTTCTTCTTACATTTTACATAAACAGGATAATGACAGTGAAGGCTCGAATTTTATTAGCATCTTGCTGAATAGGGGTGCTGTAGATGTCTACAAATTTTAGAGTTGGCCTGCAAAAGGTTGTAGATCATTCTTACGATATTGAGATTGGGGAAGGTCTTTTTGGCGCTCTGATCGAGGATTTGAAACATGGAATTGTCGAGAATGTAAGCAAATTCGCGATTGTTACAGATTCAAAAGTTGAAGCCCTGTATGGACAAGCCTTGCTGGAACAACTGCATCAGAATGATTTTCAAGCGGAGTTATTTTCTTTCCCTGCTGGAGAGAAGTCTAAAACCCGAGAAACGAAGGCACAGCTGGAGGACCGGCTATTAAGCCGTTCTTACGGACGAGATTGCTGTATCCTTGCCATCGGAGGTGGAGCGGTAACGGATTTGGCAGGTTTTTTGGCTGGAACATTTGGTCGGGGAGTGCCAAGTTTGAACTATGCAACTACCCTTTTAGCAGCAGCGGATGCTTCAATTGGTGGTAAAACGGGCGTGAATACACCAGTTGCAACCAATCTAATTGGTGTTTTTCATCAGCCTAAAAAGGTCTACATCGACCTAGCCACTTGGAAAACGCTTCCGGTACGTGAGCTTCGTAGTGGTTTGGCTGAAACAATCAAACATGCCTGCATCGCGGATGCTGACTTTTTTGAGTTTCTTGAACAGAATATGGAGCGAGTGGTCTCCTCAGATGGCGAACTTGTATTAGATCGAGAGGTTTGCGAACGGATTGCTTTTCATAATTGTGAGATCAAGTATAGCGTGGTGGAAAAGGATGAACTGGAGAGCAACCTGCGCCAAATTCTAAATCTGGGGCATACTGCTGGCCGGGCGTTAGAGGCTTTAAGTGGTTATGAATTATTACATGGTGAGGCTATTGCGATTGGACTCGCGGTTCAGGTGCAGCTGGCAGAGCAGTTGGGGTATGTAACGGCTGACCAAACTCAGCGTGTGATTGCTTTGTTGAAGAAGGCGGGACTTCCGACTGAAATACCAGCAACCATTACAAATAGAATGCTGATTGATAAGATGTATACGGATAAAAAGGTTCGCAAAGGGCGTATACGGTTTGTGTTCCAAGCTGGAATTGGAGCGATGAAGTCTTTTGAAGGTGGAGCTTATTCGACGCCAGTCGAAGAGCAAGTCCTATCCGAGCTTTTAAATAAAATACGCAGCTAAGAGAGGAAAACGTTAGTTTAAATTTATGACAAATAGCCTAGAAGGTAGGGTTTACTTTTTCGTTCAAGGTGGTATTATTAAAATATAAGTTGCACTAAGGAAATATAGTTGTACTGTTGCAACAATGATTATCATTCTCACTACTCATAGTTATCATTCATGCTGTCCCGGCTAAGCCGGGGCAGCATGTGTCATTTTAGGGGTCTTAAGAATGGCTCTCATTATCATTTAGACAAAACAAAACGTATGCTCCCGAAGCAAGTTTTGTTGCAAAGAGAAGTCAATGAAGTAATCCTACACAAAACTTTCAGGATGGTGATTATTATGCAAGCAACATCAAAACATTTACCCCAGCAAACCTCAATCTCCGGCAGCATGAAGAAACCAGGCGCTCCAAAACGCCGGTTCGATCTGAGAGCCATGCTCAGCAACTCCGAGATGCAGGCTGCGCTTGGCAGCGGAGTACTTATGCTTTTTGCTTGGGCTATGGGCAGCTGGTCAGAAGTTTTCTCTATAGTACTTTATGTTATTTCGTATACCATTGGTGGCTGGAACAAAGCCAAAGAAGGCGTTGAGACGCTCGTCAAAGAACGTGATCTCGATGTGAACCTGCTGATGATTGCGGCCGCACTAGGCGCAGCTACCATTGGGTACTGGAATGAAGGTGCTATGCTCATCTTTATTTTTGCGCTTAGTGGAGCTTTAGAGAGCTATACGATGGAACGGAGTAAGAAGGATATTTCCTCACTTATGGCCTTGAAACCTGCCACAGCCATGCGGATTGAGAAAGGAAGCATGAACGAGGTAGCTATCGATCAGTTAGTAATTGGAGATCTGTTGCTTGTACGTCCAGGGGATCTTATTCCTGCAGATGGTAAGGTGTACAGAGGAGAATCGGCAGTAGATCAGGCTTCCATTACAGGAGAGTCAGTGCCTGTTGAAAAATGTGCCGGCAGCGAAGTATTCGCAGGTACGGTCAATGGAGAAGGCCCACTTTATATTGAAGTAACGAAATCAGCAGAGAACACACTTTTTTCCAAGATCATTAAGATGGTAGAAGAAGCAGAGACGGATGTTCCAAATTCACAGCGATTCATTAAAAGACTGGAAGCCATCTATGCACGGGTAGTTGTCGCCTCGACTGTGGCTCTTATTTTCCTTCCACCCTTTTTGCTAGACTGGAGCTGGAGCGCAACCTTTTATAAAGCGATGGTTTTTCTTGTAGTAGCCTCGCCTTGTGCGTTGGTCTCATCGATTATGCCTGCGATGCTGTCGGCGATTTCCAAAAGTGCGCGAAAAGGGGTTTTATTTAAAGGCGGGGTCCACCTCGAAAATATGGCCCGGACCTCTGTTGTAGCTTTTGATAAGACAGGGACCCTTACAGAGGGAACTCCGCAGGTGACAGACTTTATTGCAGCTGAAGGCTACAACCGGGAAGAATTACTGGCGATTAGCGCATCCATTGAGCATATGTCACGCCATCCATTGGCGGAAGCCATTGTGCGTAAAGCTGAGGAAGAATATCTGGAGCTGCGGGGAGTGCAGGAAAGTAAAACCATCACTGGCTGGGGAATTGAAGGTCAAGTTGACGGGCATCTCTGGAAAATTGGAAAGTCCAATTTACTGGATGAGCTGACTTCATCTGCGATGAACTCTGAGCTTGCATTCTGGAGAACTAAACGGCAGCAGTTGGCGGAAGAGGGGAAGACTGTCTCCATTATTTTGGACGGTGAGCATATTGCAGGTATGATTGCATTGCAGGATACAGTTCGCCCACAAGCAGAAGCCGCAGTGCGGAAGCTGCAGGAGCTGGGGATTAAAGTGGCTATGCTTACGGGTGACCGGGAAGCTACAGCAAAAGTTATTGCGGCTTCAACCGGAGTAGATTTAGTATTTGCCGACCTTTTACCAGAGGATAAAGTAAAGCATATTAAGGCGCTTCGTGAAGAGCACGGTAATGTTGTGATGGTGGGTGACGGTGTGAATGATGCGCCTGCTCTGGCTACAGCGACTGTTGGTATGGGAATGGGCATGAAAGGCAGTGGTGCAGCGCTTGAGATCGCCGATGTAGTGCTTATGAATGATAATATTGAAGAGATCGCCTCGACCATTTCATTGGCACGGCGCTCACAGCGTATTGTGAAGCAAAATATGATTTTTGCTGTAACAGTAATCGCGGTTCTGATGATCAGTAACTTTGTGCAGGGCATCGCCCTTCCTTTTGGCGTGATCGGTCATGAAGGCAGTACGATATTGGTTATTCTTAATGGGCTGCGATTGTTGCGGTAAGAGGTCAGTGATGTTACTGTGTATTATTTATTGCCAAAAATTAAATTGTTCACAAATGATTTTTCCCTGAGGGAGTCTGGCTTATTGACATTTTTGCTTTCAGTTAGCATAATTAAGACTACATTATAATTATTTTAAATAAGAAGCGACGTCACTGCCGTCTAACTCAAGGAGGATATAGATATGTATAAATCAATAATTGTTGGAACCGGACCGGCGGGGTTGACTGCTGCTATCTACTTGGCTCGTGCCAATTTGAACCCACTAGTAATCGAAGGACCTCAGCCTGGCGGACAATTGACCACCACTACAGAAGTGGAGAATTTCCCGGGATTTCCTGATGGAATTATGGGTCCAGACTTAATGGATAATATGCGTAAACAAGCTGAACGTTTTGGTGCGGAATTCCGTACGGGTTGGGTGAACAGTGTAGAACTTGGAGAGCGTCCTTTTAAGCTTAATGTTGAAGGATTGGGTGTTCTTACGACGGATACCCTGATCATTTCGACTGGCGCTACGGCAAAATACCTCGGTATCCCAGGCGAGCAGGATAATGTGGGACGCGGTGTGAGCACCTGTGCTACCTGTGATGGATTCTTCTTCCGTAATAAAGAGATCGTGGTTGTTGGCGGTGGAGATTCTGCGCTTGAGGAAGCGGGTTTCTTGACTCGTTTTGCCTCCAAAGTAACGCTGGTACACCGTCGTGAAGAGCTACGTGCTTCCAAGATCATGCAGGATCGCGTTCGCGATAATGTTAAAGTAGCTTGGAGCCTGAATCGTACTCCTCTGGAAGTAACTTCTGGAGACAAAGGCGTGAGTGGACTAAAAGTGCTGAACAATGAGACCGGACAAGAAGAAATCATTGAAGCAAGCGGAGTGTTTGTGGCGATTGGCCACCATCCTAACACTGCATTTTTGGGTGGACAAATCACAACTAATACTGAAGGTTATATCATGACTAACCCAGGTACTTCTGAAACTAATATCCCAGGCGTATTCGCTTGTGGTGATGTGCAGGATACCCGTTATAGACAAGCAATTACAGCAGCAGGCAGTGGATGTATGGCAGCTATGGATGCTGAGAAATACATTGAAAGTCTGGAACATAGCGCGGTTATTCTGTAACATAACTGTAATCTTCCATAGGAGGTCTAATGATGGAAAATGTAATTGTATATACATCAACAAATTGTCCACATTGCCGTCAGGTGAAGAGCTTTTTGAGTGAAAAAGGCGTAGCCTATGAAGAGCGTAATATTGAGCAGAATGATGATTACGCGCAGCAGGTTTGGGATATGGGAATGAGAGCTGTTCCTGTAACTGTAATTGGTGAGCACAAAATCGTGGGGATGAATAAAACTCAGTTCGACAAAGCATTGGCGACTGTTTAATTAAATATATTTCTGTGAGGAAATTGCAAAAGGTCGCTTCCATTTTGGAGGTGATCTTTTTGTGGTCTAAGTATACAAAAATAGCCTGACGCTAATATGCGCAGGCTATTTTTTATGATGTAAATCGCAAAGTTCAATTTAAGCTTGAGTGAAAGAGGTAATGATCTGAAATAGGACGTATACAGCAACACCGCTGCCGATCAGAATGAACCCTGATTTCTTTTTGGCTTGAAAAAAACGGAGCACACCGAGACTGATCAAAGGGGCAATAATGAGCAGAAAAAGCAACACAGTGATGAACATCTGTGCCGAGATATCAGACGTATCAACATAGGTCATGGACTCGCTCTCCATTTCAAAAAAGGGGTTGTAGTGATAAATGTCACACTAACTTATCCTTTATTATATAGGATTTAAGTTGCTTTTACTGCACTTTTGATCCACCTAAATGCGGCAATTTTACGTCAATTCTATCCGCTCTTGAATTTCACCCGTGAAACTGTCCCGCAAAACGTTGTCCATTAGACTACATTAAACGGTCACCCGAATATCGCCTAGAAAATGCATAACTGCAGAGAACCCCGCGCCTATCATCGTGCCTCGGCTGCCCAGCTTGGAGAAGGTAATCTCGAGCTGCTGCTTATGATAAGGAAGTGTACGCTCGGCTACAACCCGGCGAAGGGGCTCCCCTAACCAGGCTTCTGCTTCGGATAAGGCTCCACCGATGACAATCAGCTCTGGATTAAAGCTATTGATTAGATTCGTTACTCCGATGCCGAGATATTCACCCATAGATGAGAAGTGGCGCAAGGCGTCTTTTTGTCCAGCGGCTGCATAACGGACCAGTTCTTGTGTGGTATGAGCAGGGAGGGAGAACTCGGAATGGTCATAGGTTTTCTCCGAGGCATATAGCTCCCAACAGCCACGGCTCCCACAACTGCACGGCTTGCCTTGTGCTTCAATCGTCATATGTCCGGTCTCGCCGGCATATCCTCTTGCACCTTTGTACAGCTCTCCGCCAATAATAATACCGGATCCGATCCCTGAACCCGCACTGATATAGAGCAGATGTCTAACATCTTTTGCCGCCCCAAAGTTCAGTTCACCTTGTGCACCTGCGTTAGCTTCGTTATCAATAGTGACTGGAACCGCGAATTCCGCCTCCAAAATACCCCGCAGGTCGACCATTTCCCAGCCAAGGTTGGGAGCAAAAAGAACAACCCCGTTCTCATCCACCATCCCGGGGACACCTACTCCGATGCCGACGATACCGTATGGGGATTCAGGTGCTTTATCAATCAAGTCTGAAATTGTTTTTTTCATCCGTTCCAGTACATAAGGCAGAGCATGATTGTCCAGGGAGAAATCGCTTTCGAAAAGAATGCCACCACTTAAATCACATAAGACGGCTGTCAGTTGCTTCACCCGTAGCTCTATACCGATTACACTGCCGGCCATGCTGTTAAAATGCAGCATTAGCGGCTTACGTCCGCCACTGGATTGACCTGGTCCAACTTCAGTCACTAATTCTTGAGCGCATAGCTCAGCCACCAGATTGGATACGGTAGCTTTATTCAGTCCGGTCATCTCTGAAACCTTGGCGCGCGAGAGCGGAGAGTTCCTTCGAATAGTATGTAGTACGATCGATTTATTGATTTTTTTGACCAGCGCCTGATCTCCGGTAACCTTCACGAATCACACATCCTTTTTAGCATAGTTCCCTTTTGTTGTATGCCACTTAGTCTAGAGTGATGTGCTGGAAATTGCAATACATCGGCAGAAAAGAGGAAATCTATGTTTATTGGATTTTTTGAATATTAAACGGATAGGCAAGGGAGACTTAAAGAGGCGGAAATTTTATAAAAAAACTTTGTTTAACCAATATACAAAGTCAAAAAGATGTGTTAAGATGATGCTGTAAACGCTTGCTAGCGTAGCACAATATGAGGAGGATTACACAATGGCTTATTTTGAGACAGTGAACAAAATCTCTTACGAGGGAAGCCGTTCCACCAACCCTTATGCATTTAAATTCTACAATCCTAAAGAAGTCGTAGCCGGCAAAACTATGGAGGAACATCTGAAATTTGCAATGGCTTATTGGCATACATTAACTGCTGGCGGTTCTGATCCGTTTGGCGCTGAAACTGCAATTCGCAGCTGGGACAAATTGAGTGGTCTTGATAAAGCTAAAGCTCGCGCTGAAGCAGCATTCGAATTTATGGACAAGATGGATCTGCCTTACTTCTGCTTCCATGATGTAGATATCGCACCAGAAGGCGCATCTTTGCGTGAGTTCTACAGCAACATCGACACTATTGTTGATATCCTTGAACAAGGCATGAAGACTTCCGGCAAGAAATTGCTGTGGAATACAGCTAATATGTTCACTAACCCGCGTTATATGCACGGTGCAGGTTCTACACCTAACGCTGATGTTTTCGCACATGCAGCAGCACAAGTGAAGAAAGGTCTGGAAGTTGGTAAACGTCTGGGCGCAAGCAACTATGTATTCTGGGGTGGCCGTGAAGGTTACGAAGAATTGCTGAATACAGATATGGGTCTTGAACAAGATAACATTGCACGTCTGTTCAGCATGGCCGTAGATTACGCTAAGGAAATTGGCTTTGATGGTCAATTCCTGATCGAACCTAAACCAAAAGAGCCTACTAAACATCAATATGATTTCGATGCAGCAACAACAATTTCGTTCTTGCAAAAATACAACCTCGACAAGCACTTCAAGCTGAACCTTGAAGCTAACCACGCTACACTTGCAGGTCATACTTTTGAACATGAACTTCGTGTAGCTCGTATTAATGGCATGCTTGGATCACTTGACGCTAACCAAGGGGATACACTGCTTGGTTGGGATACTGATGAATTCCCAGTAAACATCTACGATGCAACACTTACTCTTTATGAAGTATTGAAGAATGACGGTCTTGGCAAAGGCGGAATTAACTTCGACGCTAAAGTACGTCGTCCTTCCTTCGAGCCACAAGATCTGTTCTTGGCACACATCGCTGGTATGGATACTTACGCAAAAGGCTTGAAAGTTGCTGCTAAATTAATCGAAGATCGCGTATTCGAAGATTTCATTGACAAACGCTACAGCAGCTTCACAGAAGGCGTTGGTGCAGACATCGTTTCCGGTAAAGCAACATTGGCTTCTTTGGCTGAATATGCTTTGAACAATGAGAACCCACGTCCTAACCAATCCGGACGTCAAGAATACCTGAGAGCTACCCTTAACCAATACATCTTGGCTGAGTAGTCCTTATAGGGAGCTTGAAGCTTAGGCTTTGAGTCGAGTTTGAACAAATGCAACGGGGGTTGCTGAAGAGAGCATTCTTCGGCAGCCCCCTTTTTGTAGTAAAAACTAAGCAAGATGCTTACGAAGTAAGTTTTGCTCGAAGTAATTCAATGAAGTCTATGCTAACAAAACTTTTAGGAGGTCAAAAATGAAATACGTTATAGGTGTTGATTTGGGGACTAGTGCAGTGAAGACTGTTCTAGTGGACCCGCAGGGGAAGGTGGCTTTTGAGCATTCCGAGTCCTACCCGCTAAGCAGACCCCAACCGAACTGGAGTGAGCAAAATCCTGAGGATTGGGTAAAAGGCACGCTGGTCAGCCTGCGCCGTCTGATTGAAGTATCAGGCATAGACCCGTCTCAAGTAGACGGTCTAAGTTTCTCCGGACAAATGCACGGATTGGTACTAGTAGATAAAGAAGGGCAAGTGCTGCGTCCAGCTATTCTTTGGAATGATACCCGTACTACTGCACAATGCCGTAAGATTGAGAAGACGCTTGGAACGAAGTTGATCGATATCGCCAGAAACAAAGCATTGGAAGGTTTTACACTGCCTAAGATTCTGTGGGTTCAAGAGAATGAACCAGAAGTATTATCACAGGCGCATCAGTTCCTGCTGCCAAAAGATTATGTTCGTTATCGGTTGACGGGTGATTATGCAATGGATTACTCCGATGCTGCCGGAACGTTGTTATTGGATGTAGGTTCTAAAGAATGGAGTGCAGAAATCGCAGAGGCTTTTGAACTTCCGCTTTCTCTTTGTCCTAGATTGGTAGAATCCTTTGAACAGACTGGAACTTTATTGCCGGACATTGCTGAAGCGTCAGGTCTTTTATCTTCAACGAAGGTATTTGCTGGTGGTGCAGATAATGCTTGTGGCGCGCTCGGAGCGGGTGTATTGGGAGAAGGCCGGACCATGTGCAGTATTGGTACATCTGGTGTAGTTCTTTCTTATGAGAGCAATAAAGATTTGAATCTCGAAGGCAAAGTCCATTTCTTTAACCATGGTGAAAAAGATGCCTACTATATTATGGGGGTTACACTAGCTGCTGGTCATAGCCTTACGTGGTTCAAAGAAACCTTTGCGGCGGACAAAAGCTTTGATGAGCTGTTAAGCGGAGTTTCCTCTATTCCAGCTGGCAGCGGCGGCCTGTTATTCACACCTTATATTGTAGGAGAACGTACACCACATCCAGATGCGAATATTCGCGGAAGCTTTATTGGTATGGATTCAGGGCATACGTTGACGCATTTTACACGTGCAGTATTAGAAGGCATTACCTTCTCACTGCGTGAATCCATTGAGATTGTACGTGAGTCAGGCAAAGAGATTACAGAGATCATTGCAATTGGTGGTGGAGCTAAAAATGAGGCTTGGCTGCAAATGCAGGCTGATATTTTCAATGCATCCATCGTGAAGCTGGAAAGTGAACAGGGTCCGGCAATGGGAGCAGCTATGCTGGCGGCTTATGGAAGCGGATGGTTCACATCCCTTGCGGAATGTGCAGAAGCGTTTATCCGTCCTGCTGATGTTTATAAACCAGATCCGAAACAAACGGCAATCTATGACGGTCTATTCAACCTCTATCAGGAAGTTTATGGACAGACCCGCGAATTGAATAACAAGCTGGCTGCATATCGCCAATAAAACGCCATTTATCAATCTGTCTGATATAAAAGAGGTCTTTCGCATCTGGCGGAAGGCCTTTTTAAAGACCATCTTCTTTATAGAGGTGATGAACGGCAATATTCAAAAATGTTGCCGTTTTCATTTTTCTTCTGTAAAGTATGGAATATCTCCAAGGTAGTGGCAGCCTGTACATGAGATAGTGAAGGTTTCGGGGGGCGAAAGGCCATGTTTCAATGGTTTGTTAAGGTGCTGAATGACATCAAAATCCGCAATAAGCTGCTGCTTGCTTTTTTACTGACTACACTTTTACCGGTATTACTGGTAGGTGGTTATCTTACGATTGAGATGAGGACCATGGCGTTTGAGAACGCACTGGAGCAAGCTTCAATTAACGTAGATCGGGTAAAAAAAAGAACAGAAGAAGTCATCGGTGTATCGCAAGATATAGCGTATCGATTGTCCAATGATGCCCGGCTGAAAAAACTCGCCATACGCCAGTATGTAAGCACTTATGATGTGGTTGAGGCTTATCGGGATTACACTGATATGCGTGAATACCTAAGATTATATAAAGACATATCCAACATACGTTTATACACTGATAATGCTACGCTGCTTAACAACTGGGAGCTGATCAATCCTTCGTCTGCCATTAAGGAGAGCCAGTGGTATCAGAGAGCACAGCGGTACGATAGCCTCGTCGGTTGGGAATATATAGAGGATGAGCGTGATCAGCGGAATTATTTAAGTCTTGTCCGCAAAATCGAGCTGGAGGGCTCCAGTAAAATTGGCGTGCTCGTTATTAATGTAAACAGTCACCAGCTAACCTCAATTCTGAGCCAGGAATCATTTGATACCATGATCGTGGATGATCAGGATAATATCATTGCTGCGAACCGGAGCGATCGGACAGGAAAGAAACTGGCAGATGTTTCTTTTGATACAAAGCTTTTGGGGCAAGGAAGCGGGAGCTATGAGGCAGAAGTAGATGGTGAAGCCTCCAAAATAGTGATAGAAGAACTTAAACCACAAGCCAGCCGTAACGCACTGCGAATTATTTCTGTTTTTTCTATTGATAGTATAGTCAAAGAACCTAATCGGGTGATTAAGCTTTCGATTACCGTGATTGCCGTAAGCGTTTTATTGGCCTTTTTAATCATATATAGTTTCTCTTCATTATTTTCACGTCGATTATTGCAGTTAAGCAGACATATTAACCGCGTTAGTACGGGTGATTTTGACACTTCATTAAAAATTGATGGCAAAGATGAAATTGCTCTGTTAGCTCGTCAGTTCAATTCTATGGTGCGGAGTATTAACGATTTGATGTACGAGGTACAGGAATCTAATGACCAGAACAGCCTGCTGGAACAGAAACAGAATGATATCCGTTTTAAAATGCTGGCAAGCCAGATCAATCCTCATTTCTTGTTCAATGCGCTGGAATCTATTCGTATGGAGGCCCATATGAAAGGGCAAGTGGAGATTGCACGGGTAGTGCGTCTTCTTGGCAAAATGATGCGCAGTAATCTGGAGGTAGGCCGAAGTAAAATTTTGCTTAGCCAGGAGCTTGAAGTGGTTCGTTGTTATTTAGATATTCAGCAATTCCGTTATGAGGATCGTTTGAAATATCAATTTATTGTAGACCCTGCCGTCGAATCACTCTACATCCCGCCGCTGATTGTGCAGCCGCTTGTGGAAAATGCGGTGATTCATGGGTTAGACAACACGATGGATGGAGCAATGGTTACGGTGAATATCAAGCGTGAGCAGAATCATGCGGTCTTTACCATTACCGATAATGGAGCCGGGATCACTCCGGACAAGCTGGAGCAGATCCGTTATACCCTTGAGGTTCGTGATGAGCAGGAAGAGGCACGGATCGGGCTGCGCAATGTACACGACCGTTTGAAGTTATCCTACGGTGTTGAATATGGACTGAATATCGAAAGCCGGATGAATGAAGGAACATCTATTACGTTTCGTATTCCAATGGAGGACATAAATCTATGATCAAAGTATTGATTGTTGATGATGAGCCAAAGCTGCGGGAAGGCCTTCGGGCTCTAATCCCTTGGGAAGAGCTAGGGTATACGGTGGTGGCTACGGCCGCCAACGGCTTGCAAGCTCAGGAGAAATATCATATTTTTTATCCGGAACTGATTGTGGTGGATATCCGCATGCCTGGTATGGACGGGCTGGAGTTAATCGGTGAGCTGCGCGAGGAAGGCTCGACCAGCCATGTGCTAATTTTAAGTGGTCATGCGGATTTTGAGTATGCTAAACGAGCCATTTCTTACCGCATTGACGGCTATTTACTGAAGCCGGTGGATGAGGAAGAGCTAATCAACTATTTGGAGGAACTCAGAGTCACGATCGCTCAGGAAGATCGCTTTAGCCGCTGGAATGAAGAGGAGCCTGCCCGTAATCGCGAAAGCCTGCTGCGTACATTGCTGCAGCCTTCAACTGCGGAGGAGGGGGAGAATGATCCTGCTAAGCAGGCGGCAGCACTGGGTCTTAAATCAGACCGTGTCGAAGTGATCCTACTCGAATTACTCGCGCCTGCGGGCGGCAGTGAGGAAGGGGAGCGGGCCGTTAAGGCCGCGGTAGAACAGTATTTTGGCAGCAGTGAAGAGCGGATGTTTTTCACGATGCCGCCATATATTGGATTTCTGCTGCAAGAGCCGCTGCCAGGAAAGCAGGAACAGGAGCGGCTGATGGAAGAGCTTGCTTCCTTAATTTGCCGCGAGGGATACGACTTCAGCGCAGCAACGGGAGGCCCTGTAGCTGGACCAGAAGAGGCGGCACAGTCTTTTCAAGTGGCGCGTGAACTGCTGCGCCGGGCATTCTTTTACCGCAAAGGGATTCTGATCAGCGCCGATCTCTCCGGTATGTTGTTTCCTGGAGTGGCGGAGGCGTACACTGAAGAAGGGCAGGATGCGGAGAGCCGCCTAATGCTTGCTGTTGAAACTGGAAGCCGCGCGGCCATTGAACCGCTGGTGGATACGATCTGTGCAGAGCTACTGGCTGCGGGCAGTGAGGAGCAGCAGATCAAAGATACATTTGTGCGGATTCTCAGTACGGTGTTGGCCCGTCTCGAACCGGTCTATCCAGAGATTCGCAGCAATGCCGCTAAGCATTCCCCGCCGATCGGTGAGCTCTACCATAGTCATTATCTGGCAGACCTGCAAGAGCAGGCCGTCAATTTCATGGCGGAGATCGCCGATCAAATGTCCAGTGGCAGCAAAGGGAATGAGATCAAAAAAATTACGGAGCTAATCAACCGCCGTTACAATGAGAACCTTAAGCTTGAGACCTTATCCGAGTTATTTAATTACAACAGCGCATATCTAGGTAAAATGTTCAAGAACACTACCGGGGAATACTTCAATACGTATGTGGACAAAGTGCGGATTGAGAAGGCGAAGCAATTCCTAGCGCAAGGCATGAAAGTATATGAGGTGGCCGAGAAAGTTGGGTACATGAACCCCGATTACTTCAACGCCAAGTTCCGTAAATATGTAGGACTCTCCCCAAGTTCTTTTCGCAAAAACATCTAAAATAGAAGCCCAAAAAGCCACAGTTGCAGTTCAGGTATAACCTGAGCTTTAGCTGTGGCTTTTTTTTCTTACATTAAAGCTACTTCACTAATAATAAATCTAATCTTTGTTGCAATTCTTGATTTGCAGGGTCCTTTAGAAGGGCAAGAAGTAACTCTTGAATTTGATCCATCTCTTTAAAAGGTTCATTTTGTACATATTTGTCATGTATTCTGGTTTCCAAGGTATATCCATAATCGAACCCTAATGTTGAATACGTCGAAAGGGCAGCAATTTTACTCGCTTGCTCTACAGCAAGAATGCTTGGTGTTGAGGATCTTTCTAATTCCACTCTTAGACCGTCGAGTTCTGATGTCAGATTCAGGTCCAGCCTATCCATTAATCTGTTATGACTTACGTTGTTATTGAATTGAAATAAATTTAGTGTCAATAATACTGCGGCAATAATCAATAATAATATCTTGATGTTTTTGTTTTTCATTGCTCTCCTATTACCCTCCTTCAGGAAAATAAATTGCAGGTACAACAGATAATGTCGACTCGGCATGTGCATATAAGGAATATGTATCTGAAATAGTTGAAGTACTGATGTATCAGGTAATATTTTCTAGCTTAGATGATATTAAAGTAATTAATTTTAATTGAACCATACGGAGGTTTTCGTTGAGGAGCAGGGCAGGGGTTACGGGTATACTTGTTACGCCTCATCTGAGAGCATATTATAGTTTTCATTCGCGGGTATGACGGACTCCAGAGTCGTTATTTGGGCTATTTCGAGTCCAATTTCGATTTTTCGGACTCCATGTACGTTATTAGCTGCAAATGTTCTCCAAAAGGTGGTTTTTTAAGTGAATAAGGTCTTTATAGTCCGCCTAACCCAATAAGATGTGCAATTTGCTTAAATAAGGTCATTTCAGTCCGCGCCTTCGCTTCCGGCCACGTTCACTTATAGAACGTTAGCTCGGGGCGTTTTTTAATTATGGGATGAAGTATTAATTGTGTGAAATAGACAGGGGATTAAGTATCGTATTGATTTATGAAATCAAATAATTTCACTTAATTTTATTTTCAGTAAATTCATGTTTGTTTTCAGTGTTTTCAACGATGTATCCGCTTTATTTGGGCTCTAAATCTCTAATTTTCACCTGATTTTAGGTCGAATTTATAGGGTACTGCAATCGCTTACAGAGATTTAGAATATAGACATAGAGAGGAGGGGCTTTATGAAAGCGGACACAGTAACTTCTCAAATCCCGCCGGATACCCGAACACGCAACAAAAAGCCTGCTTCAGGAGGACGGTTTTGGAGAAGCTTTAAGAATCAAAAGTACTTATGGATGATGTCGATACCTTTTGTGATCTGGGCATTCGTCTTCAGTTATCTCCCGTTATGGGGCTGGACGATGGCTTTTCAAAAGTACAAGCCCGCACGTGGCTTTTTTGAACAAGAATGGGTAGGTTTTGAACACTTTAAGACACTGTTCAGTGACTCGCAATTCCTTCTGGCGCTGCGTAATACGCTGGCGATGAGTGGAATGGGCTTAGTCGCAGGATTTATCTTTCCAATAACGTTTGCAATATTGCTCAATGAAGTGCGTCTTGGCTTCTTTAAAAGATTTGCTCAAACAGTCTCGTATTTGCCCCACTTTGTATCATGGGTGGTTGCAGCGGGGATTGTAACTAAAATGTTATCTGGTGAAAATGGTCTTGTAAACGATATCTTGTTAGGAATAGGATTCATAGACGCACCTATCCAGTTTATGGCCCAGGGCCATCTCTTCTGGGGAATCGTTACCTTATCGGATGTCTGGAAAGAGACCGGATGGAACGCCATCATCTACCTTGCAGCTATCGCAGGTATTGGGCCTGAATTGTACGAAGCGGCCCGGGTAGACGGTGCCAGCAGGCTTCGTCAGGTATGGCATATTACACTTCCGGGTATTCGCCCAACAATTACTGTACTACTCATTATGTCGGTGGGTAATTTGCTCAATATCGGCTTTGAGAAGCAATTCTTGCTCGGAAACAACCTCGTTACCGACTATTCTCAAGTGCTAGACTTGTATTCACTGAAATACGGACTGGGCATGGCGAGATATTCCTACGGTACTGCGATCAATATATTCAACTCAGTGATCAGTGTAATTCTACTGTTTACGATTAATGGAATCTTCAAACGTACAACAAAAGAGAGCCTTCTGTAGCACAGAAGGCCCTTCTACCCAATCGTGGCAGTAAATTGCCCTTTTCATGAAAGGAGAGCGTTACAGTGGGAAATTCAGCTATCACCGGAAAGTCATGGTCAGACCGGATCTTTGATTTCTTTGTATATTTTGTAGTACTGTTCGTGGTTGTAATCACGATTTATCCGTTTTTGAACGTGCTTGCCATCTCACTGAATGATTCAGTGGACAGTGTGCGCGGTGGAGTGACCATCTATCCCCGGGATTTTACTTGGGACAATTACCTAAAGATCTTCACTTTCTCCGGATTAATCACCGGGTTTAAAATATCCGCTTTGCGGACAATTATCGGTACTTTGTTCGGACTGATCAGTGCCTCGATGCTGGCGTTTACGATCAGCCGCCCTGACTTTGCAGGTCGCAAGTTTGTCTCCACATTCTTGGCAATGACCATGTATATCTCAGGAGGAATGATTCCAATCTATATGCTGATCAAGGATCTGCATATGATGAACAGCTTTGCAGTCTATGTATTGCCTGGACTGGTTAGTGCCTTTAACGTCTTCGTTATCCGCTCCTTCATCGACGGCCTGCCGTATGCGCTGCAGGAATCGGCGAAGCTGGATGGAGCCAATGACTTTACTATCTACTTCCGCGTTATTCTGCCATTGATGAAGCCAGCGCTAGCAACGATCGCGCTGTTCCTAGCAGTAGGTCAATGGAATGCTTGGTTTGATACTTATCTGTACAATGGTTCAAGCCCTAACTTGACCACATTGCAATATGAATTGATGAAGGTTCTACAGACCACAACCAGTGGTAACGGAGGCGACTACCGCTCCAACATTGCTTCGCTGGCTTCCAATCAGGTCTCGCCGGAGTCGCTCAAAATGGCGATTACGATTGTCGTAACCGTACCAATCCTGTTGGTTTATCCGTTCATTCAGAAGTATTTTGTTAAAGGTATGACACTTGGTGCTGTGAAGAGTTAATCACAGTTTAACGGGGGAGCTTAGTCTCCCCTATGCTTAAAACCTATTGTGTATCCGTTTTCTTTTGGCAAGCTGGGTAAAGTATTAACAGGTCTTCACCTGTGATACGATAGATAAACAATTTTAAGGAGGGTTTATTTAATGGGAAGTAATAGAAAGATAAAAGCCAAAGCTACGGCATTAACGCTCACTTCTATTATGCTGCTCGGTGTGCTTGCAGGCTGCGGCGGTAACAATGGCAACAATGGTAATGCTGCAGCTGGAAATACAGGCGGCAACGCAACTAATGCTGGAAATGCGACCAATGCGGCTGAGGATATTTCCCCGCTCACGATGACCTTCTTCAGTGCAGACCCTAACCCGAACTGGACAGGTATGCAAGATGAAGTTGGTAAAGTGATTACGGAAAAAACGGGAGTAACCCTAAATGCTGAATATGCAGTTGGTGATCCTCAACAAAAAGTAGCCTTGATCGCAGCGAGCGGCGAATATCCGGATTTGATCAGTGCTAAGACTGATGTCAGTAAGCTGGTAGATGCAGGCGCAATGCTTGATCTAACAGACCTGATTGAAAAATATGCTCCGAATATCAAAAAAGTATTGGGCGAAGAAGGCATGAAACGTTCACGTTACAGTGACGATGATCATGCGATTTATGCCATCCCTACCTATGCAGGTGTGGACAACAAATATTTTGATGCTGGTGGCGGATTTGAACTACAGCACCGTGCTGTTAAAGAAGCTGGATATCCTGCAATCAAAACTGTTCAAGATTATGAGAACGTAATCAAGGCTTACCTGGAAAAACATCCTACCGATGAAAATGGTAACAAAAACATCGGCCTGACTTTGAATGCAGATGATTGGTACATGTACATTACAGTAACTAACCCAGCATTTATTACTACTGGTTCTCCTGACGATGGTGAATATGCGATTGATATCGACACCCAAGAAGTAACTTATCACTTCCGTCGTCCGGCTGAAAAAGAATATTTCCGCTGGCTCAACCACATGAACGATATCGGATTGCTTGATCCAGAAAGTTTCGTTCAAAAGTATGATCAGTACAAAGCTAAAATCGCTACCGGCCGCGTTATTGGTTTGATTGACCAAGACTGGGGTTATGGCGATGGAGAAAGAGCATTGAAAGCTGAAGGCAAGCTGGATCAAGGCTATGGACACTATCCTGTAACCTTGTCTGAGGAGTACAAAGAAACTTCCTTCTGGCCTACAGGCTTCATGGGTGGTAACGGAATTGGGATCAGCGTAGATGCTAAAGATCCAGTTCGTGCAATTAAATTCCTGGACTACCTAGCTTCCGACGAAGGTCAAGTATTGGTTAACTGGGGTATTGAAGGCAAACACTACAATGTTGTTGATGGCAAACGTGTCATTCCTGAAGATGTGAACGACCGTAAATATAATGACACTACCAACTTCCAAAAAGAAACTGGTTTGGGTAATGTCGGATCAAACTATGCATTGCTGAGCGCTCACTATGGCGACGGTGTATTGGATCCATCTGGTAACTACTACACAACTCGTTTCCCTGAGCAAGTAACTGTAGGTTACAATGCGGTTGAAAAAGAAACACTTGCTGCTTACAAAGCAACAACTTGGAAAGACCTCTTCCCAAGTGAAGATGAGTTCAAAGTTAAACCTTGGGGCGCAGCATGGAACATCACGATTCCTGGGGATAGCGAAATTGTCGTTCTTGACAACAAGCTGAAGGATATCAGTTGGAAACGGATCCCAGAAGCAATCTTGTCTAAACCAGCTGATTTCGATAAAGTTTGGGATGCTTACATGGCTGAGCTTGATAAAGCTGGTGTAACGAAAGCTGAAGATTTGCGTGAAGAGCTGGTTAAACAACGCGTGAAACTTTGGAATGATTAATTATTAAATTTCGTCTAATCCAATAAAAGCATGAAGATGGCGGGAAGTCCGAACGAAAGTCCGGGCCTCCCGCTGATTGCTTTTCACCGGTAATAACAGGACAGGAGGAATATACATGGGAGAGAGCAAGAACTCCGGACGGCATGAGTTATGGTACAAGCAGCCGGCGGCTGTATGGGAAGAGGCGCTGCCCGTAGGTAACGGGAGGCTGGGCGGCATGGTCTTTGGTGGAATCGAAGAAGAACGGATTCAATTAAATGAAGACACTCTATGGTCAGGTTTCCCGCGGGATAAAGCCAACTATGAGGCACTGCGGCATTTGGCTCCAGCTAAACAGCTAGTTGCAGAGGGGAAATACAAGGAAGCAGAAGCACTGGTGGACGCCAAAATGTTAGGCAGCCGGACGGAATCCTATCAACCGCTTGGAGATTTGCGATTGAAGTTTAATTTTGCAGGTCCTGTAGAGGATTACCGGAGAGAGCTTGATCTGGATCAGGCGTTGGCTACGGTATCCTATACTGCCGGTGGTGTAAGGATCGTACGTGAAGTATTGGCCAGCAGACCGGATGACATTATAGCTCTTCATATCCGTGCTGAGGGGGGGGAGGGCCAAGCTACTCTGCCAGATTTCTGGGCGGATCTGGCATCACCACATCCTTTCAACTCGGAGATTACTCCGGATGGCATGCTGATTATGACTGGCCGTGCCCCGTCGCATGTGGCTGATAACTACGTAGGGGATCACCCGCGTGCCGTATTATATGAAGAGGGGCTTGGCATAAGTTTTGCTGCGGTTATGGAGATTCAGACGGAAGGTGGGACTTGTGTAGCGGAGAACGGCTCGCTGTTGATTTCTGGCGCGCACTCCATTACCCTTCGTCTGGCTGCGGCAACCGATTATGCCGGGTATGACCGGATGCCGGGAAGCGGTGGCAAGCTGCCAGCGGAGTTGTGCCTAGTGCAGTTAGCTTCAGCCTCTAAAGGATACGCAGAGCTTAAGCAGCGCCACTTAGAGGATCATCAATCCTTGTTCCACCGTGTGGAGTTGACGCTTGCATCTGCTGCTTCCCGAGGAGAGCTTCCGACTGATGAGCGCCTGGTACAATACCGCGAAGGACAGGCAGATCCTGAACTGGAAGCGTTGCTGTTCCAGTATGGCCGCTACCTGATGATTGCTGGCTCACGGCCGGGGACGCAAGCTCTGAATCTGCAGGGCATTTGGAATCCCTATATTCAGCCACCATGGAACAGCAATTATACGACAAATATAAACACCGAAATGAATTATTGGCCAGCCGAGTTATGCGGATTGGGCGAATGCCATGAACCTTTAATAGATTTTATCACGGAGCTTAGCGTGGCTGGCAGCCGTACAGCGAGTATTCATTATGCCGCACGTGGCTGGACAGTACACCATAATACCGATTTGTGGCGGATGACTTCTCCATCAGACGGTAAGGCGATGTGGGCTTTTTGGCCAATGGGCGGGGTATGGCTCTCTCGCCATCTATGGGAGCGTTACGCTTTTCGTCCAGATGAGGACTATTTGCGCACAGCTTATCCCATATTAAAGGGAGCCGCATTGTTTTGTCTGGATTGGCTAGTAGAGCTGCCTGATGGAAGATGGACCACAGGTCTGTCTACCTCGCCAGAGAATGTATTTCTGACTGCTGACGGCACACCATGCAGTGTCTCGGCTGGCTCAGCTATGGATTTATCGCTTATCGCTGAGTTGTTCAAGCACTGCATTCAGGCTGCTGATATTTTAAATACCGATGTAGAGCTGCGTCAGGAGCTTATGCAGAAACAGAAACAGCTTGCCCACCAAGGGATCGCACCGGACGGAACTGTCCGCGAATGGAATGAGGATTTTGCTGAACAAGAGCCTGGGCATCGTCATGTTTCTCATTTGTATGACCTGTATCCTGGGAACGTAATTAGCCCTTCCTCCACACCAGAGCTAGCGGAGGCGGCAGCCTTAACACTGAAGAAACGTATAGAACACGGAGGTGGCCATACAGGCTGGAGCGCAGCTTGGTTGCTTAATCTTTATGCGCGTCTGAAGGATGGCGAGAGTGCGGTTAGCTGTCTACGTCGCATTTTGCAAGATTCCAGTTTGCCGAACCTGTTCGGTAATCATCCTCCGTTTCAGATTGATGGAAACTTCGGAACTACAGCCGGAATAGCAGAAATGCTTTTGCAGAGTCATCAGGAGGGTCTGGAACTATTACCTGCTCTTCCAGAGGAATGGTCTGAAGGCAGCGTGAAAGGGTTGGTGGCACGTGGTGGCTTTGTCATGACTATAGAATGGAGCGGGGGCTGTTTAACAAGGGCAGAGGTTACCTCGACTCATGGCCGATCCTGCAGAATTGTTCAACACCAGCCTTTGCTCATTCAAAAACCTGATGGTACACAGATTGAAGGAGCGGGGCTGGAATTTGAAACAGTAATAGGAGAGACCTATCTCATTACACCCCTAAAGAAATAATTCATATTGATCTGGCTTAGAGGCTGTTCTCAGAGTAGAATTATTCTACAGAGAACAGTCTTTTTTTGCCCAAGTCTTCATTATCTATTAAATGGAGGGTTTTGAATAAGTCTGTAGGAGCCGGAGGATCAGAATAATTATGTGGAAAAAACGCTTCACGTTGGCAAAAGTCATTCTTGGAGGAGTGATTATTTGCGCAGCCATTCCCCCGACATTGTATTGGACCTGGGGGCATGCTTATGCGGCCACGACTTCACCGACCGTTCGTTCTGTGAGTGAGATTGCCCAGAAGCTAACCGGTGCGATGAATAATCGTAGAGAGACTATCACTTTTACTTATGAGGGGAAAACCTCGAATTTAAAAACACAGATACAAACGGGTCTAGATCAAGCGATGAATAGCGATCCCTATTTGTATTACATCATAGACAGCTACGGATACACTTATCGAGGGAGCAAAAGCTCTGTAAAGGTTACGGTAGAAGTGAAATACTTGGAAACGCTGGAGCAGACCGCTTTTGTGAACAAAGAAGTAAAGGCAACGCTCAAGAAGATCATTACACCGGGCATGAATAATCATCAGAAGGTTAAGGCTATCCACGACTGGGTGGTGCTGCGTCTGAAGTATGATACCTCTTATCGTAAATATACGGCTTATGAAGGCCTGAAGAGTGGCAGTGCCGTTTGCCAAGGGTATTCGCTGTTGACCTATAAGCTGCTCAAGGAAGCGGGATTCAGTAATAAAATCGTTGAGGGCACTGCAAAACAGCCGGGAGGACGCAGCCAGTCTCATGCTTGGAATCTAGTGCTGCTCGAAGGGAGATGGTATCATCTCGACACAACTTGGGATGACCCGACACCTGATAAAGCCGGCGTAGTAAGCATCGCGTATTACTTGAAGACTGATGCCCAAATGCGTCAGGACCATAGCTGGACGAAGTCTTATCCGGCAGCCTCGGTTGCCTATTATAAGACCTTGTCAGCACTTGTAGAGCGTGGAGGACAGAGCGCCGGGGTGTATAAGCAGCTTCAGAAGGACCTTAATTATGAGCTGTATGCCGAGGAACGGATTGTACGTTCAGCAGCAGATTTAATTCAGCTGGCGAATAAGGCTGTCGCTTCAGGAGAGGGATCTTTATTATTCCGTTATGACGGTAGTGGAACCCAGCTGAAGAATGATCTACAGGAGTTATATAAACTTGGACTAGAGGAAGTGTCTTATTCTAGCACTTCTTTTGATAATACGGGTGATCTAAAAGTGTATGTGACTTGGGAATAGGCAAAGGGCTAAGTAAAATCAGGAGTTGAATATACTAGATTGATTTATATAAAAAGGGATATCCCGCAGCCTTTCAGGCTTCTGGATATCCCTTTTTGAGGAGTCTATTTATTCTGGGTGAGTACTAAGATCGCATTTATCCAAAGGAATAATATTACTCTTGCGGAAGAAGCGATAGCCGGCCCAAATCAAGACGAATAATGGCAGGCTGATATAGGAAACGGCAATACCGTACCAGTCGATGTTTCCACCTGAGAAGGCACCCATATTCTGGCCAAGAATGGCTACCGTACAAAGTACTAAGGCAAATATAGGCCCAAACGGGAACCATCTAGCCCGGTAAGGCAGCTCATCAAGGGAATGACCTTGAGCTATAAAGGCGCGTCTGAAACGATAATGGCAGACAGCGATGCCGAGCCAGTTAATAAATCCACACATACCGGAAGCATTAAGCAACCAGTTGTATACAGCACCATCACCAAAGAATGATGCTAAAAAGGCTAACATACCAACGGCTGTGGTCACGAGCAAAGCGCCAACAGGAACACCGCGGCGATTAAGCTTGCCTAGAGCACGTGGAGCCATTCCATCCTTAGCCATAGCGTACAGGACGCGGGTGGAGGCGTACATTCCCGAGTTCCCGGCTGACAATACGGAGCTGAGAATGACAGCATTCATGACGGATGCGGCAATAGCAAGTCCTGCTTTATTAAATACGATCGTAAACGGACTGACTCCGATATCATCAATACCACCGCGCAGCAGATCTGGATTCGTGTAAGGAATCAGCATTCCGATTACTAGTATAGCGAGGATATAAAAGATTAATATACGCCAGAAGACTTGGCGAATAGCAATAGGTACGTTACGGCGAGGGTTCTCACTCTCACCTGCTGCAACACCGATTAGCTCGGTGCCTTGGAAGGAGAATCCCGCAGCCATAAAGACACCGACGAAAGCGAAGAAGCCACCGTGGAACGAGCTGCCCCCGATCTGGAAATTGCTGAAGCCTACGGCTTTTCCGCCCATGATTCCGAAAATCATCAAAACTCCGACAATAAGGAAGGCGATAACAGTAATAATTTTGATAATGGCAAACCAATATTCTGATTCTCCGTATCCACGAGCAGATAGGAAATTAAGACCGAACATCAGCAGCAGGAACACGAGACTCCAGAGAAAGGAGGGACTGTCCGGGAACCAATATTTAATAATGACGGTGGCGGCAGACAATTCTGCTGCAATCGTAACCGCCCAGTTATACCAGAAGTTCCAGCCGATGGCGAACCCAAAAGCGGGGCTGACGAAACGCGTGCCGTAAGTGCTGAATGAGCCCGAATCCGGCAAATAGGTAGCGAGCTCTCCCAGACTGGTCATGAGGAAATAAACCATAACACCAACAGCCGTATAGGCTAGAAGTGCTCCACCGGGTCCGGCTGAAGCGATAGCGCCACCACTGGCCAGGAAGAGTCCAGTACCAATAGATCCTCCAAGCGCAATCATGGTCAAATGCCTTGCTTTAAATGATTTTTTTAGCTCAGGCGGGTTACTTACGTTGCCTTGTGCTAGATTTTGCTGCTTGCCCTGCATGATTTGACACTCCTTATGATCTAATCTTTCAATTCATGAACGGGGAGTGCTGAGCTGCTTCCTCCCGCAGAGCGGGAGAGTGTATTTGGTGATCTCCATAAGGTTATGGACAAACACTAAATATACAAATTCTGTAAACGCAAAGAAACCGCAGACTATATCTGCGGTTTCCATCTATACAGCTCCGCATCATACTCCCTGTGAAGATAGCGCAACACATTATGACCTGCTGCTATGCAGGTTATACAATGTGACAGTTCCGTGCCTTTCGGCAACGGCCCCAGCCTGCACCGCTGTAAGAGCGACAGTGCAGACTTCGGCAGATATTCCTTTCGACGCGATTCATAGACGGCTCTAACGTCTCCACGCGCGTACTCTTTATATCCGCGACCTCTACCTCATCTTAGTATGACGAGGCTATCTTTACTTCATTCATTTATAAACAACAGGAATTAGTATAAAGCAAGTTCGCAAGTCAAGCAATGACAAAATCCGGTAGGGAATGTTAGCTGCGACGACGCTCTGACATTTGCTGCCAAACGGTACCCGCCGCTGCTTCACCGGAAGCGATACGTTCCAAAGCCATTTTGGCCTGAAGTCCAACCTCGAATTCCGGATCTTCCGCCGCAACTGACAGCGCTTCTTGGGCATCTGATGTGCCCACCTCATAGAGGAAACGAGCTGCGCGCCAGCGGACAAGCTTGCTCTTATCTGTCAGTGCCGCCGTCATCACTGGCGTGGCGGCAGGATCGCCGATGTCGGACAGCGTATCGCCTGCCGTACGTCTCACGGCTGGCGCGCTGTCTGCCATCGCCTCATAGAGCAGCTCCATCGCTTCAGGCGTGCGAAGGTCGCCTAGATACACGACCGCAAGCCTGCGAATATGCAGCTTGGGATCGTGCAGCGCCGCCTTAAGCTCCGGCAGGAGCTCCGCCGTCGGCGTAAGATCCTCCAGCGCGGCGTAGCGCACGCGCCAATCCTCATGCTTCAGGTCTCGCAGCAGCTCATCCTGACTGCGGGTTCGTCTCTGCTCGACGAACTCGCCTTCGGCGCCGTGCGCAATGGCTTGCTGCACGAGAGAGTCGAGGCGTTCCTGCGGATACGCCGCTTCGACCTCTTGCTCCACCTCGCGTGCAATCTCCGCGGGCTCGCCATAACGCACGCCGTAATCAGTGAGCTTACGCTCTTTAATCATCACGGCGCTAGCCACATCCATAACCGCCTTCGTGAAGCGGTTTGCTAAGGAGATGCGCTCTTCATTCGCGCCGGTCTTAACGCGGATTTGCAGCGGAATTCCGCGGAACATCTGGACGAAGACTTGAGCTTCGCCGAAATGAGCGCCAGCGTTCTCATCGGCAAGATTCCAATCGTCATTTAAGCCTTCGCTGTTGCCGAAGCGGTTCTGGACTTCTCTTAGAATCGCTGCCCAATCCGCATTGCCCTTGCGTTCGAGCGCTGCAAAGTCAGCAGCGTGATAGATGCTAATAACGCCCGGTATCGTTAACATTTCGCGTGCCCAGGCCGGTGCGGAACGTTCACTTTCTGGTGTATAGGTTCTGCGAATTCCAGGTTCCAGACTTTCGTCCAAATGAAGCTTCATCGTATTTGGACTTGGAGTCGGTTCAATAAAAGTAATCTTCATACGTAGCTCCCCCTTGAACGGTATATGCACCGCCATACTTTATACACATATTATCTCATTTCTGGCGTGAAACACAAAAGGGTACTTAGATATTTTGCGGAAAAAGGGCGCACCATTACCAAGTAACTTGTATATTTTGCAAAATACTCTGCCGTTCAATATAGTTGTATTATATTCGCTAAAGTAAAGCATGCTCGGCAAACTTCTAAAGATGAGGTGCTCTATGGCTAAATTTCGCTACAATAACCTCGACAATGTGAGTACCGATAAAACACTTAAAGAGTTTCGTAAGTGGCGGGAGGAACGTCGACGGAAGAAAAAAGATTATTCATATGTAGTGCCAAGTACGCCGCCGAGGTTAGCTTATCTGGCGGAGAATCGCCTGGAGACCACCATTACGTGGATTGGGCATTCAACGTTTTTCCTTCAATATGAAGGGATGAATATCATTACTGATCCAATTTGGGCGAGAAGACTAGGCTTTGAGAAAAGATTAGGGCAACCCGGGATTCCGCTCAGCGAAGTGCCTCCCATTGACCTGATTCTGATCTCGCACTCTCATTATGACCACTTGCATATGGCTTCTATCCGTAAATTATATAGAGCAGGGACAACCCTTGTTGTTCCTATAGGCTTGAAACGAAAGATGCTCCGCAAAGGATTTCATAACTGCATAGAAATGGAATGGTGGCAGGAAAATACGCTAGGTAAAATTAAGCTTACCTTCGTGCCGACTCAGCACTGGACGCGGAGAACGCCTTGGGACACGAATACTTCTCATTGGGGAGGATACATTCTGCAGCCGATCGAATCGGATAGCGACAAGCTGCCTCCTAACCTGTATTTCGCAGGAGATAGCGGTTATTTTCCGGGTTTTAAGGAGATTGGGAGCCGCTATAAGCTTCATGTTGCACTCATGCCGATTGGAGCTTATGAACCGGAGTGGTTCATGACCTCGCAGCATGTAACCCCTGAAGAGGCTATACAAGCATTTGTAGATGTTGGAGCGGAGACCATGATTCCGATGCATTACGGCACCTATAGACTTGCTGATGATACGGCCCGGGAAGCGCTGGATCGGATGGAAAGTGCCCGGCTTAAACAGGGTATTTCTGAAGAACGAATCCGTACGCTCAGCTATGGCGAAACGCTTATTATACAACCCGAGAATCGCATAACTGGACAATAATTGAAAAAATTCCTCCTAACTGGCGACCTCTGTACAGCAGCTGGAATAACTTTAGTATTGGAGAGAACAGCTGAAAAGGCTATTTTACGGGCTTTTTGCTCTCTATTTATGCTATAATGAGCCGAAACCCTAAGTGAAAAGGATGGTAATGCGTAATGATTAGCACAAGCGGCGTAACACTCCGCTACGGAAAACGCGCTCTCTTTGAAGATGTAAACATAAAATTCACCCCTGGTAACTGCTACGGTTTGATTGGTGCCAATGGTGCCGGTAAATCAACCTTTCTGAAAATTCTGTCTGGTGAGATCGAAGCAAATACCGGTGAGGTACATGTTACACCGGGCGAACGTCTCGCAGTACTCAAACAGAACCATTTTGAGTATGATGAATTCCCAGTACTTGAGACCGTAATTATGGGTCATACACGTCTTTATGAAATTATGAAAGAAAAGGACGCGCTTTATGCGAAGTCCGATTTCACAGAAGCGGATGGCCTGCGTGCAGGGGAGCTTGAAGGTGAGTTCGCTGAGCTTAACGGCTGGGATGCTGAGCCAGATGCAGCTGCCATGCTGATTGGTCTCGGAATTATGCGTGAACTGCATGACAAAAAAATGGCCGAACTGAGCGGCAATGAAAAGGTACGGGTACTCTTGGCGCAAGCCTTGTTTGGCCGTCCAAATAACCTGCTGCTAGATGAGCCTACCAACCACTTGGATCTCGAATCTATTGGCTGGTTAGAGAACTTCCTCATGGACTATGAAGGTACTGTTATCGTCGTATCCCATGACCGTCACTTCCTGAATAAAGTATGTACGCATATTGCGGATATTGATTTTGGCAAAATCCAGATGTACGTCGGCAACTACGACTTCTGGTATGAGTCCAGTCAGCTTGCGCAAGCTTTGCAGCGTGATTCGAACAAGAAGAAGGAAGATAAAATCAAGGAATTGCAGGCATTTATCCAGCGTTTCTCGGCCAATGCTTCCAAGTCTAAACAAGCGACATCACGTAAGAAGCAACTTGAGAAAATTACACTGGACGACATTCGTCCGTCCAACCGTAAATATCCGTTCCTTAACTTCAAACCAGAACGTGAAGCGGGTAAACAATTGCTGACAGTCAGCGGATTGTCCAAAGCGGTTGAAGGTGAAAAGCTTCTTGATGAAATTAGCTTTGTAGTAAATAAAGGGGATAAGATTGCGTTTGTAGGCCCTTACTCCCAGCCTAAATCACTGCTGTTTGATGTGATCATGGGTGAGCAAGAAGCGGATGCGGGCGAATATACATGGGGAGTAACTACAACTCAAGCGTATTTCCCGAAAGACAACTCCAGCTATTTCGATGGTGTGGAAATGAATCTTGTAGAATGGCTACGCCAGTATTCTAAAGATCAGGACGAAACTTTCCTGCGTGGATTCTTGGGCCGTATGTTGTTCGCCGGAGAAGAAGCACTGAAGAAAGCAAGTGTGCTGTCCGGGGGCGAGAAGGTTCGCTGTATGCTGGCCAAAATGATGCTCAACGGCGCGAACGTGCTTGTGTTCGATGAACCAACCAATCACTTGGATCTGGAATCCATCACGGCACTGAATAACGGGCTGATCGATTTCGATGGCACGATTCTATTCACTTCCCATGACCATCAGTTCATCCAAACCATTGCTAACCGCATCATCGAGATTACACCTACAGGTGTAATTGATCGCTCCATGAGCTACGATGAATATTTGGAGAATCCAGAAATTAAGGAAATGCGCCAGCGCATGTATCCTGTAGAAGTATAATATTTAATTTCCGCTATGCGGAAGGAATCCATGAAGCAGCTACACTAATCCTTTTAGGATCAGGGTAGCTGTCTTTATAATTTCAATTTTGAAAAGTTATTAACAAGTAGAATTCTACGGGGTGTATGCGGGGTTTCCAAGACAGGAGTCTTTAGCCCTTGAGGTTTCCCAAAGCGCATGTTTTTAGCTGGCTAATCGTACATTAAAGAGAAGCAATTATGAATTTGAAGAGTTCTAATCCATCCTATCAGGCAGGACGAACGTATAAACGGCTGCGTTTCCCCGAGGGATTCGCAGCCGTTTATGTTTAAGTATAAGTAAATACTAAGATCCGCCAGTACGACGGCGTTGGTTGTTAGGCTTTTTGTTATTTTGGCTTTTTAGCGGTTTGGCGGAACCGGCCTGAAATGTGGATCCAGGCTTGGAGGAAGATTGTTGCTTCTTCTGTTCCAGTTTTTTACGGATAGCTTCCGCTAAGTTGATTTTACCTTTATCGTTGCTTTCGCTCATTATGATAACCTCCTTCGAAGCAAGTCCTTACACTTTATTCTAATTGTTTTTAAATGCTGCCACAAGGGCAAGAATAATTGAAAGAATTCTTTTCCGTATTTTAAATAATCGGAGAAAAGAGGGGGAGCCAAGAATGACTGATATTTACGAAGATATACGTAAAGGTGAACGAGGAGCTTGGGTGAGCATAGCGGCTTACCTCATCCTATCATCATTCAAGCTGGTTTGTGGTTATTTATTTGCATCTAGCGCACTCGTAGCGGACGGGGTCAACAATTTAACAGATATCGTAGCATCCATAGCTGTACTGGTGGGGTTACGGATTTCGCGGAAGCCACCTGACTCTGACCACGCTTATGGGCACTTCCGGGCAGAGACCGTAGCGGCGTTGTTGGCTTCTTTTATCATGGCGGTAGTGGGCCTTCAAGTGATTGTGGAGGCGGTGCGTTCCTTTTTCGATCGTACAAAAGAAACGCCGCAGCTCTGGTCGGCAGGGGTGGCTATTGTATGTGCAGTAGCTATGATGGGGGTATACATATATAACAAAAGACTGGCCAAACAAATTAACAGTGGGGCACTTATGGCAGCGGCTAAGGATAATTTTTCTGATGCAATGGTCAGTGTTGGAGCCGCAGTTGGGATTGTGGGTGCACAGTTTGGTTTGCCATGGATTGATTCCGCAGCAGCTGTTCTTGTCGGACTCATTATCTCCAAGACCGCTTGGGATATTTTTCGTGATTCGACCTATCGGCTTACCGATGGCTTTGATCAAGATAAATTGATGGATCTACGCAGTACGATTGCTCGAACGCCGGGAGTAGAAGAGATTAAAGATGTGAAGGCACGGGTTCATGGTAATCATGTGCATGTGGATGTTGTAGTGGAAGTGGATGCGAATATTTCTGTGACGGAAGGTCATGAAATAAGTGATTCCATCGAAGAAAGAATGAGCAAAATGCATAATATTATGAATGTGCAGGTGCACGTGGAACCTAAAAAATAAATCACGAAATGCTATATTAAGGAAAAATAACACATATTCAAGGAGAAATCGAGACTTTAGACCTGTGTGTTACCATAAAGTGGCATGATTATATGTGAAATTTGGAGCATGTTCCAAATCCCGGGCAAGCCTATAATGAGGGCATAAAGGAATAATGTAGTACAATCCTTTATTGAAATCTCATCATGGAATTTGGGGGAACGTATGATCAAATCACATAAGCAAATTACAGCATCTTTGTTAGTATCTGCTGCAATTGTTGCAGGTTTAGGAGTATCTGCTCCTGGACAAGCAGCGGCAGCCTCAAGTTCATCTAATTCAGTTACAGCAGCTTCAGCCGTTCAAACAGGTGTGATCGAGGCTAGTGTTCGCCTTCGCAGCACCCCTTCTACTGACGGAGAAATAGTGAAGTACTTGCAAAAGGGAGATCAAGTGCAGATCCTTTCGCAGCCTAACAGCTATTGGTATCAAGTAAAAACGGCTGATGGTTCAGTGGGTTATACAAGTGCAGGAGATAAATATATCAGTGTATCCTCTGCTTCAGTAACGACACCATCGGCACAAACTGGCACCATTAAGTATGGTGTGAATCTTCGAGTTTCACCTTCAACAAGCGGGAAAATAATGAAGCTTTTGAATAAGGGAGAAAAAGTAGAAGTTCTGGCGCAGCCTAACAGTTACTGGTATCAAGTTAAAGCGGCGGATGGTAGCATCGGATATATAAGTTCAAGTGAACAATATAGTACACTTTCAGGAAACGGTGGAGGAACGGTAACACCAACGCCTACACCAACGCCTACACCAACGCCTACACCCAATCCACCTGTAACAACACCGGGGGCTTCAGCCCAAATCGAACGGGTGATTGCTGCAGGTATGGGATATCTAGGAACGCCTTATGAGTATGGCTCCAGCAGAAATGATACAAGCACCTTTGATTGCTCGGACTTCATCCGGCAAATTTTTATGGATGCAGCCAATCTCAAACTGCCGGCGGATTCCCGTCAACAGGGAGATTGGGTGAAGTCGAATAGTATGGTGGTTACGTCTATTTCCAATTTGAAGCGCGGCGACTTAATGTTCTTTATGGATTATAAGGGGAATTCTGCTTCTGCTTATGAGGGAATCGACAAATCTACAGCTAGAATATCGCATGTTGCAATGTATCTAGGAGATGGACAAGTTCTACAAACTTATTCCGTAGCTTCAGGCGGGGTAAGAGTAGATAAACTAAGCGCTTCTTGGATGAATCGTTTTCTCTACGGAGGTTCGGTCATTCGCTAAATATATGAAAATGCAGGAAGCGACAGCATCGCATGTTTGTGACGGGTGAACGATGGCGGGCGTACGCGCAAGAGAGCTATCCTTTTAGTAGAATTCTCTACTGAAGGGGTAGCTCTTCCTGTTTATCTGTTCAGAATATGTACTCTCCACATAAAAAAAGGGCAGTACCATCGGCCATTTTCTTGGCTCTTGAACTGCACCCCGTCAAGTAGACAGCACAAAAAATAAAAGTAGTTTAAGCGGCCTTAGTCCTAAATTCAATGGGACTGAGGCCGTTTAGTTTTGCCTGTAACCGTTCGTTATTGTAAAAATGAATGTAGGTATCAATATCTGTTTGGAGTTCTTCAAAGGTCTGGTAGGTATGTAAGTAGTACTTCTCACATTTCAATGTTCCCCAGAAGGATTCCATCGGCGAATTGTCAATGCAGCAGCCTACTCGGGACATGCTTTGCTTCAGTTCTGCATCGTCCAGCATCTTTTTAAAATGCAGAGAGGTATACTGAAAACCACGGTCGCTATGGAGTAAGGTTCGGCTCTCCGGTGCTGCCTTCAAAGCTAATTCCAGTGTGTTAAAAACTAGCGAATTATTATTGGAATGACCCAGAACGTAAGCAACAATCGACTTGTCATACAGATCTTTTATTGCACTTAAATACGCCTTCTTGCCGTTTCCGTATTTGAATTCCGTTACATCCGTTACCCATTTTTGGTTTGGAGCTTCAGCCTCAAAATTACGGTTCAGCACATTCTCTGCAACCTGCTGAGGCGTGGAGCCTACATACTTCTTTCTCTTTCTGCGGATGACTGATTGGATGCCTTGGCATCTCATCAGCCGGTACACTCGCTTTGCGTTAATAGATTTATCCATTTGTCTGCGCAAATGCAGGGTCAATTGGCGATACCCAAAGGTTCGTTCCACCTTCTCATACAAGAGGAGCATAGCCTCTGTCAGTTTCTCGTTGTCAGCCTCTCGAGAACTGGGTTTGCGATTCAACCATTTGTAATAACTTGACCGTGAAATCCCTGCGATGTCACACAAAAGCCGAATGGAGCAAGACTGTTCCTGCTGTACGGCCTGAATGGCCAGGTAGATGTTCACCTGGCGAATGGTTCTTAACGCCTCCTCCTTTCGAGTTCCTCTAACTTTTTTAGAAAAGCATTCTCCGCACGCAGGCGTGCATTCTCGTATTCCAGCTTTTGCATCGCGAGTTTGTGGCGATCTGCTTCCGTAAGTTCTTCAGGCGCTTTAGTGCGTCCTCTACCGTCTCGTAACGCCTCTTCACCACCAGCTTCGTACTTCTTTACCCAGCTATATACTTGTTGGTAAGACACGTGAAAATGGCTTGCCGTCTTCGCATAGTCTTCTCTGTTCGAAAGGCAGTACAGCACGATATTTATCCGTTCCTGCCAAGTGGTTACGCGTCCTTTGGTCATAGCTTTAGTTCCTCCTGAATGAGCTGTTAAGCTGTTGCTATGACCATTATACTTCCTAATCCAGTTGGCAAGTTGGGTTGAACTTGCAATCTTATACTTGCAGATGATTTGGTTTTGCGACAATCCTCCCTCGAGATAGTCCTTAACGGCATGGAGTTTAAGTTCTGCAGAATATGTACGATTGTAGCTTCGGACTTCCAGCCCTTCGTATCCATACAATTGATAACGTTGCCGCCACTTCACTAATGAGTTTTTGGATATTCCATACTTCCGGGCCGCAGTTTTCAAACCAATGTCGCCCCGTTCAATTTCTTGGAGAATCGTTAACTTTTCCAGTGCTGTAAACTTCTTTTGTTCCATAAAAATGCTCCCCATACAGCGACAGGTTTTTATTATTTCACCTGTCTACTATATGGGGAGCATATCATCTTGGGACACCCCTTCTTCGCTTATTGATTAATTATGGCAAAATCACATTGGCTGATACAGGAACCTTAACCCATGCTTTTCCTAGCCAAGTGTAAATTTCTCTCCATTCATTACCCCAAGTATCCGAAATGACTTCACCTGTTGTATCAAGAGTCTGAACGCCAAGCCAGCCTGCTGGAATTATACCTCCGACTGAAAAGTAGAAAGGTGTTTTCTCAGTCAGCACTATTTGCGGTGTAGCTGGACTCATATCCGCTGGAGTAATAATGGTTTCAAAAGAATTGCTGTAAGTGCTTCCAGTTACGGTTGCAGGAGCCGTAGTAGTTCCTGTTACTTCAGCTGCTGAAGCTGTAGCTGCGATGGAAGCCATAAGTCCTAAGGCTACTGTAAGGCTGGCGATTTTTTTCATGTTTGGTTCCTCCTGTGGGGGTTGGATGTATTTTTTTCCAAAAGTGCTGTTTGTTAATAAGCTAGTAAACGTAATTGATGCGTGATGAACCACCCATTCAACATTTCTTATTTTCTCAAGTGACATCTGTGCAGGAATGACCTATACTTTCTGCAAGATGAATAAGATATATGGATAGATATGGGAGGGATACAACAGTCACACCATTAATAAGAGGGGCTACATAGATCTGCCTCTGCGTCCCGTGAAGAGAGAAATTACAAACAGAACCAGGAAGACGAAGAACAGGATCTTAGCAAGACCAGCAGCGGCAGCTACTAGGTTGAAGAAACCAAAGATACCGGCGATTACTGCGACTACAAGTAGTATTGCGGACCATTTTAACATTACATATCACCTATCCTTTTTTGATTAATGTAGTCATTGTATAAACGGGGGCTTTGATTTTGAAACAAAAGGGAAGAGGGACTCTTGACAACGCTCGACAAGATGTTTCGGCTTATGGGACCAGGGGTAACTATGCAGTATACAAGGCTGATTAGCCGATATTTATGAGATATGGAAGGGGTTATGAATATGATCATTGAACTTAGTGTAGCACTCGTCGCAATTGCATTCGCAGTACTTGTTTTCTTTTTAATTAAAACTTTAAAGTCGGCAAAGGATTCACTCGACAAAGTCAGCCAAACCTTGGTGGAAGTACAGAAGACGATGGATGAGCTTACTTATGAAGTGAAAACGACGGTCAGACACGCAAATGAAATCACTGCCGATGTACAGCATAAGATTCAGAAGATTGACCCAGTCATCGATTCTGTCAAGAATCTGGGTGATGTTATGAATGAGCTAACCTTAACAGTCAAACAAGTGTCAGTCACAGTGATCGAGAAATATCGTAAATCGCGTGAGCTGAAGGAGAAAAGTAAGGAAGTATCTATAAAAGAAGCTCCGCTAACTCCTGCTGAAGAACGTACTGTTAACTCCTATGATGCCATTTATACTGAGAAGTCACCGGGAAAAATAGCTACAGTGCTAAAAGGTGTAGACGTAGCTGCAACTCTTTGGAAGAAATTTCGTCATTAAGCATAAGATAGTAAAGCTTCTGTAATCGGTGGCTGCAGATAAGAAAGGTGGGACACAACATGAACATGATGATCCTTTTATTTGGTCTTCTTTTCCCATACTTTGATGCGTCTCCACAGTTGGTGCCTATCTCTACTTTTATTGAACAACCTAAGTCGGTTCTCGCATTTGAACATGCTTCAGAATCCAGCCCATATATAAATCGCTTTGATTCTCTGCAAGGTGTCGCTTTATACACCACAAAGGAAGAACTGCTTCTGACCAAAGGCAATCCGCTTGCGGTGACAAATGATCCATTGCTAGAGACAGTGGAGTACCATTACGCAGATGTGACAGTGGGTGTGGGCGAGGGTGTTGTACTTTATGTACATGTTGCACCTCCGCAAGCACAGCAGTTCGGTTTACATGTAGATGGCGTAGAAATCGATCCTTTAACAGATAATCTGCAAGATACTCTGGGCAAACCGTATTTTATAGCCGAAGATGGGGATGTATACCTGAGAGGGAATAACGCACTCAAAATATATCGAAATTTGGCGGGTGAATTCGAAGGAATTGATTTATTTGATAGTATTTCTTCCTAATCTGTTTCATATTTGAGCAAATTGGTTAATAAACATAGGCTGTCTTTAGAATAGAGTAACCTCCAGCCCCACTAGGTATAGTGGGGCTGGAGGTTACTTTGCTGAATACGTAAATTGATCCTATGACTATATTTACATATTATGAAAATAGAAATAACACTGTGAAATAGCGTATGATATAGTTAGTAGGTTTGCAGAATTTTACGGTCGTAATACTAATCGTGTGAGGTGAAGATGATGAGAATCTTAATCGTGGATGACAATCCGACTAATGTTATCATTATCCGTGAAATCCTGAAAAAAGAAGATTACCGAAATTTCGTAACCGCATCCTCTGCCAAAGAGATGCTGGAACGGCTTGGAATCGGTTCGGGGAGTGAAGATGGACGTCCCCGGATGTCAGATATTGATCTGATTTTACTGGATATGATGATGCCAGAAATGGATGGGATCGAAGCATGTCGTGTTGTGCAGCAATACGAACATCTTAAGGATATTCCAATAATAATGGTTACAGCTGTAGGTGATTCAAAGAAATTGGCCGAAGCGCTGGATGCAGGTGCAGTAGATTATGTTACGAAACCTATTAATAAAGTGGAGCTAATGGCCCGGATTCGGCTTGCTCTGCGGTTGAAACGTGAGAAAGATTGGCATAAGGAACGGGATCAGCGGATTCAGGAGGAATTGAGACTGGCTGCACTCGTGCAGAATGCTGTACTCAGCCTACCCCTGCAGGAAGAGAATTTCGAGGTGCATGCTATCTATCAGCCTTCCTCTGAATTGGCGGGTGATTTATATGCCTGGTATCCCCTTGGGGATGGCCGATATGGCGTAATCCTCCTGGACATTATGGGACACGGTATATCGTCCTCTCTTTTTTGCATGTTCCTTGCGTCAGTATTAAAGGATACGGTAACTACCTATGTAGAGCCGGAAAAGGTAATTCAGGAACTCAATCGAAGGTTTAACCAACTTTATATTGAGAAAAAGCTGATTCAATATTATTTTACGACGATTTATCTTGTGATCGACACTCGTATAAAGCGTATTGACTACGTTAACGCCGGGCATCCACCTGCGCTATTTTTTGAGGGCGCAGCTAAGACTCCGGTCTTGCTGGAAAGTAATTGTCACCCTGTAGGCCTGTTTGAACGGATTGATATTCAGCCTCAGAGCTTGACCTACGAAGATGAAGGGCATTTGGTTCTCTATACAGATGGTCTGCTGGAGCTGGTTGAGGGTGAACAGGAAGAGCAGCTGAAGTTTATGATTAAGCATTTAAATGTTGAGCATGAATGGAAGGAAGAAACTATACGGGCTGCTTTTTTCAATGCTGATGTTCCTAAAGAGCGTGACGATGACAAATGTATAGTGTGGATCTCACTGAAGAAGGGAACAGAATGAGGATGAAAATAAAGGCTAAACTCTTAATTGGTTTTAGTGCGATGCTGGCGATTATGCTGGCACTTACTATGATTGGATACGATCGTTTGGATTATATGAATGGTCAGCTTGAGGGTTACCAGGATAGATATATGAAGGGGCGCTCTTCTTCAGGTATGCGTGGAGAAGTGAATGATATGGCGCGCATATTAACGACGACCATGTTAAGTGCGGATACATCAACGGTAGAATCACAAAAAAAAGAGATTGATAAAAAAATAGCTAAGGCGAATGAGCACTACGACAAAATAAAAGAATCAATGACTAGCGCTGAAGAGATGCAGATCGTTAATCAAATTGATGATTCTTATACGATCTATCTAAATTATCAGGAAAAAATATTGAAGCTGCTATCAGCTGGTTATTTCCAGAATGCCAGTACGTATTCTAACACAGAGGGACAAGCGATTCAGAATGCCGTGTTAAACGCTCTGAACAGTCTCTCTGATTATAATGCCTTTATCATGAATGAAGAGAGCGCGAAAGCCAAAGAATCCTATCAAAGTTCTACCCAGATGGTCATCTTAATGATGATTGTAGGTCTATTACTTGGACTTGGAGTTGTTCTATGGATCATTCCAAGCATTACGCGGGGACTTAATGTCGTTTCGATGATGATTACCAGCTTTGGCAACGGCAGAATCCGGGCCATAAGGCGCATAAAGGTTACTTCGAAAGATGAGATTGGTGAGGTTGCCCTTGTCTTTAAGAAAATGGCGTTAGATCTTGAAGAGAAACAGCAAATGGAACAGGCTTATGCACAGGCACAGAATGATCAATCCTGGCTGAATGCAAATGTTGCTCAGGTGACAGAACTTCTCCGGGGGGTTAGCTCATTGGATCAGGTCTCACAGACCTTTATCAACGAGTTCACCCCTGTGCTCGGAGCCCAGTTTGGAGCTGTGTATTTGAAGGATGCTAATCGTCCCGATTTTTTACGAAGCAGTGGTTATTATGCAGTAGATAACGATAAGAAACCAAAGGAAGGTTTTTTGATTGGAGAAGGGCTTGTAGGACAAAGTGCGCTTGATATGCACCCAATCAGATTGGAGCGGGCTCCTGAAGATTATATCTCCGTGAAATCCGGCTTTGTGGATTCACAGCCAGGATATATTTCCATTCATCCGCTTATTTTTGAAGACGAGCTGCTCGGTGTAGTAGAATTCGCTTCATTCCAGCCATTTAGCAGTCTGAAAAATGATTTGCTGCAACAACTTGCGAATAATTTAAGCATTATTTTCAATAATATTAGTCGTCGTCTGATTGTAGAGAAATTACTGCGTGAGTCACAAGCACTTACGGAAGAACTGCAATGTCAGTCAGAGGAGCTGCAGACTCAGCAAGAAGAACTGCGTCGTTCCAATGAGAACTTGGAAGAGCAGACGGACGCACTTAAGCGTTCAGAAGAACTGCTGCAACGTCAACAGGAGGAATTGGAACATTACAATACGGAACTCGTCGCCAAGACTCGTGCACTAGAGGAACAAGTGCAGGAGGTCGAGGAGAAAAAAGATGAAATTGAGCATGCTAAGGTTCAGCTAGAGAAACAGGCTATGCAATTATCCGTGACTAGTAAGTATAAATCGGAATTTATGGCGAACATGTCCCATGAATTGCGGACGCCGCTCAACAGTCTGCTGATCTTGTCCCAGCTGCTTACCGAGAACAAGGATGGTAATTTAACGGAGAAGCAGGTTGAATTTGCCCATACGATTTATATGTCAGGTGCTGACCTGCTTAAGATGATTGATGAAATTTTAGACCTGTCCAAGGTTGATGCAGGAAAAATGGAACTGAATCATGAAGAAATTAAACTGACTGAGCTGAAAAGTTTTGTGAAGCAGAATTTTGCTCCGCAGGCGATCAAAAAAGGACTCTCCTTACGGATAGCCTTTAACGAGCCGCTGCCAGATAGCGTAATTGCCGATAGTCATCGGTTGAAGCAGGTTTTAAGAAACCTGCTTTCCAATGCCTTTAAATTTACAACCGAAGGTTTTATCGAGTTTTCAGTTAGCCCGGCAGATAGTAATCTCTTGCCACTAAATCTGCCGAGTGATAATGAATATATTGCTATTGCTGTGAAGGACAGTGGCATTGGTATTCCGGCTGACAAAACAGATATTGTATTCGAAGCCTTCCAGCAAGTAGATGGAACTACCAGCCGTAAATATGGAGGCACGGGCCTGGGATTGTCGATCAGCCGTGAATTGGTTCGTATAATGGGTGGAGCTATTGTGCTCGAATCCCGTGAGGGACAAGGCAGTACCTTCACTTTGTATTTGCCGGTGAAGGCAAATTACAGTAAACAACCTGCAGAAATAGAAGCTGCTGTGTCCAAAGAGGATTCAACATATGATGAATATATTGGAGACATGCTTCCAACCTTAGTGCCAGCAGCCGTTAATGTACCCCTTCCACAACTGACGATTGAGGATGACCGTGACAATTTGACGGCGAATGACAAAGTCCTGCTTATTATTGAAGATGATGAAAGCTTTGCGAAAATCTTGCTAGACATGGCTCGTGGTCGCAGATTTAAAGGCTTAGTAGCCCTTCAAGGCGATATTGGACTACAGATGGCAAAAACTTATTTGCCAGATGCGATCATTCTCGATATACAGCTGCCCGTAATGGACGGCTGGACCATCCTTAGAGAGCTGAAAAGTGCATCTCAGACCCGTCATATTCCTGTTCATGTTATCTCTGTGAACGATGAAGTGAAGCAAGGGTTGATGATGGGAGCTATGGCGTATCTTAGAAAACCATCTTCAAGAGAAGCATTGGAGCGGGCTTTCTCACAAATTGAGAACTATACGTCCAGCACAGTGAAGTACCTTCTGATTGTTGAAGATGATGAGATTCAACGTCGTTCCATTATGGAATTGATCGGTCACGATGATGTAGCTATCACCGCGGTATCAACCGGCAATGAGGCACTGATGGAGCTGCGCAAGCAGAGATATGATTGTATGGTTCTGGATCTTATGCTTGGGGATATGAACGGCTTTGAATTGCTGGATCAGATTCGTGATGATGAAGAATTAAATGATCTTCCTATTATTATTTATACAGGTAAGGATTTAGATAGCAAAGAGGAGACACAGCTCCGCAAGTATGCTGAATCCATAATTATTAAGGATGTTCGTTCTCCGGAACGACTACTGGATGAGACAACGTTGTTTTTGCACCGGGTAGAAGCCAATCTTCCGGAAGATAAACGTAAAATTTTGCAGAAGCTGCATAACAAAGAAGAGTTATTCGAAGGGAAGAAAATACTGCTCGTCGATGATGATATTCGTAATGTTTTTGCACTCTCTAGTGTACTGGAAGAATACCACATGGAAGTGAAGTTTGCGGAGAATGGACGTGAAGCGCTGGAAATGCTGGTAGAGCAAGAAGATTTTGATCTCGTGCTTATGGATATGATGATGCCGGAAATGGACGGATATGAAGCTATGCGCCGAATCCGTGAAATGCCGCAATATCAGAAACTGCCTATTATTGCGCTTACCGCCAAAGCAATGAAAGAGGATCGCGCCAAATGTATTGAAGCGGGAGCTTCTGATTATATGAAGAAACCGATCGCAACAGGTCAACTTCTTTCGTTAATGCGTGTCTGGTTGTATTCGTAAACTCAAATTTGGGGTAATACCTTTTTAAGAACTAACATGACTAGAATTACGGTGTGTTAATAAGGGAGTCGGGATAACAATGAAAGCGATAGAACACGGATATGAGGAGCAGCCCGTTATGGTAGGAAGTGACGAGTTGGAGCAAATTGAGATCGAGCTGCTCCTTGATGGAGTACACCGTTTATATGGATATGATTTCCGGAATTATGCGTTGCCTTCTTTGAAGCGACGTATCTGGCATCATGTGCATGCGGAGAATGTACACAGCATATCCGCGCTGCAAGAAAAGGTGCTGCATGATCGTGCCTGTTTTGAACGATTTGTCTATAGTCTCTCCATTCCGGTTACCGAAATGTTTAGGGACCCGGGGTTATTTTTAACGTTTCGCCAGAAGGTAGTTCCGTTGTTGAGGACTTATCCCTATATTCGTATCTGGCATGCTGGATGCTCCACTGGTGAAGAAGTATACTCTATGGCCATCCTGCTTCATGAAGAAGGGCTTTACGATAAGGCTCGGATTTATGCCACAGATATGAATGAGCGTTCTTTACAGCAGGCTAAGGAAGGCGTCTATGATATTAGCAGAATGAAGCAATACACTAAGAATTATTTGGAGGCGGGAGGTACCCGGGCATTCTCTGAATACTATACAGCGAAGTATAACTCGGTTATTTTACAGCCATATTTACGCAAAAACATTATATTCGCTGAGCATAACTTGGCTACAGATACTTCTTTTAATGAGTTTAATGTTATTTTCTGCCGCAATGTGATGATCTATTTCAATGATGAGCTGCGGGATCATGTTCACGGCTTGTTTCATGAAAGTTTAAGTCGTTTTGGAATACTTGTTCTAGGCTCTAAAGAATCCATTCACTTTACGAAGTACAGCGATTGTTATGAGTCTTTGGACAGAGTAGAAAAAATATACCGTAACATAAAATAACGCATGAAGGAGGGTGGTCCTATGGGGTTTCAAGAACCAATTCATATACTACTAGTAGATGACCGTCCTGAAAATCTGCTGGCGCTGGAGGCGGTACTTGAAAGCCAGCATTATGAGCTAGTCAAAGCCACCTCCGGCGAAGAAGCGCTGCGGTGTTTGTTAAGGTATGATTTTGCTGTCATCGTACTGGACGTGCAGATGCCAGGTATGGATGGGATCGAGACCGCAAAGTTGATTAAAGCCAGAGAAAAAACAAAGGAAATTCCGATTATCTTTATCTCTGCGAATAGTAAGGAAGCGGAGCATTTATTCGCGGGCTATTCTGCAGGGGCTATTGATTATATGGTCAAGCCCTTCATTCCACAAATTCTGAAGTCTAAGATACAAGGTTTTGTCGAGATGTATATTACGAGCAAGAAGCATCAGACTCAGACCATGCTGCTGCAGCAAAAGACGAAAGAACTGGAAATCATAAATAGTGAGCTCGTAAAGGCTAAGGAAGAGGCGGAGATCGCCTCCAAAGCGAAGTCGGAATTTCTGGCTATGATGAGTCATGAGATTCGTACACCAATGAATGGCGTAGTGGGTATGATTGATTTATTAATGGAGACTGACCTTGCTCCTGAGCAGAAGGAGTATTCTGAGATCATTCGGAAAAGTGCAGACACGTTGATTACGGTGATAAACGATATTCTTGATTTCACCAAAATGGAATCCGGTAAAATGGAAATCGAAGAGCAGCTGTTCGAACTTCGCACATGTATTCAAGAGGTGTTCAGCCTCTTTTCGGTGGAAGCGGGAAAAAAGAACCTGGAGCTCGCTTATTTTATCGATCAGAAGTTGCCTAGACTTTTATATGGAGATATGGCCCGTTTACGCCAAGTATTAATTAATCTGATTGCTAACGCAGTTAAATTTACGAATCAAGGCGGTGTCTATTTAGTCGCTTCCATCAAAGAAACATCTGGGAACAAGGTAGAAGTCGAGTTCACGATCATGGATACAGGGATTGGTATTTCTCCAGAGAAATGCGACCGATTGTTCCAACCGTTCTCACAACTGGATTCTTCAATGACACGGAAATACGGGGGGACAGGGCTTGGTTTAGCCATATGTAAATCCCTTGTAGGCATGATGGGCGGAGAAATACGGGTAGAATCCATGGAGCAAAAAGGAGCTACCTTTATTTTTACGATACAAGCATCCGTACCTGGAGAAGATTTGACAGGAGGTTATCAAGAAGAGGAATCGCCTCATCTTCTTCTTAATCAGGAGAGCAGAAGCCGAATCCTTGTTGTAGATGACCATCCTATCAATCAGCGTCTGATGGTTAGCATGCTAGATAAGCTCGGCTATGAAGCGGATATGGCTGAGGACGGGAAACAGGCTGTGCAAATGGCGCTTAAGCAGCCCTATGATTTTATCTTTATGGATCTCCAAATGCCAGTAATGGATGGCCTGGAGGCAACCGCTCAAATCCGTCGAGAAGGCGGTCCGGCGGCTGAGAAGACTATTATTATTGCAATGACTGCGAATGTCATGGATGGCATCCAGAATCGCTGTAAAGCCTCAGGAATGGATGACTATATCAGCAAGCCACTTAAGATGAGTAGTATTAAGCAGATTATCTCTCGGTATTCTAGCAGCGATAATCGGATGGTTGAAACAGATACCTCTATTTTTCAGGCGTAACCCAAGATTTACTAGTTTATATTTTAATGTTATTTGTTTCAAAGGTAGGACTATGAGGTTATTAATATAGAAAATATTTATCAGGAGAGATCGTCTATGAACACGCATAAAAGTAATAAGTTTCACGCTAAGACAGAGACAAAAGAAAGTGTATGTACGGTTTTCCTGAATGGTGAACTTGATCTATCCGTGGCTTCCGATTTCCGTTTGGTAATGGAGCCGCTTGTAGGTGATACGAAGCATGATTTAGTAATAAATCTTAAAGAATTAAAATACATCGATAGCACGGGTATTGGTATTCTACTTTCGATCCTGAAATCAAGACAAGGTATGGACGTTAAGTTTATGGTTGAGGATGTTCCTCCCCAAATTCAGAAGCTGTTTGACATGACTGGTATTACCAAGTTTTTTGCCTCCCAAGAGAATTCCCACTAGGAAAGGATAGAACAAAGAATGAGTGATGATGTGCAAAAAGTAATTCTTCAGCTGCCGGCTAGCGCAGAGTATGTGGATATTGTTAGGTTGAATTTATATGGTATTGCTTCAAAAATGGGCTTCACCTACGAAGATATTGAAGATATGAAGGTAGCTGTATCAGAGGCGTGTAACAACTCAGTATTGTACGCCTATGGACAACAAGACGGAATGGTTGATGTAATCTTTGAGGTGGGTGAAAGTGCCCTATCCATTACAGTCAAAGACGAGGGGGAGAGCTTTGACGGTTTGGAAGACTCGTCCAGTGAGCGTATGACACTGCATGATAAAGAGTTAAGTGACGTTCAGGTCGGCGGTTTAGGGTTCTACTTAATGCAAGCGTTGATGGATGACGTGAGCGTCGTAAGTGAGGCCGGAAGAGGGACGGTAGTAACTTTGAAGAAGCACCTTAACTTTAGCGAGGAAAAGGTATGAGTGATAAGGTGACTCCCCCCGAGTCCATGAATGAAGCAGTCACCCAAATTTGGGAATATCAGCAGACTAAAGATAATGAACGCGCAACAGTGCTGATTAAGAAATATGAGCCTATGGTAAAAATGGCTGCTGGAAAAATTTCTCGCAACCGCCCCGACTTGTATGAGGATTTATATCAGGTCGGGCAAATGGCGCTCATCCGGTTATTACAGCAATATGATATTAGCCTTGGAATCCCTTTTGAGCCCTATGCGATGAAAAGCATGATTGGACATATGAAGAATTTCCTACGTGATAAATCTTGGTACATACAGGTACCTAGACGGATTAAAGAAAAGGGAGCACTTGTTCAACACGCGATTGACGAACTAACAGTGAAGTTGGAACGTTCGCCTGCGGTGGATGAGATTGCTCATTATCTTGATTTGTCTGTTGAAGAAACTGTAGAAGTACTGGCGGGCAGAGAATGTTATCATTACGTCTCCCTAGACTCGCCCCTTTCTCAAGAGGAGACAGGAGCCACACTAGGCGAGCTGATCAGCTCTGACGCAAATGATTACGAGACCGTAGAGAAACGTATGGATTTGCAACAAGCACTAGGTCAATTGAAGGAACAGGAGCAGCAGGTGCTGCTGTTAGCGTTCCAAGATGGACAATCCCAGCGGGCGATCGCCCAGAAGCTGGGGGTATCACAGATGAGCGTTTCACGCATACAGAAGCGGGCCACTGAGAAGTTAAAGCAGATTATGGCCAACTCTTCCTATTGAGTTCCTGTATGGGTAATATACATTTTCGACGATAAGGACATGCCTCTCTCCGCTGACTGGAGACCCGCATGTCCTTTATTTGTATACTGTTGTAGACTTATTCCCCCGCTTGTCCGTCCAACCTAGAGGATTAGACGGACAAGCGGGGGAAGCGGTCGATAGTTGGGGAATAGATTGATAGTCTTGCGGTTAGCTATTAGCATCAATGTATTTTTTAATTTCGCCAAGATACTCTCCGATTACTGGAACATTAAGAAAAAGACTAAGAATGTAGCCTAATAAACCAAGGACTACAAATGTTCCGAGAGACAGTCCAAGTCCCCGAGATATACCGGCCATCAGGTTTGTGATGATTCTTTTTTTCGGATCTGAATAGTTGTCGAGAATGTCTTTGAATTCTGATTTTTCCAGTGAGTGAGCGATCTTATCAAGACGACTGTTTAAGCGTTTCACTTCATGTCGCAACTCGAAAGGATGTTCATCAATTTCATAAGGTTTTGTTTGGTTATTTGAATCTGCCATGCGCCATCCCTGCTTTCTATAGCCCGAACGGGCATTAATTAAATGTCTAGTTGTATCTGCTGATGTGAATAAAGGTGTAACTAAACAACAGCCAGCTGCGGTCAGCTGGCTGTTGTTTGTTAAAGTGATAGCTGTATGATGCCGCAGATTAGTAATTGGATTTATAGGAGGATTTTACATCCTCTTTCGCATCCTTAGCCTGATTGGCAACCTCTTTAGAGGATGCTTTAGCTTCATCAGCTACGTCTTTAGAGGCGTCTTTAACATCCGAGCTTACATTGCTTGAGGCTTCACTTACAGTGTCACCAATTTTACTTCCAGCCTCTTGAAGAGTGGCGGCAATTTGTTGTTTGCTGTCACTGACAGTGGTATAGATATCAGAAGCTTTATCTGACACCGTACTAGCCAAATCGGTTGCTTTTTCGCCAACTGTTGTCGCAATAGCTTTGGTTTTGTCAGTTACGGCACCAGCAACTTCTTTGGTCTTGTCTGTAGCTTGAGAAAGTTTATCTGACAGATCACTGCGCATTTCACGACCAGGCTTTGGTGCAAATAGCAGGGCTGCTGCGGCACCAATTAAGCTACCAATAAAGATACCTTTTAATAAGCTGCTTCCGTTCTCTACTTCATGTTCTACGTTACTCATCACCAATCACTCCTTATAATTTATCTTACTTCGTATATAAACTTTGGCGTATGGGCTGAAACAGTTGAAGAGCAAGGGAGAGATTACGGGAGTTTAAGGGAGGATACGGTAACCTAGAGGGCTTTAGGTCATATAAACCGCCTTTTTAAGGCTTTATCAAGATTTGTTTATGCGCAAAAAGAAGGGCGAAGACAGGCTGTGATATGCAGCATATGTCTCCATCCTTCCACGATTGAATTTATAATGTTACGGATTAATCATTAACGGCTTGGAGTACCGCATAGCCGAATTCAGGCAGATTCAGATGCAGCTGGGATGTGGAGGTTTCAGTCCGCTTCTGCGTCTTTAGATTTACCCATATCGTGTCTGCTCCGGTTACAGGAATGATGACTTCGGCCATAACATCTTCATTGTTCAATACGATTATGAACCGGCTTTGTTTGTCCCACCGCTCATATACAAGCAGCTTTGGATAACCCGGAATCTCCAGCGCTTTAAATCCACTGCTCCGGAATGCGGGATGAGATTTACGAAGGCTGATCGTCCAGCGATAGTATTCGAACAATTCTTGATTCTGTTTCTGGGAGTCCCACTCCATACATTTTCGGTTGTCCGGATCGTATCCGCCATCCATGCCGATTTCATCGCCATAATAAACACAGGGTGCTCCTTGAAAGGTCATCTGGAACAAAACGGCCAGCTTTAACTTCCTGATGTCACCGCCACAAAGTGTCAGGAAACGAACTGTATCATGGCTGTCTAGCAGATTAAAGGCGGCTTCCGTAATTTGCTGCGGATAATTCGCTAGCATAGTAGCAACCGACTGAGAGAATTGTGCAGCATTGATCTGTCCGTGAGCGAAAAAATTAATTTGAATATTCGTTAACGGGTAATTCATAACGGCGTCAAATTGATCGCCAAGCAGCCACGGCAAGGAATCATGCATGATTTCTCCTACGAGATAGGCTTCTGGATTAATGCTTTTGATCGTACTGCAGAATTGCCGCCAGAACGAATGGGAGACTTCATTTGCGACATCAAGCCGCCAGCCGTCTATACCGATTTCCTCGATCCAATAGCGGCCTGCATTCAGTAGATATTCTATGACTTCAGGATTCTCAGTGTTGAATTTAGGCATGATAGGCTCAAATGCAAAGGTGTCATAGGTGGGAATTCCGTCGATGACCTGTGGCGGCCACTCGCGTACATGGAACCAATCCGCATAACGCGAAGATTGCCCGTTCGCGAGCAGATCAACAAATGGCGGGAAGGTATGGCCGCAATGATTAAAGACACCGTCCAGGATGACACGGATGCCTTTAGAATGACAGGAGTCCACAAGCTCTTTCAGCAATGTATTAGTGCCAAAATGAGGATCGACCAAGTAATAATCTTTTGTATCGTATTTATGATTGGTGGTTGCCGCAAATAAAGGATTAAAATATATAGCATTGATGCCCAATTCACAGAGATAATCCAAATGATCTAGTACACCCTGTAAGTCTCCTCCGAAGAAATTCCGAGGACTCGGCGTGCCGCCCCATTCTAGTACATCTGTCGGATCGTTGGTGGGATCCCCATTTGCGAAACGCTCCGGGAATATTTGATAAAATACTGCATCTTTCACCCATGATGGAGGAGAGTGCACATCTTCACGATTCAAAAATGGAAAGTCGAACAAGCCCTCATATACAACAGCAGGTGGCTCTGGATAAAAACCTTTTTCCAAAAAATAAAGAACTTCGTCTTTGTCATAAAGCGCAAAGTAATACGCGAGTCTGCGGTAAACGGGACGGACGGAGGCTTGCCAGTAATCGAACAAGCCGTCAGAAGCGAGGCGCTGCATTGGAATGACCTCATGCGTTGTGTCCCAGCCAAATTTATCTCCACAGAAAAGATCGATCTGTGATACGTTGTCCCGCTTAGTTCTTATGCGAATATGAAGTGTAGACTCATCGTAGGCATATGACCAATTTTGTCCCATACGGTGATAAACGGCTTCCGGTTGAATCATACTCATTTTCCATCCTTTCGGGCATGTAAACGCAAAAAAGGGCCAACCTCATGATTTTCAGAGGTTGAACCCTTGGCGGTTTCATTGCCTTTAAATTTGTCTGCATCTTACCATAACCCTCAAGAGTAAAGCAAGAGGTTATTTCACAATAATTTACAATATGGAATATTTAGTATGTGGTAGGGATAAAGAGAAAATAAAAGAAAAGATAAGATAAACTTTGTTAAACCGTATTTTTTGGACTTATACTCTGATTGCAATCAAAATTATGGATATTATAGAATGAGGGCGAACGAACTTGATTTTTCATAACACGCATTCAAATTAAAGGCACTGTTACCTGGAAAGGTACAACCTCGGCACTTTGTGCAAATGAGGTTGTACCTTTTTTATATGCTTTTTTTCAATGCGGGTTAGGTTTAATCACTCATGAACGAAGGGGAGATGAGCAAATGAAGAAGAGTAAACGTTCCAAAATGCAAGCGGTAACATTTAGTTTAGTCCTATGCCTGCTGTTAACTTTGACGGTCACCGCATGCGGTTCAGGCAATGGGAACTCCGCATCAAAGCCGAATTCGAGTCCAAATTCCGCAGTGAACGAGCCGGGGGGAACCACAAATGAGACAAATACTTCCGGAGAGAATACCAACGATGAGGAAATGAAACCAGAAGCAGGGGCCAAACTGATGGTCTGGGAAGCCAAGGAGCAGCTTGAGTACATGAAGCAGGTTGCTGCTGATTTCGAAAAAGAATATGGTGTTCCCGTCACAGTTGAGGAAATGGCAGGTGGTGATCAAGGCGCAAGACTGGCGACGGATGGTCCGTCTAAACTTGCTGCAGATGTGTTGACTCTGCCCCATGACCAGATCGGGCAAGCCGTAAAAGCAGGGCTGCTTTTGCCAAATGATGTTTTTGAGGAAGAAACCAAATCAACGATGGTGGCAACAGCCGTTCAGGCGTCGTCTTATGATGGCATTCTTTACGGTTATCCTAAATCGGTAGAAACCTATGCGCTGTTCTACAACAAGGACCTGATTCCTGACGCTCCTAAAACGTGGGATGATGTGATTGCTTTTGCAGATACGTATAACAATCCGAAGGAAAACAAATTTGCAATCATGTGGGAATTCGTCGGATATTACAGCTATCCGTTTATTGGCAGCTTCGGCGGATATATTTACGGAGACAACAATACGAATTTCAAGGATATTGGATTGAACAATGAAGGCACTATCAAAGGGTTTACGTTTCTGCAGAGCCTCAAAAAAATTCTGCCTTTGAATGCAGGAGATATCACTTATGACGTGAAAACACAGTTGTTCCAAGAAGGTAAGCTGGCGATGAATATCGACGGGCCGTGGTCCATAGCGGCGTTTAAGGAAAATGTTAACTTGGGTGTGGCGCCTCTTCCAAAGGGACCTGACGGTCAAGACAGTCTTTCTTTCTCCGGGGTCAAATCGTATTATGTCAACTCATATACGGAATATCCGGTCGCAGGCCGTTTGTTCGCACATTTTGCAAGCAATAAGGAGAATCAGCTTAAGAATTTTGAGATGACGGGAGCGATTCCTGCGAGTATAGAGGCTGGAGAAGCGCCGGAAATCAAAGATGACCCTATTATTGGCGGATTCTTCGAGCAATTCCAAAATTCCGTTCCAATGCCTTCCGTTTCAGAAATTAAATCGGTCTGGGAACCCCTAAAAGCAGCGTTTGTGTCCCTGTGGAACGACTCAAATCTTGATGTTAAACAGACGCTGGATCAGACTGTAACCACGATTCAGGCCGATCTGGAGTCGAAGTAAAGGGCAGGTGATTTAACCATGAGGAAAAAAACAGGCGCAGCGCTACTCTCGGCTATTATTCCGGGACTGGGCCAGTTCTACAACCGGCAGTGGCTGAAAGGATTGGTATTCCTGCTGGTGGGGTCTGCTGGAATCTACTATATTGCTCATGATCTGATGGGACATTTGCATGGCTTAATTACGCTTGGTGAATTTCCAAGCCGTATGGTCAAGGTAGGCAAATTAACCCGGATGGTGGAAGGCGACCACTCCATTTTTATGATGATCAATGGTCTAATGGCATTGCTGGCGCTGCTCTTTTATACAGCATTTCATTTACTGAACATCAGAGATGCATTCCTAGTTGGAGCTGCACGGGACCGGAAAGAGCCCATTCATTCATTCGCTGAATCGCTCAGAGCTATGGGGCGGAGGAATTTTGCCTATCTTGTCCTCGCGATTCCCTTTGTGGCCGTGGTTTTTCTGACGATATTACCACTTGTTTTTTCGGTGCTACTAGCGTTTACAAACTATGCCGACCCGATTTTACCGCCAGCACATCTGGTAGACTGGGTGGGTTTCGGTAATTTTAATAAAATGCTTAGTCTGGATGTCTGGAGTTCCACCTTCGGTGGAGTGCTGACTTGGACCTTGATCTGGGCGGTTATTGCTACTGCGACGACTTACATTGGAGGTGTGCTCATTGCAGTACTTATTCACCAGCCCCGTGTCCGCTGCAAAAAGCTTTGGCGCACACTTCTGATCGTTCCTTTCGCTATTCCCAATATGATTTCTCTGCTCGTCATGCGCAATATGTTCAATAATCAATTCGGACCGATCAATAGTTATTTAAGAGCCTTGGGACTGGAGGGTGTGGCCTGGCTAACCAATCCTTTCTGGGCTAAGGTCACTGTAATTCTGGCTAATATGTGGATCGGCATTCCGGTGACCATGATTCTGGCCTTCGGGGTGCTGACAACAATTCCGAAGGATATGTATGAAGCGGCAGAAGTAGACGGTGCTGGGTCATTTTATAAATTCCGCATGATTACGCTGCCCATGGTATTGTTCGCAACCGCGCCTATCCTGATTATGCAGTTTGCCGGCAACATTAACAGCTTTAATGTCATTTATCTAATGACTAACGGAGAACCGGTTAATCCCAACTACCAGTACGCGGGCCACACTGACCTGCTGGTGACTTGGCTTTATAAACTGGCGCTGAACCAGTCACAGTACAGCTTTGCTTCTGTCATCGGGATTGTCATCTTCCTGATGGTCGCGACATTCTCCATCTGGAGCTACCGGCGGACGCGATCCTTTAAAGAGGAGGATATGATTGCATGAAGCTAAGACTGACGGAAGCGTTAAAAACGTTTGGAAGCCATTTATTGCTGATTGTGCTCAGTTTTATTAGTCTTTTCCCAGCTTTCTGGATTATTATGTCTTCTTTCAAAACAGGAAACAGTTTGTTCAGTGACTCATTGATTCCTAAGAATTTCACCTTTGTTCATTACAAGGAACTGTTTGAGCAAACTAAATATTTGTTATGGTTCATGAATACGCTAAAGATTGCGGCGTTGTCTACGCTGCTCGGCACCTTTTTGCTGCTGCTGACTTCGTACGCCATTTCTCGTTATCGATTTACGGGCAGAAAAACTACACTAACCACGCTCCTAGTTCTGCAGATGTTTCCGGGATTTATGGCTATGATAGCAGTTTACGTGCTGCTGAACACACTTGGGCTACTGAATTCTCATTGGGCACTTGTGCTCGTGTACAGCAGCGGTGCTATTATCACGAATGTTTTTGTGGCTAAAGGTTTTTTTGATACGATTCCTAAAAGCTTGGAAGATGCTGCGCGAATGGATGGGGCGAGTCATATGAAAGTATTTCTTTCTATCATGATCCCGTTATCTAAGCCGATGCTCACCTATGCCAGCCTTATGATTTTCAACGGCTGCTTTGTGGATTTTATATTCGCCGACCTTGTATTGCGCACGGAGGATACAAGAACGCTCGCCGTTGGGCTTTACCGGATGGTGAACCAAAGCAACTCAACCGAGTTTACGTTGTTCGCTGCCGGAGCGGTATTGGTCGCTCTCCCAGTCACGCTGCTGTTCATTTTCCTACAGCGTTTCTTGGTGGATGGCCTGACCGCAGGTGCAAGCAAAGGATAAGACGAACTGCGCTACCCTTGTGAGGCTACGCTGAATTCCATAAAAACCGCTTTCTACTCAGAGATCAAGGTTCTGAGAAGGAAGCGGTTTTTTATATTTTATCCGGTTTCTAAAATCTTCTTGGTGGGGACAGGATTGAAGAATAATGAAAATAGGAGTAGAATTCCTCATGGAACCAACACTTAAGGGAGTTTGTAGAGTACTGAAAAATCCCGGAGCACGGGGTTATTTTCTAGCATTTATTAAATGTGAATACTAATAAGTCCTTGTGAGTTATAGAGCATCTAGTTAAAAGAGGAGAGAAATCATGGAAACCGTATTAGTACGAGAGTATCGGGCGGATTTGCTGGAATGTGTCCATAGTGGGCATATTGCCATCGTAGGAGAGAACGGAAATTTAAAGGGGTATGCAGGTGATCCGGAATTTGTATCGTTCACCCGTTCAGCTGCTAAACCCCTTCAGGCTATTCCAGGCGTACGTGGGGGGATTGTGGAGCATTACGGCTTTACACCCGCAGAGGTTGCCCTGATGACCGCCTCTCATCGGGGAGAGAGCTACCATGTAGCTGCGCTAGAGAGCATATCCTCCAAGATTGGCATCGATGAGCAACAAATGATCTGTGCAACGAGTTACCCACTGGATTATTCCAGCAGGGAGAACGCCATTCGTGGTGCGGGCAAAAGAAAGTTCTATCATAACTGTGCGGGCAAGCACATGGGTATCTTATCTTACAGTAAGCTCAAAGGTTTGCCGCTTGAAGAATACTCACAGCCGGAGCAAACGGTGCAGCGTGAGATTATCTCCACCATTGCTTATATGGCCGGTGTGGCCCCAGACAGTATCGGTTTAGGTACGGACGGATGCGGGCTGCCGGTGTTTGCTCTGCCTCTGACCGCCTTGGCGACGGCCTATTTGAAATTAGCCAATCCGGATTTGATTGCAGATGAAGCTACTCGCAAAGCGGTTACTACTATTACAACGGCAATGAATGCTTATCCGGAGATGGTTTCTGGATCTGGTCGCCTTGATTCTATTCTTTTGGAAGATGATAATATTATTGCTAAGGGTGGATTTAAGGGTGTGTATTGCTTCGGCTTACGCCGTGAGCGACTGGGGATTGCCTTCAAGATTCTGGATGGGTCGGAAGAAGAGTGGGGACTTATTGTACAGGGAATTTTAAATCAAATTGGTTATAGTCAGAAAAATACCTTGGAAAAGCTGCGCAATGCATTTTCAGGCGTGATTTACAATGACGGGGGTACACGAGTAGGCCATGCAGATACTGAGTTCAAGCTTAATTTCATAAAGTAGGATCATATAAAAAGAGCCCTTCGACTACGAATCCATCTTCTGGATACGCAGCGAAGGGCTTTTTTCTACGAGAAGCGGTGGTCATCTTTAAAGGACGGCAACATCGGTTCTTCTTGTAATAGGGAGAACTATTATTTATGACGTAGACGGCCGAGTTCGGAGACGAGTGCTTCCACCTGAGAAATACTCAGTCTGTCGCTGCCCATGGCTACCTCATAAACATCATAGATATCTTCATAATGATCTACTGAAAAAGCGGAGGCTTGCATCGCCGCGGCACTGGCCATTTTTAATTTGTTCTTGATAGCCTCGATCATATACTCAACATTTTCCTGACTAGGCTTTGTTAAATCCATTAGGTTAAAACATCCTCTCTGTATACTGATTCATGTATTTTACCATGTTTGGCAGCTTGACCACCATTTTTTTGTCGGGTTCACTGAAATCATGTTAAATTAAAGGCATGAGATCAAAAATATCATCGAAGGGAGGAAATGTATTGGCAATCAGAGAACAGGGAAGCGGAAAACGCATTAAAATGGACGATGCTGGATTAGTGTCCTTTTTCATGGAAATAGCTGCTCTGCATTCCGCCGAGGAAGTCACGTTCCTGTGCATTGGAACAGATCGGTCTACAGGAGATGCACTCGGTCCGCTGACGGGCAGCAAACTTGTGGAACATGGCTTCCGACATGTAATCGGTACGTTGCCGTCTCCTTGCGATGCAGATAATTTGGTGGCCAGAGTGGCTGAGATTCCCTCCGGACATATTGTAATTGCGGTAGATGCTTGTCTGGGCCCTCCGATCGCGCTTGGATATTACTTCGTTTCGAGTGAGCCACTGCAGCCTGCACAATCGGTGGGGGCAAATCTTCCAGCCGTAGGTCATTATAGTTTGGCGGCCGTTGTAGATATGAATGGCCCGAAACCCTATAGAACGTTGCAGACCACTCCACTGCATAGAGTGATGGTTATGGCAGAACATATCGCTATAGCGGCAGCAAAAGGATTCGGACTCCAGTAGTACCCATTGGGCACTTAAAAATAAGTTGTCCGTTTCAAGGCGGGCTGTTTTGCTTAATAATAGATATTAGACATTATCTTAGTATTCTAGAAAGAGGGAAGCAGCCATGGAAAGAGTTCGTTGTGACGGAAGCAATATATGCTACAGTGATCAGGGGAAAGGCGAAGTTATTGTATTGCTGCATGGCTTTTGTGGAAGCGCTGAATATTGGGAACAAGTCATTCCTGTCTTAAGCAGCGGCTACCGAGTGATTGCTCCCGATTTACGTGGTCACGGAGCTTCGGAAGCTCCATTAGGACCTTATAGTATTGAACAAATGGCAGATGATGTTCTGGGTCTGTTAGATTCGCTGGAGATTGCTGAATGCATCATGCTTGGTCATTCGCTTGGCGGATATATTACGCTATCGTTTGCTCAGCGTTATGCCTCTCGATTGAAAGGCTTTGGATTAATTCATTCTACTGCTTATCCAGATAGTGAAGAAGCTAAGGAAAAACGACTGAAGAGTGTCAGCGCGATTCAAAATGAAGGGATTACTCCTTTCGTAGACAGCTTCGTACCAGGATTGTTTGCTGAAGCAACCGCTTCTGTATCCCCACAGCTGCTGGAGCGCGCTAAAGAAATCGGCTACAAAACGCCTCCACAAGGAGCGGCAGGAGCTGCACTGGCGATGCGTGAGCGTCCAGATCGACGGGATGTAATTACGGCCACTACGTTGCCGGTATTGCTTGTTGCTGGCGAGCAGGATGGATTGATTCCTGCTGAACGAACTTTTACTGCGGATAAACCGAATATAACGCAAGCAACGATATCGGGTGCAGGCCACATGAGTCTTTTTGAATCTCCTGAACGATTAGCCGAGATCATAAAGGATTTTGTTCAGGCTTCCGTTTTAGACAATAGCCGCGTATAAAAAAAATATCTACAAAGAGGCAGCACGGCGCCATTATGGCGTGTGCTGCCTCTTTTTTTAAGGGCTATCTAATGATCTGGTATTCTCCTTAACTGGCATAGAATTCGGCAATGGTTTAAGATAAATCAATAGAATAACTTAAGTGGTCTGAGTCCTGAATTTTTTGCTACCACAGTACGGAAAAGGAGGAATTGCATGTTTCGAAGAGACTATATTGTCCGGATGATCGAAGATATGACGGCGATGGTTGCCAAGGTATTTTCTCTGAAGCAGGAACGGAAGACGACAGAAGCTTTATGGGAAATCGATGAGCTGTTGAACCGGCATTTTCCGCTGAATTCACGTCTTTTAAATTCACTATCTGTAGAAGATATCATAGATATGTTTCGTTTTGGCGGTGTGGTTGAGTCCGATAAGCTTCAAGGTCTGGCCAAACTGCTGAAGGAAGAAGGCAGCATTTATGCGGCAAATGGCGATAAGGATGCAGCATTATTTAGAAGTATGAGAGCTTTACATTTATATTTGTACGCGGATCTTCATGGAGCAGACAGGGAGCTGCTGCATATGACTCAGGAAATTGATGAACTCTTGCAGGATGTGCAGGCCTATCGTCTCCCGTCTAAAACGGAGCGGCTACTGTTGGAGTATATGGAGTCGGTAGGACGATATAGTAAAGCGGAGGACAGCCTCTACCGGCTGTGGGAGCAAGGAGAAGATGTTGTAATAGAAGGGGATAAGCTGTACAATCGGCTGCTGCTCAAATCATCTGCAGAATTGGAACAAGGTGCCCTTCCTCTGGAGGAAGTAGAGCAGGGGTTAAAAGAGTGGGGCAGGGTAACAGCGATACGAAAGGAAGCAGGAACCTGATGAATACGATGAATATCCCTTTATATATTATCGATGCTTTTGCAGAACAGGCTTATTCAGGCAATCCTGCGGCGGTATGTTTACTGGAGCATCCTGTCGATGAAGGTTATATGCAGAAGACAGCAGCGGAAATGAACTTGTCAGAGACAGCTTTTCTCTGGCCAGAGGAAGATGGATATCGCCTGCGATGGTTTACACCTAAAGTTGAGGTCAAGCTATGTGGGCATGGGACTCTAGCAATTGCGCATGTACTATGGGAGAGCGGATTGCTAGCGCCTGACATGGAAGCAAGGTTCTATACACGCAGTGGGTTGCTCAGAGCTTCTCGTTCAGGAGATTTGATCTCACTGTACTTCCCGCCTTATCAGCTTCAACCCTCTCCTGTAATTTCAGGTCTCGCAGCAGCACTTGGTATTGCAGAAGCCAATGTGGTGGAAACTATGCGATATGCTGACAATGTACTTGTACGACTGGATCAGGAAACCCGGGTTCGCGAACTCAGCCCTGACTTCGGAGCTTTATCCGGGCTTGAAGGGAGAGGTTTCGCGGTTACCGCAGAAAGCTCTATCGAAGGTATTGATTGTATATCACGTTTTTTTGCGCCGAAGGTAGGAGTGAATGAGGATCCGGTAACAGGCTCAGCGCATACTGCATTGGCACCTTTTTGGGCGGATAGACTCAATCGTACGCAGTTGACCGCTTATCAAGCTTCGAAACGTGGAGGTTTGCTTCAGTTAGAGGTAAGTAAAGACGAGATTAAGATGTCTGGGCGAGCATTAACTATAGTTAGTGGAGAACTGCATGTTAAGCCCTGCTAGAACAAGGAACGGCTCTTGTTAACACGTGATATAATGAACGGTGATGGTTAGGAGACATAGATTCTCCATTTTTAATCCCGAAAGTGAGATGTGCGTTGTGGAATCTTTAACAGCTCTAATTGAACAACTAATTAACGACCGTACTTTGATTACGGCTACCCTAAGTCAAGTGCGTTATAAAGGCGAAAATTGTACCAAAGTGCAGGTTAAACCTGTTGAACTAAAGGGGAAGCTGCATTATCAGTTTGCGTCCTATATTGGCACAAAGGTAGAACATCGCAACGTACCCGCAGAATTAGCGGCGGAAGAAATATCTCTTTTATTTAGAGAAACGTATCGGCAAGGTTTGTTGTGTACAGTAGAAGCCGATTATCAGGTGCTTATTAGCAAGAAATTCAAAGTATCAATCCTAACCAAGTCTCCAAGTAAAAAGGAAGAGCCGGATCTAGCTCACAACCGTCGCAAACGTTATGTGCTGGAGGATGGAGAGCCTGTGCCATTTCTGGTGGAGCTTGGAATCATGAATAAAGAAGGCAAAGTGCTGGCCAAAAGATATGATAAGTTTCGGCAGATCAATCGTTTTCTGGAGATGGTAGAGGACGTGCTTGCCGATCTGCCAACAGGCCGACCGTTGACGATTGTGGATTTTGGCTGTGGAAAATCATATTTGACCTTTGCGCTGTATCACTATCTGACCGTTCGCAAGAAGCGGGAGCTTAATATCATTGGGTTAGATTTAAAAGCAGATGTGATTGAGCATTGTAACGAACTTGCTGCCAAAATCGGTTATGATCACTTGAAGTTCTTCGTGGGTGACATTGCCGAGTATAATGAGCTGGAGCAGGTGGACATGGTGATCACACTTCATGCTTGCGACACAGCTACCGATGCTGCCCTTGAAAAAGCAGTACGTTGGGGAGCGTCTGTTATTTTGTCCGTGCCCTGCTGCCAGCATGAATTATTCGCACAAATCGAAAATGAAGTAATGAGCCCTATGCTCTCGCATGGCATATTGAAAGAGCGTTTTTCCGCCTTGGCTACAGACGCCATTCGCGCCAAATTGCTCGACATGATGGGTTATAGCAGCCAGCTGCTGGAATTCATCGATCTGGAGAATACACCGAAGAACATTTTGATTCGTGCCGTTAAGAGCTCAGCCGGGGACAACTCCGTCAAATGGCGCGAATACACCGCATTCCGCGATTTTCTGGGAGCAAAACCCTACCTCGAACGCGTATGCGCGGATCTGCTTCCTACTGAGAGTTCGGTAGAAGGGTAGAGGATATTAAGGTAGAAAGCGTAGGACGGTAGGACTGTAGCATGGTAGAACGGTGACTGTAGAATGGGCACTTATAGGTGCAGCCTAATTCGATCAGTTGTACTTTTTACAACTATATAGCTTTTTTAATGGGAAATTGGATGGTGCAGCTAGTGTGATCTAATGGTTAGGACGGTACGGCTCGTGCGATCTAATGGTGAGTTGATTTAGTTGTACTTTGTGCAACTGGATATGCTCTGAAGCTGCGTTTTAGTGATTTAGTTGCACTTTGTACACTTAAAAACGAACAATACTCCGCATACGGCGGGATTCTCGAAAAACAGTTGCAGAAAGTACATTTAAAGTGGAGTAAGCAGCGAGAGCACGGGAATAGCTGCACTTTTTACAACTATATAGCTTTTTTTATGAGAATTAGGATGGTGCAACTAGTGTGATCTAATGATTAGGATGTTGCAGTGAGTGCGATCTAATGGTTAGGACGGTACGGCTAGTGTGATCTAATGGCGAGTTGGTTTAGTTGTACTTTGTGCAACTGGATATGCTCAGAAGCTGCGTTTTAGTAATTTAGTTGCACTTTGTACACTTAAAAACGAACAATACTCCGCATATGGGGGGATTCTCGAAAAACAGTTGCACAAAGTACAATTAAAGTGAAAGTAAGCAGCGAGAGCACGGGATTAGCTGCACTTTTTACAACTATATAGCTTTTTTGATGAGAATTCGGATAGTGCAGCTAGTGTGACCTAATGGTTAGGATGTTGTAGTGAGTGCGATCAAATGGTGAGTTGATTTAGTTGTACTTTGTGCAACTGGATATGCTCTGAAGCTGCGTTTTAGTAATTTAGTTGCACTTTGTACACTTAAAAACGAACAATACTTCGCATATGGCGGGATTCTTGAAAAACAGTTGCACAAAGTACAATTAAAGTGGAAGTAAGCGGCGAGAGCACGGGAATAGCTGCACTTTTTACAACTATATAGCTTTTTTGATGAGAATTCGGATAGTGCAGCTAGTGTGATCTAATGGTTAGGATGTTGCAGTGAGTGCGATCTAATGGTTAGGATGTTGCAGTGAGTGCGATCTAATGGTTAGGATGTTGCAGTGAGTGCGATCTAAAGGTTAGGACGGTACGGCTAGTGCGGTCTAATGGTGAGTTGATTTAGTTGTACTTTGTGCAACTGGATATGCTCTGAAGCTGCGTTTTAGTGATTTAGTTGCACTTTGTACACTTAAAAACGAACAATACCCCGCATATGGCGGGATTCTTGAAAAACAGTTGCAGAAAGTACAATTAAAGTGGAAGTAAGCAGCGAGAGCACGGGAATAGCTGCACTTTTTACAACTATATAGTTTTTTTGGATGGGAATTCGGATTTTACAGCTAGTGAGATCAAATGGTTAGGGCGGTGCGGCTCCTTTGTGGAGAGGTATCGTCTTTTTGCGTTCTAGTCTTGTATAAGGGAAATGTGGAAAGGATAGAGATAAATTAACGAATACAGGGGTATCTAAATGTGGCGTTTTAAAAAAGACCGGAGTCTGGAATCATTAACCGCATATATTTGTGGAGCCTTAGTGATAGCGGCTGGGGTGGGTGCTTGTTTGTTGCGGGGATTGTTTTTTACTGAGGAGATGTATCCCTTTCTAACTTTATGGTTTGTATTGTGTTGTACGTGCTCGCTTTATTATCTTGTTGGGGTTGGCGCATGGAGAAAAAGTGGGGGAGGTGCAGTAAGTGGTATTACGGGAGTCAATGGAGTTAGTGAAGGTAGTGAAGGTAGTGAAGTTAGCGGAGAAAATAAAGCGTTAAGAATATTATTAAGCGTCCCTTTAATTATTCTATCGCTTTATGTGATTCATTGGTTGCGCGAGCCGCTTTCCTCCCAGGGAACTATGAATGAAATGCTGCGGTGGGGCTTGTATGCTAGCTTTGCATTATTGGTTTGTTTTTGTGCGGTGAACCGGGTGGGGCGGCGGATTGTAAATGTAACTTGGTCTATGGTGGGTATGTTTTTGAGCATGAGCGCTTTGTTGGCTGTTTGCGGAGTGGTAAAGTTGCCTTTCGCTGTGGCCTACAGCAATTCAGCGGAAGTGAGCGCCACAGGGGTTAGATTGGCAGGGTTGATGGAATATCCGAATGCTTTTGGTGCTGTGATGGCTGTTTTTCTGCTGGAACGGCTATTTGCTGTTGCTGTTTATTACGGGGAGCCAAAAAAGAGCGTGAATATGTTGGGAGCAAGAAGTGTTGGGCTGGGGATGGAGTGCGCAGAAGCAGAACGGAGGAGCAAAGGGGCAGAAGGCGTGGAAGCGGAGCAGGGAAAAGCGGGAAGCACGACCGCCGCGCTGCTGCGCTTGCTGCCGCTGTTCCCGTACACCGCCGCGCTGCTCCTCAGCGAGTCGCGCGGCGCATGGCTGACGGCGGCTTGCGCCTGCGCCGCCGTCTTGCTCTGGAAGCGGCAGCTAATCGCGCCGCTTCTTGCTGCTGGCGCCGCGCCCGTGGCCGCCGCGGCGCTACTCTACCGCCAACTGGCCCGTGCCGGGTTGGCGGTAGAGCCTGTGCCCGGCCTGCTGTTGCTGGCCGGGCTTTGGGCCGGCGCGCTGCTAGCCGGCCTGTGGCTGTGCCGCCGCCAGCGCAGCGCGGCGGGCACTGCCCGAGCCGCCATGCTGGCATTGGCGGCGGCGGGTTGGACGGCGGCGGGGATCGCCGTCCTCCTGCACGTGCGCGAGCGGATTACCGGACCGTCATCGACGGTATCCGCGCGCGGGCTGTTCTACCGCGACGCCTGGCGGCTAGCGGCAGAGGCACCTTGGCTGGGACGTGGGGGTGAGACTTGGCGGCATGCCTACCTTGCCGCCCAATCTCGCCCTTATGTAGGCAGCCAGGTGCATAATGGATACCTCGACATCCTGTTGAACTTAGGATTCGTTGGTCTTGCAGCCATACTCCTTATGCTGTTGGCAGCAGGCTGGCTGCTGGCTACTAAATCGCCGCGGTTGCTGCCGCCGTTTCTGGTCATCGTCTTACACAGCGTCGTCGATTTTGACTGGAGCTACGGATTATTTTGGCTGCTGCTATTCTGGCTGCCAGCGCTTGCTCTGGCTGAGGATAAGCAGAAACATCAATCTGCGCCAACCCACCCTCAGTCTGAGACCAAGCTGCCAATTCAATCCACATCTACGAACCCGCTCACCAATGTCACTACACCAGCGAATCCGCTAATCGCTCAATCCACATCTACGAACCCACTCACCAATGTCACTACACCAGCGAATCCGCTAATTGCTCAATCCACATCTACGAACCCGCTCACCAATGTCACTACACCAGCGAATCCGCTGATCACTCACTCTACACCAGCGAATCCGCTGATCACTCACTCTACACCAGCGAATCCGCTGATCACTCACTCTACACCAGCGAATCCACTAATTGCTCAATCCACATCTACGAACCGGCTCACCAATGTCTCTACACCAGCGAATCCGCTAATCGCTAACTCCACACCCAAGAAACAGCCCCAAATCCGCCTTCGCCGACTAATCGGAACTGCGGCGTGTTGTTTTTCGCTTCTGCTGGGGGTGCTATCTTTTCACGCCGCTCAAGGAGAGAAGTTCTATCGACAAGCGATTATGTCGGTGGATCCTTCGGTGAAGGTAGAGTTGCTACAGCAATCGCTGGGGTGGAATCCCCGGTCACCTCGAACGGCTATAGCATTATCTAGGCTGCTCTCGGGTGAACAGAGCGTGAGTCTGCTTCGGCAGAGTTTGTTGTATTCTCCCGAGAATGCCAGCTTAAGCTGGGAGCTGGCTGAACGATGGATAAGCAGTGGCCGTCCGGGGGCGTCGTTATATTGGATGCGCCAGAGCCTTAGGCTGGATAAGTACAACAATGCCAAGTGGGTGAAGGCGATTGAAGGGATGCTTCTTATGGGGCAAAAAAAGCTTGCAGAAGGAAATCGAAAGGAAGGCCTAGTCTGCGTCGCCTCTGGGAATGAACTTCTTCTGGAATATAGAAGGTTGGCAGAAGAGGAGGCTAATAAAGGAGGGCAACATAATGACCGTGAGTTCCAAATGACAGAACAAGCCGACGACTTGAGTCGACGGCTTAGTATGCTGGCTTTACGATTTTAGCGGACGTGAAATCATCCAGGAGTAGAGAATGGGCACGATAATTGCAAGTACGAGTGCCGTAATAATAAGAAGCTGAGACAAGGCTCCGCTCAAAAAGGCTCCTGCAAAAATAAGTAGGCCACCGATCATCCACATTATCCCGGATAGACGATGTGTTTTTCGCCATACCTCAGGGTTGGCGAGCGTCCAGGCTGTACGAACCCCAAACAAGTAATTATCTTTTACCTGTGGCATGTAGTTGCCAAGAGCAATAAACATTATTCCAACAGCGCCTATGGCGATCTTCCCAACATTTATATCTTTACCTAGACCGTAAGCAATCGACAGCACCAGCATTAGATTAAAAAGCATCCCAATAGCAAGTCTGCTCATGGCATAGGCATTTTCGAATTTTTTGTAATTGTCCCGCTTAGGGTCGATGCTGCGTGTGAACTGCATGATCAGCGGGAGCACAATGCCTAAGATTCCGAACACAAAAATAGCTATATTTTTGTCCCAGTATCTGTTGACCTTACCCGTAATTCCAAATTGTGCCGGTAACTCCTGCGGAAGCTTGCTGTAATTGATCAGAGCGTAGGCTAATGTAGCTAAACCTAATATTACGATGAGGGTATCCTGCCATCTCCATTTGAAATCTTTCATCATTAATCCGCCTCCTTTTTGGAATCGATATCCTGATGTTGCTGCTTTCCGTCCAGTGATTTACTCTCCGTCTCCGTTTGCTTACCTGTCCCAGTGAGCTCCAATAACCAACCGAGAACCTCTTCAAGGACTGTTGTGTTTAGCGAGTACATAATAAATTGTCCTTTTCGCTCATCCTGTACAAGATCGGCATGCTTCAGCGCATTCAGATGGTGAGAAATGCTTGGCTTAGACATGTTGAAAAAATCTGCGATTTCACCTGCGGTTCGATCTTTCTCCCTTAGTAACCGAATGATTTGGCGACGGGTAGGGTCAGCTAGTGCTTTGAAGGATTCATTCATATTCCACCCTGCCTTTCGATATTTAAATAATTATCTAAATATATAATAACTCTTTGTTTTAATAGCTGTCAATGCAGTATTCACTTAGCAATAGCGTGTGTAAAAGTGTCACCGAATCTTTAAAATTAAGGACCGTCCAAAGCCTACTCGTGTTAATACTAACGATGGGCATGCATTCTTTGATGCACCGAACATACGACGCAGAGGAGCGGATATATGATACTAACCAATAAAGTCGCAGTTGTTACGGGTGCAGGATCGGGGATTGGAGAAGCGATTGCTCTGCTTTTTGCCCGACAGGGTGCTAAAGTGATTGCTGCGGACATCCATCTGGCGAATGTAGAAGCGGTAGCCAAAAAGGCGGAAAAGGGTGAGGGACACGGAGTCGTCTACCCCGTAAAGGCTGATGTCTCGAAGGAAGAGGACACACAGCGAATGATTGATGCCGCAACCACACAGTTCGGAGGCCTTCATATCCTTGTTAATAATGCCGGAATTATGGATAAAATGACGCCAGCGCACGAGATCACTGATGACTTGTGGGAACAGGTGCTTGCGGTCAACGTAACCGGTCCGATGAGAGCCATTCGTAAGGTTTTGCCGATTTTTATGGCGCAGGAAAGCGGATGTATCATCAATGTAGCCTCTATTGGCGGCTTAGCGGGCTCGCGGGCGGGAGTGGCTTATACTTCCTCTAAGCATGCTGTAATCGGGATGACCAAAAATATAGGATTTCAATACGCTAAGCTTGGAATTCGCTGTAATGCCATAGCGCCGGGCGGGGTAAAGACAAATATTGATCTGTCTGATCCAAGTCCTTTTGGGAGTCAAAAAGCGGGCGAAGGTATGGCGTCGATGCCACGGACAGGAGAGAGCAGTGAGATTGCTTCAGTAGCTTTATTTTTAGCTTCAGATGCTGCAAGCTTTTTGAATGGATCGGTGATAACGGCGGATGCCGGCTGGATGGCTTATTGATTGAGCGCAGATAAAAAGGTGTTCATTTTCCCTTTATTGGTGGAATTTGTTCACCTTTTTTGTTTATGCCTATTACTCAAACTCTTTTTAAGTATGGATTGGAAGATGGAAGCTGCTTGCCGCGTAAGTAGAAGTGATAAGGTTGCTTGTGCTAGAATAGGCTAAGAGAAACTGGAAAATATAGCAGAGCGGCAAAGCTTTTAAAAATATAAGAAAGTATAAGATTAGTATCTATGCTTTTATGTTCTTATATTTCACTCGCTTAAACGCTTAGTGTCTTATAAAGATGCCAAAGGCGATTAGCTTGATACATGTAGCCATATTCTGCGGAAAAGGGAGGAGGAGCACGTTTGCATTTTATTTCTGATCTGATCTCGACATTATTTGAATGGATTCAGAGTCTTGGTTATTTTGGGATTATGATCGGACTGATGATTGAAGTTATTCCTAGTGAAATTGTATTGGCTTTCGGTGGTTTCTTGGTATGGAGTGGAGATATTAATTTTTTCGGCGCAGTATTGTTTGGTACGATAGGCGGAGTGATTGCCCAGATCTTTGTATATTGGATTGGCCGTTATGGGGGCAGGCCTGTACTGGAGAAATACGGGAAATATATTCTTATCCAAAAAAAGCATATTGATCATTCGGAAGAGTGGTTCAATAAATATGGGACAGGCGTAATCTTTACGGCACGCTTTATTCCCGTTGTTCGCCATGCCATTTCCGTTCCAGCGGGGATTTCTCGTATGCCTTTAGGTAAGTTCACTTTATTGACTACACTTGCTGTTATTCCATGGAGTGCTTTGTTCGTATATCTCGGTATGACATTGGGGAATAAGTGGGAAGATATTGACGAGGTAGCAGCTAAGTATACCAACGAAATTATTCTCGTAGCGTTAGCACTAATCATCATTTATTTTGTGTATAAGTGGTTTAAATCCAAGAAGAGGGGGACTGCAAAATGAAACCGAATGTAGCTCATAAATTTGGAAAAGGTCTTACACCGCGCCAATTTGTAGAAAGCATGACGAAGAACCAGCAGGCTTTTGAATCCTGGTATGAGAAGTTTTCTTGGGAAGATGAGAGTGACAAGGAATTTTTTGAAAGCCTGAACCATCGTGATGATTTGCGAGTACTTATCCTTGCCGCTGATTGGTGTGGAGATGTAGTTCGTAATGTCCCTGCGGTATTCCGTATTTTGGAGACTGCCGGAATGAAGACAGAGGTATTCATTTTGGAGGAGAACCAGGAGCTTATGGATGAATTCTTGACCATGGGCGGAAGATCTGTTCCGATTGTGATCTTTGCAGATACCGGCGGATATGTGCTTGGACATTGGGGTCCTCGTCCAGAGCATGTGCAGAGCCTAATGAGAGAGTTCAAACGTGAGAATCCTGATCGCGAGGCCGCTGATTACGACAGCAAAATCGCAGAAGTACGTAAGGCTATGGGGCAAGCTTATGGGGAAGGAACGGAATCACAAGCAGTTATCGCAAAAGAGCTGCGTAGTCTGATTTCCGGATTCTAGACCAATGCTAAATATACGTTCGTTTAATTTAGGTCCGCTTCAGACCAATGCCTACTTGCTGACAGGTGCAGATCCAACGAAGGGTATCATTATTGATCCCGGTATGAATCCTGCGGCATTAGTGCGGAGTATTGAAGGGATGGAGATCGAGGCTATTTTGCTGACGCATGCGCACTTTGACCATATGGGCGGCGTAGACGAAATTCGTAAAGCTAAGAAATGCCCTGTTTATTTACATCCACTAGAGAGTGAATGGCTCAGCAGCCCTAAGCTAAATGGTTCATTGATGTGGCCTGATGTTTCATCTCCTTTAACTACAGATCCTGCAGAATATGATCTGGCAGAAGGACAAGTTCTGCAATTCATCGGACATACCTTCCGCGTGTACCATACACCTGGGCACTCTCCGGGCAGTGTCAGCTTCCTATGCGGGAATGATTTATTCTCTGGAGATGTGCTGTTTAAGATGGGAGTTGGGCGCACCGATTTGCCTGGTGGCAGGGAACGTGATTTGTTCGATTCTATTCGTGGCAAGCTGTACAAAATGGATGATGAAGTGAAGGTTTATCCAGGTCATGGCTCCCGAACAACCATCGGTTTTGAAAAAGTTCGTAACCCTTATATCCCTCAATAAACAATCATTCTAGTAGAACTGACAAGAATCGAGGAATTTTTGATAGACAAAGGGATACAAAAGGACTACAATATTGTTAATTAAATGTAACATTAACCTCGCGAAGCACGCAGACTGCGGAATTAATCCCGGTTTGCGTTCTTTTTTTGTCTACATATAGGTTTAAAAGCATGGGGGGAAATAGATTGGAGAAGAATATATATTACCCGTTGGATTACGGATGGTATGACTCCAAGGAGAAATGGACTAGTTTTTGCAGCAGTAAATGCCGATGTTTTTCAGAATGTTCTGGAAAGGGCGGTTTTTGTACTTCCATAGAACGCAGGGACATACAATCTGAGAATAAGGATGGGAGAATACCAGTGAATTCAGGAGGCGAGCCTAGAAGAACGCCTCTTTTTTGGCATTTCCCTGCTGAAGCAGGATTGCTTCAGCCATGGCGGCGTAAGCTCTGGGAGCTCAAAAAATAAAATTAAAGCGCATTGAACGAATCACTATACATAATCGTATTACAAATAAGAACGAAATCCTGAATGGAGGGGCAGATGAGCGATCAGGCGCTGGAGAAAATCAGACGGGCACAGCAGGGAGATACTTCAGCACTGTCTTCACTGCTGCGAGAACATTATACTTTTCTGTTCAAATATCTACTCAAAGTGACTATGGATCCGTTGCTGGCAGAGGATCTTGTACAGGACACGATGGTCAGATGTATGGAAAAAATCAATACCTATAACGGTTCTTCTTCGTTCTCCTCTTGGTTAATTACGATAGCCACCAGAATATTTATCGATCGAAAGCGGCGCTGGAAACGTGAGGCAGAATGGAAGAAACGGGAACAGCAGGCGCAGGGCACCCGTTCGATTCGTTGGCGGTTTGAGAGCAGGGGGGAAGAATGGAGTGAAGTACTTGATTCCATTTCCAAGCTACCCTCTGCTCAGAGGGTAGCTGTGCTGCTGAAGCATTATTATGGCTATAGCTATGAAGAAATCGGTGTGATCATGCAAATTCCTTCTGGCACGGCCAAATCGCGTGTGTCCCTTGGTCTTAACCAATTGCGAAAGGAGCTGAATGAGGATGGAGAAGGATAAGGAGCCAGAACTGTATTTGCACAAGCTTACTGAAGAGCTTGAACGTTTGGATGCGCAATATGATGACCTCACCCCACCTTCGTTACAGGAACTGGAGTGGTTAATGGCTGATGCAGCTGTGCAGAGAAAGAGAAGGGAACGCAAAGAACTACTGTTATTCTGGGGGGTCTCATTGATCCTGATCTGCGCATTTTTATCCATTCTCACTTCTGCGCCAATGATCTATTGGATTATTCAGGCGATCATTCCTATTGTAGGACTGGGTGGCTTAGGGATCGCCAGGATCAGAAGAAATAGAGAAGGTGTACAAGAATGAATGAGCTGCAGGATGTGCCTCTTTGGTTGTGGTTTGGCATAGCAGTAGCGTTAATGCTGCAGGGGACCTTACTGTTCCGGGACGCAAGACGGCGCGGGAAAAAAGCTTGGTTCTGGGGATTGTGGGCGATTACTACAGTTCCGTCACCCGCATTAGTCTACTTACTTGTTGTTATTCTTCCTGAGCGACGTAGACGGAATAAGCAGTTGTGAAGCTTTAGTAAAAAGCTCGTTCCTTTCATCCTATTACAAGGAGTGGTACTTCATGGAAGAGGTAAAATGGGGTTTAATCATGCCGTTAATTATTCTGCAGGCTTTGCTTGCTATTATTGGTCTGATATCTCTGGCCAAAGCGGATAACGTTCGTGGTCCAAAATGGATGTGGATTATTATCATTATTTGCGGAAATATATTAGGCAGCGTAGCTTATTTCACAATAGGAAGGAAAGATGTCTGATGTCACTCCTTCAAGTTAAGAATTTGCGCAAAAGCTATGGGGCGCATATTTCCGTAAATGATATAAGCTTTGAAATTGAGAAAGAACGGTGCGTCGCTTTACTGGGGCCTAACGGTGCTGGGAAAACGACCACACTTCGTATGCTGGCAGGGCTGCTAGAACCCACCTCTGGAATGATTTCATTTGAGGGGAGCCGTCCTGGAGCCGAATATCGCAGAGGATTAGGATATGTGCCACAGTCCCCAGCTTTTTATGGTTGGATGACTGGACATGAATATGTTGTTTTCGCTGCAAAGCTTAGTGGAATGGGAACCAAAGACGCAACCAGCAGGGCATTGGAATCGCTCGAGCGTGTAGGGCTTAAAGGTGATGCTCGTCGCCGGATTGGTGGATACTCCGGTGGGATGAAGCAGCGGCTGGGTCTGGCTCAGGCGCTTGTGCACCGGCCTCGTCTGCTGTTGCTTGATGAGCCTGTATCTGCACTTGATCCGATTGGCCGCAGAGAAGTAATGGGACTGCTGCGGGAGATACGTGAAGAGACAACTGTAGTTTTTTCTACACATGTGCTGCATGATGCAGAAGAAATTTGCGATGATATTATTTTAATGAATCAGGGCTTGATTGCTGAGAAGGGGTCTTTATCACAGCTGCGTACACAATACAGCCTTCCTGTTATTCGTTTACGTACAGAGAAGCAAGAAAAAGCTATTCAGTGGCTGGAGTCTCTTGCTGCCAAACCGTTTGTACTAGAGACTCAGTTGTTCGGAGATCAGGCGATTTTTAATGTGAACGATGTAGACATGGCCCGATGGACGATTCTGCAAGAAGCGGCGCAGCTCGAAATTCCATTACTGCAATTTGAAGCGGGTTCTTCCACGTTAGAGGATTTATTTATGAAGGTGGTGGGAGTATGAGAAGCGCCTGGGTCCTTTATCGCAAAGAAATGCTCGAAATGGCTCGCAGTTATAAGTTAATCTGGATACCTGTCGTTTTTATCCTATTAGGTATTATGCAGCCGTTAACTACTTATTATTTGCCGGAAATATTAAAAGCTTCAGGTGATGTTCCCCCAGGTCTGCTAGAGGGGTATGAAATACCGAGTGCCGCAGCTGTGATGGCGCAATCTCTGGGACAGTACGGAACGATCGGAATGTTAGTATTGGCGCTTGGCGCGATGAATGTTTTAGCCGGTGAGCGCTATAGCGGAACTATGGAATTAATTCTGGTAAGGCCGGTTTCTCCAGCCGCAATAGTGTTCGCTAAATGGGCAGCGCAGCTGACCCTGTTGATCGTTGCTCTAGGATTAGGTGCAGCGGGCGCAGCTTACTACACGGAGCAGTTGATTGGTTCACTATCTTGGGGAGATGTCATCGCAGCTTCTGGAGTATATGGATTATGGCTGTTATGTGCTGTCTCAGCTACGTTGTTGTTTAGTGGATTTTTAAAATCTCCAGTTGCCGCCTTTTTAGCATTAGCGCTAATGGCAGGATTATCATTAGGGCAAAGCTTATTACCTTCATGGTTTGAATGGGCACCTGCGGGGCTTTCCGGGTTATCGGCTGGAATTCTTATGGCTGGAGAAGGCTTCAGGGTTGGACCCTATCTTTCAGCAGCTATTTTGATCTTGATTTGTTTAGTGGGTGCTGCACTTTTGACAAGGAAGAATAACTTACCCGCTTGAACCATAAGTTATATTTTTATTAAATATAGTATATTTTCATAGAATTTGTAGGATCGGCCAGCCTTCAACTAGACAGTTCTATCTTTTTTTAGTAGACTGTTGAAACAAGCAAAATCTTGAAAGATTTTGGGGTTAGGAGGTAGGGCGATGCTGCGTTTAGGAGAGAAGATTGTCATTGTTGCGGACGCTTTCGAGCAGAGTCTTCCTATCGGGGAATACGGCTACCTAATTGCTTACGACCGCAATCCCGATAATGCGTTTGACTATGTTATTCGTGTACCAGAGGCTAATAGGAACTTTTATGTTCCGGCTGAGGACATTGAGGCGGAAGAACATTTATTAGTAGCTGAGGCTGAGAGAGCAACGCATGAAGCGTTGATTGATTATGCTTTGTCCACGTACAATGAGAAGCTGTTCCATCATTTGATGAACGGTGAAGATATGGATATAGAAGAGACGGAATCAACGTCAAGCGAAAGCATGTCCCAAGCGGATTTCATCAAACAAGTGAATCTTCGAGCTTGGATTTAAGGAAGGCCGGCGCAAGCCGGCTTTTTTGTTTTGTCATACCGCTGCTAAATGCTGTGAAATCACTGACTGTCAAAACCCTTCTCTATGAATATACTAACGATACGCTCCTTTAAAATGTGTAGGAATCCCCTTCACTTTGATAAAGGAGCGTTTGTTTTACAGCCCATCATTGAATTGTCCAAGCTTCTACAATATAATTAAAAACGTTATCCGGGCGCTTTAGCCCTTTAAACAGGAGGGATTTTTCTTATGAGCATTACCGTTAAAGATGTGCAGCATGTGGCCAAGCTGGCTCGTCTGCAGCTGAGCCCGGAAGAAGAGGCAACCTTTACAGAACAAATGAATGCTATTTTACAATATGCCGAGAAATTAAATGAGCTAGATACGGAGAATGTAAAGCCGACCACGCATGTGCTGCAAGTCAGCAATGTAATGCGGGAGGATGTTGTGAAGGATAGCCTTACGCAAGAGGAAGCACTTCTTAACGCTCCAGATGATGAAGACGGACATTTCAAGGTTCCAGCTGTTTTGGAATAACTACATAATTAGAAAGGGGGAAGAATCTTGAGCCTGTTTCAAAATCGATTGCCTGAAGTACACCGCATGTTAACTGCTAAAGAGGTATCGGTCAGTGAACTGACTGAAGAATCGCTGGCGATTATCGCTGAGCGGGATAAGAACGTAAATGCATTTTTGACCTTGAATGAGGAGGGCGCTCGTAGCACTGCACGCGCTTTGGACGACAAACTGGCATCCGGAGCAGCACGTGGGTTGCTGTTTGGTCTTCCTGCTGGAATCAAGGATAATATTGTAACTAAAGGCCTGCGCACAACTTGTGCCAGCCAATTTTTGAGCGACTTCCAGCCGATTTATAACGCTACTGTAGCTTCTAAACTGCAGCAAGCAGATGCCGTAACGATCGGTAAATTAAATATGGATGAATTCGCAATGGGCGGATCTAATGAGAACTCAAGCTTTGGTCCTGTACGCAATCCTTGGGATTTAGAGCGTGTGCCCGGCGGTTCCAGTGGCGGATCTGCAGCAGCAGTAGCTGCGGGCGAAGTGTTCTTCTCACTAGGTTCGGATACTGGGGGTTCCATCCGCCAGCCCGCTTCCTATTGTGGTGTTGTAGGTCTCAAACCTACTTACGGTCTTGTATCACGTTACGGGCTGGTAGCCTTTGCCTCCTCACTAGATCAGATTGGACCATTAACACGTAATGTAGAGGATTCTGCCTATGTGCTTCAAGCAATTGCTGGTTATGATGCCCAAGACTCTACTTCGGCTAAAGTAGAAATTCCTGATTATTTGAGTTCACTTACTGGTGATGTTTCCGGACTTCGCATTGCTGTTCCTAAGGAATACCTGGGAGCAGGTGTCGATGCTTCTGTGCGTGAGACAGTTTTGTCTGCACTTAAAGTGCTGGAAGGAATGGGTGCTGTCTGGGAGGAAGTTTCATTACCACATACGGAATACGCAGTAGCAGCTTATTATTTGCTGTCCTCTTCGGAAGCTTCATCTAACCTCGCGCGTTTTGACGGTGTGCGTTATGGCGCACGTGTAGATGAAGGCGGAGGATTGCTTGATCTATATCTTAATTCCCGCAGCCGCGGCTTTGGCCCTGAGGTTAAACGTCGTATTATGTTGGGTACTTATGCACTCAGCTCCGGGTATTACGATGCTTACTATTTAAAAGCACAAAAGGTGCGTACTTTGATTAAACAGGACTTTGATGACATCTTTAAAAAATATGATGTGGTCATCGGCCCAACAGCACCAACGACAGCATTCAAATTGGGTTCACAGACTGAAGATCCGCTGACCATGTATCTGAACGATATTCTCACGATTCCTGTAAGCTTGGCGGGTATTCCGGCCGTGAGTGTTCCTTGTGGTTTTGCGGAAGGCATGCCTGTAGGTCTGCAAATTATCGGTAAGGAATTTGACGAGAGCACGATTCTGCGTGTCGCTCATGCTTTTGAACAAAATACAGATCATCACAAGCAGCGTCCACAGCTGTAGTAAAGGAGGGAATGGGATTACTTATGTCTAAATACGAAACGGTCATCGGCTTGGAAGTTCACGTAGAGCTTCATACCAACTCCAAAATCTTTTGCGGATGCTCCACTGAATTTGGAGCCCCACCTAACACTCATACCTGTCCTGTCTGCTTGGGTCACCCCGGCGTATTGCCAGTGCTCAACAAACAAGCGGTAGAATACGCTATGAAAGCAGCGATGGCGCTGAATTGCACCATTGGTGATGTTAGCAAATTCGACCGCAAGAACTATTTTTACCCGGATTCACCAAAAGCTTATCAGATTTCACAATTTGATCAGCCTATCGGCCTGAACGGTTGGATCGACATTGAAGTTAACGGAGAGACCAAACGGATCGGCATTACTCGTCTTCATTTGGAAGAGGATGCAGGTAAGCTTACGCACGTAGATGGCGGTTTTGCCTCGCTAGTCGATTTTAACCGGGTGGGAACACCGCTTATCGAAATCGTATCCGAACCTGATCTGCGCTCCCCTGAGGAAGCTCGTGCTTATCTGGAGAAAATCCGTGCGATTATGCAGTATTGTGACGTATCCGATGTCAAGATGGAAGAAGGATCGATGCGCTGTGACGCGAACATCAGTCTACGCCCAGAAGGACAAGAGGAATTCGGCATTAGAGCAGAGCTTAAGAACATGAACTCCTTCCGCGGTGTATTGCGTGGACTGGAGTATGAACAATATCGTCAGGCTGAGATCCTGGATGATGGTGGAGTTGTTGTGCAGGAGACTCGCCGCTGGGATGAAGCACAAGGGAAAACATTATCGATGCGCGGGAAAGAAGAAGCGCATGATTATCGTTACTTCCCGGACCCGGATTTGATCGTTCTGCATATTGATGATGCTTGGAAAGAATCCATTCGTTCAACGATTCCAGAACTTCCGGATGCTCGGAAAGCACGTTATAGCGAGGAACTGGGCCTGACAGCTTATGATGCAGGCGTCATTACATCCTCTAAACTGTTAGCGGACTTTTTCGAAGGGTGTCTTGCCTATACGCAGGATGCCAAGGCTGTAGCTAACTGGATTATGGGTGACTTGCTTGCCTATTTGAATGGTAATAATCTGGAGTTGTCGCAGGTACAAATTACACCACAAGGGCTAGGCGAGATGATCGGGCTGATTGCAGCCGGAACCATCAGCAGCAAAATCGCTAAAACAGTATTTAAAGAAATGCTAGAGAGCGGTAAACTGCCAGCTGTTATCGTTGAGGAAAAAGGTCTAGTGCAGATCAGCGATGAAGGTGCCATTAAAGGGATAGTGGAAGCAGTCGTAGCCGCCAATCCGCAATCAGTGGAAGATTATAAAGCGGGTAAACAGAAAGCAATCGGCTTCCTGGTCGGACAAGTCATGAAAGAAAGTAAAGGTAAGGCGAATCCGGGTCTTGCTAATAAACTTCTCATCGAGGTATTGAGCAGCTAAACGCTTGTCGTCTGTAAAAGGACGCCAGCGGCGTTTATAATTGGGGTAATATACTTATGTAATAAGCTAAGGGCTTGTCGGCAACGGCAGGCCCTTAGCGGCATATAAGGGGACTGGTTAGGATGAATACAATTAACAAGCTAAATCTGCAGGATGAAAGCACCGTTAATGAATTATGGAGTCTTCAGCATAAGGCCTATAGACTGGAAGCTGAACTTATAGGCTTTCGTGAAATACCACCTCTGATGGAGACGAGAGAAATGCTCAGCAGCTCTAAAGAGGGTTTTTATGGCTGCTTCGATAAAGATGAGGAACTAATGGGTGCTGTTGCTGTAGAGGAAGAATCTCCTGGAAAATTGACGATTACACGAATGATGGTGGGGCCGGACTTTTTTCGTAGAGGTATCGCTAGCCATCTTTTGGAATATGTATTTGAGCATTTTGCAGGGATGGAGCAATTCATTGTGTCGACAGGCAAAAAGAATACACCTGCCGTTTCGTTGTACAGTAAACATGGTTTTCTGCCTACCGGTGTGGAGGAAGTCGCTCCAGGAGTTGAATTGATTGAATTTCATCGGAGTGGTTCTCTTTGAAAAAAGATATTCATAGACAACTATTTACGAAAGGAGGAGTCCAAAATGAAACATGACTCTGCAATGCTCCCAGAGCAGGAAGAACTGCAAGGTTCTGTTGATATAGAGACTAAGGAAAATGAGATACAGAAGAGGATTATTCCTCCGCGTCCGAAGCGGCGCCACCGCAAACGTAAATTTATTGCTGGACTGCTGGCAGCACTCATCCCTGGGACGGGGCATTTGTATTTTGGGCTTCTCCGAAAAGGGATCACCTTCATCTTTCTAATTCTTTTGGATATCTCAGCTTTATTGTATTTCTCATCCATCGGGATGCAGATCAATGTTCCACTGCTTATTTTACTTGCGCTCATTATTCCAGTGATCTATTTTTATAACGTGTATGACGTATTGCAATCAGCGGACAGGCTTCTTCGCTTCCCAGAGGATCATGATCTTGCTATTTCTGTGACCAAAGCAAACGAGGCTCCTAAACGTCGTAGTATCGTCAGCGAGCCTGGGATATCCTTTGGACTCTTATTGCTCTTAGGGGGCGCCCTGCTTATTCTGTTCCAGCAGAAACCAACATGGCTCCAGTTCTTTATTGAACATTATGCCGAAATGGTCGTGTCTGTCATTTTAGTATGCGGTGGCTTATTTATAGGAGCTAGAGAAATTGCCAGAGCAGTTGTGCAGCGTAAAGACAATGAACCTCGCAAGCGGCGCGTGGGAAGATATACGGCTTCTGTATTACTGATAGCTATTTCTGTTCCTTTGTTTTTGGATTGGAGAGAGGGAACTGACTATATGCTTCTGCTCTTGAAGTGGTGGCCAGTCATCCCGGTGTTATGGGGGATTGAGTTCCTGCTGATGTTTATCTTCTCTAACCGTTCAGCCAAGGGAACCAGAATCAGATTGGATTTACGTGGGCTTTTATCTGCTATATTGCTAGCTGCGAGTGTATTTATTGTTGCAGAGCAAGAACATTATTTATATCTATGGAAAAATGTCAGTCTAAACCTGACGGCAGCAGCAGTGGACTATGGTGAGGCTAAAGGCAGCAAATATCAGAAAGCCCCGCTAATTGTTCCGGTGGAATTAAATACAGCAAAAATATCTATTGATAGTATTAATGGTGATATTTTATTACACCGTGCTCCAGTGGATGATATTCAAATTACAACGACAATTTGGGTAGATCAGTTGGATGGGCCGATGGCTGAAGCTATATCAGAACAGTCCTTTGTGGACGTTGTTGAAGGGCCCAACATAAAAATCACCTCGAATAGCAAGGCCTATGGAGAATCCGGTAAACGCCAGCCACGCATGGATTTAGACATTTACTTGCCGGAGGATCGCCGCTTTAACCTCGATGTTCGCACTATGAATGGCGGGATCACGTTGCAGAATGTAGAAGCCATTGAAGACATTTCTCTGGAAACGGGGAATGGAGAGCTGATCCTTCATCGTATCTTTGGTAATGTTAAGGGAAAAACACTGAATGGAGCTGTCCGTGCCAGATCTGTTCAAGGCAGCGTTGATTTAACAACGAGCGGAGGCAATATGAATGCTTGGGATGTTACCGGTGCTTTGAAATTATCGACGGCTGTCGGCAATATTAGTGCGATCGGAAATAGCAATGATATCGATATTACTACCAAAAACGGTAATTTAGAGGTGGATGGAGCCAGATCCAAGCTACATGCCGAATCTCTAAATGGTACCATTGATGTTCGCTCTTCTGATGTCGCTGGAGATTGGGACATTTATAGCGCAGTTGGTGACATTCAATTGTATTTACCGATGTTAAGCAACTATACAGTGAATGGATCCAGTGGATATGGTGATATTACTTCAGATTTGCCTGAACTTACAATTGATAAGAAAAAAGTATCAGGTGAAGTGGGGACCGGCGAGTTCAAGCTTCATGTTGAAGGAAATAGCAATCTAAATGTTAGGAAATATTGAAAAAAGTAATTTTTCTTATATAATAATAAATATAATGTATAGACTTCGTTGACAATATTGAAAAATCGGTCTTACAATCTTAAGAAGTATTTCTTTTATTTTTAAATTCAAAAGGCGGTGACAGTAATGGGGAGTGGAGTACAACATGCACTGGAACAATTAAAGACAACAGGTGTCCGTATAACGCCCCAGCGTCATGCGATTCTTACGTATTTGATGGAAGCAATGAATCATCCTACAGCTGACGATATATACCGGGCGCTAGAGCCGAAATTTCCGAGCATGAGCGTAGCAACTGTATATAATAATCTCAAGATGTTTATGGAAGCCGGCATGGTTCGCGAGTTGACCTACGGGGATAGTTCCAGTCGTTTTGATGCCAATGTATCTGATCATTATCATGTCATCTGTCAGCTATGCGGTAAGATTGAAGATTTTAGTTATCCTTCGCTTCATGATGTAGAGATACATGCAGAGCAGGAAACGGGCTTCAAAATTACGGGTTTGCGTATGGAATTGCATGGAGTTTGCAAATGTTGCAGAGAGAAGCAACAATAAGACAGAATACTACTGTACTTAAGGGCGTATAGCCAAGCTACACAATAAACGTGTGAAATCCGAAAGCGGAGGACTCACGTTTTTATTTTTTTTCAAAATAACAAAATATAGTGAAAATGACTAACTTATACTGGTTATCCGGAACCAAGTGGATGTTATAATCGTATTGTTAGACTTAACTTAAAATCATCTAATATTTGGAGGATATATTTTGGACAGAAGATATAGACAGAAACGCGTCAAAAAGCGCGGAGGTCTTTTCCGACGCTTTTTTGGACTTTTGCTCATTGCGGCAGCAGCTTATTGGGTTGTGTTTTTTGTATTGCCAAATCGCCAGCACATCGATCCAGACTGGAAAGGCCTAGAACATCCTATCTTCGTAAAAGGAGAGCTAACAGGATATTCCGCCTCAGGGACCGGTGATAGCATGCTTTTACCTCTACCATTACTGCAGGAACATGTGGACTCATCTATTCGTTATGAAGAAAAGACTAAATCGGTCATCCTATCAACGGAAAGTGAACTTCTATATATGCAAGAGGATAAAACCGATGCTAGTCTGAACAATCGTCCGCTGCAGCTGCGGCTGGCACCTGAAGTTAAGGAAAAGATAACTTATCTTCCTGCGGATGTTTTAGAAGACCTGTATGGGTTTGAGATTCAAGAGGATACGACTACCGGGGCTGTGCTGTTAATGACAGCAGGGGAGACTGTACCGCTGGGGAAAGTGAAAGGTGAAGCAGGTGATAAGACAGTCGCTCTTCGCAGCGAAGCGTCGATTCACGCACCCATCGTGGCCGATATGTCCCCAGGCGCCATCGTGAGTATTTGGAATAAGGAAAATGAGGACTGGCTGTATGTGCAGTTAAGCAGCGGTTATGAGGGTTATGCCAAGGCCAGTGATATTATCTCAGACGGTCAAAAGACAGTGGAACCCAAAAGCACCACTCCCTCACGGGCAGAACGAAGCTGGAAAGGGAAGTCAGTGAATTTGTATTGGGAAGCTGTTTATCAACGCAAACCTGACCCAAGTACATTCGGTGAGCTTCCGGGCGTTAACGTGGCTAGCCCGACTTGGTTCAGTATCATAGATGGTGACGGGAATGTGCGCAGTCAGGCTGATAGTGCGTATGTGCAGTGGGCCCATGAGCGCGGTTTGGAAGTATGGGGGCTGCTCAGCAATAGCTTTGAACCAGACATAACCACTGAGGCATTGTCGAGCTATGAGAAGCGGATGAACGCGATCGTACAGATCCTCGAGTATTCAGATTTATACAAGCTGGATGGAATTAATATTGACTTTGAGAATGTATATACGAAAGACGGGGAGAATGTTACACAATTTATGCGAGAGCTAAAACCTATGGCTCAAGCCAAAAACTTAATCGTCTCCATAGACGTAACCCCTAAATCCAACAGTGAGATGTGGTCAGCATTCCTTGATCGTAGAGCTCTTAATTCAGTAGTTGATTATCTTATTGTTATGGCTTATGACGAGCATTGGGCTGCTAGTCCTGTAGCGGGCTCTGTTGCGTCTCTGCCGTGGGTAGAAAGCTCGTTAAGCCGGATCATAGAGGAAGACGATGTGCCGCCTGAGAAGCTGATTCTAGGGATTCCACTGTATACTAGAATCTGGACTGAGGCCCAGGTGGATGGCAAGACCAAAGTAAGCTCTAAATCGGTTAGTATGAATGCCGTTGAAAAAATTATTAAAGAGAAGAAGCTGACCCCAACCTTTGATAAGGCAGCAGGGCAGAATTACGTTGAGTATAAGGAGGATGGCGCTCTTAAAAAAATATGGATCGAAGACAAAGTTTCTTTAAAAGCTAGAGTTGAGCTTGCTAAGTCTTTAGGGCTTGGTGGCATCGGTTCATGGAATCGCAGCTTTAGTAATCCGTCTGCGTGGGAGGCATTACAAGGGATTCATAAGTAATTATTATTTCATTCATATTAAACAAAGGGGCTCCCAATATAGGGGCCCCTTTGTTGTATTTAGCAAATGTTTGATTGCATTATAAATCGCTAGTAATAAGCTTCTGTAAGATGTGTTTTATTGATTAAGCTGCTGACTCTTAAGTTGTTCCGCAGTAATATTGGCCTCAGCTGGATCCATAGTAAGGATGGTATGGCAGAACATACAGCGGTCTGTTTTGCCCAGCATTTTGGTCAGCTTGTGACATTCAGGGCATTCCAGTTGGACTGCGCTAGTTGACAGCATCCCAGCCCAGAAATAGATTGCAAGACTTGCCATCATTGAGATTAAACCGATTACAAGACCGATTCCAGCGAATACTTTTCCAGTTGAGCCCCAAAACACGATGCCCGCTGTACCCAAAACCATAAGTCCCATTCCGAGCATTGTGAGCAGTAATCCCCATGTGCGAAAAGCGTTGATCTTAGCCGTTTTAAACTTCATGAGTGTTTGCTCCTAACTAAATATAGTTGGGTTGTCCAGAAGGAACTGTCTTTCATATGTAGAATAATAATTATAACTGAATTATAACTGACTGGACGCAAAATCGCCAAATTTAATGGAGGGAAGCATGGAATTGTCCAATGTAACTTTGTTGAGTGGAGAAACGTTTGATGAGAATGTTTTAGGAGCGGTCGTTTTGCGGCAGAATGGGGATATTCCGTTTCAAAGCGCACTTCTTCAAGATTTTGATATGGTAGTGTTAGTATTGCATGAAGAACAGGATAGAGAGCATATTGTTCGCCATACCATTGCCGGTGACCAACGGACCCAGTCAGTCCATATCGGCCTTTTTGCTTTGGAGCAGGCTGTTATGGCAGGGGATAATAACGAACTTCTTATCAGTTTGATGAGGGGGGAAGTGATCTGGGACCCCAAGGGAATACTCGAGGAAATGCGCCGCGAGATATTACAATTTGAAGGACCGATTAAGGAACGGGTCGCATTTATGGAGTTTGCTCGCTTTTTGCATATGTATGTGAAATCCAAGCGCTATATAGAGGCTGGATTTATTATGGATGCTTACAACTGTGTATTGATAGCTTTATATCATTGGGCAAGAATAGAAGTGAGTGAAGTGGGTGCTTTCCCCGAGCCAGCTATTTGGGAGCAGGTTAAAAGCATGAATACCTCCGTTCATAAACTTTATGAGGAGTTAACGGTCAGTACTGAGACCTTAGAGCAACGTGTTGAGCTTGTGCTTCTTGCATGTGAATTTGGGATTATGTCCAAAATGACGGATTGTTGTCTATTGCTCTTTAATATTTTGAATAGCCGTAAGGAAGCATGGAGCATTAAAGAATTACTGCAGCATTCAGGTCTGAGTCAATTAGAGTCTGAACTACCCCTTGTTTTACGAAAGCTGGTTTCTCGTTCGCTAATCCGAGAGATTACATCTTGGGCTGATGTTCACGAGGGAGAAGGGCATGCGATCCGCTATACATTATAGAGATGAATTAGATACAGCAGAAGATGTTTAATTATAGAGAGATGAGCAAGGATAGGGAGAGGCTGAGCACTCTCTTTTTGTTTGTTTACTAATATGAAACGCTCATATTTATTCAGAAAAATTAATGGTTGACTCTTTCCTTGTTCATGTGTTAAATTATAACTCGTCCCTCTGACACAGAGATGTGCTTTCGAAAACATTCGAAAGACAACCGAAAAAAGAAATTAAAAAAAAAGGTTGACTAAAACGAGGACGCTGTGATATATTATAAAGGTCGCTGCTGAACAACACATCGACGAAATAAACAGCTTGATCTTTGAAAACTGAACAACGAGTGAGTAGGAAATCACGCAAGTGAAATCCAAAATTAGAGAATTAATTTTCTCGTCAGATGTTTCAAAATGAGCATATCGCTCTTTTCAATACTAATTGGAGAGTTTGATCCTGGCTCAGGACGAACGCTGGCGGCGTGCCTAATACATGCAAGTCGAGCGGAGTTATTTTGAAAGCTTGCTTTCAAAATAACTTAGCGGCGGACGGGTGAGTAACACGTAGGCAACCTGCCCTTCAGACTGGGATAACTACCGGAAACGGTAGCTAATACCGGATAATTTCTTTTTTCTCCTGAGAGAAGAATGAAAGACGGAGCAATCTGTCACTGAGGGATGGGCCTGCGGCGCATTAGCTAGTTGGTGGGGTAACGGCCCACCAAGGCGACGATGCGTAGCCGACCTGAGAGGGTGAACGGCCACACTGGGACTGAGACACGGCCCAGACTCCTACGGGAGGCAGCAGTAGGGAATCTTCCGCAATGGGCGAAAGCCTGACGGAGCAACGCCGCGTGAGTGATGAAGGTTTTCGGATCGTAAAGCTCTGTTGCCAGGGAAGAACGTCCGGTAGAGTAACTGCTACCGGAGTGACGGTACCTGAGAAGAAAGCCCCGGCTAACTACGTGCCAGCAGCCGCGGTAATACGTAGGGGGCAAGCGTTGTCCGGAATTATTGGGCGTAAAGCGCGCGCAGGCGGCTATTTAAGTCTGGTGTTTAAACCTTGGGCTCAACCTGAGGTCGCACTGGAAACTGGGTGGCTTGAGTACAGAAGAGGAAAGTGGAATTCCACGTGTAGCGGTGAAATGCGTAGATATGTGGAGGAACACCAGTGGCGAAGGCGACTTTCTGGGCTGTAACTGACGCTGAGGCGCGAAAGCGTGGGGAGCAAACAGGATTAGATACCCTGGTAGTCCACGCCGTAAACGATGAGTGCTAGGTGTTAGGGGTTTCGATACCCTTGGTGCCGAAGTTAACACAGTAAGCACTCCGCCTGGGGAGTACGGTCGCAAGACTGAAACTCAAAGGAATTGACGGGGACCCGCACAAGCAGTGGAGTATGTGGTTTAATTCGAAGCAACGCGAAGAACCTTACCAGGTCTTGACATCCCTCTGAATCTGCTAGAGATAGCAGCGGCCTTCGGGACAGAGGAGACAGGTGGTGCATGGTTGTCGTCAGCTCGTGTCGTGAGATGTTGGGTTAAGTCCCGCAACGAGCGCAACCCTTAACTTTAGTTGCCAGCAGGTAATGCTGGGCACTCTAGAGTGACTGCCGGTGACAAACCGGAGGAAGGTGGGGATGACGTCAAATCATCATGCCCCTTATGACCTGGGCTACACACGTACTACAATGGCCGGTACAACGGGAAGCGAAGCCGCGAGGTGGAGCCAATCCCATCAAAGCCGGTCTCAGTTCGGATTGCAGGCTGCAACTCGCCTGCATGAAGTCGGAATTGCTAGTAATCGCGGATCAGCATGCCGCGGTGAATACGTTCCCGGGTCTTGTACACACCGCCCGTCACACCACGAGAGTTTACAACACCCGAAGTCGGTGGGGTAACCCGCAAGGGAGCCAGCCGCCGAAGGTGGGGTAGATGATTGGGGTGAAGTCGTAACAAGGTAGCCGTATCGGAAGGTGCGGCTGGATCACCTCCTTTCTATGGAGAATCGTTCTCTGCAATGAGAACATTCAAATCGGAAGCTAAGCTTCCAAAACTCAGGTTTAGGCCTGTTACTCACTCGTTGCTCAGTTTTGAGAGTTTAAGCTCTCAAGTAAGACTTGATCCTTGAAAACTGGATACCGAAACGAATTTGCGTTTTAGAACATCTTTTAGCAACTTGTGCAAACAAGTAAATGTTATTAGTGAGATGATTCCAAAGAGAATGTCATCGTATGATATTTTCCTGCGGAAGAATCAAGGTTAAGCTAATAAGAGCACACGGAGGATGCCTAGGCGCCAGGAGCCGACGAAGGACGTGGCGAACAACGAAACTGCCTCGGGGAGCTGTAAGCAAGCTTTGATCCGGGGGTGTCCGAATGGGGAAACCCAGCTGTGGTAATTCGCAGTTACTCATTTCTGAATACATAGGAAATGTAGAGGCAGACCAGGGGAACTGAAACATCTAAGTACCCTGAGGAAGAGAAAACAATAGTGATTCCGTCAGTAGCGGCGAGCGAACGCGGAACAGCCTAAACCTAAGAGCTTGCTCTTAGGGGTTGTGGGACGTCTCACATGGAGTTACAAAGGAATATGGTAGGTGAAGAGGTCTGGAAAGGCCCGCGATAGAGGTAAAAGCCCTGTAACCTAAACTGTGTTCTCTCCGAGACGGATCCCGAGTAGTGCGGGGCACGTGAAACCCCGTATGAATCCAGCAGGACCATCTGCTAAGGCTAAATACTACCTGGCGACCGATAGTGAAACAGTACCGTGAGGGAAAGGTGAAAAGCACCCCGGAAGGGGAGTGAAATAGAACCTGAAACCGTGTGCTTACAAAAAGTCAGAGCCCTATTAATGGGTGATGGCGTGCCTTTTGTAGAATGAACCGGCGAGTTACGTTTAACATGCAAGGTTAAGCCGAGAAGGTGGAGCCGCAGCGAAAGCGAGTCTGAATAGGGCGACTTAGTATGTGGACGTAGACCCGAAACCGTGTGATCTACCCCTGTCCAGGGTGAAGGTGCGGTAACACGCACTGGAGGCCCGAACCCACGTACGTTGAAAAGTGCGGGGATGAGGTGGGGGTAGCGGAGAAATTCCAATCGAACTCGGAGATAGCTGGTTCTCCCCGAAATAGCTTTAGGGCTAGCCTCGGTATAAGAGTAGTGGAGGTAGAGCACTGATTGGGTGCGGGGTCCGCAAGGATTACCAAGCTCAGTCAAACTCCGAATGCCATATACTTATTGCCGGGAGTCAGACAGTGAGTGCTAAGATCCATTGTCAAAAGGGAAACAGCCCAGACCATCAGCTAAGGTCCCCAAGTGTGTGTTAAGTGGGAAAGGATGTGGAGTTGCACAGACAACCAGGATGTTGGCTTAGAAGCAGCCACCATTGAAAGAGTGCGTAATAGCTCACTGGTCGAGTGACTCTGCGCCGAAAATGTAACGGGGCTAAACACACCACCGAAGCTATGGCTAGATGCTTTGCATCTGGGGTAGGGGAGCGTTGTGTAGGGGTTGAAGGTGTACTGAAAAGAGCGCTGGACACTACACAAGTGAGAATGCCGGTATGAGTAACGAAAAGATCAGTGAGAATCTGATCCGCCGAAAGCCCAAGGTTTCCTGAGGAAGGCTCGTCCGCTCAGGGTAAGTCGGGACCTAAGGCGAGGCCGAAAGGCGTAGTCGAAGGACAACAGTTTGAAATTACTGTACCACCGTAATCCGCTATGAGCGATGGGGTGACGCAGGAGGGTAGTGACGCGGACTGATGGATGTCCGTCTAAGCAGTGAGGCTGATGTGTAGGCAAATCCGCACATCGTTAAGGCTGGGCTGTGATGGGGAGCGAAAATTATAGTAGCGAAGGTCATGATCTCACACTGCCAAGAAAAGCCTCTAGCCAGGAGAAGGTGCCCGTACCGCAAACCGACACAGGTAGGCGAGAAGAGAATTCTAAGGCGCGCGGAAGAACTCTCGTTAAGGAACTCGGCAAAATGACCCCGTAACTTCGGGAGAAGGGGTGCCCCGGTAGTGTGAATAGCACGAGGGGGCCGCAGTGAAAAGGCCCAAGCGACTGTTTAGCAAAAACACAGGTCTGTGCGAAGCCGCAAGGCGAAGTATACGGGCTGACGCCTGCCCGGTGCTGGAAGGTTAAGGGGAGTGGTTAGGGGTAACCCGAAGCTATGAACCGAAGCCCCAGTAAACGGCGGCCGTAACTATAACGGTCCTAAGGTAGCGAAATTCCTTGTCAGGTAAATTCTGACCCGCACGAATGGCGTAACGACTTGGGCGCTGTCTCAACGAGAGATCCGGTGAAATTTTAATACCTGTGAAGATGCAGGTTACCCGCGACAAGACGGAAAGACCCCATGGAGCTTTACTGCAGCTTGATATTGAATTTGGGTACGATCTGTACAGGATAGGTGGGAGCCGTAGAAATCGGAGCGCAAGCTTCGGTGGAGGCGCCGTTGGGATACCACCCTGATCGTATCTAGGTTCTAACCTAGTGCCCTTACCGGGTACGGGGACCGTGTCAGGCGGGCAGTTTGACTGGGGCGGTCGCCTCCTAAAGAGTAACGGAGGCGTTCCAAGGTTCCCTCAGAATGGTTGGAAATCATTCGCAGAGTGCAAAGGCATAAGGGAGCTTGACTGCGAGACCTACAAGTCGAGCAGGGACGAAAGTCGGACTTAGTGATCCGGTGGTACCGCATGGAAGGGCCATCGCTCAACGGATAAAAGCTACCCTGGGGATAACAGGCTTATCTCCCCCAAGAGTCCACATCGACGGGGAGGTTTGGCACCTCGATGTCGGCTCATCGCATCCTGGGGCTGAAGTAGGTCCCAAGGGTTGGGCTGTTCGCCCATTAAAGCGGTACGCGAGCTGGGTTCAGAACGTCGTGAGACAGTTCGGTCCCTATCTGTCGTGGGCGCAGGAAATTTGAGAGGAGCTGTCCTTAGTACGAGAGGACCGGGATGGACGTACCGCTGGTGCACCAGTTGTTCCGCCAGGAGCATGGCTGGGTAGCTACGTACGGACGGGATAAGCGCTGAAAGCATCTAAGCGTGAAGCCCCCCTCAAGATGAGATTTCCCAATTAGTAAGACCCCTTGAAGACGACGAGGTAGATAGGTTGGAGGTGGAAGTGCAGCAATGCATGGAGCTGACCAATACTAATCGGTCGAGGGCTTATCCTATACGTAGAATGCAGATTCGTTTCGGATTCAGTTTTCAGGCATCAAGCCTGGTATGAATATTCCCTGATAGCTCAGTTGGTAGAGCACTCGACTGTTAATCGAGTTGTCACAGGTTCGAGTCCTGTTCGGGGAGCCATATGGAGAGGTGTCCGAGTTTGGCCGAAGGAGCACGATTGGAAATCGTGTAGGCGCCACAAGCGTCTCGAGGGTTCGAATCCCTCTCTCTCCGCCACAAATTTATAATTAGTATGGCCCGTTGGTCAAGGGGTTAAGACACCTCCCTTTCACGGAGGTAACATGGGTTCGAATCCCATACGGGTCACCAAATTTTCACTTGATTTATCCTAGTGGACTTTGGTACAATAACAATTGTTGTTTATGGAGGCTTAGCTCAGCTGGGAGAGCATCTGCCTTACAAGCAGAGGGTCGGGGGTTCGATCCCCTCAGCCTCCACCATAACACTTTCTTACTGACGCGGGGTGGAGCAGCCCGGTAGCTCGTCGGGCTCATAACCCGAAGGCCGCAGGTTCAAATCCTGCCCCCGCAACCAATTAACTTAAGCAATTATATCTTTTGGAACCGTGGTGTAGTTGGCCTAACATGCCTGCCTGTCACGCAGGAGATCGCGGGTTCGAATCCCGTCGGTTCCGCCATTTTCATCATGGCTCGGTAGCTCAGTCGGTAGAGCAGAGGACTGAAAATCCTCGTGTCGGCGGTTCGATTCCGTCCCGAGCCACCATTTATCATCACAAAAGAATGAGTGCCATGCCGGTGTAGCTCAATTGGTAGAGCAACTGACTTGTAATCAGTAGGTTGGGGGTTCAAGTCCTCTCGCCGGCACCATCCTTGGAGGATTAGCGAAGTGGCCAAACGCATCAGACTGTAAATCTGCTCACGTGAGTGTTCGGTGGTTCGAATCCATCATCCTCCACCAGTTTTTAGGGGCATAGTTTAAAGGTAGAACAACGGTCTCCAAAACCGTTGGTGTGGGTTCAATTCCTGCTGCCCCTGCCAAGTTCTTTCTAAAGTTTAATATGGCGGCCGTGGCGAAGGGGTTAACGCACCGGATTGTGGTTCCGGCATTCGTGGGTTCGAGACCCATCGGCCGCCCCATTTACTTTAAAATGAATAATGGCAACAATATCAACTTAATATGGCGACTGTGGCGAAGGGGTTAACGCACCGGATTGTGGTTCCGGCATTCGTGGGTTCGAGACCCATCAGTCGCCCCATTTTACTTTAAAATGTTATTGGGGATTAGCCAAGCGGTAAGGCAACGGACTTTGACTCCGTCACTCATAGGTTCGAATCCTATATCCCCAGCCATTTTATGCGGACGTGGCTCAGCGGTAGAGCATCGCCTTGCCAAGGCGAGGGTCGCGGGTTCGATTCCCGTCGTCCGCTCCAAGTTTTCATGGCGCCATAGCCAAGTGGTAAGGCAAAGCTCTGCAAAAGCTTTATCCCCAGTTCAAATCTGGGTGGCGCCTCCATTTAGTTCATATGTGCCGGCGTGGCGGAATGGCAGACGCGCTCGACTCAAAATCGAGTGGGAAACCGTGGAGGTTCGAGTCCTCTCGCCGGTATCTTAAAAAGGTTTGTAAGAATGCTTTTATAAGCAATCTTACAAACCTTTTTTCTTTATGTCCTTGGGTTTACAGCAGTAAGCCGTTGAATAGAGAGTTTCTCTATTTCAACGGCTTTTTTTAATCTGATTAGTGATTAACCTGATTGATTATTAATGCGGAATGCTCGCGGGGTAAGACCTATTTCTCGTTTGAACATATTGCAGAATTGGGCATCGTTCACAAAACCTGCAGCAGCAGATACTTCAGAGATTTGCATCTGAGTATGACGTAATAGAGATTTTGCATAATCCAGGCGTTTTAACAGCAAATACCGCAGGGGTGAAGACCCGAAACGTTCTTTAAATAGATGGCGAAAACGATCGTAACTATATCCGGACATTTCTGATAGTGTTTCGACGGACAATTTATGGCGATAATGCTCATTCATATAATTAAGGACATATTGTACTCGATCTTCTGTTGGGGATTGATATCCAGAGGCACTAAGAAGCCTCATAAGATGGACGGTAATCTCGCTCATTTGTAGGTTTAGAAGCTCAGAGAATCCGTCTTGCTTGCGTGTAAACTCTGCTTTCATTCGCAGCAGGATTTGAAGAACGGTCTGATCTTTATCATCTTCATATACGCCGAGCAGATTACTCATATTAGGGTGTTCCGAGTGGAAGCCTACAAATAATACATTTGCATCCTCACGGTGGTGCTCGTCATGTTTATGATTGGGTGGCACAAGCGCGAAAGAAGAGGAGCGAAAATGGTAACTTCGTGGGCCAACATTGGTTGTCCCTACCCCCTGTAAATAATAGACTAGTTCGTAGCATTCATGCTGGTGTGGAGGGATATAAGTATTTAGCTCATGTGTGGCACTTACAATATATAGAACACGATCCATGATGATCCTCCAATACTTATGTTTTAGCCGAATCGTACAAAACAATGACCGAAATCATATAATTATTTTTAATAATATTTGTTATGATCGTATCAATAAATCCGAAAGTTCGCAACCTGACTGGCCATCTCGTTCGGAAATAAAGCGGATTATTAATAATAATGGTATTTTTATTGCTATTTTTGAGCCTAAACGTTAAATTTATTACTTTTAATGATACTTTATTTGGAAAAAAGAGAATTTCCATTTGAACCGTGAATTATACAATGGGTGAAGATGGGATTCTGCGGATTACTAACCAACTAAAATTAGGGGTGGAATAGAGTAATGAATAAAAAAGTTCTTTCTTTGTTGTTATTAATGGTGATGGTTCTGGTCACAGCATGTGGGAATAACACGTCCAATAACGGTTCTTCAACGAATACTGGATCCAAAGCGGACGAAGGCGGAGAAACAGGTGCAGGGGATAAACTCAAGGTTGTATTGCTGATTCCGGGGACACTTGGGGATAAATCATTTTTTGATTCCGCTAATAACGGCTTGCAAAAGGTTAAGGATGAACTTGGTGCAGAAATAAAGGTTGTTGAAATGGGCGTTGATAAAACGAAATGGGAGCCTACATTTAACGATATCGCTTCCGAGGATTGGGATGTAATTATTTCTGGCGGTTCTGAAATTACAGAGATGTTTAATGCAACGGCAGAATTGTATCCAGACAAAAAATTCATTAATTATGATACCGACATCGATGAAGCACCAGATAACATGTACAACATGTCTTATGCGACAAATGAAGTATCTTTCTTGGCAGGTGCCGTAGCAGCATTAGCTACACAATCGGATATGCCGAATGCTACCCCTGAGAATGTGATTGGGTTTGTCGGCGGTATGGATATTCCGGGGATTAATGCTTTCTTGGTCGGTTATATTCAAGGTGCTCAGTACGTTGATCCTGATGTAAAAGTGGCTGTGTCGTACGCTGGTGATTTTGTTAACCCGGCAAAAGGTAAGGAGCTGTCTCTAATTCAATATAACTCCGGTGTGGATGTTATTTTTAACGTGGCTGGGGGTACAGGTCTTGGGATCTTTGACGCAGCTAAAGAGAAGAAAAAATATGCAATCGGTGTAGACTCCGATCAGGCAATGTTGATTAACGATACGGATAGTGAAAAAGCAAATCTAATCGTTACTTCATCTATTAAAAAGATTGATACGGCTATTCTAGGTGCAGTGAAGAGATTGCAAGAGGGTACGCTAGAAATGGGCAAACGTGATGTATTGAGCTTTGTAGATGATGGTGTAGGTATTGCTGAGAATGATATTTATAAAAATGTATTCCCGGCTGATCTTCAGGCCAAGGTTGAAGAAGTGAAGCAAAAGCTGATCAATAAAGAAATTAAAGTGGATAATGCGATGGGGATGGAAACCGCAGAGGTAGAAGCTATTCGTAACGCAGTTAAGCCTTAAGCTTTAAATCTTAAGATCAGCTCTATAGAGATAAACCTACAGTTGGAGATTCTTCTAGTCAGGGGAATTCCAGCTGTATATTTTTGCAGACCTCCAAGTTGAAAGGCGTTGAGACCTATGTACACAGCTCTGCTGGAAATGCGGGGAATTACCAAGGTATATCCCAATGGCGTCGTTGCAAATAAAGACGTGCATTTTTCTTTACGTGAGGGAGAAATACATGCGATTGCAGGTGAGAACGGTGCTGGTAAATCGACTTTAATGAAGATTATGTTCGGCATGGAAGAGCCAAGTGAAGGCGAGATCTATATCAAGGGTGAAAAAGTAAAGCTGCAATCCGCTCAGGACGCCATTGATAGAGGCATCGGCATGGTCCACCAGCATTTCATGTTGGTACCTTCTTTTACGGTGGCAGAGAATATGGTGCTGGGTATGGAGCCGCGCAGAGGAGTTGGCATTAATTATGCCGAGGCTGTGCGCATGACGGAAGAGACCGCAAGGAAATACAATCTGGCCGTGGATCCAAAGGCAAAAGTAGAGGATCTTACAGTTGGGATGAAGCAAAAGGTTGAGATTCTTAAGGCGCTGCTGCGTGGTGCGAAGATTCTGGTGCTTGATGAGCCAACTGCGGTGTTGACTCCACAGGAAACAGAGGAATTGTTCCGCGAGCTTAAGCAATTAAGGGAACAGGGGCATACGATAGTTTTTATTTCGCACAAATTAAAGGAAGTCAAAGCGATTTGCGACAGAATTACGATTATGCGCAGCGGCCGTAGTGAAGGTGTTTTTCAAACACAGGATGTGACAGAACAGGAAATCTCGCGATTAATGGTCGGCAGAGATGTCGTGCTGAAATATGACAAAGAGATTCTGGCTGTTAGTGAGCCAGTACTAACGGTGCAGGGACTCGGTGTGAATGATGCAGATGGCAAAGCATTATTGTCGGATATCAATTTTGCGGTACGTGGTGGGCAGATCGTTGGGATTGCTGGTGTAGAAGGCAACGGGCAGACACAGCTCATTGAAGCTCTTACAGGTAGCTTGAGAGGTGTCTCAAGTCAGGGTTCTGTACTAGTGAAGGGAAAGGATATCCGTGAATCGGATATTTTGGATATTCGTAAGCTAGGCGTTTCCTATATACCGGAGGATCGGATGCGGCAAGGGATCGCTAGTGAGGCAAGCATAGCTGATAATCTGCTATCTACTCAGTATCGTACAAAAGCAATGAATAAAGGTCTTTTTTTGAATGGCTCACGAATTGCCAAGCTAGCAGTATCCCTTGTAGAGGAATTTAAAGTCCGCTGTTCAGGACCTTCTCAGCCCATAGGAATGTTGTCAGGTGGTAACATGCAGAAGGTAGTCGTAGCTAGAGAGTGTTCGACTGAACCGCAGCTGCTTATTGCAGAACAGCCGACACGGGGTGTGGATATAGGCGCAGCCCAGTTCATACATCAAAAGTTGTTGGAATTACGTTCAGACGATTGCGCGATTTTGCTAGTGTCGGCAGATTTGAATGAGATCTTGGAGATCAGCGATAGTCTGTTAGTAATGTACGAGGGTAAGATTGTTGCCTTTTTCGAGGAGCCATCTAAGGTTAGTGAGGAAGAATTAGGTCTTTATATGCTGGGGATTCATCGACAGGACGAGGAGCACATCGGGAGGGCCGTAAATCATGTTTAAAGTTAAATATTTTGAGTACATTCGGACATCGGCGGTAATCGTTATTGCACTCGCTATTGCCTTTCTGATCATCTCTTTGGTCAGTAATCAGCCTGTGAAGACGATTGGTATATTCCTATTAGAGCCGTTATCCAGTAAAGGTCATATTGGTAATGTGATTGAGATGGCGATTCCGCTCATGTTCACTGGGTTGGCAGTATCCTTGTTGTTTCGAGCCAATATGTTCAACCTGGGAGCTGAAGGGATTTTCTATTTCTCCGGTGTTGTAACTTCCGTATTGGCTATTCATTTAACGCTGGACGGCTGGCTGCATCCGATGGTAGCTATTGCTGCAGGTTCAATTGTAGGAGCGTTGCTCTCGGCAATACCTGGTATTCTGAAGGCAAAATGGAATGCTAATGAGTTGGTTACATCCTTAATGTTCAATAATATTTTGTTCGGAGTAGGGCTATACCTACTGAACTATCATCTGCGTGATGCTAAAGCTTTTGCCAATGTATCCTACAAATTCGAGAAAACGGCACTGCTGAGTAAAATGGTCTCGGGCACCCGTATTCATACCGGTCTTATTATCGTTATCGTGCTTATTATTGCAGCTCATCTATTCCTATACAAAACGAAATGGGGATATGAGCTGCGCATGACAGGCATCAACCGGGACTTTGCCCGTTATTCCGGTATGAAGACAGCCAAGGTTATTATTCTCGTCCACTTGATTGCAGGTTTTATCGCAGGTATGGGGGGCTCCGTAGAAGTGCTGGGGATGTATAACCGTTTCCAATGGACGTCACTGCCTGGTTATGGTTTGGATGGTGCCCTTGTAGCGATGTTAGCCAAAAATAATCCGCTGTCCGTAATCGGCTCTGCATTATTCCTAGCGTACATTCGAATTGGGGCTGACATGATGGCGCGTCTGTCTGATGTACCTTCAGAGATGATCTCAATTATACAGGCAATTATCATTCTTCTGATTTCGGCTGAGCAATTTCTGAAATTCTGGAAAAATCGGATGCTCTTGAAGGAGGCGAAGGAAGCGTGAATAGTTTGTTTGATGTGATTTTTACAACTGACTTTGCGTTCTCTGTCCTTCGCGTGACGACTCCGATTCTGTTTGCCGCGCTCGGCGCACTCATCTCCAACCGTGCAGGGATCATTAACATTGGGATGGAGGGCATCATGCTTGTTGCCGCTTTAGCGGGTGTCATCATAAGCAGCTATACACATAGCGCATGGGTAGGTCTGCTTGGGGCGGTGCTGTCTGGAACATTGATCGCTGGAATATTAGCTTTTTTCACCCTGAAATTCAAAACACATATCATTCTCGGGGGTGTGGCCATTAATATGTTCGCTTCGGGAGGCACTGTGTTTATCCTCTATCTGCTTAGTGGCGACAAGGGTTCTTCCACTTCGCTGGCGAGTAAAGTTCTGCCTAGTGTCCAGATTCCTTTGTTGAAAGATATCCCGGTGCTTGGACCTATTTTATCGGGGCATCACATTCTGACGTATGTTTCTATATTGGCTGTGTTTGTTGTCTACTATCTATTAAACCGTACACCGCTTGGACTGCGCATTCGTTCAGTGGGTGAAAATCCACATGCGGCTCAATCCGTGGGTGTAAGTGTTGTGAAAATACAGTATATGGCTTTGCTGCTTAGCGGATTTTTTGCCGGTTTAGGCGGTGCTTATATGTCGATGGGGTATTTGTCACTGTTTACCCGCGATATGATCGCTGGCCGGGGCTGGATTGCCATTGCCGCTGAGTCGATGGGAAGAAGTACGACCGTAGGCACGGCGCTGACCTCTTTATTATTTGGTACTGCAGATGCATTGTCGAATGCGCTACAGGTGTTGAAGATTCCTGCGGAGCTAATCGCTACTCTTCCTTATGTAGCCACAGTAATTGGACTTGTGATCTACGCAGTATCTGAGACACGAAAAAAGAATAAAAAACTTAAAAGTCCGCTAGTTAAATAGCGATTGAAATGATTGATACACAGACAAGGAGTGAGTAACTATGCCAACACCTATTATTATTGACTGCGATCCAGGGCATGATGACGCAATAGCGATACTGCTTGCCATAGCAAATTCGGAGAAGTTAGATCTGCGCGGGATTACAACGGTTGGTGGAAACCAAATTTTAGATAAAATCACGGAAAACGCCCTGAAGGTGATCAGCTTCGTGAATGCTGACATTCCTGTAGCTAAAGGGGCTGCTGGCCCACTGTTCGGCAAGCTTGTTACAGGTGAGGAAGCGCATGGTGAATCGGGCATGGATGGGCCGCTTTTGCCTCCAAGTAAATTCCGCCCTGTAGAGCAGGGTGCTGTGGAGTTTATGCTGAATATCATCCGTTCTTCAGAGGAGAAGATTACGCTCGTGCCGATGGCTCCTTTAACAAATATCGCACTGCTAATCACGGCTTATCCAGAGATTAAAGACAGAATTGAAAAAATCTCACTGATGGGGGGAGGTATCTCTTATGGGAATGTCACCTCTACTGCGGAGTTTAATATCTATGTAGATCCTGAAGCAGCCCGTATTGTGTTTGAGTCGGGGATTCCGATCACAATGAGTGGTCTGGATGTGACCGATAAGGCTGCTATTTTTGAAGATGAGATCCTAGCATTGAAAGAGCGGGGACCAGTGTCTACAATGGTCGGAGAATTGCTGGATTTCTATTCGATTTACGGTAAAAAAATGGGCTATGTCGGCAGTGCGCTGCATGATCCATGTGCTGTTGCCTGGCTGCTGCATCCGGAACTATTTGAATCTGAGCATCTATATGTAACGGTGGAGACAGAAGGCAAGCTGACGCGGGGAATGACAGTTGCAGACAGACGGAAGAAGACGGATCGTCCAGCGAATGTGCAAGTATTGGTGGGCGTTGACCGGGAAGCATTTATGAAGCTGATCTTTGATTCACTGGAAAAGCTTGATCAAGAGCTGCTGCTAGCGGCTGAAGGGAAGTAGCCTATGGCAGGATGGGAGAGACTTCAAGAGACCGTGCAGTTTGAAATTGCTCAGCGTGGAGAAGAAGGTTGCCTGATTGAGGGTTTTGCGGATAAGCTAGCGGCTGCTGGTGCCGATGAGCTCAAGCTGATGCAGGTATACAATGAGCTAATGGAGCTTACGATCAGTGAGGATTTTCCGTATCAAGAGCCATCCTCTCTGGAGGAGATTCGTCATCTACGTCCAGAAGGCCCACGTAAGCTTGAGGCGGAATGGAGCGAGGCGGAATGGAGAGATAAGTTCTATGGAGCCTGGCTCGGTAGAAGTGTCGGCTGCGCACTCGGGAAACCGCTGGAGTATTGGGACTATCTCTATGGGAAAGATGGCCGTCCGGGCTGGGAGAATATTGAGCTATGGTTTCAGGGTGCGGACGCCTGGCCAATTACTGGCTATACGCCTGGGCATTCACGGGCAGAGGCTGAATATGGTCTTGGCTTAAGTGAATGGACACATGCGAGTACCCGTGAGACGATCAAGTATATGGAAAGCGATGACGATATTCGCTACACTGTCCTGGGTCTTATGCTGCTGGAGCAGAAGGGTCTGAACTGGGATTCTTGGGATATCGGAAAGCTGTGGCATACACATTTAACATATAGTCAGGTGTGCACGGCGGAGACACAGTCATATATGAATTTTGCGCAGGAGACCTCTCATCTGCATGGCGAGAAACCTGCGGATTGGCTGGTGCGGCAGGAAAGAGTGCGGATGCACTTAAACCCTTACCGCGAGTGGATTGGTGCCGCTATACGCGCAGATGGACTGGCTTATGGCGCAGCAGGTTATCCTGAGCTTGCGGCAGAACTAGGCTGGCGCGACGCTTCATTTTCACATGTGAAAAATGGCATCTACGGTGAGATGTTGAATGCGGCGATGATATCGGCAGCTTTTGCAGAGAAGGATAATGAACGGATCCTAGAGATTGGCCTTAGCGAGATTCCGCGTACCAGTCGTCTGGCCAGTGATGTTTTGCGGGGGATAGATATTGCGCAGAAGGCCAAAAGTGAGCGGGAGTTGGTTCGTAACATTTGGGATACTTTTAGTCACTATGATGCGGTCCATACAAATAATAATGCTGCTCTTGTAGCTGCGTCGCTTGTTTATGGCGGGAATGATTTTGAAAAAACAGTCGTTACTTCCGTATACGGTGGGATGGATACAGACTGTAACGGGGCTACTGTGGGCTCAATTATGGGAGCGAAGCTTGGAGCAAGTAAGTTGCCGGCTTCATGGATCGAACCGCTTCACGATACGTTATATGCCGATCTGCCCGGATTTCATCCGATAGCGATTTCGGAATGTGCGGAACGCAGCTACCAAGTGTTCTTGAAGATTCGCAGAGAGCTTGGCGAAAAGGCATAAAAGATTTAGCGAGTATGGGACTCGATAGATCAGGGATTCAGGGATTACTATATGAATTATGGGATGTCTTAAGCTATTGGCTTAGACATCCTTTTTTGCGTAACAGCAGGTCTTTAATCACACTCCAACGAACCAAATGTAGCTTTAACTGCATTTCATACACTTAAAAAAACCAAATATGGCTATATTAACAGTGGAGCGTTTAGTGGTGGGGCAATAGGAGAATCATGATTTCAAGAGGGAAGGATTATCTTTGCTACCCTTTTTATTTTATTAATAAATGTGTAAAAAGAGCCCGGTATAAAGGGTTTTTAGGTTTTCATCAACCTTCCTGGTATATCATTTAAAGAAAAATGATGACACAGCAGAAGAAATGTCTTATTATTTAAGGAGATTTTTAATAAAACAGATTTTAGAAAATTGTAATACAATGTCTCACTTGATGGAGGTTCATTATATAAGGGAAAGGAAGGGGGAGCTTCTAATACTGTCGCTGAGTCGGGTAAGTAAAGGGTTCAAGCTGAAGGAAGGCATCTATCAGGCTGTAGATGAGGTATCGCTGGAGGTAAAGCAGGGATCCATTCATGGGATCATTGGTGAGAGTGGTGCGGGGAAATCTACGCTGCTGCGACTGATGAATCTTCTGGAACAGCCGGATGAGGGAACGGTTACCGTAGATGGCCACAACCTGACCGAAATGCCTAGTAAAGCACTGCGTAAAGCAAGGCAAAAGATTGGAATGATCTTTCAACAATTTAATCTTGTTTATAACGTCACTGTAGAGCGGAATGTTTCGATCCCGCTGGAGCTGGCAGATGTCCCAAAGCATGAACGAATGAAGCGTGTGAAGGAGTGTCTGGATTTTGTTGGACTGGCAGATAAGGCAAAACAATATCCGGCACAGCTCAGCGGAGGACAACGTCAGCGTGTTGCGATTGCCCGCGCACTAGCGAACAGTCCGGGAATATTACTGTGTGACGAGCCAACGTCCTCCCTGGACCCAGGAACCACTACAGATATCTTGAACGTGCTGAAGCATGTGAATTCAAGTCTTGGAGTAACGGTTGTCATTGTTACGCATGAGATGGATGTTGTTAAAAGCATATGTACTCATGTATCGGTGATGGAAAAAGGGCGCATTGTAGATTCGTTCTCTCGTGAAGACGGTGAATTCCGTCCAGCGGCAGCCAGTACCGGGACATACCGCGATCAGATTCTTGGTAAAGCGGGGGAAGATCATGTTTGATAGTGTACTTCAATATCAGGCACAGATGTGGGATTCGATTGGTGAAACCTTTGTGATGGTTGGTATTTCTGTTGGAGCGGCCGTGCTGCTGGGGCTTCCACTGGGTACCTTGTTGTTTTTTTTCCGAAAAGGGCAGCTTTATGAGAATACAACGTTGTCTCTGGTGCTCAACAGTATCGTTAATATTATCCGCTCTTTTCCGTTCCTGCTGCTGGTCGTTGCGCTAATTCCAGTCACTCGTTTCCTGGTCGGGACCGCCATTGGTACGATTGCAGCAGCGGTTCCATTATCTATAATCGCTATTGCCTATTACGCTCGGTTAGTGGAGCAGTCGTTGCTGGAGGTTCCTAAAGGGGTCATTGAAGCAGCATTATCGATGGGAGCCTCGAAGCTGGGCTTGATCTTTAAATTTCTGTATGTGGAAGCTCGTTCGGGTCTAGTCCTTGGACTTACTACTTCTACAATTAGCTTTATCTCCTTCTCGACCGTGATGGGAGTTGTTGGTGGGGGAGGGGTTGGTGATTTCGCTATCCGTTATGGTTATCAGCGTTTTGAGACGGAAGTGATGATCTATGCCATTCTAGTGATGATTGTATTAGTCCAATTGGTTCAGTTCACCGGGGGGACTATCGCAAGGCTGTTGGATAAGCGGTAATACAAAATAGTTCAATATATAAACTGGGGGTTAGTAGTACTAATGAAAAAATCAATGATACTTGTGCTTACATTAATGGTATTGGTCGTAGCGGGTTGTGGCTCTAATAAAGCAGCCGAGAACAATGCTGCAAAAGGTAGTAATGATGAGTTAACCAAATTAAAGATCGCTACACTGATCCCACCTATGACAGAAATTCTGGATATTGTGAAGCCGCTCCTGAAGGAAGATGGCATTGATCTGGAGATCGTTGTTCTCTCTGATAATGTGCAGCCTAATGAGGCGTTGGCTAATAAAGAAGTAGACGCTAACTTTTTCCAACACGTTCCTTATATGAAGCAATATAATGAAAGCAAAGGCTCTAATCTGGTAGAGGTACAGCCTGTTTATGACGCTATTTATGGCGGATACTCCAAACGTTATAAGACTATCGCTGATCTTCCTGAAGGGGCTACGCTTGTAATGGCTAATGATCCATCTAACATCGGCCGTTCATTGCAAATGTTCGCTGCAGCTGATCTTATTAAGCTAAAAGAAGGCGTAGGCATTCAAGCCACACAAGCAGACATTACTGAAAATCCAAAAAAATTCAAGTTTGAAGAAGTCGATCTCCTAATGCTGGCCCGTATGCTTGATGATGGCGATCTGGTAGCCATGACTCCGGCTTATGCGAGCCCACTAGGATTGACACCGAAGAAAGATGCACTGATTACGGAAGGCGAAGATTCCGAATTCACAATTACTTTGGTGGCACGTGAAGATAATAAGGATTCTGACGCCATTCAAAAGCTGGCTAAACGGATCAGCGGTCCTGAAGTGAAAAAGTTCCTTGAGGATAATTACGCGGATATTGCGTTGCCTGCGTTTAAATAAGCTGAATATGGATCTATAAAAAAGGGCAGCCCGGCGATATTTACCGGGCTGCCCTTTTTGTAATAGGAGTATTTAGGTGTGTCTTACATTACTCGGCTTCTCTCAGCCGTTCCACAATGGAAGCTTGGGATAACGTTTTATAGGCTCTCAGTGTCACTGTGTAAGCGAGAATTAACAAAATAGGAACGGTGAGGATAAACGGCAGCCAACTCATCTGAAATACCATAAAGGCCATATTTTCCGTGATGCTTTTGGAAAGGTTATAGGTCAGCAATACACCTAATGTTGAGGTTATGAGGACGGTTAGCAAAACGGTGTAGAATCCTTCAAGGATCAGCATACGTTTTAGCTGCTTTTTGGTCATGCCAATACTCTCCAGCATGGCAAGCTCATTCCGGCGGGAGACTACCCCGGTGAGTACGGTGTTGATATAATTCAGCACCCCGATTAGAGCAATGACCAGGCTAAGCCCATACCCGACGGTTTGAAAAATGCGAATGAATCCACCGAGCTCATCCTTGTAATCCTCCCTTGATTTTAAAGTTAATTCATCAGTTGAATCTGTTAAAGCTTTGACCACTTGTTCTACCTGGTCCAGCTTAGTCGGATCGACATGTAGTGTGGCTGAAACGATATTGGCTGGATCTGTACCCTTCGGCATTTCCTTCTGCAGCTCCGAAGCAGGGAGGAAGATGTTGTAACCTAACATAGAGTAAGATTTTGTTGTGGCAGCATATACTGCATCATGTTTTACTACTGCCATCACTTCATAAGATTTATCCGACTTCTCGAAAGTGACTGTATCTCCAGGATGATAATAGGTGCGGTAGCTATCTTCTTCTATAAACATGGCCTCAGATATGACCGCATATTTTCCTGAAGCAAACTTCTGCCTGTTAAACTCCCCTTCAATAATATCCTTGTCCACAAGATCATACCAGCCCGGATCTAATCCATATAAATGATTGTAGACCATCCCCACCTTTTCTAAAGTGGAGAGAAGATAAGGATGTGGGTCAGCAGCTGCCATTGGCTCCAAAATAGCCCGGACAGCATCATCGACAGGAGATGGAACATATCTGTGGTAAACCTTATCAACAGTTTCTACACCGTCAATTTTACTTAGATTGTTGGCGAATTCCTCTGAAAGCTTATATGGATCACCGTCTCGAGGCCCTGTAATACTGACTAGCACTTCATTCTGAACCACAAAATCACCGGAGATAAAGGCACGCAGATATTTATTCACATCCAGTGAGGAAATTACTGTAAAAATGGTACTGAACAAGATGATACTCAAGGAGAGTGAAGAGAGCATCAGGATCAGCTTCTTTTTGCTTCTGAACAGGTTGGAGAACGCCATGTTGTGAAGTTTTGCGCCATGTTTTGATTTTTTGGCATTCCGTTTTCCACCGCTGCTGACTCCGGCAAATTTTACAGCCTCTACCGGCGAGGTTCGCGAAGCCATCCGGCCCGGTTTGCTTGCGGCGATCCATACTGTCATAAACGAGAATGCTGCTGCACCAATAAATATCCACGGGCTAGCAGAATAGACATTATCAGTAGAACCGTTTAAAAATGAGGAGGCCATAGGGAGAATCAGCAGACCTAGCAGATACCCGAACCCCAATCCAAAAGGCAATGCGACGAGATAAAGTGACCGGGCCTGAATGGAGATGATCTTTTTCAGTTGTCGGGGTGTGGTACCGATGGTCTTTAGCAGCCCGTAAAATTTGACATCCCGCACGACGGAAATAAAAAAGATATTGTAGATTAGTAAATAGCCGCTCAGCATGGTGATAAGAATGACAACTGCATAAGGAATGATATTCAGTAGATTATCGGAGAGAGAAACACTTGTATAAGCCGGATTGACACCATAAGGTACATCCAGGCCGGTGTCCGTCAAAATCTTTTGTACCTTCTGTTCAATATTATAAGAATTATTAAACATCACCCCTAGACCTGCGGTGTTCACATAAGAACCCGTTGCTTCAGAGATGTCCGGGTCAATATGGGAAATGTTCTTCTGTGTAAATGCTTCGGATACAAAAGCCAATCCTGACATCGCCAAATTTTGATCGGTTTCGTAATATCCGGAGAGCTTAAAGTCTTGGCTTATGACTTTTTCACCAATGTCTATATCCAGCTTCACAGTCTGGCCTAACTCATGTTTTGCTCCTAGCAAGTCAAGCGCCCAAGTATTTAGGACGATTTCATTCTCTTGGGAGGGCAGTCCGCCGGCTATAAAGTTGATAAAACCGTGTTTGGCATAATTCTCGTCAATTCGAAGGACCTCTACCCGGTGATTCTTGAACAGACTGGTGCTTATATCGCCAACCTTAAGGAAGACGCCATACTCTTTGATGGATGGTTGATTCTTCAGCTTCTCCAACTCGGCAGGATTCAGATATTTGAAGCTTCCATGATAATCGCTGCCGGTAGTCTGCATTTGTGCGCGTTGCATCGATTTGTTAATACTGAGCGCCAAGGTAAACACGCTGGTGATCAAAAGCGTAGTCAGTACGATGGCACAGATGATAGTGAAATTGCGAGCACGGTTGGCTTTGAGGCTTTTTTTGGCTAAAGTAGCAATGGTCTTATGGTTATTCGTGCTGATCATGGCTGGCTCACTCCGGAGCTACGGAGTTGTCCAGTGAAAATGACGCCATCTTCAATACGGATAATACGGTCAGCAGTTTGAGCAATTTGTTCATTGTGTGTGATCATCACAATGGTTTGGTTGAATTTTTCACTCATCTGTTTAAGTAAAATCAGCACTTCTTGGCTTGTTTTGCTGTCCAGATTACCTGTAGGTTCATCTGCTAAGATGATTGAAGGTTTGGTCGCCAATGCTCTGGCTATTGCCACCCGTTGCTGCTGTCCGCCAGACAGATTAGAAGGTAGAGTATTCATCTTTTCCTGCAAGCCTAAAGTGCGGATGATTAGATCAAGATAAGTTTCGTCAATTTTGCCACCGTCCAGTTCAATGGGCAGCACAATATTCTCCCGCACATTTAGTATGGGTACCAAATTGTAGTTCTGAAAAACAAACCCCACCGATCTGCGCCGAAAAATGGTCAGCTTCTCATCACTCATCGCAAAAATATCATTCCCGTCCACGTAAACCTTGCCCTCTGTTGCCCGATCTAATCCACCAAGCATATGAAGAAGGGTGCTTTTGCCGCTGCCGCTAGTGCCGACAATGGCGACAAACTCCCCTTTATCCACTGACAGTGATATACCGTCCAAAGCCTTAACGCTTGCGCCAACCTTTCCATAGTGTTTTTTTAAATTTTCAGTCTGTAGAATCGGCATAACTCTTCCCCTCCAATGAGATCTGTTTGTCCATGATTTAAGGGTAGCAAATCAATCTGACAGGAGAGTGTCTGAATTCTGACCATAATGACACATTCTATTTCAGCGCTGGGGCAGGTAAACAGAGAAGGTTGTACCTTTTCCAGTTTCAGAAATGACGTTGATATGGCCGCCTTGCGCCGTGATAATCTCTCTGGACAAAAACAACCCGATGCCGACCCCCTCGAATTCACGCGCTTGCTTTCCTCGGTAAAACCGCTTAAAGATGTGAGGGATTTCTTCGCTGGGGATTCCAAGTCCAGTATCGGTAAGGTGGAGACAGGTGAACATCTCGTTGCTTTCAGCAAGAACGGAAATTTGTCCGTTATGTGGTGTGTACTTCACAGCATTCTCGAGCAGGTTGAATAGTGCTTCACTTGTCCATTTGACATCGTGGCAGGCTAAGATGTGTATCCCGCAGTCAATATTGATCGTAATTTGTTTGTTTTCCGCTTGTGCATAAATCTGGGATAAAGCCTGCGTCAGAGTTTGTATGAGCGGTTTCGCCTCAATCTGCTGTAGGGAGATCATTCCTGTTTCCAAACGTGATAATTTGATTAGAGACTGGATCAGCCAATCCAACTTATCTGACTGCGCTTTAATATGCTGTATGTAGTGCTGGACATTCTCATTTAGTCCGGGCATCTCTTCGAGCAACTGACTGAATACCATGATATTAGAGAGGGGGGTCTTGGTTTGATGGGAGATATCCGAGATCAGCTCTTTTATTTTGTTTTTCTCTGTTTGGATATTTCGTTCATTCGCCTTAGCCATCCCTATATACCGCTTTAGTTTATGTTCCATCGAAGACAGAGCGGTTTCTTCATAGTTAGTGAGTGGCGGCAGGTCATGTATAGCCCGTTCAATCGCAGTGTCCAAGGTCTGTATATAGATTGCGATCTGGCGGTTCCATAACCAGACCCATACGGCTCCTGTCGCTAATATACAGATGATAAATAGAGAAGTCAGTTGGAGCAGAGTGGGGTCGAACCCGTACAGAAACATTATACTGCCGATAAAACAGGCTACTAGTATAAGGATGATCAGTAAAAAGAGCCTATGAATTTGCTTGAAATTAGCAGGTGGGCTATTGGTTTTCATGGTTTTTGCCCTTCAGTCCACATGTATCCAAGTCCGTAAATGGTCTTGATATATTTGGGTGCTGCCGGGTCATCCTCAAGTTTAGCACGCAGCCGTTTGATGGCTACTGTCAATGCGTTTTCATCCACAAATTCGGCATCCTTGCTCCAGATCTTGTCTATCAGCTGTTCTCGGGTCAAAATATTGCCCGTATTCGTCACCAGCAGCCGCAGCAGTTTTTGCTCAGTTTTGCTCAGCTGGAGCGATTGTTTATTTTTGCTGTACTCCAGTTTCTCAAAATCGAGTTCTAAGGGACCCAATGTTATTTTTCCAGTCCCTAGTGATTCCGTTCTTCTGAGCACTGCCATTACTCTGGCGCGAAGCACCATTAGGCTGAATGGTTTAGTGATATAGTCATCGCCCCCCAATGCAAAACCGGTGATAATGTCGGACTCCATATCATTGGCGGTTAGGAAAATAATGGGTACGCGTGAGGTCTTGCGAAGTTGCTCGCAATAATCCAGTCCACTGCCGTCTGGCAGATTGATGTCCAGAATGATGAGATCAATAGGGTTAACTGCGAAAATATGCTCCGCCGCGGCAATATCGTAGGCTTGATGGATCATGACATTGTTTTGAGAAAGAGTGAGAGCGATCCCTTTATTTAAACTACGGTCGTCCTCAACGATCAGTATGTTCATAGTAATTCTCCTTTGTTTCTTATTTGATCATTATACATTCTCGGGATTTATTCGAAAGCGAGATTTTTATTTAGTAGACAGTTGAAAGTGGACTTTTCTTTATAATCTTTAAAAATGTTTTATTGTATATTAAATGTAATTTTCTAGAACAAATAGTTAGTATAGTCCTCAAAAAAAACATTGTAAACGAATTTTTTTATATAAAATAGTAAATTTTTGGAATAACATGGATCTTGGAAAAAAATGTCGAAGCATACACTATTTATTCTAGTTATTGGTATTGCAAGAAATTTCACGACGGTATGACACATGAAGAATCAGATATTCTAAAGAAATAGAGGGGTTGTGCATGAGTATATTAAAAGCTAACGACTTGAGAAAGTATTACGGTAGTGAACCAAACCCTGTCAAAGCGTTGGATGGCATAACAATGAGTGTGGAGCAAGGTGAATTTGTGGCTATCGTTGGGACTTCCGGCAGCGGTAAGTCTACGCTACTGCATATGCTCGGGGGCCTTGATAATCCTACCTCTGGCACCGTAGAAGTGAATGGGAAAGAACTGTCAAAGATGAACAGTGATCAGCTTACGATTTTTAGACGTAAAAATATCGGGTTCATTTTTCAAAATTATAATCTAATGCCGATACTTAATGTCTACGAGAATATCGTTCTGCCGATTGAACTTGATGGAAACAAGGTGGATAAGGAGTATGTGAACATCATTGTAAGGATGTTAGGACTGAAGGAGAAGCTGAATAATTTACCCAACAATTTGTCTGGGGGCCAACAACAGCGTGTAGCAATTGCAAGGGCTTTAGCGATGAAGCCCGCTATTATCCTTGCCGATGAGCCCACTGGAAATTTGGATAGTCAAACAAGTGAAGAGGTAATCAAGCTGCTGGAAATGACTAGTCACCAACTAAATCAAACAATCATTATGATTACACATAACAACGAAATTTCCTTGCGTGCTGATCGGATTCTCCGTATGGAGGATGGGAAAATCGTGGATTAGAGAGGGAAAAAATGTATAGAAATCATTCTTCATCCGTCATCCGAAAATTATTTCAGAGATACTATAAGGCAAACAAAACCAGAAATATTATATTGGCATGCGCCATCATTCTTACGACCATTCTGATTACAGCAGCTTGCAGCACATTTTACAGTTACTTGAAATTATCTAAACATCAAGAAATGAAAGAAACCGGGACAAGTGCTAATGTTATTTTGAGTCGTCCAACACAGAATCAATTAGATTTATTAAGTAAATTTGATATTTTAAAGCCTGAAATGAATATTCAAACCAAAATGGGATCACTTGTCAATAATAAGGGACAGGCTGGGATTGATATACAGATGATCAGTTCTACAAATTGGGAGGAATATAGCGGATCACTTGTAGATAATATGCAGGGTACCTATCCTGCTAAAGGCAATGAAATCATGATGTCAACATGGCTGTTGAATAGGTTGGGATACTCAAAGCCGCAGACTGGAATGGAGGTTTCATTGTCTGTTGCTATCAGTGATATTTCAAAAAACGGCGACGCAGAGGTTCAGAGCCTTCCCTTTACTCTGTCTGGATTCTATGAGGACACGGCAAATATCAATTCTGAAAACAATCGAATTGTCTTTTTTTCAGAAACATTTTTAAGAGAACATCCGCAGGAAGTGCCGAATCTTGTAGGGTTATTATTTAAAGATACCAGACATTATCACGATAAAATCGAGCAGATTCGAGCCTCCATTGATTTGGATGGAAATCAGCAGTTGATTCCTTCATATGACGGTAAATTGAATATGAATGTCAAGGATTCACTGGTTGCAGTAATAATGGTTTTGTTTTTTATGTTTGATGGATACCTTATTATTTTCAACGTTGCGTATATCTCTATTACTCGAGACGTACGATTTTATGGGCTGCTGAAAATGCTGGGAATGACTAGTGCGCAAATCAAGCAAATTGTCTATTACAGTGTTGCTAAAGTAGCCTTTTTTGCCCTGCCTGTGGGGATGCTGTTGGGATGGGGGCTTTCATTTTACGTAGTGCCGCTTGCCTTATCTTCGTATGAGGGTTTCTCATCCATAGATAGGCAAGTCAACTTATGGGTGTTGCTCTTGGCCCTATTTTTCTCAGCGTTAACTCTATTTTTAAGCTATAGAGCACCTGCAAAGAAGGCAGGGAGAATTTCTCCGATTGAAGCGTCGAAACATACTGATACACAATCCGGAAAACAAAAATCAAGAGGTAGACATGGTGCGAAAATACCGTATATGTCGTTAAAAAATATACTCCGTAGTAAAAAAAGATTGCTTTTTGTTGTGTTAACGCTCTTCTTAGGCAGCACTGCACTTGTGGTGCTTTCCACATTTCTAAAATCCTTCAGTGCGGAGGAATACATCAATGCAGAGGTTAAATACGACATTGCTATGTATAACCAAATGACCAGAGCCAGTTTTAATCCAACAGAGGAGCAGCACTTTACTCCTGAGTTGCTGTCGCAAATTTCCGCAGTAAACGGGATCCGTGAACTCGAACGAACGACGGTAGTATCTATTTTCCAGCATTATTCAGATAGTACTCATGGTGAGTGGCTGCGAAATTACAATGAATTTCGTGCAGGTGTGAATGAGGAACTCAGAGATAAAAAACATTATGAAGAAGATCCTAAAACTAACTTTTGGGGTTTATTGATCGGCATTGATGATAAAAAACTGGAGGAGTATAACCGTACTGCTAAGAACCCGATTAATTTAAGCGACTTTTCCAAAGGGAAGATAGCATTGGTAACTGATATTAATGGGAATGGCATTCCAATAGGTGTACAGATACCCTTCACGGTAATTGACAACAACAAGAGCTATAAGGTGAAAATTGGCGGTCAAATGACGTTTGAACGTGATGCTATGAATAGTGGTGCTGCTCCATGGCTAATTGTGTCAAATAATGTTATCAACAAATATCATTCTGATGCTGTGATTTACTCTATTAAGATTAATGCGCAAAAAGGAAAAGAACAGGATGTGTTGAATGAGGTTAAACTACTTACAAGCGGAGACAGCAGCATTTCAGGCACCTCAAAAATTGAACAGGCAAAAGCGTTTGCTGACTTAAAGCAGTCTTTTTCCAATCTTTCTATTGTTATCATTATCATTTTAAGCAGCATCGGTGTTTTGAATTTTATTAACACTATATTAGTAAGCATTGTATCCAGAAAACAGGAGTTTGCTGTTCTAGCATCTATTGGCGCGACGAAGAAGCAGATTAAATGGCTGATCACCTTTGAAGGAATCTGGTTTGCTCTAATTGCTTTTGTTCTTACATTAATAGTGGGTAGTGGCATTAGTTATCTGGTCTTTAATATATTGCATGAATATATAGGCTATGGAGTGTTTAGATATCCGGTCACCTCTTTAATCATATATTCGGGGGTTGTTTTGTTGATCTGTTCAATAATTCCTGGTTTGTTGTACAAATCTATTTCCCGTTCAAGTGTTATTGAACAGCTAAGACAAGCAGAATAATAATGCAAGGGAGGTGGGAACTTTGAAACACAATAGTGGAAAAACTATGAAAAAGTTGGCAAAGCGCTCTCTTAAATCTAGCAAAAATTATTTTGCTATTCTGGCAATAGCCTTGGCTGCGATTATGTTCACCAGTGTATTTACTATTGCAGGGAGTTTGTTAGAGTCAATGAAAGACAACAAGATGAGAATCGCGGGGAGCAATGCTCATGGTGGATTTCATCAAATGTCTATGCCTGAGTATAAAAGAGTCTCTTCAGATTTAATGATTAAGGACATCTCCTATTCGGTTCTTATCGGTGATGCACAGGGGATTGCCTTTTCTAAGTTACCTACAGAAGTGAGGTATGGTGAGGAAAAGTATGCAAAATGGGCGTATAGCTTACCACAGCTTGGAAACATGCCACAGCAAAAGAAAGACATAAGTGTAAGCACCTTGGTATTGGATGCGCTGGGTCTTCCCCATACATTAGGTCAATCTATTTCGTTAACCTTCAAAACAGATGAAAAAACAATAACAGATACCTTTACCGTTTGTGGAATTTGGGATGGAAATCCGCTCTCTTGGCGTCAAAATATTTGGCTTTCTCGTGAATATGCAGATTTAATAGCTCCTGTGGCAACTGAACCATGGAACAACCGTCCCAATGTGTACTCAGGCTATATCAACAGTCAATTTTGGTTTTCGAATACGTGGGATATTGAAACGAAATCTGAACAACTTGCCAGCAGAAGTGATTTTGATGGTCAAATAACTGTTAACGCTTCTTATGATATTCTAGGATCTGAACCTCAAAATATACTTCTAGGTTTCCTTGTAATCATAGTGATTTCCTTAGCTGGATATTTGTTAATCTACAATATATTCTATATTTCAATTGCACAAGAAATTAAATCTTATGGTTTATTAAAAGTCATTGGGACAACTTCAAAACAAATCAAAAGAATGGTTCGTTATAAGGCAATATATCTTGCTTGTATCGGTATTCCTTTTGGACTAGTGATAGGTTGGACGATCGGTCGTTTTCTTGTTCCGGCTATTATCGATATTTTTGGTGAAGATATGCGCGTCGTAACAAGTGTACACCCGCTTATTTTTGCTATTGCCGCTATATTCAGCCTCTGCACAGTGTTATTAAGTTGCTTAGGGCCAGCAAAGGTTGCATCAAGGGTTTCTCCAATAGAAGCTCTAAGTTATGTTGAAGGAAAACAGGCGGGAGAACTAAGAAGAAAAAAGAAAAAAGCTCAACCAATAACATCCGTTCGTCTAGCAATGGCTAATTTAAAGAGGAACCCCCGAAAAGTGATCATCGTCACGCTTTCTTTTACACTTAGTTTGGTTATTCTTAATAGTACTTATGGTCTTGTGCATTCTTTTGATTTTAATAAGTTCATTGAGTTTCAGTCTGTTTCGGACTTTACGGTTGCTGATACTTCGATCATAAATAATTCGCCTCCATTTGATACTTCCGGTGTAAGCAATGAGTTCATAAAACAAGTAGAGTCATTGGACGGGCTTGAAAATAGCGGTAATGTTTATGTACTCCCTTTAACACAAAATTTAAGTGATCAGGCAATGTCTGCGCTGAAAAGAGAAGTCGGCTTGATGAATGAAAAGGACCAAGAGGAATTTCTGAGTTCTCAGGAAATGGTGAAACGGAGATCAATAGTGAATACATTTGGTTTCAGTGAGTGGCCGGCACAGATGATTCAAGTAAAGGAAGGAGCTTTGGATCAAAAACGCTGGGAGAAAGGAGAGGGAATCTATGTTACTAACTGTAAGAAATTCCTAGATGGTACAAGCAGCATTTATCATCCGGGAGATAAAGTTAAAGTGAGTTTTGGAAACGGAAAGGAAAAGGAATATGAAGTGCTTGCCATTGTTGATTTTCCGGGAGCTATTCACTCAGTGGCATATTATGATATAGGATTAGAGTATTTGTTGCCTTCGGATGAACTGCTTGCCCATGCAGATTCTATGCTGCCAATGTATACAATCTTTAATGTAGATGATGAACATTTAACTCAGACAGAAAAATGGCTGGAGGACTATTGCTTACATACGGATACCGGATTGGATTTCTATTCGAAGAATACTTCTAGAGAAACCTTTCGTAGTTTAATCTTTATGTATGAGGTGGTAGGAGGTGCATTTTGTATTCTGCTAGGTGTTATTGGGATTCTGAATTTCATAAATTCCATGCAAACTTCTATTTTAACCAGAAAACGAGAAATTGCCATGCTGCAATCAATAGCCATGACGGATAAGCAGGTAAAAGAAATGCTTATCTTTGAGGGGGTCGGGTATGCCTTCCTAGGGCTGATGTTTTCGATTGTGCTAGGAAGCTTGGCAAATACTACCCTAGTACCCGCAATGGGAGCAGAACTTGATTATTTTACTTGGACTTTTACATTAACCCCTATTTTACTTAGTATAATCCCCTTTATGCTGATCTCTATTGTAGTACCCGTTTTGTGTTACCACAGCATATCTAAGAAGACTATTATTGAAAGATTACGGAGCGAGGTTTTTTGATAAAGAGCCGCATAGTTAACCCTAAAGGAAAGTTCAAAAGGGCATCACCTATATAGGGTGGTGTCCTTTTAATTTTTGATGGGTGCATTCCCATTTATATGTGCAAAGGTTGGTTATGAGCTACAACTAGCCCAACAGTGGTCTGTAGTCGTACAGCTACCTCGACTAAGGTCCAGTACGAAAAACCGTCGTTGGTCTGTTTTGAAAGTCTGCGATTTACCCTAGAATAAGGCTATAAGGTTAAGGACAACGAAAGGCGGTGAGAAAAAATGCAAAGAAGACAAGGAAACGGATTAGCGGTTGTACTGATTGTGATTGGTGCGGTTATGCTGCTCGGCATTGCGCTTCCTCTGATCCACGGAATGTTCAGATTACTTTTCCCGGTATTGCTGGTTGTTCTCGGGTACTACGGGATTAAGAGCGGACGCAAGATTATTGGTTGGGTACTGATGTTCATTGGTGTGATGTCCCTGATCGCGAAGCTTTCCTGGATCATTGGACCACTTCTAGGAGTGGCGTTGATCGTCTGGGGCGTATCAGCATTAAAGGGCAGAAGTAACAAGGGTACTTATTAAGAAGCAATGTACTTAAACAAGAAGCAGGGAGGGAGCAGGAGATCATGAGTGTTTTTCGTCGCATGAGGGATATTACTGTAGCTAATCTAAACGAACGTCTGGAGCAAAGCCAAGATCCCGTGAAACTAATTGATCAATTTCTACATTCAACCCGTGAGGAAATCAGTGAAGCTGAAAGGCTGTACCAGCAATATGCTTCCCACACGAAGCAATTGCAGCAGCAAGTGAACCAAGCAACTGCCATGAGAAACAAACGTGAAGAGCAGGCGTTGTTGGCACTTAAAGCAGGCGAGGATCATCTCGCGAAGCTGGCTTTACAAGAAAAGATCATTCACGAGGAAAAACTGGAGCAATATAGCGGGCTGCTAGAACAGAGCAAGCAATCCTTGTTTGAACTTGAAGCACAGCTGAATGAGCTGAAAATAGAGTATCAAACGGTGTACAGCAAACGTCAGTATTATTCGGCACGAATGGAGTCGCTGCGATTGCAGCAACGGATGAATCAAAGAGCCAGTGCTTATGGCAATGGTGGTGATGTTCCCAAAATGTTCGGACGTCTGGAAGATCAGATGTTGGATTGGGAATTAGAAGCAAAGAGCTTGCGTGATTTGCGGCGCATGGGACAGGAATATGCGGTGCAAGCGGGTGAGACCGTAGCGACCGTACTCGAAAGAGAAATGGCTCGCCTAAAGGAGAAACTGAACAATGGTGGAAAGGAGTAGCGCTATGAGTCGATTGTATCGTTCAACAAGAGATAAAGTGATGACGGGTCTTGCAGGTGGATTATCTGAGACACTCGGTATTGATTCCACGTTATTCCGGATTCTATTACTGGTCAGCATTCCGTTTACAGGTGGTGCGGTGATTCCGGTATACTTCATTGCAGCAATGGTCATTCCTAAGGAACCGACGCATTATAATCCATTTGGACCAGGGCCTGGGGCACCGGGTGGCCCATTCGGCGGACCCTACTCAGGCAGACCGGAACATGGACACGGACCACAAGCTACTGGCGGATATGGACCTTATGGACGCCAGCCAAATTACAATCCTAATTTTGAGAAGAACAACGCTTATTCCGCACCGGACTCCGGTTTGGATGCGATGATGAAGGATATTGAGAAGAAGGCTTTGCAAAAAGAAGTAGAAGAACTCAAACAAAAACTGTCTAAATATGAGAAAGGGGAATTGTAAATCATGGGAGTATTTCAAAGAATTAAAGATATGACAAAAGCGTCGGTAAATGACTTGTTGGATAAGGTAGAGGACCCAATCGTAATGCTTAACCAATATCTGCGCGATATGGAGGCTGAAATTCACGAAGCAGAAGTAACAGTTGCTAAACAAATGGCTAACGAACGCCGTATGAAGCAACGTGTGGAAGAAGCAGCAAAAATGTCTGCACAACGTGGATCACAAGCTGAACTGGCACTGAAAAATGGCCAAGAAGAAGTAACTCGCAAGCTGTTGGAAGAAAAAATCTACTTTGACCAAAAGCAAGTGGAGTACAGTGATCTTCACGCACAAGCTGAAGTACACGCTAAGGAATTAGTGCAACAACTGCATGACATGAAGGATGAGTTCTACAAGCTGCGCAACAAACGTAACGAGCTTGTATCCCGTGCTCAAATGGCTAAAGCTAAAAAACAAATGTCGCAAATCAGCAGCGTACATTCCATTGAAAGTGGCAGTGCATCACTCGGATTCCACCGGATGGAAGAGAAAATTATGCAGCTTGAGGCTGAAGCAGATGTAATGCGTGCACCTTACAGCCCATCCGCTGCTTATAGCAAACCCGTTGATGTTGAGAAGCAACTGAAAGTGGATGAGCAATTGGCACTACTGAAAAACAAGCTGAATGATACACCCGCGGCTCCTTCTCTAAACAAAAAAGAACAATAAATCCTGTTCCTAAAACTTGGACGGATATGATATGCTGGACAAGAAGAAGCCATACGGTATGGATCTCCATACCGATATGGCTTTTATAGCGGCTAGCTATAATATTTAACGGTGATAATATTCCTCATCATAGTGACGGATATCTAACCGATAGTATAAAATGAGTTTTGCTTCGCAAAACTTTTAGGAGGTGCGAAATGGATAAACGAAACCGTTTGATTGCCATCGGACTGATTGCTGTTGGCTGCATGATGATTTTTGGTAGATGGCTCGGCTTTTTCTCCATTGTCGCGCTTCTGTTCCTGCTGCTGGGAGTCTACCGTACGACATCAGGCAAAGTAAAGCAGGGCTATAAACTGCTCGGGATAGGTGCTGTATTGCTTTTGCTGGACCATTTGGTGCTCGTGCTGGGGATTTGTTTAATCTCACTTGGGATGTTTTTTACCAAATCCAAAAGAGTACAGCGTAAGGAAGGGTTTATGCAGAAGCAGAACTTTTCATCCAGATTTGACTGGGACCGCTCACCTTGGGTGATGCACAGCCTTAGCTCTTGGCATGTACTGGGTGAGGCCGATGTGGATCTTTCATTAGCTATGGCGGATCATAAGGAAACGGTCATGCTGTTTCAAGGGATTTTTGGCGATATGGACATTAACCTGTCCGATGATTACGGCGTGGAAATTGAAGCTTTTGTGCTCTTTGGGTCCATTGAATTCGGCAACCAGCGAGATACAGGGATGTTGAACCGTCTGAATTGGAAATCAGCTAATTATGACAGCAGTGAATACAAAGTGAAATTTAGTGTTTCTTATTTAATGGGAGATCTAGATGTACGATTATCCTGAAAAGCTTGATAGAGAAGGGAGAGTCCCCCGCATGGAAAAAAAGAACAAAAACATGATATCACGCAGCATGGGTGAGGGGGCTCTGTTCTCTTTGGTCATGCTGCTTGTGATAATGTATGTCATGTATACATATGGCTATTTGAAGCCTTTTGAAAGCTGGAAATTTGGCGTGCGGACAGCCGTCACTCTAATTCTTCTGCCTATGGGCTTTGGGATTGGTTATGGCTTTTATCAGAGCTTTCGTGTGAAGCGGCAGTTGGAACGTCTTAGGCAGACCCTCGTATTATGGGAAAAGGGGAATTTGACGCTGTCCATGCCGGATCTAGGTGATGATGAGCTGGGAAGGCTCGGAGAACAGCTTGGCCGGATTAGCGGCAAATGGGAGAATCAAGTGACGACGCTGCAGCGGTTGTCCACGAATAACGCGAAGCTTGCGGAGCAGGCGCGGGTATCTGCTATTATGGAGGAACGGCAGCGGCTTGCGCGTGAACTGCACGACGCTGTTTCCCAGCAGCTATTTGCAATCTCCATGACTGCCACGGCGGTGGGCCGGACCTTGGAGAAAGATTTCGATAAAGCCCAGCGGCAAATTGCGCTTATAGAAGAAATGTCTGCCGTTGCCCAATCGGAGATGAGGGCATTGCTGCTGCATTTGAGACCTGTTTATTTGGAAGGAAAGGGCCTCGAACAAGGTCTGCAGGAATTGATCAAGGAGCTTAAGATCAAGGTTCCAATCGAAATTGTATTTGAAATGGACCCTGATGTGCAGCTGTTAAAAGGGGTAGAGAATCACTTGTTCCGTATCGTCCAAGAGGCGATTTCTAATACACTTCGTCATGCGAAAGCAGAAAAAATGGAAATCCGGCTGCATAGACGGGGAGATACAGTTCGCTTGACGTTGCGTGATGATGGGATCGGCTTTGAGATGGACGACACCAAACAAGCTTCCTATGGTTTGTCGAACATGCAGGAGCGGATTAATGAAATCGGAGGCTCCATTCAGTTCATTACCGCTCCGGGTAAAGGGATGCGTATTGAGATTACCGTTCCGTTAGTCAATGAATAATAGGAGGAAAGAGTAACCATGGAGATGGAGGAAGCGATTAAAGTACTACTCGTAGATGATCATGAAATGGTACGGATCGGACTAGCAGCTGTTTTAGGTACCGAGGATGGAATTGAGGTCGTAGGTGAAGCTGGAAGTGGAGAAGAAGGTATTCGGCTGGCTCAGGAGTACAATCCCGATGTGGTCTTAATGGATCTCGTAATGGATGGGATGGATGGCATAGAAACGACTAAACAGCTGATGAAGCAGTACCCAGAGATCAAAGTTATTGTTCTTACAAGCTATTTGGACGATGAAAAGATGTATCCTGTTATTGAAGCGGGTGCTTTTAGTTACCTGCTGAAGACTTCGCGGGCCAGTGAAGTGGCGGATGCGATCCGCGCTGCGGCAAGAGGACAGTCCGTGCTTGAGTCACAGGTGGCCTCTAAAATGATGAACCGTTTTAGAAACAATGCAAAAGGAGAATCACCTGCTTATAAAGAGCTTACGGAGCGCGAGATGGAAGTATTACGTCTGTTGGCGCAAGGTAAATCCAATCAGGATATTGCCGATCAACTAATTATTGGAATCAAAACTGTGAAATTTCATGTGACGAATATTCTCGCGAAGCTGGGCGTAGAAGACCGGACCCAAGCAGCAATTTATGCATATAAAAATGGACTAGCTGAATAACAACAAAGGACTGAAGCCTCTGCTTCAGTCCTTTTTATTGTACAAGAAAGTAGTTTTGGGGCCTCCGCAAAGTATCTGAGTACGCATTGAAGCAAATCCCTCTCTTTGTGGGAATATTTCAGGTATAGAATCTCCTAATTCGAACATACTGTCTAGTAGATTGCTAGAGAGGTTCGAAGGGAGAATGACATATGCGGAAGATGAAGCTGAACAACGGAACAAAAAAAGGGACTTTTTTTATAATGATAATCGTGTGCTGCGCTGCGGCTCTGCTAGTTAATCTGCAAAGTGTTAAAGCGAATTCACCCGTTCTTGATGAGGGCGATAACCAAGCTTCAACAGGAGCCGAACTGAATCATGCTCTTGTGAGTTTAATAGATCTCGGAAAAGAAACAACCGTTTCTGATTCACCGCTGCGTTTAGTGTTAAAGTGGCAGGGAGAAAGCAGCAGTTACGCGGATCTGTCTGCCGAAGTTGCTGAGTTAAGCACAAGTCTCGGATTGAATGTACCGTCAGGTACTGAGGAAGATGGACATATGACTTATCGTACAGAAGCTGTAAAACCATATGAATCGCGGCTCTCCTTATTTTGGAGTGAGCTTAGTGCAGGAAACAGTTATGTGATTGTAACGTTAGATACGGCTGATCTGCAAAATGAAGCTGGCTTTCAAGCGGCTGCTCGTGAAGTAAGTATGATTCTTGAACAGAATAAAATTAAGGCGGAATGGAATGTATCCCTTCAAGGAAGCGCGCAAGAACAGGGAGCACCTGAAAAAGTTCTAGCACAGACGGAGTCATTAATGGATGAACAGTTTGAAGCTGTGACCGGAGGAGAAAGCTACAAGGATATCTCAACGGTTAGCCGTACGTATTCGATTCCTAATTTGAATCGCTCTGTGATGAGTGGAAATCAGTTAGTTTCTGCCCAAATCGCAGTGCATCATGAAGATCAGAAGGGGACAAACCGCGTAACTATAGGCTTTCCTTTAATAACCATCGAATATTGACATTTTTCTCTTATATAAGCGCAGATATAGTTAATAATAAGAAATATTAATTGAAATTTGCGAAATCCCGAGAGTATTTGTCAGGAATGTGATAGCATCCTTTTTAGGAATATGCTAAAATGACATAACGTCGTTATTCACCTTATGTTAGTATCGACGCTGAGCATGTCAATAAACTATATTACATACAGAAAGATGAGGAGCCATGGCTGAAAATCAAACCCTTGATGCACTGCACACACCCGGTGCTGTCTTTTTTATCTTTGGGGCAACCGGAGACTTAGCCCGGCGTAAGCTTTTCCCGGCGATTTACAGCTTGTACCGTGAAGGTAAGCTGGCACAAGATTTTGCGGTAATTGGCGTGGCGCGGCGCCCGCGTACTCAGGAAGAATTTAGAAGTGATGTGAAGGAATCCATCCTTGAATTCTGCCGTTACAAAGCGGGAGAAGAAAGCGAATGGAATGAGTTTGTACAGCATTTCGAATACAAATCTCTGGACATTAACAATATTGATGGTTTCCGCGAGCTAAGAGCACAAACTGAAGTTCTTGAAGAGAAATTCAGTATTCCGGGCAATCGGATGTTCTATCTTGCGCTGGCGCCTGAATTGTTCGGCAGTGTCTCCTTCAATCTTAAAGCTGGCGGGATGCTGGATAGTACGGGTTGGAATCGCCTCGTAATTGAGAAGCCTTTTGGTTATAATCTGGAGTCGGCTGAACAGCTGAACGAACAGATTCGTCAGGTCTTCAAAGAAGAGGAAATTTACCGGATTGACCACTATCTTGGTAAAGAAATGGTACAGAATATCGAAGTGATTCGTTTTGCTAATGCTTTTTTCGAACCGCTCTGGAATAATAAACATATTGCCAATATTCAAATTACACTTGGCGAAACCGTAGGTGTAGAAGAACGCGGTGGTTACTATGACCATGCGGGAGCCTTACGGGACATGGGCCAGAATCATATACTGCAACTGCTGACTATGATTGCTATGGAACCACCAAGCCGTCTGCTCGCAGAAGATATTCGTGATGAGAAAGTGAAGGTACTTCGTTCCCTTCGTCCTTATGCGACATCTGATGAGGTGCGTGAGAATGTCGTAAGAGCACAATATATTCAAGGCTTACACCAAGGCAAAACCCTTCCTGCTTACCGTCAGGAAGATAAGGTTGACCCTGAGTCGAATACAGAGACGTATTTTGCTGCCCGTGTATTTGTAGATAACTTCCGCTGGGCTGGAGTTCCTTTCTACATCCGTACAGGTAAACGTCTCCCAGTGAAGACGACGGAAGTGGTAGTTGAGTTCAAAGGTATGCCAACCAACGTTTATTTGGGACAAAAGCATAAACTTGAGCCTAACCTCCTTGTAATCCGTGTGAACCCAATGGAAGGCATTTATGTAAAGATTAATGCCAAGAAACCGGGTTCGGAGTCTGAGATTCAACCGCTGGCTATGGACTTCTGTCAGAGCTGCCTGGTTGGAATCAATTCTCCGGAAGCATATGAGCGCTTGTTACATGATGCCGCACGCGGCGATTCCACTTATTTCACTCGTTGGGATGAGGTATCCTCGGCATGGTCATTCGTGGATCGTATTGCGAAAGCATGGAGCGAAGAGTCTAGCGACTTATCTTCTTATCCTGCTGGCTCTTGGGGTCCAGTGGAAGCAGATGAACTGCTTGCTAAAGAAGGTTTCCATTGGTGGCCTGTAAACGGCCAAGATGAAGATAATGTGGTTTGGCTGAAGAATAACTAAACCTTGAGTTAATGCTATCTCCCTGCAGAGGATGCAGGGAGATTTTTTGTAATGCTAAGATCTAAAAGATCGGACTTCAGACGGTGTTTGGGGGATCTGGGCACTGTTCTAATAACTGCACTTTGTACAATTAAAATCGCTTATCTCGTTGTGATTAGTCTTTTAGATGTATTTTCTGCAACTATAATCACCGGATAAGGCGGAAAAGCGTGCACAACTTATTTTTAATTGCATCAAATGCAACTAAAGGCTAATGAAAATGCTAATACTTCAAGTAAGTGTAGGAAATACATCTATTTTCTTGAGCGATGATATGTGGGGATCATAATCCAGACCATTTGGGAGATATTTTGCGGCACGCGCTTTTTAGTAGATAATGTCTGCCGGATTTTGATATACTTTAGAGGATGCTTTCACTTGAAGCGGACTGGAGCTAGACCTAAGAGCTATTATTCAGAAATGAAGGGGTATGAACAATGAGCAGAGCACCGATTTGATGAACCCCAGTGTAATTGAAGCAGAAGCAGGAATTTTATATATGAAGGGATATGTGTAATGAACAAAGCAATAGATCAGAAGCTGCAAAAGGAAGTGGATAGACGCAGAACCTTTGCGATCATTTCCCACCCGGATGCGGGTAAAACAACTTTAACGGAGAAACTGCTGTTATTCGGTGGCGCGATCCGTCTGGCGGGAACGGTTAAGGCCCGTAAAGCGAATAAACATGCGACGAGTGACTGGATGGAAATTGAGAAGCAGCGGGGGATTTCTGTAACGTCTTCCGTGATGCAGTTTGATTATTTGAATCATCGCGTGAACATTTTGGATACACCGGGTCACCAAGATTTCAGTGAGGACACCTACCGTACCCTAACTGCAGCGGATAGTGCGGTCATGCTTATTGACGTGGCAAAAGGTGTGGAAGCCCAAACCACCAAACTGTTTCAGGTATGTGCTAAACGGGGCATTCCGATCTTTACCTTTATTAACAAGCTGGACCGTGAAGGACGTAGCCCGTTTGATCTGATGGAAGAGCTGGAGCAGGTTCTTGGTATTCGTTCTGTGCCAATGAACTGGCCGATCGGTAGCGGACGTGAGCTATGCGGGGTATATGACCGGATGAAAAATCAGGTAGAGCTGTTCCAAGGTGATGATCACTCCGTAATCAAGGTTCAAAAGGTTGACGGATACCGTGATCCAATCATTCGTGAAATGGCTGGAGAGTATCTGCATGATCAACTGTGTCAGGATCTGGAGCTGCTGGATGTAGCAGGCGATGCTTTTGACTATGAAAAAGTATTAAGTGGTGAACTCACACCTGTGTTCTTTGGCAGTGCGATCAACAATTTTGGCGTACAGACTTTCCTCGATAATTTCTTGGATCTGGCACCGAAGCCTGAACCACGCCGCAGTACTATAGGGGTAGTAGAACCAACGAATGAGAAATTCACTGGTTATGTGTTCAAAATTCAAGCGAACATGAACCCGGCTCACCGTGACCGGATTGCTTTCCTGCGTATTGTGTCCGGGAAATTCGAACGGGGTATGAGCGTGAAGCATGTACGTGCCGGTAAAGATATCAAGCTGGCGCAACCACAGCAATTTTTGGCGCAGGACCGCGATATCGTAGAGGAAGCTTATCCGGGAGATATCATCGGTCTGTTTGATCCAGGTATTTTTAGAATTGGTGATACCTTGAGCCAAGCAGGAGATATGGAATTCGATGAGCTGCCAACGTTCTCACCAGAGATTTTTGCTAAAGTGAGTATAAAAAATGCATTGAAATCAAAGCAGTTCCAGAAGGGTGTCGATCAGCTGACTGAAGAGGGCATGATTCAGGTGTTCCGCACGGTCAACTTTGACGATATTTTGCTTGGTGTAGTTGGACAACTGCAGTTTGAAGTGTTTGAGTACCGCATGAAGGGTGAATATGGTGTGGATGTTCAGTTGCAGAGAATGCCGTACCAGTTTGCACGTTGGATCGTAGATGATACTAAGCCGGATGCGAGCAAATTCAGAATCAACTCAACGTTGGTGACGGATAAGAAGGGCAATTTTGTCGTGTTGTTCGAGAACGAATATGCTATGCGGACAGCGATGGATAAGAACCCGACAGCTAAATTCCTGGAAATGGCTCCAAAAGCATTACTATAATTAGGACGCTATAACTTTCTGAATGTAATAATAAAACCTCCGCCTCCATAGGTGAAGTTACACCATGGTGAGCGGAGGTTTTTGACTAGTTGCGATCAGTTTACGATGTGATATCCCCAGGGGTAATAGTCTCCAGGTGATCATGTAGCATGGTAACCAACCTATCTTGCTTAGCGGGATCTAAATCCTTCCAGATCATTTCGAACACGGCGCCAAGTCCCGGGAGTGCTGCCTCCGGACCATCCACAGAGCCTTCAATCATATGACGTAAATCCTCTTCAGATTGACCGTGCACTTTATGAATAATCGCCTGGCGCAAGTCAATGGTAACGGGCATAATGTACCTCCTTTTTTGAAAATATAGTGATATTGACCTCGTTATAATGTGCCCTGCAAAGGTGCTGGAAATTCAAGTTTTTGTCCAAATATAAGATAGTATAAGTTTGACACATATATATCATCCTTATATTCCTACGAGAAACGGTTGTCATCCATAAGGACGGCAATGACGTTTCTTCTTGGCTTATGCTATACTGTTTGAGATATAGAATGCTACGGGAGGTACATAGACATGGCCAAAAAACAATATGCCGTCATCGGTATGGGGCGTTTCGGATCTAGTGTTGCTAAGGCGCTCAGCGGCATGGGGTTTGATGTACTTGCGATTGATGCTGACGAGCAGCGAACACAGGAAATTTCAAGTATAGTAACTCATGCCGTATCTGCAGATTCCACGGATGAGGAGGCGCTGCGTGCCCTTGGTATTCGCAATTTTGATGTGGTGGTTGTAGCCATTGGCGAGGACATACAAGCTAGCATCCTGACAACACTTATCCTAAAAGACCTGGGTGTGCCTGCAATTCTGGCAAAAGCCAAAGGTGAACTGCACGGCAAAGTATTAAGCAAAATTGGTGCGGACAAGGTGATTTATCCTGAACGGGATATGGGAATGCGGGTTGCGCATCATCTTGCTTCGCCTAATATATTGGATTATATTGAGCTGTCGCCGGACTACAGTATTCTGGATATGAAGGTATCCGGACCGATGCTCGGAAAAAATCTACAGGAGCTCGACATCCGCGCAAGATTTGGCTGCAACGTAATGGCCATTCGCCAAGGTGAAGAAATGAACATCTCTCCCCGTGCAGAGGATCGCCTGATCGATGGCGATATCCTTGTTATTGTTGGGCATAAGGATAATTTGACGAAGCTGGAGATGGCGTATCAGTAGGAACAAAGAATAAATGGCAAGGCAGAAGAAAGGAAGACTTTATGGAAATCATGTCTCCGCAAAATACGCGGGTTAAAGAGTGGGCCGGGTTACAGGAGAAAAAGCATCGTGACAAGGCTCGTAAATATATCGTAGAGGGCGTTCATCTGGTTCAAGAAGCACTGCTGGCTGAAGCAGATGTGGAATGCCTAGCTTATGACCTCGACAAAGGAATGCCTGCTGAACTTAAGGGGCTGCTTCAGGCCGTTCAGGGAATGGAAGTGATTGGCGTTTCGGCGGCGATCATCTCAAAATGCAGCAGCACCAATACGCCGCAGCCGGTGTTCGCCATCGTGCGGAAGGAACAGCAGGCTGTAGAAGCTATCCTAGCGAAGAAGGATAGCCTTGTGGTTGTGCTGGACGGCGTGCAGGATCCCGGCAATGTCGGCACCATCATCCGCAGTGCGGATGCAGCGGGAGCAGACGGAGTGATCCTCGGACAAGGCTGTGCCGACCTCTATAATCCGAAGACCATCCGGTCCACGATGGGCTCGATGTTCCATCTTCCGGTGGTGGAGGGAGAGTTAAGTGAGATTTTGCCACAGGCCCGGGAAAATGGGGCGCTGCTGGTGAGCACTTCGCTGCAGGGCGAAGAATCGTGCTATGAGCACAATTTCCACGGCAGCCAGTGGCTGCTGATTGGCAGTGAAGGAAAAGGCATCTCGCCGGAAACGGCGCGACTCGTGGACAAGAGTATCATCATCCCGATGGCAGGCCGCGCGGAATCGCTGAATGCCGCAATGGCGGCGACGATTTTGCTGTTTGAGGGCATGAGACAGCGGGGATAAATTGTCACCGTTTGTAACGTAGTTTTCTCACACTAAATCCAGTCCTGATGATCAAGATAATCTTGATCATCAGGACTTTTTTATAATCCTGCAACAGTATTGGCTGCATATTGGCCTGGTCATTTCCATTCTCAATACTTATACATTCTTTAGAAATTACTGTTTTCCGAATATTCATGTGTCATTCTTTTTTACGACAAATATATACGAATGTTGGAGGGAAAGTGTAAGGCACAAATTCAATTTTCTCAATAGGTAGTTGTTTAGCCCATCTTTTTTTCATGTGCAGCGAGTGCTGATATGCAACTAAAATTCCGCCTGGTTTAAGTGACTTAACAATCTGATGTAGGATTTTGTCACGCATTTCAATTGAAAAATTAAAAAATGGTAATCCGCAAATTATGCAATCTAACTCACGGATGCCTTCCTGGTTCAATTTCTTGAGTAAGTAGCTGGCGTTGGAATGGAAAATGCATTCCGGATAAATTGCTTTTAAGTGTTCTCTCATTTTTTTATTCCGCTCAAACAAAAGCACTTTTGTAGAATTCGTTAATTGTGATGTCATGAGATGTGTAATAGCACCTGTACCAGCTCCAAGTTCTGCAACGGCATTTACATTATGCCATTGTACAGACTGGACTATTTTATTGGCTAATAATTGCGAACTGGGTAGAATATTTCCTACCCGCTTTGGATCTTTGAGGAAGCCTTGTAAGAAAAGTAAGTATTCAGACATAATCAATTAGCAATCCTCTCCGAAAGGCAATCTCAGTTGGAATGTGAAGACGTCATGAGTGTGTTTAAGCGTTAAAGTACCCTTGTGCAACTCAGCAATATTCCTAGCTATCGAAAGACCAAGTCCTGCTCCGGTTTGAATTCCCTGGCTTTTTCTTGAGTGGTCAACCTTATAAAATCGGTCAAATAGACGGTTTTCTTGATCCTGTGAGAGGGGAGTTCCTTTATTTTCAATCGCAATGGTACAGTGTACAGAATCAGTTGTAATTCGTATGCTAATGCTTCCCGGGCTGATGGAATATTTTAAGGCGTTCATAAGTAGATTATCTATGGCTCTGGCTATTTTCTCACTGTCGATTAAGGTGATGATTGGACTCTTATCTATATCTTTTATAAGATGCACATTGTTTTCTTGAGCGATTGGTTCGAATTCGAACAATAATTGATTCAAAAGCTGTGACAAATCGATTCTCTCCAGATTTAAACGGGAGTCCACCGAATTAAGTCGGGTATATTCAAACAAATCATCAAGGAGTTTCTTCAAATGAAGCGCCTTGTTATAGGTGTTTTGAATAAAACGTGTGTATTCTTTTTTATCTTGGTACGATTCTGTACGTAAAAGCTCAATATACCCGATAATACTTGTAAGAGGGGTGCGTAAGTCGTGTGAAATCCCCGTGATCATCTCCATCTTGGATTTTTCTATTTCGCGTTCCTTGATGATCTGTTGCTCTAAGCGCTCTGCCATCCAGTTGATGTTCAAAGCCACCAGTCCTAGTTCATCTTGGCGCACAACATTTACCCGATAACTCAAATTACCTTCGGATATAATCTGAAGTCCTTGTTCCAGCACAATTAAATCTTTGACGATTCGCCGGGTCAATGTAAAAAATGTAATAACGAATATAATGAAAAACATCGGAGTAAGAAGGTAGGCAAGAAAATTGAACACCCAATCCAATTTTGTTGCATTTCCAAAATGAAAGAACAAGATGCTAAGTGAGGTATTTATCGCAATGGTAATTATGAAACTCAACACCATCCTGATTAAGATATTGGATTGAATGCGTTTATTTATTTGTAGATTTCGTATGATTTTAATCAACTTTGTAACCAACTCCCCAGACTGTCTTAATATACAGAGGTTCTCTTGGATTTTCCTCTAATTTTTCTCTTAAGTTACGAATATGAACCATTACGGTATTGTCAGAATATCCGTAAGGCTCTTTCCATACACTCTCGTAAATTTGCTCCGAACTATAAACTTGCCCAGGCCGGCTTGCAAGCAGGGTTAAAATCGCAAACTCTAGTGGAGTTAATGAAACTTCCATTCCATTTAACTTTACGGAATGTTTATTTTTATCTATGATCAGGTTTTTAATTATAAGCAGAGAGTTGAATTCTTCCTTTCCAATTAAGGACTGACGCCGTAACTGAGCTTTTACACGGGCCAGTAGTTCCAGTGGATTAAACGGTTTGATCATGTAATCGTCTGCCCCGGTAGTTAGACCCGTGATTTTATCAATGTCCTCTTGCTTGGCTGAGAGCATAATAATTGGGATATTTGATATTTCCCTAATTTTGAGACAGGCTGTGATACCGTCCATTTGAGGCATCATGACATCCAGGATAACTAATTGAATGGAAGTTGTTTGTATTGTACTCAATGCCTCTTGACCATCTGCAGCTTCAAGCACTTGGTAACCTTCATTTCTTAAATAAACATGAATCACATCTCGAATTTCAGAATCATCATCTGCAACAAGAATTGTATTCAATGGACGCTGCCCCTCTTCTATATTTATTTTATTATGTTTCCCTTTTACGACAGACGTAGACGAAAGCGGGAGGGAAATTAAATGGCACATATTTTATTGTATCAATATTAAAATATTCGGAGAGTTGCTTCTTCATTTGAAGTGAATACTGAAAGGCGATAAATAATCCCTCAGGTTTAAGGGATTGGTAGATCTGTTCAACCAATGTATTTCTTAATTCGGGCTCAAAATTGAAAAAGGGCAGCCCACTAAAAATACAATCCAACTGATGAATATGTGAACTTTTAATTGTTTCTACTAAACTAGCAGCATTATGATAACAGGAAAAGTCCGGATAGCTTGTCTTCAGGTTATGCCTCATGGTTTTATCCATCTCAAATAGTAACACTTTCGTTGTACTAGTTACCTTAGTATTGATTACACGGGTGATTGCACCTGTACCTGATCCAAGTTCAGCGACTGCTTTAACTTCATGCCAAGGGGCTTGGTTAACCATGCTGTGTGCCAGAAACCGGGAACTCGGGGTAACACTGCCTACCTGTTTTGGATCATGAATAAAACTTCTTAAAAATAAGAGTTTTTCATTGAAGCTCATTCGGAATTCCTCCATAATTTTAGAATTGATTTAGATGTTTATTAATTTTGATAGGATGTGATCTCCAAAGTACGTTCCTACAAAAAAGAACAGTAAGGTCCAACTTAAAGCACTGGGATATGAAATAAGGGCAAATCGTTTATAGCTTGTACCGCTGAGCCCGATCAACATGGGAATGATGTAACGTACAACTGGAATAAACATGCCGATATACATAGCTGTACGCCCACGTTTTTTTAGAATCTGCTCTGCTTTTTTAAAATGTCTGTTAGCTTCAAATTTGCACTTCAGCTTTTGCCCAAAGAATTTACCTGCAAAGTAGGCAACCGTAAAGGCCGTTAATAGCCCTGATAAAATGCAGAAATAAGTCATCCAGGAATTGATAATCCCCATGTGGCTTAGGGTAGCTCCAGTGAGGATTGTAATTTCATTAGGGATTGGAATTCCAAAAGGGCCTAACGTGAAAGCAAGATAAAAAATCAGATATCCATACTGATTGATTAGCTCTAAGACGGTATTACTGGCCAATATGCCACCTCCTTCGCTTACTTCAATACAGAAATCTTAACTAAAAAAACTGAGGAATTAGGTGGGGGAATTCTAAAGAAATCCTGAAGAGACTTAAAATTCGATAGGATTGGCCAAGTCTCTTATCCATAGGGGGCTAAATTATGATAGAAGAGGGGATCCGTTTCTGCCCTGCAATTTGAAATGTCGTTGATATCAAGGAATCAGTCCCACAGTCACAATAAAAAAGTCCTGAGGATCAAGAAACTCTTGATCCATCAGGACTTTTTACATAATGACCTACCCTTTCATCATCAAACGAAGCGAAACGATGATGAGAAAAACGGCTAATAGCTTTAAAAGCAGCTTGGCAGGAAGGCGTTTTGCCAGGCGTGCGCCAATTTGACCGCCGATAATTGCGCCAGGTGCTAGGGCTAACACCATAAACCATTCAACATTCAATAAAAAGGCATGTGTTGTGGTGCTTACGATAGCTGACAGGAAAATTTGAAGCATAGAAGTTGCAACAGCGATATGGGGGGCAAAGCCGAGAAGTAAGGTCATTGTCGGAACCATAAGACTCCCGCCGCCAATCCCAAATAGGCTTGCTACAAAGCCAACGAGAAAACTGATGATTATGCCGGTAGGCATATGATAAGCATATTCGAAATGAGCACCGCTATTATCGGAAAAGCTTCGCTTCACGGTTGGTTTGAAAGGCCAATGGATGGGTTTGTTCGGCTTGAACAAGAGCAATAAAGCGACAAGGATTAAGAAAATACCGAAGCTTACGAAAAACATTCTCCCGCCCATTTGCTTGGTAAAGAGTGCACCTATTACTGAACCCGGAATCGAAACGGCGGCGAAGGTGAGCGCTGCTTGATAATCGATTCTCTTCTGCTTTGCGTACACATAAGTACTTGAGATGGAGTTGAAAAGCAGCATCGCCATTGATGTTCCAGCCAGATGTGAAGGCTCCATATCAGGAAAAAGGAAAGCCAACGCAGGCACAACGATGAACCCGCCGCCAAGTCCGACCAATGAACCGGAAATGCCAGCTGCTAGCCCGATGACTAAGAGCAGTAAGTAAGTTAGCACAACAGCATGTTCCTTCCTCTACGTGAATTCTACAATCATTTATCTTACCAGAAAAAACGTCCCGCAAATAAATTGTTTTTTAGCCAATTGCGCTGTTCTGCTGCTAAACGGGGATCATTGTCCATTTGGGACAGGATATCTTTTTTTACAAGTTTGCAGACGGATTGAACAATAGTTTGATCCTGGCTAGCATCTAACCAGAGAATTTCCGCAGACCGGGGATTAGGGGTGTATCGTTGCCAAGCAGGTTGTCCCTCAGCATTAGGATTACCGGTATATAGGAAATGCCGTAAATAGTCCCTCATTAGGGAAGAGAGCATGTTACGCCCAGGCTCGTTATGCTCGGAAATTACATCCGCAGGAAATCTTTCCTGGACACCGGAAAAGTCACCTGTATAGAAGGGGATGTCTGCACCATGCGGGGCACCCATAAGAAAACGGATATAAGGATCGATCACTCCGTCTCTTAACCCCCAGGCGAAGCGGTAAGCATAGATGGGCATCTCCGGAATCGCACTTAATAATATCTCTGTAGTCTGCTCTACATTAAATTCTGCATACAGATCGCTCCCATATTGGACTGCAGCTTCATAGAGCTTCTTTTCTTCCAGATTTCCGGCTAACTCTTCCTTTTGCACTAGGGAGAAGAAATGAGTATCCCATAAAGTGAACTCGGAGAATTCGCTGGCAGTGCTGCCAAGGATGATCGGCAGGGAAGGGTGATCGCGGTTATTTAGATTGTCGAAGCCACCAATAGGAATGACCGTGCCATCTTCGATCAAATGGGGAAAAGCAGCCATCTGAAGCCCCGTCTCACGAATGATTTCGACAAAGTGAAAGGCATTCTGACGATATAGGAAGGCGGAAATCTTATCCGCAGATTGTGTGGAAATCCATACTCTTGCCTCACCTTGAGTGCTGACCATTCCTGTTTTTATTAATAACTCTGTTAAAATGTCATCTGCTTTTTCTTCGCTTTGCTCCGTAACAGCCGTTGTTAAACCTCCGCTCATAATAAAAAGCTTATGAAAGAGCCCTCTGCCCAGCGGTGAAAGGTAAGCAGCTAATGCATTTCTTGCACCTGCAGACTGGCCCCCTAATGTTATGTTCCCTGGATTTCCCCCAAAGCAAACAATGTTATTGCGCAGCCACTTTAGCGCATGAAGAACATCGAGGAGACCGTAATTTCCTGAGTCATCCAAGGGGTCCCCGGTTCGGAGTGAGGGATGCCGGAAAAATCCCATTGCTCCTAAACGGTAATTCACTGTAACCACTATACTATTTGTCTTACACGCCAATTCTCCAGCTTGAAAATCCCGTCCCGAACCCCCAATATTTCCGCCGCCGTGGAGGAAGACGAATACGGGTAAGCCTGCCTCGGCATGATCCGGTCGCCAAATATTCAAAAAGAGGCAATCTTCACTGCCGCCAGGTTCCCCTTGAATGAATTGGACACTGCTATTATTAAAATGGCATGCAGGCAATACACCTGTCCAAGGTTCTATCTCACGCGGTGCTTTCCATCTGAGCTTATCTATGGGAGGTTCCGCATAAGGAATCCCTAACCATGCGATCGCCCCAAGTGTTGGCAGACGTATGCCTTTAAGCTGACCGCTGGAGACTGTAATAATTTCTTCCATGGGTTCTCGTGTGCTCATTTATAGTTCCCCTTTCTCCTGCAGATTCTTATGTATTTTTAATTCTCTTTATTATAGTGTTCTGCTATGATGATGAAAAATATATTATTATATATAAAATACATAACTCTAAGGTTATAGAAGAGGGTGGGTTCGTTGGATTTACTTTCGCTTCGGTACTTTCAAACGGTTGCAAAGCTTGAGAATATGACCCAAGCAGCCGAAATACTCCAAATCTCACAGCCTGCTATAAGTAAAATGATCAAAAATCTTGAGGGCGAATTAAACGTCAAATTGTTTGATCGCACAGGAAAATACATTCGATTAAATGAATATGGAAAGCGGTTTCTTGTGAAAGTTGATTTAGCCCTACAAACGTTAGAGGAGGGGAAAACAGAGCTATTGGACTTGTCTGAGCGACCGACAGGAACTGTAGTGATTTTTATCCAAGCGGGTTCCTATTTGCTTCCGGATATGATCACATTATTTCGTCAGAAATACCCGGAAGCTCAATTCAAGCTATTGCAGCAGGATCAGGAGATCTCACGTTATCCGGCTTTTGATTTGTGTATTTCTTCTACTCCGCTCAAGATTCCAGGAACAGTGTCGACACCGGTATTAACGGAAGAAATCCTGCTGGCGGTTCCTAATGAGCACAGGCTCGCAACCCGTAAAAGTGTACGTCTGAATGAACTCGCGGAAGACGGTTTTATTAGTTTGAAAATAGGCAAGCAGCTGCGCGACACGACGGATTCTCTATGTCACGCCGCCGGATTTGCTCCGCGTATCATTTATGAATGCGATGAGCCTTCGATGGTACGCAGTCTAGTCCGTTCGGGACTAGGGGTTTCTTTTATCCCCGCTGTAACTTGGGGGGGGTCTCAAGGATCCTCTGTCGTGCTTCTTCCCATTGAAGAACCCATAAGTACCCGCACCATTGAAATCTCATGGTATACCAACCGGTACATGACTAATGTCGCTAAAAAGTTCAAGGCCTTTGTTGAGGATTATTACAAGCAGTTAGAAGAAGACAAATTAAAAAATGAGTCAACTAACCCTAAGGCTTAATTGACTCATTGTCAGCAACGCTAATCATTTAATCCCTTGCCCTCAAGGATTTGCGGGATGAATTTTTCAATTCGGGATACGCGGGTTTTGGATTGTTTGGCTTGAGAAAAATGATAAATATATGCGTTTTGCCGTCCAGGCGTTAGGGCTTCAAAAGCAGTTTTCAAGCCAGGAAGTTCAGCGAATTTAGTCTGAAGCTCTTCAGGAATGAGGTAATCCTCTTTCTTTTTTAATTCGACTTCCAAACCCGCTTTTTCAACTTCTATGGCATTTTGAATGTAGGCTTTCAGAACAGCTTCCATTTCAACGATTTGTTGCACATTCGTAAACCGAATTTGGCGCGCTGCCTGCACATTTTCTGTTTGTTGAATTAGAATCCCATTGGGATCCTGTAACAAGGCACCTTTGTGAAAGAGAAGCGCACAATATTCTTTAAATCCATGAATTAATACTATGTTTTTATCATCAAATGTGTAACATGGATGCATCCACTTATAATCTTCGGTCAGCCCGCAATCAAGCACGATCGTTCTCAACTGCTCATATTCTTCCCGCCATTGTTTCGCTTTACTTAAAAATTTATCAACCCTAGGATTCAATACATTATTTGTCATAAAAAACACCCATCTTCATCATATTTTCAATACAATTTTACTTTTTTTATGGAATGTACAGTCGTAATCTTCTGGGAATGGGCAACCTATGTTGTCTCCCGTTCGATCAGTTGGAATGATAGGGGCTGCAGCTCCATATCCAGTCCAAGCAGGGTTGGAGCCAGCAGAAGAAAGGCGTTCTCCGCCTGTCCTGCAATCGGATTCCGAACAGTGGTAATTCCGAGTGTCTGTGACAGCTCCGAATTATCAAAACCAATGATGGCTAGATCACGGGGCACCTCCAGCTGCTGTCTACGTGCTTCGCTCAGAACGCCCACCGCCACCAAATCATTGGAGCACAGAATGGCATCCGGCTGATCTGGTTGTCCAATTAGGGTTCGCACCAATTGCTCTCCGTCACGGATTCCATAAATCGTGGAGTAATACCATTTCTCAACAATGGGAAGATTATATTTGGTCATGATTTGCTCATAAGCTAGTCGTCTACTCTGGGTATTTATGCTGCTTGGGCGGCCAAAAGCATTAGCGATACGCGTATAACCCCGCTCTATCAAATGCTCTAGAGCGAGTGCATATCCGTCATATTGGTTCATGGCAACTGACGGTATTTCAGGATGGTCCATGCGTTGCCAAGACACAATCGGGCCGTATTTGCAGTAGGAAGTTATGACATTTTTATCGTTAACAGCGGTCAGAATAAGCAGAGCGTCGACTCTTTTTTGTTTGAGATCCTCGAAGGCCTGAAGTTCCTTTTGCTTATCACCGCCGGTGGTATAAATAATCGTCTGATACCCGTAACGGCCGGAAATTTCGACGAAGCTGTTCATGAAGCACAAAATAAGCTCGTTGAGGTCTAAGGTAATCATGCCGATTTGCTGGGTTTGGCCTTTGGATAAAGATATGGCATTCCGATTGGGAACATAGTCCGTCTCTTTCATAATGGCGAGAATTTTCTCCCTAGTTTCCTTGCTGACATGGGGAGAATCGTTCAGGACTCGGGATACCGTAGCTTTGGAAAAGCCCGACAGCTTAGCAATTTCGTCAAGTGTGGACATCGGCTTATCTCCTTTGCAAGATTAATCCTTGACATGTAACGCGTTCCAAGGTTTAGGATTCGGATTAGAGCAGTAAACCTATACTATCACAATAGCAAAGGCGGGAAGAAATATGAACTTACAATTTCCAGAAGGATTCCTATGGGGTGGGGCTGTAGCCGCTAACCAGCTTGAAGGGGCATATCAGGATGATGGCAAAGGCTGGTCTACCCAAGATGTCATGCCGCATGGCATTAAGTCTGCGCCTACAGAAGTTCCTACCGACGATAACATGAAGTTGATTGGTATCGATTTCTATCACCGATATAAAGAAGATATTAAGCTGTTTGCGGAAATGGGCTTTAAAGTATTCCGGACGTCTATTGCCTGGTCCCGGATTTTCCCGAAAGGGGACGAGCTGGAGCCGAATGAACAGGGCTTGCAGTTCTACGACGACCTGTTCGACGAGTGTCATAAATACGGCATCGAACCGCTAGTTACGATCTCCCATTATGAGACCCCGCTGCATTTGGCACGAGAGTATGATGGATGGGTTAACCGTAAGATGGTGGAATTTTACGAGCGTTATGTGAGAACGATCTTTAATCGTTACAAGAACAAGGTCAAATACTGGCTGACCTTTAACGAGATCAATTCTATCCTAGAGTTCCCATTTATGAGTGGCGGAATCAATACTCCATTGGAAAAATTGAGTAAGCAGGATCTGTATCAGGCCATTCACCATGAGTTCATTGCAAGTGCTTTGGCGGTAAAAATCGGTCATGAGATCAATCCTGATTTCAAAATAGGCTGCATGGTGCTGAGCATGCCAATTTATCCGCTCACTCCGCATCCGGACGACTTGATCAAGGCGATGCAAAGTGATCACAAAAATATGTTTTTTGCGGATGTTCATAGCAGAGGTTATTATCCAGGCTATATGAAACGGTTCTTTAAGGAAAATGGAATTCACATTCATTTCGAGCCAGGGGACGAGGAAATTCTGAAGCATACCGTGGATTTCATATCGTTCAGTTACTATATGAGCACATGTGAAACGGCTGATCCGGAGAAACAGATCAGAGGAGAAGGAAACCTGCTGGGTGGGGTACCGAATCCGTATCTGGAAGCGAGCGAATGGGGTTGGCAGATCGATCCGCAGGGCTTGCGTTATGTGATGAATATGTTCTATGACCGATACCAAAAACCGCTGTTTATCGTGGAAAATGGCCTTGGCGCCGTCGATCAGCTGGTTGTAGACGGGAACGGTGAGAAGATCGTAAACGATGATTACCGGATCAATTATTTGCAAGATCATTTGGTTCAAGTAGCGGAAGCTATTGCTGATGGCGTGGAAGTTATGGGATACACAAGCTGGGGCTGCATCGACTTGGTTAGCGCAACAAGCGCCGAGCTGAAGAAACGTTATGGTTTCATTTATGTAGATCGTCATGATGATGGTTCAGGTACACTGGACAGATACCGTAAGAAGTCCTTCCACTGGTACAAAGAAGTAATTGAATCCAACGGACAAAGCCTGTTCTAAAAAAAAGTCCTGATAATCAAGTTATTCTTGATTTATCAGGGTCTTTTTTGTTATCCAATATTATACAGGCTCTGGTTTATTGTTGACATCATTAATTGAACATGTTAATTTGTAAATAATAAATTAATCGGATATCAGGATTGCTACTGCATAGCAGGCAAAACCTAAGTTTCATTTATGATTACGGGGATAATCTCTCTCGTACATAGATGTGATTTAGGTTTTTTTGTGTTCCCTGATATCCGTGATTAATTGATCTGTTACAAAGGGGTGTATAAAAATGAGTTATGAACAGCTAAGTAAAGACATTATTCAATCTGTCGGTGGGGAGAAAAATATTAACAATGTGATTCATTGTGCCACGCGACTAAGATTCACACTTAACGATGAGCAAAAAGCTGATAAAGAAAATTTGGAAAAAATGAAAGGGATTATTGGGGTAGTTAGCAAAGGGGGACAGTTTCAAGTTATAGTGGGTACCCATGTTGCTGATGTGTATAAAGAAATTGCCAAATCCATATCCCCTAACAGTGACTCTGGCGAGAACAAGGTAAAGAAACCTATAGGGACTCTGATTTTTGATGTTATTTCTAGAAGCTTTTCGCCTCTGATTGGTGCTTTAGCAGGTGCGGGTATGTTGAAAGCGCTATTAACCGTACTTGCTTCGTTACATGTTCTAAGTGCGGATAGTGAAACTTACAAAGTATTAGCCGGCGCTAGTAATGCTGTGTTTTATTTTCTACCCATTTTCTTAGGAATTACGTTATCGATTAGGCTGGGTGTTAATGCTTATGTGGGTGGTAGTATCGGTGCGGCTTTACTTGAACCTAATATTACGGGATTAGCAAGTGTTGAATCTCCACATTTTTTAGGTATTCCTTTAGTAATTTCGGACTATTCATCAAGCGTGTTTCCGATTTTTATCGCCATCTGTATATACGCTTTATTGGATAAGCAGCTAAGAAAGTTTATACACAAGGATTTGCAGATGTTCTTGGTCCCTATGCTATGTTTGATTGTGATTGTTCCGTTAACTATTTTGGCTTTCGGACCGTTTGGCGTGAATGTAGGGAATTTAATTGGAGACGCTATTTTGTTCCTCAGTACGAAAAGCGGTATTGTTACAGGGGCAATTGTGGGAATAGCTTGGACGTATTTGACTGTACTCGGATTGCACTGGGGACTTGTGCCAATTATTCTTGAGAACATTGCTAAGGGTGGAGATCCGATATATGCAATGGCCGGCATGGCCATCTTCGCGCAGCTGGGTGTGGCGTTGGGTATCTTCCTGAAAACAAAGGACAAACAGTTGAAAACATTGGCCGGCAGTACATTTATACCAGGCGCGCTTTCAGGTGTAACAGAACCTATTATTTACGGTTTGCTGACTCGTTACAAACGGACTTTCATTTATGTAACCATTGCCGGCGGTGTAGGTGGAGCACTTAGTGGTCTTTTCAAAGTGAAGATGGAAGTCTTCGCATTTGTGAGCGTATTAAGTCTTCCCGCATTCTCTCCGCTGGTCGTTCAAGCGATTATAGCAGGTGTGACCATTGTATTGGCTATGGTAATTACCATGGTATTTGGTTATGAAGATAAAAAGAAAGTGAATATTGTAGAAGAAAAAACGAATACTGAAAAAAGCGAGGTTATCCTCCCTCACGCCGTTAAAAGTTCAACCGTTGTAAGCCCTCTGGCTGGTAACGTAATCCCGTTAACCTCAGTAGATGATGCTGCCTTTGCTTCTGAAGCAATGGGCAAGGGGATTGCAATTGAACCCACAGAAGGTAAGCTTTATTCACCGGTAAGTGGAGTTGTATCCACTATTTTCAGAACAGGTCATTGTATTGCGGTAGTATCGGATGAGGGTGTTGAGGTCTTGATTCATATCGGTATAGAAACCGTGAAGCTAAAAGGTAAATACTTTGATGTGAAGGTGCAAGAAGGAGCAACCGTTAAACAGGGTGATCTATTGATTGAGTTTGATTTTGAACAAATAAAAAATGAAGGTTATCAATGCACAACACCGATAATTATTACCAATACGGCTAATTATAGTGATGTGATTGGTACCAATAAAACAGTTATTACACCGGGCGAAGATTTGCTGACTGTTGTAGTGTGATCTATTGAAGAGTCATAAGGTATGAATGGAATCGATCTCTTAGTACTGCTACTTAGAGATCGATTTTTTATTATAGAATACTATAAAAAAGTGCTAGCTTCGTAAGATGAAAAGGTAAGGAGCTGAAATATGCGGATCGAAAAAGTGTTAAACAACAATGTTGTTACTGTCATAGATGACCAAAATTTTGAACTAGTAGTTATGGGAAGAGGACTGGCCTTTAAGAAAAAACGTGGAGACTTTTTAGAAGAAGATAAAATTGAAAAGATATTCACTTTAAGTAATCAAAAACTTTCAGATAAGCTAAAAACGCTGCTTTCCGAGATTCCAATCGAGCACATGGAGCTCTCAGAAGAGATTATAAACTTCGCCAAACTGCAGCTCGGTAAAATGCTGGATGACAGTATTTATGTTAGTCTGACAGATCATATCAGTTTTGCGCTGGAGAGATTCTCAAAAGGGATGAAGATTAAAAACGCCATGCTTTGGGAAATCAAAAAATTCTATAAAGAAGAATATGAGGTTGGGAAAGCTGCGCTTCAAATTATACATTCCAAGCTCGGAGTCAGACTTCCCGAAGATGAGGCCGGACATATTGCGCTCCATCTGGTGAATGCAGAACTAAATGAAGAGATGCCTAACATGGTGAATATCACCAAGATTATGAACGACATCCTAAATATCGTGAAGCGCCATTTCAGGCTAGAGTACGATGAGGAGTCCCTTGCTTATTACCGTTTTATCACTCATTTGAAATTTTTTGCACAACGTCTCATCAATGGTACTCCACCTCCTGATAATGAGAATGGCCTATTTATTTTGGTAAAGCAGCAGTATAAGGAAGCTTTCGCAAGCGTTGAGAAAATTAAAATCTATATTGATAAAACATATAATCGGGAGTTAACAAATGATGAAATGCTGTATCTGACCATACACATTGAAAGAATTACAAACCAGATCATGGAGTAGGGACGGTTAAGCCTTAAATTTTAACTTTGACTTTCGGGAGAATCGCGTATAAGATTACTAATATGTTTTCTGTGATAATCATTATCAATAGATTGATAACGGTTATCATGGAATCAACTTCGAACGTTGAATCCAGGGGGATAAAGCAAATGCACAAAAGGTTAATTAGTTTATTTATGGTTATTGCTATTATATTGGTCGTATCAGGCTGTGGTACTAACCAAAAGAACAATTCAACATCGAACGCGGGAGCAACTGATAAACCAGCTGCTGAAAACGCGGGCAGTGAATCTACAAGCGGTCCTATTGTTTTAAAGGATTCTAAAGGTGAGATTACGCTGGACAAACCTGCGCAAAGAGTTGTGGTATTGGAATGGACCTTTACGGAGGATGTTATTGCACTGGGAGTGCAGCCAGTAGGTAACGCAGATAACGAAAACTATAAGCTGTATGTGACTTCTGAAGCACCACTTGATGCAAACGTGACTGATGTTGGTTCCCGTGACGAGCCAGATCTGGAGACAATTGCTTCATTAAAGCCTGATCTGATTATTGCCAATACGGGTGGGCATGAAGGAATTTATGATCAACTTAAAAGTATCGCTCCAACATTGATTTTCGGCTTGTATCCGAATGAAGGAGAAGGTAATCAGTACACGCTGATGGAAGATACTTTCAAAACAATTGCAGCGGCAGTAGGTAAAACAGCAGAAGCCGATAAGGTTCTTGCTGATTTGGATGCACATTATGCAGATGCAAAAGCAAAGCTGGCTGATGCAGGCAAAGAAGGCTTGAACTATGTACTGACACAAGCATACAGCTACCAGAATGCAGCAACGATGCGTCTTTTTACAGATAATTCACTTGCGGTACAAACTTTGGATCGGATCGGTCTGAAAAACGACTGGAAACCCGAAAATTTCGAAGTTTACGGATTCAGTACCTCTACAGTTGAAGCATTGCCTGCGGTTCAGGATACAAATCTGATCTATATCGTCCAAGAGGATGATAATATTTTCACGAAAGAACTGAAGGATAATTCCGTTTGGAATGGCCTTAACTTTGTGAAAGAGAATCGCACCTTCGGATTGAGCAGTACTACTTGGGTGTTCGGCGGTCCGATCTCCTCCAAAGTTATCGTGGATGAAGTTGTAAATACATTAACGAAATGAGTGCGGTTATGAACGAAAAGAGTAGCAAAGAAGCCTCTATCGGCATGAACTGGCGGATCATTGGAATATTTGGGGGCGGCTTTGCCGTCCTCTTCATTCTGTTCGTTTTAAGTTTGGGCTTTGGGGAAGCCAAGATTCCTGCAGCTACTGTAATAGATGGTTTGCTGAATCGCCAAGATATAATGGAACATAATCTGCTCTGGGATATCCGCATGCCACGTACAGTTATTGGTCTGCTGGCCGGGGCTGCTCTGGCTGTGGCTGGGGCATTATTGCAAACTATAACGAAGAACCCGCTTGCTTCCTCAGATACACTTGGGATTAATGCCGGGGCATACTTTATGGTCGTGCTTGGTATGGTAGCTTTTCCTGCTTTGCAGCATGAGTTTCCATTTTTGCTCGCAGTTGCAGGGGGACTGCTTGCTGCTTTAGCCGCTTATTTATTGAGTGGAGGCAAGGCAGCCACACCTGTTCGGCTGGCTTTGTCAGGTATGATCGTCTCCATGGTGCTCGGAGCGTTTACATCGGCCATACATATTTTTAAAAGAACAGAAACACAAAATCTGTTTTTATGGGGTTCAGGTTCCCTAATCCAGTTGGATTGGGACGGTGTTATATATGCCTGGCCTTTTGTCGTAGTACTGCTAATGGCAGCGATATTTGCCGGCAGACAATTTGATGCGCTGGAGCTCGATGAGTCAACCGCTCGTTCACTTGGACAGCGAGTAGGGTTAATTCGGGCGACAGGACTTGGCCTATCGGTATTAATGGCTGCGGTTGTAGTCAGCGTGGTTGGACCGATTGGCTTCGTCGGCTTAGTGGCTCCCCATCTCGTCAGACTTAGTGGGATTCGCAAGCATCGCCTGCTCATTCCTGCAAGCGCGTTGTGGGGAGCCTTGCTCATCACGGCAGCGGATACGCTAGCGCGTGTAGTGCGAAGCAGTGTGGGTGAAATGCCTGTTGGTGCAGTTATGGCGATTATTGGAGCCCCGTGGCTCATTTGGCTGGTACTCACCAAGATGAAAAATATATCGGGCTCAGGCGCTGGCCAATCATCGATGAGTATCGGTGGGGCGGGACTGCGTCTGCGCTTTGTGCCGACGGTTATAGTTATGACCGTGCTGCTCATTGTTATTATCCTCGTAAGCTTATCGTTTGGGGGAACAAAAATACCGATCAGTGAATTGCTAAGTAGTCTGTTCCATAGGGGGGATCAATCCTATTCCGTCCTGCTGAATTTACGGCTTCCCCGTACACTCGTAGCGGCTGCAGGAGGGATCGCACTTGCAATCAGTGGTGTATTGATTCAAAGTGCTGTTCGAAATCCATTGGCAGATGCTTCTATTATTGGTGTGACCTCAGGGGCTGGCTTTGGTGCTTTGGCCGTAATGACCGTTTGGCCAGCATTGACGGTATTTGCAGTTCCGCTTGCCGCAATCGTGGGTGGGGCACTGGCTGCTGCTTTTGTCTTTTTTATGGCCTGGCGCAGGTCCTTGAATCCATCGGTTCTGATCTTGCTTGGAATCGCAGTCTCTGCTATTGCCTCTGCGGGAATCCAGGTCATGATCGTCAAAGGAAGTTTATGGAGCAGTAGCTCCTTAATTTGGTTAACGGGTTCGACTTATGGACGAAGCTGGAATCAATTTTACATCCTATTTGCATTCCTGCTTGTACTTGTTCCGATTGCATACTATTTGGGCCGAAAATGCGATTTGTTGGCATTTGGTGACGAGAGTTCAACAGGATTGGGCTTGCCGGTTCGAGGAACGCGGCTTTGGGCTATGATTATCGGCGTTTTGCTTGCAGCGGGAGCCGTTGCAAGTGTGGGAACAATTGGCTTTCTCGGACTCATGGCGCCGCATGCGGTGCGTATGATGATTGGTCATCATACGAGACGATCGATTGTTTTGTCAGGGTTACTTGGCGGCTTGATGCTCGTTATTGCCGATACGCTCGGAAGAACCATAATGGCGCCGAAAGAAATCCCTTCAGGCCTTATTATTATGCTGATTGGGGCTCCGTATTTCTTGTTTTTAATGTACCGGTCACAGGTTAGAAAAGTGTAGATTTTGTTATAAGAAAAAATCAGGGGGTGCCCCATCAGCCGTAAAATGGCTGCTGGGCACCCCCTGATTAATTAGAGCTTGCTCTATCAAGAACTCCTCAAACATCGTTTCATCTGTTTAAAATTCCCCTCCCTTACGCTACAGCTATCGGACACAGATGACCTTAAACGCAGCTTTATTTCGCATTTGAAGTGCCAACGGACCGCATAGTCGCTATTGGTATGAAAAGCACCCGATTTGCCCTTCTTCCTATGAAATAACGTCATTGGAGTCCGAAACCAAGCTCCAAAGGCTAAAAATGCGCATATAACGTCATCTGAGTCCGTAGGCCTCAGCGAATGTTGAGAATTTATTGGTGCAGGCCACCAACGCCCATAAACAAAAAGCAGCGATTCTCCCATACCGGGGAAAGCTGCTTTTTTAATTGGATATTATCGATTTGTGAACAATTATTTAACTATTATTCTTAATTTTGTATATTTCCGTTTGCTAGTTTATACTTTAATCTTATGCTGTAGAATTTTGGAAATAAGGAGTGGGATTATGTGAGGCTCTTCGACAGAAAAGGTGTACAAGACGACAGCAAAACTATTAACAACTCTGGCGAATTAAGAATCAATATTTTTTTCTTTAGCACTTTTATTATTTTTTGTGTGATTATCCTACGCCTTGCGGTCTTGCAATTTGTCGAAGGACCTACGTTATCTGAAGCTGAGGCTAATCGGGATACGAAAATAGTGGCATTATCGGCATTGAGAGGGAATATCCTCGCTGCTGATGGTGAGAAATTGGCATACTCAACGCCCGTTCAATCTTTGTACCTTACTTTGGATAAGGAATATACCGCAACAAAAACAGATAAAACTACGAAAAAAGTTACCTTAACTGCTGAGGCAAATAATAAATCAAAGGCACTCGCCAGCAAGTTAGCAGAAGCCTTCGAAACTTATGGTGATCCTAATGAGAAAAAACTAACCACAGAAGAGATCCTTGAGTCTATGGATTTATATTCAAAAAAACTCTCTGGTTATGTAGCACGAAGAATTAAATCAGGTTTAACTAAGAAAGAAATCGCTTATTTTTTAGAACACAAAAACGAATATCCAAACCTTGAAGTGATAGAGGAAAGTAGCAGGCATTATGATACCGATACGGTGGCTGTACAAGCTGTTGGTTACGTGAAATTTTTTAAATCCTCTACTAGTTTAGATCTTTATAAGGATGTACTTCAGGCGATGAAAAATAATCAGAACCCTGGACTTAACTATAAAGAGGATGAGCTAGTAGGCTTTGATGGCTTGGAGCTGCAATACCAGAAGGAGCTTCGGGGACAGAATGGTTATAAGGAAGTTTCCGTAGATCCGCAGAATATGGCGGAAAAAATTGTCAGTATTGAACCCCCGGTCAAAGGAAGCACTATCTGGACGACCCTTAATAAAAAAATTCAGCTGAAGACCGAAGAAGCCATTAAAGATCAGATTCAGTGGTTGCATTCACACACCGTTCAGGGAGAAACACATCCTGATGCTTTAACAGGTTACGCTGTAGCCATGGAAGTGGATACAGGTAATGTTATTGCTATGGCAAGTATGCCTGACTATGATACCAACAGTTGGGCTACGGGTTCGATCTCTCCAGAGGTGTATAAAAAAATTGAAAAGCATTACCAAAATGGAACGATAACTCCATACTCATCAGGAAGATCAGGGCATAATTTTGAATCCACCGTGCTGCTTGGTTCGACCATAAAACCATTGAGTGTGTTAATTGGCTTAAAAGAGGGCTTTATAAGTACTTCTTCTACTTATCAAGATAAAGGGATCACCTCATTTGGTAGGGAAGGACATGAGACTAATGTAAGGAACTCATCCAATCATGTATACGGCTCTTTGTATCCTTATACAGCCATTGAAAAATCTTCAAACGTATATATGGTTGATATGATCGGAAAAAAATTGTACGAAAAATACAAGTCTAAGGGCATCGGGGTATGGGACACATATATGAAAGAATTCGGTCTAGGTGTGCCAACAGGGATAGGTTTACCAAGGGAATACTTGGGTGATTTGAATTATAAAGCTGAAGCTAAAGCGGGTTCAGTTCAGTCGGCACTTGTTTATGCTTCTTTTGGGCAGCAGGGACGTTATACCGTTCTTCAGTTGGCGCAATATGCGGCTACACTAGCCAATGAAGGGCAACGAATCAAACCACAGCTAGTAAGCAAGATCACGGACTCCAAAGGTAAAGTTATCAAAGAATTCAAACGGGAAGTGCTTGATGAAGTGACTACTTTCGATAAATCCTATTGGCGGGAGATAAAGAAAGGGATGAACAGTGACGTTAAAAGTGCCTTCGGTGATTTCCCCTATGATTTTGCGCGTAAAACAGGAACTTCACAACAGACGGATAGTAAAAACATAAACCGTGATAACGGAGTGTTTATAGCTTTTGCACCACGTGAAAATCCAAAGCTTGCTGTAGCTGTAGTTATTCCTGAAGGCGGATTTGGATCTAGCAGTGCAGCACCTGTAGCGAGAAAAATTTTTGATGCTTATGATTGGGAGTACGGATTGGATGGAATTCCGAAGAAAAATGTGGATAAAAGTATCAGCGAATAACACAAAGGAGAGAGCGCACACTGCGCTTTCTTTTTCTTTTTACAGAGCGGTTTGTGGCGGATCGAAGGAACGGGTTCCAGATTAAAATATTGTAACCATAATGCGTGAAACTTTTATCCTAGTAGGAGCGTCAAAAGGTTAGGAAAAAAATGTATTCGTCATTCCAGGAGGGTGAATCTGTGAAGAAGTTATGGATTTCTATTTTAGTGGGCTTATTAGTTTTGCCGATGATGTTTCAATCTTCAGTGAAAGCTGCTACTGCGCCCATCAGTATTTTTATTGATGGGGTTCGATTGTCCACAGATCAAGCACCGGTGATGGTAAATGGACGGACGATGGTACCCCTACGGGCAATCTTTGAAGCCTTTAATGCCACCATCAAGTGGAATCAGAAAACACAAACTGTAACTGCAACTAAAGATGATACAACGATTATGTTAAAGATTGGCTCAAAGACAGCCACGATTAACAATAAAGCTGTAACTCTAGATGTGCCGGGTCAGAATTTGAAAGGAAGAACGATGGTTCCTACACGGTTTGTAAGTGAGTCATTGGGTCATGATGTGGGTTGGAATCCAAGTACCAAAGTGGTGACCATAACGACTTCCGGCGGTAAAACTGGAACTGTAAATCCGGCATCGAATGTACAGTTAAAGGATGTAAGTGATAACGGTGACGGCCGTGATCTCCAGGTCAGCTTCACCCAATCTTCTAATGAAGCTCTTGTGGATCATTACCGGGTAATGATTGTAAAGGCTTGGAGCACTTTTAATATCTCATCTGCACAAAAGGTTACATCCGCCAATTATTCTACTGTTTTAGCTACAGGCACTAATCCTACGATTAGAATGACCGCAAATTCAAGGGATGTGGATGGTGACCTCATTAAAGGTAATCAAACCTATGTAGCTTATGTTTTCGCAGTGGGCAAAGGCAATAATACCAGCGCTCTCTCGTATAGTTCTTCGACTATATCGCTTAATACTAATACTGTAGTCGTTGCTCCAAGTAATGTACAAGTAAGTGATGTGAGCGATTATAGTGATGGCCGCGATTTAGCCGTAAGTTTTAATAAGGTATCGGATGAATCGAAGGTGAGTTCTTACCGGATATTTGTAGTCAAAGCTACTAATTATTCTTCTTTTAATTTGGCGGCAGCAAATGCTGTTAGCAGTTCAAATTACACACAGGTCAACAAAACAGGCTCCAATATCACTCAGATCCTATCGTCAGGAGCGAGGGATGTAGATGGAGCCCTCATTAAGACGGGAGTTGGTTACCGTGTGTTTGTTATGGGTGTAGATAGTGGCAGTAATACAGCCAATAATTTATTGTCTGCTGCTTCATCTGCGATTACGCTGTCCTCGGTCAATGTCTCTAATTTAAGTGTAAGCGACGTTAGTGACTTTGGAGATGGCCGTGATTTAAAAGTATCCTTTAACCACGCTACAGATGAAACGTATATTAGCCAGTACCGAATTCTAGTTGTGCCTACAGCTTATTCCAACAACTTTAGTTTATCTGAGGCGAATAATGTCTCCAGCTCTTACTACACAACGGTGAGCACAACAGGATCTAGCACCAGTCAAGTGTTAGCCTCGTCAGCAAGAGACGTGCGTGGTAATTTGATTAAGAATGGAACACCTTACAGAGTGTATGTGTTAACGATTGGAAGCGGGAAGAATTTGGGCACCAACATTCTCTCAACGGAGTCAACATTAATTACGTTGGCTGTTGACTACAATGTGAGTGCTGTCTACAATTTAGATGTAAGCGACGTAAATGACTATGATGATGGCCGTGATTTAAGAGTATCCTTTGACCACGCTACGAATGAAACGTATATTAGCCAGTATCGAATCCTGGTTGTACCTACTTCCTATTACAATAGCTTCAGTTTATCTGACGCCAATAATGTGTACAGTTCCAACTACACAGCAGTGAGCACAACAGGATCCAGCACCAATCAAGTGTTAACCTCGTCATCAAGGGACGTGCGCGGTAACCTGATAAAGAGTGGAATCAATTACAGAGTATATGTTTTAACCGTCGGAAGCGGGAATTACTCGGGCAGCAATGTTCTTTCTTCTGGTTCACCTTTAATTACGTTGAATGTAGATTACAAATTGGCTCCTATTTCGAGCTTGGATGTAAGGGACGTTAATGATTACGAAGACGGCCGTGATTTAAAAGTATCCTTTAACCATGCCACGGATGAAACGTACATTAGCCAGTATCGAATCCTGATTGTACCTACTTCCTATTACAGCAGCTTTAGTTTAACCCAGGCAAATGCGGTTTCTAGCTCCAATTACACAGCGGTAGGCACTTCAGGAAATAACACCAGTCAAGTCTTGGATTCTTCAGCCAGAGACGTAAACGGAAATTTAATAAAGAGTGGAATCAGTTACAGAGTGTATGTGTTAACGATTGGCAGCGGCAAGTACTCAGGCACTAATGTGTTGTCCTCAGAGTCGAATGCCATAACTTTATCCACTAAGCTGCCGGTAACCTCTGTCACCAATGTAACGTACAGTGTGGATGAGGGTAAAATACTAGTAAGTTTCAACCGTTCCTCTAACGAGTCTAACATTTCGGAATATCGAATTCTGGTGGTTCCGTCTAAACAAGGTTTTGGTTCAGCGGAAGCAATTGAGGTGAAATCCTCGTATTATACGTCGATAACGCCTAACGGAACGAATCCTACAATTGTAGCCTCGAGAAGAGATGTTAATGGTGCATTAATTGTTAAGGGTGTTAAATATAAAGTATATGTTCTTGCGGTAGCCAATAATAATGGCGTGCAGAGTGGTGGTCTTTCGGATTCAACGGAAGAGATTGAAATATAAGGATAGGGAATAAAATCATTATAATATAAGGCAAAAAACCTTCATTGAGCACTGGGCTTGATGAAGCGCTTTTTGCCTTGTTTTTTTGTTTTCTATTTTTTATAAAAATAGGGTTGCGATTATACACATTTAAAACATTTGGTTTAACCTATTGGAAGCGCTATAATTGAAAATAATTACATGCTTAAGGAGTCTATCATGAAAAGAGGCAGGATATTCTACAAGATTTTTGTTCCTATTCTAGTGCTGGGAATTGGCCTGGTTATTAGCTTCGGTGGCTATATTTATCTGACGACGATTAATTCGGTAAATGAAAGAGTAGCGGATGATAAACAGAGTTTAATTACTCAAATTAAAAACACCCTGGAACAGAAAATTCAGACCATCGAATACGCTTTTAATACTTACAGTACCACCAGTTCCTTTAGGGAGGTCGTGCAAAATCCGATCACTGAGCAGGATTTTGAAAAGTATCGCGAGATTAATTCCCAGCTTAACTACATTGCCAGCATGGGGATGGATTTTGTTAATTATTCTCTAATCAGTTTGGAGCAGAAATGGCAGATTTCCAATGGTAAGCTTTCACATTTAACGGAAGAAGAGAGCAAGGCACTTTATGAGAGCTATATCAATAACCGTAGCCGGGGTTTATTTTGGGTGAAGACGGATAAAGGCATCCGCTTTGTAAATACCCTGCCGGTATTCTCACAGACCAAACAGGCGATTGCCTTATCTGATATATCCCTTCAGACCTTGCAGAGCACCCTTCAGACCGAAGGAAACACACCGGTGTTTATTCTTAACCGGGAGGGTGAGCTTTTATATGAGTCGGAAACTGGAAAGTCCCTGCTGACTAATAATCAACTTAGCCATATCACTAATGTTGCCGGAGGCGGGGGGCAATTGGGGACGATTGCCATGGAGCGGGCTGATCACCAATCGATAAAAGCTATTTATGCTAAATCTTCTTATAATAATTGGATCTACGTAACTATTTTGGATAAATCAGAAATTTCTGATGCACTAAAGACAACCCGATTCGGGATTGTGATGATGGTACTGCTTATTACGTTGTTGATTGCGGTAGTCGCTTATGTGATCTCTTTGTATTTCACCAAGCCATTCCGGCAGATTCAGCGCCGATTATTGCCCGCCAATGCGGAGCTAGAGCCTAAGAATGAGGTAGACTGGATTATTAATTCGATTGATACCATCTTATCGGAGAAAGAAAGCCTAGAGGGTCTGATTGAGTCTGAGATGCCTAAGTTGGAAACTCAGTTTATTCTAAATCTGTTTCGTAGCCGGATATCCCAAGAAGAGCTTAATCTGGGTTTGCCTCGTTTCGGTTATGAGCTGTCACAGAATTCGGTGTATGCAACGCTGCTAATACAGCTGGATAACTATGGGGAACGGCAGGCTAGCGATAAGGATCTTCTGCTTGTAGCGGTTAACAAACTGGTGGAAGAGCTGATTCCGCAGGAGAGGCGGATGATTCCTATCCTATTAAATGACCGTACACAAGCGACTATCCTGATCTTTGAGGGAGCGAATGAACAGGAGAACCGGAGAATAGCACTGGACTATGCCAAGACAATTATTCGAACAGCTAGAGAAATCCTGAAACTATCCATTAGCGTTGGAATCAGCAATTTTTATGATAATTTATTGTTTAGTAGGGAAGCTTGCGAGATGAGTAAGCAGGCGCTGCATCATCGTTTAAATCTGGGCAAAGAGTCCATCATCTTCTATGAGGATATATCGAAGGTGATCTCGGGTCCAGTTCTACTGCATTATCCGTCTGAGTTTGAGTCCCAGTTATTTGACGCGATTCGGATTGGAGATGAAGAACAAGTATCCTGTTCTCTGTATCCATTACTCGGGGAAATGATGAAGCACAGTAAGAACCCTTTGAATTTCGAAGTCACATTAATACGTTTCGTCAACAATCTGATTCAGCTGGAGCAGCTGCTGGGTGTAGAGGTTCTGCTGACAGAGGACAATTCTACGTTGTATCACCGATTGTTAGACATCCGTAATCCGGAAGAGATCGAACGCATTTTGGTCAAAGAAGTTATCCATCCGATGGTGACCAGCGTTAAGGAGAAGACAGACCGTCAGTTCCGCCTCTTATCCGATAAAATTGCGGTGATTGTCCGCTCGGAATTTGATCAGGACTTAACGCTAGAATTAATTGGTGATCGCCTCCATTACAGTCCGAACTATTTAAGCAGTATTTTCAAAAAAGAGTACGGGATGACGTTTAGCGAGTATCTGATGAACTATCGTCTGGAAATGGCTAAGAAGTGGCTGGTGGAAACGGATATGACCATTAAAGAGATTGCTGAAAGGCTGCAGTACCATAATCCACAGAACTTTATTCGATCCTTCCGTAAAAAAGAACATGTAACACCAGGTGCATACCGAACCCAGAAACAGGAGAAGTAAGGCGCTGAACACAAACAGCCAGCCCCGGGAGACCGGGGCTGGCTGTTTGTGCAGCTGCAATGTTTTAGCCTTTTACAGAACCCAGCAGGGCTCCTTTGGTGAAGTGTTTTTGTACGAAAGGATAGGCGAGCAGCATTGGAACGGTTGCGACTACGATAACCGCCATTTTGATGGTTTGAGCAGGTGGGATAATATCAACAGAAGCATTATCTCCCTGCATCCCGCTGGCGACGATAACAATTTGGCGCAGCAGGACTTGAATAGGCCACTTAGTGGAGTCTGTCATATATAAAATTGCACTCATATAAGTGTTCCAGTAAGCTACCCCGTAGAACAAGGAGAGGGTCGCGATAGATGGCATCGCCAGCGGAAGCATGATTTTGAAAAATACACCAAAATCATTAGAGCCGTCAATCTTGGCTGATTCCTCTAGCCCTTCCGGCAGCGCCTGGAAGAAGTTACGCATAATGATCAGGTTAAAAGCATTGATCGCAACAGGCATGATCATGGACCAGTAGGAATCGATTAATCCGAAATATTTAACTACCAGGAAAGTAGGGATCATTCCCCCGCTGAAGAGCATGGAGAACACGATTACGAAATTGATGAAATCTCTTCCGTATAGATATTTTCTAGATAATCCATAAGCCATTAAAGAGGTAAGAACCATACTGACAACTGTACCCACTAAGGTTACACCGATGGATACGCCAAGCCCTTTAAAAATAGTAGGCGTTGACAGTATATAACGGTAAGCATCCAAAGAGAATGTCGTCGGGAACAGGATGAAGCTTTTTTCTACTACCTCCTGTGTTGAAGCAAAGGAACTGGCAAACACATTGACAAAGGGTAAAAGACAGGCTAGGGCAATGAGTGTAAGCAGTGTGGTATTTACAATAGTAAACAGCCGGCTACCCATATTTTCTTTTTTAAAAGATGATTGCGACATGCAGATATCCTCCTTGTAATCGTTTCATTGAAACTTTAACAGGGGTCTGTTATTCCGTATATAATCATTAGCTTGGGCTTTGTTTTGGGAGGAAAAAGCGTGATAAGGCATAGATGATCTTTATGTATTGTAGTAATCACTATAAGATGCACGGGCCTGGAAAACCTTATAGCTGTAGGGTTCTCGGAGTATCAGTATCTGATGATTATATACGTAATGGACGAATGATCGTAATCTGGGAATCGTAAAGAAACGCGATCAAGGAGGCCGATCAGGTGAAAGAGGCAAACGTCACCATGCTGAACACGAAAGTTAATCCAGTAAGAAAAAAGCGAACGGGGCCTAGCTGGCTGAGTTTAAAAAGAAACAAGTTATTGTATCTAATGATACTCCCGGGATTTTTGTATTTTGTTATTTTTAAGTACCTGCCTATGGGCGGTCTTATCATTGCATTTCAGGACTATCAGCCGTTTCTGGGTATAGCGGATAGCCCGTGGGTAGGGTTTAAGCATTTCGTCCGATTGTTTACAGAACCTACCTTCTTTATGCTATTGAGTAATACACTTATCCTGTTTGCATTAAACATTTTTATTTTCTTCCCGCTACCTATTATAGTGGCGCTGATGCTTAACGAAGTTCAGCACAAGTTATTTAAGAGCACCATTCAAACGATTATTTATATCCCCCATTTCATGTCATGGGTTATCATCGTCTCCATTTCCTATGTATTTATGAATGTGGATGGAGGGGTGCTGAATGAGATGTTGGCGGCCCTTGGGATGCAGAAGATCAGCTTTTTGACTTCTCCTGAGTGGTTGCGTACCGTGTATATCGGACAGATCATTTGGAAAGAAATTGGTTGGTCAACCATTATTTATTTGGCAGCCATTACCGTAGTGGATACGCAGTTATATGAAGCAGCTGAGATGGATGGAGCGGCAAGATTACGCAAAACATGGCATATCACCTTGCCGGCGATTCGCCCAATCATTATTACCTTGCTTATTCTGAAGATTGGCCACACGCTGGATCTGGGCTTTGAGCATATGTACTTGCTGATCAATTCCTTGAACCGCGAAGTTGGAGAAATTTTCGATACCTATATCTATACAGCTGGTTTAAAGAACGGACAATTGAGTTTCAGTACCACAGTAGGTCTGTTCAAGGGTGTAGTTGGCTTGATTCTCGTTATGCTGTCGAACAAGTTAGCCAAAAAAATCGGCGAAGATGGTGTTTACTAGGCTTCATAGTATGCTGAATTCTTACCTCTGCCTTAAAGGCAGAGGTGGAAGATACAACACAAATACATTAGTAAAAGGGGTAATGTTGATGAATCGCAATTACAAAAAAATTGCAGCCTTAATGTTGTGTAGCGGGTTAGTACTCACTGCATGCGGAGGAGGCAATAACGCGAAGGAGTCAAATTCTTCAAATGAGGGAACGAATTCAACGGCTAAAACTACTGCCGCACCTGCAGATGTGCTAGATGCTAAAGCAAAGATTAGCTGGCTGAACATTTTACAAACGTCTACAACACCAACGGGTCCTATTCTGGACAAAATTGAAGAATTGACGAATACAGAGATTGAATTCTCATGGATTCCGGATCCTTCCAAAGAAGAACGTATTAATACTTCATTAGCATCGAATTCCCTAGCAGACATCGTTACCCTGACTATTCTTGATAACTCTTCTGTACGTAATGCACTGAAGGCCGGTATGTTCTGGGAAGTAAGTCCTTATCTTGATGAGTTCCCGAATTTGGCTAAAATTTCACAGGATACACGTACATCGGCATCGATTGCAGGTAAGCTGTACGGGGTTCCTTTCCAGAAGTCCTTGGCTAGAAACGGCGTTGTTCTCCGTAAAGATTGGCTGGATAAGCTTGGACTGCAGGTTCCAAAAACAACAGATGAGTTGATGGAAGTTGCGAAAGCGTTTACCGAAAAAGACCCTGATGGTAATGGCAAAAAGGATACCACAGGCTTCATGGACCGCAGCGATCTTGTATATGGAGCATTTAAGACATTGGGCTCATACTTTGGAACACCGAACTATTGGAGTGTAGATGATGCGGGTAAAATGACACCAGAGTTCGATACAGAGGCTTATGTCAAGACCATGGATTATATGAAGACTCTTTATGATGGTGGTTATATCAATCAGGATTTCGCTGTGACGGCTAAAACAGATCAGCAGCAGAATTTTGCGCAAGGAAAGGCTGGAATTTATGTGGGTGCCTTGTTTGACAGCAAGAACCTGCTGAATCTGTCTAAAGGCATACAGGATGGTATGGATTTGGTTATGGTTAACGATATCACTTCCACCGGTAATGAAGCGGATCGCGCCATCTGGGCTGGTAATAACGGAATTGGGGGACTGTTGTCTTTCCCGAAATCCGAAGTCAAGGATGAAAATGAATTAAGACGGATCTTGAAATTTGTTAATGATCTTATGAATGAAGATGTCTATGGCTTGATGACTTATGGTATTAAGGATGTCCACTATACAATCGATGGAGAACAAGCGGTTACGATTAAGGATACAGATCTCTGGAAGCAAGAAGTTCAGCCATTTTCGGCATCTCGTCCATTAGAGAATGGATTCATTATCCATGATGCTGATCCACTCAAAGTTGAAGCTGATAAGCTGATCGTTGAGAATGCTAAATATGCTGTACTGAATCCTGCTTACTCTCTGGAATCTGAGACCTATTCTACTCAAGGATCTGAGTTGCAGAAGATTATGACAGATGCCACTTATAAATATATCCTAGGCAAAATTGATTTGGACGGATTTAAAGCTGAGGTTGAAAAGTGGAAGAAATCCGGCGGCAGCAAAATCATTACTGAATATGAAGCTGCTTATAAAGCTGTAAATCCTTAAGAAGTACTACAGACTATATTCTAAGAAAATAGTAGAGGGGTCCTAAATGGGGAGGCTGCGTTTAGGACCATATCTATTCAAACAGGAGGAAAAAATGAAAGACAACAATGCACTTAGGAGTATGGGCTGGGGTGTTCGAATGGCAGATTCGATTATGGAGCGAACGCCAAGATTATATGAGGATAACGGATATCATGGAAAATGGTCTTATGATTATGGAGTCATCTTGAAGGGTTTTGAGCTGCTGTGGAGACAGACCGGGCAGGTTAAATATTATCAATTCATCAAAGATAATATGGATTATTTTATTGAGGAAGACGGCTCTGTGAAGGGATATCGCCTGAGCGAACATAATATTGATCACTTAAATAACGGAAAGATCCTATTTGTGCTCCATAAAGAAACTGGGTTAGCGAAATATAAAATGGCTGCAGATTTATTAAGAAAGCAGATAACAACGCATCCTCGAACCTCGGAAGGTGCGTTTTGGCATAAGAATGTATATCCTTATCAGATTTGGCTGGATGGCTTGTATATGGGCTCTCCTTTCTATCTGGAGTATTTACTTGAGTATGAAGGCGGCAAGGGTCTGGACGATGTGACCCGGCAATTTATTCTGTGCGAGCGTCATACCAAGGATGCTGAGACGGGCCTTCTGTTTCACGCATGGGATGAAAAGCGGGTACAGCCGTGGTGCGATCCTGAAACGGGGCTGTCTCCGAACTTTTGGGGGCGTTCGCTGGGCTGGTATGTGATGGCGCTAGTGGATGTACTCGGAATGCTCCCTGAGGAACACGCGGATTACGAGATCTTGGCACGTATTCTGACAGATACGCTGACAGCGCTTCGTCAGGTTCAGGATGCGGATGCTGGAGTCTGGTATCAGGTTGTAAACATGGGCGGCCGTAAAGGCAATTATTTGGAGGCTTCCGCCTCTAGCATGATCACCTATGCAATGGCTAAGGGCATTCGGATTGGTGTACTCGATGATAGTTGGTTCGAGACTCTTGACCGTGCTTATCAAGGTCTTATTGCTGAATTTGTGCTGGAAACCAAAAAAGGCTGGGTTAACCTGAATAAAAACTGCCAGGTCGCTGGACTCGGTGGTGAGGACCGGAGAGATGGTACTTACGCCTATTATATCAGTGAACCGATCGTAACCAATGATCAGAAGGGGCTTGGCGCATTCCTCCTGGCTTGTGGAGAATATGAATATTTGCAGCGTCCCGCCGTGACGAAAGGAAGCGAGTGAAGCACATGTCTATCTACAATATAAACGACTACGGAGCACATCCTAATAGTGCAGAGCCTTCAACGGAAGCGATAGCCAGTGCCATTCATGCGGCAAGCGAGGCAGGGGGAGGAACAGTTTATGTTCCTTCCGGGCACTATCAGACGGGTGCTATCTTCATGAAAAGCAATATTGAGCTGAAGCTCAGTCCTGGAGCTGTGCTTAGCTTCAGCTCTGATCCTAACGATTATCCGGTGGTGGATTCCCGTTGGGAGGGTGTGAAGCAGAACGTCCATGCTTCATGTATTTTTGGAATAAATCTAGAGAATGTATCGGTTACAGGTGCAGGCAAGCTGGATGGAAGGGGCGCACCTTGGTGGGATAAACATCGGAATTCTCCTGATTCACTGCTGTATCCCCGCCCGAAGCTTATCAGCTTCGACAACTGCCGTAGAGTCACGCTCAGAGATCTGACACTCGTGAACTCCCCAAGCTGGACTGTGAATCCTATCTGTTGCCATGATGTTACGATTGATAATCTGTCGATCTATAATCCGGCGGATTCGCCTAATACAGACGGTATTGACCCAGAATCCTGTGTGAATGTCCGCATCAGCAACTGCAATATCGATGTGGGTGATGACTGCATCGCCATTAAAGCAGGGACGGAGGATACGAAGGAGCGGGTTGCCTGCGAGAATATCACGATAACTAACTGCACGATGATTCATGGTCATGGCGGTGTGGTGCTGGGAAGCGAAATGAGCGGAGATATCCGTAATATCGTGATCAGTAATTGCGTGTTCAAGCAGACGGACCGCGGCATTCGGCTGAAGTCCAGACGCGGGCGCGGAGGTGTTGTCGAAGATATTCGTGTCAGTAATATCGTGATGGAGGACGTGATCTGTCCGTTTATTCTTAATCTTTATTATTTCTGCGGACCACGTGGTAAGGACAAATACGTATGGGATAAGAATCCTTATCCGGTGACGGAGGAGACCCCCTGCTTCCGACGGATTCATTTTGCTAATATTACTGCTCGGAATGTTCACGCGGCTGCAGGTTTTCTTTACGGCCTTGCGGAGCAATACATTTCAGAAATTACCTTTTCCGATATTGATATTTCCATGGCAGAGAATGCAATCCCTGGTCGTCCAGCCATGATGTCAGGAATCCAGGATATGAACAACCGTGGGTTCTATCTGGGCAACGTAAGAGATATTCGTTTCCGCCAAGTGACGATCGAGAATCATGAAGGACCGGCTTTTTATATTGAAAATGGAGAAACGGTAGATATCACCGGCTGCCAATCGAGAAACACCCGTAAAGTGGAAGAATTAGTGCAGCAAGTAACCGTTATCCCGTCACAGGAAGATCTAAGTGAGCAGACAGACTGATAATTGACAGGATAGACTGCAGATTTGCTTTGGGTGAAGGGTGCGGATGTATGGAAATAGGAAGGAGTATGAAGATGATTACAGATAACATTCAGACAGGAGTTATTCACAATCCCATATTAAAAGGCTTCAATCCTGACCCTTGTATTGTAAGAGCAGGGGAGATGTACTATATTGCTGTTTCTTCTTTTGAATGGCTGCCCGGTGTGAGGGTGTATCAATCAGCGGACTTAGCAGACTGGGAGCATTGCACAGATATTCTGACTCATCAGGTGGATCTGCGGGGAAATCCGAAAAATTGCAGTATCTGGGCTCCACAGCTTAGTTATTATGACGGTTTGTTTTATCTGATTTATACCGATGTTAAGAGCACCAAACGGCCTTTTAAAGACTGTCATAACTATCTGATCACTGCGGAGGGTATTGAGGGACCTTGGTCTGAACCGGTATACCTAAACAGCAGCGGGTTCGATCCATCTCTGTATCATGATGAGGATGGGCGCAAATGGCTGCTGAATGAGCTGTGGGATTACCGGATTACGGAAGGCAACAAGTCCTGCGGGATTGTAATTCAGGAGTACGATCCAGAGCAGTGCCAATTAATAGGTGAACCTGTGAAAATCTTTGATTGCACGCCGCTGAAGAAGACGGAAGCGCCGCATATTTACAAGCGGGGAGGTTATTACTACTTAATTACGGCAGAAGGCGGCACTGGATCGGGGCATGCCGTAACCGTAGCGCGCTCCAAGGCGCTGCTTGGTCCGTATGAGGTGGATCCGCTCAATCCGATGTTGACCTCTCGGGATAATCCCGAGCTGCCGCTTCAATGTGCAGGCCATGGAAGTCTGGTAGAGACACCAGAAGGTGAATGGTATATGGCCCATTTATGTACGCGACCCCTGGAAGGCGAATACGCCATACTGGGGAGAGAGACTGCCGTTCAGCAGGTGCACTGGAATGAGGAGGGCTGGTTAAGACTAACCTCAGGCGGTAATACACCACAGCTCAAGGTACCAGCACCTAAAGGAACACAGTTCCTGAACCAAATGCGGACGCTTGAATTCGAGGATGATTTTAATGGTCCGGAATTGAAAAAGAACTGGAATACACTGCGGATTCCTAGGAATGAAAGCTGGTGTTCCCTTGCTGAAAGACCGGGCTGGTTAAGAATCAGGGCCGGGGAGTCCGTGCAGAGTCTGTTTGAGCATCATATTCTGGCTATTCGCCAGACGGATATAAGCTTCCGCGCCGAAACAGCGCTTGAATATGAACCGAATACTTATCTGCAGATGGCAGGACTACTGTTATACCTGAATGAGGATAACTATCTTTATGCGTATATCAGCCATGAAGAAGGACGTGGCAAGGTGCTGCGGTTAATGCGCTGTCAGCGCGATGAATTCACTGCGGAGCCTGTAATGATTGAACTAAATGCAGGGGAGACAGTGCGGATCGCGGTTGAGGTGCAGGAAGTGGCTGGGCAATTTGTTTATCTTAAGGGTGACGATACGGAGTGGAAGCCACTTGGCGATCCGCAGAATATCAGCTTTTTGTCGGGAGGCTTCACTGGGAATTTTGTTGGCATTGCGGCGCATGATATGCAGCAGTTCGGTGGCAGCAGTGCTGATTTCGCATATTTCCGTTATCAGGGCAAGGAATAATACACACGGCTTTACTAAGGAAGGGGTTGCTCTGAGGACAGGGCCCCCTTCTTATTCCAATAGATATTAGGAGGTCTTGTATGAAGAGAAAATGGTTATCCGGGGCGCTGGTCGCGAGTCTTCTTGCAACATGTATGCCATTTGGTGGTGTCGAGGCCGCTTCTTTGGAAGCGCTTCCTGCTTTTCCGGGCGCGGAAGGCGGCGGCAAATATGTAACCGGCGGAAGAGCTCAACCTGTGTATGAAGTAACGACGTTGGCTGATTATGGTATCAAGGAAACTCCGATCCCCGGCTCCTTCCGCGATGCGGTAAGCCAAAGTAATCGGACCATTGTTTTTCGAGTGGGGGGAACCATCCATCTGAAGGAATCCCTCAAGATTACCGGCTCAAATCTGACGATTGCCGGACAAACGGCTCCAGGTGACGGAATTACAATTGCCGACTACACAACCTCTGTTGAAGCTGACAATATTATTATGCGCTATATGCGTTTCCGGTTAGGCGACCGGGTAGCTAGTGAAGATGATGCTTTTGGATCAAGATACCATAAGGATCTCATTATCGATCATAGCTCATTCAGCTGGTCGGTGGATGAAGTGGTCAGTCTGTATGACAACGAGAATACTACCGTACAATGGTCGATATCTGCTGAAAGTATGCTGATGACGACGCACCAGAAGGGACGTCACGGCTACGGAGGAATCTGGGGTGGCAAAAATGCCAGTTTCCTTCACAATCTGATTGCTCATAGCACCAGCCGCAACCCCCGTTTGCCGACGGTGACCAAATTGGTGGACCTGACGGAAATGTCTAATAACGTTATCTATAACTGGGGATTCGCTTCGACCTATGGTGGGGGAGCAGAAGATTATCGATATAATATCACTAACAATTATTATAAAAATGGTCCAAACACCTACACCAGTGTAAAAAATCAATTGTTTGGGGAAGTGTCACCAGAAACCCGGTTGTTTATAGATGGGAACATCATGGATGGTAATCCGAAGGTTACTGAAGACAACTGGAAGGGTGTGCAAAAGTATTCGGATATCTCTAAGCTTACGGAGCCGGCAAAGATGCCTAACCCCTATGCGGCAGTGTCGGCGGAGGAAGCCTACGTAAATGTAATGGCTGATGCCGGTGCCACTCTGCCAAGGCGTGATGCTTACGATGCGCGGGTCATTAATGATGTGAAGAATCGCACTGGACAGCATATTAATTCACCTATTGAAATAGGCGGTTACCCAGACTATACAGAGACAGCTTCCAATGTAATCGACATGGATCATGACGGTATGGATGACAGCTGGGAGATTGCTAATGGACTAGACCCTACCGATTCTGAGGATGGTAAGAAGACGACATTATCTGCGGAGGGCTATACGAATCTAGAAGTGTATCTGAATGATCTGATTGTTTTGGGAAAAGCAGGGAATGAGCATACAGACAATCCTGTAACCGCTATCAATTATCCTGTGAATAACCAAATCATAGAGTCAGGCAACAATGTGAAGGTTACAGCCTCTGCCAGTGATAGTGATGGTATTGCTAAGGTGGAATTTATCGTTAATGGTGTGAAGCAAGCCGAAGCTACCACAGCACCTTATAGTTTCGATTGGAACAATGTGCAGGATGGTACCTATTATCTCGTTGTTCAGGCTATAGACAATAAGGGTCTCAAGACACAATCTGATAACGTGGCTATTCATGTCAACACGTCTGGATCCGTTCTTCCTTGGACTTCGGTGGATATTGGCCATCCAGGGATAGCGGGAGTGACTACGCTTCATCCGGATAGCGGGAAGATTACGCTCAAATCGGCTGGACTTATCGGAGCAACATCAGAGAGTGAAACGGCTGTTGATAACTTTCAGTTTGCTTATCAAACCCTGACAGGCAATGGTGAAATTATTGCTAGAATCGACTCCGTAACGGGAACTGACGATTATGCCAAAGCAGGTGTCATGATTCGTGATAATCTCAATGAGAACTCTAAAATGACAATGCTGGCAATCCCTTATGTCAAATATGGCAAGAAGGGAGTTATGATTACCCGCTCCACCACAGGAGCCAAGGTGGTAAAAACAGAACCGGACAGCTTCATCAATACACCTTATTGGGTGAAGCTGGTTCGTCTTGGTAATGAAGTGACAGGTCTGGTATCGCCGGATAAAGTAACATGGAGCAAGGTAGGCACGGTGAAGCTTGACCTGAATGATACGGTTTATTTTGGTCTTGCAGCCGATGCCGCTAAGGTAGATAACGAGGTTAATCGTTATAATGCATCTGTCTTCAGTGAGGTGGAGCTGAAACCGCTTAGTGATCAGTTTCCTACTGCGCCCCGTGGTCTTACAGCGACAGCAGGTGAGGAAAAAGTGAAGCTGAATTGGGAGGATGTTGGTTCTGCCAAGTCGTATAGTGTTAAACGTAGTGAGGTTTCAGGCGGTCCATACAAGACGATCAATACTGAAATTAAAGATAGCCTGTATACTGATTCCGGACTCAGCTCCGGAAAAACTTATTACTACGTGGTCAGTGCTGTGAATGAGCTTGGTGAAAGCTTTGATTCCGATGAGGCCAGCGCTACGGCTGAAGGTGAAGCAGGTAATGTGTATTATGTGGATGAAGACTTTGAACAGGTTGCTGTGGGTGTGACACCAGAGTATTATGATGTGACTCCAAATCCACAGACTGAAATTCAAAAGGTTATTGTATCTCCCACACCGTCTGACAGTAAGGGGAATACGTCAGATCAAGTGTTGAATGTGTTCGATGGTGCGAACGGCAGCGTGCAGTTTATCCGCAAATTCGCGCCAATTACGGGTGCACTCGTTATTGACACTGACTTTATGTTTGCGACAGAATCGGGAACCTCGGTGTTCCTGCAGGCCCAGAGTACAGATGGAAGCAAAACGGCATTCTCCATTGAGAGCAGAAAGCCAACGCTTCCTGAAGCTACAGGTAAATATACGCTAACCATGAGTAGGGGAAGCAGTCAGTATCATCAACTGATGAACTCTTATTCCCTAAAACAATGGTATAACCTGAAGCTAAAGGTGGATGTGAACAACGATAAAGTGGTTGTATATATCGATGATCAGCCTGCGGGCTCTTTTCCGTTCACAACTACGAATTTCGCCAGCTATGGCATTGGGCGTATTTTGTCCAAGACACCGGGCGGCGGCTCAGGAAATTATTACTTAGATAATTTAAAGATCTATGTTGAGCCGATTGAAACACCGCTTGGACTGACTGGACTTCCAGGAAACCAAGCAGCCCAGCTATCCTGGCCTGCTCTTGAAGGGGCAACTTCCTACAATATTAAGAGAAGTCTTAAGAGCGGGGGGCCTTATGAGACTATTGCCAACGCTATTACAGAGACATCATATATTGATACTGAAGTTACCAACGAAACTACCTATTATTATGTTATCTCGGCGATGGCGCCCACTGGTGAATCGGGAAATTCCAATGAAATTAGTATTACCCCGTCCGCTTTGGCGGTGAAATTGCCTGCGCCAGAATCGTTCGCGGCTGTAAGTCGGAATACTCAGCTGGATCTCAGCTGGAATGCTGTGGAGAATGCAGCTAGCTACAGCATCAAGAAGTGGAATGAGACTTCAGGCAGCTATGAACTCGTGGCAAAAGAAATCGCCGGCACAACTTACCGCGTCGGAGGTCTGGCCAACGGGCAAACCTACCGTTACGTCGTATCTGCAACCAATGTGGCCGGAGAGGGAAAAGAATCAGCGCCTGTTGAAGCTACTCCGCAATCTCCTTTGGGAACGCCTGTGGTTTCCATTGAAGCTGGTGACAGTGTAATGAAACTAAGCTGGCCAGCGATTGAGGAGGCGAACCAGTATATTGTCAAACGTGCCACATCGGCGAAAGGTCCTTATGAAGTGCTCGGGTCTGATTTATCAGGCACAAGCTTTACTGATAGTGGGCTCGTAAACGGAACACCGTATTATTACAAAGTCAAAGCAATAAATGGTACCCGTAGTAGTCTAGATTCAGCTGTTGCCTCAGCGGTTCCATACCAGAATTCCGGCCAGCCGCAGGCTCCACAAGGAGTTAGTGCTGAGCCTGGCAACACTGATATCCATCTGACTTGGAATGTAGCTGATGGAGCTAGCAGCTATCAAATTCTACGCTCGGAGAGCGGTGGCAGTTATGCGGTCGTGGCCGACGGCATCGAAGCAACCGATTATACCGATAAAGGCTTGAGCAACGGGACTGCCTATCAATATGCGGTAATCGCCATCGGTGATAAGGGTGCCAGTCTTCCATCCGAGGTGGTCAAGGGAATTCCAGCTCCTGTCATTATTGTTGCTCAGAATGGGACAGGAGATTATAAAACGATTAATGACGCTATTCAAGCAGCACCTGATAATAGTGCCCTAACCACGATTATTAAAGTGAAGAACGGCACGTATAAGGAGAAGGTGCTTGTACCTTCTAGTAAGATGAATATTAGTATCATCGGTGAGAGCCGGGAAGGTACCGTACTTATTAACGGTGACTCCGCGAAAACCATTGGCTCAGATGGTAAAGAAATGGGCACCAGCGGCAGTTATACACTAAAGGCTGCTGCAACTGATTTCACACTGGAGAACATGACGGTTGAGAACAGTGCTGGGCGGGATGCCGGTCAGGCAGTCGCTTTATATGCTGAAGGAGACCGGGGAGTGTACAGAAATGTTAAGCTTCTAGGATATCAGGATACCCTGTTCGCAGATAAGGGAAGAGCTTATTTCGTCGACAGCCATATTGAAGGTACAGTGGACTTTATCTTCGGTAATTCCGCTGCTGTATTCGAGAATAATGTGATTCAAAGTGCGGGTGCTGGCTATGTTACTGCGCCTTCCACGGCAGCGGGTAAGCCTGGTTATGTGTTCATCAATAATCGACTAACTGCCAGTGAGGACGTTGCTGCTGGAACCGTTGACTTGGGCCGGCCATGGAGAGAATACGGCAGCTCTACCTTCATTAATACGGAGCTGGGAGCTCATATTCGTGCTACTGGCTGGCATGAATGGTATGAAGGTCGTTCCAAAACTGCACGGTTCTCTGAGTTTTTAAGTTACGGAGAGGGTGCTAATGCAGCTTCACGTCACAGCTGGTCCAAACAATTAACAGCAGAAGAGGCGGCTGCCTATACGATTGAAGCTGTGCTTGGTGGAAGTGATGGCTGGAATCCACAGCAATCCAAGATCTTAGTGGGTCAAGAGCAGATACCTGAGTTACATGTCTCTTCAATTACTGTAACGGGTAAAGATGGAATTAGCAGCATTGAGTCGAAGGGCGGTGCCTTGCAGCTGCAAGCCTCTGTGCTTCCAGAAAATGCGACGAATCCTAAAGTTATCTGGACGGTAACTGAAGCAGATGGGATAACCTCTACGGATAAAGCGGTTATTAATGAGAAGGGCTTGCTGACAGCTAGAAAGAACGGTAGCGTACAAGTAACTGCGCGAGCTATAGATGGAAGTGGAGTATCCGGAAGCCTAGAGATTAACATCAGCGGACAAGGTGAGATTGCCCGTAATCTGCCCGCTGCAACGCTGAACGGACCGGTCACAGTGGCGGCAGGACAGGATTTCACTTACCGTGTAGGGCTTACAAATGTTACTACCTCCGTCTACAAGGAAGTGTATGCTGTAGACTTTACCATGGCATATGACGTATCTGGTGTGGAATTCGTATCCGCTCAGACCTTGCCAGACGGATTCAGCATCACTCATATTAATGAGGACAGTCCAGGTCTAATAACAGTTAGTGTAGCTGGAACGGAGGCAGGAAATATCCTGACCGATGATGCGGAATTCTTAGAAATGATCTTCAAAGCGAAGAAGACAACCCGTGAAATCACCGTGCCGCTTGGATTTATTTCTTTCCGGGGATCCAACACTGATGTTGAATTTGACATCCTGCATGAGGCACAGTCGGTTGTTCATGTCATTCCTATATCCGTCATGGAGATAAAAGTCTCCTCCAAAGATAATGTGAGCGAAATCAAGTCAGGGCAAACCCTGCAAATGGCAGCTGTAGTCCTGCCGGACCATGCATCCGATCCAGCAGTGAGCTGGTCAGTGGTGAATGAGGATGGATCAGCTACTGAGCGAGTATCTATTACGGATACCGGCTTGCTCACTGCAATTGCAGCAGGCAAGGTAACCGTGAAAGCGACAGCTAAAGATGGCTCTGGTGTTGTAGGCATGATGTCCATTGAGATTAAGGCAAAATCGCAGGTTTCAGAATCGGGCGGTACTTCATCTTCAACGACAGTCAAACCAGTGAAACAACCGGAACCAACTGTGAACGCAGATGGAGTTACTCTTTCTGTGACAGCGGATGTGAATGGTAAAGCTATTGCAGAGGTATCCTCAGCGATTCTGCAACAAGCAATTGGCTCAATGCAGAATGGAGTATTGAGAATCACAGTGAAGCCAGCCTCTGCCAGCTCGGTGGTTGAACTGACCTTGCCAGCTCGTGAGTTGGCTGGAGCAAAAGCAATTCAACTTTTAGAAATAGACATGGGATTGTCTACGTTCCGAATAAATGCTGACCTGCTTCTTGAGATGGCAGGATCTGACGCCGCAAGCGTGAAGCTTGTAGTTGGCAAAGTTGACGCGAAGACACTGTCGCTTCAGACAGATGTCGGGGATATTTATGAGTTTAAGTTCTTTGTTGATGGCAAACAGTTTGACAGCTTTGGGCGTGGACTGAAGGTTGAACGGGATTACAAACCAAAGACAACTTCAGGTGTAGAACAAATAGTAGTCTACCAAATCCGTGAAGACGGGACTGTGGAGGTGGTTAGAAACTCTCAGTTTAATCTGACAACTGGCAAGATCATCTTTAGACCAGACAATTCCAGCAGATTCGCAGTAGCATATGCGGAAAATTCCTTTAAGGATATCGCTGGACTAGGCTGGGCACAAAATAGCATTCAAGCCCTCGCCGCCAGAGACATCCTGAATGGCACCGGAGATCATAATTTCGGGCCACAGCTGAATGTAACTCGGGCACAGTTCCTAAAGATGCTGATGCTTGCATTAGAGCTAGAGGAAGGTAATGCGGCAAGTACATTTAAGGATGTTTCGCTGGATGCTTGGTACTACAGCTCTGTTGCTGCTGCTCAGCAGCTAGGAATTATTCAGGGCAGATCTGATGGAACCTTCGGTGCTAATGAAACGATTAGCCGTGAGGAAATGGCGTTGATGGCTTATCGTGCAGCACAGCTCGCTAAGCTTACGGTCGTGGGAGTGGACCAGCCAGTGAATTTCAATGATGCCGCTGACGTTTCAGCCTACGCTCGTGAGGCTGTACAATTCATGAGCGGAGCAAAGATTATTCAAGGTGTGGGCAAAGATAACTTTGCACCTAAAGCCAATACAACTCGTGCTCAGGCAGCTGTTATTGTCTATCGATTGTTCCAGCTAAATCCTTAAATTTCAAGTTGACACCCTGTGTGATTTATCATATTATGATTGGAGTTGTTATAAGTAAATAAACCAAACTCTATCCAGTGGATGGAGTGGCGGAATTTTGTCAAAGATGTATTCTTTGGTTTCAATCGCCCCTTGTCATTTCGATGACAAGGGGCTTTATTATGTTAATGAACTTGCTCAAGAGAAAGGGAAGAGGTTTACGATGAATATGAAGTTATTCAAATATGCTTTACTAGTTTTTTTAGGCGCTTGTAGTTATGGCTCACTCTCTACGATCGTCAAGCTTGGAATGAACGATGGCTTTAGAATGAAACAATTGGTAGGATCACAATACTTTTTTGGATGGTGTATGCTGCTCTTGCTGGTCTTATTATTTTCTCGAAAGAAATTAGGGTTAAAAACAGGCGGGAAATTATTAGCCGCTGGGATCACCATCAGTTTAACTGGCATATTTTATGGCTTCGCCGTTGAACAATTACCTGCTTCGATTGCGATTGTACTGTTATTCCAATTTACTTGGATCGGTGTAATTCTGGAGGCAGTTGTAGATCGAAAACTTCCTAGTCGGGAAAAAGTGATTTCGATGGTTATCCTTCTAATTGGTACAGTATTAGCGGGGGGCATCCTTGAGCCGAGTATAGGTGGAATTACGACCACTGGTGTGATTTTTGGCTTAATGTCAGCCGTGTCGTTTGCTTTCTATATTTTTGTGAGTGGAAGAGTAGCTACGCAGGTGCCTGCCGTTAATAAAAGCTTGTATATGACCACTAGTGCAATGGTTATTATTATGACTGTTTTTTCGCCTTCGTTTTTATATGACGGTGCGATTACCGATGGGCTTTGGAAATACGGCCTACCTCTAGGTTTGTTGGGCATCGTAATTCCAGTTCTGTTCTTTTCGATCGGGGTTCCGAAGCTGGGTTCAGGTCTAGGCGCGATTTTAGGGGCAGCGGAGTTACCGGCAGCTGTAGTAGCCTCCGTGTTAGTTCTGCAAGAAGAGGTATCATTACTTCGCTGGATCGGGATTATCGTAGTTCTGATCGGGATCGCAGCTCCACAAATCCTACCGATGGGGACAGGGAAAAAGTCTTCCAAACCATCACCAAAACAATCACTCCGTAAGGTAGAACTTTAATCGGCAAACTGGCATCGATGGTATGATCTGATCCTGAGAGGATTAGATTATCTATCGGTGTTTTTTTTGTGGAAAAAAAGATTGGTGTTAATTTTTCTGGTATCGATAATGGATGTCTATTATATAGTGGTTCTATTCTTAACTAAATGGAGATGACCACTTATGAACACTAAAAACTATGACTATTTTAAAACGCTGCATGATCAAAAAAATCCACTGATCCTGTACAACTGCTGGGATGTAGCCTCGGCTAAAGCAATAGAGCAAGCTGGAACAAAGGCGGTAGCAACTAGCAGCTATTCCATGGCGGAAGCGTGGGGATATTCGGACGGTGAACAGCTTACATTTGAGTTTATGCTTTGGATGATTTCAAAGATTGCCGAACGAGTAGCGGTTCCATTGACCGTAGACATCGAAGGTGGATATGCTATAGATGAGGATATTTTAGCGCATAACATGGAGCAGTTATTTCAATTAGATATCTGTGGTATCAATTTTGAAGATCAGATCGTAAATCATCCTAACAATGAACTATGGGAGACCAGCGAACAAAGCCGGAGGATCAAAACCATACAACAAGTAGCCTCCAAACTGCAAAAGCGCGTGTTTATTAACGCTAGAACGGATATCTTTTTCAAGGCTAAGGAACATTCGATGGATCTAGTGAATCAAGCTATAGAACGTACCTATGCTTATGCTGACGCTGGAGCGGATGGGATTTTTATACCGGGGCTCGCTGATCCAAGCTTGATTGAACAATTTGTTGAAAAATCGCCACTGCCTGTGAATATTATGGTTATGGACGGTATGCTTTCAAATCATGAATTGCAAAATATTGGCGTGAAACGGATTAGCTATGGACCGCGTAGTTTCTTTCAGGCACAACATAACCTCCAAGAAAATGCCCGGCAAACGCTTGACGCCTCAGGACTTTATTTAGAAATGAGCTAACCACACTATGATAACTAATGAGCAGGATATCGATAAATATTATAAGATGCTGGTCGAGAAAAATTCGAATTATGAGGGCGTATTTTTTGTAGGAGTGAAAACAACGGGCATCATGTGTAGGCCAACTTGTCCGGCTAAAAAGCCATTAAAAGAAAATTGTGAGTTTTTTGCTACAGCCAAGGAAGCCTTATTAGCTTCATATAGACCTTGTAAAAGGTGTCAGCCGCTATCCAATCCAACAAAAATGTCTCCTGAAGTAAAGCGGCTTGTAGAAGCTATTGAGAGCAATCCGGAACGAAAATGGACAGATAAAGATTTTGATGAGCTGTCTATTAGTGCAAACACGGCACGCCGCCAATTTAAGAAACAATTTGGAATGACCTTTATCGAATATGCACGTTCTAGACGTTTAGGACTGGCATTCAAACATATTAGGAATGGGGATTCAATCATTAACGCACAACTGGAAAGCGGGTACGATTCGAGCAATGGGTTTAGGGATGCTTTTTCACGAACGATGGGGACTGTCCCGAATCATTCCAAGCAGATTAAAGTGCTGTACTGTACTTGGATAGAAACGATATTGGGTTCTATGCTGGCCATCTCCGATGAAGAGAGTCTTTTACTGCTGGAATTTGTGGATCGCAAGGGACTTGAAAATGAAATCAAGAGATTACGCATTCGCTTAAATGCAACTATATTACCTGAAAAGGTAGCCGTCCTTGACCAAATTGAGGAGGAATTGAAGCTGTATTTCACCGGTGAACTTACGGAATTTACAACGCCGGTTCGTTATCTGGGCTCAGACTTTCAGCAAAAGGTGTGGAATGAACTCCGGAAAATACCTCTGGGACAGACAGCTTCTTATAAGGAGCTTGCAGAGAAAATCAACAATCCTTCTGCTTGCCGCGCTGTAGCAAGGGCGAATGGCACCAATCAACTCTCAATCTTGGTTCCATGTCATCGAGTGATAAATAGCAATGGTGAATTGGGGGGCTATGGAGGCGGGCTTGCCAGAAAAGAATGGTTAATCAAACATGAGTCTAACCGCTCCTTAAAGCAGAATAATTTCATTTAACTACTTCTTTCTATTACGGAGAAAGTGATGGGTCCCCTTACTTCAAGGCAGGAGATTCATCACTTTCTGTACTTAAATACTGAACTAACATGTCCACAAATCGGTTAGCAATTTGAATATCCTGAAGTTCGTTGTTGAAATCGTCTTTGGAAATCAGGCTCATTTTCTGCAATAAACCCATCATAGACGTGAAGATGAAATGAGCAGTGGATAAGGGTTCTGTATCAAATTTTAATGATCCATCTTTAACTCCGGCCTCCAGAGCATCCATTAAGAAATGTCGTTCTTTACCCCGCATCACAAAATTTCTGTAATTTTCTTTGAGTTCTTTACTGTAATCATAGGCTTCAAAATGCAAGTCGAATAGAAGAATGAATTTGATGTAACCTGGGTGTTGCCGGGCATAATCAATCCAAGCATTAAGCATCGAAGCAAGCATTTGCTTACCATTCATTTCAATTGAAGAAGGTGCGTTTCTAACAAATTGCGTCATGCTCTCCAGGATTTCCATCTGGACCTCAAAAATCAGTTCGTTCATGGACTGGAAATGCTTATAAAAGGTAACCCGGCTTACACCAGCCACGTCGCAGACATCCTTAATATTAACTTTGAGAAAGCTTTGCTTCATAAAAAGATCCTTCGCCGCAGCAATCAATTCTTCCCGGTTTCTGTTTTTTAAATTCTGGTGCCAGTTCTCAGTCATGGGTTACACTCCTTTCTTGTTCTTTTTTTGGTTTTTGTAAGGTGATGAAAAAGGCAGATGCCAGGATAATTGCCCCAAAAATATAGGGGATATCCATGTGTTTGTCAAACATCAATCCCGCTAAAATGGGTCCAAGTATGTTTCCAATGCTGGTATACGTTGTATTTAATCCGGCAGCATATCCTTGCCGATCACCAGCTGAGTTGGCAATCAATGTACTTACTGTGGGTCGTAAAAAAGCATTAAAAGCAAAAAATAAACCGGATACAACTAATAAATAACCTAAATTGATCTTGAATATCATCAACAATAAGGTTATAGCGGTCATCACCAATGATATACGTATAAGCTTTATCTCGCCAAGTCTTTTAATCAGATGATCAAGCAGCCAGATCTGTACAACAATGCCTATAACAGCACCAACCGTAATAATGATTGAGATTTTCGTTGCATCAAAACCGTATTTTTGTTCCACAAAAAGGGCGTACACCGTTTCATAATTCATCAGACCAAATGTCATGATCAGAATGAGCAAAAGATAGCGGAAATAGGACGTCCGGAATGAATTTACGATTTGATTACGAATGGATTCCCGAGGGGCCTGTTTGTTAACGGATTTCCGTTTTTCCTTTGGGAGTGTCTCTGGCATATAAAAACAAAGTATCGTAGCGATAAGCCCAAGTCCACCCGCAAAAAAATAAGGCATGCGTATGCCAAACCCAGCGATAATGCCGCCTAACCCTGGACCAAGCACCATACCCAAATTCATGGAAGCCCCCAAGTACCCCATACCTTTAGCGCGGGTTTCATGGGTAGTGATATCAGCGACGTAGGCCATATTGGAAGGAACCATGATTCCGATACCTATACCCCCAATAAATCTAGCGACATAGAGTAGGGGCAATGTCGTAGAGACAGCAAATATCAGATCTGAAAGTACGGTTAAAAACATTCCGGAAATGATCATTGATTTTCTTCCCCATTTATCCGAAAGCTGTCCCCCTATAGGTGAAAAAATAAACTGTGCTGCTCCAAAAGCTGCAATAAGATATCCGGCAGCAGCTCCTGACGCATTAAACAGCTTCAGATACTCAGGTAGAATGGGAATAACCATACCTTGCCCTAATAAAGCGATAAATAGATTCAACATCAGAATGAAAAGTGGAAATCTAGCAGACTTAGATAAGCTGCTCATATCTTAGCCCTCCCATATGGTTTACACTATGTAATTCTTTACTCGATGTAAACCATGATAATGGAATGATGGGCCCTTGTAAAGGTGTATCTGAAATTTAGGATACGTCGTTTTTTGTACGTTTTTTCAAGTAAAAAAAGTACTGTTTTAAACAAAAGAAGGAAAATTTATGAATTCACATCATTATCCAAGTATGATAGCATGATCTATATATTTTGGTGTAAAGCGCGGGCTTAACTTAATAAGATTGGAGCGAACATCATGCTTAAGGTTCTGATCGTGGACGATGAACCCTGGGTTCTTGAGGGGCTAAGGACGATGATCGACTGGGAAAAATTCGGTTATGAAGTTTGTGGTGAAGCTCAAAACGGCACGGATGCGATGAGGCTTATCCAGGAGAATAAACCGGAACTGGTTCTTACGGATATTAATATGCCTGTAATTAACGGACTTGAGCTTATTACAAAGTTGAATGAGGTCATGGAGAAACCTCCTAAATTTGTGATTCTGTCTGGATATGATGACTTCAAGTATGCACGTACGGCATTGCGCCAGCGGGTAAATGAATATTTATTAAAACCCATTGATGATGAAGAAATAGAGGCTTTATTAAGCAGGATCACTCCAATAATCCAAAATGAAATCGCTTCCAATGAGGAGTTTGATAAAAAGCAATTTTTTATCGTAAATAATATCATCAACCGCCTGATCCAAGGGGAGTATAACGAAAATTTAGAGCTTCTAACCCGAAACACCTTGAAGCTTCAAGCGGATGCAGAGTTAATGTGTATTCTTATCGAACCGGCCTCCTCTATGAATCCATTCCAACCGCAGATAAGTGATTATTTTTCCGAGGAACACTTCTGCTTCTTTCAAGACGGATCGGGAAGAGCGGGGATCATTCTTCAGTCTGCTTCTATCGGCAATGAGAGCCTGGAGACTATCGTCAACCAGATGCATTCAGATCTCACTGAACAATCACAGGAGCTGGTCTTTCTAGCACTTAGCAGCAGAATGGTCGGGGTGAGCTCGATTCGAGAGATTTATAGGCAGGCACTTGAGGTATGGAAACGAAAAACGCATCAGCAGAAAAGAGGGGTCTTTTATTATAGTGAGCTTAGGAGCCTGAAAAAGGAAGAACCTCATGAGGATCATTTCAGACAGCTGCTGCATAAGGTCCAAACGAATGATACGGAACAGATCCAGCCTTGTGTAAAAGAAGCGTTCACTGCTTTCGTCGAGAATCTGCTGACCCTTGAAGTTGTAAAAGCAAAAGTGGCCCATTTAGAGCTTACGATCTGTAGAATTATAGCTCAAATGAATGGAGACCCGGATACGATTATGATTAAGCTTCAGCAAGAATACGGAAATCTAGGTGAGCTTAGTGATTATTTTATATTAAGCCGTTATGTACAAAGTCTGTGTGAACGGGCTGCCGTCTATCTGTCTGAACTAGAGCAGCAGAATGAACAAAATACGATTTACAAGGTTATTCAGTATGTGGATCGGGAATTTCGGAATAAATTAAAGCTTCAGGATTTGGCACAACAATTTCATATTAATTCTACCTATTTGGGACAACTGTTCAGAAAGCAAACGGGTCAGGGTTTTAGTGAATACCTAAATGCCAAACGGATTGAAGAGGCAAAAAGTCTGCTGAAGCGAACACAGTTAAAGATATCGGATATAGCGGTGCAGGTGGGATTCTCTAACACTGATTATTTTATAGATAAGTTTAAGCTGCTTGTAGGGGTAGTACCATCCGTGTATAAAAATGAGAATAAGAACCAACAGCTCTAGGGGAAGCAAGGTGTTTCATATGGAGAGAAAAAAATTCAGATTTAGAAAAGTAGTGAATGATATTCCCTTGAATTATAAATTTTCCCTTATTTATATCATAGGTGTTCTTCTCCCTATCATTATTATTAACCTTGTTTTTTTGGATCGGATTTCCGATCTGATCAAATCGAGAGAGCAGCAGAATCTAGAGATATCCTTAGAAAGAGCCCGAAAGGATATTCATGACTTCATTGAAGGTGGGGTAGCTGTCAGCTATACGCTTTCTGCTGATAAGAACCTGTATGAATTGCTTGAGCGGACGTATGGGAACTCTATTGAATTCTATGACACTTTTGATGAACAGCTAAGAGGCCGCATGAATAGCTATATGCCGGTGAACAATCAGATTGAACGGATTACTGTATTCACGAACAATGATTCCATTGTTTCTGGCAGCAACTATCAGGTCATCAATGAAAAGGTTATGAATAGTGAATGGTATAAGCAGTCGAAGGCTGCGAATAAACATCTGTTTCTTGCCGCTTATCATATGAGTGACATCTCTAGTGTGATTTCTACAGCGCCTTATTTGAGTGTTATTGAGCGAATGGACGCTTACAGCTCATACAATAAATTTGAAAAGCTGCTTAGAATTGACTTGGATCTCAGTAAAATATATGACGTGATTATCAGGGAAAAAGATTACTTGAGTCTTTATCTGGTTAACGAGCAGGACGAGATTATTATGTCTGCCCAAAGCGGGTATCAAAGAGGCACCACGGAACCTTATCCCGTGTTCAAGCTGCAGGATGATGAGCGCAAGGAGGATGTGCATATTGTACCCGTCGGCGGAGCTAGTTATATAAAAGGCTGGCGGATAATAGGAATTACACAAGGTGAGCGTATTACCCAAGCGATAATGGAGATTAGGATTTATGCAGGGATTCTGGCGTCCATTGTCACGCTAATCACAACCGCTTTTTTATATGTGATGTTAAGATCCTATAATTATCGGGTGAAACGGTTATCCAGACATATGCAGAAAGTATCCAATGAGAAATTTGAGCTGATTCGGATTGATGAAGGTCAGGATGAGATCGGGGGCTTGATCCGTAATTTTAACAGGATGACCACTACCATTAATTCCTTGATCAATGATGTATATAAACTGGAGATTCAAAAAAATAATCTGGAGATGGAAAGAGTAAGAGCTGAACTGAATTTTCTGCAAAGTCAGATGAATCCGCATTTTCTGTTTAATACGTTAAATGCCATTTTGGTGGTCTGTACTAAAAATAATTACTCGGATGTTACGGATATCATTAAGAGTTTATCGAAATTACTTAGACGGCTGCTGAGCTGGAAAGAGGATCTCGTTACCTTGGAAGAAGAAATGACTTTCATCGAGATGTATTTGAAAATTGAAAAATTCCGGTTCAGGGATAAATTCGACTATCAATTTGAGATCGATGAGCTGTCGCTTCAATATAAGATTCCCAAGCTAAGCATGCAGCCGCTCGTTGAGAATTCCTGCAAACATGGTCTACAGGCCATAGAGGGACTAGGTGTGATAAAAGTGAAGACGTTAGTGGAGGAGGGACGATTAAAAGTTACCGTCTCTGATAACGGTAAAGGGATAGAGCCAGAGAAGCTGCAAGAATTATTAGGTAATGTTCAAAATGAAGCGTCTTCGGGAACGAATATCGGAATCCGCAACGTGTACCGCCGATTAGAATTGTACTATGAAGATCAGGTCCGTTTTGATATCAGCAGCGTTCCGGATGAAGGGACCATTGTCACTTTTGACATTCCACTAAAACTCCTGGAACGGAAGAATAGCTAGAAAGTGAGGGACCCCCAATGAAATACAAAGTATTATTGATCGATGATGAGCCTAGTGCGCTTGAAGCGATGCAGCTGTGGATTAATTGGCAGGAGCTTGGCTTTGAGGTATGTGGAACCTCCAGCAATGGCAAAGAGGGGCTGGAGCTAATGAAACAGCTAGAGCCAGATCTTGTAATTACGGATGTTAATATGCCGCTAATGAATGGGCTGGAGATGGTCGCAGCTTGGCAACAAGCTGAGATTAAGGAGATCAAATTTGCCATACTAAGTGGTTATAGTGAGTTTGAATATGCCAAGACAGCTATACACTATGGAATTAATCATTATCTGATGAAGCCAGTGTTTCCGGAAGAGGCGGCAGAAGAATTGCTGGAGATATATCAGGAGCTGGAGCAGGAAGCTCAGAAGCGCAGTTTAAATCAAATAGCCTCCGCGGAGGAGGCTGTTTCTCTCCTGAAAGGAATGCTGCATGAGAAAGCTGAGCAGTCGAATCAGGAGGTACTGAACCGACTATCGGAAGGTAAAAGCCATTGGAATATTTGTTTGATACAGATAGAGCCGGTTTTATATACGGAGATCAGAGAGCAAGCCTCAGCCCTCCTAACCGATAAAGATTCGATGTTTCTGATGGATCTGGAAAGTCATTGTTTTGGAATCGTATATGGATACAATTTATTGTCCACTGAGGGAGCTGTGATCGATCAGATTGCAACTCCTTTGCTGAATGAACACCCCAAACAAGCTTTATATATTGCAGCAGGTGCTGGTGTAGGCTCTTTGCTTCAGATCGGGAACAGTTACCGAATGGCGAAAGAAACATTAATGTATTATTTTTATTATTCTGAAAATGTAGAGATCCTGACTTATCAGGAGATTAAGGATAGTCCCTTTAGTTATCATTATGATCAAATTCAACTGATAGATGACTTGATAAGACCGATTAACACCCTGGACTCCGCAGGCTTTAGCCAAGCTGTGAACTCGGCAGCCCGCAGTTTCCGGGAACAGCGCATCGCTCCAGAGGTTGTGAAGAAAATTGTTATTCATATGATGTATAAGATTATTGAGTTTACCTCGGAAGCCAGTGAAGTTCATGAGTCCTCCTTATCTAATCAAATTAGAATCCCCGCGATGTTAGACTCAATGATCACCTTGACGGACTTAATGCGTAATTTGCTATTCTGCGGCGAGGCCAGTATCGATATCCTTCTTAAGGAACAAAACCTAAAATCACAGGGGATTGTTCAGGAGATTAACAATTATATTGAAGAGCATTTTCGCGAATGTCTTACTATTAAGAGACTATCAGAGGTTTTTTTCCTGCACCCGGTATATCTGGGCCAATTATTGATCAAGAAGAACGGTATTAATTTCAATGAACAGCTGCATAACCTCCGAATAAAAGAGGCAGTACATTTACTTCAACAAAATAAATTAAAAAATAGTGAAATCGCTGAAAAAGTGGGCTATGGCAATTATAGTCAGTTCCTCAAGCAATTTGAAAAAAAGCTGCATATGAGCCCTAACGAATTTAAAAACACTAATACCTAAACTTTTTGGGGGTACATCTTTAATTCTGGCGTATTTTCAGAAGATTATCACCTCTATAATTTAACTTGTAAGGGCTTACAACATTGTTACACCAACAAATATATGGAGGTGCTTTATGGGGGGCAAGTTAATATCCAAATGGAAACTTAGTCTGATTGCTGTGTTATCCCTAAGCTTTACCTTAGCAGGGTGCGGAGGAAATAACAGCAACAATACGACGGCTAAAGGGGAAGACAAACCAGCAGAAACAGCCACTTCAACTGCTGCAGGAACAGATTCTGAGAAGATTGAACCTTTTGAAATTAGTATCTTTCTTGGAGAAGCAGGCCAGCAACCAACACCAGATAATAAAATTTATAAAATGATTAAAGAAAAAACAGGCGCATCCTTCAATTTCGAATTCTTAGCTGGGGATCTTAACCAGAAGCTAGGCGTAATGATTGCCGGTCAGGATTATCCGGATTTGATGACTGCCAATACTAAGCTGACAGGAGCGGAAGCTTTTATCCCGCTTGAAGATTTGATTGAACAATATGCTCCAAATTTGAAAGCGCATTACGCAGATTACTGGAACATGATGAAAGACCCGAATGATGGACATATTTATACGCTTCCGAATTATGGTGCGTATAACGGTAAAGTGAATACAACCTATTATGCAGGTCCTGCTTTCTGGATTCAGAAGGACATCCTGAAAGATGCTGGTTACCCACAGGTGAAGACCTTGGACGAGTATTTTGACCTCATTGTGAAATATAAAGAAAAAAATCCAACCATCGATGGAACGCCAACCATCGGATTCGAAATTCTTAACAACGACTGGAGAAACTGGGGGTTGTTTAACGCTCCTCAGCATCTGATCGGACACCCTAATGATGGCGGGGTAGTAGTTAATGATAACGTTGCAGAAATCTTCGCAGATAAAGACTATGCTAAGCAGTACTATCAAAAGCTTAATGAAATGAACCAATTGGGCGTTATCGACCAAGAAACATTTGTGCAAAACTACGATCAATATTTGGCGAAACTGTCTAGTGGAGCCGTTCTGGGAATGTTTGATCAGCACTGGAACTTTGGTTCAGCAGAAGATTCACTCCGGACACAAGGTAAAGATGAAAGAACTTATGTAGGACTTCCACTTGTGTTTGATACCAGCACTAAAGATTATTATCTGGATCGCCCAGCGCTGAACTTGAATAATGGCTTCGGGATCAGTATCAATGCCAAAAACCCTGAAAAAATTATTAAACTAATGGATACATTGATTCAAGAAGATTGGCAAAAAATCTTCACTTGGGGTATTGAAGGTGAAGATTATCAAGTGGAAAATGGCCGTTTTATAAGAAATGAAGAACAACGGAAGAACGCAGTTGATGCTACATGGAAGCTCAGCAACAAAGCAGATGCTTGGTATGCTACAGCTCCGAAATTGCAAGGATTCTTTGAGGATGGAAACTCAACAGATGCTGCGGCTCAACCAGAAGAATACCGGGCTGCACTCAAGCCGTATGACAAGGAAATTCTTGATGCTTATGGCTACAACAGTTATGTGGATTTCTTCAGCGAGCCTGAGCCGAACCCAGTAGCTTATCCAGCTTGGTCCATAGATCTTGTTGAAGGCTCAGATGCCAAAATTGCCGAAACGAAGCTGAATGAATTGCGAACCAAATACCTGCCAAAAGCAATCTTGGCCAGTCCATCAGAATTCGATAAGGTTTGGAATGACTTTGTTGGAGAAATTGGTAAAGCGAATGTCAAAGCCTATGAAGACAAAATCAATGAACAGCTTAAATGGAGATTTGATACTTGGAGTGTTAAATAGTTAGAGCTTGCTTAAAAATCAGAAAGTGGTGGCTTATTAGGCCAACCACTTTCTGAAATATATGGATGATGTGGGGAGAAAACATATATGGATGAGATATTAACGGGGAAAAAAGTTAACCGGCATCCTAAAAGAAAAAAGAAGCAACCGATTACAATGACCTTGATTAAGAATCAGAAACAGCTGATTTGGATGTCGGTTCCATTAATGCTTTATATTATACTATTTGCTTATGTTCCCATCTGGGGATGGACGATGGCTTTCCAAGATTATAAACCAGCTAGAGCATTTAGTGAACAAACATGGGTGGGTTTAAAACACTTCAAGTTTCTTTTTACGGACGATAGCTTTTTGAGAGTACTGCGCAATACGTTGGCCATGGGCCTAATTAATCTAGTTCTAGGATTTGTGACTGCGATAATACTGGCATTGCTGCTTAATGAGATCAAAAATGTATTTTGGAAAAGAACCGTTCAGACCATATCCTACTTGCCTCACTTCCTCTCTTGGATTATTGTAACAGGCATTGTAGCTACTTCTCTTTCGGTTAATGACGGGATTATAAACATCGTGCTCATGAAATTGCATCTCATTGATTCACCGATCCTTTGGTTGAGTGAAGGGAAGTATTTCTGGGGTATTGTAGGTGCTTCACACGTCTGGAAAGAAGTCGGATGGAGTACTATCATCTACTTGGCTGCTATCGCCTCTATTGATCCGGCTTTATATGAAGCTGCTGAGATTGATGGAGCGAACCGGTATAAGAAAATGCGTCATGTAACTTTGCCGGGCATGAAAGCAACCATTGTAATCCTGTTAATAATGTCCGTAGGACATGTACTGGAAGCTGGATTTGAGGTTCAGTACTTGTTAGGAAACGGGCTTGTCGTAGATTGGTCGGAAACGATTGATATATTTGTATTGAAATATGGTATAGCGCAAGGGAATTATTCCTTAGCTACCGCGGGTGGTATTTTCAAAACAGTCGTAAGTGTAACGTTGCTGCTATTAGCTAACTGGACTGCGAAGCGGCTAGGGGAAGAGAGGCTGTTATAATCATGGAAAAAACTCAATTGATTCCTCAAAAATCTCCAAAAAGTAATGCTGGAAACCGGATGAAAAATCTGAGGTTCGAACCCGTAGTGTTCAGCACCTTCAATACTATATTTATGGTTTGTCTAGTTATTGTTACCTTGTATCCATTCCTGAATACTATAGCAGTCTCCTTTAATGCGGGGAATGATACCATCCGCGGCGGCATTTATTTATGGCCTAGAGAGTGGACCATACAGAACTACAAAGCGGTTTTTGCCTCAGGTACAATTTATAATGCTTTTTGGATTTCGGTAGCACGAACAGTGATATCTACGATCCTGAATCTATTTTTAACCACGATGCTTGCGTATACGTTAAGCCGGAAAGAATATGTTTTCCGCAAACATATTACCTTTATATTCGTCCTTACCATGTATTTTAGTGCGGGTCTGATTCCAAACTATTTCCTTATGAAGGATCTTCATTTGCTCAATTCGTTCTGGGTATATGTAATCCCGTCCATGGTAAGTGCATTTAATATGATCGTTATCCGTACTTATATTGGTACCTTACATGAAAGTCTTATGGAATCTGCAAGAATCGACGGTGCCGGGGAATTCAAGATATTCATGAAAGTAGTCTTCCCTTTGTGTAAACCTGTTCTTGCTACCATCGCCCTTTTTGTTGCAGTAGGTGCGTGGAACCAATGGTTTGATGCGTTTATCTACACCTCTTCCCGCCAGAACTTGAGTACATTGCAATATGAATTAATGAAGCTGCTATCCTCTACTATGAACTCGAACAGTAACCCTAGTGTAAATAACGGGACAGGGATGACTCAGGAGTCGGTACATGCCATGGTTACACCAATCTCCATACGGGCAGCCGTTACGATCGTTGCTTCGGTTCCAATTTTGCTAGTTTATCCATTCATGCAGAAATATTTTGTGGTCGGTCTAAATGTAGGAAGCGTGAAGGAATAAGGAGCTTGCAATCACTATTAAGTAATAGGAAGGTTGTCTGTTAAATTATGACCCCATCTTCAATCACATACACGAATCCGATACTTCCAGGCTTCTATCCTGATCCAAGTATCACTCGGGCAGGGGATGACTACTATTTAGTTTGCAGCTCCTTTGAGTATTTCCCTGGCGTACCTATTTTTCATAGTCAGGATTTGATTCACTGGACACAAATAGGTCATGTGCTCAATCGTGTAAGTCAGCTGGATACTCGTAAAAGCAAGAGCTCTGGAGGGATATTTGCACCAACGATCCGCTATCATGAAGGAACGTTTTACATGATAACGACCGAAGTACACGGGAAAGGGAATTTCTATGTTACGGCTACGGACCCTGCGGGTCCGTGGTCAGATCCGATTAGTATTCCTTATGGAGGAATTGATCCTTCTCTAATGTTTGATGAGGATGGAAAAGTATATGTAACCACCCAGCAGGGGGCAGATTATGACTCCCATGCCATCCAATATGAGATAGATATCGCTACGGGAGCAGCATTAACAGAACCAGTTGTCATCTGGACTGGGGATGGCGGACCTTGGACGGAAGGCCCTCATTTGTACAAAATAAATGGAATGTACTATATCATGACGGCTTCAGGAGGAACGGCTAAGGAACATCGGGAGATCATTGGCCGCAGCTCCTCTCCATATGGACCGTTTGAACGATTGCCGTATCCAATATTGACGCACAGCGGTACTGACAATCCCATTCAGTATTTAGGGCATGCCGATTTGATTGAGGATCGTAACGGGGATTGGTGGGCCGTATTCCTTGGGGTAAGACTAGTAGATACAAAATTCACTGTGCTTGGAAGAGAGACTTTCCTTGCTCCGGTAAGCTGGACTGAAGACGGATGGCCGATGATCGATAATAATGAAGACACAGTTGGACTGGAAATGAAGGTTTCACGTGTACCTGGTCAATCGCCAAAACCTGAGACTAGTGGAAGATATGATTTTGATGATCAAGTATTGCCGCTGGGATTAGCCTTTCTGCGGAATCCGGCTGAGGGAAGCTGGTCCTTAAACGAAAGACAGGGATGGTTATCTCTTCGAGGACAATCTGCAGGTCTCAGTGAAGTAGGCCAAGTGGCTTTTGTAGGCAGAAGACAGCAGCATACTTCGGCAGAATGGAGCACGCTGCTTGAAATGCCTTCATCTATTGCTGATGTGGAAGCTGGACTTTGCGCCAGATTAGATGAAAATGCTCATTATGAAATTGGACTTGTTCAAAAAAACGGGCAAAAAGTGATTACAGCTCATGTGACTATGGATGGAGTAACCCATACAGTGGCAGAGGTTCCAACTACTGCCGAGCGAATTTATTTGAAAGTTAAGGCTGAGCTTACCGAATACAGCTTCCTTTATTCTTTGGATGGGCAGGAGTGGAATAAGCTATCAACAGCAGCAGCGTATCCATTATCTCCTCAAGCCGTAAAAGGAAATGGATTTACGGGTGTTCTTATCGGATTATATGCAACAGGTCATGGCAAGGTGGCTGAGGTGCCTGCCTACTTCGATTGGTTCGATTATCAGTCTTAATTATTCGAATACTGATATAAATGCTTTTGTCAGGAGGGAACTTGTTGAGACAAGCTAGTGATTACACAGAACCTGCACTAAAAACAATATTTGCTGAGGATTTCAAAATTGGTGCAGCCGTTAACCTGATGACGATAAAATCACAGGAGCACTTGCTCGCCTATCATTTCAATAGCATTACCGCTGAGAATGAGATGAAGTTTGAAAGTCTGCATCCGCTTGAAGACAGTTATAACTTTAAACTAGCAGATCAGTTGGTTGCGTTCGCCCGAAAACATCATATGGCTATGCGTGGGCATACTTTAGTCTGGCATAACCAGACTACGGACTGGTTGTTTGAGGATAAGAAGGGCGGGTGTGTAAGCAAAGAGACATTGCTTGCACGGCTCAAATCACATATTCAGACCGTGGTTGGGCGTTACAAGGAAGATATCTATGCTTGGGATGTTGTAAATGAAGTTATTGCAGATGAAGGAGAAGAACTTCTTCGCCAGTCAAAGTGGCTGGATATTGTCGGACCGGAGTTTATCGGCAAAGCGTTTGAATTCGCTCATGAAGCCGATCCTAAGGCTTTATTATTCTACAACGACTATAACGAGTCTAATCCACTTAAGCGCGACAAAATCTATAAAATGGTGAAGTCGCTGCTGGAACAAGGAGTGCCGATCCATGGCGTCGGATTGCAAGCCCACTGGAATCTATACGATCCGAGCTTAGACGATATACGTGCTGCTATTGAGAAGTATGCATCTTTAGGGCTTCAGCTCCAATTGACAGAGCTGGATGTGTCCATGTTCCGTTTCGATGACAAACGAATGGATTTAAAGGTCGCACCTGCCGAACTGCTCGAGCTGCAGGCAGAGCGCTATGAAGCGATGTTTGCTCTGTTGAAAGAATACCGCGACGTGATTAGCTCAGTCACTTTCTGGGGAGCAGCGGATGACTATACATGGCTGGACGGCTTCCCTGTTCGGGGACGGAAAAATTGGCCATTTCTATTCGATGAGCAGCATAATCCTAAGCGAGCGTATCACCAATTGCTTAACGCTGTCACCAAATCATAGAGCGGGTAACCTGCTCAAGCTTGCGAATCATGAACCCGTCCTTTTCAATCCAGGGCGGGTTATTTATACGGGAGGAATAAACATGACAAATACCGCTTATGAGGCTTGGCTCAATTATGGTCAGCTGAAATCAGGATCTCTATACAATCAATATATAGATTGGTGTGTTGAGTTGGTAGTAACGGAGGACAACGAGACGATTCAGGCGGCAGCCGCGGAATTCATACAGGGGATGACCTCTATGCTGGGCAAAGCGCCACTGCTCACAGCGAAACCTGAAGGACCGTGTATCGTTATAGGAACCTTCCAAGGGGGGAATCCATTAATTAGTAGAGTATTCGCAGGAGAACGAACCCATTCACTGGGTCCTGAAGGTTTCCTTATACGTACAAACGCTACTGAGCAATGTATCGCTGTCGGTGCTTCAACGCCTGTTGGAATATTGTATGGCGTATTCCATCTGTTACGGCTGATAGGAACAGAAAGCGAGATAGACGCTCTGAATTTGTCTATGAATCCGGTGAACGGCCTGCGAATGATTAATCACTGGGATAATTTTGATGGCAGTATTGAACGTGGCTATGCTGGACGGTCCTTTTTTTACGAGTCCAATCAATTTCTTAACGATACAAAGCGGCTGCGTGATTATGCCAGATTGATGTCCTCTGTGGGGATCAACGCGATTTCAATTAACAATGTGAATGTTCATGAGCTTGAATCTCTATTTATAACGGAGCAATATTTGCCTGATATCGCGTTAATTGCAGGAATATTCCGCGTATACGGAATTAAGCTATTCCTCAGTGCTAACTTCGCCAGTCCGATACAGATCGGAGCATTGGAGACAGCTGATCCACTGGACCCAGCGGTGCGGCAATGGTGGAAAGATAAGGCGGGTGAGGTTTATCGAGTGATCCCTGATTTTGGCGGGTTTGTGGTCAAAGCGGATTCAGAAAATCGACCAGGACCATTCACTTACGGGCGTGACCATGCCGATGGCGCTAATATGCTGGGAGAAGCACTGGAGCCGTTTGGCGGAATCGTGATTTGGCGTTGTTTCGTATATAACTGCAAGCAGGATTGGCGTGACCGTAAGACAGATCGGGCCAGAGCAGCGTATGATCATTTCAAACCATTGGATGGCCGATTTAATGATAATGTAGTGCTGCAAATCAAGAATGGACCGATGGATTTTCAAGTCAGAGAACCGGTATCTCCGCTGTTTGGCGCACTGGAACATACCAATCATCTGATGGAGTTTCAGATTGCTCAAGAATATACAGGGCAGCAGCGGCATCTCTGTTATCTCGTTCCACAGTGGAAAGAAGTCCTTGATTTCAATACTTATGCCAAAGGGCAAACTACACTTGTGAAACATATTGTGGACGGATCGGTGTGGGGAAATAAATATAATGGTGTGGCTGCTGTAACTAATGTCGGGGATGACATGAACTGGACGGGGCACGGGTTAGCTCAAGCTAATCTGTATGGATATGGGAGATTAATTTGGAATCCGGAGCTGACGGCAAAAGAAATAGCTGAGGAATGGATTCGCCTTACCTTTGGCACTGATGAAGGTCTAGTGGCTGCTATTCGCGGGATGTTAATGGACTCATGGAGGATTTACGAATCTTACACAGCTCCATTAGGTGTGGGCTGGATGGTTAATCCGGATCATCATTATGGGCCGAATGTGGATGGATATGAATACGCCAAGTGGGGAACGTACCATTATGCGGATCATAAGGGCATTGGTGTGGATCGTTCAGTCAAATCGGGAACGGGGTATAGCGGACAGTATATGGGTCTCAATGCATCAAATTATGAGAATCTAGCGTCTTGTCCAGAAGAGCTGCTGCTGTTCTTCCATCATGTTCCATACACGCATGTTCTGCAATCGGGGCAAACGGTTATACAACATATCTACGATACTCATTTCGAGGGGGCAGAGCAGGCTGCACAGCTTCTAGCAACATGGGAATCACTTGAAGGCAGCATGGATAGTGGATTGTATGTGCAAGTGAAGCAACGTCTTGAAGAGCAAGCAGAGCATGCGCAGGAATGGAGAGATCGGATCAATACGTATTTTTACCGTAAGAGCGGAATTGAGGATCTTAAAGGCAGAAAGATTTATTAGATTTCGATTCGAGGGATGATGATAGTGAGCCTCACGATTAGAGCGATTTTGAAAGATTTAATGGGAACTGTGGAACAGGTAGAAGGGACTGTGGATATTCTGAACCCAGGGGAACCGGAAACTGAAGTCACAGGGATTATTACGGCCTTCTCTGCCACACAAAATATTGTGGAGCAAGCAATAGCGTTAGGAGCCAATTTGCTGATCACGCATGAAGGTGTATTTTATAGCCATCATGCAGCGAGCGAGTGGTTAGAAGGTGATCCGGTTTATCATGCGAAAAAAAGTCTGATCGAACATTCCCCAATAGCTATTTTTCGTTATCATGATTATTGGCATCGGCAAGAGCCGGATGGGATTATGATGGGCTTGCTGCGAGAGCTGGATTGGTCAGACTATGTGGAAGAGCAGCAAGCGGCTGCTACGATTCTCACTATTCCTGCTATGACTGTAATGGAAGCTGCTCAGTATATTAAAAGTAAGCTAGGCATCTCTTATGTACGTGCTGCTGGTGACCTGTCTCTGTCCTGCAAACGCGTAGGGATATTAGTAGGTTACAGAGGAGGCGGGATGATGGCTATTCCGCTTTTTAATGATCACAATCTTGATTTAATTATCGCTGGAGAGGGACCAGAGTGGGAGACTCCGGAATATGTGCGGGATGCAGGGCACCAAGGCAGATCTAAAGCGCTCATCATGTTAGGTCATGCGGAGAGTGAAGCGCCGGGGATGAAATATTTAGCTGAAATCTTAGCAGACAAATATCCCATGCTTCCTACCCGGTTCATTGCTGAACAACCCATCTATCAGATGGTTTAATCTGGGGAAATTAAGAGTACGGAATAAATAAACATATTATGGAGAAAATGAAGGGAAACAGGTCACTGAGAAAGGAGTGTTTCAATGGAAATTCCTTTGGAGGCTGATGAAGTATTAAGTCGGATCAAAAAGCTGCAAAGCGACGGAAGCTCGATCAGTAAAAAACAAGTAAAGCAAAGCGACCCAGAGCTTATGAGAAGTGCGCTGTTCTTTTTTCCAAGCTGGGAGCATGCATTGAAAAACGCCGATCTTTTGTAGCCATAGTATTGTAAAAGGAAGCTAAGTGGACAGGGGGATATCTCTGATTCTGCTTAGCTTTTTTCTTTTTTATGAAATCATTCGTGCTGTTCATGTGAAATAATATTAACAAGCTTGCCAAACGGATCGGGGACATAGAAACGACGAACACCCCAAGGTACAGAAACTGGCCCAATATTGGTATTGAAGATTGTCGTTTCTTATTAAATAGGAAAGTACTGGTGAATCACCCCCTTTTTCGCTTGCTTCAGAGCAGTTTTTCTAAAGAAAACGAGTAAACAAGAGCAAAAGAAAGAGAAAATGAAGAGTATGCTTAATATGAAATGAAAAGCATTGCTTTCAACATTATTTTGACCAGAGCCCTCCTTTACAAGAAAACCTTACAAGAGTATGATTCATCTCAGAACTGAGAATTATCTTAAATTTACAATTACATAAGCAATCCGCTTAATTTCCGTTTCTGGAAAGCGGGGGAACCAACAACTGGCAGCCGATGTGAGAGTCGGCACTGGTTATGGGGTGAATCCTGTTCCGGGTGCATAATATGCATCCCTGCAGGTAGGGCAACTCTCACTGCCCGAATCCGACAGCTAACCTCGTAAGCGTATGGAGAGAGGATGAATGGCGTGTTTAGTGATGAATAGCCACAGAGAATCCCTCTGTGGTTTTTTGCTGCGTTTTTAAGCAGATATGGTCGTAGAATTTATTATGAAAGAGGTGTTACCTTTGCCTATCGCTAAACTGAACGGAACTTCGCTCTATTATGAAATCAATGGAACTGGCACTCCGGTTGTGTTTATCCATGGACATGGATTAACACACAGTATGTTCAAACCACAGCTGGAGTATTTTTCCGATAAATATAAAGTGATTTTGTGCGATTTACGGGGGAATGGCAAGTCTGGTAAACTGCTGGAGGCCCCACATGAGATTATTGAGACGCAATGTCTGGATCTGATTATGCTGTTGAATGACCTAGGTATCCGTGAAGCAGTTTTTGTAGGAATCGCCTATGGTGGCTTAGTCGTTCAGCATATTGCCAAACAATATCCTGAGCGTGTAAAAGCCATTGTGGTCGCGGATAGCTTTTGTAGGACTCACGGATCAACAATAGTAGGGAAAATACAAACTATGGCAGCATATTGCAGTTTACTAATGTATTATCTCCCAAGCGAGCTGGTGTTGCCTTCGATTCGGATGATGTACCGAGAGCGCTGGAGTCTGGCCTACAATGAGATTAGAAGAGGACTGCTGGACAAACGCCCCCGGGAGTTATATCGGCAAAGGCTGGCTACGAGCCATGTTGATTACACCAGATGTTTAAAGGCTTTTAAACGTCCTGCATTATGTATTGTGGGGGACTTTAATGAATTTGGAGTGAATTGTATGAAGGAAATGGTGTCTCAGCTGCCGCAGGCGCAGTTGGCGATTATTCCGAACGCATTAGATCCAAGTAATCTGTGCCAACCGGAGCAATTCAATGCGATTCTTCAACGTTTCTTAGAGAAGCAGCAGGGTACTCAGCAGATTAGCTGATCTATTGGGAGACCTTCACAAGCGAAGGGTTTAAGTGAGAAAAAAGACGACCCATAGCCAGGGCGGAATGAGCTGGCTATGGGTCGTCTTTCTGGGAAGAACTTTAGGGGAATTCTCCCTAAAATGAAGGAGAGTATGGCTCCTAGAACGTAGATTAGGGAAATCCTCCCTAATAATAGGATGTTTTTAGCCATAAATGGGTATTTGCATGAATTTTTAGGGAGGAATTCCCTAAAAACCTCATTTTAAAGCGATTATCGATGAACATTAGGAAGGATTTCCCTAATATAATGGACATCCAATTAAAGGCTGGCTTATCCGTAGTGAAATCTACGAATGAGCCAGCCTTTGGTTATTTTACTAACCGATGGATGTTGAACATTTACAAGCATATTGTACCTAGAACGCTACTTAATGTCCCTACCCTACCACAGCACCAAATATAGCTCACCCGACGTGGGAAAGAACTGTAGGCCCTAAGTAGTGAAGGTAAGTGTATAGAAGGAGGCGTAGTAAGCAACGCATCTGCTACTCTTGCATTTTGTACAATGCGATCTACTCGTGTAAGATTAAGATAATTCATACTAAAGGAGCTGAGTCATGATGTCTCAAGCTGAAACTATAAAACTGACTTCATTATCTTCAAAAGGGGGCTGCGGCTGCAAAATCGGTCCCGCCGATCTCATGCAGGTTATTCGTAGTCTGCCACCAACTGTTCCTAACCCGGATCTACTAGTAGGTCTTGATACTAGTGATGATGCAGGGGTGTATCGTTTAAGTGATGAATTAGCGTTAGTGCAAACTGTTGATTTTTTCACGCCGATCGTGGATGATCCCTATTCATTTGGTCAAATTGCAGCAGCCAATGCATTAAGCGATATTTATGCGATGGGTGGAAAGCCGCTTACGGTGCTTAATATTGTGGCCTTTCCTATTTCTGTTTTAGATAAAAGCATTCTCGGTGACATTTTGCGCGGTGCAGCGGATAAAGTACAGGAAGCAGGAGCTACTCTTGTGGGCGGACATTCCATCGACGATAAAGAGCCCAAATTCGGATTGGCCGTTACGGGCCTTGTGCATCCTGACAAAGTAAGAACGAATGCGGGCGCCAAGGTGGGAGACAAGCTGATTCTAACGAAGCCTATCGGTGTGGGGATCTTAACAACTTCCATTAAAAAGGATCAGCTATCTCCTGAAGAAACCACACGCCTTACGACAGTAATGTCTACTTTGAATAAAAAAGCGGCTGAAATCATGGAGCCTTATGATGTACATGCTTGTACAGATGTTACCGGATTTGGGCTACTGGGACATGCCTCGGAAATGGCTAAAGGGAGCGGCACGGGCCTGATCATTCGTCAAGGCGATGTACCGATGCTGCCAAGAGTAAGAGAGCTTGCGGAACAGGGATTTGTTCCAGGAGGCACTAAGAATAACTTTGCCCATCTGGAAGGCAGCATTCTTTATCCGGAAGAGATGGACCAACTAAGCCGCTATATTCTATGTGACGCTGTGACTTCTGGCGGACTGCTGATCTCTGTGGCCCCTGAACAAAGCGAAGATTTGCTAAAAGAGTTAGTAGATGCAGGGGTAGAAGCGGCATTGATCGGAGAGGTAACGGAAGAGCATCCGGGTCAGATTACAGTTATAGCTGCTGTGGAATAACTGTTGTATATCAGCTTAGAGCAAATTATGAAGGTTAGCCACCAGAGGAGAGAGCATATTGTTTCAGGACATTACACTGGAAGAACTTAGAGTGTTAAAAAACAAGAAGCAGATCACCATTATTGATGTTAGATCTCCTTCTGAATATAAAGATGCAACGCTGCCGGATAGTTTGAATATTCCCTTTTTTGATGATCAGGAACGGGCTGAAGTAGGGACGTTGTATAAACAGACAAGTGTGCAGGCCGCGAAAGAACGTGGTTTGGAGATTGCTGCGGCAAAACTGCCTTCTTTTGTCAAAGAATTTGCAGCGATTCAAGGAGACAAAGCAGTATTCTGCTGGAGGGGAGGTATGCGCAGCCGTACAACTGCGACCGTACTCTCTTTAATGGATATTCATGCTTACCGGCTGATAGGCGGCTATAAGGCTTATCGTAAATGGGTGCTCGACGAATTGGAGTCCTATGAATGTAAGGCGAAGTCTTATGTGATTCACGGAAATACAGGCACAGGTAAAACCAATCTGTTACACCGCCTGAAAGCGCAAGGCTACCCCGTTCTGGATTTGGAAGGGATGGCAGGTCATCGTGGTTCTATTTTTGGTGAGATTGGCCTTCGTGCGAACAATCAAAAAACGTTCGATAGTCTTCTTTTAGAGGAGTTAATTAAGATCGGGGATTCTCCTTATGTACTATTTGAAGCAGAGAGCAAAAAGATTGGTAAGGTAGTAATGCCCCCATTTATGGCCGAGCAAAAAGAGAGCGGAACGCAGATCTGGATTGAGATGCCTTTGCATGCCAGAGTGGAGCAAATCCTTGAGGATTATCGGCCAGAAGAATACAAGGAACAATGTATTTCTGCATTTCGGAGTATTAAATCCCGAATTCATATCCCTATTGCGGCAGAAATCGAGCGATGCTTGCAGGCAGATTTGTTCGGCGAAGCTGTGGCGCTGCTGCTAGAGTATTACTACGACCCTAGATACGATTATACGTCCACTCAGTATGAAGGCATTGAGAGAGTTACTTTTAAAGTGAATAATCTGGATGAAGCTGAGACTGCTGTGCGTTCTTTTTTAAAACATCAAGAAGTATAAGTTTCGCGTTATGGTTAAAGGGGGCTTTACTTAATATGATCTATTTAGATTACAACGCTACAACACCAGTAGATAAGGAAGTAGCAGAGGTTATGATCCCTTATCTTTACGGTCATTTTGGGAATCCTTCAAGCAGTCATTCTTTGGGGCGGGAAGCTAAACTCGGAATAGAGCAGGCAAGAACACAGGTGGCTGATTTCCTGAATTGTGCGCCGGGTGAGGTGCTTTTTACCAGTGGGGGTAGTGAGTCTAATAATACTGTCATTAAAGGAGTAGCCCAAACGTATCGCCATAAAGGTAATCACATTATCCTGTCTGCTATTGAGCATCCAGCGGTAATTAAACCTTGTCAGTACCTGGAGCAGATGGGATACAACCTGACTTATGTACCTGTTGACTCGTATGGAATGGTGCAGGTTGACGATGTGAAAAAGCAGCTCACGGACCAAACCATTCTGGTCTCCATCATGCACTCTAATAACGAAACGGGTACGATCCAGCCGATCAAGGAAATAGCTGAGGTCTGCCACGAACGGGGTGTTCTTATTCATACAGATGCTTCACAGTCTGCGGGAAAAGTAGACCTCGATGTAGCGGATTTAGGGGTGGATTTTCTAACGCTTGCAGGCCATAAATTATATGCGCCCAAAGGCATTGGAGCACTGTACATTCGGGACGGCATTCACATTGAGCCTTTGATACACGGTGCGGGCCATGAACAGGGGCGAAGAGCGGGGACAGAAAATACACCCTACATTATTGGCTTAGGAAAAGCCTGTGAGCTTGCTGCTGACTCTGATTCTAGAAAAAGAGTTAAGCAAGTTACGGAGTATTTCTATGGAAGACTGCAGGAGTCTTTTGGCGAAAAAATTCATTTGAATGGTCATAAACACAAGCGCTTGCCTAACACCCTTAACGTTAGTTTTCTTGGAGCAGTGGGTCATGAAATTATCGATTCCCTGGAAGCTGTGGCGGCTTCAACTGGCTCGGCGTGCCATTCCGGTGAAACGTTGATTTCGCCTGTTTTAAAGGCTATGCATGTGTCGGAGAACATTGGACGGGGGGCGGTTCGTTTTAGTGTGGGACGATATACGACTACAGCGGAAATCGATGAGGTCATCGATAAGTTGAAGGTGTATTTGTTATAAGCTGAAATCGTATTAGTTGTGAGGTTCGTTTTTGCAAACAGTGGCAAAGTGTGAATCCTAGTGAACGGACTATACGAATCTCACTAAATGGACTATGGTTCCCAGTGAACGGACTATGACTCCCAGTGAATGGACTATGGCTCCCAGTAAACGGAGTACGAATCTCACTAAACGGGCTATGGCTCCCAGTAAACGGACTCGCTATCGGACTCAGGCGCTCTTATTTGCAATATTTTCCTATTTTTGAGTTGCTATAGGACTCCATAGGCGTTATTAGTACAAAATAGACACTACTGAGCACCATTTCTGCCCAATAGCGCCTCTCAGGTCCGATAATCTCTCTAAACAGTGATAAATTAACGAATAGCGGCATCTGAGTCCGAAAGATCAAGAGTTGAATGCGCATATTACAAAAAAAGCATCTGCCACCTCCTTCAAAAGGAATCGCAGATGCCTTTTTTAACTTTTTTTTAGTGATTATACAATCGTAAAGCCAGCACTTGCATAACCAGTGACTGTATTTACAAGGGTAAGACCTGTAGCGGTGGCTGAGAATACCATAAGCAAACGTGTCTGTGGTGTTACAGTAAAATTGATACCATTCGTAATTCCGCTGACAAAAGTTCCAAGATTAATAGTACCGGTGATAGGTGGAAGTGGGACTGTTGCGCCTGGAATAGGAGTAAATGTGTTATTTGGTGTGGCAGATTGGTACAATTGCGCTGTTACATTTATCGTAGTACCAAGCAGCGATAAAGCTATGGTATTACTGAAGTAAGCGGCAATGGAAGTTATTACTCCAGCTCGAGGAGTTGAGAATGCAAAATTGATAAGCGGTCCAAGGAGAGTACCTGTCAAATCAATATTACCGCCAACAAGCGAAATACCTGTGGCTGAACTTCCGAAGCCTACAAGGCTTGTTGTTCCAACCAAACCACCTAAAACCGTGGTCATAATAATAGGTCCTCCGGATGCCAGCGGAATAATTGCACCGTTACCGGTTGCACCAGTGACTCCGGTAATGCCAGTAGCTCCGACCGCGCCGGGATCACCGGTGGCCCCCGTAGCTCCGGCAACGCCGACCGCCCCCGGATCACCCGTCGCCCCTGTGGCACCTGTAGCTCCGGCAACGCCGACCGCCCCCGGATCACCCGTCACGCCCGTTGCCCCCGTAGCTCCGGCAACGCCGACCGCGCCCGGATCACCCGTCACGCCCGTTGCCCCCGTAGCTCCGGCAACGCCGACCGCGCCCGGGTCGCCCGTCGCTCCCGTTGCACCGGCAGGGCCCGCCAAGCCGGCAGCACCAGTCGAGCCCGTCGCTCCAGTTGCTCCTACGCCTGGACCCGCTGGTCCTTGCGCACCTGTTGGTCCTTGAATCCCTTGCACACCCTGTGGTCCTTGAGGTCCCATCGCACCACCAGCGATTAACAAGTAATCTGGTGAACTTCCAGGTATTCCAGTAGGTCCAGAAACAGTAGCAATATAGGTGCTGCCATTGAAGGTTACTACTTGACCTGCTGGATAAGTAGGACTTTGTGCAGGATTAAAGATTACAATTCCTTGCAGCCCTACCCCTTGCGGACCTTGAGGTCCTTGAAGTCCAGGCGTTCCTTGAGGGCCTTGTGGTCCTTGCGGTCCTTGGGGGCCTGTGGAGCCACCAGCAATTAATAAATAGTCTGGTGAACTTCCAGGTGTTCCCGTTGGTCCAGCAACAATAGCAATATAGGTACTGCCATTAAAGGTTACTACTTGACCTGCTGGATAAGTAGGGCTTAGTGCAGGATTAAAAGCAACAATTCCTTGCAGCCCTGCCCCTGTGGTTCCCTTTGCGCCCGGAACCCCTTGCGCTCCTTGCGGACCCTGTGGTCCCTGTGGCCCTTGAGGTCCAGTCACACCTTTAATAGGCAATCCGATTGCTTGTGTAATAGAAGCTTGAATATGTCTGATCTGAATAATCAACTGATCTTTACAATTAGAGTCAATCTTCGTGGCGAGAATAAAAGATAATAACTCAGCTAACAACAGTTGAAGATTGGTGCCCACGCTTACGACAGAGAAGGGACTGACTTCGGTCGATACAATGGTTATCTCTACTACAGAAAGTAGCTCAGTTCTAAAAGGACTGCATAACTTAGAGGTATGCAAGAATTCCAATAATTCTCTTAACACTCTTTGTAGATTGGCAATATGAAGTGTTGTGGGATTCGTAAGTACGGGGGGTACCACTGCAGAGAGATCAGTGACTATTTTTAATAGTGCGTTACACTCCCTCTTTCTAATAGGACTGCTGATCCTTCCATGCTTGTTTAGGATAGCATCGCCTTTAAATGGTCTGTAATCAGGCATATTTCTATATCTCCTCCTTGAACTTCTCCTGTTCATTCCTTTGAAAAATGGGAACCTGCCCAATCAGCATATTCTGAGAAGCGGAAGTTGTTACAAAAATCGCCCTAAAAGCCGTTATTCCTGAAAGTCGTTATTAATGAAGCAATACAAAAAAGGCAGGCCACCGCTAATTACGGTAGTCTACCTTTTTAATAGATACGTTAAGTAGTCTCTCCTTTAATGAGAGTTACGTCTACAGTAGTGTTGTTGATTAGCTCTCCGTCAGCACTTTCGATCATTTGCAGGAGAGTATTGGTCAGCATGACCCCGATCCGATCACTAGGTTGCATAATGGTAGTCAATTTAGGACTCTGAAGCATGCGGGTAAAGCTGTGGTAATCATAACCGATGATTTTCAGTTGCTCGGGCACTCGAATGCCTTGCTGTTCAGCATAAATGTATAAAGCATAAGCCACAATATCATTACTGCAAAATACTCCATCATATTCTCGAAGTTGGGCCGGAGAGATATTTTCGGTGACAAAGGACCAAAAATAATCAAAGGTAAGCTTGTTGTGCGCGCCTTCGATAATATCGTAAGTTACACCATGTTTCATACTTGTGATGACAAAAGCATCCCGACGACGATTCGCTAGAATATCCAGATCTAGCGGGCCGGAGATATGTAGCAACCGTTTACAGCCCAGCTGTATCAAATGTTCGGTAGCTAGCTCACCACCGCGGTAATTATCCGATCCCACACAAGGGATATTGGAGGAAATAAAACGGTCAAAAGAGACAATAGGGAAAGGGACCTTTTTATAGCTTTCAATATTCATGGTGTGGCTGCACATGATAATGCCATCTACTTGATTCTGGCGAAGCATGCTAATATAGTTGGCTTCCTTCTCAGGATCGTCAAGAGAATTGCATATTAGCAATTTATAGTTTTTTTCATTAGCACTCATTTCAACATACTTGATGAGATCGGAAAAGAAAGGGTGATTTGAATCTGGAACAATAATCCCAATAAAAAAGGATTGATTCTTCTGTAAGGCTCTGGCGATTTGATTAGGATGATAATCTAAGGCGTCCATCGCTTTTTCAACTTTTTTACGCGTCTCTTTGCTGATATATCCCCGGTTGTTCATTACTCTGGACACGGTAGCTACAGCAACGCCCGCCTCCTTGGCAACATCTTTAATACTTGCCATACCCTCATCCCCGTTTCATAAAATGCTCTAATCTATATTCTACAACTTTCTTGGATTGTTGACACTAATCGAGACTAACAATTGTAAAAGCATAGATAGTTTCTGATAGTTATAATAGATATGTTATACGTTACCACAAATATTTGTATATAATATTAAAAATCAATCATTATACCTATATTTTATTGATTTAATTATATGAAAACGTTTGACATATTATTTGCGCATCTATAAAATTGGTTTTGAATAAACCTTCATCTAGGGAGGAACAAGATTGTTAGGATAACGCTTTCATAAATTACATTAGTTTGATGATTTCTCAGACCTTATGAAGCAAGAGTGTATAAATTGAAATAGAAGGAGAACTCCAATATGCAGATTAAAAATGAAGCTATGCTTATCACTTACGCAGATAGCATGGGAAACAATTTAAAAGAACTAAACGAAGTACTGGATACACACTTGCAAGGAGTCGTGGGTGGGGTTCATTTATTGCCGTTTTACCCCTCTTCGGGCGACCGGGGATTTGCTCCGATGGATTATACCAAGGTTGATTCGGCTTTTGGCGACTGGGCGGAAATCGAAGAGATGAGCGAGAAGTTCTACATGATGTATGATTTCATGATCAATCACATTTCACAGCAGTCTCCATACTTTCAAGATTTCCTTGAGAAGAAGGATGCATCGCAATACAAGGATTTATTTATTCGTTACAAGGATTTCTGGCCTAACGGTGAACCAACTGAGGTTGATGTGGATTTAATTTATAAACGTAAACCGCGGGCGCCATACGTAGAGGTTACTTTTAAAGATGGGACGAAAGAAAAGGTTTGGTGTACGTTTGATGAGCAGCAGATCGATCTGGACGTGACTACGGAAACTACGAAGAAATTCGTAAAAGACAATCTGACCTTCCTTGCTGATAAAGGAGCATCGATTATCCGGCTGGACGCTTTTGCCTATGCCAACAAAAAGATGGGTACCAACTGTTTTTTCGTAGAACCGGATATTTGGGAAATGTTGAATTTGTCTAAAGAAGTAGTGGAGCCTTATGGCGTAACTGTTCTTCCGGAAATCCATGAGCATTACAGCATTCAATTGAAGATTGCAGACAAGGATTATTATGTCTATGATTTCGCCCTGCCAATGTTGGTATTACATGCTCTATATAGTGGAAAAGTAAATCGGCTTGCGCATTGGCTGGAAATCTGTCCGAGAAAACAATTCACTACCCTGGATACACATGACGGCATTGGCGTAGTGGATGTTAAGGATCTGATGACCGACGGAGAAGCTGAAATGACCAGAGAAAGCCTATATAGTCAAGGAGCAAATGTTAAGAAAAAATATAGCTCCGCCGCTTATAATAATCTGGATATTTATCAAATTAACTGCACTTATTATTCTGCACTTGGCAATGATGATCAGGCGTATCTTTTGGCCAGAGCTATTCAGTGCTTCGCCCCTGGTATTCCACAGATTTATTATGTTGGTCTATTCGCTGGCGAGAATGATATTGAGCTGCTCGAAAGCACAAAAGAAGGACGCAATATTAACCGCCATTATTATTCTAAAGATGAAATTGCTGCTGAGGTACAACGTCCTGTTGTTCAAAAGCTGTTCGCATTGTTGAAATTCAGAAATAGCTGTCCAGCTTTTAATGGTGAGATCAAGATTGAACAAGGTAGTGAGAATGAGCTGAACATCACTTGGAAAAATGAAAACAGTGTGGCGAAGCTTGAAGCTAATCTGTTGACCAAAGAATACACCATTCTTGCAGGTGAGAATGAAGCAAATATTGCGAAGGTATTTTAATATTTCCTTTGATATCGAAAGGTGTTCCAAAGGCCAATGTAATGGCTGCTGGAGCACCTTTCTTTTTGGGGGATAGGTGATTCATGTTATGAACTGTTTTTGGTCCGTCTGAATTCTATTGGTGTAAGGCTGAAGTTGCGTTTGAACATCCGGTGGAGATAAGAACTGCTGGTGAAGCCAGTTACTTCAGCAATATCCGATACCGATAAATCACTCTCTACAAGCAGGCGGCATACTTCCTTCATCCGTACCTCCATGATGACATCCACAATAGTGGTTAGGGTCTGCTGCTTATAAAGTCTGCTGACATAGATTGGAGACATATTAAGTTCATCGGCAATTTGGTTCAGACTTAAGCAAGGGTCCATGTAAGATTGCTGAATGGTTTGGTTAATTTGCCGGATTAGATCGCTTTGCTTGGAGCTGCGCTTATCCGCTTGGAATTCCTGAATATGATCAAAAAGCTGGTAAAAAGCTGCCTCAAATTCTTCTATTGTTTCATAATGTTCAAGCGAAGGCATCACCATTATCCCTTCGGTGGGGGTAGGACTAAGCTTCTTGATGTTATCGACAATTCGTTTAATCGTTAGCGTCACCCTTGAAACAGTAAGTTCCAGCACATGATAGGGATATTGCTCCATTTCACGTACCATTTCGGAGAAGTGACTGCGGGCTTCGTCTGTTCTGCCACTTGTGAGCGCATCGACCAGCTTTTTTTCGCTGTCAGCCGGGTAGGAGTAAAGATTGTTCTGAAGCTCGCTAATGCGCTCAGCATTGATCAGGCTGCCATGACCATAAAACAGTCTATGTTTGGAAGCTTCTCTGGCCTGACTGTACAGCCGGTTTAGTACATCTGGATTATCACTGATAGGGCTGTACACTAACGACAGTCCGATTTTTAAATAATCACAACAGGCCACACGGATCTGCCGCAGCAGCACTTCAATCAGCTCGGTATCCAGATGCTCAGTGGAGGTCATGCTGCTAAGCAACATGACCACACTATCGTCATTCATATCTACAGTTTCCACCTGATAAGTCTGTCCACAGATCTCTGAGGCAATATTCATGATGGCAAACTTGTACGGAAGGAGATAAGAGCCTCGTTCCTTTCGCAGAGCTTCGTACTCATCAATGCGTAGTAATACTAGCCGGTAGCCCTCGTTTAAATTAAAAGAAATACCCAGCTGTTGAACATCATTTTGCCGGCTGTTATGAGGAGATTTAATGCCAAGCACCAGATTGCGTAATGAGTTCTGCCTGATCGTAAACATACTGTTGCGTTTATCTGCCTCAAGGGTGTTCATTCGGCTTACGATCGAATCAATCGGCAGATAAAGCCGTTTGGACAGTACCCTAGAAATAACAAGACCGAACAATAAAATAATTAAAGAAATCAGAAGCGTAGTATTGCGGATATGATTGGTCTGTTCAGTAATTACCTCATAAGGAGTAATGCGCACATATTGCCAGCCAAGCGAATCGGGCGAAGTATAGGACACCAGTGATTTATTCCCTCTAAAAGGGGCAGTAAAATAGCCGGCAGAACGTGCTTTTACTTGATGCTCCAGCCAACTGTTTTCATCCCCGGAGAGCTTCTCCAATGTCAGCTTATTCCCCGACAGAAAACGGCCTTGGTCATCCAAAATGTAGGTACTGCCACTACCGGGTGTATTGCCGTTAGCCAGTTCTTTATTGATCCAAGCCGCGGATATGTTAACAATAACCGCAGAGTTAATAGAGCGGTCCCAATTGATCGCATCATAGCAAAGGTAAGTATAGACTGAGATGGTTTTTTTCTCAGGTTCATCTATGGAATAGGTTCGCGGAATCGGCGTAAATGTTTTGTAATCCTGATAATGATTCAGCATCTGAATAATTTCAGTGTCCACCAGTTCGCGGGTGGTGAATACGCCATTCTGGCCCTGTGCTGCCGAAATATAAACCGTGTCATTATTCGGATTATATACATAGATGGATTCAATATAAGGCATGGAATTTAAGTAGTTTCCGAGATCGGACATCGCCGCGGTTACCTCATAAATAGAGGGCTTGTTGTAGAACAACAGATGAGAAATCGTGCTGGTTCGATACAGTTGAAATGAAAGCGTTTGCGCTACTTCAGCCATGTTGACCACTTTTTTGCCAGTCTGGGTCAGATCCCTTAGATCGGAGCGAAAGGTTTGCGTCTTCTCGACGCCGATGTAGTACGTATAGTAAACAAAAGTAGAGATAAGAAGGGTTAACGATATGCACAGGGTTATGGTGGTGAGCAGCTTGCCATACAGTAGTCTTTTTCTCCGTAGATCATTATTCTTCATACCGTCCCCCCTGATCATCATATGACTTACTCGGACAAGACTCTGGATGAATTCATATTATGAAGTTCCTTTATTATAAGTCCCCAAGAGTGAACAGAACAGTGGAGCAACCTTAGAATCCTGCATTTTTCCAATCTGAAGGGAGTGAACAAATTAAATATTCGTGTACAAAACAGTCTTTTCTACAAGGATTATAAGGAGTTAGCGAAGCTTGAGAAGCTCTGGGGGTCTCCGAAGACTTTTACATAAACATCCTGATTGTTCAGTTCCTGTTTCGCCAGTTTGTACAGTAAGGCTTGTAAGCTTCACTTCTGTGTTCAGAAGAATCTCCCTATAGTGGAATTATGCAGTTTCTATATTAAGGGGAGTGAGAGATCTTGAGCCAAACCTCATCCAAAGGAATTTCAAACGTCGAACTTGGCATCCAGGCTGATGGTAGAGCACGCTTACGAACGACAAGAAAGAAGAAAGGATTGTTGTATGAGCTGGTGCACAATCGGGTAATGTTTCTGATGCTGCTGCCCACCTTGATCTTTTTTCTGGTGAATTCCTATTTTCCAATGGTAGGCATCTATTATGCGTTCACTCAATTCGACTTCAACAGCAGCATGTTCAACTCCAAGTTTGTGGGATTACAGAATTTCGAGTTCCTCTGGAGATCCGGTACGCTGGTGAAGCTCACGATGAACACGATAGGATACAATATTGCTTTTATTGTACTAGGGAATGTGCTGGCAATTGTCTGTGCGATCCTGCTGAGTGAGCTCAATGGAAAATGGTTTAAAAAGATTAGCCAATCAGTAATGTTTTTGCCTTACTTCGTATCTTTTGTAATTCTCAGCGTAATTGTCTACAACTTGTTTAATTATGACAGCGGTTTCTTAAATACAATGCTTACCCAATTTGGCCTTGATCCGGTCGACGTTTACAGTAAACCTTGGGCATGGATCTTTCTGATCATTATCTTTTATCTATGGAAAAATCTTGGCTACAGCATGGTGATTTATCTGGCGGCGATTACGGGGATTAGTGACGAATATTATGAAGCGGCCAAAATTGATGGCGCTAATATTTTCCAGCGGATTTGGTATATAACGGTGCCGATGCTGAAATCAACCTTTGTGGTGCTGCTGCTCTTTGCGCTCGGGAGTATTATGAAGGGCCAATTCGATCTTTTCTATCAATTAATAGGCAATAACGGGCTGCTCTACAATACGACGGATATCCTTGATACCTATGTATACCGTTCGCTTAAAGTAACCTTTGATGTGGGCATGGCAACGGCTGCCGGGGTCTATCAATCCTTGTTCGGCTTCGTTCTCATTATGACGGTCAACTACATTATCCGCAAAATAAACGATGACTACGCCCTGTTCTAGGAGGATAAGAAATGAAAATTCAAAAGGATAAATATACGCGAATGCTTCATTGGATTGCCTATGTGGTCATTATTGGCTTATCGATCGCTTGCCTGCTGCCCTTTTTGCTAATTATCTCTGCATCTTTGACCAGCAATGAGTCCATTATTCGCGATGGCTATCATCTGATTCCGGCACAGTTCTCACTGGAGGGCTACAAGACGGTATTCATCTTCCCGGATGAGGTGCTGCGGGCATATGCGGTCACAGTCAGCACAACTGCTATTGGAACGGTAATGGGACTTTTTTTCATGACTATGGCGGGTTATGTACTGGCGCGTAAAGATTTTAAATATCGAAATAGCTTTTCCTTCTATATATACTTTACGACTTTGTTTGGGGGAGGACTTGTCCCTTGGTACATCATGATTACGAAATACCTCGGTTTGTTGGATTCCTATGCGGTACTGGTGCTTCCAGGTCTGATGACGCCATTTTTGATCATTTTAATGAAAAACTTCATCAAATCAGCAGTTCCTGAGGAATTGTTCGATTCTGGAAAAATAGACGGGGCTGGTGATTTCCGGATTTACTGGCAGATTGTACTCAAGCTTTCCATGCCGGGCATCGCTACAGTCGGTTTGTTTCTGGCTTTGTATTACTGGAATGACTGGTTCACCTCTTCACTGTTCATCAATGATACGCATAAATATCAGCTGCAGTTCTATCTGTACAATGTTATCAATTCAGCACAGTTTATCGCACAGATGGGGGCGGGAACCGGGGTGTCACTGGCTACGGAGGTCCCTGCTGAGTCTACCAAAATGGCGATGGCAATTGTCGTGACGGGACCTATTCTTTTTCTGTACCCGTTCGTTCAGCGTTATTTTGTCAAAGGCCTAACCATCGGCGCTGTAAAAGGTTAGAACCGCAACCTGCCCACTACCGGGTAAAGGTACAGTCGGCTAACATAGAAGCATAGTGAAAAGGGAGGATTCAGATGAATAAACAACGGGGCAAACGCATGTCTATTCTGCTTACGTCAGTACTGGGCATGACGCTACTGGCAGGCTGCGGGGGGAATTCTAATTCTGCAAACGGAGACAATGCGGCGGTAAAAGAGAGCAATAGCGGAGGAAACACAGCACAAAGTACGAACGCAGGGACTGAGGAGAAGACCGGACTGGACACTTCCAAAAAGGTCGAGCTGCAATTCTATATGCTAGGCGATGCGCCGAAGGACCTCTCAAGCATTGAAGCGGAAATTAACAAAATGGCTGAAGAGGATCTGAATGCAACCGTTAAATTCAACTATACAACCTGGACAGATTGGGATCAGAAATATAAGCTGCTGCTGTCGTCGGGTCAATCGATCGATCTGATCTTCACTGCGGACTGGACACAATATCAAGCTTATGCGAAAAAGGGAGCTTTTTTGGCTATAGATGATCTGCTGCCCAAAGCTGCCCCGGAACTCCAGCAATTCGTACCACAGGAAATGTGGGATGCCGTGAAGATTGATGGCAAGATTTACACCGTTCCAGCGACTTATAAGGAGTATGTAACCAACGGCTTCGTATGGCGTGAGGATCTGCGCAAGAAATACAATCTGCCTCAGCCGACAGATCTGGCTAGCTATGAAGCATACATGGAAGGAATCAAGAAAAATGAACCGCAGATGTCACCTGCTTCTTTTAACAGTGATGTAAGAGGTAACATTCATGATGTATATTCAACACTTACCGCACAGGTCGGCAGTCCGCTGCCTTATGGTATTGGTATTAAGTACGATGATCCTTCAAAAGCTTATCTGTATTGGGGCTCGGAGGAACATAAAGAAGAGCTGCTGACGATGAGACGCTGGCAGGAAAACGGATTGATTTCCAAAAACGTCCTGAACTTGAAGGATACCATCCAGGCTCCGATTATCGCGGGCAAGGCAGCAAGCATCTTCGGAGATAATCCGACTCGCTTCAACGATACGTTGATGAAGGTGAAAGCAGCACATCCGGATTGGGATCTAGGTTACTATCCTTATGGCAATACCATTGGTTATGCAACACCAGTTCATCCTATTCATAATGGTTTCGCCATTCCGAAGAGCAGCAAGAACCCTGAACGTGCACTGGCCTTCTATGAAAAAATGGTCATGGATAAACGTTATAATCAGCTGACACAATACGGTGTGGAAGGAAAGAACTATAAAATTGATGCGAACGGCTACTATGAACTTATTGGAGATGCTTCAACGAACGGTTTTACACGCGAGGGAATGAATGGCTGGGCCTGGCGGAATCCGGAGTTCATGCTATTTGATAAATCCTATGATGGCGTGAAGGAAATTTTCGCTGAGCTCGACAAAATTCAGAAGCCGGATATTTTCACCGGTTTTGCTGAGGATTATACCTCTTATCAGGCGGAAAAAGCAGCACTAGAGCAGGTGGAAAAGCAATACCTGTATCCATTGCAAGCTGGATTAGTAGAGGATGTTGATGCGGGTTTAGCCACCTTTATGGAAAAGGCTAAGCAAGCCGGCCTTGAAAAAATCCAGACCGAATATATCAAGCAATGGGATGCTTATGTGCAGGAGAAGGGTTTGAAATAATAAAAGTAGCAAGGGATGTTCCTTAAGCCTAATGAACTGCACCCCGTCAAGTAGACAGCACAAAAAATAAAAGTAGTTTAAGCGGCCTTAGTCCTAAATTCAATGGGACTGAGGCCGTTTAGTTTTGCCTGTAACCGTTCGTTATTGTAAAAATGAATGTAGGTATCAATATCTGTTTGGAGTTCTTCAAAGGTCTGGTAGGAATGTAAGTAGTACTTCTCACATTTCAATGTTCCCCAGAAGGATTCCATCGGCGAATTGTCAATGCAGCAGCCTACTCGGGACATGCTTTGCTTCAGTTCTGCATCGTCCAGCATCTTTTTAAAATGCAGAGAGGTATACTGAAAACCACGGTCGCTATGGAGTAAGGTTCGGCTCCCCGGTGCTGCCTTCAAAGCTAATTCCAGTGTGTTAAAAACTAGCGAATTATTATTGGAATGACCCAGAACGTAAGCAACAATCGACTTGTCATACAGATCTTTTATTGCACTTAAATACGCCTTCTTGCCGTTGCCGTATTTGAATTCCGTTACATCCGTTACCCATTTTTGGTTTGGAGCTTCAGCCTTAAAATTACGGTTCAGCACATTCTCTGCAACCTGCTGAGGTGTGGAGCCTACATACTTCTTTCTCTTTCTGCGGATGACTGACTGGATGCCTTGGCATCTCATCAGCCGGTACACTCGCTTTGCGTTAATAGATTTATCCATTTGTCTGCGCAAATGCAGGGTCAATTGACGATACCCAAAGGTTCGTTCCACCTTCTCATACAAGAGGAGCATAGCCTCTGTCAGTTTCTCGTTGTCAGCCTCTCGATAACTGGGTTTGCGATTCAACCATTTGTAATAACTTGACCGTGAAATCCCTGCGATGTCACACAAAAGCCGAATGGAGCATGTCTGTTCCTGCTGAACGGCCTGAATGGCCAAGTAGATGTTCACCTGGCGAATGGTCCTTAACGTCTCCTCCTTTCGAGTTCCTCTAACTTTTTTAGAAAAGCATTCTCCGCACGCAGGCGTGCATTCTCGTATTCCAGCTTTTGCATCGCGAGTTTGTGGCGATCTGCTTCCGTAAGTTCTTCAGGCGCTTTAGTGCGTCCTCTACCGTCTCGTAACGCCTCTTCACCACCAGCTTCGTACTTCTTTACCCAGCTATATACTTGTTGGTAAGACACGTGAAAATGGCTTGCCGTCTTCGCATAGTCTTCTCTGTTCGAAAGGCAGTACAGCACGATATTTATCCGTTCCTGCCAAGTGGTTACGCGTCCTTTGGTCATAGCTTTAGTTCCTCCTGAATGAGCTGTTAAGCTGTTGCTATGACCATTATACTTCCTAATCCAGTTGGCGAGTTGGGTTGAACTTGCAATTTTATACTTGCAGATGATTTGGTTTTGCGACAATCCTCCCTCGAGATAGTCCTTAACGGCATGGAGTTTAAGTTCTGCAGAATATGTACGATTGTAGCTTCGGACTTCCAGCCCTTCGTATCCATACAATTGATAACGTTGCCGCCACTTCACTAATGAGTTTTTGGATATTCCATACTTCCGGGCCGCAGTTTTCAAACCAATGTCGCCCCGTTCAATTTCTTGGAGAATCGTTAACTTTTCCAGTGCTGTAAACTTCTTTTGTTCCATAAAAATGCTCCCCATACAGCGACAGGTTTTTATTATTTCACCTGTCTACTGTATGGGGAGCATATCATAATGGCAGGGAGCATCCCCTTTTTTTGTGTTCTTTAACGTACTCAGATTTACGAGAAACGTTGACGGAATTCCCGTGGAGTGGTTCCTTCTATTCGAATAAAGCTGGAGCTGAAGTAAGGCGCCTGATTGAAGCCAACTTCCTCGGCTATACGGGCAATTGTGTAGCTGGTCTGCATCAGCAAAAGTTTACTTTGCTGAATCCGATAATGCAGCAGATATTCCATCGGCGCACAGCCGTATTCCTTCTTCATGCAACGAGCGATATATACAGGGTGAAAGCTTAGACTTTCCCCGAGCTGCTGCGCAGTGATATGCTCACGAAAATGGCTGCGTAAATAGGAGGCCGCTTGCTCTGCACATATTTTGGAGGGCGAGGGGCGCTCATGGCTGAGGGAGGCGGATAACTGCTGTATAACCTCCTGAAACAACAGCTGCTGCTGAAATGGAGTATCGCTTAAATGGGAATTAGGCACAAGCTGATTCAGCTGCGAGAGCAGCTCTTCCATCTTGGACGGCTGCAGCAGAGTTGTATATTGAGGCAAGCGTAAGCTAAACGGCCGGATATCAAATTCGTCAGATTGCAGGGAGTTCTCTATTTTGACGTTGTCTTTCTCAAGCGTAGCAGTCGTATCCTCGGTCATATTCCAGTCGCCCACCGTTTGAAAATGCAGCCAATAATAAGAGGTGGATTCCTTGCAGCTATCCGTACTGAAATGATGGCTGTCTGGACGAAGTAAGAGCGCCTGACCTGCTTTTACTTGAAAAGGGAGACCGCCTTCACTCATATATAAACAGCCTTGTTTAACTACAAGCAAATCGAACACCCGGGTATTATGGCGGCTCATATGATAATGGCCGGGGGAGAAAGTATGGAATCCGCTTACAATGTAGTACAGCAACGGAGGAACGGTGAAGTTCAAGATGTTCATGTCAGAGGCTCCTTTTTGTGAGGTTGGAATAATGTAATAATTGGTTTGAAATCTGTACCATCATCCAAAGTATATCATCTATAATTTAGTCTGACCTAATGAATAAAGATGTTATTTTTTAGGCTAAGTCTGTAGGTATGGTTTACGAGGAGGGTTTGTATAGTGAAAAAAGAAAGACAGGGTTTTGGGCTCTGGGTATTGGCTTGGCCTATATTTATAGAGGTATTTCTACAGACTCTGCTGGGTACGGTAGATACATTAATGGTCAGCCGTATCTCTGATGATGCAGTCGCCGTAGTCGGCATTTCCAATCAATTGTTCGGTGCATTGACCACACTTTTTACAACATTTGCGGGTGGAGCGGGGATTCTGATCGCACAGAGAATGGGCTCCAAACGTTTTGGTGAAGCGCGCACGATTGCTATTATGGGAGTATCGGTTAGCCTCGTGTTGGGGATTGTCGTGAGTATTGTGTTGTTTTTCTATGCGGGCCCTATTGGTGGGGTTCTAAATATAGCACCGGAACTATTATCACTTTCGAATGTCTATATCTCCTATGTCGGCGGTGGACTTTTTATGGTCGGGATGATCGCTTCCCTCGGTACCGCTATCCGGAACACAGGGAATACCAAAGGGCCGATGTACACAGGGATTATAATCAATGTCATCCATATAATTCTGAACTATATTTTTATATTTGGGTATTCGGTCTGCCACAGCTAGGCCTTGCGGGCATCGCGATCTCCAGTATTGTCAGTAGACTGGTCGGAGTGATTATTCTCTACTCCTTATTCCGGCGTTCTTTCGAGATCAAGGTTAGACTTAGAGATTTCCGTATATTCAATGGCAAGCTGTTCAAGCAAATTCTGAAGATTGCCTGGCCTCTCGGGATCAATTCTTCCTGTTGGGTATTCTCCCAGCTTATTGTGTATTCCTTTCTGGCTGCACTTGGAGCCGAAGCGTTAGCAGCACGCACGTATCTTAACACCTTGGAGTCCTTTTGCTTCACGCTTGGTTATGCTTTTGCTCTGGCGGGGCAGATACAGATTGCTCATTTATTCGGAGCAGGCAAACTGAAAGAAGCTTACCGCAGTGCATATCGTACACTCTTCATTGGTTTGAGCATTGTGTCAGCTAACATGCTGTTACTATTCCTGTTCGGAAAACAACTGCTCGCTTATTTCACATCTGATCCGAAAATTATTGCGATCGGGGTTTCTTTGTTAGCTCTAAATCTATTGCTCCAGCCCTCCAAAATGCTGAATATGGCCCTCGGCAACGCGCTGAATGCCATCGGGGATACGCGTTATACGATGTATACTTCCATCGTGTCTATGTCCCTCATTGGCGTGGGCTGCTCCTATTGGTTAGGAATCAGCTTCGGCTGGGGACTCATAGGAATCTATTGTTGTATGATAGCCGACGAATTGGTGAGAGGTTTGCTTGTTTTGGCGCGCTGGAGGGGGCGAAAGGTTCTCCGACAAGCGGACACCGGCTTGAGTGAAGAGAATGCTTCACTACATGGAGCGGGGAAAAGAAGCGCCTCGTTAACCACATAAGCGGGACTCTATAAGCCCAGCTTGATGGGCAATGGAGTGGTTTTAGAGTCAGATGTTGTTTGTGGAGTAGTGTTTTTGTTTCGGCAGTAGGGTGGTAGTAGTGCTGCAGTAGTGCGATAGTAGGGCGGTTGCGGTAGGCGGTAGTAAGGCGGTTGCGGGAGGCGGTAGTAAGGCGGTTGCGGGAGGCGGTAGTAAGGCGGTTGCGGGAGGCGGTAGTAAGGCGGTTGCGGGAGGCGGTAGGGCGGTTGCGGGAGGGAGGGCGTTGTGCTTTCGGACTCAACTGCCGCTATTTGCTAATTTAGAGCCTTTTCCGGTTAGTTTCGGACTGGAGGGGCGCTATTCCTCGTGAAATGGCTCATGTAGGGGTAATTTTGAGGCAATAGTGACACTGGAGTCCGATAGCTTATGAAAAGAGACGTTTGTGCGGAAATAACGGCTCTGGAGTCCGAAAGCGACTTTGAAAGTCCAAGTAACACCGTGCACCCAAGCGACAACGAGCACTTCAAGTAACATTAAATTTGCTGATGTTTTTTTGAAAGAGGTTACCTCATGAGTAGAAATAGTTACTTCTGTGAGGGCCTCTTTTTTATGCGCGTATAAAGTTTAAGTTTGACGGTCCTCAAATTTGATTATTCATTCATATAGAGTTTGATTCTATGATATAAATGAGGTAGCCTTTATAGAATGGGTAGCCGTTATATAAATACATGTTAGTGAAGGGTTTGAGGGAAATGTTGTTGTCAAAATGGAGAGGGTTTTCGTTACTAGGGCTGCTCTTAATGCTTGTACTATTATCAGGCTGTTCTAAAGGAACAGCGCATGTCACAGTGAATAAGAATGGAAGCGTAGATTTTGCAGTGAATATGAAAGTGAATTCGCGGGCAGAAGCGTTGATTAGCGAAAAAATGGAAGATGCTCTGGTAAACAAACTTAAAGATCAGGGGATTGAGCTAGAGAAAAGCCAAGATGGAAAATCTACAGTCTATGAATTCATGAAATCTTATGCCTCTTTTGAGGAAATGAAAGCACTCTCTGGTGACTTGGATATTGTGGACCTGAAATTAGATACCAAAGATTATTGGTTTTATACCAAATATGATGTTGAGGCGAAGCCCAAATTAAATAGTTACATAGACACCATAATGGATAATATGGGATCGCTCAGCTTATCGAAGCCGATTATTCGGGCGTTTTTGCAAAACATGGCTTTCGACTTTAAATTAACGTTACCTGTGGATTTATATGGAGACAATAATGCAAATGTGGAGGACGGCAGAACCCTTACTTGGAATGTTACACTAGCGGATACAGAGCCAATTCAAATGCAGGTTTATGTGCCTAATGTATGGAATATCGTGATTGTGCTTATCATTTTAGTGGTGGTTATTGTAACTGCGATTATATTGTTTATCAGAAAAAGAAAGCAGCGTAATAGAAAACGGTTCTAAGTGGGTTCGTAAGGTTTCGGAAGTGCCGGGAAGCTAGGATGCTTTACCGGCCTTCTTTACTTTTTAGCAGGCACAGAGTTATAATTAGTACCAAGTACTAATATCAGATACTAATTGAAGAGGTGATTGGAATGACAGGTGCAAAAATTACCGCTATCGGAACCTATGTCCCAGCTAAAAGACTGACTAATGCCGATCTGGAACAGATCGTAGATACAAATAATGAATGGATTGTGCAACGGACCGGAATCCGTGAGCGTCGAATTAGTCGGCAGGATGAGTATACAAGTGATTTATGTGCAGCAGCTGTGCAGGATCTTATGACTCGTTATGGAAAAAGCGTTCAGGATGTCGATATGGTCCTGGTAGCTACGAGCACACCTGACTTTTCCTTTCCCTCAGTAGCTTCTTTGATTCAAAATCGTTTTAATATTCCACAGACTGCGGGTGCTATGGATTTGAGTGCAGCATGCGCGGGTTTTGTCTATGCACTGCATACTGCTCACAGTTATGTGGCTTCAGGAATGCATCGCAAGGTACTGGTTATTGGTGCGGATACGATCTCCAAGATTACGGATTATACTGACCGCAGTACATGTATTCTTTTTGGGGATGGAGCGGGAGCTGTGCTTGTGGAAAGTGATGAGCAGTCGACGGGATTTTTGGGCTTCCAGCTGGCAAGTGATGGCGGTGGGGCACATCATGGTACCGTACGGGGCTTGCCCATACTGCAAACAATATTGAGCTGGTAGATACACAAATGCTGGTACAGAACGGACGTGAAGTGTTTCGCTGGGCGGTCAGAACGGTTCCTTTAGGTGTGCAACAGCTGCTTGAAAAAGCGGAGGTAACTCTGGAGGAAGTAGACTGGTTTATTCCACACAGCGCTAATATGCGCATGATTGAGCCAATTTGTGAGCGATTAAATTATCCGCTGGAGCAGGTGCTGCACAGTCTTGTGAATTTCGGCAATACTTCTGCTGCCACGATTCCTTTAGCACTCGATTTGGGCATCCGCGAGGGTAAAGTACAAAATGGACAAAAGATCCTGATGTATGGTTTTGGTGCCGGATTGACCCAGGCTGGACAATTGATTGAGTTGAATTTGGATCATCAGGTAGGGATACCTACTCCATATTAAGAGGTGGAATTTGGCGAGTTAATGTCCAATGAATGTTTATAACGAAACGTTTCGGTTAATCAATAAAAAGACAACGCCGTTTGCGGAAACCCGCTTACATTGGCTGTTGTCTTTTTTTTGTTGATTACTGAGTATTTAATTGACTGCCACAGGATTCACGTACAATAAGCACAGGCTCCACTACAAACGATCCACCGCCAGACTGATTGTTAATCAAGTCATAGAGCATATGAGCAGCGAGGATGCCAAGCCGTTCTTTGTTCTGGCGGATGGTCGACAGTTTTGGACTGGTATATTTACAGGCTTCAATGTCGTCACAACCGATAATGGCAATATCTTCAGGAACGCTGAGGCCGTGTTCTTTCAAAGCCCGGATGGCTCCCAGAGCCAGCAAATCAGAAGCCGCAAAAATGGCTTTTGGTAAATTTCCGGCTTGAATTAATTGCTGCATAGCCGTATAACCGCTGGGCTCAAAGAAATCGTCGCCATGAACAAACCACTGACGGTTCAAAGTGAGGCCAAAACTTTCAATAGCTTTGACATATCCGGATTCCCGCAGGTTAGAAATGTCTGAATCCGCTGCACTTCCGATAAATCCAAGCTCTCTATAGCCAAGTAGATAAAAATGCTCCACGACCTTGGAAGAAACCTGAAAGTTATCTGACATCACAAAGCCGGATTTTTTGCCCTTTAGCTCAAGGTCGACCCCGATACAAGGAATACTGCTCATATCCAGATCGCGGATGGTAGGCTCCATCTTTTGCCCGGAAATAATGACACATCCATCCACATTAAAATGAACAGATCGAGCGAAATAATCGCCGCTGCTGATGAATTTCTCGTTGGAAAAGAAAATGAGATCGTAGCCCAGAACGCCCATCTGCTTTTTAAAGGAATTTAGCACTTCTACGAAAAAGGGATGGGTAAATTCGACATTAAGCTCGCCAGCAAAAATAACCCCGATCAGATTCGACTTCTTAGTTGCGAGTGTCTTGGCGGAGTTGGAAGGTGAATATCCGGTTTGTTCGATGATCTCCAAAACTCTTTGCTTGGTTTTTTCGGAAACATCGCTGTAATTGTTCATAATTTTCGAAACAGTCGAGACAGAAACGCCGGCCATTTCGGCAATCATTTTGATATTCATAGTTAATAAAGCCACCCTCCGCTAAATAGTTGAAATTTGAGAAAAAGACTGTTCTAGAGCGGTTATTTGCGAGTTATTATGAATAGGGTGAATGAAAATTCAATTATTTTCAGTCTATTATTATTGCCGAAACAAGTCAAATATATATTTCACTATGCAGATTTATTCCAAAACAATCTATGTAAAAAAATTCAAAATTACATCTTTACAAAAATAGAAAACTAAGCAACAATAGCATTGTCGAAACCGATTTCGATTTTTCGCTTGAATTACGAATATTACGAAATTCGAGGAGTGATGTTTAGGATGAAAAGGAATTTCACAGCAGCGCTTGCTGCTATGCTCCTTGTCACCGGGCTGCTATCACCGGTTGGGAGCATGAATGCTTCAGCGGCAGAGGGGTTAAAGGAAAACTCACCTGATTCAGCGGCAATGAAAGTGGAAAATGAACCAATCAATGGATTGAAAGCGTTTACCGATGTATCTCCAAGTCATTGGGCCGCAGGCCCATTACAGCGTTGGAGCGCAAATGGGATCATAAGCGGATATGACGACGGGTCGTTTCGTCCGGGTAAGGAAGTCACGAAGGCAGAATTCGCAGCTATTATGAATCGTATATTTAATTATCAGGAGCAATCGGATAAGGTTCCCGCTGATGTCCAGGCTACAGACTGGTATAAAAATGATATAGCCAAAGGGATTGCAGCTGGATATTTAAGCAGTGATCAGAAGAACAATATTTATCCTTCAAAAGCACTTTCGCGCGCTGAGGCGGCGTTAGCATTGGAGAAAGTGTTTCGTTTCAATGCAGACAAAAGCAGTACAGCAGCATTCACCGATCTGAACGGAGTCAGCGATGAAACCGCAAAAGCAATAGCTGTTCTATCGAGTGCAGGTTATGTAAAAGGATATCCTGGAGGTTTGTTTAAGCCAGATGGTGGGATCACCCGTGCAGAGTTAGCTCAGTTGGCTGATCGAATGGTTTCGGGACTCCTCCTGAAATCAGGAGAGACTTCACTAGGAACAGTAAAGGGCAATGTAGTCATTAATCGGGCTGATGTGATTCTTAAAGACACGGTCATCCAAGGTAATCTTTATCTAACCGAGGGGATAGCTGACGGGAATGCAAAGCTTGAAGGTGTAAAGGTAACTGGGACTACTTTTGTACGGGGAGGCGGCGAGCAAAGTATCGGCTTACACCATACTTCTCTTGGACTGCTTCAAGTAGCCAAGCCTAATGGTAAGGTTCGGATTTATGCCAGCGGGTCAACAGCTGTGGGTACAGTGCGGCTGCTATCTGGGGCAATCTTGGAAGAAACCAGCGATCTTACCGGGGCAGGGTTTGGGGATGTTGAGATGGATGTCGTTCCTCACAATATTTCGCTTCGCGGAAAATTTGGAGCGGTTCGTTCGGCAGACTCAGCAGTCAGCGGTTCTTTGTTAAGAATCCTTGGAACTGTCGGCAGCCTTACTCTGGGAAGTCCGACCCAATTAACATTGGAGAACAATTCACAAGTGGCGGCACTAATCCTATCTGCGAGCGCTGGAGGTACAGCAATTCAAGGCAGCGGAAGCGTAACCACAATAGATAACAAAGCCGATGGAGTAACGATTGGCGGTGTAGCATTAAAAAAGGAAACACTGGCAAAACAACATTGCCAATAGCAAGCTCAGCGCCAAGCAGTTCGGGGAATGTAGGTCCAATATCGACACCAAACTCCACACCTGAAGCAACGGCGACACCTACGGCAACTGTTACGCCAATCGAAACACCAACACCAACCGAAACACCGACACCAACAGCCACACCGACACCAACAGCCACACCGACACCAACAGCCACACCAACACCAACACCAACACCAACCGAAACACCGACACCAACAGCCACACCAACACCAACACCAACCGAAACACCGACACCAACAGCCACACCAACACCAACCGAAACACCGACCACTGATCCGTGGACACTGGTGTGGGGGGATGAGTTTGATGATGGAGAGATTGATGCTACAAAGTGGACCTATGACCTTGGAGATGGATCGCAATACAACAATCCAGGTTGGGGAAACAATGAGAAGCAGTGGTATACCAACGATGAGAAGAATGTAAAGGAACAGGACGGTAACCTGATCATTACGGCCCACAAAGAAGAAAAAGCTGGCAAACAATATACTTCTACACGGATTAAGACTAAAGGGTTGTTTAGTAAGAAATATGGGAAATTTGAAATTCGGGCCAAAGCACCTACTGGAAAAGGGTACTGGCCGGCGATCTGGATGCTGCCGGAGAACGATGTGTACGGGACTTGGGCTGCTTCCGGTGAGCTTGATATTATGGAAGGCTGGGGCAGTCGTCCAGACACGGTAGCGGGGACGATTCATTACGGCGGTATGGCGCCGAACAATGTATACTCCGGCAAAGAGTATGTATTTCCGGACAACGCTACGATTGAGCAGTTCCATACGTACTCTATTGAGTGGGAGCCGGGCGAAATTCGCTGGTATGTGGATGGTGAATTATATTCGACCAAAAATGACTGGTACAGCATCAGCAATGGGCAGCCTGCCAATAATGTGTATCCAGCGCCGTTTAATCAGAAGTTCCATTTGCTGATGAATCTGGCCGTAGGCGGTAACTTTGATGGTGATCCGACTAGCGAAACCGTATTTCCAAAATCGATGGAGATTGATTACGTTAGAGTCTACGAGCTGACAGGTCGTGAGTACCGCGAGCCTATTCCAGTTACACTGGAGAAGGAAGCCTATCCGGAAGGCTCCAAGCTTGCATTGGCAGACGGCAACATGGTCTATAACAACAATTATTCGGAGCAGGCGCCGGGGGATGACGGTATGGGAATCCCGAATACCGCACATTGGGCACTTTATAAAGAAGCAGGGGCTGAAGCTACGGTTTCTACCGTTCCTATTGGGGAGCGCAATTATGTGAAGGTAGATATCAGCAGTGGCGGCGGCAATTTTTATTCGATTCAACCCCAAGCTATCGTATCTATAGCTAAAGGCAGGTTCTATAAACTCAGCTTCGATGCCAAAACCGATATGTCCCGCAGTATGAGCGTCCGGTTAACAGGTGGAGAATCTCGTGGATTTGCAGCGTATTCTCCATCGCTTAAGGTAGATCTAACTTCAGCGATGACGCATTACGAGACGATGTTTCAAATGAAGGAAAACTCAGATATTGCTGCACGCGTCGAGTTCAACGTGGGTACCAATACTTCACCGGTATGGTTTGGTAATGTCAGATTAGAAGAGATTGAGAATATTCAATTCCCTCATGATAGTGTGAAGGAACCGCTGGCCAACGGTAATCATCTGTACAATGGTACTTTCGATATTGGGGAACCCAATCGGATGAGTTATTGGCATACGGAAGCAGCTGGTGGTGCAACGGTAGAATCAAGCGTTAATGACAATGGCCAGTTAAAGCTACAGATTGGCGGCAGTGAAAATGGTGAGGTTCGGTTACTTCAGAAGGGAATTCAGCTCATTCAAGGGCAGGACTACGAGGTTACCTTCAATGCTTCAGTCTCCTCTGCACGCACAGGAACGGTCCAACTACTAGGAAAAGACGGCAGTGTACAGGCAGAACAACCGGTTAGCTTAAGCGAAGGTGAGCAAAAAATTAAAGCCACCTTTATTAATCTTAGAGGTGCAACCGATCATGAAGGACAATTCGTATTACTGTTAAACGGAGCTGTGGATACAGTCGTTCTGGATAACTTCCAGATGATACGTACTAGCTTCTATTTTGATCCATCGCTAATATATTACCCGCTCCTGAATGGTGAATTTAACTTTGGGTTTAGCGCCTGGGATCGCCTGTTGACAGAGCAGGGTGGTCAGAGCAGCGCTACGGTTGCAGATGGAGCAGCAAAATTTAGCATTACGAATACCGGCAGTCAGGCGTATTCTGTAATGTTGTTTCAGAACAACTTGAAAGCTGCTGCTGGAATGGATTATGTGGTTGAATTTGATGCCAGTTCAACCGTAATCCGCAAAATCGGGGTGAACGTAGAAAATGGTACGTATCAGGCCTCATTCAGCAATATTGTGGAGGTAACGCCGGAGACGAATCATTACAGATTCGAATTCCGGCAAGGCAGCAAGGATACATTGTCTCTTAAATTCCTGCTTGGGAAGGTTGAGGGGATTAGTATTCCTCAAAACCATGATATTATCATTGACAATGTGAAATTTGAGATCAAAAATGCACCGGCCAAACCGCAGGAGCTGCTAAGCGACAGCAGCAATAACAGAGTTTCGCAGCCGATTGAGCTTACTTTTATCGACAATGCAAATTGGCGGAATCAAATCATGGCGGTAAAGGTTAACGGTACAACACTTAATGCAGAGCAGTACACTATTGAACCGGGAAAAATCACAATTGAAGCAGCAGTATTTCCGGCAGAAGGAAGTTATACCATTACTGTTGAGGCTGAACATTATGTTACTGCAACTGTCGCGCAGACTATTCTAGCTAATGATAACAATCTAGTTATCAATGGTTCGTTTGGCAGCGATAAGACGGGCTGGACTACATGGTCCGGAGAAGGTGGCGTCTCCGCGTTTAATGTGAAGGATGGCGTAGCTGAAATTCTGATTACGTCGGCCGGATGGGAGGTGTGGCATACACAATTTTTCCAAGAGGGTATTCCACTGGAGGGCGGAAAAACGTATGAGGTGAGCTTCAAAGCGAAATCAACGGTTCCGCGCCAAATTGTGTTAGAATACTCCAATACTTCAGCTGCTTCCGCGCAAGCTAAGTTTGATATTCATGCGGATTGGGCTACTTATACAGCACAATTTACGGTGTCGAACAGCAACCCGCTGAAGCTTAATTATCTGATCGGCAAAACGCTGGGCGCTGATCCTGCGGCTAACAATACGCCGCATACGATTTCTTTTGACGATATTGTGGTCAGGGAAGTACAAGGGGGTCCACCAGTAATACCGCTAAGCGGTACGCTGGATAATGGAACCTTCGATGTAGATGCAACGGGCTGGAGCCAGTATTTTGACGGAATCGGATCTGCATCTGTTCAAGAGGGGGAATTTGCTATCAACTTAACAGGTACCGGGCAAGCCCCTTATAGCGCACAGGTGGATTACGAAAATCTCAAGCTCGTTCAGGGAAAAACGTACACCTTGAAGTTTAAAGCTCGTTCTACAGTAAACCGCAATATTCAGGTAGCTGTGGAGCATAAAGGCGGGGACTACACCAAATATATGGAAGATGAGCTTGTAGCCTTGACCCAGAATATGGACGAATACAGCTACACTTTTACAATGAATGGGGCAACAGACGCTGGTGTTCATCTGGTGTTTTTGCTAGGGCTTATAGATGGGAATAGTACGGAGACGAATAGTGAAATTAGCGCGGGCAGTACAATTTATTTAGATGATGTAAGCTTGATCGAAGGGTAAACGAAAAAAACGGCAGTGTTTTCCTTTTTACAGGAGCACTGTCGTTTTTTTGTGTGTTTTTTGTGGGTTGGATTTAAGTTTCTTTAGGGATAAATTCAAAAATTTTGCCACTCTCAAAAGATTCTATTAGTTTCAGCAACCAGCGGTAGTAGTTAATGGATTCAGTTATTTTTTCTTCATCTGTATTTAAGAGCTGCATAAGTTTACTATCGTGACTATACTCTTTTTTCATATCGTTAATTTCTGCAAGTGATTTCGCTAGTGAGATCATATTACCTTCGACGGCTTTTCTCCATTTAATAGAGAAGTAATCACTGAAGTTCTGATGCCAGTCAGGCACAGTGGTGAACAAGTCTTTGCGCGTCCCTCTCCCCCATACTTTGTCGATCATTTTCAGATCTAGAAGGGTACGGACTCCCGTACTCATGGACGTTTTACTCATTCCCATTGTTTTGCTGAGCTCATCCAGTGTCACTGGACCTTGATTGAAGTACATATAACCGTATAAATGTCCAATAGACAAGGTAATGCCATACAGATCCATGTTTTTGCCGATAGAATCGATCACACGTTCACGGGCTTTACTAATCTTCTCTATTTGTTCGGGCGTAAGCCCTTCTAAATCGTTCATGATGTCCCTCCTGAGGAATAGGTCGATAGACTGCAACCTTATACAATGTATTGTAATCAAATCCCCCTCCATAAGTAAAGAATTCATGAATAAAGGAATTTGGCGTAAAACAGAGTATTCCATACATAAAGTTCGTAAAGTTAAAACTGTACACTAATTTTTATCCGTATATGGTGTTTGCATGAATTTTCAATAGTCCGGTAAACTACTATAAGTGAACTAAACCCGGATAACATTTCGGGAGAAGGAGGACGGCATGGCTATTATAGAGGTGAAACAACTAACCAAAGTATTCGGTCATGATGCGGGACGCGCGATTCCTTTATTAGAGCAAGGGATGTCGAAGGAAAAAATTGCTCAGGAATTGAAGTTGACAGTCGGAGTCAACAAAGCCGAATTCAGCATTGAAGAAGGAGAAATATTCGTCATTATGGGTTTGTCCGGCAGCGGTAAGTCGACGCTGGTTCGTTTGTTGAACCGCTTGATTGAGCCTACAGGGGGGCAAGTTCTTTTTAAAGGGAAAGATGTTGTGAAAATGAATCCGGAGCAGCTGCGCCAATTCAGACGGAAGAACATCGGCATGGTGTTTCAGAAGTTCGCATTATTTCCACATCGAAGCGTACTGGAGAATGCAGCATACGGGCTTGAAGTTCAGGGCGTAGATAAAAAGAAAAGAACTGAACTGGCAACGGAAGCCTTGCATCTGGTAGGTCTGAAAGGTTGGGAGAATCATCGTCCTGATCAACTCAGTGGAGGGATGCAGCAGCGTGTTGGACTGGCACGGGGCCTTGCCAACGACCCGGATATCCTGCTTATGGATGAGGCATTTAGTGCACTGGATCCGCTTATTCGTAAAGACATGCAGCAAGAGCTGCTGGAATTACAGGCCAGAGTGAAGAAGACCATCGTGTTTATCACTCATGATCTAGACGAAGCTTTGCGGATTGGAGATCGGATCGCACTGATGAAGGACGGAGTCATTGTGCAAATTGGTACACCGGAAGAAATCCTCATCCAACCTGCCAATAAATATGTAGAGCGATTCGTGGAGGATGTGGACTTGTCTAAGGTATTGACTGCAGCTCATGTAATGCGTCAGCCGGAAACAGTCAGACCTGAACGCGGGCCTCGGGTAGCGCTTCAATTAATGCGTGACAGTGGTATATTCAGTCTGTATGTAGTGGACAAGGAAAATAAGCTTCTGGGTGTTATTACAGCTGAGGATGCCCTTAAGGCACTGAATGATAATAAATCTATTCTGGAAGTAACGCGGAGAGAAATCCCACGTGTACAACCGGAAACGCTACTCAATGATTTCTTTGAATTAATATCTGAGACACATTTGCCTGTAGCCGTCGTAGATGAAGCGGATAAATTGAAGGGTATTGTGATTAAAGGAGCCGTTCTTTCCGCACTCGCCGGCAACGCGGTACCGGAAGGAGGATTATAATGGACATTCCTAAACTGCCTTTGGGAAAGGCACTCGAGTGGTTGGAAAATTGGCTGACGACTTATTGTGGGCCCCTGTTTGACTTCATCCATTCGATTATCGGTGGTATGGTGGCTGGCATTGAAAATGCACTTACCTTCCTGCCAGCATTAGTACTTATCGTGCTTATTGCAGCTTTGTCTTATTGGATCGGTAAATGGCGCATGGCACTATTTGCGGTCATTGGGTTGCTTCTGATCGATAATCTTGGATTATGGGGACCTTCTATGCAGTCCTTGGCCCTTGTTCTAACCGCCTCGATATTGGCTGTAGTAATTGGTGTGCCGATTGGTATTTTATGTGCGCAGAGAAATACCGTTAGAAATATAGTTACGCCTATTTTGGACTTTATGCAGACGATGCCGGCTTTTGTATATTTATTGCCAGCGGTATCCTTTTTCTCACTGGGCGTAGTTCCAGGGGTTATTGCTTCGATTATTTTTGCAATTCCGCCAACGATTCGCTTGACCAATCTCGGAATTCGTCAGGTTTCGGAGGAACTGGTGGAGGCAGCAGATGCTTTCGGATCGACACCTACTCAGAAATTGGTTAAATTGCAGCTTCCAATCGCTTTACCAACAATTATGGCAGGTGTGAACCAGACCATTATGTTGTCACTGTCAATGGTTGTTATCTCATCGATGATTGGTGCACAGGGCGTGGGTGCCTATGTATACCGTGCGGTATCACAGGCTAAGACAGGAGACGGATTCGAAGCAGGGATTGCGATCGTTATTATCGCCATTCTGCTGGACCGTTTGACACAGAACGCACTAAAACCAAAACAAAGATAGGAGTTTTAAATAAATGAAGAAGAAAAATATAGGGGTATTCCTGTTAGTTATTATGATGATTGCTGTTATTGCTGGATGTTCTTCATCAAGTAAAGAGAAGGTAAAATTAGCATATGTAGCATGGGATTCGGAAATTGCGAGTACTTATGTAGTAAAGGAAGTACTTGAAACTAAGCTTGGAGCTACCGTTGAAATGCTGCAGGTAGATGCTGGTCCAATGTGGGCTGGGGTTGCAGACGGTAGTGCGGATGGAATGGTTGCAGCTTGGCTGCCAAGCACCCATGCGGCTTATTTAGAGAAGTACGGTGCAAAAATTGAAGATTTGGGTGCAAATCTAAACGGAACTAAGGTTGGCTTGGCTGTTCCGGCCTATATGGATATTAACTCTATTGAAGACTTGAAGAACAGTGATATGGCAGCAAAGCTGAACAATCGCATTATCGGCATTGAGCCAGGTGCCGGCATTATGACAACCACAGAAAAGGCTATCGCAGAATATGATCTTAGCGATTACACACTTCTTGAAAGCTCATCCGCAGCGATGGCTCAGGAACTGCAAAAGGCTTATGACAATAACGAGCCAATCGTTGTTACAGGTTGGACACCACACTGGATGTTCGCCAATATGGATCTGAAATATCTGGAAGATCCAAAAGGGGTTTACGGTGCGGATGAACAGATCCACACGATGGTTCGCCAAGGTCTGAAAGATGACATGCCGAATGTCTACAAATTCCTGGATCAATTCGAATGGACAGCAGAAGATATGGCCAAAGTAATGATTGAGGTTCAGGGTGGCAAGTCACCAGAAGAAGCCGCTAAAACTTGGGTGGAGAGCAATCCGGATAAAGTGAATGCTTGGGTTGCAGGTATAGAATTGTAAGTAGATTAAAAACTGTGTTATGATGTGAAGAATAAATGGAAACAAAAATGTAACTTGTACGCTAACTACTGTTCTTTACACATTACACTTCATAAGCAAGCTCATTCAATAAAACACCCCGTAAGGGGTGTTTTTCTTGGGAATATAAGCAAAGTATTACAAGCTCTTAGTGTACCCTGCTTATATTTCAATAAGAATGGATACCTAGTTTACACACTTAGACTTATGCTTTGTCAAAGTAAATCAGGAGGCAGCTGCTGCAAGGAGTCAAGAGAGGAGACTGCTTCATGACAGAGACCATAAATACCTGGATTGATTGGCTGCTGCAAACGCTGGGCCTTAGCGGGCCATCTATTTTATTCGTGACCATCCCGCTCGCACTTTTGCAGAGTATATTAGGATTTTTTCCATTCGTAATTTTGATCGTGCTGCATGTCTCTGTTTTTAACGTAATTGGAGGTATGCTGATCAGTTGGCTGGCCTGCAATCTGGGCGGAATACTGATGTATTTTCTCATTCGGCGATATCTGTATAACTGGTTTGACCGAAAATGGAGAAGCAAACTGAAGCGCTATGATAAATGGCAACGTTACTTGGATCGATATGGGATTTGGACACTGGTGCTATTGCGTACGATCCCGATTATTCCGAATAATGTAATCAATTTCATGTCTGCTGTTTCACCGATTAAAGCCTCATCTTTTATATGGGGAACCGTACTTGGTAATTTGTCTTATATATGGTTATTCGGTACGATCGGATCCACCTTAATTGTTCCGCGTGAAGAATGGAATGGTTATCTTACCTGGTATGCGGTGTTTATAGCTATTCTCATTGGCATCTTTATTCGGCGTCATTGGGACCATTTGCAGGAGGATAAGCGGAGCAGAATGCACTAATATCATCTTCCCAGTTCATGATCTAAAGGATGAAGAACGTTACTTCAGGCGCAGTTTGCCGGAGGGAACGTTCTTCTTTTTTGTCCTCTTAGCGAATACCTTAAATTAAGTGGAGGTGGCTTGACCTCTGCGTAAGGCGGGAGGGACTATTGCAATGGGCAGATTGAAAAAATGGGGGAACCGAAGGCTGAGAATACCTGATCTAGGCCATTTTCGGCTGCCAAAAATAAATGGGGACACGAATCGGAGATTCTCAGCGAGAAGCTCTGCATTCAAGTCAAAACCCAGCCGGGCAGCGGTTAGGCCGCAGCGTACGCGCTTTGAAGCCAAACGTAGCAAAGGCCGCTTTAGGTTATCCAGCCGGCCAGAGAGTAAGGTAACGGTTGCAGGCGGAAGAACACATAAGCCAAGAAGCCGACGCAAATTTTGGCTGATAGCCTCCTTAGTAATACTTGTGCTGGTGCTGCAATCCTTGCGCTATGTGGAGCTGCATATGAAGCCGCCCATCCTGCATTTAGCACAAATACGTGTGAAGCAAATCGCTACGGAATCGATTAATAAGGCGATTACCTCTCAGGTTGCGAATGGAGGGAATGCGGAAGAGCTAATTGATTGGAAGACGGATAAGAACGGGAAAATATCAGGGTTCATGCTCAACTACGCGGAGCATATGCGTATTACTTCGCAAGCGGCACAGGTCATTCAGTCTACGCTGCAGGAATTGCATAATCGAACAGAATATATTCCGCTGGGGCAAGCGCTGGGCAGTCCCCTTATTGCTTCTTATGGACCCGATATTCCGATCAAGATTGAACCACAAGGTGCGGTTAAGGTTGAACTCAGCACCCGCCAGCAAAACGCTGGGATCAATATGATTCTGGTCGAGGTATACATTCATATTGTGACAGAGGTTGCAGTCGTCATTCCTTTTGATATGGAGCCGCAGGTAGTGGATACAGAAATTCCTGTGTCTTATCTGATGGTTGTTGGAGATGTACCTATGTATTATTACGATAATCAAGGTCAACCTGTGGGGGCTAACGGCAGCAGTGCTCCGGGAATTGCCATTCCTGCTCCAGCTGTAGGCGGGGATAAGAGTGGAGTAGTGGATCAGGGCAAGGATACCTCCAGCAACAGTCAGAAAGATAACAGCTCGTCTCCAGCGGCAACCGATCCCGCGAGTACGGGTGCAGAGCATACGGAAGAAGACAAAGGCGCGGGCGGAGGAAATTAAGGGGATATCATGCTTCAGTGCTCATAGACTATAGGTAGAACAGCTTTAATAAATGGAGCGTGAATCCTAATGTCGCAAGAATCTCTGAATGTGGAACGCTTGGCGGGAAGGTATGGGTTCTTGGAGCGCACGGGACTACTTCCACTGCCGAGTAAAGATGGGCTTACCCTTGTAGTTGAGCTAAGCCGCCTGGAATGTGCCGCAGCTTGCTTACCCTTGCTGCTGCTCCATTCTGGAGAGTCTGTGCGCATTATTGCTGTGGCGATGACTCCTGATTTTCCTATGGAAACTTTAGCGGGACAGTTCTCACCGGAGCAGCCGATTCTCTTTCTTCCTTATGAAAAGGAGGAGTACATGCCTAACCAGGCTTTGGCACAGATCGAAACCAGTTTCGCGGTTTTGCTTGAAGATTCGATCATGGTATCACCTGGCTGGCTAAGTGAGCTATTGTGGGTTCCTTTTGATGACGCTGTAGTTAAGGTGGTGGCCCCTCGCTCTTCAACCGAAAGAGGGGAAGGGAAGAAACGTCTTCACTTCGGCACCTATGATGAGTTTGCTGCTCATGTAAGCTACAGTCTTGGCCGGCATCAAGGAGAATGGCGAGAGATGGATGTACTAACGGGTTCTTGTCTCCTGTTCTCTAAAGAGCTGCTTCAGCGTATTGGAGGGTTGGACACCTCGCTTCAAGCGCGGCCTTTTATGATTGCCGATTGGTGTCTTCGAGCGCGGCAGTCTGGAGCCAAGCTGGCGCTAAGTGATGCTGTGTATGTTCATGCTATACATTCACTTGATAGGGGCCAGAGAAGGCTGAACGGACCAACACTTGCGGATGGCTGGCAGTCGTACAGTACAAAATGGGCGCTGGAAGATGTCTTAGAAGCCGAAGAACATCTTGTACCGCAGAATGGATTCTTACAATCAACACAACCTGTTATTCCACTCGGTAAGGCATCCTTGACAACGCCATTAGTGACGGCGATTGTTTATTGTGAAGAGGATGGGAATGGGGACCATCTTCCGCAGGAATGGGCAGCTACACAGGAGCAGCAGAGCTACAAGAATATTCGCTGGATCTGGATCAAGGACAGCTGGATGAACACAGCTCCCGGCTTGCCAGTAAATGAACAGGATGTAGTGATTACAGTTCGTGGTCAAGAGGCTTGGCTGCGGGCTTTGAGGAATGCATCTGCATTATTTGAGTGTGAGATAACTGTGTATTTATCAGACTCTATCAGATATGAGAAATATTACGTTGAACGGGTAGTGAAGGCGATCACCCAAGGTTCCGCGGATCTGATCGTTAGTTTATCTACCGATATGGACGAAGAGGTGGGGCATTTACTTAAGGGAGACCCTTCGGGAATCGTTTTTCCGTTAGAGCGAGTTGCTCATAAAGGCGGGAATGTGCCTGGAGTGATTACTTGTAAGGCGTCTACTTCGCACCAATTGCAGCTTCACCCTGAAGCTTCACTAACTATAGGTTATGTAGGGGATTTGTCCGAACCGCAGGGGAAGAAGGCAGATAGCAGCAAGGGCAAGGAGGCGCAGTCATGAAATATTTAATTCTGAGCAGAGGCTCCTGGGAGGAATACGAATATAAAAGACTGTTGGATCTTCTGCCCGAGCGGGAAGAGGTCTGTTTTGCCGGAAGAATGACTCTTGAACAGCAGACTAACAGCCAGATCAAGCCGGTAATGATCGCGGATATTCATACTCTCAAGGCGAGGGAGTACACACTTCTGGTCTCTTCTCCCTATTGGCTACCAGAGGTTCTTTCTTTGCAAGCGGGATATATAGTGGCTTTGTTAGAGCGCTGTCCGGAAGAAGAAAATAAGGTCTTATGGGATAAATACAGCGGCTTGCTTGGAGCAAAGGCCGATCTAGTAGGAACCCGATCAGAACGGATCTATCTGGAGCAGAGCTTGTGCAGGGAGAATGTTATTTATCTCGACGGGGATCAGCAGGAATCGTATGGAGTTGTATGTCAGCGCGAGCGGATTTATTTTCTGACAGATTATGAAGTGTTATGGAGTAAGGCGATTGGGAGCTTATGGCAGGAGGATCCCCTCCTTGCTAAGGACTGGTTTAGGATTCAACTCCAGCTTAGGGCGGATTATTATACTTCGATGTGCGCCAAGCTGCCCAGCCAGCCTGTTGTACATTATTTGGCAGCATCTTATTTGTATTTGCTTGGGGACTCCACAGCGAATCGATATCTGGCGCAATCCTTTGAGTTAATGGTGCTGTATGAATATTTGGATTGCCTTATTTCACACTTCCGGTTTTTTTCTGCAATAGAAGCCAAGACAGGGAATCTGGAAACGGCGGTCCGCCAATTTGCGATTACAGCATTTACCGCAGAGGAGAAGCAAGCAGTAGAAAGGATGGAGGGCTGGCTCCATTCCGGGCAGGATGAACTGGTTCGTGCGGAGTTGTTCCACCGGAATGAGGATGAGGCAGCGGCGGTAAGAATTTTAAGTCCGCTAACTTCTCCCGAGGCAAAAGCGTTGCTGGTGCAAAATTATGTTCGGACTTTTCAATGGGAAAAGGCAATAGTGCTGCAACATGAGCAGGAAGAAAATGTGGATGAAGCCATGGAAGGCACCATACACTTGCTGTATGGCAGGCGGCACGAGGCCATTCGCAGCTTTTTAAATGCAGGAGGGCAAGACAATCAGGCATGGCCACTTTTGTCAGAGATGGCAGATCTCGAAGAGGCTGTAAGACGATTGAGAAGGAGAGTGGAGGATGAGTAGTCATAGAGGGCCACTCCGCAAAACATCAGGCAACCGTCTGACCGCTATTATGCAGGTTAGGAACGAAGCCGGAAGGTATTTAGAGCAGGTGCTGGAGGAATTAAGTGAGTTCGTGGATGATATTGTGATCGTGGATGATGGAAGTACAGATCATACGGCTCAGTTATGTCTCTCTTTTGCCAAAGTTAAAAAGCTCGTAACCCTGCAAAGCTCTTTGTTTAACCGTGAATGGGAGCTACGGCAAACATTGTGGGAGCTGGCGGTATCTACGAATCCGGATTGGCTGCTGTCTGTGGATGCCGATGAGTTCTATGAAGAGTCTGCTAAACGGGAGATGAGGCGACTCATCGATCAGGATGTGTATGACTGGGTATCCTTCCGATTATTTGATTTTTGGGGTGGCACCACACATTACCGTGAAGATGAGCATTGGAATATCCACACGAAGCATACCCGTACACTAGTCCGGTATTTGCCGAACTTTCATTATTTTTTTCCGAAAATGGATCATCATGTGCCAAGACTTCCGCTCTCTTATTCGGTATTGCCGGGGTTTCTTACCGAGCTGCGTGTGAAACATTATGGTTGGGCGATATCCCCTGAGGAGCTTCGGCGAAAATACTCGCGTTACCTGGAGCTTGATCCAGAGGGGCGCTGGGGTAGTCTGGAGCAGTACGAATCTATCCTTGATGAGCAGCCCCATCTGGTGGAATGGCAAGAGGAGCTTTGAAATCCGCATCTGATCTGCCAACCGGCTAAGTCCGGCTGGCAGATCTCAGAAGCAGCGCAGAAGGGATATGAGCTGATGGTATCCCTTGCGGATATACTTCTGCTGCGAGCTGCAGCTTGTAATAAGCGAGGCTCACGGCTGCGGTAGCCCCCCCGACTCTACGCAAAGCGGCTTCATCCTCTACATGAAGGATGGGCATCTCTCCGCAGGAGTAGGATATCGCAGCGTATAAATGCCACTCGGTACAGTCCGCAGGCGTATGATATTGAGGGTGCTTGCTGACATAAATAGAGCACCATTGTTTTTTTATGGAGGTAGGGGCTTCGAGTAATCCGTAGAGTAAGGGCTGCGGCAGACTGGACCATTGTAAGGAAGATCCTTCCGAATGGCGATAAAGTGTCAATAAACTATTCCAAGCACCAGTCTGAAGCAGCAATTGTGCTGCATAGTTGAGATCCGAAAGATCAGCTTTAAGTCTATAATTCCCCGCTAAAATATGATGGATCGATAAAATCCCCGGTCTGTAAGGCAATAGACAGACAAGCCAGCGCATGGCAGACTCAGTATCTCCAATACGGCAAGAGAAAGCCCACAGGTAGCCAAGTACAAAGGATCGGTTGGAAAGATGGGAAGGATCATGAAGCAGCTGTTCAAGCGGTGCGAGTGTCTGAAAATGTTCCGGTTGATTGTTTATTTCCAGAATCGCCTGCAATGCAGCCTGAACAGATGAGGGTAACTGGCTGGCTGTAGAAAGCTCAGCTTGCCATTCCGGATCGCGGGCATTGAGCGCTGCGGGCAGAAGATAACTCAAAGTATCAGGAGATAAAGAGTGAAGATAGTTGTGGGTCAATGCTCGTAGTTGTGCCTTCTCTCCAGATAGAAGGCTTAGTGGGACGAGTTCTTTCCACGCTTCGCTATAATCAGGCTTATGTTGTATAGCAGCCTCGTAATGTCTCCACGCATCCGGATATTGGTATAACTTCTCACAGACTCTTCCGGCTAGTAGTTCTGTCCGATACGTTCCACTGCCTGAGGAAGAAGGGTATTTATGTGCTGTATTCCCGCTCTGAAGTGCGTTCTCCAAGAAGTGCTTGGCTGAGCTGAGCTTCCCTTGTTCCAGTAATAGGAGGGCATAGCTTTCTAATAAATCCGTGAAATCAGGAAAAAGACCGCTCCCCGTACGAAAAACTTCCTCGGCTTCCTGCTTTCGGTCACATAGTTGTAAGGCGTACGCCGTCTTAAGGTAAATATCTGAGACATAACCGGAAGGGGCTGGAACATCGGTGAGCAGCGGAAGGAGGATCTCTGCCGCTTCTTTATATTGACCCTGCTGATAATACTCTGCCCCTAACGCGTAACGAAGAAAAAGATGGTTCGGTTGAAGCCGCAGATCCCTGTTGATGAGTGCTAAATTGCGGTTATATTTATTTTTACGCAGCAGTTCATCTTCTAAATATCCGTAGTGGAAAATACGCAAATCTGCATAAGCGATCTCCCCCGCTGGAAGCTCCCAAATGCTGCTGGCAATCTCCTCATGAATACTTCCGCGAAAAATAATTCTTTTATCATTTTTGAATAATCGACAGACATGATCTGTAACAAAATCCGCTTCAGGTATTTCACCGACATAGTGGATAATGGGCAGCCAATACCCATGAATATACTCGGCACCAAGCAAGGGCTGGAGCAGCTCCTCACTCCAATGATCCACAGCCTCATCAGCATCCAGTACCAGAACCCAAGCGGAAGTTGCATACTCTAGGCTTATATTCCGCGCTTTGGCAAAATCATTTTCCCAAGGAATGTCGATAATCTTTGCACCGAACCTCTGAGCGATTTCTTTACTGTTATCCTCTGAGCCTGTATCCGCAATGATAATCTCAGACACTAGCCCGCGCACAGAGGATAAGCATTTCTCCAGATGGTTTGCCTCGTTCTTAATAATCATGCAAAGTGTGATATCCGGTGTGGTCATAGGAATACGTCCTTCCTAATCTGAAACTCTGGGCAGTGGAAGTGCGAGTCGCACTCTTTTAGCCGTTGGAGAATAGGGGGTTGAAGAAGTGAGGGAGGCAAGCAGACGATCCGCCAACAAAAGCTCCGAACGCCCTGGGTGATAGGCTGGGTTGAATAACGAGTCATTAGATGAGGACTGCCCTGTGGTCTTCATCAGCTGTTTTGCTGCCTCTTCACATCCCTCAATCCGCATTAAATCTAAGAGAAGTCCGCTTTTAACAGCTGTGTATTCGGGTAGATGAGCGTGAAGCCAGCCCGAAATTTCATTTTCGCGCTCAGCACATTTTAAGGCTCGGATCAGTCGGGTTATGATGGGCGTTGGCTCGGGATGAAGCTGAGCAGCTTTGGTATAACAGGCACAGGCTTCGGTCTCATCGCCTATTTCTTCGCATAACTGTCCCAGCAAATAAAATGTCAAATAAGATCCGAATCCGGACTCGGTATGGTAACCGGAAGGAGCTTCTCCAATGACTAAGGCTTGCAGCAATGCTGTTTTGGCCTCAGCTAGGGCCCCCATTTGAAACAGCAGCACACCTTTGATATGAGCCAAGTCAGGATAATCCGGATGTAAGGTTATCCCTGAGTCGCAAGCTTCCAGCGCCGCGTTGAAATCTTTTAATTCTGCCAGGCAGCGGATTTGATATTTGTGCAGCAGATGAACGTAACTTGTGTCGGGTGGAGCTTCGTTAAGTGATCTTTTGATATGCTCTAGAGCCGGTTGATATTCACTAAGCCGCATATATTCAACAGCCATATTGAAATGGTGGAAGGGGTCATTGGGATTTAACTTTAGCTGTTCCTTGAGCAGCTCTACATTTCGTTTGATCTTATCTTTTTTAGCTACTACGCCGTCTGCATAACCGTAATGATGGATGATTATGGTGCTTAAATGCATTGCTGCTTTGGGTGTAGCTTTTACGATCGTTTCTGCAATCTGTTCGTGGATGATGCCGCTGAAACGGTACTGCGGGCGGTTACGGAATAGCCGGATAATCGGATTAACAGTAATGGTCTGTGAAGCTGCGGTTAAACCTTTATGATTATGAATGCGCACAAAAAAAGCTTCATACTCCAAATGCTCCGCACACAGCAACAGCTCCCCCTTACTTTTCGCATCCAGTTCCTCGTCTCCATCCAGAATGAGAATCCATTGTCCGTGGGCTTGCTGAAGACCCGCGTTGCGGGCAGCGGCAAAATCGCCATTCCAAGGATGGTGAACAACTTTAGCTCCAAAGCTTAGAGCAATTTGTAGCGTGGAGTCGGTAGAGCCGGTGTCGACTACTATGATCTCATCGGCGACACCACGTACACTTTTTAAACATTGGCTTAGGTTATCTCCTTCGTTCTTAACGATCATGCATAGAGAAATCAGAGGTTTTTGGCTTGGCATGCTCATTTGGCTGTCCTCCCCTCACTCTGGCGGAAGCTCCACTGTGTGTGCCACGGTGTACGATTTAGTAAAAAGATGGATTTATGGATGGCACCAATATCCGTTTGCAGTGGACCATGAACGTTAGCTGCATCCAAGCTGTTTAGTGCCTCCTCCATGCTATGCTTCGCTTGCTGAAGGGAACAGAGTGCTAAACCCACTCGGGCAGCCTCATGCTCAGGCATCTGCTCCAGCGCTTGTTGAAACCATTCACTGGATTCCGTGTAATGCCCCTTGTCAAAGACCATCTCACCTATATAAAAAAGAACCTTCGCATCAGCCGCTTGATCGCTAACTAACCTGATAAAATGCTCACCGGCTGCATTCCTATTCCCTTCTTTATATAATGCTGCGGCTAATTCAGACCGAAAGGTAGGGAACAGCTTTATCAAAGCTTCGCTTAACGCGGGCTGGTGTAGTTTTACTGATTGTTCGATCAAATCTGAAATGAATGAGGAATGTAATGTTAATGAATCTACCTCTGCTTCAGCGGGATCTACCTTTTGTTGCTGGTGGCACTTCTGAATGTATTGCAGTCCGAAACGGAGTTCGTCTGGTGCATAGGTTAGCAGGTCATTGTGGAATTCTCCAAAAAGCGCCCAAGAGCAAATAGCCCAGAGGGTAGCCCACTTTTTCAGATATTCTAAATCATGGTTATCTTGCGTAGCTAAGGAGGTCATTTGTCTTATGGTTGCATAGGCGTCCTCTAGCTTGCCGGTGATCAGGAGTGAAGAGATCATCCAATTTGCCGTATCTAATTCCAAGGGAAAAGTGTCTCGGGATAAGTTAGTGATGGTCTCATTAGCATTTATCTCAAATAAGCTGTCAATGATTGCAGCTCGTTGGGCAGCATTAGTTGGGGGGACGAGTTGTATCAGCAAGCTGGCAATCTCCTCGTCGGGTACAGCTAAGCGTTGAAAAGCAGAAGCTATTCCCTGCAAGGCAGGCCTATATAAAGAGTGGTGTTGAAGCGCACGGTGGTAGAATCTCGCAGCGTCCTCCTGAAGCTCAAGCCGCTCTGAGATTAAGCCTAGTCGATAAAGTGGGCGGAAGGTGTTCATCCCTTGCTCAGATACATATTTTTGACTAACCTGATCTCCAGAAATGGATGCTGCACGCTGATAAGCTTGAAAAGCACGTTCTAACAAGCCTTGACTCTCCAAAGATTGGCCTAATAAAAAATGCAGGTCAGGGTAATCCTCATAACGCTCCAATTCAGGCAACAGCAAGGGATCTATGATATTGGTTTTTCCTTGAGTCAGATAAATTTTACAGAGATCTCTAATCATCGTAGGACGGTAAGAAGCTTCAAGTGGCACATGGTGAAGGGTCTGGCGAAGTAATGCCTCTGCTTCCTGAAGACGACCGTTCTGACAGCAGGTGACTGCTAAATTATACGAGTGAAAAGGATCTTCCGGTTGTTCGGCTAAAGCGAGTCGCAGCAGCTGCTCATTGCGTTTGATTTTATTTTTTCGTGCCATGATTTCCGGCAAATATCCGAAGTGTTCAATCTCAATATCACTATGCACAATCGCCGAGATGTTATGTGATTTAAGAATTGCAGCGTCAATTCCTTCATGAATTCTTCCGCTATATCGATAACCCTGTCCATTTCGGAATAAACGAATCGCACTGTGCTTTACCTTATCCTCAGGCTGAACGCCAAGCCAATTATCAATGTGTACTGTAAAAGCCTGAGCTTGCGTGTTTTGCAGGAGGCTGCGGAGTTCCGGAAGTGGAGTTTGCAGGCGTTCATCGGCATCAAGGACTAGAATCCAATCGGTATCCGCCTGATCGAGACCTTCGTTACGTGCTGCAGCAAAGTTTTCTGTCCATTCCCGTTGGAATACTCTAGCCCCGTGCGCTTGGGAAATAGCTATGGATTCGTCAGTAGAGCCTGTATCTATGACCACAATCTCGTCAACACCTGCTACGCTTGTGAGACAGTGGGGCAGAAGATCAGCTTCATTGTTAACGATGAGGTGGACGCCAAGCGTAATATTGTTCACGTTGTTTCCTCCTTGTTACATATGTAGAAGTAGAAATCAGCTTTTGCTATCAAAAGAAAAAGCACATGGATATCCATGCACTCTTTCGTTACAACATATGATGGGCATCTGCATTACGTTCCCTGTGCGTTGAAACTTACATTGATTGTTGAGGCGGCCCCTGCATTCGTTGATTGATAGGATAAGCGTGTATATTTCAGGAATCTGGCTGGAACTATGACATCGATAGAACCTGCTGCTAAAGGATTATCTCCTGTGGTATCGACGAAATAGTTCGTTCCGTCAGCACTGATTTCTACTCGTGTATTGACCGGGTTAGCTCCAGTGTTATTGATGAAAAAGGAATAGGTCCCCAATACGCTCGTAGTCACTGCTGGCAGTGGAGTATAGGCATTAGCAGTTGCAATACCCGTCGTTGTCTGTTCGATAAAGCTGCGTTGTGAAATAGAGGTCACACTACTGAGCGTACCAGCCGTAATGGTGGCTCCGAGCACGCTGGTAATGGTCCCGTTTAAGAGATTGGTGACCGTACCTGCTGAGGACAGAGTACCCGCAGTGATCGTGGCTCCAAGTACGCTGGTAATGGTCCCGTTTAGGAGGTTGGTGACCGTACCTGCGGAGGACAGAGTACCCGCAGTGATCGTAGCTCCGAGCACGCTGGTAATGGTCCCGTTTAAGAGGTTGGTGACCGTACCTGCTGAGGACAGAGTACCGGCTGTGATAGTAGCTCCAAGTACGCTGGTAATGGTCCCGTTTAAGAGATTGGTTACTGTACCTGCTGAGGACAAAGTACCCGCAGTGATCGTAGCTCCAAGTACGCTGGTAATGGTCCCGTTTAAGAGATTGGTTACTGTACCTGCTGAGGACAAAGTACCCGCAGTGATCGTAGCTCCAAGTACGTTAGTAATCGTGCCTTCGAGAATGTTGGTAATGGTACCTGCTGAGGATAGGGTACCAGCTGTGATCGTAGCTCCTAGCACACTAGTAATGGTCCCGTTAAGGATATTGGTGACCGTACCTGCTGAGGACAAAGTCCCCGCGGTAATAGTTGCGCCTAGTACACTAGTAATGGTACCAGCCGTAATCGTAGCTCCGAGCACGCTAGTAATCGTGCCTTCGAGAATGTTAGTAATGGTACCTGCGGAAGACAAAGTACCCGCAGTGATGGTAGCTCCAAGTACGCTAGTAATAGTCCCGTTAAGAATGTTGGTAACCGTACCTGCGGAGGACAAAGTCCCCGCAGTGATGGTAGCCCCGAGCACGTTAGTAATGGTACCTTCGAGAATGTTAGTAATGGTACCTGCGGAAGACAAAGTACCAGCTGTGATGGTAGCTCCGAGTACGCTAGTGATCGTCCCGTTAAGAATGTTGGTAACCGTACCTGCGGAGGACAAAGTACCCGCAGTGATGGTAGCTCCGAGTACGCTAGTAATGGTCCCGTTAAGAATGTTGGTAACCGTACCTGCGGAGGACAACGTACCCGCAGTGATGGTAGCTCCGAGTATATTGGAAATCGTACCATCTAGGATAATTGTCGTTAGATTTCCGCCTGGATCTGTAGTGAGCGGATGATCAATCAGCGAGGCATCCCGGCCAAAAATAAGCGTTCGTAGATTATCGGGATTAGCTTGAAAAGAGCTGTAGTTAGGCAAAGTTCCTCGTCCCTCTCTTATAAAATTGTTAACTCATACCTATAGACTGGGCTTGGACGTATACATCAATTTTGCCTAAACCCGTTGACTGTTGCGTGGAGGCGGATATCCGAGTCCACTTTAAAAATCTGCTTGGCACTAGCACCTTCATTTCTTTTGCAGCCACGATCTCTTCTGAATCTATAAAAGAATCAAAACTGTTCGGACTAATCTCCAAGCGGACGCTAACAGGGTGGTCTCCTTGGTTCATAACTGCGTAAGAGATCATCGTTTTAGTTCCGCTTTTTTGCCAAGGCAGAGGTGAAATGGAGCTGAACACGGGGAATCCGATAAATTGATGCTCAGAAAATAAAGGACTGATCGTCACCTTACGGCGGTTTCTTCGACCCTTTGGAGGTGGAAATGATTGCGGATTTCTAGAACAATTCCCCTGTTTTTTTGAGTGTTTTATTTTGCTGCGCTTTTTTAGTTCCAGACCGTTATGGATTTCATTCACCTCCTACGGGTTTTCTGGAACCCTGTCCATAAAAGGACCCTAACCGTCGTTTGAGCCCTGAGCATCAATAAACCGCAGTTCAATAAGCCGCGAACCGTTAGGGACAATCCTTAGCCATTCGAATGGTGATAATAATATATGGTGAAAAATAAGAGGTGATTGGGCTGTGAAAGCAAAAATACGCACATTCCCAAACAACCTGTTACTTAGAGCGGCATAAAATAAGATAAGCTCAAGTACGGGGAGGATAGCGCATGCCAAACGATTCAGTCTTTAATCAGAGTAGCCAGCCACTCTTTACAGAACAAGTCAACACGTATGTTGCACCTGGTATAGATTCAGCTCCGGAGGGAGGAGCGGCTAAGGCGGGGCTATTGTTTGGAATCCCTTTTACTTCTACGGTAACGACTGCTGCACCGTTAGTTGTTCAGATTAGTAATCCGGCAGGCAGCGGACGTACATTGTATGTATCCCGTGTTGCAGCTAGCTCGGCAACAGCTGCTGTTACTTTATCTCTGCTTCGGAACGCTACGGTCACCGGGACTACCGTTACACCGATAAATTTTAATTTTGGAAGTGCGTTAACCAGTGTGATGACGGCCAGAACCTCGACTGCTGCCCCTACGGGAGGTCCGGCCACTCTAGTATCTTTATTACTGGCAGCGGGGCCCGTCATTGTTGATTTTACTGGACAAATCGTTGTTCCTCCCGGAAATTCTATAACCACGTCCATCACGATTGCATCGGGAACTTCAGCAGCGACAACATCTATTAGTTGGTGGGAATATTAGAAATGGGAGGGGATAATCATGCCTAATCAATATGTGTTTAACGACAATGATCAACCTCTTTTTGTGGATATGGTCAATACCTTCCAATCTCCGGATATCAGCGCGCCACCTGAAATAAGTGCTTCGAAGGCTGCGGTCTTGTATTCTACCAACACATCCGCGTCTAGTTTGGTCGTACTTAGTCTTATTTCTGCAATTACTTCTATTCGGATTAGTAATGCTGCTGGTAGCGGGAAAACCGTATATATCTCTCGTATTAGCGGCAGTATCGGCGGATCTTCTCTGCTATCGGCTATGTCTGGAAGCTTTACAATTGTAAAAGGAGGGACGTTAACCTCTCCTGCAACCTTGACACCAACCAATAATAATCTCGGAAGCGCGGCTACAAGTGCGATGACCGTTCAATCTTCAACAGCGGCAATTAGCGGGGGGACGACGCTTTACAATTATCAATTAGCTCCAGGCGCTTTCTCACAGAACTTTACGGGCAGCATCATCGTTCCGCCGGGGACTGCTATTTGTGCTAACGTAACTTCATCTAGCTCGGCTGTAGGCTTAACGATTACTTCTGCACTTGGTCTTCTTTGGTGGGAGCAATAGAGTTTATATTTTTTTTTGAACCTATAACGGTGGTAAACCTTGACATCATTTGGTTAAGGTTTTACATAGAAGGTTGGAATGAATAGAAAATAAAGGGGATTGGCATTATACAATAAAGTTGGAATTCAGTATGGAATGTGAAAAGAGGGACAATTATGGAAAGTTGTTTATTTATTCATGGCTTTACCGGAGGTGAGCATGAAATCTCTCCCTTGTCCCAGTTTATGGAGCAGCATAATTATCGTTCCAGAACATTTACCCTGAAGGGGCACGGGGGCAGCAGGAATGATCTACTGCATTCGGATCGACATGACTGGCAGCAAAGTGCTGAGGATGAATTAACAGAGCTGTTAAAGACAAATGACGGCGTTCATCTGATCGGTTTTTCAACCGGTGCTCTTATTGCTTCACATCTTTCCGTGCGCTATAAACCTTGGATTAAATCTCTCACTTTGTTGTCTACCCCTGTGTTTCCGCTGAATCCTGTAGAAATTATTAAGACCCTTGGGAGCTTTTCCATGCTAAAAACTTATATTAGTAAATTCAGTTCAACGCCTCCAAAAGCAACTCGAGAGTTCCAGCGATTGGTTCGTGAGAGCTTTTCTGTCTATCCGCATATTGAGACTCCAACCCTGATCGTGCAAGGAAAAAGAGATCATCTAGTGAAGACTAGAAGCGCCGATTACCTACGACATCATATGATCAAGGCGACCCAAAAACAGGTGCTGATGGTCGACAACAGTGGTCATATGGTGTGCCATTGTGAAGAGAAGGACCGAATTATGAATGAGGTCTTGCAGTTTATTCAGACGGCGGGACGCTGAACTCAAACAGTAAATATTCAACCCCAAGAGCTTCCTAAATAGGAGCTCTTTTTTTGTTGTGCATTTCAATTTTAAGGCTTGACAATGCGTCTTGTGTCATGGTAATTTTTAGTAGGGAAACCGGTTTCCCTAAAATTCGTTTGTTTCTATGCCAAAAACATCGCTGGAAAGGTCGTTTTTAATCCAAGAAGTAGGTTTTAGTGTGTTATGAATACGCTTTAATAAGAGAGGGAGATGCGCGCGATGAAACGTAAGTTATGGTACGTGCCCGTTCTGATTACATCTATTCTTCTTTCTACTGTGATTAATTTATTCGTCTTAGCGCCACAACAGGCAGATGCGGCTAGCATCGGTACGATTAACGAGAATGATACCATTTATCAGATTATGGTTGACCGGTTTAATGACGGGGACTCTTCCAACAATGCTACGGGAGCGGCAATTCGCTATGGCGAGAACTCTGAAGAAGATTTCCGTTATATGAAAGGCGGAGATTGGCAAGGAGTGATCGACAAGCTATCTTATATTAAAAATATGGGCTACACCGCGATCTGGATTTCCCCAGTGGCGGAGCCGCAAATGACGAATCGGGAGAACAATGGCAGTGGTAAAAACACGGCGTATCACGGGTACAACGTTAAGGACCCTAACGCAGCCAATCCCTACTTTGGTACAAAGGAGAAGCTGAAGGAGTTAGTGGATTCCGCACATGCGGTTGGCATCAAGGTGGTTATAGACGTTGTGCCAAACCATATCGGGGATTATATGCTGGGTACCCAAGCCTACTATGATATCCCTAGTCTGCAGCCAGCAGCTCCTTTCAATAACCCGGCTTGGTATCACCATAACGGAGATATCAACTGGTCTTTGGCAGACGGAAGATATGATCAATGGGCACAGGATTACTTAGAAAATCATGATCTAGGCGGACTGGATGACATTGACTTCGATGTCCCTGCTGCTAAAAAGGCCATATTTGATTCGATTAAAGGCTGGTTTGACTATACAGGGGCAGATGGTGCGCGTGTAGACGCAGCCAAGCTGATGAAGCCGACTGATATTGGTGAATTGCAAAATTATCTGGGGGTTAATACCTTTGGCGAGAATTTTGACGGTAATGCTGAATTTGTCTCGCGCTGGGTCGGCAACAACAAGGAGTGGGGCATGCTTGATTTCCCAATGTTCTTCTCCGTTCTAAATAGCTTCGCATATGGGCAGTCTTTTGACTCCAATATTAAAAGCACCTTGGCACAGGATTCCTACTATAACGGAAATGCAAATCACATGGTTACCTTTATCGACAATCATGACCGCAATCGTTTTCTCACAGAAGCTGGAGGAAGCGTAGATAAGCTGCAGAACGCTTTGAGTTTTATTTTTACAGTGCGTGGAACACCCGTTGTCTTCCAAGGTACGGAACAGAACAAAGGCAATGGTAATGGGCAGATTATGACGGGAGGCATCGCCGATACCTGGAACCGCTGGTCAATGGTGAAACGGGATGCAAACGGCAATGTAATAGAGAATTATTTTAATGAGAATGCCAGCACCTACAAGCACGTAGCCAAACTTAATGAGATTCGGAAAAATAATCCGGCACTCCGTACAGGCACTCAACGTGAAATGTGGTCTGCACAGAACTTATATGCTTTTTCACGTCGTATTGACACTGGAACTAATCTGGGGCAGGAAGTTATCTCCGTATTCAGTAATAAATCCAGCGGCTCGCAGACCGTTACCATTCCACTGCGTGCAGAGAGCAGCTTGGCAGTCGGGACGGTTCTTTATAACCAGTTGAACACTTCGGATACGGTAACCGTACAATCGGGTGGAGCAACTGGCAAGCAGATCACTGTAACCGTGGGTGCAAATGCAGCCAAAATCTATGCCAAACAACAGCTTCCTACAGATACAGTTGCTCCAACTGTACCCACTAACGTGACCGCAACCGTTCAAAATGCATCCAGTGCTTTAGTAAGCTGGACCGCTTCCACCGACAATGTAGGTGTGACCGGATATGAAATTTATCGCAACGGCGTAAAAGTGGGTACATCCGCAACTACTTCATATACAGATAACGGATTATCTGCCAGTACTACGTATGACTATACGGTAAAAGCAATGGATGCAGCAGGCAATCTATCCCTCCTTAGCGCGATTGCTTCAGTGACAACACCAGCGGGGAACAGTGTCACTATTTACTATAAGCAGGGCTATGCCTCGCCTTATATTCATTATCGCCCTGCAGGCGGAACTTGGACGACATCACCGGGTGTGGCGATACCTGTCTCTGATGTAGCAGGCTACAACAAAATAACGATTAATATCGGCTCAGCCAGCCAGCTTGAAGCTTGCTTTAACAATGGCAGCGGCACTTGGGACAGTAATGGGGGCAGCAACTATTTATTTAGTACCGGCACCTGGACCTATACACCAACTGGCAATATTCAATCGGGTGGACCCGTGACGCCGACACCAACGGTAACGCCGACACCGACACCGACGGTAACACCAACGCCAACTCCGACGGTAACGCCGACACCGACACCAACCGTAACGCCAACACCGACGCCAACGGTAACGCCGACACCAACTCCGACGGTAACGCCGACACCGACACCAACCGTAACGCCAACACCAACACCAACGGCAACACCTGTCGGCAGCACGGCAACGATCTATTATAAGAATGCGGCTTATAGCAGCTCTTATATCCATTATAAGCTCGATGGTTCAACGGTCTGGACGACGTCTCCAGGCGAGCAGCTTCAAGCTTCTGCTTTTACAGGATATAAGGCGGTTACGATTCAGTTGGACACGGCAGCTGGGCTGACCGCAGCCTTTAATAATGGCAGTGGCACATGGGATAACAATGGAGGCAATAACTATCATTTTGCTGCGGGCACCTGGAGTATGGTGAATGGCAACATCACCGCAGGAGAGCCACAAGCAGATAGTGTTACATTCCGAGTAACTGTTCCTGCGTCTACTCCTGTGAGTGGTCCCGTTTATCTCTCCGGTTCCTTTAATAGCTGGAATGCGGCAGATCCGAACTACCAACTGACGAAGGGTAGTGACGGTATTTACTCCATCACACTAAGTCTACCGGCGGGAACAGCAATTCAATACAAAGTTACACGAGGCGCTTGGACTAATGTGGAGGTGAATTCGAATGGATCGGATCTTTCCAATCGAACCCTTACGCCATCAGGCGGTGCACAAACCGTAAATCTGACGGTTCAGCGCTGGAAGGATCTATAAGCTTCATAATATCTACAGCTTAAACACACCAAGGAGCGGCTCCCGTATGGGGCCGCTCCTTGGTAAGCAGTATGAAGCTTTTTAATTGCAGAAAGTACAATTAGACTTTCTGTTTGAAGCTGGAAGAAAGATTTAACTGCATTTTGTGCAGTAGAATTCAGGAAAAAGGCTGTTTTTTACCGATTTCACGAGTTTTGATTGCACAAAGTGCAATTAAATCGAATGTTACCCATCTTATAAGGATTTCTATTGCACAAAATGCAATTAAATCCGATGTAGCCATTTTAGCTACTCAAATTCGATCAAGCTAAAGCAGTTACAACAGATAATCAAGCCGAATCAGCACGCAGCGCAATAAAGTTCAGTCAGCTACACAAGCTCAATCAAGCTCAGTTAGTTACTCCAGATAATCAAGCCGAAACAGCACTCAGCGCAATAATGTTCAGTCAGCTATACAAGCTCAATCAAGCTAAATCAGCAGTCAGAGTAACCAAGCTTCCCGCCTCTTCACTACGTTCCCGCCGGGAACTGGGATCTCATAGTTGACTCACGAGGAATGAGTTCTGGCTCGAGAAGCAAATGCCTAGAGGGTATGTTGTTGTTACGAATGCGTTGCATCAGCAGCTCGCCTGAAGATACCCCCAGCTGGAAGGTGTCGATATTTAGCGAGGTTAGAGGAGGCGTAGTGTAACGGGACAGAGGATATTCATCAAATGCGGCAATGCCGAGCTGTGAGGGAACATGAATATCCAGTGATTTTGCAGCTTGAAGCACCCCGAAGGCAACATAGCTGTTCATGCATACTACGGAGTCTGGTCGATCTTCGCTCTGTAGAAGCTCAAGTGCAGCATGATAGCTCTCATGTTCATCAGCCTTACAATTGATAATCCATTGCTGCTGATCGGTAAGATCTGCTTGCTGCAATGCTTGCAAATATCCACTCAGACGATGGGTATAAATCTTTTCCTGCTGCTGCCCGCCTATGAAGGCTATTTTGGAGTACCCCTGCTTTATTAAATGTGAGGTCAGCATGCTGCCGCCTGCTTCATTATCGAAATCAACCCAGCTTCCGGGAGTCATAATTTCGCCGATGGAGATGTAGGGAAACTCCAAGCGGTTCAGTTCTTCGCAAAGCTCTTCCGTGAGTACGGAGTTATTCGCTATGATTCCGTCGACACGTTTGCTGAATACAAGTCTATTTAGAAAATGTCCTTCCGGACTACTATGCTGTACATTGGAAATAGTCAGCTCGTATTTTAAAGGCGCAATTACACTTTCTATTCCACCGATGATGTTGTAGAAAAACTGGTTTAGAAATTCACTTTCCTTGGACATATCGACCAGGAGACCAATATTACAGCTGCTTTGTCTGGCTAATCCGGTAGCGATACTACTTGGTGTATAGTTCATCTGCTTCATAATTTCGCGAACTTTGTGTTTCGTTTCCTGTGATATTTTGGGGGAATCGTTTAATACTTTGGATACGGTAGATTTAGCCACATTGGCTGCTTTGGCAATATCAGAAATGGTTACTTTCATTGTCTTCCCCTCATAATCCGGAACGGTATTTGTAACCATAATAACACAAATTTAGCAGTCTCTCTAATTACAAAGAGTCTTATAGATTTAACGATAAAAGCATAAAAAGGAGTTTAGAAGTTATGCCTCATACATGGTTTTTATATCATACAAGTGAAGATCCGTTTGCCTATCCTATGGGTACGGGCATCTTGAAGCTCAGACTGTTCACGCAAGCTGGACAGCAATTATCCTGTACCGTCATCTACTCAGACCGTTATGATTCTCCGGGGCATGAAGTTCCTTTGCAGATGGAGCGGATTGGGTCGGCAGGTGTTTATGAGATACATGAAGCGGTCATTGAGACCCCTACTAAAAAATGCAGATATCTATTCCATGTAACTAATCCTGCTGGTGAATATGTCTGGTATGGAGAGAGAGGGGCGTCGGAGAACCGGGAACGTGCGGGTTCTTTTCAATATGCATATCTCCATCATTCTGAGGCGTTGAAGTTACCTTCATGGAGCATGGATGCAGTAACCTATCAAATCTATCCCAGCAGTTATAACGAAGGAACCTTACAAGGCATCTCTGACAAAATGCCCTACCTGCAACAGTTAGGAGTAAACGTTGTTTATATGACGCCTGTATTTGAGTCTCCTTCAGAACATAAATATAATACCTCCGATTACTATAAGGTTGATCCAGTATTTGGGGATACGGAAGGATTGAAGGCACTGGTCAGCCAGGCGCACAGACATGGAATCAAAGTGATTTTAGATGCTGTGTTTAATCATTCGGGAGATCGCTTTTTCGCGTTTAAGGATGTGTTGGCAAAAGGAGAGCAATCTCCGTATAAAGATTGGTTCTTCATTCATTCCTTTCCGGTTACGCAGACCCCTGTACCCAATTATGAAACGTTTGCCAAAGCTGAAGCGCATATGCCAAAGCTGAACATGGACAATCCGGATACGGCGAATTACATGATTGAGGTTGCGAAGTATTGGGTGCGCGAGACAGGGATTGACGGCTGGCGTCTGGATGTGGCCAATGAAGTTAATCCGCGTTTTTGGTCCCGGTTTCGGCAAGAACTCAAATCTGAATATCCTGAAATCCTGCTGATCGGTGAGATTATGCATGCTTCTGGGCCATGGCTTAGAGGGGATCAGTTCGATGGAGGAATGAATTATGTGCTTCGTGATGCAGTGTTAGAATTTTTTGCGGAACAATCGACGGGGCCAGTTCGCTTTATGGAGCAATTGCTCCATCAGGAGGCGTTGTATAATGACCAGGCGAATTCAGCTATGTTTCAGTTGCTTGGCAGCCATGATACCCTGCGGTTTCTTACAGCGTGTAAAGAAGGTGGGCGTGGTTGGGACCGCTTGGGTACCGCTGTTGAACGTATGATGCTGGCTGTTTTTTTCCAGATGACCTATATCGGCATTCCAATGATCTATTACGGGGATGAGGTTGGGATGGAAGGGGCGACGGACCCCCACTGTAGAAAAGCTATGATATGGCAAGAACAAGCTCAGAATGCAGTGCTGCATAAGTGGTATCAACAGTTGATTTCTCTGAGAAAAAGTCATGAGGTTCTGCGCAAAGGCTCCTTCCGTCCTTGGTTTACTGATGAAGTTCGTAATGTGCTTGGTTACATACGAGGTGTGGAGCACGAAAAGATAGGGCTGATTATCAATAATTCTCCAAACCCTTACCAACTAGAGCTTAGCCCATATCGAGCTGATAAGAACGAATTAACTGATTTATTGTCTGGAGTAATTTTTAAAAATAATAATAAGCTTACGGTCAGCATTGAACCATTCGGCTGTTTGATGTTGTATTAAAAAAGAAAAGGCCCCTCTCTAAGGAAAGGGACCTTATTCTAATTTACGGCACTTTTTTTGCTTCTTTTGTTCTTTAAGTCTCTATATTCCTGATTCTCCCATTGTTTCAGCAACGGAAACGGATCAAAAGCCCATTCGGTAATTCCGCGATCGCGGTAAATGCCAAAATGTAGATGCGGAGGAAATTTCCCTTGAGTTCCGGGATTGCCGTAACCCGAGCTGCCTACCCAGCCAATAATTTCACCGGGGGTGACTATATCTCCGCGAGAAATGGTTTTGTTATATCCAGATAGATGAGCGTAATAATGGTAACGGTTCTCAATATCGCGAATCCCGATTCTCCAGCCGCCGTACCGGTTCCAGCCTTTTGTCTCCACTAAGCCAAAGCAGGTGCTTCGGACTGGCACTCCTTGAGGTGCAAATAAATCTGTTCCTTCATGGATACGTGCTCCACCCCAGCTTCTTCCAGTGCCCCAAGTGCTACGATAAGAATAAAGGTTACTTAAGGGAAGCGGGAAGGCATTGCCGGATAGGTCCAGCCGTCCAAAATGTTCATATAACTTCGCGAACTGGGTAATGCGCTGCGAGGCGCGGCCATTGTGATAATACTCCCAGACCCCGATACTGAAATCACTAGCGGATTGTCCATACTTCAATAAGTGTCTAGCCATACTATACAGAACGTCCGCATCATTCTCTGGATCAGCAATGCCGTCTCCTGAGCCATCACTGCCAAAACCATCAAAGAAGCTAATGGAGTTCGGGGAAGTATCCCCTTGATCCGGATTGAGTGGACCAGCCCATACCGGTGCCGGGATCTTTATGGCTGTAAGGCGCGTGGAGACAGGCTGCCCTGAGGCTCCCTTTTTGGCGAGCGTGCGTTCATATTGATCAATGGCTGCGAACCTAAACCACGGGATACCAGTAGCTGCGCTCATTTGCTCATAAATCTGTCTTCGGCCAGACCATTGCGCTTCTTTGCTAGCACTAGCGGGATCCCCGCTGCTCATCACCGGTTGGATTGTAGGCCGCGCTACAGCTGCTGAAACGGGAAGGTTTAAACCACCCCAGAGGATAGCGGCCGCGGACAGGCATAACAGGGTTCTCCGGTCTTTAATATTCTTAAATAGGGCCAGCAAGATAACAGCCTCCTTTTGTCCGGGCATTAAATTGAGTGTAGTCACTTCGGATGAAGCTTTTTTATAGATTGGTGCAAAATGCTACTTTTTATCCGTTCTTGTCTAAAGGTACCAGAAAAATCTCGCTGGAAACTCCAGATGATACACCCTGCATATTTCACAAAAACAGGCAATTGTAAATCGCACATGTTATAATATGAGGCAGCAACTTTCATCTGCAGCATCACATTCAGGAGGAAGCGGGGTTTATCATTTTGTCTAATAAAACAGCAAAGCAACCTAAACCGGATTGGATTAAGATTAAGCTAACTACCGGTGACAACTATCAGGAAATCAAAAGCATGATGCGTTCCAAAACTTTACATACCGTATGTGAAGAAGCTAGGTGTCCGAATATTTATGAATGCTGGGCAAACCGTACGGCTACCTTCATGATTTTAGGTGATATTTGTACACGCGCATGCCGTTTTTGTGCAGTGAATACAGGGATGCCTACAGAACTGGACCTGCAGGAGCCTGAACGTGTAGCTGAAGCTGCAGAGAAAATGAATCTTCGTCACTGTGTGGTGACTAGTGTGGCCCGCGATGATCTTGCGGATGGTGGCGCTCAGATTTTTGCTGAGACGGTAGCGGCGATTCGTAAACGCCTTCCGTTATGTAGTGTTGAAGTGCTTATTCCAGACTTTTTAGGAGACCGGAATAGTCTTGAGATTGTCATGAACAGTAATCCAGACATTCTTAATCATAATATTGAGACCGTGGAACGGATGTCAGATCGTGTACGGGCTAAAGCGAAGTACCCTCGTTCCTTGGAATTGCTGCGTAGAGCCAAGGAAATGAAACCCAATATTCCAACCAAATCGAGCATCATGCTTGGTGTCGGTGAAGAGTGGAATGAGATTTTACAAGCAATGGATGATTTGCGAGCCGTAAATTGTGATATATTGACTTTAGGACAATATTTGCAACCCACTCCAAAACACTTAAATGTGGAGAAATATTATCCACCGGAGGAATTTGCATTGTTGAAGGAAGAGGGAATGAAGCGTGGCTTCAGCCACGTGGAATCAGGCCCGCTAGTTCGCAGCTCTTATCATGCGCATGAGCAGGTGAAGTCTGCAGCTCAAGCTCGCGAGGAGCGTGCGGTTTCTTCTAGCTAATTATTGCTTTTCTGTGGTTTAATTCACGGGGAATGTTAGTAAGAGGAGGAAGAAGCGACAGCGTTCTGATATCTCTGCTCTTAGGTTACCCATAAAAATCGTTGATTTGCGTCATCGGAGGGGAATATTGGTGCTGTAGGAGCGGTTCTAGAACAGCGACCGAAAGCCCAATATTCCACATAGATGGCGGTATAATCAACGCTACGATACCCAAAGAAAGGCAGGCGACAAAAGGTTTGATCGTAATAGGCGGAAAAGGCTATGAACTTATGTTGGATCATAAGGATGGTTGGAATCCGGAGGCGTTTCGCGGGAGATATAGCGAGGTGCTGGAAAGATACGACTATATTATCGGTGACTGGGGTTACAGTCAGTTGCGTTTGAAAGGTTTTTACCGGGACAACCATCCTAAGGTGAATCGGGATACAGCGATTTCGGGTATGGTTGATTATATTAATGAATACTGCAATTTTGGCTGCGCTTATTTTGTGCTGCATAAATTGAAAGAGGTACCACAGGAAGGCATGTTCAAGGATATTTTAATCAAAGAAATACCAGAGCCGAGTGATGAAGAGGCCTTGGAGCAAGAAGGGGAAGCTAGTGATGAAGCGGCTGCAGATAAAGATTTCTCTGTTAAAGAAACATCCTCTAAGCAAGGCTCGAATCACTCATTGGCATTTAAAGAGATGACTTCTTCTAAGGACAATATGGCGAAGGATAGACCTGTGAGAGAACATCAGAGCCGAAATCACCGGGGCAAGGATTCACAGGGCAAGAAATTCAAAAAGGATTTCCAAGGCAGACCGCCACAAGGTCAGTCTCAGAAGCCCCAAAACACACCAAAACCTCAAAGCGCTCAAAACAACCAAAACAACCAAAACAACCAAAACAACCAAAACAACCAGAACAACCAAAACATAGAAAATTCACAACCTTAATGATGAAAGCTGAACCATAAGTAGAGTCCTTCTACGAATGAGCCAGCTTTTTTTCTTATAAAAAATAGCAGAGCAGCGTTTCTCCCGTTACTTGGAGATCGCTGCTCTGCTGTTGCTGTGCCGCTCGGTGTTGCTCAGTGCTGCTCTGTGCTGTGGGCTGGGTGTTGCTGTGCTGTTCAGTGTTGCTGTGTTGCTCGGTGTTGCTGTGCCGCTCGGTGTTGCTGTGTGGCTCAGTGTTGCGGTGTTGCTCAGTGTTGCTGTGTGGCTCGGTGTTGCTGTGCTGCTCGGTGTTGCTGTGCCGCTCGGTGTTGCTGTGCCGCTCGGTGTTGCTGTGCCGCTCGGTGTTGCTGTGCTGCTGTGTGTTGCTCTGCTGCTCTTTGCTGTTAGTCGTTGGCTGCTTGACCCAGCAGTTTCATCATCCCCTAAGGCTTAAGGACCCAGATGCCGTTATTTGCGAATTTTCAGCCTTTTGAGCGGGGGTTCGGACTCCAATGAAGCTATTCGTTAGAAAGAGGCGTAATTATGGTGTTTTTCATACCAATAGCGACTATGGAGTCCGATAGCATAACAAATATGGATTAATATTGCGTTTAGGGTCATCCATGTCCGATAGGTGCTACAGATGTTTCGTAGGTCCAAATATTATCAAACTAAACAAAGAACAGGAGTTGTCCCAACGGCCATTTCATGGCTTATGTGAGACAACTCCTGTTTTTACTCATTGGTGCTTGATTCAGCAGCTTAATGATTAGTGAGATTAAGGATCTATTTTACAGATAATTTCAATTGTTCCTGTGTTGCATTGTAACTCCATACAAGCGCAGGGAACTTCTTCTTAAAGGCATTTAATTCAATGAAGGTCTCGCCGTTCTGAGAAAGCGCCTCTTTGGAGGACAATGTAAAGCCGGTCGCTTTACCTGCCCCGTTCGTTACGATGACTTTTTTGTTCTTGGCATCCCATGTGATGTCGCCTTCGATCAGAGCACCTAATACGAGCGAAGAAGCATAAGTCTTATCTCCTTGCTTTATTAGACCCACATTACCAGCAAAGGCAACCCCGTTGACGTTCAAGATATGATGATCACCGGAAACCTCAATGCTTTTCATTCCTGCAATCTGAAGAGCGGTAATCAGCTGTGCAGTTTTGCCTTTAACCTCAATATCCGGTGCAAGGCCGATGTGATTAAAGTCTTCTTTATTTGGAGTTAGGTATTTCTGCGTAGTCAGCTTCAGCATGTCTCCATTAGACATTGGAAGCAGGCTCTGAATACGTGCTTTGCCGAAAGAACGAGTGCCTACGACGGTAGCGAGCTTATTGTCACGTAATGCGCCAGTAAGCGCCTCAGAAGCGCTGGCAGTGTACTCATTCGTTAGAATAACGACGGGTACGCCTATTTTGCTGCCGCTGGTAATCGTTACTGGAGTAAGTGCTCCGGTTTGATCAGAGGTATACATCATAATGCCTTTATCCATAAAATTGGAGGTAATGTTGTATGCCGAATCCATATAGCCGCCTAAGTTGTCACGCAAATCAAGCACCATCGATTTCATACCTGCTGCGCGCATCTTTTTCAGCATGGCGGCGAATTCTTCATCGGAATTCTGTGTGAAACCGCTCAGTGTGATGTAGGCTATCTTCTGTCCAACAATGGTTCCGGTAACGGAAGTTGAGCTGATTTCATTCCGGGTTACACGAAATGATTTAGACACTCCATTCCGGAGCACCTGCAGAGTGACCTTGGTGCCTGCGGCTCCGCTTAACTCGTCACCTTCAGTCTCTTCAACGGGGATTCCGTTAATTTTGACTATCGTATCGCCGCGTTTCAGACCTGCTTGTTCTGCAGGCGAACCGGGTGTTATGTCTTCGATGTAGAGTTCAGTTGCGGTATATTGCAATCTAACACCAATACCAACGTATTCCAGATCAACATCATGTTCAAATTGTGCCGCTTCCTCGGTATTGAAGTATTGGCTATAGGGATCATCTAGGGTGTTCACCATGCCGTCAATGGCTCCACGAATCAAGGTATCCTTATCTACACCGGAGAGGTTATAGTTCTCCAGAATATTCATGACTTCATTGATAAGATCACGGTTATCTGTAGATGCCTGAGCGGCATCGGCAGCAGACACCACTGGAGCAAAAGTTAGGGATAAAGCCAGACAGCTGCCTAGAAGTGCACTTATTACTTTATTGGATTTCATGGAATCATACGCCCTTTTTATATAATTTATAAGATAAGAAAGTATACACTGCACGAATTAACTTTCTGTGACGTATGGTTGTTAGGATTTCACAAGTTTATAGTAAACGCTGTAGGTGTTATCAGTAGTCCATACCCCGTTATCCGACTTGGATAAAATGAAGATCGTGCCTTGCTCAAAAGTTTCCTCTTCACTGGCATCCTTCTCTTTGCTTTCTACATAAATAGCTGCTTCTTTGGCGCTAAAATAGTAGATACTCGAAACGCTTGGAGTATAAATGACGTCATATGAAGTAAAGAAATCTTCCAGATCTTCCTTAAGGGAAGTATCATATTCTTCTCCGTATGAAGTCATGGTGGAAAGAACAGCGGCCGAATTTTGTTCATTCATAGCTTGATAATATTTGGTGATATTACCTTTGATGGCATCCGCATCATTTTGAGGAATGTTAGCTGCTATTTTTAGAGCTTGTTCACGAGTCAGCAGTATCACGGAGCTTTGGGATTCCACAGATGATATTTTCCAGCTTCCATTCTTGCGGACAAGTGTATACATGTATTCGTCCTCTGTATCTGGCGTATAGGCCCCACCTGTCCGGCGAGAGCTTTCCAGTGTATAGACAGTAGCGTCATTGCCTGAAATATCAATGATTTCCAAACTCACAATAGTATTTTTTATGTCAAAAATCTCAAAGGATGCATTAAGATCCGCTACTGACTCCGCATTTGAGGATTCTGAATCCATAAGGGAATAGAAGCTAATCGCTTTTTCTTCATTGAAATACTTATTAGACAAACGGATTAATGCTGTAATCGCTGCTTCGTCCTTATCTTTGGATACTGGGGTGGTAATTTGCACGCTTCTGCTGGTTGAATTCCAGACGGCTGTGCCTCCGGTTGCCTCTGCGATAAAACGTAAAGGAATGTATGTAGTGCCAGCTGAGGAGACTGGTGCGGTGGTCAGTTTTTTCACGGTTCCGTTAACGGTTGCGCGGTTGCTGCCAATTTTTAGGCTGATCGCCAGATTTGAACTTTTACCTGTTACTGTTCCAGTCTTGGCATCCCAAAGCACCTGGAGTCCAAGCTTTTCGAAGATGACCCGGAAAGGGACAAGTACAGAATTGTTCGCTAAGTATGGGGTTCCTGCGGTAAAGGAAACCTTACTGCCGTTGATATAAACATCAATCGGTTTTGAAGCAGCAAAAGCCGGGACCGCCAGTATCAGGGCCAGAAGACTTATGCTCAAGAGGGATAATAATTTTTTCAACAGTACTCTCTCCTTTTATGTAACTCTTTGTAAAATAGCCTCATTATACCATTTGATTTCTCTCTATGTCTATCAATTGGTGTTAGTTTTGTCACACCAAAAATAGCCGGAGATATTGAAATCTCCAGCTTTTTGATCCCCTGATCTCAGACTAAGAAAGCTTCACGGACACGGTTCCAGAACGGAAACGGACGATACCTTGCGAAGCTGACTTTTTTGTCTGAAACTTGACAGCGTACTGAAATCAGGTCATCAACAGGAATGTTGTTATGATCTACGGTGAGCAGCAAACGCTGGTCTTTACATGAAAAAATGTCACAATGATGATGCTTCGGCAGTAGTAGCGGCGAGCCCATTGTCCGGAATACACGGTTGTTAATAGACGCGATTTCGGCAATCTGCAGCGCTTCTATTGAAGGGTGAACCATAGCGCCCCCAAGGCTTTTGTTATAAGCGGTGCTGCCAGAGGGAGTTGAAATACAAAGTCCATCGCCCCGGAACATTTCGAAGGTGACATCATTGATGTCGATTTGGATCATTATAGTTCCATCCACCCCTTTAAGGGTAAATTCGTTGAGGGCAATGTGAGACGAAGATCCCGATTTTTTGTGAATCTCCAGCTCTATTAATGGATATTTCACAATGCGCGGTTTCTGCGGCTCAGTATCACCGGTTCCGCACATATAATCGATTAAGGTGGGCAGCTCTTCTGCTTGCCAGTCCGCATAGAAGCCGAGGTGTCCTGTGTGCACACCTACAAAGGCTAAGTTGGGAATCTGATCGATAAAGGTATGAAAAGCGTGCAGCATTGTGCCGTCTCCACCTATCGAGATGACGATTTCCGGAGACTCGGCATCCAGTTGCAAATCCCGCTCCGCCGCCAGCTTGTGAAATTGCTCGGCAAGTTTGATTGACAGCTCATCACCGCGGTCCAGAACATAATATCTCAAGATGTACAAGCTCCTTTATATAATTCCGTCATACACCGATCATAATCAATCTTGCCCCGGAACACAATATGTAATCAACTTCGGCGCATCAATCGGAGCATTGCCATAAAGACAGGAATAAGCAGTGACACTAGAAGAGCAGCGGCCAGTATAAGACTCAGTAGAGCTAGGCTGGCAGTGACACCAGAGGCTGAAGGTGTAAAGGCGGTGGAGGCTGGCAGAGAGACCCAGGCAGAAGACAATCCTGATCCCATCACAGGCTTCCATAGCAGCACCACGAGACCTGCTGCGAGTACGGCATGTATTAGTCTCGCAGTTAAGAACGGCAGATAACGCAGCCCGGTACCGTTCAAAATACTGGCGACTTGGGCATGTACAGATAATCCGCCCCAAGAGAGAATAAAGGCAGCTGCTGCGACCTTGAATTGAAGCGGGATGGAAGAAGCGGCTTCACCAGCAGAACGGGCACCTATGGTGACCTCGAATAATCCGCTGATCAAGGCCTGAGCTAATTCGGGAGGCCCTCCAACAAGGGAGACGAGAGATCCGGCCAGGCTAAATAGTGAGGGCAGGATTCCGGCACGGGCAAGCAGCTCCATTAGCACGTTGAAGAATACAACCAGACCCCCTACGACAATAATAAGCTGTAGCGAGGATTGGATCGCTCCTTTTAACAGCTCCCCGAAGCTACGTCCATCCTTGCGCCGGGCTTTGGACATCGCAAGGAGTGCGGCATGTATTCTGCCGAATCCTTGTTTTGCTGGAGCAGAGGGGACGTCAGAACTACTTTTTGTTGGGTCTTGGGTGGGGGTCTTTTGTTCCTTACGTCCATGAAATGACATTAGGAGACCAACCATTAAGCCACTTCCGTAGTGGGCTAGTGCCAATATTAGCCCCAAAGAAGCATCGCGAAAGAACCCAACGGATACCGCCCCTAATAGAAAAATAGGATCGGAGGAGGTTGTAAATGCTACAAGGCGTTCACCTTCGATTCTGCTGATCAGCTTCTGCTCCCGCAGCTTAGCGGTTAATTTGGCTCCAACGGGATATCCTGATACATATCCCATGGCCGCGACAAAACCACCGCTGCCTGGTATACCGAAGAGGGGACGCATCAGTGGATCAAGTAAAGCGCCGAAGAGATGGACAATGCCTAAGCCTAGCATGATTTCAGAAATGACGAAGAAGGGAAACAGTGAAGGGAAGAGCACGTCCCACCAGATGGCCAGGCCACGTAAGGCTGCGGCAAGAGATGCTTCAGGATGAAGTAACATAAGCAGCATACAACCTGCCAATATGAATCCCAGCAGCGGGCCGCCAATCTTTTTAAAAGTCATAATTAACGCCTCCTGGTCTATGGTTAGATGTATGCAAAAAGAGGGACAAACAGCACAAAAAAATGGAGAAAGCGGTTACAATTATCTGTGCTTTTTCGCAGGAATTATGATATTATGTAATAAATAAATGCACCCTCTGTTACACGATTAAATGGGATGGAGTGATGGCGATGAGCGTTATAGCCGGAGTTCTCGTTTGTGCTTTTGTATATGTAATCCGGGTCTCTCTCGTCCCTCCTGGTGATGAGGAATTTAGGACCTACTAACCTTACTCTTCAGGCGCTGAACTATAGTTTAGCGCCTTTTTTCTGTAGTTTAGAGAGCACTTTCGACGGATATCCGTGTTATGCTTATCTTTGGTATAATAAAATAAGTAACGTTTCATTAATATGGAAGAAGGCTGGTAACCTCAATGAATCCAAATGAGAGTATATATGACAATCTAGGGGGGGCTGAAGCACTACATCGGTTGGTGGAAGTGTTCTATGCCAAGGTACAGCTTCATCCGCAGCTGGGACCCTTGTTCCCTGAAGATATTACTCCAGTTCTGGAGAAGCAATATCAATTCCTGACACAGTTTTTTGGCGGGGGTCCACTTTATTCGGAATTACATGGACATCCCATGATGAGAGCAAGGCATATGCATATTCCTATTACTCCAGAACGTGCTGAGGAGTGGCTACAATGTATGAAAGAGGCACTGGTGGAGACTGGAGTCGAAGAACCACTGCGTTCATTCGTGCTTAGCCGCCTTGCAGGTCCTGCACATCATTTTGTTAACATGCCCCAGGAATAATAAGGGACAGGTTGATCCTGAAAGGAATGAGAGTACTTGACAGAGTTAATACCCCTATATTCTATTAAGGTCAAGTGTTGCAACTGTGAAAATGAATTTTCAACCTCGCGGGTACGCCCTAGTCTAAAAAAGGCTATTCGGCGTGATGCTGATTTCTGCGCGTATTATAAAAATGAGAATCCGGATTATTATGTTGTACGGGTCTGCCCCAATTGCGGGTTTGCCTCCACAGAAAATTCGGCTGACAAGCTGACGGAACGCCAGCGCAAGGCATTTAATGAACAGGTAGGGAAACGCTGGAAGAGCCGGGACTTTGGAGAGAAACGAGACTGGGAAACTGCGCTCGAGACCTATAAGCTGGCGCTTTTATGTGCTCAAAGTATTAACGATAAAGATCGGATTATCGCAAGTCTGCTGCATCATATTGCTTGGCTCTATCGCTATCAAGGGGAGACTGAGCAGGAGAAGCGTTTTTTACGCTATTCTTTGGACGAGTATGTTAAGGTCTATGAAATAGATGGCATTGCCGGCAATGATGCCCGGCTCATGTACCTGATCGGCGAACTTAATCGGCGGATCGGAGAATACTCAGTGGCTGTAATGTGGTTCTCCCGTCTGATCAATGATCAGAAGATCATGGATGCGGCGATGATTCGAGCGGCACGTGAGCAGTGGGTTATTTTACGGGAGCAAATGCGTGCTGAGGCTCTAGATGTTGAAGTTGATATCGAAGGCTTGTCTTCAAGTTCATAATGTTTGCGAACAACAAAAAGCGCAGAAGAGAATTAAATTCTCCTCTGCGCTTTGTAGAAAGAAAATGTTTGGATTTGCTTATCTGACAGCTCGATCGAACAAAAGGTAATCGCCGTCATTATCTATAACTGTAGGACTGGCGCTGCAGCAGGGGAAGACGAGCAGTTTTTTCTTGCCGTCACGAACGATTTGTAATTCTTTTGGCTTCATAGGCAGAAGCACATTCTCTGAGTTGCAGAATGGACAGTATTGCACATACATATCGCCTAGAATGATGTCATAAGGCCAGGTATGACTAAATGGAATCATTGTGAGTCCTTCCCAGAAGGAGTCTCTTCATTTTCGCCCTCAGTTTGTGGGGGATTTTCTTTTTTGGATAGCTCCGCTATTTTTTGTAGTAAAATATGTTGGGGCATATGCATCAAGTGTTCCAAAGGAACGCCTAGTTGCTTGGATAACGTAATGGCTGTTTCCGGTGAAATTTGTAGTGGCTTCATATGGATGCCCTCCTAAAGTTTATCGGCTATAAATGTTCAGATATCGTTATTCACTTTACCATGGTGTTAAGACAATTACAAAGAAAGTCAAATGAAAGCAAAGGAATGGTGAGTACACATGAAACAACCGTTATCACTGACTTGGGAACTTGATACTATTTTTCCGGGGGGTTCTTCGTCTGCAGAGTTAGAAGGGTTCTTGAGCAAGCTTGAAAAAGATATTTTATCCTTGCAAGGCTTTGTGAAGGATGCTGTGGCACCAACGGATGTTGCGTCTACAAAAGCATTGGATGAGGTTATAGCATTGCTTCAGAGCTGTTCAGGAAGACTTGTGGAGGTCACTTCCTTCGCAGACTGTCTAGGCGCTCAGAATCAGATGGACAAGGGTGCGGTAAGGCTGGCGGCCAAAGTGACAAGCATGCGCGCTGGATTCGAAGGGATCAGCTCGCAATTTAGCAATGTCCTTCGTCAGACTACGGACAAGGTATGGGCTGAGTGGATGGCTCGTCCAGAGATTGCTCCTTTAACGTTCGTACTGAGCGAGAGCCGTGATTTGGCCCGTGAGAAGATGAGCCCTGAGCTGGAAAGCTTAGCGTTGGAATTAGCTGTTGACGGATATCATGGATGGAGCGGGCACTATGATACGATTGTGAGCTCGATCAAGATCCCATTTGAGGATGAAGAAGGAACAAAGCTGCTATCTGCTGGTCAAGCTTTTAATAAGTTGGATGATCCAGATCCAAAAGTGCGTCAAACGATGTTCCATAAATGGGAAGAGGCTTGGACTGAAGCGGCAGATAATTGCGCGGATACCTTAAATCACTTAGCAGGCTTCCGCCTGAAGCTCTATAAGGGCAGAGGCTGGGACGATGTTCTGAAAGATCCGCTCAGCATCAATCGTATGACACAGGACACCTTAAATACAATGTGGGACGTGATTACGAATAGCAAACCTGTACTTGTGTCCTACCTTCAGCGTAAAGCCAAGCTGCTGGGGCTGGATTCTCTCTCATGGGTCGATGTCGAAGCTCCTGTAGGCAAATCCTCCGGCAAGATCCCTTATGATCAAGCTGCGAAGGATATCGTCACACAGTTCCGTAAATTTAGTCCTAAGATGGCTGAGTTTGCAGAGCGTGCCTTTGATAATAACTGGATCGAGGTTGAGGATCGTAATGGCAAACGTCCTGGTGGATTCTGTACTTCCTTCCCTGAGAGTAAAGAATCACGGATATTCATGACTTACAGCGGTACACCTTCCAATGTTTCAACATTGGCCCATGAGCTGGGACATGCTTATCATTCCTACCTGCTTGATGATCAACCTGTATTTAATCAGAATTATGCAATGAACGTTGCAGAGACCGCTTCAACCTTTGCAGAAGTGATTGTATCTGATGCTCAGGTTAAAGCTGCGGGCAATGCAGAGGAGAAGCTGGCTCTGCTTGAAACGAAGATACAGAACAGTGTGGCATTCTTTATGAACATTCACGCTCGATTCTTGTTCGAGACTCGCTTTTATGAGAAACGTAAGGAAGGTCTTGTAAATGCTGAGGAACTGTCCGCTCTGATGGTGGAAGCACAGAAAGAAGCTTTCTGTGGTGTGCTTTCTGAATACCATCCTCACTTCTGGGCGTCAAAGCTGCATTTCTATATCACAGATGTACCTTTCTATAATTTCCCGTACACCGTTGGTTATATGTTCAGTACAGGCTTATATCGTCTGGCATTACAAGAGGGAGCTTCCTTTGCAGACAAATACGATAGCTTGTTGCAGGATACCGGCGTGATGACATTGGAGGATTTGGTGCTCAAACATTTGGGTGTGGATCTGACAAAACCGGATTTCTGGCAAGGAGCTACAGATCTGATCGTGGCTGATATTACCGAGTTCTTGGAGATGACAGAGCATTTAGCGTGAAATGTCTAAAATAAGACAAATTTCAGGACACAAAAAATAACGGAATTTCAGTGTGAACACGCAAAGACCCCGGTTAAGGGGTCTTTTTTTAATGCTTAAATGTCGAAAACCCCCGGTTTATAAAAATTAATATACGAATGATCCATGAATTTTGCGCATTACTAGGGATAATAACCCAATTTTGTAGAATAATGTTGTTTGACGTATTTAAGGGGTCTATAATGAGCCTTGAGCCTTATAAAAGGCTTGCATGGAAGACAAATGAGCTCAGCTCAAAAAGCTTAAGTAAGCGCTTACTAAGCCGATTTGTACGAAGTAAACTCGAAGTAGCTAAGCTCACAAAACGATATAAATCGAACCAGAAACTTGGGAAAAGGGGAAGGAGTGGCGGAGGGGAATTTTGGAACTGTAAGAGCGGGAGCGACTGCCTTTGTCTCCGAATTTCACCCGCTATACGCGTAAGAATTCAAGAAATTTGGAGACAACAGCGGCTGGAAGTCCAAACATTCCCCGCAGTAGCGACGGACCCTTAGCCCAAATATTTAGGGTTCGATTTATAAGACGAAGAAAACTCGAAGTAGCTAAGCTCACAAAAATTTTAGGAGGAAAGATATGCTTAAGACAGAACAGCTATCATTAGCAAGACAGATGGATTTGGTGTTTAGGGAACTGCAAGAGGAATTATCAGGACTATCTTCCGGTACGGTATTTGTGCAAATACGAAATAATACCATTGGCAAATTCGGCATACGTCATCACCCTTTAGCCGGTCGGGGTGGTGGATTCACAGAAGTGAAGGAAGGAATAACGGAGAGCCAGCAGTCTTCTTTTCGTCTAATGGCACTGGAGAGTCTGAAATACAAACGCCGTTGGACTCATGGTGAGATCAGCTATGAATTCGCTATAAGACAGGGCAAGCTAATCGTAGATGCTACGCTGGAGTCTAATTATAATATGGCGAATCTGATGATTCGATCTCCCCGTAATGCTTACGCCGAGAGTGCTGATCAATTTTTAAGTTAAACGTTTTACATAAAAATTGTTTGCAGCTGGGACTATAGGCTATAAATTAGAAAAACCCCCCACAGCTTCTAGAAGAAGTGTGAGAGGTTTGAAAGCTAGTCGGCAATAGGCTTTTTAAGACCTCTGCCGGATAAAACACTTAAGATAACGATGTTACTGACGACCGGACAGTTGTTGTTCTGCCAGTTGTACTAGACGTTTAGTGATGTAACCTCCCAAAGAACCAGTTTCGCGGGAAGTGTAGTTCCCGTAATAACCGTCAGCTGGGATCGTTACTCCAAGCTCTTGTGCTGCTTCATATTTCAATTGTTGCAACGCTGCATTTGCTTGAGGAACTACAAGGTTATTGGAACGGCTGCTACGACCTTGACCTGCTTGACCCATGTGTGTCACCTCCTTCGCCCGTTGTGAAGATAGTATGAGCGCTAAGAGGCTAATTCATGCATGCTATCGAAAGGTTTTAAGGATGGTAATTATTAGTCGATTAAAAGTAAGGGTAGAAAGCCCAAATAACTAAGCTCGCACAAAAAATCGGCCTTCTCTTACGTAAACGCAAGGGAAGACCGATATAATGTATATCTGCTTTAATTCTCGGGATAGATCATTTCCAGCATAGTGGACAGCTCAAGACTTTGACCTGGTTCTACCTTCAGCAAGCCCGTGAAGGAAGGGTCATCGGAAACGTTAGGAGCATCCGGGAGCCAGGTGTAAGGTTCGATGCACAGAAATTGATCGGCCGGACCTTTGGTATACAGGACCCAGTGGCGGAAATGATTCTCGTCAGCTGTATAACGAAGACCATAACCATCATCGCGTAATAGCAAGGCTTCTACGGGCTGCTTGTCACCAATACGTAGAGCAGTATCAAAATTAGTTCCCTGGAGGTTGATTCCAGAGTTTAGTGAATCTAGATCACCAAGTGGAATTAGATTGCCGCTAGGGAGCAATTCATCGTTTAGTTCATAAATGCTGTTTACGGGCAGCTTGAGATTCCAGCGTTCAGGTTCTCCATCGATCATAAACCAGGTGTGATAGCCGATCCCAAAGGGAATACGATGATCGCCGAGATTTGTAACCTTTAAAGTCTGGCTGAGCCGGGCATCCTGAAGCCTGAATGTCATTTCGAATTTGAGTGGAATGGGAAATTGCTCCATCCAGTGCGGATCATCTTCAGTAAGGAATTCAGTAGTGACTGCACAACCGTCCTCGTCTTCTTCAATATCGCTGACACACCAGGATTGAGTCCGGTGTAGACCATGGATATGATTGTCACCAGCGGTATTCTGGTCAAATTGATAACTTGTACCCTCGAATTGAAATTTTCCTTTACGAATTCTTCCGGGTGGAATTAAGAGCGGGATGCCAAAATGGTAAGGTTTTTGCATAAAGAAAGCTTGATCGCTTTCATCAGGCCGCCGCAGAATTTCCCGTTGTTCTTTTACATCAAACAATGAAATCACGTTGTTTCCTAGTCGCGGCAAAAGCGTGACTTCCAGTTCGCGGCTGTGCAAAATATAAGTATCATAACCGCCCCACTGCCCTTTGGTCACCTGTTTCATGAGATATGCTCCTTTATCGTAACTGTAATCGAATAGAACATGGATAACCTTATCATAACAGATTTATGCGGAAGTGGTTAAGTGATTTGACAACTTCTCTTTATGGTTCTATGATGAAGGCATTAAATTATGATGAGAATGTGATGACGGGGACAAGTAGACAGGAAATGCACCTTCAGAAAGCCGGTGGTTGATGCGAACCGGTAGGACACTCCTGATGAATGGACCCCTGAGCGCCGCGCTTGAACGGGAGCAAGATGCCCTAGTAGACCGGCCGGATCTTCCCCGTTAACGGAAGACTAAGGCTGTTTCCCTTTGACTATACAAAGGTTAAGCAGCGAATAAGGGTGGCACCACGGTCTCACGTCCCTTGCGGATGAGGCTTTTTTTGCGTTCTCGGAAATTGGAAATCACATCTAACGGAGGTCTATATTATGTTGAAAAAAGTAATGTCAGGCATACAACCGAGCGGTTCTCTAACTTTGGGTAACTATATCGGAGCGCTGAAAAATTTTGTGAAGCTGCAAGACGATCATCAATGTTTCTTTATGGTTGTCGATATGCATGCGATCACCGTTGCTCAAGATCCTGCGGCATTGCGTGAGCAGTCTGAAGCTGTAGCTGCACTCTTTATCGCGGCAGGAATTGATCCTGTGCGTTCGAATGTATATATGCAGTCTCATGTGCCTCAGCATGCGGAATTGGGCTGGATCATGACTACGCTAACGGCAATGGGCGAGCTTGAGCGTATGACACAGTTCAAAGATAAATCATCAGGTAAGGATTCGGTTGGCGCGGGCCTATTCGTATATCCTTCTTTAATGGCAGCAGATATTCTTGTTTATAATGCGGATCTTGTGCCAGTAGGTGAAGATCAGAAGCAGCACTTGGAGTTGACCCGTGATTTAGCTGGCCGATTCAATAACCGTTTTGGCGAATTCTTTACGATTCCTGAACCGTATATCCCTGAAGTGGGCGCACGCATTATGTCTCTGGATGATGGCACTAAAAAAATGAGCAAGAGCAGCCCGAATGCAGGCAGCTATATTGCCCTGTTGGATTCGCCGGATGTGATCCGTAAAAAAATCAGCCGCGCAACGACTGATTCTGGACGTGAAGTGATCTTTGATCCGGCTAACAAGCCAGAGATTAGTAACTTGATGAGTATTTACTCGGAATGTTCTGGAATGTCCCTTCAGCAAATTGCCGATCGTTATGAGGGACAAATGTATGGTGGCTTTAAGAAGGATCTTGGGGAAGTGGTTGTATCCACACTTGAGCCTTTGCAACAAAGATATCATGAAATTCGCAGTTCAGGTGCGATCACTGATATTCTTGCCGAAGGTGCTGAACGCGCACGTATTGTTGCAGCTGAGACGTTGAATGGCGTAAAAGAGCGGATGGGCTTTCTGCCAGCTCGTTAATCTTAGTCAGAGCTTAAGCTTTCCTGTTTGCGTCTAATTCTGGCTTTGAGGATAAATCCCCAGCCAATATTCATTACGCAAAGAAAACCAAGCAGAAGTGCCAGCCAGAAGCTATAGCTGATCGCGATTGAAGCGGCAGTGAGAATAAGAATAGAAGAACAAGCGAACCAAAGTGAGAGTCCTTTACCCATTAAGAGCCTTCCTTTCCGTGTCTGCTAAAATGAATCCCGGAGTATTATAAAATACTCCGGGATTTTTTGTGATTATAGAATAGATCTCTCAGTAAGTCTACAGTTTCATCGTAAAGAACCAGGGTCGATGGAGAATCGTTTGTCGAGCTTATCACTGCTAAGCCAGCCTACATAAGTATTTAAAGGTTTATATTGGTTATCCATAACTAATACAGCCACAAAAGGGTATTGTTTGCGGTGTAAATAACGAACGTCTCCCCAGCGCACCATATATCCTGAAGGAAGCTCCTCCACTTCGGCAACCGCATAAGAGGTGAAATATAGAAAGGACTGAATATCTGGATGCGACTTGGATATTTCCACAGCGGGATGATTCGAGCAGACCGCATGTTTGAACCATTCCAGGCGGTTGTTCAGTAGCTGTCCAACGTCATAGCTGCCGTCTTTTTTCACTTTAACTACGTTCCAGCGTTTAAGTGAAATTGTAGGGATTACAATATAACGTTCACCAGCATTATGGTGTATATCTTTAAGCTTGATGTTTCGTGTAAGGCGGGCATGAACAACCGTTCTCCAAATATAATAAAGAATGGTACAGGCATAAAGCGTAATAAATAAAGGTTTGGGCGGCACAATCCCAGTGATCCAGAGTAGAATAGCTGCGATATGGCTGCCAAAAATAAATGGATCGAAAATGTGGATGATATTCCAGGCAATCCATTTCTCAGTAAATGGACGGGCGGCCTGGGTTCCATAGGTGTTAAACAGATCAGAGAAGACGTGCACGCCTACGCCTATGAAACCCCAGAGTGCAACATGGCTTAAAGCTGCCAAATCAGTAAATCCAAACAGAGGCCCTAAGACTAGGGCAATCAGAGCGGGCCACAAAATTAGAAAAGGCAAGGAGTGTGTGATTCCCCGGTGATTACGAATATATATTGCATTGTCCTTTAGTCTTAATGCGGTATCGGCATCAGGAGCTTGTGAGCCTAAAATCGTAGCCAGCATAACGGCTCCGGCCAGTTTAGGGTCAGAAGCAACGACAGGATCTACGAATGAAAGTCCGGCTAACCCTATGCCCATAACTAAATGTGTAGCGGTGTCCATTGGTCAGTTCTCCTTTGTTGTTCGGAAGTACATTATTAATAATTACCCAAATACAGCTTAGGTTATTAACGGGCTGGAAATAAATATTGTCACGTAATTGTCAAATTCATGAACATACTGTGCCATGACTGTCAAAGTCTCCTCGGGTTTGATATGATAAAGTTAACAGCGAAGTCTATTTAGTGCTTCGGCTAGAACGTTAGAAGTTCGTTTAGAAGGAGGATCATTTGGTGTGGATAATCATATAACATTTCAAGCTTCTTCCGATTCTGCAGCTATGTCTGCAAAATCTCCACCGGAAGGTGCAAGTTGGCGTGATTTCATTACCGTAACAAAACCCGGTATTATCCGATCTAACCTCATCGCTGCCTTTGCAGGATATTGGCTGGCTTCAGGTTGGGATGTTCAATACGGCAGATTAGTTCTGACTCTGCTCGGTACAATGCTGGTTATGGCTTCGGCCTGTGTTTTTAATAACTATTTCGACCGTGACCTGGACATGAAGATGGAAAGAACGCGCGATCGGGGGCTTCCTACAGGACGACTGAAACCCAAAACCGTATTGCTGTATGCTATTGGGCTAGGGATTGCGGGCTTGATTGTACTATTTGCTTTTTCCGGAGTTTTAGCCGGTCTGTTCGGGATTGTAGGGATGTTCGTTTACGTTGTAGTATACACCCTTTGGTTGAAACGGACATCAACATGGAGCACTTCAGTAGGTGCGATCTCTGGAGCTATGCCACCTGTAATTGGCTACGTTGCAGTTACGGGAACAGTTGATCTAGGGGCTTGGCTGATGTTTGCGATGTTGTTTCTGTGGCAACCTCCCCATTTCTGGGCACTCGGGATTAGACGTAAAGAAGAATATAGAGCCGCTGGATTTCCGCTGCTGCCTGTAGTCAAAGGAACACGTCGTACGAAGTTTCAAATGATTCCTTATGTAGCACTGTTGCTGCCTATTCCAGTGTTAATGTACGCCTACGATTATGCAGGCATTTTTTATCTGGTGATTTCAACAGCGCTGTCCCTGGCTTGGTTAATCATAACCTTGATGGGCTTTGCAGCAAAAGATGACGAAGTCTGGGCGAAGAAGAACTTCCTCTTCTCCATTAACTACCTAACGGTAAGTTTGATCGTACTTGTATTGAATACGATTCACGGTTAAGAAGAGGGAGGGTATTATTGTCCGTGCAGACCTTTAAGCGTTATAAATGGACCTGGATTCTACTATTGCTTGCTTTGGTAATGGCTGGTTATCTGGCAGTTAATTCTTTGAATTTAGGAAAAGAAAAACTGCCGGTAATCGGAGAAGTGCAGGACTTTTCACTTGAAAATGTGGATGGAGACCAGATTACTCTGGCTGATACACAAGGTAAAGCGCGGCTGGTATACTTTTTTTTCACACAATGTCCGGATGTATGTCCTATAACTACGTTTCTGTTATCTCAGACGCAGAAAATTCTGGTCGACGATGGCAGCTTTGGAAAAGATACGGCGTTCGTCTCCATTTCTTTTGATCCAGAGAATGATACGCGTGAAGCCATTAAAAGCTTTGCGGACCGTTTCCAGGCAGATTATAAGGGTTGGTACTTCTTACGGGGGGATCAGGAAGTCATTCGTAAGCTGGCAACTGATTCTTTTAAAGTACTAATTGCAGGGAATAGTAAAGAAAATTTCGTACATGCCAATCGCATAGCATTGGTTGATCGGGACAATCGTCTCCGTGCATTGTATGACGCAGGGGATACGGATAACATAACGCCTGAATTTCTTGCCGATAGGCTGAATGAATTGGCTCGTGAATAGAACCTAACCGCATAACAGAAACGCCTTTTTCGAATCCCATTTATTGAAGGATAACGAAAAAGGCGTTTTTAATTTCTTAGGCAATATATCGCGAATCAAAAAGGAATGGGTTCAGGGTAAATGATGAACTCTTCCAGACCCGCTTTTTCAAGCTGATTAATATTGTATTCATCTGGAGTGCCTTCCACTCCGGCATAACCCCGGCGTGTATAGATGTGACCAGCATCGGGAAAGGCATCGCGGAGAATCCCGCGTATTTTTTTGCCTGAACTGTCGTTATCCATATAAAGATATACTTCTCCATCTCCTACTTTTTGTCGCAGGGACTCGAGTTTGAGCGTATTTAATGTACCAAAGGTACAGAGGATTTCGACTTCCGGTACCAGCACGCGTCGTAATCTGCTGCGATCGTTTTTGCCTTCGACAATAATCGTAATGGACATTTGCTGACAATCACCTCCGGAAATGAAGTCTGAACTTACAGACTCATTATAGTTTACCGAAGGAGGAGCAGTTTTAACAACTGTTTCTACAGGAAAATCTTCATTCCCCGGGAAATGTCGTAAAAACAATAAATCATGCGGCCCGCCCATTCCATTTGGAAGAGTAGGTAGACAGCTTGGTTGAATTTTTTGGCGGAAGCAGTAATAGTGCAACCATTAGCAATAGAAAGGCAATGAAATAAGGCGAAACAACGGCTCTTAATTGTCCTGCGGCCACAGGGCCTGCGAATGCGCCTAGTGACATGGCTATCGACTGCATGGAGAAGGTGCGTCCCATACGTCCTGGTCCACCTAGACTAATAAAGAGCGATGCCATTGCAGGAAATAATATTCCTTTGGCTGCACCCAGCATAAAGAGAATAACGGAAGCGGGAATGCTGTGAAGTGAGGCGAGCGCAAAAAAACAAAGGGCCATACCTAGCAAGGCCACGGCTATTCTTCCTCCTGGGGAAAAGCGGTTCAGGAAGAACAAACTGAGTGTTACCAAAGCCCCTAAGCTAAGGAGCGATAAAAGAATGCCTGTGGAAACAATGCTATTACTTCCGGTCTGAGATAGAGGAAGTTCAAAGAACAGAACCCCTTGTGAACAAGAAACGAAAAAAGGCAGCAGATAATAACGTTTGGAAACTGGATTGGCATCGGATATAGGGACCGAAGGAAGATCCTGTTTTTTTAAAGGAGGTGCTGCAGAGTTTACAGGGCGTACTAAACGCCGGGCAGGCGCCGGTACACTGAAAAAAGCCATGATGCCTGTAGCGATAAGCAGCCATCCCAATGTGGTGAAGGTGCCGGAATAGCCAGCTTTAGCTACGATAAAGGCCCCCGCTGCCGGGGATACCACTGAAGCTAAGGTATGAACGATACCATGTCCGGACATATATTTCCCCTGCTCAGTAGCATCAGATGATAATGAAGCCAGCAAGGTCATGCACGCTGGAGAGAGGAAGGCGAGCGCGAACCCGCTTGCTGCTCGTAGCATCAGCAAATGCCACGGAAGCTGAGCATGAGCCTGCAGCAGTAGAATGGCTCCCGCAGTAACAAGGCTAAAGACGATGTAGCGGCGGCTGCCATTACGATCGACGAGTACGCCTGCGAGCAAATTGCCAGGAAGATGGGTTAACGAATACATACCCATCATCCAGCCAATAAAGGCGGGTCCCGCACCAAGAGAGATGGCAAAGGGCGTTAGAATAGGATACTGTGCATGTAAATCAAAAAACGCCAGAAAAAGAAACAGGTACAGCCACAGCGCAGTTTTCACAGGGAAACACCTCCGAGAGCCACCTACAATAAAGATTAATGCAGGAAGGCGGATTTTAAGAAGATCAAATTTAAGCAACTACTTGTACTTTACGTGGGACAGAGAGGGCTTATACCGCTTTTTTAATTCCTATAAGCAGGTATACCTTTCTCTGGCTGTGGAACCATGAATTATGATGGGCATTCATGTATAATAATTAATATTGGCGTCATGTCTATAGAGGAGATAATCCTTAGGACGAAACTAGGTGATAGGGGTGTTGTGAGGTTGATGGATCCAGAGGTGTGGTCACAGTTTATTAGAGAGAATTGGTTAGTTATTGTTATTGCGCTCATTCTGTTGTTCGCGGTTGTTAATTTGGTCAAAACGATGTTGAAATGGGCGATTGTCATTATTATCGTTGTAGGTCTATTCATCTATAGTGGTGTGACAATGGACCAAATTGGTAACGCTGTGAATAAGGTGGCAGATGGAACGGTAAGTACGGTGAAGAAGGAAGCACAAGAGGTTATGCTTAAAGAGGCGCAGGATGCGAAGTACACTTCAAATGGTGACGGAACATTTACGATTACAACTCCGAATATTGAAGTGAAAGGTACTACTGGCGAAGATAAGGTAGAGGTTACTTTCCGCGGAGTTAGTCTTGGGAAGTGGAGTATTACTGATACCACACAAACATTTATCGAGGAAGCTCGGAAACATCAATAAACGGCTTCAGTTTAAATCATTATCAAAACAAGCAAGCGGGCGACTGAAAGGGGAGATTGGATATGATAAACGGTTGGTTGACTAGTCTGAGTGATGCAAATATCATCTCCATCGCCCTCCTGCTGGTAGTAGTCTTTTCACTATTGCAAGGCTGGAGCAGAGGGTTCTCAAGTGCTACCGGAAGATTATTCGGTCTGCTGGGAACAGGACTGTATACAATAGCTTCTTTGGTGCTGGCCATTCCTGCTGCGGCTTATCTCAATCCTCATGTACAGACTTGGGCAGCAGGAATAAGTCTGCCTGATAAACAGCTGACCCAGTGGCAGCAAATTTATTATACGGCTGTGTCTGTGCTGGCGGAATCGCCGCTGGTGCGGTTTCTATTGTTGTTATTGCTCTCTTATATCTTAATTCGCATGCTTCTGGGATTGTTGTCTATGCTGCTCCCATTCCATCAGCTACGGCGCACCAAGACATTTAAGGACAGAAAGATTACGCAAGTAAGCCGTATGGGCGGAGCTATCATAGGATTAATTATAGGTTTGACTCGTGGTTTAATTATTGTGCTTGCTCTCTTCATTTGTGTTGGCCTAAATCCAGAAAGTCAATTTAGCCGTTATGTGGAATCTTCTCCGATCTACAGTCAAAGCGCTGCCGCTGTATTTGAGCCCTTTGTTGGGGAGACAGTGCAGAAAAAGCTGCCTATTCTGACGAAGACCGTTGCAGCTGAGATGAATGATATCCTGCGCAGAAAATATGAAGTTATTGATCATGACATTCCACAAGATATTGTGGGTGCGGCTGAAGATATTATTGGACAAGCGCAAGGAGACGAGAAGAAAGCCAGACTACTGTATGATTGGGTAGGAACACGAGTAACTTATGATTACGCCAAAGCGGAAAATTATGAAAAAAATAGAGTTTGGCATGAACAGACCCCGCAGGATACCTTCGACACACGCATAGGGGTATGTATTGATTATGCACGTCTTTACGCTGTAATGGCCCGCTCCCAAGGATTGCTGGTGCGCGTTGTAACGGGTCAAGGCTATGATGGTCGAGGCGGGTATGGCGCACATGCCTGGAATGAAGTTTATATAAGTGACCGGCAAGCTTGGATTCCATTGGATCCCACTTGGGCGAGCAGTGGGGATTGGTTTAATCCGAAGGATTTTGACGATACGCATATTAGGGAGAACGCACTCTGAGTGAGGGCGCCGCACTCCTTCCGTGTGGTACAATAAACTCATACCAACCGCTCTAACACAAATGCGAGTGCAATGCTCACAATCAGCTTCTTAGAAATCACCTTCATTATAAGAGCAATGTCGCTGGCTAAGGCAATTCAGACATTATTTTTATATAGAAGGGAAGAAAGCTGGTGAGCTTTGGGAAGCAGCTCCCGCCTGCGGACGGGAAATCTTCGAAACATTCTGTAGGTCTGAGATTGAATCTGTTTTTCTTTGGCACTTTTTTTATTTTTTGTATCATTATTGTGCGTCTTGCAGGTTTGCAGTTTACTGAGGGAGCTTTGCTGACAGAAGAAGAGATCAAACGGGATACGAAGTTTGTTCCGCTGGCAGCCATGCGAGGGATTATTTTTGCTGCCGGGGGTGAGCAGATAGCCTATTCTACACCTGTTGAGTCGCTCTATCTTACCCTAAATAAGGAATATACAGCTAAAACTACCGATAAAGTAACGGGTGAAACCTCACTAACGGAAAAAGCGAAAAATAAGTCTAATGACCTTGCAGCAAGATTAGTAGCGGAGTTTGAGAAATATGGAAGTGCAGATGCCCCTAAGTTAACGCAGCAGGACGTGCTGGATTTACTTGATCTGGACTTTAAAAAGTATCTGGGTTATGTACCGCGTCGTATAAAAGCAGGGCTAACTTCAGAAGAAATAGCTTATTTCATGGAACATAAGGATGAATATCCAGGCATTACCATTGTGGAAGAAAGTGTACGCCACTACGATAAAGATACGGTAGCTGTGCAGACGGTGGGTTTTGGTAAACCTTTTAAATCAACCGAAGACATAGCGATGTACAAAAATATTCGTAGTGCAATGAAAGACAATTCTTCACCGGGACTTATGTATAAAACGGAAGAATATGTAGGATTTGATGGTCTGGAAATGCAGTATCAACGCGAACTGCGCGGAGAAAATGGTTATCAGGTCATTTCGGTCACTCCTCAAAATATGGCGGAGAAGGTAGAACAGACCGTTCCCCCTGTAAAAGGCAATAACATTTGGTTGACCATTAATAAGAATGTTCAGATGAAGACTGAACAGGCTATATTGGATCAGATTAAATGGCTGCATACCAATGCTGTTCAAGGCGAAACTCATCCTGATGCTTTAACAGGTTATGCAGTAGCAATGGAAGTAGAGACTGGGAATATTGTCGCTATGGCGAGTATGCCTGATTACGATTCGAATGTATGGACAAAGGACTCGCTGCCTACATCTGTCTGGAATAAAATTATGAATAATCATCTGAATGGTACAATTACCTCGAATTCTTCCGGGAGATCGGGTCATGATTTTAGCTCACTTGTATTCTTGGGATCGACCATTAAACCGTTAAGTGTATTAATTGGTTTAAATGAAGGATTTTTTAACACCTCGAGCACCTATCCCGATGTGGGGATTACCTATTTCGGTAAGGATGATAAATCATCGGTTAGAAATTCATCAGGTCACGTCTATGGAAAACTGTATCCGGCTGATGCTATCAAGCAATCCTCTAACGTATTTATGGTAGATATGGTCGGAAAGCAACTATACAAGAAATACCTGGGGGATAAAGGTGTAGAGGTCTGGGACGAATATATGAAAAAGTTCGGACTGGGTGTGTCAACACAAAGTGGTCTTCCCGGTGAATCACCAGGTCAGATTAACTATACAGATTTCAAGGCTGCAGGGAGCTCACAGGCCGCGCTCGTCTACGCATCTTTTGGTCAGCAAGGCAGTTATACTACATTACAGCTTGCCCAGTACGCTACTACACTTGCAAATGAAGGTGTGCGAATTAAACCGCAGCTTGTAAGTAAGATTACTGATGCGCAAGGTAAGGTGGTTAAGGAATTTAAAAAAGAAGTGCTTAATAGCGTAACCTTTGATAAATCGTTCTGGAGAGAAATCAAACAGGGAATGAGCAGTAAAGTTAGTGCTTTTGACGATTTTCCTTATGATTTTGCCCGTAAGACAGGAACCTCTGAAAAAACGGATAGAAAAAATATAAACCGTGATAACGGGGTCTTTATTGCCTTTGCTCCACGTGAGAATCCGAAGCTGGCTGTAGCGGTTGTGATTCCGGAAGGCGGCTTTGGCTCCAATAGTGCAGCTCCGGTTGCCCGTAAGATTTTTGATGCTTATGATTGTGAATATGGGCTGGCTGGGGTTCCGAAGAAGAATATTCCACCTGTGGCAGATCCCGTTCAAGAACAATAAGCTTAAATTAGAGAAAAAGGAGAGAAAAACTGTGAGTTTTTTCCGTAAGCAGGCCTCACCTCCTGACGAGACCAGCAGCAAAAGTTCCATTGGCCTGCGACTCAACGTGTTTTTCTTTAGCACGTTCGTTATATTTTGCGTAATCATCATCCGACTAGCTGTTCTGCAGTTCGTGGAAGGTCCAACTTTAACTGAGGTAGAGACGAGTAGAGATACTAAAAATGTACCGTTAGCTTCCATGAGAGGGGTTATATACGCTGCAGGTGGTGAGAAGCTAGCTTATTCCACACCTGTTCAATCGCTGTATATCACACTCAATAAAGAGTATACGGCTAAGGAAACAGATAAAGTCACCGGTAAAACAACGCTGACCCCAGAGGCTAAGGCCAAGTCTGATGCATTGGCAGCCAAGCTGGTAGCTGATTTCAATAAATATGGGGATCCAAATGCAGAGAAGATGACGGAGAAAGATGTAATTGATGCGTTGGATTTATATTTCCGTAAATCACTTGGCTTTATGGCACGGCGAATTAAGGCTGATCTGACTACTGAAGAAGTTGCTTATTTCATGGAACATAAAGGAGAATATCCGGGGCTTGAGATTGTCGAGGAGAGCATTCGTCATTACGATAAAGATACGGTTGCTGTACAGACGATTGGTTATATCAAACCCTTCAAATCCGCGAACAGTCTTAATATTTATAAAAACATTCTAAGTGCTATGAAAAACAATCCGGAGCCAGGGCTAACGTATAAGGATGATGAATTTGTTGGATTCGATGGGCTGGAGCTGAAATATCAGCGTGAGCTTCGCGGGCAAAACGGCTATCAGGAAATTTCTGTAAATCCACAGAATATGGCGGAGAAAATTGAGCGTGTCGTTCCGCCTGTCAAAGGAAATGACATCTGGACAACGATTAATAAGAACGTTCAGATGAAGACAGAACAGGCGATAACAGATCAGCTCAAATGGTTGCACTCTAATACCGTACAAGGCAGAACGCATCCGAATGCTTTAACGGGATATGCAGTAGCGATGGAAGTAGATACTGGCAATATTGTTGCTATGGCGAGTATGCCTGACTATGATACGAATGTTTGGACAACGGGTTCTTTATCTGCAGATGTCTGGAACAGTATTATGGATAACTATCAGAACGGCACGATAACTCCTATTTCTTCAGGAACCTCAGGGAATGGACTAAGATCTGTATTGCTTCTAGGTTCAACGATTAAACCTTTGAGTGTACTCGTGGGCCTGAATGAAGGGTTGTTTTCAACTTCATCGTATTATCAGGATAGAGGTTTTGCGACTTTTGGTAAGTCTGGGCATGAAACGAAGGTAAGAAACTCTTCTAACCACGTATATGGTTCTTTGGATCCTGCTAGAGCCATTGAGAAATCCTCGAATGCATTTATGGTCGATATGGTCGGTAAAAGATTGTATGACAAATATAAAAGCAAAGGGATAGACATCTGGGATGTCTATATGAAAGAGTTCGGCCTTGGTGTATCTACGGGAATTGATCTGCCAAATGAATTCTTGGGTCAAAGAAACTATACCAATATAGAAGCTGCTGGTAGTGCGCAGTCCGCACTGGTCTATGCCTCTTTCGGACAACAAGGAAGTTATACAGTAATGCAGCTTGCACAGTATGTTACAACACTTGCTAATGAAGGACAGCGGATTAAACCTCAATTGGTTAGCAAGATTACTGATGCAGATGGAAATATAGTCAAAGAGTTTAAACGTGAGGTGCTTGATGAAGTAACAAACTTCGATAAGTCCTACTGGAATGAAATTAAGCAGGGGATGCGAAGTGAAGTTAGTGCTTTTTCTGATTTCCCTTATGACTTTGCCCGTAAGACGGGAACCTCTCAGCAAGTAGCTAAGGGTGAAATTCGCGATAATGGGGTATTTATTGCATATGCTCCACGTAATAATCCTAAGTTGGCTGTGGCGGTTGTAATCCCTGAAGGTGGTTTTGGTTCACAAAGTGCGGCACCAGTCGCACGTAAAATATTTGATGCCTATGATTGGGAATATGGCCTTGATGGAGTTCCAAAGAAAAGTCTCCAGTCTGGCAATAATACTAATGATAATGCGAAGGAGGGAGAGACTACAGGTACCGAGTAACTCTGACCCTATGGCTAAGATTTAAAAAATAAACAGCTTCTCAATAGAGAGCATACAAGAATGGAGGGGTGGCAAATGATTGCCAAATACCGCCTGCTTGCATTGGATATGGATGGAACCCTACTGAATGATGATCAGATAATTACACCCACAACGGTGGAATGGATTCAAAAGGCGGTCAACGCAGGCGTTCATGTCTGTCTGTCGACAGGCCGGGCATTTGTAAGTGCCTTACCCTATGCAGAGCAGCTAGGTTTAGAGACACCGATGATCACTGTGAACGGCAGTGAGGTGTGGAGAGCGCCACATGAAATATACCGGAGATCACTAATGGATCCCAAGCTGGTACAAGAAATGTATGATCTTGCAAAAGCAGATGACATCTGGTTCTGGGCTTATTCTCTGGACGAAGTTCTTAAACAGGATAACTGGGATGGGGATGTAACGGGTAGAGAATGGCTTAAATTCGGTTATCACACTGAAGATGATGAGCTTCGTCATAAGCTGTTGCTTCGTCTTCAAGATATGGGTGGACTGGAGATTACGAACTCTTCTCCGCACAATCTGGAGATTAATCCTCTAGGCGTGAATAAGGCAGCAGGAATAAAGGAAGTCTGCAAGCTGCTGGGAATAGAAATGTCGCAAGTTGTAGCTGTGGGCGACAGCCTTAACGATCTGGCGGCGATCCAGCAGGCTGGGCTTGGGGTTGCCATGGGCAACGCGCAAAAGACGGTTAAACAAGAGGCTGATGTTGTGGTGGCGACCAATAATCAAGACGGGATTGCCGAGGTCATCCAAAAGTATATCTTTACCGAAGCTGCAGCCTCTGTAGGCAGCAAATAATAAAAGCAGTACTGCGAAGTGAATCCATGGAGCATTATGCTAGTAGGAGGTTAAGGAATTGACGATCCTGGGTTGGATTCTTATCATTGTTTTGTTTGCTGTAGGATTGGCAGGGGCTGTGTATCCCATACTGCCGGGTGCGTTAGCGATCTATCTTGCCTTTTTTGTATACGGCTGGTTCTTTTCTTTTGAGCCCTTTGGGGTTTGGTTCTGGATTATTCAAACACTGATCGTTGTAGTTCTTTTTGTTGCTGATTATGTTGTAGGAGCGTGGGGTGTCAAAAAATTTGGCGGTTCACGTTCATCGATTATCGGGAGCACGATCGGGCTGATCTTGGGACCTTTTGTTATTCCCGCTTTTGGTCTTATCATTGGACCATTTCTAGGGGCTTTTATTGGAGAACTGATCGTGGGATCTTCCCCGTCTAAAGCTGCTAAGGTAAGTGTTGGCTCCATACTCGGCTTATTTAGCAGCACCTTGGTCAAAATCGTGTTGCAGGTAATTATGGTCGTCCTCTTTTTTATATGGGTCGCCCGGTTTTAATTTAACAGTGAAGAAGGGGAAAGAGTTTGTCCAAGAAAGAGTCTTTTGTTAAAGGCACGCTTATCCTTGCTGCTGCAGCTTTGGTGGCAAGGGTACTCGGGCTTGTCCAGCGGGTGCCGCTGGAGCATTTATTTAATGATGTTGGTAATGCTTCATTTACACAGGCAAACACAGTTTATTTAATGTTATTACCGCTGGCTACAGCAGGGATTCCAAGTACATTAAGTAAAATGGTATCTGAGCGTTATGCACTGAATAGACCAAATGAAGCTCAGCAGGTGTATCGGGCGGCATTAATCTTTGGTGTTGTAGTTGGCGTAATTATGAGCGCATTGTTATACATAGGTGCTCCTTATTATGCAGAATATGCAAAAGTTCCTGAAAGTACTTTGGCGATCCGGGCCATAGCTCCGGCACTCCTACTCTTCCCTTCTATTGCAATGATGCGTGGTTACTTTCAAGGGCGGAATAATATGATGGCTGGTGGCATCTCTCAAATTGTGGAGCAGATCGCGAGGGTATCTACCGCTGTTCTTCTGGCATTTGTATTGTTACAAAAAGGGTACGACAACACGTGGATGGCTGCTGGTGCATCATTCGGTAGTGTATTTGGTAGTGTTGGTGCGTTTGGTGTAATGCTCTATTACGCTATGAAATTACGGCGTAGCGAGGGGCAAACTGCATTATACGAAACGAATGAAGCAAGGCTTCCTCTATTTGGAATTTATAAGGATATATTTAAATTATCCATTCCTATCGTTCTATCTTCAGTTACGGTTCCAGTAGTGAACTTTATTGATACATCTTTAATTGTACCGTTACTGAGTGGACAAGTTGGTGTAGCTGATGCCACACGTGCTTTGGGTATTTTCGGGAGTCGGGCACAGAGTGTCGCTGGGATTCCACCGGTTCTTTCTATAGCACTTAGCACATCACTTATACCAATTATTTCAGCTGCATATGCCCGTCGGGATGAAAAACATCTAAAAGGGCAAGTGACTTTAGCACTTCGAATCTCTATTTTAACAGGAGCACCGATTGTTCTATCACTCGTAGTTGCTGCATATTCAGTTAATGGTCTCTTGTTCAGTAGTTTAGATGGCAGTGGTATCGTAGCCATGCTTACTTTAGGAACGATCTTTCAGATTACGATGATGACAACGAACTCTATTTTGTTAGGTATGGGCAAATCGCGAATTTCCATGTATTATGTGTTAGCGGGTATTATTGTAAAATTAGTGGCAAGCTTATTACTTAGTAAGGTATTTGGCATCTACGGAATCATCGGTGCAACAGCACTTTGTTTCGTGGTCATTACTTTGCTTAACTTACGTATGCTGAAATCGATTGTGTCTTTTGAAATTATGGGCAAACGTTGGGGCGGTTTCGTGATTGCGGTACTTGTGTCCGGCGGGATTGGTTATGGCTTGAATGAGGCTGGGATTCTGTTAACAGATCTGATGCCTGCACGTTTGGCGTTTCTGATCACTTGTCTTGTTGTAGGAGCCGCTGTTGTTGTTATTTATCTAGTACTGCTTATTGTGCTGGGCGTGCTGACTAAACAGGAAATCTCCAGTTATCCGCGGGCGCTGCAAAAATTATTGAATCCGCTGATGAAGTTACAGCCTGCACGTGTTCGTATGAGAGAATAGGTTTGACTTCTACACTGCATTTTGCTTCACTTAAAGAGTAGAAAATAGACAGATATTGAAGAAGGGACTGAGTAAATCATGGACAAAATTAGTTCTCCTGCTGAATTTCAGGTAGCCATTCAATCACCTCGATTAACAGTGGCCATCTTCAAGGCTGACTGGTGCTCGGATTGCAAATTTATCGATCCTTTTATCCCAGAGGTAGAGCAGTCTTATGCAGACCGCCTTACACTGGTTGAGGTAGATGTTGATGCCGTGGGCGATGTTAGTCAAGAACAAAATATTATGGGTATTCCAAGCTTCGTCGCATATTCGGATGGACGGGAATTGGTTAGATTCGTTAATAAATTGCGCAAATCCCGTGAAGAGATTGAGAATTTCCTTGATAAAGCGGTCCAAGTGCATCAAAGCCTTCAAAAGTAATTCCTAAGGAACCACCGCTTTCGCCTGTTTGTGCAAAAGCGGTGGTTTTTTGAAATATAAGTCTGGCTGCTTCTTCATTACTAAAAACTGCGGGTGATATTTTTGACGACAAATCAGTTGAAATGGCTTAGTTATCTTACTTGCCTTATCATGTTCCTCGCTGTACTCGGAGGAGCGGTAGTGACGAAGACTGGATCGGGCTTGGAATGCGGAAATGAATGGCCGCTCTGTCATGGAAAATTAATTCCGGCTTATACTATAGGCTCGATGATTGAATACACCCATCGCTTGTTTAGCGGTTTGGCAGGGTTATTCTCACTTGCCTCGATGTTTGCTTTTTGGCGTTATGCTCGTACGCGGCGCGATTTGCTGGGATATGCATTTATGACCTTAGTATTCGTCATCGTTCAAGGTGGTATGGGAGCGCTTGCAGTAATTAAATCCCAATCCGCTGCTGTAATGGCGTTGCATATGGGTTTTTCTTTGATCGCCTTTTCAAGCGCTATGATGTTGGCTCTTGGAACCAAGAGATGGCATGAAGCGCGCGAGTATGATCATAAGCTGGAGGCTCAAAAGAAGCCCGTAAGTAAGGCTTTTCGCAATTTAACCTGTTTTACTGCCATCTATTCTTATATTGTCGTGTATATTGGAGCCTTTGTAAGTCATACGGATTCACAAGGCGGGTGTTCGGGTTGGCCGCTTTGTAATGGAGAATGGGTTCCGGAGCTTTCCGGAGGTGTAGGTGTTGTTTTTACGCATCGGATTGCGGCTTTAATCTTATTCATGCTTACTGCGCTGCTTGGGCATTTAGCATTTTGGAAACATAAGGATTATCCAGAGCTTAGAGCGCTGGGTGTAGCTGCAGTGCTGTTATGCTTGATGCAGGTATTTAGTGGGGCGGCTGTGGTTTACACTCTAGATAATGAAAGGCTGTACATATTTGCCGCTTTGGCTCATATTTTACTGATTGCCAGTTTGTTTGGTGTCTTATGTTATATGAGTGTAAGAGTCTGGCAGCTAAATCGCGCGAGTAGTGTCGTGTCTGGAAAAAATGTAACGAGCCCAATGATTCCACCGCCTTGGTAGAACATTCCCTCCGTGGATAGAGGTGCTTCACCCGCGGAATAATAAAGTGGAAATCGGTATATCGTGGAGCTGATTGGCCGATGCTTACGTCGCGAGTTTTGTACGAAGCAGTCCATGGAAGCAGACGCTGAACAAAACTTTAGGAGGACTGGGATATGCTGCGGGTATTACTTGGAGAGCCGCCTCGAAAGAACAGCGGTGTGTTGGCTGATGCGATGGAGAATATGGCCACTTTTGCAGCATTGCTGCGCAAGGAAATGAGTGCCCATGAGGATAATGACCATGAATACCGCAAGCTGGAGATTTGGACACGTGGGCTGATTTCCTCTCTGGATGAACTGGAGCAAAGTTGGTTCGCGGCCGCTTTTTACCGGAAATTAGTGATTGCGGGTTATATGGATGATATGACACCGGTGGAACAGGGCGATTATGCACGTTATGTTTATTTTTATAAAGATGGCTTTATCCGGGTTTTCTCTCTTCTGGACAAGCTTGGGACGGTACTGAATCATTTTTATGATCTCAAAACATCCAAATTAAAAACGCACTTTTCTTACTTTACAGTGCTGCGTCAGCTTCAATTATTGAATGTGCATCCTGCATTAGCGGATCAACTGGAAGAGATTAAGAACTCCTACCGCGATCCATTGGAGAATTTACGCAAGCGCAGAAATGCTGAAATTCATTATATGAATTCCGAAATGCAGGATGATTTGTGGCAGCGGCACCAAGGTCTGCATGACAAAATTCAGCTCGAGGATCTGGATAGCCATCTTGAGGATTTAAAACAATCGCTCGAAATGAACTGTAAGACATTAATCGCGGCATTCAGCTACAGCAATGAACAGCTGCGTAAGGAAATAAGCAAGGCAAAGAGCATAAAATCGTAATTGTTCAATATATTTCCTTTTGACAAAAATAGATAAACTCACTATACTTATGCTTGCATTAAAGTATGTACGATTTCAGAAAAAATATAATTTCATAACTTTATCTTATCGAGAGCGGCGGAGGGATAGGCCCGATGAAGCCCGGCAACCGATTTGTATCCAGCGCGGGAAGCGTTGTACAAATGTCATGGTGCTAATTCCTACAATGGCGCAGGTTGCGGTCGTTGGCAGATGAGAAGGCATTGTCTTAATAAACCCACAGAGCCTCTTGCGATCTGCATCGATCGTTGGAGGTTTTTTTGTATAGAATAAGTGAAGTATAAAGGGGGGGCGACGAGAGTTGATTAATCTAAAAGGGATAACAAAGGTTTATGGAAAAGGGAGTAATGCGGCAACAGCACTTTCTGGATTGAATCTGTCCATCGAGAAAGGTGAAATATTCGGAGTCATCGGCCACTCTGGAGCCGGGAAAAGTACATTGATTCGTTGCATTAATCTGTTGGAACGTCCGACAGAAGGAGAGGTCTGGGTAGACGGTGTTGAGCTAACCAGTCTTAACCAAGGTCAGCTGCAGGAACAGCGGCGCAAGATTGGGATGATTTTTCAACATTTCAATTTGTTGTCTTCGGCGACCGTATACGATAATATTGCCTTTCCACTGCGCCTTGCAGGTACATCTAGAACAGCTATTGATACAAAAGTGAAAGACTTGCTCGCTTTAGTTGGGCTCGAAGAACATAAAGGTAAGTATCCTTCTCAGTTATCTGGAGGACAAAAGCAGCGGGTCGGCATCGCCCGGGCACTAGCCAGTGACCCTGATGTACTGCTGTGTGACGAGGCCACTTCTGCGCTTGATCCCCAGACAACGGACTCCATTCTTAAGCTGCTGCTCGATATTAATAAAAGATTCCATTTGACCATTGTGCTGATCACACATGAAATGCATGTAATCCAGAGCATCTGCGACCGTGTCGCGGTCATTCATGGTGGTGGGATTGTTGAGCAAGGCAAAGTTACAGAGGTATTTCTCAAGCCGCAGCATGAGGTTACACGCGATTTCATCCGCAGTGAGACACAGAATGAAGGACCTCTTCGAGTGGCGCTTGATGCTGCTGCCGGGGATAACTCTCAAGCTGTCAAAATTACTTTTTTCGGAGAAAAAACTTACGGCTCGGCACTATCCGATGTCGTGCGTGATACGGGTGTAAGCTTTGCAATCTTACATGGTACCATTTCAACGATTAAAGATGTGCCTTATGGACAGATGATTGTGCGGTTCGAAGGGCCAGCTGAGGCGATTGCTGTAACGATCTCCAGGCTAATTGCTCAAGGCCTTGATGTGGAGGTGATTTCGTAATGAATTTTGCAGATCTAAATTGGCAAGAAATGGTGGATGCTACGGTTGCTACTATAAAAATGATATTTTTTTCCGGATTGTTCACAATTATTCTTGGTTTGCCACTCGGAATTCTATTGTATTTATGGGGGAAATCGAATAGTATAGTAATCAGAGTAACTTACTCGGTCTTATCATTACTTGTAAATATTCTACGTTCCGTACCCTTTATCATTTTGATGGTGGCTCTAATTCCTTTCAGCAAAGCCGTTGTTGGAACCTCCATTGGTGTACTCGGTACGATTCCACCTCTGGTGATTGGTGCAGCTCCGTTTTTTGCCCGCTTGGTAGAGACGTCGTTAAGAGAGGTAGACCGCGGAGTCATCGAAGCCGCACAAGGTATGGGAGCATCGACGAACCAAATCGTTATGCGTGTGCTTTTGCCAGAAGCTCGTCCAGGCCTGCTCGCTGGAGTTACGATCACACTGGTTACACTGGTCTCCTATACAGCAATGGCTGGTATGGTTGGGGGCGGCGGATTAGGTGACTTGGCGATTCGTTACGGCTACCACCGCTATGAGACGGAGATTATGATTGTTTCTATAGTATTTATTGTCGTACTGGTGCAATTGCTACAAATGGCCGGTGACCGACTCGTAAAACATTACACACGGAAATAAGGTACATCCATATATATCCTTATTCAATACAAAATATAGATTAGAGGGGGATTTACAATGAAAAAAGTACTACTTACATTTTTTAGCCTGACACTGGTTGCGGTGCTTGCGGCTTGCGGTAACAACAATGCATCTAATAATGCTGGGAGCTCGGCTGCTACAACAGCACCAAACGCAGAAGCAACAAGTGAACCTACTAAAGATCCAGTGAAATTGGTTATTGGTGCCTCACCTGTTCCTCATGCTGAAATTTTGAAGGCTATTGCTCCATTGCTTGAAAAAGATGGAATTACACTTGAAATCAAAGAATTCACTGACTATATTCAACCTAACGTGCAGCTTGATGAGAAGGAGTTAGATGCTAACTTTTTCCAACACCAACCGTATCTGGATGACCAAAACAAAAATAATAAAACCGACCTGGTCTCTGTTGCATCCGTTCACGTTGAACCTTTTGGGGCTTATTCCAAAAAAATCAAATCGATCGATGAGTTGGCTGATGGTGCAAAAGTTGCCATTCCGAACGATGCTACTAACGGTGGCCGTGCACTAATCCTACTTGCAAAAAATGGTCTGATTACCTTGAAAGATGATACAAACATTGCTGCAACAAAAGCAGATATCACTGAAAACAAGAAAAATCTCGACATCATTGAGTTGGAAGCTGCTATGCTCCCACGTCAACTGGATGAGGTAGACCTTGCTTTGATCAACACGAACTTTGCACTAGACGCTGGTCTTGTGCCAACTAAAGATGCATTGTTCATCGAGGGTGTAGATTCCCCTTATGCTAACATTTTGGTAACCCGTCAAGACAATAAAGATTCCGAAGCCATCAAAAAGCTGGTTGCTGCCCTGAATTCTCCAGAAGCTAAAGCTTTCATCGAAGAAAAGTACGAAGGTGCGATCATTCCAGCGTTTTAAGGAATGAAGCTAAATTCGTCTATAGTCATAACAAGAACCCGCAGCCAAGTTGGCTTGCGGGTTTTATGTTCTAAGGTTGTGAGAGAATGTTAAATCCTCTATAATAAGAAAATCCCGATCTCCTTTACAGGAGAATCGGGAGGGTTATTGAACGGGATTTAGAATACTTGAACTACTTCTTCAACGCCTTCTACTTCTTCAAGGAGGGCGCGTTCAATCCCGGCTTTCAAGGTGATCGTGGAGCTTGGGCAGCTGCCGCAGGCACCCATAAGTTTCAACTTAACGATGCCGTCTTCCACATCGACCAGTTCTACGTCACCGCCATCGCGCTGCAGGAACGGACGAAGCTTATCCAGCACTTCTAGTACTTCATCATACATTTCGGTGCTTTGTGCATTCTCACTCATTTCTCAATCACTCCTTTCGTAAGTTCATTATAGTACAAAAAGTTAAAAAATAAAATGGTTAGGCGGAATAGGGAGATCATCATGAGACCAATTATTGAATTTTGTTCCAGCAACATGGGTCACGGAACAGACAAGCTAATGCATAAGCTGGAGGAAAATCCAGATTATGATGTTATTGAATACGGATGTCTGAACAATTGTGGAGAGTGTTATTTAATGCCTTTCGCCATGGTTGAAGGTGACATTATTGCAGCAGACACTGTTGCAGAGCTAGAAGAGAAAATTGAGGCCAAGATCAAAGAGCTTGAGGCTTGGTTTAATATAGATCTTGACTAAATTTCTCGAGAAAAAAAGAGGGAGCACTCCATAATCTAAATTATGGAGTGCTCCCTCTTTTTGGAACCTTACTTGAACAAAATCCACCAATTTGATCGATTAGGCAACATATTGGAGAGTGCAGGGGCTACCGTGAAGGTGCCACCGGACTCAGGCGACCTTATATTGAGTGTTTTCCTACATTTGGATTGCTATCGGACCCCATAGTCACTATTCACCTGAAAAACAGCATAAATGAACCTCATTATAAGCAATAACTTCACTGGAGTCCGAAACTCTCCTTCAAAGGCTGAAAATTTGCGAATAAGGTCATCTGAGTCCGAAGGGTATACGCACCAATAACGTAAGAAAGCTACTCTCGTGTTTATCTGAGAGTAGCTTCCTTTAATACTTATGAACCAATCATAGGCTTATCCTAAAGTGCGTTTCGACATCCAGAGCACTCCGCTCTTGAGGATGCGGGGAACCCGTCCTTTGACGGAGCGTTGTCCCATAAGTCCGAATCCTGCTTTTTTTCCTAGTGACCCTAAAGTACCCTTCAGGCGAATAGGATGAAGCTTAGGAGTCTCACCGCGCCAGGTCGCTTGGATAACCTGAGCTACCTGCTCACCCTGTGCTCCAGCGGCTTGTGCGCTTGGTGCGAATGGCAGACTGGCACAGTCACCAATCACATATACCTCCGGATAATCCGGTATACGATAATACTCATCCAGCATAATCCGTCCACCACGGTCCTTCGACACATTCAAATCTTGAACTACTTTTACAGGTTGAATCCCTGCGGTCCATACTGTCACATCTGAAAGGATTTCCTCGGTACCGTTAAAAATCGAATCCTTCTCTACATGAGATACAGAGATTCGTCCCAGCGTTTGCACCTGATGGTGATGAAACCATTCCTCTACGTACTGTGACAGCTTTGCCGGAAAGGCAGACAAAACACGTTCACCGCGATCCAGAATAGCGATGTTAAGGTCTGGACGGCTTTCCCGAAGCTCTGCGGCTAATTCAACACCGCTTAATCCTCCACCTACGATGTTTATCGTTCCGTAAGGCTTCACATCATTTAAACGGCGGTAGGTTTCCCGAGTACCAGCAAAGGTCTGGATGCTGCAGGTATATTGATCAGCACCAGGGATGTTGTGGTAATTGTCGGTACAGCCAAGAGCAATGGCTAGGAGATCATAAGATACAATCTCACCGGACTCCATACTGACTATTTTGCTCTCCAAATCAATGGAACTCACTTCACCGTACCGGACAGTAAGCCGGGGGTGAACCGGAAAATGAATGCGCAGGTGATAATCAGTTACGGTACCTGCGGCGAGCGCATAATATTCCGTTTTGATTCCTTGATAAGGCATTCGGTCAATTAAGATAATTTCAACATCATGAGGAAGATGATTATTGAGTAATTCTTGAATTAAGGCTAGGCCGCCGTAGCCACCGCCAAGAACGAGTATTGTTCTCATGCTGACCGAACTTCCTTTCCAATATGGGATAACAAATCTCAGGTAGTCTTCTTATTCGTATACCTTAACTTCATTATAGAAAGTGTCACGTTCGACAGGAATTCGTCCAGCACCTTTCACTAGCCAGATCAATTCGTCGCGAGTCAGACCTTCCGGTGTTAAGGCGCCAGCTGCGTGGCTGATACGTTCTTTTAGAATTGTGCCATGCACATCTGATGCACCGAAGTTCAGCGCGACTTGAGTAAGCTGAGGGCCAATGTTAATGAAGTACGCTTTGATGTGATCGAAATTGTCCAACATCAATCTGCTGATCGCAATGGTCTTCAGATCCTCATAAGCAGAGTTGCGGCGCATGATGCCAGCGTTTTTATTCTTAGGCTGCATGGACAATGGAATGAATACCATAAAGCCATTGGTTTCGTCCTGCAAATCACGGATTTGCATCATATGGCGGATACGGTCTTCGTGAGATTCAATGGAGCCGTACAGCATAGTGGTATGGGTCTTCATCCCAAGCTGATGTGCTGTCCGATGGACTTCCAGATATTCTTCCACATTAGCTTTGTCTACACGCATTTTTTTACGATATTGGTCGGATAATATTTCTGCACCACCACCGGTGAGTGTTTTCAGTCCAGCAGCACGCAATTGTTCCAGTACCTCACGAATACTCAAACCGCTAATACGGGTGAAAAAATCAATTTCAGCGGCAGTATAGGCTTTTAAGGTAACCTCAGGGAAACGTTCGTTCAAAGCTTTTAAAGAATCCACATAATATTGGAAGGGAACCTTGTCGTTATGGCCACCAACAATATGGAATTCACGTACGCCTGGGTGGATATGCTGTTCGACATATTGCACCATTTCCTGACCGGAAAGGGTATAGGCTCCCTCTTCTCCATCATCTTTGCGGAAATTGCAGAATGCACAGTGCGATTCGCAAACATTGGTGAAATATAGACTCATGTTTTCGATAAAATATACCCGATTGTGATTCTTGGCGATATTGACTTCATTCGCTAGCTGGCCAATGGTAAGTAAATCGTTGCTTTGATATAAATAAACGCCATCTTCCAAATTCAATCTTTCGCCGCTGCGAACCTTATCAATAATGTTCGCCATTCGGGCATCCGTGTGGGGGGTAAAAAGAGTAGACATATTATGATTTCCTCCTGAAAGTTTACGAGCAGATTGCTCGAAGATAAATTCCAGACATACCCAAGTGGTAGCTGTTCATTCTAAAAAAGAAAGAGGCGAGCTTGCCTCCGTGACAAATTTCCGAATTTTTACTTAGAGTGCCTTCCCTATTATAAACCTACTCTCCTAAGGGTATCAACAGCTTGATATTGATGGTGTTTTTTGCTGTGAAGGGTCATGCCTAAGGCAGTTGTGACTTGAGGGTAACGGAATAGTCGGTTATACTGAATTTATCAAGCATAAACGTCATTGGCATCCTTATAAAGTTGATAAGCGTTTAAGCGAGAAATATAAGACATACAGAATAGGTGCAACACTTATACTTTCTTATATTTTTAAGAAATAACTTTTGGCCGGAAGGTCCCTTAAACATAAGTTTCCGCTTATGAAGGGAGACGAATTTGTAGGAGGATGAGATCATGATTAATATTAGTGAAAAGGCAGCAGAACAATTAAAGGCGATGCTTGCTGAACAAGAAGTACCGAACATGTTCCTCCGTATTGGAGTAACGCCCGGCGGTTGCAGTGGATTCTCGTACGCTATGGGCTTTGATGATAATGAAACCGATCAGGACGTATATATGGACATTCAAGACATGAAAGTGGTTGTGGAGAAGGAGAACCTTCGTTACCTGGACGGTCTCGAAATCGACTTTGAAGAATCCGGTATGACGGGTGGTTTCACCATCAACAACCCTAACGCTACTGCAACTTGCGGCTGCGGTTCAAGCTTCCGTACAGCTACGGATGCAGGGAAACCTAACGAAGAGCCTTGCTAATCACAGCAATCACGGCTCCAAGCCCCGTGTTGGATTCTAACAACACAGGCTTGGAGTTTTTTTTTATTCTCAATGACAAAAATCATCACAAGGAGTTCGGAAATGGAAATGGAAATCAGAAAATTAAAAGCTGGTGAACAGCCTCCATTAGAATTACTTCTATTAGCAGATCCTTCGGAGAGCTTAGTTAACGGATATTTACAAAGAGGGTTATGTTGTGTGGCTGAGGTGGATAACAGCATCATCGGAGTCTACGTTGTGCTGCAGACAAGACTGGAGACTGTAGAAATCGTAAATATCGCCGTCGACGAAAATAAACACGGGCAAGGAATAGGTAAGCAGCTGCTGAACCATGCGATTCAGAATGCCAAGCAGCTTGGGGCAAAAACCATTGAAATTGGCACAGGAAATTCGAGTGTTGGACAATTGGCACTTTATCAGAAATGTGGATTCAGAATCACCGGCATTGATAGAGATTTTTTTATTAGGCATTACAGTGAAGAAATCTTTGAAAATGGGATTCAAGTCATAGATATGATACGCCTGTCGCTGGATTTATGAGTAATAGGGGAGTTTCTCAGAAGCCATTTAATGGGCGCTGGGGTAGCTCTTTATTCTTTTACATAGAAAGCAAACCTTGTATCGCGAACGATATATCGCTAACCATGTATCGCAAGCCATGTATCGGACACAGATGACCCTAAACGCCGCATTTTCCCATATTTGTGGTGCCAACGGACCGCATTGCCGCTATTGCTATGAAAATCAGTAAATATGAAGCTCTTTCTAAGCGATAGTGTCACTGGAGTCCGAAACCACGCCTCAAAGGTTGAAAATCTGCAAATAACGTCATCTGGGTCCGAAATGCTCATGGGTTAACGACACTGTTGAAGCAGATAGCTATTGTTTAAAAACACAGAGCAGCGATTCTCCACATAACTGGAGAATCGCTGCTCTGTTGTTTTTTTGCGATGGTCGGACCGTCTGTGCATAGAAATAAGCTGTTTATAGGCAGTCCCTGCGTACATTAGGCTGGAATAATAAACTTGTAATTAATCATAAATACGATGAGTGCTGCAGCTCCAAGGGAGAAGGCGATACAGCCCGTACCCAGTGCTCTGCGTTTGTCTTTAATAAATTTAAAGCCAATGGCGCAGATCAGTATAGTCGTTCCAGCCAATACAATGGACATCCCAAGCATAGCCACCCAATATAAAACCTCAAAAAACTGTGCCATTCTGAGCCCTCCCCGCGCTGTGCTTTTTAGTGATTCTGTTAGTACTCACTATAATAGTAGAAATTGAAAATGTAACCGCTATTAATAATACAACGATTTTGAAGATTATTCTAGTTATAGTGAACTCATCCATTAAGATATTGATGTCGAATTTCTTGAGAACTGAATCTACAAAATCCGCGGTTGTACCCTGTCGCTGTCGACTGATGCTGTGCTAAACACTAAGCCCTTTTTGCTAAGAGCGGCATCTTACACGGACAATCATACAAGAGGGCGAGACCTTCTCTGAGTAATGTATAGGGTAGGCTGGATTGTGAAGGGAGGGAAAGGACGATGGCAGGAAGACAATTGGCCAGTAAGTGGCTGAAGACAGAGGCGTTGCTGACCGACGCTCGGGTTGCACCCTATATCCCAATGACGAGGGGGTACAGGGCAGAAACGCTCCTGGCAATGCTTCGTAGATATGGAAATGTTGTCATTAAACCTATTGTGGGTGGCGGAGGTTACGGTGTAATCAAAGTTTTTCGGGATAGTCGCGGTTATGGATTCACCTATATGGACAGAACTCGAATTTACAAGGATTTTGGATCCATGAGACGTGCGCTTAATACTGTGAAGGCAAGACGCAGATATTTGATTCAACAAGGGATTTCCCTGGCGAGAATCGGTGGACGGCCTATTGATTATCGGGTCAAAGTAGTTAAGAATGGTGAGGTTTGGGAATTTCGCTCCATGGTAGGGAGATTGGCTCGGCCAGGTCTGTTCGTAACCAATCTTTGTAAAGGGGGAACGATGCTATCATGTCGTGAAGGACTTCGTAGATCGTTGCCGCGGATTAAAGCTTCAGCGAAGAAAGCAGAAATGCGGAGACTAACCCATGTATGTATCGGAATTATGGAACGGCATTTTCCGGGAATAGGTGAGCTGGGCTTTGATTATGCTGTGGATTATTCGGGGAAAATATGGATTTTGGAGGTTAATACAAGACCTCAATAAATTAACAATTATTTTAAGAATTGACGATAATAGAGTAGTAAGATAAAATTGCGTTTAGTTGCGTTCTTTTGGGGTAAATAACATTGTAATTTATTTACAATAAAAATATATTTTTAGCTGTATACAAGTGGTTCAATCCTGTGTATAACTATTATCCCCATAGTCCACTGTGTAGCTAGTACCTTTATAACGCTTACACACATTTTATACACAGGATTTCCACATGTACTTGTGGATAACGCGAACGCTTGTTCGAAAAATGATAGTTTGATATGATAGATTCAGATCCAAATAAAGGAAAGGTAGATGAAGTTTATGGTTGAATTGTCGGATGAGATGCTGCTTGACTCTTACCATAGAGCAATAGAGCTGCAACTAGAGCATGATTTCATCGCTCTTCTACTCGTTGAAATTCGCAAACGAAACTTACACTCTCCAGTACATGCGGTTCTTCATTAAAAAGCGCAAAGGATAACTTTGTAGCAGGCTACATATATAAAACCGCGAGGCACAAACAAACATAAAAGGGTATCCTCACAGGCTGTTATTAACAGGCCTGTAAGAATACCCTTTTTTATTGTGTTAATAGATTTAGAGTTTCATATTACTGCTGTGACCCGGTGAAAGCTTCGCTTCTGGATCAATGTACACCTTAGCATTATTCACAGCCGTTGGAGCTTCGCCAAATCCTACAGCAATCAGCTTCAGCTTACCAGGATAAGTTGTGATATCGCCGGCAGCAAAAATGCCTGGAATGCTTGTTTCCATACGCGAGTCAACAACAATGGAGTTCCCCTCAATATCAATACCCCATTCGGCAATAGGACCTAGGGAAGAGATGAATCCGAAGTTAACAATAACGCTGTCCACTTCAATTTCTTGAGTTTCTTTGGTCTTGATATTTGACAATGTAACCTTGGTAATGAACTCATCACCATGCAGCTCTGTAATTTCAGTAGGGGTAACTACGTTAACCTTGGAAGCCATCAGGTTCTCAACGCTATGTTCATGCGCACGGAATTTATCCCGGCGGTGAATCAGGGTTACCTGTTCAGCGATGGGTTCCAGCATGAGCGCCCAGTCAACTGCAGAGTCACCGCCACCGCTGATCAGAACTTTTTTATCTTTAAAGGCATTTAGATCATTTACAAAATAATGGAGGTTTGCTTTTTCAAAACGTCCAGCGTTGGGTAATTCCAAACGACGAGGTTCAAATGCACCTACACCAGCTGTAATGATGATCGCCTTACTGTGGTATTCGGCTACATCGGTTGTAACCACAAAATGACGTTCGTCCCGTTTTTGAACAGAAATCACTTTCTCCTCCAGCCGGATATTGGATTGGAACATATCCATTTGCCGAGACAGGTTGTCGACCAATTCTTGTGCTGTTATTTTTGGAAAACCTGCCACATCATAAATGTATTTTTCTGGATAAAGGGCAGCAAGTTGTCCCCCCAATTGGGGCATACTTTCAATAAGGGTTACTGATGCCTGACGCATTCCGCCGTAAAATGCGGCAAACATGCCAGCTGGCCCGCCACCTATGATTAAAAGGTCGCTCATAGGAACGCTGGATTGCTCTTGGGTCACGGGATATTACACCTCCGAGTTGATATATTCATTTTGCCATACTTGTGTACCTACTTATTATAATCATTGTGACACATACCTGCAAAGAAAGACTTTAGAAGTCAATAAAAGTGTGACGTTTTTTAGTATTTTAATGTTTGATTAATGCTACACTAAGGTTTACAATGGATATGGTCAATTTAGAAATGCTTCAAGTTTGATTGGAATTTCTTCTAAATATAAGTGTATAAATTCACAAAAAGGACCGTACATTGTTTCAATAAAAAATACAAAGACAGATTTACCTCTTGGAAGGAGCCGGAACATGAGTAGTATTCCCAAAATCGTTATCTTAGGCGCGGGCTATGGGGGTATTTTGACCGCACAGCGCTTGCAGAAGGCTTTGAATTATAATGAAGCGGATGTCACGCTTGTAAACCGTCACGAGTACCACTATTTTACTACCCATCTACATATGCCTGCGGCGGGTACGGACAGTATTGAACACACTCGGGTGTCCATTTCGAAACTAATCGATGAATTCAAGATCGACCTCGTGAAGTCATCTGTTCAGGAAATTCGTACTCAGCAGAAAAAGATTATTTTGGAGGATGGTACCCTATCGTACGATTATCTTGTCATTGCTTTAGGTGGAGAGCCTGAAACATTTGGTATTCCTGGACTTGATAAATACGCACTGACAATCCGGAGCATCAATTCCGTTCGTTTAATTCGCGAGCATATTGAATATCAATTCGCTAAGTACAAGAACGAGAACAATGCTCAGGAGCATATTAATTTTGTTGTCGGTGGTGCCGGCTTTAGCGGTATCGAATTTGTAGCTGAATTAGCTGACCGTATCCCTGGACTGTGTAAAGAATATGACGTTGATCCAAGTATGGTTAATATATATAACGTAGAGGCTGCTCCGACAGCACTGCCTGGTTTTGCTCCTGAGCTTGTCGAGTATGCGATGGACTTGCTCACCAAAAAGGGAGTTACCTTCAAGATGGGTGTTGCGATCAAGGAGTGTCTGCCAAACGGGGTAATTCTGGCATCAGGCGAAGAAATCAAAGCCTCCACAATTATTTGGACAGGCGGAATCCGTGGCAATCGTCTTATTGAGGCTGCCGGATTTGAAGCTATGCGTGGGCGCGTGAAGGTAGATGAATATCTACGTGCACCGGGCCAAGAGAATATCTTCATTATTGGTGATGGCTCCCTTATGATTAATCCGGAAGGACGCCCTTACCCGCCAACCGCTCAAATTGCTATGCAGCAGGGTGAATGCTGTGCGCATAATTTGGTGGCGGCAATCCGCAATCAACAGCCGAAGAAATTCGCATTCAGCAATAAAGGAACCGTAGCTTCCCTAGGCAAAGGCCAAGGAATCGCTGTAGTAGGCAGCAAAACTTACAAGGGCTGGACTGCAGCTCAGTTGAAAAAAGTTGTAGATATGCGCTACTTGTTCATTATCGGCGGAATTCCGCTGGTTCTGAAAAAAGGAAGATTCTTATAAGATGCGCCATTGCAGCGTACAGGTACGCGGACTGCTGACTCGTGAAGAATTGGACCGTTATAACGGACTGATAGAGGTTGGATCTTATCTGGAGGATCAGAACCAGTATGATCTGGCTTATATCGTTCAGAAGGAAATTGATCTGCTCATTCTCCCTGGTATCGAACGCCTGAAGGATAAAGGGCGCGCTCGGGATCGGGCCACGGCTGAATATCTGGAAAGTTTACGTGAAGATGATGAGGATAACGAAGATGAGGATTCAGGAACTTCGGTGTCTTAATCTAATCATATGGCAGTTAAAAAGGGTGTGTCTCCATGCGAACTGGAGACACACCCTTTTTTTGTTGTTACAGCTTGAGCATTTCTTCAAAAGATTCTTCAGTCAGCAGATTACCGACATAAAAAGGTCCGAATTGGCCGTAGCGAGCACTTACTTCGTCAAAACGCATTTCGTATACCAGCTTTTTGAATTGCAGTGCATCTTCAGCGAACAGAGTCACGCCCCATTCCCAGTCATCAAAACCGACGGAGCCGGTAATAATTTGCTTCACTTTACCTGCATATGAACGTCCAATTAACCCGTGTGAAGCCATGAGCTCCCGGCGTTTGTCCATATCAAGCATGTACCAGTTATCGGCAAGCTCGCGTTTTTTGTTCATAGGATAGAAACAAATGTGTTTCGCTTGCGGTAAAATAGGCTTTAAACGTGCGGCAACATGCGGATTCTGCATAGGGTCGCTGCCGTCGCTGCCACTGCCACCAGCAGCGTAGTTGCTTAATTCAACAATACTTACATATGAATAAGCTTTGGTTGTATATTGAGCAAAAGCGATTTTGTTAAAGGCGGTCTCAAGCTGGTTCAAAGCTTCTAGGCTTTCGCGCAAAAACATCATTACAAAATCAGCCTTTTGGCCCACTATGGAGTATACTGCGGTGCTGCCTTCTTTAGCTTCCTCAACAGGGCTCCATTCCTGCATAAAAGCATGTAGTTCTTCCAGGGCAACGGCACGTTCTTCATCATCTGCTGCCGTCCAAGCGGTCCAGTTCAGAGAGCGGAAGTCATGCAGTGCATACCAGCCTTCCAGTGTCAAAGCGGCTTCGATCATGATCTCACTCCTTAAAAGTTTTACGAAGCATAAGCCTCGCTGAAATAACATCGCGTAAAACTTGCTTCGAAAGCATACGCTTAGTTTTACGAAGCATAAGCCTCGCCCAAAATAACATCGCGTAAAACTCGCAATTGAAGCATAAACTTAGTCTTACGAAGCATCTGCTTCATAGGCTATGTATGATCTGATTAATCTACTTGCATTGTATCGCAATCAAGCCGCCAAGAGCAAACGGAGGCATCCTCTAAGTGTGCGAATTAGTGCGTGGATTTGAATAAAGTTCATTGCTTCGTGACATTTTTTCTAGTAAACTTACTACTAGCTTGTAAAAGATGTGCGCTTCTTTATAGAAAGGGGTGGAGACGGTAAGATGGGATTTATTCCAGTGTTTATCCTAGCCGTTTTATTCTTTGTGATGATGTTTGGTATCGGCTTTATTCTTAACATGTTAATGAAGACAACCTGGTTTCCCGCTTATCTATTCGTACTTATTATTCTACCCGTCGTAATCTATTCTATTTGGGATAGAAACGCGATGTCGCTCTGGGAGCATCTCTCCAGTTTCCACTTTGTTGATTATCTTACAGGTGTCGCTGGTCTTGCAGGTGCTATACTTAGTGGATGGACCATTCAAAAGCTGCGCTTTGGCGGTTACAAGATGTTTTAAAGATTTGAAAGAGCCTATGTTATGAATCAGTCTTATATTTCTGCGAGAAACGGGATACCTTCCTCTTTAGAGGACGGCGAAGCCGTTTCTTCTTGTTTAATAGAGGTAGATATTCGTAAGAAGAAGTTGATTATATTGCGAAAAGAGTCGAAATTGGGATTTTATTTACATTTTCGCTATGTTAATTTGTGATAGAATAGAATCCTGTATGAATTCGTGTAAACAAGGGGGTATCCGTAGATGCGGATGAGTAACTTACATCATTTCACCGAACATCATCGGTACTGCGTTTCCCGCGAATTTGGTCTTAGTGTTATAGATGGACGTATGCTTAGCTCTGTATATCAACCTATGGTAGGAGCCTTTGCAATCAGTTTCTATCGCTTGCTGGTTGAACATGTGCCAGCAGATAGCATTGGCTATTCTGGAGTGGAGCAACAGCGCAGGCTATTTATGACTTTGGGTGTTGAACCCAATGAGAAAGGCCGCAAATATTTAATTGATCAGGCTTCCCGGTTAGAAGCAGTGGGTCTGTTGCAGACCTGTCGAATCTATGTGCCGGAAACAGATGATTATTTATATGAATATGAGCTAATGCCGCCGCTATCGCCAGCCGACTTTTTTGCCACTCAGCATTTAACCTTGCTGTTACGTGATAAGATTGGCAAATTTGCTGTGCTGTCCTTACGGGAACAGTTCTGGAATCGCGAACCGGAAGAGTGGAGTCGCAGATCTATAGGCAAAGAGAATATTTCCGTGCCTTTTTATGATATTTTTCAACTTAATACACATGTCATTGATTATGAGCTGGAGCAAGCTTTGGCAGAGGTAGCCTCTGTTCGACAGCCCGGCACGCTTGAATCCGGAGAGCAGGCAATCGGATATAGTGACATTATTTTGCGTTTTCCACGGGAATCTGTGAATCGGGCTCATGTAGAAAAACTGCGCTTTGACCATACTCAAATGGGTGTAATTAACTATGTTGCTCATAAATACGAACTGAGTCCGCAGGATTTATGTCGTTTGCTGGATGAGGATGGAGTGTTCTCACCGGAGGGCGAGGTCATGCTGGATGCGTTGCAATATAAAGCGAGCCAACATTTCAGGCAAGATATGAAACGACAGGAAAAACGTGAAATTGCAGCTGCGAAAGTTGTTTCTATCCGGTCCAGTGCGACCGAAGAGAATGATGATTCTATAGCACCACCAGAGCAATCAGTAGAGATGGAGTTTTATGTAGAAGTACCGCCACAATTTTTGTCCAAGTGTGACATTCACCAATATAATATGATGCTGCGAAACGAACCTTATACAAGACTGCTACAAACCTTTTTCCCGGGTGCAGTACCCAGCCATCTGATGGATATGTTCGAGAAAATAGATCTGAACTATAAGCTGAGCGGTGAAGTAATTAATGTACTCATTCATTATTTAATGACTATGGTAGCCTCGGGTGGAGAACAGCGGATGAACCGCAATTTTGTAGAGGCTATCGCCTCCAATATGCTGGTTAAACAAGTGAACACCTACGAGAAGGCTGTAAGATATATTAGAGATCAGTCCAAAGTGAAGGGCAAGGGGACAACGGCTAATACGGCTGGAGGAACACGATCACGTTCTTATGCCAAAAATACAGGCCGCTCCAATAAACCGGAAATTCCGATTGTGCTGGATGATGGAAGTGCCGGAACAGTATCGGAAGAGGAATTCGCGGCGATGATGAAGAAAGCGGCAGAAATTAAGGCCAGTAAGAAAAAAGGCGTATCGCAAACGCCTTAATGAAAGAGAGGTGGAACAATGGAGTCTATGGGCGATGTACTTCGTTCGATCAACAATCCAACTCTACGGCAGCGTCAACGCGATCTTGAACAGGGGTTATTCAATCATCCACTTGTGAAGGCATTACAGTCCGAACATCCTGAACTGGACGAATCACGACTGCGGCTTCATATGAGTCGCCTGTATCAATATGTAGAGGAAAGCCGAAACTGTGCGAACTGCCCAGGACTAGAGAAGTGTCCAAATGATTTTCCTGGCCATTATAGTAAACTAACGGTAGAAACTGTGAATGGTTCAGTGGATCTATATGAACGCAAGACGGCATGCCGGCTTAAAGTGGCACAAGATAATCAGGATAACATCCGCAAACGTATTCGTAGCTTTTATGTGGACGAGCGTGTACTTAACGGCGGTTATGATGAGATAGATATTATGGGCAAAGACCCGCGCCGGGTCTCGGCTGTGAATAAAATATTTGATTATATCACGAATGTTAAAGAGGAAGGCCTGACTTCACGCGGCATTTATTTACATGGCTCTTTCGGAACAGGCAAAACTTTTTTGATGTGTTATTTACTGCATGAGCTTGCTGTTACTGGATATACCGGAGTGATCGTATACATGCCGGACTTTATAGAGGACTTGAAATCGATCATGATGGATGGCCAGAAGATGAAGGAAACTGTTGATACGATGAAAAACTGCGATTTACTTATTTTTGATGACATTGGTGCGGAAAATTTGAATCCTTGGGCTCGTGATCATGTACTTGGGGCGATCTTGAATTATCGGATGAACCGCAAACCAACCTTCTACACCTCGAATTATCCGTTGGATGGCTTGGAGAAACATCTTAGCTTTACGAGCAAAGATGGTGAAGAGGTCTATAAAGGCCAACGACTAATGGATCGCATTGCTCCTTTTGTGGATGTTCTTCCACTGCATGGGGAAAATCAACGAGGGGCCAATAGATAAGCCTGGAATATTCATAATGTAAAATTCAAAAGAGCAGTGATTCCTCTTTTATTGGAGGATCGCTGCTCTTCGTTTTTTTTAGTTATTCGAACTCAAACGCCGCTTTTTCCCTGCTACGAAGCAGGATCGCCTTAAGTCCTGATTGTTTTTCACTTGTTCAAACACACTTTCGGGTTGCAGCATCTGGCGGGCATACTGAATCTGATCGATAATTAGGGAAAGTCTCCCTAAAAATGAACTGATTCGTCAGCGAAAACAGATATTCTCCCGATTATTAGGGAGGAATTCCCTGATTCCGTTCATTTATAGCAAATATCGGCTATAATCAGGGAGGTTTTCCCTCATTATTCCAAAAAAAGAAGCCGCCCCATAAGTAGCATTCACTACTTTTGAGACAGCTTCTTTTTATTGTGCGATGATTCCTTTATTCCGAGAGAATGAATTTAAGGATGACCATTCCGAAAAAGACAACCGTCATAAACGTGGTCATTCCGAAAAATCCGGTCATTAAATCCCCAAGATCATTGCGGGGTTCTTCGTTGATATGTTCTCGTGGGTCCCGTACTTGCGCGTTAATATCCATAGTTTCTGCCTCCTTACAGGGACAAGCCCTGTATTATTAGATGCAAATTGACATTTGTTTATGAAATAAGTCATTGACAATTAATGCGCTTTCTTTAAGTATACCGAAATGCTGGGGAGGTTGTAAAGAAAAGAGTACGCAAAAAAATACATTGAAGGCAATATAATTGCGAGTGATATTTCACATATCCCATAAAGATATGTTATACTTGTAATGTGTCGGTAAGTGGTAATTTGGTTATCATATTACATGAAACAATTTATTAACTCATATTTCGGAGCAGCTTCCATGAACTAAGCTTTGGCTTAAGATGTGCGTAATGCTTCGCAAAACTTAAAGGAGGAACAATATCATGGCTATCGTGAACGTGTCTGACCAATCCTTCAGTAACGAAGTGGAAGGTCAAGGTACTGTAGTAGTAGACTTCTGGGCTCCTTGGTGTGGTCCTTGTAAAATGCTCGCTCCAATCTTGGATGAATTGTCCACAGAGCTCGGAGACGACGTGAAAATTGCAAAATTGAATGTGGATGAGAATCCGGAAACGGCTTCCCGTTTTGGTGTTATGAGTATCCCAACTCTGATCTTCTTCAAAGATGGTCAACCGGTAGATAAAGTTGTGGGACTGAACTCCAAAGAATCCCTGAAAAATATCGTAGCAAAACATCAATAATTGATAGATGCTACTGTTCGGGCCTCGGCCCTGCCACTCAGCGCCTTCGGTTCATTCCGGAGGCGTTTTGTGTGCTGAATGCCAACTAATCATGGGTCCAATTTAGCTGGAGGGGATCATTTTGGACAATATCCGCAATAAACTGGCACTACTACCCGATCTGCCTGGCTGCTATCTGATGAAGAATCAGGAAGGCACTATTATTTATGTGGGCAAAGCGAAGGTACTTAAGAATCGGGTACGCTCTTATTTTACAGGCAGTCATAATGGTAAAACGCAGCGGCTTGTCGCTAATATTGCTGATTTCGAATACATCGTTACGTCCAGTAACATGGAAGCGCTCATTCTAGAGTGTAATCTGATTAAGAAACATATGCCGCGTTATAATGTGCTTTTGAAAGACGACAAGACGTTTCCTTATATAAAAATAACGAATGAAACTCACCCGCGCCTTGAGGTTACACGCCGGGTGATTAAAGATAAAGCAAAATATTTTGGCCCTTATCCTAATGCTTATGCTGCTCAGCAGACTAAAAAGCTCCTAGATCGTATGTACCCGCTTCGTAAATGCGGCGTGATGCCAAAGGAGGTCTGTCTTTACTATCACATGGGCCAGTGTTTGGCACCGTGTGAGAAGGAGGTTCAGAAATCCGAGTATGAGCAGATTACGCAGGACATCGCTGCTTTTCTAGGCGGAGGTCATGAGGCGGTCAAAAAGGATTTACAGCAAAAAATGCAGGAAGCTGCTGAGGAATTATATTTTGAGCGGGCGAAGGAACTGCGGGATCAGATTATCCATATCGATGCATTAATGGAGAAGCAGAAGATCAACACTACAGATACTAAGGACCGGGACGTATTTGGTTATGCTGTAGACAAGGGATGGATGTGTGTACAGATTCTGTACATGAGACAAGGGAAGATGATTCAGCGCCATTCCTCCGTGTTCCCGTTCTATGGTGAAGCCTACAGTGACTTTATGTCTTATGTGACGCAGTATTATAGTGATAATCCCGCTTTGCCGCAGGAGATCCTGCTGCCGGATGTGCTCGATGAGGAGTCTCTGGCTAATAAAGAGACTAAACCCGAGATCGCCATAGCTGCTCCAGCAGAAGCGGATTTACAACAGGGTGAAGATACTCCTGAATCGGCTGAAGAGGCTGAGGTACGTGCGACGGCGGCGGAGGAAGCTGCGGCAGCTGGGATCGTGGATGCCGCTGGCGGCGCCTCCATTCTGCAGGAGTGGCTGGGCATTAAGGTGCTTGTGCCACAACGCGGTCTTAAGAAGCAGATGGTTGGCATGGCTTGCCAAAATGCAAGAGTGGCTATCGACGAGAAATTCCGGCTGATTGAACGGGATGAAGAGCGTACCTCTGGAGCAGCGATCAGCTTAGGCGAGAGCTTGGGGCTTGAACGCTTGAGCCGTATTGAGGCGTTCGATAACTCGAACATTCAGGGGACTAATCCGGTCTCAGCGATGGTTGTCTTCATTGATGGTAAGCCTGCACGAAAAGAGTACCGTAAATATAAGGTTCGTACGGTGGTGGGTGCGGATGATTATGGAACGATGCGCGAGGTCATTCGGCGGCGATATGAGCGGGTATTGAAGGAGAATCTTCCGATACCGGATCTTATCGTGGTCGATGGAGGGAAAGGGCAAATCTCCTCTGCTATTGATATTCTGGAGAATGAGCTGGGATTATTCATTCCGGTCTGCGGCCTTGTTAAGGATGATAAGCATAAGACGGCTCAGCTTTTGGTTGGAGATCCGCCAGAGCCTGTCGCGCTAGCCCGGGACAGTCAGGAATTTTACCTTTTGCAGCGGATTCAGGATGAGGTCCATAGGTTCGCGATCACCTTCCACCGTGAACAGCGCGGGAAGTCCATGGTTACCTCCAAGCTGGACTCTATACCTGGTATAGGTGAGAAGCGCCGTAAAGCGCTGCTAAAGCATTTCGGATCGCTTAAGAAAATTAAAGAAGCCTCCGTGGATGATTTCCGTACACTTTCTATTGGAGAAAAGCTGGCAAAACAAATTCTTGATGCGCTCAAGGATGAAGAGCCAACCTCATAGCAATGGTGACAAAAGAAAAAGGGTATCAAAGCAGCGACTAAAGCGGCTTTGATGCCCTTTTTTAATTTCATTACGTCTTCACATTAGTTTAAATCAAAGAAGAAGGCTCCACCGGCTTAGGCTTCTGTGGTGGATTAAATCGATAGACGATGTAAGCGACTATGAACGGCATAATAATCGCGAAGATACCCGCGCCTACATTTACGCTCTCCTTCATAAAGATCAGCGTAGCGCCCATCAGGATGCTGTCAAACACGACGTGGCTGAACATGACAGCAATAAACCCGTAACGAAGGAAAATATAGCTGAACAGCAGCCCGATTACAGTCAGCTCAATGGGACGGGAGCTGATGGGATAGATCGGATATAACGTATGGCCAAACGCCCAAACCAGTGTGGTGATCAAGCAAGCGATAAAAGTGTTCCGGAACACCTTTTTCAGCATAGGAATTCCGAAAAAGCGATAAATGGCTTCCTCAGATAAACCAGCGAGCCATGCGACGATAGGCAGAAGCCAAGCATATCTCATGTTATAGGGAGATTGGGTGGCGTCTGTAGTAGACCAATTGTGCAAGGTAAACGATAATATGATGAACATAACCGTCTGCACCCCTAGCAGAACGAAAGCCCAGATGTATCCAGCCCGGATACTGTCCAACACATATTGTCCATAGCCGGGCTCTTTGGCGCGGGGCCAAGGGTTCATGCCTTCCTCTTTTCGCCATAGGCCATTGCCGCCCACTAAAGAGAAGTAGAGCAAGGAGGACATCAGCAGGCTGTACAAAGCATAAATGATAAACATAATGACAGAGGTAATCTGTGCTTCTAGCCCTTCGCCCGTTGATTCAGGAAGCATATTATAGGTGCTGATCATCATGATTACAAAATAGGCTGAGCTTAGGAATACTCCACGTTTAAAGGAAGTATGCTCTCTTCTAAGAATACTGTAGACGAGTGCCAGAATTCCTAAAATCAGTGTGGGTATACCGTAACCGAATAATGTTAGCTTTTCCGCTAAAGAGGTCTGTCCTTGTACGTAGGAGGTATGCCAAGCTGGTGCAGTGAATCCGGCATTAAAGCTGGATACCTGCTCTCCACTGAAATCAAAATAATAGTGCAATAAGGATTCGCCGACCTGAACAGTACTATCCGTATACACTAGCCCATGGCTTCCTGTATTCGATTCAATTTGTAGCTTGGCAGGATTTACTTCCCATTCCTGAAGCCAAGGACGAGCAAGATTCTCCTTCTGCGCTAGAGTGAGGTCAGCTCCCTTGTCCTCTTTTGCACCAACGGAAGCGATGCCTGGCCCCTCTTCGGAGGTAACTTTTGCAGCCTTTGAGAAAGCGACAATCTTACCGTTATACATATTGAGGTCAACGATGATTTGCGGCTCTTGCTCCGCTGAAGGAGTAAGCGTTGCCCGAAAGACATCAAAAGGATATTTTTGATCCAATTTTTTCTTGGTGTAGTCCTCCACAAGCTTCTCGCGAGACATATAACCATAAAAGGAAGAGTCCGTCTGGTAAAGTACATTCCATTGATCGTTTGGTGCTTCGGTGTAGTTGAGCTTTTGTTCTGCAAATAATATGGCTTGGTCACGGGCTTCTGCCTTGCTAATGACGGTGGTATCTTCACCTGTAGGGCTACTAAGCAGTGAAGGGGAAATCTGAAACATAATAAATAGAATAAGACCGATAATGCCCGAGATGATGAGCCTCTTGGAGAGGGCACGTTGCTGTAAGGGCTGGCCGACGGGATTCATGTAACGCCTCCTTGTTATGTACTGTGACAATGTTATGTTCCATTATAGTATTAGTGCCTGGTTGGTTACAAAAAACATTATATGTTCTTTTTATGGGTAATAGAGATAGTATAGAATAGTCATGTGAATTTATACCATGAATTTTATCGTGTTCATTTCTGCACGAATGATGAGAATCGGTGTAATTGCAGGGAAAACACGGAAAAGTGATGAGAAAAGGCACTCCTTTTGATGCAGTCTCTTTAAACCGCATTTTTTCATGTGAATGAGCATTAATTGTGTCTTTGTGAATTCACTAAATAACGTATATAATTTGTATGCAATTGTATAGTAGCCGAATTTCTGGTGAAAACGGGGGAACCATAAGAAGTGATGAAAAGTGGAGTGTACACGATAAATGGCACTTTCATCAGGGGTGAATTTCGTTCTGGGAACGAATAGGGCAGCCTGCACAGTCCGAATCCGACAGCTAACCTCGTAGGCTAATTTACTGCAGGAACCAAGTCAGCATTGGTTTTCCAGTGCTTTTTTTGTTGGAATTTTTGATAAGAAGGTGAGCAAAGTGGCTTCACAGTTTCGCAGGATTTCTGAATTTAAGTTTCTGAAGCTCTCGCCGCCGCAGATACTGGTGCTTGGTTTTGCATCGATCATTCTGATAGGGGCCTTGCTGCTTATGCTGCCCATCTCAAGCACAAGCGGGAATTCCGTGGAATTTATTGATGCATTATTTACTTCAACGTCGGCAACCTGTGTTACAGGGCTTGTTGTGCTGGATACCGGAACTTCGTTCACCATTTTTGGGAAAACCGTAATTATGATTCTGATCCAGATCGGCGGCTTAGGTTTTATGACCATGGCCACTCTATTTTCACTGGTGTTAAAGCGTAAAATATCTTTGCGGGACAGGCTAATCCTACAGGAAGCCATGAATCAAGGCTCTATGGAAGGAATTGTGCGACTGATCCGGAGAGTCCTCATATATTCTCTTGTCATAGAAGGCTGTGCCGCTGTGCTGCTGTCTATTCGCTGGGCTTTTGATATGCCGTTGGGAAAAGCGATTTATTATGGCATATTTCATGCGGTGTCTATGTTTAATAATGCGGGGTTCGATATTTTTGGGGATTTTCGCAGTTTAACTGATTATGTATATGATCCGCTTGTGAATATTATTGTGATGTTTCTGATTGTCTCCGGCGGGATTGGTTTTATTGTAATGTCAGATCTGGTGGAGTTTCGGGTAACCCGCAGGCTGTCTCTACATAGTAAAGTTGTCCTGTCCACCAGTACAGGGCTGATTCTGATCGGAGCTTTGGTTATTTTTATATTTGAGTTTACTAACACTCGTACCCTGGGTTCACTGAATTTCGGCGGTAAAATATTATCGGCCTTCTTTCAATCCGTGTCTCCCCGTACGGCTGGCGCGAACACAGTAGATATTGCTGGACTTCGGCAGGCTACACAATTTTTTATAGTGATTCTTATGTTTATTGGTGCTTCTCCGGGCTCAACGGGCGGGGGGATTAAGACAACAACCTTTACGATGATGATTGGTGCTGTAATTGCTATGCTGCGTGGACGGGAAGATGTTGTGTTGTTCCGTTATCGGCTGGCTCAAGAGCGCATCTACAAGGCATTAACGATCACGCTGCTGGCTTTGTTGTTAATCGCCTCTGTGTCGATGATACTCTCCACAACTGAAGACAGTAATTTCTTGGCAATCTTGTTTGAGACGACCTCCGCCTTTGCTACGGTAGGACTGACTATGGGGCTAACTCCGGAACTGTCAGCGATCGGTAAGATTCTACTCTGTCTGACGATGTTTGCAGGTCGGCTAGGTCCACTAACCTTAGCGTATGCACTCGGTCCCAAACAGGGTAAACCACTGTATAAGTATCCGGAAGGTAAAATAATTATTGGATAGGAGTTAATTAGAAATGAAAGCACAGCAATTTGTAGTAATCGGCTTAGGTCGCTTCGGTTCAAGCCTGGCGCTTGAGCTGATGGAAATGGGCTACGAGGTGCTCGGCATTGACCACCATGAAGAACGCGTGGAGGAAATGAGCGATCAGCTGACGCATACGGTAGTAGCAGATGCTACAGATGAGGGAATTATGCGCTCGCTTGGTGTACGGAACTTTGATTGTGGGATTGTTGCGATTGGTGACAATATGGAGAGAAGCATTCTGGCGGCCATTTTGTTGAAGGAGATTGGAGTCAAGCAAGTGGTGGCTAAGGCAATCTCTATCCTTCATGGCCGCGCACTGTCGCGGCTGGGGGTTGATCGGGTTATTTTTCCGGAGCGGGATATGGGGATTCGTGTGGCACATCAGCTGGTGACGCCCAATTTGCTGGATTATATTGAACTGTCCAAGGATTATAAAATTGTCGAGCTGACCGTACCGTCCTGCATGAACGGCAGAAGCTTGTCTGATTTAAATACAAGAGCTAAATATGGCTGCAGTATTGTTGCCCTAAATAGGGAAAGTGGAATAATCGTCGCTCCAACTGCCCATGATTATTTAAGTGAAGGCGATGTTATGGTACTCATTGGTCCTAATGAAAGTATTGACCGTTTTGAGAGTGAAGTTGTGAACCAAGAATCATAGGAAAAGAAGCTGACTCAAAAGTAGTGAATTCTACTTGGGGGCAGCTTCTTTTTTATGGAGTAAAGAGTAGGAAAAGTAATGGATTTCACTATGCCATATGGCTATAGACCACGCGTAGTGTTCTAATATATTGGTTTGTGCGGTGGACGAGTTGTTAGGTGTGATATTCGTACGGCTGTAGTAGATGATTTGTGGTATCTGTGACGGTGGAATATGGGCGATATGCGTTCTTTGTTTGTACGATGTACAGAGTGGGTGTGAACTAATTAGGGAAAACCTCCCTAAAAATAGCCGCTATTCGCTCTAAATGAACGACATCAGGGAATTCCTCCCTAATAAACAGTGGGATTCCTTTATTAGTTACTGAATCAGCCGAAAATTAGGGAAGTTTTCCCTAATTTTAAGTCTGCTGAACAAAAATCTCTAAATTTCAGGGAGAAATTCCCTAATTACGCTATAAGTACTTCACTTATTACCTCATTTGGAGATCACTAGGTGCGCCCTTGATTCATTTGGTCCGGCTTTACTGCTCACGTTCTGTCAGAAACATCTCTTCGGTAACTTGCACCAGACTGCGAGCCGCCGTGCTCATGCTTCCATCGTCACGGTAGATCAGGCAGGTGGTCCGTTGAGTCTGCTCCAGCTCCTTGATATGTAAGGACACCAGCCCGCCGCCGTTCAGCAGTTCTGGACGCAGATAAGACTTTGGCAGCAACGCAGCCGCTTTGACAGTCGGAAGCAGCCGTACGATGGCTTCGAAGGAGTCAATCTCCATGCGCACATCGGGATCAATCCCGCAGCGCTGGAATAGATCGTCCGTCAGACGCCGGTACCAGGTCCCCTTTGAGAAGAGAATCATAGGCAGCCGGGATAGATTATCCATGGTTAGCTTGGAAGATAAATTTAAAGGATGCTGCTCTGAGACGACCAGTCGCAGTTGATCCTCAAACAGAGAAATGCAGCGTAACCCGGGTTCTTGAATAGAGGAAGCGATCAGACCTACATCTGATTTTCCCTCACTAACTGAGGATACGATCTCATGCGTTCGGCCTGTGATCAGCTTCAGCTCTGCGGTCGGATATTTATCCATATAAGCGTTTACCAGCGGCGGAAGCGTGGTCTGCAGTGAGGTAAGACTAGCCCCCAAGGTGACAAGCCTTGGCTCCCCCTCTTTAAATTTGGAAAGGGCTTCCAGAAACTTGGAACGCTGCTGCCGTTGTTCAAGCGCATAGGAATAAGTGAGACGCCCAACCTCGGTTAATTCCAGTCGTTTGCCATAACGATTAAACAGTGCGACCCCCAGACGTTCCTCGAGTTTAGAAATTTTGCGAGACAAGGCGGGCTGGGATAGATTGAGCTGGCGTGAGGCCCGGTTTAAGCTGGAATGTTCCACAACTGCTGCAAAAACATCTAAATCGTCAAACATAATTGAGTTCCTCTCCTAATGCGATGTACGATCAGTAGTGATGAAATTCATAGCCGTAAGAGTAACTGTTCTTATTACATAAGGAAAATCAGGTTATGTCGGAAAATGTTGTTTTGCTAAATGAGAATTATTATCATATAAAATCTATTCTTATGCGTTTATTGTATAACGTTTAATAATTAGATTGCAATTCCCTTATAAGCGAAAAAAGAGTAACATGAAAAGTGACACAAGATATTCACATTTTGTGAAAAATAAAACTAAGTCCGGTAAACTCTAGGATAACGGTAAATTAAGGAATTATGTCATTGGATTGTCAACGTTATCCTGTGTCAAATGTAGTTCCGGCGGTGAATACCCATTAATGAAAACGCTGTTTTAATCGGAAAGGGGTTACTTTGTATGAAAGGATTTTATTCCAGAAAGATTCATTCCTTGCTAGGCGTTATCCCACTTGGAGCCTTCTTCATTGAGCACATGATGACGAATTTTGCGGCTGTAGAGGGTGGCGCTTCCGGTTTCACTGACAGCGTGTTATGGCTGAACAGCCTGCCGCTCGTTTTCTTCCTGGAATTGTTCGGTATATGGCTTCCTCTGCTGTACCATGGGGTATACGGACTTTATATTGCGTATCAATCCAAGCCGAACTTGAACCGTTTCAACATTGAAAGAAACTGGCGTTATACCCTGCAACGGATTACAGGTATTGTTACCTTCATCTTTATCGTCTGGCACTTGTTCCAAACACGGGTTCAGGTGGCGGTGGGTAATGTGGAGCACGAAGAATTAGGCGGTCTGATGCATGATATCGTGACTCAGCCACTTCTGCTGACACTGTATATTATCGGTATCGTTGCTGCATGCTTCCACTTCTCGAACGGTCTCTGGTCTTTCTTGATCAGCTGGGGAATTACCGTAGGTCCACGTGCACAGCGGGTATCTTCTTACCTCTGTCTTGGCATATTTGTATTAGTAACTTTCATGTTCCTGATTTCGCTGGTTACTTTCCGTGACAGTGAATTTCAAACTGCAGCAACCATTGCCCAGTCCATAAAGACCTTCATTTAATTTAAGAATCCTTTCTGATATTTTCGATAAAAGGAGTGAACTATCATGGCAACATCCGATATCATTATCGTGGGCGGCGGCCTGGCCGGCCTGATGGCTACCATCAAGGCAGCGGAAGCTGGTGCGCATGTCCATTTATTCTCATTAGTTCCTGTAAAAAGATCACACTCCGTATGTGCGCAAGGCGGCATCAATGGCGCTGTAAATACCAAAGGTGAGGGCGACTCCCCTTGGGAGCATTTTGATGACACCGTCTATGGCGGTGACTTTTTGGCGAATCAGCCGCCGGTTAAGGCGATGTGTGAAGCTGCGCCAGGTATCATTCACCTTATGGACCGGATGGGCGTTATGTTCAACCGTACGCCGGAAGGCCTGCTCGACTTCCGGCGTTTCGGCGGAACGAAGCGGCACCGTACAGCTTTTGCCGGCGCGACTACAGGCCAACAGCTGCTGTACGCGTTGGATGAGCAGGTGCGCCGCTGGGAAGCTGAAGGTCTCGTAACTAAACGCGAGAACTGGGAGTTCCTTTCAGCTATCATCGACGACGAAGGTGTATGCCGAGGCATCAGTGCCCAGAATCTTAAGACGATGGAGATTGAGACTTTTCCTGCGGATGCTGTTATTTTGGCAAGCGGCGGGCCGGGTATTATTTTTGGCAAAACAACGAACTCCGTAATTAATACAGGGACAGCCGCAAGTGCGGTATACCAACAGGGCGTACATTATGCCAACGGAGAATTTATCCAGATTCACCCAACGGCTATTCCGGGAGATGACAAGCTCCGCCTGATGTCGGAATCGGCACGTGGCGAGGGCGGCCGTATCTGGACTTATAAAGACGGGAAACCGTGGTATTTCCTCGAAGAAAAATATCCGTCCTACGGTAACTTGGTGCCGCGCGATATTGCTACACGTGAAATTTTTAATGTGTGTGTGGATCAAGGGCTGGGCATTAATGGCGAGAACATGGTGTATTTGGACCTCTCTCACAAGGATCCGAAAGAGCTGGACGTGAAGCTTGGCGGGATTATTGAAATTTACGAAAAATTCATGGGGGATGATCCCCGTAAAATACCAATGAAGATCTTCCCGGCTGTGCACTATTCTATGGGCGGCATGTGGGTTGATTACAATCAAATGACGAACGTTCCGGGTCTTTTTGCAGCCGGAGAATGTGAATATCAATATCACGGAGCGAACCGTCTAGGCGCCAACTCTCTGGTATCTGCTATTTACGGCGGTATGGTCGCAGGACCAAAGGCTGTTGAATACATTAAAGGCCTGAAGAAATCATCGCAGGATATCTCTTCTTCCGTATTCGATAGCTTCCACAAAAAGCAAACGGACAAATATGAGTCTCTATTGGCAATGTCAGGGACAGAGAATGCTTATGTGATCCACAAGGAACTGGGCGAATGGATGACCGCTAATATGACCGTGGTGCGGCACAATCCGAAGCTGGAAGCGACCATTGGCAAAATCAAAGAGCTTAAGGAGCGTTATCGCAAGATCAATATGAATGATGCATCGCGCTGGAATAACCAAGGTGTGGCCTTCACTCGCCAGCTCTGGAATATGCTGGAGCTGTCCGAAGCGATGACACTTGGAGCGCTTATGCGCAATGAGAGCCGTGGTGCACATTACAAACCGGAATTCCCGAATCGTAATGATGAGGAGTTCTTGAAGACCACAAAAGCAGCCTGGACTGCAGAGGGTCCACAAATCTCCTACGACGAAGTGGATGTCTCGCTGATTCCTCCACGGGTACGCGATTATTCGAAGGATTAATGCTTTCCAGAAACAGAATAGCTTGCGAGGCAAGCTTCATGAAATAAAATCAGGCAATTTTAGGAGGGAACCATTATGGCGGAAACAGCTGCAGCTCCCAAAAACGTAAAGTTTATCATCACCCGCCAGGACGATCCACAAAGTTCATCGTATGTCGAGGAATTTGAACTTCCTTATCGTCCAGGTATGAATGTGATCAGTGCTTTGATGGAAATTCAGCGTAACCCTGTGAATGCCAAAGGTGACAGCACAGTTCCCGTATGCTGGGATTCCAACTGTTTAGAAGAAGTGTGCGGAGCTTGCTCCATGGTGATTAATGGCAAACCCCGCCAAGCCTGCGCTGCACTTATAGACAATCTGGAGCAGCCTGTACGAATTGAGCCTATAAAGACATTTCCGGTGGTGCGTGACTTAGTCATTGACCGTACCCGGATGTTCAATGCACTAAAAAGGGTGAAAGCATGGATTCCGATTGACGGTACGTACGATCTTGGACCGGGACCGCGGATGCCGGAGAAAAAACGGCAGTGGGCCTATGAATTATCCAAATGTATGACCTGTGGCGTATGTTTGGAGGCTTGCCCGAATGTCAACGAAAAGACGGATTTCATCGGACCGGCAGCCATTTCTCAAGTACGTCTGTTCAATGCTCATCCTACAGGTGAAATGAACGCTGACGAAAGATTGGATGCTCTGATGGAGGATGGCGGGATCGATGGCTGTGGTAACTCACAGAACTGTGTACGCGCTTGTCCAAAGGGAATACCTCTTACGACATCCATTGCAGAAATTAACAAGCAAACAACGAAGCATATGTTCAAACGTTGGTTAGGTGTGTAATTAATAGTACCGCCAAATGTTTATCTATTGAGCTATCCTCAAAGTGGATTCCATTCGCTGGGGGGTAGCTTTTTTTATGTTGTTATGACTCTCTTATCTGCTTGTGGCGGGAAAGTCTTGCAGGGCTGGAGCAGGTTCAGAACATTGACCAATTTATGCTATAATATCCATTGTTAACGTAATGTTAGCTGTGGAACAAGGAGGAATAATCGTGATTTGTCGGGAGCAAGATGGAGCAATTGTAATGGTTAAGCAGCATGATCACGGGAAACTTGCCGGAGAGCTGGCCATTGGGTTCAAAGAGCAGCATGTGCCAACTGAAGGACGCCGGGAAGAGGTACTGTGGGCAGTAGCCCAGCATGATAGGGGTTGGATTGATCTCGATGAGACCCCTTTCTGGAATGATGCGGAGCAAGCACCCTACACCTTTATTGATTTTCCTGTAGTGCCTAAGTTGACCTTTTATAAGCGTGGATTAGATGAGATCGAGGAACACACACCGTACGGAGCGTTGCTGTGCAGCTTGCATTTTGAGCGGCTTATTAAGATTGCGGGACTCGATTATCCAGAACTTACATTGTATCAAGAACATGAAGAGGAACGCAGAGCACGTATCCATCGGGAACTTGAAGCTTCCAAGCCTATTGGGGAAGATGAGCTGTATTATGATGCCCGCCTTTTAGAATTCTGCGATGATCTGTCCTTGTATTTGGCCTTAAATGAGCCAGGGTGTCCGAAATCAGAGGAGCATCCATGGTGGCGTGAAGGGTTCTCAGGTACTGAAGATTTCAGTTTTACGTCAGGTCGTGTTATCACAGCGGAGTGGCAGGATAAGTCAACGTTAATGCTTGAACCGTTTCCTTTTGAAAAAACGCTGGAAGTAGCATTTATGCTGAGACGAGTTCAAAAATCAGAAATCGCAAAAAAAGGGATTGCACGCGCTTACAGCGAAACTCCGGAGAAAGAATGCCGGATTGTTCTAACTGCCCGAAATAATATATAAGTTATTATTTGGACCATCTGTTTTTCGGGGAAAAGGTAAAGAAAGGAGAATCTCCCTATGAAGATACAATCGTCTGGGGCTTCTCCCAATAAGAATGGCGATAAGATCCACAAGGACACCTCTAAGGGGCGTTCTGGTGGCGAGTCAACAATTACCCGCCGGCAGTTCCTGACTCGGGGTGCGGCTGCTGTAATCGGCGCAGGATTGCTTACAAGCGGATATGCATGGCAGGGGGAGCCGAACTGGATTGAGGTCACTAAGCTGGACTTGCGCTTTAAGGAGCTTCCTTCCGCTTTTTCAGGGATGAAGCTTGTTCATTTCAGTGATACGCATCTCGGATTTAATAAGGATGCCAGGGATCTCGCCCGGCTCGCTAAACATATAAGTAAAGCTGAACCGGATCTTATTTGCTTCACGGGTGACATTGTGGACAGCAATCCTGAGGATCTTGTTGAAGCCGTACCGGTGCTGGCAGCGTTAAGTGCGCCATTGGGTAAATTTGCGATATTAGGCAATCATGATTACAAGAATACCCAGCTGGTTACCGAGCTGCTGGAGTCTGCGGGCTTCCGGGTGCTAAGGAATAAATCCTACCTTCTAAAAAGAGGCGGGGCAGTTATGGCGGTTACGGGTCTGGATGATCTGTTACACGGTAAACCCGACCCAGCGAAAGCAATTGCTGGTGTTCCTGAAGGAACCTTTAACGTTCTTTTGATGCATGAGCCGGATTATGCGGATACCGCACAGGCCTATTCATTTGATCTACAGCTTTCCGGGCACAGTCATGGCGGACAAATTCGCCTGCCCTTTATAGGTGCGCCATTTACACCTTATGGATCACTTAAATACATAAATGGATTGTATTATACAGAAGACAAAGCCATGCCTGTGTATGTGAATAGAGGGTTTGGAGAGACATACATGCCTTTTCGGTTATTGTGTAGGCCAGAATTAACGGTTCTGACGCTGCATCGGTCCATGAGCTGATTAGGCTGGAATTTTAGCTGCACGGAAGGGGAGAGAAGATGAGCACCTATGGAGCAGTGTTGTTAGAGACACAACATGGTTTAGCGGTAGATCTGAGGCTGATCATGCCTGAGGATGTTTTAGCTTTGCGGCAGCTACTCTCCCATCCAGATGTGCAGCGCCATATTCTAGTACGCTCCGGCCCTGGATCAGTATCTGCCCAGGTGGAGAAGCTGGTAAACCGGATGTTATTTGCCTTCGATCCTTGTGCGCTGCATGCCGGGATCTATTTAAAGGGGCAGCAGCGGTTGATCGGTATAGTGGCTTTGCAGAATTGGAACCGCCGTGAGGGCACAGCTACCTTAGGATATATGCTGGACCCGGCATGGTGGGGATGCGGGCTGGCGACGGAGGCCGTGGGTTTGTTTTTGAACTATAGTGTTCATACCCTTGGGATAACAAGGATCGAAGGACGCTGCACAGGAGATAATATTAGATCGGAACGTGTGATGCTCAAGAACGGTATGAAGCTGGAGCGGGTGATGCCCAAAGTCGGCTCCTTGGACGATGTAATGAAAGTATTCACATTGTTACACAAATGAAATAATGCCGTTATCAAACTCTAACAGTGTGCGGTTAAACTAAGTACATGACCCCCTTTTAAAAATATACTGCTTTGGGACCCGATGATTCGGGTCCATTTTTTTTGTTTGAAAAGAGTAGCGTAAGTGATTGGCAGTACCGAATCCGATCGTTTATGATTAACATACTATGGAGTGGAATGACCAAGGAGGCGTAACATTTTGAATGAAGTGGTACAAACATTAAAAAATCATCGTTCTTTCCGGCAATATTCAAACCAGCCTGTGGAGCCAGAGAAGCTACAAACAATGATTGAATCGGCTCAAGCCGCACCGTCATGGGTTCATGGACAGCAGGTATCGATAATCGCCATCAAAGATCCTGCGCGTAAGCAGCAGCTTTCAGTTTTGTGCGGAAATCAGAAGCATGTAGCGGCAGCACCGGTTTTTTTGGTGTTTTGCATGGATTTTTATAGAGCTAAAGTAGCTAGTGAGCTGGAAGGCAAGTCTTTTGAAGCCGTAAAAGATGTGGATGCACTTTTGGTTGGAGCTACAGATGTGGGAATCTCATTGTCTAACGCGATTGCAGCGGCGGAATCCATGGGACTGGGCATCATTCCTATTGGAGGTGTACGCCGCAACACAGCGGGTGTGATTGAACTGCTGAAGCTGCCGGAGTACGTATTCCCTGTCGTCGGTCTCTGCGTGGGATACCCAGCGGAGGAGGTTTCTCAGAAGCCGCGGCTGCCGCTGGAAGCTATATTTCATGAGGAGCAATACAATCCGGATGTACAAGGCCTCCTGGAGGCATATAATCAAACCCACCGTGAATACTTGCAGCAGCAGGGGATGACGGAGAGAGACTGGACCAGTACGATTGCTCATTTTTATGAGATCAACCCGGAATATGGAGATGCGAAACGTACGCTGAAACAACAAGGTTTTAGCTGTGATAATCTGTAAATAAACAAAAAAATGCACCAAGCTGAGATTGGTTTAACGGAGGGTGAACCCTGCCCCTAAACCAATAACGCTTGGTGCATTATTTAATTTCTCGCTTTAACGCTTACCGTCCTTATAGGGACGTTGAAGGCGTTTAGGCTTGATTACAGAGAAACTTTGACTTTTTGGCGCTGCTTGTAATAAACCCAGTGTGTAAAGCCTATTGCTTTGAGCTGTGCAGCTACCGCATCACGATCCTCAGCGACCCGGGACGGCTTATGTGCATCCGAACCGAAACTAACCTCTACGCCAAAATGTAGTGCCCGCTCCAGAATATCTTCAGAGGGATACCAGCCGCCGACCAGCTTAGTTCCGCCTGAGGTATTGATTTCGATGGCCACGTCACATTCACTAATTACACGCAGACAATCGTCAATCGGCTGAGGTGCAGGAATTTCGGAAAATGCAGGATAATTCCCCTTCATCGCATCAATATGCCCGAGTATTTGGAACATACCACTGCGCGCGGAATCAGCAATCAACCGGTAATATTCAGACTTCACGCGGATCTTCTCATTTTTGCTAAGGTTTTTCCAGCGCCCTTTGTTAAAAATGCTGACTCCACCAACACTATGTACCGATCCAATCACATAATCAAAAGGGTAGGAGGATAATGTCTTGCGGTATATCTCAGCATGTTCGGGGAAGTAATCTGATTCGATGCCTAACAGGACGTCGATAACGCCTTCGTACTCTTTTTTGAGGGAGAGAACATCATCTACATAATTAGCAAATTCGGATTTAGCCATTGCGATTTTGGGAAAAGCCTGATCGGATGGATCTCCGAAATAGGGAGTATGATCGGAAATACCTATAACGCCCAATCCAGCGGCAATCCCAGCTTCGATATAATCTCTAATCGTTCCGTCAGCATGGCCACAGCGGAAATGATGGGTGTGTAAATCAAATTTCATCAAGAACATCTCCTTTAAACAAGGTTATGCAATCAGCTCAGAAGTAATCGGTTCCACTTTGTGGGTGGGATTTATTCAGACCCGATAAATTGGGTTTCTGGCATGCCTTTAAGATCGCTTAGGAACTGCCTCATAGCAGAGTTTACGTATTTTCCTGATTTCGTGATCACACCAACAGGATGCGTGACCTCCAGCTCAATAATTGGCACAATTTTGAGAGTGCCGGCTCGAACCTCAGCGGTAACTGACTGCTTGGAAATAATGGCGGCGCCCAAATCGAGCTCGACCATCCGTTTCACTTCCTCGCTGCTGGTCAGCTCCATAATGACCTGAGGTTGAATGCCATGTTTGTTCAGAACCTCATCCGCAAATTTACGGCCCACTGTGTCTGGTGAGAGCAGAATCAGCGGGGTTTTGCTTAAGGCTTCTATCCCAGCGGTCTTCACTTGAGCGAGAGGGTGTCTGGGAGAGACCACCAGTTCGAAGGTATCATAATACAAAATGGAAGTAGACATGCCCGGGCTACGTCCAATTAAATAACCGATGCCGACATCAACAATGCCGTTTTCGACATGCTGATAAATTTGTGATGAGGACATAGAGGAAATTGATGTTTTGATATGGGGGAACTGGTCTTTAAAATAAGATAGAATACGCGGTAAAATTTGAATAGCGATTGAGGTAGTTGTGCCTAAAACTATATGACCTTGGGGATTTTCATCAAGATCTGCAAGCCGTTCCTTAAGTTCCTCGACAATCCTCACTATTTGTTCCGCATGCTCCAGAAAGACAGTCCCTCTATCCGTTAATGTAACAGGCTGGTTTCGGTCAACCAGCTGAGTCTTGAACTCTTCTTCAAGGCTCTTAATCTGTGCTGAAACCGCTGGTTGGGTCAGATTAAGCAGTTCTCCGGCCTTGCGAAAGCTCATCGTTTTGGAAATTGTTATTAGTGTCTCCAGCTGGCTGATGTTCATGGAATACCTCCTTTGGACCATCGAATTGGATGTGTAATTGCGTTAATATCTTACGTTCCACGTTGGCATTTGTTTAAATTATAGGAGATAATACCCGGCAGAGCAATGTTGCTGCGTAAACTATCTTGGGTTTGAATTCGACATATGCATTAATTTTTGCTGAATTGTGCCGATATATAAAGTATAATATATCCATATTGCTTGGGACTTTTGGTATATGACCAAAGCACGATAAAGGGGGAGACTAGACATTCATGAAAGCAGAAGTAATTAATCCGTTTCTAGAGTCTGCACGGACTGTTATAGAACAAGTAATTCAGGTCTCGCCTTCTACGGGGAGTTTAGGCATTAAAGAAATTGAACTGATCGATAATCATATATGGATTCAAGTAGGGATGACAGGCCAACTGAGCGGAAATATTATATTTGGTATCGCGGAGCAGGTAGCCTTGCGAATGGTATCGATTATGATGGGTGGCTTTGTGATCACCGAGATGGATGAGATGGGTCAAAGTGCGATTTCAGAGCTGAGCAATATGATCAGTGGGAATGCCAGTACCATTCTATATAATCAAGGTGTTTCGGTGGATATAAGTCCTCCTCAGATTATGAAGATGGAAAGCATGTCTTTTATGCCTCGTAAAGCGCTTAGTATTCCGTTGTTGATGGATGGGGTTGGAGAGATGGATATTCAGGTGATGATCTCTTAGGCAAGAGTTAGGAGCTGAAATACTATTCATGGTACTCAAAGATAAGGTTGTTGTGATTACAGGAGCGTCCAGCGGCATTGGTGCATTAACGGCACAGATGCTTAGTAAAAAGGGGGCAATCCCTGTCCTGGTAGCACGTTCCGAAGCGAAGCTGAAAGAAACAGCGGCCGGTATCCCGGGCGTTTTTGGACTGTACACCTGTGACGTAACAGATGCTGAGGGTGTTCAGAAGACCTTCGCACAAATTTTGGAGGCATATGGCAGAATTGATATTTTGCTAAATAACGCAGGGTACGGCAAATTTGCTGCTTTTACGGAGATGGAGCCTCATGAATTTGACGATATGATGGATGTTAACTACATGGGGATTGTCCGGTGCACGAAGGCTGTTATTCCACATATGCTGGAGCGGGGAAGCGGCCAGATTGTAAATGTGGCTTCCATGGCAGGGAAGATAGGCACAGCCAAGTCCGTAGCCTATACGGCTACCAAACATGCTGCACTCGGATTCACAAATGCGCTCCGTCAGGAGCTGCGGAAGAGTGGAATTATCGTCTCGGCTGTGAACCCGGGGCCGATTGCCACCGATTTTTTCAAAACGGCTGACCCGTCTGGCAATTATGAGAAGAGTGTAGCCCGGATGATGATGACCCCAGAGCATGTATCTTCCAAGATCGTTAAGGTTATGGAGACTGGCAAAGAAGAGCTCGATCTTCCGGGTCTGGCAGGGTTTGGCATACGGCTTTACGGGCTGTTTCCTCGCCTGGCGGACAAGCTTACTTATAATGCGATGAACAGAAAATAGACCCTGTTGTCAGCTTTATTGGCCTTCCATTTGGTGGAGAGGCCTTTTTGGCATATAATGAAGATATTATCTCAAGCGAAAAGGATGAATTACACTTATGAATAAAGCTTCTTTTGCGGCTATCGGCATTCAGGAAGACCTCATTGCCCGGTTGTCGGAATTCGGCATTAACGCTCCATCCCCGGTACAAGAGCAGACAATACCGCTTCTACTAGAGGGAAGAGATGTTATTGCAGCTTCCCAGACTGGAACGGGTAAGACGCTGGCCTATCTATTGCCGCTGCTTCAAACGATTAATCCGGAGCAGAAGGTGGTCCAAAAGCTGGTGCTCGCCCCTACACAGGAGCTGGCGATGCAAATCTTACGCGAGGCGGAACGTTATGGTGAACAGCGCGGAATCCGAGTTATGGGTCTTATTGGCGGGGCCGCAATCAAACGCCAGATTGACAAGCTGCGTGAGCATCCACAGCTAGTTGTGGGAACACCTGGGCGGATCCGCGAGCTGATTGGACTTCGTAAATTGAAGATGCATGAAGTCAGTACTATTGTTCTGGATGAGGCGGACCAAATGTTCCAGCTTAGCGGAGCCGGCGAAGTCACAAAAATTGTCAGCAGTGCGCTGCGTTCACGCCAGCTTGTTATGCTGTCGGCAACGATCGGACCAGAGACGAAAGCGCTGGCTAATCGTGAAATGAAGAATCCGGCAGAGGTTGGGATTGCTCCAGGTGTAATGACTGCTGAAAGCTTGGAGCATCATTATGTTGTTGCTGAAGAGCGTAACAAAATGGACATGCTGCGCCGGGTGATTCGCCATTACAATCCCGATAAAGCGATTGTGTTCGTGAATGCTACAGATGATATTGCCGAGGTTGAGGCTAAGCTGAATCATCTTGGGCTTACTGCGGCAGCACTTTACGGAGATGCCGATAAGGTAACGCGCAGCAATGTATTAAAAGGTTTCCGGGAAGGCAAATTTCGTGTGCTTGTTGCCAGTGACGTAGCTGCCAGAGGACTGGATATTGAGAATCTTTCTTTGGTAGTTAGTTACGATCCGGCTTTTGATTCTGAACATTATGTACACCGTGCAGGCCGTACCGGACGGATGGGACGCCGCGGCTTATCTGTAACAATTGTTACAGAGCAACAGACCTTTATCATGCGGAAATTCGCCCGCGAATTGGATATTGCGCTTGAGGAGCGGGAGATGGTCGGTGGTAAGGTGCTTGCAGCAGATGAAGCACGCAGCGCTTTGCACAATGGACGGGGACGGAGTAATGAAGGCAGTGGGCAACGCCGTGATGGATCCGCTCCACGCAGCGGCAAGCCACCTGTAAGCACATCTGGAGCCTTCAATGTTCAGTCGCCATCCGTTGGAGCAGGTACACCGCCTGCCAAAAGAATGGCTACGATTAACACAAGTGAAACAACAAGCGGAGAACAACAACGCGATCCACAGCGCAGCGCGAATCCTTCTGCGGGAGCACGCGGAGATGCGACTCCTGCACGGAGTAAACGCAGCAGCAATGCGGAACGTGAGAAGAACCGTAAAAATAAAGGAGCTCCAAAGTGGTTGAAAGACAAAACTCCGAGAGGTGACGGTCAATGAATAATGCTCCCGTATTGCAAATTACGGGTCTCAGTGGTGGGTACAGCCTGAATAAGCCAGTGCTGCATGATATTGCACTTCAGGTGCAGCCTGGCGAAATGGTTGGATTGATTGGTTTAAACGGAGCAGGAAAAAGTACGACGATGAAGCATATTCTAGGATTGATGTCGCCCCATAAGGGCGATATCACCGTACAGGGCAAGACGCGTGCTGAAGATCCCGTTGGATACAATAATGCGTTGTCTTTTGTACCGGAATCGCCGCTACTGTATGACGAAATGACGGTTCGTGAGCATGTTGAATTTACTGCCAGAGCTTATGGGGTAGATCAAAAGGATTATGAATCCCGCACCTCGCATCTTGCCAAGCTGTTCCATATGGAGGATAAGATGGACACCCTGTCGACCCATCTATCCAAAGGGATGAAACAGAAGGTTATGATCATGTGCGCTTTCGTTGCACGACCTGCGTTATATGTCATCGATGAGCCTTTTTTAGGATTGGATCCGCTAGGGATCCGTTCCTTGCTTGATTTCATGATGGATCTGAAGAACTCTGGATCGTCGATTCTGTTAAGCTCTCATATTCTTTCCACAATAGAGAATTATTGCGACCGTTTTATTGTATTGCATAAAGGTAAGGTGATTGCACAGGGCACGCTGGCGGAAATAGCGGCAACTGCCGGGCATCAGGGGCTGACTTTGGAGCAGCTGTTCTACGAGCTGGTTCAGGGAGGGAAATAATATGGATTTGAAAGAGCTGCGGCGCACGCGGCGCGGTAGATTCATGGGAAGTATGCTTCCTTATGTGGGATATATCATTCAAAGCGGCGTAGCCATGGTCTTCCTGTTCGTGTTGATTGTCTTCTCTGCTTGGTATACATCGCTGCTACAAAATGTACCTGAAGGCATTCCCATTCGCTGGATTATGTTAGCATTACTGTTGCCTGCGACAGTGCATAGCGGCTTCCGAACCTATTTGCAGACCCCGGATACGATCTTTCTGCTGCCTCAGGGTCACCGCATGAAGGAATATTTTGCACCATCCTGGGTCAGTGGAAACGTGTGGAAGATCATTCGCTTGTTATTTGTACTGATCACCCTTTGGCCGTTGTACATACGTACAGATGATTCTCCCAAGCGACTTTTATTTACAGTGTTGATCCTGATTGCTGTGAAGCTGATCGCGAGTTATGGATTATGGAAAGAGATAGCTATGCTGTCACGTCCGATGGCAGGTGTGTATGCTTTCTTGCGCTGGGCAGTTGGAGGTTTGATTATTGCCGCTTGGTTGTGGCAGCCTGCCGGCCCGAGCCTGATATTTATGGTGTTATTGGCAGCAGCCTATCTTGCTGCACTGTCTGTGCCCGGACGTCACGCTGTGCCATGGGAAAGACTGATCGCCATGGAAAACAATCAAGGTGCACGTGCGCTGATGGTTCTGGGCTGGTTCGTGGATGTGCCGGGCCGTGAGCAACGGGTGTATTCCCGCCGTTATCTTTCCAAATGGGGCGCTAAGCTGCCTTGGCGCAAGGATACTGCTTATCGGTATCTGCTGACCAAAAGCTTTGCCCGGGGCGATATCTTTGGAATCATTATGCGGATATCGGTGCTGGCTCTGCTGCTGAATTGGTGGAACCGTGATAGTTACTTTGGTACCGGAATTTATTTGTTCTTCCTGTTTATCATTGGTGTTCAATTGTCGGCACTCCGCAAATTGCATAGCGAGTCTTTTTGGCTGACAGTATATCCTTTTCCTGAAGGCAGTAAGGCGGACAACACAACACAATTTGTATTCCGTGCGCATCTGGTTGTGGCATTGGTTCTTGGATTACCTTTCTTAGCTTCCATAGGTGACCGTCTGATGCCAGTGATCTTTACCTTAGCGGCAGGTATTGTGGTAGTCTTTCTGTTTAAAGGATACTTGTCCCGCAAAGTGGCACGATTGGATGACGACGATCTGTAAGGCAATTTCATATTCACAATAAAAAGGCTGTCTCACAGTAGAGAAATTCTACGAATGAGAGAGCCTTTTTTTGCTGGAAGCATAATTTGAGCCGGGCAAGTCCTTAAATTTGCAAAAACGGAACAGAGTATTTAAAAAATGCTGTATGTCTTTTACCAGATGGCTCCAGCATAATAAGCCTGTATCTTACATCGTGTATACGCTTCCATTCATAGGCGTAGTCATCCGTACCAACAAAACAGTATTGGGGGAGGATTCAGGCGTGAAAAGAAGATTATCAATATTCATGGTGGCGCTTTTACTATCATCCTTATTCTTGAATGTGCTTGAGGCGGGTATACCTCGGGCCGCAGCGGATGCCTCAGGAGTTCCAGTGTACTATGATCCCACAAAAAGTGTGGAGGAGCGCACTGCGGATCTATTATCCCGAATGACGCTGGAAGAGAAGATTGGGCAGATGGTTCAAGCAGAAAGAGCTGCCGTCACACCTGAGGAGGTACAGAAATATGCTCTTGGCTCTGTACTCAGCGGGGGAGGCTCATTCCCTAACGGAAAAGAAAGTGACAGCACTCGCGATAACTGGAGAAGTTTGATTGATAGTTATCAGGATGGTGCATTGTCTACCAGATTAGGCATTCCGCTGCTCTATGGGGTGGATGCGGTGCATGGACATAACAATGTCAAAGGCGCGACGCTTTTTCCGCATAATATTGGCCTAGGGGCTGCTAATGATCCCGCATTGACTGAGCTTATTGGTGCAGCTGCTGCTAAGGAAGTAGCCGCAACAGGAGCGAACTGGACGTTTGCCCCAACGATAGCCTCCCCTCATAATGCAAGATGGGGTAGAACCTATGAAGGTTTTAGTGATAATCAGGATATTTCAGCAGAACTAGGTGCGGCTTATGTGTTTGGTCTGCAAGGACGGACTGCTGCTGCATTGGCAGGGACAGATACAATCACGGCAACTGCAAAACATTATCTAGGTGAAGGTTATACGGATAATGGTGTAAATCAAGGCAACATCACTAAATATACCGAGCAAGAGATCATGGATAAGGATTTGAAAATTTATAAAGCAGCTGTAGACGCAGGGGTGCAGACGGTTATGGCCTCCTATCACAGCATCCAAGGTCTTAAAATGCATGCCCATAAACATTTGCTGACCGATGTTTTGAAGGGTGACAAGAAAAATGGCGGACTTGGCTTTACCGGTTTCGTTATTTCAGATTATAACGCTGTGCAGCAAATCACAGTGGATAGCGAGGGCAAAGCTGTTAGCGGGTTGAAGAACCAGCTGAATGTGTCCGTAAACGCCGGAGTCGATATGTTCATGATGCCGACCGTTTGGAAGGATACGATTAAGTACATCACAGAACTTGTAGGCGAAGGTAAAATCTCTACTGAGCGCATAGATGATGCGGCAGAACGTATCCTGCAGGTCAAAATCGCTTCAGGATTGTTCGAGCATCCCAAAAGCGAACCGGAGCTGTTGAGTGCTTTTGGCTCAGCAGAAAGCCGCAAATTAGCCCGCCAAGCTGTGGCGGAGTCGCTTGTTCTTTTGAAGAACGATGAGGTAAATGGAAGTCCAATTCTATCGCAATTAAGCGGGATGGATAAAATATTCGTAGCGGGTAAAAACGCTAATAATATCGGTAACCAAGCCGGCGGCTGGTCGATCACTTGGCAAGGGAAGTCGGGCAATATAACTGAAGGCACGACGATCCTCGAAGGGATAAAGGAGGCTGTTCCTGCTTCTACAACGGTCACATATAACCTTAATGGGCGTGGGGCTGCGGGTTATGATGCGGCGATCGCTGTTATCGGTGAGACACCTTACGCCGAGACCGATGGCGACCGGACCAGCTTGAATCTGGATGAGCAGGATCTGGCGACACTTGCGAATATACGTGCTGCTGATCCTAATATTCCGCTTATCGTTGTACTGGTGTCTGGACGTCCAATGACGATAGCCAGCCAATTGGAAGATTGGGATGGGCTTGTGGCAGCTTGGCTACCAGGCACAGAGGGTGCTGGAGTAGCTGATGTGTTATTTGGTACTAAGGATTTTGTAGGCAAAAATCCGATTCGTTGGCCATTCACTTTGAACAATTATCCGGCAGACAATAACAGTACAAATGTGTTATTCAAAACGGGATATGGCTTGACCAAAAATGAGAAAACACCAAAGCTTCCAACCGCTCCTGTCGATCCGGAAGCTCCAGAGATTCCTTCCCTGCCGATTCCCGGCAAAATTGAAGCAGAGGATTTTTTGAACAAAAGCGCAGGACTGCAAACTGAAAATACGCAGGATATAGGTGGCGGTCTCAATGTCGGCTATACCTCGGCTGGACAGTGGCTCGAATATAACGTGAATGTGTCGCAAGCAGGTACGTATCAAGCCGATTTCCGCTATTCCGTTAATAGTGGCACTACAGGCGTCAACATCAAATCAGCAGAGGGAACTAAGCTAGGAACATTAAGCGTGACCTCAACAGGTGGCTGGCAGAATTGGCAGACGAAAGCTGTAGAAAATGTTGTGTTTAAGAAGGGAGGATTGCAAAAGATCCGTCTGGAATTTACCGGTGGGGATATCAACCTGAACTGGGTAAGCTTCACTCGAACAGGTGATGTGCCTGTAGATCCATCGAATCCCGGAGATGGCGGGGAAAGCACTAAACATGTTATTAAGTCAGATGTAGTTAGCTCTTGGGTATCGAGTGAGCGAGATCCTTCCGATCGGAAGTGGTATTATGCTGACCGTTATCAAGAGGGTGATTTGAAGCTGGAAGAGCAGGCGAAGCTGGATATTGTGGTTCCCGACGTGAAGGCAGGTACAGAGCTCCATATTGATCCTGACCGGAAATATCAATCTATTCTAGGGATCGGTACCTCCATGGAGGAATCGACGGTCAATAATCTGGCGAAGATGTCTGAGGCGAAGCAGGAGGAATTGCTGCGGAAAATGATTGATCCTGTATCGGGGATCGGAATGAGTATGCTCAGGTTGACGATTGGGACGGCTGACTTTACAGATAAACAATTTTATACCTACGATGATATGCCTCCAGGACAAATCGACATTAATTTGGAGCATTTCTCCATCCAAAAGGACATTGACTACCATATCATCAGCACGGTTAAAAAAATTCAAAACATCAACCCGGATATTAAGTTTTTTGCCTCACCTTGGAGCCCTCCCGGTTGGATGAAGACTACAGACAGTATGATCAAAGGCCAAGTGAAGGATGAATATCTGCCTGTACTGGCCAAATATTATCTTAAATTCGTACAGGAGTACGAGAAGCTGGGAATTACCTTTGAAGGTCTGACCTTGCAGAATGAACCTTTGCTGGAAATTGAATATCCAAGCACCAAAATGCCGTGGGAGCAAGAAGCCCAGCTGGCTAAACTGCTGCGGAAGGAATTAGATGAACATGGTTTCAAAGACGTGAAGCTGTGGACATTTGATCATAATCCTGGTGACACGATGGCCTATCCAGCACAAATCCTAGGCAATCCTGAATTAGGTGCCTACGATGCGGTGGACGGAACTGCTTTTCATGATTATGGCGGTGACCTTGGTCTGATGACCCAACTCCATAATCTCTATCCTGACAAAAATGTATATTTGACCGAACGCGCAGTCTGGGGTACCTCAGGCGCAGACCGCATTGCTCAATATTTCCGTAATTGGGCCCGCAGCTATAACTCCTGGGTAGCGATGCTGGACAGTGATATTGCCTCCCATCAGTGGACCGGAACGCCAGACCCAACCCCGATTGTGCAGGATTCGGGAGACCGTAACCATTACTGGCTGCTGCCAGAATATTATCTGATGGGCCAATATACAAAATTCGTTAAACCGGGGTACGTGCGGATTGATAGTGACTACGGCTCAAGCAGTACTGTAACGAACGTAGCTTTTGCTAGTCCGGATGGAAAAGAGATTGTGACGGTAGTAATCAACCAGACGTCGGATCCACAGCCGTTCAAATTGCTAGTGGACGGTGCGCAAATTAGTGCTGTGCTGCCGGCGAAATCAGTGGGCACTTATAGCTGGGAACGTCTGAATGGTATACAGACGGTGCCGGGTGTAGTGAGTGCTGTTGATTTTGAAGAAGCGCAAGGGGTTTACACTGTGAATGAGCAGGGTTATATTGGCGGGTTCTCGCCAGACGCCTCGTCCACCTTCGACTATGTAATTGATGTTAAAGAGAGCGGTGAATATTCACTTCAATTTAAGCATGCCGCTCAATTCAGCGATGGCGCCGGAAAATCGGTGGAGATTAGTGAAGATGGTAAGGTCATTGCTACGCTTCCAATTGTGCAGCAGACGGAGAGTATGGCGGATTTTGCAGATTATCAATCCTTGATCTCTCTGAATAAGGGCATTCACAAGCTCACCTTGAAGACGAACGGGAACGGTTATAATATCCGTTCATTAGCTTTACGCCAAGCGCCTTCCGGATCACATGAGCTTCCTGGTGTGCTTCAAGGGCAAGACTACACGACAGCTGCAGGTGTATTAGTAACGGGTGATGCAGTGGGTTATACTGACCCCGGCGATTGGGTGAAGTACAAGATTAATGTACCTGCCAGCGGTACCTACCCACTCCTGATCTCCTATGCTACTAATCAGGATGATGCAGAGCTGGAACTGCTGACGGGAGAGGATGGAGCAACAGTAACGGCAGCGACTTATGCTTTGACGAAGACGGGGGGATGGTCCAATTGGCAAATAGCTAATGGAACGGTAATCTTGCCTGCCGGGGAGCAGACGCTGACCATGAAAGTAAATGGAGCAGGATTTCATCTGCAGTCGCTTACGATCGGCCCCGCGCTTCAATCGGAGACTGCTCTGCTAGAAGGAAATGAGGAGGGTGCAGAAGTTATCGTCAAGCTAGTAAATGACAAATATGCACCTGAACTGGACACCGCTTATTGGTCTATTGAAGGTTACGAAGGTACAGTTGTCGTTAGCGTATACCGGGTGGATGATTATACAGCGAAGGTCGTATTAGCGGGTACGCGAATTATTGATTTCGACACGGATCGTATTCTTACGGTTACCGCTGATGTGTATCAGACAGAATCAAATCAGTCTTTTGGCAGCGTACGTGTTCTGAAATTGCCTCTTATAGTTACAGCAATCAACGACGAAGAGAGCATCAGTCTTTCTCCGAGTACTCTGCCTTATCAAGTGAACGGGAATGAATTGGTAGTCAGCCTTTCAGGAGGAACATTTAATCCTGATGCCATTCAGAGCATTTCTGTCTCGGGCCCAGGTAAGGATCAGGGGCATGTAAGTATTGGGGCAGCTGCCTTACTTGACCCTACCCATGTGAAGCTGACGCTGGCATGGAATGATCATACCCCGTATTATAGTGATTTGCAGCTTACCGTAAATGTGCCAGCAAATGCTTATGCCGATTCAAGTGGTGGCGGCGTGCTGCGTGCGGAGGTTAAGCTCTTAGGAACAACTAGTGCTACAGCACCTATAGAAGTCACAAGCTTGAACGCACTGGATCAATTCTACCAGCTGCAAGGGATCACAGTCAGCGGTCAAGGCAGCGGAGCGAAGCTGACCGGCATTGATGCTGGAGACAGCATCGATTACTGGGTAAATGTGCCGCAGGATGGAAACTATGCTTTTACGCTTACCGCGACTTCCGCGAATGGTGCTCCTAAGGGCATTATTTATAAAACGGAGGATGGGAAGACATTAAGAACCGTTGATGTGCCGAATCTTTACTCGCAAACCGTTGGCATACGCACCGTTCTTCAATTGAAGGCGGGTGAACAGAAGCTGCGCCTGCAAGCTGGATCAGCAGGATACGAGCTAAGTGGTATTCAAATAGAACCTTATACTGAAGAAATCATGGATGGCGCTGGTTCTTTAAAGGTGGAAGCCGAGAATTATTACGATGCTACACCCAATGGAATTCAGAGTACCATGACTGGCGGTGTGCTGGATTTTAGAAATGTCGGGTTTACCGTTGCAGGGGGTTCCATGGATTATGTCCTTGATATTACTGAAGCCGGATTTTATAAAATCGTATATCGGTATGCTACAGCACAAGGCGGAGTAAGCACTACGATATCTGTAAAGGGTACAAAACTCTCAACAGTGCCTATGCCTACTACAGGTGGATGGTCGAATTACACGCTGGCGAGTGGTGTCGTACAACTTGCGCAAGGAAAACAGGTAGTACGGATGAGCTTCAATAATGACGGTGCCAATCTAGATTGGTTTACGCTGGAACGGACGGAAGAAGGAGAGCAGCCGATTCATTCAAAGGTTTCCTTACCCGTTTCTTCTTTGAAACCGGGAGCTTACAGCGGATTAGAAACGATCAGCCTTACTACAGCGACATTAGGAGCAGAGATTCATTACACAACCGATGGGTCGTTGCCTACAGCAGACAGTCCACTTTATACCGGAACTATTGACGCAACAGGAGTCACAGTTCTTCGTACGATAGCGGTAAAAGAGGGCATGGAGAACAGTTTTGTAGCTCCATTCACGTATGTGATCAGCGGAGTGGTTGATATGAAAACGGTGTCTGCACCGCAGGCTGATCCTGCCGGGGGAACTTATTCAGGGCAGGTTGCCGTGAAGTTAACTACAGCTACAGCTGGAGCGTCTATTCATTATACGTTGGATGGCACTGTACCTACAGCAGCCAGCGAACTGTATAGTGGAGTGATTTATGTAGGCAAGAGCAAGACGATTAAGGCGATTGCTGTAAAAGAGGGCTGGAAGCCAAGTGATATTTCCAGTTTTGAATATATTGTTTCTGCGGATAAACCTGATCCAACACCTACACCAACAACGCCTGAACCAACCCCAAGTCCAACCATTGAACCGACTACTCGGCCAACGACAGCACCAACTTCCGGAAGCGGGGGTACCACAGGGGGTGGCAACAGCGGAACAACAGGGGGGAATTCAAGCGGAAATGCTGGCAGTGTAACCGGCAGCACCATCCTTACAGCAACACCAGTGCTGAACAGTAATACCGGTGCGGCGAGAGCAAGTGTAGACCTGGAGAGCTTGAAAAAGGCTGCTACAGCAGGCTTAAGTGGAGCAACTTCAGCCGTTACTGTTGATATACCGGCAGTAGCTAAAGCTAAGGGTTATGAGCTGCAATTGCCAAACGGTATAATCTTTGCAGATGATAAGACTTCATTGGTCGTTCATACTGAATTTGGTGTGCTGGAGCTGCCAGGTAGTCTGCTGAAACAAGCGGCAAAAGAGGCAGGAACCCCTTGGGTAATTACGATAACCAAGGTGGATTCAGATTCTCGTCCAGAATTTAAACTGAGCGTAACTATCAATGGCCAGGAAGCCGTATGGAACAGTCCTGACATGCGGGTTAAGGTGTCCCTACCGTATATTCCACGATCAGAAGAACGTGGTAAAGAAGGACATATAACGATTCATAGTCTGAATCCGTTGGGGATTCCAACGGTTGTTCCAAGTGGCAGATATATCGCTGCTACAGGGATGGTTTCCTTTACAGGAATTCTCTCTGGTACGTACAGTATCACCTTTACGGAGAAGACATTCCGGGATATCGGTAAATTTGAGTGGGCCCGCAATGCGATTGAGGTGCTTGGCTCCAAAGGCATCATCAACGGAATGACAGAGGATCAATTTGTGCCTCAAGCGGAAGTGAAGCGGGGAGATTTTGTGCTCCTGCTTATAAAAGCGCTTGGCTTGGAAGGCGTTAGTGCAGAAAGCTTCACAGATGTGCAGCCTGGCGATTACAGATATGAAGCGTTGGCTATAGCGAAGCAGTTGGGGATCGCCACTGGTCGTCCAGATGGAAGCTTTGATCCTAACGCTTCTGTTACGCGGCAGGAAATGATGACATTGGCTGCAAAAGCGATTGCAGCAGCCGGCAGACAGCTTCCAGCCGGCAACGGAGCTTCAATGACCCGTTTCACGGATAGCCAGCAAGTATCAGCGTTTGCACGTGACAGTGTGGCAGCACTAATACGTGCTGGCCTGATCAAGGGAGACGGCTTGCGGATTCATCCACAAGGTGTTACCACCCGTGCAGAGGCAGCGGTTTTGATCTACAACCTGTACAATCTGTAATACATCAGCTGTAAAGATACTTTTAGCTTTTGGGCTGTCGCATCCGTAGATTTTCTACGTTTGCGACAGCCTTTTTTAGGTGTGGTTGTTGGATCTACATTAAGCCCGCACCTCCGCCGCCGATCATAATTATCCCCTGAGGCTTACGGACCCAGTTGACGTTATTTGCAAATATATAACCTTTATCGGGGAAGTTCGGACACCAGTGGCGTTATTCCCTATGAAGAGGTTCATATTTGGGGTTTGGCATGCCAATAACGGCTTTGGGGTCCGTAAGTGAGTAAAATATGGGATTATACTGCCTTTAGGGTCTGCGGTGTCCGATAGCTGCTTTTGTGCGGGCAAATGTGATCTGAGGTAACGAAGGTTGGTGCGGTTGGTGCTAAAAACAAGGTGGGATTTTAAAAAAAGACGCGGACGTCACAGCAGCCATTATCATGACCTACTGGACACCCACGTCTATTGTAAAAAAAGGGATTGAAAATAGGAAAGAGCTTAAAGCTCTCTCCCGAGACTGTCATTAATGGTTAGACAAAAAGTGAACGGCTGATGATAACCAGCAAGATAAAGAGAACCAGGATGGCGCCAGTGCTAGTGAATGGGCCACCTCCACAACATCCATATCCGCCTCTAACTTCTTCGCTCATGTTCATTCCCCTTTCGGTGTGTGTGTTGTACTTGAGTACATCGTATTGTATGTGCGGAGAGAGGGGCGTGTATAGGCCAATGTCGGATTCGTGTACAAAAAAAATCAGCTCCATGAAAACGGAGCTGATTGTAAGCTATATAAAGTTCAGTTAGGCTTTTTCTAAATCGCGAACACCTGCGTATACAAGATCGAAAAGATCTTCGAGCTGTTCCTCTTCGATACATGAGAAAGCAATACGTAGGTCAGTTTCACCCAAAGCAATAGTGCCTAGTCCGTAATTATGAATCAGGTGAAGCCGGAGATCTTCAGCCGCAACTGTGTGCAGCTTCAGACACATAAAGTAACCGGAGTTAAAAGGATAATACGTCCACACATCCTCGCCGTATTTGCCGCTATCCAGCAGTGCTTTTACTTTATTCGCACGGCCTTTCATGATCTGGAACTTCTCTTCCTTCTGTGCTTCGAATTCCGGAGATTTCAAGGCGTCTAGTACGAAGGTCTGCGAAGGATGCGCACCGCTGGAAATGGTGGCACGGATGATGCCTAGTGTTTTTTGCTCCAATGCTGCCAGCAGGTCTTTGTCCTCCGAGGCATAAGTGATGAAACCCACACGGAAGCCCCAGACAAATTCTTCTTTGGTCGCACCGTCAATCTTGATTGGAAGCACACGAGGATGCAGATGAGCCAGTTTGCCGAACAGCGATTCTTTCAGTGAATCCTCAAAGAATAGCCCGAAGTATGCATCATCACTTACAACAACAACGTTGATGCCTTCCTCAGCCGCACGGAGGATAGCTGCAACGATCTCATCGCCTTCCTTAATCCCTGGAGTATATCCGGTAGGATTGTTAGGGAAGTTCAGCAGCACAATTGCTTTGCCGCGTTCTTTTTGAGCAAGCAGCGCGTCTTCCAGACCTGCACTGTTAAAAGTCATTTCTTCTGTGAACAGCGGATAGTTAACGGTCTCCCCATGGCGGCGGATTCCGAAGGTTAATTCGTAGTTCTCCCAGTTCTTGTCCGGGTAAATAATCGCGTCACCTGGCTCTGCGAAGAGGTCAGCGACAATGCTAAGCCCGTGAGTCAGGGCATTGGTTACAACGGGATTGCTGATGGTTTTACCTTCTAGCGATGGATTTTCGCGCAGCATCTTTTCACGCCATACAGTACGCAGCTCTGGTTTACCTGCCGGAGGGGCGTAACTATAAAGATCCTTAGGACTGTAAGCGGAGAGTTTATCCTGAATGACGCCGAGGTGCATAGGTACGCCACCTTCAGTAGCAATACCGATGGTTGCGTTGTATTTCTTGGCGTGAGCTCCTGCTTCAGCGGATTGGCTCAGGATGCCCTCTTTTGGGAAGTAAATCTCTTTGCCAAGCGTAGAGAGCATATCATACACATGTTCATTTCCTGCTTTGATACTTTCGTTTAATTGTCCAGCTAGTGGATTCATCAGTTTCATCCTTCCAGGGTTCTTTGGGGATAACATACTGTTAACATTGCCTAACATTATATCACCGCCAATTGCAACCGTCACTTGGAAAGATACGATTTTTAAAAAATATCATTCGGCGTGGAAAGGGCAGTATTTTTTCATCATTTCTATCGTTTCTTCATCACGCGGATTATTTCTTTCAGACAGGCCGGAAATGATGCCGGAGCGCTCTTCTTCTTTTAGGTTTTGCCCAAACTTAAACTTCGCAGTGATCTCATCGGGGGTAATGCGCACAACGGCAACACCCTTTAGACGGGGACGATATTTAGGGTCCTCTGCATCGATGGAATCATAACCCCCCTCGGGCTGGAGCTTTTTCATAAATAAGGAGAGTACACTGGCTTTTTCACTAATGTCTTCAACAGGTTCGGCTGTGCCGTAGGCGGTCACACTTTTAAAATAGGCGGTTGCTGGGCAGGCCAGCTCGGGATCGCTAAAATAAGACGGGATAAGGGCATACTCATCCGCTACCGTAAAGCAGACCTTCTGCTGATTGCGGATCGACTTCATTTTGCCACCAGCATGACTGCCATGGAAATAGAAACAACCATCTGTATATACAAAATTCAGCGGTGTCACCCGCGGTTGCCCCTGTTCATCGCTTGTACCGAGAAAACCAAAACTCATTCCGTTAAGAAAAGAGACCAATTCTTCCTCCCGATCTACTTTGAATTCTTTTCTGCGCATAGGGATCACGTCCTCTTTCTTTTTTAGTCTAGAGCGTCTGCTCCAATGTAAATGTTCTTTAAAGAATAGTAGAGTGGTTGACAATTAAAAAGGACCAATTAAGATAGTTTTTAATGGACCACTTGCTGGTCAAGGAGGATAACGATGAATATCACGCTGGCATACGATCAATATCTGGCGATACACCGTTACAAATATTTAGCGTTATATCACGCGCTCCGTGCAGGAATACTGGAAGGAACACTTCCGGGAGGCACTCCGCTGCCGTCTACACGAAGTCTTGCTAAGCACTATGAGCTGTCGCGCGGATCGGTCTCGCAGGTGTATGAAATGTTGCTCGCTGATGGTTATGTAAGGACTGAAACGGGGCGGGGGACATTCGTATCGGAAGATAGCTTTGCTTCAGCTACCAGTGGCAGTGACGGTGAGAACCGGGCTTTGGGTGAAGCCGCAGATGCTGCTGGAGGAGATTGTGCAAGCGAGACTACGATTCCGATCTCGGCGTGGGGAAAGCGGCTGCTTGCGCGCCCGATACCCTTTTATGAAAAGAGTAACAAGAAAGTAGTGAGCTTCCAGAGTAGTGGTATGCGGATGGAACATTTTCCTTACTCCGAATGGCGCAGTGCGCTCTCTTATGCTGGAGGGAAGGAAGGTGGGTTGCTGCAAAGCACTTGTCCACCTCAAGGCGATGAAGGGCTTCGGAAAGCTATCGCTGCACATCTGCGGATTACCCGCGGGATTCGCGCGGATGCAGAGCATATCGTATTGTTCAGCGGCTCGATGCAAGGCATCGTTATTTTGACGCAGCTGCTGCTGGATGCAGGAGGCTCAGCGGTCGTTGAGAACCCGGGCTTTCACGGGATTCGCCGAGCCGTAGAGATCACCGGAGGCCGATTGCTGGCAGGGGAGCTGGATGGCAACGGTCTTATTCCGGAGGATTGGGATGCCCGGCTGTTGTTTGTTACGCCGAGCCGTCAATTTCCTACGGGTGTGGTACTGCCTTTGGAACGACGCCGAACCTTGTTGGAATGGGCGCAGCGGCATCATGCAGTAATCATTGAAGATGATTATGACAGTGAGTTCCGTTGGGCTGGGCGTCCTATCGAGCCCTTAAAAGCACTGGATCGTGAAGAGCGGGTCGTATATGTGGGCTCCTTTTCAAACACGATGTTTTCAGGCCTGCGGCTCGGCTTTGCAGTGCTTCCGCCCTCTTTAGTAAAGCCGACTATCGCCGCCAAGGCGCTATATGAGCCCTTGCCGGTAGGGCTGCTGGAGCAGCGAGCCTTGGCGAGGTTCATGAATACAGGCGGCTATGGCCGTCATCTGCGCCGGATGACACGCATCTATGGTGAACGCGGACGCATCCTCAGGACGCTGCTGTCGGAACGGCTTAAGGAGCTCTTCGAGCTGCTGCCTGGTGATGCAGGCTTGCATGTATATGCCCGCTGGCTGCGCAGCAGCGAAGAGTTTGTAGCTTTCCGAGCGGCAGCGCTTAGGCGCGGCACGGATTTTAGAGATGCCGCGTTATATCAGCTATCACCGGGAGCGCCGGCCGCTTGTTTTTCTTTTGCCCATCTGAATGCCGCGGAGCTGGAGGAAGGGATAACAAGCCTGCATCTGGCGTGGGAAGATGTACAAAATGCAACATGACAAGGTATGATAAAGAAGATGAAATGCAAAACTAAGCGAATGCTTACGAATTTTGACGAAGAAACTCGGAGTAGATTAAGCTAAACAAAACTATATAGACACTGCGAAGTCAGAAAGAGCAGATTTGCTAACAAAACAAAGCGGATGCTTACGAGGTGGGTTTTGCTAACAAAACAAAGCGAATGCTTACGAAGCAAGTTTTGCGAAGAGGTTTAAAGTAGGTTTGCTCACAAAACAAAGTGAAATGCTTACGAAGCAAGTTTTGCGAAGAAGTTTAAAGTAGGTTATGCTAACAAAACTTTTAGGAGGGAACGTTATGCTGCATGCATCGCCGTCCTCTTTTGTTATTTTGCCGGCTCTGGCTAAGATTGTATGCGAGCCGGGCTGGAAATGGCAAAAAAGAGAGAAGTCGCTGCAAAATTATGATTTATTTTATGTATGGAGCGGGGAAGGGACGGTTGTGCGTAACGATGAACCCTTTCAAGTAGGCAAGGGAAGCTGCTTCCTTTTTCGTCCGGGTGACCATACAAGTGCTACACATAATCCGCAAAAGCCACTTGTACTTACATATATTCATTTTGATGTCTCCGAAGAGGTGAAGGATATTCCGCTGCCCTATCGTGAGCTTACAGAAACCGTTGAATTTGAACATCTGCTTGCTCGGTACGTTCGACTATTTCTGGTGGATACTTACGCCGCTGAGGAAGAAGGGCAGCTTGTACTGAAGCAGCTGATGATTCATCTGCTGAGGGAGGACCGTGTGAAGCCAGTAGAACGTTATGTTAGCAACCATTTGACAGAAATCATTCACGAAATAGCGAACTATGTGAGCCAGCATCCGGGGATTGCACATCGTGTAGAGGATCTTGCTGCTCGTGCGGGGCTTTCACCGCGGTATTTTTCAATTAAGTTCAAGGAGCTTACGGGTTCTTCTGTGCAGTCTTATGTCATCCGAGCCCGGATTGAGCGTGCTCAGCATTTACTGCTGTACGCGGGAATGAATGTTACTGAGGTAGCAGATGCGCTTGGGTATCGTGACATTTTCTTTTTCAGCCGCCAGTTCAAGCAATATACCGGAAAAAGTCCATCTGAGATCCGCTGATTCACTTTTTTTGTTTCAGTTTGTTCAACCAAGGGTAAATACTTTGCAGTTTAGTTTACAGAGAATTTACATAACTTCTTGGAAGGAGACTCTTGGCATGATCATCAGACGCAGAATTTGCAACACGGATTGTAAGAGTGGAGGCGGAGGTATTTTTAGAAACCGCTTAAAACGGTTAAAGCAGGCGAATGCTTTTGTCGTGGATAGCTGGTTCTAATTGAACAAGCAAGCATAGAATCGCATGATATGACTAAAAATATAAATAGCCGGGGCCGTGAGGCATCCGGTTTTTTTGTGTTGTTAGAAAATGATATATATAATGAACTTAAGTCGAAGATTAGAGTAACTGATGGGCATTTCATCGTGCCTCACGTTGTATTTTGTACAATAGATTGACTCTAATAGCAGTCGAATTTGAATTCTGAAGCACATCTTACATTCAAATTCAGGATAAACAGCCTTTCTAGAGATTATCACGATAATCTATTGCACGAAGTACAATGTAATGTATCTTCAAGTGAAAGTTAAGATTTTCTGTTGCACATTCTGCAATGAAGCGTACGCTCATTTACCGCAATATCCACACACCATTCACGCTCCATGCACGCCTCATTCACGTACCTTTGAGGATGTTTAATTGGCCTAACTATGAGGTAGCGGTAGATATTTATTTCTACGATTGGGTTATTACTAAGGTGAGAGCTTTCTGCGATACGTTTCGCATAATGTTGTTCGTCGGTAGAATATATAAGGTTCATAGTTGGAAGGAGAGAGAGAAAATGTACGAAATCGTACTTATACGTCATGGTGAGAGCCAGTACAATGTACAGAATTTGTTCACAGGCTGGAGTGACCCGGATTTAACTGAGAAGGGTATCCAAGAGGCAAAGACTGCTGGTAAGCTGTTGAAGGACGCTGGGTATACATTTGATCTGGCTTTTGCTTCGGTACTCAGACGCTCGATTAAAACTCTTAACTATGTACTGGATGAGATGGATTTGCTGTGGATTCCCGTGCAAAAGTCTTGGAAATTGAATGAACGCCATTACGGGGCATTGCAGGGATTAAGTAAAAGCGAGACAGCACTAAAATATGGAGATGAGCAGCTGCATATCTGGCGGCGGAGTTTATCGGTGAGACCCCCGTTGCTGGAGCTTGATGATCCTAGGTATGCCAGAAACGATATTCGCTACAGCAGTGTTCGTCCGGGAGATATCCCGCGTGGAGAGAGCCTGGAGGACACTGTACATCGTGTAGGCGATTTCTGGGGAAACCGGATCGTACCTCTTTTGCGTAAAAAAGAACGGGTGCTTATCTCAGCCCACGGCAATACGCTGCGTGCATTGATTAAATTTATGGAGGATATTGATGAAGCGGCATTACTGGAGCTCAATATCCCTACCGGAGTACCACTCGTGTACAAACTGGATGAGGACATGAATCCTATCAGTCGCTTTTATCTAGGCGATCCGGAACAGGTAGCGGCCAAGGCGCTTGATGTTGCTAAGCAGGGACATGTGTAATTGGCGTGTAATAAGCGTATAGGCGTACCAGGTGTATTGAGTATGACGGATGTACAGTAATAAGCAAAACGGGGCGTAAAGGTTAAATAAGCGCATCAGGCGTAATAGGTTATATAAGCGTAACAGGCGTATTAGGTGTAATAAGCATATTAGGGCGTAGCAGGTTGAATAAGCATAACAGGTGTAGTAGGTTAAATAGGCGCAACAGGTGTAATAGGTGGGTTACATGAAAAGATAAAAGGACAGCCTTGGGGCTGTCCTTTTTGTTATTAGTGTGTTTGTGACCAATTAAATGTGCGAAAATGGCGCGTTTAAGGTCAGTTGGGTCCGATGGCGTTGAATGCTAACCTTTCACCAACTTTCCGTTGATTCTCGACCAACGCTCGACCAGCCCTCCACTAACGCTCGACCAGCCCTCCACTAACGCTCGACCAGCCCTCAACTACCGCTCGACCAGCCCTCCACTAACGCTCGACCAGCCCTCCACTAACGCTCGACCAGCCCTCAACTACCGCTCGACCAGCCCTCCACTAACGCTCGACCAGCCCTCCACTAACGCTCGACCAGCCCTCAACTAACACTCGACCAACCTCCACCAACGCTCTGCAAATGCTTACGGACTCAGCCGTCGCTATTTGCCCATTTATCGCTATTTGAGCGGAGTTTCGGACTCCAGCGTCGCTATTGCCCAAGAATCGACTCTAATATGGCGTTTTTCATGCCAATAGCTGCGGTGGAGTCCGATAGAATTGCAAATGTGTGAAAAAGCCGCGTATAAGGTCATCTGGGTCCGATAGCGCTGAGGCTAACCTTTCACCAACTTTCCGTTGATTCTCGACCAACTCTCGACCAGCCCTCAACTAACGCTCGACCACCTTCCACCAGCTCTCGACTAGCCCTCAACTAACGCTCGACCAACCTCCACCAACGCTCTGCAAATGCTTACGGACTCAGCAGCCGCTATCTGCCCATTTATCGCTATTGGAGCGGAGTTTCGGACTCCAGCGTCGCTATTGCCCAAGAATCGACTCTAATATGGCGTTTTTCATGCCAATAGCTGCGGTGGAGTCCGATAGAATCGCAAATGTGTGAAAAAACCGCGTATAAGGTCATCTGGGTCCGATAGCGGCGAGCACACACCTTCCACCAGCTCTCGACCAGCTCTCGACCAGCTCTTGACCAGCCTCAACCAGCCCTCAACTAACACTCGACTAGTCTACACTAACGCTCGACCAGCCTCGACCAAAGCTCTGCAAATGCTTACGGACTCAGCCGCCGCTATCTGCCCATTTATCGACATTTGGGCGGAGTTTCGGACTCCAGCGCCGCTATTGCCTAAGATCTCGCACAAATAGGGTGTTTTTCATGCCAATAGCTGCGGTGGAGTCCGATAGATTTGCAAATGTGCGAAAAAGCCGCGTATAAGGTCAGCTGGGTCCGATAGCTAGCGATAGGTGTACGTTGGCTAGCGATAGGTGTACGATGGCTAGACGATATGTATACGTTGGCTAGCGATAGGTAGATGATAGCTGGACGATAGCTAGAGCGTTCGCCTCCGCAACTGTGCTCCACACGAAGTCCCCAAAATTAGAGGGCACCCCAGCAGCCATTTCATGGCTTTTGAGGCACCCTCTAATTTTTCTGGGAATTCGCCTAAATCTCCCTACAAAGGTCGATGCAACGTTCCCAGTAGTTCGCCCATTTTTACCTTTGAGTTGACCTCAAGCTTGGGTCTCGGGGTAAAGGTACCGCTTTCCGTGAGCAGCACTACGGTGGAGCCAAACTCAAAATAAGCCAGATCATCGCCAATTTGCCACTCGGCAGCGGTATCATCCGTATAACGAATACTGCTGACGTTCATTGCGCCTACCTTTACTACCGCGGTTTCTCCGTGACTCCCGGCAATATACGTAATGAGACGTTCGTTGCGGTTCAGGACACCCTTCATATGTCGCATTCCGAAATCGTTGACAGGATAGGCCCGTCCGCGAATATAATCGCTCTCCACCTTTTGTCCGGTAAGGGGAGAGTGTATCCGGTGATAATCGGTAGGACTCAAATAAAGAACGAAGAAAAAACCCTTCTTGTACAGCTCCAGATGCGGGGAGTGATTAAGGAGATCCTCGATCTTATAATCCTGCCCTTTTACATTCATAATCGTACCGGCGTTAATGTCACCCATAGCAGTAATCGTTGCGTCTACGGGACTAACCAAAGCGTCAGCGTCGGTTGCAATAGGCCGCATGCCCGGCTTCAGCCGGCGGCTGAAAAACTCATTAAGAGTGAGATATTCTCCAGGATTTTTCTCCGCTTGAGCGGAGGGGATTTGATAAGTCTTAATAAATGCCGGGATAAGAAAACGGCTGATTCTACTATGAGAAAAAGATCCCATTAACCGTGAAAGCCACCGGTGTGAGGATAGCTCGGTCATCAGCCGTAGCAATTGTTTTACCATGCCCATCTCCCTTCCATAATGCAGCAGTACGGTTGTATACGGGTCGTCTCTGCTCTGCATTATATTGACATAGAATAGGAGACAAATCAATAACTGTTATATACCGTACTGTTCGTTTCTATTAAAAAACGCGCGTATCCCATAGGTCTGCGATAGCTGTCTTTCCAAATTTCCGTAAGGCCGGCTTTATGAAATCCGTAGCGTTGGTCGCGACCGTTACATTCTATGAAGAAGAGTCGTCCGTCCTTAGTAATGCCTATATCCAGTCCGATATCGGCCAGTCCGGGAAGGTCTTGCTCCAGACACCGTGCGATTGCAAGGCTAAGTATTTCGACAGACATACGGATGTGGGCCGCTGTGGATCTTGAAAAGGCCTTTTCGAGCGCGAGGGAGGAGCTTAACGCTTCTCCTCCGCGGGCTATATTGGAGACAAAGCCCCCTGGGGCAGCCAGTTTGGCGAAGAGCCCAGTGACCTGCCAATCTCCTCCCCAGCCGCGCTGAACGGTGACGCGTAGATCAAAGGGACGTCCTCCAATCTCAGCAAGGGGAATACGTTCTTGTACAAGATAAGGCACGGAGGTTAGGCGTGCGCGGAGCGCTTGTGGCAACGCCGCCTGATTGACGGGAATACTTCTCCAGCGCTGCATCGAAGGGGAGAGGTAGCTCAAGGTCCAACGCTGAGCTCCCTTGCGGACCAGCCGCATGACCCCATTCCCTATACTTCCCCGGCAAGGTTTAAGAATTAGATCGGGATAAAGATTCATCATTTCTTTTAGGCCTGAGACTCTCGTTGTTACGGGTAAATATTCGCGAAACTCCGTATTTTTTTCAAGCAGCTGATGGATCACATCTTTGCCGTATCGATTACATGTATTGAAAATCAGGGGATAGTGCTTCAGCAGACGCTGCATCCCAGGGCTGTTTTTGCTGTATATTGCCCGGTTATGGATAACAGCAGGCGTAGGAACAACTACGCTTTTATATCCATTAGCTCCCTTTATATAGGCGGCACTAAATCCTGTGTCCGTATCGATGTCCGCGAGCTTCAGGAAGCAAGGGACTAAACCGTATGCCGCCGCGGCCTCTTCATAGTTGGATAGAGACTCCTGTCCTGTTTTTAGCCGGGGAACGCCCCGGTGCATATCGGCATTTAGTAATATTCCAACGAGCTTATGCCCCATGTTTGTTCCTCCTGTTTCATCGGTTACATGATCCCTGCTTTTTCTACTCTTGTCATAGTATGTTTGTACCCGCGTGTCAGGGTGGACGAATGCGCGAAGGCAGATGCCTTTTTTTATACATAATCTTATGAAGGCCTCATCGCAAAAGGGTGTCATAAGCCCATACCGCTGCATATGATGCCTAGGAGAAACATTAGATGGAAGGAGGAGACTGCTTGTGAGGGGTTCCAAAAAAAAGCAGCCGCGCAGTCCACAGAAACGACTCTATTTTGTAGATAATCCCAATAAAGAGGAACTGAGTATGCTGGATACCAAAAGCAGCTCTAGAAGCTCGGGGAATAACAGTGACGGAGTCAGTGAAGCAGAGATCGCGGAAGTTCAGGTAAGTGGGGGAGCAATAGCTGAAGTCGTTCTAGAGGAGCCAACTTCTGCTCCAGTTCTACAATTGGAGCCGGAGCTTATAGAGGAAGCGCAGCTTCAGAAACAGGCGGATAATCTTCCTGAAACCGTATGGTTCGCTCCTCCAGAGAAAGAACGTTTTCAGCCCGTTTATACAGATGATCTTTCGGATGCAGCGGTGACCGGAGCCAAAATCGCTCCACGTACCATTGACGGTTCTAAGCTAAAGTTCGGCATTATTGGTACACCTTGGCTGCAAGATTACGCTGTACAGAGTATCAATATCGCGGACAAGGCAGTCACTTCTGCAAAAATCGCACCAGAATCGATAGTGGGCGAGCATTTAGCAGAAGGAAGCGTTAGTGGCGGTAAGCTGCTGGATCATTCGATCAGTGGAGAGAAGCTGAAAAATGGCAGTATTAGTCCAGAGAAGCTGGCTGATCGGATTATAGGCGGCGGTCAAATTGCAGATAAAGCTATTGAGAGCCGCCATTTAAGCGATTTGATTATTACTGCGGATTTACTGGAAGATGGAGCCGTTACTAGTGACAAAATAGGAAGCAGTAGCATCACAAGCCGCCACCTAGCAAACGGCAGTGTTGACCGTTCCAAGCTGGCCGATGCAGCGGTATCTGGCGATAAAATAGCTGATGGTGAAATCAGCAGCTCAAAGCTAGCGGATGCTGTCATTGAAGGCCGCCATCTTAGCGACGCTTTGATAACCGCCAGACACCTGGCCCCGGGAGCGATTGGTTCTGATCAGCTTGCCAGCAAATTGATCGGTAAGGAACAGCTGCAGTCGGGTATTATCGAAGGCGGGCATTTAGCTGATGGAGCTATAGGTTCTAAGCAACTTGGTGCAGATGTCGTAAGAAGCGTACATTTAAGCCCAGAAAGTGTGAATGGTAATCATATCGGTGATGGCGAAATATCAAGTCGGCATTTGGCTGACCGCAGCATCTCTTTTTTAAAGCTGGCTGAGGGTGCAGTAGGGACTGCGCAGTTAGTGGAGCAAGCGGTAACCTCGTCCAAAATTGCTGACCAAAGCATTCTCCCACATAAGCTGGCAGACGAAGCAGTGACCACAAGACATATTGCTAAATCCGCCATTCGCGGACCGCAAATTGCTATGCAAGCCATAACTTCTATTCATCTGGAACGCGAAGCAGTGAATCATTCGCATATAGCTGCGGAAGCGGTCGGCTCGGAGCAGCTCAAGGAAGAAGCTATTCAGACTCAACATTTATCTTCCGGTGCTGTGACTGGAGAACAGCTGGCTTCAGAATCTGTGGGTGGGGAGCATCTTCGTGCACAGAGCGTTACTTCAGCCAAGTTGGCAGATGGAAGTGTAAATGCAGCTAAGCTGGCAGCGGGTGCAGTGATTGGCAGCACGATTGCGCGTGAAGTAGTCAGTGGTGAACATATCGCTTTTTGTACAGTGGAGGAAAAACATCTGGCGGATGCCAGTGTGAGCGGCCGTGTATTGCAGGATGCTGTGGTAAATAAGGATCATTTGGCCACGGGAGCCGTGGAACGAAGACATCTTGGTGAAAATAGTGTGACTTCCGCTGCGATTCAGTCGGGCTCAGTTTCAGGAGATAAGCTGGCTTCCGCTGCGGTGAGAGAAATTCACCTGGCAGCAGGAGCCGTGCAGCCTCATCATCTGGCCGATCATGCAGTGACCTCGTTGAAGCTTTCACCGGAAAGTGTCTCAACGGATAAAATCAGTGATTTAGCAGTCACTTCGGCTAAGCTTGCAGACGGCAGCATAGAATCCAGTAAACTGGCGGCGTCAGCAGTTCAAGCGGAGCATTTGTCGGTAAATGCTGTGAGTTCGAAAACCATAAGCGAAAGTGCTGTTCAAAGTAGACATTTGAATCCTGGCAGTGTCAGTGGGGCGCATATCCGGCCGTTGTCTATCGGGAATGGTCATATCCTTCCGAATTCTATTTCTGCAGTTCAAATCCAAGAGGGCAGTATTAATAGCTCTAAGCTGGTAAAAGGTGCCGTGGATTCTCAGCATCTTTCACCTGGTAGTGTGGACGGCAGCCATCTGTGTATCGATACGATTGAAGGCCGTCATATCCTACCGGGTGAGATCACGCTGGCTCATCTGGCGGAAGAGGTACGTAGCTCTGAATTGCTGCCAGACGGCTGCATAACTGGGGAGAAGCTGGCAGAAGGATCGGTAGATTCCAATCATCTCCTGCCTGGAAGTGTGAACGGAAGCCATTTGAACTCGGGTTCTGTAGAAGGTCGACATATCCTACCGGGTGAGGTCACGCTTGCTCATCTGGCTGCAGATGCATATACCTCCGACTTGCTGCCTGAAGGCAGTATTACCGGGAAGAAGCTGGCGGGAGCATCTGTGGATTCTTTTCATTTAGTGTTTGGAAGTGTGGAAGGCGGACATCTGAGTTCAGGTTCCGTCGAAGGACGTCATATTGGAAAAGGTGAGATTACCCTAGCTCATCTCGCCGATGAAACCCGAAGCGCTGATCTGCTGCCAGACGGTAGTATTACTAGAGAGAAGTTGGCGGAAGAATCCGTAAGTTCTATACATCTAGTGCCTGGCAGTGTGGATGGCAGCCATTTAGGACCAGACACAGTTGAAGGACGTCATATCCGATACGGTGAGATCACGCTGGCTCATTTGGCAAAAGAAACACGCAGCTCCAAATTGCTGCCAGACGGTAGTATTTCTGGAGTAAAGCTGGCACATGCTTCCGTAAATTCAAATCATCTAGTACCTGGCAGTGTGGAAGGCGTTCATCTAAGTTCAGGTTCTGTCGAAGGGCGCCATATTGGAAAAGGTGAGATTACGTTAGCTCATCTGGCCGAAGAAACACGTAGCGCTGACTTGCTGCCAGACGGTAGCATCACTCGAGAGAAGTTGGCGGAAGAATCCGTAAATTCTAATCATCTGGTGCCTGGAAGCGTAGATGGCAGTCATTTGAGTCCAGACACAATAGAAGGACGTCATATCCGATATGGTGAGATCACGCTGGCTCATTTGGCCGAAGAAACACGCAGCTCCAATTTGCTGCCAGACGGTAGCATTACTGGGGAGAAACTGGCGGAAGCATCCATAAATTCAAATCACATTGTACCTGAAAGCGTGGAGGGAACTCATCTGAGTCCGTCTGCAATAGAAGGACGCCATATTGGAAAAGGTGAGATCAAGCTAGCGCATCTGGCGGATGAGGTACGCAGCTCCGAGCTGCTGCCAGACGGAAGCATTACTGGGGAGAAGCTGGCGGAAGCCTCCGTAGAAGCAATTCATCTAGTGCCTGGAAGTGTGGATAGAACTCATCTGAGTCCGTCTGCAGTAGAAGGTCTCCATATTGGAAAAGGTGAGATCAAGCTAGCACATCTAGCGGATGAGGTACGCAGCACCGAGTTACTGCCGGATGGCAGCATTACCGGTAAAAAGTTGGAGGGTGGATCTATTACTGCCTACCACTTGGCTCCTGGCAGTGTCTATGGGGGACACTTAGGGGGGAATGCGGTAGATAGCCGCCATATCCGTGCTGGAAGCATTACTCTGAATCATTTGGCAGAAGAAGTGCGCAGTGCTGATTTATTACCGGAAGGCAGTATTACAGGCGAGAAGATTGAAGTCGCGACGATTCAGTCTTTCCATTTAGCCCAAGGCAGCGTCTCTGGAGGTCATTTGGCCGGGGATGCGGTGGATGGCCGCCATATTCGATCGGACAGCATCACCCTGAATCATTTGGCAGAAGAGGTACGCAGTGCGGATTTGTTGCCGGATGGCAGCATTACGGAAGAAAAACTCGCTGAAGGCTCCGTGAGTTCTTCACATTTACAACCATGGAGTGTTTACGGAGAGCATCTTGCTGACAAGATCGTGGCAGATCGGCATTTGCAGCCTGGCATCATCAAATTAGAGCATCTTGCGGATGAAACACGCAGCTCAGCCCTGCTCCCGGATGGCAGTATCAACGGAGCTAAGCTGAAGGAAGGCAGTATCGAGTCCGCTCATCTGACAGAAGGTGCAGTAGGGACAACAGAGCTTCAGGATGAAGCAGTAGTAGCATCCAAAATCTCTTCGTTTGCGATTCAAGCCCGCCATCTGGAAGAAGAAAGTGTTCAGGAATATCATATTTCCCCAGGTGCAGTAAACGGGACTCATCTGGCACCGAACTCTGTAAATACAGATCATCTGTCCTTCAGTCCGATTCAGACAGCTGGGAAGCGAGAAGCACTACAACAGTTTGGAATGACAGCATTTATGTTCAATGGGGATGCAGAGAGTGTAGAGGTGACCGTATCGTTTGATGAGAGCTTTGGGCATACGGGTTATGTGCTTGTTGCCATGACCAATCAGCCTTACTTCTATGCTTCCTTAAAGAGCAGAGCCAATGGAGAAGCAGTGATTCAAGTGGTGCGGTTGCGCGAAACTCCGCATTTCTATGGGGTTATCTCTTGGATTGCTATAGGTGCTCCCTTAGCTAAACCGGCAGCAGATGATCGTGTATTTGATTGAACCTTAAGCAATTCCTCTTAAAAACAGCAGAGCAGCGAATCTCCTTATTGGAGATCGCTGCTCTGTTTTTTTGGTGGGGAACGGTACTTGTCAGCATCGCCGGGTTTAATCAATCGCTGTGGCTGCGGTTCTGTCCGATAGCCTGGTACTCTAAACATCTGCTACTACTTACGGACCCAAATGGCGTTATTTGCAGGTTTGTTGTCTTTTGAGGCTGGTTTCGGACTCTAGTGACGCTATTGTATAGAAATAGAGCCTTATTGGGTTCTTTTGATGCCAATAGCTGCTATGGAGTCCGTTAATAATCTAAAAGTGTGATAATGCGGCGAATAGGAGCAACTGTGTCCGATAGCGCCAAAGTATAATCATCCGCTGCAGATTCGGCTGTGTCCGATAGTGCAAAATTATAATCATCCGTTGCGGATTCGGCTGTGTCCGATAGTGCCAAAGTATAATCATCCGTTGTGGATTGGGTTGTGTCCGATAGCGTCCTAACCTAATCCCCCTGCTGTGTTACTGCGTTCGTTACCGCCGCAGGTTGTGTCCGCGGCAGCTGGCTATGCGCAATGTATCTAAGCCGAAGTTTGGTGGGGAGTACATTTGTCCTGTTTTCAGAACGACAGGAGACAATTGCCGTTACCCTGTGCGTTATAGTACATAAACTGTGATGTAACCCTCAGCCTGAAGAATTGGCTCTGTAAGGAAGGTGGATGAGCATGAAGCCCAAACGAACTTCTGCCCGCCGCACAGGGCGGCGGGTCTCTCGGATGAAGCGGCGGACTTCACGCCCAGTGCGGCAAGTCGCTGTAGTCCCTATAGTTAACCATCCTAATCCCTATGTTTCGGTTATTATTCCAGCCATGAATGAAGCTCAGACCATTGCGGGAGTGATATCTGGAGCCAGAGGGGTCCATCCGCGCTGCGAGGTAATTGTGGTCGTGAATGGATCCACTGATCAAACGGCAGGGATTGCACAATCGCTAGGTGCGCGTGTTATTTCCTATGAGTTGCCGCTTGGACACGACGCTGGCCGTAGTGTGGGAGCTGAGGCAGCCAAGGGAGAAATCCTATTGTTTACAGATGGAGATTTGGTGATACCTGCTTCGGGGCTGCGTCCTTACGTTACTGCTGTTAGTGGTGGAGTGGACATAGCGCTTAATGATTATTCCGGTCCGGTCCGGAAGCTGTCCCCCCATCCGGTGGTGCTGTCTAAACATGCACTGAATATTCTGCTGGGCCGTCCAGATCTGAAGGGATGTTCGATGACGGCAGTTCCGCACGCAATCAGCCGCAGAGCACTTGATATTTTAGGGAGCGATTCATTATCACGTCCTCCACTGGCGCATGCCCAGGCAATTCTTAGTGGACTGCATGTGGTAGCCGCTCACAAAGTACCTGTAGGGAAGTTAAATGCGGTGAGGCGCAAGGAAGACGGCATAGATCCATTGCAGCAGTTGATTACAGCAGATCATATGGAGGCTGTATCCCTCTTGCTGGAACATCGGGGGAACAGAGCGGGCTTTGGCGACGGAGCCCGGCGCAGAGAGATGGTGAGATGATGGTTGCAACTTTACGAGGCACAGCAGCTCGAACGGCAAAGAAACGCCCAATCCGTCACAGGTCAGCCAATCGCTCTGTAAAAGCCAACGCTGCTACTCGCCCGCTTCTGTCTCGGCAATCGAAGGCAGGCAAGGAGACTCTGAAATTACCGAAGTTACGCGGGACTTTGTCAGTCATTATCTCCGCGCGTAATGAGGAGCAGACCTTGTCCCGTCTGCTGCATCAGGTTGCACGGCTTGAACCTGCAGAAATTATCGTCGTACTTAATGGCTGCAGTGATAACTCTTTTCCTATTTCTAGACAACATCGTCAAGCCATTGTAGTACACTGCCCAGAGTCTGTCGGACATGATGTGGGCCGGGCTATCGGTGCAAAGCTGAGTCGCGGGGATATATTGCTTTTTCTGGATGGAGATATGGTCATTCCGGCCTCTCAGCTTGTTTCATTCACGGCGGCTGTAGATCGCGGAATTGATGTAGCTCTTAATGATTTAGACTCACTGATGCCTTCCTTTGGATTATGTGATGATGTCACCCGCAGCAAACTGTTTTTGAATTATGCTCTGGATAGGTACGATCTCGGGGTTAGCTCTATGACAGCTGTTCCTCATGCGCTTTCGCGGCATGCGCTTGAGACCATAGGCTACCGTGAATTAATGGTTCCACCTAAAGCCCAAGCTCGCTCTGTATTAGAAAAGTTACGGGTGGAGAAGGTAGGAACGGTAAATGTTATTAAACATAATCGGCTGCGCAAGGCAAATACAGGGGTTGGAAATGCTGTGGAAAAACTGATCATAGGAGATCATGCTGAGGCTCTACATGAGGTTCTTTCCCGGCGAAAAGCTGGCGGTTTGCTAAGTAGTGAAACACAGCGTGAGTACCGCAGACAGGTAGCCGCTTGGAGGAATCGGATATGACGCTGACGAGTATTATTATTCCAACCTACAATGCGCTGCCCTTGCTGCGGGCCTGTGTGGAATCTATTCGTGCCTACACTCCGCCGCCTTATGAGATTATCGTAGTGGACAATGCTTCAACGGACGGAACAGACACCTATTGCCGTGCGAATCATATAACGTTTATTTCATTGCCAGACAATCGCGGCTTTCCAACTGCATGCAATTTGGGGCTACAGCTAGCGTCAGGTGATGAAGTCCTGCTGCTGAATAACGATGTAGTGGTGTCTCAAGGATGGTTAACTAATCTGAAGAGGGCTCTATATAGTGCTCCTGATGTAGGTATTGTTGGACCAGTCACAAACTATGCCAGTGGACGTCAACAGGTGAAGACCGATTATGAAGGTCTGATAGGTTTTCATCAGGCTGCTGAGAGGGCGAACCTTCCAAATCCCCAGAAATGGCTGGAGACGAGACGGCTGGTAGGATTATGTTTTTTATTCAAAAGAGAGCTGCTAACTTCCGTAGGTCTACTGGATGAGAGATTCTCACCTGGACATTACGAAGATGATGATTATTGTTATCGCGCCAGGATAAAGGGATATCGGCTGCTTATCGCCGGGGATTGCTTGGTGCACCATGAAGGAAGTGCAAGTTTCAAGCAAGTTTACAATACCGGACTGCAAGAACTGGTGGAACGAAATCGCAAGATCTTTATAGATAAATGGAATGTAGATCCTATTAATTTTATATGAAGTGCAGATCCGAAGGCAAAGGACGTAGATAAAGAGGAGGAAAGTAAGTGAAAGGAGTCATACTGGCGGGCGGAACAGGATCTAGACTTCAACCGCTGACCCGGCTTATGAACAAACATTTGCTTCCGGTCGGCAAATATCCTATGGTCTGTTACGGCATAGACCGGCTTCGCCGGGGAGGAATTACCGACATTCTTCTGGTCATAAGCAAGCAGTCTGCTGGCCTGTACACGGATTTTTTAGGTAGCGGTGCTGCATTTGGTGTATCTCTGACCTATAAAATTCAGGAAGCTGCCGGAGGCATTGCCGAGGCGCTTGATTTAGCAGAAGGGTTCATTTTCCCAGGGGAACGATTTGTTGTATTGCTCGGGGATAATCTTTTTATGGATGATCTGAAGCCTTATGTGGAGAGTTATCTTCGTCAGCCAGCGGGCACTGCAAAGGTGTTGCTGAAGCCGGTGGAGGACGCGCGCAGATACGGTGTACCTGTATTTGATAGTCAAGATGCGGCATGGATTGCCTATATCGAAGAAAAGCCTGAGCATCCGAAGACCAATTATTGTGTAACTGGTATTTATATGTATGATGAAGCTGTATTTGATATCATCCGGCAGGTATCGCCTTCCAAGAGGGGGGAGCTGGAGATTACCGATGTAAATAATATATACGCCGCTGATCGCAGACTTAGTTATGATGTGCTTAAGGATTGGTGGAGTGATGCGGGGACGTTCCAGTCTTTACACGAGGCGGGGGAAAAGTTAAAAGATGCACTGCCATAAGGCAGTGCTTTTTTTGTTGTAATCCTGCTATAGATAGCCGCAAGGGCTTTGAAATCACACGTTACTCAGAGAGCTCGGGGGTTAGAAATCCTCCACCAGATTAAATCCTCAGTTTCTTTGTATCTCTCAGAGCCTAGACGCTCCAATACTTTGTGGGAGGCTGTATTATCTTTTTCAGTGTCAGCGATTACATAGACAGCTTGGGGATGGGAGAAGATCCATGCATTAATTGTGTGTAGTGCCTCTGTTGCATACCCTTTTCTTCTATATTTCTCATCAATCCCATACCCTAGAATAACCTCGCTTTTCTCATTCGGGTAACCTTTAAGGATAATGAATCCTATAATACATTGATCTTCCCGATGGATGATGGCCCAGTTCGTTAACCATAGGTAATGGTCGGGGTCCTGCTGCACCTTTTTTAGCCTGATCTGCATAGCATATTGCATTTCATCATCAAGCGCCGCACTGATGGCAGCTAAGCCTAATTGCTGCTGTAGCTCCGAATAGTTATCTATTGCTAGCGTGAGCTCTGGGGCAGTTAAAGGTATTAGATCGATACGCTTGCTTTCAAGCTTCATATATTCCCCACCAACCTTTGGTAAACTCAGGATTGTGCATTTCACATTTTAATCCTTTTAAATGTACTTAGCAATAACGTAATTTTTATGTCATTCCAGTCACGAATAGAGCCTTAACTTGTCGAGGATCCCGGCACCGTCCCGGCTCCTGCCGCATATGCTGTAGCAGGGCGTTTGAGCAAAGGAGACATGAAGGTGCAGAGTAAAATAACTAAAGTCCTGCAGCACATGGCCCATACGCACGAACAGATGGCGCGGATTCTAGATGCTGAGCGCCATGTGGCTGTCCGTATGTCGCAAATTGTCCACGATCTGCCAGATGCGGAGCCTGATTTTGATGGGATCAGCGGGATGATCGAAAGCTCAACTCAGGTAAACAAGAACATTATTGCTTACTTGAATGCACTTGCAGATCTGGAAGAAGCGATGGCTGATGGGGTAGGCAGAGTGATTAAGGAATTGAACGGTCAAGAAGAAGAGTAACGCTATAGGAGCAGGAGGCGGAAGATGAGCAGAGAAAAGGCTTATCTGCAAATGCTGGAGTCCACCGCCGCCATCCAGTGGAACGTTGCGTTGATTCTGGAAGCTAAGGCGGTTGAAGCTGAAAAGGTAAAGCAGTGGGCACAGCATCATATCCACGCTAGAGCCTTTGATTCCCACAGTGAGCAACTGAAGGAGTCCCTCTCTATACACGAGGTCATCGTGGAGATGGTCGAAGGGCTGACCAAACTGGAGAACGGACTCTACAGCAATTTAAAAGCAGTGCTGGGCAGTGGTGAAGACGATGGTGGCGGGGAAGGTTTTGGAGACATGTCAGGTGATGGCTTTAGTTTTGGAGAAGACAGCAAATGAGCGGGGACCGTCTCTCTGAACATGCCGTCAAGCTGGAGATGATTCGCTCCATTTCGCGCAGTCAGGCTGCTTTGGCGGCCATCTTGGAGAGCATCGCCGAATTGACGGAGCAATCTGAGTTGACGGCCCGCAAATTGAGCGACAATATCAGGATTTTAAGTGGGTATCAGAGTGCGATGTGCCGGATGATGTCCGGGATTTCATTACATCGTCCTAAACGGGGAATTCCTGCTGCGCCATGGCTGAGCAAGGCATACGCCGTAGGAACCTCCAGAGAACATGGAGCACAGGAGGAGTAGAAGCATGAAGAAAAAAAGCCGCAGAACGCTACGTTCAGGCAGAACCCGTAGACGCACATTGCTGCTCTCGCGGAAAGCAAAAGTTCGTAAAGGGCTAGCCCGTAAATCCCGCAGAGTTCTTGCCCGGAAAACTGCTCGTTATGGGAAGTCAAAGAAAGGCCTATTGCTACGCAAGAAAAGAAGACTTCGTCGCAAGCTTGTTCGTAAAGTAAGGGTTGCGCAGCCACCGGTGATTGTGGTACCCGTGAGCGAGGCTCCGCCTGCTCCACAGGTAATTCCGCTCCCCCCGGAGCTGGGCGTTTCGCCGGAAACGCCTCCGGCAGACGCCTTTCAACAGGGCTACACCGAAGCATACAACGTGGGGTTCGACGCCGGTTTCGCCAAGGGCTTCGAGGACGGGCATAAGCTGGAATTCAGCTAGGAGACACAGATGACAAGATCCGCTCCGTCCGTGAGCGGGTCTTGGGGTTTTCGTGCGGACTGGTTTGCTGCGCTGCCGATGTGATAAACTTCATAATGAAAGTGAAAATAATATGAGGTTAAGATGAAGGCAGGGATGATTCATGGGTACTGAGATTCGCAGAGCACGCAAAGATGAGATTGATGAAATTATGGAGCTGATTGCCAAATGCGTACAGGTGATGCAAGCAGGTGGCAGCGATCAGTGGGACGAGCATTATCCGAACCGGGAGATCATCTCCCTTGATATTGAACGTGGCAATCTATGGATATGTGAGGAGAACAATGCGGTGGCCGGCATTCTAGTGTTGGACGAGCACCAATCTGAGCAGTATGGGAAGATTGACTGGACTGAAACGCAAGGGCCTCATTTAATTATGCATAGATTGGCTGTGCATCCCGAAGTGCAAGGGAAGGGAATTGCGCGCCGTCTTAGCACTTATGCAGAAGAATATGCTCGCCAGAATGGTTATTCCAGTATCCGTCTGGATACATATGCTAAGAACACTGGGGCACTCGCCCTATATCCCAAGTTAGGTTATGATCGCAGGGGTGAAGTAACTTTTCCGGGGCGCACCGCTAATTTTCCGGTGTTCGAGAAGGTTCTAGAAAAGCACGGAAATTCGGAAGCTTAACATAGCAAGAGAACCGGAGGATATCTCAGAGCCATCAAATGGCTGCTGGGATATCCTCTTTTTTCGTGAAAATAACACCTTTCTCTAAACAAAAACTTTGTTTGATTATGTAGCATTTGCGCTTACGAAAACCCTGCTCAAAAGGTGATGAATTTGCAAATAGCGTCATATGAGTCCGAAACCATGCTCAAAAAGCGATAAGTGTGCAAATAGCGTCATTGGAGTCCGAAAGCATCAGTGGCTGAGTATGACTCGCCAGTAACGGACCCAGATGACCTTAAACGTGGAATTTTCCCACATTTGGGATGCTATCGGACTCCAGCGCAGCTATTGATATAAAACACACTACATATGGACCTGTAACGAGGGAATAGCGTCACTGGAGTCCGAAATTTTGCTCAAAAGGCGATAAATGTGCAAATAGCGTCATTGGAGTCCGAAACCCTGATCAATAAGCGAAAATATGCAAATAGCGTCATCTGGGTCCATAAGCATCAGCAGTTGAGTATGACTCGATAGTAACGGACCCAGATGACCTTAAACGTGGAATTTTCCCACATTTGGGATGCTATCGGACTCCAGCGCAGCTATTGGTATAAAACACACTGCATATGGACCTGTTTCGAGGGAATAGCGTCACTGAAGTCCGAAACCCTGCTCAAAAGGCGATAAATGTGCAAATAGCGTCATCTGGGTCCATAAGCATCAGCGGCTGAGTATGACTCGACAGTAACGGACCCAGATGACCTTAAACGCGGAATTCCCCCACATTTGGAATGCTATAGGACTCCAGCGCAGCTATTGGTATAAAACACACCGCATATGGAACTGTTTCGAGGGAATAGCGTCACAGGAGTCCGAAACCCTGCTCAAAAGGTGATAAATGTGCAAATAGCGTCATCTGGGTCCGAAAGCATCAGTGGCTGAGTGTGACTCGCCAGTAACGGACCCAGATGACCTTAAACGTGGAATTTTCCCACATTTGGGATGCTATCGGACTCCAGCGCAGCTATTGGTATAAAACACACTACATATGGACCTGTTCCGAGGGAATAGCGTCACTGGAGTCCGAAATCTTGCTCAAAAGGCGATAAATGTGCAAATAGCGTCATTGGAGTCCGAAACCCTGATCAATAAGCGAAAATATGCAAATAGCGTCATCTGGGTCCATAAGCATCAGCAGTTGAGTATGACTCGATAGTAACGGACCCAGATGACCTTAAACGTGGAATTTTCCCACATTTGGGATGCTATCGGACTCCAGCGCAGCTATTGCTATAAAACACATTGCATATGGGCCTGTAACGAGGGAATAGCGTCACTGGAGTCCGAAACCATGCTCAAAAGGCGATAAATGTGCAAATAGCGTCATCTGGGTCCGAAAGTATGGAGGATTATGACTCACCTGTGGTGTAGACGTAGCGAGAGCAGTAGAAGCAGAAGTAGATGTAGCAGTGGAGTAGGCGCATGGGGAAAGTAGCGGTGAAGAAGAAGGAGTAGTGTAATAGGCGCAAGGGGAACGTAGAAGTGCAGAAATAAGAGTAGTGTAGGGGCAGTAGTAGAAGCAGAAGCAGTAGACGTAGCAGTGTAATAGGCGCAAGGAGAAAGTAGAAGTGCAGAAATAAGAGTAGTGTAGAGCTGGAGTTGTAGTTGTTGTAGCAGAAGCAGTAGACGTAGCAGTGTAATAGGCGCAAGGGGAAAGTGGTGGTGCAGAAGTAGGAGTAGTGTAGGAGCTGTAGTTGTAGTTGTAGTAGTAGCAGAAGTAGAAGTGCAGAAGTAGGAGTAGTGTAGAAGCCGAAGCAGTGCAGAAGTAGCAGTTGAGTAGCAGTAGGGTCGGCATAGGTCAGTTAGATGAATAGAGCTAGACGTACACTTTCGGGCTCTGACCAGTCCACCGTACCGTGCTATATGCAGGCAGCGGTTTAGCACAACGCGTTAGAGTAAGCAGAGATACTGTCCGAAATGGTCGACCTAATCGTGCGAAATGGTCGACCTAATCGAACGAAACGGCTGTCTCTTAAGCCATGAAATAGCTCTCGGATAGCTTTTTTTTTATGTTTTCCTGACAGTAAATCTGACGCAAAGTACAGGGTATCGTGATCGAAATTTTCTTCAAACAGAATAATCGTGATCATAAATCGAATTATGTTATTTAACATAACATAAAATACTAAATCACTTTTATATAACAGTATTAATAAAACAAAATCGATTTTATATGTAATATATATTGACATGTAACCTGTCTTTAGATTATTATTGGACTATTCAAATTACAAATGAATAGTCTTTTTTTTCGTATATCCTTAATAATTGGTTTAAGGGTCTCTACCGGGAACCGTAAATTTCTGGCTACGAAAATATGCTCAGGCATATTTTTGTGGCCTTTTTGTGCTACATGCGTGAGGTTGTACTGGAATTAACTCAATGAGGGGGAGAAGGGCTATGGGAAATATTTTGATCAAAAATGCCGAAATCATTACGATGAACAAGCAAGAGGAAATTATACACGGGGATGTCCGGATTAAGGATGATCTCATTGTTGAAATCGGCACTGGCCTTATCCCGCAGGGCGACGAGCAGATCATTGATGCTACGAACCGTACATTGATTCCGGGTTTTATCCAGACTCATATTCATTTATGCCAGACGTTATTCCGAGGTAAAGGGGACGATCTGGAGCTGATGGATTGGCTGCGCAAACGAATCTGGCCATTAGAGGCCGCGCATGATGAAGAATCCCTTTATTATTCGGCTATGCTTGGCATCGGCGAACTGATCACCAGCGGCACGACGACGATTGTGGATATGGAGACTGTCCATCATACGGATTTTGCGTTTCAGGCTATAGCTAAAAGTGGAATCCGGGCCTTGTCCGGCAAGGTGATGATGGATCAAAAAGGGGGAGATGTGCCTGAGGCGCTGCAGGAGGATACCGCATCTTCTTTGCAGGAAAGTGTCGATCTACTGGAAAAATGGAATGGTTATGGAAACGGCCGGATTCAGTATGCATTTTCTCCACGTTTTGTGATTTCCTGTACAGAGCCTTTATTAACCGAGGTGCGAGATCTGTCCGCAAGATACGATGTGAAGGTGCATACTCATGCGTCTGAGAATTTAGGGGAAATTGAGATTGTGCAGGCCATGACTGGCATGCGTAACATCGTCTATCTGGACCATCTAGGATTAGCCAATGAACGGCTTATACTGGCGCATTGCGTGTGGCTGGATGCTGAGGAGCGGCGGATTTTGCGGGATCGAGGAGTGCATGTAAGTCATTGCCCGGGTTCCAATCTGAAATTGGCCTCCGGAATTGCCGACACACCAGGGATGCTTCATGAGCATGTTTCTCTTAGTCTGGGAGCGGATGGCGCTCCATGCAATAACAATCTGGATATGTTAAATGAGATGCGATTGGCGGCGATTATTCAAAAGCCTCATCACGGACCCACAACCATGGATGCCCGCAGTGTATTCCGTATGGCTACTATTGGTGGGGCGAAGGCCGTAGGGATGGAGGATAAGATCGGGAGTATCGAGGTAGGCAAAAAAGCAGATCTAGTGCTCCTTAATCTCTACAATTTTCATACCTTCCCCTCTTACGACGTAGATCCCATCTCTAGAATTGTATATTCCGCTACGCGGGCAGATGTGGAGACAACGATAATCGACGGGGAGATCGTGATGGAAAGAGGTTTGCTAAAGACTGTGGATAAAGAAATTGTACTAAATGAAGCTAACCGTTCTATTAAAAGATTACTCACGCATACCTCGATCGTTTGAGGGGAGAGGTCGATTCGGATTCGGATATCTTATCATTCGCAGGGGATCATCACTGGACCCCCTGTTTTTTTATGAGAAAATATGAACATAAGGGAACTAAAGTGCCTTTTGTGAGGTCGTATTAAGTGAGGTGAAGCTAATTGGAACTGGAAGGTCTTCAGCATAGCGAGACGATGAATGAACAGCAACTAAGAGAAATCATGAGCCGTTACGGAGAGGATATATGGAATTATATCTATTATCTTACCAAAAATTCTGAACAAGCCGATGATCTGGCTCAAGAAGTATTCATTAAATGTTATTACCGGATTGGAACGTACCGGGGGAATTCTTCATTTAAAGCATGGTTGCTTACGATTGCCAGGAATACTGTTTTTTCGCACCGGAAATCGCGCTTTTTTCGTTCGGGCTTATGGGGTGGTGTACAGCCATTGTCCACGGTTGATGTGAAGCAGCGGGAAAAAACTGTCGAACCTCTTGGCGTAGCCCGATCTGCGGAGATGGAGTATTTGGGTAATCAGTCCATTGGTGAGATATGGGATCTAATTATGGCATTGTCTCCAAAGCTGCGCGAAATATTGGTCCTGGATTTGAAATATGAGCTCTCTATAAAAGAAATAGCTGAACTGATGAACTTGAGTCACGGAACGGTAAAATCAAGATTGCACCGAGCGCGGCAAAAAATTCAGAACAAATTAAAGGGGGTAGAATGATGGAGGATCATAAACCGGAATGGTATGCTCAGGCCCGAAAAGGACCTTTTGGAAATGAAAAGTTTACTATGAGGCATGCAGACAACGTCATTCGCCGAATTCAAGAAGATCAACAGGGAGCGAAATCTTACTCAGGAAAAAGACTGCCTGTGCAATTGTTGGCTGTGGCGAGTTTTATTGTATTGTTGGGCTTAGGTGTATTCTTTCTGAACGGAAGGTTCCTCGGTAATGAATCAAGCAACCCTGCGCAAACTGAGGTTTCGTCGCATTTCACGGAGGCTGAGCTACAGCGGAACGCAGATCAGGTGATGCAGAGTTTACTTGGAAAGACTTATCCGCTAGATCACCGGGAATGGCTTAAGGAGCAACAGCAGATATTTTACTCTTACCAGAAAGGTGAGGACTCCGCATATATCTGGATCAATTATGAGACAGGAGAACTGGTGCAAACGAAGATGAGTAGGATTCTGACAGCTGCGGAGATCGACGCTGAAATGAATACCCGTGCGGAAGAGATCAAGGGCAAACTGGGTTATGCGAATGATTCAGCTTATGAAGTGCTCAGATACGTTGAATATGATGTTACACAACATTCTGGCGTGAAAATTGAGAATAACTTTAGGGCGGAGAAATGGCGTATCGGATTTGTAAATGGTGAATTCGATTACGCATCAGCCACGCTTGAGGCCTCGGCGGTATCAGAAGAGATGCGTCAAGCTGGGGAACAGGCCTTGAAGGTGTTGAGAGGTAACGGAGGTGAAGAGCTTAGTTTAGTATTTCGGGCTATGGACAAGGATCAGGATACGCTTACGCTGCAATACGGATCAAAGGTTTCGGTTACGTTCGATACTGTTACTAGAAGGATTGAGCAGATTAGTGATACAAATCCTCGTGCTAGTGATAAAACAGATCCCAAACAACTAACGGTATTAGACCGGGAGCTGTCTCTAATTGATGGGGATCGCCTACGTGAGAAGGCAGCACCTCTGCTGACTAAGATATTTAGCGTTGCTGATGTGAGCGAATATAGCTTGCTTAAAAGAGATCAGGAGCCCGGGAATCTCACCTTTCATAAGCTTGGCAGTCCTGAGATCACTGTATATTATGATAGTGATTTAACGATCTGGAAGGTAAAAGAGGATTTGCCAGCAAGCCAGTCTTAGATTGAAAGGCATAACATAATAGGCTTAAATAGGGAGGTTCCACAGCCGAAAAGGCGTGGGATTTCCCTATTTGTAGTGGGAGCGAAAGGTGCACATTTTTGATAAAAAAAGTAAGTATTGTTATACTAGAACAATCTGATATTTTACAGAAAAGATGAATAGAGTTCATAATCAGAACAAATGAAAAGGTAAGAGGGGATTAAAACGTGAAAAAGCACGGGCCGAATCGAGCTCAGTTCTATATTGTTGTCCTGCTGCTATGGTTGAAGCTGCTCCTGCTGAGAGTGCTGTTCTTTGATAGAATTGCTTGGGAGTGGATTGCAGCAGATGTTGCTCCAGTCCTCTTCATCATGGGGATACTGACAGTCATTACTCCTTCGCGGGTGAGAACAGCTGTCTATTGGACATTTAACGGGATATTATCGCTGCTGCTGTTCGCAGCCAGTGTATATTTCAATCACTTTGGTTCTGTTCCTACGTATCTGGCTTTATATGAACTGAATCAGGTGTTTCAAGTGAAGGCAAGCGTAGAATCAACGATACAGACTATTGATTATTTATTTTTCGCTGATTTTGTGATCATGGCAATCTATGTCTTGATCCGCAGATGGAAGCATGGAAAAGCCTATCCGCGTGAGCGTGAGCGATTCAGCTCCCGGAACACACGATTGGCACATATGATGGTGATTCTGGTGGCTATTCTTGGAGGTTTTGCTTTATCGGCCAATTCTGTCAATTCTGCGCGGGGAATTACAAATGAGCTTGTGCAGGCAGAAAGTGCCGGATTCCTGAATTATGAGGTCGTTGCCGCAATTAAGGTCAAGGAAGATAACAATCTCATTGGAACCGGAGATATTAAGGATACCATCGCGAAGATTGATGAACTGCAAGCTTCCTATCCTTATAGTAGTAAGGCCGCGGGCACAGCACCTGATTATTTTGGCTCGCAAAAGGGCAAAAATGTAATTGTCATCCAAATGGAAGCTTTCCAAAACTTCCCGCTGCATCAATCCCTGAAGGGTCAAGAGCTGACTCCAGTGTTGAACAAGTTGGCAGATGAGGGATTTTACTTTCCCCATGTCTACCAGCAGATTGGTCCGGGCAATACTTCTGACGCTGAATTTATGAGCAACACGTCGATTTATCCAATCGGGACCTTGGCAATGTCCACTGGATTCGGGGACAGAGAACTGCCGAGCCTACCACGTCTGCTGAGAGATAAAGGATATGAGGCGTACACCTTTCACGTGAATCAAGTGGGCTTTTGGAATCGGAATGAGCTATATCCTGCACTTGGATTTAACGGCTATTATGATAAAGATTATTTTACCAATGATCATTTTAATGCGTTTGGTGCTTCCGATGAACAGCTTTATATTACGGGTGTCGAGAAATTGGCAGAGCTGCAGAAGAAAGGAACTCCTTTCTACGCACAAATGGTGACGGCGTCCAGCCATCATCCCTTCCAAATTCCGGACTCTTTTAAGAAGATATCAGTGCCTGATGAGTTAAAAAACACGATGCTTGGCGATTATTTGACTGCTATTAACTATACTGATTATGCCATTGGAACTTTAATAGAGGGTTTGAAGAAAAATGGAATGTGGGATAACACTGTGCTGGTGATGTATGGCGATCATTTTGGCTTGCAGCCGCAGGATGTGCCACCGGAGCAAGTAGAAAGTGCGTTGGGGATTCCATACGATTCCCGGATCAGTCGCTTTAATATTCCATTGATTATACATGTACCAGGAATGGAGCAAGGGAAGGTAGTAGAGAGAACCGGTGGACAGTTGGATATTCTCCCAACAATAGCTAACCTATTGGGGGTTTCTTTAAAAGAAGAAGGTTATACAGCATTTGGTCATGATCTCTTGAACATTGATCGTAATGTGATAGGGATGCGGTATTATTTGCCTTCTGGTTCTTTCTTTAATGATGATATTCTCTATGTGCCTGGTAAAGATTTTGCTGATGGTAAAGCTGTGTCGCTGGATACGCTTAAGCCAGTATCGGATTTCACAAAATATCAGACTGATTATGAGTATATTTTGAAGCTAATGAATTTGTCCGACGAATATGTGAAGCTGTTACCACAGAGATAGGGGGAATCATGAAAAAGTTCTGGAAACCGGAGTATCTCGTAGGCCTTGCCGGCTGCGGTATCATTATTTATTTGCTATTCGTAGGGCCTTTTATTGGTGTTGCCGATAACGGAGATTTTTTGCGTATGATGAATACCATCGGTCTGAACTACTATGACACTGGAGCATCGTATGCCGACCAGTTTTTCAATTTTAGTCATTCCAGTTTTGCTTATGAAAATTTATTTAGAGGTTTTTATCCTTCCTCACAGATTTTTATAGTACTTTTGCCGAGATTGATCGGCGGGCTCATCCATGACAGCTTTTTTGATGTTCGTTTGCTGGGTGCAGTTTATGGGCTTCTTTTACTGGCGGCAACTTGGCTGCTGGTGAAGTATAATGCTCGTGGCTCTTATGTTACAGGGCTGCTGTTGGGAGCAGCTATCTTATTTGTGTTTTACGATATCGGGTATGTGGCCTATTTCAACTCCTTGTTTGGAGAACCAGTGTCGATGGTGTTTATGCTGCTGACATTTGCATTAGGATTAAGATTAACCAGCCAAGAGAAGCCAACCACTAAAGGATTAACTTTGTTTTTTATCGCAATTCTGTTTCTGGTCACCTCCAAAATCCAGAATGCACCCATTGGGATTGCCTTTGCTCTGATTTTTTTGCGGTTTATGATGCTTGACGGAGAGGGCAAATGGAGGAAGCTGGCTTTACGTTTTTCGATTGCCATCTTTCTTGTATCCATCGTTTTGTATGTGGCAGCGCCAAAAGATCTGAAGCATATTAATCTGTATCAAACGGTGTTTTTTGGGATCTTAAACGAATCGCCGGATGTGAAGGGAGACTTGCAGGATCTCGGATTGCCGGAGCGGCTGGAGGTACTGGCGGGTACAAATTATTTTCAGACCGATACAGTGATTAAGCAGGATGATCCTTCGCTGGTTCCGGACTTCTATGACCGTGTATCTCATAAAGATGTATTGTTCTTCTATCTGAAGCATCCGGACCGGTTGATAGATAATATGAAATATGCTGCGAGTAACAGCATGGCGATTCGCCCGTATTATCTAGGAAACTACGAGAAAAGCGAGAATAAACCAGCAGGTGCATTATCCTATACTTACAGTGCATGGAGCCAATTCAAAAACAAACATATTCCGCACACGCTCGGATTTCTCTCCATATTCTATCTGGTGTATTTTGCGGGAGCTTTGTTCCAGTATTTCCGCAGCAGAGATATTCGTGGCAAAGTTGCCGGCGAGCTGCTGATGCTGCTAGGGCTAATAGGGATTTTCTCCTTCTTGGTTCCGATTCTTGGGGACGGAAGGGCTGACATCGGTAAGCATTTATTCTTGTTTAATGTGTGCTTCGATATGATGGTTGTAGTCATGTTTGGATGGATTGTTCACAAGCTGACGGGGATTGCGAGACGCTAATTTCAAGAACCTATCAAACACAAAATAACACAAAGCAAACAGCAAGTTTCCGATTTGGAGACCTGCTGTTTTTTTAAAAATATGGCTATGTTAAACTTTGTTGTTGATATTTCATAATTACGAACAAGTGTTCTATAATAAGGGCGATATAACTGTTCGGAGATGATTTGCCTATGGATTTAAAGGAACTGAAAAAGCTTGCTGATACGTTGGACGATAATGGTAAGCGAGAACTTATCTACTTTTTGCAGTCCCGAACCAAGGGAGTGGCACTTCCAGTTCGAGCGATTGATGAAATTCAAGAGCAGAAGCATAAAGATGGACTTGTTTGCCCGCATTGCAAAAACCATTCTGTTGTTCGATTTGGAAAGTAGGCTGTAAGAACACGCACTGGAGAGGTTAAACGTCAACGTTACCGTTGTAAGTCCTGTCGCCAAACATTCAATGACCTTACGAACACCCCTCTGCAACGAATGAGGCGACCTCATATGTGGGTTCGGTTTATCGAATGCATGATTGAGGGCTTTTCTCTGAGAAAATGTGCAGAGCAGTTAAACGATGAAGTCACGCATGTCACCTTGTTTTACTGGCGGCATAAGATTCTTTCCGCTCTGAAGCAGATTCCAACCGAAGCATTTCAAGATATTGTTGAAATGGACGAGACCTACTTTCTTTACTCGGAAAAGGGCAAGCGGAATATTACCGAACGCAAGCCACGTAAACGTGGCGGCAAAGCGAAATATCGTGGTATAAGCCACGATCAAGTGTGCGTGCTGGTTGCCCGTGACCGTCAGAAAATGACTTACTCTGGCGTACTTGGGCGTGGACGTATTCGGATTACAAAATTAGACGAAGCGATTGGTGGTCATCTATCTGACTCAAACGTGTTATGCACTGATTCATGGAGGGCATTTAGCTCCTATGCGAATTCAAAAGGCATGACTCATTACCGATTCAAGACCGACGGAAAACAACGTGTGAAAGGCGTGTACCATATCCAAAACGTAAACAGCACCCACAGCCGCTTGAAGAAATGGATGGATCGCTTCACTTTTAGGGAATGTAAACATCTAAATAACGTAAGGAACGAGGAGGCAGACAATTCATGGGAGGAACGAATGTATGGGATGCGGAGTGGGAGGTTAACGAAGAGCAGGCGCGGACGCTGATCGGCAGACAATTCCCTCAGCTGTCATCGAAGCAAGTGAAGCGATTGGGCTGGGGCTGGGACAATACGGTTTTTCTCATCGGTGACGAGTACGTGTTCCGGTTTCCAAGAAGAACGATTGCAGTTGGCTCGATTCGTATGGAAGGGAAGCTGCTGCCAAAGCTGGAGACATATATAACCATCCCCTATCCGAAACCGTTGTTTTATGGCGAAGCAAGTGACGAATACCCGGCACCATTTCTTGGCTATGACTACGTGCTAGGAGATTTCCCAATCGGTTTGACGGAAGAACGCCGGGCTTTATCGGCAGAGACGCTGGCGAAATTTTTGCGGAGATTGCATGAGTTTCCGGTGCAGGCGGCGCTGGAGTGCGGAGTTCAGCAAGATCATCGAAACTTGACGGACATAGCATCGCGCAAAGTGAAATTGGAGGGCTTTCTATCGAAGGTGGTTGAACACTTGTCGCCGGAGGAGTCCGGTGTGATCGAAGCGTATATTAGCAGGCTGCAAAAGGACCGTGTCGAGGCGGTGAATGCACTGCTACATGGCGATCTTCATTTCAAAAATATGCTTGTGAATGAGAACGGGATCGTTTCCGGCATCATTGATTGGGGCGATCTGAGCGTAGGCCATCCGGCTTGCGATTTGAGCGTTGCTTATAGCTTTTTACCACCTTACGCTCGCGGCGTGTTTTTCGAAACGTACGGAGGAGCGGACGAGGAAACGAAGCTGCTGGCGCGGCTAATCGCGGTATACATCCCCATACTGATCTTAATGCAAGCGGTCGATGACGGGAATGAAGCAATTGCGGCAGAGGCGAAATCCAACATCATGCGGGCACTGTCGGATTAGGCTTATTATTTCGTTGCGGCTATGGGGCTATGGCTATCGGCACCATTTTGTCGTTTAAAGGCCGCGATAAGGTACGATCCGCCTTCTCTGATGCCGCTTTATGTTGAGGAACACGAAATTCAACAGAGTAAGTCGTTGCGCTAACGGGACACGATAGCAATAAACCGCCTTTTCAACGAAGGCGGTTTTCTTATGGTCAAATATCAACATTAGAATTTAACATAGCCTATAATATAAGAATTTATATGTTCCATGTTGTAAATTATCCTTATATTTCTCGCTTAAACGCTTACCGTCCTTAAAGGGACGTCGAAGTCGTGTATGCTTATTCATCTTCAAATAACTCACGCAACATCCCTTGACGATCGTTCATAAACGCTTTGGTCACGGTATAATGTTCGGTTTCCTCCAAGGCGACGGACCGTATTCCCTCCCCCTCCAAGAGAAAAATTTCAGCACCGGGATAGGACATCAGAATGGGGGAATGAGTTGCGATAATGAACTGTGAATCCTGTCCGACCAGCTCATGCATACGCACCAGCAGAGACATTTGACGTAAGGGGGAAAGCGCTGCTTCAGGCTCGTCGAGGATATAAAGGCCGCGACCGCCGAAACGGTGAACGAATGTAGCTAAAAAAGACTCTCCGTGGGACTGCTCATGCAGAGATTTGCCTCCGTAGGAGTCTTTGATCGGTGGGCCACCGGGTTGTTCATCCAACTCATCAATATAAGAAGCCACATTATAGTAACTCTCCGCACGCAGAAAAAAGCCGTCCTTCGGCCGTCTAACCCCTCTAGCAATTCTAAAATACTCATAAAGATTCGAATGCGAGGAACGAGTGTTAAAAGAAAAGTTTAGCGTTCCACCCTCAGGGTTAAAGCCCCAAGCAGCAGCAATTCCCTCTAACAAGGTTGATTTGCCCGTGCCGTTCTCTCCAACAAGAAAGGTCACTGGTTTTTGAAAAGTCAGGCGATCCAGCGTTCGAACAGCAGGCAGATGAAATGGATAGGTTTGAAAGGATGGCACCAGATCACGCAGCAGCTCCGCGTGTCGCAAATACAACGTGGTGTTATTCATAGTTCCCCCCCTTGTGAATTTCAAAAAGTAATCATCTTCGGACAGATTGGACAGAGATGACAAGTTTAGTGCCTCTAGCTAGACCTTTATAGTATAACAGCATCCAGCGAGTGGATGAAATCTGACGGGGTTCGGGCAAGCCGGGCAAAAGACAGGGTACATCTGCCAATTTAGTTTTAGTAATGACAGATGTCCATGAGGCGAGTGCTGACTCCGCATATAGTTATACTGTCTTGAGAATACAACGGGGCAGGGTGAAGGCCGTGAAAGCGAAAAGGAGAAAACACAAGCGTCCGCGAGATTATCGCGACGGTTATCACGAAGGATATCGTCTTGGCATGTGTGAGGCTGTGCAGCGTCGGAGTACTGTAGAGGTCGAAGCCTGTCGGCCATTTAAGCTAATGTATGTTCCTCAAGGGTTCCATGCAATCGATACTGGGGTAATTGAGGCGCTTCAGCAGCTTGTAAGTGAGCTTGTGATAAGCACTCCAGAAACTATGCTGGAGACCGCAGCTCGGGAGATGCCCGGGGCAGTGCTGGTTATGAATGGACTGCATGTTTTTCCGGAAAATCATTTAGAACAGATTACAGAAATCAGAAAGCTGGGCATTCGGACTGCGATCTGGTTTGTGGATGATCCTTATTTTACAGAGGATACTTCAGTGATTTGCCGGCATTATGATCACGTCTTTACGCATGAGCTCGGTTGTGTGGAGTTTTATCAATCCTTTGGAGTTCCATCCGTTCATTATTTACCGCTTTGCGTCAATCCAAAGATGTTCTATCCGCGCCGTACGGCACCGCAGTATAAGTACGACATTGTGTTTATTGGCAATGCATTTCATAATCGGACAGCGCTGTTTGATGAACTTGCCCCCTATTTAAAGGATAAGAAGGTGCTGATCGCTGGCGGCTTCTGGGAACGGCTTGCGACTTATGACCAGCTTGCCCCTTTTATTAGCAATGGCTTTATCCCACCTGAGGAAACTGCGAACTATTACAGTGGTGCAAAGCTAGTCATTAATATTCACCGTCCGTGGGAGGAGGGGCAGGATAACCGGAATAGCTTCCGTTTACCATCACGCTCTATCAACCCACGTACTTATGAGATCAGTGCCTGCGGTACTATGCAGCTTACGGATGTTCGTGAGGATCTGGGCAATTATTATCGGCCAGGTTATGACTTGGATACTTTTGGCTCTGCTAAGGAATTGCAGGAGAAGATTGAGTACTATCTGAAGCATGAAAAAGAGCGCCGAATTTACGCTTTACGGGGACTACAGACAACCATGCGGAACCATACATTCACTGCGCGTTTGCCTCATTTGCTGAATGTGATTGCTTCAAGTGTATGAAATCTATAACGGGATAAAGGAGCGAGGATGATGATGAACAACAATGAATTTATTATGCCTGCACCACCGCTACCACTGACACCTCCAGAGGAAGAAAAGCTTCGTGGTCGTCTGAGTGGTTTTAAGGGCGGATATGATGAGGGATATTTACGGGGACGGCTTGCGATTTTAGATGGTCGGCCAGAAGAAGTATTTCCTGTACGGAATATTCATGTAATGTATGTGGCTTCTGGTAAAGGATATCCCTACTCTCCATTAGACGATGCAGTCCTCTACGCGCTGCAAAAATTAACCACACAAGTCACGATAACAGATGTGCGTCAAAACTTAGTGGAGTTAGCCGCCGCTCAAAGACCGGATCTGGTACTTGTGCTGGATGGTATGGATTTACCGCTTGAGCAGATCTCCGTTCTTCGGGCTAGCGGAATTAAGACAGCCATTTGGCTTACAGATGATCCTTATTACACTGATTTTACAGTTAAAATTGTGGCGCATTACGATTTTGTGTTCACGCTTGAGCGTAATTGTATTGATTTTTATAAGGGACTTGGCTGCCCTGAAGTTCATTATCTTCCTTTTGCCGCTCACCGCGAGCATTACCGTCCAACTACAACACGTTCACCATTGAATCGCGAAGTTAGTTTTATTGGCTCTGCCTATTGGAACCGGGTTAATTTCTTCCGTGAGATTCTTCCGGATTTGATGAACTATAACACGGTGATTAACGGCATCTGGTGGGACCGTCTGCCTGAGGCGGCACTCTATGGAGATCGAATTGAGATTGGCAAGTGGATGTCACCACAGGAAACAGCGGTAGCTTACAGCGGATCCAAAATCGTCATTAACCTCCACCGCTCGCACATTGATGAAGTAGTGAACAACAATACGCTTTCGATTCCGGCGGTATCTCCTAATCCGCGTACTTTTGAAATCGCGGCTACGGGTACGCTGCAATTAGTGGATGCCAGAGATGATATGGGATCTTTCTACAAACCTGGTGAAGAAATTGAGACTTTTGCAAGCCCTCAAGAAATGATGGATAAAATCCGTTATTACCTGACTCATGAGGAAGAACGCCGTGCGATTGCCCTGCGCGCTTTTGAACGGACGCTTAAGGATCACACCTACACCAAACGTATACACCAGCTGTTAACAGTAATTTATGGCTAGGTCATATGCCCGGAAATGGAACGGAAATGTGCGCTTACCAGGGGACAGGTGTCGTGCCGGCATCTGTTTTTCCTCGATATACTGTAGAACCGAACCTCAGCTTATGCCTGTGGCCTGATGAAAAGAAGCAACGTCTGGAGCGGGCTTGTATAGCGGAGCGGAAGCGACTGGCTAGATTCGAGAGCAGAGTGGAAGTGAAGGGGCGAAGCTCGGGAGCGAATTGAAATTGACTGACGAGATTCTAGAGCGAAGCGGAAGCGATGTTGCGAGTCACAGGAGCGACCATTTTCAAAGAGAGTTTTACTGCGAAGGATAGAACTTAGCGCAAAGTTTGTAAATTTTTTAAGGAGGTGAATGGCTGCTCCAGGCCCCTCGTTAGGGAGCGCCGAAACGCCATGGCTGACAAAGCTACAATCGTCCTCTTTTCACATGTATCCAATACACGCAGTATTACGGGAGCGGAGAAGCTATTGTTGTTTTTCGCTCAGGAGCTTTCTCCGTACTTTAATTGTATTCTCGTTGCGCCTCAGGACGGCAAGCTGACTTCTCAGGCTCGAAGCTGTGGAATAAGTGTACAGTTGCTTTCGATTCCTCTTTTATATGGAATGTACACTCCTTATGCAGGGTTGGAGGCAGATGCTCAGAAATTCCAGGAAAGCAGGGAGTATCACGAATTAACAGACTGGCTGAATTCCCTGCGCCCGGCGTTTGTTATTACAAGTACCTGTGTGCATGCTCTGCCAGCAATGGCTGCAAAGTCACTGGGCATTCCGGTGATATGGAAAATATCAGAGACGATAACAGACAATGAATATACACCTATTAGTGTAGGGCTGATTCATCGGAATAGTGATGAGATACTAGCTATTTCACAAACAGCTGCAGCTTGCTTTCCAGAGGACGTGAGAGCGGAAAAAGTGATCCAGCTGCCTCCCTCTTGGAATGATAAAGAGATGATGATTGAGGCTTGGAGCAAGCTTCGGAGCGAACGGCGGCGGGAATTGCGGGTTAAACCGCATGAACAGCTGATCGGTTATATTTCTTCTTTTATCAACAAAGAAAAAGGTCTAGAACATTTTGTGAAAATGGCTGTGCTTGTGCACGCGGTTCATCCAAGCTCGAAATTTGTTGTCATTGGGTCAGCTGGCGATAAAAGCTATTATGAGCGTTGTGTCCGCAAGGTAAAGCTTGAGGGACTGTACACCCGGTTTAAATTTGTTGGTTATGCTGAATGTCTTCCATCTGCCTATTGCGCCATGGATGTGCTAGTGGTTCCTAGTCTGATCCGCGAAGGCTTCGGTATGACTGCTTTGGAAGGAATGGCTTTTGGAAAGCCCGTGATCGCTTACGACTCTGGGGGCTTGCGGGAAATTCTGCACGCAGCGGGCTGCGGCGAAAATCTCGTGCCAGCATCGGACATTTCCGCGCTGGCAGAAAGAGTCAACGTCATGCTGGCGCAGCCGGGATTGGCGTTGACTCTAGGCAGTCAAGCGCGGGAGCGCGTCGACGCCGTCTATGGTCCGGCGGCTTATCGGAGCCGCCTGCAGGGCCTTGCGGAGATGTGGAACCTCCGCTATTGCAGCGCACCTGCGGTGCGCGAGGCTGACAGCGTGGTGGTGGTGGAACCACCCGCTGTCCAGCCTGATTTACCCGCAGCGTCGCCGGCTTTGCCGCCGCGAAGCAAGGGCCTGCCAAGCCGCGTCGCCCGCAAGCGGCGCGGCAAAGCCCGGGCGCGCCGGCGAAGCGGGCGCCCGTTGGTTTTACGCCGCGTTGCTCGCAAGCGGCGTAAAGGTTCTGCCCGGCGGCGCAGCACTGCCGGGGGTAAGCGCCGCCGGGCCCGCCGCGGTGGACGGCGGCGCGCGGCGTAAATGCCTCGATTGCAGCGAAGCGGCAAGCTGAGCGCAAAGAGAGGCATATTTGCCCTCGAATGCGTCGAATTCGGCAAGCTGAGCGCAAAGAGAGGCATATTTGCCCTCGAATGCGTCGAATTCGGCAAGCTGAGCGCAAAGAGAGGCATATCTGCCCTCGAATACGTCGAATTCAGCTAGCTGAGCGCAAAGAGAGGCAAAAATGCCCTTCATTGAGCTCATTCCAGCAACCGGAGCCAAATGAACAGTACATTTCCCGCAAAAAGAGCTCATTCCAGCAACCTGAGCCCAATGAGCGGTATAAATCCCGCTAAATGAGCTCAATCCAGCAACCTGGGCCCAATGAACAGTACATTTCCCGCAAAAAGAGCTCATTCCAGCAACCTGAGCCAAATGAACGGTACATTTCCCGCTCAATGATCTCAATCCAGCAACCAGAGCACAGTCCGCTGATTGAGCCAAGTCAGACCATAATTAAACAGGCAGGGGAGTGAACTCATGAAGATCATGACGATTTTAGGCACGAGGCCTGAAATCATTCGCCTCAGTGTAATCATTCCGCTTCTCGACGAACATGCTGAGCGGCACATCCTGGTGCATACAGGCCAGAACTTCACCGCCAGTCTCAGCGGCATTTTCTTTGCTGAGCTGGGACTGCGGGCACCGGATTATGTGCTGCAGGATAAACAAGCAGGACTAGGCGGCCAGCTTGCCGCCATGTTCGGAGGGTTAGAAAGTATTTTACTAAAAGAACAGCCAGATCGCGTTTTGCTTCTGGGCGATACGAACAGCGCGTTATGCGCGATTTTGGCTGAACGTATGGGAATTCCGGTGGTGCATATGGAAGCGGGCAACCGCTGCTATGACCTCCAAGTACCAGAAGAGAAAAACCGCCGTGTCATCGACGCCGTTTCGACCATTAATATGCCTTATACGCAGCAGAGCAAAAGACATCTAATCAGCGAAGGTTTCCCCAGCAGGCGTATCGTGTTAACAGGAAATCCGATCCATGAGGTCATGACCCATTTTGAGCACAAAATCCAGACCAGCGACATTCTGGAGCAGCTGAAGCTTACCTCAGGACAGTATTTCCTAGTCACGGCCCACCGTGCTGAGAATGTAGATGATCCAGAGTCCCTTGTACAAATTATGTCGGGTCTTAACGCAGTGGCTGAGCATTTTGGAATTCGTTTAATATGCAGCATTCATCCTCGCACTCGCTCCAAACTTACCGAGCAATTTTCCCTTCCAATGAACCCACTAGTTGAATTTCATGAACCTTTCGGATTTTTTGATTTTGTCTATTTGGAACAGCACGCCTTATGTGCCATCACCGACAGCGGGACTGTACAGGAGGAATGCTGCTTGATGAAAGTGCCAACAGTTACGATTCGCAGAACGACGGAACGTCCAGAAACAGTAGATTGTGGCAGCAATGTAGTCTCAGGTGTAGATCAGAAAAGTATTCTGCGCAGCGTCAAGCTGATGACGGCGCTCAATCGGGATTGGGAGGCACCGGAAGGATACATGACTCCGGATGTTTCGGTCAAGGTAGTTAAATTCTTGCTTGGAGGGAACCTGCATGTTCAATAATAAAAGGATTGTGGTCACAGGCGGAACTGGTTCCTGGGGGCATGAGCTGATTAGGCAACTTCTGCCACAAAATCCTAAGGAAATCATCGTATTCTCCCGCAGTGAATCCGCTCAAGTGGCGATGAGCCGGGAGTTTGAAGATCAACGTCTCAGCTTTATCATTGGCGATATCCGTGACAAGGATGCGCTGATTGCAGCCTGCCGTGGCGTTGATTATATCTTTCATCTGGCGGCGCTCAAACATGTTCCAGTCTGTGAAGATCAGCCTTATGAAGCACTCAAAACCAATGTAGTGGGAACTCAAAATGTGATCGAAGCTGCCATTGTAAATGGCGTTGAGAAAGCAATTTACATCTCTACCGATAAGGCTGCGAACCCATCCAACTTCTATGGAATGACCAAAGCGATCGGGGAAAAATTGTTCGTTTATGCCAATCTGATTGGCTCAAACACCCGGTTCGTTACTGTACGCGGAGGTAATGTGCTCGGAACGAACGGCAGCGTAGTGCATTTGTTCATGAAGCAGATTAAAGATAAGGGTCAGGTACGCATTACGGATATGAAAATGACCCGCTTCTTTTTTACCCTACGCGATGCTATTACGTTATTATTTAAAGCTTCTGAGGTTAGCTTGGGTGGAGAAATCTTCGTCATGACTATGCCTACCTGCCGAATTATCGATCTTGCTGAGGTGCTGATTGAGGCTTCCGGAGAGTCCAATGTGAGTATTGTTGAGACCGGGATTCGTCCGGGGGAGAAAATCCACGAGATTCTGATGAGCGATTTCGAAAGCTTAACTACCGTTGTCTACGATGAACAGTATTTAGTAATTCTCCCTACGCTGAACATGCCGGAATTAAAGGCACATTATAGCGCTTATCCTCATGTCTCTTTCAATAGCTTCAGTTCAGAGACGAATCTGATGGATCGGGAAGAGATCAAAAGCATCTTGATCCGGGGAGGGTTCCTGCAATGAAGCTGCTTATCCTAGGTGGAAACGGTATGGCGGGGCATATGCTGGCGGATTATTTTCGCCGCCAGGGCAAGCATCACGTCTTCCATACAACCCGGGATAAGAGCGATCTTGGCGGGCTGTATGTAGATGCGAACGATATAGCCGGAGTTGAGAAGCTGGTCGATATCGTTTCCCCTCATTGCATTATCAATGCAATGGGGGTTCTCAATCAATTCGCGGAGCGTGACAAAATTGGGGCTTACCACGTGAATGGCTTTCTCCCTCATCACTTGTGGCGAAAGGCGGAGGATGTTCAGGCAAGGCTCATCCATATCAGTACCGACTGCGTGTTCGAAGGAACACGCGGAGGGTACACCGAAGAGGATGCTCCTGATGGAACCTCTGTATATGCAATTTCGAAAAGTCTCGGTGAGGTGCAAAAACCCGGGCATCTTACGATTCGCACTTCCATTATTGGTCCCGAAATCCGCTCAGGCGGTATTGGTCTGATGGATTGGTTCCTGGCGCAGAGTGGTAAAGTTTCAGGATACCGGCGGGTGATGTGGAACGGGGTCACAACGCTCCAATTAGCCAAAGCAGTGGATGTAATGCTGGATTCCCCCGTATCGGGGCTGATCCATTTAGCGCATCCAGAGCCGGTAAGTAAATATGAGCTGCTTCAGTATATTCAGGCGGCTTTTCATAAAGAAAATGTGGAGATCATCCCTGAGGATGAACATATTCAGGATCGTACACTAGTGAATACAAGAGCGGATGTCCTCTTGCCGCTGCCTTCATATCCTTTAATGCTGCAGGAACTGGCTGACTGGATGAAACAGTCAGAGATGTATTTATGACAGGTCAAAGACTTCTGATTACCGGAGCCGGTGGATTTACCGGGCAACATGCGGTTCGATTATTTTCGGCAGGAGGGGCTGAGGTTATCGCTGTATTGCGGCCGCAATCGACAGCTGCCTCCACTCTTTTTCCAGAAGGAGTAAAGATTTATGTTTGTGATTTAAGTGACCGGAAAGCAGTAGCTGAGATGATCAAGCAAACTGCACCGGACGCTGTCCTTCATTTGGCTGGGAAGAACTCCGTACCCGAGTCATGGCTTAATCCCTTGCTTTATATGGAGACCAATGTGATGGCCACCTTATATTTACTGGAGGCCATGCGAAGCCTGCCGAGCAGTCGGATTCTAGTGGCAGGCTCCAGACTTAAGTTCAAACCGGGTGTGGTGGCTGGGCCACCACACCCGTACAGTCTTAGCAAAACAATAGAAGAGCTGGTGTCCCTCGCTTGGGGCACCTTATTTAAACAGCCGGTTCTGCTGGCTGAGCCCTGTAATCTGATTGGTCCCGGTCCTTCCACCGGCTTCTGCTCTTTATTAGCACAGCACATTGTCCGAAGTGAAGGCCAGCCAGAAGAGGAAATACCTCCATTTAAGCTCTCTTCTCGTTATGCGCTGCGTGATTTTTTAGATGTAAGAGATGCCGTTAGAGCTTATGATTACATTTTGCGTAAAGGTACAAATGGAACCATCTATCGCATCGATTCGGGGAAGCAGCGGGAACTCGGGGAGATCGCGGAGCAGCTGCTCAGTCATTCTGTAGGTCCAGTGCCAATGGACTGGGGACCTGCAGATGCTGAACGGGCTATTTCAGAGATCGCAGCCACAGCGGATAAGCAGGTTCATTCAGAAGCATCAACCCCTGAGGCTGATGTGACTTCACTGGGCTGGCTTCCGGAAATTGGGCTTAACCAATCGTTAATGGATATTTTGAATTATTACCGAGTTAGCGGGGAGGGGAGGTTGTTATGAGACCGAAGGTTTCGGTAGTGATTCCTTTTTATAATTGTCCTTATATTGAGCACGCCCTGCAAAGTGCGTTCTCCCAGTCTTGGGAACCTTACGAAATCATTGTTGTTGATGACGGCTCGCATGCCCATAGCAATCTAATTACACCGTATCTTTCCCGAATTCATTATCTGGGCAAAGGCAATGGGGGAACCGCCTCCGCACTGAATCACGGCATATTGAATGCAACGGGGGACTATGTGGTCTGGCTTAGCTCGGATGATTTATTTTATCGGGATAAGATCAACAATCAGGTTCTGTTCATGGAGCAGAACCACTTGTTAATCTCCTATACCAACTTTAATTATATTAACGCTCAATCGCAGCTGGTTCAGCTGAATGCTGCGCCATTGTTTCCTAGTCACCTGGATTACTTACGTTGTTTTTTACACGGTAATCCCATTAATGGCTGTACGGTGATGTTTAAACGAGAGGTGTTTGGAGCCATCGGACTTTTTGATGAATCACTTCCTTACACCCATGATTATGACTTATGGTTCCGCGCCATTCTGAACGGATATCCACCGGTGATGTTGAATCAATCCCTCACAGCTTACCGGACGCATGAGGGCATGGGAACGATCAAATATTTTGATGTAATTATGGCAGAGGCAGCTGCGACCAATGCCCGCTACAAGAATTCGCTGCAGCACTTGATTTCTTCTATGGGGGGCTGAAGGTAATGTACCGGGAAATTGAAGTGAATGACTTTCTGCCAGTCTTACTGGAACAGTTGAAATTCTGCCAGAGTATTCTGGATATCGGCAGCGGCACCGGTACCCTGCTTGAACGATATGAAGCCGCAGTAGTGCTTGGATTAGAAATTCACAGGCCGTACCTGCTGCATCGTCAATATAAGTCACCTCATATTATTCCGGTACATGCAGATGCCAGTCATATGGATAAATTATTCCTCCCCAAAACATTTTCAGCGGTTACCTTTATTGATTCAATAGAGCACTTTAATAAAAATGAAGCGAAGACTCTGCTAGGGATGGCCGAAAGAATCGCCAATAACCGAGTAGTTGTATTTACCCCTCGGGGCTTTTTTCCACAGGAGGGTATGGATCATTATCATTTGCAGGGAGAGTATTTTCAAAAGCATCGGAGCGGATGGGAGCCGGAGGATTTTATTGCACTTGGGTATGAGGTAACGGTACTTAAAGGTTTCCATCATGCCCAAAACCCATCGTTTCGTGAAGCATTCGGGGAGGGCCATGCACCAGTAGATGCCCTGCTTGCTTGTAAAACAGTATAAAAGTTGAGCTCCGGGTGAAGGAGGTGAGCGCGTATGAGTGAAGAACCTAAAGTATCGGTGATCATCCCATTTTATAACTGTTCGTATGTTTATCTCGCCATCCAAAGTGTCTTGGATCAAAGCTATCCGAATATAGAACTTATTGTAGTCGATGACGGTTCTACCCTATGGCTGGAGAAGTTGGCCCCCTTCCGTGACAGAATCATTTATATACAAAAGAGTAATGGAGGGACGGCTTCTGCTTTGAACAAAGGGATAGAAGTGGCTACCGGAACGTATTTTGCCTGGCTCAGTGCAGATGATCAATTTCACCCGGATAAAATCAAAAACCAAATAGAAAAGCTCAAAAGTACGGGTACTTTGTTTAACTATACAGCCTATTATTATATAAATGAGCAGGGAGAACGGATCTCAGATACGGTAAGTATGCTTTTTAGCAGCAGAGCCCATTTTATTGAGACTATGATGTTGGGGTGTCCGGTGAATGGGAGTACAGTTCTTCTTCATATGGATATATTTCGTGCCGTAGGAACGTTTGATGAGATGTTGTTATATACTCAAGATTATGATTTATGGCTGCGTATTTTACCGCATTTTAGCTGGTCTTATATTGAGCATCCGCAGCTTGATTATCGAGTGCATCAAGAGATGGGTTCAGTGATTCATAGTGAGGCGCAGAAAAGAGAGATAGAACTGGTACAAGCAAAACATCACGGGGTTCTATCGCATCTGCTGCTAAAGGAGAGAGGGGAATGAAGTTAATATTTCCTGTTCTAACTCTATCTAGGGGCGGAGCACAACGGATGCTGGCAGAACTGGCTAATCGTCTGTCAGAAATCGGTCATGAAATTACGATTCTCCTACCCAGCGATGGTGTCGTTGAATACGAGATGAATTGTGAATTGCGTTATGCGGCAGATGGTGAATTAACGGCCAATGATTTTCCAGTGGGAGACGTGATTGTCTCCAACTTTTATACCACAGTCGAGGTATCGCAGCAGGCAAGTAATGAGGGGAAAGGGATTCATATTCGCTTAGCACTTTGCTACGAGCCCACTTTTTTACCCGACAATAGCCGCTCTTTTGCATCTTATAGTTTAACTAGCAATCTGCTCGTACTTTCCCGCTGGCAGCAAGAAATCGTCCAGAAGAATCATGGCATTAAGGGGACAATCGTGCCCATTGGTGTGAATCCTGTTTTTAGAAATTTGAACATTCGTGAACCTGAAAATAAGCTTGTAGTTTCCGCGGTTATGCGAAAGCCAGAGGGTGGATTCTCAGGCCATCGTGAACAAGACTATTTGCTTGAACAGTTAAATCGGGTCAGAAGACTTCATCCAGAAGTTGAACTTTATTTGATTATTCCACCTGGTGAATTTGCTGAGTCGACTACCCTGCAAACTTTATTAGCGGACGAACGATATCATATAAGGACTCCTGCAAATGATACTGAGCTTTGTTACCATTATAGTGAGAGCGATATTTTTGTAAGCTCAAGTACGTATGATACGGGATCGCTACCAGGCATCGAGGCTATGCGTTGTGGAGCAGCACTCGTTACTGTTTACTCCGGTGGGAATATGGAATATGGCAGGCATGGCCACAACTGCTTAATGTCTTACCGGTTTGAGAATCGGCTTGCGGATGATATCATAACCTTGATCAAAGACCCTGATTTGCGCCAGCGGCTTGCTCGTAGGGGTGAACAGGATTCACAACGTTTCACTTGGGAAAAAAGCACACAATTGTTTCAGAATGCGTTGTTTGAGATTGTATCACGGAACTCTTTATAATATACCCCTAAAATATAAAAAACCTTCAATACCACGTGAGAAGTGGCTTGAAGGTTTTTTTGCATGATTTCGGTTAGAAGATGGCATAGGAATTCATCATTTCACGAAAAGACTGCGCATACTTCTCAGTTCCGAAGCGTGAGACCATATATCCTCTTCCTTGCTGGCGGAGACCCTCTCGCAGAGGAAAATTGTTCATAAGCTCCAGTCCTTCGTTGACAGCAGTTGGAATATTGCCAAGCGGGTAAAATTTACCCGTGACATTATGAACAATAAAGGATCTGACACCATCGGAATCTGTACTAAGTACTGGACAAGTGCAGCAAATCGCTTCGGCAACAGCGTATCCAAATCCTTCTGTAATGGAGGTGGCTAACAGGAATCCACCAGAATTAGCGATCGAGGAATAATAAATCGGCATTACATGATTAGGAATATTGGTAAAAGTACTTAGACGATCATTCAGCCCTAGGGCGTGTAGCTCTTCCTGAAAGGATTGTTTCTGATCCTCTGCGGCTAAATTAGGATCATGGAACATCCACAAATGAATATCTGGTTTATAAAGGCGAATATCATGGGCGATTCTCAAATATTCCCGCCAATTTTTATTGCTCTCTAGCCGGCCTACCCAAGCGATAACCGGATTAGCGGGAGGTTCAGCAGGGATATGCTGAAAGGACTGGACATCAACAATATTCGGAATTACATAACGATGCAGCCAGGGACAGATTTCAATAAACAGCTCCAATAAATGATCGGTTGGCGGGATTAGTACCGCATTACAATAAGAACGTAAATAAGGGACGGCATCTCTGATCAGAGTTTCCGCATGACTGCGTTTTCCAAGGCCTTGAGATTCGTATATCATAATACCGCGGTAACCGAGTTCACGCAGACGTTTCAGTAATAAATAATCAGATGTAACAATAATGGCATCGTAATTATGGGTCTCCAGCAAATTTTTAATTTCTTCATCTGAAGATGAGACAAATACCGGAAAATTGGTCGTATTCTGGCCTGAACCCGGCATTAGATATAAAACATGGCATTCGATCCCACTTCGCTGGAGACTTTCACATCGCAGCTTATTTAATGTCTCCACCCCGCCACTCGGTACATAAAACGTAAATAGAACTTTCATGCACAAGCCTCCTGACTTTTGCGGAGTAATACCGACTTGTTGAGATATGGCTTACTGTTTATAAGATACGCCGATCTGCACTCGCGGGTGACGGTCAAAGCGGCATAGTTCCAAATCCTTTCAGGATAGCTTGTTCTTCAGAAGGTCATCCTAACGATCGTACACTGCACACATACAACATTAGAGATGGAGGATGAATTCATGTTGCGATCCAAGATCAGTATGTCAGTCTTAGCTGCATTGCTTCTCGGCTTGGTGAGTATTACGGGGTGTGGAACCAATACGGCAGAAAAATCGAATGTGCAAACCAATAGTGTCCGGGGAGTAAATGATGGGCGTATTGGTGTGAATTCCGTACGCGGTGGCACACATAACATCACTAAGATGGAAGTTAGTCAGGAGCTTGCAGACCGGATTGCTGCAATGCCTGAAGTCCGCTCAGCGAATGTAATGCTTGCAGGAAAAAGCGCGTATGTAGCAGTAACTTTAAATGATGCAACTGCTGGCCTGCGTGCCAAAGGGACTCCATCGTATCGGGCAAAATCCTCAACCACTCCTCACAATTATGGACCGACTGGCGTAATGTCTGGTACAGGAAGAGTGAAAATTGGCCGTGATGGAATGAATGATACTGGAGCCGTAACCAATGGTATGAACGGAGCCTTAAAAGGTACTGTAAATACAGTTCCTGGTACAACAAGTACTGGACCGGCAACCAGAAATGGAATCAATGGCATGGGTAATTTGGGAGCGGATATGTTGGGAACAGGAACAGGAACAGGTACAGGTACGATAAGAAACCATACTTATAATAATGGTCCTCTGCTGAACAGCAATGGCTCGAAACATGATGTAGATATGGGGATAGGAAAAGGTATGGGAACTGGAATGGGAATGGGCATGCGCAGTACCACTCCTAGTACCCATGATACGAATTACAGAAGTAATTCGACGCATATGTATAACACCAATAGCACGAATAACACAAATAACACCATAAATACAAGAGAAACAGAAACAGTTACCAAAGCAATTAAAGATAAAATTGCTGCAGAAGTTAAAAAACATGATGCGAGAATTAAGGATGTATACGTATCAGCAAATCCTGACTTCGTGGAACGCGCCAATGTTTATGCTGAAGAGGCTCGTGCCGGTCATCCGATAAAAGGATTTGTGGATGAATTCCGCACCATGGTTGAACGAATTTTCCCAACTCGTAATTATTAATGATTTTTGTGATCTAAATAAAAAAGCAACAATCTCACCATCTGGAGAGAATTGTTGCTTTTTTGTTTGGAGCTAATTTTATTAAGTGGTGATTGGACGTCCGCCGATCCATACGCCGCGAATATTAAATTCAGCATCAAGGCGTAGGATATCGCCGCGTTTTCCAGCCTCCAAGGAGCCAATGCTTCGTTCCATTCCAATGGACGCCGCTGGCGTAAGGCTTGCAGCGCGGGAGGCCTCTTCCAAGGTGAGTCCTACCTCTTGGATCAGATAACGGAAGCCGCGAATCATCGTTAGTGTGCTTCCAGCTAGAGCAGCGGGATTATCTTTAAGGGTAGCGATGCCATCTTGAACGAGTACAGGTAAATCACCGATTGTATATTCACCATCACTAAGTCCAGTTGCAGACATGGCATCAGTAATCAGTAATAAATTGTTCTCTTTCTTGAGACGGGTCAATATAGAAATGGCTGCGGGATGAACATGAATCCCGTCGGCTATAATCTCTGCGCGAATGCGTTTATCGAACAAAATAGCTCCAGCCGCTCCAGGCTTACGGTGATGTAGGGGTGTCATCGCATTGAACATATGCACGGCTTGGTTAAGTCCAGCATCTGCTGCGGCAATAACCTCTTCAAAGGAGGCATCCGTATGCCCGAGCGCTGCAGTTATACCGTGCTTGCGCAGCCAGAGAATAGCTTCGAGGGCACCTTCACGTTCCGGAGCAAGCGTGACTTGCCGGATCATTCCTGGATAATCGTTCTCCCATTGTGCTAGCCACTCAATATTGGCAGGAACAATATGCTCTGGATTTTGTGCGCCGGACCATTTCGGGCTGATGAAGGGTCCTTCCAAATGCATGCCTGCGATTTGTGTGTAAGGCATTTCAGCAGCGCGATAAGCGCTGACTTCGGAGAATACTTGGTCAATAGCAGACTTGGAAGCGGTCATGGTTGTAGCCAGCATTGTTGTTGTTCCTTGGGAACTATGGAACTTAGTGATGGCATTCAGCGATTCAGTATCACTGTACATAAAGTCGTGGCCAGCTCCACCATGAACATGTACATCTACAAATCCGGGGATCAGGAGATCCGTTGCTTGACCACTGGCAGGCCAATGCGCGTAACGCTCTGGAAGCCAAGCCGCATCGCCAGCATAGTGGATCTGCTCTCCAGATACGGCAATCACACCGTGCTCAATTAAACCTTGGGGAGTCAGTACCTTACCGAACAGCAACTGTTCTAGTTCTTTATTTATTTCAGCCATTTGCCTGCTCCTTCATCTACGAGAACGATTACATTTGGATGGCTCTGCAGCAAGGATGCAGGGCATTGGGTTGTAATCGGGCCTTCCACAGCATTGCGGATAGCTTCAGCTTTGCCGGCACCACGAACCAATAAGAGGATTTGGCGTGCTTTTAGGATGCCTCCAATGCCCATTGTGATCGCTTGCCGAGGGACCTCATCCAAACTGTCAAAGAATCTAGCATTTGCTTCCCGGGTATCTTCAAGCAGGTCGACGACATGGGTTTTGCTGCTGAGGTTAGCATCGGGTTCGTTGAATCCAATGTGGCCGTTGCTGCCAATACCGAGAATCTGCAAGTCAACGGGTCCGTTTTCTTCCAGCATTTTATCGTATGCAAGGCATTCTGCTTCCATATCCGCTGCGTTTCCGTTAGGGATATGTGTCTGTCCTGGATCAATATCTATATGGTTAAATAATTGCTCGTTCATGAAACTGCGATAGCTTTGTGGATGGTCGACAGGCAAGCCGATATACTCATCCAGATTAAAGGAAGTTGCTTTAGAGAAACTCACAAGTCCTTTTTGGTGCATTTCAACCAATTTGGCATAAACCCCAACTGGGGAGCTTCCGGTCGCAAGACCGAGCACGGCTTTAGGATTGCTTTGCAACAGGCTGGCAATAAGATTCGCACCCGTTTGTACGAAATCTTCATCACTATGGAACTTTAGAATATTCATTAGGATTGTCCTCCTCGTTTGTTTCGGTATTGTTGGACATTGAGATAAGATTGCTCCAGTCTAGGAATAAAATCCCCAAAACGGGTGCTGACCATTCCAGTGAACAAAATATCAATGATGTGAAGCTGAGCTATGCGTGAGGCCATGTCTCCCCGTCGCATGCCTTTCTCCAAAGATGAGGAGAATAGGGGGATATCCGCCAGAGTAGCCAAGGTGCTGCTGCCATAAGAGGTTAGTGCGATAGTGCTTGCTCCGCTAGCCTTCGCACACATCAAGGCATCAATGGTCTCGGGAGTCTCTCCCGAATAGGATACTGCGAACACGACATCACCTTCGGAGAGTGATGAAGCAGAGGTAATCTGCATATGGGAATCAGCAAAAGCAGTACAATTTACGCCTATGCGGATCAGCTTCTGATAGAAATCCTGAGCGACAATGGAAGAGGTCGCCATCCCGTACAGATCAACGCGGCGTGCTTGGCACAATAAATTAACTGCTGCCTGCAATCGCTCCAGATCTAACAGTGAGGTAGTATCCCGGATGGAGGTCAGATGGTTCGTCTGCATCGCTTCCACAATCACGGAGAGTGGGTTGCCGGCTACAATATCTTGATAAGAAGAGCCACCATCCTGCGGCGCGGCATCACTATGAGCAATTTCTGCTGCCAGCTTCACCTTGAAATCCGGAAAGCCTTTAAAATGAAGCACCTTACAGAAACGTGTGATCGTTGCCGGGCTTATTCCGCATTGTTCTGCTAATTCTGTAATGCCCATATGAACGATTTCGCCTGGTGAGGAGAGAATTCGTTCAGCCAGCTTTCGTTCCATTTGAGAGAGCTTGGCCTTCTCATGCTCGAGTGCATGCAGTATTGGGGACATCCATTCATCCACCTCGTTTCAATGGGGTATTGAAATTATTTTTATGATTATTAACTAAATGCAGAAAATTATTTTCATATTTAGGATAAAACAAATTCCATTCGGAAGCAAGGGATAAAAATGAATACTAAAGGGGAATATGCAAAAATAAAAAACGGTCTACTCGCAGAAGGCTGCAAAGTGGACCGTTAAAATGATGTAATTACTGAGATATAAGATGAAAAGGATACTATACTGTATTGCGTTCTATAATACGGTACTCAAGCTTGCGATGAACGGGTTGTCCATCATTTCGCTGGATCTGATCATAGATAATCCGAAAAGCGGATATGCCCATTTCAGTTAACTGATTATCTACAGTGGTCAGACCTAACGTTCGGCCGATAGGCTGATCATCAAATCCAATGACGGCCAAATCTTCAGGAATGCGGATACCCTTTTTCCAAGCTTCGATGATTAAACCAGCCGCTATATGATCGCCTGCTGAAATAATCAGGGCATCAGGACGATTCTTCATCTGCAGCAGTTGGTGAAGTACGCGGGCACCGTCCTCTTCGGTCAGACAGTTATAGATCATCCATTCATCATTGTAAGGCTGATCTGTAGCTTCTAGAAAGTCTCTAAAGGCAATTTGGCGGATAGAGCTGCTGCTGCCGTGTGGTCTTCCTTCACAGTAGCCAATATGGCGGTAACCTTTATCATTCAAATATTGAAGGCCACTGCGAAAAGCAGAATAATGCTCAATATATACAGAAGAAAATTGGCGTTCTCCCCTATCCTGACATACCACAATAGGACCATAAGCTGTATATTCTTCAATAGCTTCTGAGCTCATTGTTGAAGAGACCATAACTACACCGTCAATTTCTTTGTTCCGCAGCATCTCAAGCACCTTAATTTCTTCTTCCGTACGATAATCGGTTTGGCAGAGAACGAGCCGGTATTGAGCCAGCAGTGCTTCTTGAGCCAAGCCTGCAATAATGACTGAGAAATAAAATAAGTTGGTATACGGAATAATAACAGCTATAGCTTGAGTCCGCCCAGTGATCAGATGCACGGCGTTCATATTACGCGTGTAGTTTAATTTTTCAATAGTATTTAGGACTGCGGTTCGTTTGACTTCACTTACATAAGGGTGATTATTGAGCACCCGCGAGACTGTTGTCACGGAAACACCAGCCATACGGGCAATTTCTTTAATATTAGCCATTAGAGTACAACAGCCTCCCTTGGGTGCTTGTGTATAGTCATTTTATTTTATCATATTGTCCGCAAATTACCTCCCAAATAAAAAGCTTGCTATGGAATCCATTTCATAAATTAGACTGTAAATGCAAGAGATTACCGGACTAAACCGGCGTAACCACCAGGGCGTGACGGACCGGTATATCTATTGTATTAATAAAACTAAGCTGTTCGTGAAGCCTTTGGCGATCTGTTCCGAAACAGCTCCCACACAATAAACAGCAGGACAAGCAGCTGTGGAAGCAAGGTTTCCCAAGTGGGATACATGCCAAGCCAGTTAATTGAAGGCAAGCCCTCTTGTACATGTGCAGGAAGTTTGCCGGCGACCTGAAGCGAGTGAATGCTCTCCCCAAGAAAGCGGAATACTAGGTAATAAATCAGAATTGTAGCTGTACGGAAGAAGGCGGCAATCGGCAATTTTGCACTCAAGGCAATAATTGCATAACCTACAATACCAAGAATAATCAGAGCACATCCAATCCCAAGCAGTAATTGAGACAGCTTGATGGATGGAGCCATGCCCACATAAAAGATTGTAGTCTCTGCACCTTCACGTAAAATCGCAAGCGCTGCAACGGAGGACAGTGACCAAAGATTTCCTTTGGCCAGCGCGCCATCAACTTGCCTACCCACGTAGTTGTTCCAATTCGCAGTGTTTGATTTGCTATGCAACCAGCGTCCGATTGTGAGCATCATAACTACCGCGACAAGACTAGTAATCCCTTCAATCATCTCCCGTGCTCCCCCGGAAGCTGCCCGAGAAATGGTATAAGTGAGCACAACAGCCAATCCGATACTTGCGATGAGGCCGACAGCTGCACCGGACCAGATCCATTTTTGCGCTTTGGCGTTGCCATCACGTTTCAGGTAAGCAAGAAGAGCTGACAAGACGAGAATAGCCTCAAGTCCTTCGCGCAACAGAATCAAAGCGGCATCCCAAGCATTATAAGTGGTTTCACCAGCCAAAGGCGTTAGTTCGCTAAGCATATTGTCCATGATGGTTAAAGCTTGATCCAGTTTAGGCGGATTTGAGAGCAGGTAACCTGTGACAGCCGCACTCTCATTTTCGATATTGTTGTAGACTGTTGGTGAGGCGATCTGGACTTGCCCTTCGGCAGAAGGCCAGGCTACGATGAATTGCTCCATGATGTTAGCGGCTTCTGTGCTGTTATTGTCTTTGGCAGCGGAGGATGCTTTGTTCAGGTAGCTGATTAATCCCTCTATAGAAGCTGGTTCACTGGAAGTATCCCCAGCGTCAATGGTTTTGCCTTCACTGTAATCAGCCAGCAGTTGATACAGAGCTTCTGCTTCCGATTTCGCCGATGCCTCGCGAAGCGGTTCAGCCTGCAGCGCAATCCGCAGCAGGCTTATTCGCGTCTCCAGCAGGCTGTAGACGGCGGAATCGTCCGCCCGGATGTTGCGCTCCGCCGGCTTCCATCCGCTGACGATGTCGCGGTACGCTGCCGCTGCCGCGCTCCAGTCGGCGCTGCGCGCCGCATCCCGCGTGCGTTCCGCCGCGGGCAAAAGCTTCGCCGCCGTCTCGCGTCCGGCGGCTCCAGTGTCACCGCCGACCGTGCCGGAGGCGGCGGTGACGTACGCGTCCACGCTTCTCGCGAGCGTGGACAGTGCGGTTTTGGCGGGCTCGCCGCCGCCCGCCGCAAGGGCTTTCGCCGCGTCTGCAAGCGCGGCGTCAACGGCAGCAGCCGGACCGGCGAGTGCCGGGTCCGGCGTGCCTGTGTTCGCGGTGCGCCACAGCGCAGCGAACACTTCTACATCGGCCGCGGCCGCGTCCCAGCGGCTCTGGCCGGCTTCGACGAGCGCGCTGCCGACCGGCGGCAGGAGCTCGTCGACCGTGCCATCGCCCTCCGCCCCCGCGGGGCTGGAGAGCAAAAGCATACACAAAAAGCCAAACAGAATCAGCAAGGCAACCTTTGGCATTTGCCGTTTAGGATGCGTAAGAGATAACATCGGGATAATCCCCCTTCAATAATGGACAGCCATAAATTTAGCTTAGTAGTGTTTCCCCGATAAAGCCGCCTCTGCGGACACCGGGGAAGCAGGCAAATACAGCGCTGCCGGTGTGAGTCATATATTCGTTCAAAAGATCAGTCTTAGAGAGGCGCTGCTGAATGGCAACGAATTGTTTCATTAAATCACGTTGAAAGCTAATGAATAACAAACCTGCATCAAGCTGGCCCGTGGTGACGTCCAAACCGCTGGAAAAAGAATAGGAGCGGCGCAGCATTTTGACTGTACCGTCACCATGCGCCAATGCGGAATGTGAATTCACCGGAATGACAGGTTTCCCGGAAGCGTCCGCAGCTGAAAGATCCAGATCATCGAATTCATCCTTAGCTCCGAGTGGAGCTCCGGTGTGACGATAACGCCCGAAGGTAGCCTCCTGATCACTTAGCGACGACCGATCCCAGACTTCAATACGCAGACGTACCCGGCGTACCGCCATATAAGTGCCGCCGCTCATCCAAGAAGGACCGTCACTGCTGCTGTTCCAGACCACTTTGTTCATTTCAGCGTTATCGGTTGTATCGGGATTGCCCGTGCCGTCTTTGAAACCCAAAAGATTGCGTGGCGTAGCCCCCTTGGGATCCGCTGCTCCAGTGCGTTGAAAACCTTCCTGTGTCCAGCGCAGTACAGCAGTCCCCCGGGCGATACGCGCCAGATTACGGATCGCATGGAATGCGACCTGCAGATCATCCGCACAGGCTTGCACACAAATATCCCCGCCACACCATTTCGGATCAAGATTGTCACCCGCAAATGCCGGAAGATCGGTCAATAGGGCTGGGCGTTTCGAAGCTAAGCCGAATCTTTCATCAAAAAAGGAAGGGCCAACACCAAAGGTCAGCGTACACCGTGCAGGGTTTAGCCCGTCCGCTTCCCCGGTGTCTGAGGGTGGAAGATTGGGGTTGTCATTTACGTCACCAATAAGCTCGCCAGTAGTAAGAGCGGCAGCGGCAGTGGTCCATGCTTGCATTAGTTTTTTCACATCGGCCAGTTTGGTTGTGGTGAAATCAAAGGCAGCAAAATAAATAAAGTTCTGTGCAGGTGTCAAAATCCCTGCCTGATGGCTCCCATAAAAAGGAATGGAACTGGAATCACCTTCTGCGGATTTCGTTGGCTCAGCTACAGCATTACGCGCAGCCATAATTCCACCGACACCTCCGCCCCCTAACAAAAGACCAAGGCCAGTGGCGCCAGTAAGCCGCAGCATATCGCGGCGGCTTAATTTTTTACCAAATATAGGCTCATTCTTCGATTGATCATTAAGAGGGGGACTTTCAGGATTACCTGGTACTCCAGTGAACTTGTTATGTTTATTCATGAGGGTCACACTCCTAGAATAGTTCCCATGTTGGACAATGGCTCAGCCAAGGCGTCCAAATTCTGACTCAGTTTACGTACTTCATCTTCTTTCAGCTCTTCATAGGAAACATATCCATCTCCGGATTTGAAAGGGGCAAGCTCAGCTTGCAAGGCAGCGAATCGCTCACCAATGGTTTTTTCAAGATCGGCATCTTTTTTAGCTAGTTCTGGTTTTAACAGCTCGTATATCTTTTGCGCACCCTCAACGTTTGCGACGAAATCATACAGGTCTGTGTGCGAGTAACGTTCTTCCTCTCCGGTTACTTTGGAGGAGGAGACCTCATTTAACAGCTCAACAGCACCAGTTACGAGCAGATTCGCGTCGATCTCAACGGTCTCCACTTTCGCACGCAGCAGCTGTGCATCCTTCAGCAATTGGTCAGCAACTTCTGTCATGTCTTTAGTTGTATTGTCCTGCCAGAGTGCTTTCTCAAGCTTGTGGAAACCGCGCCAATCTGCCGCATCTACATCATTTTCCCGGGCATCGATATTTGGGTCCAAGTCACCAAGGGCTTCTGCAATAGGCTCAATCCGTTCATAATACATGCGGGCAGGAGCATAGAGCGCCTTAGCCTCATCAATCTTGTCCTCTTTTACAGCGTTGGTGAAACTCTCTGTTTGCTTCACAAATTCATCACATTGCTGGATGACGTATGTGCGATATTGATCTATAGCTGACGTGAAGTCAGCGGTGGCAGTCTCCGGTGTGTTGGTAGCTGCTGCAGTCGTCGGTGCGTTGGTGGCTGTAGTGCTGTTGGCAGCAGTATTTGTAGAGTTGTTGTTATTGGCACATCCAGTGAACAGTATGGAGGCCGCAAGTAGACTTGCAGGCACAGCATAAGTAAATTTCATTAAAAAAACACCCCTTTTTTTATATCTAAATGATAATCGTTATCAATTATGCTGGACTTATCATAAGTCCGTATACAATTACTGTCAATATAAAAATGTGATGTATCTCATTGTAATAATGGCACGACAAAAAACTCCCAGGGTCGGGAGTGTGTTTTGTAGTAATGTATCCGATTACAATTGAAAAAGCAGAATAGTAACCGCGCCAGCAAACCAGTGAACGTACACAGTAGTATGTAATGGGCCCAACTATTCTCTTCGCATATTCAGCAACAACGAACTCAGCTCTAGTCTCAGCGAACCTTTGCGTGAACGCAGCAATAACCGCCCCAGCGAAGCTTTACGTGAACGCAGCAGTAACCGATATTTTGATCTTTGCGCATAACCAGTAACTAAAGGACCCAGAAGACACTACATGCAGCATTATTCGATATTTGAGTCGCTATCGGACCGCATAGTCGCTATTGGCTTGAAAAGTACCGAATATGAGCTTGTTTCTAAGGAATAGCGTCACTGGAGTCCGAAAATTCGCTCAAAAGGCGATAAATTTGTTAATAACGCCATCTGGGTCCGAAGGCCTCAATTGGGGCTGATGAATACACTATTGGAGCGGGTAGTCGACCCGGCGACCCGGCGAACCATTGCGCGACGCAGCAGTAACGGCCCCAGCAAACTTTTGCGCATAAACAGTAACTAAAGGACCCAGATGACACTAAATGCAGCATTATTCGATATTTGAGCCGCTATCGGACCGCATAGTCGCTATTGGCTTAGAAAGTACCCTATATGAGCTTGTTTCTAAGGAATAGCGTCACTGGAGTCCGAAACTTCGCTCAAAAGGCGATAAATTTGTTAATAACGCCATCTGGGTCCGAAAGCCTCAGTTGGGGCTGGTGAATACACTATTGGAGTGGGCAGCCAACCCGGCGAACCATTACGCGCACGCAGCAGTAACCTACCTAGCGAACCAGTGTGTGTATGCAGCAGTAAAGCCCCAGCGAACCTTTACGCGCACGCAGCAGTAACGGCCCCAGCGAACCATTGCGCGCACGCAGCAGTAACCGCCCCAGCAAACTTTTGCGCATAAGCAGTAACTAAAGGACCCAGATGACACTACATGCAGCATTATTCGATATTTGAGTCGCTATCGGACCGCATAGTCGCTATTGGCTTGAAAAGTACCGAATATGAGCCTGTTTCTAAGGAATAGCGTCACTGGAGTCCGAAACTTCGCTCAAAAGGCGATAAATTTGTTAATAACGCCATCTGGGTCCGAAAGCCTCAGTTGGGGCTGGTGAATACACTATTGGAGCGGGCAGCCAACAGCCTACAACATAAAGCAGCGATTCCCATTAATGGCGAATCGCTGCTCTAAGTCGTTTACGATGTTTAAATGAAGGGAACCGTCTCATTTATAGTTAATTAAGCTGTTAATGTGACAGTTCCATTCTTTGAAGGTTTGATCTGCTTAAGAATAAGATCAAAGCGTCATCCGCTTTTTATCGTTCATTATGGGATTCATGATCTGCAGAGGGTTGGTTTTCGAACACTTCTGCAGCTTCCTCTGCAGAAAATTCAGGTTCGAATTTACCTACGAGTGGTAATTTGTTTAATTTCGTTGTTTGTACTTCTGCTTTGGTAGGTTGATTGTTTTTTGAATGGCTCATACATACACCTCCTTTAATAAGGAACAACAAACCGTAGTTTGCCCTGAAAAAAGATGTTCTTATTCATGAAAATTTCAGGCTTTTGCATTTGAATGAACTAAGCCCATTTTATAATTGTGACAGCACCATTAACATCAACACTACATAATATGTTTTGACTGTATCCCTTTACCTTGTTATACCAAACAAACCCAGGGCAAGGAGGGGTGACACCATTGAAGGGGAACGAACACCACAGCAAATTTCTGTTGACTCATCGTGAGCGCGAAGTTTTTGAGCTTCTCGTGCAGGACAAAACGACTCGTGATATCGCTGGCTTATTATTTATCAGCGAAAAAACAGTTCGAAACCACATTTCCAATGTAATGCAAAAACTAAACGTTAAAGGCCGTTCACAAGCGGTTGTCGAGCTGATCAAGCTTGGGGAGCTGAAAATATAGCTGGCCATGTCTTCGGAAGTGACGCGTTTAAGCCTTCTTTTGCCCTTCGGGGCAAAGGGAGGTTTTTTGTTTACTCACCAAAATAACTGAAGAGTGAGTTAGATCACCGTATGATTTTTATGGCATGATAAATTAGAGCTATTAAGGTAGTTCAGGAGGATCTGTTATGACCAGATATGAACAACAAAGAAATTTTCTGAAATCCAATTTTCATGAATTCAAACATATCAAAACAGATAAGATCAAGGGAATTGCACAACCGCCAATTGTTAAGCCATTTGATTCAGATTCACTAATTATTGATTTGCCCAAGGTCAGCAAAGACGTTGTGAGTAAAGATAATATTTTTGATTGTATAGATCAAAGAAGAAGTACACGGTTCTATTCTGAGGATACTGTTAGTCTGGAGGAGTTATCCTATTTATTATGGGCTACCCAAGGGATTAGCGGCATGAATAAGAACGGACTTACGCTGCGGACTGTACCCTGCAGTGGGGCGACGCACACCTTTGAAACCTATTTAATGATTATGCGTGTAGAGGGTATTGGGCAAGGGATCTATAGATACCTGCCTGTGGAACATAAGCTCTTATTTATGTTTGAATTAGATCAACTTGAACAAAAGATTGATGCTATTACTTTGGATCAGCCCTTTGTCCCTAACTTTGCCAAAAAGGCTTCTGTATTGTTTGCCTGGAGTACCACACCCTACCGCTCCGAATGGAAGTATGATATTTCTGCTCACAAAAAAATCCTCATCGATGTTGGACATGTCTGCCAGAACCTTTATTTAGCCAGCGAATCCATCGGTGCAGGTGCTTGCGCAATTGGAATCTATGATCAAAAGTTGATAGATGAGATTTTAGAATTAGACGGCGATGAAGAGTTTGTTATCTATCTTGGGGCAGTTGGGAAGAAACGAGAGTAGCTATGAAGGCTAGATACGGCTTCGGAAGTGAGACATATAAGCCTTTTTCACCCTTCGGGGTGGGAAAGGTTTTTTTGATTATAATCCAGTGTATTTGCCCAACTGCTCAGTCTGAACGAAGAGGAAATCGTAATGTTTAATTGATAATCATTCTCATTGCATATATAATTAACCCAAAGTAAGAGGAAGCAGGGATGTGCATGGAGCGAAGCAATGGACTGAAAGAAGCAGAAACGATTGATGCCCATAAGACGCTTACATGTGAAGGGGTGGATTATAATTATCGTTTTGATGGGGCTCATTTTGAGATTAAACCTCCAGTCGAAATAGGGGAAGGCAGTTGCCGTAGCCTGCTTAGCCATGGGTATATCCAGATGACAGATTTTAATCTCTGTTTTAATCGGGATATCGAAGCGAAGGGCAATTTTAGCACTCCGCGTACAGAGCTGGCATTCTGCATGGGGCATGGCATTGAGTGGGGGACCTCGCTGAAATCGGACTATTTTGTTATAGATACAGGAGAAATTGCGCTGTTTCATGGCGGAGTAAGAAGTGAAAACTGCACATACCTGAGTGGAGCGGGGTACCGATTCATCAGCATAGATATGAGCCCTGCACAATTTGAGCGGATGACCAGTGGTCTGACTGAGGATACACGGCTTCGCATCGGAGCTGGTGCGGGTTTGTTTTTTGGAAAAAATAACATCACACCATCCATCCGCTTCATTCTATCGCAGATTGCGGATTGTTCCTATAGCCATGGCATGCGTGAACTTTATCTGGAGGGCAAAATGCTGGAGCTTATGGCGGTCTATCTCAATGAATCTTTATATGAAGCAGACCGGATTCCACGCTCGGTCAAGCTGTCCAGAGAGGATATGGAGAGCCTGCGGCTCGCTAAGGAGATTTTGCAGCGTGATTATTTGCACCCGCCGACGCTTGCAGGCCTTTCTCGCATTATATGCCTCAATGAGTTTAAGCTGAAAAAGGGCTTCAAGGAAATGTTTGGTTATACCGTGCATGCCTACGTTATCGAACAACGGATGCAGAGAGCACAGCAGCTGCTGGAACAAGGGAGTATGACTGTAAGTGAAGCAGCCTCCAGAGTTGGATACGGTAATGTGAGTCATTTCTCGGCAGCCTTCCGCAAAAAGTTCGGTGTGCGTCCAGGAGAATATCTGATCAGCGGCAGGCAGCGTCTCTTCGGTATTAAGTTGTAAGTCCGTATCCTGCACAGATGCTCCTGATTTGGTTAATAATAATCCCTTAAACGGTAGCAATCGTGAACAACGTTCCTATACACTAGTGCACAGAGAATCATTCTCAGTGCACTTTTTTTGTGCGTAATTACCAAGAGTGGGGGAACAGCTGTGAGTAAAACCAAAACCGGCATGCCAAGGCTGCTGGAGATCGCCGGAGAGAAGCGAGGTTTGCTGCTCTTGTCCGGAATATTGTCATCTGTCAGCGCTGTATTAATGCTGATTCCGTTTTTGTCTGTTTATTTCATTTTGGCAGAGCTGCTGCGCCATGCTTCATCGCCTGGACAGGTCGACGGTGCGTATATGATCCGCTGGGGGTGGATTGCACTTGGAGGGTTAATCGGAGGGCTGGTGACTTCGTATTGTGGTATTATGTGCTCGCATATTGCGGCTTTTCGTATTCAATATAATTTGCGTGTGCGAATGACCGAGCATTTGGGCAGATTGCCGCTCGGTTTCCTGAACGGGACTTCAACAGGCGTGGTCAAGAAGACGCTAGAGCAGAATGTCGACAAGGTGGAAAATTTCGTAGCGCATCAGCTTCCCGATTTAGTCAGCGTGCTGGCTTCTACAGTGCTGATGATCGTGGCGATGTTTTGGCTTAGTCCGCCGTTGGCGGTAGCTTGCCTGCTGCCGATAATTATAGGATTAGGTGTGCAGTCAGCGCTTATGATGAGCAGCAGAGGCAAGGCCAGTGTGAAGCAGTATCATGATTCGTTGGAGCAGATCAATACTTCGGCGGTGCAGTATGTACGGGGGATGCCCGCGGTTAAGGTGTTCGGGCAGACGGTGCATTCTTTCAGAAAGTTCTACAGTGATATGACCAGCTACCGCGATTATTGTCTGGAGTATACGGACCGTTATCAAACAGGTTATATCTTATTCAAAACATTGCTTGCGTCACCGTTTACCTTTATTTTGCCGGTGGGCGTCTTCATGCTAAGCGGTCGGCCGGATTCCATGTCCTTTGCGCTTGTGCTGTTGTTCTTTCTGATTATGGCACCCGGCGTTTCATCTCCGCTCTACAAGCTACTTCTGCTGGCTTCAAGCACTCGGGATATTGGCGAAGGCGTGGAGCGGATGGACCGTCTCTTGGCACAGCAGCCTGTACCGGAAATAGCAGAACCGCTATCCCCGCATACCTTTGACGTTGAATTTGTGGATGTAACTTTCTCCTACAGTGAAGATGCAGGGACTGCAGCGGCGCTCAGCGAAGTCTCATTCCGTGCGGAACAAGGGAAGGTTACAGCACTGGTAGGCCCGTCAGGTTCGGGAAAATCGACGGTGGCCAGCTTGGTGCCGCGGTTCTGGGACCCGCAAGTGGGTGCGATCCGTATCGGTGGAGTCGATATTCGCCATATGGCGATCCATGAATTAATGAATACAGTTGCTTTTGTATTTCAGGAAACCTTCCTGTTCTATGACACTTTGTATGAGAATATTGCTGTTGGAAAACCGGGAGCGACTTTGGAGGAAGTCCAGACTGCAGCCAGAGCGGCACAATGCGACGAGTTCATTACTCGGCTGCCGCAGGGATACGATACGTTAATTGGTGAAGGCGGTGTCTATCTCTCGGGTGGTGAGGAGCAGCGCATTGCGGTAGCTCGGGCTATTCTCAAAAATGCACCAGTGCTCGTGCTCGACGAAGCGACCGCTTTTGCCGACCCGGAAAATGAGTTTCATATGCAGTTAGCACTTACGGAGCTTATGCGCGGCAAGACGGTTATTGTCATTGCTCACCGACTCTCCTCTATACGTGAAGCTGCACAAATTCTGGTGCTGCGGGATGGAGAAATCGTGGAACGTGGAGAGCACGCAGGTTTGATTGAGGCGGACGGGCTTTACGCAAAAATGTGGCATGCCTACACTGACGCCGGAGATTGGCATATGGAAAAAGGAGGGGATCAGCTATGAAGGTATTGCATAATATTACTGCCGGTAAACCGCAGCAGTTGCTGAAGCCTGTGCTTTTTTCCTTGTTGGCTAATCTAGTTAGTGTGCTTCCGTTCGCGCTTGTAATTGAGGCGGTGCGGTTGATTTTTGCTCCTTATATTACTGTAGGCGCAGAACTTCAGACAGAACGCCTTTGGTGGATCTGCGCAGGGCTTGTCGCCGTCATGGTGCTGATGTTCCTGAGTGAGATTCCCGCCTATCGCACCGCTTACCGCGGGGCATACAATGTTGCTGCACAGGGACGTGCGGAATTAGCAGAACATCTGCGGAAGCTTCCGCTGGGTTACCTGACTCGCCGGGACCCAGGTGATTTAGCCAATATGATGATGGGCGATTTCACGCTCGTTGAGACGGGCATATCACATCTGCTGCCACAGCTTGCGGGGGCTTTTGTCCTGCCGATATTTGCACTTGCTGGTTTACTGTTTTTGGACTGGCGGATGGCGATTTCCATGTTCGTAGCGCTGCCGGTTGCTCTTCTGATCATGTATATATCGGGCAAGCTGCGGCGGAGACTCGGAGCGGATCATATGAAGGCCAAGCTGAACGCTGCGAACCGCTTGCAAGAATACTTGAATGGTATACGGGTAATGAAGGCCTATAACCTGACGGGAGAACGATTTGTCCGTCTGGATAACTCTTTTAAAACTTTGATGAAGGAAAGTGTGAAGCTGGAAGGGATGTTCGGTCCGGTTATTCTAACCGCTATGGCTCTTCTTCGTGCGGGACTGACCTTAATGGTATACGTAGGTGTTCATCTATTATTAGGGGGGGAGCTCGGTATTTTGCAGTTGGCAGTATTCCTTATTGTCGGCACACGTATCTATGATCCATTGACCACAGCGCTAGCCAATTATGCCGAATTCCGCTATAACGAACAAGCGGGTGAACGTATAGTAGACCTGCTACGCCAGCCGGTAATGACAGGTAATACGAGTCCTCTTCCTAAAAGCAGCACCATTCGGTTTGACAATGTAACCTTTAGCTATGGAGGAGAGCCTGTTCTCAAAAATTTAAGTCTGGAAATGCCGCAAGGTTCACTGACTGCAATTGTGGGCCCGTCAGGCAGCGGCAAGAGTACAGTGCTGCGCCTGATCTCACGTTTCTATGATCCTGAAGAAGGGAGCGTTCTGCTAGGTGGGCGCAACATCAAGGATATTGATCCAGAACATCTGCTAGGATCTGTATCGGTGGTGTTTCAGGATGTGTACCTATTCCAAGATACCATCGGGAACAACATTGCTTTTGGGCGGCCGGGGGCGTCGCAGCGGGATATTCAGCAGGCAGCGCAAATGGCTCACTGCCATGATTTCATCATGAAATTACCGCTTGGTTATGACACGCCGGTAGGCGAAGGCGGCAGTACGCTGTCCGGAGGGGAGAAGCAGCGAATTTCCATTGCCCGTGCGATTCTCAAGAACGCTCCAATTGTGCTGTTGGATGAAGCTACTGCATCGCTTGACCCGCAGAATGAGGCCGAAATCCAGAAAGGAATTGATGCGTTGATTACGGGCAGAACCGTCATTGTTATCGCCCACCGGTTGAAAACCATACGCGGTGCGGACAACATTATCGTACTGGAAGACGGTCGGCTGGTCGAGCAGGGACGACATGAAGCCTTACTGTTGCGCGGCGGACTGTACGACCGGCTCTGGAAGCTGCAACAGCAATCCGTTGGATTCCGCATGACATCTTAGGCAATGCTCGGCACATTTTAGGAGGGAAACATATGGCTATAACAAAGGATGAATCCGCTTGGCCGATCATAAGCCTTAGTTTGGGGGAGGCGTTTGATCAGGAGACAGTAGAAGAATATATCGCATATTGGGAAGAACTGCTCGCGCGCCGATCTGCCTTCGGCCTGCTGATGGTGCATTCTGCTGAGAAAAACACACGTCCAGAGCGTGCGGTCACACAGCTGTATATGAACTGGTGCAAGATGAACAAGCGGGAAATCGCCCAATATTGTTCAGGCATCGCGGTCGTAATGCAGAATGCAAAGTTGCTTGCTGTCTACAAGCCAGTTACAGCGTTGTCCACTAAAAGAACCTACGGCTGCCCCGGAGGCGCCTTCTCTGGAGAGGCTGAGGCGATAAGGTGGCTGGAGGAGCAATTGACTAAGACACCCTCAGGTACGAAAACCTAATATAGCTGCCCATATTTTGGGGATACACATTAAAGCTTTCTTCACCCTTTTGGGTGGGGAAGGCTTTTTTTATCTAGAAAGATAAGAATCTGCCAACCCCTCACAACCAACGTGTCAGAGTAAGCTTTTTGAAATATAAATGGGGTGTGTTGGATGAAGATAAATAATAATTATTTGAAAGAACAATTAAACCAAGAAGTTTGTAGAGGAATTAGGTTTTCAAACATTACAGGATGATCTCTAGCCAATGGTTATTTCAAGTGGTCGAAGAGATGATGGAATTCTTATTATTGACTTGCTGAAGTTACCTGATGACCAACCAATCCTAATAGATTTAGGAATAATGCCTGAATTTATATTACCGTTTATCCCGGAAGAGAGAATGCACTAAGCTGGGCATCAAAACCATAGAAAGAACACCAAACATGAGCGTAGAAGAACAATTTAGGTTAGTTCGTGAACATTTTAAAAATGTAGGGATGACCGAAAGGTATACCTACTCAAAGAAACCATTTCTTTGTCAGGGATGGTTTCTTCATAACTAGAAAAGTACACAGGTATGCCCGTATAATAAATAGGAGCAAGTAATTGGAAGTAGATTGATGATGAGGGGAGAGAAGACATGTTTTTCTTTAAAAAAAATAAAGGCATCACAAAAGAGGAGCTACAGGCCTTGGTTGAAGGCTTGGAGCAGGCTTATATGGATAAGGATGAAGAAGGTTTGAGCAAAAGATTTCATCCAGATAAAAGGGGAATGTCCTTTTTAAATCACTTTCAATTAATGATGACATTTCAAATCTATAATATAAAATCTGAAATTCTCGAATTTGAATTGCTGTCAATGGATGCCACTAAAGCAGTCTTTACATACACTCGGAAGCACATTCATACCTGTATCAACCCCGCCGATGAACGTGAGGAAAAAAGAAATCAAATTATCAGTTATTACGTTGAGGCTGTGAAGGAGAATGGTTCAATTTGGATTACGAGGTACAGCTCTTATAGCACGATTTTTGTAGATAAGAAGGGTGATTTCCTTAGTGGTGTGGATGCGGTCATTCCTCCTGGAGAAGAGATCAATTCAGGCATTGCGCGATTCATCCCGTATTTTCAGCTTGATAGCTATGTACCTGCAACCTTCCATGTCTACAGTAACAGTCAATTTATCGGATATTATCCGTTAGGAGAATACCATCGGTACGAACCTTCGCATACGTTCACGATTAATTATTTTGATAAGATAGAGGCATCTTCTGTAGAGAAGCATACAGCGGATTATATCTCCCAAGAAACCTTGTTGACTGCTCAAGTACTGCATCAGACTGTTAATAGCTCTATAGTGGAGACGCAGTTGATGAACAATAATGTATTAGAACATGAACTTGTTACCAGCCTGCTTACGAAGGATGGGTTCTATATGATTAGATTTCTGTATGACAAAGGGGAGCCGATCCCGCCAGAGGAGCGAGAAAAGTGGAAGCGTGAGATGGTCACTTTAATAGAAAAAGAGCACAGCAGTTAACACAGAAACTTGCCGTTACAGACAATACGCGAACCGTATCCTAAGTAACGATAAGTTTTTTTGGTAATAATGAGAGAAAAGGAGAGATGAAAATGTCCTATATCGTTGATTTTAAAAATGTGTCTACGGTTGGGTTAGAATCTTCACCTGTAGTAGATGCACTTGCTGGTCTGCGTGCTAATGAGGCCCGTTACTTTATGAACAAATACAAACATGAGTTTACGGTTGTACGAGCCAGCGAAAGTCAGGAGACCCTTGATTATGTGAACCGAATTTTAAAAGAAGAACGCGATATTGAGTTTGCGGCCAAACCTTTAGAAACATCGCGTTTTCAAGTGGAAAATATTAAATTCGCTTATGTCTTTTATGAGGATGGTCTTGCGGTGAACGTTATGTATACGGTGGATGACCCTAAGAAGCGGGCTGTTGGTTTTAAGCTTTCTGAGGGGATGGAGATCCCAAAGGAGCTAGAAGAGAAGTTTAAGTTTGCTAGGCAGAAGTCCAAGCTAGCCGGAACAATTCGGGGTTCGTTTTTTGTAATTAAAGGAGAGTATTAAGGTTAGCAAAATTGCAACTTAATCAATGAGAGGGCCATCCTGTAAAAGGATGGCCCTAAATCTTGCCGATATAGATAATTTGCGTAGGTTATCTATGGGAATGGACTCTCATTCAAGAGGCCGAATTTATTATATAGGGCAACGAAAACTGGAGTTGCGAGCGTACTTCATAATTATTTTGCATGAATAGCTGGGACGGTAGAGTGTACGGTATAAATCCCGTAGAAAAGAGCTGAAGTGGCTGGAACGGTGAAATGTACGGTTCAACTGGTGGATATTCGCCAACATGTGATACGTAGACAGAGTAAACAGCAACATATACTCCATTGATGCAGGGTACTTTTTGGGATGTTAAGCTCTTCCGCCAAGCCGCCCACTGTCTTTGTTTGCTCTTGAATGAACTGCACTGTCTGTTTTTTAAATTCTTCGTTATACCGTTGTCGATGTTCTCCCATGTGAACACACCTCCGTGGACTCATTATCGCCAGTCTGTTAACTACTGTCCACTTTTTATTCTAGCTTCAGTGACTACGTTATTGTCCTTACCGTAAAGGACAAAGAACCGCCTAAGTTGCCAGCGACATGGAAGATGTTGGATGCGGTCAAAAACAATCGAATGATTGAGATTGATATGGAAAAATATTTTGCAGCAGATTCATACTCCTCCTTATTACAAGCCGAAGATATTGCCGACAAATTATCGAAGCTGGCTTCATCAAAATAACCTTATTGGATTGAACCTACCTGAAGCCATCTAAATATAAAGACGAAGCCTATTATGGCTTCGTCTTTTGTAGTTTTGCATACCCTTTTACAAATGAACTATTGGACCGAAAGTACAGTCTCCAGCTCAGGGATATATTCCTTGACCATATTGTTGTCTTCCCACAGTCCTTTAGTCCCAGCTGGGGCTTGACCTTCGGAAACGACTAAGTACGGTTTGATGGTTACGGTATTCGGTATAGTCTTGAAGGGTTCAAAACGAACATTATAAGATTCGCTTAAGGGGTGAGCACCGATGGGCTTCAGTTGAACGCCACGTTCATCGACAATGTCAAATTGAAGAGCGATGACGCCCCCGTTAGCACCCTTATATTTCGAAGGGATAGAAGCGAGCATTTCTTCTACGCTCTGGCCCGGTTTGGTTTTGTACTCAATGGATACCTGCGTTGTGATTGGGGTGATTTCTACCTTACTGATCTGCAAGTTAATGTTATCGTGATGCTTGGTCTCCTCTGAAGTTAGTGCGGTAACAGGCGTTGATTTGGTAACAGGCAGAACGAATTCGAACGGGACATCGTAACCCTTTAACGTTACATTTACAGTCAAGTCAAACTGATCAGGGAACTGGACAGTCTGTGTTGTTGTGCTCGGATCATAATAAGTGTTCAAAACCTGAACCATTATGCTGGAAGCAGTCTCACCATCCATGTGTTCGTAACTCCAGAGCAGAGGTTGACCTTTATAGAGAACCTCAAACTTATCCACCGCGCCTTTATTGGCATCTGAAGGCGGCGAATTGGGCTCCGAAGCCAAACGGTTTCCAGGAGTGGTTAGGTTCATAAGAATTCGGGTTCCGTCAAATAACAACGTTGGGATATTCATGGTCACCTCGCTATGGGTCACGCTTTGGTTTACGTTTGTGATGAAATCCCCGGCTTGTTGAACACCGGGATCTAAGTTTTTTTCGCCCCATAATGAATAGATTTGTCCCAAAACCGGAATTTGCTTGAGTGCACCAGCCATTGCGGGCGATACAAAGCCGGAAGCAAGGACTGTAACTCCAAGAATTGCAGCGGCTGCAGTGGAAATCAACCACTTATTAAAAGTTCTTGATGTATCCATCTTTCTCTGAATGGGGGAAGTGGAATTATCGGTCTCCCTGATGATTTGGTAAGTCTCATTCAGTTTGGAGCGGGCAATATCCGATAACTGAGCGGGAAGTAGGCTTTGGCAGTTCTTTAACTGTTCTTCTAACTTAGTGTTTACCATGTCGCAACTCCATTTCTTGATTGAATTGAGATGAATGCTTTAGCTTTTTGCGGGCGCGATGCAGCCGGGTCTTCACGGCAACCGTAGAAATTTCGAGAATGTCGGAAATTTGACGGATCGGCATGTCCTGTAGGTAATGAAGGTGAATGACAATCCGGAGGTTCTCCTCAAGATGTTGAACGGCATCCCATAATTCGATTTTCTCATAATCCTTGGAAGTGGAAGGGACTTCGGGAAGCTCTCCATAAGGGAGGGCTCTTGAGTTGTTTTTGAGCATTTTATTGCATTCATTAATCAGAATCCGGAAGATCCACGTTTTGAAAAAAAGCGGGCTCTCTGAGTGTATGGATGTTCTTAAAGGCTTTAAGCATCGTCTCCTGCAGGGCATCTGCACAATCTTCTTCTTTGTTGACGATGGACCTTGCAGTTCTGTATAAAGGTAACTCTATCTCCTGCATCAACTGCACGAATGCTTCAGGGTCTCCAGCTTTGGCTTTGACGACAATAGGATCTATATGCAAAGATTTACCTGCTTTCTTGACTAGAAGTCTTAGGATGTTCGTAACGTTACTTAAATATTAGATCGGGTAGGTAGCTAGAAGGTTACCACAAACATGATTCCATTCTCCGCATCTCGCAATGCTAGCAAGGGGAGAAATTGGTTTTTTTCACAAAAAAATCGCCGTTCAAATTCCCTGTCAGGAATCGGACGACGATTTTTCATAAGCTAGTCAGTTAGTCAATCAATCAATCAATCAATCAATCAATCAATCAATCAATGATATAAATGACCCATTCCCCTTGATCGTTTGGCCGAATAGCGTATAGCATTTTTACATTTTCAACTGTCTTTGCAGCCATATCCAAGCGTTGTCCGGTCACCGTTATATTCACCTGATGTTCGTTGGGTAACATGGAATCGATGCTTTCGATGTCTGTGAATTTGTACTGATATTGTTCGTCATAATAAGGTTCCATAGCATCTGCTAGTTTTTTGTTTACGAACCCGGATTGGAAAAGTGTGTGGTCATGCTCAACCAAAGCAGTTAGGTTTTTTTCCAGCACTTCAAGTGCGGGGAGATCATACTCTGTCAATTGATCTGAATATGATTTCAGATTTATTGACAATTCTGCTTTAAAGCTGGTTTCATTTGGCTGCTTGGGTTCTGTGTTTTGCGGCTTTTGCGTATTCATCGCTGGACTATGAGTTGGCGTATTTGCTCCTGTGCTCGGCTCCTCGATGGGTTTAACATCCCCTGCACATGCTGCCAGAAAGATTAAAGACATCAACATGAGCATTCTTGCAATAGTTTTTAACATCTAACCCCACCTTTTTAAGGATATGTTAGTTAGTCGCGAGAAAATATGGAGAAGTTTCAAGGGCTGAATGAAGCCCGAAAAAGCGGATTAAATCGCTAGTTTTTGTGGATCATCTACAGAGTAACGTCCGCTTACCGCAAGCATGATTGTAGAAATAATGACGAGTATGAAACAGAGCACAAATGAATACCGGTACCCAACAACACTAGCTAATAACCCGCCAACAAGACTGCCAATCAGTCTGCCGATCGTGGATGAATTAGAGTAGAGCGTGGATGCATACCCAGGCATGTTTGGAAGCAGATCCTGAATGTAGCTAATGCCAATCGCTGAAATAACGGCAACAAAAAAGGCAAGCAAAATTTGGGCTGCAAGCATTTGCCACATCGCGCCTGAAGTAATGACAACGAGATAATAAGCTCCTCCGAAAATGGCTCCGCACATCATCAGGATTCGGTTACTGTATTTCGCACTAAGTAGTCCCAGCATGATCATAAAAGGAATTTCCAGCGCAGCACAAATACTGCTGACTAAACCAACATCGCTTGTTGTTCCCCCTAGATTGTTGGTAATAAAGAGGGCAGTATTGATGCTACTCGTCCAGTGGGCTACATACATGAGTATCATAATCAGAAAAGGAAGCAGAACATTACGGTTCTGACCCAACCGGAAACTTTTTACTTTTACTTCTGCAGTACTGCTTTTCACTTCTGTATTTGATTTCAGGAATAGCGAAATAAGTAAGGCAACCAGCAGGAATACTCCGATGGTGCCCGAGAAAATCCCCTTAAACCCAACAGCAGCAATTAGCAGAGTACCGATTAAAGGACCTGTAATAAAGCCGAGAGAGAAAGCAGAACGCAAGGTAGAATTTGCAAACGCAGTATCCGTAAAATCGCTCTTATTCACTGCTTCTCTAGCTATGGCGAACAATTGAGGCATCCCTGGTGCACCGAGGGCGGTGAACACAATCATGTAGATGAATAAGATCGTAAAATCCCCAAAGAGCAAGTATCCGCTATAAGCCAGAGCATTACAGAGCGTGGAGACAAGGTAAATGTTTCTTCGATTTAAGCCGAGGTCAGAGCGTCTTCCGATTAGTGTACTGATCCATATCCCGGCAATTAACGTGGTGGCCAGAAAAACACCAAACAGCCCGACAGATACTCCAAGCTGTTCCGTAAAATAAATGGATAAAAAGGGTGCGCTGAGTGAAATCCCCATCCCCTGCAGTAACATACATAAAAAGAGTAAGCCATAAGAGGGAATCGAAAATAGTGCAGTTAGTCGTTTGAACATGTTGTGAAAGTACTCCTCTATATTTGTTTAGATATTTCATAAAAAAAAGCCGTTGAAATGAATTCCAACGGCTTTTTGTATGCTTGTTTTTTTCAAGACCTTATTCAACATCATAATTGATCAGAAAGAATAAGTCTATACTTTCGGCTGGATTTTATTTACTATTGTGAAGCCGGCAAAACCTAATAAATGGAGTGTTGTTAATGGACGTTACTTGTCATCTCGATAAGGCTGACTTACAGGATTATATTAGTAGGGTTTTTGGCAGCAGTTATTTCGTTGCTCGTGTTTCGCGCATGCATGGCGGCGCACAAAAGGTGGTCTACAAGATTGAGTGCAGTAATGGATTTTCCTGCGTTTTGTATGTGTGGGATCTTTCCATGAATTATTTTAAAGAAGAAAAAGCAAATGAAGATATAAATGAACAATCCTATGGAAGTCATTTATTCGAATTAAATAACAGGTACTTAACACAACATGGAATTCAGACCCCTGCTCTTTATGATCTGAATAAGGCAAGAGATCGTTACTCTTTCGATTATGCTCTGGTTGAATATATAGATGGAAGAATGGCAGAAACCTATTTTCATCATCCCGAGTTACGTGTTCAAGATAAAGTTTTTCAGCGTGTGGGGGAGATGCTTACTGCTATGCATACCCACGAGAGGCATGTTTTTGGGAAAGCAAATGCTAACGAGAGCAGCATGGGGCAATGTCATTTATTACAAATGGAAAATGCGAAAGTACAGCTAGCCTATGCCTCCCAACATATTGAGAAGATCAGGTCTAATCAAAGCAAACTGCTCGATAAGTTGTACGAGCTTGAATCAAAAATTCAACCCAGACAGCAATATGGGTTTATTCACGGGGAACTGGGTCCTGACCATGTTATGGTTAACGATAAACTGGAACCTTTCTTGATCGATATCGAAGGAGCAATGTTTTATGATATTGAGCATGAGCATAGTTTTTTGCAGATGAGATTTGGGGATTTCTACCGGTACTTAAAGAACGATGCTCTGGATCATGATAGGCTGTTATTTTATCAATTCCACCATCATGTCTCCTTAACTTCAGGTGGATTAAAGCTGCTGCATAGAGGATTTCCTGATCAACAATTCGCCCAAGGCCTAGCTGATTATCAATCGGAACGCGCGCTGAGGTTTATCGAAGGATGAACTAAACAAGGCCTTTGAATTGATAACCTACTGCCATGTCCTTGAAAGTAACCTATTAGCCTTCTTCACCCTTTAGGGTGGAGGAGGTTTTTTCGGTATACAACTACAAGGCATAATAAAAGACCGCATCCACTGAAATTGCTTCCAGAACTGGCGGTCTGATGTCTTCGTTATGAATCAATCTTTATCTGAAGGGTTAGTTAATGAAATTTAACGGTCTTGATGCGAGCCTCTTCTTCATAGCTAAGTGGTTTCGGAGATTGCGGAGTGTGCAGATGGCGCTCCACGGAGTACTCCATTTTCCGGTAGTCCTCATTACCTGTATTCAATGTTGGATTCCAGTTTTCTGTCACCCAATTTTTAAGTTCCTTAAGTCCTGCTAGCATTTCCTCCAGCCTCCTTTGGCGAAGAAACAAAATAGATTTTGTTGTTCTTTGTTTACGCTTTCATTATAATCCTAAACTCCATTTTTTAAAAGGTGTGTCCGTCTGAAAAACACAGATTTTTCAGTGAACATTGTGTGTTATTTAGGTTTTGTGCTTCATCTGGAGAGAAGTGTCTCCCTGTAGGAGACATTTTTAACGAAGCTGAAAGGATACTCATTAGTACCACTTTTTTAAATTATTTTACATCCGTATATCCAACAAATACTGCCCTGAAGAAATAAATTTAGGGTGGAGAATTTACAGGATTATTTTCTAATGAATATGGAAAAATAAATGATTATTAGCTGCGAGTTGCACTGAAAACCATTATTTTGCTAATCATAAATAAGATTGGTGAAAATAAATTTTATTTTTCAAAAAATAGAGAAAATAATTTACAAAAGCAAAATATAATGATATTTTGTTTATGTAGAAAAGAAACCGCTCACAACTTAAGGGGGATTAACAATGACACTCACAAAGTTCCACGGAATTATACCTGCCTTTTATGCCTGCTATGACGATCAAGGAAATATTTCGGAATCCCGGACGCATGCTTTATGTGATTACTTATTTGAAAAAGGAGTTCAAGGTGTATATGTGGGAGGCAGCTCAGGAGAATGTATTTACCAGAGTCTCGACGAACGCAAAGCGGTACTAAGCTACGTAGCTAGTAACCTGAAAGGTAAAATGACACTGATTGCCCACGTGGGTGCCCCTTCCACTAGAGATAGTATTGAGTTAGCGAAACATGCTGCAACCTTAGGATACGATGCATTATCCGCAATCCCGCCTATATATTTCAAGTTACCTGATAGTGCAGTCTATAAATATTGGAGCGAGATTATGGAGGCAACCCCTCTAAGCTTCATCATCTACAACATTCCTCAGACTACTGGATATACACTGACTCCGTCCCTATTTGAGAAGCTGCTTGCGAACAAAAAGGTGATTGGTGTGAAGAACTCCTCCATGCCGACTATGGATATTGAAAGATTCAAAAGAGTGGGTGGAAAAGATGTAGTGGTATTTAATGGACCGGATGAACAATATGTTGCGGGAAGAATCATGGGAGCGGATGCGGGAATCGGTGGAACCTATGCGGTTATGCCTGAGCTGTTCCTGCAAGCAAATGAATTTGTTAAGGCTGGTAAGTTCGAAGAAGCTGGACAAATTCAAAGCGATATCAACGATATTATCATCGCCCTTTGTTCGCTCAAAGGTGCCATGTATGCCGGAATAAAAGAGATTCTAAAATTAAGAGGCGTAAACATTGGTAGCGTAAGAGCACCGCTTGAGGCAGTAGCCGCTGAAGATGCTGGTCCGATCGCAGACATTATGAAATTGATTGATCAAGCTATTGAAAGATATTGCGGTTAAGACAAATGAAGAAATCCATCGTATGCTTTGGCGATTCTAATACTTGGGGCTACGACGCAGAGACAGACCGCAGATTTAAGGATGATATTCGTTGGACGGGAATTCTTCATACAGAATTGGGTGACGCCTACCGTATGATCGAAGAAGGGCTTCCGGGCAGAACAAGTGTCAGTGAGGACCCTCTATTTGAAGGACTTTCTGGAATTTCCTATATCTATCCCTGCCTGATGTCACATTCGCCATTAGACTTGGTTGTGATCATGCTTGGGACCAATGATACCAAAGAAAGGTTTGGATTAACTTCTTATAACATCGCACAAGGTATTGTTAGGCTGGCTCTTAAAGCTAAAGGTAGCGGTGCAGGACCTGAGGGGAAGGCTCCAGAGGTTCTAGTAATCGCGCCCCCTCCGATTGGAGCAGAGTATATTCATACCCCTATTGGCAAACCAATGGGTAGCGGATGTAGTGAGAAGTCTATGGAGCTCGCTGAGCATCTTGCAGCTTTGCTAACGGGAACTGGTATCCACTTTGTAGATTCCAGAGACCATGTATCGATGAATGAAATTGATTATATGCATTTTGATCCGCAAGGACATCGCAGCATGGCCGATTTAGTGCAATACCATGCCAAACGGATTTTAAATTAAAGGTTCTATGCTTTCGAAGCGAGTTTTGTACGTAGCGATTCAGAGAAGGTAATGCTCACAAAACTTTTAGGGAGGTTTATAAATGAAGAAAAAACGTTTACTCTCGGCAATGCTTGCGCTAATGGTGATTATTTCTTTAATTTCAGGTTGCTCAGGTAACAATGCTGCGAGTTCTAATACATCCGATAATTCTTCTGCATCTGGGAAGGAAAAAGTGGCGATCAGAGTATGGCTGACTCCACAGTGGAAGGGTGTTGTGGATGCCACGGAGGCAGGCGCGGACTATGATAGCTTCCTAAAGCACGCCGCTGAGAAATTCAAAGCACAATATGATAAATACGATGCAGATATTCAAATAGAGGTCATTGCTGGAGATCAGCGCGATCAATTGCTTAATGTTAACTTAAGCGGAGGAACACCTCCAGATGTGTTCTTTGAGAGTGTATTCCCGATGGGGGATTACGTTCACCGGGGAGCATTGGTTCCTTTGACTGACATCATTGATGAAGACGCGAAAAGCGATATTGCTCAAAACTACTGGGACGCTGTAACGTTCGGAGAAGATATTTATTTCTATCCATTCCAGCACAACCCAGGCACCTTGGTTTACAACGCGGACATGTTTAAAGCAGCAGGCTTAGAAAAGTTTGTGGGTGAAGAATCCGAAATCAAAACTTGGAACTTGGATGAATATCAACAAATTCTTGAGGGTCTGAAAAACAATCTGCCGAAGGATAAGTATTCCAATGCATATCCAATGGCATTATTCGCTGTAAATAATCAGGGCGATACATGGAACCTTGCCTATATGAGAATGTTCGGCAATAAGTTCTTTGATGATCAAGGCAACATTGTCCTGAATGATGAGAACGGAGTTAAAGCTGCAACTTGGCTGAAAAACCTATATGACGGCGGATATACAAATCCAGGCGCAGAATCTGTTTCTTCTAATGATGCCAATGCTATGTTCCAAAATCAGCAATTAGCGATCAGTTTCACTAACCCAATTCTGTTTAATGGTACGAAAGCTAATATGGCGGACGGTACGGCAGCGAAATTCGATATGAGACTTGCTAATATTCCGTCGGAAAGCGGAGATCCTCTATCCTTTACTTATGTAGTAGGCGCTAGTGTATTCAAGTCCAAAGATGCTAAGAAGACTGAAGTAGCTAAGGATTTCGTGAAGTTCTTCTCAAGCGATCCTGAGTTAGTTAAATCCTCTAAGAATGGTATTCCTGTAAGAAGTTCTGTAGCCGAAGCGCTTAAAGCGGAGAATCCACTGTTTGCAGCTTACGATGCCAACTCTAAATATTTGTTCAACTTCACAGGCAACGTTCCAGGATACAGCCAATTAAGAGAGGTCTTATATCCAGAGCTACAAGCACTTTACATGGGAGCTAAGACACCGGAACAGTTTGTGCAAGATTATCAGGCAAGTGGCAACAAGGTGATTGAGACCAATAAAGCTGGCTCTGTAATTTTCCAATAATCTAAGACCAGATAAACAATACACGATTGACAGCCTTTAGGGTCTGAAGAGACTCTAGGGCTGTTAATTAGAAAGGTAAACGATATGAAACTACGTAGTAATTACCTAAAAGAGAATATTACAGGTTATCTGTTTATTTTACCTCAGATGATAGTATTCTTAGCCTTTCTTGTCTATCCGATCTTAGAAGGGATGCGGCTGAGTCTATACCAGATTAATTATGACAGCGAGAAGTTTGTGGGTTTTGCCAATTACACCACATTGTTTAATGATCCGGTATTTTTTAAGGCTACTATCAACACCGTTGTGTTCGTAATATTTATCGTTCTACTTACAGTGGGGTTTGCATTGTTCGTAGCCTCTGCGGTATTTGATAAGAATGCTAAGTACGTTTCCTTTATTAGAGGAAGTTATTATATCCCGGTAATGGTGTCCATGGTGGTTATGAGTATGGTCTGGAGCTTTTTGCTGAATCCGGCTAACGGACTTATCTCTTATCTATATAAAGACATGGGACTAGGGACGATTAATCTGCTGGGAAATCCAAAGACGGTTCTGCCAGTCGTGATATTTGTAACCTTCGCAACTAACGTGGGCCAGGCAATTATTCTGTATATAGCTGCGATGATTGGTGTCTCGAAAGAGCTTTTTGAAGCAGCAGAAATCGATGGTGCTAGCAGATGGCAAGTGATTACAAAGATCCTGATTCCTTCGGTAGGACCTACAACAACTTATATTACGATTATCAATATTATTGCCGTATTAAAAATCTTTGTAGTTATTCAGTTATTGACCGGTGGCGGACCGAACAATTCCTCCGTAACGCTGATGTACTACCTTTATAATAATGCCTTTAAATATAACCAACTCGGTGTAGCTTCTGCGGTAGGGGTTATCATGTTCGTGATTACATTGATACTGTCTGTGCCACAGCTACGAAGCATGATTAAGGTGAAGTGAGGGGGAATACAACATGTCGAAGATTAAAAACAAGAAAAAGAGAGAGAAGTTTGATGTGATATCGAATGTGATCATTATCCTCTTCGCACTCCTTAATCTTTTTCCACTATATTGGTTATTCACAAGTTCACTCAAGAACAGCTCGGATGTTGTGAAGATGCCTCCAGACTGGTGGCCCAAATCGATTACATTCTCCAACTATGTGGATGTATTTCAGAACCAGCCGGCTTTAAGATGGACGTTTAATAGTATTTATGTATCAGGTATTTCTACTATTTTGGTTATCGTTGTAGGCTCTATGGCCGCCTATGCGTTCTCAAAGATTAATTTTAAAGGTAAAAATATAATCTTCATTATCTTTATATCTAGTTTGATGATTCCTAAAGAAATTATGATTGTGCCCTTATTCCGGATCACCCAACAATTTGGAATGGTAAATAGTTATAACGGTATGATTTGGCCGAACGTGGCGGGTGCATTTGGAGTGTTCCTATTAAAGGGATTCTTCGATTTAACCCCTAATGCCTTAAGAGAAGCCGGGAGAATAGATGGTGCAAATGAATGGAGAATCTTCACGCGCATCATGTTGCCTATTGTCAAACCTGGTATTGGAGCCTTATTTATTCTGAATTTCGTGCAAGTCTGGAATGATTATTTGTGGCAGCTGGTTATAGGCCAAGAGAACAAAATGAAAACATTAATGGTTGGTACTGCGACCTTAATGCAGGATTTGAATCCTAATTTCGCTTATAAAATGGCCGGAGCTACCATCGCTGCAATTCCGATGTTGCTAGTGTTCATGTTATTCCAACGGTTCTTCACCAATGGGATTACGGCAGGAGCAGTTAAAGAATAAATAAAAATGTGGAGTGGGTTACTGATGAATACTGAAAATAATGTACTTAAAAAAATAAAACATAAACTAGTCGTCTCCAGTCAAGCCTTACCAGAAGAACCGCTGCATAGCCCGTTTATTATGGGGAGAATGGCTTATGCTGCTTACTTAGGCGGGGCTTCTGGAATTCGGGCAAACAGCGTAGCGGATATTCAAGAAATCAAAAAGCAAGTGAATCTGCCGATCATTGGGATAATCAAAAAGGTGTATGAAGGCTCTGAAGTCTTTATTACACCCACTCAAAAGGAAGTCGATGAGCTGTACCGCGAAGGGGTAGATATTATTGCTATGGATGCTACAGACCGTATTCGCCCGGACGGATCTACTATTTCTGAACTTTTTCCACTTTTAAAAGAGACCTATAAAGATCAACTGTTTATGGCGGATTGTTCTACATTTGCGGAAGCTGCGAAGGCTGTTGAGCTGGGATTTGATCTGATAGGAACTACCTTGAGCGGTTATACCGAGGCCACTAAAGGCCGCAACTTGCCAGATTTTGAATTGGTTCAGCAAATCGTCAACAACTTCTCTGTTCCCGTTATAGCTGAAGGTGGGGTTTCCACTCCTGAAGAATTAAAGACCATGTTTGATTTAGGTGTGTATTCAGCAGTGGTTGGCTCTGCGATCACGAGACCGATGGAGATTACGAAGCGGTTTGTGAACGCTATTCAGTAGAACGCCAGAGAGGGTAGATGGGAATGAGAATTGTAGCCGTAGATATTGGCGGTACCAATACCAAGATGTGTATATGCGATAAACAGGGGAATGTACATGACTTCAAGGAGTATGCAACAGAAAGCTACTTGGGGGGACCCCATGTAATCTCGAGAATGCTGGAAAAGATTGCAGAATACGATCATTTTGATGCCATTGCCATAAGCACCGCGGGCCAAGTTAATGCAGAAGAAGGATTTATTGTCTATGCTAACGAAAATATACCTAGATATACTGGAATGAAAATTAAGGATATTGTCACCCATCATTTTCATAAACCTGTTATGGTAGAGAACGATGTGAATTCAGCAGCATTAGGCGAAGCTTATTATGGAGCTGCTCAGAGCTTTAACAATTTCTTATGTCTAACCTTTGGCACAGGCATTGGCGGTGCGATCGTCATTAATCGCCAAATCTATAAAGGAGCTAATGGGGTAGCGGCTGAATTTGGCCATATCTTTACTCACCCATTGTCGGCCCCATCCGGAGTAGAAGGACTGCCGTATTATGAGAAATACGCTTCAACTACAGCTTTAGTGAAGATGGCTCAGCTGGCAGATCCCGAATGCACGGACGGAAAAGCTTTATTTGATAAAATACAGAGCGGAAATGAGCAGCTTGAACGTATTTTAGATCTATGGATTACTGAAGTGGCTGTGGGTTTAGCCTCTATCACACATATCTTCAATCCATCCGCGATTATTATTGGTGGCGGTGTAATGGAACAAGAAGATTTGGTTCGAAGGGTAGAAGAACGCACGAAGTCTTTGATTATGGAAAGCTTTGCGGGAGTGAGAATTGTTAAAGCCTCATTAGGGAATAAGGCAGGTCTGCTGGGAGCTTCCTCCTTATTCGTACATTAATTTATTGAAAAGGAGGGGCTTTTTTGCGGACAATCAGTATTTTTTCTTCAATTCATTCTAAATACAATAATTTGACGAATACGGAGAAGAAGGTAGCGGACTACGTACTGGAGAATACGAGAAGTGTAGTCTACATGTCGATTACTGATCTTGCAGATGCATGTGATGTTGGGGAATCAAGTATATTTCGATTTTGCAAATCTTTAAGTTATAAAGGGTATCAAGAGTTCAAGATCGCATTGGCACATAGCATCACTGTGGAGAATGAGATCCCGCAGCTTACCGATCAAATTCTGATGGATGATACGATTGAAGCTGTTGCTTCTAAAGTGCTGACCACGAATGTAAGTGCACTCAACGAGACCTATAATTTAATTGATATACAGAAGATCAGTGAGGCCATTGAGTATTTGATTAATGCAGAACGTGTATTGTTTTTCGGTGTGGGCTCTTCTCTAGTCACAGCTATGGAAGCCAAGATTAAATTTATGCGCATTACGAACAAAACGGAATGTTTAATGGATTCACATCTGCAGATGATGTCGGCAGCGTTGATGTCTAACCGGGATGTCGCTGTTGTGATTTCTTATTCCGGCTCGACCAAGGATAGCATTGAGGTTGCGAGAAAAGCAAAGGAACGAGGAGCCAAAGTAATATCCATTACCAGGTTTGAAAAGTCACCGTTAACCTCGTACTCCGATCTGACCCTGCTATGTGGTGCTAATGAAGGACCGCTGCAAGGGGGTTCATTATCTGCAAAGATATCGCAGCTCTATCTGCTTGATATTTTATATGTAGAATATTTCAAGAAGACTAGTGAGCAATCCATAATCAATAAAGAAACTACAGCTTCAGCAGTCAGTGAGAAACTGGTTTAGCACATTAAGATGTGAGGGGAATGGGAAGTTATGATCTTAGGTTCTTTGTCATCTTGGGAAGAGCATATCAAGTATGAGAATCCTGTCATTGTTGAGGCTATTGAGGAATTGAAAGTAATCTTACAACATGATCCTGATCTTGGGCGAATCGAAATCCGCGGGAACGAGATGTATGCTTCGATTATGGCTCTGGAGGCAAAATCGCTGGAGGAACAAGTCGCAGAGAAGCATGAGACTTATATTGATGTGCATTATCTGATCGAAGGTGAAGAAACGATTGGCTGGGCACCCCTGCAAGAAGGGATCGAGCCCATTAAGCCTTACGATGCCGAAGGAGAATATGCGCTTTATCCTCCATCAGCAGATGAAATATTGTTATCTTTGAAGCCTGGAATGTTCGCGGTCTTTTTCCCTCATGATGTTCACAGACCGGGTATGGGTCAACCGGGGCAGCAGATTAAAAAAGCTGTCATTAAAATCCATACAAATCTACTAACTCCATAACATAGAGATTGAGGCTGGTAGCGGAACCATTCCGCTGTCAGCTTTTTTTGCGTCGCTTCTATTTACTTATATCTAAATTTATAAATATACAAAATATAAAGATTGGTGGTAAACTTAACATGCCTAAAGCTTTTTTTGTAGAGCTTAAGGATTTTTTTGCATGCACATTTATGAGTGAGCAAAGAATATTACAGAGAATTACACTATAGAAAGAATAATGGAGGCAGGAGAGTTAAATGAAGAATAAAGGTCTAAAGAGAATGTTGTTGTTATCTATGATGGTTGTTGTCATCGCTGCACTTGCAGTCGGTTGTGGTTCGAAAAATAATACAAATACAGAATCGTCAGAGGGAGCTGCTCCAGAGGCTGCAAAAGAAGTTACCTCCTTGTCGCTCGGTTTATTACCCTCGATTGATGCTATTCCTTTTATCATCGCACATGAACAAGGTTTCGATAAAAACCACGGTGTGGATCTGGACATCCAGACGTTTAAAAGCGCCAAAGATCGGGATGTAGCTTTTCAAGCAGGCAAGCTGGATGGTCTAAGTGCTGACCTGGTTGCGATCTCCATTTACAATGAGGCTGGACTGGATGTGAAGATCACCAGTACAACTTTTGGGGAATTTGATTTGCTGACTGGAAATGAATCGATCCAGGATGTGAAGGATTTGAAGGGGGAAACCGTGATTTTGTCCAAAAATACCTCCACACAATATACAGTGGCAATGATGCTGAAACAAGCAGGTCTGACCGAAGCTGATATTACAGTGACAGAGGTTCCACAGATTCCGACCCGTTTAGAATTGCTTAAGAATAATAAGGCGGATGCGGCAATTTTGCCAGAACCTTTTGTAACGATGGGCAAAACCTCAGGCCTGCGTGTACTGAGCTCAACGCTAACTGCGGGAGTAAATCCGTTCGTATTAGCTTTCCCGCAAACTGCAATTGATGCCAAAGCAGAAGCTATCCGCAGTATGTATGCTGCATATGATGAAGCAGTAGCTTATATGAAATCCCATGAGCAATCTGAATATATCGATCTTGTAATCAAAGAAGTAGGATATCCAGAAACATTAAAAGATGAGATCAAGGTACCGGATTATGTACCAGCTTATCAAGTGGATGTGAAGGAAGTAGAGGCTGCATTTGCTTGGGCACGGGAAAAAGGTTTGCTCAGCAAAAATATCTCGGCTGAAGATGTGATTTCTGATGTCCAATTCAAGAAATAAAGGACTCGCCATAAAGGATCTGAAAGTAGAATATAAGAGCGGACAATTAGCCTTAGGTCAGGTGGATTTATCTTTGCCGGAACATGGGATCTACACCATTATCGGACCCTCCGGCAGCGGGAAATCTACTTTATTACGGGCGATTGCGGGCTTGCTGCCTAGCTATCAGGGACAAATTCTTTTTAATGAGAAATCTGTACATGAGAAAGAAACGTTAATCGGGCTGGTGCCGCAGAACTACGGGCTTCTTCCTTGGAAGACTGTACATGATAATATTCAGATAGCGATGAAGATTACGCATACGGCAAGTTCATCCAAGCAAGAACGGGAGACGCAGATTAAGCAGTGGCTTTCGTCGATGGGGATCTCTGATTTAGCAGAACGTTATCCCTTATCCCTCAGTGGAGGCCAGCAGCAAAGAGTAGCGATTGCCAGAGCTTTTGCCATTTTGCCTACTATTCTGTTGCTGGACGAGCCATTCTCTGCACTCGATGCGATAACAAGGGAAACGCTGCAGGTCCTCTTTTTAGAGAACTGGATGGCTAACCCGACGACTACATTATTTGTCACTCATGATGTGGAAGAAGCGATTCTGCTGGGGCAAAAGATTATCGTCATGCCGTCCAACAAAGAAACTACACCTGAAATTATTGATAATCATTTGGTGTTTCATATGAAGCATGAGGATAAGCGGGACAGTGTGGATTTCTTTGAGCAGACTAAGCGGATTAGAAAGGTAATGCAGGAGATATGGTAAACAAACGTCGACTTCATCATCTAGTAAGGCTGCTATTTGTATTTGTCTGTATGAATGTAGTCTGGTATATCGCATTTTTACTTATGAACCATTCGATTTTGCCAAGTCCCTTTGCTGTATATAAGGCGATGTTTCAGTTAGGAGCGCAGGATATTGCTATAAATGTAGGGTATAGCTTGTTCAGAATTTTTGCAGGTGTGGTACTGGCGTTAATTATTGGACTGCTTGTAGGTCTTCTAATGGGACGTTCGTTGACCTGGAACAAACTGCTGGACCCTGTGGTTTACTTGACCTATCCTGTTCCCAAAATTGCCCTGCTTCCAGTAGTGATGCTGTTCTTCGGGCTTGGGGAGACGTCCAAAATCCTAATGATCATGCTGATTCTATTGTTTCAGATCATCATTTCGGTAAGGGATGGGGTTAAGGCTATTCCGGACAATACCTATGATGTCTTAACTAGTATAGGTGCCAGCGCTGTGAAGAAGTTCTGGCATGTGACACTGCCGGGGGCATTGTCAGTAATTCTGAGTACGATTCGTATTTCGCTTGGAACGGCGATATCTGTACTGTTTTTTACGGAGATCTATGGAACAGAGCACGGTATGGGCTTTTTCATCATGGATGCGTGGTTAAGATTAGATTATCCGGAGATGTATGCGGGAATTATGTTGTTCAGCTTGGTCGGTTTTATTCTCTTCTTGCTTGTTGATTTTCTTGATTACAAGTTTATGAAGTGGCGGAACTAAATTTAGTTGGAAATTAAACGATAGCTTTCCTTTGCCTGAGTTTGGGCAAGGGGGAGCTTTTTTTATATGATTTTTTGGGGGCAACACAATTAATTTTAGTTTCATTATTATTTGAATGGAAAAATAAAACAGTAAAATAAATGAAGAAAAAAATGAAAATTAAACTTACTTAGGGCTGTAAACCCCCGTTTATTTTAGAAAAATATAAAGATGGTGAGATGAAAAGAGGGAATTTGTTTTAAAAAAACTAATAAATCTCTTAATTTCTTGCAAAACTATTGGAAATTATATTCATAAAAGTATAAAAAGGTTTAGTTTAATTTATTTACAACCCGATTTTAGTATGGTATTTTATCAATGGAAACGGATTCATTTAGGTTTTGTGAAATGATTTTAAGTTATTACGAATGGAAGGATCTGTTCACTTCATAAAAATGAAAACGCTAATAAAAAGTTGGAGGGAATTATCTTTGAATAAATATGGACGGAAGCTATGGCTTACGGTGCTGATTTTCGTGATTGTGATTGGCGGGCTGACGTATTATTGGGCTTCTAAGGGCGAAAACCCAGCAACACTGTCTCAGGAGTCTGCCAAAGAAGCAACGGGTGAAGCGGGAAAGGAAACTCTTCCAACGGCGACAGCAGCTAACACAAGTAGTGGAACCGCATATACGTTGACTGTGGATACGGCGAATCCGGGAGCTAAGATCAGCCCGATGTTGTACGGAGCCTTTTTCGAAGAGATTAATCATGCGGGAGATGGAGGGCTATATGCAGAGCTGATTTCCAATCGTTCCTTTGAGGATAGTTCGGTCACACTGTTCAATTGGTGGATGGATGAAAAAGGAGGGAGTAAAGGGAAGCTTGCTCTGACCAGCACTAAGCTTTTGAACGATGCTCAGACCCAGGCAATGGCTTTAACAGTATCATCAGCTGCCGAGGGTGGTTCGGTATCTGCTGTGAATAATGGTTACTGGGGGATTGCTTTGACGAAGGAGGCCAGTTACAAGTTGTCTTTCTATGCGCGGCCAGAGCCAGGGGACAATATGCCACTGCGTATAACGTTAGAGAGCCCAGATGGCAATGAGCTATATGCAGAACAGACCGTTGATAAGTTAAAAGAAGGATGGCATCCATATACATACACACTGACTTCTACAGGTACTGTAGCAAACGCACGAATTGTAATCTCTGCTGCCAATGTAGGGACTGTTTATCTCGATATGGTGTCTTTGTTTCCTGAGACTTGGAACAACAGGGAGAATGGGCTTCGCATCGATTTGGCTGAAAAGGTAGCTGCGATGAAACCCGCATTCGTTCGTTTTCCGGGGGGATGTTTTGTGGAAGGGAAAACGCCAACTGATGCTTATCAATGGAAGAACACCATTGGTCCGATTGAAACGCGTCCCGGTCATAAGGGATATTGGGATTACCGCTCCTCAGATGGGCTGGGCTTCCACGAATATCTGCAATGGGCCGAAGATCTGAAAGCGGAACCATTATATGTAGCTTATATCGGGATTTCACATAACGGAGATCCTATAGCCAAGCAGAATACCGTTCCAGTCAGTGAAATTCAGCCATGGATACAAGATGCGCTGGACGCCATTGAATATGCAAACGGACCGGTTACTAGCAAATGGGGGGCACAAAGAGCCGCTAATGGTCATCCGGAGCCTTTTAATATGAAATATGTAGAGATTGGTAACGAAAACAATTTCCAGATGAGTGAATATATTAAGCGTTATGGCTTGTTTTATAAAGCAATTAAAGAGAAGTATCCAGAGATTCATCTCATTGCCAATGCGGCAGTTGAAGGTGAGCCTATCGAGATGGTTGATGAGCATTACTATGAAACCACTGAATGGTTCCTCAGCAACTCGAACAGATACGATACTTATGACCGGAGTGGTCCTGAGATTTATGTTGGTGAGTATGCGGTAACCAAGGGTGCCGGAGAAGGCAATCTGAACGCTGCAATCGGCGAGGCCGCTTTTATGATGGGCATGGAACGGAATTCTGATATCGTAAAAATGTCCTCTTATGCCCCGTTGTTTGTGAATACGAAGGATCGTACTTGGAACCCGGACGCTATTGTGTTTGATTCATCGACTAGCTACGGAACACCTTCTTATCATGTGCAGCAGATGTTCGGAAGCAATAAGGGGGATGTAGTTCTTCCAACCTCACTTGTGGCTCTAGGTCAAGAAGAAACCTCCGGTAAGCAATCCATTCAAGGTGGAATTGGTTTGGGGACTTGGGCCACCCAGGTAGAGTACAGCGATGTACGAGTAGCGAAAGGTGATGACGTTCTTTTTGAAGATCATTTCAAGAAGGATTCCGGAGCCTGGACTCTAAACAATGGGGACTGGGAACAATCCAAGGGTACTTTTAAGCAGACTTCTAATGATATTGATATTCGTGCAGTTGCCGGTGAGACTTCATGGAGTGATTATACACTTTCTCTTAAGGCGAAAAAGACTGGCGGAGCAGAAGGCATGCTCATTATGTTCGGCTCTAAAGATGAAGGTAACTTCTATTGGTGGAATCTTGGCGGCTGGGGAAATACGCAGAGCGCGATTGAAAAATCAGTAGGTGGAACAAGAGCAGTCATCGGAAGAACGGTTCCTGTAAGGATTGAGACTGGGAAATTGTACGATATTCGCATTGAATTATCAGGTGCTAATATCCGGCTCTATCTCGACGATGAGCTTATACAAGAGGTGAACGATGAAAGTCCAGCAGGGCCGCTGTTCCAAACTGCGAGCCGTGATCTTGCCACAGGTGAGCTGATCGTTAAAGTCGTTAATGCGGGTGACACTGCTCAGCGCACGGATGTTTCTTTTGCCGGACTTGCCACATCAAGTCTGGAAGGAACAGCTACCGTACTTCAGTCGGACGATTTAAATGCTGAGAATAGCTTCGCTGAACCTGACAAGGTGGCACCTGTAACTCAAAAGGTAAGTGTAGACAAAGGTAGTCTGGAGTTTGAATTCCCGAAATATTCCGTGACCGTGTTAAGACTAAAGGAAGGGGGGAAATAGCCGGTCACGGAGGGAGGTTCACTCCTTCACTATAAACAAGCATTTATTTGTTCAATTTAAGAGGGAGGTTAGGTTATGATTTCGCAAAGAAAAACGAGCAGTTTAGTCGTATGTATGGTAATGGTTTTTGTGCTTATTCTGTCAGCCTGTAGCAGCGCTGGAAGCTCAACGACGAATCAAAATGCAGCTAACAACGGTAAAACGAACACTGAAAAAACTAATAATGCTAGTGAGCCAACCAATGCAACAGCTACTGAGGGCACGGAAGCAGCAGATCCTGCCAACGACCTGCCAAGCAAAGATATTCAAGGTGAGGTTACCGTTTGGGCCTTTAATGAAAAAGTGTTCGAGGAAGTCGGCGCTGCATTTATGGCTGAATATCCTGGAATCAAGCTGAAGACGGTAGTTATGCCCTTTGGCGACCTGCATGACAAGCTGCAAACGACAATCGCCGCAGGTAGTGGAGCGCCGGATGTAGCTGAAGTAGAAATGTACCAGTTGAACCGTTATATGGCGGGCAATGTGCTGGAGAATCTTTTGGAAGAGCCTTATAACGCTGGAAAATATAAAGATCTGGTTGCTCCATATAACTGGGAACGTTGGATGACACCAGACAGCTCACAGCTGCTTGGTATGCCTTGGGATATGACACCGGGGGTTTATTACTACCGTGCAGACATTTTTGAAGAGCTTGGATTGCCAAGTGATCCTGCTGAGCTTGGTGAATACATGCAAGATGAAGAGAATCTCTTGAACCTGGCTCAAATTTTGAAAGCTAACGGTAAATATTTCATGGAGTGGAGCGATGGCCCGATCGTATGGGCAGGAGATGAAGTCGGCTACTTTGATAAGGATATGAACTGGACACGTAATACGGACAAAATGGTGAAAGTTCTTGATATTACAAAACGTGGACAACAGCTGGGCTGGGCACCTCATATCGGTTATGGCTCAGACGAAGGTAAACAGCTAGTTCTGAAAGGTGATTTAGTTGGTGTCGTATCGGGTTCATTTGGAGCGCGCGGACTTCAGGAAACATTCCCTGAGCTTGCCGGAAAATGGAAGGTAACCCGTTTGCCAATAGGAATTAACGTGGGAATGGGCGGCTCAAGCTTTGTTATTCCTTCGCAAAGCAAAAATAAAGAAGCGGCATGGGCTTACATTCAGTGGAGTATGAGAAGTGAAAATGCTTGGAAAATTTGGACAAAACATTCCATTCAGCCGGGTTACAAGGATATTTCCAGTCTTGATTGGTACGCAAACACTAAAAATGAATATCTGGGTGGGCAAGAGGAATTTAAACTATATGAGCAATTAAGCAACGATATTCCAGTCAAACACCTTACACCAGTAGATAACAAGGGCTGGGAAATCTTTATAGCGGCGATCGGTGATGCACTGGCTAAGAACACAGATTCCAAGACGGCTATTCAAAAAATTGGTGATGATGTCTTGAAGCAAGCTTCCAAAGAAATTGCTGCCTTTAAAAAGGCAATGGGAATGCAGCCGTAAGGAAATCTAATAACAGGAGGGGCAGCCTGCAATTGCCAGAGCTGCCCTGCTTGTATTCACTTAAGTCCGAGAGGCCCGTAAAGATGGGAGGAGACCGATGCGTGTTACGCATACTGCGAAAATATAAGATTAGTTTGTTGTTACTGGTACTTTTAGGAGTCTCCCTAATGTGGTGGAATCAATCACGAGGGTTTGATAATTCAGCGATGGAGGGCGTCCCCGTTTATGCGGATGTTGATGAAAGCTCTATTTTAGAAAGCGATAGTGTGAATTCAAAACTCGAAGCCTCTTACTTAAGCTATTACGAGGAAAAACAGCAGGATGGAGCAAAGGACTCATCGGATTTTACGCTTGCTATTCCTTCGGCGGATTATACGGCCATTAGTGCTGAAGGTACAGAGGTAATGACGGATCTTGGTGGAAAACCCGGCAAGGTACTAGCGCTTAAAGCAGAGGATAGCTGGGTGGAATATACATTTACGGTTCCGGCAGATGGGTTGTATCAGATGGGGATGGAGTATTATGCCCTTCCTGGTAAACGATCCTCGATCATTCGAAGCGTAAAGATTGATGGGGAGTATTTATTCTCTCAAGTAAAAAAAATGGAATTCCAGCGGATGTGGAAGGAAAGTGCAGAGCCATGGCTGGACAATCAAGGGAATGAATTTAATCCCAAGCGGGAAGAGGTAACAGGCTGGCAATATCGGGAGTTTCGAGATGCCGAGGCCAGAACTGCGGATCCCTTTCGCTTTTATCTGACCAAAGGGGAGCATACGGTGAAGCTGGAAGCCATCCGGGAGCCGGCCGCACTTAGTGAACTGAGAATATTTTCTCCAGAACCGCTCCCGACTTATGCGGAAGTGAAGCAGGAGTATGAGAATAAGGGTTACAAGCCTGTTCAGAATCAAGTGATCAAAATTCAGGCAGAAGAATCCTCCCTTCGTTCAGATCCAACGCTGAAGCGGATCGAGGACCGGGAGCCACTCACCGAACCTTTTAACAAAGATGCTATTGTGCTTAATAGTTTTGGGGGTGTCGGGTGGCGTACGGGTGGACAATGGGCGGAATGGGATTTCGAGATTCCTGAGTCAGGGCTCTACAATATCGCAATTCGTTACGGCCAGTGGTTCCTAAACGGGATACCGGTGGAACGCCGGATTATGATTGATGGCGAGGTACCGTTCCAAGAGCTGAATGCCTTGAAATTCCCTTACAAAGCGGAATGGCAAGTAAACAAGCTGGGAAATGAGGACGGAGAATACTTCTTTTATCTCGAACAAGGCAAGCATACGTTGCGGATGGAAGTTCAAGTATCGGGTGTAGGCGGAATGATTGAAGCTGTGCTGAACACTACACATAAAATGTCTCTTTTGGGACGTGAAATCACGCAGGTAACGGGAACGAACCCTGATCCAAACGGGGATTGGCAGCTGGAGCAGAACATTCCTAATCTTGTGCCACGTTTACATTTGATGGCGCGGACGTTGGATGATGCCGTGCAGGATATGTATGCTTTTGGCGTTGCTGATGGAAGCTCTGAGCTGAGTACGCTTTATGAAGCACGTGATCGGTTCCTGGAAATGGCGAAGGATACCTCAAGTATTCCAGGTCGTCTTCAGCAATTTACGGATCTGCAGTCATCGCTTGGCTTATGGGTCAACGGATTAATGAAGCAGAGTATTGTAATGGACTATATTGAAGTGAAGTCGGAAGATCAGCCATGGCCTAAAGACGCGGCTCCTTGGTATACCCGTGTAGGGACGATGACGTATGACTTCTTTAGTTCTTTTACAAAGGATTACAGCGGCATAGGAAATACGTACAAAAATGAAAAGGTGCTGGATGTCTGGATCTCTCGTGGACGTGATTGGGCGGAGATCATTAAGCAAATGGTGGATGAGGACTTTACACCAAACACGGGCATCAAGGTGAACGTCAATATTACTCCTACGCTTGCAGCGGATCAGAAGCAGATTCTGTTATTAGCCAATACTGCCGGACTTGCTCCCGATGTGGCACTGGGGGTTGAGGGTGAAGTGCCGATTGACTTCGCGGTGCGGAATTCACTCGTGAATCTGAATGAATTCTCGGATTATCAAGAGGTTGCTGAACGTTTCAGAGCGGGCGCACTGATTCCTTATAAGTATGATAACGGAGACTTCGCATTGCCGGAGAATCAGAACTTCACGATGCTCTTTTACCGGAAAGATATTATGGCACAGCTGGGCATTAGCGAGAAGGATATTCCGAATACGTGGCAAGAGGTTATGGAACTGATTCCTGTGCTGCAACAAAACGGGATGGACTTCTATTATCCACATGCCCCGAACAATCCGAGTCTAGCCATTAATGAGTTTGCGCCGTTCTTATTCCAGTATGGTGGAGATTTCTATAAGAATAATGGGATGTTGTCTGATCTGGATTCACCAGAAGCACTGACAGCTATGAAAATGTGGACGGGACTCTTTACGAACTACAAGCTGCAGAAACAAGCGGATTTCTATAACCGTTTCCGTTCTGGAGAGATGCCAATCGGCGTTGCTGATTATTCCACATACATTCTGTTATCTACTGCCGCACCTGAGTTGACAGGCTGGTGGGGCATGAAACCAATGCCGGGTATTGAACAAGCCGATGGACAGATTAACCGTTCTACAGGCGGGCTTGCACAGACAGGAATTATTTTTAAGGATACGGATATGAAAGAAGAGTCTTGGGAGTTCCTGAAATGGTGGACCAGTGCGGATGCACAGGAGAACTTCGGCTCAGAGCTTGAGTCTTTGCTGGGTGTTGAAGCTCGTTGGAATACAGCCAATGTTGAAGCGCTCAAACGTCTGCCGTGGCAGCAAGATGATATCGACGCCATTATGGAACAGTGGGAGTGGTTTAAAGAGCGCGAAGTGGTGCTTGGAGGATATTACACGACCCGGCATATCGCCAACATCTGGAATGAAATTGTGCTCAACGGTAAATTCCCGCGGGAGGCGATGGAGCAAGGTGTGCGTGAAATCAATAAAGAGCTTAGTAAGAAACGCGAAGAGTTCGGAATTGAAACTTCCCAGACTTCAAGCGCTAAAGAGGAAGGAGGTCAGAAATGAGTAGTGAAATAATCACACCGGCACAGAACGAAGCCGTACAGATGCAGCCGACGAAAACTCCCGGGAAATGGGCTCAGCTTTGGTTGGATATCAAGAAAAATAAAGTTTCCTATTATTTCTTGGCCCCTTTCCTGATTCTGTTCACCGTTTTTACTATTGTTCCTATTATCATGTCCGTCGTTCTAAGCTTCAGCTATTACAACATTATTGAGACACCGAGATTCATTGGCTTCTCTAACTATAAGCTGTTGTTTGTAGACGATGATATCTTTCTTAAAGCTGTTGGGATTACGCTGAAATTTGCCATTATTACAGGTCCGATAGGTTATATTATGGCCTTCTTGCTGGCCTGGCTGATTAGCCAGATTCCGCAGAAGTTCCGCTTTTTCTATACCCTATGCTACTATGTGCCATCGATTACAAGTGCAGTAGCAATGTCCGTGGTTTGGTTGTATTTGTTCGCCGGCGACCGCAAGGGGTTGCTCAATCACTGGCTCATTCAGCTGGGGATTATCAATGAACCTTATTTATTTCTACAAAATGTAGATTCGATCGTACCGGTGATCATCATAGTTTCCTTATGGATGAGTATGGGGGTAGGTTTCCTTGCTTTTCTGGCCGGACTTCAAAATGTACCGACAGATTTATATGAAGCTGGCTCAATTGATGGGGTCAAGTACCGCTGGCAGGAGCTTTGGTACATTACGATTCCATGCGTCAAACCGCAGCTATTATTCGGTGCGGTGATGCAGGTGGTCGGTTCGCTTACCGTTTTTGACGTCAGTATGCGGCTTGTTGGATTTCCGAGTCCCCTTTATGCAGGCCATACGATTATGGCGCATCTGTTCGACTACGCATTTATCCGCTTTGAGATGGGATATGCGTCAGCGATTGCTGTATTACTGTTCGCTTTGATGCTTGGGCTCAACCGTCTCATCTTCAAAGTGCTGGGGAGGGATTAGGATGCACAAAATAAATTTACGGCGTATTGACTATGGCGGCATCTTTTTATATCTGTTCTTAACGGTGTTTGGCCTAATTATGCTGCTGCCACTTGTCTATATGGCAGTGACTGCTTTAAAACCAACAAGCGAACTATTCCTGTTCCCACCGCGGTTTTTCGTAGTGAATCCGACGTTGGTGAACTTTCGTGATTTGCTGTTAATTACCGGAACTTCGGCGGTGCCGTTCTCACGGTTTATTTTCAATAGCGTGGTCGTTACATCGGGGATTGTGGTCGGGGGTGTCTTAATTTCAGCAATGGCGGCTTATCCGCTTGCCAAGCACAATATGCCATTTAAAAGCGCTATCTTTAGTATGATTGTGGCGGCGCTGATGTTCTCACCTTTAGTATTGCAAATTCCGCAATATCTGCTGATTAGCCGCAGCGGATTAATGAATTCGTATTTTGCAATGATCTTACCTTATCTGGCTGCACCGATGGGAATGTTTCTTATGACCCAGTTCCTGCGGCAGCTTCCAGATGCTTTATTAGAGGCGGCCCGCATAGACGGGGCTTCAGAATGGAAGGTATTCTGGGTGATTGTGATGCCAATGCTTAAGCCGGCGATTTCGACTTTTGCTTTATTTAGCTTTATTTCTGCTTGGAATGATCCGTATCCTTCAATGGTGTATACGACTGTTCAGGAAATGAAGACATTGCCGCTTGCCATCCAAACCATCAGTGGTGGAGCCGGAGTCGTTGCTAGGGTAGGTACTTTGGCAGCAGCAAGCTTCTTGATGATTCTCCCGACTATTCTTGTCTTTATATTAACGCAGCGGATGGTGCTTCAGACAATGGCCCATTCGGGGCTGAAGGAATAGGGGGAGTAATGATGATAGGACGCAATATGAAAAAAATGCTGCTAACAGGGCTACTGGTGACGCTGACACTGCCAGTGCTGCTGCTTCCAGGGCAGGCACTAGCTGGCGAAGCCCCGTATGAGGGGTATACGTGGAATCAGTCCGGCAATGAGGTCCGCTCGATTAATGGTTATCTCTACGATTCTTCTATCGATCCAACAGGAACAGATACGGGGTCCTTCAAAAATCCGGAATCTCTCTTTATTAGTGATGACGATTCACTCTACGTAGTAGACACGGGCAATAGCCGTATTGTTCATATGGATAAGGACGGTCGTCTGCTAAATCTGATCGGCGATACGGAAGGCAGCGGCAAGCTGCAGGAGCCGAAGGGTGTATTCGTGAAAGAGGATGGAACGGTATATGTAGCAGATACAAAAAACGCGCGTATTGCTATTTTTGATAAAAATGGAAAGTTCGTAAAAGAGTTTCTAAAACCGGATAGCCCATTACTGGGTGCTAATTTCTCTTATTCTCCTTCTAAATTAGTTGTAGATAAGCGTGATTATATGTATGTGGTGAGCGATGGTAACACGCAGGGGTTGCTGCAAATTGACTCGGGCGGTAAGTTCAAGGGGTTCTATGGAGCGAACCATGTAGGCTTCTCCTGGACACGACTCTTAATTAAGCTGGTGGCCACCAAAGAGCAGCAGAACCAGCTGGCGACGGTTAAACCTTCTGAGTTCTCCAACGTGGATCTGGATGAAGAAGGATTTATCTACAGCACAACCCTGGGCGAAGAGTATAACCAGATCAAACGGTTATCTCCGGTAGGCGTAGATACGCTGAACATTGGTAAACGCTGGTACGGCGATTATTACTCCGAGGGTCCATTCAGTATGGCTTCCTTTATGGGAATCAGTATTGATAAGAACGGGTTTATAACCGCGCTGGATTTGCAGTCCAGTAAAGTCTTTCAATATGACAAGCTGGGGAATTTGTTATTCAGCTTCGGCGGGATCGGGGATCAGAATGGACTCTTCGTGACTCCTTCCGCCGTAGATCAAACCGCTGATGGTCTCATCTATGTAGTGGATAAAGGACGGGGCAGAATCGATCGCTTCCGGACCACGCCGTTTGCGGATTTGGTTCATCAGGCATCTTTGCTATATGTAGATGGCAGCTATGACGAAGCGCAATCCTTATGGCAAGAGGTGCTGCGATTAAACGCCAATTATGATATGGCTTATCAGGCTATCGGCAAAGCGCTTTATAAAGCAGAGCAATATAAGGAATCTATGAGCTATTTCAAGCTTTCAAATTCCAAAGCTGACTATTCATCCGCTTTCCGCGAATATCGTAAATTGTATATCCGGGAGCACTTTACTTATTTCTTCGCGGGCGGAATTGGACTGTTCTTAGTACTGTTCTGGAGTGCGCCGAGATTATACCGGAGATTCCATGCCTGGCTGTATAGAGGAAACAAGGCAGTATTGGACCCGGCAAAGGGGGAGATTGGATGAACACTTTGCGAATGATTCATCAGGTTGTAGTTCATCCTTATCAGTTCTATAACGATATTCAGGGTAAGCAGCGTATCCGCTGGATACAGGGGATTGCCATCGTTCTACTGACCTTTGTGGCACGAATGATCTCGATTCTGATTACAGGGTATGCTTTTCAAACTAGAGAGCCGCATGAAATCTCTATGTTTCATGAGTTTATTTGGCTTATCGTTCCTTGGTTGACCTGGTGTATCTCGAACTGGGGTGTCAGTACGATTATGGATGGTGAGGGGAAATTTAAAGAGATTTTTGTGGGCAGTGCCTTTGCGCTTGTTCCATACATGCTCTTTATCATCCCAGTCACACTGCTAACGTTGATCCTTTCGCTGGATGAGGCTTCAACCTTCAATCTGCTGCACAAGTTTGTGATTCTTTGGGTGGCTTGGTTGATTTTAATGAAGGTGAAGATCCTGCATGATTTTGAGATTCGAAAGGTTATTTTTATCACCATAATCAGTGTAATAGGGATCGCCATTATCTGGTTTGTAGGCATTTTGCTGTTTGGTATTTCCAATCAATTTGTTTCATTTATTGTCGATCTGCTCAAAGAGTTGAGATTGCGCGCGTAAGGAGGGAAAGGTAACACGATGAGAAAAAAAGTTAAAGTGCGGGGCATTCTCTGTATTGTTGTGATGATGCTGTTCGCAGTGATAAATGTTCAACCCCTACACAGTTCCGCCGATCCGTCCACCGCTGCGCAGTCTGTTCAGGCTGAAGAAAGCAAAGAGGTTGGGCAAGAGCAAACATCGGTGGTGACTGAACCAGCTGAAGGGCAGGCCACTTCTGTGCAAGAAAAGGAGACCACGGCTCCCGTAGAAGAGCAGGCTCCAGCCGCTGTAGCAGCACCTGTACAGAAGGTTGAGCTACAGCCGGTCACGCCTGGAACAAAAGCATTGGAGAACGAACGCTATATTTTATATGTAGATGAGAAATCGGGAAATCTTCGCATCACAGACAAAATCACAAACAAGGAGTGGCTTGGATCTCCACAGCTGGAGCGAACAGCCATGCCAAATATTAAGAAATATACGACCGCGCCAATTTATGCCAGATACACACAGGGGGCTGACATTACACAGGTCTACCCACTTAAAGATGAAGACTCCACGGTTACCGTAACGATTGAGCAAGATGTCGTCCGCGCGGAGTTTGCTTTTATTAGCCTGAAGCTTTCTTTTGCTCTGGAGTACAGACTGACTGCTAATGGATTTGAGGCTTCCATTCCACAGGAGTATTTGAAGGAAGAGGGGAATGCGAAATTCACGAGTCTGGAGGTGCTGCCATTTTTTCATGCGGCTAGAGAAGATGCAGAGGGGGCAATGATGCTTCCAGATGGTTCAGGGGCATTGCTGGAGTTTCGGAAAGATCATCCCGCTTATTTGAAAGGTTATTATGAATACATTTACGGCGGGGACGAAACCTTTGTGAAACAAAATCATGAAATTACGGATAACTCTTGGCAAAAGGCGGCACCTCTTAAAAAAGCTATCGCCTTGCCAGTGTTTGGGATCTATCAGGGAGACACAGGATATTTAGCAATTGTTACTAAGGGAGATACCGACGCTAAAATCAACGGTGTTCCATCAGGCATTCGCGCTATTTCGCTTTATAGAGCATCAAGTGAATTTACCCTGCGCAAGGATGATGTTATTTTTGTCGGCAATTCCGGCCAAATTCCTTATTATCAGGGTGAGATGATCAAAACCGATCGTAGCGTACGTTATGTTCTGCTCCAAGGCGAGGAAGCCAACTACGTTGGGATGGCGAAGGAATACCGTAATTACTTAATGGAAGAGAAAAAGGTCAAGGAAGTAGTTCTTGAGAACACGCCATTGTATCTTCAAGTGCTCGGTGGGATTTCACGTGATGAAGTCATCGGTTCAACTTTTATAGAAGCAGCTACGTTTAAACAAATCAAGGACATGATTGATCAATATCAGGCAGAGGGTGTTACTCAGCTAGAGATTACGATCGAGGGATGGTCCAAAAATGGTTTATACGGAAACCAGCCAGAACAATTCCCTGTTGAGAAGAAGCTGGGAGGCAATAAGGGACTAAAAGAGCTTCAGGAATATGCCGCAGGCAAGGGCGTAAATCTTTATTTGAAAGCTAACTACGTGAAACCTTACCAAGATAGCAACGGCGTGAAGGCAAGCAGAGATGCTGTGCGCGGTATTAATCGTGAAGTCTTGAAGCAGTACGTCTATTATCTCTCTACCCGGTGGAATACGGATGACTATTTTTATTTAATGAAACCTAGTGTTATCGCAAAACGCAGTAATGCTGAGTTAAGCAAGTTTCAGGATCTGGGTGTGAAGGGTGTGCAGTTTGAACACTTTGGAAGCTTGCTATACTCCGATGAGGATAATAAATCCAATACGGACCGCCAGCTTACAGAAGATACTTATGTTAATGCATTGGATAACTTCCGTAAGGGTGAGCTTAACACGGCAGTAGATTATGGTTTTGCCTATACATTAGGACATGTGAACCGGATTGATCAGGTGCCGCTCGACTCCAGTCAATTTTTCTATACAGATCGGGCGATTCCTTTTTATCAACTAGTGTTACACGGCTTAGTGCCTTATACAGCAAGCCCGGTTAATCTGTACGATGATTCCCGTAACCAAACCTTACGGGCGCTGGAATATGGAGCCCTTCCAAGTTATGAATTAACCTATGCTCCGACTAGCGATCTTCAGAGAACCATGGCAGACCGGCTGTTCAGCTCTAGTCTTGAGAACTGGCTGGCACCTTCTGTGCAGAATTATCTCACATTGAAAGAGGTCTATGACAGCATTAGCAACCAGCAAATGACGAATCATGAGCAGCTGCAAAGTAAGGTCTTTCGGACGACTTATGCAAACGGTGTGAGCATTATAGTCAACTATAATGAGCAGTCCGTTGACGTGTCTGGTCAGACCGTCGAGGCATTCAGCTATGCGGTAACAGGAGGATGATGAAGTGAAAAAATCAAAGCTATCGATGCGAGCGCGTTATTTCGTTGAAGGATATTCCTTCATCGGCCTGTGGCTGGTCGGATTTCTGGTGTTTATGGCTGTTCCGCTGGGCCGTTCCTTGTATTATTCCTTTCAGGATCTCCAAGTGAGCAAAGGCGGTTTACTGGCCACTTTTGTTGGGATGGAGCATTATCGCGCTGCTTTTACTACAGATGTTAATTTCTTGCCTCTGCTGAAATCGACGATGGTGTCGACGGTGACTCAGGTTCCGTTAATTCTTATCTTTTCGCTCTTTTGTGCGATTCTGCTAAATCGCGGACTCGTAGGAAAAACCTTTTTTCGTGGCGTGTTCTTTTTGCCGGTCATCATTGCTTCAGGGGCGATTCTGGGCAAATTGATGGATCAGGGTGCCGCAAATTTACCAATTTTTTATAATCAGGATTTATATGATAAGCTCCATAACTTTATCCCCGGAGACATTTTGAAGTCATTGCTGAAATATGCAGAATCTTTAACGCTGGTGATGTGGGATTCTGGCGTGCAAATTCTGATTTTTCTAGCGGGGTTACAGACGATTTCTGTTTCACTGTATGAAGCGGCCAAATGTGATGGAGCAACCGCGTGGGAGAGCTTTTGGAAAATCACCTTCCCGATGATTATGCCGATGATGCTTGTAAACACGTTGTTTAGTATCGTCAGCTCATTCACGAAGGCAGATAATCAAATCATGAGTCATATTTTGAATGTCGTCTTTAAGAATAATGATTTTGGATATGGCTCAGCGATGGGTTGGATTTATTTTGTGTTTATTTTCTTGGTTCTGGGTTTGGTCTTCCTGTTATTCAGCAAGTCGCTCGGTGCCACCGAAGGGAGGAAGTAGAAGATGTTGAAGGAATCCGTAAAGCAGGTTCGGACAACGATCATGGAACATCTGACAACTCGTCTAAAAGCAAGCGGCAAGCTGGACAGGGTCGTGAAACGTTCGCTTCAGGTGCTGAATATCGCTTTTTATTACTTGGTTATTCTCAGCTTAACGTTCGTATTCCTATATCCCTTGTTATACATGGTATCCAAATCCATGATGCAAGTAACAGACGTAGCTGATGCCACAGTGCAATGGCTTCCGAAAAAGATAAGTTTTGGCAACTATTTTCTGGCATGGGATTCGCTTAAATTCTGGGCCGGGTTCGCAAATAGTGCGATTATTTCCTTCGGGAGTGCGGTTCTGCAAATCTTAAGCTGTTCCTTAATCGGTTATGGTTTTGCCAGATACCGTTTTCCAGGCTACGCAGTATGTTTCGTTCTGCTGCTGTTTACTTTTCTAGTTCCACCGCAGACGATTGTTGTGCCACTGTATTTGTTCTTTAGTGACTTGGGGTGGATTAATACACATTTGCCGTTTGTGGTTCCTTCTATGTTTGGGCACGGGTTGAAGGGGGCATTATTCGTACTGATCTTTATTCAGTTCTATCGCGGAATGCCTAAAGTGTTGGAGGAAGCAGCACGTATCGACGGTGCAGGCGCATTCAGAACGTACTGGAAAATCATGTTTCCTATCGCCAAGCCGGCAATGCTGATCGTATTCTTGTTCTCTGTGGTATGGCACTGGAATGACAGCTTTGAACCGAATACGTATTTAACAACACCGGATTTCTATAATCTGTCGCAGCGATTAGCGATGTTTTATGGTTCCAATAATCAGGCAGCGGAGACGATGTCGCAAATGACTTCGGGTTCTATTGGGATGGCCCCAACTGGACTGAATCAGGTTATGGCGGCGTGTATTCTAACCATTCTGCCAATTCTGATTCTGTATTTGTTCGTACAGCGTCATTTTGTAGAAAGTGTGGAACGCTCCGGTATTGCCGGGGAATAACTTTATTTACTAAAAACCAGCAAGCTCTCTGTGTGGAGGCTTGCTGGTTTTATTTTTAGGTAAAGGGTCTTCAAATTAGTATATCAATTCGGTTAAGATGGATAAGTATTCGATAAACTGTATTAGAAATACACATCCAAACCAAGGGAGTCAGACGATGAATAAACGCAAATCGGGATTTGAGCACAGTACAGTATCCATTGCTGAGAAGAAAGTTACTTGGCTGGAGCTATTTTATGATCTGCTTTTTGTAGCAGCAGTTTCAAAAGCGAGCCATGTCCTATTGCATGTAGAGGCGGGTACAATTCCACTTGAATACTTATCCAAATTTATCTTAATATTTATTCCGATCTGGTGGGCTTGGGTAGGGCAATCGCTTTTTGTGAATCGGTTTGGGCAAGATATCTTTTCACATCGGATATTCTTGATTCTACAATTATTTTTTGTATTAATAATGACGGCGAGCCTATCGGTTAACTTTGATCAATATTATATGCCATTCTTAATAGGTTATGTTGGTTTAAGAGCTATGACAGCCATTCAATATCTTACGATAAATAAGAATGAAGCGGCTGATAGAAAGGGCACTGCCCGGTATTTGGGAAGCAGATTTTGGATTGGATTAGTGATCTCTTCTTTATCACTTTTCTTTGACTCTTGGATGCGTTATGTAGTTTTGTATGCGGGAATTACTGTAGACATTCTGCTTCCATTAGTAGGCCGGAAATACTTGGTGAAAAGTCCGATCAATACTCATCATTTATTGGAACGCTTCTCGTTGTTTACGCTTATTCTGCTTGGGGAATCAGTGGTCAGTATCCTTGCGGTTTTACAGTCTAGTCACTGGACGTGGCAATCTATTGTATTTGCATTATTAACTTTTCTATTAATTATAGCTATGTGGTGGCAATATTTTGATAATGTTGAAAAGAAAGTGGATAAGACTATAGAGACTGCCGGGCAAACCATAATTTACGGGCATTTATTTATTTATGTATCCTTGAGTATGATTGCAGCTTCGATCCAACTGCTATTTTTAGATCAATTAAATTATACATTTATGGTGTGTTTTATTTTTGGATCGGTCCTGCTCTACTTCTGCTCTACCTCACTGGTCTTCCATAAATATAGACGTATACAGCAACGGTTAGGGATATTCCATTTGGCGTTGTTATTAGGTTTACTTGGTGTTTTTTTCGTAGTAGATTTGTTGTTCCTTATACCTAATTACCTGATCATTGGTGAAATGATGTTATTTTTTGTGGTATATGCAAAATTAACGACGTAAGCTTGTTGTGCCGAAGCTGAATAAGAAAACAAGAAGGAAGCTGATCCGTGTGATCGGCTTCCTTCTTGTTTTAGATCCCATGAAATATAATCTATCTAGTTACGTTCGAACGGGGAGGCTTATTTCATAATATGTATAAGATTGTATTTTTTGATGTGGACGGTACTCTAGTGAGTGAAATTGATAGAAGCATCCCAAGATTTCCTGAATTATGGTTCGAACGTTTTCACGGATACGTTATGAATGTGCTTGAAGAAACACAAGTTTCTAAATCAACGGCGATTAAACAGGTGCTGGATTATCTGAATATTTGCAAGTCAGAGGCTATCGCGTTTGGTGACGGTGGGAATGATATCGACATGTTGGAGTATGTGGGATTGGGCATTGCGATGGGAAACGGTGCGGAACAGTTAAAACAAAAAGCCGATTTTGTTACAAAAAAAGCAAGTGAAGGCGGGATAGCCTACGCATTAAAGAAATTTGGCGTCATTTAAGCTTGTAGCAAACGAGTTGAAGAAAAATTAATAGCGATCATTTGTACAAAACTAACAGCGACAGCCCAAGACTTTATCAGTCTATGGCTGCGGCTGCTTTATGGATTGTGTGGTATCCACACATAGAACTGCATGTGATTCCTGGTTCTTACTGCCCTAGAAGAGCTGGCACAATAAATCGGCCGAAAACATTTGCAGGAGAGCCTTTTTTGTACTTATCCGCGGTGATAACGGCAACCAGCTCGTAAGCAGGAACTACAATGATATGCTGCCCTTTAAAGCCGAGTGCAAAATAATAAGGGATCTCGTTCGGCTGTTGCTCTGAACCTGCATTGAATTGGGATACCCACCAATGCCAGCCGTAGAATCCTTTTTGCGGATGATTGGCTTCAACGTAAGGGCGAGTAGATTGCTGAATTGTATCTGAAAAAAGGATTTGCTGATCCTTCCAGCGTCCCTCTTGCAAATAAAGTAAGCCGAATTTCAGCATATCCTCCGGCTTCAGATGAAGTCCGAACCCACCGGTATGTATGCCTTGCGGATCGCTCTCCCAGTGATAGCTTTGAATGCCAAGTGGTTGAAACAGCTGGTCTTCGGCAAATTCTGCAACCGCCTGTCCAGCACAATCACGCAGGATTGCGGACAAGAGCTGAGAGGAGCCTGAGTTATAAGTCATCACGGTTCCTGGTGTATGAGCTAATGGCTGTGCAAGCACAAATTTTATCCAGTCTGCGGTTTTAGTCATGGCCGGAAAAGAATTCTGCCCACCAAACTCTGTCCAGTTAAAGCCTCCGGTCATCGTTAATAAGTGTTCGATAGTGATCTCTCTTTTACGTGGGTCACGATCTTCTTTTAATGAAGGAAAAAATAAAGAAATAGGTGTGTCTGGAGGTGGAATCATTTGTTTATCTATGGCTATGCAAACTAAGGCGGAGAGTATGCTTTTGGTGCACGAGTTGATTTTGCCAAGCTCTTCAGCGATTTGTGGATCGCGGTAATGCTCCAGTATGGGTTCTCCATGTTGAATGATCAAACAACTGCGAATGTCTAGGTTAGTAATACCGTCAATAAGCGGCTGAAGGTTCCAGTCAGTAATGTCGGTGCCCCCCTTTCTAGATGAATTATAGCTGCAACTGTTTACCATTATAGCTCACATCACAAAAATGTCGTAATTTCCTGTCGTTAAATAATTATGGAAAATACAAGAAAATATCTGTATAATAATATGAATCACGTGTTAGAGGAGGATGAATTCTTTTGAAAAGCAATAGTACTCTTTTTGTTCATCAAACAGCTAAAACGGTATTAATCACTTCCGTTGCACTCGCGTTACTCTTACCCCCTGGCTTAGCCGCAGCCGATTCTATATCTGTTAGCAGCAACACTTCCGTAACGCAGGTTAGTACGCAATCAGCGGCTCCAGCTACGACTACGAAATCTGAGGCTGATCCTGCAAAAGTGAAATTCACGCAGGAGCAAGCCATTGCAAAGTTAAAAGAACTATTCCCATCTCTAAAAGATGCAACTGTAAACAATGTTCAACTGGGATCTAACCAAAGCTACCCAGCTCCAGCAAATCAAATGATCTGGCATATTCAGTGGCAGGTTCAAGAAGGGAATATAGGATATGGTTTTAGCAGTGAGGTAGACGCCATTAATGGTGATATCATCAACACCTATCTCTCATTCTCCCAGGAGAAGAACGAATCCTATTATCCACCGAAAGTATCGCAGACTCAGGCATTGGAGATCGCTAAGACTTTTGTGGCTAAGGCAGCCTCATCGGTTAAGAGCAGTGAGCTGCAATTAAATGAGAATGTTGGTTATAGTTATTTTTCGGAATCATTATTCGGTCCTGTTCAATATGGATATAACTTCAGTATTCTGAAAAATGGTATTCCTTCTGGTTCGGACAGCATTAACATAGTTGTGGATGGTAACGGAACTGTAACGCAATTCTCTAAGTCTTCTCAAGGGCTTGAGTACCCGTCTGCACAGCCCAAGATTACCTTGGAGCAAGCACAGAAGCAATTTGCGGAACAGTTTGATGTGGGCCTATTTTACATTCCTATTTATAAGAACGGAAAACCTAACAACTGGATCCTAGGCTGGCGTCCAATAGATCAGTCTCTATATCCTATCGATGCATTAACGGGTAAGCGGATAGATTATGAAGGAAAAGAATCCGTATCCACCTCAGTCGTGTATTCAGAAGTAGCGAAGAGCAAGGATGTTTTTCAGGCAAGAAGTTCTAGTACAGAGCTTTCTGCAAAAGAAGCAGCACAGCTTGTAGAGAAGGTTGCTTATATCCCGGCAGATCGTAAATTGATCTCGCAAACCTTGAGAAATGACTATCAGGATTCAGATCGGAAAATCTGGCAGCTATACTGGGGCAGTAATGGAAATGATCGTTACATTGGTGCTGGCTTTCCAGAACAATCCTCTGCCGAGATCGATGCAAAGACCGGTGAAGTATTGCAGTACCAGGTTCAAGCTTATGGTGCTATTCAGGATAAGAAGAAGGAAGAGCCGGCACCTGCTGGAGGTAAGAAGCTTAGTGAGGCTGAAGCGAAGGTGAAAGCGCTTAGTATAATTAATAGTCTATATCCTCAGGCGAGCCAGAAGCTAAAGCTGGTAGAATACGGGGATAATTCGAGTTTGACTTCAGACGGATCAGGATATGGATACCAGTTTATTAGATATCATCAAGGAATTCCTGTGAGTGACAGCACCATTACGGTAAGTTTGGATCTTTACGGCAGACTGACTTCTTACATGGGGAATCGGATAAGCGGTATCGATGGAATCACATTATCGCCTGATGCAACAATTTCCAAGAAAGAAGCGCTCGAAAGTTATAAGCCTAAATATCAGACTAAGCTGAAATATACTCAGGTTGGCGGATACAATACTTATAGTAACTATGTCGCACCGAAGGTGAAGCTGGTATATGATACAACCTTTGATGAATCTAACGGATTAAATCAGGTTTTGGATGCAGCTACTGGAAAATGGGTTGCGGTGTTTGATTATCTCGGTCAGCAGGATGCTCAACTATCTGCAACGGACATCAAAGGTCATACAGCAGAGCGGGAATTATCAGAATTGGTAAACCACCATGTGATTACACCGGATGCCGATGGCAAAGTGAACCCGGATCAAGAAATAACTGTCGGTGATTGGTTATCCTATCTTGCCAAAGCTTCTAGTCCGAATTTCACCAATTATTATAATAATAATGAACGAAAAACTGTGGCAGGCGTGAAGCCAGAGAATTCATATTATGATGCAGTTATTTTTGCAGCAGATCGTAAATGGATCAATAAGGATGAAAGCCTGCAAGTAGAGAGTAAGTTAACCCGGGAACAGCTTGCTGTTCATCTGGCTAATTTCTTGAAATACAATAAACTCACAGCTTATCTTGATAAAGATGTGACTGTAAGTCAGTTTAGTGATAGCTCAGCTATAAACAATAAGGGGGCCGTGGCTCTTGTTGTGAAATTGGGACTCTTAAAGGATGACAACGGCAAGTTTAATCCGCAGCAGAATGTAACAAAAGCGCTGGCGGCTTCGGTGATCATGAAGCTAGTTGAGCTGCAAGGAAAGACCGATCAGATCATAGGTCAATAAGTGTTAATAAGACAGCCAGGCAGCGATTCTCCGACGATTGGAGAATCGCTGCCTGGTTTTTTAGTTTGCAGCGCGGCGGATTGACTAAAGCATCTCTATCTGGCAGATGCAGTTTCCAGTATTCTCTCAGCATTTTTTGTGCGCCGATTCTTGCTGGAATCCGCAAAATAACTGCATTCTATACAGCTATTTCTTATGCAAAAGGTGAATGTGTATCTTTAATTGCATTCTCTGCAACTAAAAACTAGAGAATTCACCTATTGGCGAGAAAAGCAAGAATATAAGTGTACGGAATACACTTATATCCTTTGGCCGAGTGATTTGATGCATTATAAGTGTACTAAATACAATTAAACGCGTAATGCCGCGTAATTCAATGCTTAATTCAACGCTTAATTTATCCTCAGCGCAATCCTCAGCGTAATCCTTAGCGTAATCCTCCGCGCAATCCTCAGCGCAATCCTCCGCGTAATCCTCCGCGTAATCCTCAGCACAATCCTCCGCGTAATCCTCCGCGCAATCCTCAGTCCATTCCTCCGCGCAATCCTCAGTCCAATCCTCCTACACTATGCACCGCCGGCTCACTATATAGGTAATCTTGATGGCTAAGATTCTTAAGGGATAGCATAAGGATCAGCCTCTTTTTTGTGTAATTAATTACCAATACATAGACACTTACAAACTCACAGTATTATGATAATCAGAGTGACCCTAAAGCGGAGCTTTGTTAGGCGAACATGAATAGGTAAAGAAAAGATACCGAATGTAAACGGTTCACACTCGCTGTGTTAACGCTTTCTTCTTACAATTAGGATATAGAAAATAAGGGAGGTTCAATAGATGAAAAGAAAGATTAAAGGCTTGCCTTTAATGGCATCGGCCATTGTTTTATCATTAGTTTTCGGTGGTTGCTCCAGCAATAATAGTGGAAACAGTAGTGGAAACAGTAGTAGTTCCGCAGAGGGAAACACTAGTGCGCAAACGGAAATGGAAGGCGGCCCTTTAACCAAATATGATCCGCCGATCAAACTTCGCTCCACGATGAACGAAACAGGCAAAGAGACGTTGGCGCAGGGCGATACACATTCCAATAACATCTGGACCAGAGGATACGAGGAAGAGCTTGGGATTAAAGTATCCTATGACTGGATTGTGGCTGATGCTAACTATAACGATAAAATGAATGTTACCTTGGCGAGCGGGGATTTACCTGATTTGTTAAAGGTGTCCACGGTGCAATTCGAGCAGCTTTATGAAGCTGGCATGTTGGAGGATTTGACCGGGGTATTTGATAAATATGCTTCGGATCTTGTCAAAGAATATTACGCTGAAGAGGACGGAGCAGGGCTTAAGCCGGTTACGAAAGATGGAAAACTGATGGCGATGGTAAGCTTCCCGGGTTCGCTGGATTCCTCTGATATGATATGGATTCGAAAAGACTGGATGGACAAGCTGAATTTGGCAGAGCCAACATCCATGCAGGATATTATTAAGATTGCAGAAGACTTTACATTTAAAGATCCAGACGGAAATGGCAAACAGGATACTTACGGCATTTCGTTGAACAAGGACTTGCCAATCAATGCGTTTCTACTCGGGTACCATGCTTACCTGGAAACTTGGATCAAAAACGCCGATGGCGAGGTTGTGAATGGTACGATTCAACCGGAGGTAAAGGCTGGACTTGCGGAGCTGCAAAGATTGTATAAAGAAGGAGTCATTGATCCAGAGTTTGGAGTGAAAGACTTTGCCAAAGCGATGGAGGATGTAAATGCTGGTAAGTCCGGTATGTTATTTTTGCCGCAATGGGCCCCTTTCCAAGTAAAGGACATGATTAAAAAAGATCAAAATGTTAACTGGGTGCCTTATCCGGTACAATCTATTGATGACCAACCTGCCAAAACTCAAAACCATCTTACAATTGGTGGCGTATTCGCGGTCCGTAAGGGCTACGAGCATCCGGAGGCATTGATCAAGCTGCTTAACTTCCAAGCAGAGAAAATGTTTGGGGAGTCCGCTAAAACGGAACGGGCAAAATATTTGAACGGGGACACAGGTCTGGGCTTCCAAAATGCGGTTGTATCCAACCTGCCACCGAACAAAAATGTAAAGGCACAGGATGAAGTGGAAAAAGCCCTTGAATCGGGAGATACCTCAAACATGGGCCTTGAAGCTAAATTATTCTATGATGATATTCAAAGCTACCGCGGTGGAGATCTTGATAAATGGCATATGGAACGGATCTTTGGGCCGCTTAGCTCACAATCGGTTATCAAACACTACCGCGACAATGACTTGGTGTTGATGAATGAGTTCATTTATGCCCCAACTAAAACGATGAACAGCAAAGCGGCTACCTTGGATAAACTGCGTGCAGAGACCTTTGTCAAAATCATTTACGGAAGTCTTCCTATCGATGAATTCGACAAATTCGTAGCCAACTGGAAAAAGCTCGGTGGAGATCAAATAACGAAAGAAGTAAATGATATCGTAAAAGCAAACTAGTAAAAACGACGCAGAAGAGGACTGCCCCTAGTCATGATAATGACAAACGGGCAGTTCTTTTTTTGGCTGAACAGCTATTCGGTTCGATAACCAGGTCAACAAAAGATACTTAAAGTCAATACGCTACACTATTAAGGCAATTTGGGGCTGCTCTATAATTGAGATACAAGGAGGAGAAAGCATATGCACTTTAATACTAAGCAATTTCTACGTAATATTCCGCTCCATTTAATGATTTTACCTGCCTTAATAGTGATCATTATTTTTAGTTATATTCCGATGGCTGGCCTTGTAATTGCCTTCCAGAATTTTTCCCCGATCTCAGGGTTTAAGAATATGAACTGGACAGGGCTCGAAAACTTTCGTTATTTGTTTGAGCTTCCCGGTTTTGGTCAGGTCGTATGGAATACTGTATTTATCTCCGTCATGAAAATTATTGCTGGCCTGACCGTGCCAGTTATAGCGGCTCTATTGCTTAATGAGGTTCGTGTAAACGGCTTCAAACGTTCGATTCAGACGATTATTTATATGCCGCACTTTTTCTCATGGGTTATCTTGGGCGGGATTATCGTAGATGTACTGTCTCCGAGCAGCGGGATTGTCAACATGCTTTTAAAAGCACTAGGCATGCAGCCTATTCAATTTCTAGCGGACAATAGCTGGTTCCCATACGTACTAGTGATCACAGATCAATGGAAGGAGTTTGGATTCGGGACGATTATTTATTTGGCGGCTTTAACCAGCATTGACTCCTCTCTTTATGAAGCTGCTGTAATCGATGGTGCCGGAAGATGGAAGCAGACCTGGCATATTACGCTTCCGGGCATTCGCCCGATTATGATCCTGATGCTTACACTCAGCCTTGGCAACGTCCTGAATGGGGGATTTGACCAAGTGTTCAACCTCTACAACCCGCTAGTGTATGAATCAGGCGATATTTTGGACACGATGATTTACCGAATTGGTCTACAGGATGCTCAGTACTCTGTATCGACCGCACTAGGATTGATAAAATCGGTAGTTTCCTTCGTATTTATCGGGCTGGGTTATTATCTGGCGTATCGTTTTGCTAAATATCGGATTTTTTAGAGAGAAAGGAGTGGACTAAATGCACCATACTTCAACTGCTTATCGTTGGTTTCTCCGCTGCAATTATGTATTTCTGACTTTGCTCGCAGTGCTTTGTCTTTTTCCGATCGTGAACATTCTGGCGATCTCCTTTAGCTCCAGCGCAGCTGTTAACGCGGGTAGCGTAACCTTCTGGCCTGTGGATTTCACTCTTTCTTCCTATAAATATATCCTTCAGAACAACCAGTTCATTCACTCCTTCGGAACTAGTCTGCTTCGGGTAGTGCTTGGGGTATCCGTTAACTTGTTGTTTACGATTCTAGTAGCTTATCCGCTGTCTAAAGAGGCAAAGTCCTTCCGCTCACGGACCGTGTATGCCTGGATTTTTGTGTTCACGATGCTCTTCAGCGGGGGTCTGATTCCTGGCTATTTAATTGTAAAAGAAATGGGGCTGCTGGATAGCATCTGGTCGCTTGTTATACCGGGCGCGGTGCCGATCTTTAATGTTCTGCTCATGCTCAATTTCTTCAGAGGTTTGCCAAAAGAATTGGAGGAAGCCGCATGGATGGATGGCGCAGGACACTTACGTACGTTGTGGAGTGTGTATCTGCCGGTATCTATGCCAAGTATTGCGACCATTACGTTGTTCGCTTTGGTAGGTCACTGGAATGCATGGTTCGATGGCATGATTTATATGAGAAGCCCGGAACATTATCCGCTGGCCACCTATTTACAATCCATACTTCAGCAGGTATCGATCCAGACCGAAAATATTACTTTTGAACAAGCTGCGTTATTAAACCAAATCTCAGACCGTACAACGCAAGCCTCCCAGATCTTCTTGTCTATCATTCCGATCCTGGCGATTTATCCGTTCCTGCAAAGATATTTTGTGCATGGACTAGTCGTGGGTAGTGTAAAGGGTTAAACTGGACTGGACCTAAAAATAAGAAGGAGCCTGAACATGGCTCCTTCTTTATTATTATTCGATAGAAGAGGGAGAACATTCCAATGAAATCATTCTCCATCGGGTGGAACCCCGATTCCATTGTGATCAAGCTGATCGGAGCTTTCCTATTGGTCATGCTTCCACTCTGTGCGCTGAGTATATCTATTACCTACTATAGCTCCAACCAAATGCAAGCTGAAGTGGAGAGGGCGAACGAATCGAAGGTTCATTTTTACTACAGCCATCTTGAATTTGAGCTGCAACGGATAACGGGCTTAGTCACGGAGTACTCTCAGGATGAAACGCTGGCTACCTTCAGTACCCGTATTCCAATTATGAGCCGGTACGAAGTGGATTCTAATCTGAACAATATATACACCAAGCTAAAACAAATCAAAGAAACCAGTCCTTATATTAGTGATGTTGTGTATTATGTCCCGGAAATTAATAAGCGGGTTAGCGCTGCGGTGGGGGTTAGGGATGTCACCAACGAGGAATGGCAAAGTCTGCTGGCCACTATGGGTAATCTGAAGGGTGCTTTATCTAAATACGAAGACGACTTATATTTACTGCGTAGTAATCCTTATAACCTGGATCGCAATCTTTCACCTAATTTTTTGCTGGGAGTGAAGCTTTCCTCACCTGAGCTTGAGTTGCGTTTGAAAGAATTTGCGGTATCAGGGGGGAGCGATATTACGTTAGCCTTCGGCAATAACGATTATGTGATATCAACTTCTGACCAGAAGCCCAGGTTGTTCCCCATAGAGAAACCACTAAATAGTGAAGAGACTGTAAGTGTGCAGCGGTATCGTTTTGATAATTCTTTTTACTATTCGCTCTACGATCACAGCAATAACTTTAGGCTGACCGCAAATATTCCCAATACGGTGCTCATGAAGCCGATTCATGTCTACTCATTGTTGCTATGGTTGTTGTTCGTTGTCTCGATAGTGATCATTATCTTGTTCTCTTTATGGACATACAGGATGATTCATCGCCCGATGTCTATTCTTATCAGGGGGTTTAAGAAAGCGGAGCAGGGGCAGACGGGGATCTTTATTACTCACTCCCGCAGGGATGAGTTTGGGTATCTATATTCTCGTTTCAATGAGATGCTTAAGCATCTGAATACGTTAATCGATGAGAACTACGTGCAGCGTATCCGGACAGGGGAAGCGGAGCTTAAACATTTACAATCGCAGATCACGCCTCATTTTCTCTATAACAGTCTATTTAGCATAAAACAGATGGCTGAGGTGGAAAATGTAGAGCTGATCAAGGAGTTCTCTGATTATTTAGGGCAATATTTTCGGTACATGACCCGGGATTCCGCCCAGGAGGTTACTTTGCAGCAAGAGCAGGAGCATGCTTTGGTTTATCTGGCTATACAGCGGATTCGTTTTGGCGCGAGAATTAGAGCTGAGGTAGATGAGATTGCAGCGGATTGCCGGGACATCAAAGTCCCACGGGTTCTCCTGCAGCCCATAATTGAAAATGTATTCGAGCATGGGCTTAAGCAAAAAAGCAGCAATGGCCTATTAAAAATGAGTTATGAAAAAGTTGAGCATACGCTGACTATTATAATAGAAGATAACGGTGACTCACTTAGTGAGGACAAGTTAAATCTCTTGCAGCGCCAGTTCTCCGAGCAGAATGCCATTCAGGGGGAGATCACGGGTTTATTAAATGTAAATCAGAGATTGAGGATCAAATTTGGTTCCCCTTATGGCTTGCAGGCAGAGAGAAGCAGTTTGGGCGGACTTTGTGTAAGAGTCAATTTACCGCTTAAAGGGGACGTGCAGGATGCAACGAATGATGATAGTTGATGATGAGCCTAATATTTTGGATGGGCTGTACGAATTTTTTGTAAAGGCAGATTTTAAAGATTTGGAGATCATAAAGGTTCATTCAGCGGATCATGCCATAGACTGGCTTAATACCGTAAAAATAGATATTGTGCTTAGTGACATCTGTATGCCAGGTATGGATGGGATGGCGTTAATTCAGGAAATTGTCGACCGCTGGCCACGTTGTAAAGTAATTCTGCTGACAGGACATAATGAATTCGATTTTGCCCATCAGGCGATCCGAAATCCTTGTGTAGTCGACTATTTATTGAAGACAGAGGGGATGGATAAAATTCGTGCCGCTGTGGAGCTGACTTTGGAGAAAATATCTTCAGAAGAGGATTATTTCTATAAAAGCCAGTGGCTTCGCGACAAGCTCCCGCGCGCGCTGCCCCAGTTACAGCAGCAGTTATTACACGATATTCTAAGACGCACCGAACGGATAGACCGGCAGAGCTTGCAGGTTGAATTCGATGCCATTCAGCTCCCGTTCAAAGCGGATGGATCCGTCCTGCCTATTATTCTGCGGATGGAGGCTTGGCGAAATTATGAAACGGCTTCAGACCGGAGTTTAATTCGTTATGCGGTAGCCAATATTGCGGAGGAGCTGCTCAGCGACAAAGTTGAAGTTAAGGCTGTGGATCTGGATCCGGGGACGATAGCTTGTTTTGTTCAGCCTAAAAGTGAAAGTGTATCCTCAATCAAGGAAGAAGAGCTCTGGTTAAAAACGCTCCGCTTCGTCCACGGAACAATGGAATCCGTTCAGCAAGCCTGTGGCAAATGTCTGCAACTATCTGTGTCTATCATCGCCAGTGATCAGGAAGTGCATTGGCATGAGCTGAACTATGCCTTGAACCGTTTACGATTAGCTATTTTTGATAGCCCCGGACTTGGGATGGAAAAGCTGCTGAGGATAAATACCAAGGAAGTGAGCCCAAGTCCAGGTTCTATGCATAATCGAAATGCAACAGCGGAACTACTGCTCGACTATTTAAAACAACGGCTGCTTGAAGGTGATCTCGATTGGGGCACATCTTTTCGCAAATGGGTGGAGCTCTCGGGGGAAGGTGGGCCGGAGGATCCTTTTTTGAGATTAAGATTAATGTCTGGGATCAGTAACACCCTGCTGCAGACTTTACAAGAGTTAGGTTTAACGGAAAAAGCACATAGCGGTATGAATTTATCACGCATGTTATATTTTAATATCAATACACACTGGTCGGATGTCATCTCTTTTTATCACACGTTTTTTGAATGGATTATCTCGAACAGAAGCGCTACCTATAAACATGATGAATCGAATATCCTGTCCATGATCCACCAATATATTAAATCCCATCTGGCTGATGATTTGTCCTTAACCCGGATTGCGCAGGAAGTCTCACTTAATCCGTCCTATCTGTCACGCTGGTATAAAAGAACGACAGGGAAGGGGATTTCTGATTATATTCTGGAGAAAAAAGTGGAGCTGAGTAAGGAGCTGCTGCTTGGAACTGCTCTAAAAATGCACGAGATCTCCGGCCAGCTCGGGTTTAGTGATCAGCACTATTTTTTTCGATTCTTCAAAAAAACCGTTGGCTGTACGCCGCAGGAATATCGAGAGCAAAAACGAGGATAAATAGCAATACCCCGAAAGACGGACACCTGTTCAGAAGGTGCATCTTTCGGGGTATGGTTTGTGGCTGTATTTTAACGATTACTTACCGAGTTGTTTGTCTACTTCTCGAACCGGATTCTCGCCAACATTCTCTTCAACCTTGTGGCTACTCATAAACCAGCCGATTACAGCGATGAGTACGAGCACAACGTAGAAGGTGGCTTTCCACCAGGTACTATGAGCGAAATCTTCGGACAGAACACCAAGTGAAGGGTGCGCCAATGTAATGACTGACAGCTTAACACCCACCCAACCTACGATAAAGAAGGCTGCAATTTCAAGTCCTGGACGGGAATGCAGCAGCTTAACGAAGAAGGAAGCTGCGAAACGCATAATGACCAGACCGATAAATCCACCGGCAAAGATGACGAGGAATTGTCCACCATCGAGGCCTCCGATTTTTGGAAGACCACTTGCAGGAAGAGCAACCGCGAGTGCAACTGCGGCTAGGATGGAATCGACCGCGAAGGCGATGTCAGCAACTTCTACCTTCAGAACAGTAAACCAAAAGCTGGATTTCTTTTTATTGACCGCACCGTCAGTGCCGCTTTCAGCAGCTTCATCTGTGACGGGCTTTTTAAACAACAGTTTTCGGAAAATATGATTACCCGCGATAAATAATAAATAAATCGCGCCGATGGCTTGTACTTGCCAGATATCGACCAGATAGGAGATGACAAATAGCGAACCGAATCGGAACACGAAGGCTCCTGCTAATCCGTAAAACAGCGCTTTTTTTCTTTCCTCATCAGGAAGGTGCTTAACCATAATTGCCAATACCAATGCGTTATCTGCGGCGAGTAGTCCCTCTAGTGCTACCAGAACAAGCAATACCCAACCGTACTCTAATAATAATCCCCAATCCATTACTGTTGTCCTCCCTTTTTGAATGCAAATATCTACCAAAAGATATCTACCCTACCATTTTAACCAAATTTATATAAAAAAGACCTTTACCAAACAGATTAGCCTTTGGAATAAAGGTCTAACCTGATTGGTAAAGGTCTCGCTAACAATGTGAATTGCCAATAAAGCCGGAGAATATCCTCATATTCTCGTATTGACGACTTTATTTAACAGCTACTCCCCTTTACGGGATATATTAAATTTTTAAGATTATTCAATGTGTTCTTGCCTAAAGAGATCATATACGAGATGAAAGTCATTGTCAATAAAAGTTGCAGAAATAAATGGATTCTATCTTTTAAGAATCCTTAAAATGGCCAGAAACATGACATGATGACGGAGAATCAACAGAGATTGAATAAAATGGAAACGGAAACATGATAGATATAGGTTATATAAACTAACATTTAATATGACGAAACTGCAAACATAAGGAAAAACAGGACTTAAAAAGGGAAAACTCGATTGACGATGTAGGTTGATGAAAATATGATGAAACTAATCAAAGCAATCAAGCGAGAAATGTGTTAACTAAAATCACATCAGTTGTTCTATCAGAGTGAGTTTTACTGCGAAGAAGTACTAGTAGTTCATGCTGCATAAAATTTTTAGGAGGTGGGGAAATGCCGCAGGCGTCATCGAGGTTATCCATTGAAGCAGAGGAGGAGCTCAGCCGCCATCCCTGCTACAGTGAGGAAGCTCATCGTTTTTTTGCTAGGATGCACATCCCGGTTGCTCCCGCCTGTAACATCCAATGTAATTACTGCAACCGAAAATTCGATTGTGTGAATGAAAGCAGGCCTGGTGTAGTTAGTGAAGTGCTAACTCCAGAGCAAGCTGAACGCAAAGTGAAAGGTGTAGCCGCACAGCTGATGCAACTGTCGGTAGTTGGGATTGCAGGTCCGGGTGATCCGCTGGCGAATCCAGAACGAACCTTTGACACGTTCGAACGAGTCAAGCGGCAGGTCCCTGATGTTACCCTTTGCCTGAGTACTAATGGATTGACCCTTTACAGGCATGTAGACGCCATACTAGCGCTAGGTATCCGTCATGTCACGATCACTATCAATGCCATTGATCCCAATGTGGGCCGTGAAATTTATCCATGGGTTGTTGACGAAGGGATCCGGTACGAAGGACAAGAAGCAGCGGAGCTGCTGATCAGCCGCCAGCTTCAAGGTTTGGAGCTACTGGCGCAGCAAGGTGTTCTTGTTAAAGTTAATTCCGTTATGATTCCAGGGGTCAATGATCATCATCTCCCTGAAGTATCGCGAACAGTTAAAGCGCTCGGGGCAACTCTGCATAATGTGACGCCTTTAATTATCGCACCGGGAAGTCAGTATGAACGGGATGGGCGCAAGGCGCCGCGTCCTAAAGAACTGCACAACCTGCAGGAAGTGCTTGGGCGCGAAGGGATGAAGGTCATGCGCCATTGTCGACAATGCCGTGCTGATGCCATTGGGCTGCTAGGTCAGGATCGTAATCAGGATTTTATATTAGAAAAGATGGATGAAAATCCAGTTATTAATGAGCAAGCTAGAGCGCTCTTTCAACGTGAACTCGATGCCAAAATCCGTCAGCGTGTCAAAGCCAAAGAGCTAAGGCAGAACTCTTTCCAGCAAGGGCAGCACACCACCAAAGTCGCTGTTGCTACACGTGGTGGGGATAAGGTCAATCAACATTTTGGCCACGCGACAGAGTTCATGGTTTATGAAACGGATGGAATAAGCGTGAAACTGCTAGGTATCAGAAAGATTCAGGCCTATTGCCACGGTAAAGCGGATTGTAATGGGGATAAGAATGCCACGTTACAAGAAATTATTTCTATATTAAAGGACTGTCAAATATTGCTCTGCTCTGGTATTGGCGATGTCCCTCGCGCCAGCTTAAATAAAGCCGGAGTATTGCCTCTGGTGCGTAAAGGTGAAATACAGGATGCGATTCTCGAAAGTGTGAAGATCAGCTCTTATTTTGAAAATATATCGATTTCGAAGGGATGATGAATGATGAGACAAATAGCTTTTTACGGTAAGGGCGGTATCGGTAAATCCACAACTTCGCAGAACACTTTGGCGCAGCTCGCCACTAAATTTGGTCAAAAAACAATGATCGTAGGCTGTGATCCTAAAGCGGACTCCACACGGCTGATTTTGAACACTAAAGCTCAGAATTCAGTGCTCCAATTGGCAGCAGAAAGAGGAACGGTTGAGGATTTGGAGCTTGAGGATGTAGTTCAGTTGGGATATGGCGACATTCTTAATGTGGAGTGTGGTGGACCTGAACCGGGTGTGGGTTGTGCCGGCCGCGGGATTATTACAGCTATTAATTTTTTGGAGCAGCAAGGGGCTTATGAAGGATTGGATTTTGTATCCTATGACGTACTTGGTGACGTGGTATGCGGTGGATTTGCAATGCCGATCCGTGAGAATAAAGCACAGGAAATTTATATCGTATGCTCCGGGGAAATGATGGCTATGTATGCGGCCAATAACATTGCGCGCGGAATTCTAAAGTATGCCAACAGCGGTGGCGTAAGATTGGGCGGTCTGATCTGCAACAGTCGTAATACGGACCGTGAGGATGAGCTCATTATGGAGCTGGCACGCCGTTTGAATACACAAATGATCCATTTTGTCCCGCGGAATAATGTGGTTCAGCATGCAGAGCTGCGAAGAATGACCGTAGCCCAATATAATCCTCATCATCAGCAAGCGAGAGAATATGAGATTTTGGCAGAAAAGATCCTGAATAACAATATGATGACAATCCCGACCCCGATTTCTATGGAAGAGCTGGAGGATTTACTCATGGAATTTGGTGTGATTGAGGATGAAGAGACGGCGCTGAAAAAGCTGAAGGCATCTGGACAATAATTAGGTTCGTCCGGTGAACAGGAGTAGAGAGACGGCTGTTCACCGGATCACTCTAAGGGATGAGGAGGGTTCAGAATGGGGCTTAATATCGAAGATAACCAAAAGATGCTCGAAGAGATTCTTGAGGCTTACCCGGAAAAGGCACGGAAGGATCGTCAGAAGCATTTTGGAATCAATAATGAAGAGTTAATAAACTGTGGCAAATGCGCCATCAAATCGAATATGAAGTCCCGTCCGGGGGTTATGACCCAAAGAGGATGTGCTTATGCCGGTTCGAAGGGCGTGGTCTGGGGCCCGATCAAGGATATGGTGCATATCAGCCATGGTCCTGTAGGTTGTGGGCAATATAGCTGGGGAACAAGACGGAATTATGCCAACGGAACACTGGGCATTGATAATTTTACGGCTATGCAGGTGACGAGTGATTTTCAGGAGACAGATATTGTATTTGGCGGTGACAAGAAGCTTGAAGTCATTTGCCGTGAAATTAAAGAAATGTTCCCACTGGCTAAAGGAATTTCGATCCAATCAGAGTGTCCTGTGGGGCTAATCGGAGACGATATTGAAGCGGTGTCCAAAAAAATGTCTATCGAGCTAGGTATCCCGATCATTCCCGTTCGTTGTGAAGGGTTCCGTGGGGTTAGCCAATCCTTGGGTCATCATATTGCTAACGATGCGATCCGTGATTTTCTGATGGGGAAGAAGGAGCTTGCGGAATGTGGTCCTTACGATATTAATATTATCGGAGATTATAACATCGGTGGGGACGCTTGGGCTTCACGCATTTTACTGGAGGAAATGGGTCTGCGTGTTATTGCGCAGTGGTCTGGGGATGGAACCATCAATGAATTGGCGATTGCGCATAAGGCGAAGCTCAATCTGATTCACTGTCATCGCTCCATGAACTATATGGTAACGACGATGGAGAAAGCATATGGGATTCCTTGGCTGGAATACAACTTTTTCGGGCCGACCAAAACCGCTGAAAGCCTTCGAGCCATCGCCGCAAGGTTTGATGAATATATTCAGGAAAACTGCGAGAAAGTCATCGCTAAGTACACGCCACAAATGGAGGCGATAATCTCTAAATTTAAACCCCGGCTGGAAGGTAAAAAGGTCATGCTGCTGGTAGGCGGGTTACGTGCCCGCCATACACTGGGGGCTTATGAGGATCTGGGGATGGAGGTAGTGGGCACAGGTTATGAGTTCGCTCACAAGGATGATTACGAGAAGACATTCCCTGAACTTCCGGAAGGCACTATTATCTACGATGATCCAACCGCTTACGAGCTGGAAGAGCTTGCGCAAAGACTTGATATTGATCTGATGGGCTCGGGTGTGAAGGAGAAATATGTGTATCACAAGATGGGTATTCCTTTCCGGCAAATGCACTCTTGGGATTATAGTGGTCCTTACCATGGCTATGATGGGTTTAAGATTTTTGCTAAGGACATGGACATGACCATTAACAGCCCAGTGTGGAGCTTGATTAATTCAGGGAAAACAGGATCACTCCCTAAAAAGGAGGCGGGCGTATGAAGGACAAACTGGAGATCCCAGATTACAATACATTATTTCAAACTGAACCCTATGTGAAGCAACGTGAAGGGAAAAAAGTATTCGAGGCACCCTGCAGTGAGCAAGAGACAGCAGAAGCATTAGCCTACTCGAAGTCGTCTGAATATAAGGATAAGAATTTTGCCCGCACCTCACTGGTAGTTAATCCTCATAAAGCATGCCAGCCCCTAGGAGCCTTGATGGCTGCGCTGGGATTCGAAAAAACTCTGCCGTTTATACATGGCTCTCAAGGCTGCACTGCGTATTTTCGTAGTCATTTAAGCCGTCATTTCAAGGAGCCGACCCCCGCAGTTTCTTCCTCTATGACAGAAGATGGTGCGGTGTTTGGAGGGATGAATAATCTTATTGATGGTCTTGAAAATAGTGTGGCGCTCTATAAGCCAGAGATGATAGCTGTATCCACTACATGTATGGCTGAGGTTATAGGGGATGATCTGCAGGCTTTTATATCCAATGCCCGCCAGAAGGATGCAATTTCGAACGAAATTCCAGTGCCCTACGCCAACACGCCAAGCTTTTCCGGATCACATATTACAGGTTACGATTCCATGTTAAAGTCCATCCTCAGTACCTTGTTCATCCGCTCTGGGATTGAAGCTACCCCTGGCAGTGGAGAGGGAACTGGAGAGAAGCTGAATGTCATTTTAGGGTTTGAGCCTTATACGGGGAATTTTGCGGAAATTCGAAAAATCCTTGCCGCGTTTGATACAGGCTACACCTTCCTTGGTGACCACAGCGGAAATTTTGATTCCCCGGCTACGGGAGAATATTCCTATTATTATGGGGGAACGAAGCTGGCGGATGTGCCGAAGGCAGCTAATGCGTTGGGAACTCTTTCACTTCAGAAATATTCTGTCAAAAAAACATTGGAATACATCAGCGGCACATGGAAACAACAGACCGTTGCGATGTCGACTCCGCTGGGCATTCATGCCACAGATCGGCTAATAGAGTCTATCAGTGAATTAACGGGATTGCCCATTCCGCCTGAGCTTGTGGAAGAACGTGGCCGGGTAGTGGATGCTTTGCTCGATAGCCACCCTTATCTGCATGGCAAACGAGTGGCTTTAGTTGGCGATCCGGATTTGCTGATCGGCCTGATTGAATTCTGTCTGGAAGTGGGTATAGAGCCTATTCATATTGTGTGCTCCAATGGGGAAAACGGATTTAAAGAAGAAGCGAAAGCTCTACTTGCTGCCAGCCCCTACGGGGCAGAAACGACGGTTCATATCGGAAATGATTTGTGGCATATGCGCTCTCTGCTGATTGATGATCCTGTGGATCTTGCCATTGGAAGCTCTCATCTTAAATTTGCTGCCAAAGATGCCGACGTTCCTTTGATCCGTGTAGGCTTCCCTGTCTTTGACCGCCATCATCTGCATCGTTATCCGATTATCGGTTATCAAGGTGCCTTGAACTTGTTAACTACTATAGTAAATACAATCCTGCAGGGGTTGGATGAGGATTCATCTGGCTTCAACCACGATCTTGTTCGTTAGTAGGAGAACGTTAAGCCGAATCGTATACTTCCGATTCATTCCCTCGTCCTCATACGGAGCCGAGCGTTGGGGAGCGGCCGGAAGTGCAATATTTATCGTAGTGACACTGAATAATTGAGCATTTTAAGCGTAAGGAGTATTCAGTTACGGGAGGTGGTACGATGGAGTCCATCAGAAACGATGTATCCGACGCGCAAGCTTGCGGGAGCTTAACTCCGAAATCGAAACCATGTCCACGCCCCAAGCCGGGCGAAGCGGCTGGGGGCTGCTCCTTTGACGGAGCCCAAATCACGCTGCTGCCGATCATGGATGCTGCGCATCTTGTCCATGGGCCGGCTGCTTGTGCCGGGAATAGCTGGGAAAGTAGAGGGGCTTTGTCAAGCGGGCCTTCGCTTTCACAATACGGATTCACTACAGATCTCAACGATAACGATATTATTTTTGGCGGAGAAAAGAAACTGAAAGATAGCATTGACTATATTGCCGGGCGCTTTATGCCTCCGGCAATATTTGTATATGCGACCTGTGTGACAGCATTGATTGGCGAGGATTTGGATGCGGTATGCAAGGAAGCGGCAGGCAGATTGGGGCTTCCTGTGATCCCCGTGAACAGCCCCGGATTCGTAGGCAGTAAGAATCTTGGAAATCGGCTGGCTGGTGAAGCGCTGCTACAATATGTAATTGGCACAGGTGAACCAGAGATTGAGATTCCTTTAGGTGTGAATTTGATTGGGGAGTACAATATCGCGGGTGAAATGTGGGATATCGAGAAATTAATGAAGAGTGTTGGAATTACGCTAATGTCCAGAATTACAGGGGATGCAAGATATAAGGAAATTACATGGGCACATCATGCAAAAGTGAATATGGTTGTGTGCAGCCGTGCATTGTTAGGTCTGGCAAAAGAAATGGAGGCAATATACCACATTCCTTATTTCGAAGGCTCCTTCTATGGGGCCAAGGAGACAACTTATTCCTTACGTCAAATGGCTTATTTGCTGAATGACCGTGAGATGGAGCGGCGTGTGGATCGGTTGACGGAACTAGAGGAAAGCAGACTGATTCAGGAGCTGCGGCCCTACCGCAAGCTGCTTAAAGGAAAGAAAGCAGTTCTCTATACGGGTGGAGTAAAAAGCTGGTCGATTATTTCCGCACTGAAGGAGTTAGGCGTTCAGGTGGTAGGTGTAGGCACGAACAAAAGCACGGAAGATGATATACGGCGTATAGCGGATCGTGTTGGTGATGACACCGAATATATCCCGGAGGGCGGGGCAAGCCGAATTATCAAAACCGTCCGGGATCGTAAGGCAGATATTATGATTGCTGGCGGACGGAATATGTATGTGGCAATGAAAGAGCAAATTCCGTTTATCGATATTAATCAAGAAAGACACAAGGCCTATGCTGGTTACGAAGGTTTACTAAGGCTGGCTAAGGAGCTGACGTATTCTCTTGCTAATCCAATCTGGAAGCTGGCTGCCAGTGCCGCTCCCTGGGATAAGGAGGAACCTTCCTATGACCGTTAACAAAAGGAGTAAACCTACTTCAGTTAATCCAATCAAAATCGGTCAATCCCTTGGTTCCGTACTGGCATTTCAGGGTTGCTACAAGGCATTGCCTATTGTGCATGGCGCGCAAGGTTGTTCCGCATTTCCGAAGGCGCTGCTTACCCGGCATTTTCGCGAGCCTATAGCCGTACAGACCTCTGCTTTGCAGGAGATGGATGTAATCTTTGATGCGAATCGGAATTTAGAGGAAGCTCTAAATACCATACTCAGTAAACACCGACCAGACATTATAGGCATTATTGGGACTGAGCTGACGGATGTGGCTGGAGTGGATTATCAATCCATGCTCAAGACCTATAAAAGGGAGCGGAACATGCGGGGTGGGCTTGCTTTTTCCGTCACCTTACCTGACTTTCGTGGTTCATTGGAATCGGGGTTCAGTTCTACCGTGGAGGCGATGCTTGATGAGATGATTCAGCAGGTAGGCCATCGGGGTTCAAGGAGTGTGAATTCACGTCAGATTACCCTCTTGCCGGGATCGTTTCTGACGCCGGGTGATGTGATGGAGCTGAAAGAAATGATATCCTCCTTCGGTTTTGAGGTAATCGCTGTACCTGATATATCGACCTCTTTGTCTGGGCATCTGCTGACAGGATTTTCACCGCTAACAAGAGGTGGGGTGCCTCTAGATTCGATGCTGCAAAGCTTGCATTCGGGTCTAACCCTTGCCATCGGCGGAAGTATGGAGCGTCCAGCTAGAAGACTGCATAATGCGCTGGGAACTCCCTACAAAGTATTCGAGAGTGCTATGGGGCTTAAAGCAACGGATGATATTTTGCAATTTCTGCATCAAATTAGCGGGGAGCCGGTACAGCTTCGTTATTGCTGGCAACGAGAGAATTTATTGGATAGCATGCTGGATGCTCATTTTCAATTTGCGGGAATGTCTGCACTTGTTGCGCTGGAGCCAGATCATTTGTACACCGTATCTTCTTGGCTCGAAGAGCTGGGGGTGGAGCAAAAGGCCCTGGTCACTTCCTATGAAACTCCTTTGGTGGTTGAGATGGAACGAGAGGTATGGGTCGGTGATCTGGATGATGTTGAGTTTTTGGGTAAAGGTGCAGATTTATGGATCGGTAACTCACATGGGTTAAATGGAGCGGCGCGGTTAGATGCAGCATTTATGGCGGCTGGATTTCCCGTTTGGAATGAGCTTGGTGCTTATATGGCCACTTCTGTAGGGTATCGGGGAGCGATGGAATGGACGAATAAAGCGGCGAATCTGTTAATGCGAAGGGAGGAGGAATATCGTGAAAGTAGCATTCGCTACAGAGGATGGAATTAGAGTGAATGCCCATTTTGGGCAGAGTCCGATGTTCGCAATTTATAAAGTTACCAAAAGTGGCGGGGAGCTTATAGGTCTTCGTAAACTGCCAACGATTCTCAATCAGGATGAAGCAGGCAAAATAGAGAGTCGTCTGGAGGTGGTAGAGGATTGCACGCTAATATTCATCATGCAGATTGGAGCCTCAGCAGCGGCAAGAGTCACACGTCGTAAAATTATGCCGGTAAAGGTTCCACCAGGCAGTCCTATTGATGAGCAAGTGAAGCGGATTGTTGAAATGCTACAGGGCAAACCACCAATGTGGCTAGCCAAGGTATTACATGCTGAAAATGAAGCGGAAGGGGCGAGTGTAGATGGATCCCATAGCTAATGAGAGTGCTGCATTAATGGGCCGGGTTGCTCCGGAAGCATCAGCATTAAAACACCGTAGTCGAACCACGGAGAAAGAGCTGGATAAAGATATAGCAGAGATGTTCATACGGCGGTTGTGTCAATTGCTTGATACAGAAGACTTTTTTGGAAGACAGGCTTCTCTTTCACCACAGAAGAAGATCGAACGATTGTTTCTCGCTTCCGCTGAAGATAAGAACAAATCTGATTTTAACTGCGCGGTTTCTCCAAAAGTCCGTTTGCAGGTTCCTCTCTTGTTTCAGGCGGTGGCGGGCGTGATCGAGGAGAAGAGTGGGGTTCTGGTTCAGAGTTCATCTGAAATAAACGGGGAAGGATTTGGGCGTGCTCTTTTATATAGTGATCGGATTATTCTTGTGTTAAAAAGCTTGAGAGCAGGTTTTCCGTTTCCTTTTACCTCTGAGGAGAAAGTAATTCGCTACGGCGTTGCTTGTGTAGAAGAAGGGTTAGCCTTTATGGATAAATTTAATGAAATGACAGCTCTTTATGGAACGGATGGTCTGGAGGGTTAGATTCCAATGATGCAGCTCAGCCACAGGGAGGGAGCAACATGGAGCAGCTTGTAGGCGGCACCGAACTGGAACGATACGCTCGCCAATTGAAGCTGCTTGGAGAAGGCGGGCAGAAAGCGCTAAAAGAAGCTACAGTGATGATTGCTGGAATTGGAGGGCTTGGAGGCACTGCCGCACTTTATTTAGCTGCTGCCGGAATCGGCAAGCTGATCTTGGCGCATGAAGGAAACATTGTGCCTCCAGATTTAAATCGACAGATTTTGATGGACAGTGATCAGTTGGGTATGGAAAGGATGAGCACAGCCATTCAGCAGCTAAAACGTCTGAATCCAAATGTTGAAATGGAAGGATTTAATTCGAAGATAGAATATAATATAGCAAAACCTTGGGTAGAACAAGCCGATATAGTGATTGATGCACGGTATGATTTTCCGGAAAGATATGCGTTGAACCGCCTATGTGTAGAAACCGGCACGCCAATGGTAGAGGCGGCGATGTATGGATTTGAGATTTCACTAACAACGGTTATACCTGGTGAAACCCCTTGCTTAGAGTGTCTTTATCCGGATGTGAATCCAGAATGGGAACCGTTTGGCTTTCCAGTATTGGGAGCAACCTCCGGAATTGCGGGTTGTCTGGCTGCGTTGGAAGCCGTAAAATGGGTTACAAGGGTAGGGACGACTTATGCGGGCGTAATGCATCGCTTCAATTCACTCGACTTCGCCTGTTACAGCGTCCATATTACCCGTAATCCGAATTGCACTTGCTGCGGAGAGGAAGATAAACCGTGAAAAGTCTCAGGCTATGTGACACGACACTTAGGGATGGTGAACAGGCGGCTGGAGTTTCATTCACGAGGGAAGAAAAGCTGGAAATCGCAAGGTTGCTGTCGGAATGCGGAGTGGAGCAAGCAGAGGTAGGAATTCCTGCCATGGGCAAGCAAGAGCAAGAAGATATTGCGGCTATCGCTGATTTAGGTCTACCTATGAAGATGATGACTTGGAATCGGGCTTTGGAAAGTGATATCGACAAAGCTTGGGCGACGGGTGTGAACTGGAGTCATGTATCGATCCCTGTCTCGGAAATTCAATTACAAGGTAAGCTAGGTTTAACACCTGCCAAAGGTCTGACAAGATTACTGCATGCGACGGAATATGGTCAACGGCTAGGAATGACTGTGTCGGTGGGGATGGAGGACTCTTCAAGGGCAAGTATGGAGTACCTGGTTGAACTGGTAAATACATTATATAAAGAAGGCATTCGTTGGTTCCGTTATGCAGATACGGTATCTGCTCATCATCCGGGTCAAATGGCAGAGCGGGTAAGCACATTACTTAGTGCTGTTCCTGCAGATGTAGAGCTTGAGGTACACTGCCACAATGATTTTGGTCTTGCGGCTGCAAACACACTTAGCGGTATTTCCGCGGGTGCGGTCTGGGCAAGCACTACGGTAGCAGGGATTGGTGAACGTACCGGGAATGCAGCAATGGAAGAAGTAGTGATGGCTTGGCGTTATCTTTATGGCGGAGAGAGCAGCGTACGTCCGGAGTGTTTGAAAGGGCTGGCGGATAGGGTGATCACAGCCTCGGGCCGAAGTGTCGGCGATGCCAAACCAATCGTCGGATCACTCGCCTTCACACATGAATCTGGGATACATGTTGACGGTTTGTTGAAAGAAACAGCCACCTACCAGACCTTTGATCCCACAGAGGTGGGGAGAGCACATCATATTGTGTTAGGTAAACATTCCGGAAGTGGTGGAATCATGCATGTTCTGAACGCACATGGTTTAGAGGTTAGTGCTGGAACCGCGGGACGTTTGCTTGAACGGGTGAGAGACTATGCCGAAGTTAATAAAGTGAATGTGCCAGAGCTCCTCTTGGTTGAATGGCTGAGGGAGGATTGGCAACGACCGTAAGAGATATTAGTAAGAATGAATAAAGGCTGACAAGACGGGTACGAAACCTGTCTTGTCAGCCTTTTAATGTTGTTAGGATTAAGTTTATTGTGTTAGCCCTTAACCGCTCCAGCGGTAATACCCTTGGTCATCTGTTCTGTGAAGAGCAGGTAGATCAGGATGGTGGGGATAGCGATGATCGTCATAACCGCGAACTGTGCACCATAGTTGGATGAATACTCACCAGTGAATTTCATAATGGAGAAGGGAATCGTCTTAAGATCTTCCGAGGTGAGGAAGGTATTCGCCATAATGAATTCATTCCAAGTGCTGATGAAGTTGAGCACACAGATGGTTGCCAGCGCCGGTTTGGTGATGGGCAGGATGATACGGAAGATTAACCCGTAAATGCCACTGCCATCAATAACGGCGGACTCTTCAATGGCCCGTGGGATGGTCTCCAGGAACCCGGTCATAATCAGGACACTCATGGGGATGACAATGGCTGAGTAAGGCAAAATCAATGTGTACATATTGTTCAGCATCCCAAGCTTGTTAAACAGAATGAAGTTTGGCAGCAATGTAGCGTGAATCGGGATGATCATGCCTAACATGATTAGAGAGAGGACAATGCCACTTAGCTTCCATTTCATCCGGGTAAACGCATATCCCATCATCAGGGACACCAGCGCAGAGAGCATAACAGTTATCACTGTAATGATAAGACTGTTGGCGAAATAACGTGGCACACGCCCGTAGGTAAAAGCGTTTCGATAGTTCTCCCACTGGGGTGGAGAGGGCCATTTCAGAAATGAGCTTCCAAAGAACTCACCGCTCTTGAGCAGGGAATAATCGATCAACCAAATAAGCGGAAATAACTGAATCAACGCGATGATACATAGGAACACCATCATTAGGATTTTGCCCGTTGTAGGCTTTCTGCGTTCTTGTTTGTGAAGGTTTAGCTTAGGGGGTGAAGCGGCAGGCGATAAGGAATTATTCATAGGATTTCCTCCGGTTACAGGGTTTCTTTAAAATTCTCCGATATCTTTCTTTAAAATCTTGTTGAGGATAACGGTTAGGATCAGGCAGAACACAATAAACAGAATGGAAATGGCATTACCATAGCCGTATAGCGATGATGAGAAGGCGGTTTTGTACAGATAGTTCCCTAGGAACTGTGTGCTATTTGCAGGGCCACCGTTGGTCATTAAGAATACGGTTTCCATTTGCTTAAGACAGGTGGTGACGGCAATGATGATGGCAACCCGCATCATCGGCGAAAGCAGCGGAATGATGATACGCGTGTAGAGGGTAAAGTTGTTGGCGCCATCGATTCTTGCGGCTTCGCTTAAATCTTCCGGAATGCCTTGCAGACCTGAATAATACAGCAGCAGTGCATACCCAAAGCCTTGCCACATAACAACAATGATGATGCACCAGATGGCTGTCTTCGGATCACCGAGCCAATCATGCGTAAGTGCGTCCAATCCAACTCCGCTTAGCAGCTTGTTAAGCAGTCCGTAGTTCGGATGGAAAATTCCGGTCCACAGCTTGGCTGTAACGACGACGGAAATTACAGCGGGGATAAAAAAGATCGTCCGGAATATTTTTTCGTATTTGCCGGAGTTGGTTAGGAATATCCCCATGAGAATGGCAAAGGGATGTTGTAAAAATACTGTGGCGGCGGTCAGGAGCAGGGCGTTGACCAGCGATCTCCAGAACACTTTGTCATGAAATAGAATTTCGCGGTAGTTATCAAAGCCGATGAAATTGTATTTGCCGATCCCGCCCCAATCCGTAGAACCGTAATAAGCGCTCATGAAGATAGGGATGCAGATCATAAAAGCAAATAGGAACAGTCCAGGTGCGATGAGTAAGAAAATCGCTTTTTTGTCGCTTAACACTCTGTGCATGGAAATCTCCGTCCTTTTAAAGAGTAATCTATCTATTACCATCGTAACGGGAAGCCAGGCACCGGAACATGCCGTAAATTTCAGATCGGTGTATACATTTTTTCGAAAACAAAACCCCGGCCTTTGGGGGAAGCCGGGGTTTGCGCACTGCCATCTATAAGGTTACTTCAGGAGCGCTAAGGTTCATGTTTTTTGTAGTTCTCTGGTTTATTTACCAGCGAATTTATCGGATGCAGCATCCAGTGCTTTGGCGAATTCTTCAGGGGTAATCGCATCAGAAAGCAGGCTTTGATGCGCCTCCATTACCTTTTGCTTGAACTCATCGTCACCCACATCCTGCAGTGGAGTACCGCTGGAAGAGGTCATGGAGCTGAACACTTCAATCAATTCTTTTTGCAGCTGGGTTTCGTTACCCGTTAGGAATTGATCGAATTGCTGCGCAGGTGTACCCGCGCCAGCTTGCCATAGCATTTTAGACCAATGCTCTGGAGCGAAGAAATATTTCAAGAAATCAACAGCGGCTTCAGCATGTTTGGAATTTTTGCTGACTGCATATCCACCACCATACCAAGCGGCATCATCGGTTGCTTTACCTTTAGCTGAAGCTGGGAAAGCAAAAGCACCTACGTTATTGCGGAATTCTTCAGAGAAGTTCTCGTCTGTTGCCAGACCCGACTCCCAAGCGCCCATAAAGAACATGGCAGCTTGCCCTTGTCCGAACAAGTTGCGTGCAGCACCATAATCGGCAGTCAGCCAGCCATCGGCAAAACCTTTAGCATCGGCGAATTGCTGCATTTCAGTTGCAGCTGCAACCAGACTAGGATCTGTAAAGGATATTTTACGTGCAACAGCTTCATCCATTGTATTGAAATCGCCAGTCTGACGTTGGGCTACAAATTCATACCAGATAGGCAGTGTCCAAGCGTCCATACCATTCATAGCGATCGGGTTAATTTTCTTGGCACGAAGTGTTTTGACGGCGGCAAGCAAATCATCTGTTGTTTTTGGAACCTCGATGCCGTTGTCAGCAAATATTTTTTTGTTATAGTACATCACCATGTAGTCGGCACCACGCGGCAAGCCGTAAAGCTTACCGTCTTTACTGAAGCCGTCCATGGATCCGGACACAAACTGATTACCTTCGAAGTCAGCACTGTTCAGTTCAAGCAGCAGATCGTTATCCAGCAGCGGACTCAGGAAGGAGGGCTGACCCCAGGCTTGAATGATATCGGGAAGCTGATTGCTGGAGGCATACACTTTGATTTTTGATTTGTAAGGCTCATCTTGAAGCGCTTCCACTTCAATCTTGACGTTAGGGTTCTCTTTCATGTAAGCATCGATAATGTCTTGCTCTACTTTACCTGAACCATTGGCCCGATCCGCGAGCGCGGTGAAGAACTTCAGTGTGATTTTTTCGGCGGGTGTGTTTTCCCCTGCACTAGCTGTTGCTTCGGCAGTGGCTTCGGCCTTGTCATTTGTAGGTGCATTGGTAGCTTTCGCATTATTATTTCCGCCACCGCAGCCTGCCAGCAGAGCTGGTAGCATTAGACTCATAAGTGCTAGCTTTATTCCTTTACCTTTCATCAAAAACCCACCTTTTTTATGAGATATATTTCCACGAGAACGGCTGTCATCAAACGAGGACGACAATGTCGTTTCTTCTTGCATCCCCATCTTAAGAGTTTATGACCGATAGAAACATGGTCCATATTTAAGAACTATGTAGGCATTTTTCAGTGATTGTAAAAAGCTGGTTCAGGGTTTAATGATTTCAGTTATACTTGGTTTACACATTTATTGATTATACATGAAGGTGGTTCTCATGAATCGAAACATCCGCTTATTAAGCCGTTATCGCCATCTTCCGCTCCAGTTTAAGCTGTTATTATGGTTTGTGCCGCTGCTTCTCGTGACTATATTTGCTATGGGGTGGAACTCCTATCAGATCTCTTCGCAGCAGGTGGTGGAGAAAATGAAACAGTCACAGGATCACCTGACCCGGAAAACAGCAGAGCAGATTGATGAGATGGTGAGGGGAATGATTTCTTTTTCCAATACACTCTTTCTGGATGAAAGTGTGCAGCGGCTCTTAGTGTCGTCAGAAGCACAAAAAGAACGTAATTCCGTATTTAAAACGGTCACCAACCTGATGGTCGCTGGCAATTCGATTCAATCCCTGATTCTATACTCTTTGGAAGACCAGAATAACGGGGCGGAGCCTTTTGCTGCGAACCAAGCCGGATTGACGACTGGCATGAAGTTCTCTAACTTTGTCCAAACCTCGTACTACAAGGAAGCCGTTGAAGCCGCAGGCAGTCCAACCTTTGGATTGTCCAGACCCACGGATGGCATATTTGTTGGTGATCATTATCATAAGATTGTACTTTCCAGAATTATCAAGAATGTATATACTTTAAAACCGGCAGGGCTAGCGGTGATCGGGGTCGATGCTGGTAAGATTGGAAGCCAATATCTAGACAACTCTGAAGATGATGTAGATATGTTTGTGGTTGATCGAGACGGGCTCATCATTACGGCTTCTAACCGGAGCTGGATCGGCAAAAGAGATCTTGATCTTCCGTATTTTGCGGACAGCGATCCTAAGTTGAACCTAGAGCAGAGACTGGAGTCTACAGCGGATCACAAACAGTGGATTGTCTCGCATCTGCAGTCAGAAACGACGGGTTGGTATGTAGTGGTGGTGCATTCCAAACGGCAGCTTGTCAAAGAGCTGGGGCAGATTTCACAGGTCACGGTGACGATCGCTTTTCTGTGCTTAGCAGTTAGCTTAATGGTTACCTGGCTCGCCGCCGCCTCAATAACGAAACCGCTGAAAAAGCTTTCCCGCTCCATGCGCAGATTCCAGACAGGGGATTTCACGCAGCGCGTATTTTTTGAAGGAAATGATGAGATTGGTCTCTTGGGCCATGGTTATAATCTAATGGTTCAGCGGATCAAATCGCTCATCAATGATGTATATGCCTCCAAACTGAAGCAGCAGGAAGCAGAATTGAAAACGCTTCAGGCACAGATCAGGCCGCACTTTTTATATAACACGCTGAATACGATTTGTTGGGAAGCTGAGAAGAAGGGCGACAAAGAAATAGCGGATATGGTCTATTCGCTTTCTCAAGTATTCCGGCTGAGCTTAAATGATGGGCGGGATACGTTTACATTGGAACAGGAAGTAGAGCTTGTAAAGAATTATTTGTTCCTGCAAAAAAATCGGTTTAGAGAACGTTTTGAGTTCGAAATTACCTTGGATGAGAGTATCAAGGATTTTACAGTTCCTAAGCTGCTGCTCCAGCCACTGGCGGAAAATGCAGTGATTCATGGGATCGAGCCACTGGCTGGAAGCGGACTAATCTCGATTCGCGCCTTCCGCAAAGATAGGACTATTGTGCTCGAAGTTCAAGATAACGGGGTGGGAATCACGCCGGAAAGACTTCAGGAGCTACATCAGCGTTTAGCGAGAGGAAGCTCTATCTCGGAGGAAGAGGAGAATGCTGGACGTTCGGGGTTTGCACTCTCGAATGTACAGGAACGTTTAGCTTTGTTTTTTGCCGGAGCCTCATTGCAAGTAGAGAGTGTAGAAGGAGCAGGCACACGTATTATCATTCATATCACTGTGGAGGGTCCCTAAATGATGAAGCTGAAGCTGCTGATTGCTGAAGACGAAGACACCATCCGTGAGGGTATCGTCAATATGATTGACTGGAATTCGCATCAGATTGAGGTAATGGGCGAAGCGGGGAACGGAAGTGAAGCGCTGGCTCTGATGGAGTCTGAACAGCCGGATTTATTGTTAACGGATATCCGCATGCCGCAGATGAATGGTCTGGAGCTAATCGAAGCTGGACGGCGTCGCGGTTACGACTTTCGCTCGATTATTTTATCTGGCTATAATGAGTTCTCTTATGCGAAACAAGCGATTGCGCTGGGGGTTGTCGATTATGTGCTGAAGCCGTGCCGGCCGGAGGAAATTCTGAAGACGGTACTCAAGGCTAAGGAGCTAATTGAAAGGCAGCGTTGTCAGGAGAATGAGCAGCTAAAAAGAGATCGTTCCTGGCATAAAAATGCACCGCTTGTCAAAAGCCAAGTGCTGTCCCAATGGATTCATCATCCTCCGGTTCCGCTGGAGCGGCGGCAGGAGCTGATCGGTGAGTTAGCTATGGCTATTAGTCACGAAGGTCCGCAGATTGGGCTGGTCAGCTTTGATTTTGATCCTCCCTCTGCCGGTGGGTCTGGACAGGATTTTGTACTTTTACGTTACGCGGCCCTAAATATTATTAGTGAGACCTTGTCTCCTATCTATAAAGGAAAAATCGAGACCTTCCATGATGGCAATCTCCTGCTCTGGATCGGCAGTGGTTTAGCTGGAACGGATTCCCGCAAGTCTTACCGAACCCCCATCTATTTAAAAGAGCAGATTGGGATGCTGCAAAGCAATCTGGAGAAATACCTCAAGCTGTCAATCAGTATTGCTGTAGGCTCCTGTCGTGCGGATATTTCGGAAGCTCATCTGTCTTATAAAGAAGCGCTTCAGGCCATGGAATCCCGCTTTCTGAACGGGAAAGGCGGCGTTTATTTTTTTACAGAAGGTTCAGGAGTTATTGGGGGTGGCGCACAGGAGATCGGGATTTTAGATGATCCTGAATTAAATGTGCTGGAGGATGAGATGCTTGTGGCAGTCGGTGCAGGAAGTAATGAGCTTGCCCTCGATCTGCTGGAGCAATGGCTGGAACGTTTTCGCGGAAACCCCGGATGCCTCAAGCAGGAGGTGAATATTCGGGCAACAGCTTTTGTCGTTCGCCTTAAGAGGCTTGCGCAGGAAAAACAAGTAGCTGGATTTGAATGGAAGCAGCATTTGGTCAATTGGATGGAGCAGGCACCACAGATCGAGACGCTGGAAGAATTATCTACGATCCTGAATAAGATCATGCAGAATGTGGTGGAGGCTTTTTCTAAACATCGCCCTCTGCATCGAACAGTAGTTACAGCGCTTGAGATCATCCGTAACAAATATAATACCAATCTGTCTCTGGAGTATGTTGCGAAGGAAGCTTATGTATCTAATACTTATTTAAGTTCACTGTTCCGCCAGGAGCTGGGTGTGAATTTTCTCGATTACTTGCATCAATACCGGGTAGAAGAGGCAAAAAAGCTGCTCCGCCAAAACTTAAAAATGTACGCCGTTGCAAAGTTAGTGGGCTATGGGGAAGAACGCCACTTCAGTGCTACTTTTAAGAAATGGACCGGACTTACGCCCTCACAATATCAAAAGGGACTAGGGAAGTAGGAGTAAATTGTTATCTACTAGGCTTTGTGTGGTTAAACTCTACATATAGCTAAATAGGAGGTAACCGAGAAATGAACCCGAAATGGTGGAAAGAGAGTGTCGTGTACCAAATTTATCCGATTAGCTTCATGGATAGTAACGGAGATGGGATTGGAGACTTGCAAGGAATCATATCCAGACTGGATTATCTGCAGGATTTAGGTGTAGACGTGATTTGGGTCTGCCCTATTTATAAATCACCAAACCATGATAACGGTTATGATATCAGTGATTACTGTGACATTATGAAGGAATTTGGCACGATGGATGATTTTGACCATTTGCTGAGGGAGATGCACGCACGTGGGATGAAGCTGATGATGGATTTGGTTCTGAACCATACGTCACATGAGCACCCATGGTTTGTTGAATCCAGATCGTCGAAGGACAATCCGAAACGGGACTACTATATTTGGCGAAAAGGAAAAAATGGAGGTCCCCCGAATAACTGGGAGTCTTATTTCAGTGGCTCGGTGTGGGAGCATGATCCACGGACCGATGAATATTACCTTCACCTCTATTCCAAATATCAGCCTGATCTGAACTGGGAGAATCCGGTGGTCATTGATAAGCTGCATGAGATGGTGGAATGGTGGCTGAAGAAGGGTGTGGACGGATTCCGCTTTGATGCCATTGCACATATCGTGAAGACGAAAGGGTACCCGGATGCGGATAATCCAGGTGGAACACCTACCGTAAGGGCTTATGGAATGTTCTCCAATCTGGCAGATGTGCATACCCTGCTACAGAATTTATATGATAAAGTGCTTTATTTCTACGATATTATGACGGTAGGAGAGACCTCAGGACTTGGACCGGAGCAGGCGCTAGATTATGTAGGGGACGGGCGTAGAGAGCTGAATATGACTTTTCAATTTGAGCATATGTTTCTGGATGCCGCTTCGGCAGGTAGTGGAAAATGGGATGTCGTCCCATGGAGTTTACTGGAGCTGAAAAAGATTATGAGTAATTGGCAGACGGTTCTGCATGACAAAGGCTGGAATGCGAATTATCTCTGCAACCATGACCAGCCGCGCGCAGTGTCCCGGTTTGGGAACGACCTTTTTTACCGGATTCCTTCGGCTAAAATGCTAGCGACCTTCATTCACATGCTGGAAGGCACACCTTATATTTATCAAGGCGAAGAAATTGGAATGACGAATGTCTGTTTCGAATCCATTGATGAGTACCGGGATGTAGAGACGCTTAATTATTATGAAGAAAAGCGAAAAAACGGCGTTCCAGAAGAGCAGATTATGTCTGCCATTCATCATAAAAGCCGGGATAATGCCCGCACCCCGATGCAGTGGGACGATGGTCACGCAGGTGGTTTTACGACGGGGACTCCTTGGATTGAAGTAAATTCCAACTATATGGAGATCAACGCTGGCAATGCGATTAAAGATCCCGATTCCATCTACAACTACTATAAACAGCTGATCGCCCTGAGAAAAAAACACAAAGTCATCGTTTATGGAGCCTACGAGCTGCTGCTCGCAGAGCATACAGAGATATATGCGTATACTCGGACATTAGAAGATCAGCGGCTGCTGGTTATTCTGAATTTTTATGATGGAGAGCCTGTATTCGAATGGCCAGCGGAGTTCCAACCAGACAATATTGAGCTGTTAATTTCTAATTATTCCGTGGAAAAAGATGAGCAGATCCAACCGCTTAAACTTCGTCCTTATGAAGCGCGAGTATATTTGCAGCAGCTTGTGTAAGGGAAGCTACAGGAATGAGTTGTCATGAAGGGGCTGAGCGCTCCACTGTGACAACTCTTCTTTGAGTTTGTGAGTAAAAGACTGTACAATGGCGATACATTAACATACATAGAGTGGAGTTACAGGAAGACGCCTGTGGGAGGAGAGACAACATGACTGAATGGTATGAAAAGAGCTTCGGAGAGGATTATCTGGTCGTATACAAACATCGAGACTTTGGTGGAGCTCGTAAAGAAGTTGAACGAATGATCTCGTGGCTGGGACTACCGCCAGGCTCCAAAGTGCTGGATTTATGTTGTGGGATGGGACGTCATTCACTGGCGCTTGCGGAAGCAGGGTACGAGGTAACTGGAGTAGATTTATCAGAGGTATTGCTGCGTGAGGCAAGATCTCAAAAAGGAGCGGAGCAGGTAACTTGGCTGCGTTCTGACATGCGGGACCTACCGTTAATAGGAGGTTTCGATGCTGTGGTTAATCTGTTCACTTCCTTTGGTTATTTTGAAGAGGATGAGGAGCAGGTAAAGGTTTTGCGTGAAATCTATCGGATGTTGAAGCCGGGTGGCAAGTTTGTTATTGATTATCTGAACCCTGCGTATGTGATTCGTCATCTGGTGCCGCATTCTACCCGCGAGGATGGAAAGAATCTGATTGATGAGTCGCGGCGGATCGAGGATGGGTATGTGAAGAAGGACATCATTTTAACCTCTAAAAATGATTCTACATCTCGTCAATATCATGAACGTGTGAAGCTGTATTCATTGGAGAAATTCAGCGGAATGATCGAGGAAGCGGGTTTACAGCTCGAAGCTGTGCATGGCAGCTATGAAGATGAGGTTTATAATGCAGAAAGCTCCACGCGGATGATTTTTAGTGGAATTCGATCGTAATGGTATCAGGAAAAAGATTCAAAGGCGGTGATCGCACCATGTCTAAGGCGGATATCACTTCATGGGACAAGAACATTCTTCAGGTCTCGGTGCCCATGGACTCGCCGCTTCGTCAAGTGAACAGCTATATTCTGCCTGATGAGGATGGCAGAATTACTATTATCGATCCGGGTCCGCGTAGCCCGGAGACAGAAAAATGCTGGCATGCGATCCTGCAGGAGCTGGGATTGTCGTGGAAGGACGTGCGGGATATCGTCGTAACGCATCATCATCCCGATCATTATGGATTGGCGGGATGGTTGCAGTCGCAGACCGGATGTAAAGTATGGATGACTGAACGTGCTCATGCCGAAGCGATGTTGATGTGGGGCGGTAACACGGATATCAATGAAGTTTTGCCGTTATATTTCATCAGACACGGAATGTCGGAGGAATGGTCGAGTGGAATTAAAGCGCATTTGGAGAGCTTTGACGCTCAAGTAGAGCCACAGCCGGTTGTAACTTATCTGAATGAGGTACAGCCTTTCGGGATGGGTGGCCGTGAATGGCAATTGATTGTAACTGGCGGACATGCACCGGGACATGTGAGTTTCTATCATGCGGGCAGCGGGCAAATGATCTGCGGCGATGCTGTGCTGCCGCAGATTTCGCCCAATGTCAGCCTGCTTCCAGGCAGCGATCCACAGCCGCTGCAGACGTTTCTTCAGGGGCTGCGGGAGATGGGGAGCTACCCGGTCAGCATGGCGTTCCCGGGTCATCGGGAACCGTTCACGGGCTTCGCGCACCGGGTCAGCAGCCTGCTCGCTCATCATGAGGAGCGGCTGGATGCCGCGGCAGCCTTGCTCGCAAACGGTCCGCTGAGCGGCTTCGCCGTCTGCGAAATTCTGTTTCGCAGCCGGGTAACCACCGTTCACCAGATGCGCTTTGCGATGAGTGAGACACTGGCGCATCTGGCGGAGCTGATGCGCCGGGAGCGAGCAGTGATGATAGAGGCGGACGGTGCTATCTTGTTTGCAGCATCTGAAAGTGCTGGTGACCATGTTAGTTAGAGTTTCTATCACGATCGAAGAGTGATGAAATGAATGATGAAATGAATGATGAATGATGAATGATGAATGATGAATGATGAATGATGAAATGAATTGAGATATGAATGTTATGATCGAGTAGAGGTACAGAGCAGTCTTGTGTTATTGGGACTGCTCTTTTTTTGGTTTTGGTTTTAGTGACTAAGTAGAGAGTATATTTCGGTGCTATTTATATGAATATTGAGCTCCTTAGTCCGATCGAATACCCAACTAAACCTTTGATTACATACTCATGCGTCACGCTGATCATTTGGACTAACATTTGATTACTTTGATTATGTGTCACGCTGATCATTCGGGCTCAGATTTGATTACTTACTGATGCGTTACACAGATCATTCGGACTAACATTTGATTACTTTACTCATGCGTCACGCTGATCATTCTTGCTCAGATTTGATTACTTACTCATGCACACAGATCATTCGGACTCAGATGCCGCTATTCGTGGATTTTGGGACTTTTGAGGTGAGTATCGGACCGGAGAGGCGTTATTGCTAGAGTAATGGGTTGTTATTGGTCATTTTTGAGTGAATAGTGACTCTGGAGTCCGAAAGTCACTAAATCAAGGGTGTTTTATGGAAATAGTGTCACCTGAGTCCGATCGCATTACCCAACTAACATTTGATTACTTTTCTCATGCGTCATGCTGATCATTCGGACTCAGATTTGATTACTTTACTCATGCGTTACACAGGTTATTCGGACTCAGACGCCGCTATTCGTGGGTTTTGGGACTTTTGAGGTGAGTATCGGACCGGAGAGGCGTTATTGCTAGAGTAATGGGTAGTTATTGGTCATTTTTGAGTGAATAGCGACTCTGGAGTCCGAAAGTGTCCAAATCAATGGGGATATGTGAGTATAGTGTCACCTGAGTCCGAACGCATTACCAACTACCATTTGATTACTTTACTCATGCGTTACGCTGAGCATTTGGATTCAGATTTGATTACTTTACTCATGCGTTACACAGGTTATTCGGACTCAGATGCCGCTATTCGTGGGTAGAAACACATCTTGCCGAGTAGCTAAGTGTTGGTATTGACTAATTGGGGAATTTCTCCCTAATAATCTACGAATGTAGCTATAAATTAAGGTTTTCGTAGAGTTATTAGGGAAGAATTCCCTAATAACTTAGGTTTTGAACGATTTTCGGTATTTTTTAGGGAGTTTTTCCCTAAAACTGTCCCAACCCAACCTTAAAAAAAGCGATTGTCTCATAACCCGCAAGGGTTACGAAACAATCGCTTATTAATTCTCAGAGTGTACCCAAAACACCGGTTACTCCGGTTGTTTTTCATGTTCTGCAAGTTTCCTTGCAGCTTCTTCGCGATCCTCAGGCGAATGCGGAAGTTCGAGGTCTATCTCACGCTCCGCTTGCTTACGGTGTGCGATTCGGCTACTAGCTGCAGCGGCTACCGCGCCGACGATATCGTCGAGGAAGGTGTGGATCTGCCCGGTGTTTTTGTCGTTCAACCGTTCAAGAACGCCTGGCTTAAGCTTGTCCACATAACCATAGTTGGTGAAGCCAATGCTGCCATATACATTTACGATAGAGAAAGCCAGAATCTCATCCACTCCGTATAATCCCTCATCATTTTCGATCATATCCTGAAGCGGCGGAAACAACTTCCCCTCCTCCGCGAGCATGTCCAATTGAATGCCCGTAAGTACCGCATTTTGCACTTCTCGTTTGCTGAGTACCATCTCAACGTTATGGACACATTCTTCCATCGTTAAGTTTGGATAATATTTTTTTTGCAGAAACATAACGAGCTCTGCGATTTCCTGCAGGTTCACTCCACGCTTATTCAACCACATTTTGGTCGCATCTGCGACTGCCTTGCTGTTCAGACTGTAAGGTATTTTTGCGATTGGTTCATCAGCCATGATTAGTCACCTCGTAAGTTAAGTCTTTGCATTACAACGTTCGTTAGCATGATGTTAAGCGCTGGTGTTATCTCAGATTGTACGTTTAGAAAAAGTATTTGTCCAGAAAACGGAGTCTATGTGAATTAAAATCTAGATCCAACCTAACCTGAAAATAAAGCGCACAGGCTTTTCCAACAATTTAGGATAAGCAGTTGTTATTTTTTGGACAAAGGTCTCGTATACATAGCAGTACAAATGCTATCTAACCTTGAAAGGGGTAATAAATGATGAAAACAATGCAACAAATCCGCGGGATTTCCGCAGTCTGCCTACTCGCAGTTCCACTGGCACTGTCCGGTTGCGGCTTGTTCGGTTCGGAATCAGCATCGATAGATGCTCCGCCACCTGAGGTTGAAGCGCAGATGTTACAGACAGAGGGAAATAACACTTTGGATTCAGGTGTATTTGGTCCAGTGGCTCAGGATGATGCACAAGCAGTTGTGAAGGACAGCACCAAAGCCGCTAAAGCAACGGATAAAGCAACGGCTTCCGGTGACCGGACGACCGTATATTTGGAAGATGGAAATGGCTTACTCGCTCCAGTGTCGCTAAATCTGCCAAAAAGCAAAGATTCCAGCACGCTCAAGAACTCTTTAATGGCATTAGTGAATAAGGGAGAATATGCGTCCTCATTGCCAGAAGGCTTCCAAGGCATTCTACCAGCTGGAACTGAGGTGCAAAGCATTACGGTAGACAAGTCGAATTTGGCAGTTGTTGAGTTCAATTCGGAATTTAACAACTATGATGCTGCGGATGAACGCAAAATCCTTGAAGCGATCACTTGGACACTTACCGGTCAAGATGACATTAAAGGTGTGCAGTTCTGGGTAGATGGTAAAAAGCTTACGGAAATGCCGCTTCAAGGCACTCCGCTGGATCGCCCGCTGTCCCGCACAATGGGCATTAACCTGCCAAAACAAGGTCCATCTTTGATGAACTCTAGTGCGGTTACTGTTTATTTTTCCACAACATCTCCTGACGGTATCCAATATTATGTTCCGGTTACGCGCTTTGTACCCGCAGGGCAAGAGCAGCTGACTGCTGCTATCAATGAACTGATTGCGGGACCTGAATCCGGAGACGGTCTGGAAATGGTTATGACACAGGGCACATCACTTGATTCGGTTGAAGCCGGACAAAACGGTGTTGTTACTGTATCCTTGACTGACGATATGTTCGCAGATGGGAAGGAAGTTCCTGCCGAATTGCTGGAATCGGTTGTTCTGACTGTTGCGCAAAATACGGAAGATGCTCTGGTTCAAATTCGTTTGAACGGCAAACAATCGATTACTGACACTGACAATGTGGATTATAGCAAACCTGTTTCTGCACCTGAATTTTTGAACGAGCTCCCGTTATAGAATGACCTTCTAAGGTTTAAAAGATGCTTTTGTGCCTCCTCTTTGGTAGAATAAAAGTTGCTCAAAAAGACGTAACGTCCCGAACGGTGAACTGCCGCAATGAACAACAGGGAAACGGGACTCACACTAAACTATTAGCTATACGATGTAGGAGGCAGAAAAGATGAGATCAAACGGGCGAACTGACGACCAATTACGGCCGCTGACAATAACGACCCAAACGAATAAATATGCTGAGGGCTCCGTGATCATTGAGATGGGAGACACCAAAGTTATTTGTACGGCTACTGTAGAGGAAAAAGTGCCTCCGTTTCTTAAAGGACAAGGAAAAGGCTGGGTAACTGCCGAATATTCGATGCTTCCTCGGGCCACCCAGTCCCGTAATCAACGTGAAGCTGCACGCGGTAAACTTACCGGACGTACAATGGAGATCCAGCGGCTGATCGGCCGTGCGCTTCGCTCCGTGGTGAATTTACAAGCGTTAGGTGAACGCAGTATTACGCTGGATTGTGATGTGATTCAGGCGGATGGGGGAACTCGGACGGCTTCGATAACAGGCGCTTTTGTTGCCATGGCATTTGCTATTAATAAAATTGCACTACAGCACAAGCTGGCTGTTTTTCCTATAACAGACTTTTTGGGAGCAATTAGTGTAGGTGTTGTAGGAGATAAAACATTGCTCGATCTGAATTATGAAGAGGATTCTAAAGCCAAAGTGGATATGAATGTAGTCATGACCGGCGGCGGTGCTTTTGTTGAGGTACAAGGGACTGGCGAAGAAAGACCATTCTCGCGTCAAGAGCTGGACCTATTATTAGGTCTAGGTGAGAAGGGAATTTATGAACTGATTGCGGCGCAAAAAGAAGCGCTCGGAGCGATTGCTCTGAAAATCCCTTCCGGCCAGCCGGGCCAAGAGGTGTAACATGAATTCCAAGGGCAATATTCTCATTGTCGCAACGAAGAATAAGGGGAAGGTGCGCGAATTCGAGCACGCTTTTGCCCCGCTGGGCCTGACAGTTAAGAGTATGTATGACTATCCGCATCTGCCCGATGTGGTGGAAGACGGGGCTACTTTTGCAGAGAATGCGTTTAAAAAATCCAAAGCCGTAGGTGATGCACTTGGAATTCCGGTACTCGCTGATGATTCGGGTCTTTGTGTAGATGCTTTGGATGGCAGACCGGGTGTGTACTCAGCACGTTTTGCCGGTGAAGACGCTACGGATGGGGAAAATAACCTAAAGCTGCTAAGCGAGCTAGAGAGATTGAAACAGGGGGAAGACACAGATCAGCCTTTGCTGAGCACGGCTAGGTTCGTCTGTACTTTATCGCTGTACGATCCAGTTTCCAAGCAGGAGCTAACCGCAGAAGGTGCGGTCGAAGGGTGGATTACTTCAGAACCATCAGGTGCTGGCGGTTTCGGTTACGACCCGCTATTTTATCTGTCGGAACATGAAAAAACTATGGCCGAGCTTACGCTGGAAGAGAAGCAGCAGATTAGCCATCGAGGAACTGCACTGCGACTGCTGACGGCAAAGCTGGAGAAAAAACTGGCAGCCGAAGGCGGCCTATCGCAGGAATAGATTTTTATATAAAAGTGGGGGTGTCCAAAAGCCGCGAAATGGCTGCTGGGCACCCCCGTTTTTTATTCCTTCCCCTTAAACAAAGCATCAAACTTCGTTCGATTCTAGCACATTCACCCGTATGAAGCGGCTACCCGGACACAGCTGACCTTAAACGCAGCTTTATCCGATATTTGAGATTCGAACGGACCCCAAAGTCGCTATGGGCACGAAAAACACCCCGAAAGAAGCATTTTATAGGGAATAGCAGCACTGGAGTCCGATACACAGCTCCAAAGGCTTGAAATTTGTAAATAACGTCAACTGGGTCCGTAACGTAAGCCCCAAAGGATGAAAATGCCTCTGCACTAATAATGGGATGTTCTCCTTGTTGGAATCAAGGAGAGTACCGGATTATATCAGCTTCCAAAGAGCAGGTGTGGAAGCTGGCTCCCACCCCTGAAGTGAAGTGTGAGGCTGCAAGCAGGAATACGTTTTTCCACTGTAGGCGACGACATCACCTACTTTATAAGCAACTCCTGTTACCCAGCTAGACCCTCCCGAAGTAGGAGTAGCAGTCGGTAATGGAGTTTGCGTCGGTGCCACCGTAGGCGCTGGAGTAACGGTTGCAGTAGGCGTCGGTGCCACCGTCGGTGTTACTGTTGGAGCTACAGTTGCCGTTGGTGTAGACGTTGCTGTTCCACACACGCTGATGTATTTCCAGACACCGTCCGGTCCGCTAAGATCGGGACGATCGCCTTGTGTCCACCACTTGGCTTCATAGAGTGAGCCGTTGTAGGAAACGCGTTGTCCGCCAGTATATGCGGTTGCCGCATTCCAGGTCGCTGCCGAACATTGTCCCGGCGTAGGAGTAGGTGTTGGCGCTACAGTTGGCGTTGGCGTCACGGTTGCCGTCGGAGTCGGTGTTGTTGTAGGTGTTGCCGTTGGTGTTGCTGTTGGTGTAGTCGTCGGAGTAGGTGTTGCTGTCGGTGATGCAGACGGTGTTGGTGTTGGCGTAGGTGTAATGCCTCCGTACAGTTTATCGTATTCCTGTTGGGACGAGTTTCCGTTCAGGGTGATTCGCTGTGGACCGCCTGAAAAATTCAGCTTCATCATACCCGGAATTTCAAGTAAAGCTCCATTCGCAATAATTTGAGTAGCTGTACCTGTAATACGGTAGCGGTTGAAATCCCAGGCCGTGGAGATTTGCTCAACGCTACCGGCTCCCCATGCCGAGGTTAGGGTTGTAGTTGTTGGCAGGTCGAACTCCAGCTTCCAGCCACCGGGAATATCGGTACCGGTATTATTCATTATTTTTAATGAATAGGTATAGTTCGGATGATCATAGGCGCCGCTGAAGCTGAGGTTGAAGTTTTTAGGTTCAGGCAACTGCGGCTTAGGAGCTCCGCCCGGCGGCGAGGCTGTTTTCAGCTGATCATAGGCAAAATCGGTCAGAGAATTGCCATACGTATAAGTGCCATCGCTCTGCTCAGAGTAATCGCCCGTTAGTTCCCAGAACATCATACCTCCCAAGCCTTTTTGCTTGATGTAATCCAGCTTGTAGCCAAGAGATTCCTTATCTTCATACGTCAGAAAAACCTTCTTGTCTGCGTTGAACAAGTACGGTGTTTTGGTAACAGGATCGAAGTAGCGCTTATTCGCTGGATCTTTGAGCAAATTTAGCACATGCCAGATCGGATTTGCACCAGCAGGCTGCTCTGGTGCGGGATCATTCCAGATCCCGTATTGGCCATCTGCTCCCCCACCGGTTGTCGGAGCTGTGCCGTAAAGGCCGGTATTGTTGATGCCTCCATTCACATTTTTCCAGCCTCGTGAATAATAAGGAACTCCAATCACGATTTTTTCCGGAGGAAGCGTTCCAAGATAGTATCGGACCGCCCAGTCGGTATTTAGAACCGGAGTGCCCAGCGCAGCAGTTTCAGTATCGCGGGAATCCGGGTACAGTGCAGAATGCGGCCCTACATATCCATTCCAAGCCCCATGGAAATCATAGGTCATAAGGTTCGCCCAGTCTAAATACTGATTGGCTTCCCCAAGCTTCATGCCCCCAAGAATCCAGGAAGAGGCGGTGGCCGCAATGGTCAGGTCATATTTCTGATTGTCTTGTGAACCTGCCAGATCGAGCTTTTCGCGAAGTTTTTTCATAAGAAGAACATAGTTGTTGTAATTTACGGTACGCAGCGGTTCTGCCACGGCAAAATCGTTAGGATTACCGGACTGCCCAGTGCCAGAAGGGTACTCCCAATCGATGTCTACTCCGTTGAACTGATAGGTACGCAGAAAATCCACAACACTATTGGCAAAAGCTTCTCGCCCGGCTTCTGAATTCGCCATGTTGAAGAACCCTCCGGAACCCGACCAGCCGCCAACAGAAATCAGGGTGCGGACATCAGGATAGAGCTGTTTGTACTTAACCAGTTGGTTAAAATGCCCCTTAAAAGGCAGGGTGGTCAGCTGACCGGGATAGTCTTTTTCGATTGCAGCTGTACGGTCCATGAGATCAATCTTGTTCGTTTGAGGATTTACCTTGGCGAAGGCGTAGTTAATATGGGTAATTTTATCCCACGGAATCTTGTCTACGGTGTAAAATCCTTTGTTCTCCTGATCGCCCCACTCTGGGAAGTAAGCAACGATTTTACGAGGGTGATCAGCTGCTGGAGCGGGAGCGGAAGGTGTTGTTTCCGCGGCATGGGCCACTGGTAAGGATGCACCTGTCCCGGTGTAAAGTGGAACCAGAACGATTAGGCTCATTAGCGCAGCAAGGTAACTTATGGATATTTTGCGCTTAGCACGTGCTTTTGCAATCATATTTAATATACCTCCAAAGGGGGATAATGTTATTTCAGGAACGATGCTTCCTGCAAGTCTTTAATTGAGCTTCCATAGCGCAGGTGTGGTGGCTGGCTCCCAGCCCTGAAGTGAAGTGTGGGGCTGCAAGCAGGTATATGTTTTTCCGTTATAAGCGACGACATCACCTGTTTTGTACGCAACGCCTGTTCCCCAGCTAGACCCTTCCGAAGTAGGCGTAGCGGTAGGTAAAGGAGTTTGTGTAGGTGCAACGGTTGCAGTTGGTGTTGGCGCTAAAGTAGGCGTAGGTGCAACGGTTGCGGTAGGCGTTGGTGCTACCGTAGGTGTTAAAGTTGGGGCCACAGTTGCAGTTGGTGTTGGTGTCGCTGTTCCGCATACGCTGATGAATTTCCAGACCCCATCAGTTCCGCTAAGATCAGGACGATCCCCTTGCGTCCACCACTTGGCTTCATAGACTGAGCCATTGTAGGAGACACGCTGTCCGCCAGTGTATACGGTTGTTGCACCCCAGGTCGCTGCCGAACATTGTCCCGGTGTAGGCGTTGGGGTTGGCGTCACGGTTGCAGTTGGCGTTGGGGTTGGTGTTGCAGTTGGAGTTGCAGTTGGAGTTGCAGTAGGTGTAGCGGTTGCAGTTGGTGTAGGTGTTGGTGATGTGGATGGTGTCGGTGTCGGCTGCACCACTCCGCCACCAAGATCGGCGTTTAGTTTATTGGTTAGTGTTTTGTTCCGGTCACCACTTGTTTCCCAGAACATAGCACCTGCAAGACCCTTGGACTTCAGGTAGCTGATCTTGTGGCCAAAGGATTCTACGTCGTCATAACTGATAAAGGTTTGATTTGTTGGATTATAGAGATAAGGCACTTTGGATGTATCATTCCAATAGCGGATATAACCGTTTTTGTTGATATAATTGGCTTCGAGATCATAGAAATCATAGCTGCCTTTTTCCCATGTACCCGTTGGTGAGATGCCAGCGGACACCTGATATTGGCCGTTTCCTGAAGCAGGAGCTCCGCCCCAACCACGACCGTAAAAAGCCATGCCAAGTACAAGCTTGTTCGCAGGTACACCATTCGCAAGATAGGAGGTTACCGCTTTATCAATGTTAAAATTTTGCGGTTCGGTTAAGCCCGAAGCGGAAGCTGCGGGATCATAGTACAACGGAGCATTATGTCCGGTGGTGGTGTTCCAGCTCCCATTAAAGTCATAGGTCATAATATTGATCCAGTCGACAACGGAAGCAATGCCAGCCAGATTATTATTGTTGATATACGTTGGGCCTGCCCCGGAAGCAATGGTCAGCAGATAGGTTTTTCCATCCGCCGCGCCGGCTGTATTCAGCTTTTCGCGAACTTTTTGCAGCAGCAGTACATAGTTTTCTTTATCTTCAGGACGGTAGCTATTGCCTGCGAGTCCACCACTTACTGGATATTCCCAGTCGAGATCCACGCCGTCCATCTTGTATTTTCGAATAAAATCAACCGCGGAATTGGCAAAAACCTCACGGGTCGCAGCTGTCGCAGCTACATCCGAGAAACGGTTCGACCAGGTCCAGCCCCCAACGGAGATTAGGGTCTTCAGGTTCGGGTTCTTTTCCTTCAGCTTCCATAGCTGCTTCAGGTTACCTTTGATGGGATCATCCCATTTGTCATCCCCGAAGCTTTTTCCAGTGTCAATCCACGGGTCACCAAGAACAATCGTACCGTTCGGAACGCTGATGGCTTGGCCTTGCTCATTCTGGCAAGACCAGGTCACCGGATTAGGTCCAGTGGGGTCGGGATTGCCATGGATGCCATTCCAACAAATATCCGCAAAAGCGTAGTTAATGACATTCATTTTGGTAGGATCGATATCAGTTACATTGTAAGCACGCCCGTAAGCGGCCCATGAAGCGTAATAACCAACCAGTTTGTAATCCTGTGCGGCGTTGGCTGTTTTGGGACTGCCGCCCAGGGTGGAAAAGAGTGTCAGAACAAGCGCGGCGATCATCGCAATTGCAAAGGTTTTGCGTGAAGCTTTTTTCGTGAAGATCATTGAATTTCTACCTCCTAGATTCAAAGTGTAGTTCGAAATTCTTTTCGGCAAGATGTCCTGACCTTCACCTCCCGTCGGTTGTAGTGCACCATCACCCTTGGCGTCCCTATCATTCTATTGAAGTTCAATTCGTAGATTCAGCAGCAAAAAAGCAGCGGTCCAAATCAAGCCTTACCCGATCGGTAAGCGCTTTCTTTTATGCTTTTTGTGTGCTGCTGTTTCTTGGATTTTAAAAGATGTAACATGCTGTGTATGGTTTGAATGAATAGAGGAGGTTGTTTGGAAGTTGGATAATTAGGATGAATTAGATATAAATGGGTGATGGTAACTCTTATTCTCAAGCATAGCTTGCAATTGCGCTAGGGATAAAATCAGGTGATATAGGGGGAGAATTTTCTAATTTATAGTGACTCTTCAAAAAGTGAACCCTTTTGGATTTGTATACTCGCCTTTTATCAAGAAACTCATGAAGAAACACATAACCACCGATGTAATGAATATAAATCATATACATGCCTGAAATATTTATTTATGGAACTATGCAACGCATCGATGTTTCTTTTCGTTATAGTAGTATCATACGGAAGGTGGTGGGCTCACCGATGGTTGTGTGGGTGTTTTGGCTGATCGCAGCCGGTGTCCTGTTTGTTGTTGAGATGATGACGCTTACTTTTTATTTATTGTGGCTTAGTATTGGTGCTTTGGCCGCAGGTTTGGTGTCGCTGATTGTTCCCGAAGCCATTTTGTTTCAGGTGGTCCTTGGATCACTGGTCGCACTTGGTCTAACTATATTCTCGAAACCACTGGTTTCTAGATTTCGCCATTCACGTGGGTTCAAGGATACAGGTACAGAAATCATCGGTAGGCAAGGAGTAGTTGTTGAGCCGATAGAGCAGGGACGTTACGGGCAAGTGAAGGTAGGCGGAGATACGTGGAGCGCGAGCTCTGATCAGAATCTGGGCAAGGATGAGGTTGTAAGAGTAGTGAAAAGAGGCACGACGATTATCGAAGTAGAACGATGGGGGGAAATGAACTAATGCAATGGGCAATTATCGCAATTATTATTGTAGTGGTCGTAGTTTTTGTGGCATTAACAGTCAAAATCGTACCACAGCAACGGGTAGGCGTAGTGGAAAGGCTCGGTAAATTTAATCGTCTGCTGACACCGGGGTTGAACATTCTGATTCCTGTAATTGATCAGGTGCGCACGTACCATGATTTACGGATTCAACAAGCGAATGTACCTCCACAAACGGTAATTACAAAGGATAACGTGCAGGTGCAGATTGATACGATTATTTTCTACCAGGTGGTTGGACCAGAGGAAGCTACTTATGGTATTTCTGATTATGTGTATGGGGTAAGAAACATTTCGACGGCAACAATGCGGCAAATCATCGGTAAGCTGGAATTGGATGAGACCTTGTCTGGACGGGAAAAGATTTCGACGGATATCCGTCTTGCTCTCGATGAAGCTACTGAGAAGTGGGGCGTACGGATCGAGCGTGTGGAAGTTATCGATATCAAACCACCATTGGATATTCAGGAAGCGATGGATAAGCAGATGAAAGCAGAGCGGAGCAAACGTGCCATTGTTTTGGAGGCGGAAGCTGCCAAGCAGGATATGATCCTACGCGCTGAAGGGGATAAACAAAGTAAGATTCTAAAAGCAGAAGGCGATAAAGAAGCGCGTATCCGGCAAGCAGAGGGTTCTCGCCAGGCGCAAGAGCTGGAAGCACACGGTGAGGCTAAAGCGATTCAAGCCGTGGCAGAAGCAGAAAAATCACGCATTGAGCTGATTCGTTCGGCAGGTCTGGATGAGCACGTTCTGGCTTATCGTTCCTTCGAGGCTCTGGCTGAGATTGCCAAAGGTCCTGCTAATAAAGTGTTCTTGCCAACTAGCGCTGTTGAAACACTGGGAAGTCTTGGAGCGATTGCGGAAGTCTTCAAAGCGAGCAAGGACAGTAAATAGATTTTACAATTCGAGCTTATTCCGTTAAAGTAAAAAGCAAAAACAACCTTATGCATATGAAGCTATTGTTGTTCATGCTAACTTTGAAGGAGAGAAGCTACTGTGACGCAAAAAGAAATTTCACCGCTAGTTGAACTGCTTGGATTACAGCCTCACGTTGAGGGTGGTTGGTACAAAAGACTTTGGAATTCGGAATTTGAAATTTCGCAGGAAGTGTTAGGCGATAGCTATTCTGGATCACGTCATTCGGCATCTTCAATTTATTTTTTACTTCACGAAGGCGAACAATCTGATTGGCATACTGTATTGTCCGATGAAGTTTGGTTGTGGCATTCCGGTAGTCCAATCGTGCTAAGTCTCGGAGGTAATGGAGATAAGCCTGAGGATGTGCAGGAAGTTATTCTGGGTCTCGATATTGCTGCAGGCCAGCAGCCACAAGTGGTTGTTCCAGCGGGAGTATGGCAGGCCGCGCGCTCGTTAGGCAAAGAGCCGACGCTGGTATCCTGTATTGTTTCTCCTGAATTCCATTTTGATGATTTCAAACTAATTGAGAAATAAAGAAGAGCGGGGGCGCTTACGCCTCCGTTTTTTTATAAGGATTTGGGGAATGATGAAGCCATCTGCTATACTTTTTATGGTAGCGTTTGCTTCTTAAGTGGGTAAATAGGTTAAGTATGTTTAACGAAATAACAATAAGCTTGGAGGGTTAAGCGATGAGTGAATTAAATGCACCGTTCTCGGGTGGTCCTACTTTAAATGACGGGGTGACCATGCCGTGGCTGGGTCTTGGCGTGTATAAGACTAAAGATGGCGAAGAGGTTATTCATGCGGTCAAAACCGCAGTGGAATTAGGATATCGCAGTATTGATACGGCAGCCGGATACAATAACGAAGAAGGGGTAGGACAAGCTATTCGTGATTGTGGAGTGGCCCGGGATGAGTTGTTTATTACGACTAAAGTACGAAATCCTGATCAAGGTTATGAGTCTACGCTAAAAGCGTTCGAGGATAGCCGGCGCAAGCTAGGTCTGGACTATCTAGATCTGTATCTCATACACTGGCCGGTGGCAGGAAAATATCGTGAGACATGGAAGGCCTTAATTCATCTGCAAAAAGAAGGCCTCATCAAATCTATCGGCGTGAGCAATTTTCAGGTTCATCATCTGAAAGATATCATCGAGGATACCGGAGTGGTGCCTGTGGTGAATCAGGTGGAATTCCATCCGCTGTTGACTCAGCGCGAGCTGCTGAAATATGCCAATGAACAGGGTATTCAGCTTGAAGCATGGAGTCCATTAATGCAGGGGAATCTTGATCTACCACTCTTAAACGAGTTGGCTGAGAAGTATGGCAAGACCCCTGCTCAAATTGTACTTCGCTGGGATTTGCAGCAAGGTGTCATTACGATACCTAAATCCGTACATGCGGATCGAATCAAGGAGAATGCCGGATTCTTTGACTTTACGCTTAGTGACGAGGATGTCAAAGCTATCGAGGGCTTGAACAAAGACCATCGATTTGGCCCGGACCCGGACAACTTTAACTTTTAAAGATCGTTCAGATAAGATCGTAGAGTAATCATTGCAAATACAAGCCAAACAGCAAGCCACCGGATACGGGGACTTGCTGTTTGGCTTGTCGGTTACCTCAGTTCTCTACGTGCTTATTGGATGGAGACGTTATATTTACGCAGCCAGAGATCCACTTGGGCGAGGTAAGCAAACAGCTGAGGACCGGACATGAGCTGGCCGAACCAAGGCAGATTGGTTGAGGATTCCGGGGAAGCGGCGATCTCACGGATTTTGGCAGCATCAATTAGCGGAAGTAGGGGGGAAGTGGAGTCATCCAGAATGTTTAATACCTGAGTTCGTACCGCATTTAAATAGGCAGGATTATGAGTTTTGGGGTAAGGGCTTTTTTTGCGGTAGAGCACATCGTCTGGAAGAATGCCTTCAAGAGATTTACGTAAAATCCCTTTTTCACGGCCCCCCAGATTCTTGATTTCCCACGGAATATTAAATACATATTGAACGAGTCGGTGATCACAATATGGAACACGTACCTCTAGCCCTGCGCCCATGCTCATTCGGTCTTTACGGTCTAGCAGAGTAGGCATGAAGCGGGTGATATTCAGATAGGACATTACGCGCATTTGTGCTTGTTTTCCTGTTTCTCCATCCAACTTTGGAACTTCAGCCACCGCATCGCTATATCTGTCACCCAAATATTCCAGTGGACGAATCCACTCGTTAATTTCTGGGGAAAGTAGACTTGCACGCATTTTCGGCGCAACTGACCAAGGAAAAGTGCCTGAGGAGAGCATTTCCTCACGGTGGAACCAAGGGTATCCGCCAAAAATCTCATCCGCCGCTTCACCGGAAATAGCTACTGTCGCGTTCTTTTTAATCTCCCGGCAAAATAAGTACAACGAAGAGTCCACATCGGTCATCCCTGGTAAATCCCTAGTGTACAAAGCATTATCCAGCGCTTCTACAAGCTCCGGAGTATCGAACGAGATGTAGTGGTGATTTGTATTCAATTCATCGACCATTCGTTTAATCCAGGGCCCATCTGCTCCCGGCTGGAAAGTATGACTTTTGAAATGTTTGTCGTTATCTACATAGTCTACGGAATAAGTATCCACTTGTCCCTGACCATTCCGGTTGTAGTAATCCACTGCAAGTGCCGTCAGCGCACTGGAATCCAGCCCTCCCGACAAAAGAGAGCAAACAGGGACGTCTGAGACCAGTTGGCGTTCGAGTGTATCTTGGAGCAGTTCACGCACCTTAGCGGCTGTCTCTGCTTCATTGTCAGTATGCTTTGCGCTCTCCAGCTTCCAATAGGTATAACTGCGCAGACCTTCACGGCTATAGATCATAGCATGACCTGGACGAAGCTCTTGCATATCCTTATAAACACCATGACCCGGTGTACGCGCTGGACCGATGATGAAGATTTCTGCGAGACCTTCAGGACCGACGATTGGTTGTACCTTGGGATGCTGTAGTAACGCTTTAGGCTCTGAGCCAAAAACCAGGACATCATCAACCTTGCTGTAGAACAGGGGTTTCACACCTAAACGGTCACGTGCAAAAAAGACTTGGTCCCGCAGACCGTCCCATACTGCAAAAGCAAAGATTCCATTGAGCTTCTCTGCGCAATCCGGCCCCCATTCGATATAGGAATGCAGCAGCACTTCTGTATCGCACTGGGTGCGGAATTGATGCCCTCGCTGCTTAAGTTCCTGTTTGAGTTCGAGGGCGTTATATAATTCGCCGTTGTAAACAATCGCGTATACCTGTTCCTCATGGCGGGTGATCATGGGCTGGGCACCGTTCTCCGGATCGATAACGCTAAGTCTGCGGTGACCGAAAGCACAGGGGCCTGAGATCCAGGTTCCGGCTGCATCGGGGCCGCGGTTTGCTAAAGTTTCAGTCATTTTGACCAGCAGCTGCGAGTGCTGAGTGAGATCTCCGCGCCACTGGATAAATCCGGTTATTCCGCACATGATGGTTCATCCTCTCTTTTGTGCGATTGTTGTCCTTACTTTTTTGCCAAGTAATACAGATATATGCCGAAGGAAGGCATAAAATGTATGTCCTTATCCGAACACTAGGGGAGAGGGGAATTTGCCAGGAGGGAAGGATGACAGGTGTATTATATTAAAGACGCCAAAATTCGCAGAATGATGGAGTACGATGGTGCGCCTTGTGCAGAAGTGGGTGTTTTGCCGGGTGCTGTTAGTGATCCTGCGCTTTTGGTGTATATCGTTGAGGATCGGCGTGAAGAAGGATATGAGATTGTCCGTATTCTGACTAATGATGCTGATACCTCCACCGATTGGTTTGATAACAATATGCATGACGCTTTTCAAGATGTGACCTCGAGTGCATTTACAGGCAGTAACTTCATGTCGCCAGAAGATGAGCATTCCAAGTTTCAACGAGAAGTACTCACTTTTGGGGATTTAAAAAAGCAGCTGGAGAAGCGTTTTCGAAAGCTGGAGTAAATATCGAAGGTTTGTAAAACGCACACTGGAATGGCTGAAAAAGACGGCAGAAATGCCGTTTTTTTCATTTCCTGTGGTTACGCTGATGTGTGAAAAAGCTGCACCGGAAACACTTTTATTATTTTTCTAAGTTGTTTTGACTTGAAAAATCCGCTGAATAAGGTATAATAAATATCGTTGCGTCAATACATAGTATTTATTTCTTATATGTCCCGGTAGCTCAGCTGGATAGAGCATGCGCCTTCTAAGCGCACGGTCAGGGGTTCGAATCCCTTCCGGGACGTCAATTAACAGCCTTCCTTCGGGAAGGCTGTTTTTGCGTGCGCGAGTTTTAGTTCGGGGTCACACACGGGGTGCTTTGTCTTCCTTCTTGATCTAAACGTCGAAATTCGATTCACCGTTGAACATTAAACTTCCAGCATCTAGCCCGCATTTGTACATACGCAGCAACTATCGGACCCAGATGACCTTAAATGCCGAGAAATGCGGAATTTGCGATGTCATCGGTCTCCATCGTCGCTATTGATGCCAAACGTGCCCCAAAAGAGCTACTTTCTCAGCAATAGCTGCACTGTAGTCCGAAACGTTGCTCAAAAGGCGATAAAAGAGTAAATAACGTCATCTGAGTCCGCAAGCCTCCTCAGTCTCAGAAAGTGCTGGTTACTTGGTGTGATGAGTTACTTATTTTGTACATACGCAGCAGCTATCGGACCCAGAGGACCTTAAATGCTGAAAAGTGCGGATTTTCGATGTTATCGGACTCCATCGTCACTATTGATGCCAAACGTGCCCCAAATGAGCTACTTTCTCAAGAATAGCTGCGCTGGAGTCCGAAACGTTGCTCAAAAGGCGATAAAAGAGTAAATAACGTCATCTGAGTCCGCGTACCTCCTCAGTCTCAGAAAGTGCTGGTTACTTGGTGTGATGAGTTACTTATTTTGTACATACGCAGCAGCTATCGGACACAGAGGACCTTAAATGCTGAAAAGTGCGGGATTTGCGATGTCATCGGACTCCATCGTCGCTATTGGTGCCAAACGTGCCCCAAATGAGTAAATAACGTCATCTGAGTCCGCAAGCTTCCTCAGTCTCAGAAAGTAATGATTACTTGGTGTGATGAGTTACTTATTTTGAATATACGCAGCAGCTATCGGACCCAGATGACCTTAAATGCTGAAAAGTGCGGAATTTGCGATGTTATCGGACTCCATCGTCACTATTGATGCCAAACGTGCCCCAAAAGAGCCACTTTCTCAGCAATAGCTGCGCTGGAGTCCGAAACGTTGCTCGTAAGGCGATAAAAGAGTAAATAACGTCACCTGAGTCCGCGAGCTTCCTCAGTCTCAGGAAATGCTGGTTACTTGGTGTGATGAGTTACTTATTTTGTACATACGCAGTAACTATCGGACCCAGATGACCTTAAATGCTGAAAAGTGCCAAATTTGCGATGTCATCGGACTCCATCGTCGCTATTGGTGCCAAACGTGCCCCAAATGAGCCACTTTCTCAGGAATAGCTGCGCTGGAGTCCAAAACGTTGCTCAAAAGGCGATAAAAGAGTAAATAACGTCATCTGAGTCCGCAAGCCTCCTCAGTCTCAGAAAGTGCTGGTTACTTGGTGTGATGAGTTACTTATTTTGTACATACGCAGCAGCTATCGGACCCAGAGGACCTTAAATGCTGAAAAGTGCCACATTTGCGATGTCATCGGACTCCATCGTCGCTATTGGTGCCAAAACGTGCCCCAAATGAGCCACTTTCTCAGGAATAGCTGCGCTGGAGTCCGAAACGTTGCTCAAAAGGCGATAAAAGAGTAAATAACGTCACCTGAGTCCGCAAGCCTCCTCAGCCTGAGACAGCGCTGGTTACTTGGCGGTGTTAAGTACTAATCGCCGAAGAATGTAAATTACCCATTATGCGCACGCTAACCTCAAGTCATAAAAAAGACCGCTCCTAAAGAAGCGGCCAGATTTCCTCCCAGACGGTATCCAGGATTCCCTGCATGTTATCTTCCATGCTGTTAATTGCAATGACTGCTTGAGCGTCCGGCACCACAAGACAGAATTGTCCATGAGCGCCATCGGCACGGTAAGCGTCGTGGGAGCAGAGCCAGAATTGACAGCCGTATCCTTCTCCCCAGTCGCCGTTTCCATCATTATCGATCTGTTTTTGTGTAACAAAATCGATCCATGCTGCGGGAATTAGTTGCTGGCCCTGCCACTTTCCTTGCTGTAAAAGCAGCTGTCCAAACCGGCTTAACTCTTCCGTGTTAATCTGAAGTCCGGCACAGCCAAGGGTTACCCCTTGAGGTGTTGTTTCCCAATCGACATTGTTTATGCCCAGAGGTGCAAACAAACGAGGTACCAGATAATCCTTTACGGTTTGCCCGACGCGGGCTTGCACCATTGCAGAGATCATAATGGTATCTCCGCTGCTGTATGTAAATTTCTCTCCGGGAGCTCTGTCTAAAGTCAGAGCCAAATAATGCTGCACCCAATTTTTATCCTTCAAGGCTAATCTCTCTTCAGCCCAAAATGGAGGGGAGTCGTGCCCTGTACTCATTCGCAGCAAATCGAACAAAGTTATATCCCCGGGCTGCATGGATGGAGGTGTTGGTTTAAGAGGAGAGGCATACTCCGGAAAAACATCTTTAAGCGTTGTTTCCAGTGTCAGCTTCCCTTCATCAATGGCAAAACCTACTGCCATACAAGTAAAAGACTTGCTGACGGAATGCTGCAAGCGCCGAATATCCTCCGTGAGATCCAGTTTTCCCACAAGGTTTCCGTTTTGAAGCACACGAACATTGAAAATATTCAGGTTTCGTTCACGAGCCTTAGCTGCGAATGGAGCCATGTTCAACATAAAAAGAGTCCTTCTTTCTCTTGATATTCCTAGCTAGGATAGCGAAGTGACAAAAAGAAAAACTAGAAAAATGAGTGGAAACGTTTTCTGTTATTGCGATAAAAATCGCTAAATTGATGGTATTCCATTCTTATTTTAAAGTCAATAAAACAAGGAAAACTATTGTTTGATATATAAATACCAATTATTTCTAATTTGTAGATTGAATAACTATAGACTTGTTGTAATTTTAACCAAATAAAAAGTGATGAATCACAATTTTTTTTGCCTTTTTAGTTGACTTATAAAAATTACCTGTTCATAATGGACGAAGTAAGCGAAAAAAACGCGCTAAGGACTCAAAATGATGTCGTGGGAAACGTTTCCCATCATTTCATGCGTTTCCACAACCTGATTTTCATCGGGTGAAGGGGGGACTCATCATAGGAGTGGAGCAAGGTAAATATGAATATCAAAGATATTGCAAGGCTATCAGGCGTGGGTATCGCCACAGTCTCCAGAGTAATCAATAATAGCGGTGTTGTAAGCGATACAACTAGAGCTAAAGTGATGGCGGTTGTTAGAGAACATAACTATATTCCAAACGGTAATGCGAGCAACTTGAAAAAAACGCGATCCAATACCATAGCGCTAATGGTAAAAGGGATCTCAAACCCGTTTTTTGCCGACATGATCAAAGAAGTTGAACGTCAGGTGAACCTACGGGGATGTCCGCTAATGATCCAGCATGTAGAAGATGGAGTAGACGAGATCGATATCGCTCTACAGCTTGTAAAAGAAAAAAATCTATATGGCGTAATTTTTATGGGCGGAACGTATGATCATTCCGAAGATAAATTCAAACAATTAAAAATTCCATTTGTTCTGACTACCATCACGACTACAAAAGAAGTCGATCCTGCTGTTTTTTCAAGCGTGATCATTGATGATCTTCAGGAATCTTATAAGGCTGTCAGCTATTTAATCTCATTAGGACATCGCAATATCTGTTTTTTGGCCAGATTTCCTCTGGTGCAAAATACAACAGGTAACCGGCGGCTTATGGGTTATATCAAGGCGCTTGAGGAGCATGGAATTGAGTACGACCCTTCAATGGTAGAGGACTGTGAATATAGTCCAAGCTCAGGCTTTACAGCTACCAAACGTCTGCTCAATAAGAAAAAAGATATCACTGCTGTTTTTGCTGCATCAGATACGATTGCCATTGGGGCGGCTAAGGCGTTATTGTCCTTGGGCTTATCAATTCCAAATGATGTTTCGATTATCGGATTCGACGGGATTGAAATGGCAGAATATTATCATCCATCTCTGGATACGATCAGCCAACCCGGAGTGGATATGGCGAAGGCCAGTGTTGAAATTTTGTTTGACCTGATCACAGGTGATTCGCAAAACAAACATATGGTATTCGAATCTGTACTGGTTAAGCGGGGATCTTGCAAGAAAATAAACAAATGAATAAGAACGAAAAGGAGATAACTCATGGCATTATTAACAGTTGAGACAGGCTCTCCTACCTTGAGAATGACAACGACCATCAGTATTATCTCCCCCGTCGATTCAGGCAACATGTCTGGAGGAACGCTCTACCTGCTGCATGGTGCTGGTGATAACGCCAGTACATGGCACAGGATGACTACTATTGAGCAGTATGCAAGTCAATATGGTTGTACAGTCATAATGCCCCAAGTAAACAGGAGCTATTATACAGACATGGAGTACGGACTGGATTACTTCCACTATGTGACCCATGAGCTTCCCGAGCTTTGTGGCCGAATGATGAGGTTGGATGATAATCCGCAGAAGACGTATATCGCTGGTTTATCGATGGGCGGGTATGGCGCTCTGAAATGTGCACTTACCTATCCCGAGCGTTACAGCAAAGTGGTTTCGTTATCAGGAGTTACCGATCTCCAGAAACGATTAAACGATCCGCAAATGTCCAAGGACATGGCGAGGGAGATGGCGGGTACTTTTGGAAAACGCTTACAAATTAAGCCGGATCAGGATCTGTACGCTTTAGCCGCTAAATTGGTCGACGATAAACGTAATCTGCCTTCGATTCTGACTTGCTGTGGTTCGGAAGATCCGTTTGTGGAGATGAATCGGGAATTCGCAGCTTACCTGGAGACGACCCCTTATGAATTTCAGTATGTTGAGACCCCTGGAACTCATGAATGGCGATTCTGGGAGGAACATCTGAAGACAACCTTTGATTTCTTGTACAACTAAAAGACATAAGCAGAGTGAGGAGATGCAAATTGAAATCCGAAGTTGCAATACCGGCTAAAAAAATGAACGACAGCAGATTCCAACTGTTCCTAAGAGAAGTCTGGAAGAACAGAATGGTCTATACTCTGGTGCTTCCTGGACTAGTGTGGCTTTTCCTATTCGCTTATCTGCCGATGGGTGGTCTATCTCTGGCTTTTAAAGATTTTAAAGCGAATTTAGGAATTTGGGGCAGCCCATGGAGCGGATTCGAGAATTTCACCTATGTGTTCCGTGACCCGGCTTTTATTGACGCCGTATGGAGAACGTTAACCATTAACATCGGTAAGCTGATTATTCAGTTCCCTTTTCCAATCATATTGGCATTGCTGCTGAATGAACTGCGCATGAATCGTTACAAAAAAGCTTTACAGACGGTGTTCACATTTCCGAACTTCCTGTCATGGATCGTAGTATCCGGGGTTGTTATCAATGTGCTTTCCTATGATGGTCTGGTCAACAGCCTCATTCAAATGTTTGGCGGGACAGGCATTAACTTCCTGGGTTCTGAAAAAATGTTCGTTCCGATGTTGTATCTTACGGATATCTGGAAATCAGCAGGTTGGGGAGCCATTATCTTTATGGCCGCTATCTCTGGTATTGATACAGACCAATATGAATCCGCACAGATTGATGGTGCTACACGCTTGCAGCAAATGTTCCGCATTACTCTGCCTAACATTCTTCCGACGATTACGATTATGTTTATCCTTTCCGTCGGTGGCCTGATGTCATCTGGATTTGACCAAATCTTTAACTTGAGCAACGCTGCAACGAAAAACGTCTCGGAAGTACTAGATGTGTATATCTACCGAATCACGTTCCAGTCTTCAACAGACTTTTCATTCTCCACTGCAGTCAGTTTGTTCCGTTCACTTGTTAATATGATTCTGCTGATTCTGGCAGACAGAGCTGCCAAACTTATGGGCGGAGACGGTTTATTCCGGTAAGAAAGGAGTGCAAATGTATGAGTAAAAAAAAGCTGACCATTATGCAAGACCATAAAAAAATGACCGCTATGGATTATGTGATTTTCGTAATTCTGAGTGTAGGCGCTTTGGCCATTCTTATTCCATTCTGGAATGTCATTATGATTTCTTTTTCTACGCAAAAAGAATACGCTGATAACCCTATGATGTTATTTCCGAAGAACCCAACACTGGAATCCTATCGGGCACTCTTTGCTGATGGGCGGATCGGGACAGGGTATTGGAATACCTTTAAGATCTTAATCTTAGGACTCCCGCTTAGCTTGTTCTTGACGACAAGTATGGCTTACGGCCTTAGCCGCAATAAATTCCCGGGCAAAAAGCTGATTTTTATGCTTGTCCTGTTCACAATGATTTTTAATGGCGGGATTGTACCTTTGTACCTTGTGATGAAGGATCTGCATCTGACAGGCAACCTTTGGTCAGTTATTCTGGCTGGAAGCTTCAGTGCGTTTAACCTGATTCTGATGTCGAACTATTTTAGCAGTCTGCCTGAGTCCCTGATGGAATCTGCGCGACTTGATGGTGCTGGGGAATGGAGAATCCTATTCTCTGTAGTCCTGCCATTATCTGCTCCAATCGTAGCTACCATCACATTGTTCTACGGAGTAGCCTTCTGGAATGGATGGTATGACGCCATGATCTTCCTGCGGAAAGCGGATCAGATGCCACTGCAGAACGTGTTGCGATCTATCATTATGGAAGCCCAAGTGAATGCATCGAATGCCACAAGTGTTGACGCAGTGGGTAAGCAATCATTCTCCATGGGTATGAAAATGGCGGCAGTATTCGTTACCATGGTTCCTATTATGTGTTTCTTCCCAATGCTCCAAAAGCACTTTGCCAAAGGGGTACTTACAGGGGCTATCAAGACCTAGTGGTTTATGATTTATCCATATAAAAGAGGGTCAGTCACACAATTTAAGGAGGACAAAATGAATATTTTAAAAAGAAAATCTGTAAAGTCAATCCTTGCCGGTGTTTTATGTCTTACTCCAATCATGTTGGCAGCATGCTCAAGCTCAGACAACAATGCTAATAGCGGAAATTCAGGCAATCCAACAGATGGATATAAAGATGAGTTGAAGATTTCGTTAGCCAGTACCATTAAGACAACAGAATCTGATTTTGATAACGTGTATCATAAATATTTTACGGATAAGTTCAATATTAAATGGGATTACAACTATATTGAATGGGATTCATGGGCTGAGAAGCTTCGCCTATGGATTAACTCTGGTGATCTTCCTGACGTAGCAAGCTGGAACTATGTTCACGGTGATGCGCTTAATTACATTGATCAAGGGCTGCTGTACAAGCTGCCAGATGACTGGAAAGAACGCTGGCCGAATGTGGCAGCCGCTTATAAGCTGACAGGACTTGGCGATGAATTGGAGAAAGCGGTAGGTGGCACTTATGTTCTGCCAAGACCGGTATACTTTGAGAACAAGCCGGCAGATCCGCTCATTAACCAAATCGGAGTAATTGCTCTGCGTTCTGACTGGGCTAAAGCCGTTGGTTTTGAATTGAAGGATGCTTACACTACTACAGAACTGATGGAATTTGCTAGATTGCTTAAAGAGAAAGACCCTGGCAAGGTAGGAGATAAACTCATTCCTATTTCTTATGACATCAACGATGCTTTGACTAATATTGTAATGGCTAATAGCGTGCATTCCAGAGTAGAGTCAGCATTCTATAAAGATGCAGATGGCAAATACCAATGGGGTCCAGCCAACGATGAAACGTTAGCGGCACTGAAAGAACTTCAAACTACTTATAAAGAAGGATTACTGCACCCTGAGTTTTATACTTGGAAAAATGGTGAATCTGGCCAAAAGTTCACAGTTAACGGTGTTTCCGGTATTACGAGTCTAGGTGGTTTGGCTTCTTACAGAAAAGACATGGACGTTAAAATGAAAGATAACCTAGGTGTAAATAGTGATGACCTAGTACACACAGCTATTGTACTTGGCGATGACGGTAAATATCGTAACCTCGATCAAGTTAACTTCTGGTCTGCTGTAATCTTCTCGCCAGATATTAGCAAAGAGAAATTTGAACGGATTATGGACTTCATGGAATATACAACAAGTAAAGAAGGTCAATTGACTGTTAACTTGGGCTTTGAAGGAACAGACTGGAAAAAAGGCGAAAATGGCGAATTAATCAGCCTACTCCCTGAAGGAACAACATTGGATAAGAAATATCCGAACCGTTTTGAAGGACTGTATGTCTTGGCGGATGACTTTAGTGTCGTGAACCCTGCGATCAAAAAAGAATATCGCGATCGTTCTGTAGAACTGTTCAAGGAAAAAGCTGAGCTTGCGTTAAAAGACAAAGCAACGGCAGAATATGACTGGGACTACCAGTTGTATGATTCCAAGGCTAAAAATCAGGCTTCCTTTGACTATGCTACAGAATACACTAACCTGATTTTGAAACCAGGCGATCTAGAGGCGAACTGGAAAGAATGGGTTAAGAGCAAACAATCCCTCGTTCAGCCGGTTCTAGATGAACTAAACAATCTAAAAAAATAGCTTTCGCCCTATGCATGTAGGAATGAACCTACAGGACCCGCGTGCAATTCTTGCACACGGGTTTTTCCATTCATAGGCATCGGCAGAATTGAACAATGGAGGATTTGAAATGAATGAGCAGCAACTGACTACCTTGTTGAACCAGATGACGCTTGAAGAAAAGATTGCACAATTGCAGCAGCTAGCCGCTAATTTCTATGAAGGGGCAGAGGATGGAGGACAAATCACTGGCCCTATGGCATCCATGGGAATTACGGACCACATGATCGAGAGCAGCGGCTCTGTACTTGGTCTATCAGGTGCAGCGCAAGTCATCGCGGTTCAGGAAGCCCATTTACGCAAAAATAGATTGGGCATTCCCTTGCTGATGATGGCGGATATTGTGCATGGCTTCAAGACGATTTTTCCGGTCCCGCTGGCAATTGGCTGCTCTTGGGATATGGATCGCGCAGAGCTGAGCGCCGAGATTGCGGCTAAAGAAGCGGCGGTCTCCGGTGTGCACGTTACTTATGCGCCAATGGCGGATCTTGTACGGGACCCACGTTGGGGAAGAGTAATGGAATCTACAGGAGAAGATCCATATTTGAATGGTAGGTTTGCCCGTGCGTTTGTGCGCGGATTTCAAGGAAGTGACTTGACTGGTGATGTGGATCGTCTGGCGGCTTGTATTAAGCACTTTGCTGCCTATGGTCTATCCGAAGGCGGTCGCGATTATAATACGGTGGATTTATCGGAGCGGCAGCTGCGTGAATATTATCTGCCGGCCTATCGTGCAGCACTGGATGAAGGTGCAGAGATGGTCATGACTTCATTTAATACGATTGATGGGATTCCGATAAGCGGCAACGTCAAGCTGCTTCGCCAGCTGCTTCGCGAAGAATGGGGATTTGATGGCGTATTGATTTCGGATTGGGGTGCAGTGAAGGAACTGATCCCACATGGTGTCGCCGAGGATGAGGCTGAGGCAGCACTTAAAGCCATCAAAGCTGGTGTAGACATCGAGATGATGACGGCTTGTTACGTTCATCAGCTTCCGGCGCTTGTTGCAGATGGACAAGTAGATGAGAAGATTATTGATGAAGCTGTGCTTCGTATTTTGAAATTGAAGCAAAGATTGGGCTTGTTCGAGCATCCGTTCCGCGGAGCTGACGTCGAGAAAGAGCGTGAGGTAATCTTCTGTGAAGATCATCGAAATGCGGCGCGTGAGTTGGCGGCTAAATCCTGCGTACTGCTCAAGAATGATCAGGTTCTGCCGCTTGCTGCAGAGCAACGGATTGCGCTAATTGGACCGTTTGCTACTAGCGGAGATATTCTTGGACCGTGGTCGTGGCTGGGTTCAACGGAAGAGGCAAGCCGTCTTGCACCAGCACTTCAAGCTCGCGCAGGTGCGGGTAAGATTACTGTTGCAGAAGGTTCTGGAGTCGATAGCTTTACAGAGGAACAGTGGCTGGAGGCGGAAGCGGCTGCTAAGCAAGCTGATGTGATTGTACTGGCGCTTGGTGAACATTCAGAGATGAGTGGAGAAGCGGGCAGCCGTTCAGATATCCGTTTGCCGGAAGCGCAGCTTGAGCTTTTACAACGTCTGAAACAGCTGAATAAGCCTATCGTGGTGGTGTTGTTTAATGGACGTCCACTAGACTTGGCCGGTGTGTACGAGCATGCAGATGCTATTCTGGAAGCTTGGTTCCCGGGCAGTGAAGGCGGAGCGGCAATTGCCAGTCTACTTTATGGAGATGAGAATCCTTCAGGAAGATTAACGATGTCTTTCCCGGTATCCGTTGGGCAGATTCCAGTCTATTACAATCATTTCAACACTGGACGCCCACTTCATGCTCCGGGTGCCGACAAACGTTATGTCTCGCAATACCTGGATATTCCTAATGAGCCGCTTTTGCCATTTGGTTTTGGACTGAGCTATACGTCATTTAGCTATAGTGAACCAATTCTGTCCGGTGAAATTATGACTGAAAATCAGCCTATTGAAATAAAAGTTACGGTGACCAATACTGGAGAAGTAGATGGGGAAGAGGTAGTGCAGCTGTATATCCGAGACATTTCCGGAGAGGTCGTCAGACCAATGAAGGAACTGAAGGATTTTGCCAAAATCAACCTCTCACCAGGGGAAAGTCGTGAAGTGACCTTTACACTTACCGAACAGCAGCTTCGTTACTATCATAGCGATCTAAGCTTTAGCAGCGATCCGGGACGATTTAAATTATTCGTCGGTTCGAACAGCAATGAGGTTAAAGAACGGGATTTTTGCTTAACATTAGCATAAGTAGAATATATACGGCAGTAACGCCGTAATGGAGGAAGTGTATAATATGACTACTAATTTGAATACTAACATCCGTTTAAACGCCGGGGATCTATCCTTCACTTTTACAAACAGCGGGGACTTGTTCCAAGTCCTCTATGAACGGACAATGATCAATCAATTGCTGCCAAGCATTGTGGATGGTTCATTATCCAATCTATATTTGCGAGTGCACAATGATGGAAACATTCAAGCCATTCCTTTGCTGGGCATTCATTCTTCAAGCACTGTACGTAAGGCTGGAAACCGTTTGGTTTGGGAAGGTACTGCGGAAAATATTGAATATCAAGTTATTTTCACCCCTACTGCAGGAGGAGCTTGGTTCTGGGATGTGAAGCTTACTGGACAAAATGCAGAGGTAGATCTCGTGTACGGACAGGATGTAGGGATTGCTGATATCGCCGCTGTCCGCAGTAATGAAGCTTACCTGTCACAGTATATCGATCATGCGGTATTTGAGGATCAATCCAACGGGTACGTTGTTTGCTCTAGACAGAATCAGCCGCAGGGCGGGAAATTCCCATATCTGCAACAGGGTTCACTTACCAAGGCAACAAGCTTCTCAACAGACGGTTTTCAATTCTTTGGACTGTCCTATAAAGAAACCAACCAACCAGAGAGCTTGGGTCGTGAGCAATTAAGTAATGAGATCTATCAATATGAATTCGCATATACTGCGCTGCAATCGGAACGGGTGAAGCTGAGCGGGGAAACACGGTTTGTGTTCTACGGATTGTTTAAGCAAGATCATCCAGAAGCGATCACTGCGCTAGAATTTGCTAATGATATTGCTGCGGCTTGGGATGCTGTTAAAGATTTACCTTTAGAAGCTGAAGCAGCACTTGAACGTTCTTTCTTCTCGGAGGAGCTGGGAGCACCGCTGGCTGCAGATTCGCTGACAGAGAAAGAGATCGGGGTCTTGTTTCCGGTTCGTTATCAGGAGGAGAGAGAAGGAGACACACTACTTTCCTTTTTCACGGAGAATTATGAGCACGTAGTATTAAAAGAAAAAGAAATGCGCGTAGAACGGCCACACGGCCATATCCTGATGAGTGGGGATAACGCTCGACTTAATGATAAGGTCATCACAACAACTTCTTATATGTACGGGATCTTTAACTCCCAAGTGGTAATTGGAAATACCAATTTCAACAAGCTAATGTCCAATCCAAGAAATGCGCTTAACATTCCAAAAGCTTCAGGACAACGCATTTATGTAGAGTGGAACGGTGAATATCGTTTGCTGACCATGCCTTCTCTATTTGAGGTTGGTTTCAACTATGCTCGTTGGTATTACAGAACAGATGGTGAATGCTTCATTATTACGAACTACACCACCGAAGATTCGCCGGAGATATTCCTGAATGTGCGTTCGGAAAGCGGACGAGCTTATCGTTATTTAGTCACTAATCAAATCACCATGAACGTTAATGAATACGAGCTTCCATATCAATCTAAGCAAGAAAGTGGAGCAGTAATCTTCTCGGCTGACAGAAGCGCACTAAGTGCTGGTGAATATCCTGACTTACAGTATAAATTACAGGTACAGGGTGCGGAGTTAACTCTGCAGGATGAAGGTAGACTTGTCTCTCCGGTTCAACCAACTGAAGCGCCGTTAGCAGTTCTGGAGCTGTCTGCCAGCAGTGAATGGACCTTGAATATTCAAGGCCTTCTGGATGGTAAGTCACTTGCTCCAAGAAATCGTTCAGCTGAGGAAGAGATTTCTGCTTATCGCGCGTTTTATGCTGGTGTGATGAATGGCTTCCGCCTGACGCTTGGGGACGGAACAGAAGGTGAACTGTTTAAGGTTAACGCTCTGACTTGGTGGTACACACATAACATGCTGGTTCACTATTCGGTTCCACATGGTTTAGAGCAATATGGTGGCGCTGCTTGGGGAACCCGGGATGTATGTCAGGGACCTGTGGAATATTTCATGGCTACGCAAAAATACGAACAGGTTCGGGAAATTTTGCTGACGCTGTATAGTCATCAATATGAAGATGATGGCAACTGGCCACAGTGGTTCATGTTTGATAAATACACGAAGATACAACAAGAAGAAAGTCATGGAGATATTATTGTATGGCCGCTTAAGGTGCTTGGAGACTACTTGGCAGTAACTCAGGATTACAGCATCTTGGGAGCAACATTACCGTATACCCGTAAGCACAGCTTTGACTTTACAGAAGAAAAGGCGACGTTGCTGGATCACGCACGGAAGGAAATTGCTTATATTAAGGATCATTTCCTGCATGACACACATCTGTCTTCTTACGGTGATGGAGACTGGGATGATACGCTCCAGCCTGCAAATCCACAGCTGAAGCAGTATATGGTCAGCAGCTGGACAGTGGCGCTTACCTATCAGACACTTAATCAGTTCTCAGAGGTGCTTCGTTCAGTTGATCAAGCTGAGGCAGAGGAACTGAAGGCGATGGTGGAAGGAATCCGTAAGGATTTCCATACTCATATGCTTCAATCCGAAGTGATTCCTGGCTTCCTGTATATGGAAGACCCTGAGCAAATTAAACTTATGGTGCACCCAAGTGACACAGAAACAGGTATTCAGTACCGTCTGCTGCCTATGACGCGCAGTATGATCAGTGAGCTGCTTACTCCGGAACAGGCCGAAGCACACTATGATGTCATTCAGGATAAACTATTCTGCCCTGACGGTGTGCGTCTGATGAATCGTCCAGCTCAATATGTTGGCGGGGTCAGCACTCATTTCAAACGTGCGGAGCAAGCGGCTAACTTTGGCCGGGAAATTGGACTTCAGTATGTGCATGCACATATCCGTTATGTAGAGGCTATGGCTAAGCTCGGTAAAACCGATCAGGTCTGGAAGGGTCTGGCAGCGATTAATCCGATCGGAATCCGCGATGTGGTGCCAAACGCTGAACTACGTCAAGCTAACTCCTATTTCAGTAGCTCGGATGGTAAATTTAACACCCGTTATGAGGCACAGGAGAATTTCGATAAACTGCGCAATGGTGACGTAGCTGTTAAAGGTGGCTGGAGAATCTATTCCAGCGGTCCTGGGATCTATATGAACCAGTTAATCTCGAATGCACTGGGGATCCGTACGGAAGGTGGAGACTTAATTGTTGACCCTATTCTGCCGGAATCGCTGGATGGAATGCACTTTAGTTTTGAATATGCAGGCACTAAGGTAGACTTTATCTATCACCTTACAGGTCGTGAGATTAGTCAAATTACTATCAACGGTACGGAAGTGCAAACAGAAGGTACACCTAACCGCTATCGTAGTGGTGGTGTTCGCATCAAACGTGCGGACTTTGATCGTCTCAGCACGGAAGCTGGAAATGTGATAGAGATTTATAAGTAACATTATATATAGAAGGGCAATCTCCGCGTTAAGCGCGGAAATTGCCCTTTTTTTGTATCTTCTACATTCGGTTCGGTGTCGGTAACCCAAGCACTTCGAGCACATCTCCCAAGATGTCCTTGAATCTTGAAGTAAGCCAGAGGCGGAATTCGATCGTAGCTGGATCGCCTTTTAGAATCGGACATGCAGAATAGAAGTTGTTGAACAGTGTAGCTAAGGTATGTGCGTAAGTGCAGAGCGTATTTGGCGTTAACTCTATACTTGCTGAATGTAATATCTCGGGCCAGAGGCTTAGCTGTCTTAGCAGCGCAAGCTCTGCTTTTTCCAATTCGGAAGGGAACTGAAGCTGTGCGGCAGCTGTAAGGATTGGGATCGTAGCTTTACTCAAAACGCTTGTCGCACGCGCAAAAGTATACATCAGATAAACTCCGGTATTGCCGGATATTTCGGTAGCCTGTTTGAAATCAAACACGATTTCCGTTCCTAAATTAAACCGTAGCAGATAGTAGCGAATCGCAGCAGTGGCAATCAATCGGCTGGAGAGGCCGTCTTTATCGGAACGTGAGTGCTCAATGTTCTGTTCCATAAGCTCCACCAAATCGCTTACCTTAATCCCGATTCCCTGACGTCCGGACATAGCATAAGAAGATTTGCCTTCTGAAATATCTATACCCAGCTCGGCCGCCGAAGCGGGACTAAGAGATACAACACCATAGCTCACATGATGGAGTTTGTCTGCTTGCTCGTTATAACCTAGTGCCCCTAAGGCTTGCTTAACCATCTGTTGTGGATATTCCTGTCTGTAATCGATCACATTGATGACTCTGTCCGCCTGCCCATAAGATTCTTGGGTTCCAGTTAATCCAGTTGTCCATAAACCGGACGAGAATTCGCTATAGGAGAAATCTTTGGTCAAAAGACCAAATTTCCAGAGATGATAGGCAATATCTTTGGCTGTATACGTTAAAATCCCATTCGAACGCACCAGCACCTTATCGAGCTGATGCTCCTCTGAATCCGCTCCAATGTTAGCCTCTGTTCCTTGCTTCAGCACCCAGCAGCCTGCGAGTTTACCTTCAGTCTCTTGTACAAAAACGGCTGTCTGCTTCAGTAGCTCAGCTGCGGCTGCCCAAAATCCCTCTTTTAAAATACTGCTCTCCCATACCAGCAAATCATAATAAATCCCAAAATGTTTCATTTCCTCTACATGCTCTCTAACGATGCGTTCAGCTACAAGGTTGCCCAGCCAGGCTTCGTTACCGCCTCCTAGTTCAAGGGAGTGCAGTATATCTGTGCGCTTGTGTGTCATCTCTGGGTTCAGCGCATATTCTTTGTTCACTTTGGCATAAAGATCCCAGCAAAAATCACCGAAACGTTGGTGTTTCCCTTCTAAAGGTATATTTAATAATCCAACAACTGTATCCGCCAGCTGATTGCCGAGATCATCAATGTAGTTATGAACCTCTACGTTATACCCAGTTCTTTTCATAATTCTGACTAGAGTATCGCCGATACAGGCGTTTCTTAGATGACCTACGTGAGCGGCTTTGTTGGGGTTGATAGAAGTGTGCTCGATGATGACTTTTTCGCCAGTGCTGGCAGGCAGTTCAAAGGAATGTTCAGCCCAGCTTTGCCAATTCATATACAAATTGATAAATCCGGGAGCAGCGACTTCAACTTTTTGTAAAAGACCGGCGAAGCGCCCTTGGAATTGAAGTTCTGCTTTCACTAATTCTGCTATGACCATTGGGGATTTTCGTAAAGTTTTGGCTAGCTGCATAGCGATATTGCATGAATAATCACCATGTTCTAGATTTGCTGGCTGTTCGATCAGAATGGCAATGTCCTCTGGATAGTCAGCTCCTAAGGTATTGAATACACGTTGTACACTGTGCTCGATTCCGTCTTTGATGATTTGATTTAACATGGTATACCCTCCTTTGAAAATACAAAAAAGCCCTCGTCTCAAAAGAGACGAGGGCTTTAGCGCTCGCGGTACCACTCTCGTTGCTGAACAAGTTGTTCAGCCACCTTACGGGATAACGGCCTTCAGCCGGGACTTCCTACTAAGGTTCAGAAGTCCATCTCACGGGTGCGCTTCATTAAAGGGATCTGTACCGGCTTACACTCTCCCGGCTCGCTGAGGACTAGATCTCGTTAACTACTCTCCCGCTCATCGATGCTTAATTAATTTTTACCAGTATACCTAATATTTCATAAAAAGCAATAGTGGTTAGCTTCTTAACAATCTTGGTTGCTCTTTGTTGTTAGATTATCAGTTTAGTAGATTATAAATTTGAAAAAAGAAGGCTGTCTTGTTATAGGACTAGCTGTTCCTTTGCACAACAGTCCACACGCTAACTCAAGCCAAGGAATATTACTATACGGAGCCACTAATCTTTCAAATTGTAGTGGAAGGGAGGAGTGAATAAAACATGGCTATTTTTTCTACTGGACCTATAGATAACAGCCCGATCCTAGGGGTCAGACCGTCGCAACTGGTAACCGTAAAAGTAGTTAATCGGGATTCTCTTAATCCTTATAATCTAGTTATTCAAGGTTTCCTTCTTAACGGATCAAGAACGATGTATGTGAATGAAACAGTAAATCTAGCACCTAATCAAGTTTTAACTAAGAACTATTTTGCCGACTTGGACGCATTTGAATTTGTGTTTACAACATTAGAAGCAGTTGAAGCAGAGGTTGGGATTTCAGTCTGGGGAAAACAGAACTCGGGGGCATTGGTAGATCCTCATCGCATAGTTGCGTGGGAGAAGCAGGCAGTATTAATTTAATAATTATTTTTGTGACACAGTTAACGTTAAAGGAGTGATGAGAAATTGAGTTATTTATCTACCGGACCGATAGACAATAGTATGGTAGGGGGTGTAAGACCTACTCAGCATGTTACTGTCAAAATTGATAACCGAAGTGACATTGATTCATCAATGGCTCTTGTTCAAGGATACTATATGGATGGGACAAGAACTTTATATGTCAGCGAGCTGATAAATGTAGCACCTAATGAAGTTATAACACGTGATTATTATGGCGATTTTGATGCGTTTGAATTTATTTTTACAACTACAAGTCTGGTAGATGATCCGATTCAAATCTCAGTATGGGGAAAAAATAGCGTTGGCCAGATTGTGACTGCCCATCGACTTGTACATGCAGAATTGCTTGGTGTAACGCAAGGGATAACTGGTGCGACCGGTGCGACTGGTGCAACGGGAGCGGATGGAGCAACAGGAGCAACGGGAGCAGACGGAGCAACGGGTGCTACCGGAGCAGGAGAGACTGGGGCGACAGGTGCAGATGGAGTGACTGGTGCGACTGGTGCAACGGGAGCAGACGGAGCAACGGGAGCGACTGGAGCAGGAGAGACTGGGGCAACAGGAGCAGATGGAGCTACAGGTGCAACGGGTGCAACGGGAGCAGACGGAGCAACCGGGGCGACCGGAGCAGGAGAGACTGGGGCGACAGGTACAACAGGGGCAGATGGTGCGACTGGTGCAACGGGAGCAGACGGAGCAACGGGTGCAACAGGAGCGACCGGAGCAGGAGAGACTGGGGCAACAGGAGCAGATGGAGTAACTGGTGCGACTGGTGCAACGGGAGCAGACGGAGCAACGGGAGCGACTGGAGCAGGAGAGACAGGGGCAACAGGGGCAGATGGTGCGACTGGTGCAACGGGAGCTGACGGAGCAACGGGTGCAACAGGAGCGACCGGAGCAGGAGAGACTGGAGCTACAGGAGCCGATGGAGCAACTGGCGCGACTGGCGCGACTGGCGCGACTGGTGCAACTGGAGCGGATGGAGCAACGGGAGCGACTGGAGCAGGAGAGACTGGGGCAACAGGAGCAGATGGAGCTACAGGTGCAACAGGAGCAACGGGAGCAGACGGAGCAACGGGAGCGACTGGAGCAGGAGAGACTGGGGCAACAGGAGCAGATGGAGCTACAGGTGCAACAGGAGCAACGGGAGCAGACGGAGTAACTGGGGCGACTGGAGCAACGGGGGCCGATGGAGCAACGGGTGCCACAGGAGCGACCGGAGCAGGAGAGACTGGGGCAACAGGAGCAGATGGAGTGACTGGGGCGACTGGAGCAACGGGGGCCGATGGAGCAACGGGTGCCACAGGAGCGACCGGAGCAGGAGAGACTGGTGCAACAGGAGCAGATGGAGTGACTGGTGCGACAGGAGCCGATGGAGTGACTGGTGCCACAGGAGCGACAGGAGCCGATGGAGTGACTGGTGCGACTGGTGCAACCGGAGCAGACGGAGTAACTGGGGCGACTGGTGCAACCGGAGCGGATGGAGCAACTGGAGCAACTGGAGCGACCGGAGCAACCGGAGCGACAGGAGTAGCAGGAGCAACCGGAGCAACCGGAGCAACGGGAGTAGCTGGAGCAACCGGAGCAACGGGAGTAGCTGGAGCAACCGGAGCAACGGGTGAAGCTGGAGCAACCGGAGCAACGGGTGAAGCTGGAGCGACTGGAGCAACTGGAGCAGGAGAGACTGGTGCGACTGGTGCTACGGGAGCAACGGGAGTAGACGGAGCAACGGGTGAAACAGGAGTGACCGGAGCGACTGGAGTAGCAGGAGCAACAGGAGCAACAGGAGCAACGGGTGAAACAGGAGTAATCGGAGCAACTGGAGCAACAGGAGGAGCTGGGGCAACCGGAGCAACGGGTGAAGCTGGAGCGACTGGAGCAACGGGAGCAACGGGAGCAACAGGAGTAGCTGGAGTAACAGGAGCGACTGGAATAGCTGGTGTAACCGGAGCTACCGGAGCTACCGGAGTAACTGGAGCAACAGGTCCGAATATTCAACAAGAAGGGTTTTCTGCTTTCAAACCCTCATTGGCAATTTCCACATCTACACAATTAACTGGCTGGACTGTGACAACACCTTTTTATGATAGCCCGTCTTTCGACGAAGTTGGTGGAAATTATACCATTCCGACAACTGGTAGATATTCGATTGAAGCGACTATCAATTATTCCACAACTGCCTCACTTTCTATCAGTCTTGGTGCTGGAGTTAATCCGGCTTTCGTAGTTCAGAGAACTTCTCCTACTGCAACAAATCTGGTAAGTGGGTTGTTCCCAGTACTTGATGTGAATGTAGCGCTTATATTAGATTTGAGAGCAATTTTGGGAAGTGGTACTGTGACGCTAGCTGGAGAATTTGCATTAACCGCAGGTGATGTGATTGGCTTGTTCTATGTGGCAAATGGTTTGACGGTTCCTTTGAATTTGGGTGGAGCGAACTCAGCAGGTATCGTCTGGTCTGTTCATGAATTAACTTAAGCTTATTTATCTTCAAGTTCAGTGTTTATAACAGGGGTAATTCGGTAGCCGTTAGTGTGGCTCTCGGGTTACCCTCTGTTTTGTTGGCATATGTTATAAGTCGACTGGAACGTTGCTTATTAGATTCTTATTCTATTAAACCATTACAGATTTTTAGCTTATTTTAATAAATCAAATATGTGTAATAGTAGTTTTTAAATGGATGTCCACACCTTAATTCAAAATAAGAATAATACTATAAAGAGCCAAAAAATAGGAACTAATTTTCTAGGCTCATAGATTATCAACTTAGAGTAGGTAGGAGGAATGATTATAGATAAAACCACGTTTTTTACAAAGCTATTGAGGAGAATCTTGTTCGGTTGATTTGATTTTCGCAATTCAAATAATAAGCGTATTTTAAAATTCATAAAAAATGAGGTGTTGAAAATTGAGTCAACTATCTACTGGTCCTATAGAAAATAATCTGGTAGGCGGTGTAAGACCTACTCAGCTTGTTACTCTTAAAATTGTCAATCAGAGTGATGATACTCCGTCAACGGTTCAAGTCGAAGGCTATTATATGAATGGGACAAGAACTTTATATGTAAGTGAACAGGTTAATTTAGCTCCTAATCAAGTGGTTAATAGGGATTATTATGCAAACTTTGATTCATTTGAATTTCTATTCACAACACCTATTACGATTGATGATCCCATTCAAATTTCAGTTTGGGGGAAGAGTAGCACAGGTCAATTAGTGACTGCTCATCGCCTTGTCTACTCTGAATTATATGGAGAAAATATAGGAATTACAGGTGCTACTGGAGCTACAGGAAGCGTTGGTGCAACGGGAGCGACAGGTGCTGGCGTAACCGGAGCCACAGGTGCTGGAGCCACGGGAGCGACAGGAAGTGCAGGGGCAACGGGGGCGACAGGAAGTACTGGCGAAACCGGAGCCACAGGTGCTGGAGCTACTGGAGCGACAGGAAGCGTCGGAGCAACGGGAGCGACAGGAAGTACTGGAGCAACGGGAGCCACAGGTGCTGGAGCCACGGGAGCGACAGGAAGTGCAGGGGCAACGGGAGCAACAGGAAGCACTGGAGCAACGGGAGCGACAGGTGCTGGCGTAACCGGAGCAACAGGAAGTGCTGGAGCAACGGGAGCGACAGGAACTGCTGGCGTAACGGGAGCGACAGGAAGTGCTGGAGCAACGGGAGCGACAGGTAGTGCTGGTGTAACTGGAGCGACAGGAACTGCTGGAGCAACGGGAGCGACAGGAACTGCTGGAGCAACGGGAGCGACAGGAACTGCTGGAGCAACGGGAGCGACAGGAAGTGCTGGAGCAACGGGAGCAACAAGGTGCTGGCGTAACCGGAGCAACAGGAACTGCTGGAGCAACGGGAGCAACAGGTGCTGGCGTAACGGGAGCGACAGGAAGTGCTGGAGCAACTGGAGCAACAGGAACTGCTGGAGCAACGGGAGCAACAGGAACTGCTGGAGTAACTGGAGCGACAGGAAGTGCTGGAGCAACGGGAGCGACGGGTAGCGCTGGTGTAACTGGAGCGACAGGAACTGCTGGTGTAACTGGAGCGACAGGAAGTACTGGAGCAACGGGAGCAACAGGTGCTGGTGTAACTGGAGCAACAGGTGCTACTGGTTCAGGTGCAATTATTCCATATTCTTCTGGTCTTCCAGTAGCAATGACCACTGTATTAGGGGGGCTTTTGAATACTTCAAGTGCAGTTGGTTTTGGTAGCAGTGCAACCAATATCAGTATTACAGGCGGTACTATAGATCTCACCGGAGCGGCTGGAACCTTGCTGAACTTTGCGTTCTCGGTTCCTAGAACTGGAACGATTACGTCTATGGCAGCCTATTTCAGTGCGACAGCTTCCGTTAGTTTAGTGGGGACTACGGTAACAATCACGGCTCAATTATACAGATCTACTACACCTAACAATACCTTCACAGCAGTACCTGGGGCTTTAGTTACGTTAAGTCCTCCGCTTACAGGATTAGTTGCTCTTGGAACTATTAGCAGTGGTAATACCACAGGTTTGAGCATCCCTGTAACTGTGGGAGAACGCTTGTTGTTGGTCTTCACTTCGACGGTCACGGCTGGCATTGACGTTGCAACAACTGTTGCTGGCTATGCTAGTGCAGGAGTTACAATCGCATAATCTGAAGAAAAAGGGATATCCCGATAGCCCTATGGGCTGCAGGATATCCTGATTTTTTCTCCAACGTTGTTATTTAGATCATTAGAATCTCCCGGATGTCTTGCTCTGTGAGGGTAGACAAGCTTTCTTGACCTGGCTGGATGACCTCATCGATCAAGTTCTTTTTCTTCTGCTGCAGCTCATACATCTTGTCCTCTACGGTGCCTTGGGTGACGAGACGAATTACTTGCACTACATTTTTCTGCCCGATACGGTGAGCCCGATCCGCAGCTTGCTGCTCGACGGCAGGGTTCCACCAAAGATCGTAAAGGATTACAGTGTCTGCCCCAGTTAAGTTGAGCCCGGTCCCGCCGGCCTTTAAGGAGATTAAGAAAATATCACGCTCTCCTTCATTAAATTTATTACATAAATCTACTCGTTGAGAAACAGGCGTTTGACCATCTAAATAAAAGTATGGAATGCCCTGATATCCAAGTTCACGCCCAATCAGGCCGAGCATCTCTGTGAATTGTGAGAATACTAACATACGTTTACCCGAACTACGACATTCTTCTATAATTTCGAGCAGCTGCTCGAATTTAGCAGAGCTTCCTTCATATCCATCGACAAAAAGAGCAGGGTGGCAACACAACTGGCGCAGACGAGTTAGTCCCGCCAGAACTTTGATCCGATTATTATTGCCGAAGCTATCTTGGGTCAAATGCTTAAGCGCCTCTTTTTTCAAACGGGCGAGATAAGCTACATATAACTTTTTTTGCTCCGGCAGCAGTTCACATGCTTGTACGGATTCGATTTTGTCCGGAAGTTCCTTTAACACATCACTCTTTAAGCGCCGCAGCAAAAAGGGACGCGCCCGCTTCGCAACCGTTTCTCTTGGTAAATCATGAAAAGCTTTTTTGCCTGGAAACAACCCAGGGAACACGGTGCCGAAAATGGACCATAAATCTTCCAACGCATTCTCCACGGGAGTACCCGTAAGTGCAAAACGGTGCCGGGCTTGAAGCGCCATTACAGCTTGGGCTGTCTGTGTAGTATGGTTTTTTATAGTTTGTGCTTCATCGAGAATCAGGGTATGAAAAGACTTTTTAGCATACAGCTGAACATCTCTGCGAAGCAACGGATAAGAAGTGATGATTACATCAGCTTTTGCTGTATTTTTTAAAATCCGCCCGCGCTCAATTAGACTACCGTCTGCAATGACAGCTTTGATCTCTGGTGTGAATTTTTTAAGCTCATTAAGCCAGTTATAAGTGAGAGACGCAGGAGCGACAATTAGGGCAGGCAGTCCATTCTGACGGATCTCTGGAAGTTCTGACAGGAGAAAAGCGATACTTTGCAGCGTTTTGCCTAACCCCATATCATCCGCCAAAATACCACCAAAACGGTAATGGGCCAACGTCTTCAGCCACTGAAACCCATATTGTTGATAATCCCTTAGCACAGGAACCAGACTGTCAGGTATAGGAAAATCAAGATTCTCAGGATTCCGCATGTTCGCAAGTAACCTTTTAAAGGATCTGCCCAGCTTAATGGAGTCACTCTTAGCATCCGTGGAGGTCAAATGTAACCCGCGAACAACGGGCAGAGAAAATTCCACCCCTTTGATCTCACCTTCCCGGATGCCTATATCATTCATAAAGGTAATGATTTCTTGAAGCTCCTCGCTCTCCAGTGGTAGCAGGGCCCCATCAGGCAAGCGGTAGTATCTGCGTTTTTCCTGCAGGGATTTCAGAACCATAACAATCTCAGCTTCTGGAATCCCGCCCATATCGAATTTAAAATCAAGCCAGTCCGTCTTTTCATTCCAACTAATGCTCACCTTTGGGGGTGTAGTGCTCGTGAACAGTCTTGCTTTGACTGCGGAGGTCGCATAGACCGAAAGCAGCGGTTCCAGCAGCGGAATGGTATGGTACAAAAAATCATATTCGCCCTCTTCGTCTGTCATAATATATCCGCCTTCAGTTTTAGCGAAGGATTCGTGCTCCATCAGCTCCAGAATGCGGGCTTCTCCCTCCCCGTCTCGCAAAAGAATCAAATTCGTCCCGCGAACATGGGCTTTTTCATCTAAGGGATTGATCACAATGTCACCATATTGGAACTCTAGTCCGGCGAGCAGCCGATCTCTCACACGATCCAGATAAAGTCTCGCGATAAGCCTATGCTGAACAATCCGATCCGCAATGGAGTCGGCGATATGGACGTTGCCCAGCTTTTTCAGACCAGGAATAACCTTATCCATAAAAGACTCCATTTGCTCGGGGGCAATATCGATACCATTTCGGCGGGAGGAATCCAGCATTTTTTTCATTTCAGCAAGGCGTATGCATTCTTGAGGGGATAGCTTCAGCAACTTACCTTCCGACAGTACTATCCCGTAATCTTCTAAGACCGAAATCTGCTCAAGTCCTTGAATATCCAGATGATATCCATCCTCTTCTGCCTGTTCAAATTCAAAGCTGAGTGGAGGCGCCTCATTAGACACAAGGATGCCTTCGTACAGCACCTCTTCTTGTTGCAAAAATACCGACGAGACCTCTGAAAGCGCAGGTTGAAGCGACTCCCATAAAAAAGGAGGGACGGCCAGCAAACGATCTCCCCCAATACTTCCCCCATAAGGTGAGTAAGGAGTTACGTTATCGCGGTACATTTTTTCATTTAATACAATATCAATCAGCTTCTGTAGAACAACATTGTCTTCCTTCCGAAAGCTGTAAATGGCAGGATCATAGATAAAATGTTTCGAGAACTCAAAGGAGTCTCCGTGGTGTACGCTTTCTAGAAATCCCCTTATTTTCTGAACAATATATAGACGTTTTGGACCGACTTTCATTTCTATACCCAGCATGGTGTGGCTGTAACTATAAGTGAACGGCTTGCATGTAAACTCTATATTTAGAGGAAGTCTGTTATCTACAAAAGCCCCCGTACCGCTAGGACGCGGTATATGGTTGCCGAACATCCCCAGTAGGCTGCTCACGAGCTGTTGATCTCTGGACTTTCCCCCGTTGTCTTGCGCAGTATCTGTAAAAATACGTGGGGTTAGAATCTCAGTATCTTCTATAGAAGACAGGTGCGAAGTATCGGTAAGCTCTGAACGATCTCGGCCAGTTTTAAGGGCGTCAACGTTGATCATTACAGCCGCGATATGTTTACAGAATGGCCCCCCATTGGAGTAGGCTGGACAATTACACTCTGCCTGGACATCCCCATCAATATCAATGACCACCATAACTTCATAGTCGATCGCCCCCTGAACAATGGCTTCATATCGAGAGCGGGGCAAATCTGGAATGGAGTCATTGTATTCTTCAACTTCAATTATATCGACACTTTCAGTTTGGTAATAAGCTAATCCTTTTTCAAAAATAGACTTGCCGCACAGCAGTTTGATTACCCGTTCTGATACACTAAAGCCCATAACATAATTCCTTCCTCATAACTTGATCTTGAAAAGTCCGAATTTAATATAGTACTTATGATAACAGAACGGGCGTGCGCATCAAATAGGGGGTGTTGCTTTACTTATTCCATGCATGATAAAAGCGATCGTCAGGTTGATTTCTTCCTCGTCGTTCCAGTCCTTATCTGGCTGCAGCAGCAAGCGATTCATCAAATAACCTACGACAGACGAGAGTGTGAAGCGTATAAGTGTGGGTGTAGGCACCTCGATGATTTCACCCTTTTCCTTAAAATGTTCAACAATATCAATCACGCGCTCCAGTATTTTGCTAAGAATATTCTCTACAAACTGCGCTCTAACTGTTGGCTGAAAAGGAATCTCCTGAATAAGAATCTTAAGAATTTTAAAATTCTTGCGGGCGAAATCCAGCCGATTGATCATAAATGCCCGCAGGAACTCCTCGAAGCTGTCGTAGGGCATATCAAGCACGCCGTTGAAATTCCGCAGCACAAAAGGCGCAAGCATGCGACTCATGGTAGGACCTACTATGGCAAGCAGCAGATCATTTTTAGTCTTGTAATAGCGAAAAATCGTTCCCTCAGCCACGCCCGCCTTCTGAGAAATTTCACTCGTGGATGTCGCAGAGTATCCTTTTTCGGAAAACACCTCAATCGCCGCTTGTAGAATAGAAATCTGCTTCGGTGTCAGTTTCTCGTCTTTGCCAAGGGTCAGCAGCTCTTCTATCCACTGCTCTTCTATATTTTGTTCCGTAGAAACTTCCTCTTTCATTACAATAACCCTCCATGCTTGATTCATTTTGTTTCAATGATAATAGCTTTTGTGAAGTTACATTTTGCGATGCTTGCGCAGTGCCAATACATTCAGCAGCATAAATAGCAGCGAAAATCCTATAAGTACATAGACATCCATTGCAATTGCGCTCCATCCTTTGCCACGGACCATAATGTTCATCAGAGCTTCTGATCCGTAATAGATCGGTGTAGCGAGGCCAACGCGCTGGAGCCACAGTGGGAGGGTATCGAGCGGGAAGAATCCACTGAGGAAGATTTGTGGCACTATAATGAGTGGAATGAACTGAATCATCTGCAACTCATTGGCTGCAAAAGCCGACAGCAGTGTGCCCAACGTCAGCGCTGTCATCGATAGGAGTAATGTGATCAGCAATACGTAACCAAAGCTGCCTGTCATCATAATGCCAAGAATCTGTATGGAATACCATGAGATCAATAGCGCCTGAAAAACGGTAAATATGCCGAAACCACATACATACCCGAGCACAATCTCCCATCTTTTTAATGGAGTCGAAAGTAGGCGTTCAAGCGTGCCTGTGGTTCGTTCCCTTAAGAAGGATACACCTGCAATCAAGAATACGAAAAAGAAAACAAATACGCCAATCATAATGGGACCGAAACGGTCGATCGTCTTCATATTCTCAGAACCGTAAAGATAGCTGATCTGCGGCTGTAATTGTTCCTTTGTACTTGGAAGAAGTTTTTGGGAGATTTGTTGCAGCGTCATGATTACTGCCTTATTGGCTGTAGGGTTGCTACCTTCTAACAGCACTTGAGGCGTTACTTGCGAATCTCCGGCGGTTCCGTTCAAAGTGATCAAAGCGTCAATTTTTCCTTCTACTAAAGCGCCTTTTCCCAGCTCTGCGCTGGCATATTCTTTGATGATGGCATTTTGTTCTTTTAACGCAGCTGACATATTTAGAGGTACACCGGACACACCGATTTTGGGTTCATAGGCGTCACCGTTGAAGACCAAGCTCATTAAGCTTAGAACGAGGAGTGGTGCAATGAACATTAATGCCATTGTTCTTTTATCATGAATGAATTGTCGCAAAATCCTTAAGGTGATCGCTCGGATTCTCATGAACGCACACCTCCATAATATAAAAAGGCTTCTTCAATAGAAGCTGAACCGGTGGCTTGCAGCAGTCCGGCAGGCGTGTCGGCAGCAAGCAGCTTGCCATCACGGATCATTCCGAGCCGGTCACATTTTTCAGCTTCATCCATGACATGCGTGGTCAGCACAATGGTGGTGCCTTTCTGGTTCAGCGCTTTTAGTTCCTTCCAGATGGATAGCCGCAGCACCGGGTCTATGCCAACTGTAGGTTCATCAAGAATAAGCAACGGCGGTTCATGCAGCAGCGCGATCGCCAATGATAAGCGGCGTTTCATCCCGCCGGAGTATTGGTCTACTCTTTTTCGCAAATGATCTTGTAAATTAACGATCTCCATTACGGCTGTGATACGTTTGGAGCGTTGCTCCCCCTTTAGTCCATATAGCGCTGCAAAAAACTCCAGATTCTCCTTCGCGCTAAGCTCCGTGTACAAGGCATCAGACTGGGCCATATACCCAATCTGTTGCAGCATAGTCAGCTTCGGCATCGTCACGCCAAGTATTTTCACCTCGCCGGAGGTTACCTCATCGATACCTGTAAGCAGCTTCACTAATGTTGTTTTTCCTGAGCCCGATGGTCCTAGTATGCCAAAGGTTTCCGCACGTTCCACTTGAAGCGAAATATCCTCGAGCACCTGTTTCTCTCCAAACGCTTTCCCGACATGGCTCACTGAAATAACTGGAATCTCTGAACCCATGTTTATCTCCTCGATTCTGAATGTTCTGGGATACTTACTTAAGTTGAAGATGTTGCTGGTGTAGAAGGTGTAGAAGGTGTAGATGGTGTAGAAGGTGATGGTGATGGTGATGGTGATGGTGATGGTGATGGTGATGGTGATGGTGATGGTGATGGTGATGGTGATGAACTGCATTGCGTTAAACACTCTAATTATATAATGAGTGAGTACTCACTCATTACTGTGCATCAAAAGTTAGGAATTGTAAACCATATATTTTATACAAAGGTATCCCACAGTATTAGCTTAATCCCGATTGACGTTTGTTAATTCAACATGTCCTTTTACTATGTATATAGAGATGATCTGAATAAAAGGCAAAATGAAGCTAGAATAAAAAGTGGACAGTAGTTAACAGACTGGCGATAATGAGTCCACGGAGGTGTGTTCACATGGGAGAACATCGACAACGGTATAACGAAGAATTTAAAAAACAGACAGTGCAGTTCATTCAAGAGCAAACAAAGACAGTGGGCGACTTGGCGGAAGAGCTCAACATCCCAAAAAGTACCCTGCATCAATGGATGAGCCAGTATCGAGAACTAAAGAATGAACCGGCAGCTAGCGTGGATCGAGTACGGGAACTCGAGGCACAGTTGAAGGAGATGCGTCGGCAACTTCAAGAAAAAGATAACAAGATTGCCGATGTGGAAGAGGAATTAGCGATCGTAAAAAAAGCAGTGCACATCTTCAGCAAACCAAGGAACTGAGATTCCAGTTTATTGAAAAACATCGCTCCGAGTTTCTCTTGGAGAAGATGTGCATGACCCTACATGTGTCACGGAGCGGGTACTACAAGTGGCGGACAGAAAAAACCAGTACGCATATGCTTCGTAAGGCTGCGATAATGAAGCGAATTCAGTATCATTTTGCAGACCATCAAAAGCGGTATGGGAGTCCGAAGATCACCCGCCTGTTACATCAAGAAGGTTATACCGTTACCGAACGCACGGTGAGTGTGTACATGCGACATATGAAGCTTCGCTCCATTGTCTCCAAAACGTATCGCGTACAGACCACCGACTCCAATCATGACCATCCGATTGCCCCGAATACGCTGAACCAGCAATTTAAAATACTCAAACCCAATTCAGTATGGGTTACCGACATTACGTACATTCCTTGCCGGGGAGGGCGCTTGTACCTGGCAAGTGTGTGGACCTTTGCACGCGCGAAATCGTGGGGTGGCGCTTGGAGAACCATATGGAAACTAGCTTGATTTCGGGCGCTTTACAAGATGCTTACGAAGCTAAACAACCGGAAAAGGGTCTATTACATCACTCCGATAGAGGTTCTCAATATACTTCTCATGAATACACGAAGCAGTTGAAAGCGTATGGCATGGAGTCCAGCATGAGCCGCAGAGGTAACTGTTATGATAACGCCTGTATCGAGTCGTGGCACAGCATTTTGAAAAAGGAGCTCATTTATTGTAATCCGCGATTCAAAACTAAGGAGCAAGCCTACCAGACACTTTTTCAATATATTGAGTTTTACTATAACCGCAAGCGAATGCATGGCGCGCTGGGGTATCTTTCTCCAGTTCGTTTTGCTGAGCAATTGACTAGAATGTCTGTTGCGTGACTGTCCACTTTCTTGACAGAGGTCCAAAAGTGCCACTAAATAGCGCCAGTCCGCCTAAACTAGGTAATAGAAAGGCATAAATGCCCTTAAATGGCGTCGATCCACTTAAATCAGCTAAAAGAGAGGTCCAAAAGTGCCACTAAATAGCGCCAGTCCGCCTAAACTAGGTAATAGAAAGGCATAAATGCCCTTAAATGGCGTCGATCCACTTAAATCAGCTAAAAGAGAGGCATAAATGCCTCAAAATAGCACGGACTTACCTAAACCAGACAAAAGAAGGGCATAAATGCCACTAAATAGGCATGATTTAGATAAATCAAGCAAAAGAACGGTATAAATCCCGTACAGTGAGCTCATTCTTGCTGAAGTCAGTAAAAGAACGGTATAAATCCCGCACAATGAGCTCATTCTTGCTGAAGTCAGCTAAAGAACGGTATAAATCCCGTACAGTGAGCTCATTCTTGCTGAAGTCAGCTAAAGAACGGTAAAAATCCCGTACAATGTACCCAATCCCGCTAAAGTTAGCAAAAGAACGGTATAAATCCCGCACAATGAGCTCATTCTTGCTGAAGTCAGCTAAAGAACGGTATAAATCCCGCACAATGAGCCCAATCCCGCTAAAGTTAGCAAAAGAACGGTATAAATCCCTCACAAAGAGCTCAATCCGACTGAAGTCAGTAAAAGAACGGTATAAATCCCGCACAATGAGCCCAATCCTACTAAAGTCAGTAAAAGAACGGTATAAATCCCGTACAATCAGCCGAATCTCCTACGATGACCCTTACGCAGAACGCACCTCAACAGACCAGTTAGTTTTTAAATCGTAAGCAGCAGCCACATAATTGATAGCAGACTCTCGCCAGTAAGAAGCTTCCCCCACCCGCCAAGCGATCTCCGTAATACGCTCCCCACCCGCCCAAGCGACCTCCGCAATATACTCCAAGTGCCCAGCGGCCTCCGTAATATACTCCAAGTGCCCAGCGACCTTAGCGACATGCTTCCCCACACACCCAAGCGGCCTCTGCAATATACTCCACCCGCCCACCTCGGCAACAAGCTTCCTCCACCCGCCTGCAATCTCAAATTAGTCCCTCGTCACACCAAATTCCAAACAATTCTCCAACTAAATAAGGTAGCCACACCAAGCACCTTTTTACGAAAAGAGGCTGTTTTTGCTGTTTAGTTCATTTGGTTTAGATCAAGAAAATTGTTAAATGATCTAATATACCTGATTTTTTTAAAAAAAGAATACTAGTTAATATTTCCATTACATTCCTCTGCAACAGAATTGACAATTGTAGACGAAAATGACATTAGCAGTTACCTATACGAAAAGGGTGAATCTAATTGAAAAACAGTAAATGGATTAGCGCAACGTTGGCTTCAGCACTTCTTGCAACAGTAGGCGTTGGAAGTGTATCTGCAGCTAGCACCGGCAGTAATGTAAAATCTGTAGCTACCAATCAAGTCGCTGCTGTTACAGCAGTTAAAGAAGGTACAACTACTTGGAATGTAAACGGAACGCCGATTGTGTTTAACACCATTAACAGCAGTGGTTACAAGCTTTACTCGCTGACTCAGGTAGCTGGTGAAATTGGGGCTAAGGTAGTACTGGGAACAAGCGGGTTTGAACTTAACGACAGCAAAGGACTACATAATGTGCAACTCAAAACAGGCTCAAAGAGCTATCAAGTAGATGGTAATTCCGAATCGTTCACAGTGGCTCCAGTGTTTTATAACGGTAAAACCTATGTAGAGCTGACTAAGTTAGTTATTGCATTAGGTGGAGAGCTGGACGCTGATGCTAGCACGATTTTGAGCTTTGCACGTCCGGAAGGATTGTTTGATACTTTGCACTGGACGGCAGCTGGTAACCTGATTGCGAACAAAAGTGATGCAGAAACTACTCAGCTTATCAAATTCAGTACAGAACCAGGTAACTATGAAGTGTTTTCGTCAAATGACAGTGCGGTGGACTTTGCAGTATCGCCGGATCAACAGTGGGGAGCTTTTAATGATGAGAAAGGTTTGCTGAATCTGATTAACTTGTCTAGCGGAGCTGTTAAAACACTAGGCACCGACAATAGCGTGAAGACAGATCTGGTTTGGTCCAAAGATGGGAAAAGCATTTATTTCATCCAAGGAGACAAGCAAGAAAAAATCGCTAAAATCTCAGTAGAGACTGGTGATGTTAAATCCGTTTTGGCTGACAAGGTTGAGAATAAATCTGAACTGCGCATTTCTGCTGACGAAAAAAGCGCCGTTTATATCGTTAATTTGACGGGTGTTGCTAAAAATGATGCAGACAGCACAGAAGATTCTCTTACGGTAGACTTTAGCTCGGCAGGAGAGCAGCTTTACAAGCTTGATCTGGCTACAAAAGATGCTAAACCAGCTGCATTAACAACCACAGCGGATAACAAGCTTTACCCAGAGATTTTGGCTGATGGAAATGTGGCATACCTGAGCGCAGATGCAGACGGCAATGCGAAGAATACCCTGAAGCTTGTAAAAGCGGACGCAACCAGCACTAATATTGCACTTGATATCGAAGTGAATTGGTCCACTGGCGTTAGCAATGGTTTGGTAGTGGCAGGTACTACGGCAGACGGAAGCACAGTGATCTATTCTATCGATGGTAGTGGTGCAAAGACCGAACTGTTCCGTACGACTGAAGATGTATCTGAAGTATCTGTATCTAAAGATGGAAGCAAGCTTGCGATTGTGAGCGGCGACAGCGTATGGGTTATCCAAGGCGGTAAAGGGCTGCAACTGACTAAATAATGATTATCCCAAACATATTTTAACGGCCTAGAGCCGAGAGGAGAAAATAGTACAATGAAAATCTTCAAGAAATTAACAGTAACGGCTTTAACAGCCGTAATCGCGGTAACCGCATCTTTTGCAGGGATTGCAGCAGCAGCAGATTCACTTAGTGGCAAAATCACCGTTAACGGTTCAACCGCACTTCTTCCATTGACCTTGCAAGCGGCAAAAGAATTCCAAAAGCTGCACCCTAAAGTAAAAATCGCAGCATCTGGTAAAGGTTCTGTAACTGGACCACAAGCTGTGAAAAAAGGCATCGCTGATATCGGCGCTTGCGACTGGGATGCTAGCATCGACGTACCAGGCTTCAAAGCTTTTGACGGACAGGTAGCGAACAAAGTAGCTGTTATTCCTTTTGCAACGATTGTAAACAAAAATGTGGGTGTAGATAACCTCACAACAGAACAACTTAAAGGCATTTTCGCTGGCAAAATCACCAACTGGAAAGAAGTAGGCGGCGCAGATGCAGATATCGTTGTCATCACTCGCTCTTTCGGTTCTGGTACCCGCGTTAACTATCAAGCTAAAGCCTTGGATGGCGGAGATATCGTTAAAAAAGCTAAGAACTACAAAGAAACAGGTTCATCCGGCGACATGAAAACAGCAGTAGGAACTACTCCTAACTCCATCGGTTATATCGACCTTGTTTATGTAAGTGGCGACGTAAAAGCAGTGAAACACAACGGTATCGCAGCTACTACAGACAACGTAATTAACGGTTCTTATAAGATTTGGGCTTATGGTTACTACATGACTAAAGGTCAACCTACTGGCGCAACTAAAGAATTTATCGAATACGTACAAAGCAAAAAGTTCCAACAAGGTTCTCTGAAAAAGCTAAAATTCATTCCGATCGCAGCAATGAAGGGTTAATAACATCTGAAGATCATATTGAACGGTAACAGCGGCCAGCCCCGATTTTGATACGGGGTTGGCCGCTTACAGGAGGGAAAGTATGGGGGCACCAGTCCACAACCTGGCAACTAAGGTTAAGGAGGGCGTTACAGAAGTTAGCGCCAACTCCAAACGTCACAGTAGACATATGTTTAGCAACCGATTATTCCGCTTTTATTTCTTATTCAGCATTCTTGCACTTTGCTTCGTGCTTGGACTTGTAATTCTATTTATCGGCAAAACGGCGCTGCTTCTGTTTGGTCATCTCTCGCCTGCGGACTTTTTCTTTTCTTTTAACTGGACGCCTGAAGAGGACTCCTTTGGGGCTGCTGCCTTCATTGTAAATACACTTTCACTGACGGCTTTGACCCTGCTGATCGCAGTACCTATTTCTGTGGGTATGGCCGTGCTCTGTGCGGAGATTGCTCCGAAGTGGATGAAGACCTTCATTCGCCCGGTGCTCGATTTGCTCGTTGGTATTCCTTCTATAGTATATGGTTATTTAGGCTTAACGGTATTACTTCCATTTCTTCGTAGAGTTAGTGGGGAGAGCTTGGGCGATGGATTACTGGCTGCGGCCCTCGTGCTCGCATTAATGGTCCTGCCAACAATTTGCCGAATCAGTGATGATGCAATTGTCGCTGTTCCACGCAAATATCGGGATGCTGCGTACGCTCTTGGATCTACCCGTCTGCAAGTTATTATGCGTGTTGTTTTGCCTGCGGCTAGCAGAGGAATTATCTCCGCGGTCATTCTCGGGATGACTCGTGCTGTGGGGGAGACAATGGCTGTAGTTATGGTTATCGGAAACACACCACAGTTGGCAAAAACCTTATTTACACCTGCCTCGGTCTTGACTAGTAACATCGTTATGCAAATCTCGAATGTAGAGTTTGAGTCAACCTGGAATTATGCCCTACATATGATGGCCTTTCTTCTGCTGGTGATTTCATTTGTACTGATTCTGATCATCCGCGTGCTGGGTAGAAAAAGGAGGGATGCAGCGTGAACGGATTCGCAAGTACAAAGCATACAGCGCGTGCTCAGAGACGCAATAAGCTCGCGACTATTGGGTTTTATACGCTTGGGGCTTTAGTCATGCTGCTAATCTTCTGGCTGCTCTTCACGATTCTTAGTAAAGGTCTGCCAGCGCTGCGGCCTGACTTCCTGATTAAACAGCCTGAAGAGATTGACGTAGGTGGCGGGATCGGTCCTGTACTTTTCAACTCTTTTTATATTTTGTTCATCTCGCTGCTTATTTCCGTCCCTATCGGTTTAGGTGCGGGGATTTATATGGCGGAGTATGCTCCGGATAATGCTTTTACAGGCGGCCTGCGTATATGTGTAGAAGCTCTCTCTTCGGTTCCTTCAATTGTATTTGGTATGCTTGGACTTGCGATATTTGCTGAATATTTTGGGATCGGCCTGACGATTCTTGGCGGTGGGGTAAGCTTGGCGCTTTTGAATCTGCCTATGCTTGCACGTGTGACGGAGGAAGCGATTCGTGCTGTTCCTGGGGAGATGCGTGAAGCTGGATATGCACTGGGCATGACTAAATTCCATGTGATCCGCACAGTAGTTCTACCCGTTGCAATGTCAGCCATTGTTACTGGGATTTGTCTCGTTGCTGGGCGCGCCTTCGGGGAGTCTGCGGTTATTATCCTTACCGCTGGCCTCAGTACCTCGGGCGAAATGTGGGACTTTAATCTGTTCTCGCCGGGAGAAACCCTGGCAGTGCATCTATGGTATGTACAATCTGAAGCAATTGTAGAAGATGCACGGCAAATCGCTGACAAATCAGCAGCCGTACTCGTATTTGTAGTTCTGTTTATTAACTTTGCTTTCCGATTTCCGCTCTGGCTCGGAAATCGCCGCAAAGGGCGCTGATTCCGCTAATATAGGAAGACATGCATAAAAAACTGTCTCTCGGCGAGAAATCACCGTGAACAGTTTTTTTATTCCCGATTAAATAAACAAGGTGCTCCATCCATCGATAAAATTGCTAATGCGCGTGTCTTTTGAGTAATTGGATTGGCCACGCTTAGCTTATAGAAAACTGAAAAAACTCCCATATTTAAAAATCAGAAATGGGAATGTGAAGAGTAATAGTCGATGAGTAGTGAGTGGTGAGTGGTGAGTGGTGAGTGGTGAGTAATGAGTGGTGAGTGGTGAGTAATGAGTGGTGAGTGGTGAGTGGTGAGTGGTGAGTGGTGAGTAGTGAGTAGTGAGTAGTGAGTAATGGTGATAAGAGCGGTTTTTAATTGCACTTTATGCACTTATTTTTGATGGGGATAGGTTTGTTTGGGTTTAATTGCACTTTGTGCAGTTAAAAATGGTGAAAAGGCCATTCTAGGCGTAAATCTGAGAATATAAGTGTATGAAATGCAATTAAAGCGAGTTTTGGAGGTAAAAGGGTACTTTTAGTTGCAGAAAATGCAATTAGATAGCATGTAGCGGCGTTTCTCCGGAAAATTAGCCGTAATGTTCTAATGCGGCGGGGGATGATGTGGAACTGACTCATAAAAACTGATCAACGATTGCTAAGCTTCACATAACCCTGAGCCCCAATGAGTTCTAAGTGTGACCAAGTCCGAGCGAGCATCAAATCTTAAGCTCCATCGACTCATAGCCCGACGAGGCATGGGTTTTCACTGAATTATAAGTTTCGAATGCTAAGCTCTATCGGATCCTGAGCTCCGACGAGGCTAAGTTTTCATCAGGCTCTGAGCTTCGAATCCGAACTCCATGAACCCCTGAGACTCAACTAATCCAGAGCCGCGAATCTTTAAGCTCAGTCATTCAGTCGTCTATTCGTCCCAGTGACTCCCTGAGCTCCGCCCAACCCCTCCCCTGAACACAGAAACAGCCTTCCCGAAGGAAGGCTGTTTCTATATGACGTCCCGGAAGGGATTCGAACCCCCGACCGTGCGCTTAGAAGGCGCATGCTCTATCCAGCTGAGCTACCGGGACATGGTTGCTGGCAGAAAAGCAAGCAGGAATTATCATATCATATGGGGTGTTTTTTTTCAAGCTGTTTTTTAAAAAGAGTACGGGGTATGCTATAATCTACAATTATTAAGTTTCGGAAGAAGCTTAAGGTATTAATAACTTTTATAATGGTTAGGATTCCATTCACATAAGTAGACATAAGGAGGTGCCCTCATTAAACATTCGGATTCCCCCGCCACCAAAGAGAATATCGTCCTGTTCCCCAAGACACTGGACTATTATCAAATCCAGCTGACGGTGATGCTGGAAAGTGAACGCTACGGGGAAGCGATGGAGCTGCTTCGTTTTTTGCTGCAGTGTCAAGGACAGGAAGAGCGAAATTACGAGGAATGGCGGTCCCTGCTGGAATGGCTCGAAACGGCATTTCCTTACGCGTCCCAGAATGGAGATGCGGAGGGAGCTGTTCACCCCGAAGACGAAGATTTAAGGGAAGAGGATATGGCCCGCTTTTTGGCCAAATCTAAAATGAACGAGGATACGGGGTATCCCAAAAAGCTGCTGCAGCGGGTGATGAACGAGCCTCTGTCTGAGGCGACAATACTTGCACTAGAGCAGCTATCCTATCTGGAAGGTGGCGGCGTTGACGAGGAGCTGACCACTTGGCTACAGGGGGATAATGTTCATCCACTGCTGCAATTTCGGACCTTGCAGACGCTTAAGCGGCGTGGGATGCAGGGAACAGTGAAGCTGATTCGCGGCCATGAAAAGGTACTTGTAGAGATCGAGAGCGTGCCACTGCAGACGGAGGATTTTCCTCCGCAGGTGAGTCATGTGCTGGAGCGGGTAGCCGGGCAGGCTGAGGTGCATGAGCCTACGCTGTATTATTTTGCACAAGAGCTCTGGGGCCAGTTCATCATGTCGATTTATGGGTCGGATGAATATCGGAAATTGCTGGAAGGCGAAGACGTTTTGCTGGATATTTGGGCAGGAGCGTTGCACCAATTTGTTTCTGAGAGTTTAAACGGCTCCCGACAAGAGGAAGAGACACGTGGAATGTATGGCATCACAGACGGCATGCGCTTTCAATTTGAGGGAGCTTATCGTGCTCTCAAGGGTTTTGTAAAGACTTCTCTACTTGATAAATAAAGTAATGTTGTATATAATATAATGGTTATTCTGTGCGTGGATTGTATCATTATTTGAAGTAAACTTGTGAACCTATATTTTGGAGGGAAAAGTATAATATGAAAGCAACATGGGAAAAAATAGAGAAGAACCTTGGAGTTCTTGAAGTAGAAGTAGACGCAGAACGCGTAACAGCAGCACTTGATAAAGCTTTTAACAAAGTCGTTAAAAAAGCTAACGTACCAGGCTTCCGTAAAGGTAAAGTACCTCGGCCGATCTTTGAATCCCGTTTTGGTGTAGAAAGCTTGTACCAAGATGCAATCGACATTCTTCTTCCTGAAGCTTACGGTGAAGCAGTTGAACAAACTGACATCTTCCCTGTAGACCGTCCTGAAGTTGATATTGAGCAATTTGCTAAAGGCCAATCCTTTATCTTCAAAGCGAAGATCACGGTTAAACCTGAAGTGAAGCTCGGCGATTACAAAGGTCTGGAAGTTCCAGTACAAAAAGCTGAAGTGACTGAAGAAGAGTTGAGTGCTGAACTTGCTCGTCTGCAAGAACGTCATGCTGAGCTTGTAGTAGTTGAAGAAGAAGCAGCAGCTAACGGCGACATCGCTGTAATCGATTTTGACGGATATGTTGATGATGTACCGTTTGAAGGCGGAAAAGCTGAACGTCACTCTCTTGAGCTTGGCAGCAACTCCTTCATTCCAGGATTCGAAGAGCAAGTGGTAGGAATGGCTACTGGAGATTTCAAAGATGTTGAAGTTACTTTCCCTGATGAATACCATGCAGAGAACCTTGCGGGTAAAAAAGCAGTATTCAAAGTGAAGCTGCACGAAATCAAACGCAAACAACTTCCTGCATTGGATGATGAATTCGCTAAAGATGTAAGTGAATTCGAAACTTTGGATGAGTACAAAGCAGATCTGAAAGCTCAGCTCGAATCCCGTAAAGAGGAAGAACTGAAAGGCCTTCGTGAGAATGCAGTTGTTGATAAAGCAGCAGCTAACGCTGAAGTTGAAATCCCTGAAGCTATGATCAACAGTGAAGTTGAGAACATGGTTCGTGACTTCGACACTCGTCTTCGTCAACAAGGTATGAACATGGATATGTTCCTTAGCTTCTCCGGCCAAACTCGTGAAGACTTGCAGAACCAAATGAAAGGCGATGCTGAAAAACGCGTTCGCAACAACCTGGTATTGGAAGTTATCGCAAAACAAGAGAACATTGAAGTTTCCGAAGAAGAAGTTAACGAAGAGTTGGCTACTATGGCTGAAGCTTACAAACGTACTCCAGAAGAAATCCGCAGCATCTTGGCAGCTAACGGTTCACTGGGCAGCTTGAGCGAAGAGCTTTCGTTGCGTAAAACCATTGATTTCCTTGTTAGCAATAGTGTAGAAGTTGAAGCAGTAGAAGAAGCACCAGCTGCTGAAGACACTAAAGCTGAGTAGGATATTTTAAAATTATAAGAAGGTATAAGTTTCACTTTATACTTTATTCTTATAATTCTCGCATAAACGCTTACCGTCCTTAAAAGGACGCCGAAGGCGTTTTAGCTTGACACTACCTAGAACGGCCAAGTTACACGGCCTCCATACAGATATGATAAGGCACGTAAGTTTCGTTACGTGCCTTATTTTTATCCTCGGCCGCAAATATATGTGACTACATAGGTATCCGTATGAACGTATGGCAATAAGGTAATAGGGGCGGTAACGTCACAATTCACAAGCAGCGGACTGTCCACTGTAGTGAAAAAATGACATCGCGCCGTGAACGTGTTAAAATATTTCTGAAACGATAAGACTAATCTGTACAGAGAAAAGAGGTTGGTGGCATGAGTCTGGTACCAATGGTTGTGGAATCAACAAGTCGTGGAGAACGTTCGTACGATATCTATTCCAGATTGCTCAAGGATCGCATCATTTTCTTAAGCAGTGCGATTGACGATGATGTCGCCAATCTGGTTATTGCTCAATTGCTGTTTTTGGCAGCAGATGATCCCGAGAAGGACATTCACTTGTACCTCAACTCACCCGGTGGTTCAGTAACAGCCGGCATGGGTATATACGATACGATGCAATATATCAAACCGGATGTTTCAACCATTTGTGTAGGGATGGCAGCAAGCATGGGATCGCTCCTTCTAACAGCTGGGGCGCCGGGCAAAAGATATGCGCTGACCAACAGCGAAGTTATGATTCATCAACCGCTCGGCGGTGTTCAAGGTCAAGCGTCTGATATTTGGATTCACACTGACTGGATCCTCAAGACGAGACAGAAGCTGAATCAAATTTATGTAGATCGCACAGGTCAGCCCCTTGAAAAAATCGAACGGGACACAGACCGCGATAACTTCATGAGCGCGGAAGAAGCCAAGGAATATGGGCTTATTGACCAGGTTCTTTCTTCACCGATGAAATCTTAAAGGGGTGGTTAGATGTTTAAATTTAATGATGAAAAAGGGCAATTGAAATGTTCTTTTTGCGGTAAATCACAAGAGCAGGTTCGTAAGCTTGTAGCAGGACCGGGCGTTTATATATGTGACGAATGTATCGAGCTTTGCACGGAAATTGTGGAAGAAGAGCTCGGTCATGAGGAAGAGCTTGATCTGAAGGATATTCCAAAACCAAAGGAAATTCGTGATATTTTGGATCAATATGTAATCGGTCAAGAGCAAGCGAAGAAATCTCTTTCTGTAGCGGTTTATAACCACTACAAGCGCGTGAACAGCCAAAGCAAGATCGAAGATGTTGAGCTGACGAAGAGTAATATCCTTTTGCTCGGTCCAACAGGTTCTGGTAAAACCTTGTTAGCACAAACGATGGCGAAGATTATCAACGTTCCTTTTGCTATTGCAGACGCTACTTCCTTAACGGAAGCTGGTTATGTTGGCGAGGATGTTGAGAACATTCTGCTCAAACTCATTCAAGCTGCAGATTACGATGTGGAGAAAGCCGAACGCGGCATTATCTATATTGATGAAATTGATAAAGTAGCACGTAAATCCGAGAATCCGTCCATTACTCGTGACGTTTCCGGCGAAGGTGTGCAGCAAGCGCTTCTGAAGATTCTGGAAGGAACTGTTGCTTCTGTGCCTCCGCAGGGCGGACGTAAGCATCCTCACCAGGAGTTTATTCAGATCGACACGACGAACATCCTGTTCATCGTTGGCGGTGCCTTTGACGGTCTGGAGCAAATGATTAAACGCCGTATCGGTAAAAAAATCATTGGCTTCAACGCAGCAGTTGAAGGACAAAAGGATCTTAAGCCTGGCGAATATTTGTCAATGGTATTGCCTGAAGATTTGCTCAAATTCGGTCTTATTCCTGAATTTGTAGGCCGTCTGCCAGTCATCTCGACTTTGGAGCCGCTTGATGAGAATACGCTTGTACGTATCCTTTCCGAGCCTAAAAATGCACTCACTAAACAATATATCAAGCTGCTGGAAATGGACAACGTAGCGTTGAAGTTCGAACCATTGGCACTCGAAGCAATTGCCAAGGAAGCGATCAAACGTAATACGGGAGCCCGTGGACTGCGCGCGATTATTGAGAGCATCATGCTCGATGTGATGTATGAAGTTCCTTCACGCGATGATATTAAGGATTGTGTGATCACGGAACAGGTCGTTCAGGAGAAAGCTTTGCCTGAGCTCAACCTTAAGAAAGACAAGAAGAAAGAGGAAAGCGCGTAAGCCGCTTTTCCTTAACAATACATGTCACAGTCTCCACCTTTCTTCCGCTTATCCCGCTTCACATTAGCGGGAGCGAAGGGGTGGAGCTTTGGCGTTATGGGGGAGAAAAATCATGTTCTTGAGACACCAAACCCGTCCTGTCAATGTTGGCGGGCTCATTATTGGGGGAAACAACGAGGTTGCGATTCAAAGCATGTGTACAACCAAAACCGCTGATGTGGAGGCTACTGTAGCTGAAATATTGCGGCTTGAGGAAGCAGGCTGCCAGCTAGTACGCGTAACTGTCAACAATGAAGAGGCGGCTGCCGCAATCAAGGAGATCAAGAAACAGATTCATATCCCACTCGTAGCGGATATTCATTTCAACTATAAGCTAGCGTTGATGGCTATTGAGAACGGCATCGATAAGGTACGGATTAATCCGGGGAACATTGGTCGTCGCGAAAAGGTAGAAGCGGTAGTTAAAGCATGTAAAGAAAAAGGAATTCCGATTCGGATTGGTGTAAACGCCGGTTCTTTGGAGAATCACCTTTTGGAGAAATACGGATACCCAACCCCAGAAGCTATGGTAGAAAGTGCGTTATACCATATTGGGATTCTAGAGGAACTGGATTTCCACGACATTATCGTCTCTCTAAAAGCATCCGATGTGCCAATGGCCATCGAAGCTTACCGTCAGGCTGCGGAAGTTATCCCTTATCCACTGCACTTGGGGATTACAGAATCTGGCACATTGTTTGCTGGTACAGTGAAGAGCTCCGCAGGTATTGGTGCACTGCTCTCTATGGGCATCGGCAGCACACTGCGTATCTCGCTTAGTGCCGATCCGGTTGAAGAGGTTAAGGTGGCGCGTGAGTTGCTGAAGACGTTTGGTCTGATCTCTAACGCGGCGACGCTGATCTCTTGTCCGACTTGCGGACGGCTGGATATCGATCTTTTCTCCATCGCTAATGAGGTGGAAGAATACATTTCGAAGCTTAAGGTGCCTATTAAAGTTTCCGTCCTTGGCTGTGCTGTTAACGGTCCTGGTGAAGCACGTGAAGCAGATATCGGTATTGCTGGCGCTCGTGGGGAAGGTTTGCTTTTCCGCTACGGACAAATGATCCGTAAAGTGCCTGAAGCAGAACTCGTGAACGAGCTGAAAAAGGAAATTGATGCGATCGTGGTGGCTTACGAGGCAACGGGCGAAATCCCAGGCCGCGCCCACGCTAACCTTGCACCTCCGGTGCAATCGAAGTAACTTGGTCTGAATGGTATTTATAAGAATTTTCAATCTCATAATATTATAAACACTTCTTAGCATCGTATAGTAATTTTGGGCGACGTTAGGTAAGTAGTGATCTAAGTGGCGAAGAACGTCCTGTGCAGTTCCGGTATATCCGGGGCTCATGGGGCTTTTTTTTTGCGTTTATTTCTATTTTGGAGGAAGGGATGAGTAAACATGAACTATGAACAAGCCCATGAAAAATTTATTGCGCATCATCTTGCAAGCAGAACGGGCGAACGGCGGGGGAGGTTGGAAAGAGGTCATGGCCACGCCGAAAAATTATTTTTGCAGAATGTCTGGTGGCCGCTTTGTGGTGATTTCAATGATCTTCATCCGGAGTATGAGGTGCTGGATTTACAAAGACGAGCTTATTTTGCTGATTTTGCTTTTTTGCCGGGGCCGATCAAGCTTTTGTTTGAGATCAAAGGGTATGCAGCTCATGTAAGAGACATGGATAGGCTGAAGTATTGTAATGAGGTAAATCGTGAAACTTTTCTGTACGGAATGGGTTATCAAGTAATTTCATTTGCCTATGATGATGTTGAACAGCGCCCTGAGTTATGTGTTACACTGCTGCGTTTGGCGCTAAGCCGCTACCAAATTGTAGATGCACCGCGTGGCAGACTGCTAATCGCTGAGAAGGAAATCATGCGTTTAGTGGTGCGTCAAGCTGGGGTGATACGCCCTAAAGAAGTCGCTGATTATTTCACGCTAGATCCCAAAACAGTACGCATGATGCTAAAGAATCTCTGTGAAAAAGGCTGGCTTACTCCTGTGAAGAGGGGAATCGGCGTCAAAAATGTTGAGTATAAGCTGGCTCGTGATGTTCTTTATTACTGGGATTGATATTTGTAAAGGCTGATGGCTGGTGGAGGCTATATTATTGAAGTAGTTTATGAAGGAGTAATGGAACAGTTTAGCCTATGTAATTGAGGTATCTGGTGGAACTTATGGAGTTGGTGGTGCTATTGTAGCTGGTGTAGCTGAGGTAGCTGATGTAACTGGTGTAGATGACGTAGCTAATGTTTTGAAGTGGATAAAGTTGTAAAAGTGGCTGATGGAGCAGGTGTAGCAGAAGTGGTTTGATGGGGCTGATCATATAGGCGTAACAATGTTGGTCATGACTTTTGCTGAAGGCGGAAATTTGAAAAGAAGGTATGTGAAGGAGCTCGATGTGAAGTCCGTTATGAAGTAAAACGCAACAATTAGGGAAATTCTCCCTGAAATAAGCGAGATATGGCTTAAAATCAAGCTTATTAGGGAAAAACTCCCTAATAAAAGGAGCATTTCTCCCATTTATGTGTGATTCGTCCAATAATCAGGGGGGATTTCCCTAATTGGCAGCTTTGAGGTCGTGAATCACTGATAAATAGGGAGGATTTCCCTAATTATTTGGCTGGGTACCAATGATACTTAGATTTTTGTACTGAATAGGATGTTTCTAAGAACATAGGAGATACAAACGGATATGTTCAGCAAATTAAGTTAAGTCTGCATCTTAGAGGTAAACTGACGTAACTTCTAGAAGTAACCCACCGTCCCTAGCTAACTCAACTTCTAAAAGAAGCTCACCGTGCCCAGCTGACTTAGCCTCTAGAAGTAGCTCACCGTCCTCAGCTAACTCAGCTTCTAGAAGTAGCTCACCATCCCCAGTTAACTCAGCTTTTAAAAGTAACCCACTGCGTCCAGCTGACTCAGCTTCTAAAAGTACCTCATCGAACTCAACAAACTAAACGTCTACAGGAAACTCCCGACGCCCTTACCCTTAGCGGTACGCACAACTAGGTTCCTTACCCCCACGTAGCACCGATCACGATCCTCAGTTACTAAGTTCAACGGCTCCTCCTACCACCACAGTTACTCAAATTCCCTTCCACTAATCTCTCCCTCATTTCTCCGCATTTCTCCTTCATTCCTCTTCATCTCTTCATCCCTCCTTTACTTCCGCACTCCTCCGCATTCCTTCCTCTCCAACCTCCTCAACAATCTCCTTTTTTTAAAATTATCTAAGCTACATTCGTACTCCCCATACTCATTAATGCCCTTATAGTTAATTATCAGAGTCTATCCTACTGCAACAATTCAACAAATCCTCAAATTCGCGTTTACTAATTACCGAAACGGCTATACTACCTAATAGTAGCCAAGGGTGGAAAGGTAGACTGAACGAAACAGGAGGATGACCTATGGAATTAAGTATAGTTGTGATGATCGTGCAGCTCTTTTTCGCGCTGGTTATCGGCGTATACTTTTGGAATCTGCTGCGGGGTCAGAAGACAAATAAGACAGCGGTAGAACGAGAGTCGCGCAAGGAACTGGACAAGTTACGGAAAATGCGGATGATTACATTAACTAAACCATTGTCGGAGAAAACACGTCCGGCTTCTATTGGAGATATTGTCGGGCAAAAAGATGGGCTGCGCGCCCTGAAAGCCGCACTTTGCAGTGCTAATCCGCAGCATGTGATTATTTATGGTCCGCCGGGAGTCGGCAAGACTGCGGCAGCACGTGTTGTCATGGAAGAGGCGAAAAAGAATGTGCTTTCTCCTTTTAAAAGTGACGCCAAATTCACAGAGATTGACGCCACTACCGCTCGTTTTGATGAGCGTGGTATTGCTGACCCGTTGATCGGCTCTGTGCATGATCCTATTTATCAAGGTGCAGGGGCCATGGGTGTGGCGGGTGTGCCACAGCCGAAACCGGGCGCGGTGACTAAGGCGCATGGCGGGATTCTTTTTCTGGATGAGATAGGAGAGCTTCACCCTATTCAGATGAATAAGCTGCTTAAAGTGCTTGAGGACCGGAAGGTCCTGCTAGAGAGCGCTTATTATAATTCGGAGGATAATAATACTCCGGCTTATATTCATGATATTTTTCAAAATGGATTGCCTGCCGATTTCCGTCTAGTTGGCGCTACTACGCGCTCTCCGGATGAGATTTCACCTGCGCTGCGATCGCGCTGCATGGAGATTTATTTCCGCCCGCTGCTGCCGGATGAGATTGCCGTCATCGCGCGTGACGCGATACAGAAAATTGGGCTTAAACCAAGTCCGGAAGCAGTCACTGTGGTGCAACAGTATGCAACCAACGGCCGGGAGGCAGTTAATATGATTCAGTTGGCTGCCGGATTAGCTTTAACTGAGCAGAGAGATACACTAAATGCTGCTGATGTGGAATGGGTGGCAGGCAGCAGCCAGCTTCCGCTGCGTACGGAACGCAAGATTCCTTCGGCACCGCAGATTGGATTAGTCAATGGTCTTGCTGTGTATGGACCGGGGATGGGGACTCTGCTCGAAATCGAAGTTTCCGCAGCGCCTGCTGTGAACGGCCAAGGCAGATTGAACGTGACAGGTGTGGTGGATGAAGAAGAGATCGGTGGAGGCTCCCGCACGATTCGGCGAAAAAGTATGGCAAAGGGCTCAGTTGAGAATGTATTGACCGTACTGCGTACGATGAATCTGGAGCCCGATCGTTATGATCTACATGTGAATTTCCCAGGGGGTACACCGATTGACGGACCTTCTGCTGGAGTAGCGATGGCAGTAGCAATTGTCTCCGCTATTCGTGGACTTCCCGTGGATAACACGGTAGCGATCACAGGTGAGATAGGCATCCATGGTCGAGTTAAGCCAGTGGGCGGTGTAATTGCCAAAGTAGAAGCTGCTTTTCAAGCTGGTGCCACTACAGTGCTTATTCCAAAAGAAAACTGGCAGTCTCTCTTCGCTGACCTCGCGCCATTACGCGTTATTCCAATGGAAACAGTAGAAGAGGTGTTCCGTCACCTGTTCGGTGCCGATACAGCTGATGTAAGGTTGCCTGCAGTTGCTGGAGAGCTGTTCTCCGCTGCACCTTCACTCCTAAAGGCCGATGCCGCTGGTGAATCTGCAAAGGGTTAAACTAAATTGATCCCTAATTCGAAGAATAAGGTGAGATTTGTCGCTGTAAAATAAAGGAGGCTGCAGGCATTTCTGCTGCTTCCTTTTTAAATGCTACAAGAAACGTTGTCTCTATTTATGGAAAAGCAAGTCGGTTCTTCTTGAAATCTAAGGACTCTGTTGGTGTTTTGGGGCTGCTTTTGTTAGAATGAATGCATATGAGATTAATTGAGAGCCATGGGAGGTGCGAAAGCGATGATGACAAATAAAACAAAAGGTCGTCGTTTTCCTTTATTGCCGCTAAGAGGGCTTCTTGTGTACCCAAGCATGGTTCTTCACTTGGATGTGGGCCGTGAGAAGTCAGTTCGGGCGCTAGAGAAAGCTATGGTTGAAGATAATTTGATTCTTCTTTGTTCCCAGTCGGAAGTGAATATTGAAGAGCCAGGTCAGGACGATATTTTTCGGGTCGGTACTGTCGCCAATGTGCGGCAAATGCTGAAGCTTCCAAACGGTACGATACGTGTACTGGTTGAAGGTGTAGAACGGGCCGAAATTATTAATTATATCGATAATGATGAGTACTATGAGGTTATGGCGCGTGAGCTGCCGGAAGAAGAAGATAGCGATCAAGAATGTGACGCGCTGATGCGTACAGTACTCAATCAGTTCGAACACTATATTACGTTATCCAAAAAAGTGACCCCAGAGACCCTCGCTGCTGTATCCGATATAGAAGAGCCTGGTCGACTTGCGGATGTCATTACGAGTCATTTATCGCTAAAAATTAAGGATAAGCAAGAAATTCTCGAGACGATTGATGTTAGTAAACGGCTGGAGAAGCTTCTTGATATTCTTAATAATGAGCGTGAAGTGCTGGAGCTTGAACGTAAGATCAATCAACGTGTCAAAAAGCAGATGGAAAAGACGCAGAAGGAATATTATTTGCGTGAGCAAATGAAAGCGATCCAGAAAGAACTCGGCGAGAAGGAAGGCCGGGTAGGAGAAGCGGAAGAGCTGCGGACGCTAATGGAAGAGAAAAATGTTCCGGAACGCGTGAAAGAAAAGATGGAGAAAGAAATCGACCGTCTGGAAAAAATGCCAGTCAGCTCTGCGGAAGGCGGCGTTATTCGCAACTATGTAGATTGGCTGCTCAGTCTCCCTTGGAGTGAACAGACAGAGGATGATCTTGACATCAAAAAGGCCGAGCAGGTACTTGATGAGGATCACTACGGTTTGGAAAAACCGAAGGAACGGGTATTGGAATATTTGGCCGTTCAGCAGTTGGTTAAGAAGCTTAAGGGTCCGATTTTATGTCTTGTAGGTCCTCCAGGGGTGGGGAAAACCTCACTGGCTCGTTCCATCGCCCGTTCGCTCAATCGCAAGTTCGTCCGTATCTCGTTAGGTGGTGTACGTGATGAGGCGGAGATTCGAGGTCATCGCCGGACTTATGTAGGTGCGATGCCGGGTCGGATTATCCAAGGCATGAAGACGGCGGGTACGATTAATCCGGTTATCCTATTGGATGAAATCGATAAGATGGCTGCGGATTTCCGTGGAGATCCATCTTCAGCGCTGCTTGAGGTGTTGGATCCAGAACAAAACAACACGTTTAGTGATCATTTTGTAGAGCTGCCGTTCGACTTGTCGAACGTAATGTTTGTAACAACAGCGAACGTAGTGCATAATATTCCGCGTCCTTTGCTGGATCGGATGGAAATGCTGTTCATTCCAGGTTATACGGAACTGGAGAAACTGCAAATCGGCAGCCGTTATCTATTGCCTAAGCAGAAGAAAAACCACGGTCTTGCAGAAGATCAACTGATTATCGAAGACGATAGCTTATTACGCATTGTCCGCGAATATACCCGTGAATCCGGTGTTCGTAATTTGGAACAGCAGATTGCAGCATTATGCCGCAAAGCTGCGAAACAAATCGTGTCTGAGGAAAAAGAGAAAGTGGTCATTCTTCCTGACGACATCAAGGATTATCTTGGGGCTTCTAAATATCGTTACGGTATGGCCGAGCTTGAAGATCAGATCGGTACGGTCACTGGGCTGGCTTGGACTGAGGTTGGCGGCGATACATTGCTGATCGAAGTTACGGTTGTGCAGGGAACAGGTAAACTAACCCTCACCGGACAGCTTGGCGATGTAATGAAGGAGTCGGCACAGGCCGCATTCAGCTATACTCGTTCGAAGGCGGAGGAGCTGGGGCTCCAGCCCGATTTTTATGAGAAGATTGATATTCATATCCATATTCCGGAAGGTGCAATTCCGAAGGACGGTCCGTCTGCAGGGATTACGATTGCAACCGCATTGATCTCCGCGCTCACGAAACGTTATGTTTCGAAGGATGTGGCGATGACAGGGGAAATCACCTTGCGGGGACGTGTACTGCCAATTGGTGGATTGAAAGAGAAATCCCTTGCGGCTCACCGAGCTGGATATAAAAAGATCCTTCTTCCCAAAGACAATGAACGGGATTTGAAAGATATTCCTGAGAGCGTACGTAATGATGTTGAGTTCGTACCGGTATCTAATATGGATCAGGTCTTGCATCATGCGTTAGTTGAGCATCATAATGAAATTAGCAGTGAGCCACCGAGTAGTGTGCATTAGAAAGGAAGTCCTATGAAAGTTAATATTGCCGAATTTATTATCAGTGCCGTTGGCCCTGATCAGTACCCTGATGATTCCTTGCCAGAGGTTGCTCTGGCAGGGCGTTCCAATGTGGGGAAGTCTTCCCTCATTAACCGAATGATTAACCGTAAGAATCTGGCTCGGACAAGCTCCACGCCTGGTAAGACACAACACATGAACTATTACCGTATCAATGAAGACAGCATGTATTTTGTTGACTTTCCAGGTTACGGGTATGCCAAGGTTTCCAAGACGCAACGCGCGGTATGGGGTAAAATGGTTGAAAAATACCTCTCTGAGCGCGATACGTTGAAGCTTGTTCTGCTTATTGTGGACCTGCGGCATTCGCCTACCAGCAATGATAAGATGATGTTCGACTGGTTGAAGCATTATGATCTTCCTATGTGCGTTGTAGCGACCAAAGCGGATAAAATTCCTAAGACACGCTGGCGAAAGCATATCAAGACCATGAAGCAGGAGCTGGGCGTGCTGCCAGGGGATAATTTTATTCCATTCTCCTCGGAAATTGGTCTCGGCAAAGACGAGCTTTGGGGCTTAATCGATGGGTATATTCGCCCTTCTGAGAATGAATCTCCGGATTCAGAGGATGCTGAAATGATAGCAAATGAATCTCAGCAAGAGGAGTCAACCGAAGCGTAAGATATGAACTCATTTACAATCAAGCAACCATTCCTGGTGGGAATGGTTGTATTTTTTTGTTGATAAAACTAAAATTTCTATGGAAAAGGACCGATAGATAACATATGATAGATATTCATTGCCACATCTTACCCTTTTTGGATGACGGAGCCTCTGATTGGGAAGCTGCTCTTGCCATGGCGCAAGACGCCCACAGAGAAGGGATTACTTCAGTCATCGCCACGCCACATCATGCCAACGGTCAATATATGAATAATGCCCCCAAGATTAAAGAAGCTGTGGAGATGATGAATGAGAGACTTCGTCAGGCTGGTAATCCACTGCTTGTTCTTCCAGGTCAAGAGATCCGTATCTACGGTGAACTTCTGAATGATCTGGAGCGGGGGGAACTGCTGAGTCTTGCAGATTCGCGGTATATTTTACTGGAAATGCCTTCTTCACGAGTACCACGTAACATGGAAGAAATCTGCCACGAGCTGATCATTCAAGGGTTCGTTCCGGTCATCGCCCATCCGGAGCGCAATGCTGAAATAGCTGCTGATCCTTCTAAACTAGAGAGACTGATAGAGCTAGGATCACTTGGGCAGGTAACCGCACAGAGTCTTGCAGGCGTTTTCGGGAATAAGCTACAGAAATTGTCGCTGGAGCTATGCCGTAGAAATGCAGTACATGTGTTGGCCTCTGATGCACATGACAGTGTTCATCGTCCTTTTGGATTAAACGCTGCTTATGTGGTTATGGAGAAAGAATTAGGCCCTGAGATGCGTGACTATGTTCGCGGCAATGCTCAGCAAATTATGACCAATGGCGAGGTTATTCATGGAAAACACGTACAAACAAGGGGAAACCGACAAAAATTGTTTGGATTTTTTTTCCGAAAGGGCTGACTAATCTACCTAATAGTGGTAGAATGGGTTTTATTGGGTGATTTAATGCTATACGTAATAGCGTAGCATTTGGGCGAATTGTTCTAGGTCTATGGTAGTACAGTATTTTAATACATAAGAAGAGGTGGATATTTAGTGACTTTGAAAAAGAAACTAGTAGTATCAACATTAGCAGCAAGTATGGTAGCAGCATCCGTAGCGGGTCTTCCGTTGGGAAGCCTTGGAGCAGTAGGCACAGCATCTGCGGCTACAGTTAGTAGCAGTACAGCAGTTAAGGATAAGGTTCTTGCTGTTTACAAACAATTGACCGCAACAGATGCAGTTTATCTCTACAATTTGAAGACTGAGGTTGCAGCACTGAATGAGAAAGAATTTACAGAAATTTTTGCTCCAGTACTGAACAAGCTTTCACTGGATGGAGAAGAAACAAAAACATCACTTAAATTGTTCCAAAGCGTTACTAGTGTAGTCTACGATGTCTATGGAAATGACTTCTCCGGAATCCAAGTGATCCGTAACGATGACAAAAACATTGCTTTGGTAAGCAAAATTGCAGCTAAAGCGGGTGTGTCTGGACTTACTGTTGATAGTGTTGCTGAATTCTTGAGCAGTATTGAAACAGAACTTCGTGATCTGGTAAGCAGCAAGTCAACTTCAGATTTGTTGGCAATTCTCACATCCGAATCTGGTTACGATACTTTGCTGAATGAAGCTATTGCGAAAGTATTGAGCCATACAACAGGAACAGGAGCACTCACAGTAAGTCAAGCGTTGGACAAGCTTGGAGTTACTGCTAGTGATGTGAAAGAAACACTGAAAAACCTGAACAATAATATTAAATCCGCGAAACCTGCGGCGAAATCACTTGCATTTGCTTATATTAAAGCCTACGGATTAGGCGATAATGGCAACGGTAATGGCAACGGCAACGGTAATGGTAGTAGTGGAAGCGGAAATGGAAGTGTTACAACGCCTGTAGCTCCTGTTCAAACTCCAGGAATCTATGACGTATCTAAGCTCGTAAGCATTGTTGACGGTAAAGCAACCTTGAAATTGGTTGATGCTGATGTAATTAAAGAATTTGATAAACTGGTTGCAGCGAACCCTGGTAAAACTGGTCTTACTTTGACCCTGAATCTGGGAACAGTAAACGCTACTACAGTTGAAGTTCCACTTTCCCAAGCCATTATTGAAGCTGCAAAAGCTAAAGGTATTGCGAATATCGCCGTTACTTTCAACGGTGTAACTGTAACGATTCCTGTAAGCCAATTCAGCACAGCGATTTCATTGACAGTAACTACAGCTAAACCAGAAGTTGTAACTTCCGTTACCAAGCTGAAATTGGCTTCGGATGTGTACGAATTCACACTTAGTGTGAACGGTGTAGTACAAAGCACATTTAAACAACCAATTACTATCAAACTGCCACTTAAGAATACTGATGGTCTTGATAAAGAATTGCTTTCCGTTGGTAAGCTTGTATACGGCGACCTGCAATTCCAAGGTGGAGTTCTTGATGGAGATTTCATCGTAGAACCACGTGATACATTCTCTTCTTACGCAGTACTTGAGAATAAAGTCTCCTTTAATGATATTTCTGCTGTACAAGCATGGGCTGGTAGACAAATTCAAGTCGTAGCTGCTAAAGGTGCGATTGAAGGAGTCGGAGCAGGTAAATTTGCACCGAAGAGCAACGTAACTCGTGCTGAGTTCTCCAAAATGTTGATTCGTGCGCTTAACCTGGAAAACAACTCTGCTGTACAAAGCTTTAGCGATGTAAGTTCAACTGCTTGGTATGCACCATATGTAGCAGTTGCAGCAGAAAAAGGGATTATCACTGGACGCAGTGCGGCCAAATTTGATCCTAATGCAACTATTACACGTGCAGAAATGGCAACAATGATCTCCCGTGCGTTGAAATCTATCAATCCTGATGCAAAAACCGATTCTACTGCAATCAGCAAATTCTCTGATGCTGCTAAGATCAGCGCATCCCTAAGAGATGGCGTAGCGTTTGCAGCAAGCCACAACCTGGTTATCGGAAATGCTGGCAAGTTCAACCCGAACGATACAGCTACCCGTGCTGAAGCAGCAGTAATTATCTACCGTACTATTAACTTCAAGTAAATAAAACTTATAGTATACAGCCTCCTCTCATGTAGGTGAGAGGAGGCGATTTTTTTGCAAATAGGGAAGATTTGAACAGGCATCGAAATATTTCAGAAATAGCTTGGGGGTAATTTCACTTGTCATCACAAGAATTGGATCTTCGCGATTATTTTCAGATCGTCAGGAAGAGACTATGGCTCATTTTCAGCATAGTTGTATTGGTGTGCGGTATTGCTGGTGTATATAGTCTGTATATTAAAAACCCGGTATATGAGGCATCCACGAAGATTATCGTTAACCAAACACCGACGCAGTCAGCGGTGGGGCAGCTTGATTTAAACCAGATTAATACCAATATTCAATTAATTAATACGTATAAGGAAATTATTAAGACTCCGGCCATCCTTGATATTGTTACAAAGGATTATCCGCAATTCAATATTACTGCGGAAGAGCTATTAAAAAAGGTTAATGTGAGTTCCGTAAATAATACGCAGGTGATGACACTTGTCGTTCGAGATAATTCTTATCAGCGGGCTGCTGAAATCGTGAATGCCATTTCACTTGTGTTCAAGGAAGAAATTCCAAGTCTATTTAATGTGGAAAATGTATCGATTCTGAATGAAGCTAAAGTGAATCCAACTGTTGAGCCACGGCCGGTAGAACCAAATGTTTTACTGAACATGGCTATTGCTTTTATCGTCTCTTTGATGATTGGATTAGGGATTGCCTTCCTGCTGGAATATATGGATGACACCCTGAAGACAGAAGCTGATATTGAGAAGTATCTTGGTTTGCCTACCATAGCTATGATTACAAGATTGGGTCAAGATGAAAGCAAGCAAGGTGCCGCACAAACACAGAAACAATCATCCAGAAAGGCGGGGGACCTCGAACATGTCACAGCTTCCAAATAAACAACGCCATCTGATCACCGTTACGAACCCACGCTCTCCTGTCTCTGAAGCATTTCGCGCATTGCGCACGAATATTGATTTTTCTTCTGTAGATCAGACTATTCAAGTGATTATGGTCACTTCATCCGGACCGGAAGAAGGTAAATCTACGGTATCTGCTAACCTGGCGGCAGCTTACGCACAAGCAGATAAAAGAGTATTGTTGATTGACGCCGATTTGCGGAAGCCAACGGCACATAAGACTTTTACACTAAGTAACCGTTTTGGTTTATCCTCCCTACTGTCTCAGCAGGCAGTTCTTGAGGACACTGTCCAAGATTCCGGTGTTAATAATCTTTCAATCATGACCTCTGGACCAATCCCGCCCAACCCGGCGGAAATGATGGCATCTAATCGGATGAGCACTCTTTTACAGGATTTGCGTCAGCGGTATGATGTCATTCTTATTGATACTCCACCACTATTAGCGGTTACGGATGCACAAATTGTGGCCTCCAAGAGTGATGGCGTTATTATGGTTGTCAGCTATGGTAAGGTAAAACGCGATATCGCAGTAAAAGCTAAAGCTAATCTAGATCGTGTAGGTGCAAAAATGCTCGGCGTTGTTCTCAATAATGTAAAACGTAAAGCTAGTGAAGGGTACTATTACTACTACTATGGAAATTGATTTATTCATAATTAAAAATGTTATTTTTGGAGGCACTGAAAATGACAGCGAAATCTAGAGTGATTCTTTTATTCTTCATTGATCTTGCGATCATTTGGTTCAGTATTGTGACATCTTATTTGTTTCGGTACCCTAACCATGCTCTTCAGGAATACGTTGTACAGATGCTGCAATTTGGTTTGATTGCAACATTTGCATTTGGTGGAAGCCTGATATACTTCGGTCTTTACCGAAGAATGTGGCAATATGCCAGCATCGGTGAAATTATATCGGTTTCTAAAGCTATTGTAGTAGGGTCTTTATTTTCATTTGCACTGGCATATCTAATTTTGCCGGATAGAGTACCTCTTGCCATAGAAGTTCGGTCGATGGAGACTATTCTTTTATTAGTAGGTGGAGTCCGATTTTTGTGGAGAGTACTTCATAACGATCGAATCAATTACAAAGACACTAAGACCCATACACTAATTGTAGGTGCTGGTGATTGTGGGATATTAATTGCTCGGGAAATGATGGGATCCTCTTTTGCGCATACCAAATTAGTCGGTTTCATTGATGATAATGCGAATAAATACCATATGTACATTATGGGTGTTCCTGTAATTGGAAATCGTTACGCAATCCCAGCTATTGTGAAAGAAAGAGAAATTCATGAGATAATTATCGCCATGCCCTCTGTTTCACGTACTGAGATTTCTGAAATTATTAATCTTGCCAAAAAGACTGGAGCAAAGCTGAAGATTATACCGGCTCTTAATGATCTGATCGCTGGAAAAATATCAGTTAAGAAACTTCGGGATGTTAGCGTAGAGGATTTATTAGGTCGTGAACCGATCGTAGCTGATTTGAACAGTATTTTAGGTTATGTACATCATAAGACGGTGTTAGTTACGGGGGCTGGCGGCTCTATTGGTTCAGAGTTATGCCGGCAGATTGCTCCTTTTGGTCCGGACAAGCTGATGTTACTTGGACACGGTGAGAACAGTATTTACACGATTGAAATGGAGCTTCGTAAGAGTTTTCCGGAGTTGAACATTGTAACCGTGATAGCAGATGTGCAGGATCGTAGTCGGATGATGGATGTATTCAGTGGCCATAGACCGCATGTAGTCTTTCACGCAGCAGCACATAAACACGTTCCTTTAATGGAGCGTAATCCTTCGGAAGCCATTAAAAATAATGTTTTTGGCACCAAAAATGTTGCGGATTGTGCAGATAAATATGGTGCCGAGAGATTCGTAATGATCTCTTCGGATAAGGCGGTTAACCCAACCAGTGTAATGGGTGCTACTAAACGGATTGCAGAAATGTATGTGCAGAGCCTGCACACTACAAGTCAAACGAAGTTTTCTGCTGTGCGTTTTGGGAATGTTCTTGGCAGTCGTGGTAGTGTAATTCCAGCCTTTAAGCAGCAGATCGCTGCCGGAGGTCCAGTCACTGTCACTCATCCAGAAATGGTGCGTTATTTCATGACGATTCCGGAAGCTGTTCAGCTTGTCATCCAATCTGGTTCTTTCGCCAAAGGCGGAGAAGTGTTCATTCTGGATATGGGAGAGCCGGTTAAGATTCTAACGTTGGCGGAAGACTTAATTACGCTCTCTGGATATGAACCTTATAAGGACATTGATATTCATTTCTCCGGTATTCGTGAGGGTGAGAAGTTATATGAAGAGTTGCTTACAGATGAAGAAAATCTAGGTTCTACAGATCATGGAAGAATTTTCATTGGTAGACCTAATGTAATAAGTCTGAATCAGTTAGAGTTGGAGTTTAAACGATTGGAACGTGTTCTCGCTGAGGAACCAGAAGTTATCCGCGAAATAATCAATCAGATTGTACCGATGCAGCCCGTTGCCCAAGTCGCTATTAGCTAAGTAATTCATAAAGGAGGATATAAAGTGTTCAACAAACGATGGAAAAAGATCCTTTTATGGACGCTGTCAGTAATTGTAGTACTGGGTGTTGGCGGCTTGTTCGCTGCGAATTATGCTGTCGATAAGCTGATGAATTCAATGGTAGATGGTTTTGATCTGGAGTCTGAGGATAATGTTGGTGGTGGTCAGGATCACGGAACAGCGCCAACTGATACAGTTGATGATAGTAATGTCGATCCTGTAGAGTCCGCGGTGCCTACTACTCCACCAGCAAATGATGAGGGAAGTAGTAATCAAAGTAGTGAAAATAACGATAAACCTAGTGGAGAAACAACAGCTTCTACTACTAGTGAACCGACCAAAGCTCCATCTTCAGAACAAAAAGATGGTTATACAGCACAGGTCTCCACGGATAAAGCTAAGCAAATTCAAGAGAATGTAACGATTAAGGATAAAGCTGATGTAGCTTCTATCGTACTTGGTCAACTTAGTGTATCAGATATTAATCGTCTTAAAGATTTGGCAAAGGGTGGCTTAACGACTGATGAGAAACGTGAAGCACGTAGTATCATCCTAGGTAAAGTATCTACAGAGCAATACAATGAGCTATCTCAAATTGCTAAGAAGTACGGCGTTAGTCAAGGGAAGACACGTGACCAAATCATTACCGAAGAAGAACAATTAAAAGCTAAAGAAAAGGGAAGTGAATAAATATGACTAAAGCAACACTATCAGTCGTAGCTTTATCATTAGTTGCTTCAATTGGGTTAGCACCATTAACAGCATCCGCACCTATATCTGTATCAGCAGCGGCTGCGGTACCGAGTGCAACGCCTAAGGCTGCAAATAATACGATTAAAGTGCAAAGTATGAACGTGAATATGATTTTTGATGGCGTGAGTATTCAGCCACCCGCAGGCCAGTATGTATTCATGTACAACAATACAACGTATGTTCCATTGCGCTTTATGTCATATGCTTTACAGAAGAGTGTAGTTTGGGATGCTAAAAACGTTAAAGTTACCGTAGCAGAGCCTAGTAGCTCAGAGCTAGTTGTGATTAAAGAATATCTAATGAATGCAAAGAACGGGAATAGTACTTCAGCAGCAGCAAAGAATATTGTCCTCAATCAAGTTAAGGCAAGTTATGTATTTAACGATGCAATCAAGGCTTTGCCTACAGGTCAATCCAGCTTCATCCTGAATGGTTCTTTATATGTGCCTCTACGTTTTTTATCGGAATCTGTAGGTCATAACATTAGCTGGGATCAGAAGACGAAGACCATTACTGCAGCTTCCAAGGCTTATCAGGAACAAGCCCCTAATGGGTCGACAAACAATGACAATGGCAAGGACCCATCTCCAGTAGCGACACCAGCGCCAACGGATACAACAGGTGCAGCAGGTGGTGGTTCTGCAGGAACTGGAAAGGTTTCATATGAAACTATCACTAGTGATACAGAAGCCAAGCTTACGGCGCTTAAAAATCAAAGCCAATCGACATTAATGAGTATTGCATTTGAGTATGTTGGAGCAACAGATGAGGCGAGTAAGAAAAGTATAAAAGCTAAAGGGGTACAACAACTAGCCTCATTCACTGCTAGCTTCAATAGTATAGTTGCTGATGCTGAACAAAAACTGAACAGCAATGGGTACAGTACAGAAATTATTAGTCAATATAAAAGTGAATTTGAATCACAGCTTCAGTTAGGGAAAGATCTGGCTGCGGGAATGGCGGATTAAATATCCGCTGTTTCTTTATCAATATATATGCAGAGGTTGAGTGATGGATGAAGCCTTACTTAGTTGTAAAAAAAACACTTGATTGGATCACTGCTTGTTTTTTAATCATTTTATCTTCACCTATCATGTTAGCAGCAACTATAGCTATCAAGATTGGTTCGAAAGGTCCTGTTTTATTTCGTCAGAAGCGACCTGGTAAGATGGGAAAGATATTTACAGTGTATAAGTTCAGAACAATGTCATTAGAGACTGACCAAGATGGAAATCTATTACCTGACATACTAAGAATGACTAGAGTAGGTTCCTTTTTGAGAAAATGTAGTATAGATGAATTGCCGCAATTATTCAATATTCTCAAAGGCGACATGAGCTTTATTGGTCCCCGTCCTTTACTAGTGCAATATCTTAAACATTATACTCCTGAACAAAATCGTAGACATGAAGTGGTCCCTGGCATTTCTGGGTGGGCCCAGGTGAACGGTAGGAATACCATCAGTTGGGAAGAAAAATTTCAATATGACGTTTGGTATGTAGATCATATTAGTCTCAGTTTGGATACTAAAATTGTCTTTAAAACCATAAAAAACGTTCTAGTAAGAGAAGGAATAAATAATTCTCAGAATGATACTATGCCTGTTTTTTCTAATTCGAGAAATGTATGAAAGCTTATATAAAGTAAAGAAAGAGGCTTGAATATGTATAATATATTATTTACTAGTGCTGGAAGAAGAGTTGAACTTATACAGCAATTCATTAATGCAAGAAATAAGAAGAATATCATTGGAAATATACTTTGTGCTGATTTAAGTGAATTAGCACCTACATTATATTTTACTGATAAGGCAATTAACTTGCCATCGTTAAACAGTCCTCAATATATCAATGAATTGTTAGATGTTTGTATTAAGGAAAATGTGAACTTAATAATTCCTACAATTGATACTGAACTTGAAATAATGCTTGAGAATGTATTTTTGTTTAAGGAACATAATGTAGAAATATTGATTTCAAATGAAAATACAATACGAGTTTCTCAAGATAAAATGAAGACTTTTAAATTTTTTGACTCGCTAGGACTCTACACACCAAAAAGTTATATCGCTGGGATGGAATATACGGGCACTGTTCCTTGTTTCATTAAACCACTTTCCGGAAGTTCAAGTGTCAATGCATTCAAGGTTCAAAACTATAAAGAATTGGAATTTTTTAAATATTATATTAATGATTATATCATTCAAGATTTAATTGAAGGTGAAGAGTTCACTATCGATGTTTTTTGTGATTTCGAAGGGAAGCCAATTTATATTACTTCTCGTTTGAGAATTGCTACCCGCAGTGGTGAGGTGTTAAAGACTAAAATAGTAAGTGATCCAATATTAACAAACCAAATTATTAGAATTATCGATGAGCTTAAACCTAAAGGGCCATTGACCATTCAGGCAATTAAGAATAGGAATGATGGAGAATATTATTTTATTGAGATTAATGCTCGTTTTGGAGGAGGATGTCCTTTAAGTATGATAGCAGGTGCGAATTCAGCTTGGGCGTTATACGATCTTCTTGAAGGAAAGCATCTTATTTATAGTGAAGAAGCCGCCCAAGTAGATTTAGTATTTTTAAGATTTGATCAGAATATTGTAATAAAACAAGGGGATAACGATCATTATGCAATACCCTAAAGCCGTTATATTTGATCTCGATGACACCCTCTATCAAGAAGAAGAATATGTGAAAAGTGGTTTTTTACATGTTTCTAGATTTATTAGTGAAAAAACTTCACTTGATAAAAATTATGTATTTGAACAATTTTTTTTACTATTTAAAGAAGATAAAAGCGATGTCTTTAAACGTTTTTTAGACATTCATAGTTTACGAAATTCACAATTAGAAACGCAGATGATTCATGAATATAGGTTTCACCTACCAATGCTCACTCTAGCTCGCAAAAATATAGAGTTACTAGAATGGCTGAGAGAAAAAGGAATGCATATTGGGATTATAACAGATGGAAGGCCAGAAGGGCAGCGAAGCAAGATTGAGGCTCTTCTTTTGCATAAATATTGCGACTATATCATTGTTACAGATGAACTAGGAGGAATTGAATTCCGTAAGCCTAACGAGACGGCATTCATTAATATGCTCAGGCACTTTAACATTAAACCTGAAGAGTCTATTTATGTCGGAGATAATCCTGCAAAGGATTTTGTGGCAGGAAATAAATTGGGAATACATACAATTATGTTGGAAAATAAGGAAAGCATTCACCCACAAGTAGTAGGAGATTCATCATTTTATGCGAAAACATCTATTCAGGATCTTTATGAACTTAAGCACATACTAGAAAGTTAGAAAGTTGGTAGAGTTATGAAAAAAGACAGAATATTTCTTTCCCCACCTCATATGAGTGGGAGTGAAATGAAGTACATACAAGAAGCGTTTGATACTAACTGGATTGCTCCCCTGGGGACAAATGTGGATAAATTTGAAGAAGAACTATGCGAGTACGTAGGCGTAGATCATGGGCTGGCTTTATCTTCTGGCACAGCAGGTATTCATTTAGCACTGAAGTATTTTGGTGTCGGTCCAGGAGATTATGTGTTTTGCTCAGACCTAACCTTCGCAGGAAGCTGTAACCCCATTCTATATCAGTATGCTAATCCAGTATTTATTGACTCTGAACCGGAAACTTGGAATATGTCTCCTATAGCTCTGGAGAAAGCATTTGAGTGGGCTAAAAAAGAAAATAAAATGCCTAAGGCAGTTATTATAGTTGACTTATATGGTCAGAGCGCTGATTATGATTTGCTACTTCCGATATGTGAACAATATGGTGTTCCAGTTATAGAGGATGCGGCTGAAGCGCTAGGTGCAACGTACAAAGGTAAGAAATGCGGCTCATTTGGGCATATTGGTATTTTTTCATTTAATGGTAACAAAATTATTACCACATCAGGTGGAGGTATGGTTGTTTCCAATGATGAAGATGCTATAAAGAAAATGCGATTTTGGGCGACTCAATCAAGAGAGTCGGCAAAACATTATGAACATAAGGAAGTTGGATATAATTATCGGATGTCCAATGTTTGTGCAGGGATAGGAAGAGGACAATTAGAAGGATTAGACTTCTTTATCCAGCAACGTAAGTCTATTAATAATTTGTATAAGGAGAGCTTTGTAGATATCCCTGTTTCTTTTATGCCAATATCCAGTAATGGACTTCCAAACTTTTGGTTATCTGTGATTACTATTGTTGATAGTACAATAATTACGACGAATGATGTTATTAATACACTTGAAGAGTTTAACATTGAATCTCGCCCTGTATGGAAACCGATGCATTTACAGCCCTTGTTTAAAGAGTGTTTATTTTTTACTCATGAAAACGATTTTTCAGGAAGTTTATTTGAAACAGGGATTTGCTTGCCCTCTGGAACTGCAATGAATCGTGAACAACTAGAAAGTATTATTGCTGTTATAAAAAAGATAATGAGACAGATAAACTGAATGATAAAAATGAGTGAGTCAGATAAGTAATAAATATGATAGGAAGTTATATCAATGAAAAAAATACTGATATTAGCAAATAATGATATAGGATTATATAAATTTAGAAAAGAAATTATACAAGAATTGATTAAAGAATATAAAGTATTCATATCACTACCTTATGGAGAATTTATCCCGAAACTCGAAGAATTGGGATGTGAATATATTGAAACTTCGATAAATAGACGTGGAACTAATCCATTAACAGACTTTAAATTGTTTTACAAATATAAAGATATTATAAAAAAAATTAAACCAGACGTGGTGTTAACGTATACAATTAAGCCGAATGTTTATGGTGGTATGGCGTGTAGAATGGAACGTGTACCTTACATAACTAACATAACAGGTTTAGGTTCCGCAATAGAGAACGGTGGAATAATGCAAAGGATAGGTTTATTTTTATATAAAACCTCACTAAAAAAAGCTAGTTGTGTTTTTTTTCAAAACAAAGAGAATCAACAGTTTTTTCGAAGTATGAGAGTTATTGAGAATAATGATAGATTAATCCCAGGATCGGGAGTAAACCTGAATGAATATAAATTGTTAGATTATCCTCCAGACGACAAGATCCATTTTTTATTTATCGCACGAATTATGAAAGAAAAGGGGATAGAACAATATTTAGATGCTGCAAAACATATACGAGAGAAATATCAAAATACAGTCTTTCATATTCTGGGTTTCTGTGAAGAGGCTTACGAGAATAGGTTGAAGGATATGGAAGATAGCGGATTAATAAAATACCATGGAATGCAGAACGATGTGCGTGATTTTCATCAAATCTCACATTGTACAATTCATCCAACATACTATCCGGAAGGTATGTCTAATGTGTTACTTGAGAGTGCAGCCTGTGGTAGACCAGTTATTACAACTAATAGGAGTGGATGTCGTGAAATCGTAGATGATACGATTAACGGATACATTGTAGAGCAGCAGAATAGTCAAGATTTAATTGATCAAATTGAGAAATTTATAGCTTTAGATTATGAAATTAAGAAAAAGATGGGCTTAGCTAGTAGAGAAAAAGTTGAAAAAGAATTTGATAAGAAAATTGTTGTTAAAGCTTACTTAGATGAAATTAAGAAGGCTTGAGGTGATTTAGAATGGATTATAAAAAAATTATCAAAAATCAAAAGGTTCGTTTGATGATATTGAATGCGCTCAATTTTGTTCCAGATAAATTAATGATAAAGGTCCAATATAAAATTAAAACTGGTAAAAAACTCGATTTGGAAAAACCTAAAAGATACACTGAGAAACTTCAGTGGTACAAGATATTTTATAGAGATCCAATTATGGCACAATGTGCTGACAAATACAGTGTTAGAGAATATGTAAAGTCTAAAGGACTCAGTGATATTCTTAATGTAATGTATAGAGTTTATGACGATGTATCAGAAATCGATTTAAATGAGTTGCCCAACGAATTTGTACTTAAAACTACAAATGGAGGTGGAGGTAATAATGTAATACTTTGCAGAGATAAAAGGACATTTGATGATAAGGAAAATAAACGATTACTTACTTCATGGCTTCAACCCAAGAAGAAAAATGGCGGAAGAGAATGGGTATATTATAATTCAAAAGTTAAAATTATAGCTGAGAGACTATTACCTTTAGATGAAAATAATGATCTGCCAGATTATAAGTTTTTTTGTTTTTACGGAAAAGTATATTGTCTATACACAATGATAGATTATACAGAAAATCACAGCAATGGAAAGCTAGGGTTCTATGATTCGAATTTTAATAAACTACCATATAGAAGAATGGATTTTATGCCGATAGACAAATATTTGGAAATGCCAAAAAACTTTAAAAGAATGATAGAAATTGCTGAGCTTCTGTCAAAAGATTTCCCTCATGTTAGAGTAGATTTATACAATATTAATGGTGAAATAATATTCGGTGAATTGACGTTTTTCAATGCTAGTGGATATACGAAATTTGAACCAGATGAGTTTGATTTTATCTTAGGTGAGCAGTTTAATCTTCCACTTAAGAATGTATAGGAGGTAGAAATTTTGAGTAATCCAATGATAACTGTTGTAACGCCTACTTACAATAGGGCATACACACTTGAAAATAGTTATAATTCGTTAAGAAAACAAACATGTAAATCATTTATATGGATGATTATAGATGATGGATCAAAAGATGAAACAGAAAGTTTAGTTGGAGAGTGGATTAAGCAAGAAACAGATTTTAAAATTATATACCTAAAAAAAGAAAATGGAGGTAAAGCATCAGCTTTGAATTTATCTTTCAATAGGGTTTACACTGATTATTATGTATGCTTAGATTCAGATGATACTTTTACTTCTAACGCTATAGACATTGCAATTAAGCGTTTAGATGAGATTAAATATGACAAGAAATACTGTGGTATTCTTGCGTTGAGAACTAAACCAAATGGGCAAGTTCTAGGTGGGAAACAAATACCTTCTGAGGTTAAAGATATTACTTTAAGTGATTTAACTAATAAATATGAAATTAAATCCGAACTGATTTGTTTTTATAAGACGCATATGGTAATGAAATATCGATTTCCTGAAATTGATGGGGAAAAATTCATCTCACCAGCGTATTTAGAACATAGAATTGGTAAGGATTACAAATATCTTGCGTCTAGAGAATCCTATTGTATTTGTGAGTATTTACCTGACGGGTTAACTAGAAATAAAATAGAGGTAATAATTAAAAATCCCAAAGGTTATACATTAGTAATACGTGAAGCATTTGAAGTTTCTACAAATTTTATTATTAAAAGTAAGCATTGTGTTATGTACATTGCCGGTTGTATTTTAAGTGGGGATAAAGAATGTATTAGAAATTCTCCAAATAAAAAAATGACGACTCTCTATTATCCATTGGGGTGGATAGCTTATAAAATACGTTTTGGTGCGATTGCTTCAAAAATTCAATAAAGGATTTATCGAATATTGATCTTAAAATAACTCCTTAAATAAAACTCATAGTTTAGCATATGTGAGATTCTAGTTGAAACGACCATTTAAATTTATTGTGTAAAGGGAAAGGTTAACTTATGGGATATATTATTACATGTTTTATCATCATTGTGAATTTACTGGGAACTACAGTCAAAAAAAATTCCAAAATAATTATTTGTTTATCAATTATTGCAATGTGGGTTTTATTTGGATGGAATAACAATAATCCCGATTATGTTAATTATTTTCGTTCCTATAACGTAATATATTTTAGTCATGGTCTCACATTAACAGGAAGAGATATTGGCTTTAAGTTGTTGATGAATATCTCCAGTCTAATAGGTCTTGATTATAAGGGTTTTTTGATTATAACATCAATTGTTGGAATATTATTAATACATAGCACTGTGAAAAAATATTCAACAAATTCTAGTTTTGTGTATTTACTATATTTTATATATCCTTTCTTCCTGGATGTTGTACAAGTAAGGAACTTCTTAATGATGGCTATTATTATTTATAGTATAAGATTTTTATTGCAAGATTCTAAATATTCTAACTTAAAGTATTTCCTGTTTAACATGGTTGCTGTTCTAATGCACTCAGCTGCAATTTTATATTTACCCCTATTGTTTATAAAAAAGAATAATAAGAATAATCTAATAAAAGGGGTAGTCCTATTTTGTTTTCTTTTTTCAATAATCATATTTTTGAATGGCAATGAAATTCCTTTTATAAAAGATATAATGCGATTATTTATTGACAATCAATATATTATATCGTGGTTTGATAAGAAAACTGAATATGGTTTTTTATTATTCTGGGGAATGCACTTCCTGTCTTTTTTTATGATAAGAGCTTCGAGAAATCTTGTTCTTACCAATAGTGATAAATTAAATCCAATTCATATTAAATTTGTGAATATTACTTATTGGGTATTCGTGATTGGATTTATTTGGTTCCCTTTTTATATGGTTTCTATAGAATTCACAAGATTAATGAGAAATTTATTTTTACTTAACTACATATCCTTTACTATTACTAACAAAGCGATTTCTCAAAGTAGAATAGAATCGAAAGTTATTTATAATACTTTTGTTTTTGCGTATACTTTATGTTTTTTTATAATTCAAATATATAGTCCACACTTTGAAGATGTCTTTGTAAAAATATTGGAAAATAATTATCTATGGCAATGAGTTGAAATATTTATCTGATGGGGTGAGGAAGAATGAAAGTAGCTTTCGTAATATTACATTATATGACAACGGAAGATACTGTTGATTGTGTTAATTCTATTTTACAGAATATATCATACAAAGATTACGAAATTATCATAGTGAATAATGGTTCTGCTAATGACAGCAGTATGTTATTACACCAAGCGTATGATAATAATATAAAGGTACATATTATCGATTCAAAAGTTAATCTAGGTTTTGCTAAAGGCAATAATTTAGGATTCATCTATGCGAAAAAGATAATGGATATTGATTTTGTTATTATGATAAATAACGATACAATCATTAATCAAGATAACTTTATAGAAATAGTTATTAAAAAATATAAAGCACATAAATTTGATATATTAGGTCCTGATATTATTTCTTTGATAGATAATAGCCATCAAAATCCATACGGAATAGTAAATTATAGTCTAAATGAAAGGAAATTAAAGAAGGTAATATTTAAATATAATATATTCATATTATTTAATTATTTGAATTTAGATCAAATGATGAAAAAAACATTTAAGATTATGCGCAAGAAAAGAAATGAAACTGTTAGTAATAATGAAAACTATAAATATGAGCAAAGCAATGTTAGACTTCATGGGAGTTGTCTTATTTTTTCTCCAGACTATGTGAAAAAATACAATGGCTTATATGATAAAACCTTTTTATATATGGAGGAAGATATACTATATTACATATCAAAAAAAGAGGGGTTGAAGATGATTTATAGTCCTTCTGTTAAAATATTACACAAAGAGGATTCTTCTACTAATACATTATTTGACAATAAAGTTATGAAAAGAAGATTTATATATAAGAATATTAGAAAATCAGCAATAGAATTTTTGAAAATTATTAAAGATGATCAAATATATAAAATGAATATATTAGATTAGGTATTTATGCATGCAAACTGTAAGAAAAAAATGGGGATAAAAAATTGAATAATAAAGCGATAATTTTCATTAAAAACTTTTCATATACAATAAGTTCGAATTTGCTTTCTCTGATTATTTCCACATTGGTAATTTTATTAATTCCAAAATTAATTGGCGTTGAAAATTATGGTCATTGGCAATTGTATTTGTTCTATTCATCTTATGTTGGATTTTTGCAATTTGGTTGGAACGACGGCATCTATCTGAGATATGGCGGAAGGGAATATCAAGAATTGAATAAAGGCCTTTTCTTTTCACAGTTTTACATGTTAGTGTTTATGCAACTATTGATAGTTTCAACTATATTCACCTTTTTACATTTGTTTCCTATTGAAGTTAGTAAAATATTTATTTTCCAAATGACTGCAATATGCATGTTGATAGTTAATGTTAGATATAATTTATTATATATTTTACAAGGTACGAATAGAATTCGAGAGTATGCACGTATTACAATGCTTGACAGGATTTTATATTTTATAATAATTTTAATTTTATTAATAATGGGTATCAGGGATTATAAATTGATGATAGCCGCTGATTTGACTGGAAAGCTTATATCATTATTCTATGCAATGTATTATTGCAAAGACATTGTATTTCAAAGATTTTCGACATTTTATCTTAGCATAAATGAAACTATAAAGAACACTAGCGTTGGGGTCAAGTTAATGTTTGCAAATATTGCTAGTGTATTAATAATCGGAGTGATTAGGTTCGGTATTGAACGCTCTTGGGATGTTTCGACATTCGGAAAAGTTTCCCTTACGCTAAGCATATCGAATTTAATGATGCTATTTATTAATGCTGTTGGATTAATTGTATTTCCTATACTAAGAAGAACTAATGAGATTCAATTACCAAGTATTTATGAAATTTTGAGGACATTATTAATGGCTATGTTATTTGCTATTCTTATGTTGTTTTACCCGTTAAAAGAGACCTTGTCTGTGTGGCTCCCACAGTATTCTGACACCCTAATGTATATGGCCATACTATTTCCAATGTGTATTTATGAAGGTAAGATGTCACTTTTGATAAATACGTATCTGAAAACCCTGAGAAAAGAAAAGTTAATGCTGAAAATAAATTTAACATCTCTAGCTATTAGTGTACTATCTACTCTTATTACAACAATAATATTAAAAAATTTAAACCTTGCGATACTATCTATTGTTATTATCTTGGCTTTTAGATGTGCTTTGGCGGAGATTCTCTTAACAAAAATATTAGGAATTTCAATTTATAAAGAAATTCTCTTAGAATCAATAATGGTAGTGATATTTATATTACTAGGTTGGTTTTTCGATTCTTGGGTTGCATTTATGATGTATGGTCTATCATATGTAATGTATATATTTATTAAGCGTAAAGATATTATTGGCACCATTAAAAATGTAAAGCTTCTATTGAAATCCTAGATGAAAAGGAAGGTAACCATGTACAAAATAGCAGTAGCTGGAACTGGCTACGTCGGCTTAGTAGCAGGCGTATGTTTCGCCGAAGTAGGTCATCAAGTAACCTGTGTGGACATCGATGAAAACAAAGTTGAGTTGATGAAATCTGGTGTGTCACCAATCTATGAAGCAGATTTAGAAGAACTTATGCAAAAGAATTATGCAGCAGGTAGACTTGAATATACTACTGATTATAAGTCAGCTTATAAAGAAGCAGATGCGATATTTATTGGTGTTGGAACTCCTGAGCAGCCTGATGGATCGGCTAATCTTTCATACATAGCTACAGTTGCAAGACAAATAGCAGAAACAATAGAAAAAGATTGCCTTGTTGTGGTTAAATCTACTGTTCCTGTAGGAACAAATGATAAGGTGCAGCAGTTTATACATGATTTTCTACCTCGTGAAGGAGAAAAACTTGTTGGTAACGGTAATGGAGTAGGTAGAGACATCAGAGTTGAAGTAGCATCTAATCCAGAGTTTTTAGCGCAAGGAACAGCTGTTAGAGATACTTTGCAAGCAGCAAGAATCATAATTGGAACTGAGAGCAAATGGGCAGAAGATATTCTTATGAAAATCTATGAGCCGTTTAATATCCCAGTTGTATCTGTTAAAAGAAGATCTGCAGAGATGATCAAATATGCATCTAACGATTTTCTTGCTCTGAAAATATCTTACATGAACGATATTGCTAATCTTTGCGAATTGGTAGGAGCAGATATTCAAGATGTATCAAGAGGAATGTCGTTTGATGAACGCATCGGAAGCAAGTTCTTAAATGCAGGTATTGGTTATGGAGGTAGCTGTTTTCCTAAGGATACGAAGGCACTAGAGTACTTAGCGAGACAAAATGGATATGAGCTTAAAACCGTTAAAGCAGCTATTGATGTCAATACTAGCCAAAAGACAATTCTGTTTAAAAAAGCATCTAAAAGACTTATTACCTTTAACGGTCTAAAAGTAGCGGTGCTAGGATTGACATTTAAACCTGGGACCGATGACTTAAGAGAAGCTGCTTCGCTAGAAAATATACCTTTGTTATTAAATCAGGGAGCAGAAATCTATGCTTTTGATCCTGTAGGTAAAGTGAATTTTTCTAAGGAGTACCCAGAAGGTGGGAACGGTAAGGGGAGTATCAAATATGTTGAGAGCATAAAAGAAGCTCTTGAAGGTGCGAATGTCTGTTTTGTATTTACTGAGTGGGGAGAAATTAAAGCAATAGAGCCGGAAGTTTATAAAGATTTAATGAGAACGCCGTTAGTGTATGACGGCAGGAATTTGTATGGTGTTCAAGATATGAAAGAAGCTGGCGTGGAGTATTATTCCATCGGAAGATAGTTGAAGGGGCGAGCTATTTGAATGATATACCTGTAGATCACACAAAAACATATCTAATTACTGGAGCAGCTGGCTTTATAGGATTTTATTTATCTAAAAGGTTATTGGAGCAAGGGAGCCGTGTGATCGGTGTTGATAATATAAATGATTATTATGATGTCAACCTCAAACACGTTCGCTTAGAGCAACTAAAGTTATTTAGCCGTTTTGAATTCATAAAAGTTGATATATCAGATAAGGACAAGATTACAAAGATCTTTGAAGAATATAAACCGAATATTGTAGTGAATCTTGCAGCTCAGGCTGGAGTGCGTTACTCTATAGAGAACCCAGATGTGTATATTCAAAGCAATATTGTAGGTTTCTTTAACATTCTTGAAGCTTGTAGAAATTATCCAGTTGACCATCTTGTATATGCTTCATCTAGCTCAGTTTATGGGTCTAATAAAAAGGTTCCTTTTGAAGAATCAGATGTTGTGGATCATCCGGAATCGCTTTATGCAGCTACGAAAAAGTCGAATGAGCTAATGGCGCATACTTATAGTCATCTGTATAAGATACCGACTACTGGTCTACGCTTCTTTACTGTTTACGGTCCAATGGGTCGTCCAGATATGGCATATTTCGGATTTACTCAGAAATATTTTGCTGGTGAATCTATTAAAATATTTAATAATGGTGATTTTAAAAACGATCTTTATCGGGACTTTACTTACGTAGACGACATTGTTGAGGGTATTGAGAGACTTCTAAGTAAAGCACCGACAGAAGCGGTTCCTCATAAGGTGTTTAATATAGGAAACAACAGCCCAGAAAAGTTAATGGTATTTATTGAAACATTAGAAAAGTGTTTAAGCAAGGCTACTGGCAGAGAAGTGATATTTAATAAAGTATTTGAACCTATTAAACCAGGGGATGTACCCGCAACATACGCATCTACAGATTTATTACAACAAGCTGTAGGGTTTAAGCCAAAAACTTCCATTGAAGAAGGTTTACAGAGATTCGCTAATTGGTATGTAGATTATTATAAAGAGAAATAATACAAAGAGGAGTTACGACATTATGAAAGGCATTATCCTAGCAGGCGGCAGCGGTACGCGCCTATACCCATTAACAATGGTCACAAGTAAGCAGCTTTTACCTATTTACGACAAACCAATGATTTACTATCCACTATCCACATTAATGCTAGCGGGTATTAAAGAGATTCTTATTATTTCCACTCCAGAGGACACGCCTAGGTTCGAGAGCTTATTAGGTGACGGTTCCCAATTTGGAATATCATTACAATATATAGTGCAACCTACACCTGACGGTTTAGCTCAGGCATTTATTCTGGGTGAGGATTTTATAGGTAGTGATTCAGTTGCCATGATCCTTGGAGATAATATCTACTATGGAAATGGAATGCGGAAGATGTTGCAACGTGCTTCTTCTAAACAACAAGGAGCAACGGTGTTCGGATATCACGTGCAAGATCCAGAGCGATTCGGTGTTGTAGAATTTAATGAAGAAGGTAAAGTATTGAGCGTAGAAGAAAAACCAACACAGCCAAAATCTAACTACGCAATTACTGGTCTATATTTTTATGATAACAGAGTTATTGAGATTGCTAAGAACGTTGAGGTCTCTTCACGTGGAGAATTGGAGATTACCTCCATTAATGAAGCTTACTTAAATCTTGGTGAGCTTGATGTGGAACTTCTAGGTCGGGGATTCACCTGGTTAGATACAGGAACTCATCAAAGTCTTGTCGACGCAACTAACTTTGTACGGACTATTGAAGATCATCAAGGAATCAAGATCGCCGCTCCGGAGGAAATTGCATATATTAATGGATGGATTACTAAAGAACACTTGTGGAATTGCGGGGAGAAGTTAAGTAAGACGGGGTATGGTCAGTATTTGATGAAAGTAGCTACAGGTAAAATACAATACTAATAACTGAAAGTGTGGCAGTGATGAAAATTACAGAAACCTTATTGCAAGGCGTATTAGTCGTTGAACCGGCTGTTTTTGGGGACCACCGCGGTTGGTTTATGGAGACGTATAGCGGAGCTAAGTTTAAAGAGCATGGAATAGATATGGAGTTTGTACAAGATAACCAATCCTACTCTGCGACTAAAGGAACATTACGTGGTTTGCACTATCAATTACATCCCAAGGCACAGACGAAATTGGTTCGTTGTACACGTGGTGCTATTTTTGATGTAGCCGTAGATATCAGAAAAGGTAGTCCTACCTATAGTAAATGGTTCGGCATTGAACTGAATGCTGAGAACAAAAAGCAACTGCTGATCCCAAAAGGATTCGCACATGGATTCATGACACTAACAGAAGACGTAGAGGTTCAGTATAAGTGCGATGAGCTTTATGCCCCGGAATGTGATGGGGGTATTCTGTGGAATGATCCTTCTATTGGCATCGAATGGCCTCTTCATATTACACCTGTATTATCTGCCAAGGATGAGAAGGCGCCTTTATTAAAAGATGCTAATTTGAATTTTTTTTACAATAACTAATAAAGCTAATAGATCGGGAGTGCGTTCATTGAGTAAGCAAAAGATGCTGGTTACGGGTGGTGCCGGATTTATTGGAGGCAACTTCGTACAGTATATGGTAGATAAATATCCGCATTATGATATTGTGAATTTGGATTTGCTAACTTATGCGGGTGATCTAACGAAACATAAGGATATTGAGTCCAAATCCAATTATCGGTTTGTTCAAGCTGATATTGCTGACCGAGAGGCAATATTGTCTCTTTTTGAGTTGGAGAAATTCGATTATGTTGTTCATTTTGCTGCGGAGAGTCATGTGGATCGCTCAATTAGTGATCCTGCGATATTCGTTCGTACGAATGTTATGGGGACACAGGTACTACTGGATGCAGCTAAAAAATTCGGCATTACTAAATTCCTCCATGTCTCTACGGATGAAGTGTATGGTGAACTCGATTTTGATCCTACTGTATTTTTTACCGAAGAAACACCTTTGCAGCCTAACAGTCCTTATAGTGCTAGTAAAACGGCGTCTGATTTACTAGTCCGTGCGTATTATGAGACCTTTGGTTTACCAATGAACATAACACGCTGCTCGAATAATTACGGACCGTATCATTTTCCTGAAAAACTGATTCCACTGACCATCTCAAGAGTATTAAATGAAGAGAAGGTTCCTGTATACGGAGACGGGAAAAATATTCGCGACTGGCTCCATGTCTGGGATCACTGTGCGGCCATTGACCTTGTCGTGCACGAAGGAGTAAGTGGTGAAGTTTATAATGTGGGTGGTCATAATGAGAGAACTAATCTTGAAGTAGTTAAGACGATTATCAGTACCTTGGGAAAATCTGAAGATTTGATTGAATTTGTAACAGATAGATTAGGACATGATAAACGCTACGCCATTGATCCAACGAAACTTGAGAATTTAGGTTGGAAGCCAACTTATACTTTTGAGACCGGAATTGCGCAGACGATCCAATGGTATATTGATAATGCTGAATGGTGGCAACAAATCCTTAGTAACGAATCGCATAAGTGATTTATGCACGACTTAACGGTTAAGAAAAGAAAAGGTAATTTAATGAATAAAAGATTTGTCCTTTTCGTATGCTTGCTATTGTTAATTACTGGTTTATTCAGTGCAGGCCGTTTCTTAGTTCTATCTGAATCTCCCAAACAATCAGATGTCATCATCGTCCTAAGCGGAGGCCAAGGCCGTGTGGAAAAGGCAGCTGAGTTATATAAAGCAGGCTATGCTCCTTATATAATTCTTTCCAATGCTAAAGAGTTAACGAGTAAATCAGGTGACATGGTCCAAACCGCCCTAGCTTTAGGCATACCCCAGGACGTTATTTATACCGAGAACGCGGCGGATAGCACTTATCAGAATGCCGAGTACACTCTTCCTATAATGAAGGAATACGGTTTTAAATCTGCGATTGTTGTTTCCTCTGATTTTCACATGCGGAGGGTGAAATTTATTTTTGGTCGTGTGTACAAAAAATCGGAGATTGAGCTGACATATGTGGGTTCTGCATCAGGATATAACGCTAAACGCTGGTGGAGTGACCGAAAAAGTAGAGAAACAACGTTCAACGAGTATGTGAAAATGATCGGCAACACCTTTGGTTACAATGGTCCGGAGGCAAAAAGTACTCTTGATCAGATTAAGAACTGGTTTCGCTAATCTGCTGTAGAATGTTCACTATAATCCGACAAAAACAGTTTTTTTCTTATCTTGGCTTAAGGCGCATTACGACAAACAATATTGTTTAATAGTTTTATACTTATAACTATATCAATATTATTCTCGTGGGAGAGACGCCAAATGCCAAATTACTATTTTAAGGAGATATGGACGCCTTTAAAATTAGTGAATATTCGTTTTTATCTGGATGATGAAAATCGTGTTTGGGTTAAAGTTTGGTCTAAGCATCGGCGACTTCTAAAAAGAGTAGAGTCTACTATATAACTTCCGAGGTCTATCTCTTTTGGCTGAGAAGTTTTAAGTCACTGAGCAGTGACTTATTTTTTTGGAGAACGGAATTTTTGACGATTTTAAGAACTAGTAGGCCCTAATGTTTCCTTTTTGCTATCACAACCTTATAAATTAGCTAAAAATAACTCATCCTAACCGTAGCGAACCTACGGTTTTTTATTTATAATAATTATTATCTGGATTTCATAAAGCGTTCAAAAAATCTGTAAAAAGTCTTATTTTCGTGTGATATACTTAACACAGTGTTTTGAGATGTTGTGAAAGTGAACGGTATGTAAGATATTAATTTATATAATTGGATTTCAGCAACTTATAGAGACTAGGATGGTGAACTATCGATGCACATCGTCGTCGTTGGCCTGAATTATCGTACGGCTCCCGTGGAGGTTCGGGAACAGTTTGCTTTTGCGGAAAGTGATCTTCCGGCAGCGCTCCATCAACTGATGAAGACGAAGGGTGTGCTAGAAGGGGTCTTAGTAGCTACCTGCAACCGTACGGAAATTTATGTGGTGATGGACCGCCTTCATATGGCTGGTTATTTCATCCGCGGCTTTATGGAGCAATGGTTTGGTGTGAAAAGTGAGCAATTTGCTCAGCATATGTATATTTATGAAGACGAACAGGCGATTGCGCATTTGTTCCGCGTGACCTGCGGTCTGGATTCCATGGTGATTGGGGAGACGCAGATCCTGGGACAGGTACGGAGTTCTTTTCTCACAGCTCAGGCTGAGGGTGTAACTGGAACTTGGTTCAATCGGTTGTTCAAGCAAGCGGTGACGCTCGGCAAAAGAGCACATAGTGAAACGTCAATCGGCGAGAGCGCAGTATCGGTCAGTTATGCGGCTGTGGAGCTGGGCAAGCGGATTTTTGGCATGTTCACTGGGAAAAAAGTGCTGATTCTCGGCGCCGGCAAAATGAGCGAGCTTACCGTGAAGCATCTATACAGTAGTGGTGCGGCAGAAGTGATTGTCGCTAACCGTACGCTGTCGCGTGCGATTGAATTGGCGGAGAAGTTCTCGGGTAAGCCGAGCACGATTGAAGATGCGTTAACAACTCTAAATGAAGTAGATATCGTGATCAGCTCGACAGGAGCAGACGGGTATGTGCTTACGGCTGATAAGGTAGCGCATGCTATGAAACGCCGCCCTTCGCGGCCGCTTTTTATGATTGATATTGCTGTACCACGTGATATTGATCCTGCGGCGGCAAATGTGCCGGATGTTTTTTTGTATGATATTGACGATCTGGAGGGCATTGTGGAGAACAATCTGGAAATGCGCCGAAGTGAAGCTGCGAAGATTGAAGTGATGATCAGCGAGGAAATGGATGAGTTCCAGCTGTGGCTCAAGACGCTTGGGGTAAGACCGGTGATCCGGGCGCTCCAGGATAAATCGAATACGATTCATGAAGAAACGATGGAGAGTCTGTTCAACAAGCTGCCCGAGCTGGACGAGCATCAGCGGAAAGTAATCCGCCGCCTGACTAAAAGTATCGTGAACCAGATGATGCATGATCCGATCAATGTAATTAAAGAGCTGTCCGGTGGTAAGCAGGGGAATGAAGCTCTTGATTATTTTTCCAAAATCTTTGCGTTGCAGGAACAGCTCAAATCCGATTCAGATGATGGAGACATTGCCCCGGTTAAGCAGTCTAGTTCTGGAGAACGTACGGCTGGCAGCGCTGATTTCTCTGTGCCTAAAACGGCGCTTGCTCCGGCAGGCTTGCTGGGTGGGTGAATAATATGCAACTGCTGAACGGAATATATGACGCCGCTCTGCTGGTCTATGCCCTGAGCCTGCTGTTTGTTTTCTCGGATTGCCTTAAAAGGAGTCCGGGTGGGAAGCGGTTAGGCACGGGGCTTCTTGTTGTTGTGGGTCTTTTGCAAGTTGCAGGGCTTGGAATTCGTTTCTCTCAGGAGAAAGGCCTGCCTATTTTTACACCTTATGATTTCTTGTTTTGGTTTGCGTTTAGTATTGTGCTGACTTCGCTTGCGGTGGCGTTTACACGTGGTGGCGAGTTTACGATTTTGCTGCTCAGTATGGCCGGGTTTAGTGTTTTTCTGCTTAATCGGGTCTGGCTGACGGCGGGTGGGCATACGCTCGAGACTTGGAGTGCGGTGTATGGCTGGCTGACGATGCATGTGATTTTGGCAAATTTGAGTTTTGCAGCACTGACGTTAGGGACGGTTTTTGCAATATTATACTTGTTCCTGCACACCAGACTCAAAAGCAAGAAATGGAGCGACCGGATCCGTCGTTTGCCGAACCTGGAGACTACAGATAAATACTCTTACACCGCTATTTTGGTGGGCACTCCTTTGCTGGGAATATCACTGGTGGTGGCGGGTTTATCTATAGTATCTGAGGGACGGACGCTTTTATTGAAGGATTTAAAAGTATTAACGACTCTTATCGGTCTTGGGATTTACATATTTTATATTATCTTTAAGAAGTCCGGGCGGAAAAGTGGAGTAAGTATGGCTCGCTGGGCGATTTTAGGATATGCTTTTATTATCTTAAATTTTCTGTTGAATTCTTGGTCTGATTTTCACGGTTGGAGCGGGGAGTGAGGGGCATGGCGCGTTATTTACCCATAATGCTGGATTGTGAAGGGCAGCACTGTGTGGTTATTGGCGGTGGTGTCGTGGCTGAACGTAAGGTGAGCGGACTGTTGGAAGCTGGAGCGGCGGTTAAGGTGATTAGTCCTTCTTTGACAGATCCGCTTGATTCTCTAGCTGAAAAAGGTCTTCTGATCTGGATGGACCGTACTTATGCTCCCGGAGATCTCCGTGGGGCCTTTCTCGTATATGCAGCCACTAACGATAGGGCGGTTAATGAAGAGGTTGCGCGGGAGTCAAGGCAGCTTGGAATTCATGTGAATGTGGCCAGCCATGCGGAAGTGGGAAACTTTATCACGCCCGGAGTGGTTCGGAGGGGACGTTTGACAGTAGCTGTATCTACTTCGGGTGCTGGCCCGCTTGCGGCAACGAAGATCAAAAATGTGCTTGAAAAAGCGCTGGATGCGGCATATGAACCATATTTGGATTTTGTGCATGCTATGCGTACCCGGATTAAGGAAAATGAACCTTCTGCTGAAGTTCGTGGAAGGCTTTTGCGGAAGCTTGGCACGCTGGATGTGTTGAACGAGATGAGTATGGGTACCTTCATAGCGTGGAGTCCGGAGGATATGGACGCTTGGATTGCTGAGCAACGGGTGGAGTAAAAGTGCGCGTGGACACTGTAAAGATTAGAAAATTGGGTTAGATTAAGATATGAAGTGGATGAGCGGTTTTGAGTAACATGATATATGGCTGATTTGGCTCGTAGTAGCTTAGATGGCGGAATGTACGGTATAAATCCCGTTGAATGGAGCTTAAGTATCTGAGATGGTGAAATGTACGGTATAAATCCCGTTGAATTGAGCTTAAGTAGCTGAGATGGTGGAATGTACGGTATAAATCCCGTTGAATTGGGATGAAGTAGCTTAGAGGGTGGAATGTACGGTATAAATCCCGTTGAATTGAGCTTAAGTAGCTTGGATGGTGGAATGTACGGTATAAATACTGTTGAATTGGGCTTAAGTGGCTGGGATGGCGGAATGTATAGTAACAATGCCCTTAAAATAAGCAACAGTCGCCGAATGAGCTAAATAAAAGGCAAAAATGCCTTTAAATTGAGCAACAACAGCCAATTTAGCAAAAAGAGAGGCAAAAATGCCCTCTAAATAAGCAACAGTCGTCGAAGGAGCTAAAAGAAAGGCAAAAATGCCTTTAAATTGAACAACAACAGCCAAATTAGCAAAAAGAGAGGCAAAAATGCCCTATAAATGAGCAACAATCGCCGAAGGAGCTTATGAAAGGCAAAAATGCCTCAAATTCGGCGGGAATTATCCGAAGTAGCGAATTCAAAGGCAATAATGCCTTTTTTAGAGTGAGAGTAGTTAATTGGTTAGTTTGGGTTTGGATTTCTAGTGCAAGGTTTTGCGGTGAAGAGTAAGAGGCGAACGTTACCAGGAGGAATGGACAAATGCGTAAGGTTATAGTGGGGAGTAGACAAAGCGCGCTTGCGTTGACGCAAACGGGACATGTGATTGCTGATCTGGAGCGACTTAGCGAGGAGCATGGTTTTGGTTTTACTTTTGAAGTGAAAAAGATCGTCACCAAAGGTGACCGCATTCTTGACGTTACTTTATCCAAGGTAGGCGGCAAAGGGTTGTTCGTGAAAGAAATCGAGCAAGCGATGCTGGAAAAAGAAATCGACATGGCGGTGCACAGCATGAAGGATATGCCATCCGAGTTACCGGATGGGTTGATCAATGGTGCTGTGCCGAAGCGTGTCGATCCGCGTGATGTTTTGATCTCTAACGGAGGCGTCTCGCTAGACGAGCTGCCTCAGGGTGCACGCGTAGGCACAAGCAGCCTACGCCGATCCAGCCAGCTCGCTGCGCTGCGGCCTGATCTGGTCATTGAGCCCGTGCGCGGCAACATTGACTCGCGGCTGCGCAAGCTGGAGAGCGGCGAATACGACGCAATCCTGCTGGCAGCGGCGGGGCTGTCGCGCATGGGCTGGCAGGATCGCGTGAGCGCCTACCTGCCGCCGGAGGTTTGCCTGCCCGCTGTAGGGCAGGGCGCACTCGGCATCGAATGCCGCGCAGATGACGCTGACCTGCGGAAGCTGCTGGCATTATACAACGATGCCGATACGGCATTGACGGTAGCGGCGGAGCGCACGTTCCTTGGCGTGCTGAATGGCGGCTGCCAAGTGCCGATTGGTGCTCATGCGGTGCTTGACACAGCCGCCAAAGCTGCTACCGCTGAGCACAAAGTAATCTCGTTAACGGGGATGGTGGGAACACCGGACGGTTCAACGATTTTGAAAGAAACTTGCACGGGGATTGACCCGGTACAGCTCGGCGAAGAAGTCGCTAAAAAGCTGATTGCAAGAGGAGCGGAGAAGATACTGTCAGACGTTAGGGGATGAGTGGATTGACGGGGAAGGTTTATTTGGTAGGTGCAGGTCCCGGGGACGCAAAGCTGATTACTGTGAAAGGCCTCGAGTGTATCCAAAAAAGCGACGTGCTGGTGTATGATCGCTTGGCAAGTCCTAGATTGCTGAAATGCATGAAACCCGGCGGGGAGAAGATTTATGTAGGTAAGCTGCCGGATCGCCACACGATGAAGCAGGAAGAGATTAATCAATTGTTAGTTGATTTGGCTTTACAGGGGAAAACAGTGGTGCGGCTTAAGGGTGGGGACCCTACGATTTTTGGCCGGGTGGGTGAAGAAGCGGAGCTGCTGCGCAAAAATGGGATCTATTACGAAATCGTACCGGGCATCACGTCAGCGATCAGTGTACCTGCCTATGCGGGTATACCTGTTACGCACCGCGATCATGCCTCTTCCCTGTCGATTATCACCGGGCATGAAAGTCCGGATAAACTGGATCATTCCATTCATTGGGATAAAGTAACGAACGCCACGGGAACGTTAGTGTTTCTAATGGGCGTAGCTAAAATAGGTTACATCAGCGCTCAGCTGATCAAGCACGGGCGGCTGCCAGAAACACCAGTGGCACTTGTGCGCTGGGGCACACGAGCGGATCAGGAGACGCTGACGGGAACCCTCGCCGATATTGAGGCGAAGGTGAAGGCGGCGGATTTTCAGCCGCCGGCAGTCATCGTCGTCGGCGACGTGGTGCTGCAGCGTGAGCAGCTGAAGTGGGTCGAGGCGATGCCGTTATTCGGCAAACGCATCGTGGTGACACGGGCTCGCAGCCAAGCAAGCGAGCTGGTGGATAGAATTGAAGAACTCGGCGGGGAACCCTACGAGTTCCCGGTGATCGAGACGATCATGCCAGAAGGGGCAGAGAAGAAGGCGAAGATTGCAGCGGCGTTTGGCGCGCTGGAATCGTACGACTGGGTATTCTTCACTAGCCCGAACGGCGTGGAGTTTTTTTGGCGCCACTTGGCGGAGCTGGGGGCGGACATTCGCGGGCTACACCGCGCGCGTATTGCAGCGGTGGGGCCAGGCACAGCCGCCGCGCTGGCGCAGCGCGGGGTGATTGCTGAGGAACTTCCGGCGAAGTTTCAGGCGGAAGGTCTGATTGAGACGTTCGGTCCCCAGCTGCTGCCGGGGCAGAACGTGCTATTGCCGCGCGGCGATCTGGCGCGGGACTGGCTGCTGGACAAGCTGAGAGAGCTTGGCCTTCAGGTGACAGACGTGGATACCTATGAGACGGTTGTCACGGGTGAGGATGACGTCGAGCTGCTGAAGCTGCTAGAGGAAGGTCGCGTTCACGCGGTAACCTTCACCAGCTCGTCAACCGTACGTAATTTCATACACATCCTGAAACGGATGGGGCTTGAAGATCCGCTCCCGCTGCTTGCAAATGTGAAAATCGCCTGCATCGGCCCGTTAACGGAGCTGACTGCGGTAGACGCGGGACTGACACCGGGACTCTTGCCTGAAGAGGCAACCATAGATGGTTTGGTGCAGGAGCTCTGCCGCTGGAATGCGGAGACTCAGCTGCAGTAGCGCTCGGATCGAGGATAGAACGAAGCAATAGTTTACAGGTGTGCTTAGTTTACGCAGCTTACTTTCTGGTGGGAAGGTAGAAGCTGATTACTCTGCGGGGAGAGTAGTAGCTGTTCAACGGAGAAAGGCAGTGCCTGCTTAGAAATATAGCGCTCAGCTTATAATTAGTTACATTACAGGCTAGAGTTTGTTCTTTGTTATTAAATAGTTCGTGGTTACTAAATAGTTCGTAGTTACATGTGAGTTCGTGGTTACACGTGAGTTGGTAGTTATTAATGAGTTAGCGGTTACTTTTACTAACTAACATTTGTTGGTTTACGCGCCGTTGGTTTACGCGCCGTTGGTTTACGCGCCGTTATATCTACGCTCAAAAGTGCCACATCGCCACCTTCAAGTAACATATAAATTGAACTCCGAACGTAGTGACTTATGGAGTCCGGAGGATAATATTTGGTTGTAAACTAACTGGTATGTAGAGAATATGCAGTAGGTTAATGTGAGCAGATCTGCTTGAGGTTTAGGTTTAGTTGTACTTTATACAATTAAATTTCCTATATATCAGCTAAAGCCGAGTTTAGTTGTAGTATGTGCAATTAAATATCCGCTAAATGAGGAATCTTCGCACTTTTGTAATAAATAACTGTAGAGAATGCAACTAAAGCTTACAATTAGGACAAAACATCGAGATAGTTGCACAAACTACAACTATACGCAGTTAGCCTGTGGTCGGCGGTTTGGTTGTAGCTAATTTAGACTTGGCTGCGGATAGTTGTAGTTTGCTGCCAGACACATAATTTGGTTTTATATTTTATTTTTCAGGAGGATGAACAAATGAGCTTTCCAATTACACGTCACCGCCGTTTGCGCGGCTCTGCTGGAATTCGTGGCATGGTGCGGGAGACGATACTGAATGTGCTGGATATGGTACAGCCTATTTTTGTGACTTATGGAACAGGTGTGAAGAATGAGATTAGCTCGATGCCGGGTGTGTATCATTTTTCGCTGGATACGTTAAAAGCAGAAGTGGACGAGATTGCCGCACTAGGCATCCCGGCTGTATTGTTGTTCGGGATTCCTGAGACGAAGGATGCTATCGGTTCTTCCGGTTTTGCAGAGGATGGAATTGTGCAAGAGGCTACTCGCTTGATCAAGCAGTGGTACCCAGAGCTGTTGGTCGTTGCAGATACCTGCCTTTGTGAATTTACGGATCACGGACATTGTGGAATGGTGCATACGCATACGGTGAATGGTGTGGTCCATGGCGATGTTATCAACGATGCCTCGCTGGAGCTTTTGACTCGTACGGCGGTATCCCAAGCAAAAGCTGGAGCAGATATTATCGCCCCTTCCAACATGATGGATGGATTTGTTCACGCAATTCGTGCGGGACTTGATGAGAACGGCTTTGAGCATGTGCCGATTATGTCGTATTCGGTCAAATATGCTTCGGCATTTTATGGCCCTTTCCGCGAAGCAGCGGATTCAGCACCACAGTTCGGGAATCGCAAAACATATCAAATGGACCCTGCCAATCTGCGCGAAGCACTCCGTGAAGCAGAATCCGATGTGCTGGAAGGCGCGGATATGTTAATGGTGAAGCCAGCTCTGGCTTACCTAGATGTGATTCGTACGATTCGTGATCAGTTTGATCTTCCTTTGGTGGCTTATAATGTGAGTGGAGAATATTCCATGGTAAAAGCAGCGGCATTGCAAGGCTGGATCGACGAGCAAGCCGTTGTGCTGGAAATGCTGACGGGCATGAAACGTGCTGGTGCGGACATTATTATTACTTATTTTGCAAAAGATGCAGCCCGCTGGCTGCGCGGCTAATCTTCATCACACCGACATCGCGGCAGCTAATATATGTTTGTACAAGCTTGTGTAACCAAGAAGAGAATAGGAGTGAAGATACATGAGTAATGTGCCAATGGCGCGTAAAGAGGAAGCGTCCCGGAAGGCTTTTGATGAAGCAAAACAATATATTCCCGGCGGGGTGAACAGCCCTGTACGGGCGTTTAAATCCGTAGGTCTGACTCCGATTTATGTGGATCATGGGATAGGTTCGCGTATTTTTGATATCGACGGCAACAGCTTTATCGACTATGTGCTCTCATGGGGTCCGCTGATTATGGGTCATGCGCATCCTGAGGTTGTGAAGGCATTGCAGGAGACAGCGGTAAAAGGGACAAGCTTTGGCGCTCCAACGCTACTGGAAACGGAAATGGCAAAAACCGTTGTTGAACGAGTGGCATCTGTAGATATCGTACGCATGGTTAACTCTGGAACGGAAGCTACGATGAGCGCGATTCGTTTGGCACGTGGTTACACTGGACGCAGCAAAATCTTGAAATTTGAAGGCTCCTACCACGGTCACGCGGATAGTCTGCTTATTAAGGCTGGCTCTGGTGTAGCTACATTGGGCTTGCCGGATAGCCCGGGTGTCCCAGAAGGCGTTGCAATGAATACCATTACGGTTCCTTACAATGATTTGGAGTCCACTCAGATTGCTTTCGAACGTTTTGGCAATGAGATTGCCGCAGTGATCGTAGAGCCGATTGCCGGCAACATGGGCGTGGTTCCACCGCTTCCAGGCTTCCTGGAAGGGCTTCGTAAATTAACTTCTGACAATGGTTCGCTGCTTATTTTTGATGAGGTTATGACAGGCTTCCGTGTTAATCGTGGCTGTGCTCAAGGCTTGTTCGGGATTACTCCGGATATTACTTGTTTTGGCAAAGTTATCGGCGGCGGACTTCCAGTGGGTGCTTATGGCGGCAAAAGAGAGATCATGGAGCAAATCGCTCCTACTGGACCGATTTATCAGGCGGGCACACTTAGTGGTAATCCTTTAGCGATGGCAGCCGGATATACTACGCTCAAGCTGTTGACCCCGGAAGTATATGATCGTCTGGAACAATTGGGTGCACGTCTGGAAGCGGGTTTGAAAAAGAATTCAATTGAGACTGGCATTCCGCTCACTATCAACCGGGTAGGATCAATGGTTTGCCCATTCTTTACTGAAGGACCTGTAATCAATTTTGAAACGGCTAAGTCCAGTGACACGGATCTTTTCCGTCGTTATTTTGGTCATATGGTAAACCAAGGCATCAGTGTGCCACCTTCACAGTTTGAGGGGATGTTCATATCGGCTGCACATAGTGAGCAAGATATTGATGATACCATTGAGGGCCATTATAATGCCCTGAAGGCCCTTTGAGCATCGGAGCCGGAGAAAGAACCGGTGGTGGCGCTTGGACCCGGCGTGGAGAGTGGCTGGAGGTAACACCCGGCAAAATCATTACTGGAGCCGAGGATACGCAGGCAATGATTGACAAGTGGCTGTTAGAAACTGTAGGCATGCCCGAGAAACTTCATCTGCGGTTACGCCGCGAGGGAGGCATTCAGTGGAAAGGCGACCGGCTTCGGCTGGCGCTTTTTCCCGATCGTGAAGCGGGGCTTGAACCGATATGGGAAGAGCTTGAGGTGCTGTATGAGGATGATTTTTGCCTGGTAGCTCATAAACCAGCTGGGCTGGCGGTACATCCCGATGGCAGTGGAACAGGTGTAACTCTGGATCACCTCGTAGCTGCGCATTATATCACTTCCGGCGAAAATGTGGCTGTGCGCCATATTCACCGCTTGGACAAAGATACAACGGGTCCGGTGATGTATGCGAAAAATGAGTTCGCACAGTTAGTCCTGGACGAGAATATGCGTGAAAAAAGCATCTCGCGGCACTACGCCGCGATCGTTGAAGGCATCGTGCCGCCCGCGCTTAAGGTGATCGATGCCCCGATTGGGCGCGATCGGCATCACGCTGCGCGCAGACGGGTCTCGCCCGGCGGACAATCTGCCGTGACGCGAATCATCGAGCGCGAGGCACTGCATGGCGGAAGCCTAGTGCATGTGCAGCTGGAGACTGGACGGACGCATCAGATTCGCGTTCATCTCAGCCATATGGGTCATCCCTTGTATGGGGATGAACTATATGGCGGTCCGATCTGGGCTTCCAGCGCTGCCGGCCGCCATGCCCTGCATGGCGAGGCATTGTCCTTCCGCCATCCTTGGAGCGGAGAACAGCTGGAAGTTAGCGATCCGTGGCCGGAGGATATGCTGCAGCTGCGAGAGCTGCTGTCTGAAGCACCCTGACAGATACGTAAGTGGCTAAGGAACAGTAGAATCAGCAAAAGCTGGTTCTGCTGTTCTTTTTCTATTTTTTCAGAAAAAAAACATCTATCCATGTCTTATTAATAAAAGCAGCATATAATACTTTGTTCTTACGAAGTAGTGCATCTATCAGCAGGCTGAGGGTTTGGTGAGCTCTTAAATTCATGAAATTTATTAGCATCCTGTCCGGTTAGTACTACCAAAGTTGTCATGCCTCTCTGTTTGAAGCATATACATGTGGGGAGTAACATTTTGGGCTTATGCTCTGGGCCTGTCTCAGGGTTAGATTATGCCAAGAAGGAGGACATATCCCGTGTTTGATCAGTCCCACGGCTTGCGGTTTGATATTTACGAACGCATTCACCTTTCGGAAGAGCTTCCGGGAATAGCTGAGCTGGAGGAGGTTGAACTACTTCCGGAAATTCAGGTGATTCAGCGGGAGGATCGGGCCGAGTTATATGGTCAGCTGTTGCTTACCGGGCTTTACCGGAGTGAAGATGACCGAACACAACGTCTGGAGCATGCCATTCCCGTGGAAATCACTGTTCCGCTTACACGCGTCAGCTCAATTGAAGATATTGGGGTAGAGATTGAGAATTTTGATATCGATCTGCTCACGATGCGCACTGTGAATATAACAGGTGTGTTATCGCTGCGGGGGATCGGTGGTGCGGACCCTCAACCTCAACCAGCCTGGCAGCAAGAGGAGTATACAGTCGCCTATTCTCCTGTGAATGATGACAGGGTAGAAGCTACTACGGAGCTACAAGAACAGGAAAATGATGCACTTTATGAAAATTCTCAGTGGACCTTCGGTGAGGATGCCTCACAGGTTGCTGTAGAAGAACATGAGCATGCCGAAGCGAATGAACAGGAAGCAGAAGAATCATTAGTCTCAAGTGGAGCCGCTCATACGTCCCCTGTAGTCAATTTCTCATCCGGTCAGGAGAAGGACAAGGGAGCTAAAGCACGGACACATAGTCTGGAGTCCCAAGTTGAGGATGCTAAAGCGGGTTTATCCGATTACTGGTTTAAAGCCGAGGCCCAGAACAAAGAGGTTGAGGTGTCTCAGCTGAATCAAGCAAGCTATGTGAGCGAAGAGAACCAACAGTCGGCAGAGGAATATTTTACTCCTAGAGAGACCGCTGTTCTAGCCGTTAGTGCAGATGCAATTCAGGATATCCCTGTGTTCGCTTCTGAAAATGAGGCTAATAATGAGCTTCCTAAGCAAGAAGAGAATACTGCGCCGATTAATGAGAATGCGAACGAAGTTTTTGTTTCACAAGAGAGTGTGGCTTCTCATGAGGAGAAACAAGATCTTAAGATCGCCTTGGGCAGTAAAAAAGAAGCAGAAATTCCGGAAAAAGAACATCTCACCTTCTCCTCTTTACTAAGCTCCAGTCGTGTCCGTAAAGAGCAGGAAGCTCTGCAGTCGGAAGGAAACACATCTGCAGCAGTGGACGTTCCAGAGGTTGGCAATAATACGGAATGGAAGAGCAGATTCATTGCCAGCGCGGATGGAGCTAACATGTTCCGCAAAGTTCGGCTGTGTATTGTGCAGCGTGAAGAAACACTGGATACCATAGCAGAGAAGTATCAGCTAAGTGCGCGGGAGCTGGTAATGTATAATCGCTTATCCGGGCAGAGTGTAGAGGAAGGTCAAGTGTTGTACATCCCGTAATCGAATCGTGATGCGTACACACATGAATAGGTGAATCCCGATCAGGTATTAGGATCGGGATTTTTGCTGTTTCATTGTTGGAAGGGATGCTTCAGAAGAAATAAGTCGAAATTCAGCCTAAAGTCCCGCTGCAAAGGCGTATCCAGGTTGACTAGGGGGGGCTCAAAATGTATTATGGAGTAAGCAATATCTAAGTAAAGACTGGGAACGGGAAGAGTAGGCGGTCAGCCCTTCAGAGAGCGGAATTGCAAGTGCTGTGACATTCCGTAGGAAACAGCCCCCGAAGTCGCCCCGGAGTCGCCCTTCTGAGCTTATCTTCATATTTGTGAAGGATAAGTTAGGTTGTGGCCGGTAGCAGCCGTTATCTGTACGAGTGTCGCGCTAAGCTTCTGAATCCGTAGGGTAAGAAGTGTAGTTTTATTTTTCATTGGCGCGAAACAAAGGTGGTACCGCGAAAGAATGACCTTTCGTCCTTTGAGACGAGGGGTCTTTTTGTTTTTTTCAGAGACCTGTGCGCTCTATACAGCAACTTTATTAACAACTATAAGCAACTACAAGTAAACTAGTGGAGGTATCAGAGAATGGCTGACCAAAACCATCTAACAGCGGCAGATGCTGCTGCTACGAATGAATCTAAAAACGAGATGCCAACAACGTATGATCCGAAGGCAGCAGAACAGAAATGGTATTCCTACTGGACAGAGGGCGGATATTTCCGTGCAGGCCAACGTCCGGATGCTAAAGCCTATAGTATTGTGATCCCGCCGCCAAACGTAACAGGAATGCTGCACATCGGGCATGCGCTCGATTTCACATTACAGGATATCCTGATTCGTACTAAACGGATGCAGGGCTTCGATACGCTTTGGTTACCAGGTACGGACCACGCAGGTATTGCAACACAAACGAAGGTAGAGCAGAAGCTGCGCGAGCAGGGGATTTCCAGACATGACCTCGGACGTGAGAAGTTCCTGGAGCAGGTGTGGGATTGGAAAGATAAATACGCGAACACCATTCATGAGCAGTGGGCAAAAATGGGACTTTCCCTTGACTACTCCCGCGAGCGTTTTACCCTCGATGAGGGTTTGTCGAAGGGAGTTCGCGAGGTATTTGTTAAGCTTTATAATAAAGGCTTGATCTATCGCGGTAAACGTATCATCAACTGGGACCCGGCGGCTCGTACGGCGTTGTCGGATATCGAGGTTGAATATAAGGAAGTTAACGGTCATCTGTACCACCTGCGTTACCCCCTTAAAGATGGCAGTGGACATATCACTGTAGCGACCACACGTCCGGAGACGATGTTGGGTGATACGGCAGTTGCTGTTCATCCTGAGGATGATCGTTATAAAGATCTGATTGGTAAAACCCTGATCCTGCCGATTATCGGCCGGGAGATTCCAATTATCGCTGACGAGTATGTAGATAAAGAGTTTGGTAGCGGTGCGGTTAAGATCACGCCAGCTCATGATCCAAATGACTTCGAGGTAGGTCAACGGCACAATTTGCCGCAGATCAACGTAATGGATGAGAGCGGTACGATGAACGAAGAAGCAGGACCTTACCAAGGTCAAGACCGGAGTGAATGCCGTAAGGCCATCACGGCGGATCTGAAGGAGCAAGGCGTTCTGATCTCTATTGAAGATCATGTGCATCAAGTTGGACACAGTGAACGTTCAGGAGCGGTTGTTGAGCCGTACCTGTCCACACAATGGTTCGTGAAGATGCAGCCGCTCGCCGAAGCTGCCATCAATGCACAGAAGGATGGTAATGGGGTTAACTTTGTACCTGAACGGTTCGAGAGAACCTACCTGAACTGGATTGAAAACGTACGCGACTGGTGTATTTCCCGTCAGCTTTGGTGGGGGCATCGTATTCCGGCTTGGTATTCTGAATCTACCGGTGAGCTGGTTGTGGCGAATGACGAGGAAGAAGCGCGCCGGATCAGCGGCTTAACCGACCTGAAACAGGACGAGGATGTGCTGGATACTTGGTTTAGCTCCAACCTCTGGCCGTTTGCAACCCTAGGCTGGCCGAATGAAGACAGTGCAGATTTCAAACGTTACTATCCGAACGATGTGCTCGTAACGGGCTACGATATTATTTATTTCTGGGTAGCGCGGATGATCTTCTCGGCACTGGAATTCACCGGAGAGAAACCATTCTCGGACGTATTGATGCATGGTTTGGTACGGGATGCTGAAGGACAAAAAATGTCCAAATCACTCGGCAACGGTGTAGATCCGCTTGAGGTTATCGAGAAGTATGGCGCAGATGCTATGCGTTATATGATTTCTACCGGCAGCACAGCGGGTCAGGATTTACGATTCCGTTGGGAAAAGGTAGAGCAGGCGCGTAATTTCGCTAATAAGATCTGGAATGCGTCACGCTTCGCCCTCATGAATCTTGAAGGAGTTAGCTTCGAGAATATTGACATTACTGGGGAGCTAACTACGGCTGACCGTTGGATTTTACACCGTCTGAACGAAACTTCTCGTGAAATTACGCGTCTAATTGACTCGTACGAGTTCGGCGAGACCGGCCGCCAGCTGTACAACTTCATTTGGGACGATTTGTGTGACTGGTATATTGAGTTCGCGAAGCTGTCGCTTTACGGAACGGATGCCGCAGCCAAAGCGAAGACACAGTCCGTACTTGCTTATGTACTCGACCGCACGATGCGCTTGATCCATCCGTTTATGCCGTTTATTTCGGAGGAAATCTGGCAGCATCTGCCGCATGAAGGAGAGACAATCACTTTGGCTGCTTGGCCTGAGTATGATGCTGCTCTGGAGAACCCGCAAGCGGTAGCGGAAATGAACCTGCTGATGGATGTAATCCGGGCAGTTCGTAATATCCGTGCTGAAGTAAATGTACCGATGAGCAAAAAGGTTGATTTGATTATTAAAGCGAGCAATGAGGAAACACTGAGCATCATTACTCGTAACGACAACTACATCGGACGTTTCTGCAATACCTCTTCTTTCGAAGCTGGCCTGAATCCGGAAACGCCAGACAAGGTAATGTCCGCTGTAGTAACGGGAGCGGAACTGCTTCTGCCTTTGTCGGGGCTGATTGATATTGAACAAGAAATCGCTCGTCTGGAAAAAGAAGTGCAGACGCTGAACAGCGAAGTAGAACGCGTAGAGAAAAAGTTGAGCAATCAGGGCTTCGTGGCCAAAGCTCCCGCAAAAGTTATCGAAGAGGAGCAGGCGAAGCAGGCAGATTATTCTGCCAAACGTGAGAAAGTACTTGCCCGCATAGCAGAGCTGAGAGGATAAGAGACATGGATGACCTAAATCGGGGCGGGAGCACCGCCCCTCTTGCGACATATACCGAAGCGGTTAACTGGATCAAGGGCCTGATTCCTTTTGGAATCCGGCCAGGTTTAGACAGAATTGAGATGTTGATGGACAAGCTGGGAAACCCGCACCGTCGGCTGAAATTTATTCATGTGGCGGGTACCAACGGCAAAGGCTCCACCTGTGCTTTTTTGACAAGCGCACTTTTGCAAAGCGGCTATTCTGTCGGCACCTTCACGTCTCCGTATATTACGAAGTTCACGAACAGGTTCCAATATAATAATACGGACATTCCTGAAGAAACTCTTCTTGAGCTAGTGAATACCCTTCGTCCTTTGGTAGATGAGATTGCAGAAACGGAATTTGGCTCACCAACGATGTTTGAGGTAACTACAGCTGTGGCCATTCTATTTTTTGCGGGTGTTTCTTGTCCGGATGTTGTCGTATGGGAGACTGGGCTTGGGGGAAGGCTGGATGTAACGAACATCGTTACTCCGATCGTGTCGGTGATTACAAATGTCGGCCATGACCATATGGATATTCTGGGAGATACGCTTGAGAAGGTTGCAATGGAGAAAGCCGGGATTATCAAACCCGGTGTACCTGTTGTTAGCTGCGTAAATCAACCGGAAGTCGTGGCTGTACTCAAGGAGAAAGCGGCGGCTTGCCGCTCTACTCTTTATCTTGCCGGAGAAGATTTTAGCTATGAAGCTACTGGAATCCATGGGGATGTGCAGACCTTTAACTTTAAGGGTCCCTTCCGTTCGCTTGAACTTGGGATTGTGATGAAAGGCGAACACCAGATTAGCAATGCGGCGGGAGCTATGATGGTTCTTGAAGTTTTGCGCCAGTATATGGCGTTCATGCTAGAGGATGAAGATGTTCTGGAAGGATTGCGTCATGCATTTTGGGCTGGAAGGCTGGAAGAGGTAAGTAAATCTCCGAGGATCGTACTGGATGGAGCACATAATCCGGAAGGCGCGGAGAGCCTTGCCAAAAGCCTGCCACAGCTCTATAAATACGGTAAATTAAATTTACTTATGGGAATGATGGCAAATAAGCATCATGAATCCTACTTTAAGCATATACTGCCTATAGTGGATACGCTCATCCTGACCGAACCGGATTTCCAGAACAAAATGGACGCGGAGCATCTGCAGGTTATCGCAGAAAGTCTGCGGGATAAATATGCCAAGGAAAACTTGGTAATCATAGTAGAACATAATTGGGGAAAAGCGCTGCAACAACTGAAGTCGATTACAGCGGAGGATGACCTTGCCGTCGTATCTGGTACGCTGTATTTGATTTCTGACGTGCGCGGTACACTTTTGCAGCAACCCGATACTGAAAAAGGCTGGTGACGACTGTTGGATACTACTGAACGTGTGCATTTTATAGGGATCGGCGGCTACGGTATGAGCGCGATTGCCCGAGTAATGCTAGAAATGGGATATACGGTTACGGGCTCCGATGTGGCTGCCCAAGAATTGACGGATAAATTGATTGCTAAAGGTGCCAAGATTTATATTGGGCATACAGCAGAACAAGTAAAAGGTGCGGATCTCGTCGTGTACTCTACGGCTTTGTCCAGCGATAATGTGGAATGGGTGGAAGCAGAGCGTCTTAAGATTCCAATTCTGCACCGCTCACAAATGTTAGCCCGTTTATTGAACGAACGTAAAGGGGTAGCCGTTGCCGGAGCGCATGGTAAAACAACTACATCCTCTATGATCGCACTTGTAATGGAAGAGTGTGAAGTTGATCCTACGTATATTATCGGCGGAGAGATTATGAACGTCGGTACGAATGCAAAGGCAGGACAAGGCGATTATGTAGTGGCGGAAGCGGATGAGAGTGATGGCTCTTTCTTGCACTATCACCCTTGGCTTGGAATTGTCACGAATGTGGAAGCAGATCACTTGGAGAATTACGGCGGAGATTTTAACCGTCTCAAGGCTGCTTATGTACAGTTTATGAACCAGACCCGTGAAGACGGCACTGCGATTGTGTGTGCAGATGACGAGAATGTGATTTCTTTATTGCCTGAAGTGTCAGGTAAGGTGATTACTTACGGCATCAAGTCGAAGACAGCAGATTATATTGCCACAGACATCGTTCTTGGCGACCGTCAAGTTTCGTATACGATGAACCATAATGGCGTAGTATTGGGACAAATTGAACTGTCCGTGCCAGGTCAGTACAATCTGTATAACTCAATGGCTGCGGTTATCGCTTGTCTGAAATCAGGAATCTCTTTTGAAAAAATCGCTGAAGCGATCGTGAAATTCCATGGTGCGAAGCGCCGTTTTCAAGTGCTCGGAGAAGTCGATGACATTCTGGTCATCGATGATTATGCGCATCACCCAACTGAAATTCAGGCGACAATCAGTGCTGCTAAGGCAACGGGGAAACGGATTATTGCCGTATTCCAGCCTCAGCGGTATACACGTACGTTCTTCCTGCTAGATGCCTTCAGCCGCGCCTTTAGCGAAGCAGATGAGGTGATCATCACCGACATCTACTCTCCGGCAGGTGAGAAGCAGATTGAGGGGGTTACATCTGCGAAGCTGGTTGAGCTTATTGTGCAGAACAGTAACGCTGGTGCAAGACATCTGCCAACCAAAGAAGATGTGCTTGCTGATCTGAAACCTCGTATTGCCCCAGGTGACCTAGTGATTACGATGGGCGCAGGCGATATCTGGAAGGTTGGATACGCATTGGCGGACGGCTTGAAGAAGCGTTAATACAAACACAGGCCTACACGAGAATATTCATATTCTCTTGACCATAGCACTTCCCCCCGAGCTCCGTGCAGGGGGAAGTGCTTTTTTGTATACTTAAGCGGTGTATGTACATTCTAAAAAATGAAATAAATAGGGTATTTGCTGAACCAGCCATTGAGTGCTATAGTGCTGTCAGTAGAGGATCAATTTTTCCGTGTAGGTGGTGACTCATGGACTCCCAGCTTGATATCAAAACGTTAGTGTATTTATTTATTTTTGGAAATCTATTTATATTGCTGCTGATAACCAATTACCGGAGGAGCGCTCCTAAAGACAGGGCATCCACCTTATTCATACGCTCAAAGGCGGTGCAGCTGCTCTTCTGGTGTTCATTATTATTATGGGGTCATATCCCCCGCGCTTTATCCATTCCACTTAGCAACGCTTTGATTCTTTTAGGCTGCTGTCTGGAGATTATTGCTTTATTGCTGATGATGGGAATCCTTGGTCAGCGGATAAAGTTGTATTACATAACGCTTTCCATACTTAGTTCGATTACTTTTAGTATTGTTGCGATCTTCTTTCATCATTCCAGCTGGCGCATAGCCTGTACCTCATTATGGTCGATACTGTTTATTGTCTATCCAGCTTACCACCTCACGGTGAACCCCAAAGGCACCCCTCTTCAGAAGATACTCGGAATATTGTTTTACGCTTTTGCAGGGATTATGCTGCTCCGCGCGATTGTTGCATTGATCTGGGAGCCAGAGATGAACGTGTTCACAACTAATCTTTCGCAGTATTTATATTACCTGGGGATGTATTTATTGTTGATTGTGGGAGCCGCAGGCTTTATTCTACTTTCTAACGAGCATTCCTTTGTAAAACTGAAACGAATCGCTAGCTACGATGATCTGACTGGAATCCTTAACCGTGGAGCATTTCTTGAGGAAGCTGAGGTACGGCTTGAGAAGGCAGTTGCTGAGCAAGAGTACTTTTCGTTTATGCTGCTGGATTTGGATCATTTCAAAGAAATCAATGATACATACGGCCATGATACCGGCGATGTTGTTCTGGAAGAATTCGCATTGACGATTAAGGACAACCTCGAAAACAGCGATTTATTTGGCAGGCTGGGCGGCGAGGAATTTGCAGTTATCCTTTGCGGGCTGGATGAAGCTAGCTGTGACCGGAAAGCTGAAGTGTTACGAAAGGCAGTAATGAAGACGCCTACACAAAAACTTTTACAAGGCTATACAGTTAGTATAGGTGTAATTACAATCATACCGGATCAGGAGATTTGGATAAATAAGCTGTACAAGCTGAGCGATAAAGCGTTATACCAAGCCAAACAAGAAGGAAGAAACCGAGTGGTCAGATACAATTATATTTATTGAGCTTAGAGAATACAGGGGGTGAAATTCACTAACATGCATCTGGATCTCAAAACACTGCTGGTCTGCCTCTTTATGTGGCAATCCTTTACGGTATTGCTTATTGTCGTCTATCGTTTGCGTTACGCGCAGGAACGGACTTCTACCTTGTTTGTCACGGCAAAATATTTGCAGCTGGCAGCTTTAATTCTCCTTTTGCTGAATGATTTCACAGACTCACGACTTCCCATTCCAATCAGTATGCTGCTTGCTTTAGCTGGAGGTACGCTGGAAAGCTTAGCGCTTCTGATGCTTCTCAGAGTTTTTGGGAGTAGGATTGAACGATATTATACGATCCTGTTCGGAGTATCCATTGTCATCGTAGTGCTACTGCATATAATTATGCCAGATGAGCGGTTGGTTATGGCTGCAACTTGTCTATTTGGGATTATGATCATAGCTTTGCCAGCTTATATATTAGCTGTGAAGATTAGAGAAACCTCTCTCCAGCGAACCATAGGATTGTTGTACTTTGTTGTAATTTTAGCGCTGGTTAGCAAGGGACTTGAACCGTTTTATTCGATGTTAGGATGGAATGCACAGACCTCTCACTGGCTGCAGATATTTTTTTATCTGGGGGTTTATTTGCTTATGTTCTTAGGAACTGCAGGCATCATGCTGCTTTATAGGGAGGATTCCTTTACAGAATTGGAACGGGTGGCCACTTATGATGTGTTGACAGGTATTTTGAATCGCAGATCCTTTGTACAGCGCGCCCGGCCTTTAATAGCTGCCTCAGCAATGAAGAAGCTGCCGTATTCTTTTTTACTGCTGGATGTGGATCACTTTAAACGCATAAACGATACCTACGGCCACAATACCGGCGACCATGTTCTGAAGGATCTGGCTCATAAAATAAAACAGCAGCTTGGCAATGGTGACCTGTTCGGAAGATTCGGTGGTGAGGAGTTCACTGTGCTGCTGCATAGAGCCGATGAACAAAACAGTGATATGATTGCAGAGCGGATGCGCACAGCCGTTACAGGGGCGGTCATTCATGGTGTGCCCTTGCATTACACGATAAGTGTTGGCATCATCACGGTGGATTCAGGTGAACGATACGCATTGAACACTCTTTACAAACTTAGTGACACTGCATTGTATCAGGCTAAGAAAAAGGGCCGGAACTGTGTAGTTAGAAGCTATGACAACTAAAGTGTCTTCCTTTCGACATTAAGCGAGGGAGATGCTTTTTTTGTATGCAAAGAGGCGTAGTACATATTACCTAAAGATTACGATTTCTATCCATAGAGCAATTCATGATTATGTATGGCGTAAAAAAAGGGGTTTTGGTCTATATTTTAGAAAATGTGGCGTTTTATAAGGGGAAATCGTGATAGAATTTTGGAAACTCAGAAAAAAACTTAAAAAATTTTAGACTTCTCCTATAAATCGACAAAACTTTTAATTGAAATGAGTTACTATTGAACTGCATCTAAAGTTTCAGTTAGTAGATGGGGGTTTTTATTACAAAATACAAGGAGCCAGAGTCATGCGAGAAAGAATGCTGTTCCTATCAGCCCAGAATCAAAGCGCAGAGGATCTAGAAGGAGAAATGAGAACAGGGAGTATTCTCGAGATTTTGCTTGGGAAATTTGATATAGATTTGCTGACGTACGGCAGTGCCAACCAAACCGTGTCTATAAATGAGCGGACGGCACTTACGGTTCATAACATTAATGAAGATTATACGACCTGGAGGCCAATGCTGCGCCCCTTACATAAACTGCGGAATTTCTCAAATTTAAGTCATATAGATAAAGATATGAAGAACACTATTTTGGAGCTTTGCCGTTCGAATAATTACAAGCATGTATTTATATCGCATGTCCTATTGGGTAAATGCATTGATATGGTGCGGAACTTGCTTCCAGAAGCCAGTGTGATCACAGATACCTATAGTTTTGCAAACGGAAGCGGAGGATCTGCCGGAGAGGCAGGAAAGTTAAGCAGGAAGAATCCATATAATAAACTCAATGCTGCATGGGATCGTAGGAATAAACGGCGATTAATGAATAAGACGGGACTACTTTTAGCAACCTCGGAATGGGATGCACTAGCGTTCAAATCTCTATCATTTGCCGATGCCCGTAAGGTTCATGTTGTCCCCCATTTCATCAAGATGAATGAGTATGAGACTTTTGCAGAGCCTGTGATTAAAGAAAATTCAATTGTGCTGCACTGGAATATGAATATGAGACTGGGAATAGATGCAGCCCGAGTATTCTTTAAAAAAACCTATCCCATGATTAAAGAACAAGTGCCTGATATCAAAAGTTACATTATCAGCTCAGAGGTTCACCCGGAGGTCATGACTTTGATTAAGGAAGATGAATCGGTCATAGTCACTGGACCGGTAAATTCCTCTACTGAATACATACGACGGTCTAAAGCTGTTCTGGTGCCTATCCTTGAAGGCTGCGAAGTTTCTAGAAATATACTGGAATCCTGGGCGCTAAAAACCCCGGTGGTTACCAGCTCTATCATGTGTGAGAAGCTGAATTGTGAGCATAACCGGAATATTTTGCTGGCTAATACCTCGGTTGAGGTGGTTGGAAGTGTACTGAATTTACTGAAAAATCCTGAGCTTGGCGCCATTATTGCGGATCGTGCGCATGAGACTTTGTTGAAGAATTACGAAATGAATCATGTTAAGAGTAAGATTCTTAGTCTTGTATAGAGGGTTGTCAGACGCTCTGGACAACAAATAACCCGCGAGGACCCTTAAAAGTCCTACGCGGGTTATTTGTTGACAGGATTTTAGAGCAAGTTGCGGCGCAGTTCTTCTGGTGATTTCGGAGATAACATCCCAAGTGGAATATCGAATACAGTACGCGCTCCGCTTTGACCTTCTTGACTCATACGCTGAGCAGCTCTGGCATAAGCCACAAGCACACTAGCCGTAAATTCAGGATTGCTCTCCAGCTTCAGGCCAAATTCAACAATTTGTTTCGTGCCTTCTCCTGTTACCCCACTGCGAATAACAAACCCGCCGTGCGGAATACCGCTATGCTGAGCTGCCAGTTCTTCTTCAGTGATGAAAGTAACCGTAGTATCATAATCTGCAAAATAGTTCGGCATATTCACGATTTCTTCGCGAATGCGTTCTTGATCTGCACCTGCCTCAGCTACTACAAAACACTCTCTAAGATGTTTTTCACGAGTAGTAAGTTCTGGTGTTTCACCCGCACGGATGGCCTCGATAACTTCTTGTACTGGAACCGTATATTGTACGCCGCCTTTAACGCCTTCTACTCTGCGAATGGCATCAGAGTGACCTTGGCTGACGCCTTTACCCCAGAACGTATACTCTTTACCTTGTGGAAGAATAGCTTCAGCTAGCAGACGGTTCATGGAGAACAGGCCTGGATCCCAGCCCGTAGAAATTACGCTGAGTGTTCCGCCTTGTTTAGCTGCGGCATCAACGGTCGCAAAGAACTCAGGGATTTTGGCATGAGTGTCAAAGCTGTCCACGGTATTAAACATCCGGGCAATAGCTGGTGTCTGTTCTGGCAGATCGGTAGCCGATCCTCCGCACAGAATCATAACATCCACTTTTCCCTTATATTGTTCGACGGCAGAGATATGCTCGAATTTCACACCGGTTTCACCGGCTTCCAGTTGTCCAGGCTCTCTGCGCGTAAAGATCGCAACCAGCTCGATATCTTCACTTTGGTTAATAGCCTTACGTACACCTTTTCCTAAATTACCGTAGCCCACAATTGCTGCTTGAATTTTTTGTTTCAGAAAAAGCCCTCCTAAACTGTAATGAACTAAAATCCTATTTCTAGCTTAACTAGTATAGTGCACACTTTTAGCTCTTTTTATATAGTATATAAAAGTTACATGTAATGTAAACTGAATCCGTATAACTTTCATTATTCATTTGGCTATAAAAATAGCATATCTCTCTATTGTCTATCATATATTTCCATATAGATTAGATGAGGTGAGGTGTTACTGTTGAATAACGGAAGAATGACATTCCGATTTGACGTGAATAAGGACGAGCCTAAGCCAAAACCGCAGGTAGTGGAGCGCTGGTCCAGTGGCGGACTGGGTACAGCTGAAGAATATGCAGAGGAGTTGCGCAAGGAGGTCGGTCCAGCACAGCAGCATACTTGGGTGCAAGAACCTGATCTACGCTCTATGCGTGAGGCACCACCGGAGGATGCTTACGACTATTACTCAGGAACTGTAGATCCACGCCAGCAAGAATGGGACGAACAGGATAGAGATTTCAGAAATACGCAGCAATCGTATCTGCTCTCAGATTTGGTACTGGATGATAGAGATAAATCAGCAGAGGTTTATACGGGAGGTTATGGGGGCTCATATCATACTCGTCGCCCATCGTATTGGTGGAAATTATCCCTGTCTGTGGTGGGGGCCATCGGCACAGGTCTACTGCTAGGGTATGCGGCGCTTTCCTTTTTTTATGGAGGAAACATGGACAGTAGTTCAGGAAACGGGATAACAGATACATTGGCTACTTCAGGGCAGACTTCCGGAGCTAATGATCCAGCAGGTGTAGGAACCTCGGGATTGCCGGTTACGGGCACAGATGATGCTGGCAAAAACAGTATTCCTGTTCAAGTGGCTGCGCAAAGCTACTACCTGCTGCAGTATGGCGTATTCAGTACGCCGGCAGGCGCGGAACAAGCTAGACAAGAGCTGTTGGACGCTGGTTTGGCTGCGGGCTTGGACCCTGCTGACGGAAATCGTGTATATGCCGGAATGTCCTCTGACCGTGAACAAGCTAAGCTGCTCAGCAGTGGACTGAAGAATCAAGGGATTGAGCTTTATGTAAGAGAGGTGGATCTTCCCGGAGTGGAACGATTAGGATTTGCCGGAAATGCGGAGGCTGTGAATAGTTATTTTGCGGTGAGTGGACAGTTGCTCAGTGAACTAAGCAGTCAATCCGCTTCTTTACTCAGTGGCGGACAAACGGATGCGGCAGCTAATACCTCAGCTGTGAGTGATCTTCATCTCCAATGGAGTGAAGCTGTTAAAGCTCTGGAGCAAGGCATAACGCCTGAAGCCAAAAGCATTTGTGCAGCGCTAGAGAAATCTATGAGCCAAGGAATTTCAGCACTGAGTGAATATAACAAGAACAAGGCGCAAGCCCTGCTTTGGGAAGTGCAGGAATCCATGCTGAGCTTCTTGACCAGCCAAAAACAGCTGCTGTCTGCTATGAATTGAATGCTTGGATTGCGGATTCAAAAAAACAACAAGTCTCCGGGGAATTGGGGGCTTGTTGTTTTTTTGCGGAGAGGGGTATCGTTCCGCAACTTTTAGGGCAAAAGGTGGTAAACATTACCGTAGGGGATTTTACGTTTGTATTGATCACCGTTTCACCGTATAATAATTAGGGTGTCAAAAAATGGCGAGGGAAGACTGAGATGAAGAAGAAAAATGTAGGAACACTGCTGTTATTTCTAATTCTAGGCTGGCTGGCTGGAGCCTGGATCGCCAAGCTGCTGCAGCCCGTAAAGGCTCTGTCTTTTCTAACAACATCGACTGTGCTCAAATGGTCTCCGCGAGCCGATTTAGACATCATAACCTATGACATCACTATTCATTTGAAATTGTGCATGCTTAGTCTCGCCGGTATTATTACAGCTGTATGGCTGTACCGCAGACTGTAACTCTCGTTACTTAGCAAGAAGGGACGTTTACAACGTGGACAACTCACCACTCATTATTCTAGCCTCAGGTTCACCGCGTCGACGTGAGCTGTTATCCTTACTGGGTTTACCCTTTGAGGTCATTACCAGCGAAGCTGATGAGAGCACACCGCCGGATTGGACGCCGGAGAGAATCGTGCGCAGTCTAGCTTTGCGAAAAGCAGAAGCCGTAGTAGCTACAGCCGGAGAGCGTAACGCAGTCATTATAGGAAGCGACACAATTGTTGTACTAGATGATACTGTGCTAGGCAAACCGGTGGACAAGCTGGACAGCAAAGCGATGCTTACCAGACTTCAGGGCCGAACTCATAAGGTATACACGGGTGTAGCCTGCCTCGGACTCCCGAATGGGAAGACTATAGTGGAGCACCGTGTTACTTCCGTAACGATGAGGGCAATGACTGAAGAGGAAATTGCTGCTTATATAGCTACGGGAGAGCCCGCTGATAAGGCTGGCTCTTATGCGATACAAGGGCTTGGGTCCATTTTGGTGGAACGAATTGAAGGCTGTTATTTCAATGTAGTCGGATTGCCTTTGTCGCTTCTTGGCGAAATGCTATCCGAGTTCGGTATAACTGTATTGAGCCGGTAGGAAGCCTGGGGAAAGAGGGATAGGGATGGAGTCGCAACCAATTATGCTGCGGGACCTCCCCCATGAAGAACGACCTAGAGAGCGCATGATGCATTATGGGGCGGAATCATTAAGTCAAGCGGAGTTGTTAGCCATTCTGCTGCGTACGGGAACACGCCGCGAGTCGGCTATTCATATTGCACAGCAGATGCTGGGGAAGATCGGTGGCCTGCGTGGGCTAGTTGACCTTAGCATCGAAGAACTGACCAAAATCAACGGTATCGGTCCTGCCAAGGCCGTACAACTAAAAGCAGGCATCGAACTGGGAAGGCGCCTTGCGAATTCCAGGTTCAATATGCCGGTCATTATCCGCTGTCCTGGGGACGCTGCTGAGATTCTGACTGAGCAATTGCGTTATTTGCAAAAGGAGCATTTTGTCTGTCTGTTTCTGAACACGAAGAATCATGTGATTGGACAAGAAACATTGTCCATGGGCAGCCTTAATGCTTCGATCGTTCATCCTCGTGAGGTATTCAGAGCAGCTATAAAATGCAGTAGCGCCTCTATTATATGCGCGCACAATCATCCTAGTGGTGATCCAACACCTAGTCCAGAAGATATTTCCCTAACCGCTAGATTGCTTCAGGCAGGTGAGATTATCGGAATAGATGTGCTGGACCATCTAATTATCGGAGATAGCAGTTTCGTAAGCTTGAAAGAAAAAGGACATATGTAATATAAATGTAGATTTACTTAGGAAAAGGAGAAATTAGCATGTTGGGTGGTTTCACAAAAGATTTAGGAATTGACTTGGGGACAGCGAATACGCTTGTCTACGTACGCGGTAAGGGTGTTGTTGTAAGAGAGCCTTCCGTTGTAGCCATTAACACTGATACTAAGACGATTGAAGCTGTGGGTGAATCCGCCAAAAAAATGATCGGTCGTACACCTGGAAATATCCGTGCGATCCGTCCGATGAAAGATGGCGTTATCGCTGATTTTGATACAACGGCTACGATGATTAAATATTTTATTCGTCAAGCACAGAAACAGCGTTCTATGTTCCAGCGTCACCCTAATGTAATGGTCTGCGTGCCATCTGGCATTACTGCTGTAGAGCAACGTGCGGTAGAAGATGCTACCAAACAAGCTGGAGCTCGTGAAGCTTACATTATCGAAGAGCCTTTTGCTGCTGCTATCGGCGCGGATCTGCCAGTATGGGAGCCTACAGGTAGTATGGTTGTAGATATCGGTGGAGGTACAACTGAAGTTGCTGTAATTTCGCTCGGCGGTATTGTTACTAGCCGTTCAGTGCGTGTTGCAGGTGATGAAGCGGATGAGTCCATCATTCAATACATCAAACGTCAATACAATCTGATGATCGGTGAACGTACTTCGGAGCAGCTCAAAATGGATGTTGGCTCTGCCCTTCCTCTTGAAAAGGCTGAAACCATGGAAATTCGCGGCCGTGATCTCGTAACAGGTCTGCCAAAAACACTTACAATTACTTCTGATGAAATCTGTGAAGCTTTGTCTGACACAGTGAATGCTATTATTGAAGCTGTTAAAGTAACGTTGGAAAAATGTCCGCCAGAGCTTGCAGCAGATATTATGGATCGTGGAATTGTTTTGACAGGTGGGGGAGCTTTGCTTCGCAACTTGGATAAGCTGCTTGCACGTGAGACGGGAATGCCGGTTATTGTTGCTGAGAATCCACTGGACTGTGTAGCTATTGGAACCGGTAAGGCACTTGAGAACATTCATTTGTTCAAGAGCCGCAGCGGATCCAGTCTTCGTTCGAAGAGATAAGATGATGTTCTACCACTTGTGTAAGTCAACCCCTGTTATGGGAGAAATACTGTTGTTAGAGGGTGTTGAAACTGTTTAAACTCTTAAGCAATAAACGTCTGTTTATTCTGTTGATTACACTGGTGCTGTTCATTGTGGTAATGGGCTTCAGCTTGGCAACAAGGAAAGGCTTGTCCTGGCCGGAGAACTTTCTCAGAGATTCGACTGGTTTCGTGCAAAAAATGTTCTACAAGCCCGCTGGATATGTAGCGGGCTTGTTTGAAGATATTGGAAATCTGAGTGATCTTGCTAAAGAAAATGAACAGCTTAAAATTATGGCTGCCCAGTATGCACGTGATAAAGCCCAGTATAATTTTATTAAAGTACAGAATGAAGACTTGGAAAAAAAATGGCAATTCACTAAAGAACAGAAGAATTTGTATAAGTATGAATATCGTATTGCGCAAGTAATTAGCCAGACTACAGAACCAAGCAACAGCACCATTGTAATTGATTTAGGCTCCAAAGATGGTGTCAGACCTAATATGTCTGTTATTTCAACCGATGGTCTGGTAGGTGTTATCAGTCAAGTTAGCAATTTCACTTCTACTGTGAAACTGATGACCATGATGGACACTAATGATCCTAATTCCCAGCCGCCTATTGCGGCAACTGCCTTTAATAAAGAGGGTAAGTCCTTTGGGATGATTGAGAGTTATAATCCAGAGACGAACAGACTGCTGATGACCAAGATTCCACCGGGTGATCCTATTGCAGCGGAGGATACTATTCTGTCTTCCGGTATTGGAGGCTTGTATCCAAGGGGGTTGACAATAGGCACAGTTGAAAGCGTCGATGTTGGTGAATTTGGATTAACCTCCACAGCAGTGATAAAGCCTTCAGCAGAATTTCAGGACTGGAAGCATTTGATTGTTGTGTTTACGGAGGAGCGTGCTGAATAGTGAATATGCGCAGATCAGTTCTTATTCTGATACTGTTCCTCTTATTTATTGTGGAGGGAACCATCTTACCTTGGCTGATTCCAGATGTGTGGCAGATGCGAATCATTCCGAATTTGGTTTTTGTAGTGTTATTGTTCGTGACTATATATCATCATCGGCATACAGCACTTATATTGGGATTATGTTTTGGAATGCTGCATGATGTCGTTTTTTACGGCAGAATTCTTGGAGCACACTCTTTTGCGATGGGATTGTCGGCTTATTTAATCGGCCTTTTATTTCAGATTCCACGTGCTCCGCTGCCCCTTATGATGACTGTGGTTCTGCTTGGAAGTCTACTTGGGGATAGTATACTATTTGGTATCTATAGTGTATTTAATCTTAATCAAGAACCTTATAGCTGGGCGATTTTGAATCACATGCTGCCGACGATGCTTTTTCATTTTGCCATCGGGCTACTCTTCTACATACCGGTTCGGCGCCAGCTTGAGCTAATCAAGAAAGAAACGAATAAGGAAGAAGCGGCTTAAAGAGCTTCTATTTTCTTTCTATACAAAGCAGGAATTTAAGGGGCCCGGCACGAATGAATGAGGATAGGGGGCCAGGCATATGACAGTAAAATCCAAGCATGTAAGGATTAAGGGCATCAAGGATGGCCTGATATTCCTGCTAGACGACAAATGTCCCTTTGAAGATCTTCTGAGCGAGCTTCGCTATAAGCTGGAGCACAGCCATCAAAATATTTTAACTGGACCGATTGTACATGTGGACATAAAGCTGGGCAATCGTACCGTAACTGAGGAAGACAAGGAAGCTGTGCTGGAGATTCTTAAGGGACAGGGAAATCTGTTGATTCGATCTATAGAGGCGCTTCCAGCGCCCGGCGGTGAGGATAATGACGCATTGTTTCTGATGAGCGGAATTCTACGTTCCGGTCAGGTGCTGCACCATAACGGAAATCTTCTATATCTGGGGGATGTGAACCCTGGGGGGACCATAACCTGTTCAGGCGATATTTATATACTAGGTTCGCTAAGAGGGATGGCGCATGCTGGAGTAGACGGGAATGAGGAAGCGATTATAGCTGCTTCTTTAATGTCTCCAACGCAGCTGCGAATTGCCGATATTATTAGTCGTCCGCCCGATGAATGGGAAACCCGAGAAAGCAGTATGGAATTTGCATATTTAACAAACGGAGCTATGCAGATCGATAAGATTCATAATTTGGTCAAATTACGTCAGGATTTAAATGTGTTTAAAGGGGTGTAGCCTCCATGGGAGAAGCGATAGTCGTAACCTCGGGCAAAGGCGGAGTTGGCAAAACAACCACAACAGCCAACATTGGAACCGCACTTGCACTGCAGGGCAAAAAAGTATGTCTCGTCGATACCGACATTGGACTGCGTAATCTGGATGTAGTTATGGGGCTTGAGAATCGTATTATTTATGATCTTGTGGATGTAGCGGAAGGACGTTGCCGCCTTAATCAAGCGCTCGTTAAAGACAAGCGCTTTGATGAATTGTATATGCTGCCTGCAGCTCAAACAAAGGATAAAACGGCTGTCTCTCCTGAACAAGTAAGAGATATCATTCTTGAACTAAAGAAGGAATATGAGTATGTTCTGATCGATTGTCCGGCAGGAATCGAGCACGGCTTCCGCAATGCGATTGCCGGTGCGGATAAAGCGATTGTGGTTACCACACCAGAGCATGCCGCTGTACGGGATGCCGATCGTATAATCGGACTATTAGAACAGTCGAGTGTGGAATCGCCGAAATTGGTGGTAAACCGTATTCGCCCAGGTCTTGTGAAGTCTGGGGATATGCTTGATATTGAGGATATATTACAGGTGCTGAACATTGATCTTATCGGAATTGTTCCGGATGATGAATTAGTCATTAAAGCCGCAAATAACGGAGAACCTACAGTTATGAATCCCGATTCTTCAGCTGCTATTGCCTATCGCAATATTGCACGCCGAATTCTAGGTGATGCTGTACCCCTGATGCAGCTTGACCGCAAACCGGGAGCATTTAAGAAACTTAAGAAATTTTTCGGCATGGCTTAATTTTTACTAAGCAATCCTATGATAAGAAGCATACACGGGTCCCACCAGTAGAGAAATCTATGGTGGGGCTTATTTTTTTGAATAAATATGAATGTATGGCATTTCCGGGATTTAAATGGTCTGTCTTGGAGGGGCTTGTTCTAAAGAGACTTCCGTGCTTCATAAAATGGAAGTAAAACAAGCCCGTCCGGAGGGATAAATATGGATCAGAAATCAGATATCAAGAATCGCCGCAAGGAGCGTATTCGTAGTTTATTGGAGGAACTCCCGGAAGTCTCAGCAGTCTCAGGAGTTTCGGAAGTCCCGGAACTAGAAATAGCGGAGGCTCCCCCTTTATTTATTATGCCAGATAAGAGTACGAGCTTTAAGGAATGGGGAACAGGATTTAAGAATGCCGATCAATCCTCTGTAGAGCCCGATCCAGAGGTGATGTGGAAAAAGAGTCGTGGAGGCTGGGAGGATAACGGCGGTGGAGGCTCAAATTTTACTGCCGGTTTTATTCGGCGCTTTGTTGCTAGTGTTCTTGTGTTTGGAGCAGTGTGGGGGATTTTTGCGGTACATCAGCCATGGTCCTATAAGATGCAAGCTTTTATTAGTGATGCGTTAAGCAATGACATGGATTTCACGGCTGTGAGAGTCTGGTATGAGGAGAACTTTAACGGAGCTCCAGCATTCATTCCGATATTTGGGGATAAAGATGAGCCTGCTCAAAAAGTGGCCGCTCATCATCAACTCACTGCCCCGATAGCTGGGAGCATTGTCCAGCCTTTTGCATCTACGCTAAAAGGGGTGGAAATTATGCCTCAAATCGATTCAACCTTAAATGTGACGGTGAAAAGTATAGACATGGGACGTATTCTCTCCATCTCTAAAGAGCTGGAAGGGGGCATTCGAATTGCTGTTCAGCATTCAGGCGGTGTCACTGCAGAATACGGACATTTGAGCGGCACCAAGCTGGAGGTTGATGACTGGGTGCAGAGCGGGGATTCACTCGGTTGGATGATGGAGAAGGACGTATCCTCAGCTTCAACACTATTTTTCGCAGTGATAAAAGACAAGACTTATATTGATCCTACAGAAGTGGTATCGTTTGATTAGGATCTTTGGTATCGAACTGTCACTACATCCACTGTTCGTGATCATTATGTTATTCTCCGTGGTCACGGGACAATTTCTAGAGCTGCTCACCTTATTTACGATTGTCTTCATTCATGAAATGGGACATGTCGTTGCGGCTCTTTTGGCCGGTGTTACAGTTAAGTCGGTTCAGCTTCTTCCGTTTGGCGGAGTGGCTGTTATTGAAGATCATGGGCGGCTTACAGCCAGTCGTGAGATCGGAATAGCCCTTGCCGGTCCACTGCAAAATGGAATTATGATCGTTATTGCTTTTGGACTTCAACAAGCCGGTTATGGCAATCAGGAATTTCTGACCTATTTTATTCATGCCAATGCCATTATTGGGCTTTTTAATCTAGTGCCAGTGCTGCCGCTTGACGGAGGTAAAGTGCTTCAGGCCACTATTAGTTTAGTACTTCCTTATTACTACACTTTGTTATGGACTGGACGGGTGAGTGTAGCCGCAAGTGTCCTTGTGATTATATATGCGCTGCTGCCTCTTGGAGCGGGTGGAGGCCTTAGGCTGAATATGGTCATGATCGGAGCTTTTCTGCTGTATTCGAATTTCACCGACCATCGTAATTTACCGTACCGGTTTGTTGCTTTTTTGATGAATCGGGAGGCTGTTTATGAGTATCATTTGCGAACAGGAAGCGTAGCTCGTCCAATAGTTGCATTATCTGCGAAACCTTTAGATGATATATTGCGTCTATTTAAACGTAATCAATATCATTTTATCTATGTGTTAAACGGTAAAGGAAATGTTGTTGCTGTTGTGCCGGAACAGCGCTTAATATCAACCTACTTCGGAATATAGTGTATTTATGCAGAGAATGTGAAGGAATGAACGAACGAAACCAGAGGTGAAGCCATGAAACAGATGATCGTTCACTGCACGCAGCACATTACCCGAATGGCTCTTCTGGAAAACGGAAGGCTGGTGGAGTACGCGGCTGAACGCGATCAGCAGCAAGGGTTGGTCGGCAGTTATTACAAGGGCCGTGTGATTAACGTACTTCCAGGTATGCAGGCTGCTTTTGTTGATATCGGACAGAAGAAGAATGCTTTTTTATATGTTGATGATGTATTGCATCCTAATTTGGATAAACAGCCTGATGTGAAGCCCTCTATCGAGACGCTTTTGCAGCCGGGACAGGATATTGTTGTTCAAGTGCGGAAAGAGCCGAGCGGCGGAAAAGGCGCGCGTGTAACGACTCATTATACGTTGCCCGGGCGCTGGATGGTGTACATGCCCTTTGCAGAATACGTCGGTGTCTCCAAAAAAATAAGCCGGGATGCAGAGCGCAGTCGTCTCAAAGGAATCGGAGAACGTCTGCGAATGAAAGAAGAAGGGCTTATTATGCGGACGGTTTCTCAGGACGAGCCACATGAAGCTGTGGAGGGTGATCTTTCTTTTTTGCGTGCCCAATGGGAGAATATTACACGTAAGGCACAAACGGTAGAGGCTCCCGCTTTACTACATCGTGATCTTAGTATTGTCCAACGCTTTATAAGAGATGCCTTTAATCCGCAACGGGATCAGTTGATTATTGATTCATCTGCCGCAGCTAGAGAAGCAACAGCCTTTCTGGACGACATGGCTCCTGAAGGGTACAAGCCAGTCTGTCTTTATAATGGAGCGGAGTCTATTTTCGCTGCTTATGGTATTCAGGATCAATTGCTCAAGAGCTTCAGCCGCAAAATCACGCTGGAGGGCGGAGCAACAATGATCTGGGATGAGACAGAGGCGTTAACCGTAATTGATGTCAACACCGCTCAATACATTGGCGGAGCATCGCTTGAAGAAACGGTTACTAATACGAATTTGCTCGCAGCTGAGGAGATCGGTCGTTTGATCCGGTTACGCGATACTGGTGGAATCATTATTGTCGATTTTATTGATATGGAACAAGAGCTTCACCGCAAGATGGTCACAGAGCGATTAGAGAAAGTGATCTGCAAGGATCGCACCAAAACACATATTTTGGGGTGGACAAGACTCGGGCTGCTCGAGATGACCAGAAAGAAGGCAAGGCATGATTCAGCCAGCTTTGCGCCTGTGATTTGCCAGTGCTGCGGGGGAACCGGAAAAGTTGGAGAATGGCTGGAATGAGTTGACGATAAGTCATAAGTATGATACTATCTTCAAGTATGTGTTTGATGCAGTTGATCCTGCACATGCTGTAACCGCTCCGATCGGGTACATAAGCGCAGTTCCTACGGGAATTCTGCCACCTAGACTAGGCGAGTCTGAGACATGAGGAGGTGCAAGTAAAATGTATGCAATTATCGAAACTGGTGGTAAACAATACAAAGTCCAAGAGGGCGACGTTTTGTTCATTGAAAAGTTGGAAGCTGAAGACGGCGCAAGTGTAACTTTTGACCGTGTATTGGCTGTTTCTAATGATGGTGGTCTGACTGCAGGAACTCCGCTAGTAAGCGGCGCGTCTGTAACAGCTAAAGTCGAGAAACATGGTAAAGGCGCTAAGGTTGTAGTTTACAAATACAAACCTAAGAAGAACTACCACAAGAAACAAGGTCATCGTCAACCGTACACGAAAGTAACTATCGAGAAGATTCAAGCGTAAGAAGGTGCGTTAATGATTAGCGTGCGGATTACACGATTATCGGATCTAGGAACTATCGTTGGCTTTGAGGTTAAGGGGCATGCGGGTTATGCGAAGCGTGGCGAAGATATCGTATGTGCCGGGGTATCCGCTGTAACAGTTGGAACCGTCAATTCGATTGAGACCTTGACCGGAATCTCCATGGATACATCCATGAAGAACGGATTCTTAAGTGGAACATTAAGTTCTGTTGAAGATTTCGATACTTCCGCGAAGGTACAATTGCTGCTTGAATCCATGGTCGTAATGCTGAATGATATCGCAGAATCATACGGGAAGTATATTCAAATACAGCAAGTAAATATTTAAAGAAGGAGGTTGACAACATGTTGAAATTGAATCTTCAATTGTTCGCATCGAAAAAAGGTGTAGGTTCCACAAAAAACGGACGGGATTCCCATTCCAAACGTCTTGGCGTGAAACGTGCTGACGGTCAAGCAGTAACCGGCGGTAACATCTTGGTTCGTCAACGCGGAACAAAAATTCACCCAGGAACTAACGTAGGCATCGGTAAAGATGATACTTTGTTCGCAATGGTGGATGGCGTAGTGAAGTTCGAACGTTGGGGCCGCGATCGCAAAAAAGTGAGCGTGTACCCAGTTGATGTCGCTCCGGTAGCAGCGGCACTGGAAGCGTAAGCTTACGGACCATATGAGCAAGTAGAAGCCTCCGGCATGAGTGCCGGAGGCTTTTTTGTAGAATATTCATAATTATTTGTGATGCAAAGTTGGAATGGTTAGATAGATGTGAAATTCTCGTTATTATCTCTGGTGAACTACAGTGAACGCGTGTGTTATACTAGGAAATGGTAAATGATACTAACAAAACAAATTATCTAAACGAAGTCATGAATTTTGCGAACTGAGGGACGGGGAGAAAGAATGAAATCCTGGAAAAGTGCAATCTGGGCAGTCATGTTATCCGTAATGCTTCCTTTAGGTCTTTTGTATTGGCATACTTCTCTTCTGACGTGTCTATTACTCGGAGTCTGGGTAGTGGCAATCGTTGCTTTCAGTTTTATCTGGAGCCAGCGTCATTATGAACGGGAGCTGCGTATACAAGAGAACACTCTGCAACAGGCGGCGATTCGGACACTGAATCATCATCGACATGATTGGATGAACGATTTGCAGATTCTATACGGATATATTCAGCTTGGAAAGCCTAATAAATCCGTGGAGTGTGTGGAAAGAATAAAGGAACGCATAGCACTTGATAGTCGTATCGCTAAGTTGGGCATTCCTTCATTGGTTTTCTATATCCAATCCTTCCGAACTAACAGGTCTAGTCTGGAATTGGAAGTTCAGGTGGAGGAAGGGTTGCAGCTAGAGGACAAGCTAAATCCAGAAGCAGGAGATGAGCTGACTTCAGTGATTATGCAGACCATACGGGCTTATCAGTACAACGGGCTGGCTCCTCAGGGGGAGACGCGCAAGCTGCGCCTTGGCTTTTTTCAGGATGGAGGAGACATTCTTATCTCCTTCGAAGGCGAGGGGGAGCATGGCAATCCCGAGCTGCTCAAAGGGCAAATTTATAATATAGTACAAGGAAAAATCATGAAAGCAGAGCAGTTTAAGCCTAGCAGGGCTTATGTCGAGCTGCGATTACCGCTTGAAATGTGAGGAAGGTGAACATTTATGTTCGTAGATAAAGCTAAGATTTATGTTAAAGGCGGTGACGGCGGGGATGGTCTCGTTGCGTTTCGCCGGGAGAAATATGTACCGGAGGGTGGTCCTGCCGGTGGTGACGGAGGCCGTGGAGGCGACGTTATTTTCCGTGTAGATGAGGGACTGCGCACGTTGATGGATTTCCGTTATCAGCGCCACTTCAAAGCTGACAAAGGGATTAAAGGACGGAACAAAAGCCAACATGGAGCGAATGCGGATCATATGATCGTTCGTATTCCGCCAGGAACCATTCTGATTGACGATGATACGCAAGAGATCATTGCCGATATGACGCGTCATGGACAACAGGTTGTAGTTGCACGTGGAGGCCGTGGAGGCCGGGGTAACACCCGTTTTGCCACAGCTAATAATACTGCACCAGAGCTTGCGGAGAACGGTGAAGAAGGCCAAGAGCGTTATGTTGTTATGGAACTTAAGGTAATGGCTGATGTAGGGCTTGTAGGCTTCCCGAGTGTGGGTAAATCTACGTTGCTGTCGGTTGTGTCCGCAGCTCAGCCCAAAATCGGAGCTTACCATTTCACAACAATTACACCGAATTTAGGGGTAGTGGATGTTGGGGATGGCCGAAGCTTTGTGATGGCGGATCTGCCTGGATTAATCGAGGGAGCTAGTGAAGGCATAGGTCTGGGTCACGAATTCCTGCGTCACGTTGAACGCACGCGTATCATCATTCATGTAGTTGATATGTCTGGCTCTGAGGGCCGTGATCCCTTCGAGGATTGGGTTCTAATTAATGATGAGCTGAAGCAGTACAATGCTAGTCTAATCGATCGTCCGCAGATTGTGGCGGCGAATAAGATGGATATGCCTGAATCAGAAGAGAATCTTATTTCTTTCCGCGAACGCGTAGCTGAGGTGCGGCCGGATTTAGAAATCATGCCAATTTCATCCCTTACCCGTCAGGGTGTTCAGGAGCTCCTATATCGTGCAACGGATATTCTCGACAGCATTCCGGTTGCGCCGGTGGTTGAGGAAGTTGCTGAAACTACTGAACGTAAGGTGTATAAGCTGGAAGCAGAAGAGGATAATTCCTTTACTATTACACGGGATAACGAGGCGTTTGTGGTCACAAGCCCACGTATCGAACGTATGCTGAAGCGCATGCAGCTTAGCACACATGATGCGATTCTCAAGCTGGCACGGACTTTGCGTCATATGGGTGTAGATGCAGAGCTTCGTAAACGCGGTGCTGTAGAAGGAACGATTGTCCGTATCGCTGATTTCGAATTCGAATTCGTTGAGAACAGCAGCTACTATTAATATTTAGCTGACTATGAAGCGCCAACTATGGTTTTCCTGTAAAGGGATAGCATAGTTGGCGCTTTTTTTGTGAGGAGATCAGTAATTTTTTTCAATAAAAGAACCCAAAACACGATATATATCGTATACAATAAATATCGAAATACACTAATTCCCATTTGGGAGCGTACACGTTATTTATATATAAGATAATGAAAGAAGGAATAGCAGATGGCAATTATAGAAGTGGTGAAGTATGACGGTCCTCCAGGTATATTCGCATGGAAATATCCTAACCAGGAGCTGGGGACATGGACACAACTAATCGTTAATGAATCCCAGGAAGCGATTCTATTCAAGGGCGGACAAGCGCTTGATTCTTTTACAGCTGGGCGGCACACGCTAAGCACTGCTAATATACCTATTTTATCCAATATCGTTAATCTTCCTTTTGGTGGAAAATCACCATTTACGGCTGAAGTATGGTATGTGAATAAGACGAATTCGATGAATGTCAAATGGGGAACGAGCTCACCTTTACAGCTTCAGGATCCCAAATACAAAATTATGATTTCTGTTCGTTCTTTTGGGCAGTTTGGTGTAAAAATCGATGATCCGCGAAAATTCTTGCTGAAGCTCGTAGGGACGCTCCCGCAGTTTGATCATGAAACGCTTATCAGTTATTTCCGCGGACTGCTGATGTCGAATATAAATGAACTTATTTCTTCTTACCTTGTGCACAAGCAAATCAGCATACTGGAGATTAATGCTTATGTTGCAGAGATCTCCAAACATATTCAGGGCCGACTAGCCTCGGCTTTCTTGGATAATGGCATTGAGCTGAATAATTTCTATATTGATTCGATCAATATTCCAGAGGATGATCCGGCAACGATTCGTTTGAAGGAAGCTTTGGCTAAAAAAGCGGAAATGGATATCATGGGCTTCACCTATCAGCAGGAGCGTGGTTTTGACACGATGGAAGAAGCGGCAGGTAATCCCGGCAATCTTGGAGTGGGCATGATGAACACCGGGATGGGGCTTGGACTTGGAATGGGATTTGCGGGACCCGCTATGGATATGGTGAACCGTATGACTAGAGGGATGAACTTGGATTCAGGGACTACAGTTATACGTCAAGAGCAGCGTTCCTGCTCTAAGTGTGGAGTTATGAATCCAGTAGAGGGACGGTTCTGCAGCGGTTGTGGGCAGGCGCTTGGAGGCAACCCGCAAGGTTCTCCCTCTGCGAACAAGATCAAATGTTTTGAATGCGGGCATGAACTAAATGCGGGAGCTAAGTTCTGTCCAGGTTGCGGGAATCCTTATCGTGCTTGCCCATCCTGTAAAGCAGATAATCCTGAGGGAGCGGCTTCTTGTGTCTCCTGTGGAAAAGAAATGCCTAAAGCTTGCGGTAAATGTGGGACTATGGTAGCGCCAGGGGTGAAATTCTGCCCTCATTGTGGAGACAGCATGGTGATTAAATGCAGCGGCTGTGGACATGAGCTGAAAGCTGGACAAAAATTCTGTGCAGAGTGCGGAACAAAAGCAGGCTAAGGAGGACCTAATGAACAAAAGCAGGAGATATATATACATTATTACCGTCATTTATGCGGTAGCTATAGTACTGACAGTGTTCTCGTTTATTGGATTAGGTTTCTCCGACTCACTGTTTCGGTTCATAATTTCTTTATCCGCGGTTCTGCTAGCAGAAAGTGTAATCTATGGCTATTGTATTTTTTGGCTCCGAACTGCAAGTAGCATTCAGCAGACTCCGCCTGTTCTTATCAGCGGCGCAATCATTACGGGAATCTATGCAGCCATCGTATTTGTATCGGCCTTACTCTTCGATTGGCTGCTGGAGTTACCCGCCTTGTGGTACGCAGCCGAACAATTGCTGATTCTTGTGTTAGGAGCGATCACTTTGGCCGCGATAGGGCTTTACGGGTGGAATGCTGGGGCAGGGGAACAGCAAGCCAAAAGGTCTTTACAAAAGTTTCGGCGGTATCAGAACGAATTAACTGAAATGAGTGAGCTGGCTAGTAGCTGGAAGAATTCCGAATCCGAGCAGCTAGTGAACGTGTTAGATATGTTGGAGGAAAAATTTAAGTACAGTGATCCGATATCAGAACCGTCTTTATATGCTACAGAGGATATTCTGCAGCAGCAGATTTCTCTGTTACATGATCACGTGAAGCTACTGCTGGCGACCCAAGAGCCACATGAGGGCTGGCAGGTAGAAGTAAATGAGATGTCAGAGAGTATAAAGTCTACACTTCAGCGGCGTAACCGTGAATTAGCGGCACTTAAATAGGAGGAGTTTACTACATGAACAGTTTGAACCTACAAGAGCCGTCACCGCTCCCGGGAGGAAATGCAACCGTTCCCCGGCTTAAATACGAACGTACCGGGTTTGATTATGTTATTCTCGCGGCTGCTTATCTACTGATGCCAGTTGGACTTGTGCTTGCCTTGTTACGTTTGATGACAACGCATTACAAAAATTACCGTAGACCGACTAACCTCAATCTGCTGATGCATGTATTTATTGGTGGGTTTGTTGAACTTTCTATTGCCATGTTTTCTAGTGCGCTCAATGGGGAATTTGGAACTTCTGAATTAGTATCAACGCTTATTTTAATTGCAATCATGTTTTTGACTCCAGCTTTTATACTGGCCAGTGTGACAGCGAAAGCTAAATATACCCTTTCTAAGCTTAACACTTCTTATATAGAGCTGATTCAAAATAAGAATATCCGGCATATTGGCAGTATATCTGAACGAATAGGCCAAAGTGAAAGTGATGTACGGAGAGATGTCCAGTATCTGAAGGATAAAGGACTGCTTGATATTGATGTCGCATTATCCGAAGGGCGCCAGACGCCAGAACCATCAGCAGCTAATCAAGGTTACCCTGAAAGTACTTCGGGCTTTGGAGGAACGGGGAGAACCCAAGCATCGGGGCAGCAAATACCTGCGCAGCCTCAGTCTCCGCCGCAACTGCCTAAGTCTATCCGTTGTCCGGGGTGCGGAGCCCAGAATACTGTGCTCCCAAGCCAATCTAAAAGCTGTGATTACTGTGGAACGAAGATCCCGTACAATTAATGCCGTCAACCAACAGATTAGCTGCATCGCATATAGGATTACATAAATAAGGGGATTAAAGACAAAATGAGTGGATTGGATATACGCAGACAGCCGCCGGCATCGGGAAAACCTGTGTACAAGCATGAATATGAGCGGACGGCGTTTGATTATACCACTATTGTGTTTGCGTATGTATTTGCTCCGGTTGGCTTTATATTGGCTGCCATTCGGTTATTATCTACACATTCCAAGAGACAGCGCAAAGCAAGCAATATTAACCTGTTTTATCATGCGTGTATGGGTGCCTTTGTAGAATTGGCGATCTATTTCATTATTAGCAAGCTACTCGGTCAAATCGATTATGTCGCACTCTTGATCAGGCTGGTGATTATCTACGCATTGTTTAGGATTCCCGCCATCAAATTATCCGTTAGGGCCGTAGGATGGAGAGAGGGATTCACCTATCTTTGCAATGACTATATCGCATTGGTTCTTGTGGACGGCATAAGGCATATCGGCAGCCTATCCGATATCCGCGGATTCAGTGAAGAGAATGTCCGCGAGGTTTTGGAATATTTAAAAGATCAGGGAGTGCTTTCTCCAGATATTGTTTATTATGAAGGACGTGTAGACAATTCATTTGTGAAATTGCCGCCGAAGCTTATTTATTCCAAACGGGCACAAGCACTGGTGCGTGCGCCTGAGAATAACCTTCGCTACCGTAACAAACGAGACCAGACAGTGTTTGATCGAATCATCATGGCGATTGCCTATTTGTTTGCTCCGCTTGGGTTTGTACTTGCGATGCTTCGTTTTGTAAGCACTCATTATAAGAATGAGCGGAAATCATTTAACTACAAATTGCTCTATCATGTATGTATGGGAGCTTTTATGGAACTTGCTGTCCTCTTCGCCGTGGGGACCTACAAAGGGGATTTTAAGTGGTACACTTTATTGATCATTCTGGTGGTCCTCTACGTGATCTTTATAATTCCGGCAGACAGCTTTGCAGGGAGGGCTACCTTCGCAACAGAAAACTTTGATTTTCTGTGCAAGAAGTATCTCATGCTGATCGTAGTGGATGATGTTAGGCATATTGGTAATTTAGCTGATATCACGAAACAAAGTGAAGATGATGTACGTAGAGACCTACGGTATTTGGTGAGATGGGGGTTACTTGCTTCTGATCTTGTCTATTATGAAGGACGTGTTAAGCTCTTAGATAAACAACCGCCCAATCTTGTACATCCTGACCGGGCACAGCCCTCCGCGGCAACAGAGAACCAGCCATCATCTGGACGGCAGTCATTGCCGGAGAATAGGCCTAAGCCACCTGTCCAACTGCCGAAATCCATCGTTTGTCCGAGTTGCGGTGCTAAGAGTAGAGTACTTCCTGGGCAGGATAAAATCTGTGACTATTGCGGGACGACGATTCCATACAGCTAGTGTACATACGATTGCCTTCTGCCCCCGGGAATCCGGGGGTTTTACTACACCTAACTACCCGGCCTTGGAGCATCCAGATAAAGTTATTGCATTTTACAAGCCTTTTCCGATATAATGTCCACTAAGAAAACACAAAAGTCTTTGAGGTGAGGACGTTCGTGAGAGAACGCTATTATTTGGTCCGGGAGGACATATTGCCTGATGCTGTACTTAAGACTATGCAGGTTAAACAATTGCTTGAGGCCGGGGATGCGAAGACCGTAAATGAAGGTGTAGAGCAGGTGGGATTAAGCCGAAGCGCTTTTTATAAATACAAGGATGGAATTCACTTGATCCATCAGCTCGAACGAGAGCGGATCGTTACGATTTCCATGGATTTGGAGCACGAATCTGGAATGCTTTCCAAGGTACTAGGCTCTGTAGCAGGACATGGGGCTAATGTGTTGACGATTCACCAGAGTATTCCGCTGCAAGGCCGGGCAAATGTGGTGATCTCCGTAGAAATTTCACACTTAAATGAGGAGCTCGGAGAGATGCTGGATAGTCTGAAAGAGATTCCAGGAGTGAAGCGTGCTTTAATCGTTGGACAGGGATAGGAACTATATTCGTAAACTTTTAGGAGGAGACAGATGAAGCCGGTTAAAGTGGGGTTGCTGGGCCTGGGAACAGTAGGCACAGGTGTAGTTCGTATCGTGGAAGGGAATCAAGAGGATTTAAGCAGCCAGGTAGGCTCTTCAATTGTCATTGAACGTATAGCTGTGAATAATTCTAATAAACCACGCGAAATCGAGGTTGATCCTGCTAAAATAACGACAGATCCATGGGATGTGATTCGTGATCCTGAAATTGATGTCATCGTTGAAGTTATGGGGGGAATCGCGGGAACCAAAGAATATATTCTTGAAGCTTTGGAACGCGGTAAACATGTCGTAACTGCGAACAAGGATTTGATGGCGCTGCACGGCTCGGAGATTCTTGCTAAGGCGCAGGAGAAGCAATGTGATGTCTTTTATGAGGCTAGCGTAGCAGGAGGCATTCCGATTATCCGCACACTTATCGAGGGCTTTTCCTCAGATAAGATTATGAAGATTATAGGTATCGTGAATGGAACGACTAATTACATACTAACCAAAATGAGCCAAGAAGGCGCATCCTATAATGATGTGTTAAAAGAAGCGCAGGATCTGGGATACGCAGAGTCTGATCCAACCTCGGATGTGGAAGGCCTGGACGCTGCCCGCAAAATGGCGATTCTCGGAACCTTAGGTTTCCGTACTAATGTGGAGCTGCATGATGTAAGTGTGAGTGGGATTTCTCAGGTGAGTAAGGCGGATATCGCCTTTGCGAAACGTCTCGGATATGAAATTAAGCTGTTAGGCATCGCTGAACGTCAGGATGAAGAATTCAGCATCAGTGTTCAGCCAACCTTGATTCGGGCTAGTCATCCCTTGGCTTCCGTCAATGGCGTGTTCAACGCAGTTTACGTATACGGGGAAGCAGTGGGAGAGACCATGTTCTACGGTGCGGGTGCGGGCGCAATGCCAACTGCAACCTCAGTGGTAGCTGATTTGGTAGCTGTCATTAAGAACCTTAAACTAGGTGTGAATGGATTGAAGCAAAAAGTACCTTACAAGCAGAAAAAGCTTAAGAGTGATGAAGCTATTTTTTATAAAAACTTTTTGCTTCTGCATGTTGATGATAAAGCAGGGGTATTGGCTAAGATTACTCAAGTGTTTGCCGAATATGATGTAAGTTTGGATTCAGTAGTTCAGCAAGCCAATCCCAATAATCCTGATGCGGAGATCATTATTGTCACTCATAACGCTAGTAAAGCAAGCATGAACAAAGTGCTGCGCCATTTCGAGGAGCTGAAAGTCATCCGCCGGATTAAGAGCCATTATCGTGTGGAAGGTTAACCAAGCCACTGAACTAATACTTTCATATTTCAAAACATAGTAAGGAGATTGTACCTGTTATGAGTATTTACGGAAGAGCTAGGATTAAAGTGCCTGCTAGTACTGCCAATCTTGGTCCGGGCTTCGATACTCTGGGTATGGCTTTGCCGCTATATGCCTGGATTGAGATGGAGGAAGCAGAGGAGACTGTTTTTCATCTATATGGTGATGAGATGAATGGAGTGGCTCAGGATAAGAGCAATTTACTCTATAAGGTCGCTCAAATGGTATTTGCAGAGGCGGGCGTTACGGTGCCTGAATTATCGATATCCATGTACTCGGAAATTCCGCTTACGCGTGGACTCGGCAGCAGTGCCTCAGCTATTATTGGCGGAATGGCCGCAGCGAACACAATGATTGGCTCTCCGCTGGATAATGCTAAGCTGTTTGATATGGCTACCCAGCTTGAGAAACATCCCGATAATGTGGGTGCCTCCTTGTTTGGCGGCATTATTACTGCGGTGTGGGATGGTGAACATGCGGATTATGTTCGGCTAGAACCACCACAAAATCTTGAGGTGCTGGTGGTTATTCCTGAATTCGAACTGGAAACCACAAAAGCGCGGGGATTGCTTCCAACAGAAATCTCAGTTAGTGATGCTGTGTACAACATCAGCAGAACCTCTCTATTGACGGCTTCGCTGGCATCAGGTCGGCTTGACCTGCTTAGCAGAGCGATGCAGGATCGCCTGCATCAGCCGTATCGTGCACCGCTTATACCGGGCATGGAGAAGCTGCTCGCAGAAGCTCCTGAACACGGTGCTTTAGGGATCGCACTTAGCGGTGCTGGACCGACTCTGCTATGTTTAGTGGATCGCCAAGAGACCCGTAAGAGTGAGCTTGAGGCCTTCTTGAAGAATACGATGCAGGAACATGGCATTTCCGCTCGGACATGTTGGTTAACACCTTGTGCTTCTGGAGTTACTACAGAGCTGCTCGAAATAAACGAGATGCAAAACGTATCATTTTTGGATATGATAAAAGGAGTACGGTCATGAAATCAATAGCGGTATTGCCGCAGGGCTCGGTATCCCACGAAGCGCTGCTGCATTTGTTTAACGGTGAACCTGTAAAGCTTGTGCATCACAAGTTAATTTCCGATGTATTTCTCTCTACGGCGAATGGTACCACCGATTACAGCGTGATTCCGATTGAAAATACCATTGAAGGCTCAGTTAGTCTTCACATCGATTGGCTCATCAATGAAGTGGATTTGCCAATGCAGACGGAATGGATTTTTCCATCGATACAGAATCTTATCGGTAACCCAAGGGAATTCACAGATACAGACGGCAACAAGGATTTCACCAAGATGGTAAAAATCCTTTCGCATCCCGTAGCAATGGCACAATGCATGCAATTTGTTCGTAAGCATGCCCCTTGGGCTGAACTGGAGTCGGTCGGAAGTACCTCTGAAGCTGTGGAAATCGTCAAAAACAATCCCGGTAAGGGCTGGGCTGCTATCGGTACCGCTCTTGGCGCCGCTACTCATGGGCTGGAGATTGTAGATCGGCAAATTACAGATCACAACAACAACTACACACGGTTTGTCCTGGTTGGTCCACAGAAGATAGATCTTCCGCGGAGCAGCACAGGAGTAAAGACGAGTGTTCTAGTAACGCTGCCAGAGGATTTTCCAGGTGCCTTGCATCAGGTGCTTGCTGCTTTTTCCTGGCGGAAACTGAATTTATCGCGTATTGAATCACGACCAACGAAGAAGAAGCTGGGTACTTATTATTTTTATATTGATGTGCTGGAACCGATAGAATCTGTTCTGCTGCCAGGGGCTATTGAAGAAATTAGTGCTTTAGGCTGTCAGGTAAGGATTCTGGGCTCGTATCCCACATACACCTATGAGGAAGAGAAAGCGGAGGTGCAGTAAATTCATGGCTGAGCAATGGATCTATTTGGATGGACAACACGTAACGAAGGAAAATGCAAAGGTATCCGTTTTTGATCACGGTTTTTTGTATGGAGACGGCATTTTTGAAGGTATCCGTATCTATAACGGCAATATATTTAAATGTAAAGAGCATTTGGACAGACTGTATGATTCGGCAAAATCGATCATGCTGGACATTCCGCTAACGTATGATGAGATGCTGGAAGCTATGGCTGAAACGATTCGTCTTAACGACATGCGGAATGGCTATATTCGACTGATCGTGTCCCGGGGACCAGGGAACTTAGGTCTTGATCCGCGTCGTTGTCCAAAAGCTAGTGTAATTATTATCGTTGAGCAACTGGCTATTTACCCAGAACAAGCGTATTTGAACGGACTTCGTGCAGTTTCTGTGTCCCAACGCCGTAATATTCCGGATGCACTCAATCCAAAGATCAAATCGCTTAATTACCTAAACAATATCCTAGTAAAAATCCAATCCAACTTGGCAGAAGCCGACGAAGCCATCATGATGAACGCTCAAGGTTATGTTACTGAGGGATCGGGCGATAACATTTTCATCATCAAAAATGGTGTAGTTTTCACTCCTCCATGTTACTTGGGAGCCCTTGAAGGAATTACCCGTCTGGCGATCATTGAGCTCTGTGAGAAATTAGGTATTAAACTGAAAGAAGAACCGTTCACAATGCATGATGTTTATATAGCGGACGAGGTGTTCTTCACTGGCACAGCTGCTGAGGTTATTGCAGCACGTGAAATTGACGGCCGGATCATTGGTGAAGGACAAGCGGGTCCAATCACTTTGAAGCTGCTCGAAGAGTTCCGTAATGTGGTTGATAAAGATGGCTATAAGGTTTGGGAATAAAGACTAATCATACAACGTAAATAGCATTGAATACGCATCAGAAGTCCTTTTATGCATACATGCAGAAGAAAACGGGAGTCTCCGGTTAATCTTTTCATGGATCATGAAAGGATTTTTTTTATTTCGGGGATGTCATTCGCCCATGGGCTGCATAAGATGTAGTAACGAAGGAGGCGGCTGTACCGCATATAACTTTGTAAGAGAGCAATGTTCCATGAAAAGGGTGTTTGCTTTCGAAGTCAGTTTTGCTGTGTAGCTGTAAAGAAAGCAATACTCCACAAAACTTTTAGGAGGTTAATGCTACGTGAAAATACACATTGTCAAACAAGGCGATAGTTTGTATGCCTTATCGCAAAAGTACGGAGTGCCGTTACAAAAAATTATTGAAGCAAACCCGCAGATCAGTAATCCGAATGTGTTAGCGGTTGGAGACAAAGTAAAAATACCTACGGCCCCTGTATCCGTACCGGAGAACAGTGAAGTTTACTACAAGCACACCGTTAAACAAGGAGATACCTTGTGGAAATTATCTAAAGCCTGGGGAATTCCTTTAAAGGATATGGTTGAGGCCAATCCCCAACTAAAGAATCCAAATGTACTTATGCTAGGGGAAGTAGTTAATATTCCTAAAAAAGTATCCAATACCTCACCGACACAGCCTGGGTATACACCGTCTAACGCGTCAGAGAAAACGCAGGTGGGTGGCAAGGAATATACAGGTCCTAAAGAACAGCCTGCTGCTGAGGTAGTGCCTGCACCTAAACCAGAAACTAAACCAGAAGTAAAACCAGAGACCAAGCCAGAAGCTAAACCTGCACCTAAACCAGTGACAAATATCTCACCTGAATCCAATTCTGCACCACACCCATCGCTAAACATCGCCCCTATTAATACACAAAATATTGCACCCAATCCTGCGCCTAATATGCAAATGGAAGTTGCACCAGTGCAAGAAATTGAAATGCAGAGTTTATTTGTTCAGATTACGGTTCCAAATCAAGAACCGATTGCTCAACAAGAAGCACCTAAAGCTGAGAAGAAAGCAGACAATGATTGCTCATGGGATAATTCCAACGGATACCCGGGCCTGGGAGGAAATCCTTATCTCTATGATTCATATCAAAATAGCCCTAATATGAACATGAACTGGGCACCAAGTTATGTTCAGCCAATGGCTTATGCACCAGAATGTATTTCACCATGTTATTTTTCGGGCAATATGTATTCTAATATGAGTCCAGAACAGTGGAATCCAAATGCCGCGCCAAACATAAGCCCGGAACAGTGGAATCCAAATGCCGCGCCAAACATAAGTCCAGAACAATGGAATCCAAATGCCGCGCCAAACATAAGCCCAGAACAATGGAATCCCAATGCTGCCCCTAATATGAGTCCAGGACAGTGGAATCCGATGGAGGCTAATGTTGCTGGCATGAATGTTGGCGGGGATTTCTCACCGTATGCTGTTCCTCAATATGGAGGACAGACGCCGAACCTTCCTTGGCCAACTTGTGGGTGCGGAGGCGTGCATATTCAACCAGTGCAAACTTATTCATATGACATGCCTGTATATAACACCTATCCTGAATATGGGAATCCAAACGCTTTTTCCGCATATGGAGCAGGAATGCCTAATCAGGGAATGGTACCTACTTCTACGCTTGGAGCATTTGGTGGACCGGATAACTCTAATATTCCATCCAATCCGCAGTATCCAGGGATAGGTAATTATTCGCAGCATAATCGGGTGCCGGAAATTCAAGAACCTGAAGCGTTCGTGCAGGAATCTCCCGAAACGGCTAGAACAGAGACTGATGAGTCAACTTCTAACGCTTCTCTCAAGAATAAGGGGAATGTAGCAAAGGAAACAGTAACAGGCAAAAAAGCAAAGACTTCAGGTCAACCTAGCAGCAAGAAAAGCAAAGCTGCTACGAAATCTCAAGGTTCAGCAGCGAGTACTAAAAAACGTAGAAATCCTTGGATTTCAAACTAATAAATTTATATATTAAGCCGTTGTTTGACTTACGTGTAGATTCTGTATCCTAAGAATCTACACGTTTTTTTATAGGTAAATAGGGATAAAAGATGTTAAATAAAGTGGGGCAAAAGCACTTATTTATAAAATATAAATTTTTAAGTATTGTTTTTATATAGGGATATATGGTACATTATAAATCCAGTCGCAAAGAGGAACTATAAAGCTTTCGGTTGGTGAGTGTTAATCTGAATTAGATTGCAAAGAACTTTGAAAAAAAGAGTTGCAATAAATCAGAAAGCATGATATATTATAAGAGTTGCTGCTGAGACATTAAACGGCGCCAACGAGAACTTGATCTTTGAAAACTGAACAACGAGTGAGTAGGAAATCACGTAAGTGAAATCCAAAATTAGAGAATTAATTTTCTCGTCAGATGTTTCAAAATGAGCATATCGCTCTTTTCAATACTAATTGGAGAGTTTGATCCTGGCTCAGGACGAACGCTGGCGGCGTGCCTAATACATGCAAGTCGAGCGGAGTTATTTTGAAAGCTTGCTTTCAAAATAACTTAGCGGCGGACGGGTGAGTAACACGTAGGCAACCTGCCCTTCAGACTGGGATAACTACCGGAAACGGTAGCTAATACCGGATAATTTCTTTTTTCTCCTGAGAGAAGAATGAAAGACGGAGCAATCTGTCACTGAGGGATGGGCCTGCGGCGCATTAGCTAGTTGGTGGGGTAACGGCCCACCAAGGCGACGATGCGTAGCCGACCTGAGAGGGTGAACGGCCACACTGGGACTGAGACACGGCCCAGACTCCTACGGGAGGCAGCAGTAGGGAATCTTCCGCAATGGGCGAAAGCCTGACGGAGCAACGCCGCGTGAGTGATGAAGGTTTTCGGATCGTAAAGCTCTGTTGCCAGGGAAGAACGTCCGGTAGAGTAACTGCTACCGGAGTGACGGTACCTGAGAAGAAAGCCCCGGCTAACTACGTGCCAGCAGCCGCGGTAATACGTAGGGGGCAAGCGTTGTCCGGAATTATTGGGCGTAAAGCGCGCGCAGGCGGCTATTTAAGTCTGGTGTTTAAACCTTGGGCTCAACCTGAGGTCGCACTGGAAACTGGGTGGCTTGAGTACAGAAGAGGAAAGTGGAATTCCACGTGTAGCGGTGAAATGCGTAGATATGTGGAGGAACACCAGTGGCGAAGGCGACTTTCTGGGCTGTAACTGACGCTGAGGCGCGAAAGCGTGGGGAGCAAACAGGATTAGATACCCTGGTAGTCCACGCCGTAAACGATGAGTGCTAGGTGTTAGGGGTTTCGATACCCTTGGTGCCGAAGTTAACACAGTAAGCACTCCGCCTGGGGAGTACGGTCGCAAGACTGAAACTCAAAGGAATTGACGGGGACCCGCACAAGCAGTGGAGTATGTGGTTTAATTCGAAGCAACGCGAAGAACCTTACCAGGTCTTGACATCCCTCTGAATCTGCTAGAGATAGCAGCGGCCTTCGGGACAGAGGAGACAGGTGGTGCATGGTTGTCGTCAGCTCGTGTCGTGAGATGTTGGGTTAAGTCCCGCAACGAGCGCAACCCTTAACTTTAGTTGCCAGCAGGTAATGCTGGGCACTCTAGAGTGACTGCCGGTGACAAACCGGAGGAAGGTGGGGATGACGTCAAATCATCATGCCCCTTATGACCTGGGCTACACACGTACTACAATGGCCGGTACAACGGGAAGCGAAGCCGCGAGGTGGAGCCAATCCCATCAAAGCCGGTCTCAGTTCGGATTGCAGGCTGCAACTCGCCTGCATGAAGTCGGAATTGCTAGTAATCGCGGATCAGCATGCCGCGGTGAATACGTTCCCGGGTCTTGTACACACCGCCCGTCACACCACGAGAGTTTACAACACCCGAAGTCGGTGGGGTAACCCGCAAGGGAGCCAGCCGCCGAAGGTGGGGTAGATGATTGGGGTGAAGTCGTAACAAGGTAGCCGTATCGGAAGGTGCGGCTGGATCACCTCCTTTCTATGGAGAATCGTTCTCTGCAATGAGAACATTCAAATCGGAAGTTTAACTTCCAAAACTCAGGTTTAGGCCTGTTACTCACTCGTTGCTCAGTTTTGAGAGTTTAAGCTCTCAAGTAAGACTTGATCCTTGAAAACTGGATACCGAAACGAATTTGCGTTTTAGAACATCTTTTAGCAACTTGTGTAAACAAGTAAATGTTATTAGTGAGATGATTCCAAAGAGAATGTCATCGTATGATATTTTCCTGCGGAAAAATCAAGGTTAAGCTAATAAGAGCACACGGAGGATGCCTAGGCGCCAGGAGCCGACGAAGGACGTGGCGAACAACGAAACTGCCTCGGGGAGCTGTAAGCAAGCTTTGATCCGGGGGTGTCCGAATGGGGAAACCCAGCTGTGGTAATTCGCAGTTACTCATTTCTGAATACATAGGAAATGTAGAGGCAGACCAGGGGAACTGAAACATCTAAGTACCCTGAGGAAGAGAAAACAATAGTGATTCCGTCAGTAGCGGCGAGCGAACGCGGAACAGCCTAAACCTAAGAGCTTGCTCTTAGGGGTTGTGGGACGTCTCACATGGAGTTACAAAGGAATATGGTAGGTGAAGAGGTCTGGAAAGGCCCGCGATAGAGGTAAAAGCCCTGTAACCTAAACTGTGTTCTCTCCGAGACGGATCCCGAGTAGTGCGGGGCACGTGAAACCCCGTATGAATCCAGCAGGACCATCTGCTAAGGCTAAATACTACCTGGCGACCGATAGTGAAACAGTACCGTGAGGGAAAGGTGAAAAGCACCCCGGAAGGGGAGTGAAATAGAACCTGAAACCGTGTGCTTACAAAAAGTCAGAGCCCGATCTATGGGTGATGGCGTGCCTTTTGTAGAATGAACCGGCGAGTTACGTTTAACATGCAAGGTTAAGCCGAGAAGGTGGAGCCGCAGCGAAAGCGAGTCTGAATAGGGCGACTTAGTATGTGGACGTAGACCCGAAACCGTGTGATCTACCCCTGTCCAGGGTGAAGGTGCGGTAACACGCACTGGAGGCCCGAACCCACGTACGTTGAAAAGTGCGGGGATGAGGTGGGGGTAGCGGAGAAATTCCAATCGAACTCGGAGATAGCTGGTTCTCCCCGAAATAGCTTTAGGGCTAGCCTCGGTATAAGAGTAGTGGAGGTAGAGCACTGATTGGGTGCGGGGTCCGCAAGGATTACCAAGCTCAGTCAAACTCCGAATGCCATATACTTATTGCCGGGAGTCAGACAGTGAGTGCTAAGATCCATTGTCAAAAGGGAAACAGCCCAGACCATCAGCTAAGGTCCCCAAGTGTGTGTTAAGTGGGAAAGGATGTGGAGTTGCACAGACAACCAGGATGTTGGCTTAGAAGCAGCCACCATTGAAAGAGTGCGTAATAGCTCACTGGTCGAGTGACTCTGCGCCGAAAATGTAACGGGGCTAAACACACCACCGAAGCTATGGCTAGATGCTTTGCATCTGGGGTAGGGGAGCGTTGTGTAGGGGTTGAAGGTGTACTGAAAAGAGCGCTGGACACTACACAAGTGAGAATGCCGGTATGAGTAACGAAAAGATCAGTGAGAATCTGATCCGCCGAAAGCCCAAGGTTTCCTGAGGAAGGCTCGTCCGCTCAGGGTAAGTCGGGACCTAAGGCGAGGCCGAAAGGCGTAGTCGAAGGACAACAGTTTGAAATTACTGTACCACCGTAATCCGCTATGAGCGATGGGGTGACGCAGGAGGGTAGTGACGCGGACTGATGGATGTCCGTCTAAGCAGTGAGGCTGATGTGTAGGCAAATCCGCACATCGATAAGGCTGGGCTGTGATGGGGAGCGAAAATTGTAGTAGCGAAGGTCATGATCTCACACTGCCAAGAAAAGCCTCTAGCCAGGAGAAGGTGCCCGTACCGCAAACCGACACAGGTAGGCGAGAAGAGAATTCTAAGGCGCGCGGAAGAACTCTCGTTAAGGAACTCGGCAAAATGACCCCGTAACTTCGGGAGAAGGGGTGCCCCGGTAGTGTGAATAGCACGAGGGGGCCGCAGTGAAAAGGCCCAAGCGACTGTTTAGCAAAAACACAGGTCTGTGCGAAGCCGCAAGGCGAAGTATACGGGCTGACGCCTGCCCGGTGCTGGAAGGTTAAGGGGAGTGGTTAGGGGTAACCCGAAGCTATGAACCGAAGCCCCAGTAAACGGCGGCCGTAACTATAACGGTCCTAAGGTAGCGAAATTCCTTGTCAGGTAAATTCTGACCCGCACGAATGGCGTAACGACTTGGGCGCTGTCTCAACGAGAGATCCGGTGAAATTTTAATACCTGTGAAGATGCAGGTTACCCGCGACAAGACGGAAAGACCCCATGGAGCTTTACTGCAGCTTGATATTGAATTTGGGTACGATCTGTACAGGATAGGTGGGAGCCGTAGAAATCGGAGCGCAAGCTTCGGTGGAGGCGCCGTTGGGATACCACCCTGATCGTATCTAGGTTCTAACCTAGTGCCCTTACCGGGTACGGGGACCGTGTCAGGCGGGCAGTTTGACTGGGGCGGTCGCCTCCTAAAGAGTAACGGAGGCGTTCCAAGGTTCCCTCAGAATGGTTGGAAATCATTCGCAGAGTGCAAAGGCATAAGGGAGCTTGACTGCGAGACCTACAAGTCGAGCAGGGACGAAAGTCGGACTTAGTGATCCGGTGGTACCGCATGGAAGGGCCATCGCTCAACGGATAAAAGCTACCCTGGGGATAACAGGCTTATCTCCCCCAAGAGTCCACATCGACGGGGAGGTTTGGCACCTCGATGTCGGCTCATCGCATCCTGGGGCTGAAGTAGGTCCCAAGGGTTGGGCTGTTCGCCCATTAAAGCGGTACGCGAGCTGGGTTCAGAACGTCGTGAGACAGTTCGGTCCCTATCTGTCGTGGGCGCAGGAAATTTGAGAGGAGCTGTCCTTAGTACGAGAGGACCGGGATGGACGTACCGCTGGTGCACCAGTTGTTCCGCCAGGAGCATGGCTGGGTAGCTACGTACGGACGGGATAAGCGCTGAAAGCATCTAAGCGTGAAGCCCCCCTCAAGATGAGATTTCCCAATTAGTAAGACCCCTTGAAGACGACGAGGTAGATAGGTTGGAGGTGGAAGTGCAGCAATGCATGGAGCTGACCAATACTAATCGGTCGAGGGCTTATCCTATACGTAGAATGCAGATTCGTTTCGGATTCAGTTTTCAGGCATCAAGCTCAGATTTATATAGTCCAAGTGACTGTATGATGATGAATTTGTTTTCAGCATTTGGCGATGCTGAGACCTGAATAATGCATTTGTACCGCAAATGCCCGTTTGGTGGCGATAGCGGAGGGGTTCCACACGTACCCATCCCGAACACGACCGTTAAGCCCTCCAGCGCCGATGGTACTTGGACCGAAGGGTCCTGGGAGAGTAGGACGTTGCCAAGCACGCAAGACCACTGTTGAGTAATCGACAGTGGTCTTTTTGTTGTACGATATTTAGCAGCTTATTATAAGGATAGGCAATCACTGTGAAGTGGTTTTTGAATGAAAATTAGTATCATGGAGGCAAATGATCATGATTATATGGATAAATGGTGCTTTTGGTCCAGCGAAGACAGAAACCGCAAATGAAATTTATCGAAGAAAAATATAGCTAGCGAATATGATGGAATAATTATCGTACCTATGACCCTAGTGAATCCGGATTATTGCAGGGAAATCATCGGCAAGTTAATTGATGGAGGTATAGAGCTTTATCATTTTAGTTTGTGTGCCTCCCGAGAGACCTTGCTTAAGAGATTAAGCATTAGAGTGAAGGAAAAGACTCTTGGGCTGCTCAGCAGATCGACAGGTGCATCAGAGGGCTTGATCACGAGGTATTTAAGCAGCATCTAGACACGAATGATAGAACTATAGGTGAAATCGTTGAGATAATAGCTCAAAAGCTTCATATCAATCTATTACCTAGGGAAGAGTAAAAAGAAAAATAATTAGTTTAGGTATTGCTATACTTAATAATACATGATATAATCTTTTTTGTTGTCAAAACAATTTGTTTTTAAAACGGCCCGTTGGTCAAGGGGTTAAGACACCTCCCTTTCACGGAGGTAACATGGGTTCGAATCCCATACGGGTCACCACTTCTTCTTGAAACAGCATCAGACTTCTAGAAAAAATGGTTGCATTACAGATTTGATTATGTTATGATAATTAAGTTGCTTCTTTATATGGAGGCTTAGCTCAGCTGGGAGAGCATCTGCCTTACAAGCAGAGGGTCGGGGGTTCGATCCCCTCAGCCTCCACCATAACACATCCCCAAAAGTGAAGTTAATGCTTCACTGAGGATTCCGGATACTTTCCGGGGGATCCAAGGGAATTAATACTTTTTTTACTGACGCGGGGTGGAGCAGCCCGGTAGCTCGTCGGGCTCATAACCCGAAGGTCGCAGGTTCAAATCCTGCCCCCGCAACCAATTTTCATTAAGCAATTATTCTTCTGGAACCGTGGTGTAGTTGGCCTAACATGCCTGCCTGTCACGCAGGAGACCGCGGGTTCGAATCCCGTCGGTTCCGCCATTTTCTTGCTTTATGAGCCATTAGCTCAGTTGGTAGAGCACCTGACTTTTAATCAGGGTGTCGAAGGTTCGAGTCCTTCATGGCTCACTTCTTTAGTGAGTCGGACATCAATACATACCGTGTGCGGACGTGGCTCAGCGGTAGAGCATCGCCTTGCCAAGGCGAGGGTCGCGGGTTCGATTCCCGTCGTCCGCTCCATATAAATTTTGCGCCCTTAGCTCAGCTGGATAGAGCGTTTGACTACGAATCAAAAGGCCGGGAGTTCGAATCTCTCAGGGCGCGCCATATTTTAACTTAATACTTTGCCGGTGTGGCGGAATGGCAGACGCGCTCGACTCAAAATCGAGAGGGAAACCGTGGAGGTTCGAGTCCTCTCACCGGTATATCGAAAAAAACTTGTAAGATTGCTTCCAGCAATTTTACAAGTTTTTTTTATTTTCTAAATATAGCTATTTAGAGTGGTCTTTTTGTTTCGCTGAATGCTTCTAGTAGCATATATTGTGAATCATACATCACTTCCATAATAAGGTGGATAAACTATTATTATGTATTATAATGTAAATTAAAGGGAGTGAGAATATTCATGTTCTTCACCATCCTATCTACTGTAGAAGTTAACGAGGATGTTGTATTTCTAACAGAGCTATACGATAGGTATTATCCTATTATGAAAAAGAAGGCTTATGAGATCTTGCAGGACTATGATGTTGTTGATGATATGATACAGGAGTCCTTCGTCAGACTAATCAGTAAAGCCGCATTATTGCGTTCCCTAGACCTGCATAAACAAGTATCCTATCTGGTCCATACCGTACATAATACTAGTATTAATCATGCGAAGCAGCGCAAAAGACATCTGAATCATACCTCTTCAGGGATAACCGCTGACAGTATAGAGCAAATAGCCGACAAGCAGCCTAGCATCGAGGAGATGTATAGCCTCAAGGAGGATTACACAGAGATTGCCAAGATACTCAGTGAGTTATCAGAACGGGATCAGACTTTATTGTATAACAAGTACATTCTTGAATGGAGTGATCACAAGCTTGCTGCTTCTATGGATGTCCAAGCGGTGAATATTAGATCTTATTTGACCAGAGCCAGGCGCAGAGCAATGAAGCTGCTTCTTAAGAATGGCGGAAGTGGAGTATGAAGAAACATCTGAATAAGAAAAAAATAGAGGGGAATTACGAAGAAATCTTTATTTGCATGACCTTAGAGAGTAGAATATGCTGAACCTGCTGTACAGGAGAAGATAATAATACCCTTTATAGTATATCTCGGTGACATCTGTTTCGCTGACTATCGAGAGTGGGAGAACAATAAAGATTTATACGGATTATGATACTTCTATTACTCTCACCCTACAAAAGAGGTAAAACAGCAGCAATCAATGGTCTGATGTGAAGTCTTGGACCTAGTCTTTCTCGAGCATGGGCTCACATGCTTCGAACGGGTTTAACTATGTCAATTCCGGGAATACCTACCGGGTGGTACATATAACAAAATTTGTGGAAAATAGTACGGTTCTGGAGACAATAAACTCCTATTCGTATGAATTCAAGTATTAAGACTCCGATTCTAGCCTAGCAAAAAAGAGCAGCGCTTATGCTGCTCTTTTTTGATTTAGAGTGTTGCAGGTTTCTATGCGAAGTTGTCTATTAAAATATGGGGCTCGGTTTAGTCTTATCAAGTAGAGTTTTCGCCTACTAAACTTCATAACCTAGATGTGGTAAGACCGAAAGTAACATATTAAAAAATTAATGTGTTGATATTTTTTTAATATGTTACTATAATAATATTCAAGAGTTGTATTTTAATGGCAGGAGGTAATGAAATGGATCTATATAAAGATAACTTCGAAAACTTTTCAGAACTCTTTAATTACATCCAAGAATACAAAAAAGAAAAACCAGCACAAACAGCACTTTCCATAGGGAAGATATTCTCTGAACATAACTTTTACTACTTCTACGATAGTGGTACAAGTAAGGTTGTGATGCTTGACAATGATATAGCTCAGTTATTTGAATTGTTAATTTCCTCTAATAAAAGCTTAGATGAATTAAATCAATATATTTATGCTCACAACGTTAATGTAGATGAATTAATGACTTCAATTAATGAGGAGGATTTATTCAAAGGATTCAAAATTAAGCACTTATATAATGACATATCCCTAGAGTATATAAAAAATGAAATGAATACAGGGACAACGCAACTCATTTTAGAATTAACTGGAAAATGCAACATGCGTTGTCGCTATTGTATATACCATGATGGGTATCCTCACAATCGGGCGTTTACTTCAAAAAGAATGTCATCTGATACGGCGCTTAAATCTATTGATTACATGAAACTTTATGGGGATCAGCAGGAAGTTTCTATTACTTTTTACGGTGGAGAGCCTTTACTTGAATTCGAGCTATTAAAAGAAGTTATTGAATACTCGAAGGTTGCTTTAGCAGGAAGGACTATACAATTTTCTTTTACTACTAACTTGTCTGTATTAACCCCCAAAATGGCTGAATATTTTTCTACCGTTGACAATTTATCTATTCTTTGTAGCATTGATGGTCCCAAAGAAATACATGATATGTATCGAGTCTATAAGAATGGCTCAGGCTCATTTGATGACGTTTTCAAGAAATTCAAATTATTAAATAGTGTAGCTAGAAAAAATGGTAAGGAAATGCACATAAGTGCAAATGCGGTGTACATGCCTCCGTTTAGCGAAGAAAAGGTTTCTCAAATAGATGACTTTTTTACAAATTTAGATTTTACTCATGAAGATTTCCGATATCAATTAGGTTATGCCGGTCCTGGTACTGTGCCTGAAGAATTGCTTAAAAGCTCCGATTATAATGACCAATCGCTACGACAATGGCAGGATAAGCAAATCAGTATTACTAGCAATTTGGAAGAAATTAAAGAACAAACTATCTTTAATTCACTTGATAGAATTCATAAAAGAAGCGTAACAAAAAGAGCTACTAATTTTGTGCCAATGAACGGTTGTTGTGTTGTTGGATCCCGACGATTATTTGTTTCCGCAGATGGCGATTTTCTCGCATGTGAAAGGATAGGAAACAGTCCTTCAATAGGAAATATAAATCAAGGGATTATTGAGGAAAAGATTTATAAAAAATATGTTTATGAATTTTCCGAAGTTTGGGAAAATATTTGCTCTGATTGTTGGGCTGCTAAACTTTGTAGTAGTTGTTATGTAGACAGAATGGATTCTTCGGGAGTCAGGGAACCTGATCTTGCAGAGTGTGAATATTATAGAAGTACAACAGAACGTAGTTTAAGGAATTATCACAACTTACTTAGGACATCACCGGAACAATTAGCAATCTTTAACGAAGATGTTCTTTTATAACAATTAATTTCTCGGTTTAATTGTTCTCATTTAAACCTGGATAAATACATAATGAAAGGAGGTGAGAATATGCTGAAAATTATGAATCCATATCAACAGCAAGCTATTGACAATGAGAGCATAGCTTTTCGTGCGCCATGTGTGTGTAACTCTAAATTAGCGAACCAAGCAGCTACTAAGGTTTCAGGAACTGGTTGTCAATGCTCTTGCATCGGTTCTGTAAATGAAGCGGCTAACCAAGACGCAGCAAGAAACTAGTTTTACAAACCAGCAGTATGTGTAATTCTCAATTAACGAACTATTCAGTTAAATAAAATTTCAGAACCTGATTGTAATTGCTCTTGCGTCGGTTCTGTAAACAACGCGTATAACTCCGACGCGGCAAGAAATTGAGTTTCACAATACAACAGTGTCTTCGTCCAATACCGACGAAGACACTGTTGTATTCAAATCTAAGGTTGTTAGACTGGAGTTACTCTTCAGAAGGCTATGACCTATATTGAAATACAATATCCATACCACATTATTCTTCAGGGTTTAGTCACGTCCTTAGTACTTAGAACACAATTAATACTGGAGGATAATTGAGATGAAGAAATTCAACAATTTTAGACACTTTAGTAACTACTTTGCTATTATAAAAACTACTCTAAGCGTATTATTCGCCTCTTCAAAAAAATACTTCATATTAATTTTAGTTTTAAGTTCTGTTATGGCTTTACCTGATATCATAAACTTAATTGTATGGCAGCATATAATAGATCAAATAGGTTCTCTTTTAATAAATGACAACAAAGATTATATTATCATAATATATCTCTTTCTTCTTCATTTCATTATTGTACTAATAAAATTAATTATTAATAAAACTACAAATTATGTAAAGGAAATTTATACTGTATTAGTTGATAAGTATATAACAAATAAAACTATTGAAATTGTAGACAGCATGGAAATGCAAGATTTCGAAGATCCAAGACTACATAATGACATCCAAAAAACAAATGACGAGTCAACAGTGAGAAGTATAGGTATTTTGAATAACATTGTTGAGATTATCATGAATATGACTTTATTCGTTGGTACAATAAGTATATTGGCATCTTACCAGATAAGTATAGTGATTATCATCATACTATCAATAGTCCCAAGTACAATAATTAATTTAAAATCTATGTCAAAGTTATTTGAAGTATATGATAAACGATATGAAAAAACTAGGTACTATAGTTCTTTAAAGGATATGATAGTTACATATGAAAATTTCAAAGAAATGAAATTATTTTCCAACATATCTTTTATACAGAATATCATTAATAATATTTTTGAAAAGATAATTGAGCAAGATAAAAATGTAAAAAGAACTTTGACTATAAAATCTACAGTAGGTGATTCTATTCAACATTTACTGACCTATTTATTGAAAATAATTATAGTTGTTAATGGTATTATGAGTAAACTGTCAATCGGTGTGATCATAATGAGTATTGAAACTGCTACCAAGCTGCAAAATGCTTTGATCAATTTAATAAGCTGTGCTTTGACACTATATGAAAATTGTTTGTATTTATTGAGCTTTGAGAGGTTAAACAAAATAAATTCAATAAAAAGCGAGGAAGTTAGGGAGGATTTAATAAAGGATTTTGTCGTGGATTCAATTGAGTTTATAGGAGTTTATTTTAAATATCCAAGCTCATGTAACCATATATTAGAAGATATAAATTTGACATTAAAAAAGGGATTTGATTATGCAGTTGTCGGATATAACGGAAGTGGAAAAACTACGTTGATCAAGATCATTTTAGGGTTATATGCACCAACAAAAGGCGAGATATTAATCAATGGCATTAATAGAACTATGTACGACAAGAAAGCCTATTTTGAGAAAATGAGCGCGATGTTCCAGGATTTTGTGAAGTTTCCGCTTACAATAAGAGAAAATATTGGAATTTCAATGGTTGATAATATTAACAATATGCCAGTTATAATAGAAGCTTCCGTCTTAGGTCAAGCACATGATTTTATTAATGAATTAAATAGGAAATTTGATACAAATTTATTGATTGGATGGGAAAATAGTGAGGATATTTCAACAGGACAATGGCAAAGACTTGCTATCTCAAGAAGTTTCGTCCGGGAAGCAGACGTTATGGTATTTGATGAACCAACAGCAGCTTTAGATGCTAAGACAGAAAGTGAAGTCTTTGAAAATATGGTAAATAAAAAAACAGAGAGGATTAATATAATTATTACTCATAGATTCACTAATATAAAAAATATTGATCAAATAATTGTAATACACGAAGGAAAAGTAGACGCTGTGGGTGATCATGATTTTCTGATTAGCAATAATAAAATATATGCGGAGCTGTATGACATTCAAGCAGACAACTATAAAGGATTCATTAAAGAGCCTGCTCTTGCAGGTGAGTTGTTGAAATAATATAAAGAGCTCAAAGCAGTAATCAGTGCTTGACAAAGTGTCCAAAAGGTGAAAATGGAAAAACATCTGATACTCCTGTATTGTTGTAATTCTCGAAGAAGGAATAAACAGATGTCTATATAATATATCAACAAAATGCTTGACATACTTAATTTTTCAGTTTTCATACTCGTCCTATATGAATTTTATCTTTAACTACGGTGAGATTAAACTTGGATTTATATAACTACTTCAATTCTTTTAAACAATCTAACTCATTATTTTCTTTAAAATGTTCTACAAAGTTCGATACTGAAAAATTCTTAGCATTTATTTTTAAAATTTGCAACTGATATGCAGCATATTGTTCTGCACTTATAACAGGCTTATAACTTCTTGTTAGTACGGTGCCACTATATACAATGTCAGAAATTTCAATATATTCCTTTTTCAATAAATTCCGAACCGCTGCTTGAACGGTATTAATACCCAATCCATCCCCTTTATCTGCGATGGCTGATGCGGTTAAATTTCCGCCATCTCGCCAAAAAACCAATAACACATCTTGTTCTTTTTGACTGATTCTAGGCAGTTTTTTCATTTCATTCACCTTTCATATAGTAGGTTGTGTTTATTATAATTGCTAAATTGCAATATATCAATCTTAAAATAGTGACATCATATTTTTTTATTCTTAAAATTTACTGGTTTGTTATTGGAGCATATTAAGGGATATATGAGTGATTTACAAAGAAAGAATCAACGTTAGGCAATACCAACATTGCAGTAAAATATTTAGATGATATTTTTTTGATGTCACTATTTATTTGAAACATTTTATATATAACGCTCGGTTGAAGTTCGTGTACGGCTGGATACTAATGAAGTAGAGAAGAATAGTAAAGCACAAACCATTTATTTAAGAAAAATTTAAGATCTACACACCTAGATTTTTAAGGTATTGAATCTATACTTTGTACCAAGAAGAATAGGGAGAAAATGGAAATGGAGAAAGGTGAACGTAGCAAGCTAAAGAACAGGAAACCCAAGTTAGTAAGAATATCAGTATTCACAATTGTTCTTCTCGGAGTGCTAATAGGAACAGCAAGTAAACTGAATTTAGATTCACAAAAGGTCTTGCCATTCTTTGGACAGAACACTTATGCCAGTCCATATATTTATGTCTATGACAGAGAGTCTGATCAAGCCATTTACGAAGAAAGTGCGGGAGCCAAGGTTTATCCTGCTTCACTGACAAAAATTATGACCGCAATTGTCACCCTTGAGCATGTTGATGACTTATCTGTAATCGCGCCGGTAGACCGGAGAACGTTCGGTGAGCTTCTTGCAAGTAACTCTTCTATGGCCGGATTTCGCGAAGATGAGGAGGTTACCTACCAAGACTTGTTATATGGGACGCTTCTCACTTCTGGTGGTGAAGCGGCAAACACTTTAGCTGTCCATGTTGCGGGAAGTGTGGAAAATTTTGTTTTGATGATGAATGATAAAGCCGCTGAATTCAGCTTAAATGGTACACATTTCACTAGTCCTGAGGGCCTTCATGATGACAATCAGTATACAACCGCTTCAGACGTGGGAAAGCTTTTGGATTATGCATTAGCGAACGAGGATTTTAAAAAGATGTTTACTCAAGAGACATACCTGACGACATCAACAACAGACCATCCAGAAGGGATTCAGTTAGAATCGACGGTACTGAAGTACCTTAATGAAGATCAGCAAATCGGCTTCAAAATTATTGGAGGTAAATCGGGAACTACATCTGCTGCTGGACAATGTTGGGCAACACTTGGGTTAGTGAATAACCGTGAGTATATAATCATCGTCATGGGGGCGCCATTAAAGGACATTAGTCATCCAGATCAGGCTCAGATTAGGGATACTTTAAATTTATACGGAAAATTAAGTCAGTTGAAATAAACGATAAAATGTAGAATTACATATTAAAAATGGAGGTGTCTTAGTGAAAAAAATCTTAATGTTTGTATTAACTATAACCATTTTGATTGGAGGAAGCCTCTACTTCCAAAATCAAAGCAGCTACTCAGAATATGCAAGCATACAGGATGATAAAACCATCTCAGAGGATTTAATTACCTTAGATAATAATCCGAAGGATGTAAAGTCAGAGAATAAGAATCCGGGCAATGAGGAATCTCCAAAGGATGCAACGCTAGATGATAAAAGGACTTTTGAGGATATTGCTTTGGACAAACGTCTTGATGAAGGGAGGAAAAAAAATGAAAGAACTTATCGGGAGCAAGGAAGAAAAGAGTCTTCAATTAGGCCAACAATAGAAGTTCCATCTCTTTCTATCGAGGATATAACAGGCATCTACAAAACAGTTGATGCATACATGAGAGAAAATTCAGATCGGTTTCCCGAACCAGCGGACAATGGCACTAGGGGAAACACTGATGATCCGAGAATCCAAAATATTCTATACAAGGAAGAAAAAACAGGTATCATAGCAGGATTCGAAAATGAAAATTTGTTCGCATGGGAAGTGAAAAAGCTGGACGGAGAATATACCAACCTCCTGTTAGGTAGAAAGTCTACGGGAGAAGAATGGCAAGTTCTCTCGGAAGGAGACGTATATCAATTGAGAGAGGAAATTAGCGATGGAAATTAAAGCGGAGAATTTAACAAGAACATTTGGAATGAAACGGGCAATCAGTGAACTAAATTTTACATTGCCTGAAGGTGTGTATGGGCTTTTGGGAGATAATGGGGCAGGGAAAAGCACCTTGATGAGAATTCTTGTGGCAATTGACCATCAAACTAGTGGTAAGGTTACCTTTAACGGCAAGGATATCTTCCATATGAACGACGACTACCGGAATCTTGTGGGATATATTCCCCAGGACTTCGAGGTTTATTCCGCGTTTACAGCAACAGAATATCTGGAATATATGGGAGCACTGAAGGGGTTGTCAAAAAAAGAACTGAAGCACAAAGTTCCAGAGGTATTACAGTTTGTCAACCTGGAGAATGTTGCTAATAAAAAGGTCAAAACCTTTTCCGGAGGGATGAAAAGGCGGGTGGGCATTGCCCAAGCCATTATTAACGATCCGAAGATATTAATTTTTGACGAGCCCACCGCTGGGCTTGACCCCCATGAGCGAATCCGTTTTTCAAATATCATAAGCGAAATGGGACAGGACAAGATCATCTTGTTTTCTACCCACATTATTTCGGATATCGAAGCAATTACCACCAATGTGATCATCCTAAATCAGGGGAAAATTAAAGAGCAAGGTAATGTGCAAAAGATGTTATCCGGGATTAAAGGAAAAGTATTTACTGAGGAGATGGACAGAGAGCGACTGGCCTCCTTTAAAAAGGAGCACCTGATCGTACGGATCCGGCAGGAAGAAAACGTTGTTAATGTCCGTTACTTGGGAGAAAAGGAATCAGGCGCAATCGTATGCGAGCCCACGCTGGAAGATTACTACATCTACTTAGGGAGTGGGAGCCATGCGTAATTTCATTCCATTAGAACTGAAAAAAATATTAAATAAAAATACAGTAATTATCAGCCTACTCTTTCTCACTATTATTCTGATCCCCTGGATTCAAACCGCCAAGAGTATAGATGTCTTGGATGATGAGGGAACCATACATAGCGGTCTTGGAGGCTGGAAAATTTTAAGGGAGCGCACGGTTGAGGGCACGATGACGACGGATTATTTATTACAAATGAAACAAAACTACGAAAACAGCGTGGACAAACCTTATATTGAAGGCGAAGTAGATACAGATCGCAAGTTGGGAAAAAGATTAACTTTTCCTCACGATGCGCTGAACTGGGAACTGAACTTTCCATATATAAAGTACCGTGTTCTCGATAACAGCTTAAATTTAACGGATGAGCAACTCTCCAATTTTTATGTAGATTGGAAGGGCAGTTTTACCGAATATTTATCCACTGAACAAAATCTATTTCCTTATACAGAGAAACAAATCGAAATCATATCCCAGAAAATGCAAAAAGTACCCACCCCATTTTTATTCAAATACGATAGTGGCTGGGAGTACCTGAAAATAGGTTTATTAAATACGATCTACCTTTTCTTTATGTTCTTGGCCTTTATCCTATGCGAGGGATTCTCCAAAAACAGCAGCAAAGGAATTGACAAGGTGACCTTATCCACCAAGGAGAGCAGGAGGAGGCTGCTCAGCTACAAGCTTGGTGCCGCTTGTGTGTTTTCTACGATAGCCTATTTTGTGTATATTGCGATCATACTGCTGTTTATTACCGCAGTGTATACGCTGCACGGCTGGGACTCTTCGGTTCAAATCGGAACAGTTACATTTTATTCTATGAATCAGCTTCAAGAGGGGTTACTCTATATTTCCATGGGATACTTTTCCACACTTGTCGTGACGCATCTTATCCTGTTTTTGTCCGTGGTTTTTAAAAGAGGGAAACTGGTATTAGCACTTTCACTGATTTATTTTTATCTCGTAAATACTTATCAGATGGGGAGGGGGGCGCTGACTGAAAAAGTGATGGTCTTCATGCCTCAGAACTTTATCAATAATCTTATAGGCATAGAGAAATTATATTTTGTGGGTAATACTGTATTTCCTTATGTTTTTGTCGCCCTGTTTCTGGGTACTGTGTACATTCTCTTATCTCGAATCGGTATCTCTATATGGATGAGAAGATATTATTTACAGTAGAGGAAGGTAGGTGAAATCATGAGCTATTTATCAAAAGTAAACAGAAGTAAAATCCTAAACATAAACATATTCGGTTTTTTGTTGGCATTGTTTCTGATACTTACCTTTTACAACTTAGACACCATCAAAACAGGTTATTTAAATCAGGCAAGATATGAGGTAACAGATGGGACGGAATACCGGTATTTCTATCAACCGGAGGTATTGGATGAAGTTGAGATTAATAAAATTTTGGAAAAATACAGAGAACTTAGCCTACCAGAAGACAGGAATAAAGCGGATGTTGCAGATTTGCCAGCCTTGGATATGCTTATCCAAGTGTATGGCTGGAACTGGACTGGAATACGGGATGTCTCAGCAGAACAATTTTATCAGGACAGGGCAGACATCATCAAAAGTGCACAGAAGGAAGCGGGGAGTTCTAGGGAAGGAATCAGCAACGGGAATTTTGCAGCGGCTTCTCTCTCCGAACCTATCCGGATGGGTTATGCCGAGGGATGGAAGAACGTTAACTCAGGGATGAGCCAGTGTGTTTTTATTGTCCTGGTTCTCATTTCCATTCTACTGGTCCCAATTTTTAATGAAGACGAGACCTTGGGCGTGGACGGACTGGTCAAATCCACGAGGTTTGGAAAACGTAAGCTGAGTAGGATACGGATTATCAACGCCTTCCAGCTCTCTTTATTGCTTTATCTGACGGCGGTAGCGATTTACATTACGCCTATATTCTTTATGTACGGTTTACAAGGAGCGGATTTGCCTATACAAAGTAGTCCACAATTTTTTTTATCAATGGTTGCGGTGAATTATTTCGAGCAGTTTTTAATCAACCTGGTTATTGGATATGTGGCAATCTCACTGATGACAGGGATTACTTTATTGATCAGCGTATTAGTCACACAGATTTATACTGGCTACGCCCTGTTACTATTCACCATAGCCATATCTTACGCCATTCAGATGAGCGAGGTATTCTTTCTGAAACATTATGTGGGCAATTTTCTGCCCATGCAGATAGCCAAGTTCAATAGCTATTACACAAGTTTTGAACCCTATGGAGGTATTTCTAGAATTATTGCCGTTCCTTCCATTACTGTTGCAGTTTTATTTATACTCCTACTATTTTTGCCAAGATGGATTAATAAAATGAGGTTTACTTCTTAGATTGAGCATTACGCATAAAGTTAAAACACATCAAGGATAAAAAAATGAAGTGAAGTTCGGAAAGAAGGTAGATGATGTATTCATTTTTTATTTTATGCGAAGCTGGATCAGAAAAAGATGGTATTAGCAACAACGGTTTAGCTCACGTTCTAGAGCACTTTGTTATACTGGCGATGCTCAAAGATTTTTTCACAGAGAAAGAAAGTAATTTGAGAGGACAAACAAGTTACTGCTATTGCTTATATAGTTGGAGCAATGCGAAGTACCAAGTAGGTTTAAACCTTATCTTTGAATTTGAAAACTATGTGGGGAGGATATTAGATAATAAAAATGAATATTATGACTTAATGTTAATGGCCATTAGAGAGGTCGAGGAAGAAATACTATCGAAACACAATGAGGTGGCAAAGATCAATGTAATGATTCATTTTTTAAATAAAGATATTGTTTCTCGACCAATAGGCCTACTTGAGGACGTAAAAAGTTTGAACGTTGACCAATTATTTGAGACTTTAAGTAGTATTTATGTAGCAGGAAATTTAAGATATTTCATTTTTAATCATGAAAAAAATGAGTTTGTTATTTCTGACTTGCCTCAAAAAACAAAGCGAAGAGGTTGTGTGGAAAAGCAAGAATTCCATGACAAAGAACTGGAACGGATAGCATCTAATTTATATATAGATGTACAAATATTTAAATTATTTTGTAATAGTGATAAAAAAGTTGCACTTTCTAGTACTTATTTTTCTAAGATTTTTAACAAAGAACAAACGATTCTCAATGAATTGTACTTGATAAGTATTTGCAAATTATTAGATAAAGCTTATGGTGTCAAAAATAACTGTAAATTTGAAATTATATTTTTTAGTAATGAGGACTCTACTAGAATTTACTATATATTTGAATTAACGAGCAGCAATGATATTTACGAGACTCCAAATAAGATAACCATAGATGTGGAACAGATAATAAATTTCATGCTTGAAAGTGTAAATTTCCACGAGTTAAAAGAGGAGTTAAGGATAAATGTATACAGTAATAGATTTAGTCCAATAAGTCGAAGTGAATGCGAAGCAGAGATATTGAATAAAGTTTACTTTAATAATTTTCAAGTAATAAAAGATTATGAAGATTTTGCTGATATTTTACGGAATGTTACGATTGATAAATTCAAAGGATTCTTGTATTTTGCGTTAGGGGAGATAGATGACTTAATTATTTTTGAATAACGTAAAAGACAGGCCGACAGTTTTCCTCGCTTTGGAGTCTAGAGTCCATTTTCATTGATCAAAATAAACTTGCCGGACGACTGACTTCTATGATACACCACACTTTCACTAGACGAATGGTTTCATTATATAAATTGGTACGGGTGTCGCACCTGGTCATCAAGTCGCCCTCAATGCGAATATGTGGATTGATTCGCTTCTTTACCTTCACAATGATCTGAGCAGTTGAGTGCTACCAAAGCATTGATATTGAGTAAGCCAAGTGTTGCTAGGAATCAGGTCAATGTTACCTTGAGAATGAATGCACTCATCGGGCGATGGAAGCGGTTCGTCCGTCATCATCGCGTTCTTGATGTTGAACATAGAGTAAGGGAGTTTATCAGGTTGTTCGATACCAAAGTACATCGTTAGATTCCCTTGAGGATCAAAATCAATCAGTAATATCTTTTTTCCTTCATTATATAAGGCGTAAGCCAGGTTATAAGCGGTGGTGGTTTTACCTGTACTGCCTTTTTGATTAGCGATAGTGTTTAATGTTGTTTTTCTCATATCAATTCCCCTCCCTGAAGCCAAAGCTTCGATATTATCTGTCAATGATAGGGAGCGGGCTGATCTGTTATAGTTCTCTCCGAGTTCTCTCATTTGTGCAAAAGCGACTACTATTTGAGAAGATTCTCGGAAGCCTTGCGGCGTTTAAATCTAACGAAAGAACCCGCAAAAAACTTGATCTTACAAGGATTTTCGCGGGCTTTAGATTCCTTTTCTTTGACTTAGTTTCTGCTATCTTCCCGATAGCATGAGCGACTCAAAATCGAGAGGGAAACCGTGGAGGTTCGAGTCCTCTCACCGGTACCAACTAAATCAACTCAAAGTTCATTAGATACTATATCTGATGAACTTTTTTGTTTGTTTTTTTACAATTCCGTTCATGCCTGTGCCGGAAAACTTTTGATACATCCTTCAAGTGTGAATAAGAAATTGTACTTAGTTGTACTGAGGAAGATTAATGTAAGCGGATATGTGAATGAGATAGAGGCATTCCTGAGGAAGCTCCATTTCGAAAGCTATAAGCAATCATGATACTAAACAGCGATTGACAAAATAGAGGAACTACCTAATACTAATTGATAATCATTATCATTTATTGTGAAATATAATTAATTCAAATAGATTGTGGAGCAGATCGGAGTGTATTGCAAAGATGAGGCTGGAAGATCATATTTTCGCATGGAATTATGCCGCTGTTAAAGTACTTGATATTCGACATGCTGTGATGAAGCCTGGGGACAAGCTGCAAGGCTATGTATTACCAGCATGTGGATTTATCTACTGTGTGCGGGGTACGGCCAGCTTGAATCTCAACGGCATAGATTACGACGCAGACCGTCACTTTATTGTGCATGGTGGCAAGGGCATGAGACTAAGTATAGAGACAGGGAAGTTGTTTGAATACTATTTATTATTCTATAGAGCCTCCTTGCCAGGAAGAAAGGATTTAGCAAGACTTTTAGAACGCAGCAATCCATTTCGGATGCAGTATAGCTTCGAGTCTTTGGAGCCATTACCACTGCACTATCAACTAATGGCAATGGAACAACTTTGGGCACAAGGAAGCCAATTGGAAAGAATTCAAGTTAAAGGCTTGTTCTATCAGTTTATACATGAATTATTAAAGCAGTTTACAAAGGATGGAATTAACCTCAGGCAACCGGATGTCATTGGGCAGGTTGTCCGTTATATTGAGGAGCATTATCGTCATAATTTATCACTAGAATCTATAGCGGAGCAATTTAATTACAGCCCTCGTCATTTATCAACCCGCTTTAAAGGGGAGACAGGGTTTAGCTTGATTGAATATTTGATACGATTCCGGCTTAAACATGCAGAAGAGCTATTATGATGTACCGATGCTCCACTTCGCGATATTGCAGAAGAAGTTGGATATAACGATGTATATTACTTCAGTCGCATGTGCAGTAAATACAATGGTCAATCTCCCATCCGGTTCCGCAAGGAAAGCAGGCAGGTGAGCTCATCGGACAATCGTCCATTTACCACCGCCAAATTCTCCATTGGCGAGCACATATCCTCCCGATATAATGTTATTGAGTATGATAATCATTATCATTACTATTACCATAATGAAATAACCGGAGGGTCTTCACCTATGAGATTAACAAAGACGTCAAGTTTTATTGTAGCGATGCTGCTTAGCTTTACCTTGCTATTAAGTGCATGTGGATCTGCAAGTGTTGGTTCTAATGTCACAAATTCTAATGGATCCAAAGCTTCTGAAGTTACATCATCATCACCAGCAAATAATTCAACTGCAGCTGACAATGCCAATAAGGATGCTCAGACAAGAACTATCTCTACAATAAAGGGAGATATTGTTGTTCCAGCTAATCCAAAGAGGGTTGTCGTGTTATACCTTCAAGGGGATCTTGTGGCCTTGGCATTAAGCCAGTAGGGACTTCGAGTGTCTTTGAAGGAGCGGCCTTTGCAGAAGAGCTTGGGGGGGATTGAAGATCTAGGTTCATGGTATGAGCCTAATCCAGAGGCTATTATGGCAGTAAAGCCGGACTTGATCATAGCTGCTTCTGAAGAAACTTACGAAATCCTTAAGGATATTGCACCGACCGTTCCAATTCCTTATGAAAAAATGGCGACGGATGAACGTGTAATGAAGATTGGCGAGGTATTTGGCAAGGAGCAGGAGGCACAAGCTCTATTAGATAATTTCCACGAGAAGTTGGAGAAGAGCAAGCAGCAGCTTGATGAACTTGGAATTTTGGATAAGACAGTAACCATTATCGAAGGCGGCAAAAAAGAGATGGCGGTGATCGATAGCAAGCTTTATGGAAGGGGCTCTCAGATCATTTATGAATATTTAGGGCTAAAAGCACCAGAGATTCTTCAGAAAAAGATTGATGGCAGAGAGAAGGCTACTGGAGGGTTTGTTTCCTTAGAGGTGTTACCTGAGTATATAGGAGACTTCGTGTTCCGCTCTGTATGGGATGGGGCTGATGATTTGTCAGACAATCCAATTTGGAACAGCATTCCAGCAATCAAAGAAGGTAGATTGATCGAAATCGGGTTTGATTTTTCATATTATTCCGATATCTACTCTCTTGATAAGCAGCTAGATTTTGTAGTTGAGAAGCTAGTGTCAGCGTATGAAAAAAAATAGAAAGCTAGATGATAGAACAACCGTTATCCCTGATTTAAGAGGGAAATCGTATTTCGGTCTGTTTCTACTCCTAGGGATACTGCTGCTGCTACTTTCAGTAGCAGCTTCTATCTCATTTGGCTCTGCTTCCATGAGCCTGAAAATGGCATGGACAGCGATTTTTAATTTTGATCCTGAACTGACCGAACATCAGATTATTCATGCCCTTCGAATTCCGCGTACAGCAGCTGATATTATTGCAGGTATGTGTCTCGCGGTAGCAGGAGCGGTTATGCAGGGCTATACGCGAAATCCCTTAGCAGATTCCGGATTAATGGGAGTAAATGCAGGAGCAGCTCTTGCAATGGCCGTTACACTGGTTTTTCTTCCAGGGCAACTGCAGACAACAACCTTGCTGGTTAGCTTTATTGGCGCAGGACTTGGAGCAGGATTAACGTATCTTGCCGCTTCATTGAATCGTTCAGGAATGACACCTCAACGACTGGTGCTAGCTGGAATATCAATTACAATGCTATTTGGAGCTGTGGGGTCATTTATCTCATTAAACTATGGAATTGGTCGTGCCCTTGCTTATTGGACTTCGGGTAGTGTGGCTGGAGCAACATGGGTGGAAATTAGGCTAGTTATACCTTGGTTCTTAGGTGGACTGGCTTTGTCACTATTCATTGCACGCTCTATCACTGTTTTAAACTTGGGGGAAGAGATTGCGAAAGGCTTCGGGCAACGGATCGTTCTCGTTAAGATGCTAGCTACGCTTGCGGTCCTTTTACTAGCGGGTGTAGCTGTTGCACTTGTAGGGCCAATCGGCTTTGTAGGGTTGATTATTCCGCATATTATGCGTTTTTTTGTAGGGGTAGATTATCGTTATATTATTCCGGCATCAGCCATTTACGGCGGCGCACTTATGGTTGTAGCGGATATCGCAGGAAGGCTGATTAATCGTCCGGCAGAGACAGCACTGGGCATTATTTTTGCAATGATTGGTGTTCCTTTCTTCTTGCTAATTGCGAGCAAAGAGAGGAGAGCCTTCAAATGAATGTTGTTAAATCGCATAAGGCTACAATATGGATTCTATCTCTTTTAATACTGCTTATTGCAGGAGCTATTCTTAGTCTTAATATGGGAAAGGTGTCCCTCAATCCACTTGAAGTATTTCAAGTATTGCTTGGACAAGGTCCAGAGGAGCATAATCTCGTTGTTTATAAGTTTCGTCTTCCTCGGATCGTATTAGCGATACTTGTTGGATTTGGGATGGCACTGGCAGGTGCAGTTATGCAGGCTTTGCTGCGCAATGATCTGGCTGATCCCGGCATGCTTGGTATTAGCTCAGGTTCAGGTCTTATGGTGTTGCTGATTATCTCAACGGTAAGCATTCAAGGCGCCGCTATAACATTATTACTGCCGTCTATGGCATTCTTAGGTGGTCTGCTGGCAGCAACTCTGATCTATGTTCTAGCCTATAGAAAACGTCGTATGATTTCTTCTACACGACTTGTCTTGACTGGTGTTGCGATCAATATGGGGTTTAGTGCGCTATCGCTATTCCTGACTTTAAAGCTTGATGACCAGAAGTATGAGTTTGCGCAGCGTTGGCAAGCAGGATATTTATGGGGTGACAAGTGGTCTTATATCAGCTTGTTGGCACCTTGGGTATTGCTGCTATTCGCATATATTCTTTCTAGTTTCAGGACATTGAACGTCTTGGTGCTAGGCAACGAAATTTCGATAGGATTAGGAGTCGCTGTAAAGAAGAAATTTTTGCGCTTGGCGATTGCGGCTGTAGGCATAGCTTCTGGCTGTGTAGCGCTCGGGGGCTCGATCTTCTTTATTGGATTGATTAGTCCGCATGTGGCTCGCAAGCTGGTAGGTCATGACTACAAAGTGCTTCTACCTACTTCAGCGCTTATTGGTGCGCTATTGCTGCTTGTAGCGGATACGATTGCTCGAACGGTCAGCTTTAAGTCAGATATTCCCGCAGGAATTATTGTAACAATGCTGAGTGTGCCTTACTTCCTATATCTATTGATGCGTTCAAAATAAATATCGATAGGTTCGAGCCTCTCACCGTATACTAAAAAGGTCTATAAGATTGCTTAATAAGCGATTTTATAGACCTTTTTCATTTTCAGAGCTTATTAAATTCCAGAAAAGTTTGATAAATATAAAAAAATCCCCTTTCTCCTATCTTTAATAGAAAGGAAGGACTGTTCCCTATCTCGTTAATTGATCAAGATACCGGTGTGGCAGGAACTATATATCTTACCAGTAAAGATGAAGGAATCACTTGGGTTTATGATGAAGCTTATGATAAGCTTCTAAATCCTTTTTTTACAGGGGACCATAAAAAGAACAATTTCGACTTGAAATAGATTATTGTTATATGAAATATCTACTAAGCCATTACTATCCTCAACGACCTTCTGGATACTTTTTAAGCCTATACCATGACCGGATTTATTAGTTTTTGTGGAGCAGATGTCGCCAAAACGATTCGTATGAATTTCATTCACATAAGGATTCTGAATCCGGATGAACAAGCTTTCATTAAGATAATGCATATGTATGGTGATATAGCACTCTTCATTTCTTTTATCGCAACAAGCTTCAATGGCATTGTCCAGTGCATTTCCTAAAATCACACTGATAACTGTGGTGTCGAGCGTCAGCTGTACAGGGATGTTCAAGTCTAACTTGAAGGGGATCTGATGCTTCTCAGCGACCTGCTGCTTGTAGTTGATAATGGAATCAATAATCGTATTCCCGCTATTGCTGACGCCTATTGGATTGTCTATTTGCCCCAGTAAGTTGTCCAACTCATTCAGATTGGCATCTTCACCGGATTGTACCTTTGCGCGTAAACCTATGAGAATATTTTTAATATCATGCTGGAACTTAAAAGATTCTTCCTGTATTTCTTTTGTCAAAAGATATTGATTTACATAGTAAGCATTTTGTTGCTCAAGTAAGTAACTTTGGTTCTGTGCAGATTGGATAACTAACATACGGTCGCATAAGATAAATATCAATAAATTTATAATGAGTAGTCCTGTGGATAGGATTGGAACAAGGGTAGGGAAGGACTGCATATAAAGGCTGGATGCGAAGCTGTAGATCCCTAGTGTGCTTATAGAAGGGCAAATAAATAATAGAACCCAATACCATTTAGATAACCCGCCATTTCCAAAGGCTTTAGCTACGCGCACGGATACAAAAGCTAATATAAACATCAGCAGCTTGGAAAGAAACTGGTTCAGAATATATCCCTTTGTCGAGTAAAATAGGGGCAGTGATAACTCACTAAGCGTAATAAGCGCAACCAGAAAAAGAGCGGCAACGATCCGCCATTTGATATTTCCATTGTAAAAAAAAGATAAGAGAGCAATCAGGCCAATATTGAGTGTGAGTAGGATTGAGCCTGGCAGTGAGCTATAGTGCAGAAAGACAATACAGAGGAAATATAGAGAGTACAAGATAACAAGATTGGCTTTGGTGGTAAGTCGGCTAACGAAACAATGGCTGTAGAAGTAATGAATGATGATAGGTAAAAGTGGAAGCGTTACTAGATAGAATAACTCCTCCAGAAAGATATTATCCAACAAGACTCCCCCTGAATTTCAGATATTTTTTCTTAAAATCGGCACTATATTTTGCACTAATGGGTAAGGCTTCACCATTTAGGAGAATTACTCCCTGGTTACTGATTTCTTTAATAAAGTAAAAGTTAACGATGTAGGATTGATGGATTCGGACAAAATCGCTCACAGGAAGCTTCTGCTCTTCCTCGTTTAGTGTACTGTAGTAGTCGAGTTGATCGTTGCAGGAATAAAGAATAATTCTCCGCCGGTTGCTTTCCAGATAGATGATATTTCGATAGGGGATTAGAATTTCTTTTCCTTTTTGCTGTAGTGATAAGAAGTTTTTTTTGCCTTGCTGCAGCTTGCGAATTACTTTTTCAATCGTAGAAATCAGTTTTTGCTTAAATATCTCTGAATCGATAGGTTTCTTGATAAATCCCGAGGGCTGAACATCGAAGAGTTGCAGATGATATTCATCATGACTAGAGACATAGATAAGCTGCACTAGATCATTTTCATCATTTCCCCGCAGTACATACCCAGCTTTTATTCCATCCATATCCGCCATTTCAATGTCCATAAAAATAATTTCAAACGCGCAGGCCTCTTGAATGGCCTTAGTGAAGCTTTCTCCGGAATAAAAGATCGACACCTCTATTTTCCTTGTGAAATTCCTTTGAGTCTCCAGAATAAGTCTCTCTATTAATTCAGTAGTGGGAAAGTCATCATCACAGACAGCAATACGTATCACTTTATCATTCCTTTCGACAAGAATTGTCCAAAATATCCGGGAATTTGTCGACCATATAAGTCACATTATACAAATCCTTCTTAATAATTACATTAACTAACTTGATTATTACAGTTTGAATGTAGTGTCCATGACAACATGTTAGGATGTGGAAAAGTGAAAAGAGGAGTGTTTGATTTGACTCAAACGATCTTTGAGGCCAGAGGTTTAAGCAAACAATACGGAGAGTCTTTTGCGCTTCAGGATGTCTATATGACGATTGGGGCAGGAGATATTTATGGGTTTGTTGGCGAAAATGGGGCAGGTAAAACTACATTAATGAAGATAATAGGCGGATTGGTACATCCGACACATGGCGAAATCTCTCTTTTTGAAAAAAAGGACACAAAAGCTGTTCACGAGGCGAGGCGAAAGGTTGGATTTCTAATTGAAAGGCCAGCGCTTTATCCTAATCTAAATGCGAAGCAAAATCTTACGTTTTATTGCCGTGCGTTTGGGATTAAGGATAAGAGCAGAATTGCGGAAGTATTGCAGGCAGTTTCTCTGGCAGATGCCGGTTCTAAGCTAACCTCAGAATACTCCCTTGGGATGAAACAACGTTTAGGTCTGGCTATTGCTCTACTTAACGATCCCAAATTTCTGGTATTGGACGAGCCTATTAATGGTCTTGATCCGTCAGGCATTGTAGAAGTGCGAAAGATCCTGGAGAAGCTATCCAAAGAGCAAGGAGTGACTATACTAATATCCAGTCATATTTTAAGTGAGTTGCAGCTACTTGCGACCCAATACGGTTTTATTCATAAAGGAAGGTTAATCAAAGAAGCTTCTGCGGAGGAACTCTTACATACGGCGGAAACAAAGATCTGTATTCGAACGGCTGATCCCGCAGCGACACTTCAGATTTTGAAAAGTGAACTCCAACTAGAAACCATTACGATCAGCGAAGCTGGAGAAATTCAAATTCCTAAAGAGAGTACAAATCTGGAAGAACTGATGTCTTTTTTTCTACAGCGGGGCATCCATATTGAAGGGATTAACCTGTCGGCTCCAAATCTTGAGAACTATTATATGGATCTAATTGCTGGAGGTAACGAATGAGGAATTTTCTTAAGGCTGAAGCTTATTATGTAACCAAGGATCCCATGTTCAAGGGGATAAGTCTTCTTTTGCTGTTTGGAAGTGCCTTATTACTGGTTTGGATGGGGGTACAAGTAGGATTTGATATAGACAGTCCTTTAGAGCCTTTAATCACTAGCATTCAGTTATCTTTTTTTCTGTATTTTATCATCCCGATTTACGTTTGTTTTTTTGCTACCGAGGGATTTGAGTATGGGTCGGTTCAAACCATTATCGCTTCGGGTCAGAGCAGGTCATTATATTTACTGGGAAAATATCTGACCGAATTAAAAGTTGTATTATGGTGGGTAATTCAATTTTTTGGTCTTTTTTATGTATTGTATATGCTGGCAGCGCTTGTTACGGGTTCCCATATCGGAAATGAAAGCTTAGAGGGGAAGTTTATCGTTGCTATGGGGGCTATTGGATTCAATATTTTGTATCTCGCAGCTTATTCCGCTGTCGTGCTGTTGTTAGGAGTATTGATGAAAAAATCGGCTACCGCTGTTATTGCCACGTTTGTTTTTGTATTTGGCGATTTTCTGCTCAGTGGTTATCTGAAAGACTCTTCGTATGTATATCTGAGAGTGATTTCTGAAAATACGCTAACGACGCAAATTTTTAAATTCTCTGCTGTAAATTCACATGAAATATATACCCTAAACGAGGGTGTTCGTATGATCCTAATCCCTGTTGTAATCATAGGAGTTTGCTTGAGCGTTGCTTTAATTTCTTTTGAAAAGAGAGATGTGCATCTATAGAGAGGAAGGATGGATTATGAAAAAGGATAGCAAAAGAACCACTATGATCTTAAGTATTTCGGTAGTAGTTATTATTTTTTGTGTTCTTTTTGTGAGTATACGAATATCTTGACGCTGTCTATCTAGTTTTACTAGAACGTGAGGATTGAATCGCTCTCTGGTAAAAAAGCCACGGCGTACGTTAATAACGTACCTCGTGGCTTTAGGTGTTTATGGAAGGACATTGCCGGCAGCACGGTAGATTTCATACCATTCTTGCCGAGTGAGAGTAATATCGGAAGCTTTGGCAATATCACGCAAGCGCTGCGTATTAGTTGTGCCAACGACAGGCTGCATATTTGCCGGATGTCTGAGAATCCATGCGATGGCAATCGCTGTATTGGTTACGTCTTTTTCAGCTGCTAAGCGGTTAATGACCTCGTTCAATTCAGGGAACTTATCGTTATCTAAGAATACGCCTTCAAAGAAGCCATATTGGAAAGGCGACCAAGGCTGAATGGTCATGTCATGCAGGCGACTGTACTCCAAAATCCCGCCATCATGAACAACTGAACCGGAGTTAGTCATATTCACATTGAAACCTGTATCAATCATGCCAGTGACCATAATGCTCAATTGCAGCTGGTTGAACAGCAGCGGTTGCTTTACACTTTTTTTAAGCAGCTCGATTTGCAACGGGTTCTGATTGCTGACACCAAAGTGTTTGACCATACCTTTGCTTTCCAGAATATCAAAAGCCTCAGCGACTTCTTCTGGCTCGAATAGCGTATCAGGACGGTGAAGCAGTAGGACGTCGATATAGTCTGTTTTCAAGCGCTTAAGGCTGCCTTCCACAGATTGCAGGATATGTTCCTTGGAGAAATCAAAAAAACCGTTGCGGATTCCGCATTTGGTTTGGATCATCATTTTATCACGCATACCCGGATTGTTCTCCAGTACACCTGCGAATACTTCTTCGGCTTTGCCAGCTGCGTAGATGTCGGCGTGGTCAAAAAAGTCTATTCCGAGCTCGAGGGCACTATGTACATGTGTATCTGCTTCTTTTGCAGATAAATCAGCAATCCGCATACAGCCAAGCGAAATTTGTGACACCTCAAGTGCGCCGTTTGCTACACTAATTTTTTTAACCAAAAGTGACTCACTCCTTCGAATGTTAGTAGAACATGCAGTATTCAATCAAACCATATCATAAAGAGGGGAGGTAAGCCAATGTCTATCTAAAAGAGAAAGAGGTTATCTCGTCAGTAGAATTCACTACTTCAGAGATAACCTCATTTGTCTATAGATCAGTTATTAATACATATTTGGAATGTCGACATTAGGATCAATGTCAGCTTCGTAGTCTACACCCTCTGTTCTAAAACCAAACAGATTAAAGAAATCTTGGCGGTAACCTTCAAGATCAGCAAGCTCACCTGCATTGTTGGTTGTCAGCTCGTCCCAACGTTTCATAACCTCAGTCTGAACATCCTCACGCATTTCCCAGTCATCAATTCGGATCAAGCAGCCTCCGTCAGCAGTAGCTTCGCCCCCACTGTAAAGATGCTCAGAGAATAAACGGTACATTTGTTCAATACAGTTCTCGTGCAGCCCTTTTTCCTTCATTACTTCATACAATGCAGAGATATAAAGAGGGACTACAGGAATCGCGGAGCTGGATTGGGTTACCAGAGCTTTGTTCACGGAAACAAAAGCACGTCCACCTTGAGTGGACAGGCGATCATTCAGTTGGATCGCTGTTTGTTCCAGATCATGTTTGGCTTGACCAATCGTTCCGTCGCGATAGATAGGGTGAGTGATTTCAGGCCCGATGTAGGAGTAAGCAACGGTTGTAGCTCCCTCGGCAAGCACGCCAGCTGCTTGAAGCTGATCGATCCACATTCTCCAGTCTTCGCCGCCCATAACTGCGATGGTCTGACGTACTTCCTCTTCTGAAGCAGGCTCAATAGTGGTCATGGATACTTCACCTGTATGGAAGTTCAAGGTTTTGTTCGAATAAGCGGTTCCCACCGGTTTAATGACGGAGGAGAAGGTTTCTCCTGTTACCGGATGAGTGCGGCGTGGTGAAGCGACACTATAGACAACTAAATCAACTGTGCCATATTCAGCTTTAATCAATTCAATGGTCTTCTCTTTGATAGCATCGGAGAAGGCATCGCCAACTATGCTGTGAGATTTAAGTCCAAGCTGCGCTGCTTGTTGTTCAAAAGCAGCAGAGTTGTACCAGCCAGCAGAAGCTGTACGTTGACCTTCAGCAGCTTTATCAAAGAAAACACCAATGGTGTTGGAGCCCGCACCAAAAGCGGCTGAAATTCTGGAAGCTAGTCCGTATCCGGTAGAAGCGCCAATGACTAGTACATTAGCAGGTCCCTCAATTTTCTTTTGTGCTTTTACATATTCAATTTGTTGTTGTATTTGTTTGGCGCATCCCTCTGGATGGGCTGTTGTACATATAAATCCGCGAGTTTTAGGTTGAATAATCATCAAGGAATTCCCCTTTTTATAAAATTAAAGTCCAATGTTACTTCAGAGAAAGTATAGCAAACAATATTTACTAATACAAAGAATTTAGGATATTGGAGAAGAATGACTGCTCTCCACTACGATCGACTGCCATCCGCTGCCGCTTACGGACCCAGATGACGTTATATGCAAATTTATCGCCTTTTCAGCAGGGTTTCGGACCCCAGAGACGTTATTGCTTAGAAAAAGGTTCATATTAGGTGTATTTCGTGCCAATAGCGGCTATGAGGTCCGTTGGAATTCCAAATGTGCAATAATGCTGCGTTAAGGGTCAACTGTGTCCGATAGGGGCATTGTGCGGGGAGCTGTGATAGGTCGACCGAACGTAAGAAGGAAATAAAACGAACGAATGACGAATCTTACGAATCATGGCAATCGAACTATCTAACCCGAATCATCCGATGAACCCAAGCAGAAAAGGGGCTGCCCCAGCAGCCATTTCGTGGCAATGGGACAACCCCTTAATCTAATGAGGCTAGATTACGCCTTAAATATGGAATCTATAGTTTTGATCTCTTCTGGTGTCAGCTGCACCTTCAGCGTCTCTAAGTTGGAAACGATCTGCTCAGGACGTTTGGCGCCCGGAATAAGCGCATCGATGGAAGGTACGGTCAAATACCAGGCAAGTACGACATGTGCGACTTCGACACCTTTAGCATTGGCAATCTGACGAACCTTGTCCACCTTCTCCAGATTCTTGGCAAAGGTCTCCCCTTGAAATAGCGGGTCATTTTTTCTAATGTCGCTGAATGTATCGCCTTGCTTATATTTGCCGCCCAGCAGACCCGACGCAAGTGGGAAATAGGGCACGAAAGAAATGCCATGCTCCTGCGTATAAGGCAGCAAATCTTGTTCCGCATCACGATGCAGCAGATTGTAGTGGGATTGAAGAACATCCACATGACCGTCTTTGTTGGCTTCTTTCAGCTGATCAATGGAGAAGTTAGACACCCCGATGGCTCTAATCTTCCCTTCATCCTTCAGCTTCTTAAGTTCACCTACAGCTTCGTCCTTAGGTGTGCTTTCATCAGGGAAATGAATATAGTAAAGATCAATATAATCGGTCTGGAGGCGTTTCAAGCTGTCTTCTACAGACTGTCTTAGAAAAGCTGGAGAGTTGTCGAGTGTAATCTTGTCACCGGTAATCACGTGAGCGCCTTTAGTAGCAATGACCACATTGTCGCGGTCGCCTCTTTCCTTCAGCACTTCGCCAATCAGTTCCTCGGATCTTCCTGGTCCATAAATAAAGGCGGAATCAATAAAATTAATCCCATGATCCAGAGCGCTGCGCACAATATTTCTGCCGATTTCATCATTTAAACCCGGAAATAAATTATGTCCGCCAACAGCATTGGCACCCAGACCCAGCGGGAGAACCTGCAGATTGGTTTTTCCTAAAGTTATTTTATTAGCCATAATCAATAGTCAGCTCCTTAAAATATAATACGTACTATATTAAGTATAGAGAATAACTCGGGTCAGGACAAATTTTGCCTTCCAGCTTTATACATGAATATTTAAACCGGATAAGTTATGATAGTAAGAAAATTTTATATTCGCGTTCGTGCAATCATGATGAGGAGAAGGAGGTCCGTCTTATGCTAGTCATTAATCAAAATGAAGTGGCCGAACTGTTAGCTATGGAATCTTGCATCTCCGTTATGGAATCTGTTTTGAAGGCTCTTTCCGCTGGACAAGCGGTACAAAGCTTAAGACAAGTGCTTCCTTTACAAAAGAGCAATCTGCTCGGCTTAATGCCGGGTTATTTGCAGCATGAAGAGGTAGCTGGTGCCAAAATCATCAGTGTATTTCCCAGCAATCATGGTTCAGGCCTGCCTTCTCATCAAGGTCTTGTTACCCTATTCGATTCATCTACGGGTGTTCTGAAAGCTATAGTGGATGGACAAAAGATTACAGCCATTCGTACGGCGGCAGTCAGTGCAGCAGCAACCCGATATCTGGCCAGAGAGGATGCCGAAATCCTTGCTCTTCTTGGAACTGGGGAACAAGCAAAAAGTCATCTGGAAGCGATGTTGCGGGTTCGACCCATCCGTGAGGTAAAAGTATGGAGCAGGACACTCGCAAAGGCACAGGATTTTCAAATGGAGATGAGCCAAAAATATGATGTGCAGATCATTGTTGCCGAGACAGTTCAAGCGGCAGTCAGCGCAGCGGATATCATTTGTACCGTGACAGCATCCACCGAACCTGTGCTCAAGGGAGAATGGCTGAAACCGGGTGTACATATCAATGCTGTCGGCGCATGCAGACCAAATGACCGTGAGCTGGATTCGGAGACCGTCCAATTAGCTAAGTTATATGTAGATCGGCTGGAATCCGCTCAGAATGAATCTGGTGATTATTTAATCCCGCTGAACGAAGGCAAAATTACAGCAGATCATATTGTCGGGGAGATTGGTGAGCTGATCAGTGGCACTATCGAGGGCAGAAGGTCCGCAGCTGACATTACTCTTTTTAAAGGATTAGGGCTGGCCATTGAGGATTTAGCAGCAGCTAATTTTATATATAATGAAGCTGTTAGATTACATAAAGGCACTGAAATTGCATTCTAAGGAGCGACTACACGATGAGCACTTATGAAGGTCTGTATGATTTCAAGTTGACGGAGCAAGAGGAGGAGCGGGCTAAACGCTTGCATGAACAGAACATTATTATCGATCTGCTGTTTCAAGGCCCCTTATCTCCAAGCGCGATTCCAGACTCTATCTCTGACAGAATCAAAGAATTATGTGAGCCTTATAAAGATGAGCCAATGGTATACAGCAGTATGCCTGCAAAAATCATCACAAAGCTATCTGCGAGCGGAGAGATCCCTGAGTATAAGGAAGAGTGGTACAAGTCCGGAATTACAGCAGGGAACCGCGAACTTCATTTGGAATCCTTAGACAGCATCATTACAAGCATGGCAGAGGTGCAACTGCAATTCGATTCTGCAGATTGGTTAATCAAAGTCTTAACTGCCGAAGACATACGTGCTGCCAAGCGTAATGGTTATAAAGCGGGCATTATCACAGCACAAGAAACGGATGGTCTGGGCACGAATCTCGATCAATTAGATGTACTTTATAACTTCGGATTAAGAATTATACAATTGACCTACAACAATCAGAACCAGATTGGGGCGGGCTGCGCAGAACAATCGAACGCCGGGGTCACTAATTTTGGGAAAAGATTCATTGCACGCTTGAACAAGCTGGGGATCATTGTAGATACGGGGCATTGCGGGAAACAGACTACGTTAGATGCCTGCGCTTATTCCACAACTCCGGTGATTGCTTCACATACGGGTGTAGAGGCGATCTATCCGCATATGCGCTGTAAAAGTGATGAGGAGATTATCGCGATAGCCAAGACGGGTGGAGTTATTGGTATTTTTGCTATGCCTTGGTTTGTTCATGAAGATCCTAAACATACAACTATTGACCATGTGCTGGATCATATCGAATATGTAATCCGGCTTGTAGGCGTGGATCATGTCGGAATTGGAACGGATTGGCCGATGAGCGATGTGCTCTGGTCATTGGTTTATTTTAAAGAACATATCGCACCCAAGCTTGGATTCGCCAAAGGAGACGGTCCTTCTACAGAAACCGTTGCTGGACTTGAGAAATATAGTTATTTTATTAACTTTACTAGAGGTTTGGTTGCCCGCGGTTATGCGGATGCAGATATTGCTAAGATCATGGGCGGCAACTGGCTGCGCGTATTTGAAGAAATTTGCGGATAGGGGATAAACAGATGACAACCTACTTACACACATCTACATTTAACGTCTACTTTTCTGGTGTTTATACAGGCAAAATTCATTTTACAGAGCAACAGATCATGCTAGCTAAGGTCGATCCGCGCAGAAGAACGCAAATGCAGGACAATGTGCTGGATGGACAGTTCAAGACCGTACTCCCGCTTCAAAAAATCCATAAACATTTGGATGCTTATGCTAATGCAGAATGGGCAGAAGACGAGGTAGTGCTGAGTAATGGCGATATCTATCAAAAGCATATCCAGTATCAGGCGCAGATTGAAGGCCGCGAACTGACCTCACAAGTATGGGCGCTGCGCAAAGAGACGGCTCTGGACATTGTGACTTTGGACGGGGAAATTATCGCTTTTTTAACGCCGAATCGGTATGGTATTGAGCTTATGGTTAAAGCAGGTTATGAGAAGCTGACTCCGTTAGTGGTCTACGACGATCCTCTTCTATCCAAGGCAGAATATGGTGTGAACGATTTGGGTACTGATCTGATTCCGATGCGCGATGGGGTGAAGTTGGCGACAGATGTTTTTTTACCAGAGGGCATTAAGCCGGGAACTAAGCTGCCGACAATTCTCGTAAGAACATGTTATGACCGCAACGGAAAAAAAGAGATTTTTATGAGATGGGCCAATAAAGGTTATGCAGTAGTATCGCAGGATGTTAGAGGTCGGGCAGATTCGGAAGGCGAACTGATTCCTTTTTATAATGAACGGGATGACGGTTATGATACGATTGACTGGATTATTGCTCAGGAATGGTCGGATGGCAACGTCGGCATGTGGGGCGCATCCTATCTAGGTTTTGTTGTTGTGGCGGCGGCCACCAGTGGGCACCCGAATCTGAAGGCGGTTGTGGATGAAGTGAACGTGGGCTCTCCATTTGTTGATACCGTTCGCAAAGGGGGAACCCTTTGTTCTTGGCCATTGCTCTCTTGGACTCTTGCTCAATCTGTGGGTACTCGGACGGATTTTGATATCTTTGGAGGCATTACGGTGAATCCGGAAGCAGCCGTTGATGCAAGACCGATTAAAGAGATCCCTCAGCAAATGATTGGCAAAACATCAGGTCCATGGGATCTGTGGAGCCAGCATCCGGAGTATGATGATTTCTGGAAAAACTGTACTTTTACCGAGCGCGGTGATCAGGTGCAGGTGCCTATGTATGTTATCTCAGGCTGGTATGACGGCGACAGCGCCGGCGTATCGGAAACATGGAGAATGTTGACAGAACATGATGTGCCAAATCGAAAAATCCGTCTGGGCGCTTGGGAGCACGGGCCGAACAGAGCTAGAGACTACGAAGGCGTGAGCTTCGGCAATGATGCCGTAGTCTATGATTACGATGTTTCTGTGCTGCGCTGGTTCGACCGCTTCCTCAAAGGCATTCCAAATGGAATAGATCAGGAGCCTAGAGCCTCTTATTATGTTGTTGGTGAAAATCAGTGGAGAACGTCCGCGGATTGGACACCTGCTGATGCCACAACTTCTTCCTTCTACCTTTCCAGCGGCGGGCGAGCGAATTCAGGACAAGGGGATGGGCAACTGCTTGCAGCGCCTGAGGAACATTCTCCTGAAGATACTTATATCTATAATCCTCATGATCCTATGAATGGTAGCGGTGAACGAGAGCCTGAGAATTTGCGAAAATACGAGCTGCGCAATGATATCCTTGTCTACACTAGTGATATTCTGACGGATGAGCTGACTGTGGCCGGAGAATTGTCTGCGGTTATCTATGCTGCCAGCACTGGCAAAGATACGGATTGGGTTGTTACGCTTAGTGACGTGAATGAACAAGGGGACTCTATCCGGTTATCCAATTATATTGTCAGAGCTAAATACCGTCATGGATTGGAAGCGCCTGAGCTGCTGATTCCTGGGCAGGTGGAGAAATATGATATTTTCATGCCGAATATTGCTCATAGATTTGCTGTGGGGCACCGAATTCGGTTCTCGATTACTTCGTCCAGTAAATTCGTTGCTTTCCCTAATACAAATACAGGCAGTAATCCGTATGAAGATTCAGAAGCGATTACTGTGCTGCAGACTGTTTACCATAATTGTGAGTATCCGAGCCATGTGAAGCTGCCGGTGGTTCCTAACGCTTAAATGTGACTTTAATACGAAGAAAGGGCTGAACAAAGGTAAAGGGAATTAACACTTGAAGCTGAAGCTGCATTTGATGACAAATGATGCTTCAAGTGACGTACCGAGAGAGTACTGAGTGAACACCGAGTGCGGCCTAGGTGAAACAAAAAGTGAAGAATAAACTTATGCTTCAATTGAAGCGAAAAGTAAAACACTTATAGAGCGATTAGGGAATTTCTCCCTGAAATTCTTAGGATTCTGGTCGTCAGGCATATAATTGAGGAAAAACTCCCTAATTTTATGTCTGATTCCCCGGAAATAAGGAAAACAGCCTATTTATTAGGGAGGAATTCCCTGGTTTCGTTCATTTAGAGCAAATTTCTCCTACTTTCAGGGAGTTTTTCCCTAATTAGTTTTAGATCCACTCCGCACAACGCGCAAACGCAGAACACATACTCCCAGCACCAGAACGCATTCCCCATCCCGCAAACGCAGAACGCCTACATCGCCACCATCCCAAACGCCCAATCCAATGGCATAGCACATTAAGAACTAATAGTCTATTGGTTATACCATAAATCTTGAACTATACTGCAAGGTCAACCTTGTATTTTTGGAGAAATGTCGATTATTCACAGAAAAGCGCATAAATGCTCCCTTCTTAGGTCACAATAGGGAAAAACCAGAATGAAGGGATTAACGTGAACGCGTTTCGCTTAAAAAAACAACTTTGGCGGCGATGGAGACGTTGGAAAAAGGCGCTTTGGGTAGGAGCTGCTTGTATAGCTTTTACTGTACTGGCTTGGCGCAGTATGCAGGTACCTGAGGAAATCAGTGGACTGCTGACGAATTCTAGCTGGGCGGATAGTGCCGATAGTGAGCTGGCCGCAGCTGTCTTTAAAGTAGGCGAGGACAGTGATGAGGCAAAAGAGAAGGGCACTTTAAATAATGAACAACTGCTGCAAACCATCACCCAAAGTGGGCTCAGCAGAACCGTTCATTTAAAAACAACCTATGTGTCCGGAGAAGAGATTCAGACGTTGCCGGGCGTAAAGAACCCGCTTCAGCTGAAGACTATAATCAATGAACACCCTGAATGGAGCGGTTGGATTAGTTCAGAAGGGGATTTGTGGCTGGAACAAAAAGTGAATGATTTATCGACAATGATAAAAAATGAAGCTTACATTGGTGTAGATGCGTTTGGGAATTTGACCTTGTTTAAAGGTCCGCCAGTTCAGGAGAAGGTACTGAAGACTTTTTTTCAAATGGATATGGGTTCCCTGAAATCCTCATTGCCGGAAAATATTTGGAAAGAGCTTCATGAGGGGATTCGTGTTCAGGATATTGAAGAGTACAACAGTGTGCTGTCTACCTTCAGTGATTATGCCCGCGAAGCTGCTGAGCATGTCATGCAGAACAAGCAATAGCTTTGATAAAGCTGTCCTAAAGTCATTATTAATGGCTGAGGGCAGCTTTTTTGTGTGAAATGAAACGGGGAAGAGTCTTAACTGTAGGCCTAAAGTTGCCATTTCGCTGCAAACAGTAAACTTTTTTTCTCCCGCAAGGGCGATTTTTGCTATAATGGTTAGAAGGAATACATATGTTCGCTTCATGGCGGAGGAATGGATGAAAACGGTGGAATAATCTGCCTGTTATAGAGGAGAGATCGTGTTTGCGTATTTTGGGAATTGATCCGGGGCTGGCGATCGTCGGCTTTGGCTTTGTGGATAAGGAAGGACATAAACTGACCCCCGTCCAATATGGTTGTATTCAGACTGAGGCTCATACGCCTGAAGAAGAACGACTGCTGCATGTCTATGAAGGCATGGGTCAGCTCATTGATAAATATAAACCCGATGCTGTGGCGATAGAAAAGCTGTTTTTCGCTCGCAACGTTACTACAGCATTGCCAGTGGCGCAGGCCCGCGGTGTGACTATATTAGCTGCAGTACAGCGGGGTCTCCCCGTCTCGGAATATACACCTATGATGGTAAAGCAGGCTGTTGTGGGTTATGGTAAGGCTGAGAAACGGCAGGTCCAGGAAATGGTGAAGCTGCTGCTGAAGCTATCGGCGATTCCGAAACCCGATGATGTGGCGGATGCGCTGGCGGTAGCGGTATGCCATGCCCATTCGAGCAGTCTTAATTCTAAATTAAATGAGGTATTGCGAAAATGATAGATTTCTTAAGAGGACCCGTCGTTCATTTGGAGTCGGAATATGTGGTGTTGGATGTGCAGGGAGTAGGATACCGGGTATTCTGCCCGAATCCTTATGCTTTTGCTAAAGTAGAAGGACCTGTAACGATCTATATTCATTACCAAACACGTGAGGACGCTACGCTATTATTTGGGTTCCCGACTCGTGAGGAACAAAAATTGTTCCGCAAGCTGATAGAGGTATCTGGCATCGGTCCTAGGGTTGCGCTTGGAATCCTGACAGGTGGAACACCGGATCAGTTGATTTCAGCGATTTATCAAGAGAATATAACGTTCTTAACGAAATTACCGGGCATTGGCAAAAAGACGGCACAGCGTATGATCCTTGATTTGAAGGACAAGCTGGACGGACTCAGTATGGCTTCAATGCAAACGGGATTGTTTGCAGTGCCAACGGAGGAAGCAACGGATGGATTGGCATGGCAAGAGGCGCGGGATGCGCTTAAGGGGCTGGGTTATACCGAAAGCGAATTGGACCGCGTGTGGCTCGCGTTGAAGAAAGAGGGAGCAGAGACAGGAACTGTAGATGTGCTGATGAAGAAAGCACTAGGGCTGCTATATATAGCTAAGTAAAGCCGTACACATCCTAAAGAAAGGGAGCGATAGGAAATGGATGACCGGATTATATCCGCGAATTTGATGATGGATGAGCAGGCGGTAGAACTAAGCTTGCGTCCTCGTTATCTGGGAGAATATATCGGCCAGACTCAGGTGAAAGAAAACCTGAAAGTATATATAGAAGCGGCCAAAATGAGAAGCGAAGCGCTGGATCATGTGCTGCTGTACGGACCTCCGGGTCTGGGCAAAACAACGCTCGCTAATATTATCGCCAATGAGCTGGGTGTGAACCTGCGAACAACTTCCGGCCCTGCGATAGAGCGTCCAGGCGATCTTGCCGCTCTGCTGACGAATCTGCAGGAAGGCGACGTGCTTTTCATTGATGAGATTCACCGTTTGCACCGCACGGTCGAGGAGGTTATGTATCCTGCGATGGAGGATTTCGCGCTGGATATCATGATCGGCAAAGGGCCAAGTGCCCGTTCGGTACGATTGGATTTGCCGCCGTTCACACTGATAGGTGCCACAACCCGGGCAGGACTACTGTCTGCGCCACTGCGTGATCGTTTCGGAGTGGTCAGTCGCCTGGAATTCTATAACATAGATGAGCTGAGTTACATTGTTTCTCGAAATGCGGATCTTTTAGGCATTGAGATTGTTGGCGATGCAGCAGAAGAGATCGCGCTTCGTTCGCGGGGCACACCGCGGATTGCTAACCGCTTATTGAAGCGGGTCCGTGATTTTGCTCAAGTGCGCGGAGATGGAATTATAACTCCTGAAATTTCTGGGGAAGCATTGAAGATGCTTCAGGTGGACCCACGTGGTCTGGACAGTATTGACCACAAGATGTTAAGTGCTATGATTTCAAGCTTTCGCGGCGGTCCTGTAGGACTGGATACGATTGCAGCTACGATTGGTGAGGAAAGTCAGACGATTGAGGACGTATATGAGCCGTACCTGCTACAGATAGGGTTCTTGCAGCGGAGTCCGCGTGGAAGAATTGTAACCCCGGCCGCTTATCATCATTTAGGGCTTCCGCTCCCTCCGGAGCAGCACTAGTTCGTCACTACAATTATAAAGGAGGATGCTGGATGAAGCATACGAAGAGGAAATGGAGAGGGGTCGCCCCGCTAAGCAAAGGATTGCTTGCGGCTGCGCTTGCTGTAGGAAGTTTCCTGATCCCTGCGGGTGCCAGTCATGCCGATTCTAATAGCACGATACGAGTTGCTCTTTATGCTGATATTGGAAGTAAATATAAATCAACTGTGCCAGTAGTAACACTGCAATCAACGCAAAGCTTTACTTTGCTGTCGGATCAAGCAGGAAGTGCTCCTTTGGTATCTGTCCCAGCACAGAAGCAAATTCGTATAAGTCTGGACGGATATAGAGTTAAGGTGATGGAGGTTTCAAGCTGGCAGACAGCAGCGGATGCAGCTAAAAAGCTCCAATCCACCTCCGATAAACCGCAGATTTTTGCAATCTCCAGAAATGGAGCGACTGTGTATCAGTTGTACACGGGCGTCTATGCTAGTGAAGCAGCTGCCAAGGATGGGCTTACCCGTGTAGTCAAAGCAGGGTTGAGTATTCCTGCTGACCAAACCCCAGCGGTGAAAGGTAATAAACATTTATCAGCTGGCCGCTATTCTTCGGAGCAGGAAGCAGATGTGGCGCTTAATAGCCTCACTGCAGCTGGTTTGGATGCTTGGAAGGTGTTTCTGGCAGGAAACGATGGCAGTGCACAAGTAGAGGTATGGGTAGGCGAAGCTGCCAACGATAGTGATTTAACAGCTGTTCAAGCCGCTGTGTCTACGGCGGCACCACAATTTACGGTTTCGGTGGCGACCTCGCCCGGATTAATACTGCGTAAGGATGCCGGACTGGATTTTAGCAGTGAAACTCAAGCCGATCATTATCTGGTTTCTGGAAGCAATGCTAAATTTCTTGCTGCAGGCAGCGAGGCTGGGATTCAGTTAGTGGAAAGATCCAAGCGTACATATCGCGGAAATTTGGAACTGAGCAATTTGAGCGGATCGCTGGCTGTAATTAATGTAGTGCCGCTGGAGCAATATTTGTATGCCGTAGTTGGAGGAGAGGTTTCCTCCAGCTGGCCAGAAGAAGCGCTAAAAGCTCAGGCTGTCGCCGCCCGCAGCTATGCGCTGTCCCAAGGCAACCGTTTTGATGTAGCGAATGTAGTAGATACCACTCTTAGTCAGGTATATAACGGAATCGGGTCTGAAGCTCCCTCCATTATCAAAGCTGTAGATACTACTGCTGGTGAAGTGCTGATGAGTGGTGGTAAAGTTGTTGAGGCTGTATTTTCTTCCAATAGTGGAGGTATGACAGCTGACCCTTCAGAGGTTTGGGCGAATGGTGGCGATGTATTTGCTAGTGTTCCAAGCGTTGAAGATGTTTCGGCAGCTGCTGCTAAGAAGTGGTATTATGTTCTGCTTGCGAATGGTACCTCTGGTTATGCACGTGAAGATAATATTAAATTGACGGGCAGCAAAACCGCTGCCGGACTCGATATAGTTACCGCTACAACCAAAGATGTGAATATACGTCCTCTGCCAGTTATTGAGAGCAGTGTTAGTGCAGTCGGAAAGCTGAATCCGGGTGAGAACGCTGTGGCTCTGGATAAAGTATATGAGTCTGGCAGCTATAGCTGGATCAAAGGGCCGTATACCTCTGCTGAACTTCTAAAAAGCCTGCAGGGTAAAACAACAAGCACGCTCCCTTCCAGCATCTCTAACCTGCAGGTCACCCAGCGCGGTCCTTCTGGAAGAGCGATTCAGGTGAAAGCTAATGGTCAGGCTCTGAATGTGAAATATCCTGATATGTTCCGCTCCGCGTTTAATGGATTACCTAGTACATTGTTTGATATTGTGGCACCCGGAAGTTATACTGTATTAGGCGCTGACGGCGCTACCGCCACAATTAGCAGCTCGCAGAGTGCTGGCGTGCTTTCCGCATCGGGGAAGGTTAATGTGAATGGCAGTGGAACTGTAGTGATGGGCGGAGATTCTGCGGCCAGAGTGATCACTAACAGCTCGGGCTTTCTGTTCATTGGACAAGGCAACGGCCATGGTCTAGGCATGTCGCAGTGGGGCGTGAAAGGCATGGCGGACAGCGGGTATGATTACAAGCAAATATTGCAACACTATTATAAGAACGTTACTATAGTTAAGGAATGAAGACAGACCATGAATGTAGATGCTTATGATTTTCATTTGCCGGAAGAATTGATTGCCCAGACACCTCTCGCTGATCGCAGTGCTTCTAGACTGCTTCTAGTGAATAAGGAGGATGGAGAGCTGGCTCACCGGCATTTTACCGATATTATTGATTATTTTAATCCCGGAGACACGCTTGTTCTAAATGATACGAGAGTCATTCCAGCGAGATTGTTTGGAGTGAAAGAAGATACTGGTGCTAAGGCGGAAGTGCTTCTCCTGAAGAATCTTGGGGATGATCGCTGGGAAGCACTTGTAAAGCCAGGGAAAAAGCTCAAGACAGGCGCGGTGATCATCTTTAGTGATGAGCTTCGTGCCGTTATCGAGGATGAAGCTGATATGGGTGGCCGTACGCTTCGTTTCATATATCAGGGTATTTTTCAGGAAATTCTGGACAGGCTGGGAACGATGCCGTTGCCACCTTATATTAAGGAAACACTGGATGATCGTGAACGATATCAGACTGTGTATGCTCGGCATGAGGGATCGGCCGCTGCGCCTACCGCAGGGCTTCATTTTACCCAAGAATTGCTGAAACAGATTGAGGCTAAGGGTGTAAATATCGCTTATATCACCCTTCATGTAGGTCTCGGTACTTTTCGTCCGATGTCTGTAGAGAAGGTTGAAGAGCATGTTATGCATTCTGAGTACTTCGTAATGTCTCAAGAAACGGCAGATACCATAAATGCTACTAAGGCACGAGGCGGCCGTATTATTGCAGTTGGTACAACGTCTTGTCGGACACTTGAAACGGTCGGAAGACAATGTGAAGGTGGTCCGCTTGTGGAATGCAGCGGCTGGACGGATATTTTTATCTATCCAGGGTATAAGTTCAGTGTAGTAAATGCGCTAATTACCAATTTCCACCTGCCAAAGTCTACTTTGGTTATGTTGGTTAGCGCTTTGGCAGGTCGGGAACATATTCTAGCTGCTTATGAAGAAGCGATAGAGCAGAAGTACCGATTCTTTAGCTTTGGAGATGCAATGTTTATTTATTAAGGTAAGAGGATGGGTTAACTTATGGCAGCAATTACTTATGAGCACATCAAAACGTGCAAACAATCCGGAGCCAGACTTGGAAGAGTCCACACTCCACATGGTGTGATTGAGACACCAGCATTTATGCCAGTCGGCACACAAGCTACAGTCAAGACTATGAGTCCTGAAGAGCTGAAAGAGATGGATGCCCATATTATTTTGAGCAATACTTACCATCTGTTTCTAAGACCAGGCCATGATATTGTTCGTGAAGCTGGTGGACTGCACAAGTTCATGAACTGGGATCGCCCGATTCTGACAGACAGCGGCGGGTTTCAAGTATTCTCGTTAAGCGACATGCGCAAGATTACGGAAGAAGGAGTTCATTTCCGTTCCCATTTAAATGGGGATAAGAAATTCCTGTCTCCGGAAGTAGCGATGGAGGTTCAGAACTCTCTGGGTTCAGATATAATGATGGCATTTGATGAATGTCCTCCATTCCCGGCCGAATATGATTATGTGAAAAAATCACTGGAGCGCACCACGCGCTGGGCAGAACGTTGCCTGAAAAGTCATGCTCGTCCTAACGATCAGGGTCTTTTTGCTATCGTGCAAGGGGGCATGTATGAAGATCTGCGCCGTCAGAGCGCGGCTGATTTGACTTCCATGGATTTCCCGGGGTATGCTATTGGGGGGCTCAGCGTCGGAGAGTCCAAGCAGCTAATGTATGAAGTGCTGGATTATACAGTTCCCCTGCTGCCACAAGGCAAACCTCGCTATTTGATGGGCGTGGGTTCACCGGATGCGCTGCTGGAAGGATCAATCCGAGGAGTAGACATGTTCGATTGTGTCTTGCCTACTCGTATTGCCCGTAATGGAACAACGATGACCAGTCAGGGAAGACTCGTTGTACGCAACGCTAAGTATGCCCGTGATTTTGGGCCGCTTGATCCGGAGTGTAATTGCTATACATGCCGGAATTATTCCCGCGCTTATTTGCGCCATCTAATCAAAGCCGATGAAACCTTCGGACTTCGATTGACGACATACCACAATTTGCACTTCTTGTTGGATTTAATGCGTAAAGTGCGTGAAGCCATCAAAGAAGATCGGCTGCTTGATTTTCGCGATGAGTTTTTTGCCAAATACGGATTATATGATAATCTTAAAGGCTTTTAGGGTTTGATTTAAGAGTCATGCTTTAATGTACTTTGAAAGGGGGGAGAAATATGATTCAATCGTTTCAATATGCAACTGGCGCAGGTGGTGGAGGTAGTATACTAGGCCTGGTAGGTCCCTTTGTCCTTATGTTTGTAGTATTCTACTTCTTGCTGATTCGTCCGCAACAAAAGAAGACCAAAACTCGTAACGCAATGTTGAAAGCTCTGAAAAAGGGCGATAAAATCGTTACTATTGGAGGACTTCACGGTACGATCATGGAGATTTCCGATGATATCGTGGTTCTGCGGGTCAACGATGTAACTAAGCTGACTTTTGATCGCGGTTCCATCAGCCACGCTGTGGCGACGGATGTCGAAGAGAAAGTATAGAATTGTTATTTAAGTACATAAAAAGCGGTGTCTTCTCATTGGAGAGGACACCGCTTTTTTGATCTTTAAGGTTATTAAGATTTAGCAGTTTAACTTTAACGTACATTTGTTACGCGGCTCGGAACGGTAAGCGACTCTTCACGTCCCCGCAAAGTTAATTTGGCGAGTTGAACGCCAACTGTAGAGGCTAGTACAGCTAGCAAGGTTCCACCAATCATATCTGTAAGCCAATGAATGCCCAGATAGAAAATTCCAAAGACGATTACAACTGCGGAAATACTAGTGATGGCCATCCAGCGGCGGTTCCCTGAACGGAAGGCCAGAAGTGCCATTGTAACAGATATGGACGTATGTAGACTCGGGAAGCAGTTATTGAGACCGGATAGCGGTCTATATTCCTGTTCGAATTTCGGAAATACATCCAGCATAGTAAATTTGACGCCCGCTGGCAGATAGGACCAAACCTCGTTTACCGGGAAGTAAAGATAGAATGGAATCGCCAAGGCATAGTTGATAATAATAGCATAGCAGGTGGCATATAACATCACCCGGTTTTTATCTAACAGATAGACCCCTAATGATGCTGCTAGAACAGACTGAAGCATGAAAATGTAGAAAAAGACGATGATCGGTGTTAACCATGGACTGTAGAATATATCCTGAACGGCTTGGACAAAATGACCCTCTAGACCAAATATAAACGGCGTATAATCAGAGGTAAGATGCATTTTTTGTTCAATTTGCAGTTCATATTTATTTATGGCTAATACGCCAAACATTCCTGCAATCAGCAACAAAAACTTATAGGATCGCAGCATCTCTTTCCCAATTTCAACCAATGCCATGAGTGGATTACGTTTAGCGCCAATCCATACTAATATCACTACTAATGCAACTGTGTACAAAACAATATGGTTCATTGATTGGTAAAACAAAGCAATCGAAGCCTCCTTGATCTCTTAATGAAGTCAGATGATCACAGTTTAACATATTTTCAAGGAATGTTTCGAATTTAATGGAATTATAATTTTAGCTTTTTTGTAAATTAACGCCAAACATTCCGCCGAGAGCGCCAATTGCAGCAGCTGCCAGAACCCATAGCAGATCCACACCAGAGGGTGCGCTGTCCAGTGCCAAAAAACCGATCAACAGAACGATAATTCCATAAAATGCGCCTGTAAGACTTCCTTGATACCAGCCTTTGCTCGTGGCTCTGCGACCGGCGGTTAGTCCTCCGAATGCTGCAGCTATGCCGTGTACAATGTATGTGTACATTGAGAGATCCTGCTCCTTCAGACTGCTGCCCCATAACAAAAGTGAGAGGACAAACGCACCCATCAGCATCCAAAGGAATGATCGACATAGGCCAGATAACACAGGATTGGCTATTCTCCACGAGAACATGCGCCGGATTAAATACATGGTACAACCTCCTAAAGTTTTTTTGAGGAAAAAGAATCAACATAGTTATTATTCATTGTATGGGATGGCTTGCCCCAATAGTACAAGAAAGGGCATTGCAGCCTTTTTACCATTAATTAATATGCCGGCTTCCGAATGTTCCCTGCACAGAGCGGTCAGAATAGGGTTACATTAATCCACCCGAGGAAACAAGTCTGCGGGTGAGAATGGAGGGGAGCGAAGCTATATGTTCCAGCATATCTCTACCCATATTTTCTTGACCGTGCTGATGTATTTCTTCATATTCCTGTGTATGCGCATCATGGGGAAGAGGGAAATAGGTAAGCTGTCTGTATTTGATCTAACGATCTCCATCATGATTGCTGAGATTGCTGTTTTTGTGCTTGAGGATATTAATCGGCCGATCTATGAAGGAGTCGTTCCGATGGCAACATTGGTGTTGATACAGGTAATTGTGGCTCAGCTCAGTCTTAAGAGCAGAAAGCTCAGACTTTTAATGGACGGCAAACCGAGCATACTCATTTCTGGCGGCAAGCTGCACCGGGGCGAAATGCGTAGGCAGAGATATAATATTGATGATCTGCTGCAGCAGTTGCGTGGACAGAACATCGCCAGTCCTGCTGACGTGGAATTTGCAATCCTGGAGCCTAGTGGACAGCTAACCGTATTCGAGAAAGAGAAGGGGAGTTCATCCTCTAACCCATCAGGCAATAGCAGTGCAGCTGCTGAGCATAAAAAGAGTGACGATAATAAAGGAAATAAGAACCGTAAGATAGAGCTGCCGAAGAATAAGATCAGATATGAAGGACTTCCAATCCCTCTGATTATGGATGGCAAGGTGCAGGATCAGAATTTAGAGATGATTGGAAAAACCAGATTTTGGTTAAGAACTCAAATTCGTCAAAAAGGAGTATCTGATTTCAAAAATGTATTTCTATGCTCCATAGATCATAAGGGCAGAATTTATGTCGACCGTTTGGACAACAGATAGCTTTTTAGAGCCTGCGTTTGATAAACGGCAGACGGTCCAAATCACGAATTGAGATAAGGCCAGCTAACAGACTGATTCCGAAATACAGGACCATTCCTATCGCAGAGGCAAATATAAATTGAATCCATTGTACATCTGCAATGGGAATGGAAGTGTATACATAATGCACGCCCGCTCCCATAATGACCATTGCACATAAGGTTTTTATGGTTTCGGTTACTCTTAAAGATAATGAAATAAGACTGACCACACTGTATCCGTGAAGCAGCGTAACCAGAATGCTGTTCACAATAATGGCTATGATGGCGCCGTAAATTCCATATTCAGGTTGCGATGCCAGTATTACGATCAGAATGATTTTGACTACTGCTCCAATTAAGGTATTGATGAGTGCCCTGCCCGGTCGATCCATAGCTTGCAGCGCAGCTTGTAAAGGAGCTTGAACATAAATGAACAAGGCGAATGGAGCCATGAGCTTCAGCATAGGAGCTGTATCCGCGTTACCATATAACAAATTGCATAGCGGAACCGCCAGGATATACATAAGAACAGCAAAAGGAGCCCCTGTTACCAGCGCAAGCCGCAACGCTTGATGCATACGCTTGTGAATGGTGGGCAAGTCCTTTCTTGCCGCAGCTTCTGATATGGAAGGAACCAGAGACACAGCAAGTGAAGAGGTTAATGCCCCGGGCAGCAGCAATAAAGGAACAACCATCCCTTGTAAAGACCCGTACTGAGCTGTAGCGGCAGCAGCGGCTATACCTGCCAAGGCGAGACTGCGCACAGTAATAATAGATTCCAGCAGATAAGAAAAAGAGCCTACAAGCCGACTTGCTGTAACGGGAATGGATATGCCTAGTAACCGCCGTAATATGGGGGAGTTGGCTTTCACACCTTGTGTATCAGATGGGATAACCTCCGGCTCGAGAGCGGGTTGCTCTGGAGTCGGATTTGTCTGCTTTTTATCTTTTTTAGTAATGACATAATATTGCCACAGAATCGCTAACATTCCGCCAATTTCTCCTACCGTCACACCTAACATCGCTCCAGCCGCCGCCATAGCAATACCCTTAGGAAGCAACAACCAGGAGAACCAGAGCATAAAGAATATTCGAACTAAAGATTCGAAGATGGAGGAGAGCGCCGATGGTATCATGTTCTGCTTGCCTTGGAAATAACCGCGGTAAATTGCAGATACGGCGACAATCCCAATCATTGGGATCATGGCAATAAACGTATAATAAACCCGATGGTCTGTTAAGATAACATTGGAGACCCATGAGGCACTTACCAAAGCAACCAATGTAAAGAAGATTGCAAGTCCAATACTAAGAGCAAGTCCAGTACGTAAAATCAGCCGTGATTTTTCAGGCCGATTCTCTCCTTCTGCTTCCGCCACCATCTTGGCTATCGCCAGTGGAATCCCGCCTGTTATGACAGTAACCAGCACAAGAAAAAAAGGATACGCGAGCTGATACAGACCCACACCTTCTGCTCCGATAATACGGGGTAAAGCAATCCGGGGAATAAATCCAAGCATCCGATTAATGATGCCGGCGGCTAGCAAGATTAAAGTTCCTTGTATAAAGCTCTGTTTTTTCAAAGGTCACGCCTTCTTCCCAAAATGAAATAAAACGCTGGCGAACTTGTCTATTCTTATGGATATGCTGTACCCCTATCTCGGCATGCCTTGTTTTAGTGGCATTAACTTTTTGTGACGGAAGAAGGAAAGCGAAGAACAAGAGTCGAATATCTATGGTGAGCATACGAACATGAGCGATCTTTGGAGGTGTCAACACGTGGAATCGGAACAGTGGAATCATGATCAACATAGTGAAGAAATCGAAGCCATGTGCCGCAGCAAAGCTGAAGAATTCCGGCTCCTCGGCTATGAGTATGTAACCAGCAAGGATATTTGGGATTGCATCAGCCGTAATTATGATAAGGAAGGCTTGCCTCCCCTACATAAGCTGGTAAACGACATTTATTCCTTGAAAGCCAATAGTTACATGAATTATTTGACTATTGCGGCCTATCGGGGGTTGAACTGAACAATAAACCACATATTTCTTTTTGCGAACTGCCTGATAAAGCAGTAAAGTAAGAGAATAATAACTCCACATCTCCTATTAAAACGGATGTCTTGCTGATTTAGGCAGGGGCGGCCGTTTCTTTGTGTGAGTATAGCTCTATCAATGCTGTGAATTGACGGTCATTTCGCGTGTAGCTATAATAGGAATATTGAGTTAATGAAAGGGGAACTAGCTAGAGCATGAAGAGACTAATGGGCTTTTTTATTACCGTGCTCGTTTTGACAGGCGTTATGGCATTTACTACTCCTGGACTGCTGGACAAGGTTAGACTTGGTCTTGACCTGAAAGGCGGATTTGAGATTTTGTATCATGCTGAGCCTATGGAAGCGGGAGCAGCATTGTCCCGAGCTTCTCTGCTGAAGACAGCGGAAAGCTTAGAAAAACGGGCGAATGCGCTCGGAACAAGTGAACCAGAGGTAACTACTGAAGGTACGGACCGTATCCGTTTGAAAATTGCGGGCGTAACGGATGAAGCCGAGGTTCGTAAAAAAATGAAGGAACCTGCAGTTCTGACTTTCCGTAGTGCTGCTGAAGGTGACGCTGAGGGAACTTACAGCAAAATCGAACTGGTAGGTAGTGATTTTGTTGAAGGTGCTGCAGAAGTTGGACGGGATAACCTGAATCAGCCAATCATCAGCATCAAGATTAAGGACAAGGACAAATTTGCAGAGATTACTAAACGTCTCTTGGGAAAGAATCTCGCAATTTACTTGGATGAGAACAAACTATCTGACCCTACGGTACAAGCAGTACTTACCGATGGCAGTGCTTCTATTTCTGGTAACTATACAATTAAGGAAGCGCGCGAACTTGCAGACACGATTAACCTAGGTGCATTGCCACTGAAGCTGACGGAGAAATATTCCCAAAGTGTGGGTGCTACCCTGGGTAAGCAATCGCTTGATCAAACGATTCGAGCAGGTCTGCTGGCTTCTGTGATTATCCTTATTTTCATGATCGGAATGTATCGTTTGCCAGGTCTTTTGGCTAGTTTTGCCTTGCTCTTGCATACATGGGCGCTAATTGCGGTCTTCGTCTTCGCGGACTTCACCTTGACGCTGCCTGGTATAGCCGCATTTATTCTGGGTATAGGTATGGCGGTCGATGCTAATATCATTACCAACGAACGGATAAGGGAAGAAATGCGCAGTGGAAAAAGTATACTGTCCTCCGTTAAGGCAGGGAATAAATCCTCTTTCCGGACAGTAATGGACTCCAATGTGACTACTATTATTGTGGCAGCAGTTATGTTTGCCTTCGGTACAGGTGCGGTCAAAGGCTTTGCATTGGTGCTGATTGTAGAAATCGTGCTGAGTATCGCCACGAATCTTTATTTCTCCCACTGGTTGCTTAGCCAGCTTGTCAAAGCGGGTAAGCTGAACAAACCGAAGAGCTTCGGTGTTAAGGAGAGTGAAATCCGTGCGCTTTAAGAAAGAGCTTGATTTCGTACATTTGAGTAAATATTTCTATATTTTCTCTATCGCATTGACAGTAGCAGGATTGATTTTCCTGGCGACATTTGGCCTGAATTACAGCGTTGACTTTAAAGCTGGATCTAATGTGGACATCTCCCTATCCAAGAATTTGAACTTGGATCAGGTTAAGACTGCAACTAGTGCAATCGATGTCGATCATGAACCGACGATTTCGTTTGGTGATCAGCGTGTGAATATTCGTTATGACGAAGTTCTTGATGAGGCTCAAGATGAAGCCCTAAAAGCTGAAATCCTTAAGCTGGATGACAAAGCATCATTTGAAATTAACACCGTGGACACTGAAATGGCTAAAGAATTGGCACGTAATGCTATTTATGCAGTTCTGATTTCTTGTCTGGGGATTATTATTTATGTAAGTATTCGTTTTGAATGGCGTTTCGCCGTGGCATCGATTGTGGCCTTGCTCCATGATGCCTTTATCGTAGTCGCGCTCTTCTCTATCTTCCGCTTGGAAGTGGATTTGACGTTCATTGTAGCGGTGCTTACGATCATCGGTTATTCCATCAATGATACGATCGTTATCTTTGACCGTATCCGTGAGAATTTACGTTTTGGTAAACAGAAAACTTATGAAGACTTGAAACACCTTGTGAACAAAAGTGTGGCTCAAACGCTCATGCGTTCTCTCTATACTGCATTTACCGTATTTATTGCGGCGTTCTTCCTGTTATTGTTCGGAGGCGAGTCGATTAAGATGTTCTCGCTTGCGATGGTAATCGGTTTGCTCTTCGGAGCTTACTCTTCCATCTTTATTGCAAGTCCACTCTGGTTAGTGCTTAAAAAGCGTGAGAAGGTTAAAGTGAAGAGCAGCCCGAATAAAGGTTAGAAGAAATTAGCATCGAAGTTCTACTTTTCTTATACGTTTAAGAAAGCCGCGTCAAATGCGACGCGGCTTTCGAAATCTTTAGGGTCATGTCATGTGTATTGAATCATCATGAGATTACTTGCTATTGGTAAGGAGGGCCTCGTATGAATAAAGAACGATCACCGCAAAGCGAGACGGTTGCTTGGACAGGGATCATTAGCGATGTTACTTTGGCAGTAGCTAAGGGGAGTTTTGGCTATATTTCAGGGAGCAAGGCATTAATGGGGGATGCTTTGTATTCCGGAGCAGATGCAGCAGCTAAACTGGCGGATATTCTTCCGTGGCGCTCTGAGCAAGGGAGAAAGAGTAAGCAACGGATCGAAGAACGGCGGGGCACTAAGGAGCCGCTGCTGGCTATACTTTTTTCGGTATTTATTCTTATGGGGGGACTGCAGATCGCATTCTCTGCAATCCGCGACTTAACAGATGGAAAATCATCTACACACGGACAGCTGGCGTTTGTAACCGTCTTAGTATCTATTGTGTTTAAAGAAGCTGTTTTTCAATATCAATATCGCTACTTTAAAAAAATAGGTGATGGCAGTCATGCTGCATATGTTAACAGTCATCGTTTCAGCTTATATACATCTATCACAGTATTAGTCGGAATTTCGTTATCCATGGGTGGTACCTATTGGCATCCTCTATCTTATATGGATCCTATTGCTGCACTCTTAACCGGAGTTTTAATTCTTCGTAAAGGCTATTCACTCATTGCTAGCTCTATTAACACTAAAAATGCGCAGGAGCTTCCTTCGGAGGAAGCCGCTAATTTTATTGAAACAGTGCAACGCGTTCATGGCGTCATTCGCGTAGAACATTTGAAGGCACTTGAGCAAGGGAATTATGTGAATCTTCAAGTGAAAATCAGTGTAAATCCGCGGATTACGGTGATGGAAGCACAGGATATTTCGGAATGCGCTAGGAAGCTGCTGCAGCACCGGTTTGTTCATGTCGGTGAGGTGCATATGGACGTTGTTCCTTATGATCCCGGCTATCCGTACAAAAGCAATTATGAATTGCCGGATAATGATATTCCTACGTTGCTTCAGTAGTTTGCAAGGTGAGAGAAAGGTGAGTTCTATTGCTTTATTCAAAAACAAGATGGCAATCTCCGGCAGCCAATCCCGACACAGTTAGGGATATGGCCCGGAGCCTTTCTATTTCTCCACTCTTATCCTCACTATTAGTAAATAGAGGAATGAACACGCCTCATGAAGCTCTAAGCTTTATGGATGGCAGTGAGGAAGAACAGCATGATCCGTTCCTACTCAAAGGAATGGCTGAAGCGGTTCCTAGAATTAGAAAGGCTTTAAAAGATGAAGAACATATTCTTATTTATGGCGATTATGATGCCGACGGGGTGTCCAGCACAGCACTTATGATTCATCTGCTGCGCTATTTAGGCGCTTCCTTTGATATTTATATCCCACACCGCTCTAATGAGGGCTATGGGCTGCATAATCATGCCCTGGATTGGGCTTTACAGCAAGGTGTCTCCTTAATCATTACAGTAGATACTGGCATTAGCGCTTATCATCAGGTTGCTTACGCTAATGAACTGGGGATCGATGTGATCGTTACGGATCACCATGAACCTCCTGAGCTTTTGCCAGAGGCCTATACGCTTATTAATCCCAAGCTGCCAGACTGCCCTTATCCGTTCAAAGGATTAGCAGGTGTAGGTGTGGCTTATAAGCTTGCTCAGGCTATTCTAGGGGAAGAGACTCCCACAGAATGGGCCGAGATTGCAGCGATAGGAACGGTTGCGGATTTAATGCCGCTGCTTGGCGAGAACCGTGAGATTGTTAGAAATGGCTTGGAAAGTATGCGGCATTCAAGTTTCCCGGGGATTCGTGCCTTACTCGCTGTCAGTGGTGTGAATATGAGCACTGTGAGTGCGGTCAATATCGCTTTTGGCATGGCGCCGCGCATCAATGCCAGTGGTCGCCTGGACCATGCTGGACGGGCTGTATCCCTCCTCACTACCGAGCATGCGGCTGAGGCAGAGCAGCTAGCTGGAGAGCTTGACCTGCTTAACAAAGAACGCCAATTGGTGGTAGAAAGAATTGTTGTTGAGGCCACTGCCAAGCTGGAGCAGATGACACAGGGTGGCGAAATCCCAGACATCATTGTTCTTGCTGATCATGGCTGGAATGTAGGTGTAGTAGGTATAGTGGCTTCCAAACTGCTGGAGCGTTATTATCGGCCTGTGATCATTCTGGATATACATCCAGAGACCGGAATGTGCAAAGGTTCTGCTCGCTCCATACCTGGACTTGATATCTACGCTGCACTTTCTTCTTGTTCTGATTTAATGGATCATTTTGGAGGTCATCCAGCCGCTGCGGGAATGAGCCTGCATCGGGATGGATTAGAAGCCTTTGCTGCAGCATTAAATGAATATGCGTCCGGGGTGTTAACGCCAGAGCATTTCGTTCCTGTTGCTTCCGCTGATGCAGAGGTGTCAATCTCAGATTTATCACTGCAGACCGCGCTAGAATTGGAAAGGCTTGCACCTTTCGGAATGTCTAATCCGTTGCCGAAGTTTATTATTCGTGGGGCTACCGTGAAAGAGACACGTACAATGGGTCAAGATGGAAAACACCTGAAGATTGTATTGCAGCAGGGGAAAAACAGCATTGAAGCCTTGGCTTTTGGCAAAGGCGCTTTATCCAGGCTGCTACCGGCGGGTACTACGATCAACGTGTTAGCTGAGCTGTCGATCAATGAATGGAATGGCTCACGCAAATCACAGCTGATGCTGCAGGATTTATCTGTGCAGGATGCTCAGATATTCGATCTTCGTGGTGCTGCTGACGCCGTACGGCAAGCCGCACATATTAGAGAACTACTTCTTCCTTATAGCGGTGCGGGTCCGTATCGAGCTGCTGCAGTGTTTCAGAACGGACGTAGTAAGCCTGCAAGTGAATTGATAGGAATGTCTTTATGGGTATATGATAAAGAAGCTGGCATTAGCGCTGCTGTTAAGGATGAGCCCCTTCAGGAAGCAGGGCATGTCTCTCTGTTATGCTTACTGGATATGCCGGAGACTCCTGAACAACTGGATGCGCTGCTCCAAACCTTCCCTAATGCTGATAATATTGCGTTATTGCATTCTATCAAGGATGGCCGAGAACGACTTATTACTCCGACACGGGATCATTTCAAAATACTATATAAACTGTTGGCTTCGATCACCTCAGTTGCAACGCCTGAGAACGAAGTTTTGCTGCGGTTAAGCCGCCAGTCCTCGTTAAGTATCCGCATGCTTAACAACATGCTTGATGTGTTTGAGGAGCTTGATTTTATTAAAAGAAGTCAGGGAAGTGTGGCGTTTATTACTCAGCCAGTAGCTAAAAGTCTGACAGCATCGAGTCATTTTGTCCGACTGGGACAGATGGCGGAGATGGAGCAATACTTCATGGAGGGCAGCCTGTCAGAGTTACAGGACTGGATGTTATCGCGTCGTTTAGGCGTATCATAATCCATGCGAATATGAGATGCTGAGCGTACCCAATGGTGTATAAAAATGCAACGCTCATATAACAAAGCGAATGCTTACGAAGCAAGTTTTGTCGATCTGAAATCAAAGCAGCTATGCTAACAAAACTTATAGGAGATGATAAATTTGGATTTTAAAGATAGTATTCGTGTGATTCCTGATTTCCCTAAAGAAGGTATTAGTTTTAAAGATATCACCACATTGCTTAAAGACGGTGAGGCTTACCGCCAAGCGATTGACGCGTTGAAAGCTCTCGTAGCGCACTTGGAAATCGACGTTATCGCTGGACCAGAAGCACGTGGCTTCGTAGTTGGAGCACCTCTTGCTTATGCGATGGGGGTAGGTTTTGTGCCGATTCGTAAAAGCGGTAAGCTTCCATATGAAACTATAGAGGTAGGTTATGATCTTGAGTATGGCAAGGACACCCTTGCTGTTCACACAGATGCTATCAAGCCTGGTCAAAAAGTATTGATCGCTGATGATTTATTGGCTACTGGTGGAACCATTGCTACTTCGGTTAACCTTGTAGAACAGCTTGGCGGTAAAGTGGTAGGTGCTGCTTTTCTGATTGAGCTGGTTGAGCTTGCTGGGCGTAATAAGCTTTCTGGAGTTGAAGTTCTTTCCTTGGTGAATTACGAGGATTAATCTTGTAAAGTTTGTCTTTTCCCGGGAAATAAACGGGGATTCGGCGCTCGAATTATGCTGAAAAGTGCAAAGATTAGCGCGTGACGCAAAGGGTGGAAGTTAAACATTAATTGGAAAATGTAAGATAATAACAGCAGCTGTCTGCCTTGTGGCGGAGAGTTGCTGTTTTGTATCTGAGTTAATAAAAAAAGCTGCCCAAGTCCATAAATGGATGTTGGAGCAGCTTTTTTAAAATTCTATTTTTTATAACCGATTAATGGGCAGTTTTATCACTTTCTCCGCCATCATTAGACAGTCCAAGCACTTCAATGAGTTTGAAGAACAATGCCAATACGATACCAACAATTGTAGCCAGCGCCATACCACTTAGTTTAACGTTGCCCATAGTAAGGGTTGTACCACTGATTCCGACAACGAGTACCAACGTAGCCATGATCATGTTCGTAGCCTTGGAAAAATCAACTTTTTGCTCAACGAAAATACGTAATCCGGAAGCCGCAATTACACCAAACAGCAACAGGGATACACCACCCATTACAGGGGTTGGAATATTAGCGATGACGGAGGAGAAAGTACCAGAGAATGAAAGCAGAATAGCAATCACCGCTGCGCCGCCGATTACATATACCGAATATACTTTAGTCAACGCCATAACCCCGATATTTTCACCGTAGGTTGTATTTGGAGTAGAACCGATAAAACCGGAGATAATTGTAGATATCCCGTTCCCCATCAGAGAGCGGTCAAGTCCAGGATCTTTTGCCAAGTCTCTGCCGACAATATTGCTTGTAACAAGTAAATGTCCAATATGCTCAACAATAACAACTAATGATACCGGGATAATAGTGAATATTACATTCCAATCAAATGAAGGAGTAACAATGGAAGGATGCGCTAAAAATTTTGCATTAGAGATAGCAGCGGTATCCACCATTTTCAAAATATATGCTAAACCATAACCAGTGACGATACCAATAAGGATGTGAATGATTTTTGGAAAACCGCGGAAGAGTACAGCTCCAATTACAGTTACACCAAGTGTCACCATAGAAAGTGCGATTGTTTTGCCATCTGGAGTCCAGTCTGCAACTGCAACGCCTTCAGGAGCAATAAGTCCTGCCATTCGTGCGGCAACAGGTACAAGTTCAAGTCCGATCGTAGCTACGATCGCTCCCATTACTGCTGGAGGGAAAACAACATCAATCCATTTGGTTCCTGCATAACGAATGATCAATGCCACGAGCACGAATATAATACCAGTGACGATAAAAGCACCCAAAGCAAGCGAGTATCCTTTCATGTGATCATTTGGGTAACGACTGAGTACTGACAATACCGGTGCAATAAAGGCAAAGCTGGAACCAAGGTACGCAGGGATTTTACCACGACAGATCCAAATGTACAGCAATGTACCGATACCATTCATAAGCAAAATCATTCCAGGGTCGACCCCGAACAAGTTAGGCACTAGCACTGTACTGCCAAACATGGCAAACAAATGCTGGAGACTTAATAGAAAGCCTGGGCCCCATGGAAGTTTTTCGTTAACTTGAATTTCGCGTTGCAATGGAGTTCACTCCTCTTTCTTATCTGATATTAGGTTGTCCGGCGAAAATCCGCCTTTACTAGATTAAATAGAACTTGGCTTTTTTACAACAACATTTTCACAAGTGTTATTAATTTGTCCGAATTTAATTACTTTTACTTCTGGAATACCATGAGATGGCAAGTGTTGACGTAATCCTCCTTAAGCCTCATAATTATAGACAACTTTGAATAAGGGCGTAAGTAAGCTTGGACAAATGAAATGATTGGAACCTGCAGATTTTTGAACAGTTGCGGGTTCATTTTATTATAGAAAGGAATCGGATACGACGAGAATGGGCATTGAGCGATTAATTGATAAGGCTGGCGCCTATATAAAAGATAAAGATCTTCTCCGCATCCGGGAAGCTTATGAATTTGCCGATCAGGCTCATCACGGGCAGATCCGCAAGTCGGGGGAGCCATACATTCTGCATCCGCTGGCGGTGGCAGATATTGTCGTCAATATGCAAATGGATGTTATATCTATTGTTGCAGCGCTTTTGCATGATGTGGTGGAAGATACGACGGTCTCACTGGAACAAATCCGCGCTAAATTTGGCGATACCTGCGCAATGCTTGTTGACGGCTTAACGAAGCTGGAACGTATTCGCTTTCGCTCAAAGGAAGAGCAGCAGAACGAGAATTACCGCAAAATGTTTATTGCTATGGCCCAGGATATCCGGGTCATTGTCATTAAACTGGCGGACCGTCTGCATAATATGCGAACGTTAAAATACCAATCTGAAGAGAGCCAGCGCCGTATTTCTTATGAGACGTTGGAGATCTTCTGTCCTGTAGCTGACCGGCTGGGGATTTCCGCGATTAAGTGGGAGATGGAGGATATTGCGCTTCGTTACTTGAACCCGCAGCAGTATTACCGGATTGCTAATCTGGTGCATAAGAAGCGGGCTGAACGTGAGCAATTTATCGACAGCGTAATTGGCCGTATTCGTGCCAAGCTGGATGAAATGGGCATTGAAGGTGATCTTTCCGGTCGCCCGAAGCATATTTACAGTGTTTATAACAAAATGAGCACAAAAAATAAGCAGTTTAATGAAATTTATGACCTGCTGGCCATTCGTATCATTGTGGATAATATCAAGGACTGTTATGCAACCCTTGGAATTATTCATACCTTATGGAAGCCAATGCCGGGGCGTTTTAAAGATTATATAGCTATGCCAAAAGCCAATATGTATCAATCTCTGCATACTACTGTGGTAGGACCAGGCGGAGAGCCTACTGAGGTGCAAATTCGCACCTGGGAAATGCACCGCACGGCAGAATACGGGATAGCCGCACACTGGGCATACAAAGAAGGCAGCAGTAATAATGCTAATCCGGAGAATCGGATGCCTTTCTTTCGCGAAATATTGGAGCTGCAGCATGAAGCTAAGGATGCCGAAGAGTTCGTAAAATCACTAAAAATGGATTTTTTCTCAGACCTCGTGTTTGTATTTACTCCTAAAGGTGAGGTTATTGAGCTTCCTGCCGGTTCTGTGCCTCTTGACTTCGCGTTCCGCATTCATACAGAAGTGGGCAATCGTACGATTGGTTCCAAGGTGAATGGGCGGATCGTGCCGCTTGATCACAAGCTGAAGACGGGTGATATTGTTGAGATTTTGACGTCTAAGCATTCTTACGGACCTAGCCGTGACTGGCTCAAAATTGCACAATCCTCTCACGCAAGAAGCAAAATTAAACAATGGTTCAAAAAAGAAAAACGTGAGGAAAATGTCGAAAAAGGTCGCGAAGCGATTGAACGTGAGCTGAAGCGCCTGAATGTTGAAGTTTCCGAGTGGATTTCTGATGAAAAACTGTTGGAAGCTGCGAAAAAATTTGCTTTTAATGATGTAGAGGATATGTTGTCTGCCGTTGGTTTTGGTGGGATTACCGCTTCGCAGATTGCCTCCCGTTTGACGGAGAAGCTGCGCAAGGAGCAGGAAGAAGCTGCTAACCACTTGGAGCTTACTTCAGAGATGAAGGAGATCAAGTCTTCCGGCGAGAGAAGAAATCAACCCACCAATGGCGTTAGTGTAAAAGGAATTGAAAACTTACTTGTTCGTTTTGCACGATGTTGCAACCCGGTTCCGGGTGACGACATTGTAGGTTATGTTACACGGGGCCGGGGCGTATCTGTACACCGCCAGGATTGTCCTAATATTCCGGGTGAAGGTGACGGAGAAGAAGCAGCTAGAGTGATTGAAGTGGAATGGGAAGGCACGATGGAAGCAAACTATAGTGTGGATATTGAGATTACAGGCCATGATCGCAATGGACTGCTCAATGAAGTACTGCAGGCTGTGTCCGAGAGCAAAACGAACATTTCAGCGGTCACTGGGCGCTCTGACAAGAATAAGATGGCAATGATTCATATGACCATCCTTATTCGTAATACGGAGCATCTGCAATCCGTTGTAGATAAAGTGAAACGAGTCAAGGATGTATATACAGTGAATCGGATCATGCAATAAGGCAAGGAGCGAAGTAGTGCGATGAGAGTTGTAGTACAGCGTTGTAAGGACGCCAAAGTAACCGTGGATGAGACAGTGACCGGAGCGATTGGCAATGGCCTGATGCTGCTTGTCGGCGTTACCCATGAAGATACAGAGAAGGATGCCAAATATTTAGCGGATAAAATAGCTGGACTGCGTATTTTTGAAGATGATGCTGGCAAAATGAACTATAGTGTCACGGATACTAACGGAGCTATTCTTTCAGTGTCCCAGTTTACTTTATACGGAGATTGCCGTAAGGGAAGACGGCCGAATTTCATGGGAGCTGCAGCTCCTGCGGAGGCCGAGCGTCTTTATGATTATTTTAATCAAGAGCTTAGAGCTGGAGGTCTTCAGGTGGAGACGGGCATATTTGGAGCGATGATGGATGTGTCGCTGACCAATTGGGGCCCAGTTACTCTCATTCTGGATAGCCGCAGCTAACGAAATAGAGGATGTCGAAGATTGCTTCTGGCCGGAGCTAACTTTCGACATCTTTTTTTTATGCGGATAGAGCTTCTTTGGGCTGGATAAACTAAATGCAGGCAGATATCACGCATAAGGCAGGAGTTTAAGAATGAGACAATCACAGAAGGCATGGGTATGGAGAAGTATCCCGGCATTACCGACTGGGAGTCCTATGGAAGCCTGTGCATTAGCCAAAAAGCTAGACGGCGAGACCGAACCACTAGTGATGAAAGGAAGAAGCCGCAATCTCTTGCCGCGTACCTGAAGCGGGTGGAAAATGCGGCTTTTTCGGTGTTGTGAAGGAAGCCTTTTTTCCGATTAAAGGTTAGAAAGCATCCTCATAAGGGTAATAGACCACAAGAAAGAATAATTAGAACATCATTAATTGCTAAAGACAGAGAGGAGAAACTATTACATGAGTAACGTTGCTTTCTTACTGGCTAATGATTTTGAAGATTCTGAAATGAAGGTTCCTTATGATGAAATTATAAAGGCAGGACATCAAGCTGACATTATTGGTTTGAAAAAAGGGGAGACCTTGCTAGGTAAAAAGAAAGAAGTCTCCTACGCAGCAGACAAGGCGATCGCCGATGTTCAAGCAAGTGATTATGACGCGATTGTCATCCCGGGTGGTTCTTCCCCCGAGAATTTACGGCAAAATGCCGATATTTTGAAGTTTGTAAAAGAAGCAAATGAAGCAGGCAAGCCTATCGCCTCTATTTGCCACGGACCGCAAATTCTGATCAGTGCAGACTTGCTTAAGGGACGCACCATTACCTCTTATCCTCCGCTGAAGGATGATGTTGTGAATGCCGGCGCGGAGTTTAAGGATGAGGAAGTAGTGGTTGATCGCAATTACATTACTTCGCGTACACCAAAAGATGAGCCTGCATTTGTTCGTGAAATATTGAAGGTCCTGAAATAAATAAGCATTTTTTATTTTAGAGTCTTATAATCCAAGGAGGTAATGGCAATGAGCAGAAAAATCCAAGCGTATTTCAGAACTGAAAATGAAGCAGAAGGCGCAAAAACAGCATTGATTAGCTATAAGGTGGATGGCTTGGAGGTTTGGCCACTCACAGACCCTATCGGCAATGATCGTAATATTCTGTTTCCAATCATTCCACTGGATAGTGCATCTGTAGTCGCAGGCACAACTGGAACGCTTGGAACGGCTAGCACACCTGCAGCTGGAGCTATGCTGGTTCCTGGCATTACCGCTTCCGACACTCGGGCTGACCCTGAAACACATTATAGTGTGAATGAAGATCAGGTTAGTGCGAACGTGGCAGAAGGAGATCTCGAAGATGGGGATTTAAGTGAACTTCGTTATGTGATGGAGCTAAGTATAGCAGAAGAGAATTATAATGAAGTTGTGGAAATCCTTCGGGGCAAAGGGGCCTATGTTGAACAATTCGAATAGTATTCTATTAAAAATAAACCGCTTTCATGGAATGTAATATAATCGTAATATTACGTACATGATTCCTTAATATAGCGTGTTTATAATAAAGGCATGACCCCCTTTTTAATAATATATGATGATGGACCTGCAGCATTCGGCTGCAGGTCATTTTTTTTATTACAATATAATTGCTGAATAAAAAACTCGGAAGCTGTCAAAATTTATACCAGGCATCCTTTTTACTACCTTGACTTTAATGCAGTAGTTCAGTAGAATATTAACAATATACGATTTTATCATATGGTTTTGATGACGGGACCAAGTAATTCGAGAACCCACAACTCCAGAGAAGAATCCCTTGTCGATTCGGATGACATCTACTTAAGTGGATGATGAACCGGTATCGCTTGGCTGCAAGGATTCTGTTGATGAGCGAATGAATGACCTCCCCGAGAACGTACGGCGAAAGTGGGCAGTATTGATTGCCGCGATCAGTAGCCGTTACGCGTAGGCGGGCGTTAACCGCTTTGAGCGGCTTCAGTATATTTTTACTGATCCGGAATGTGGGTGGTACCACGTGGTGTATTATTGGTTATGATAATCCCTCGTCCCTGTTTTTTTATAAAACAGGGCGAGGGATTTTTTGCTTTTTCTGCAATAGAAACAGATGAAGAGAACAGCTTTAGAGGGGTTATTTTTTAGGAGGGATAGACTGTGGCTAAAGAAAGATTCGAGAAACCAACAGGAACGCAGGACGTGCTTCCGGGTGCTGTGGAGAAATGGCAGTATATTGAGGGGAAGGCCAGAGATTTATGCCGCCGTTTTAACTACCGGGAAATTCGCACACCTATGTTTGAGCACACAGGGTTATTCGAACGTGGAGTAGGCGAAACAACGGATATTGTGGAAGGCGAAATGTATACGTTCAAGGACAAAGGCGACCGTGATTTGGCTCTTCGTCCAGAAGGAACGGCTGGTGTCGTGCGGGCTTACGTTCAGAACAAGCTATACGGTGAACCTGATGTAAGCAAGCTGTATTATATCGGACCTATGTTCCGTTATGAGCGTCCGCAGGCCGGAAGATATCGCCAGTTCCATCAGTTTGGGATTGAGGCGTTTGGGGCCGTGGATCCGGCTATTGATGCAGAAGTAATCTCTATGGGCTATCAATTCTATAAGGATCTAGGTCTTAAGGATGTAAGAGTGGAGCTTAATTCCGTGGGTAATGCACCAAGCCGTGCGGCTTACCGGGAGAAGCTGCTGGGATTCCTTAGACCGATGAAGGATAACCTCTGCAGTGACTGTCAGCGTCGAATCGAGCGTAATCCGCTTCGTGTGCTGGATTGCAAGGTGGATCAGGATAAATTTACAGATGCGCCTTCCATTTTGGACAGTTTGGATGATGAATGCATAACTCATTTTGAGAAGGTTAAGATGCATCTCGACATCATGGGTGTGGAGTTCACGATTAATCCTCGTCTTGTACGTGGTTTGGATTATTACACGCATACTGCGTTTGAATATAAAGCAGCTGGCATTGGCTCTATTGATACCGTAGGCGGCGGAGGCCGTTACAACGGTTTGGTTGAAGAAATCGGTGGACCGGATCAACCGGGTATTGGTTTTGGGATCGGGCTGGAGCGTATTCTTCTTATTCTGGAAGATCAGAAGGTAGCACTGGAGACTGCAAAGCCACTGGATGTGTATTTTGTAGCTCTTGGCGAAGAGGCTGACATTGAAATTTCCAAGCAGCTATACTTTCTGCGAAGCCAAGGGTTCTCGGCAGAACGCGACTACCTCGGCAGGAAGATGAAGGCACAGATGAAGTCAGCTGACCGTATGTCGGCACGTTATACTGCGATTCTTGGCGAAGACGAGCTGAAGAATGGTGTAATTGCGCTGAAGTCGATGAGCACAGGGGAACAGCAGACTGTGAAGCTCGAAGAGCTGGCTCAGGCGTTGGTATAGAAGAAGACTTTTTAAATAGAAACTTATTTTTAACTAAAAAGGGGAATGGTGAATTATGCAAAGAAGTCATAACTGTGGGCAATTAACACCAGAACATATTGGACAAACGGTAACCTTGAACGGATGGGTCCAGACCCGCCGTGACCTTGGGGGCGTACTTTTTATTGACCTGCGTGACAGAAGCGGTATTGTGCAAGTTGTATTCAACCCGGACTACTCCGGCGAAGCACTGCAAATTGCGGATAAGGTTCGCAGTGAGTATGTTTTGGCTGTCAAAGGAAAAGTGGTTAAACGTGATGAAGAAACCATTAACCGCAATCTGCCAACAGGTGAGATTGAAGTTCAAATTACAGACATCGAAGTGCTGAACGCTGCTAAGACTCCTCCATTCTTCATCGAAGATGGAGTGGAAGTAGACGAATCTCTTCGCCTGAAATATCGTTACCTGGATCTGCGTCGTCCAGAAATGCAAAAAACATTGTTGCTACGCTCGAAAGCTTCTAAGATTTTCCGCGATTTCCTTGACAGTGAAGGATTTATTGATGTAGAAACACCAATCCTAACTAAGAGCTCACCGGAAGGTGCGCGTGATTATTTGGTGCCAAGCCGTGTGCATGAAGGCGAATTTTTCGCATTGCCACAATCTCCACAAATCTACAAGCAGCTATTGATGGTGGGTGGCGTTGAACGCTATTATCAAATTGCTCGTTGTTTCCGTGATGAAGATTTGCGTGCTGACCGCCAGCCGGAATTTACACAAGTGGACATCGAGACTTCATTCCTGTCTCAGGATGAGCTGCTTGGCATGATGGAGAACCTGATGCAGCGTTTGTTTAAAGAAACTGTAGGAGCGGATATTCAGCTTCCATTCCAACGTTTGACTTATGCTGAGGCTATGGGCAAATACGGTTCAGACAAACCTGACCTGCGTTTTGGATTAGAGCTTGTAGAAATGAACGATATTGTTGCCACAAGTGGCGTAAAGGTATTCGCTTCCGTGATCGAAAAAGGCGGAGAAGTGAAATGTCTAAATGCTAAAGGCTGTGGGACTTGGACTCGTAAAGAAATCGATGATCTCGGACCTTATGCTGCGCGTTATGGAGCGAAAGGTTTGGCTTGGATTCAAGTGAAAGACGGCGAGTTCAAAGGACCGATTGTCAAATTCTTCACTGAAGAAGAAATTGCAGCTGTGAAGGAGCGTACAGGCGCTGAAGAAGGTGACCTACTGTTGTTCTCCGCTGATACCAAAAAGGTTGTAGCGGACGTTCTAGGCGCCCTTCGTGTCAAAATCGGACGTCAGCTGGGTCTGATCGACGATAATGTGTTCAAGTTCGCTTGGGTGACTGACTTCCCATTGCTTGGTTATGATGAAGATCAGAAACGTTATGTAGCAGAACACCATCCGTTCACTCGTCCACGTGAAGAGGATCTTCATCTGTTCGACACAGATCCAGGTGCAATTCGTGCACAAGCCTACGATATCGTTCTGAACGGTTATGAAGTAGGCGGCGGCTCCATGCGGATTTACAAACGTGAAGTACAGGAAAAAATGTTCCAAGCTCTCGGCTTCTCAGATGAGGTTGCTTACGAGAAATTTGGTTACCTGATGGATGCGTTCGAATATGGTACACCTCCACATGGTGGTATTGCCTTCGGTTTAGATCGTCTAATTATGCTGCTGGCGGGTCGTACAAATCTGCGCGAAACCATCGCATTCCCGAAAACGGCAAGTGCAACGGACCTGCTTATGGATGCACCTGCACCAGTAGACGGTTCACAATTGGAGCAACTGCATATTAAGCTGGCTCTTAAACCAAAGAAAGAAAAAGAAAAAGAATAATTAAATAAAGCGGGCGAGGCAGATTTCTGCTTCGCCATAGCTTTTGAAGGAGGCTGACCTCATGCTGCATCAGTTCTCACGTACGGAACTGGCGATCGGACCGGAAGGTCTGGAGATTATGAAGAACAGCACAGTAGCGGTACTTGGTATCGGCGGTGTTGGCGGTATGGCTGTTGAGGCATTGGCTCGTAGCGGGATCGGCAGACTGATTCTGATTGATAAGGATTCCGTCGACATTACCAATGTGAATCGGCAGATCCACGCACTTACTACAACGGTTGGGCAAAAGAAGGCCGAACTGATGGTAGACCGTGTGAAGCTGATTAATCCGGAATGTGAAGCGATTGCGCTGAACATGTTCTATACGGAAGAAACCTATGAGGAACTGTTCAAGCTGAAACCGGATTATGTGATTGATGCCTCGGATACGATTATCTACAAGGTCCATTTGATTAAAGAATGTCTGGCACGTGGAATTCCTATGATCTCAAGCATGGGCGCTGCCAACAAAATGGATCCTACAAGATTCCAGGTAGCGGACATTTCCAAAACAACGTATGATCCGATTGCCCGGGTCATTCGCCAGAAGCTGCGTAAGGATGGGATTAAGAAAGGCGTGAAGGTGGTTTTCTCTACGGAGCCGCCAATGAAGCCACGTCAGGATGTTACGGACAAGATTGTTCCGGAGAATGCGCCGGATCGACGTAAAGCGAAACAACCGCCAGCCAGCAATTCATTTGTTCCACCGGTAGCCGGCCTAATTATGGTCAGCGTTGCCGTGCGTGACTTGCTTGAGGCTGGAGGCGTCAGCTTGTAAGTGGATCGCTGAGCTGAGGCTGTTTCAATTATAGTTATAGGATTAGAGTAATGGACAAAAGGGCGAGTAGCTGGAATCCGGCTGCGTACGCCCTTTTGTTGTCCTTAAACAGGCGGGTTCTGCAAGAAGCAGGCCACAAATAGGCATAATAGCTGAACCGGGATGAACGGCTGATTATTAGATTTATAATCCGGGTAATATCCGCCTGCGGAACTTAATATCAGTGGAGGTTTTTGTACATGAAATCGAATTTTTGGCGAAATAGTGTGGGGCTTGCGCCTGAGAATGACTGGAAACGGGAATGGGCTGCAGGGATTCTCTCCTATTTTGCTTCAGTTTATATTGTTATGGTGAATGCGACGATTCTCCATGACGCGGGGATGCCGCTTAGACCGGCAATGGTGGCTACACTGTTGACCGCAATTACCGGCTGTCTGCTGATGGCTTTTGGCGGGAAGACGCCTATCATCGTGGTTCCCGGGATGGGGATTAACGCATTTTTCACTTATACGCTTGTTCATTCCATGAAACTGGACTGGAGAGAGGCGCTTACTGTAGTCGTTATAACAGGCGTGTTATTCGCTATCGTGGCCTTTACATCACTTTATCGTATTCTTAGTGAGGCAATTCCCCAAAACCTGCAGCATGCCATTACAGTCGGTATAGGGCTGTTTCTGACCTTTATAGGGCTGCAAAAGAGTGGGATAGTGATTGCCCATCAGACTACTTTTGTTGCCATAGGACATTTTAGTGATCCTGCAGTTATTACATCCTGTGTGACTTTATTGCTGGCTTTAGTGTTATTTATCCGGGGAACTAACGGAGGCCTGCTGATAAGTATGCTGGTCGGTACAGGACTTGCCTACCTGCTGGGAGCTGCACATGCACCGGAAAAACAGGCCTCAGGGCATGTATTCTCAGGTTATGGCGGCCTATTTTTCGGAATGGACTGGAGCGGCATTGTGAGCCTGGTGTTCTGGATTGCTGTATTCCTGTTATTGTTAATCGTTGTATTTGAAAATATCGGTCTTGTAGCCTCGCAGACGATGATGGCAGGCCGTCCAGAACGCTTCAAAAGCAGCCTGCGTGCGCTCTCGCTTGCTAATATCGCCGCAGGTCTTTTCGGAAGCAGTCCGGTCGTGGCCGCTGCAGAATCTAATGCAGGAATAGCTGCGGGCGGGCGTTCGGGTCTCACCTCGCTGGTAACAGGGCTTCTATTCGGGGCGACCTTCTTATTCCTACCGCTGTTATCCTATATTCCCGACAGTGCGATCGCACCGATCCTGATTGTGATCGGCGGGCTAATGGTACAAAATGTGCGTGAGATGGACTTAAGTGATTTGACCGAGCTGTTCCCGTCTTTTCTAATCATGGTTATGATTCCATTCACCTATAGCATCGTGGACGGTATGGCTTTTGGTTTTATTACCTACCCAATTGTGAAGCTGGCGCTGGGCAAAGGGAAGGAAGTGCCACCTGCGTTGTATGGAATTGCTGGTTTGTTTGTGGCTAACTTTATTTTGCAGGCTGTGCTATAGTGCGGCATCCGGTTTCTTTGATTGCGAGGGACCTGTTACACACTTATTAGCTCTATTAGCCCGCGTTGAAATCAAAGAGGTAAATGCGTGTGCCGCTGATTGGAGTCAAATGTGAGTAGACGTCGAAAACAGAGGGATAAATACCGTTGATTGGGGCTAAATGCGCGTAGACGACGAAATCTAAGGGATAAATACCGATGAATGGGGCTAAATGTGCGTAGACGTAGAAAACAAAGGTATAAATACCGTTGATTGGGGCTAAATGCGCGTAGACGACGAAAACAAAGGTGTAAAAACCGTAGATGGAAGCTAAATGTGCCTGGACGTCGAAACCAAAGGCAAAAATGCCTCTGATTGGAGCCAAAAGTGTGCGAACGCCGAAACCAAAGGCAAAAATGCCTCAGATGCGAGCCAAATGTGAGCGAACGCTGAAATCAAAGGCAAAAATGCCTCTGATCGGAGCTAAATGTGTGCGAACGCTGAAACCAAAGGCAAAAAAGCCTTTGGTTTGTCCCGAACATTCGGCGCTTGTGCATGCTAAGGTGCACCAAAGGGCTTTAGGTTGGAGAACAACTTATAAGTTTAGTCAAATTATTTGTAAGATTTGGTATTTAAGTGCTGATTGTGCTACAATGGGTATCCTTTTGCGTGAGAAATGGGCGTAGGAGCATGAAAATTTAAGCTCGATAAACTTTTAGGAGGTAACTGAAATTGGAAGACAACTTTCAAAGTGCCTATCAAGAGGAAGAAGACAGGCTGAATCAAGCGCTTACTGAAATTGACACTTTGCTGGAGAAGCTCCAGCAGACACCAGTGTACACGGGACATGACTATACGGAACAGGTGCTGGAAGCGAACCGTGATCAGAAGCGCAAAGATCTTGCCAAGCTTAGGCAGGAGCCTTATTTCGGACGGCTTGATTTTCAAGGCAATGATGAGAATGAACGGAAGGCACTCTATATAGGCAAAATCGGCGTAGACCGCGAGCAGGTAAGCGACCGTCCGCTAGTCATCGACTGGCGCGCACCGGTAGCAAGCCTGTTCTATTCGTTTACCGGCGGTACGGAGCCAGCCACCTATGAAGCTCCTGAGGGATTGATAGAGGGGCTGGTATACCTCAAACGCAACGTGGTGATTCGGAAGCAAATTCTGGAGCGGGTCGCGGATACGTACAATCGGGAAAGCGATGCACCGATTGTATCGGATGAGTTTCTCGTCTATCGACTTGGGGAGAACAAGGATAATCGTCTACGGGATATCGTATCGACCATTCAAGAGGAGCAGGACAAGATTATCCGTGCTGCCAAAAATACAGCGCTAATCATTCAGGGCGTGGCAGGAAGCGGTAAAACAACCGTTGCACTGCACAGGCTTGCTTTTCTGCTGTATCAATACAAGGATCAGGTTTCTGCGGAAAAAATGATCATTTTTGCACCAAACCGGATGTTTTTGGATTACATCTCGGACGTATTGCCTGAGCTCGGGGTAGGTAATATTGCTCAAAGTACATTTCCGGATTGGGCGGCTAATGTACTAGGACTGGAATTGCCGGAACAGGATGCGACAGAGACGATGAACCGCTGGTTCGAAACCCCTGGCGGCATGCCGGTAATTACAGAAGAGACGCCGGGGCGCTTCAAGGGTTCCACGGTGCTGATGGGAATCATAGAGTCCAGCATCAAGCTATTGGAAAGCAGTTCTGTACCTGAGGGTGATTTTAGCCCGTGGGAGGGTGCGGTGCTACGCCGTTCTATGATTTTGCGCTGGCATAATGAGGAGTATGCTCCCTATCCTCCAGCCAAGCGCAAGGAACGGGTAATGGCGCGGATTCATCGCTGGATTGAGATGGAACTGAAGAAGAGTCCGTCAGCTGCTGCTATGAAGGATCGCAAGAAAAAAGGCGCGCAGCGAGAGAAGGCTTATAGTGCCAAATGGCCTAAATATGATCCATTAACGATCTATAAGCAAATTTTCCGAGCAGCTAAACTTCCTGAGGATTGGCCGGTTGAACCGCCAGAGGAAATTCCGGCAGCTGTGTTGAAGGAAACGGCAAAAGAGCTGAAAAAAGGCATCATACGTGAAGAGGATTTACCTCCGCTGCTGTATATCCATTATCTTTTGAATGGTGATGAGGGCGTTACTCGCTTTGACCATGTAGTAATCGATGAGGCTCAGGATTTTTCACCTTTCCAAATTGCCGTTCTGGATTTATATGTGCGAGGCCATTCCTTTACGATCCTGGGTGATCTCTCGCAGGGCATACATGCCTATAAAGGCGTACACGCGTGGGAAGAGATGCAGACGTTGTTTGCACCTGAGAACACGGCTTATCACGCGCTGACACGCAGCTATCGTTCTACTATGGAAATTATAGACTTCGCTAATGGAATTCTATCTTCAGGTGTGGAGAGCTCATTGCTGGCTGTTCCTGTGTTTCGTAGTGGAGATCCCGTGCGTATGATCGTCTATGGCGAGGATGCCGGGGAACTGGTGGCTGATGAGCAAGCTCGCTTGCGGACAATAACCTCTTCACTGAAGTCTCTGTCAGGAAGGGAATACCGTACGGTGGCTGTCCTAACAAGAAATCTTCATGAGGCTGCAGAACTATATGCGGAGCTGGCACAGCATTTTGAAGATATTCATCTGATTGATGGCAGTATGACGCAATATCAGGGCGGGTTATCGGTGCTGCCTGTCTATTTATCAAAAGGTTTGGAGTTCGATGCGGTGATCTTAGCAGATGCCGATCAAGACCATTACGGAGCGACGGCTTGGGACGCGAAGCTGATGTATGTCGGCTGTACACGTGCTCTCCATGAGCTGTGGCTGCTCCATAATGGGGAAGTTCCTTCCTATGTGCAAACGGCGGCTGGAAGCGATTCTGAGGGAGAATAAGACTGGTGGAGAATGGTTATAACTGTTCTTGGTCTTGTAACTCCCCCATAGGTATGGCTTAATAATAAGTGTCCGGCCGGGCAAGAACACTTCTGGAAGGAGGCTGATTGAAATGATTTCAGTATACGAGGTGGTTTCCGTTTAAGACGGAAACCTGCTTAAAGCGAGGAGGCCTTACGGCCTCCTTATTACTAACATAAGAAGTACCACACTTATCCATAAGAACGAAATTTATGAAATCGAATGTAGACGCTACCAAAAGGTTTTTATATAATGAAATTACGGATTTTTCCAAATATGAGGAGAAGAAAGGAGGCAGGTGACGTGATTATAACTAAAAACTTAGTTGACCGACGCATAGGGACACACCTGTTGAAGGAGGAAATGCAAGTTGAGTTATGTAAATGGGAAGGATGTGCTCCCCCCTGGCTTGCTCGAAGAGCTTCAGGGATACATCCAAGGTGAACTGCTCTACATCCCTAAGAAGACGGAAGAGCGGGTTCGATGGGGCGAGAACAGCGGTTCGAGGAAAGAAATAGCGAACCGGAACAAGGAAATTTTCAGTTGTCATCGAAGCGGTGATTCCGTAGCGGAACTTCAGAAGAAGTACCATCTATCGGAAGAAAGCATTCGTAAAATCATATCAAAAATGCGGCTGGCAGTAAATTGCTAGCTTGCAATTCAAGCATAAACGCCTCTGGTGTCCTTATAAGGACGGTAAGCGTTATGCGAGAAATCATAAGGATAAAGTGTAGTGTGAAACCTATACTTTCTTATATTTTGAAAAAAGAGCATGGCTCCCGCCTTTCTAAGACGAGATCATGCTCTTTTTATTTTGGCGTAAAATAAGTCTATGCTGATACTGTTACCTTGAACCGGCAGGACATCCTAATCCTTCCCTGTGATATGGTATGATAGAGAGGGATTTACATTGAGCTTTTACAAGAATATAGCAAGGAAGTGGAGTTATGGATTTATTTTCTTTCGGAGAGGACACCGGGGGCGGACGGCTGCTTGCGGACCGGATGAGACCGGAGAATCTTGATGAATATATTGGTCAAGAGCATATCATAGGTCGGGGGAAGCTGCTGCGAAGAGCGATTGAGGCGGATCAAGTCTCTTCGATTTTGCTCTATGGCCCCCCGGGATGCGGCAAGACGACACTCGCGCATATTATTTCTCATCACACGCAAGGAGAGTTCGTACGTCTGAATGCGGTGGAAGCTACCGTGAAGGATGTACGGGAGGTTATTGAGCGAGCTCAGAACAATCAAACATTGTACGGCACTAAGACGATCCTGTTCCTGGACGAGGTGCATCGATTTAATAGCTCACGCCAGGATGCGCTTTTGCCAGCAGTAGAAAAAGGGACTATTACCTTCATTGGAGCGACTACAGAGAACCCGTTCCATTATGTTAATGGGGCGCTTATGAGCCGCTCCACCTTATTTCAGCTGGAGGCATTAACGAGTGAACACAGCTTGATCGCGATGCGCAGAGCCTTGGCGGACAAAGAGAAAGGTCTTGGATTTATGGAGCTTCAGGTCGATGAGGAGGCTTTGTTGCATATTGCAACAATGGCTAATGGAGACATCCGGCGGGCACTAAATGCACTGGAGCTGGCAGCCCTGACTACCGCACCACAAGTTGATGGAAGTGTTCATATCACGCTGGAGGTGGCGGAGGAATCCATTCGGCGCCCCATTGTGAAGGCTGATGAATCTACGCAGTATGATGTGCTATCCGCTTTTCATAAAAGTATTCGCGGTTCCAGCGACGCCGCGTTGTTTTGGTTTCTGTATGCGGTAGAAAAGCTTGGAATGGACCCTATGACTTTTATTCGGCGCCTGATTGCAGCCAGCAGTGAGGATATCGGCTTGGCTAATCCCCAAGCTATGGTTCAAGCGGTGAGTGCGCTGGATGCGTATCGAAACAATGGTTGGCCAGAGGCGAAGCTGAACATTGCCCAAGCTATTCTTTTTGCAGTGGAAAGTCCGAAGTCTAATGCTGTGGTTATGGCTATTTCCAATGCAATGGCAAGTATGGATGAGATCAAATCAGCGGAGGTACCGCTGCATCTGCGTGATACGCACTATAAAGGTGCAACTGCGTTAGGGCATGAAGGATATCAATATCCGCACAATTTTCCGGGGCATTATGTGAAGCAAGAGTATTTGCCTAAGGAGATTTCTCAGCGTGTTTTTTATCAAGCTACTGAGCAAGGCAATGAGATTAAGATTCGTCATAATCAAAAGCTTCGGCGGGAGCAGTGAGCAGCTAGCGACTGTAATACCTTCCAATTTCATGCTGGAAAGCCAAAGATTTTAACTTTCAGTCGAACTAAATAATTCCCAAAAAAAGGCGGCCTAGAGCCGTTTTTTTGTTGCCTACGTTACTTTTAATCACATCGATTGAAAATTTTTTATAGGAAAAGATTGATAATTTACCATAAGTTAATTAAAATGAACTACAAAGTTACGAGATGTTCATTTTTATTTCCGATTGAACTACTGGTAGTATTCTTAACAGTGTTAATTATCATCACATTGGTTATTTCAAAATGTTTCATGAAAATCAACACTATTTATATCAAAATTTACATAATATTTTCATTGTGTTAATTTTGAAATCCTTGTCGTTAGGGTGATGAATATGGGCGAAGAACTACTAGAAATCAAAAATTTGTCGACATCGTTCAGAATTGCAGACGACTATTATGCTGCGGTTGATGATGTTACCCTGTCTGTTCGCAAAAATGAAATTCTGGCTATCGTTGGAGAATCTGGTTCAGGAAAAAGTGCGCTCGCCTTTTCCATTATGGGGCTGCATACCAGAGCCAGAATTGACGGACAAATCAAATACAAGGGCCAGGACATCGTTACTATGTCTCCTGCTGCACTAAACAAGCTGCGCGGCCAAGAAATGTCTATGATTTTTCAAGATCCTTTATCCGCTTTAAACCCGCTAATGATCATCGGTTCACAGATTGAAGAAGTACTTATCCTACATGATTCCAAGCTTTCTAAGAAACAGCGAAAAGAGAAGGTCATTGATCTTTTGACCAAGGTTGGAATTTCCCGTCCCGAGCATACATATCAGCAATACCCCCACGAATTATCCGGTGGCATGAGGCAGCGGGTGGTTATCGCCATTGCGATAGCCAATGGACCCAAGCTTTTGATCGCCGACGAGCCTACCACAGCACTAGATGTGACTATCCAATTACAAATCCTTGAACTTATTAAAAAATTAAAAAACGATATGGAAGCAGGCATTATCTTAATCACTCATGACTTAGGGGTTGTAAGCGAAATGGCTGACCGTGTTGCGGTGATGTATGCCGGACAAATCGTCGAAATCGCAGATATTTTTACGTTGACGTCTAATCCGAAACATCCATATACGAGATCCTTATTAAACTCCATTCCAACGGCAAAAGAAGAAAAATCCAGGTTGCATGTGATTCAGGGGATTGTTCCACCACTGCAAAACCTTCCGCGTAAGGGCTGCCGTTTCTCGGCACGGACGCCTTGGATTCCTGAATCGGAGCATGAGGAGAACCCACAGCTGCATGAAGTCGCACCCGGACATTTCGTTCGCTGCACCTGTTATAACAATTTCCATTTCCCTGATACTAACGAGGAGGCAATCCACAATGGGACTTCTTGAGGTTAAAAATTTAGCAGTACATTTTCCGATCCACGGCGGTGTTTTTCGAAGGGAAGTTGGCGTAGTTAAGGCTGTCGATAATGTTAATTTTACCATTGAAGCTGGGCAAACCTATGGTCTGGTTGGTGAATCTGGTTCCGGAAAGACGACAACGGGTCGCGCGATTATAGGTCTTAATTCTATTACTAGCGGCAGCGTGATTTTTGAAGGGCAAGATTTGGCCTTGAGGGGTGTACGAAAGCAAAGAAATGTCCGCAAAGACATTCAGATGATCTTTCAGGATCCGTACTCTTCCTTAAATCCTAAGAAGCGTGTACTCGATATTATTGCAGAACCGTTGCGTAATTTCGAAAAAATGTCTCCAGGGGAAGAAAAACGCCGGGTGCAGGAATTGCTTTTACAAGTAGGCTTAAGTCCTGAGAACATCCTGAAATATCCGCATGAATTTTCTGGCGGCCAGCGGCAGCGGATCGGAATTGCCAGAGCAATTGCACTCAAGCCAAAACTTATTATTGCTGACGAGCCGGTATCTGCGCTAGATGTCTCAGTACAGGCACAGGTGCTTAACTTCATGCAGGACATTCAAAAAGAGCTGAATCTTACTTTTCTATTTATCAGTCATGATCTCGGGATCATCAGGCATATGTGCGATCATATAGGGATTATGTATAAAGGACGACATGTGGAGCAAGGGACTGCTAAAGATATTTTTGACAATCCTCAGCATATTTATACCAAACGACTCATTGCCGCCATTCCTGATATTGATCCGAAACAGAGAGAAAAGCAGACGGAATTCAGAAAATCAGTAAGCAAGGAATATGAACAAGCGCACCGGAATTATTTTGATGAAGAAGGCATGGCTTATCCATTAAAATCAATTTCCGAGACTCATCTGGTAGCCTTGCCTGAGAAAGGTTGAGAATATGTGGAAGATTATCGTTCGTAGAATTCTTATAATGATCCCTCAAGTAGTTCTATTAAGTATTCTTGTTTTTCTTATGGCGAAGGCGATGCCTGGTGACGCACTCTCAGGAATGCTCGATCCGAATATTGATCCGGCGGCCATTGATGCGATGAGAGAAAAGCTCGGTCTAAATGATCCATGGTACATCCAGTACTGGGATTGGATCACTAAAGCGATACAAGGGGATTTCGGCCAGTCCTTCCGTTTCAAAATGCCGGTCTCAGAGCTAATCGGACAACGCCTGATGAATACCCTTTGGCTGGCGATTGTTACGCTGATTCTTACATACCTTATTGCTATCCCGCTTGGTATTACCAGCGGACGTTATAACGATTCGTGGCTGGATCGCTTGATAACTGGCTATACCTATATTGGATTTGCTGCACCGTTGTTTATTTTTGCACTTTTAATGGTATGGGTTTTCGGATTTCATTTTCATTGGTTTCCTACCAGCGGCAGTGTCAGTCCCGGGGAAGTTCCAGGTACACTAAGTCACTTCTGGAGTAAATTCTATCATCTGCTTCTGCCTGCGCTATCTATGGCGCTAATTGCAACGGTTGGGACCGTACAATATCTGAGAAATGAGATCATTGATACGAAGCAAAAAGATTTCATTCTCACTGCTAGAGCTAAGGGGGCTTCGGAGTCACGCGTATACAATCGTCATATTTTGAGAAACTCCTTGCTGCCGATCGCTGCATTTTTTGGATATGAGATCACTGGGCTAATCGGTGGTACGGTGTTCGTTGAAACGATTTTCAGCTATCCAGGAATGGGTTTGCTGTTTCTAAGTTCGATAACGATTCGGGATTTCAGCGTGGTAACAGCCCTCGTTCTTCTGTATGGGGTTGCTTCCATCGTCGGTGCGTTGTTATCAGACATTATTTTAAGTATCGTAGATCCTCGTATCCGGATTAAATAAGAAGATGAACACTTTGGGGTGAATGAAATGGCAAAGACGAGCGCAGAGATAGCTCTGCTGCAGGAAACTGATAAAAGTCCATCGGGCTTCAAAATTGTTTGGCGGGAGATGGTGCGGGATAAGCTGGCACTGGTCTCATTGATTTTCCTATTTACGATTATTGCTGCTGTATATGGGATCTCCTTATTTTTAGATCAGAAAGAAATTGTCACGGTTGACTTGTTCGCCCTATATGAGAAGCCTTCGGCTGTGCATTGGCTGGGGACTGATTATGGAGGACGGGATGTATTCGGTCAATTAATTATAGGAACACGAAATTCCATGTCTATTGCCTTTATGGTTACATTTTTTACGGGAATTATCGGTATTCTGGTAGGTTTAGTCTCAGGTTACTTTGGGGGAACGGTAGATAATGTCGCGATGCGTATTGTAGATTTCTTCATGATTCTACCTTTTCTAATGATTGTTATTGCTTTTGTCAGCGCAGTTCCTAAATACAATACGTTGACCTTCTCCTTTATCATGACAGCATTTCTTTGGATGGGGATTGCCAGGCTCATTCGTTCCAAGACATTGCAAGAGAAGGAATTGGATTATGTTCAGGCATCTAAGACCCTAGGCTCCTCCAATCTAAAAATTATGTTCACGCAAGTTCTGCCGAACTTAAGCTCAATCATTATCGTAACAATGACCTTGAATCTGGCAGCTAATATTGGATTGGAATCAGGCCTATCCTTTCTAGGTTTTGGTTTTCCAGAAAGTACACCCAGTCTGGGTACTCTAGTAAGCTATGCGAGAAATCCGCAGACTCTTGAGTTCAGATGGTGGATCTGGTTACCCGCATCATTGCTGATCCTGGTATTGATGTTGAGTATAAATAATGTGGGTCAAGCGCTTAAACGTGCGACCGACGCAAGACAAAGAAAAGGATAATAAGGGAGGAAATGATTAAATGAGAAAAGCCATTCGTTCAAAAGCTTTACTAGTTTCATTAATGTTTGTAATGTTGTTCGCTCTTGCGGCTTGCGGCTCCAAGAACAACAACGAAGCGGCTGAATCAACAGCAGCTCCTAATGCCAGCGCACCTGCGGCAACCGCAGAAGCAACGGCCGCGCCTGAGGCAGAAGACGGACTTTATAACATTAAAGATTTCAGTAACGTTAAGACTAACCAAGGTGAAGCTATTGACGGAGGGACAATTACATTTGGACTTGTTTCCGATAGTCCATTTGAAGGCACTTTGAACTGGAACTTCTATTCTGGAGATCCAGATGCTCAAGTTCTGAACTGGTTTGATGAAGGTCTGTTAACTTGGGATAAAGACTATGTTTATACTAATGATGGTGCGGCTACTTATGAAGTTGCAGAAGATGGACGTACCTTTACCTTTACGATTCGCGACAATGTAAACTGGCAGGATGGTAAACCAGTAACAGCTGAAGACTGGTTGTTCGCCCATGAAGTTATTGGTAATCCTGCTTATGATGGTCCTCGTTACGGTTCTGACTTCACTAATATTGAAGGCATGGAGGAGTACCATTCCGGTAAGGCCAAGACCATATCCGGGATTAAAGTGCTGGGTGATAAGAAACTGCAAATTACTTATAAGCAATCTACACCTTCCTTGTTAACGGGTAGCATATGGATTTATCCATTAGCCAAACATATCTTTGGCGGCATGGATGTTGCCAAAATCTCCTCTTCCCCTGAAGTCCGCCAAAAGCCAATTGGCTTCGGAGCTTTTAAAGTAGAGAGTATCGTTCCTGGTGAGTCTGTAGTATTTGTTAAGAATGAAGATTACTGGCGCGGAGCCCCTAAACTGGATAAAGTAATTTTGAAGGTTATCAACCCAACAACGATTGTACAAGAACTGAAATCTGGTGGAGTTGACTTGGTGGATTCCTTCCCTATTGATCAATACCCTGATAATGCAAAGATGTCAAACGTTGAATTCCTGGGTTCGGTTGATCGTGCTTATACGTATATAGGCTTTAAGCTTGGTAAATGGGATGCAACGAAAAAAGAGGTTGTTACCGATCCTAAAGCTAAAATGGCGGATGTGAATCTTCGTAAAGCAATGTGGGCAGCGGTTGACAATGATACTGTTGGTAAAAAGTTCTATAATGGTCTGCGTTGGAATGCGACTACCTTGATTCCACCCTCCCATCCTGAATTCCATGATGCTTCCAATCCAGGTGTAGCTTATGATCCAGAAGCAGCTAAGAAGATCCTGGATGACGCTGGTTACAAACTAAACGGTGAATTTAGAACGAATCCAGATGGCAGCGAGCTGAAGATTAATTTCATTTCGATGACTGGTGGAGACATTGCTGAGCCGTTGGCTCAATATTATGTACAATCCTGGAAAGCGATTGGTCTGAATGTAACTTTGGAGATGGTAGAGTTTAATACTTTCTATGATCGCATAGGTCAAAATGGTGAGGATGATCCTACTGTTGATGTGTACCAAGGCGCTTGGGGTGTAGGGATTGACGTTGACCCATCAGGTCTGTATGGCAAAGATGCAATCTATAACTTCCCGCGTTACTCGAGTGCAGAGAACGATCGTTTGCTCTCCGAAGGGATCTCCGAGGCTGCATTTGATGTAGACAAACGTAAAGAAATCTATAAAGAGTGGCAACAATTTATGGTTGACGAGATTCCAGTATTCCCAACACTTTATCGTGCTGTAATAGTGCCGGTTAATAACCGAGTCCTGAATTATTGGGCTGTTAGTGATGGAGTTGGAATCTATTATAACGACATTGCGGTTTCTGCAGATAAAGCTGCGGTAGCTCAGTAAGAGGGGATTAATGAACAGCAGTTCAAGGAGAGATCCTGAGCTGCTGTTTTTTATTTTTCATCAAATTAACAATAATTCCTATATTTTGTGCATTATTTACTGTAAAAATATAGTGTTTTAATGAAAGATATGGTATATTTTGGGTGAGAGCGAAACTTTCGCTTAAATATAGCTCTTAGAGTGAGGTGAGTGGATGATCGCAATGACGGGTACCTGATTCAAGTGAGGGAGGTGTTACGGGACTGAGGTGTAATCTTTCTTGTGGCATTCACTGAAGAGAGGGGCAGTAGAAATGATCAAGAGGTATAGGAAACAAGGACTGGTGTTCAGTTTGTTGTTTGCGCTTACATTTTGTTCAAATGCTGCATTTCAACCGGCGATAGCAGAGGCAGCGGCCGGAGACTACAACTATGCGGAGGTTCTACAAAAATCTATTTATTTCTACGAAACACAGCGGTCTGGTGAATTGCCAGATAACAATCGGGTGGAATGGCGGGGCGATTCCGGTCTTTTGGACGGGGCGGATGTGGGACATGATCTGACTGGTGGTTGGTACGATGCCGGTGATCACGTTAAATTCGGTTTGCCTATGGCTTATTCTACAACGATGCTGGCGTGGTCAGTTTATGAGTACAAGCAAGGATATGAGGGGTCTGGGCAGCTGGAGGAAATTTTAGACAATATTCGCTGGGCAACCGATTATTTTGTGAAAGCTCATACCGCTCCTAACGAGCTGTGGGGACAAGTTGGTAACGGAACAACCGATCATAATTGGTGGGGACCCGCAGAAGTCATGCAGATGCAGAGACCTTCCTACAAAATTGATGCCACTCATCCCGGATCAGATCTTGCCGCAGAAACAGCTGCAGCGTTAGCTTCAGCATCCATTATTTTCAGGGATACGGATGCCGTATACGCGGACAAGCTGCTGCTGCATGCTAAACAGCTTTACAATTTTGCAGACACTTATCGCGGCTCCTATTCCGACAGCATTACCGACGTCAAACAATATTATAATTCTTGGAGCGGTTACGCGGATGAATTGAGCTGGGGGGCTGTCTGGTTGTATTTGGCGACTAACGATCAGCAGTATCTCAATAAGGCTATTGCAGCAAGCGATCAATGGGGAACGAATCAGGCTGGAAACTGGGGGTATCAGTGGACACAGTCTTGGGACGACAAGCATTATGGCGCTCAATTACTGTTGGCACGAATCACCGGGCAGACCAAGTTCATTCAATCCACTGAACGGAATATGCAGTATTGGACGACTGGAGTTGGTGGAACAAGTGACCGTGTTGCCTATACACCTGGCGGACTAGCCCATCTGGATCAATGGGGCGCATTGCGTTATGCAGCCAATCAGGCTTTTATGGCCTTCGTTTACTCAGACTGGGTGAGCGATCCGGTGAAGAAAGATACGGCGCGCTCTTTCGCGGAGAGACAAATTACGTATATGCTTGGTGACAATCCACGAAACAGCAGTTATGTTATCGGTTTTGGTAACAATTCTCCTCAGCATCCCCATCATCGAACCTCACATGGATCATGGAATGATAGTCAGAGCGTTCCGGTAAATCATCGCCATGTCTTGTACGGAGCGCTAGTTGGAGGCCCGTCCAAAACAGACAGCTACACCGACTCCATTAACGATTATGTCTCGAATGAAGTTGCAACCGATTACAATGCAGCTTTTACAGGAGCTATTGCAAAAATGGTGCTGCTGCATGGACAAGGGCAACAGCCGCTTGCACAATTTCCACCTGCAGAGACACGTGAAGATGAGATGTTTGTCGAAGCCTCTGTGAATGCTAGTGGCAGCAATTTCGTAGAGATTCGAGCATTGCTGAATAACCGTACGGGCTGGCCGGCAAGGGCCAGTAAAGAGATGTCTTTTAACTATTATGTGGATCTTAGTGAAGCGATAGCGGCTGGTTATGGTCCTGAGGATATTACGGTTACAGCGGGAGGCTACAATCAGGGTGGAACGGTGTCTGCACTTCAGCCTTACGATGCAGCTAACCATATCTACTATACTAAGGTTGATTTTACAGGTACTTTGATTTATCCGGGTGGACAATCTGCTCATCGTAAGGAGATTCAATTCCGAATTGCAGCTCCGCTGAACACTAACTTCTGGAATAATGCTAATGATTTTTCATTCCAAGGGGTGGCAGCTCAAGGAGTAACTCCTGTAAAAACAGCGAACATTCCGGTGTTTGATGCAGGTGTACACATGTATGGAGAACTTCCAGCGGGTGGCGGACAACCTGGAGAACCTCAAGTCCCTGCACGTCCGACTAATGTTCAGGCTGTAGCAGGTAATGGAACGGTCCATTTGACTTGGAATGCGATTAGCGGGGTCAGTGAATATACCGTTAAACGCAGTGAAGTGAGTGGAGGCCCGTATACGGTGCTTGAGAATGTCACGGGAACGGATTACATGGATAGTGGACGGGTGAACGGAACCACTTATTATTATGTGATCACTGCCACGAATAGTGTAGGGGAGAGCTTGCCATCTATACAGGTTAGTGCTAAACCCCAAGAACCGACACAGCCCACAACGGGAAATTTGAAGGTGCAATATCGTACGAATGATACGAATGCCAGTGATGGACAGTTGCGCCCTCAGTTCCGAATTATGAATACAGGAACCGAGTTTGTGGCACTTAGCGGCTTGAAGCTGCGTTATTATTTCACTGTGGATGGGGATAAACCACAACAGTTTCATTGTGATTATGCTGTAGTGGGCAGTGGTAATTTAAGCGGCAGTTTTGTTAAGCTGAATCCCGCCAGTACGGGCGCGGATTATTATCTGGAGATTTCTTTTGGTGCAGGGGCTGGAAGTATAGCGCCTGGTGGAGATAGCGGCGAGATTCAGGCTCGCACCAATAAGACGGACTGGACGGCTTATAATGAAACGGATGATTATTCCTACAGCGCGGTTCAGCAGACATTTGCCGATTGGAATAAGGTTACACTTTATCAAGGTGAAACACTTGTATGGGGCTTAGAACCATAAATATATCCAAGAGAGGGAGCTTGCCTAAGATGATGAAATTGAGCTTAATAAAGAAGCCTGTTTCTGTAATAATGGCCGCAGTCCTGTTTCTCTCACTCATGACCGGTCTATTTAATTTTAGACCTCAGACTGCTCACGCTTCAACTACGGAGCAGACGCGATTTCTGCAATTATATGCGCAGCTAAAAGACCCCGCAAATGGTTATTTCTCTGCCGAAGGAGTACCTTATCATGCGGTAGAGACCTTGATGAGTGAAGCCCCTGATTACGGACATATGACGACCTCAGAAGCTTACAGTTATTGGATGTGGCTTGAGGTACTCTATGGTTATCACACAGGGGACTGGACTAAGCTGGAATCAGCTTGGGACAACATGGAGAAATATATCATTCCTATTAACGAAGGTGATGGCAAGGAAGAACAGCCAACCATGAGTTATTACAATCCGAACAGCCCGGCTACGTATGCAGCGGAGCATGCTCAGCCGGATCAGTATCCAAGTCAGCTAGGTGGCCAGTATACAGCAGGTAAAGATCCGCTAGATGCTGAATTGAAGGCGACGTATGGCAACAACCAGACCTACTTGATGCACTGGCTGGTAGACGTGGACAACTGGTACGGCTTCGGCAACTTGCTGAATCCTACGCATACAGCCGCTTATGTGAATACATTCCAACGGGGTGAACAAGAGTCCGTTTGGGAGGCGGTCCCTCACCCGTCTCAAGATGACAAAACGTTCGGAAAAGCAAACGAAGGCTTCATGAGCCTGTTCACAAAAGAAGCTAACGTGCCTTCCGCTCAATGGCGTTACACGAATGCTACAGATGCCGATGCACGGGCAGTGCAAGCAATGTACTGGGCTAAAGAGCTCGGCTACAACAATACAGTGTATTTGAATAAAGCTAAGAAAATGGGCGATTTCCTGCGGTACGGTATGTATGATAAATACTTCCAAAAAGTAGGAAGTGCAGCTACTGACGGCACCCCTGATGCCGGGACTGGCAAAGATTCCAATCAATATCTTCTGGCTTGGTATACCGCATGGGGCGGTGGACTTGGAGCAACAGGAAACTGGGCTTGGAGAATCGGTGCGAGCCATGCCCACCAAGGGTATCAGAATGTCGTGGCTGCCTACGCACTTTCTGATTCGGATGGTGGTCTGATTCCGTCATCAGCTACAGCTGGGCAGGATTGGGAAAACTCTCTGAAACGTCAATTGGAATTTTATACTTGGCTGCAGTCCTCTGAAGGGGCAATTGCCGGTGGAGCGACCAATAGTTATCAAGGCGCCTACAAGGCTTATCCAGCTGGAACCAGTACTTTTTATGGCATGGCCTATGACGAAGCTCCAGTCTACCACGATCCTCCATCCAATAACTGGTTCGGAATGCAGGCATGGAGTGTGGAGCGGGTAGCGGAGCTGTACTATATCCTTGCTTCTAACGGAGACACTACATCTGAAAACTTCCAAATGGCAAAACAAGTTATAGAAAATTGGGTAGATTGGTCTAAAGATTATGCCTTTGCCAACAAACGTCCAGTTACGGATGCAGAAGGTTACTATCTGAACAGCCAAGGAAATCGAATTCTTGGAGGCGCCAATCCACAAGTGGCTACAGTCTCTGCACCAGGAGAATTCTGGATTCCAGGTAATGTGGAATGGACAGGACAACCTAATACGTGGAATGGCTTCAGTGGTTCTGCCGCAAACAGTAACCTGAAAGCCGTAACTAAGAGTCCAAGCCAAGATACAGGTGTACTGGGCAGCTATATTAAGGCACTTACCTTCTATGCGGCTGGCACCAAAGCTGAACATGGCAGCTACAGTACTCTGGGAGGAGAAGCTCAGGTACTGGCTAAATCTTTGTTAGACACGGCATGGGGTTATAACGATGGAATTGGTATTGCAACTACCGAAAGCCGTGCAGATTATTCTCGCTATTTCACTAAAGAAGTCTATTTCCCAAGCGGCTGGACAGGTACATTCGGCCAAGGAAATACGATCCCTGGTACATCAACAGTGCCTTCCGATCCTGCTAAAGGCGGAAATGGGGTATATGCAAGCTATACCGATATCCGTCCAAATATCGTAAATGACTCCAAGTGGCAATATCTGCTGGACAAATACAATACTTCTTTTAATAAAGTGACTAAAACTTGGGACAATGGAGCCCCTGAATTTACCTACCATCGCTTCTGGTCGCAAGTAGATATGGCAACTGCTTATGCAGAATACGATCGACTGATCAACAGCAGCGTGCCTACTGAGCCAGTAGCTCCAAAAGCACCTTCTAAACCAAGTGCGGTCGCTGGTAACCAAGTTGTAGATCTTAGTTGGAACAACGTAACTGGAGCTACAAGCTATACTGTGAAAAGAGCTGCAACAACTGGCGGTCCTTATAGCGATGTGGCTGTTGTCACTCAAGCTACTTACAGTGATGCTTCCGTGGTTAACGGTACGGATTATTACTATGTAGTTAGTGCTTCCAACGTGGTTGGGGAGAGTCCGAATTCCCCTGAGGCACACGCCAAGCCTATGGATGTACCGATTCCGGCACAAGGAGATTTGGTGGTGAAGTATCGGACAAGTGATACCAATCCGGGAGATAATCAGTTCCGCCCGCAGCTGCAAATTGTTAACAATGGGGATACGGCTGTAGCGCTTAGCGATGTAAAGCTGCGGTATTATTACACGATTGATGGCGATAAACCTCAACAATTTAATGTTGACTATGCTAACATCGGTGGAAGTAATATACAGGGAACATTCGTGAAGGTAGACCCTGCCAAAACTGGAGCGGACTATTATTTAGAAATCTCCTTCGGCGCAGGTGCAGGCAGTCTTGCACCGGGAGCCAACACGGGTGATATCCAGATCCGGGTCAACAAAACGGACTGGAGTAATTACAACGAGGTTGGAGACTACTCTTATGACCCTACCAAAACATCGTACACGGAATGGAATCATGTGCCGTTGTACTTGAATGGTGCTCTAGCATGGGGACTTGAGCCTTAAAGTCTAAATGAGGGAAGCCCTAGCCATTTGGCTGGGGCTTTTTTTGTTATTGGCTGGTTAGCGACTGCACTGCGACTAATTGTGGCTTCATGTCCATTTTAATTGTATTTCCTACAACTAAAATAGGCTCTAGCCGCGCCAACGTAATTTAATTGCACTTCATACAACTATTTATCAGTATATGGATACTTATTGAGATATAAGCTCAGTTTAACTGTACAATGTGCAACTAAAACCCAAAAAGAAATAAAAAAGCACGAAATAGCTGTATTAAATACAACTATTTCGTGCTTTTGGTATGTTAGTTAGATATTGTGAGTTACTACGAATACTTGTAGATCAAGCTTTTATAGAAGCTTGGTTTACATTCACACTTGTGCTGAAGGAACAACCTTCTCCGCGTATTCTATCGTTCCGCCGCCGAGACATTGCTCACCGAGATAGAAGACAACGGCTTGACCAGGGGTGATCGCTTTTTGTGGAACATCAAAGGTTACATTAATCGTTCCATCTTCACGCGCTGTAAGGGTCACGCCTTGATCTGGCTGGCGATACCGGAATTTGGCGGTGCATTTCAGCGGCTCTTGCCCAAGCGCTTGACCGTCAATCCAGTTAACACCGGAAGCAATCAGGCTAGTGGAGTACAGGCTGTGGTGCTTGTCTCCTTGTACTACATAAAGAATGTTGCGGCTAAGATCTTTTTCAGCTACAAACCACGGTTCGCCGTTGCCAGAGCCACCAATACCAAGGCCTTGGCGTTGGCCTAACGTGTAATACATAAGTCCGTCATGGCGGCCTTTGATCTCTCCAGTTACTATGTCAACCATATCGCCAGCTTGTGCCGGGAGATATTGGCTGAGGAATTCGCGGAAGTTGCGCTCGCCGATAAAGCAGACGCCTGTGCTATCTTTTTTCTTGGCAGTGTAAAGTCCTGCTTCTTCAGCAATTCTCCGCACTTCAGGTTTCGGCAGATGTCCAATAGGGAACATTGTTTTAGAGAGTTGATGTTGCCCCAGTGCATTCAGGAAATAGGTTTGATCCTTATTGTTGTCTACGCCGCGGAGCAGCTTGTACACACCATCTTCTTCTATAACACGTGCGTAATGTCCAGTTGCGACATAATCGGCACCAAGCTGAAGAGCTTTGTTCAAAAATTCTCCAAACTTAATCTCGCGGTTGCACATGACGTCAGGATTTGGCGTCCGGCCGGCCTTATATTCATCGAGAAAATAAGAAAATACCTTATCAAAGTATTCCTTCTCGAAATTAACGGTATAGTAAGGAATATCAATCTGCTCGCATACGCGGCGAACATCCTCTGCATCGCTTTCGGCCGTACATACTCCGAATTCGTCGGTATCGTCCCAGTTCTTCATGAAGATGCCGATGACGTCATAGCCCTGCTGCTTGAGCAGAAGCGCCGTGACGGAGGAATCGACCCCTCCGGACATGCCGACGACGACACGGGTGTCTTGTTTTGCTTTTGTCATCGTAATCACCATTTCTGTACCCAAAATACCGGTCATTCATGGAACACCCGGCTCAAAATGTATTATAACATACCTGTCTACTCTAAACCTCTGAAATAAGAGACTGGAAACAACAAAATGTCCACCTGGGGTGAACATTCTCGTAAAATGTTTTGTTTTCCATTTCATTTGTGACTTCGGATATGATAACATAAACTGAGAGTAATTATCGGAATACCTTGATATGACAATCCAAATGACTTGCCGAATCAATAGTATACAATAATCAGACATTAAACTGAAAGAGGTGCCCCTTTGAAAATATCAACTAAAGGTCGTTACGGACTAACAATTATGATGGAGCTTGCACTGAAATTTGGTGAAGGACCAACTTCACTTAAGAGTATCGCTGAGAAAAATGGTCTTTCCGAGCATTATCTGGAGCAACTAATTGCTCCTCTGCGCAATGCAGGACTTGTAAAAAGTATTCGTGGAGCATATGGCGGATACATTTTGTCGCGTGAGGCGAATGCTATCACTGCCGGTGATATCATCCGTGTGCTGGAGGGCCCTATCTCTCCTGTAGACTTCACGGAAGAGGACGATGCAGCGAAACGGGATTTATGGTTGCGTATTCGCGACAGTATTGCCGATGTGCTGGATTCCACAACACTTTATGATTTGATTAACTACAAAGAAGAGAGTTTGGCTGACAATTACATGTTTTATATTTAGATCTCCAATGAAAGATAACTCAACAGTATTATGAATCAACCTTTAGGCTCCCATTTGGGAGTCTTTTTTTATCTTTTATTATCTGTGATTCTATTTGTTCTTACGTTTATTAAGGAGCGCAATCCAGCAGCAAAAGGCTCCGATGAACGCTGCGAGAATCGGTATCCATTGATTAGTAGTCAAGTAAGCACCTCTACAGTACTTATAATTCTTTCGTCATAAAAACACTATAGGGGTCTTCAATGTAATCTGCAAACGGACTACAGTATTCAAACCCATATTGTTCATATAGTTTTCTAGCCGCTTTGAACCCTTCAGTGGATCCGGTTTCCAAGCTCAGCCGCCGATAGCCTTGTTGCTTAGCTTCTTTAATAATATGGGCAAGCATTTTAGATGCAATGCCCTTCCTAAGATGCTTGGTAGAAGTACGCATGGATTTGATTTCACCATGATGGCTACCCATGTCTTTAAGAGCACCGCAACCTAAGAGTTCGCCCTGCTCCCAGGCACTCCAGAAGGTGATTTCAGGTGTTTTTAATTTATCTAAATTCAACGCATGTACACTCTCTGGGGGAGATTGCTCAAACATGCTCTGAAGATGTTCACTGATCAATGCTATGATTTCGGTTCCGGTTAAGTTATCGATTCTAATCTCCAAATTATTCACTCCCAATGATAAGATTATGGTTTGTTGTATAAATCAAGTTTCTTTAGCGGAGTTCGCTATTAATGTTGTAGCAATCGGTCCAAGACTTTCTGTGTAAGTGGCATAAAGTAATTAAGAATTAATCCGCCTAAACAAATGGTAAGTAGAGTGCCAATCCCAATAGGCCCATTGAAAATAATGGCGGCAAATAAGAAAACAAGATAAATGATTGTTCTAGTAAATAGTATACTAAGCCTAGTTATCGTTTGCAGTACTAATGTTAGCCGGTCCACTGGAATCGGTGCGAAATTTGCGTATAAATAAATGGATGTACCTAATCCAATTGCGATTAAGCCTAAACCATAAAAAGCAATTTTACTGATCCACAGATTAGGCTCGATCAGATGGTTAAACAAAAAAAGCCACATATCAATACCTAAGCCTGCTATGAATGCAGTTACCAGCCCTAATAATTCCGGTCTTTGCTTGGATAAACATGAATTACATCCAATCAATAGGCATGCGATCAGCACTTCCCAACTGCCTACTGTAAGACCGACATTTTTGGATAGACCCACTAAAAGTGCATCAAAAGGTGATGCTCCAAGGTCAGAGATTATTGTTAGTGAAACGCCTAGGGTTAAGATGAAAATCCCGCAAGTGAAAATGGAAAACGTAGTTACACTAAACTTCTTCATTCTTTTGAAGCAGAAAGATCTTTAGTCATTAAAAGATGAGGGATGCCATCCTCCATAAATTCAGTAGATGAAGCCCGATAACCAAGTTTTTTATAGAAGCCCTCCGCCTGAGTTTGCCCGTGCAATTTAACTTTTTGATGTCCCTTTTCCACCACGATCTCTTCTAATGCCGAAATAATTTTTTTCCCAATTCCAAATTTACGATAAGGTTCTAGGATGCAAATACGCTCTAACTTACCTATACCATTAAGAACGCGGATCCTTCCTGTGGCAACTGGTTGCCCATCATAATAGGCCAGGACATGTTCACATTCTCCATTCAGTGTATCGAATTCATCAAATTCATCATTAAGGGGAACGCCTTGTTCCTCAACAAATACTTTTTTTCTGATTGAAAATGCAGCTTCAAGTTCCTCGATTAGTGTAATTCTTTTAAGATTCATTCTTGCTTACTCCATTCTGTATTTGTTTTTTTTAGGAAAAACGTCATAATGAATTAACGACAATTATAAGTATATATACAATCAATATTGTTGTAAATACAACATTATTGGAACTGGTAGGTGATTGAATGAAAGAGATCCTTCGTGAAGTTGGAATGATAGCGAGGGCATTAGATTCCATAAGTAATATAGAGTTCAAGGAATTAGAGCTTACAAAGGGGCAGTATTTATATCTGGTCCGGATATATGAGAATCCGGGCATTATTCAAGAAAAGCTGTCGGAAATGATAAAGGTGGACCGAACAACAGCAGCACGTGCGATTCAGAAGCTTGAAATCCAAGGTTTTATTGAAAAGAAAGACGATGAAACGAACAAAAAAATAAAAAGGTTATTCACAACTGAAAAAGGCAAACAAGCCTACTCTTTTCTGAAGAGAGAAGGGGACCATACCGACTTGGTTGCGTTAGCAGGATTATCTGAAAAAGAAACGGAAGTCTTGTTTCAACTTTTGCAAAGAGTTAGGAAAAATGTTGAGGTTGAGTGGGAGTACGTAAAGAAGGGAAATAAAAGAGAGTACTAAAATCAGAAATTGTTATTGAACTAACCCAACACGATCGCAAGAAAAAATGCCTTGCTAGTGATTATACTGGCAAGGCATTTTAATGAGATGATTCATATATCAACGGAGCCGTGGAACGTGCGGAGCGGAGAATAAAAAAAGAACACCCTAAAGTGTTCATTAAGGTTAATTAATGTTAATTATTGTGCTGCGGGGGTATTTCCCATTGCAATAGAAATTCTGTTCCAACTGTTGATTTGATTAATAATCAGCACAAGATCAACATATTGTTTCTCATCGTAATGTTCACGTACTTGTTTATATAGCTCATCCGGAACTCTTTTGGAAGGGATCAGCGTAATATGCTCAGCTAGTTCTAGAGCAACCTTCTCTTCAGGTGTATAAAAAGTACATTCCTCCCAAACATTTAAACAATAAATTCGTTGTTCGGTTTCACCCATTTTACGAGCTTCGGATGTATGCATATCTATGCAGAAAGCACATCCGTTAATTTGAGAAACTCTGATTTTGATAAGTTCTCTTGTAGTCCGATTAATCGTAGATTTTTTGGTGTACATCTCCATATCCATCATGATTTTCATACCCTCAGGTGCAACTTCATTGTAAGCAACTCTTTGACTCATTAGGCAAGACTCCTTAGGCTTTAGTTTAGGAATAGTATAACTTTATTTTAACACTATTATTCTTTATATGCGAACATTTGTACTTATTTTTTTATTTATAAGAAGGCAGAAATCACCCGTCGACATATCCTCAAAGCGGAACGGAAATGATATCAATATAATCTTCTACCTGTCTAATTGGCTGTTATTCCACGAGTTTCCCCTTCCTCTTGCCTCACAACTATCGGCTTCCTGGTGAATAAGTTGATAGAAACCAAGAGGAGGAGTGAGGAAATGCCTTATACAACAGGTCTTATTACAAATACAAGAGCAACTGGTACTGCAGCAAGTAATGTAGTAGTCAGTGTTCGTAACACAAGTAATGCGAGTGCAATGATGATCGTCGAAGTTTTTGGTGTTCCATATTCGATGCCAGCTCTTACTCCGCTTTATGTCACAGGGTATTACGTTCCTGCAAAGAGTTCTGATATTAGAGAGTTTTTCATTGGGGGCAATTTGGCTTACGAGGTACAAATTAGTAGTCCTTTTCCTTTGGCAGAAGTAGTTACCTCCGTGTATGGGCTGGACGAGTTCGGAAATCTAGTTACTGATCAGCGAGTGCTTCAATCTGAATTGACGCAGATTACGGCATTATCTATCCCTATATAATAGTAACGTTTAGACCATTAAGCAGCAGTCGCTGAAAGAAATAGGGCGATTGCTGCTTTTTTAGGCGCAATAAAGTATTTTAGGGGCATTCACACAATCATATGAGAGGAATCAAAATATACTGATTTTATACTCCAATGTAGAGAGAGGTAAAAATCATGGCGGATGTAGGAGTAGTTATGCCTGTGTATACCCAAAAGCCGGAGTTTCTGCGGCAAGCTCTGCAGTCTGTTCTACACCAATCTTTTACCAATTTTCGGCTGGTTGTTGTGATCGATGGAGCACCAGATATGGAACCGCTCGTGAGATCCATTATTGTCGAAGATCCGAGGGTAACGGTTATCTCTTACGCACAGAACAGGGGTATAGCACATGCACTGAATACTGGCTTTGATCTTTTGTTTAGTGAGCCCAGTATTCAATATTTGAGTTGGGTTTCCAGCGACAATGTTTATGAACCCCGTTTCCTCGAAATCCTTCGGGGGGCGCTAGTTAGAGGTCCACAGGAGTTAGGCATCGTGTTCAGTTCTTTTCAAAGCATCGATAACGAGGGAAAGTTTCTTCACAACGAACATCAATTGGCTACGCAGCGTAATTATCAGTCACAGCCCAAAGAGAGATTGCTGGATTATTCGCTCATTGGCGTATCTTTTATGTACAAAACACAGATTGCGAAGCTTGTTGGAGCTTATGGAATGGAACCGGTGGAAGATTATGATTACTGGCTGAGACTGGCTGAACATTGTGAGATTCGCTTTATACCGGTGGAACTGGTGAATTATCGTGTAGATTCTACCTTTAGTGTATCTGCCCAGTTACATTCGGTTGAAAATCATCGTAGATGGAGATATGCCTATCATTTGACCCGCCATCAGGCGCGGTTTCGCAGAGGGATTCCGGCGATGATTACCGTTTTATATCCTGTAGTGAATGCTTGTGCGGATGAAATAACGAGGATAGAGAATCTGTACGAACAAACGTATAGCAATTATGAATGCCGGGTGCTGGATTTATCAACTACACGTCAGCCATCAGCTCTATTGGAAACCATACCTCATCCTGCGACAGCGTTCGCTTGGCTGCCTGGGGCTGTGGAGTCACACGCGATTTGCAGTGCTATTGAGCAGCTATCCACCCCATTTACGATAGTTTTAGGTCCAAAGGTTTTTATAGGAGCGCTCGATATTGAGTACATGCTGGAAGCTTTGATTACTACGGGTGGGGATACGATTTCCAACTACTACACGGATGATCATAGCTTGATTGGATTTCGACACAGACATGTCCCCTCGACCAAAAGCCACTATTATAATGAGCTGTTTCGCAGCGCGGATTTGTATGATTTGTTGAAGACCTCTTTTACCTAAAATAATTTGCGAATGAGTGATCATGATGAAGATTTTGTTCACTTTTTATAACCCGAGTGGTGGTATGCAAACTCTGAACCGAGTTCGCTGCCAAGCGTTATATGCTCGCGGTGTAGAGTGCCATTTACTGTATACACACCATGGAAAAGGACAGCAGAATATCCGTAACATTCAAACGCATATTACCAATAGTGATGACGAGATCAGGGCAATGCTTGCTCGGGAAGCTTTTGACTTAATTGTAGTGTGTACGGATATTAACTTAGCAGAGCGGATTCGAGAGTTTGGGTATAAAGGGGCGCTTGTTTTTGAAGTGCAGGGTTTAGGTACCTTAGATGAAGCTGAGCAGGTCGTTAATAATTTTACAGAGCGCATTTACAGGCTCACCGATGCACTGCTGTATCCGGAAACAACCCATTTGCAGGCGCTTTTCAAAGGCGGATTTCCAACCATTCCACAATATTGTTTTGATGATCCGATCGATTGCGATCAGTTTGGATATACCAATTATCCCGCGAAAAGTTTCCCTATCCTCGGTTGGGTAGGACGCATTCAAACGAATAAGAATTGGCGGGAATTTCTGCAAATCGGGCAAAGGCTGCTGACGATCCATCCCGAGCTTTATTTATGGATTTTTCAGGATGATACGTTGTTTGATCCAGAGCAAAAAGAAAGCTTTGATCAATTTGTAGCTGAGACAGGGATTTCTTCACGATTAATTTCGTATTCCAATATTCCTCATGAGCAAATGGCAGATTATATGAGCATTATTGGTGATTCGGGAGGGTTGCTCCTTTCGACCTCAATTTTGGAAGGATTTGGATACGCGGTTGCTGAGGCGATGTTGTGCCGTTGTCCTGTACTTACTACAGATTCAGACGGCGTTCGAAGACTCGTCATTAACAATCACACTGGAAAAATATACACGAGAGGGCAGCTGGATGAAGCTGTGAATGCTGCTCTATCCTTAATGGATGATCCGGCACTGCGGGCCAGAATCAGGATGAATGGAGAATGGCATATCCGGACTAACCTGTCCTCCGAGCTGTATGCAGACAGATTTCTACAGATGTATCATCAATTGATGGGACGTAGAATTCAAATTGAGCGGCGCTGGTCTTAACTCTGCGGTTAATCTGCAGGGTTAAGATGTTTTTTCATGGATTAACAACGAGGTCAGAATTAGTGTCAATAAAAGGGTGACAATCATTCCCACCATTTGAATAATATTGTTATAGGGATCAGGGAGAGTGACATAAGAAAAGATAACCTCTTTTAATATAAAGAACAGAATTCTAAATAAACTCAGAAATACTAACCCTGCTACGATCCACTTTTTTAAATGTGTTTTATAAATATGACTTCCTCCTGTCTATATCTCATTGATTAATTCCTTCGTATTATTCCGGACATTTCCCACTGCAGTGGAAACCGGATAGGCTCTCATTTGATGCTGATCATAGGGTTTAAGAAGCTTTATTAACGAAGTTGCGTCCTGATTGCTCCGGCTTAGCCATTCAGGCTCATCCTCAGGCTTCAAAATAACTGGCATACGGTTGTGGATTTCAGCCATAAGTTCATTTGGGGTAGTCGTTATAATCGTGCAGGTACTTAATTTATTACCTTCAGGGTCCATCCAAATATCATACAATCCGGCCATTGAAAAAATACCCCCATCGCGCATCACGATTCGCATGGGTTGTTTGCTGCTGCCCTGTGCCTTCCATTCATAGAAACCATCAGAAGGGATGATGCAGCGGCGGGAGCTTACTAATCGCTTGAAAGAAGGCTTCTCAAGGAGTGACTCTGCCCGGGCATTGATCATTTTACTGCCGATTTTGTCATCTTTGGCCCATGAAGGAACCAGACCCCAGCGCAGTTCCCCAAGTTTATTGCTGGACCCTGTGTTAATGACTGCCGGAATTTGCTGCATGGGTGCTGCGTTATATGTTGGAGCATAGTGGATAATGGTAGAATCATTGGCAAAATATCTGACCATCAGCTCTTCCATGGTGACTGTTATTGTATATCGTCCGCACATTTTATACACTTCCCATTCGGTCGTTTTTGAGGCTAGATTTGTTTACAGCTTGTAATCAGCATGTTATGCTCGAAATATTTCTTAGCTTGAACGGCTGTTGAGGGTTGTATCTTATTATAAACGAAGCACAATGAATGAAGAAAGCGGTGCATATAGGTGATTTTGGTAAGCTCTTGTTTAGCTGGCATGAAGGTAAGATATAATGGTACGGATTGTTTGGATGAGAAAATTCAGAAGCTTTTGAATGAGAATCAGGCTATTGCTGTGTGTCCGGAATTATTAGGGGGATTCTCTACGCCTAGAGAGCCAGCTGAAATTGTCGGCGGGGATGGTGAGGATGTGCTTGCAGGAACGGCAAAAGTAGTGGACCGGTCGGGAACAGATGTAACAGAACTATATTTAAAAGGGGCCTATATTACGCTTGAAAAAGCTCAAGAGGTTTCAGCCACGATGGTAGTCCTCAAGGAAAACAGTCCTTCTTGCGGCAGCACCATGATTTATAACGGAGAGTTCAAAGGGAAGAAGATCGCTGGCAACGGCGTGACTGCGGCTTTACTTAGAAAAAACGGCATAGAAGTTACCTCTGAAGAGAATTGGCTGTCATTATCCTAGCCTATACAGGGAATTGATTACAATATTGTGTTCTTTAGTTTGTGGAAAACTAACTTCTCGCGCGGTATAATTTAATAGTTCTTAAAAACGAACTATTGTCCTATACCCTAGAAGTGGAGAAATGAATGATGAAAACCATCTATTTGGACCACGCCGCATCAACTCCGGTTCATCCCGAGGTGGCCAAGGTCATGCTGAATATAATGACAGAACAATATGGAAATGCGTCCAGTGTACATCAGTTCGGACGTTCAGCCAAGAAAATATTAAATGGGGCGCGCGATACTATCGCCGCCTTTTTAGGCTGCTCGCCGGAAGAGTGGGTGTTCACTGGCGGCGGAACCGAAAGCGACAATCTAGCCCTCTATGGAGCTGTCGCTGCTGTTGCCCAGAAAGGCAATCATATTATCACCTCTGCGATAGAGCATCATGCAGTGCTACATACCTGCGAAGAGCTGGAGAAGGAAGGCTTTAAGGTTACTTATCTTCCTGTGGATTCTACAGGCCGAGTATCCGTTGCAGACGTAGAAGCAGCGATGCAGGAAGACACGGTGCTAATCAGTGTAATGTATGCCAATAATGAGGTGGGAACCGTTCAGCCGATTCAGGAAATTGGCCAGCTTGCCAGAGAGCGGGGAATTCTGTTCCATGTTGATGCTGTACAAGCTCTGGGTGCCTTACCGATCACACTGCGGGAGCTTCCGGTAGATTACATGAGCTTTACAGCTCACAAAATCAATGGACCTGGGGGGATCGGTGGCCTTTATGTGCGGAGTGGAGCACCGCTGCATCCAAGACTCCACGGTGGCCTTCAGGAGCGCGGCAGACGAGCCGGAACAGAAAATCTAGCAGGTACTGCTGGATTTGCCAAGGCTGTTGAGATAGCAGTTACAGGTCTATCAGAACGTCGACAAAAAGTGCAGCTCCTGCGCAATAGACTACTTGAAGAGCTGGATGCGCTGATTGGCCGGGAAAGTTATTCGATTAACGGCAATACCGAGCATTTTTTGCCAAGTATACTGAATTTGAGCTTCCCGGGAGCTAGAACAGATGTTATGCTGATGAACCTGGATATGGACGGGATTGCGGCGGCAAGCGGTTCAGCCTGCACGTCAGGATCACTGGAAATATCCCATGTTCTGAGAGCAATGGAGCTTCCAGAAAATATTTTAGGGTCCGCGATTCGATTTAGCATGGGTTTGGGTAATACTACTGAAGAAATTGAGTACGTTGCTCGAAAAGTTGAAACCATTCTGAATCGGCTGCGTATCAGAGACTAGTTACTTCTAGGCTATGATAGGTATCCCGATCATTCGGGCTTTCACTTTTTGAGAACTCGTAATTACACTCAAAGTGAGGAGACCGAGCAGCCATGAAACTTCAAGATCTGATCGGCTTGGCTGTATATGAAGTTGAAGAGGGTAACGCAATCGGCAAAATTGTCGATATTTTGCTCGATTCAAACTGGAATATTACGGGTATTGAACTGGAAAGCAAATCTTTTTTTGGTGGCCATGTGAAATTTGTGGCATGGGAAGATATTGTGGCCTACGGCGAGGATGCTGTCATGATTCGTAGTAAAGAGTCGATTGATAAGATAGATGCCGATCATATACCTTGTACTTTTCTACTTGGAAAGAACAAACTTAAGGATTTAAAAGTGCTAACTACAACTGGAACTATACTCGGACGAATATCTGATGTTTATTTTGACCAAAAGTTGGGAAACACAATAGGAGCGCTGGAAATTAGTGACGGGCTTGTCACTGATTTGATCGAAGGCCGCAAATGGCTGCCTTGTTCTGACGAGATGTCCATTGGTGAGAATGCATTAATGGTTCCTGCGATGAGCGAAGAACGGCTACAAAAAGCCATTAATATTGTTAACGGATAGGTGGAATGTATTATATGAAGTGTCCAAACTGCAACTCCAAAGATATCGGAAAGATCGGTTCCCACCAGTTTTATTGCTGGGGCTGTTTCATCGAATTGACGGTAAATGGCGAGAAAATGTCGGTTTATCAAGTTGAAGAAGACGGCACACTAAGCTCACTGGACGACCTGTTCTCCGGGGATGATATGACTCAGGATTTCCCGCAAATTCATGCGTCGTCTTAACTATGAATCTTGCTTTGTAAGCAAGACTGCTCTATGTACTTAAGCGTCAATTTCCTTTCAGCTGAAATCAGTTGCAAGGTTATTGACGCTTTTTTGTGTGTTTGATGGTTATTTTGCTGCGGCCATACATATACTTATTTACGAAGCTAGTCCAGGCTCTACCGCAGGAGGGTACTCTCATGGAACAATGGTCCCAAAGTAAATGGTTCCGCTGGATGATCGGAGTGCTGCTATCCCTGATCATTTTGTATTTTGTTTGGTTGCTTCGTCCGATGCTGCAGGGGATTTTTGTATTCTTAAAGGCAATCCTCGCTCCATTTCTGGCAGCTATGATTATTTCCTATGTGCTGAATCCCGTGGTTAGTATGCTGGCCGGACGGAAGATGCCGCGTAGCGTAGCTGTTCTACTTATATATGCAGTGTTTCTAACGGCGATTACCGTGATCGCCATCAACCTTATCCCGATGTTTATTGAGCAGCTTGAAGAGTTAAATGAACATCTGCCTGAGATCACACTGCAAGCCCAAGGCCTGATGAGCCATATGAATACAAGGCTAATACCACCTGGGGTTGAAATGGGGATGAACAACTGGTTTTTTCAACTGGAGAATCGTCTGGCCGAAGGGATTTCTCATTTTCTCGATAACATAGGGACAACGATTAACTTGCTGTTCAATGCTTTTATCGTGCCGTTTCTGGTGTTCTATATTCTGAAGGATTTTGACGTATTTGAACGGACGGTGGTCTCTTGTCTGCCCCGCGCACGCCGCAAGTCTATTGTTACTTTGTTAAAAGATATTGATGCCGCGCTCGGCAATTACATTCGCGGACAATTTCTGGTCTGCATCATTATAGGTGTGCTCGCCTATATCGGCTATGCTATCGTCGGAATGCCTTATGCCTTACTGTTCGCCAGTGTGGTGGCAGTATTTAATATTGTTCCGTATATGGGTCCTTTTCTAGGGGCTGCACCTGCTATTGTGATGGCTTCGACCGTCTCTTTTCGATTAGTTCTACTGGTTGCTGTGGTAAACACTTTATGCCAAATTGTGGAGAGCAATATTATTTCTCCACAGGTAGTAGGCAGGACGCTACATTTGCATCCGCTGCTTATTATCTTTGCATTGCTGGTAGGTGGTGAGCTGGCAGGGATGATTGGACTGATCCTTGCTGTACCGTTCTTTGCAGCTGCAAAAGTCGTTATTCAACACTTTATGGCGTTTTTAATCAAACGAAAGCCTGTATAAAGGGATAATCATTGACTATTGATAACAGTTTTGTATATAATGTTGGGGAATATTACTGATGACTCAGTATATAGTTGTTCGATGATGAGGATTATTAATTCTATACCGTTATTGCAGAGAGCCGGCACTAAGGTGCGAGTCGGTTAACGGAACAGAGTGAACTCACCTCGGAGTAACGGTGCAAGTTTACAGGATATCCATAAGAGATAATGGATGTCATGAATGAACCGCCGTCGCCTCACCCCCGCTAAAGGGTGCAAAGTGAGTGGCAGAATAAAGTATATTCAGCCGCTAACTAGGGTGGTACCACGGGAATTATAACCTCTCGTCCCTAGCGATAATACGCTAGGGATGGGAGGTTTTTTTGTAAATATAAGAGAGTATACGTTTCACGCAATACTTCATGTCTTATATTTCCCGCATAAATGCTTACTGTCCTTATAAGGACACCGAGGGCGTATATGCTTGGTTAAGAAATAAGAAATCTAAGAAGTAACACTCCAAGGAGGAGCAGACAATGAGCGACAATCAAACAAATAGCATACCCGCTACTGGTTACCGGGCGCAGGCTATTGAGCCGAAATGGCAAAAGTTCTGGGATGAGAACAAAAGCTTTAAGACAGGAGAAGATCCTGAAAAACCCAATTTTTATGCACTGGATATGTTTCCGTATCCTTCAGGTGCAGGACTGCACGTAGGTCATCCAGAGGGTTACACAGCGACGGATATCGTTTCTCGCTACAAACGGATGCGCGGTTTCAACGTATTGCATCCGATGGGCTGGGATGCTTTTGGACTTCCGGCAGAGCAGTATGCGATGGATACCGGCCAGCATCCACGTGATTTTACCGATAAGAACATCGATAATTTCCGTCGTCAGATCAAATCGCTGGGTTTCTCCTACGATTGGGACCGCGAGATCAGTACGACAGATCCGGATTATTATAAATGGACACAATGGATTTTTATCCAGTTGTATAACAAAGGCCTGGCTTATGTAGCAGAAGTACCTGTTAACTGGTGTGAGGCACTGGGTACGGTACTTGCCAACGAAGAGGTTATCGATGGTAAAAGTGAGCGCGGAGGTCACCCTGTCGTGCGCAAACCGATGCGTCAATGGATTCTGAGAATTACAGAGTACGCTGAGCGTTTGCTGGAGGATCTGGAAGAGCTGGATTGGTCCGAAAGCATCAAGGATATGCAGCGCAACTGGATCGGGAAATCAACAGGTGCAGAAGTGAACTTTAACATTGAAGGTCACGAAGCTAACCTGACCGTGTTTACTACACGTCCAGATACACTGTTCGGAGCAAGTTACTGCGTATTGGCACCAGAGCATGAGCTTGTTGATGTGATTACAACTGAAGCACAGCTTGCTGCTGTGGCAGAATATCGTGAAAAAGCTTCACGTAAGAGCGATCTGGAGCGTACGGATTTGGCGAAAGAGAAGAGCGGTGTCTTCACAGGCGCATATGCAATTAATCCTGTGAATGGTGCGAAGGTGCCAATCTGGATTGCAGATTATGTGCTTGCTGGTTACGGAACGGGAGCAATTATGGCAGTTCCGGGTCACGATACTCGCGACTGGGAATTTGCTAAACAATTCGGCCTGAATATCGTGGAAGTCGTTCAAGGCGGCAACGTTGAAGAAGAGGTTTATTCCGGAGATGGTCCGCATGTCAATTCTGATTTCCTGAATGGACTCAAGAATGAAGAAGCGATTGCTAAGATGATTGCTTGGTTGGAAGAGAAGGGCGTAGGTAAAGGCAAAGTAACCTATCGTCTGCGTGACTGGCTGTTCAGCCGTCAACGCTACTGGGGAGAGCCCATTCCAATTCTGCATTTGGAAGACGGCACAATGAAGACTGTTCCGGTGGATCAGCTGCCGCTGGTACTGCCAGATGTAGAGGCAATCAAACCTTCGGGTACAGGGGAATCTCCACTTGCGAATGTAACAGAGTGGGTGGAAACTATCGATCCTGAGACTGGCATGAAGGCTCGCCGTGAGACGAACACCATGCCGCAATGGGCGGGCAGCTGCTGGTATTACCTGCGTTATATTGATCCGAAAAACGATCAAGAGCTTTGCTCCCCTGAGAAGCAAAAAGCATGGCTTCCAGTAGATCTGTATATTGGTGGTGCAGAGCATGCCGTGCTTCACTTGCTCTATGCACGTTTCTGGCACAAGGTGCTTTATGATCTCGGCGTAGTTGAAACAAAAGAACCTTTCCATAAGCTGGTTAACCAAGGTATGATTCTTGGAAATAATAATGAAAAAATGAGTAAATCACGCGGAAATGTCATCAACCCTGATGAGATTGTAGAAGCATTTGGTGCAGATACGCTGCGTGTGTATGAAATGTTTATGGGCCCTCTGGAAGCAACCAAACCTTGGAATGAAAAGGGTGTAGAAGGAGTTCACCGTTTCTTGTCCCGTGTATGGCGCCTGTTCGTGAGTGAAGATGGTAAGCTGAGCACCAAAATCACAGCAGACGGTGGCACTGACGAGTTCAAACGCACTTGGCACAAGACCATTAAGAAGGTCACTGATGATTTCGAGCATCTGCGTTTCAATACCTCAATTAGCCAATTGATGATTTTTATTAACGATGCTTATAAGCAAGAAACTTTGTCCCAAGAAGCTGCTGAACACTTCGTACAAATGTTGTCACCACTGGCGCCTCACATCGCTGAAGAGCTGTGGCAGCTGCTCGGTCACGAAGGAAGTATCAGCTACGTGGCTTGGCCAACGTATGATGAAGCATGGACGGTGGATGCTGAGGTTGAAATCGTTATTCAGGTAAATGGTAAAATCGTACAACGCGCATTGATCCCGCAGGATATGGGTCAAGAAGAGATGCAAGCTCATGCGTTGTCACTCCCGAATGTGAGTGCAGCAGTAGAAGGTAAAACCGTACGCAAGATCATTGCGGTTCCTGGCAAGCTTGTAAATATCGTAGTGGGTTAAGCGAAGAACGCAATATTGCCCGCAGCAACGGAGAATTCCGTGCTGCGGGTTTTATTGTTTTCTAACGGTCTACGGGACTTTGAATAATACCGTCATGCCCAAATAACGCATCCAGCTTGGTAACATCCTCATCGTATTTATCATGGGTAGTCATGATGAGACGTTCGAATACGCCCTCAAGGCTAATGCGAAGATGGTTCAGTGCCTCTGCGGTAATCCCACCACGGACAGCTACACGTTCTTGAAGCTCTTGCGGGGTGAATTCTCCTTCTGTTAGCAGCTTGCCTGTTCCAAGCAGCATTTCACCTGCAAGCCGGCTGATTAACGTCTCTTCAATCCCGGTAACTTCCACCGCAGCTTCAATCCAGCGTTCAATGAAATAGCTCAAGAACGCAGGTCCGCAGCTGGAGAAATCAGAAGCGATTCGGGTATGGGCCTCTTGAATTTCCAAAGGAACACCTATGAAAGACAACAGCTGCAGCAGCACGAGCCTGTCTTCTTTATTAAGCCTGCTGCCAAATATGCACAGTGATGTCCCACTTTTGACACAGTGTGTAATGCTGGGGATGATCTTGGCTATTTTGGACGGCAAAGCGGATTCCAGATGTTGCAATTGAACGGGACTTGTAATGGATACGACGATTTGATCGCTACGGAGATAAGGACCGATCTCATCTGTTAAGGTTTTGAATTCCAGCGGTTTTACACATAAAAAAACAATGTCACTTCCAGTCGCTGTTTCACTATTGCTTCCGCATAAGTTTATGCCGGGATGACGATCTTCTAGCTCCAGCAGTTTATTCAGACTGCGGTTGCTGGCGAGTACATCGCACGGATTCAGGGCTCCGGAAGAAAGAAAGGCGTCAATCAGCAGGCTGCCCATGCTGCCTGTTCCGATAAATCCAACTTTCACCTGTGGTTCCTCCTTTCTAGCGTTGCTTATTTACTAACTGACATGAATGCTCTTCGTTATATGTATGCAGGATAGACTTGGACAGATGACAGGTTTTGTATGAATTATTAAAGGAGTTTCCAGCCGCAGGAATGTATGAAGATTCACAAAAAGGCATAAGAAGAATTTTTGTGAGGAGGAAAGTAATATGAATAAAGGAAGTATCGTACTCGGAGTGGCTGCTGCTGTAATAGGAAGTGGGCTTTTATGGGCGGCAGGGAGCAAGGGCGATTCCGGGATTGCCGGGTGGGAGACTTTGAATGTTGTTATGGAGCAAGCGGTTGGAATCGCTGAGTCTGGTGGCGCTCCAGCTGCTGGGGGCAGTGAGGGAGGTCATCAGACGAAGGGAAATAAGCTACATTTAGAGAAAGATGCAGGGCAGGCTGAAGCTGCTGGGAATGCTGAAGACGGTGAGAAGGTTAAGGTGGCTGCGCAAGCAGAACAAGCTGTCCAAACTTCGGCAGATGAAAAAGCTTCGACAGCAGTTGCGGGGGAGAGAGCAGAAGGAGCGGGCCAAACGCCAATGGCAGAAGGCCAAACACCAGCAGGGGCAGAAGTTCAAATGCCAAACATTGCAGGGAAGCAAACGCCGGCAGGGGATAAAGTTGTTGCGGCTAAGGAGACAACTGAGCTTTCCATATCAGCAGCTTCACAGGAAGGTAAAGTAAATGTGAATACTGCGGGTGTTAAGGAGCTGATGGATCTTCCGGGCATCGGAGAAAAGAAGGCTCAGGCAATTATGGATTACCGCAACCGTGCAGGGACCTTTCGCAGCCTGTCTGATCTGGGGAAGGTAAAGGGGATAGGACCTAAAATGCTGGAGAAGTTAAAAGCTTTAGTAATATTTTGAAGATAATAAGAAATGAAGATCGTTGGAAGTGCCACAACCGTTGTCCTAGTGAAAACTTGCGGGGATGTGCTACAATAGTTAACAACTATTTAGAAGGATATGGAGATTGATTATGACTACTGCCTATCGTAAAGACTGGGATACTTATTTCATGGACATTGCCTGTATGGTCTCAACTCGTTCACGTTGCTCACGACGACATGTAGGTGCTGTACTGGTGCAAGGCAAGAAGCTGCTTGGTACCGCGTACAACGGGGCGCCAATGGGCGTACCTGATTGCTCAGAGGCAGGTTGTATGCTCTCGGAGCAATATGAGATGGAGATCGTGGATGGCGTAGAGACTATGGTGAAGAAACAGCGCTGCATTCGCACGATTCATGCCGAACAGAATCTTTTGCTATTCACAGACCGGATTGACCGGGAAGGCAGTACCGTCTACGTGACGGATGAGCCTTGCTGGACCTGTGCAAATATGCTGGCTAATAGCGGTATTGTGGAGATTGTGTATTATCGTCCTTACCGTAAGGATATGGAAAAGGTAGAAGCAATGATGGCTGCCAAAGGCATCGTATTTCGCCAATTGGAGAACTATGAGCCGCCAAGTGAAACGATGATTAAAGTAGCGGAGTAGCTGTATTGTACAACCCTAATTGAATAAGATGGCTTGAGGAAGAACCTCTCGTGCGCTTTTATGGCGTATGCAGAGGTTCTTTTTTTTTGTTAAATCTTGCGAAAGGAGGAGAGTGGAGGCATGAAGGAGAGACCCTTATTAAGTTTTACAGTGTGCTGGATTGCTGGAAGCGCAGCAGCGTGTTTAGGTTCAGGGTTTAGAACGTGGTTGGCGTGGGCTGGTTTATTAATTTTACTGGTTAGTATGAGAGTTTGGGTGAACATGAGCTGGAAACAGCTGGCGATATTTTGTTTGGCGATTAGTTTATCCGCTGGATATTGGGAATGGAATGAAGGCCGCAATGTAAGTCATCTGCTTGAAGTGTTGGGGAGATTATTGTCGGAGTTGAATGAGACTGCCGTGGAGGCTAAGGGGACGATTGTTTCCGTTGTGGAACGGGACGGGGACCGGGTTGATTTCACGATGAAGCTCTCAGAGTTATCGTTGATTACTGAGGAAGATGCCGCTTCACCTGATCCGCGGGATGAACAAGATAAAAGAGTGCATGGGGAGTTAATGATGGTGCAGATCAAACTACTTGCCGAGCAAGAAATCGCTATTGCTGCGGAGTGGCGCAGAGGGGATCAGGTGTCGCTAAACGGTGTACTTGAAGAGCCAGCAACAGCGCGGAATTACGGAGGGTTTGATTATCGGGCCTATTTGCATACGCAGAAGATTCACTGGCTTCTAAAGAGTCAAGGTGCAGAAAATGTACAAGCAACTGCTCCAGATTCATGGAATCCGTTAATGATCTTACGCTGGAATGATAAAGCGCGGGCAATTCTTGGAGCGGAGACGGATCGGCTGTTTCAAGCGCGCCACTCTGGATATATGAAGGGTTTGGTGATTGGGATGCAGGAGGATCTCGATCCGGATACCTTTAAGCAGTTCTCACAACTTGGTTTGACACATATCCTCGCCATTTCAGGCATGCATGTTGCGGTGTATGTTGGTGTTCTTTTATTTATATTCAGGCGCTTACGGATGACAAAAGAAACTACGCTAACAGTCACCTTAGTGCTCGTTCCTGTATACGTCCTGTTGACAGGTGCGGGTCCGTCTATCGTGCGTGCGGGATTAATGAGTATGATTGCATTGCTCGCTGCACGAGTTGGCATGCTGAAGGATGGACTGAATATTTTGGCTGCAGCGGCACTGGTTATGCTGATTTGGAATCCTTATATGCTGCTCAGTGTGAGCTTCCAGCTGTCGTTTCTGGTGACCTTAGGATTAATGGTCTACGTTCCGCTTATGGACCCTCTGCTGAGCGCACTGCCACGCTGGCTTAAAAGCGCCGTCTCTGTGACTCTAGTTGCCCAGTTGGTCTCATTTCCATTGACGATTTATTATTTTAATCAATTTTCTCTGCTGTCTTTAGTGGCTAATCTGGTTTTTGTGCCCTTTATTACTTTTATCGTATTGCCGTTAGGAACGCTTGCGCTACTGCTTGGACGATTGTGGGGAGATGCCGCGATTTTTTTGGCACATATTACGGAGCTGCTGAATAACGTTACTTTTTATGCGGTTGAATGGATTAATGGTTTTGCTGGTGGAGTTCTGATTTGGCGCTCGCCTTCACTGCTGTGGATTGGAGTGTATTATGTCTTATTGTGTGGGCTGTTGTATGCTGCCAGGCTAAGAGTAGAAGCCCGCGCAACACCTCAGTATATGGAGGATGAGACGAGGCCGTTAGCTGAGATTGGTTTATCTGTGAACAAGCACGGCGGGTTTGGGGGAACGGGGAGCGCACAGTATTTTTTGGATGAACCTAAGATTGTACGTTGGAGCGGAGCGATTGTTCTACTATCTGCGGTTGGACTGGGCCTAATGCTGTACAAGGGTTATCAGTCAGAACGTCAGGCGGGTAAAGGGACGATTAGTTACCTGGATATCGGGCAAGGCGACAGTATCCTCATCACTACACCAAAAGGAGCTCATATTCTTGTAGATGGTGGAGGAACGTTAAATTTTGGGCAAAAAGAAGAATGGCGCATTCGCCGCAGCCCGTTCGAGGTAGGGGCTAAAGTGTTGGTGCCTTTGCTTAAAAAACGTGGGATCCACCGTCTGGACGCGATTATTTTGACTCATGGGGATCAGGATCATGCCGGGGGACTCCAAGCCGTTATGGAGGCGATTCCGGTTTCGGCACTGCTTTTTAATGGCACACTCGCTGACCGTGAATCTTATATGGAGATGATGCGGACTGCGCTGGAGAACAATGTTCAACTGTATGCCGTACATCAGGGAATGAGGCTTTCCCCGGATGATAAGACGGAGCTGTCCTTTTTATGGCCGGAAGAACAAGATAGAGAGGGAGCAGCGTCAGGTTCTTCTATGCTGAATAGCATCCCACTGCTGGAGGATCAGAACCACGATTCTGTAGTTTTTCGTCTAGAGATGAACGGAAGAAATTTTCTATTTACCGGAGATATGGATCTGGAAGCCGAGGAGGAGATTGTGCAGCAAGCCCTGCAAAAGGGCATTAACGCAGGACCTGCCATTGACGTTTTGAAAGTAGCTCACCATGGGAGCAAAACTTCAACAGGCGAGTCTTGGCTGCAGTTTTGGCACCCAGCCGCTGCGGTGATTTCTGCAGGAGTAAATAATCTATATGGTCATCCGAAAGCTGAGGTATTGGAACGTTTGGAAGCTAATCAAGCTGCTATTTTTAGAACGGATCAGCAGGGAGAGATCCAGATGCGTGTGCGGGCCGACGGGATTATTGTGCGTCATAAGTTGGCGGAGGGAGCGGATTAGGGAGGTAGTCGAGTAATGTGATTGAGTGCTGGGTTGGTGTATGTTAATTTTCGCAGGCTCTATAAGCTCCTTTAAAAGCCCTTTAAAGCCCCTTTAAAGCCCCTTTAAAGCTCCTTTCGTGGTCTTTTACACCACTATAAAATCTAAAACCTTGTTTAGTTGCACTTTGTGCAATAGATCGCACCTTAAAGTAGCTGGATCTTCATTTAGTTGCACTTTGTACACTTAAAATCTGGAAAAACGCCTATTTTTCTAATTTTGAGCAGAAATAGTTGCATGAAGTGCAACTAAATCACTTTATGAGCTGGAAAGATCTTTTTTAGTTGCACTAAGTGCAACTAAACGCTCCATATGAACATATCAAAGCACCTCAATTACATATTATCGTTGTAGCGATACTAACTTTCACATAAGTTCCTGTTACTTGCTGATGATCCCAGTCCATTTGTTCTAGCACCTGCTGTTCTAAGTATGTAACTGTTGTCCCTGTCTAGCACCAGCTGCTCTAATGCTAGTAACTGTTGTCCTTTCTAGCACCAGCTGCTCTAATCCAGTAGCCGTCGTCCTCCTCCAGTAATTATTACGCATGCACAATCTATGTAAACGCTTTATAATAGAGATAGAAGATTCTGGTAAACTCTATGCCTACTTAAACTATGTTGCAAAGTGCGGTGGTGAGAAGCTTGTGTCCTCCGTGTTTTGTAGCGAATTAGGAGATGAAGCGATAGTGAATACATATGCAGAATTTAGAGTCACAGCGGAAAGTGTATATGATGTTCAAGTGGAACGCAGTAATCCAATTGGATATGCTTGGCGGATGATCGCCAGGGATCATGAGCAGGTGTTCGGAAAAGCTCCGGTACAAGGAGCAGCAGCTACTGTAATTATTCGTTATGCGACAGAGGATGATGGCTGCCCGGAATGGGCGGAGGGTTTTTGTTTGCGTTTTACAGGTAGTGAAGAGGATCGGATCTTGCATATTATCGGCCGCGATGAATTGGGCATTATTTATGGGATGCTTCATTATAGCCGCCACGTGCTTGGTGTCGATCCCTTCTGGTTCTGGGCGGAGCTTCCTCCTGTTAAGAAACATGCGATCAATTTACCTATTTCTGATTACAACAGCATTCAGCCAAAGGTACGCTACCGAGGTTGGTTCGTGAATGATGAAGTGTGTCTTATCGGCTGGAAGGAGGATTATCCTCCGACGGCGGAGGTATGGGAGCCTGTTTTTGAAGCGCTGCTGCGCTGTGGTGGAAATATGGTAATCCCCGGGACGGATTTGCCGAGAGACGGAGTTCATCATCAGCTTGCGGTGGATATGGGACTGTGGATCACACATCATCATGCGGAGCCGCTTGGCGCGCAAATGTTCCTGCGTGCTTTTCCGGGCAAGCAGGCTAGCTATAAAGAATATCCAGAATTATTTGAACAGCTGTGGAGAGAGGCCATTGAGCGGCAAAAAGATGAAAAAACACTCTGGGTGCTCTCTTTCCGCGGACAGGGTGATAAACCTTTTTGGGAGAATGATCCCTCTTTTGATACTCCGGAGAAACGGGGCGATTTGATCTCATTTGTAGTTCGCAAGCAATACGATATGATCTGTGAATATGTGGACCAGCCTGTGTGCTGTATGGCGATGTACGGAGAAATTGCGGAGCTGTATAAACAAGGAAAGATCGAAGTGCCAGAAGGTGTTATTAAAATATGGGCGGATAACGGATACGGTAAAATGGTGTCGCGACGACATGGCCATCTGAATCTGCGCGTGCCTGCTCTACCCGAGGCAGGAGATCAAGGCAAAAACGGGGTATATTACCACGTCACCTTCCACGACTTGCAGGCCTCCAATCATCTAACACAATTCCCAACGGATCCGTCCTTTATAGTGGAGGAATTACAGGGGGCATTTGCGGCAGGGGCTAGTGAATATCTGCTAGTGAATTCAGGGAATATTTTGCCTCATCTCTATACATTAGATCTGACAGCAAAGTTGTGGATGGATGGAACAGCAGATGCTGATGAACAGCTTCAGACCTTCGTTAACCGTTTCTACACAGCGCAGCAGGGGCGAATTGCACAATTGTACAAAAGCTACTTCAAAAACACCATAGTATATGGTCCTAATGCTGACGACCGCGCAGGCGATGAATTCTATCATCATCCGGCAAGGCAGATTATAGGGCATTGGCTGCAAAATAAGACGGAGAGCGATGAGCGACTGCGCTGGGCCGCAGGGGATGTTCCTTTTGTAGAGCAGGTTCGATGGTTCAGGGATCGAGCTGAGCGAGTTGTACTAGTCTGGTATCTGCTGCGAAAGCAGTGCCTAGAGGTGATGGAACTTTTACCCGAAAAAGAGCGAAACAGGCTGCATGTTCAACTGCTAGTTCAAATTGAGCTGCATTGGAGCGGGTGCAGAGGATTATCCTCTCTTTGCCAGGCGTATATGTGTTACCAAGAAGAGCGATTTCCAGAGGCGTTTATCGAAGCTTCTCATGCGGTTTGGGATTATAAGGAGGGCCAGCAGGCTCTTTTACGGGCAGAGATCGGCCAGTGGGAGCATTTTTATCGGGCTGATTGGTTGACCAATATTGCCAACACTATAGATCATGTAGAAACGGCCCGTAAATTTTTGCGGATTCAGGGGGATAGTCCGGATATGTTTTTATGGTATAAGGAATATTTGATGCCCGAGACCGAAAAGCATATCTATCTGGAAAATACGCATCGTAATCCGTTACCGGACGATGAGCTTGCACGGCGGCTACAGGAGAAATTCAGCTCTCTTTAAAAAATATCCACACACCACTAGTGAACGCTTAAACGTTCATCGGTGGTGTTTTTTTATGAATGACCTATTTTTTATTTTAGAGGGAACTTTTTCAAATTTGGAAAGTCTTATTAGGCAAGGGGTGAGGCGAAACATGCTAAGCGAAGATATACCATATACAGCAGCGTACGCGCCCGCAATGAGTTTGCGGGAAATGATGGAGGCGTATGGCTCGGATGTGTGGAATTATGCTTTTTTCTTAACTAGAAGTCGAGAGCAGGCAAATGATATCAGCCAAGAAGTGTTTTTGAAGGCGTACAAGAATGTTGGGAAATACCGGGGGCAATCTTCGATGAAAACCTGGCTGCTTACGATTACCAGAAATACGGCCTTCAGTTGGAGCAAAAATAGCTTTTGGCGCAGATTCATAGCTTTGGGTGATCAACCTACTGCTGTTAATGCACCTTCTGCGGAAAAAGAAGCCCTTGGCAATCAGTATGCGAACCGGATCTGGGAAATTATTATGACCCTTCCAGAGAAGAACAGAGAGGTGCTTGTGCTAGATATTCAACATGGATTATCCATTGCCGAAATGTCAGATTTGCTGAATGTAGCACAAGGAACCGTGAAATCTCGGCTCGCGCGGGCGAGAGAGAAGGTTAAAGAGGCTATCCAGAAGGAGGAGAGGGAATGAAACGCAACGCCGATGATAGTAATCCAGTGATGATCGGGCAGACGGATTGGTATGCGCAAGCAGGCAAAAATCCTTTCATTGAAGATGGTTTTACGCCTGAGTTAATGATGCGGATCGAACAGGCTGCTGCGAATAAAAGTTCAGCTTACAAACGTTATTGGATAAATAAAAATGTGGTGTTGACCAGTCTGGCTACGATTTTGTTGATAGGTGCGCTTACCTTCCCTATGGGCATATGGAAAAACACAGGGCCAATCCATTCGTCATCCGTTCAGTCACAAGGCGCAGGCATACTGCCTTCTTCTAGTCCTGCAACTAATGATAAAGCGATAGAGCCTCCGACAAGTCCAGTAGAATTTGAGATTAGCGGTAAGAAATACTACATGCCTTTGCCAATGAACAGAGATAAGAGTAAAGCGTATGCCGTTGAGACAACAGCGGGAATCCTTTGGTCGCCGCCACCCCCGATGGTGGACTACAAGAAGCCAAAGTACACACATCCTACAGAACCGTTCACTCTTTACCTGAGCTCGAAGGACCAGACGGAATTATCGGCTTCTTCAGCTACTAGGATTTATACTTTACCTCTTTTTGCAGGAGGGGCAAGTACTTATCAATATTTGAGTGGATTTTTTGGAGCGGGCGATTACGCTCTGCTATTTACCTATACGAAGACTATAGGTTCAGGCATTATGGAGAATGGTAGATTTTTTATTCTAAATGTTAAAAAAGCAGCGACAGGAGAATCAGTGGTACCGAAAGAGCTTACGTCCTTTGATTGGGAGCTATTAGAATATAAGTCAATAATCGCAGTGGATAAGGAGCATGACCAGATCGTATTTAGTTACCTAGAATACCCGGTAGATAAGACATACCAAGACAAAACAGTGCTTTATGATATGGAGACCTTAAGCATTCAAACACCTGCATCGACCATTGGATTTAGAGACATTAATGGACAATCGTTAACCATGGAATATGAGATGAATGGAGAACTTTATAAAGCTGATATTCTTACGAAAGGTGGACCAGGGTGGTTAGATGAAGATTGGGCATTTTTATCAGAAGAGCGACAAAATGAGCTGTATCAGGAATTTTACAGTCAGACTCCCTAGTAGATAAATCACTAAATAAAAGCTATACTTTTTGATAAAGTATTTTCTTTTGAGAAGAGTGGAGCCGAAGCGATGAAGAAGTTAACGATTGATGATGTGGCTCAAAAAGCGGGAGTTTCGAAAAGTACGGTCTCCCAATTTTTGAACAAACGTTTTAAATATATGAGCGAAGCGACGAAAAACCGGATTGAGGCCGTAATTGAGGAGCTTAATTATCAGCCAAATGGTCTGGCACGCAGTCTGAAGCAGAACCGGACGCATATGGTCGGGATCATCGTAGCTAATATTGACTACACGCTGTCAATCCAATGTATCCGGGCGATTGAGAATGAGCTGCAGCATCACGGAATCCAAGTGATCATATGCAACGCAGATGAGAATGCGGAGAAAGAAAGCAAATATGTAGAAACCTTAATCGCTCGTCAGGTGGATGGGCTGATTATTTTTCCTACAGGGAATAACCCGTCTGCCTATAGCAAGCTGGTAGAGGCTGATTTCCCGCTAGTCTTTATGGATCGTCTGGTAGATGGAATCACCACGCAGAGTCTATTGCTGGATAATGAAATGGCGGCAAAGATAGGCGTAGGGCAGCTAATTCAGCAAGGCCATGAGCGGATTGCTCTGGTGTCCCTTCCAATTGGGGAGCATGCGATTACCCCTCGGAAAGAGCGGATTAGTGGCTACAAAAAAGCGATGGAAGAAGCGGGCATAACGCTGCGTGAGGAGTATATTTGCAGTGTATCCAAAGAGGAATTAGCTTCGGGGCTGGAACACTTATTAGCACTGCCGGAGCCGCCAACTGCACTGCTGGCTACGAACGACATCACACTAGCGGAAATTCTGAAATATGCGAATCGAAATGCCATCTCTATTCCAGAACAGTTGTCGGTCATCGGGATAGATGATGCGGAATTCGCGCAAATTTATAATCCGGTCATTACGACAATCCGTCAGCCTGCTTACGAGATGGGGATGCAGGCTGCCAAGATTATACTCTCTTGTATCGAGGATAAGGGAGCTTCTGTTCCAATTACATATCGTTTCCCGCCGACCTTGCAGCAAGGGCAGTCGGTGAAGTCTTACAAATAAGTTTGAACTATAAAAAGGGGAGTGCCCAGCAGCTATTTCTTAGCTTGTTGGGCACTCCCCCTTTTATTGGACCTAAGTTTATCTAAACACTAAACTTGGGTTTGATTGGGTAATATTTTCGCGTAGGAAGTCACTATCGGACTCAGCTGACCTTATATGCGGTATAATCCCATATTTGGAGTACTATCGGACCCCATCGCAGCTATCGGCATGGAAAACATGCTAAATGCCCTTTTTCATAAGGAATAGTGTCACTGGAGTCCGAAACTACGCCGCAAAGGTAAAAAAATTGCAAATAGCGTCTTTTGGGTCCGAAAGCCCTGAGGTAAGTGATTACACTGCTGAAGTATAGCAATAGCAATAGCAATAGCAAAAGCTTAGCATAGCAAAGCCAAAGCCAAAGCCAAAGCCAAAGCCAAAGCCAAAGCCAAAGCCAAAGCCAAAGCCAAAGCCAAAGCCAAAGCCAAAGGCATAGCATAGCAATAGCAGCCAATCAGCGACCCAAAAAGCAGAGCAGCGCTCCCCCAATAACAGGAGAATCGCTGCTCTGTGTCTTTTTGCAATTATTAGACTTCTTGTTGCATAAACTTCGCAAGTTCCTCACGGGTGGGAAGTCCGTCCATATCGCCTGGCGACATGACGGCTAACGCACCGATCGCATTGCCGCGTTTGACGGCCTCAGCAATCGGAAGCTTTTCCAGCATCGCACTGATTACGCCAACCGCAAATCCATCACCTGCACCCACCGTATCAACAACCTGCTCCACCTTGAATCCGTCCACGTAACCTTCCCCAGCAGAGGATTTATAGTAAGCGCCTTCAGGGCCAAGCTTGATGACGACTAAGCTTACGCCACGCTCCAGGTAATAGTCTGCAATCTCTTCGGGTGTGCTCAGTCCGGTAAGGATTTTACCTTCACCGAGTCCCGGCAGGAACCAGTCGCAGCGTGTAGCCAGATCATTGATGGTACTCACCATTGTTTCTGTATCCGGCCATAAGCTGGGACGCAGATTAGGATCCAGAGAGATCGTCTTTCCTTTACTCTTCATAAATTCCATAGCGTGAATAGAAAATTCATGACAGCTCTTGGACAAAGCGGCGGAGATACTTGTAACATGCAGATGTCCTGCGGAATTGAAGTAGGCCTCGTCGAAATCCTCCAGACTAAGCGTGGAGGCCGCGGAGTTTTTGCGGAAGTATTCGACCTTTGGATCGCCGGTAACCACTTTCGATTTGATAAGCATGCCTGTTGAATACTCTTTAGTAAAAGTAATATTGTCCGTATTAATGTTCTCGTTCTTCATCGCCTGAGCAATGAATGTGCCAAAGTTATCTTCGCCAAGCTTCGTAACATAACCTGTAGGATGATTCAAACGCGACAAGCCTGTAGCCACGTTGCTTTCTGCACCTGCTAATGCTTTGGAGAACGAAAATACTTCATGCAGAGGACCGGCCTCATTCGCATAAAACATCGCCATCGGCTCCCCGAAAGTGACGGCATCCAGCTGTTTACTCATTTTTAGTTCCTCCTAGGGTAATGATTTTATCCCAGTATAATGATTTGTAATTTGAAATTATCACATAAATCGGTTTTGTACAATAAAAGAATGATTGTTAACCAAAAAACTTTTTTCGTAAAAAGAAAATAATGTTTCCATAAACCCTTGTTTTATAAAGGTTTTTCTTAGATTTTATTACTTATTTCCACCTGATGTAATAAAAATGTATTGACTGTTAATCGTATTGTTATTACTATTTCCTTATAGAACAAAACGCAATAATTAGTAAATTTAATAAAAAAGTTTATCTAAAAAAGTATTTCCTGTTTATCTATGATCGTACCAAGAGAAAGGGAGTCTACTGATGAAGAAAATGAAAGTATTGCAGAATGTGGCATCCGTCGGGGTTGTAGCGGTTATTCGAGCAGATAGTGCTGAGGAAGCTTTTAAGATGTCCGTTGCTTGTATAGAAGGCGGTCTAAATAATATTGAGGTAACTTTTACTACACCAGACGCGGATGTGGCGATTAAGAGATTGGTTGCTGAGTACGGAAGTCGTGCGGTGATTGGCGCCGGAACTGTCTTGGACCCCTTAACAGCTAGAATAGCCATTCTTGCAGGTTCAGAGTTTGTGGTTAGTCCCTCTTTTGAAGTGGAGACAGCTAAGATGTGTAATCTTTATGGCATTCCCTATATGCCTGGTTGCATGACATTAAATGAAATGAAGGAAGCGCTGAAGTACGGCGTGGATGTGCTTAAATTGTTCCCTGGCAGTGCTTTCGGGCCGGATTATGTAAAAGCGGTTAAAGGTCCTATGCCACATGTAAATATTATGCCGACCGGTGGCGTGGATTTGAACAATATGGAGAAGTGGATTGCAAACGGCTGCATGGCTGTGGGCATTGGGGGGAATTTGACTGCACCGGCGAAGAATGGCCGATACGATCAGATTACTGATCTTGCTGCCCAATATGTGGCGAAGTTTAAAGAGATAAAAGGGATTTAATGTATAGTTTGAACGGAGATTGAAATCCTGATTTGCGTTTTTATTTATAGGCTGTGTGGCTGACAGACGTTGGCCATGCAGCCTTTTTATGTTGATTTTCTTTGAGCTGTCAATATTCCTTTTATTCTATGCTTTTTAGAAAGTATAGAATCGGGATAAAGATAATAAACTATATAATAGAAGAGTAGTGATACATGGACTGAACGTCAGGATTTATTATCCAGCCGGGAGTGAGTATATGCCTGCTTATAATGATAAAAAGCTGTATCAAGCAGCGGATGAAGATGATGCTGAGTACGTAGAAATTGAGTCGGCATTCCATGGTTGTAAGGTGACGGAAGGGCAGATCTACAGATTAGAGCGCAATTACAATAACCCTCAATTATTTGAGAATGGAGAAGCCTATGTGGTGGATGATGAGACTAGGGAAAACTACGCGGTCTTCATGCTCTGCAAAATTGCGCTCTATAAATAGAGTTTCTTGCTCGATACCGGAGGGTAATATTTAAGACAGACGGCTTCATTTCCGACAAGGGGATAGGCCGTTTCTTTTGATGTCATTTTTGTTACTAAGATAGTGAAAAAGAGTATTTGAATGATTGTTGTTTCCCCTGTATGCTTAGTAGGAATTATTGGCTGTGCAATGCGGGATAGCGCGTTGTAACGGCTGGCTTAACATGACGTTCTAAGAAAAGTTTGGTATTCTAAAAATATTAATTACACGGTTGCAACAAATTCGCAGTCTTGCGCGTCAGTAAGATTGCATAGAGAGGGGGAACCTTCGTGGTGGAGCAGGGACTCATCAGAGCCGCTCAAGCGGGCGATCGCGACGCTCTAATCACCCTATTGCGAGAAATTGAAGGACATGTATATAAAACGGCCTTCTACATTTTGCATAATGAACAAGATGCGCTAGATGCATCTCAGGAAGCCTTGATCCGGGTTTATACAAAAATCGGCTCATATGAGGAGAAGGCCCAGTTCAAAACGTGGGTTCAGCGAATCGTCACTAACATTTGCATTGATAAATTCAGAAGAACTAAACCTACAGTTTCTATTGATGAACATGAAATGGTGTTTCAGGATAAACACAATGTGGAACGTGAGGTTCTATCCTCTTATTTAGCTGAGGATATACGCGAAGCGATTGATCAATTGCCCGAGCATCATCGGACAGTCATCGTCCTGCGCTATTTACAGGATTTTTCTTACAACGAGATTGCAGATTGTCTGGATTTGCCCTTGAATACAGTGAAATCATACTTATTTCGGGCTAGACAGCAATTGCAGAATAGACTTCAGGAGTACCAGAAAGGTGGTGTATCGGGATGAAATGCGCGGAGGTGATGGAATGGATGCACCGCTATTTAGACAAAGATTTGAGTCAAGATGAGATTGTTGAGATGTTCCGTCATATCGATAATTGTCCTTCCTGCGCGGAAGTCTTTGAGCGCCTGACACTTCTCTCCAATGAATTGGAGCAGTTGCCAGACGTGAAACCCCCGTTTAGTCTGGTTGACTCTATTTTACCTCAGCTTGCAGAATTGGATCGAAGCAGTCGTGAACAGAGTGCTGTGAGATCTGAGGAGCCGGTTGTTGTCCCATTTTCACGTGAAAGCTCCCGCGGTAAACCTTCCAAGGGAACCTCTATAGCAACACGGACAGGCATTGGAGCTATTGCAGCTGCCGTTCTATTAGGGATCGCAATATTTAATATGCCCGATAAAATGCCTGGGGCAGAAGTAGAACAAAGGATGCAGGATAGTGCTAAAACAGCCAGCGATGATACTAAGGATACAGCAATGGAATCACAAGCTTCTATTACTGCTAACTCTGATGGAGCTTCACCTGCCGCTGGTGGAGAGAACGAGGGCGCTGCGCAGTATAAGACGGATGCACCGGAGATGAACGAAGATAACGCCGCTTTAGATAGAGCGACGGGACCAGTGGACCCTACCTCGATGCCAAGTGCACCGGCGGATGCAGCTGATGCGGGAGCTGGAGCTGGAGGGCGGTCGATCACCGAACCGCCTCAAAGCGTAGATCCTAAGCCTACAGAGAAAATTGTTTCGCCAAAGCAGGATGTCGCCACGAAATCTCAAAATTCAGATTCTAGTAATGCCAGTAGCAATCAGCTAAAGGTGAATAATAAGGAGCAAACTGCTGATATGAATTCAGACAGCGCAGCTGATTCTGCTCCGCTGATGGAGGATTCTTTAAAGATTCCTTATGACTATGGACGGGAAGTTATGAGCTTAAGCAGTTCTGAAGATCCTAATGTGCAGACCTGGACTTCTCCTGATGGTCAGTATGCTATAGAATTTGTTGGGCTGCAGCTTGTGATTTATAAGAAGTCGCCAGAGGGCTCAGCGGAAGAACGGTTAGCCGTAAACTCTTACCCGCTGGAAGGAAATTGGATTTCTGGTGAATGGTCTGCGGACAGCTCGAGGTTTACGTACGTGACTGAAAAAGATGGTGTGAATGTAACCAAGGTGTACACTGTACAGGAAGCAGTTTCTTCAAGTCCGGCTGTATCCCCTGGGGCGACACCAACGAACACTCCAACCTCATCTTCAACAAATTAAAGTGGGGTTGGAACTTTTTTCGAAGTTTCTGAATATACTATATCAACAGGACAGGAACTAGAAAGTATAGGTTTTGCAGAACATCGGTATGACCGCCGGATGCGGAGTTTCTAGAGCTTCGCACTCCGTCGTTTATATAGATGCGCCGCTTAAACGGAGAGGCTTTGGCCATGGCTGCCAGAGTTTCTCCGTTTTTGCATGCATTTTTGTAGTTTTTTTTGCTACAATAGAACTCTGGACAAAATGGGCTAGATGAATGGAAAAGGAAGTGGCGGGATGGATGCCAAAACGGCGATAAAAGAAATCAAACAAGGGAAGATCTCACCGTTATATGTTTTATATGGCAGTGAGAAATTTCGAATGAATGAATTCACGGCACTGCTGGAAGAACAGCTGATTGCTAAAGAGGATCGTGATTTCGCAGTTATTCCCTTTGATCTCTCTGAGACGCCGGTGCAGGCTGTGGTAGAAGAAGCGGAGACTGTGCCATTTATGGTAGAACGTAAATTATTGCTGGTGCGGGATGCCTCGTTATTTACAGCGGGCAAAGAAAATGCCAAACTGGAGCATCGTATAGATCTTTTAAGTGACTATTTGCAGCATCCTGTAGACTTCAGTGTAATCGTCTTTATGGTGAATAATGATAAGCTGGATGAGCGTAAAAAAATTGTGAAGACTGTCAAATCAGTGGGCACAGTATTAGCCTTTAATCCGCTGGGAGCAGAAGAGCTGCTGCGCTGGGTGGAAAAAGGAATTCGTGAGCGGGGTTGTGTAATGGCACCTGGCACGGCAGAAATTCTTATAACGAATGCAGGCACAGGCTTGCAAGGTTTATCTGCAGAGATGGACAAGCTTTGTTTATTTGCTGGTAAGGGCGGCACAGTGGATGCGGGGGCCGTAGAGAGTCTGGTACACCGTGGTACAGAACAAAATGTGTTTACGCTTGTTGAGGATATCGCTAATCTGCGTCTTGATAAGGCGCTTGATACCTTATATGAGCTGCTGAAGCAGCGTGAGGAACCGATCAAGATCGCAGCGTTGGTTGCGCGGCAGTTCCGCATTATTTTGCAGGTTAAGGATTTATCAGCACATAGTTATTCGCAGGGACAGATTGCGTCACAGATCGGATTGCATCCATATGCGGTTAAGCTTGCTGGGGAGCAGGCCCATAAGTTCTCCAGTGAACGATTGCGGCAAATCTTAAGTGCATTGGCGGATCTGGATTATAAAATGAAAACAGGGGCTATAGACAAAGTGCTAGGGCTGGAGCTGTTCATGCTGCGTTTAGGTGTCTGAGCTAAGAAGGGGAAAAAGTATTGGAGATGATCTGACTATGAAAAGAATATTTCAATATTCGGCACTGCTGTTACTCGTTCTATTAATTAGTTCCTGTGGCAAAACGGATACTAATTCACCGTCAGGTTCAGCTTCTGAGTCGCCTGCGAATACGAATACCTCTGCAGATGCACCTTCTTATTTTGGGGAATGGAGTGTACAAGGTCTAGTAGGTTCTACACCTGTCTCGGCAGCGGAGGATGAAAAGCTTATTGGCATGCGGGTAACTTATTCGCAAGAAAAGGCATCTTTTGATAAAGATGAAATTATGAACCCTGAATATAAAGAAGAGAGCATTACAAAGGATGACTTTTTTAACGAATACAGAAATGAATTAAGCGACCTTGGCATCGAGACGGAATCGGTTAAGACGGTGTCTATAAATAATTGGACGAATCCCGGCAGCAGTTTTATTGTTAAAGACGATCAAACGATGATTTTTTTATGGGATGGTAACTATTATGAAATGAAAAAAGAGAATAAATAAATGAAAGAAGACCGCCTCTCTGAGGGGGTCTTCTTTCATTTAATAAACATCTCTTAAACACTACTTATTATTAATTAATAGACACAAAAAAACCTAACCGTATGAAGCATAGCGGTCAGGTTCTTCAATTGCTCATTATGAATGTCGTCTTAGGCTTGAGCCGTAAGAGCGTTCAATTTCTTCGCCAAGCGGGATTTTTTGCGGGCAGCCGCATTTTTATGAACCAGACCTTTACTTACGGCCTTGTCCAGCTTTTTGGAAGCAGCTAGGAAAGCAGCTTGAGCAGTTTCTACTTCCGTACCAGTCAGAGCTACATCAGCAGTTTTCACAGCTGTACGAAGCGCGGATTTTTGGGAAGCATTCAGTGCACGGCGTTTTTCGTTCGTGTTTACGCGTTTAACCGCGGATTTAATATTTGGCATTGCATTCACCTCCTGTAAGACATTCGAAATCATTATCAAATGATTCACAACTTAAAATAGTTTAGCATGACCGGTAGCAAAAAGCAATACTTAAAGCTTTCAAATTAAACCTCCGTATCCTGCATAAACATTGGCTTTCTCTCGCACACTATCGACAAAAGAGCATAGGCAGAAGCTTGCCAAATGAGGATGAACTCATGGAAGTGTATGCTTACAAAACTAAGCAGCCGCTTTCGAAGTGAGTTTTGTTCGAAGTAACTCATGGAAGTGTATGCTTACAAAACTTTTAGGAGGCTGGTACACAATGGAACCGGATCTGCAGCTATATTCTGTGCGCACCGATTTGGCATTAGAGGCAAAGGAAATGGCTCAAGGCCCACAAAGAACGCCGATCCCTGGTGTGAACGAAGAAGTGGAAGAGTCTGATGGGATTAAAGTGACCCGTCTTGGTGTAGCTAATGCTGCCGGATCACAGGCAATAGGACGCGCAATTGGCAACTATGTAACCCTTGAGGTACCCGCTCTGCGTGGCGGAGATACAGGCTTGCAGCAAAAGGTGGCAGAAGTTTTTGCCCGCGAATTTGAGGACTTTTTGATCAGAATTGGGATTGGCAAGGATGCATCTGTGTTGATTGTTGGTCTTGGTAACTGGAATGTTACACCGGATTCACTGGGTCCGTTGGTGGTGGAGAACTCACTCATTACGCGGCAGTTCTATGAACTGGTTCCGGATCAGATCTCCCCTGGTTATCGTAAGGTGAGCGCTATTGCTCCTGGAGTGCTTGGGCTGACTGGAATTGAGTCGAGTGAAGTCGTGCAGGGAATCGTGGATCGGACGAAACCTGAGCTTATTATCGCCATAGATGCGTTGGCATCCCGGTCACTGGAGCGTATCAATACGACGATTCAAATTGCCGACATTGGGATCCATCCCGGTTCGGGAATTGGCAACAAGCGACGTGGATTAACCCAAGAAATTCTGGGTGTTCCTTGTATCGCAATCGGAGTGCCCACTGTCTGCTATGCCTCAACTATTGTAAATAATGTGCTGGAGATGATGAAAAATCACTTCGGGCAAGGAGCAAACCATACGAAGGAAATCATGGGGATGCTGGACGATATCTCTGAGCAGGAACGCTTGTCATTAGTGAAGGAAGTGCTTGAACCTCTGGGGCACGATTTGATTGTCACTCCCAAGGAAATCGATGAATTTATTGAAGGGATCGCGAATATTGTGGCCAGTGGTCTGAATGCGGCTTTACATGATGCGGTTGATCCTGAGAATGTTGGCGCGTATACCCACTAACTGAATTATGGTTTGTTTAGCCCGGCGGGATGCTGAATTAAGGTATCCTGTACGGGCTTTATGTCTATTCTCTCATTTTCGGTTCTAGTATTGCTCTTGCGCTCATAGATTTGGAGTATAAGAGATTACAGAGGGCTGGAGGAGGACATAACTACAATGAATAAAAAATGGTTTCAGCTTTGGAACATCGGCCGTTTAAGGGGAAAAATGCTGGATGTTTTATCGCTGGGGAGAACGATGCTGCTGTTGGCCGGAGGTTCACTAGTATTTTTTATGCTGCTTGGAGCCGGTGGATTGGCCGGACAGAAGCTTAGCTCTTCACCCATTCCTTCAATGAAGGGGCTTGCCGCCTCCCTGTCCAGTGGTTTTTTCATGGAGCTGCTGGGGATGGAGGTGCCGCATTTACCGCAGGGTAAAGAGCCTTCCGCTTTTTCAGGTGAAAAGGTAACTTCTTTCGTATTTCAGTTGCTAACCAGTGTGAATCCAGGTGACCCTAAGAGTCTAGTCTCTCGTGAAGTGCCGGGGATGGCGGCGGATGATCCATTTCTTTTGCGGAAAGGTTCAGGTGGATCTACAGGAGCACCAGTGGATTATCATCCTGGGACTGATGAACTGGCTGAGGGTGGTGAAGATGCAGAAACTTCTGTTCCGGACGAAGGGGACAAGCATGGAGATACTACAACACAGCAGCCTGAAGCGACGGTTGCACCATCCCCTGAACCATCAGCGGAGGAAGGGACGGATAAGAGTGATCCGCAAAGCGGCACAGACAGCACTAAGGATACCTCCATCAAACGGATTCTAATCTATCATTCACATCCTAGAGAGGCCTACAATCCTCTGTTAGGGGCAGCAAATGAAAATCCCAGCTCCGGAGTTTCAACTAAAAATGTAATGCTGGTAGGATCATATATTACGAAAAGACTGGAACAGCTCGGGATTGGTACGGTTCATGCCAAAGAAGATTTTCCAACCAAAATCACCGACTATAACTGGAACTTTTCCTATAAATATTCCCGGATCTTGGTTAAATCAGCACTCAGCGCAAATGAGGAAATGGATAGTTTTATCGACATTCACCGCGATTCGCAGCGTCATAGCAAAACAACAGCTGTTATTGACGGGAAAAGCTATGCACAGGTCTATTTTATCATTGGACATGCAAATAAAGACTGGAAGAAGAACGAAGAGTTTGCCAATAAGATTCATCAACAGCTTGAAAAGAATTACCCGGGAATATCTCGTGGGATATGGGGAAAAGCTGCGGGTAAAGGAAATAACGGGGAGTACAATCAGACCCTCTCTCCTAATAGTGTTTTGATTGAAGTGGGCGGAATTGATAATTCGGCTGAGGAATTAAAGCGTACGGCTGATATTTTGGCGGATGCTATCGCTGATGTTTACTGGAGCAGTCATGACGCTGAGAAGGTGAACGCACCTGAAAAAGTGGCGAATCCCACTACAACACCAAAGAAATCAAACGGAGCTTCTTAAAATAAATTACCAAGGATTAAAAAGGAGTGGTGTACATGTCGCGTTTCGGAAAAAAACTGGTTATGGTCGGGATTTGGGCAGGGATTGGCATCCTCTTAGGGATGCAGTTCGGCGGAAGTGGGGGGTCAACAGTCTCTAAGATTCTGCCCGGCTGGAATGCCAGCCCGACTACACCGACCAGTCAAGTAACAGGCATGCAGCCACAGCCACAACTGCAAAAGAATGGTGTGGCACAGGGTGGGCAGACTTATGTATATGTGCCAATGGTGATCGATCCTGTCACAGGTGCTTATACGGCCGTCTCTCCTTTGCCTCAAAATAGCAATACAACGCCAGCCGCAGATCCTCCTCAACAAGTTGTGGATGATTATAGTACGAAATCTCCGGAGCAAATTCTAATTCCTGAGGAGCAAAAGCCTACAGTCGATGTTCTGGCAGATAAGACGGCAGGTCTCTTGCAGCAGGCTTCCCAGAAGGGAATCCGCTGGGTAGTTTCATTGTTCGCTTCGGCAGAAAATTAACAGCAAATTTAGAAGAAACGGTTATTTCACGGGATCGTGTATAGCTGTTTCTTTTGTTTTGGGCCAGCGCGGGATTGATGGAGTAAGCTTGTACTGTTATAATAAGTGGATTAATATCAGGCTGTCTGTGGGGGTAAGGAATGACTGACGTTCAGAAAAGACAACAACAAATTCGCAATTTCTCGATTATTGCACATATAGACCATGGTAAATCGACACTAGCTGACCGCATTTTGGAATACACGGGGGCACTAACCACGCGTGAAATGCAGGAACAGGTACTCGATCAGATGGATCTGGAGCGCGAACGTGGTATCACAATAAAGCTGCAAGCCGTGCGTTTAACCTATCGTGCAGACGATGGTGTAGAGTATTATCTCAACTTGATTGATACACCGGGGCACGTCGATTTCACCTATGAAGTTTCCCGCAGTCTTGCAGCATGTGAAGGCGCACTGCTGGTTGTGGATGCGGCTCAAGGAATTGAAGCACAGACGCTGGCCAATGTGTATTTAGCACTGGATAATAACCTGGAAATCCTACCTGTGCTCAACAAAATTGATTTGCCAAACGCTGACCCTGACCGGGTAAAGCAGGAGATCGAGGATGTTATCGGGCTGGATACCAGCGAAGCGGTTATGGCATCTGCCAAAGCCGGTATCGGAATCAAGGAAATTCTGGAGCAGGTGGTGAAGCAGGTTCCTGCGCCATCCGGTAATTCAGAAGAGCCGCTTAAAGCATTGATCTTTGACTCTCACTACGATCCTTACAAAGGCGTTATCGTCTATGTGCGCGTAATGGACGGGAAGATCCGTGCGGGTTCGAAGATTAAGATGATGGCAACTGAGAAGACCTTCGAGGTCATTGAAGTTGGCGCATTTATGCCGCGTATGACCATTGTCGATGAATTGAACATCGGTGATGTTGGCTTTATCGTAGCTGGGATCAAGCATGTTGGAGATACCCGTGTCGGTGATACTGTCACTGACGCAAAGAATCCTACTGCTGAGCCGCTTCCAGGTTACCGTAAGATCAACCCGATGGTCTATTGCGGGTTGTATCCGATTGAGACCTCCGATTATAACGATCTTCGTGAGGCGCTGGAGAAGCTCCAGCTGAATGATGCTTCGCTAAGCTTTGAGCCGGAAAGTTCAAGCGCGCTTGGATTTGGTTTCCGTTGCGGTTTCCTTGGACTCTTGCATATGGAGATCATTCAAGAGCGGATTGAGCGCGAGTTCAATTTGCCGCTAATCACAACAGCGCCGAGTGTTATTTACCGAATTATGCTGACCAATGGCGAAATGATCCAAATCGACAACCCGTCACATTATCCGGAGATCGGTACGATTGACTACATTGAAGAGCCGTATGTTAAAGCAGCGATCATTGTGCCTAACGACTTCGTGGGTACTGTAATGGAACTGTGCCAGAACAAACGCGGCGAGTTCGTAAATATGGAATATCTAGATACTAATCGTGTAACGATTACGTACGAGATTCCGCTGTCAGAGATCGTTTATGATTTCTTTGATCAGTTGAAATCCGGTACGAAAGGATATGCTTCTTACGACTATGAAATTTGCGGATACCGTCGTTCGAATCTGGTCAAGATGGATATCTTGCTTAACAATGAGCAGGTCGATGCCTTGTCCTTTATCGTTCACCGCGATCGTGCCTACAACCGCGGACGTATCATTTGTGAGAAGCTGCGGGGGATTATCCCGCGTCAAATGTTCGAAGTGCCGATTCAAGCCTCTGTGGGTACGAAGGTGGTTGCGCGTGAAACCGTTAAGGCGATGCGCAAAAACGTACTTGCTAAATGTTACGGCGGCGATATTTCCCGTAAACGGAAGCTGCTGGAGAAGCAAAAAGAAGGTAAGAAACGCATGAAGCAAGTGGGTAGTGTAGAAGTACCACAAGAAGCGTTTATGGCAGTACTGAAGATCGATGAGTAGAAAATAGGTAGAGCCGGGAGAATATCCCGGCTCTATTTTTTTAAGCAGGAGCAGATTACAATAGGGGGAAGGATTGTAAGCACATACAAAGTGAGGGGAGTCCTCGTGAAGCGATTATATTTGAAACTTACGCCAAGTACCTTTAAGAATCGGATTTTGTTAGCCTTCTTGCTGTTGGTACTAACACCCATTGCCATACTCGTTCTATATAACTTTAAAGAGACAGAACAAATGCTGCAGGATAATGCGGAAACGAAGAACATAGAGCAGCTTATTGGTATTAAGAATGGTTTTGTTGATCTCATGAGTCTCGTGATGAAAACAGGGTCATTACTCGAACAAGATACGACGATTTTATCGATAATGAAGAATCCCGAGCAATCTGATGAAATCACGAGAAAAAAACTCGTTGAAAACAAGTTTGGAGCGATTGAAAATACATTCTTTATGAGTGGAGCGACGGTGTATTATACATTAATCGACCTTCATGGAAACGCATACACTTCCTTTATGCCAAAGGAAACCTTGAGCTACGACGAAATCCAATCGGAGGATTGGGTTCAAGCATTGAAGCGAGAAGGAACGAATCGATATATATGGAATCCGAATGACAAGAATAATGTGGTCCGGGAAAGTACAACAAGTAAGAAAATGCTTAGTCTTTATGAGGTTATGCGTGATAATGGTTTGAATATTTATGCCTATGCAAGATTAAGTATCGATTATGAGGAGTGGTTTACCAGATCAACGTTAGGGAGTAAACAGGAAGGGGCTTTATTTCTACTCGATGCCTTGGGGGGTGTGATGCTTAATCCGCTTAAGGATGAGACTTTTTCCCCTGATATTGCGCAGAGTATTGTGAAGAGTGCCAACCAGCGGCAGACGGGGCGTGCTGCATCCATTGTCGATCCGAAGGAGGAAAGTTTATACACATACAGCTACATCGAGGAGTTAAATGGCTATGTTGTTAAAAAGGTGCAGCTAGCACAGCTATTTCTTGAGGTAGACAAGCAGAAACGACGGTTTTTTGGTGGATTTGGAATCATTCTGCTGCTATTTGTTCTATTAACTTATTTCATATCATCGACGATTACAGTACCGCTTAAGAAGCTACAGAAGAAGATGGAAATGACCGCTAAGACGAATCTCAAAATGAAATTACCCGAGCAAGGGCGGGGAGAGATTCTTGCCCTGACTCAGAGTTTCAATATCATGATCCATGATTTAAATGAGCTGTTGCAGCGACTTCAGCTTGAAGAAAAACAGAAGCAATTCGTTCGATTTCAGGTATTACTTTCGCAGATGAACCCGCATTTTCTACTAAATACATTGAATACGATAAAGAGCATTGCCTTAGATAAAGATGATGATGAAATTTATGGAATTTGTGTTGCACTAGGAAAAATATTGGAGACAACCTTAAATACTGAAGTCGATTTGATCCTGTTAAAGGATGAAATCGTACTAATAGAATCTTACATGGAGATACAGCGGCAACGTTTTGGACATGGGATTGAAATTCAATATGATATCAACGAGGAACTGCAATACGCATTAATCCCTAAATTTTGTCTGCAGCCCTTAATTGAAAATAGCTTGATTCACGGCTTCGGTCAGTCTGTAAAACAAGGGAGAATTGATATCTCCGCTAAAGTGACTGAGCAACAGCTGTATCTAAAGGTTAGAGATAACGGCATGGGGATAGAAAGAGCACAGCTGAATAAGGCTATACGGAAACGTAAAGGAATCGGTGTTCAGAATATTAGGGAGAGCTTAGAACTGTTGTTCAAGAATCAACGGACAGGTATGGACATTGTGTCATCAGACACAGGAACTGAAGTGATCATCCATTTTCCATTCCTTATTTCAAAACCTTACGATGGAGGTAAGCTCACATGTGGAGAACGTTAATTGTGGATGATGAACAACCTGCGGTTAAAAGTATACGGAAGCTATTCTTAAAGGCTGGAATCCCGTTTGAAATTATAGGTGAGGCGGAGAATGGAGAAGTAGGCTTGCAAATGATTCGTGAGCTGCAGCCTGATGTGGTAGTGACGGATATCAATATGCCGGTGATGGATGGGGTGAAGCTTCTTCAAATTGCGCGAGAGGAAGGCTTCGACTGCCGGTTTGTAATGTTAACTGCATTGAGTGAATTTGAATACGCCCGGCAGGCGCTCGTATTTGGGGCTTCGGACTACATTTTGAAGTTATCTTTAGATCTCCAAGGTTTGAAGCAGACGATGGGTAAGGTTCAGGCCGAGCTGGAGCGAATGGTGAAGATGAAGAAAGCCGATAAATGGTTTCCTGAGAAGCAACAAACGGGACCGACAGATCATGTGGAGATGAACAAAATTATAGCTTATATTGAAGAACATTATGCTGAGGACATCTCGCTCAAATCCATGTCAGAGTTGATCCGGATGGATGCCAGCTATATAAGTGACTTATTCAAGAAAAAGACAGGGAAAACGTTGACCAATTATATTCAAGAGCGTCGGATTCAGGCTGGGAAAATGCTGCTTGCAGAAACGAAGCTAACAATTAGCGAGATTGGGCAGCAAGTAGGCTTTGAGAACGATAATTATTTTATAAAAATCTTCAAAAAGTGGTGTGGTGTCACGCCAAATGAATTCCGTAAAGAACCAAAAAACGTTCTATAAGTTCCCAAATGTAGTTCATCCCCCAGAATCCGCTCTGATGATAAAGTTATAGATGTAGAGCACAACACATAATCCTTCCAAGGGGGAAGCTATCTATGAAGAAAAAGTGGTATCCTGCAGTGCTTTCTGTCTTATTAGCAGGTACGATGCTGGCTGGTTGTGGGAGTGGTGGAAGTAATGAATCGCAGGGCAGTGCAAATGGAGAACCAGCAAAGGAGAAAATAAAGCTTACGATGTGGGGGGCAGTTCCTGCAGAAGCCGGGCCTCAAGCTGTAGTTGATAACTGGAATAAAGATCATCCAGATATTCAAGTCGAGTATATCCGTAATGTAAATGACGATGCAGGCAACTTAAAGCTGGACACTGCTTTGATGACCAATCAAAACATAGACCTTTTCATGAACTACGATCTTGCTCATTTACAGAAACGTATGGATGCAGGCGTTGCCTTGGATCTAAGCACGAAAACAGATTATGATATCGACAGCCAGATCGGCGAGGACGCAGCGATGTGGAAAATCAATGATAAATACTATGGGATTCCTACAAAGAAAAACATGGCGTTTGTATGGTTGAACAAAGATATGCTGGATGCAGCAGGATTACCGATTCCTGCGGTGGACTGGACTTGGTCAGATCTTGAGGAGTATGCGAAGAAGCTAACGAAACCTGGTGTGTACGGATTATTGCAGGCAGATTCCTCCTTCGCAACAACGATGGACGGTACGCTTGCTGGAATGGGTGTGAAACAGGCGGATGGTACTTCAAACTTTGGAAATGATCTCTGGAAACAGCAACTGGAAATATTGCATAACATGATGTTCGTGGACAAATCCACACCGGAATATGGGGAGCAGCTGACCAGTAAAATGCCGGTTGACACCATGTTCCTGCAAGGCAAAGCGGCAATGCTGGCAGCAGGTGAGTTTATTTTCCGCAATGCGAACAACTTGAAGGACTATCCGCATGATTTCAAAACCGCGTTCGCCGCTATTCCAAAAGTGAATAAAGATCAAAAGGATTATAAATATTCGGGCGGTGTGGGCGACATGCTTGCTCTTAATGCAAAGTCCAAGAACCTGGATGCGGCTTGGGAGTTCGCAAAATGGTATGCGGATGGCGGTATGCTGCCAATGGCAAGCGGGGGTCGTATTCCAGCCTCTAAGAGTGTGGACAGTAAGGAAGCGATGAGCCTTCTCTTGAATGGTGTAGAAGACAAATATGATACAGATTCAATGAATAATATTGTATTCGGCAAATTCCCATCCTTCCAGCTAAATGTACCTCAACAAGCCATTGATGCACGTAAAGAAGAGTATGAAAAATACTTCTTAAATAAGCAAGATATTGATACCACGATGAAAAATATGCAAACCCGTTCGCAAGAGTTAATGAAATAAAGAAATAGCTGGCACAAAAGAGAAGGAGGAAGAATTCTTCGTTCTTCTCTTTCGTGTACCCATTTTTCAGCATACGAAAGGCGGCGATACCGTGAAGCGGAGAAGCTGGATGGACAGACAAGGCTGGATCGGCATGACTTTTATTCTCCCGAATATGATTGGTATTCTCTTATTCTTTGTGATTCCTGCAATCTTTTCCTTTGTCCTGATGTTTACGAATTATCAATTTTCAAATCCGAATTGGCAATTTACCGGGCTGGATAATCTCAAACGGTTGTTCCATGACGATAATTTCTATGCCTCGATCAAATATACGGTGATATTCCTGATATCGGTTCCAGTATCGATGGTGCTCGCTTTTATTGTGGCGCTATTTCTAAACCGCAGTGTGTATCTTAAAGGATTATTGCGTGGAATGTTTTTCCTGCCGTATATCTCTAGTGGAGTAGCCGTTGCATTTGTCTGGATGCTGCTATTTCAGCCTTCACAGGGGCCCATCAATGAACTGCTTCGCTGGATTGGCATAACATCGCCGCCAGGGTGGTTTGCGGATACGGAAACCGCAATGTATGCCATTGATATCGTACAGATCTGGCTGATGCTTGGCTACAATATGATCATATATTTAGCAGCACTACAGGAAATTTCGACAGAACAGCTGGAAGCTGCCCGGATCGATGGTGCAAGCACATTCAAAACAACATGGAAAATTGTATGGCCTCTTGTTAGTCCAACAACTTTTTTATTAATGATTACCGGATTAATTATGACGATGAAATCGTTCTCGATTATTCAAGCCATTACGGCTGGAGGACCTAGCGGAAGTACGACGGTCTTATCACTATTCGTTTATAAAACAGCATTCAGTTATTACGATATGGGATATGCTTCAGTCATTTCATGGTTCTTGTTCGCCGTCATTCTCGTCATTACAGTCATTCAGTGGATCGGCCAAAAGCGCTGGGTTCATTACTAAATAACCCTACAAAGTGGTGCTTTGCGGGACCCCGAAACCATAAATTAAAGGAGCAGGCGGTATGAATGAAAAAGCAGGAAACATGAAGGTGAAGCTGCCAGTAACGATCATCATGTTTGTTCTAGGACTATTTATGATTGTGCCTTTTCTATGGATGCTCAGCACATCTTTTCAGACACCTGCCGAGGTGTTTAACGAATGGCTGCCTTCATCTCTCAACTGGAGCAATCATATTCGGGTGTGGACAGGAAGTTATGATTTTGTTCCGTATTATTTAAATTCACTTAAGATATCGATTATTGGAACTGCGGGAGCTGTGTTTCTATCTGCCCTTGCCGCTTACGGATTTTCACGTACTTCGTTTAAAGGGCGGGATGGCCTATTTGTCATATATCTATCCATGATGATGGTTCCACCGCAGGTGCTTTTTGTTCCTAAGTTTATCATGTTTAACTGGGTTGGGATTTACAATACGCATTTGGCCCTAATCCTTCCAGCCATGTTCTCGATCTTCGGTGTATTTATGCTTCGGCAGTTCTTTATGGGCATTCCTAAGGAAATTACGGAATCTGCTTTTCTGGATGGAGCCGGTCATTACAAAATATTTTTCCGCTTAATTCTGCCATTAGCGAAGCCGGCAATCGCTACGTTTGCTATTCTTGATTTCTCCTGGCAATGGAATGATTATGAGAATGCGCTTGTATTTTTGCAGAGCCCTAAGCTATATACCATTCCGCTTGGATTGCAGAATTTTATTCTTGAGAACAATGTGGATTACAACGGGATGATGGCCGCTTCGTCGGCTGCGATCATTCCAATGATTGTTATCTTCTTCATAGGTCAGAAATATATTATTCAAGGAATTTCTAGCTCGGCTGTGAAAGGCTAACTATAGGAGGGATACTGACATGAGAACAGAAACGGTTAAATCCGATGTGACAGTGGTCGGGGGTGGACTTGCAGGGATGAACGCGGCGATTGCTGCAGCACGTCTTGGGTTAAAGGTAGCACTGGTACAGAATCGTCCTGTACTTGGTGGTAACTCGAGTTCAGAGGTTCGGGTATGGGTATGTGGTGCAACAGGACATGGTGTAAATCGCTATGCACGGGAGACAGGCATTATGGGTGAGCTGTTCATCGAGAATCAATACCGGAACCCGGAAGGGAATCCATATCTATGGGATCTAACCTTGCTCGAAGCGGTGAAGGCAGAATCGAATATCAGCTTGTTCCTAAATACCGATGTACGTGAAGTGGAAGCGGAAGGTGAGGCAGAGGAGCGTACGATTCAGAGTGTGACCGGCTGGATGATGGGATCTGAGCGTTTAATCACGTTCGAGAGCGATGCTTTCATCGATTGTACGGGTGATGGTTTAGTGGGCTTCCTAGCAGGAGCGGATTTTCGATTAGGACGTGAAGCCCGTCATGAATTTAATGAGGAATGGGCACCAGAAGTGCCTGATAATATTACATTAGGCAGTACATTATTATTCTATACACAGGATACTGGAAAACCGGTACGTTATGTTGCACCCTCATTCGCGAAGGATATTACAACAACGTCTATCCCGATCCGCCGGGTCATTCGGAGTGGGGATTCAGGCTGTCACTATTGGTGGATTGAGTGGGGCGGCGAGCTTGATACGGTGGATGAGAATGAACGTATACGTGATGAACTATCCTCTGTTATTTATGGGATTTGGGATTACATTAAAAACTCAGGTCATTTTGATGCCGAAAATATGACGCTGGAGTGGGTTGGCTCAATTCCGGGTAAACGTGAATACAGACGGTTTGTTGGCGATACGATCTTAACGCAAAATGATATTCTTGCGCAGCGTGAATTTGCAGACCGGATTGGATTCGGAGGATGGTCGATTGATCTACATCCACCGCAAGGGATGTACGCAGAAGAGAGTGGCTCCAAGCATCTGCATGCGGACGGGATCTACCATATTCCATTTGGTTCGCTATATTCGAAGAATGTGCGGAATCTATTCTTCGCGGGTCGTAATATCAGTGCATCTCATGTGGCTTTTGGAACAACACGCGTTATGGCAACCTGTGCGATCATGGGTGAAGCAGCTGGAGCAGGTGCCGCTTTATCCGTCATCAAAGGTGTGACTCCACGTGTAATTCGCCAGCATCATATGCATGAATTACAACAGGTGATGTTGAAGCAAGATGCTTCGATTATTGGATTACGTAACGAAGATCCACTGGACCTCGCCAGAAAAAGCGAGATTCATGCATCCAGCACGTTGAATGGTATCCTGCTGGATCGTCCAGCCGAAGCTTATGAGCTTTCTCATGATGTAGGGATTTTGTTTCCGGTTGAAGGAAGTATCCGTGGGTTAAGGCTGCTTGTGTCAGCAACTATTCAGACGCAGCTGACCGTGGAGATCTGGACGACTGGACGCGCGGAAAATTACGTGCCGGCGGAGTGCAAACAGGTTGATTTTATAACAGTAAAGGCTGGAGAGCAGCAATGGATTGAAGTTCCGATACAAGAGGAGAAATGTAGTCTTATCGGCGAATGTAATATCTTCGCTATTATTCGAGCTAATGAACACCTTCAATTGCATATTTCAGAAACCCCAATCACAGGTGTCATTACATTTGAGCGCGGTGCTAAATCCGTTGTTGATTCAGCGCTGGAAGATCATCAGCCAGATCAGCCGGTGATAGAGTGGAGCATGAAACAACTTGTACGCAGGCATTTCTGCTTTGCAGTAGAAACATCGGCATATGCTGCATCTAAAGTCATTGATGGGTATGTTCGACCTTTCGCGGGACCGCATAGCTGGGTTTCTGCGCCGATGATCGCGGGTAGATCGGAGTGGGTAGAGGCGCGTCTCCCGGATGCTGTTCCAGTCTCCGAAATCCATTTCACCTTTAATGATGATGTCAATGAAGATCTCATCAACTTACATCACCATGAAACGCCATTTCTAGTGATTCCTGAACTGGTAAAGAACTATGATGTAGAGCTGCTCATTGATGGCGCGTGGCAAGTCATGCTCTGTGTCAAAGACAACCATCGCCGGAAGAATGTTCATCGATTAGAGAAGCCTGTCCTTACAGATGCTGTCCGGATCGTTATTCATGAAACTAACGGTGGAGTACATGCCGAACTTGTGGAAATGCGGATTTATCAAGAAGCAACGGCTTTGCCGTCCTTATAGGGACGGTATCCGTTTCTGCGGGAAATACAAAATATATAGGATAACGTAAAACTTATACTTTCTTATATTATAAAATAGAGTTCATTTATAAATGAACGCCCTCGGAGGGAAGCCGTCAGGCTTCCCTTTTCATGTTTTTTAGATTACACTATTCAAACGATATTTTTATATAAAGGAGACAGCTAATGACAACGAAGACTAATGGCCGTCCCCCTGAGGCTGTATACATTCATATCCCTTTTTGTACCAATAAGTGCTTTTATTGTGATTTCAATTCCTATGTACTCAAGGATCAGCCAGTTATGGATTATCTCGAAGCTTTGGATCGAGAGATGGAGCAGACCGTCAAGAACACCCCTCCGGGTGTTATCAAAACGATCTTCGTCGGCGGAGGCACACCCACTGTTTTAAAACCTGATGAAATGGCTTATTTCTTAAAGTCTGTTCGCACGCATTTCCCCAACTGGGATAAAGATATTGAGTTCTCTATGGAAGCTAACCCTGGAACAACGGATCTGGACAAGCTGACGGTTATGAAAGAAGGCGGCGTGAACCGGGTGAGCTTTGGTGTTCAAGCATTTCAGAACGAGCTGCTCACAGGCATCGGCCGGATTCATAATGTAGATGATGTATACCGGAGCCTAGAGAATGCACGTGCAGTTGGACTCAATAATCTTTCGGTTGACCTGATGTTTGGGCTGCCTAATCAAACTGTTGAGATGTTGGGCGAAAGTATCCGCAAGGCGTTGGAGCTGGATCTACCCCACTATTCTATTTACAGCTTGAAGGTGGAGGAGAATACTCTTTTTCACACGCTGTTTAATAAGAACAAACTTCCTCTTCCTAATGAAGAAGATGAATTGCAAATGTACCTCCTGTTGATGTCCTCTATGAAGGAAGCGGGTTACAATCAATACGAGATCAGTAACTTCGCGAAACCAGGAATGGAGAGCCGCCATAATATCACCTACTGGCGTAATGAAGATTATTATGGTCTAGGAGCAGGAGCGCATGGATATGTGGGACGTCAGCGGCATATTAATGTTAAGGGCGTAAATCCATATGTAGAAGCCACACGTAAAGGGCTGCCACGACTGGATGCATACCCAATCTCAGAAGCAGAAGCGATGGAAGACTTTATGATGGTCGGCTTGCGTATGCATGAGGGCGTCTCTAATGAAGCTTTTCAGGCGCAATTCGGGCGTTCAATAGAGGAAGTATTCGAGAAATCCTTGCATAAAATGCTGCATGCAGGGCTGTTGGAACAAGAAGCAGGGGTTTACCGACTCAGCAAGCAAGGAATCTTGTTTGGGAACGATGTTTTTGCTGAATTTGTAGGCGCCCTGACAGAAGTTTAATTTTAAAATACCCCTTGAATTGTAATTCACTCTGTTGTATATTTATTCATATTATCAACAGAGGGGTGAACCAAAGTGCTTGCCAAGACGGAAATGATTCGCCATTCGTCTCCAGCGGGAGACGCACAGGTAATTTGTAGAAATGCTGTGGTAGAAGACGTTGAGCCATTGTATCTAATGATAGAAGAGTATGCCCAGCGCGGCATCATGTTGCCCCGTTCCCGGCAGGCGCTGACACGCCAGATCGATCAATTCGTAGTTGCTGAAATCGAAGGCAGATTCGTAGGCTGTGGTTCACTTTTCAAGCTCGGGAATGATCTCGTAGAGATTCGTTCAATTGGATTGAATGATGAAGGCAAGGGTAAAGGCGTAGGCTCCATGATATTGGCGAAGCTGGTCGAGGAAGCTAGGAACCAGAAAATCCCAAAGGTTATGGCACTAACCTATGCTGTTGATTTTTTTCTTAGAAATGGATTTGAAGTCGTCCAGAAAGAGATTTTCCCTGAAAAAGTATGGACAGATTGCGTGAATTGTAAAAAGCAGCATGCCTGCGATGAAATAGCAGTGCTTAAGATACTGAACTGACTTGACAATGTCAATGTCAGTTTGGTATTTTTGTATTAGTGGTTAGCACTCATCTGAGTCGAGTGCTAACGAATCGGAGCCACAGCCGATAGGAGGGAATAACATGTTAACTGATCGCCAGAGAATGATACTAAATGCAATTGTGGATGATTATATTTCATCGGCAGAGCCAGTAGGATCTCGCAGCATTTCTAAACGGGGAGATGTAGGATACAGTCCGGCTACGATTCGAAATGAAATGGCTGACCTGGAGGATTTAGGTTATCTCGAGCAGCCTCATACATCGGCGGGAAGAATTCCTTCCCATAAAGGATACCGATATTATGTGGATCATTTGGTACCGTGGAATTCCGCCGAAACGGCAGAAATGGGCACGATCCGCGCTTTTTTTGCCGAGAAGCTAAATGCAATGGAGCAGGTAATCCAACATGCGGCGATGATTCTTTCCAATATGACGAATTATACTTCCATCCTGCTGGGACCGGAGGTTTTTCATACTTCATTGCGTCATTTTCAGTTGTTACCACTAGATGATACAACCGCTGTGGCCATTATCGTCACAAGTACGGGGCAAGTTGAGAATCGTACGGTGAACATTCCGCCGGAGATTTCTGTTTCCGAGATGGAGAAAGTGGTTAACCTACTGAATAGTAAACTGGTCAATGTACCACTCTATAAGCTGAAGACTCGGCTCTATTCCGAGCTTGGCGAAGAAATGCAGCGTCACATCTCACATTATGAAGAATTAATGCAGGTGCTGGACACCGCGCTGGAAAGCGATCAAGAGCAGCGCATCTATCTCAGCGGAGCAACGAATATGCTGACACAGCCTGAGTTCAAAGACGTAGACAAGGTGAAGAGTATTCTTGATCTGCTGGAAGAGACACCGACACTGCTCAAAATGCTGGCCCCTACAGTGGGTGGCACAGGTATTCAAGTACGAATAGGAACAGAAAACAATCACGAAGCGTTCGCTAACTGTAGTCTGATCACCGCCACTTATTCACTTGATGGGCAGGCACTAGGAAGCATTGGGATCCTTGGGCCGACCCGTATGGAATATGCAAGAGTGATGGGGATCTTGGGCATTTTATCCCGAGATTTGACAGCGATGCTGGCGCACTGGTATAAGTGAACAGAGTCAACATGATTTCGTGAATGATTTTAAGGAGGTGAAGACAACTTGAAAAAGGAACAAGTTCAAGATTCTAATGAATTCAAAGAGGAATTGATCAATGAGGAGCCTGTGGCTGAAGTAGTCTCAGATGCCGACTCATTTACAGCTGAAAACGTTAGTGAAGGTGCTTCAGATACAGGTGCTGAGGTGAAACGCCTACAGGATCTTGCTGATGAATATCAAGGTCGTGCACTGCGTGCACAAGCTGATTTTGATAACTTCCGTCGTCGTACCCAGAAGGAAAAAGAAGAGTTGGCTCAATATGCTACCTCCAAGCTCCTGACGGAATTGCTTTCCGTGCTGGACAATTTCGAGCGTGCGTTAGTCACTACTCCAGCTAATCCTGAATCCGAAGCTTTCGCGAAGGGCGTTAATATGATTTTCCGTCAGCTGGATGGGGTATTGAAGGCTGAGGGGCTTACAGCTATGGAAACAGTAGGACAGCCTTTTAATCCTGAATACCATCAGGCTATTATGCAGGTTGAGAGCGAGGAGTACGAAGAGGGTATCGTTACAGAAGAGGTTCAAAAGGGATATCTTCTGAAAGATAGAGTTCTTCGTCCGGCCATGGTCAAAGTCAGCATGTAGTCTGTCTATATAGGACGGGCAGTTTCTGCTCGCCATAAAGCAGCAGTGCTTTTGCCTACTATTTATCCGATTGCAGGCTGTTGCCCGGATAGTTTATTATCAATCGAATTTTTTTGATATTTTTATAAATTTATTGAGCTTAGGCTCCATATAACTTTAGAGGAGGCAAATTATTGTGAGTAAAGTTATCGGTATTGACTTAGGAACCACGAACTCTTGCGTTGCCGTTATGGAAGGCGGCGAAGCCGTAGTAATTCCAAACCCAGAAGGCGCGCGTACAACCCCTTCGGTTGTAGGCTTTAAGAAAGACGGCGAGCGTATCGTCGGTGAAACGGCTAAACGCCAAGCAATTACTAACCCTGATCGTACGATCAGCTCTGTTAAACGTCACATGGGTACTAACCACAAAGAAAGCATTGATGGTAAAGACTACTCCCCACAAGAAATTTCGGCAATGATTCTGCAAAAGCTGAAATCCGATGCAGAGGCTTATCTTGGCCAAACTGTTACTCAAGCAGTTATCACTGTTCCTGCTTATTTTAATGACAGCCAACGTCAAGCTACCAAAGATGCAGGTAAAATTGCAGGTTTGGAAGTTCTGCGTATTGTGAACGAGCCAACAGCAGCAGCTTTGGCATATGGTCTGGAGAAATCCGAAGATCAAACCATTCTAGTCTATGACCTTGGTGGCGGTACTTTTGACGTATCCATCCTTGAACTTGGTGATGGCTTCTTCGAAGTAAAAGCTACAAGCGGCGACAACAAGCTGGGTGGCGACGACTTTGACCAAGTGGTTATGGATTACCTGGTATCCGAATTCAAAAAAGAGCAAGGCATTGATCTGAGCAAAGATAAATCTGCTGTGCAACGTTTGAAAGATGCAGCTGAAAAAGCGAAAAAAGAATTGTCAGGCGTACTGACAACAACTGTATCGCTTCCGTTCATCACTGTGGTTGACGGCGTACCTCAGCACTTAGAGATCAACTTGACTCGTGCGAAATTTGATGAACTGACTGCTGGTCTGGTAGAACGTACTTTGGGACCAACTCGTCAAGCATTGTCTGATGCTGGCATGACCCCTGCAGACCTTACTAGAATCGTTCTGGTTGGTGGTTCTACACGTATCCCAGCTGTACAAGATGCTATCAAAAAGCTTACTGGCAAAGAACCACACAAAGGTGTGAATCCGGATGAAGTAGTAGCTCTTGGTGCTGCTGTTCAAGCGGGTGTATTGACTGGTGATGTTAAAGACGTTGTATTGCTTGACGTAACTCCGCTTTCCCTGGGTATTGAAACTGCAGGTGGCGTGTTCACGAAGATGATCGAGCGTAATACTACGATTCCTACAAGCAAATCCCAAGTATTCTCAACCTTTGCTGACAACCAACCTAGCGTAGAGATTCACGTGCTGCAAGGTGAGCGTCAAATGGCAAATGGCAACAAGACACTGGGACGTTTCATGCTGAACGAGATTCCACCAGCACCACGTGGCGTGCCACAAATCGAAGTTTCTTTCGATATTGATGCCAACGGTATCGTAAATGTATCTGCGACAGATAAAGGCACGAACAAGAGCCAAAAAATCACTATCACTTCTTCCAGCGGCCTGAGCGACGCAGAAGTAGAACAAATGATGAAGGATGCCGAGCTTCACGCTGAGGAAGACCGTAAGCGTAAAGAACTGGTAGAAGCGAAAAACGGTGCTGACCAACTCGTGTATTCTACTGAAAAAGTAATTAAAGACCTTGGCGATAAAGCTGATGCTTCTGATGTTGAAAAAGCAAATGAAGCTAAAGATAAAGTTAAAGCAGCACTTGAAACTGACAATCTTGAAGAAATCAATGCAGCTACAGAAGCATTGACTGAGATTGTACAACAGTTGTCCATGAAGCTGTACGAACAAGCTGCTCAAGCTGAGCAAGGTGCTGAAGGTGGCGCTGGAGCCGCTGAAGGCGCTCCTAAAAAAGATAATGTAGTTGACGCTGACTATGAGGTTGTTGACGAAGATAAGAATCAAGGGTAACCTTATACGATAAGTGTAATAGGAAACTGATAAATTCTTATATAGTTAAGAAGGGAAGGTCAAAACCGGGTCATCCCGTGTTTTGACTTTCCTTTTGTAATATCAGATTGCACACTCTTTGCGAATGCGCCTTCTGATATTGTAAGAATAAACATCGCTGAATCTGGATGGTCAGATCCTGAGGTTTTATCGTATAATGGTTTGTTTGACAGGTAATAAGGAATTTGAGTATGTATGCACGGAGGTGAAAGCAGTGGCAGATAAACGCGATTATTATGAAGTGCTTGGCCTTAGTAGAGATGCTTCAGACGATGAGGTGAAAAAAGCGTACCGGAAATTGGCGCGCCAATATCACCCAGACGTGAATAAAGCAGATGACGCTGAAGCTAAGTTTAAGGAAGTAAAAGAAGCTTATGATGTTCTTAGTGATGGACAGCAGCGAGCTAGATATGACCAATATGGTCATATTGACCCTAACCAAGGTATGGGCGGCTTCGGAGGCGGCGGTGGTGGCGACTTCGGAGGGCTTGGCGATATCTTTGATATGTTCTTTGGAGGCGGCGGACGCCGTGATCCTAACGCACCGCAGCGCGGTGGGGATTTGCAGTATACCATGACCATTGAATTCAAGGAAGCGGTATTCGGCAAAGAAACCGATATTACTATTCCACGTACAGAAACTTGCGATACCTGCTACGGCTCCGGGGCTAAACCGGGCACTAAACCAGAGACTTGTTCCGTATGTCATGGTAGTGGACAACAGGAATTCGTACAGAATACACCGCTTGGACAGATGCGTAATCGTCGTCCTTGTTCACATTGCAGTGGTACAGGTAAGATTATTAAGGAAAAATGTACGACTTGCGCCGGACAGGGTAAGGTTAAAAAGCAACGCAAGATCCATGTGCGTATCCCGGCCGGTGTTGATGACGGTGCACAGCTGCGCATGACTGGCGAAGGCGAAGGCGGCTTACGCGGCGGTCCTGCTGGAGACTTGTATATTGTTATCCGTGTCAAATCGCATGATTTCTTCGTGCGTGAGAACGATGATATTATGTGCGAGGTTCCGCTTACGTTTGCACAGGCAGCACTTGGTGATGAGATTGAAATTCCAACCTTAACCGAAAAAGTGAAGCTGAAGATTCCTGCCGGAACGCAAACAGGCACTTTCTTCCGCCTCAAAGGTAAAGGTGTTCCACGTCTGCGTGGATCTGGCCAAGGTGATCAGCATGTACGGGTAATTGTTGTGACACCTAGCAAGCTCAATGAAGAGCAAAAAGAATTGCTACGCCAGTTCGCTTCTCTGAACGGAGAAAACACACATGAGCACGAGCAGTCCTTCTTTGATCGTGTGAAACGTGCGTTTCGCGGGGACTGATATCCTAACTCATTCATTCAGTAAATGAATAGAAAAAGACAGCAGAGCAGCGACCTCCCGTTCTTGGGGGATCGCTGCTCTGCGTTTTTGTCCAGGCATGAGATTAGGGCAGGGCCAGTTAACTAACCTCATGCAAATCTTTGGAGGAGCTGTGATGCTTGAACCTGCGAAATTCTGCGTTTGGCTAACTTGGCCAATCCGGTGACCCCGACCCCCGAACCGCGAACCGCGAACCGCGAACCGCGAACCCCGAACCCCGAACCGCGAACCGCGAACCCTTAACCTTGGAACCCTCGACTGGTCTCCAGCTTTTTTAAACACACTATATGCTTTGAATTATCTACGTGGGCTTGCGGACCCAGAAGACGCTATTTGCAAATTTATCGCCTTTTGAGCGAAGTTTCGGACTCCAGCGCAGCTATTGCCCAGAAAAGCGCTCATATTTGGTGTTTTTCGTGCTAATAGCGACTATGGGGTCCGTTGGCATGGCAAATAGCGCATAATCCAGTGTTTAAGTGCAACGGTGTCCGATAGTGCCGAGCATAATCTTCTGCGTGGATAGGACCCGGAAGACGCTGGAGGCATACGGACCCAGATGACGCTATTTGCACATTTTTCTCCTTTTGAGCGAAGTTTCGGACTCCAGTGCAGCTATTGCCTAGAAAAGTGCCCATGATTGGTGTTTTTTGTGCTAATAGCGACTATGGGGTCCGTTGGCATGGCAAATAGCGCATAATTCAGCGTTTAAGTACAACTGTGTCCGATAGCGCTGAGAATAATCATCCGAGTGGATAGGACCCGGAAGACGCTGGAGGCATACGGACTCAGCTGACGCTATTTGTACATTTTTCTCCTTTTGAGCCAAGTTTCGGACTCCAGTGCAGCTATTGCCTAGAAAAGTGCTCATATTTGGTGTCTTTCGTGCTAATAGCGACTATGGGGTCCGTTGGCATGGCAAAAGTCGCATAAATCAGCGTTTAAGTGCAACGGTGTCCGATAGTGCCGAGCATAATCTTCTGCGTGGATAGGACCCGGAAGACGCTGGAGGCATACGGACCCAGATGACGCTATTTGCAAATTTATCGCCTTTTGAGCGAAGTTTCGGACTCCAGTGCAGCTATTGCCTAGAAAAGTGCTTATGATTGGTGTTTTTCGTGCTAAAAGTGACTATGGGGTCCGTTGGCATGGCAAATGTCGCATAATCCAGCATTTAAGTGCAACTGTGTCCGATAGCGTTGAGTATAATCATCTGAGTGGATAGGACCCAGAAGAGGCTGGAGGTATACGGACTCAGCTGACGCTATTTGCACATTTATCGCCTTTTGTGCGAAGTCGGACTCAGCTGATGCAATTAGCACATTTTTCTCCTTTTGGGCGAAGTTTCGGACTCCAGTGCAGCTATTGCCCAGAAACACGCTCATATTTGGTGTCTTTCGTGCCAATAGCGACTATGGGGTCCGTTGGCATGGCAAATGTCGCATAATTCAGTGTTTAAGTGCAACTGTGTCCGATAGTTGTCTCGTATGCGCCGCAGAAGTGACCTTAAGACGAGAAAGCCCCAGCAGCCAAATGGCTGCTGGGGCTTTCTTTGAGAGTTCAACTAGATACTGTTTAAGAACGTAGGTCCTCAAACACACGGCTCAGAATCGTTGCTGCTTGTGCACGAGTCAGAGTGCCTTGTGGATTGAAGTTGTCCGCACCAACGCCCTTGAGATAACCTTTGCTTACAGCATAGGCTACGGCGTTTCGTGCTTCTGCAGCGATGTTATCGGCATCCTTAAAGCTCAAAGGAGTCTTAGCTACTGTAAGATCAGCGCCTAGGGCCTCAGCAATGATAAGGGCTGCTTCTTCGCGAGTTAGCACATCGCGTGAACCACTTTGTTTGATACGAGTATTCCATGTGTCACCTTTTCCGAGTAGACGGTCGAAGAGCGTTAACAGTTCCGCTTGATTTAAGGTGTCAGCAGGCTTGAAGCTGCCATCGGTTCCTTTGCCGGCAATGATGCCATGAGCAGCAAGAACTTCGATATCGCCTTTAGCCCAGTGTGTGCCGATATCCTTGAAGCTTACATTACGGGATGCAACGCTATAAGAGCCGTCGCCAGTAACTGTAAACTGTAGAATACCTTCTTTAGAGAAAGATCCAGGTTGCAGATAGGACCATTTATGATCCTTTGTTTCTGCATAGGCGGCAGTTTTTCGAGCATCACGTAGACTGCTGTCTTTTAGATTAAGCTGAAGGGTAACCGGCTTTCCGGTTGTCCAACCATTTTTGATGGTAAGAATGGAAGAACCAATATTGATCGCAGCTGAGCTTCCTGATAACACTGCTGCATCACTAGCATCAGCCAGACTTATCGTAAGCAACAAACCACTGCTGCTAATGAAATCCGGAAGGGTTGCCGCTGGAATAAGAACATTGAATCCATTACCGTTAAGGCTGAGTGCATTCTCCGATTTCTTCAACTGTTCAGCTTGCGCCGGGGTAAGCGTAATAACGACTTGGCTATACTTATTGAAATTCACATCGCTAAGATCAAGTACAGAAGTCTTATCTTTTGCATTCTGAATCGAATTTGTTAATGCAGTATCTAAGATATTAAACACCGCTGAAGCTTTACCACCAGCTGGATCGGCTGTCTCTACTAGCTTCCCGGATTTCGAAGAAGGTCCAGGAGTGGGAGTGCTGGTTGCTGTAGGTACATACGACTCAGAAGATGGAGGCGATGTAGGCGATGGTGTTGGTGTCGGTGTCGGCGTTGGTGTAGGTTTTTCAGGTGTGTTTACAGTTACACTTACTGTTCTCAAACCAGATGGGATAGTTGATGTTGTGGCATCATTCCAAATCTGGACATCATATAGCTCAAAGGAATAATCTCCTGCTGTTGCTGGTTCGAAGGTTATTTGGGCTAGTGAGCCAGAGCCGTGATAAGCACCTCCTGACAGATTGACACTATATTGTGTCAGTTTGTGGCCGTCTCCAAGATCATACGTTTGTGAATATTCTGTAAGTGGAACACTAGAGAAATGCTCCTCTTGATACGTAACCAGCTGTACGCTTGGCTGGATTACCGGTGTTTCAAGGGAATCATCGTATATGACACCGAATGAAGCCCCATAGACGCCATAAACCTCATCTGTCACGGAATAATCTAAATTAACGGTCACAGATTGTCCTACTTCAATGGTGGATGCAGAAAGAGCCGGAGTTACTGTGAAAGTACCGTCCCCTGTGCTATAAAGCAGCCGCTGAACGTAATCATCGTCGTCTGCACCATTGCCAACTTTATCGACCACATGGACTTTGTACTCATTTAGCCCCTCGTTAACAGGAACATCAATGGTAAAGGCACCGTTATTTGCAATCACACCGCCAAATTTATAAGCATTCCCATCATAATGTTTGCCTTCGGCATATACGGTAAACCAGTTTCCAATAGGGTTTGTATTAGAAATATAATAGGCCATTAGGTCATCATCAATGAAACCACTAATTTGTGCCACGCCAGGATCGGTTGGCGCTTCGCGTTCATACTCCTCAATGGTGATGCCGGAAACTAGCGGCTTCTCGGTATCAATTGTGAACTCGGCCTTTTGTTTCTCGAGCAGTTGCCCATTGGGAAGCACAGGAATGATGTAGTAGTGACCATCTGCTAAAGTAGACTTGGCGGAGGTCTCCAGGTCTGTTAATGTTCCATCCCAATTTGGAACTTCGTATACACCACGATAGATCTTCTCATCGATCGCATAAACTTCACCTAAAACTGTTGCGGGAGCATCTTTTGAAGAGGCAACGAAACTTATGCCTTCCAGCTCTTCATTGACAGAAAAGGTAAAGGTGGTGTCGTCTGAGCGACCATCACCATTAGGTGAAATTTGTGGACTTTCAAAAGAGAGCTGATTAATAGGTGCTACATTAAATTGGTCACCTACAACAACGTTAAATGGCAGACGAAGGGTTTCTGTATCAGAGGTAAGTAACAGGATGCCTTCATATGCGCCCTCTTTTGCTGTTTTAGATACATTGAGTGTAAATTGTGCATATTGATCTGCCCCTGAGGTAACGCTGTTTGGTGCAAAATCAATACTAATATCAGTAGGAGCTTCTGTCAGCCATTTGGTGGACAGGGTGTATGTTTCTCCGTTTCCTTTAAAGTCCTCTACATAGACAGCTTTCGTTACAGTAACACCCTTTGGCTGTAAGCCGAAGGATAAGGAACCTGTGTAATAAGGGATTTCAACAGTACCCGGAAGACCGCTGTTAAGGATCTCACCGACTTTAGCAATGGATTTAGCGTTTATCGACTTCTCCAGATTAATTAAACCTGCACCTTGTTGGTACAAGGAGTAAGAATTCCCATCACGGTTAAAAATAGGATCAGCATTGTTCATCAGCAGAGCTTTAATTTCATTTGGCTTCAGATCAGAGTTTTTACTCAGTAACAAAGCCACAGCTCCTACAACATGTGGGGTTGCCATGCTAGTGCCATTTTTTAAGCCGAAAGCATGGTCATAGTTCCCATCCCAGCTAGGGATCGTCGAGTTGATATTGACTCCGGGCGCTACAACATCAGGTTTTATTAGATAATCGGGCATCCCTGGACCCATAGAACTGAAGTTTGCTAACTGATTTACTTCAAGCGCTATATAGTAACTGATTATATCTTTAGCAGCAGCCATCTGAGTTTTTATTTTTTTGCCATCGGCTTGACTGATTCCGTAGGTAGGAATGTAATCCCCAGGCGCACCAAGGGTGGGGCTGATTTCACCAGGCTCATTATTGGCAATCAGCAAAAGCTTCGCACCAGCAGCTTTGGCATTAAGAGATTTGTCTGAGAAGCTCAGCGAGCCCCGATCAACAAGCACTACCTTATCTTTGACATCCAGATTTTTGTAATCGGAAGGACTCCCAAGACCAGCGAAAACGATCTTACTGCCAGCAATATTATCGATTAAATCTGGGGAGTAACTGGCTAATGTCCCGGGAATCTTTTTAACATCGCCAATATCAAAGAAAGGGGTATTTATCGGAGTAGTAGAAGCTCCAACACTAAGCGCGAGTTGGGCACCAGCGGGTTCGCCCAGTGTTCCTGCATCAGGACCAGCGTTACCGGCGGCAACAATAACGTTCACGCCCGATTTTACGGTATTGTCTATCGCGATTGAACTCGCGGAATAGCTTTGGTTGACACTAGAGCCTAGAGAAAGGTTAATCACATCTGCTCCGTCATCGACTGCTTTCTCAATACCCGCAATTACATCCGCTGTGGAACCAGATCCATAGGGACCAAGTACGCGATACGCATACAATTCTACCTCAGGTGCCACATCTAAAATTGTCCCGGCAACGTGTGTACCATGCGAGGTTTCGTAAGGAGTACCTGCTCTTGGAGGGAAGTTAGCATCAGGGGCTGTTTCAGCCGGATCATCATCCTGATCATATACATCATAGCCACCCTTATAATTATCTTTTAACAAAGGGTGATTCTTATCAATACCAGTATCGACAACAGCTACCTGTATATCTTTGCCTGTGTAACCTAAATCATGTAGTTTGTCCGCGCCTATTAGCTTGCCGCTGTCTGAATAGGAACGTGTAACAGGTAATGTCGCTACTTCAACACTGTCTGCTAGTGCATGTACTTCTTCATTTGGATAGATAGCCGCAACGCCTGGAAGCTCTAACAGCTTGTTTACTTGATTGGCTGGCAGCGTAATGGAATACCCGTTAAAAATCTCACTGTATTCAAAACCGATATCGGCATCGATTTTCTGTGTTGAGGAAATAAAGCTTTTATGCTCTGAGATAATTTTACTGCGTTGTGAGGAGACTGAGGATCGTAAAGAATAAGTTTTTGCCTCATTTACATACACACTGACTGGTTTATTAGTCAATTCCACAATTACTGAAACTGGTGCTGAACCTTTGAGTACTCCAGCATAGTTATGAGGGGTTACACTTTGAGACTGTACATCCGTAACCAGGGTTGAAGATTCATGGGATGAGTTCGCAAATGCAGCTGATGGAAAAAGAACAGACACAGCCAGTCCGAAGCTTGCCGCTCCAATACCGAATCTTTGAATAGAGTGTTTAAAGGTACGTTTCAAATAAGTTCATCCTCCCAAATGAATTTTTTGTATTGCAATGTGTCTGTGGTTCTCCTCCTCAAAATAAAATGTAAAAAATTATGAAAATTAAATTTATTCTACAGCTATAACTTCAAATCGAATATACAACTTTAGTACCATATTGCAGCGAAGCGTTGAGGAAAATGTCGAATTCCCAGTAGATAAGTGGAATATAAGAAAATCAGAGCATAAAACAAATGAAATTAAGACAATATAAATGAATGCAACAGATATCTGAATTTCAAGCGAGAGCGGGGATAAGATGTCGGAAAGATATATTTTGGCGTATTTTAAAAGTCCAGAGGAAGCCGAAGGCGTCGCGCGCAAGCTTCGTGCACTTCGGGCCATTGAAGTTTCCATTGATCGCTTCAGTAGATATGGAGGTACCAGCTTTAGCTCAGGGGTAAATCCGGTGACAGGCAATGTGGCCAGAATGGACTCCATGACTGCTGAGCATGCACACACAGGCATACTTGCAGCTGCGGACACCAGCTCTAGCGGGATGAGTCATGGTGGTAACGGTGGTCCAACGGGGAGAGATATTTTGCTTACGGTTATTGTGCATACGGAGTCCTACGATCAGGCTCTGCGCTTAATTGAAGAAGCAGGCGGGATGGTCTGATCAGGCACTTCATTGAGTAAGAAGAAAGGAGACGAACAATGGATAGAGAGAACTCACAAATTTTCTCCAAGACGGAGAAATTGAAAATGTTATACGAAGCTAAAGCAGAGGATGTAGAATTCTCGGCGGCGGAAGCCGATCTTGATGATATTGAAGCTCAGGATCGCGCACAAGAAGCGGACAAACGTCAGCTGAATGAGATTATGAAGAAAGAATAGCAGCTAAAAAAGCTAAGGCGGATACCTCACTTTGTGGGGTATTTTTGCGTTTGGGCATGTATAATTAGGGCGAAGAGCTTAAGTGTGGGGGGAGAAGATGGATAACGTTATTTTGTGGACAGGGTTAGCCTTATTGATCGCATTATTAACCTATTTGAACCAGAAGCAGTTGTACTCTCCAAAAGTAAAACGCGCCTATCTTGAGTTGCGGGAGCTGACAGAGAAGGTTCGTATGGAGCGCTCTGAGGCGAGCGATTTGTATCGATGGGAAGCAGAATTAACCGAACTAGAGAATCATCCGAATGAACTGAATAAATTGGATGCCGAAATTAGGTTTCATCACGCATTTTTGTTATATCTTGAACGTCACTACCCTTCAGACCCAAGGATTATTGGTTTGAAGCAAGCTGACGCATATCAGAAGGATATGGTTTTGGGGATTAAAATAAAAGATTATAATTCCAATAAGTAAGATACTTTTGACTGTGCGTACAATGGGAGAAGGAAAATATTCGCCCAGGTTGCAGATAACTGCTGCACGAAGGCGAGGGTAGGCGTGGCTTGCTGCGCCGCAGTCTGGCTGGAGTGCATTTGAATTGGAGGAACTTCCATACTTTGCTACATGGGATTGAGAATGATAGGAATTTGAAAATGAAATTGAGAGTTTGAACCCTAGCTGATATTTGCAGCTGGGGTTTTTGGTAATGGATCAGTAAAAATGAACTAAGTTAGGCAAGTTTTTAGTTTATAAGTAAAGCTACCGCTAAGAAGAATTTGAGGGTCTCATAGTCGACGTAGCTGTAGATGCTTTTCTGTTGGAAAATGAAATTAGGGAAAACCTCCCTCTATTTTTCTCTAAATGCTCGAAAAAAAGAGATTTTAGGGAAAACCTCCCTGAAAATCCCCTGAAAAGATAGAAAAAGGCCTGATTTCATGAGTTTTTGGGGAGTATTTCCCTAAATGATAGATCAACCTTCTAATCTTGCACATCATTAGGGATGTTTTCCCTAATTATCATCATTTCGAGTATATTAACGTCTGCAGATGTTATAAATATTTTAAGTAAAATAGCTAATATCACACTACAGATTAAGGATGTATAATTGTTCGAATATACTAGCTACGACCAATCAACTATTGAATTTTTTCAGGGGGAATTAGAATGGGGCTGGTACACTCTCAAGGAGTTACTGATGAGCTTGTTGTTAGATCTTTAGAAAGAAATTTAGCTATTATCCGGTTTGACCTTGATCGCCGGGTAGCTTATGTGAATGAAGTTTTTGCAAATTCCATGGGATATAAAAAAGATGAAATGTACGGAATGCATCATAAAGAGTTCTGTTTTCCACATTTCGCAGATAGCCCAGGTTACGAACGGTTTTGGCAGGATCTTTTTACAGGGAAGAGTTTTCAGGATAAGATCGAACGAATGGATTCGAAAGGAAATGCGGTTTGGCTTGAAGCTACCTACATGCCAGTGTTTGATGAAAGCAATGAACAAGTCATCGGAGTATCTAAAATAGCAACTAATATTACCCAAAGACAAAGTAACATGAGTAATGTTGTGCAACGGATGCAAGAGATGGCAGACAGCTTGAATCAAAGAGCAGATTTAGGTATTGAGCGCAGTCAAGAATTATTACGAAGCATCAACAAAATCGCCGAAGTATCGATAGAAAATACACATACTCTAGCTAATCTTGAAAAGCAAGCTGTAGCGATTCATAGCATCGTGCAAACGATTCGCGATATTGCTTCGCAAACGCAATTATTAGCCCTAAATGCAGCTATTGAAGCAGCTCATGCGGGGGAGTATGGGCGAGGTTTTGACGTAGTGGCAAAAGAAGTAAGAAAATTATCTTCCATGGTACAAGATTCGATCATAAAGGTACGGGATAGTGTGGATGCGATCACGCTGGAAATTGGAAAGATCTCTATAGGAACAAATCAAGTGCAAGAAAATATAGAAGATAGTCAGCAGCAGGTTCTGGTAGCGTTGGAGGATTTTTCGAAGATTGCTTCTTCTGCACAAAATCTCGACACACAAGCGCGCGAGGTTATGGATATCCTTTAATTGTTAATATGTATGTTGATAGATTGAATATCAGCAAAAAAGGGTCGGTCTCCTACTTAAAAGAGATGGACCCTTTTATTGTTGGTATTATCCGATTTTGTTAACAATCAAGGTAGGAATCATATATCTATGATTTGTGATGACTCCGTCTACAGTAACACTAACCTTAGTAACTCCGGTGTCCCCAATCGCCCCATCAGAGCCAGTCCCACCTTTAGCCCCCCCGTCACCCCAGTCGCTCCAGTTGCCCCAGTTGCCCCATCATATCCAAGTAATTCTGCTGTAGCTAATCGATGCGGGCTACTAATTTCTCTGCACTGTCTTTACCCCAAAATGAGATTTGGATTGGATGGTCTGGCAAACTAGCAGTTGTGAAAAAAAATTCGAAGGTATTAAAATCCGCAAAATATTTTTTAGTTATTACCTGATTTGGCATCACATCTAGCAGATCGCCTACATATTGAATTCTTTTTTCATTCATGTAGTAGCCTTCGATCAGAACTGTGGAAGCAATCTGACCGCTACCATTAGCAATTTTGACAGTGACCTGTTGTGTAAGTCTTGTGTTGTTTTCTGAGTTAACATTGTTTTCTATCGGACCAGTAGTTAAAAGAGTCATTGTCCTTCCTCCATTTGCTTCATTCAGATTATTAAGCCTGTTTGATTTTCTCTATGTCTTTAAGAGTAGCGATAGTTTATGCTCAGAAAAACGAACCTTTTCCAAGGATTGGTTGTCATATAGATATCTCAGTCAAGAAAGGAGGGCGTAAAATTTGGAGAGTAACCGGGAGTTATTTGAAACCTACAATAAAGATGTATACCGGACTTGCTACTATATGGTGCATGACGCGGCGGATGCAGAGGATTTGACTCAGGATGTCTTTATTACCGTATTTCGCAGTAATCGTGAGCACGTGGAGCATATCAAGGCTTGGATTATGAAAATAACGGTCAACCATTGCCTCAATCATTTGAAACGAAAACGGACTTTACAACAGAAGATTACGGACAACCTTCATTTCTTTAATAAAACGGCAGAAACAGCTGTGGAGCAGCAGATTGAGCAGCGTGAGACGGAGGTCGAGTGGGCGCAATATATGAGCAAGGTCCCTATCAAACTTAGGATGGTGCTCACACTTAGGTATATGCATGATTTCAGTCTGGCTGAAATTTCGGATCTGCTGTCCATTCCACTTGGAACGACCAAATCTAGGCTGCATAAAGGGCTAACGGTAATGAGGAGAATCCTGCAGGAGGCTGGGGTTCAACTTGAACTAAAGGAGGGCGAAGCTTTTGAAAAAGTTAGAAAATATGCTGGAGCATCGTTTAAATGAAGATAAAGGCGTGCCTTATCCAGATTTTGAACGCATGTGGGGACGTTTAGAGCAAGAAAACAGTACAATGACTCCCCTACAACTTCGTATGGCGAATGGTAGCGGGAACAGAGGGAGAAACTGGAGTAAAATAGCTGTGGTGGCTTCATTTTCAGTACTTATTGCAGCGGCACCCGTATATGCAGCAGTGCATTATGATTGGGATAATTTGCTCCATGGGAGAGGAGGCGTTCAAGCAGCGCTGGCCCAAAATCTCGGACAACAACTGAACCAGTCAGTGACGCAGGATGGAGTAACTCTGAAGCTACATACAGCGATTGTGGATGAGAATCGGACGGTTATCTTATTCACTTTGGATGTAGGAAAACGCTTGGAAAATGAAAATTGGAATGTTAATGGAATGACTTTGAAGGGCGCAGATGAGGCGAATGGTCCTAGTGAGTTCAGTTATGTGTTATGGGATGAGAAAAATCAACATTACAACGGATATTTCGAGAGTGATTGGACACCGAAAAAGGATACTGTGAATGTGCAACTAGTTGCAGATAATCTGCAAGCCTTTAGCACACAGGAGTTAGATTTACCGCTGGATATCCAATCGCAGGAGACACAAAATTTTCCTATTGGACAGGAAGGAATGCGCAGCATAGAGGTGAAACCTTTTACCCAAGGACAAGAAAAAATATTATTCTCTTCAGCGATCATTTTTGATCAGCCAGAAACAAAAGAATGGGCCTTTCCAAATATAGTCGCTTACAAAAACGGAACGCTCATAAATTCGCTGGCTGGAGGTGCTTTCGGTACACCGGGAGAAAACGGGGAATATACGTCCCAGCAATATTTTAAGGCGGCTGATATTTCCAGCGGAGAAGTGAATTACAAGCTGCAGTACATGAAACAAGAGAAAAAGGTTGAGGGGCCCCTAGCTTTTGATCTTCAATTAAGCAAAAAGCAGATGGAGAGCGGAACCATAAATACTTCATTGAATCTGCCGCTAGAAGAGGGCAAACCTAATTACACGCTGGAGAAAATGGTAGTGACGCCTACTCAAATTCGAATCGCTATTAGAAGTAAAGAGAAAGGCAACAATTTCCCGTATCAAAAGTCTACTCTTGAAGTAGCAGGCAAGACGCTGGAGGGCAATTTCTGGAGATCTCCAGAAGGTGAGCCGGAATTAACAGTGCTTCGTTTTGAGCGGCCAGTTGACCTTGAAATCACAGAAGAGACGCCAATTACCTTTGTTGCTAAATACAAGGTGACTCAGCACGGCAGCTATAAAATTAACAAGGACGAAAAAACACCACTTCTGTTGACGAATATATCTGATAAGAAACAGACGCTTATCCAGCAGCTTAGCGGATACCCGGTAAAATGGACGTACTATATGCAGGGTGCCGATCTTTATGTAGAGACTGAAAGTGAAGATGCTCGCTTCGGTGGAATTAACCAGACCCATATCGGACTGGGGAAAGAGCGTATTTTAGGTAAACCTCTGACCGTTAATTTCACGGGGGATGGAAACAATAAGGCCATTGATGTTTACAAGGGTTTCAAAGGTACAGAAGCTTCTATTTATATATTCTTCTATACGACTGACGATCCGGATAAAGAAACAAGAGTACAGCTGCGGCCATAGAAAATTTTTTTTAGGGAGGAACCTTGTGTTCTTCCCTTTTTTTCGTTTACAGTGAGTAGATGCTGAGTGGACTCAGCAAGGATTAGCGTAAAGGAGAGAAAAGGATGGAAATCACTCGCTGTGCTTGGGTTAATGAGGATCCTTTATATATCGCATACCATGATGAAGAGTGGGGCAAACCTCTGTATGATGACCGGAAGCTGTTTGAATTACTTATGCTCGAAGGCATGCAGGCAGGGTTAAGCTGGTACACCGTCTTAAAAAAACGGGCACATTACAGAGAGGTATTTGATGGATTTGATCCGGAAAAAATTGTGCATTATGATGAGCTGAAAATTGCTGAGCTGATGAACGATCCCGGGATTATTAGAAATCGCTTAAAGATTGATTCTATCATTCGTAATGCAAGCGTATATTTGCAAATTAGTGCGGAAACAGGCAGCTTTTCAGATTATCTCTGGAGCTTTGTGGGGGGCGCGCCTACGCTTAACCATTGGAAGACACGTGCGGATGTCCCTGCTTTAACGGCTCAGTCTGACGCAATGAGTAAAGCATTGAAAAAGCGAGGCATGAAGTTTGTCGGCTCTACCATATGTTATGCTTTTATGCAGGCATCGGGGATGGTAGATGATCATTCGCTCGATTGCTTTTGCAGGAACAGCACGGGCATGGCAGAGCGTTGATCTGTAGTTTGGCGTTACCCCAAGAAGAAATGTTATACTATGAAGCGAATGCTCACAAAACTAAGTCTATGCTTACGAAGCCAGTTTTGCACGAAGTCAATCAATGAAGCTAACGCTCACAAAACTAAGCCTATGCTTTCGAAGCCAGTTTTGCACGAAGTTAATCAATGAAGCTAACGCTCACAAAACTTTAGGAGGATCACATAAAGATGTTATGGCATGAAGTGACGATACATACAACAGAAGATGCACAAGAAATGATTTCGAATTTTTTATATGAAGCAGGAGCGGGTGGGGTTTCTATTGAAGAATCCGGAACACTCAGTAAAGAACGGAATACGCGTTACGGTGAATTATACGACCAACCCTTGAATGATATCCCAGAAGGGGAAGCGGTAATCAAAGGTTATTATGCCGATTCCACGGATATGGATGCTGTTATAGAAGAACTGACTCCACGGGTAGCAGAATTGCGTGAGTACGGCATTGATCCGGGCAAATCGCTGATTTCTTGGAAAACCGTAGATGAAGACGAATGGGCGCATGCTTGGAAGCAATATTTTAAACCGCTCAGGGTATCGGAGCGTCTCACGATTAAACCAACTTGGGAGGAATATACACCTGAGAGCCCAGATGAAGCAATCATTGAGCTGGACCCTGGTATGGCATTTGGTACAGGGACTCACCCTACAACAGCTTTGTGCCTGCGTGCGCTCGAGAAGAATATTAGCGGCGGCGAAGAAGTAATCGATGTTGGTACGGGTTCAGGAATATTGGCTGTAGGTGCAATGCTGCTCGGTGCGAAATCCGTGCTGGCGTTAGATTTGGACCCTGTAGCTGTTGAAAGTGCGCGGGAGAATGTAGCACTGAATAAACTTGAAAAGTTCATTACGGTAAAAGAAAGCGACCTGCTCTCCTTGCTAGGCGGTGAAGGTGTAGCTGACACGGCTGCTGGAGAAATGTGGCCATCCGCTAGACCGGGTCACACTCTTGAGGGAACACCTGCGGAGCAAGTAACAGAGGATAGCCTCGGCGTTACACTCCCGGTGAAGATTGTAGTTGCGAATATTTTGGCAGAAATCATCGTATTGTTTACGGATGATGTGTATCGTGCACTTCAGCCAGGAGGCTTGTATATTACCTCTGGTATTTATAAGGATAAAGAAGGACTTGTGGCTAACGCACTACAAGAGTCCGGCTTTGAGATTATGGAAGTATCCCGTGAAGAAGATTGGGTGGCATTTACAGCCGGAAAGAGGTAAAAATGGATATATTGCAAAGTATAATACGTGTAGATCTGGATCAGCTTCCTTTTCTGCTCATTACGATTTTAATTGCTTTTACAGTACATGAATTCAGTCATGCTTATTTCGCAAATAAGTTCGGTGACCCTACCGCTAGATTATTAGGACGTATGACGCTTAACCCTGCTGTACACTTCGATTTTTTTGGTATTTTACTGCTGCTGGTTGCTGGTTTCGGGTGGGCACGTCCAGTTCCTGTAAACCGTGATAACTTTAGCCGCCCCCGTCTGATGGGAGTCATTGTGTCTGCTGCGGGCCCAATCAGTAACCTGTTACTAGGGATTATTGGTGCTTTAATATATGGGGTGCTTGCGGCAACCGGTGTATTAGAGTCGATCTCCAATGATCGCGTTTTAGAGGCAGTGTATCTGTTCTTTGGCACCTTTATTCAATGGAACTTCTTTTTATTCTTGTTCAATCTGATTCCATTGCCTCCGCTGGATGGCTACCGGATTGTGGAGGATATTGCTCCTCGCTCCATTCGGGGCAGATTACAGCAATTTGAGCAATGGGCTGTATTTATCTTTTTATTAATTCTGTTTATTCCAGGGTTACGAACCTATACCATCGATCCTCTTGGCCACTGGGCTAGTGAAATGTCGAGAACATTTGTGCAGCTATTCCTAAGAATGTTTGGCAGCTAAGGTAGGGACTGAAGTCTGGTCAACCCTGCTTAAACATTGTATTATGTAATTTGTTGAAAAATAGGATAGTTAAATTTCGCCTGATCCATAGTTATATTTCTCTAAGAAACGGGTGACGTCTTTATTAAGGCGTCTTTACCGTTTCTTCTTACTGAATTCATGAACAGGATGATGAAGAGATGCAGCGATATTTTGTTACACCAGAGCAGTTTGGTGCAGATAACGTTAGAGTTGACGGGGAAGATGCAAGGCATATTGCCAAAGTCATGCGCGGTAAGGTTGGGGACAAGCTTATTGTCAGCGATGGCGTCTCCCGTGAAGCGTTAGTGGAGATTGCTCAGATCGAAATAGGGGAAGTGACAGTGAACATCCTGGAAACCCTGGAGATGACGCATGAACCGCGGATAAAAATCACAGTGGCTCAGAGCTTACCCAAGGCCGATAAGATGGAAACTGTCATTCAAAAGTGTACAGAAATTGGAGCCGTTGGTTTTATTCCTTTTCTGTCGGAGCGCACGATTGTACAATACGATGAACGTAAGGAAAGTAAGCGGCTGGACCGCTGGCGTAAAATTTGTAAAGAAGCTGCCGAGCAGGCACACCGGAACATCGTTCCGGCTGTAGGCTCACCGTTATCCTGGAAGCAGCTGCTACAGACTTTTAGTGAGTATGATGCTGTTTATTTCTGTTATGAAAAAGAAGAAGGCTTGCAGCTTCGCAGCAGTGTTGCCCCTTGGTTATCCTCGCTTTCACCACAGGCTGCTGGGAAGGTACTGATTGTAGTAGGTCCTGAAGGGGGTTTTACACCAGAGGAATGCCAAAAGGCAGAAGAAGCTGGTGCGGTTTCCGTAGGACTAGGACGGCGTATTCTGCGCTGTGAGACAGCGGGCATGGTTGCCGCTGCTTGTATTTTATATGAATCGGGAGAAATGGGAGGAGCTTAAGAGATGCCATCCGTAGCATTTTATACTTTAGGTTGTAAAGTGAATTTTTATGACACCGAAGCCATCTGGCAGCTATTCAAAAATGAAGGTTACGAGCAGGTCGATTTCGAGGGACCCGCCGATGTATATCTGATTAATACTTGTACTGTAACTAATACAGGTGACAAAAAAAGCCGTCAAATGATTCGTCGTGCCGTTCGCCGCAATCCGGAAGCTATCGTGGCGGTTACTGGCTGCTATGCGCAGACCTCTCCTGGTGAGATTCTTGATATTCCTGGTGTCGATCTTGTTATTGGTAACCAGGACCGCGATCAGATCATGACGCATGTAAAGAACATTGAAGCCTCACGTCAGCCGGTCAACGCTGTTCGTAATATTATGAAGACACGTGAATTCGAAGAGATGGATGTACCTGGCTTTGCGGATCGGACGCGTGCTTTTATGAAGATTCAGGATGGCTGCAACAACTTCTGCACATTCTGTATCATTCCATGGTCGCGTGGACTTTCCCGCAGCCGTGATCCCAAAAGTATCGTAAACCAGGCACATCAATTAGTAGAAGCAGGGTATAAGGAATTTGTTCTCACGGGTATTCATACCGGTGGTTACGGTGACGATCTTGATAATTACCGTCTAGCCGATTTGCTGTGGGATCTAGATAAGGTGGATGGACTGGAGCGGGTACGTATCAGTTCTATCGAAGCTAGCCAGATCGATGAGAAGCTGCTGGAGGTGCTGAACCGTTCCTCTAAAATGTGCCGTCATCTGCATATCCCGCTGCAAGCCGGACATAATGATGTGCTGAAAGCGATGCGCCGTAAATATACGACAGAAGAATATTACGCCAAAATGCAGCTGATCCGTCAGGCGATGCCAGATGTCGGGATTACTACGGATGTTATCGTTGGGTTCCCGGGGGAGACCGAGGAAATGTTCCGTGCCGGCTACGACTTCATGAAGGCTATTAATTACTCCGAGATGCACGTATTCCCTTACTCCAAGCGGACGGGCACTCCGGCAGCGCGGATGGAGAATCAGATCGACGAAGAAATCAAAAATGTACGCGTGCAGGAATTGATTGATCTTTCGGAAGAAATGCAAATAGCTTATGCTCGCAAATTTGTAGGCCAGACATTAAGTGTTATTCCGGAAAGAGCCGCAAAAGGGGCTCCGGGGCGCAATATCCAGCATGGATTTAGCGACAACTATTTGCAGGTGTTCTTTGATGGAGAAGATTCACTCCAAGGAGAACTTTGTCAGGTGAAGATAACGGAAGCTGGCGTGAACGAATGCCGCGGTGAGTTGGTCGGGGTTAGTCAGACTGGGCTTCAGCAGGCTGTCCGTTAAGCAATTGATATCCGTTAAGCAATAGATATTAGTAAAAGACAACAGAGCAGCCATTTTCCCGTTAGCGGGGAAGGGCTGCTCTGTTTTTAGTTATTGCTGTCTAGACCACCAATTCATAACAATCTCATGATGCTTTCGGACCCAGCTGGCGTTATTTGCATTTTTTTTGCCTTTTATGCTTAGTTTCGGACTCCAGTGCAGCTATTCCTTAGAAAGTGGTTCATAATAGGTGTTTTTCATGACAATAGCGACTATGGTGTCCGTTAGTGTTCCAAAAGTGGGATAATGCTGCGAATAAGGTCAACTGTGTCCGATAGTGACTTCAACGCGTAGAAGTGGATCAAAAAAACATCCGTAGGATCATGATTGAAACAATCCCCGCCAGTACAGTGCCTAGCAAGCTCCGGGTTTTTATCGCAACCAAAAAAGTAGGCAATGCCGCAAAAAGCTCAATGTTATTAGCTAAAGACGAAAATTTCCCATCATTCAAAAATATCTCCTGACCTATTAATGCTGCCATAACAGAGATAGGAACATAGTTTAACCAGCGCATTCCCCATTCTGGCAATTCAAACCGGCTAAGGATCATGAGCGGAGCCACCCTGGGAATAAAGGTCACAAAAGCTGCTCCTAGAATGATCAGAAAGACATCCCATCTTACTTCCATTTTTCAAACACCATCCCTGTCGTTGAAGCAATGACTGTAGCGATAATCACTCCAACACTGCTGGAGAATAGGAAGGAGCTTCCTACTGCTATGATCACGGCAAGGATTGCGACAACCAAATCTAGTTTGATTTTATTACGGTCAATCATGGAAATTACAAGAATGCCAATAAACATCGCAGGTAAGGCAAACTGTAAACCGAATTGATCAGGGTCTGAGATCCACTGGGCTAAAAAAGCTCCCGCTACATTCGCAAGAAACCAATTTAAATAAGCGGTGAGATTTAGACCGTGCATCCATTTTTCACTGATTTGCTGCTTATTCAAAGCTTGATTGATGGCAACTCCAAAGGTCTCATCAGTCAATAAAGAACCAACCAGCATATTTCTCAGTGGGGAAAGATGGCGGAAATAAGGTGAAAGAGCTGCACTAAGCAAAATATGGCGAAGATTCACGATAAATATCGTAATAATAATGGCCGCAGGCGAGCTGCTAACAGCTATCATTCCAGCAGCTATAAACTGAGCTGAGCCCGCGTAAAGAATCAAGCTGATTAAGGCAATCTCAGCAATGCTGAGCCCGGCTGTCTTTTGAACAACACCTGCTGCGAGTCCGATGCTTAAGTACCCTAGTAGTGTGGGAATACAATCTTTTACCCCTTTAAGGAAGCTATCTTCCTGTTTAGGAGACGGGATTGCTTCTAGTTGGACGTTCTCTGCACTCATCGTAGCCCCCTTGTTTCAAGAAAGAATTTAGTAGTTAGCATATTACTTCCTAATATTTTGATCAACCTTTACCGTATTATCTAGTCTGAAAGTCCCGAATTTCGCTTTATAGAGCCAGGGGGTAAACACTTAGGGTACAATTGTCGATATAAGTAAAAGAGTGTGGGGATAAACCACCGAACGACATTATAGCTTAAGGGAGAGAACAAATGACTGTGTACAGGAAAATGACGAAAATGCTCCTCATCATGATATTGTTAGCTACTGCGGTTTTTCCGGTAAGTGTCTTTGCAGCGACCGGCGATATCAACTCGATTGAATTCGAAAGCTCCGCTAAAGTAGAGCTTACGGTTGGACAAACGCCAAAGCAACTTAAGGTATATGCGAATGTGGAAGGGTCCTCATCTAAAAGAGATGTGACAGGTGCAGTTGTATGGAATTCTTCTAACACAAACGCTGTAAAGGTAGTAAATGGCCTATTGACTCCGATTGACAGTGGAAAAGCTATTATTACAGCGACTTATAATCATGCACTTGCTACCATTGAAGTTGAGGTAGCCCATCCTGTTAAAGAACTGAAGCTCGAATATAGTTCTGAAGGGAACTACAAATTGGGTGATGATGAGGATAAACTGCTGGTCAAAGCCAATGCGATTGGTGGAGAAACAGCGACTTCTGCTAAGGATGTAACGGCTGATACTACTTGGAGCAGCTCCAACACAAGCGTGTTGACCATTGCAGAAGGTAAGATCACTTTGGCTGGTGAAGGTACAGCAACGATCACTGCCAAATACAAGACCTTAACAGCAACCTTTAAGGCTGTAGTGAAATTGCCTTATTCTGAAATTGAGCTTAAACATGACGACAAAATCGTTAAAGAACTAGAGATGCTAGTCGGAGATGCACCTTTGAAGTTGGTTGCAGAGACTAAAGAAACTACAAAATCCAGCGCAAATGATATTTCAGAGAAAGCAGAATGGTCCTCTTCTAGTGCTAGTGTAGCTACAGTAGACAAAGGCGAGATCAAAGTGTTGTCTGCTGGTAAAGCTGTAATTACAGTATCCTATCTAGGGATTACACAAACAGTAGACGTATATGTACGTGCTCCTTATGAAGCGCTACTACTTACTCCTACAGGAGATCAATTCCTGTTTATGGGCGAAACCCTGAACGTTAAAGCTGAGGTTCGCGATGCTGCGAATTCTACTCCGAACATTTCAGGCAGCGCAGTATGGACTTCGGATAACCAATTGGCGGCAACCGTTACGCCTGGTAGCGATACTGCGGCAGTGACTGCTAAAGCAGTGGGAACTTCGGTTATTAAAGCAGAGTACAGAGGAATTAATAAAAGCTTTAAGCTGACAGTGTATCCTACGATCACAGAACTGGCAGCCGACAAGACGGAATTGGAGCTTTACACAGATGACACCGTAAGCCTTCCAAAAGTAAATGGTACAAAGCTTGACGGAACAAAGCTAGATCTTAGTAGTGATATTGAGTGGACCTCTGCGGATGATGAGATTGCCACCATTAAAGACGGCAAGATTGTAGCTGAATCGGCAGGTATTGTGAAGGTTATCGGTAAAATAAAATCAGAAAACCCAACGACTTCAAAAACTGCTGTAAGAGAAAAAAGTGTTGAAGTAAAGGTTACAGTGAAAGATAAAGTCCTTGTCTTGCTTGGACCAGAAGAAAACCTGGTGATTGTTACTGGTGAAGAGAAGGCTGTTCCTGAAGTAAAAGCTGTGATGGAAAACGGCAGTGAACTTGATGCTACTGCAACTATGGAATGGGAGCTTACCGGTACGAATGCGATTATCAAGACAACAACTTCCGGTAAGGTAATCAAAGGACTGGTGAAGGGTTCTGCTACTTTAAAGGGAACTTACGCTAATAAAACCATCAGTATCCCAGTTACCATTGAACAAAAGGTTACTAAGCTAGTTGTAGAACCTACTGCTATCGAAATGAACATTAAAGGCTCTAAAGCGATAAAGGTAACGGCTTATTATTCTAATGGTAAGACAGGGAATGTCTCCAGCAGTATGAATTGGGAGTCCTCAAACGAGGCGGTTGCTACGGTTAAAGCTACAACCGTTAAAGCAGTAACAGAAGGTACTGCTACGTTGACAGGATCTTACCAAGGGATTGCTGCTAGTGTCAAAATTACTGTAGTTCCTAAATTAACAAAGCTGACCGTTAATGAGAGCAGACTGAAAATGGCTCCGGGAGCCGTTCAGAATGTAGTTGTGACTGCACAGTATGATACTGGTAAGACTGCTGTTGTTACTGGAAGTGCGGTATGGACTAGCTCCAAGCCTTCTGTAGCGAGAGTATCTGCAAGTGGTCAGATTGTAGCTGTGAGTAAAGGAACGACATCCATTAAAGGAAAGCTAGGCGGCAAAACAGTTACAGTATCAGTGACAGTGAAGTAATAGAGAATAGGATCTGAATTATCAACTATGAATCTGCAAAGCCAACATTATGTTGCTTTGCAGATTTTTTTATTTAGATTCTATAGTAATTCCGACTATTCCGATGTATAATCACATAAAACATAATAGATGCGTTGGGGGAGATGAAAACATGGCAAAACAAAAGGTGTTGTCGATCAAGACGATTGTAGCGATTGGTATTGGTTCTGCTTTATTCGTTATATTGGGGAGATTCGGCTCGATTCCTTCGGGTATTCCAAACACTAACATCGAGACTACATACGCATTACTGGCATTGTTCTCCCTATTGTACGGCCCGTTTGCCGGATTATTTATAGGCCTGATCGGGCATACCCTGAAGGATACGATATCTTATGGATCGCCATGGTTCAGTTGGGTCATATCATCAGGAATTGTAGGGCTGGTTATTGGCTTGTTAGTAGCTAGAATCGCTATTCATGACGGGGAATTCGGACGGAAGGAAATAATACGCTTTAATCTGGCTCAGATTGCAGCGAATGCTGTAGCTTGGTTCCTTGTAGCCCCAGTGTTGGATATTCTGATCTATGCAGAACCCGCTAATAAAGTATTTACGCAAGGACTGACCGCAGGTGCATTAAATATAGCTTCGGTGGCAGTGATCGGATCTTTACTAGCCATTGCGTATGCTAAGACAAGAACGAAACAGGGCAGCTTGACTAGAGAAGCTTGAGTGGAATACATATCCAAGCTAAAAAGCCGGTGGAAATCACCGGCTTTTTTCTCTTCACATTAACCCAGAGGAAGGTCTCAGATGAAAAAAGTAATGATTGAATTTAAGGATTTCAGCTTTCAATATCGGGCGCAGCAGGAACCCACACTACAGGGGATTAACTTAACGATTGTTGAAGGGGAGAAGGTGCTTATCGTGGGACCCTCAGGTTCTGGGAAAAGTACACTGGCTCATTGCATTAATGGTCTCATCCCTTTTGCTTACAGAGGGGAAATATCAGGTTCATTACGGGTTATAGGCCAGGAGCAGAAGGATCTGAGTATCGCAGAGCTGTCCAATCAGGTAGGTACCGTATTGCAGGACCCGGATGGACAATTTGTAGGATTAACGGTTGGTGAGGATATCGCCTTCAGTCTAGAGAACCATGTGGTTCAGCAGACAGAAATGAAGAGCAAAGTGGCGGCTGCCGCAAGAGCGGTGGATATCCACGACTTTCTGGCCTCTTCTCCTCAGGAGTTATCGGGTGGACAAAAGCAAAAAACGTCCTTGGCAGGTGTACTGGTAGGTGATGTGGACATCCTGCTCTTTGATGAACCGCTGGCAAGCTTAGATCCTTATACCGGTACAAAAGCGATTGAGCTTATTGATCGAGTGCATAAAGAGACAGGTAAAACCGTTATTATGATCGAGCATCGTCTTGAAGAGGTGCTGCATCGGGCGGTGGATCGTATTATTGTGATCCATGAAGGACGTATTGCGGCGGATATGCCGGCTGCAGAGCTGTTGAGCACAACGTTGCTTTCAGAAGTTGGCATTCGGGAACCTCTCTATTTAACGGCTTTGAAGTATGCCGGATGTTCGATTACAGCAAATATGAATCCGCAGCATGTGAACAATATTCAGTTGGAGGCGTGTTCTAATAAACTTAAGATCTGGTATGAGTGCAATCAATCACGCCAGGATAAGCTGGAGAGCCCACCCATCCTTGAACTGCAAGATATTTCTTTTGGATACGAAAAAAATCAGCAGGTGCTGGATAAGCTCAATCTCTGTATTCATAAAGGAGAGATGGTCTGTATAGCGGGGCGAAATGGGGCTGGGAAATCTACAGTTTCTAAGCTGATTTGTGGCTTCTATAAACCTACTTCCGGATCAATACGGATGCATGGGCGTGATATTGCTCAGGACACGATTAAGGAGCGGGCAGAGCGGATTGGTTTTGTTATGCAAAATCCCAATCATATGATTTCTAAGACACTTTTATATGATGAGGTTGCCCTAGGACTAAGACTCCGAGGTTGCCCTGAGGAGCTCGTTCGTGAACGCGTCCATCAAGTCTTGAAGGTGTGCGGACTTTATTTTTTTCGCAGCTGGCCGATCTCGGCGCTCAGTTACGGCCAGAAGAAACGGGTCACGATTGCCGCCATTCTGGTACTGGAGCCGGAAGTGATCATTTTGGATGAACCGACTGCTGCTCAGGATTACAGGCATTATAACGAAATGATGGAGTTTCTCTTGACGCTGCGGGGGCAGGGGATGACGGTCATTATGATTACGCATGATATGCACTTGATGCTGGAATATGCCGATAGAGCTATAGTGTTAGCTGATGGCGTGAAGCTTGCGGATGATAGCCCTGAGCGAATATTAACGAATACTGATGTGGTGAAAAAAGCGAACTTGAAAGAAACCTCGCTTTTTGCCCTAGCTATAAAAGCTGGATTGAAACAACCGGAGGAGTTCGTTAGAAGGTTCATTGCGTATGATAGGAGGAGCCGAGGCGGATGAAGGCCAAAATGTTAACTTTTACGAAGCAGGATTCACCTATTCACCGTCTTACCGGCGCTACGAAGTTGATTTTATTTGTAGTGTGGTCTGTGACGGGGATGATTACATATGATACAAGATGTCTAATTGTGATGCTGTTATTTAGTTTGCTTGCCTTTAGAATTTCCAAAGTTCAATTTCAGGATTATGCTTTCGTATTATATTTCATCTTGATTTTCTTTTTGCTTAATCATATAGCTATCTTTATCTTTTCTCCTTTGGAGGGCGTACGTGTTTACGGGACACGTCATGATATTATGCATATTGCAGGCCGGTATACGGTAACTTGGGAGCAGCTATTTTATCAATTCAATATTGCCCTGAAATATGCGGTGGTCATTCCTATGGCATTATTATTTCTTCTAACGACCAATCCCAGTGAATTTGCAGCATCCTTAAATAGAGTTGGAGTGAACTATAAAATTGCATATTCTGTATCGCTGGCACTGCGGTACATTCCGGATATTCAACGAGATTATGAGAATATATCGTTCTCTGCTCAAGCAAGGGGAATAGATATTTCTAGAAAAGAAAAGCTGCCTAAGCGGCTAAAAAATATCATTTCGATTCTGATGCCCCTAATTCTGACTAGTATCGAGCGGATTGAAAATATCAGTACCGCTATGGAGCTGCGCGGCTTTGGCACTGAGACCAAACGAACTTGGTATAGCCGTCGCCCGTTCACGAGAGACGATTATTTTGCATTGGCTTTGTTTGCGCTGATTGGAATTTTCTCGACGGTGATCACTTTTTACGACGGTTCGCGGTTTTATAATATTTTCGATTGAAGTATAATAGTACAGTTGTGGAAAACTGGGATTATATTAACGGCACCTTTTTGTTAAGACTGAAGACGTTTCTCCAGTTTTGACCATATAGGCAGGTAGCATAATGGCAGTGCTAGAAGTGAGCAGACTACGTTGAAAATGGTCTGGGCGTGGGCGATTTGTGAAGCAGGGCCTCCACCAATCCATGCAGCACTTGCTTGTAGCAGCCCGATCATGGGCAAGAATAATAGTGCACCACCTACATTAAGCGCAACATGGGACCAAGCGACGAAGACGCCGGATGGCGTGCCGCCGATGGAAGCGATGACCGCTGTAACACAGGTGCCCACGTTGGCGCCCAGCACAATGGCTATACCTAGCTCAGGCGGCATGGCACCCGAGGCGGCAATGCTCATAGCCATAGCTATGACAGCAGCGCTGCTATGGAGCATGGCTGTTAGGCACGCTCCAGCGGCGAGCCCCCATAAGGCACTAGTAGCGGCATGGTTTAGGAACCAGAGGAATAAGCCACTTTCCTGAAGTATTCCGCCGATAGACTGCATGACAGCGATGCCCCATAGGACGAGGGCGAAGCCTGATACAGCCAGACTGATAAATTGCAGCGGCGGGGATATTTTGTGGCAGAGCTCTGCCACTCGTGATGTAGGCGGCAGTTCGCCTGCAATAACTGCCGCTGCCCACAGACTGAGCGAGGCTGCCAGCAAGGGCGTGGCCATGGTATTGATCTGAAGTCCGATCAATTCTGTAGTTAATGTGGTGCCGATGTTGCTGCCCAGGATAATGCCAAGTGTGCGGGCATAGGTAAGCAGGCCGGCATTGACCATGCCGATAGTCAACACCGTTACAGCAGTACTGCTCTGGAGTAAGGCGGACAACAGGCTGCTGGCAATCATTCCTTTAATAGGGGTTGAGGTAGCTCTATTTAGGCTTGTAGTTAATAGAGGGCCTGCTAGCTTGGACAACGCCGTTTCCATCAGCTTCATGCCGGCTAGAAAGATAACAAGACCATATATGATAGGGAACAGCAAATCACTGAACATAGGGCATACTCCTTTGGACGAGGGTTGTACACCAATATATGAATGTATTGCATGGGACATGTATAAAAACATTTTTAGAAAAACAGGGAGTTGAAGTCATTGCCATCGGTTATTTTAGAACGCAATCGCAAAAAAAGACTGGAACAGGGCCATCCATGGGTCTATGCAGGTGAAGTCGCATCGGTAGAAGGAAATCCGGAAGCGGGGGGTTTAGTAGATGTCCTTAATCATCAGGGCCGATTTTTGGCCGTGGGATATTACAATCCAGCGTCACAAATTCGGGTAAGAATTGTATCGCAGGGACCCCTTGCGATCATGGATACAGCCTTTTTTGCAGAACGGTTTGCGAATTGTCTGCAACACAGAAATCGTTTCCTTCCGGGTGCGGATGCTTATCGCTTGGTTTATGGTGAAGCGGACTTTTTGCCGGGGCTTATTGTAGATCGATTCGGAGATATTTTGGTTGTGCAGCTGCTTACCCTCGGAATGGACAAGCGGCGTGCAGAAATCGTCGAAGCATTGGTGCAGGTTATGGCACCGCGCGGAATCTATGAGCGCAGTGATGTTAGTGTGCGCGAGCTTGAAGGTATGGAGCAGACAACGGGTGTGCTGTACGGGGAATGTCCAAGGCATGTAACCGTGAGCGAGAATGGCCTGAAGCTGGTCGTTGATATTGAAGAGGGCCAGAAGACAGGTTACTTCTTTGACCAACGTGAGAATAGAGCTTCCATTGCTCCGCTCATGAAAGGCTGGGGAGGACGAAGCGGCATTACGCTACAGGAAATTGAAACTGAGGATGGTTCACTACAGACCTTACCAGTTAATAAGAGCGGCAAACATGTAACGTTCCCTTATTGGGACGGTGCGACAGTGCTGGAATGCTTCTCGCATACGGGCAGCTTCACGCTGCATGCCTGCAAGTATGGCGCGAAAAAAGTAACCTGCCTTGACGTTTCAGCACACGCCATTGAGAGTGCCAAAGTGAATGTGGAGCTGAACGGCTTTAGCGATCGTGTTGAATTCGTAGTGGATGATGCTTTTGCATATCTACGGAATCAGGTTAAAGGACTAGAGGAACGTTCTGAACGGGCGACAGTTGCCAGTGGAACAGAGACGGCAGCAGCTGCTACAAATCCTAAATCCGGAGGCAAAACAGCCAAAACCGACACATCCAAGCCAATGACGGCAGGTGGAGGAAGAACTTGGGATGTAGTCATCCTAGACCCTCCGGCGTTTGCCAAAACCAAAAGTGCAGTAGCTGGCGCTTGCCGTGGTTACAAGGATATCAATCTGCACGGGATGAAGCTGGTGAACGAAGGCGGCTATTTGGTTACCGCAAGCTGTTCTTACCATATGCAGCCAGATCTGTTCCTCGAAACGATTGCCGATGCAGCTAAAGATGCTGGCAAGGTGTTGAGACTTGTAGAATGGCGGGCCGCAGGCAAAGACCATCCACAAATACTTGGCGTTAACGAAGGACACTATCTGAAGTTTGCGATTTTTGAAGTGCGGAGTAAAAAATAAGCCTGAAGATCAAAAGGTCTACAGTGCCAAGTAACAAATAAGATAAAAGGGCTGGTCGTAGGGTGGCCGTGAGTCGGCTGTAAGGCAAGTAGTGGCCAACGGACTCAGATGACTCTATTTAGTGTAAACAGCCCATTATTGAATTCTTACGGACCCTAAAGGCGCTATTGCCCCAATAACACCCGTAATGCAGCACATTTTCGAAGAATAGCGTCAGTGGGGTCCGAAAAGTTGCCATAACAGCACTGAATCCACGAATAACGGCTCCTGGGTCCCTAAGTAATTAATGAAACAAGCCTAGCCGAAATGTTGAGTGTTAAATTCGGAATACTAAATAGTAAACAACGAATGATGCTTATTGAATTATGATATGCGGAATGCGGATTACAAAACGATCGGCGTAGAGTGCTAATGTTGAGTGCGGGGTGTTGAGTATTGAACGCTGAACGCTGAACGCTGAACGCCAACAGTCTAACATTGACCCTACGCTCCGACATTGGCAGCTCCTATCTAACGTTGCACAACTGGCATTAAAAACAAACTAAACACTCTAAAAAGCAAGCCGCCAAAATCCGGAGGTTTGCTTTTTTTATTTGTACTCATAGCTGTTTATCCTTTGTAAAACATTAGAAAATACTAGCAAACACATGTTCCGATTAGTGTGGTTATGATATACTGAGGGGACGAGGAATCACTGAACTTTTTTAATTGGAGTGTAATCAATGGGTGGATATTTCACCCTGTATTCTATATATTTTCTCCGCTACGGAAGGAGTCTATCATTTATGCCGGTAACCTTTTTACTAGGCCGCTCGGGCAGTGGCAAGACAACAAAAATATGGGAATCTATCTCTTCTTCCTTAGAAAAGGAACCGCTTGGTGCGCCGATTATTATTCTTGTGCCAGAGCAAGGTTCTTTTGGAGCAGAACGGGGGCTTCTGACCGTAGGGAATGTGAAGGGAAGCCTTCGGGCGCAGACACTGAGTTTTTCGCGGCTTGCCTATCGTGTGAAGCAGGAAACTGGTGGCAGTGCAAGTCTGCCAATCAGTGAAGAAGGTAAGAAAATGTTAATTTACAAAATCATCAGTCGCCGCAAAGAGGAACTGAAATTATTCGGTGCCTCAGCAGACAGACCGGGTTTTGTGGAACGTCTGAACCAACTGCACACGGAGATGAAACGTTGCTGTTTGGGTTCCACTGATTTAGAGGAACAGCTGTCCGCTATGCGAGGAGCTATTGCAAGAAGTCCTATTCTTGAGGGTAAGCTGGATGATTTGCAGCTGGTATTTAGGGATTTAGAGAAGGAAATGTCCCGTCTTTATATCGATGAAGAGGATCGTTTAGCAGAACTGGCTGAGCATATTCCAGATTCCTCCTACATTCGCGGGGCAGAGATTTGGGTAGATGGGTTCCATGGATTTACTCCGCAGGAATTCGTAGTGCTTCGAGAATTGATGCAGCAAGCTTCGAAGCTGACGGTTTCGCTTACAATTGATCGTCCTTACCCCTATGGAGATCAGTTGAATGAGCTTGAATTGTTTCACCCAACTGCGGTTACTTACATTAAACTGCGAGGAATTGCTGAAGAGCTGGGCATTGATGTATGGGACGAGCTGCTGGAGCCAACGGTTCTTCCGCGTTTTGAAGAAAGTCCAGTACTTGCTCACCTTGAACGGGGATATGATCGCCGGAAGGCTTGGATAGGTGCGGATGAACTGGCAAGAGAGGCTATATCCATAGGCGCCGCAGTTTCGCACAGAGCAGAGGTTGAGGGAGCCCTGCGCGAAATGACTAGACTGGCGCGGGATGAAGGTGCAAAATATGGCGAAATGGCCGTATTGATGCGCAATATTGGCGATTACGAGCAGCTGGTTCAGCCGTTGTTCCAAGATTATGGAGTGCCATTTTTTCTGGACCAGAAGGTGAATGAGCTGCATCATCCGCTAGTGGAGTTTATACGTTCCGCATTGGATGTAGTGCGTCGTCGCTGGCGTTATGAGGATGTATTCCGTTGCGTAAAGACGGAGCTTCTGCTTCCGCTAGACGGTAGTATTACGCGTGATGATATGGATGCTTTAGAAAACTATGTGCTGGCTTGTGGGATTCAGGGGTACCGCTGGACAGATGGCCGCTCCTGGAAAGGTATTCCTAGCTTGTCGCTGGAAGGCGGCAGACAGATGGATGATGAACTGCTTGCTACTATGGAACGATGCCGTGCTAGTATAACAGGTCCATTATTTGCTTTTGAGAAAAGAATCCAGAAAAGTCGTAGCGGTCTTGAACTTTGTACGGCATTGTACAAGCTGCTTGAAGAGACGGATGTTGCGCGAAAGCTGGAGAAACTCAGTGTTAAGTCTATGGAGAAGGGCCAACCCGAGAAGGCTAGGGAACATAGCCAGTTGTGGGGTGCGGTACTTGATCTGTTAGATCAGATAGTAGAAATGATGGGCAATGAAAGACTTGAGTTTGAAGTGTTCACTGGAGTTCTAGAGACAGGTCTTGCTGAACTTAAAATGGGACTAGTTCCGCCCGCACTGGATCAAGTATTGGTCGGCAATATGGATCGGACTCGCCCAACGGGGGTTAAATACGCTTTTTTGCTTGGATTTAATGAAGGTGTTGTGCCTGCGCAGTTTAAGGAAGATGGAATTCTCTCGGAAGGTGAACGCTCCGTACTAGAGAATGCTGGAATGGAGCTTGCTCCCGGCGCTTCTCGTAAACTGCTGGACGAGCGGTTTCTGATCTATAATGCACTAACGACAGGAAGCCGAAAGCTCTGGATTAGCTACGCTACAGCGGATGATGAGGGCAAAGCTCTCCTTCCCTCTGAGGTTATCCGGCATTTGCATAGAATGTTCCAAAGGGTTCAAGAGCACAGCTTGTCAGCACTTCCCCCTTCGGGACTACCTATAGAAGTCGGAAATCCTATCCATCTCGGTTTCATTGGTCAACCAGAACAGAGTCTTCGCGCATTGATTATGCAGCTGCGGCAGTGGCGCCAAGGAACAGAAATTCCGGAGCTATGGTGGGATGTGTATAACTGGTTTACTAAGAACGAAGATCGTAAATTTCAACTGGAACGTTTGCTAAGTTCACTGTTCTATCGTAATGAGGGAACGAAGCTAAAGCGTGGCACAAGCCTCAGATTGTATGGTGGCTCAACACTGCGGGGCAGTGTGTCCCGGATGGAGAAATTTGTTGCGTGCTCATTTTCCCATTTTGCGTCCTACGGACTAAGACTGAAAGAGCGCCAGTTATATAAGCTGCAAGCACCTGATATTGGACAGCTGTTCCATGCTGCGCTAAGTGATATGGCGATAAGACTGAAACAAGAGGGAAGGGGCTGGGGCAGCTTATCTCCGGATGAATGTCGGCGTGAGGCCAGTGAGACAGTAGAACGGCTATCTCCGATGCTGCAGGGTGAAATTCTAATGAGCTCCAAACGTTACGGGTACATCTCCCGTAAGCTTAAGAATATTGTTGGACGTGCTTCTGTGATTCTGGGCGAGCACGCCCGCCGGGGCAGCTTTGAGCCAGTAGGGCTGGAGCTGGATTTTGGACCGGATAAGGAGTTGCCGCCTTTAAGAATTACGCTGCCGAATGGCTGTGTGATGGAGGTCGTTGGCCGGATTGACCGTGTAGACATGGCTCGTGGAGAGAACGGTATTCTTCTGCGGGTAATTGATTATAAATCGAGCCAAAAGGATCTCAAGCTGCATGAGGTGTATTATGGCTTGTCGCTGCAAATGCTGACTTATTTGGATGTGCTGCTGACATATTCGGAGCAATGGCTGGGGCAGCAGGCACTTCCAGCAGGCACACTTTATTTCCATGTGCATGATCCGTTGTTAACTTCATCCAACGGGATGAACAAGGAACAGGCTGAGCAAGAGCTGTTGAAACGCTTCAAGATGAAAGGACTGCTTACAGCAGATCGTGAGGTTGTCTCCCTGATGGATACCACTTTAGACAAAGGGTATTCTTCTATCGTGCCTGTAGCAGTAAAAGCTGACGGCAGCTTTTATAGCAGTGCTTCAGTAGCTACACCAGAGCAGTGGGGCCATCTATTATCCTCCGTTAGAGGGACGATCTCGGATATCGGGACACGGATTACAGAGGGTGATGTGGCGATTGAGCCGTACCGAATTGGGCAGGAGACCGCCTGCACATTCTGTTCCTTTAGACCTGTCTGCCAGTTCGATGAAGCTGTGGAAGGTAACAGCTATAACAATCTGGGTAAGCCAGGGAAGGACGTTATATGGGATCTGCTGTCCCGCAAAGGAGGAACTACACCTTGAGTATGAAGGCTGAAATAGAAGCGAAACCGGAAGGAAGTATATGGAGTGATGACCAGTGGCGGGCCATTGCGGAGAGCGGTGATGACATCCTCGTTGCTGCGGCAGCAGGTTCCGGCAAGACGGCGGTGCTGGTAGAACGGATTATTCGAAAGATCAGTAAGGAAGAGAACGGCTTCAGTGTAGACAGGCTACTAGTAGCCACGTTTACCAAAGCTGCGGCTGCCGAAATGCGGCAGCGGATCAGGGAAGCCCTTGATCGGGAGCTGGAGGAGAACGGGGAGAACGACCATTTGCGCCGTCAGCTATCCCTGCTGGGCAAAGCTTCGATTACAACGTTGCACTCCTTCTGTCTGGAAGTGATCCGGCGTTATTATCAAATGATTCCGATTGATCCGGGTTTCCGCATATTAAATGAGCATGAAGCGGAGATGATGCGGCAGGAGCTGCTCGAAGAGTTGCTGGAGGAAAAGTACGGTGAGGTAGGTGCGGATGGCGAGGATAGCATATTTGTGCAGCTCGCTGATTGGTTCAGTGGTGAACGCAGTGATGATGCAGTGCATGCGCTCATACAGCGATTGCATGATTACGCCCGCAGCCATCCTTGGCCAGCGCAATGGCTCCGTGATACTGCAGCTGATTTCTCATTGCCAGACACCGAAAGTCTGGGTGGAACGCCATGGGTGCTGAGCATTCTTGAAGAAGCGAAGCTGACACTTGCGGGTGCAGCCAGTCAGCTGATGCAAGGCCGGGAGATTGCACTACAACCGGGTGGTCCGGCACCCTATGCTGAGAATTTAACCACTGATCTTGAGATGGTAAATGCACTGCAGGATGCCGTTAACGAACGACCTTGGGCAGAATTATATGATATTTTTATGGAAGTATATTTTGGAAAATTAAAGGCTTGTAAGAAGGATTCGACAGATCCTGGACTGCAGGAGATGGTGAAGGAACTGCGCGACAGTGTGAAGAAGAGTATTTTAGATCTTCAGAAAGCATTGTTTGGCCGTCCGCCTGAGGTTTTTTTGAAAGAGCTGAACGAAGCGGCTCCACTGATGGCAGAGCTTGCAGAGACAGTGATAGCATTCGGTGAACGTTATAGAATTGAAAAAGCAGGAAGAGGTCTAGTCGACTTCAGTGATTTGGAGCATTATTGTCTGCAAATTCTACGCCATCCGGACTCTACGCCCGGTCATTCCCTGCCTTCTGATGCAGCTATGGAATACCGTGCTCAATTCGATGAGGTTCTGCTGGATGAGTATCAGGATACGAATAGTGTGCAAGAGGAGATTGTGCGGCTAATATCCCGTGAAACACCCGGTAACCGGTTTATGGTCGGAGATATGAAGCAAAGTATCTATCGATTCCGTCTGGCGGAGCCGGGGCTATTCCTGGATAAATACCGCAGCTTTGGCTCACACCCAATCGATGATCCATCTGAAATTACTAATGAATCGTCTAGCGGTTCGGTTATCGATCTGGCCCGTAATTTTCGCAGTCGCATGGAGGTTGTGAATGCCGTTAATATGATCTTCCGGCAGATTATGAATGAGACGGTAGCGGAGATTAATTATGACGAACGCGCTGAGCTTGTTTACGGAGCGAATTTCCCAGGTGCAGCAGAGAAGGGTCCCGATACCTTTTTTGCACCGGAGTTATTATTGATAGATCGTGGTTCAACAACAGGGAAGTCAGAAGAGACTTCTGAAGACGGTGAGGCGCCACTTCAGGAGAGTGAAGCCATTGAGAGCGAGACGGCGCAGCTGGAAGCACGGGCAATTGCCCGGCGTATTTCACAAATGACGGGGATGACCGGTGGATCGCCGCTGCTTATCTACGATAAAGGACTCAAGATTATGCGCCCGGTTATTTACGGTGATATCGTAATCCTGCTTCGCTCGGCAAGAATCTGGACCCCTCTGATCATCGAAGAGCTTCGGATGGAAGGAATCCCTGCTTATGGTGATCTGAATAAAGGTTATTTTGAAGCTACAGAAGTGGAAATTGCACTCTCCCTCTTAAAAATAGTTGATAATCCTCAGCAGGACATTCCGCTGGCTGGCGTACTTCGTTCACCTGTGGTCGGATTAACGGAAGAAGAATTGGCTACGGTGCGTATGTGTAGTCAGGGTCCTTATTTTCAAGCAGTACAGATGGCGGTGGATATGCAAGATGCAAAAGAGGCTGAAGAAGAGTATGACCTCTTCTCGGCTCCTGTGATTGAATCCGCAAGCACCGTCGAGAATAATGTTTTACCTGATAAAGATCTGCCGCAGATCAGTCCAGAACTGAAGCGCAAGCTTAGACATTTCCTAGAACAGCTGGAAAGCTGGAGAAATGCGGCTAGACAAGGTAGTCTCAGTGAGCTGATCTGGCGTATCTATGGGGAGAGCGGCTATCTGGAATGGGTTGGAGGACTGCCTGGAGGCTCGCAGCGCCAGAACAATCTTAAAGCTTTGTATGATCGGGCTGTGCAATTTGAGAATGACACCGCAGCGCGTGGATTGTTCCGTTTTCTGGTGTTCATTTCACGGCTTCGTGAGAACGGCGGAGATCTGGGTGTAGCTGGCGGTGGCGGTGAAGAAGGCAATGGCGTCAGAATCATGACCATCCATAAATCCAAAGGGCTGGAGTTCCCTGTTGTTTTTGTAGCCGGGATGGCAAAACAGTTCAATCGACAAGATTTGCATTCGCCATTTCTTATGCACAAAGAGCTTGGCTTTGGGCCGCGTTTTGTGGAACGGGAAACGCGAGTTAGCTACCCAACACTTCCTTATCTGGCTATTAACCGGCGTACACGGCTTGAATTATTAGCGGAGGAGATGCGTGTATTATATGTAGCGTTAACTCGTCCGAGAGATAAAATGATTCTAGTAGGCACTGTAAGAGATTTGCCGCGCAAAATCGCTAGCTGGAGCAGCGTACAGAACCGGGATGAGCTGCTGCTTGCAGATCATCTGCTGGCCCGAGGGCGCAGCTATTTGGACTGGGTTGGACCGGCATTGATCCGGCACCCTGCGGCGGCGATTCTTCGTAAGCTGGGCGGTTCAGAAGGTACCGTCTCCACGGTGCTGCACAACGATGTCTCCAACTGGAGCATCAGTGTGCAAAATGCTTCCGAACTTAATTCTGGGGCGTTCCTGCCAACGGATCAGACTGAGGAGAAGGTAGAGGAACGGCAAGCTGTACTCGAAGCACTGCATAAGGGTGAAGCTGTAAATATATATGAAACAGAGACTAGCGATGAAATTGCTAGAAGACTGGAATGGAATTATCCGTATGCGGCAGCCTCAGGTATTCCGGCTAAAACTTCTGTTACGGAGTTAAAAGCGTTGTTGTCGTTGCAGGAGCAGCCCTCTTTTGATCTGCTGGAAGAAGGCAATTCTACAACCTCAATAGAAACCGATAAACGTCCAAGTGTTGCAGGTGCGGACAGTCTTCATTTGCGGCGTCCGAAATTTATGGAAAAACGCAGTCTAACCCCAGCGGAACGCGGGACAGCATACCATACAGTCATGCAGCATATTCCGCTGGAGGGTTCAGTTGATCCTAGGGTTGTGGAAGAAACCTTAGCCCGACTTCAGAGAGTGGCTATTCTAACTGCTGAGCAGGTGGAGGCTGTAGCTCCCGATCAGATAGAAGCTTTTTATACTAATGAACTTGGACGTAGATTAATAGCTTCTTCTTGGAAGCTTAGAGAAATGCCGTTCAGTTATATGGTTCCCGCAGGTGAGGCTTATCGAGGGCTCGGTTATATGAATGAAGCCGTCTCGGAGCTTTCCCCTGAGAACAATAAGGAAGGCTTTAGTGAGGCTGTACTGATTCAAGGGGTCATTGACTGCCTGTTCCGAGAAGAGGACCGGATTATTCTGCTAGACTATAAGACGGACTCTGTATTAGAACATCAGGGCGGCTTAGAGGCACTTAAGGAAAAATATCGTTTTCAGCTAGAGTTATACAGCAAGGCATTACATGATATTTTGGGAGAACCGATCAGCGAGATTTGGCTGTACTTTTTTGACGGCGATCATGCTGTGAAATTATAAATTATTCATTGCCGCATAGGAGCGGGGAAAGAGGACGAAGATGCGGATATTGCATACGGGGGATTGGCACTTGGGCCGTACGCTGGAGGGAAGAAGCCGCCAGAAGGAGCAAGAGCAGTTCATAGATGAATTGGTGGAGATCGCCGATTTTCATAAGGTGGATTTGATTATGATGGCGGGAGATGTGTACGATTCCGTTAATCCGCCAGCGGCTTCGGAGCAATTATTCTATGAGGCTGCTGCCAGGCTGACTTCAGGGGGCAGGCCCCTTGTGGTGATTGCCGGCAATCATGACCAACCGGAGCGCGTATCTTCAGTCTCCCCGCTTGTATTAAGGCAGGGGATTACCTTGGTAGGACTTCCAACCTCAGAGCCAGTGACAGTTCATGCTGCGCGGACAGGTGAGATTGCCAAAATCGCAGCCCTTCCCTATCCCTCTGAGGCACGTCTCGGTGAGTTGCTTGCTGGGGACAGCGGGGAAGAGGAGCTTCGACTAGCTTACAGCGCACGGGTAGGCAAACTTATGCAACTGTTGGGACGGGAATTTACGCCACAAACCGTGAATTTGGCGATGAGCCATATTTATGTGCTTGGAGGTGTAGAGAGTGATTCGGAACGCCCGATTCAGGTGGGCGGGGCTTACACTGTAGACCCTTCTGCCTTATCCTGTGGAGCGCAATATACTGCACTAGGCCATCTTCATCGCGCTCAGCGTGTAAAAGGGGAAGGGATGATCCGTTATAGCGGATCCCCGCTGGCATATAGCTTTTCGGAAGCAGGACAAGCCAAGTCGGTGACGCTGATTGATGTTGCGCCGGGCGGTGAGCCGACCTTCGAAGAAATCTATCTTCGCTGTGGGCGTCCACTTGTAAGATGGAGCTCTACGGGGGGATTGCAAGAGGTATATAACTGGTTGGATGAAGGTAGAGATGCTTCCGCTTTTATAGATTTGGAGATTCGGCTCAGTGAAGCTATGTCGATGAATGATATTCAGCGCCTGCGTAAATCACGTGAGGGGATCATTCATATTCGTCCGATTTATCCGCAAATGGAGCTGGAGCTCGAACAGATTTCCCGTTCACGTATGCCTGTACAAGAATTGTTCCGTAAATTCTATCAGCGCCAGACGGGCGGGGCGGAGCCGGAGGATCGTTTGATTGAGCTGTTCTTACAGCTAACCGAAGAAGAACGGCAGCAGCCGGAGGAAGGAGAGGAGAACTAAGGTGAAGCCTATTTTATTAAAAGTTGCAGGATTGCAGAGTTATAGAGAAATGCAGGAAATAGATTTTGAAAGTCTGTGTGAGACCGGGCTGTTTGGGATTTTTGGACCTACGGGCAGCGGCAAGTCCAGTTTGCTGGATGCTATTACTTTGGCGATGTACGGCAAAGTGGAGCGCGCCGTTAATGGAACACAGGGGATTATGAATCACTCTGAGGATTCACTCAGCGTGGCGTTTACCTTTGAACTCACTTCTTCCGCTGGGGCACATCGTTATCGCGTTGAACGTAAGTTCAAGCGGACAGGTGAGCAAACAGTCAGTAACACCATTAGCCGTTTCATTGAAGTTACACCTGACGGGGATAACGTTATGGCGGATAAACTCGCAGATGTTACACGTTGTGTGGAAGAGCATATTGGGCTCAAGATGGATGACTTCACGCGAGCAGTTGTATTGCCGCAGGGGAAATTCGCCGAATTCTTATCGCTTCGGGGCGTAGACCGCCGACAAATGCTGCAGCGCCTGTTCCATTTGGAACAGTATGGCGATCAGCTTGCGTTGAAGCTTAGCCGACGGGTGAAGGAGAATGAGGCTGCGCTCCGCGCACTCGAAGCGGAGCAGCAGGGGCTTGGCAACGCAGGCAAAGAGGATGTAAAGGCAGCGGCGGAGCGCCTCGAACAAGCAGCCCAGCATGCTGCGGAATGCCGCCGCAAGCTGGAGGCGGCACTGCAGGTCGCGGAGCGTTTCACGCGCATTCGCGAGCTGCAAGAGGAACGGACCCGCCGCGAATTGCAGCGGCAGGGACTGCTCTCCAAGGAGGAGGAGATTCTCCTCCTTGAACGGAAGCTCGGCCAAGCTGACGAGGCCGAGGCTAGGCTTCCCGCGCTGAAAGCATGGCGAAGCGCGGAAGATGCCTTCAAGAGCCGATTGACCCGCGCGGAGGGCCAAGAGGTGCTGGCCGCCGCTGCCGAGCAGGAGGCGGCGCATGCCTCTGCGGCCGCGGCTGCTGCGCAGGCCGCGCTTGCGGCGGAAGAGCCGGCCCTCCGGCAGGGGGCCGACACCTACCGCCGCGCGCTCGAGCTCGAGTCCGAGCTCGGCGCCCTGCGGCGCGAACTCGCGGCTCTGCGCGAGCGCCGCGAAGAGGCCTCCCGCAAGCTGGCGGAGCTGCGGGAGGGCATGGCCCGGGAGCGTGAGCTTTTGGCCAAGGGCCAAAAGCGCCAGCAAGAGCTGCAGCAGAGCTTGCAGCCGCTCGGTGTCCGCTCCCAGGAGCGGCAGTCTCTGCAAGAAGCGATGCAGAGACTGCAAGGGCTGCACTCCGCCGAATCCCAGTGGGATAAGGCGGAGAAGGAGCGCCGCGAGCGTGCCGCTGCACTCGCGGCTGCGCAGGCGCGCCTCGCGGAGGCCGAGGGCCGTCGCGGGCAGCAGGAAGCTTCTCGCGGGCAGCAGATCCGCGAGGCGGCGATGCATCAAGAGAAGCTGCTGGCGACAGAAGAAGCTGCGTGCACCGCAGCAGAAAGTCTGGAGCAACATATCAGTTCTTTGGAAGCGGCCCTCAAGGGGCATGAGTTGCACAGACTGTCGCTTGGATTGGCTAAAGAATTGGAAGCAGGACAACCTTGCCCTGTATGTGGCAGCGAACACCACCCGGCCCCTGCTGTATTGCAGGATAACGTAGAGCAACAGGAACTGGAGTTAAAGCTTCAACAGGCTCGGGTGTTGTCCAGACGTGCTTTGGAAGCACGCCATATGTTCCGTGGTCTGCGGGAGCAGGACCTGGTTTGGCTGGAGCAGGTGTTTGGTGATGGAGCTTTTGATACGGTAAATCATCCTGCAGCGGCAGGCTCAGAAGTCAGCACTACTGAGGTTTCCTCTACCGATAAGTCCATTCCAGATGAAAAGGCTTTGGCAGAACTTGATGCTGCATTTTTAGCATTAAAAAGCCAGTCTGGAGAACTGCGCCGTACAGCGATACAGTGGCAGCAATCGATGCAGGAAGTTCAGCAGCTATGCCTCAAAGAAGCAGCGGGTGCCGAAGGTGAGCGAAGCTGGGTAGAAGGCCTAACCGCCAAAGCCGAGGAACTGAGTGGCCAACTAGCCGCATTGCGGCAGAACTGGGTACAGCAGTTCCCTGATTTGGCACCGGAAGAGGTAGAAAAAGCTTATCGTGAGCTGTTAGCCAAGGATGCTCAAGCTGAGGAAATTAGATCCCGACTGGAAATCAGTGTCAAGTTTCTGGATGAGAAAAGCGCTTCGGTGCAGAATCTTCAGGAGACCATCACCGGACTCGATAAAGAGCTTACTCAGTGGAATACACAGATGGAAGGCAAAGAAGAATTGCAGCGTGAAAAAGAACGGCGTCTTTTGGAGTGGACTAATGGCCGCGCTGCTGCCCCTCTTCTAGCAGAGTGTGAGCGTCGTCTGCAGGAATTGTTAGCAGCTGTGGAGACCAGCCAACGATTACATCTCACGGCAGCTGAAAAAGCGCAGCATGAGATCAAGGAGGCAGCGATTACCCGCCAGGCTGCAGAATCTGCTCGAGAGCATTATGTGACTTCAAGCCATCTGTGGGAGCAAAGCTTAACCTCTTCACCTTTTAGTTCCGCCGCTGAGGTTGAAGGAGCAGCTCTCGCACCTGAAGAGCGGGAAATTTCTTCTTCTCGGGTACATGCCCATCGTGCGGAAGAAGCTGAAGTTTCATTGCAGCTGCGCAATATTGAAGAGAAGCTTGACGGAGCCAACTTAAGTGAAGAGGAGTGGCAAGTTAGCCAGGAGAGCTTAAGCGTGTGTAAGTCAGAGGATGAAATGTCGCTGCAAGCAAGAGCGCGCGCAGAGCGAGATCTGGAGGATCTGCGGCATCGGCATATTCGCTGGATGGAGCTCGAAGCCCAGCGGCTAGAACATGCTTCTCTACAGGATCATTTGTCCAAATTGCAGACGGTTTTACGTGGAAATGCTTTTGTTGAGTATATTGCGGAGGAACAATTGATGCAGGTATGCCAGTCTGCTTCCCAGCGGCTTCGTTTCCTGAGCAAACAGCGTTATGCGCTGGAGGTTGATTCGGGTGGTGGCTTTGTAATCCGTGATGATGGAAACGGTGGTGTAAGAAGACCGGTCTCCACGCTTTCCGGCGGAGAGACGTTCTTAACTTCCTTGTCACTTGCACTTGCACTTTCGGCACAGATTCAGCTGCGGGGGCAGTATCCATTGCAATTTTTCTTTTTGGACGAAGGCTTTGGTACGCTGGATCCGGAATTGCTCGATACGGTAATCACCTCATTGGAAAGACTGCATAACGACCAACTGTCTGTCGGCATTATCAGCCATGTTCCAGAGCTTCGGGCACGACTGCCACGCAAGCTGGTAGTAGTACCTGCTGAGCAGGGTGGAGGGGGATCTCGGATCCTTTTGGAAAAAATGTGAAGATCTACAATGTGTGTGATTCTTATCACAGATACAGTATCAACGCGCTGTTATAATACAGCTAAGCCGACATTACTTTAGAAACACCTCGGCGGACGTATGGCAGGGAATGAACTCCTTTTCATACGTCCGCCGCCGAATCAGCTTTATAAGCTGTGAAGGGTGTTTCTCTTTTTTTTTGTCTTTTTTAGGCCTAACGGTTTTGATATATTTATTTAATGGTTCATTCTGTAACAGATACAGTTTAGGGCAGATTATGCTGAGTTTGCTTGCTGCTTTCGTAATTGATGATTATCCTGTATGATTATCTTATGATGAAGTGGGATTTCACCAATTTTTAGGAGGCAAGCACTCTATGGAGACCGTGTTTAGCAAAATTATTGAGGGTACTATTCCTTCCAAAAAAGTATTTGAGAATGAACGTATTCTTGCATTTTACGACATCGAGCCGGCTGCACCGGTACATGTGTTGATCATTCCCAAGAAGTTCATTGCTTCAATGAATGATGTTACACCTGAGGATCTTCCGCTAATTGCTGAAATCCACAGTGTAGCCCAACAGATCGCCAAAGACCTTGGAATTGCTGAGTCTGGTTATCGTTTAATCAATAATTGCGGACCTGATAGTGGACAAGCTGTGCCTCATCTTCATTATCACCTGCTGGGTGGAGCCAAGCTGGGTGCGCTCACTGGAAACTCAGCTTCGCACGCATAGCATAATCATTTAATGTTGAAGAACTTGCCAGAAAAAAGAATAGCACGAAGGTTGACACGTTATTTCCGTTTGACCTATAATGGAGTTTGATAAACCGTGTTATGCTCTTGGACGGTATGGTCGGAGGGAGGGGAAACCTGTGTCTGAAACGAAAGTTCGCAAAAACGAGACAATTGATGCTGCACTTCGTCGCTTTAAACGTTCCATCGCAAAAGATGGTGTCTTGGCTGAGGTGAAGAAACGCAAACATTACGAAAAGCCGAGCGTTAAGAAAAAGCTGAAGTCTGAGGCTGCTCGTAAGAGAAAGTTTTAGGAGGATTACCCACGCATGAATCTTAGCGAGAGATTGAACGAAGATATGAAGCAAGCGATGAAGAGTAAGGACAAGTTCACGCTCTCCACGATTCGAATGGTTCGTTCTACAATAAAGTATCTTGAAATAGATCTGAAGAGAACATTGGACGACAACGAAGTGCTTGATATCCTTAGTCGTGAAATCAAACAGCGCAAAGATGCCCTCCAAGAATTTGAATCAGCGGGTCGCGACGAGCTTGCCGCGAGTACAAAAGCAGAAATCGAGATTATTATTAAATATCTTCCCGAGCAACTTTCCGAAGAAGAAATTAAAGTAATTGTACAGCAGACCATCCAGGAAACCGGTGCTTCTTCGAAGAGCGAAATGGGGAAGGTCATGAGCGCACTGATGCCTAAGGTCAAAGGTCGCGCTGATGGTAAACTCGTGAACCAGGCGGTTCTGCAATTTCTGCAATAATATAGCACTAGCACCCCTTGCAAAAGGGGTGCTTTTCTATGTTATGAAACGTAAATCCAATTTCAGCGTATTAAAGGTTATGAGTTCTGGGTCAAGCTAAAGAAGGGAGGTAAAATCATTGAGAAGATTACGGAAAATACTGTTAGCTAGCATTCCTGTGGTCCTGCTGTTACTCCTCCTGACACCCTTTGCAACGAATGTAAGCGCTGACGGGACAGCCCCGAAAACACCGGGGGTTACGAACAGTGAGCTGAAAAAAGGTCCCGTGTTTATTATTCCGGTAGATCAAAAGATTGAACGGGGTTTGCAAAGCTTTTTGGAAAGAGGATTTGAAGAAGCCGCTAATTATGGAGCAGTCCTTATTCTACTAGAGGTCGATACACCTGGAGGGCTGGTGAAATCGGCAGAAGAGATTGGGACGATGGTAAGAGAGAGTGAAATACCAACAGCTGCCTATATTAAAGGTGATGCCGCTTCTGCAGGCAGTTACATAGCACTTAATGCAGGTGCAATAATCATGAAGCCGGGCAGTATGATCGGCTCCGCTTCCTTGGTAGACATGAATGGTCAAAAAGTCGATGATGCCAAAATGATATCCTACTGGAGATCTAAAATGATCGGCGCTGCTGCTCTGAATGATCGTGATCCAGACATTGCTGCTGGAATGGTGGATAGTAATTTGGTCGTGGATAAGCCAGAGCTTGGAGTGACTAAGACACAGGGAGAAATCATTGCCTTGTCTAGTGAAGGAGCTTTAAAAGCTGGTTACGCTGATCAAATTACAGATACCCCTGAAGAGGCAATTCAGTGGCTTGGATATACTACAGACGACATCTTTCGCGTAGAGCATACCGGTGCGGAAAAAATGTCGCAATTTCTGACCAATCCGATTATTATGACGATTCTGCTGTTCATTGGGATTACAGGCGTTGTCATTGAACTGATTGTTCCAGGCTTTGGTGCGCCAGGAATTATCGGGACGTTGGCTTTTGTGTTATATTTCTTCGGCAACTATGTTGCAGGATTCGCCGGAGCGGAAACTTGGCTCTTGTTTATCATTGGGCTTGTCATGCTTGTGCTGGAGCTCTTTGTGCCTAGCTTCGGAATATTGGGGCTCCTAGGCTCTGTCAGCCTTGTAGCGGGTGTTGTACGAGCTGCTTACAGCTATAAGCATGCACTGCTCAGTCTAGGTATCTCTTTCGTAGCTGCGACTATAGTTGTAGTAATTGTTGCGGTCATTTTTAAAGAACGAGGGATATGGAACAGATTTATTTTGAAGGAAAGCCTTACTAAAGATCAGGGATTTGTGCCTGTAGAAGAGAAGCTTAGCTTATTAGGCGCTACAGGAACCAGTATTACTCCACTTCGTCCCTCAGGAACGGCTATGATAGGCGGCGAACGTGTGGATGTTGTTACAGAAGGTAGTTTTATTAGTGCTAATGCACCGGTCTCTGTTATTAAAGTAGAGGGCGGACGGATTGTTGTGAAAGAAATCAAGGAATAAGGTAAACACTGGAACCAATAATAGTTCTACAATAAATTTACGGAGGTTATATAGTATGGGTGAAGCATCTTTGATTCCTATTCTGTTCATCGCGGTAGTGGTGATTATTGTATTGAGCGTGTTTTTAAGTTTCTTCCCGGTTATGCTCTGGATTTCAGCATTAGCATCGGGCGTTAGAATCAGTATTATTACGCTGGTGGCGATGAGACTGCGTCGTGTAACCCCAAGTCGTATCGTTAACCCAATGATTAAAGCGACTAAGGCAGGTCTTGGACTGAACATTAATCAACTGGAGAGTCACTATCTCGCAGGTGGTAACGTAGACCGTGTTGTTAATGCGCTTATTGCAGCACAACGTGCAGATATTCCTTTGGAATTTACTCGCGCAGCAGCCATTGATCTTGCAGGACGTGATGTGCTGCAGGCTGTGCAAATGAGCGTTAACCCTCGTGTAATTGAGACACCGGTTGTTGCGGCTGTTGCTAAGAACGGGATTGAAGTTAAGGTAAAAGCGCGCGTAACTGTTCGTGCCAATATCGACCGCCTCGTGGGTGGTGCGGGTGAAGAAACGATTATTGCCCGTGTTGGTGAAGGGATTGTAACGACAGTAGGTTCGAGTGATTCCCATAAAGATGTCCTTGAGAACCCGGATTTGATTTCGCGGACGGTATTGTCCAAAGGGCTTGACTCAGGTACTGCTTTTGAGATCCTCTCCATTGATATTGCGGATATCGATGTAGGCAAGAACATCGGTGCTTATCTACAAACCGAGCAAGCAGAAGCAGATAAACGCATTGCCCAAGCCAAAGCGGAAGAACGCAGAGCGATGGCTGTCGCTCACGAGCAAGAGATGAAGGCGCGCGTAGTAGAGATGAAGGCGCTTGTTGTGGAAGCTGAATCTCAGGTGCCTATGGCAATGGCTGAGGCGCTCAGAAATGGCCAAATCGGCGTGATGGATTATATGAATATCAAAAACATCGAGGCAGATACCCAAATGCGGGGCTCTCTCGGCAAAATGAATGATCAGGACGACAATAACCGTCCTAACAATAATAAATAAAAGGGGATGTGAATCTCCATGAGCTGGATCTATATTATTGCGGTTATTATATTCGCGATCGTATCCAATGTGAATAAAGCAACTAAAAACAAGCCCAAAGGAGCTCCTCGCGGGGGAATGCCCACTTTTGGGGGCGGAGAGGATTCTCCGCTCCGCCGGGTAAAACGCCCGGATATCGATGGAGGGCGCCAAGCGGAGTCTGGCAGTGGATTTCCTGCTCCTGTTAGCACCTCTTCCCGGCAGTCGAGGTCAGAGGATAACCGGGAGTATGATGCCTCTCCTGCCTTTCCAGAACCCGCGTATATACCAACTCCAGATTATTCTACTGGAGAAGGAATGTCTTTGGAGCATGCCGATGACGGAGTTGAATTACGCACACAAAGAATGCAAGAAGAGGTACGGCGCCTTCAATCTGCTTTTGACGGGATAGCGGGTGCAGATACCAAAAGATCAAATAAGACTAAAAACACAAACTCACCCTCTGCGGGAGACCAGACACATGGAACAGGGAGTCGTGACGACCTGCGCAATGGTGTAGTCTGGGCAGAGATTCTGGGACCACCGCGTTCTCGTCAGCCGCATTCCACCCGAAGATAATATTTACGGATCATAATAACAATAAAGCCTCGGTTCCTATCTTTACGATAGGTTGCCGGGGCTTTTTTTGCTTTTTTCACACTGGAAGGGTCCTCCTTTGTTACTTCTTCTCATAAAAAAAAGCGTTGCCGCATAAGGTGTACAGAAGGCAGGAAGGGGGAACGTCTACTTATGACCCGTATTGGCCGCAGGCTGCGGGGATGGACAAACGGGGTACTGGATCTACCACAGGACTTATTACAGGAAATGCCCCGGATCACCCTGATCGGCAATAAGGAACTGCATATTGAGAATCATCGCGGCGTGCTGCATTTTTCCTCTGGTCAGCTTAAGCTCGCGTTAGCTAAAGGATCGCTTGAAATCACAGGCGAGGGACTTGTCATCCGAAATATTCTAGGCCAGGAATTGGCTGTAGAAGGCGTTATCGGGGAGATCAGATATAACGAAAGCGAGGAGAGATCATGAAGGAGCCACCTCTGTCATCACTGCGGGGGTTCGTTACACTGCATGTGACGGGACCTCAGGTGGAGCGATTTATTAATTTCATTTCTGAAGCAGGAATCATGATTTGGGATGTGAGGCCCGCTGAGGGCGGCGCTTCCCTTAAGCTGCTTCTGGATGATTTTTATGTCCTCCGGCCGATTTTAAAAAAGACAGGCTGTCGTATGCACGTTACCGGTAGAAGCGGACTTCCATTTCTTATGGCGCGGCTGTGGAAAAGGAAATTTTTTGGCATAGGTATTTTGATGTTTGGAATTACACTTTTTATGTTATCTACGATGGTATGGAGTATTAGAGTCGAAGGGAATGAAAAAATTGCTTCTGAGGATATATTGGCTGCCGCTCGCCAGGAGGGTGTGTATCCTTTTCAGTGGATATGGCGTCTGGAGGAGCCGGACAAGCTCTCTAAGGGGCTGCTGGCCCATTTACCGGGTGTTTCTTGGATAGGGCTGCAACGGACGGGGACGAGCATCAAAATTCAGGTTGTAGAGGCTAAACAGCCCGATATCAAACCTTTGCTTAGCCAACGGCATTTAATTAGCCGAACAGATGCGGTGGTAACAGAAATATATGCGGAGCAGGGCAGACCGGTAGTAGCGCGTAATTCGCGTGTGAAAAAAGGGGATATCCTGATTTCCGGTGCTCTTGGAGACGAAGAAAATGTAGAGTATGTGGTAGCCAAGGGTGAGGTTAAGGGGTTGGTTTGGCATGAGTACAATATCGAGGTTCCGCTTGAAACAACCAATAGCACCTACACTGGGGAGCGTAAGGATCGCACCTATCTCGTGTTGGGGAAATGGGCTATTCAGCTGTGGGGTTATGGCAAATCCTCCTTTGAGAATTCAAAGACGCTCACAGAGCATGATCCGCTGTCTTGGCGCTCTATTGAGCTGCCGCTGGGCCTGATGACTGAGAAAGAAATGGAGATCAATGAAACAAAGGATACGATAACTCCAGAAGCTGGAGTTGCGAGGGGAATTGAGCGGGCGAAGAATGATATTTTAGCTCGATATGGTGTTGATAGCGTCATCAAAAGTCAAAAAGTTTTGCATGAGAAGAAAGAGAATGGTAAAGTTTATATGAAAGTGATCTTTGAAGTAGAAGAAAAAATTTCCGAAGAACTGCCAATAGTAAACAATTGAGGAGAATGAGGCTACTTGTCAGAACAGACTGCAAGCATTCGTATATCTTTGCAAAATGCGGGAGAAGCGCAATCGCTGTTTGGCCCGCAGGATGGATTCTTAAAAATCATCGAGAGTGAAATTCCCGCCATTATTGATTCGCGTGAAGCAGAGCTAACGATTCGTGGAGCTGAGCGGGAAGTAGACATGCTGGGGCAATTATTTAATGTGCTACTGTCCCTCATTCGGAGCGGTTACATACTTACTGAACGTGATGTGCAGTACGCTGTGGAACTGGCGAAAGATTTTCGTGCTGATCAATTGCTCGATTTGTTCAAAGGAGAAATTACTACAACTTTTCGCGGAAAGCCTATCCGTGTCAAAACGGTCGGCCAGAAGCATTATGTGACAACGATCAAGAAGCGTGATATTGTATTCGGAATCGGTCCTGCAGGAACGGGGAAGACCTACTTGGCAGTGGTGCTTGCAGTTACGGCACTGAAAGAAGGTTCGGTTAAGCGTATTGTTCTTACGCGTCCCGCAGTAGAAGCAGGAGAGAGTCTAGGATTCCTTCCAGGGGATTTGCAAGAAAAGGTAGATCCATATCTGCGTCCGCTTTATGATGCATTATACGACGTTATGGGGCCCGACCAGGTGGCTAAGGCACTTGAACGGGGATTGATTGAGATTGCTCCGCTGGCTTATATGCGCGGACGTACATTGGATGATTCATTTATCATCTTGGATGAAGCGCAGAATACAACACCTGAGCAAATGAAAATGTTCCTGACTCGACTCGGCTTCGGGTCCAAAATGGTGATTACAGGTGACGTTACCCAGATTGACCTGCCCCGCGGCAAGAAATCCGGTTTGATTGAAGCCAAAGCGATTTTATCCGGCATAGAAGAACTTGGCTTTGTCTACTTCGCGGAACAGGATGTAGTACGGCATTCCCTGGTGCAGAAAATTATCGTTGCCTATGACCGCTCTGCCGAAAACCTCCAATAAAGGGGATTGTCTTCATGGCTTCAAAGCAACCATCTAAATTAAGCGGATTTGTATATACGAACAACGGATGGAAGTATAGCGCAGTGACACGCTATGCTCTTTTCCTGTTACTCGGACTAGTGTTCTACTTCAGCTTGTCGCCAGAATTGCTACCTAAGAAATATGATATTAAAGAGAATACTTACAGTGCAAAGGAAATAACGGCACCGAAGCAAATTAAGGACACCAAAGCTACGTTAAAAGCGGCTGAGGAAGCGGCCGAAAGCGTATCTCCCAAGTACAAAATTATCCCGATGAGGGCAGACAACCTAGTGACCTCGCTGCTGGACCGGATAGATCGCCTCAATCAGGATGATCTGATCTCGCAAAGCGATAAGACGGGGATTTATCGTGATGAAATCCCGCAGAGAGCCAGCGATTTCATCTTGAATTTCGTAGCTTCCAATCGGGGCAGCGCTACATATTCAGATCACCTCTTGGATGAAATGCAATCTGTCATCAAAGAGCAGACCTATGTCATTCCGGAAGAGACTTACATTAAGATTCCGCGCCTGACCTCTCAGGACATTATCGAGATGAAGCCTGTCGCCCGAGATATTGTAACTAGGCTGATGAATGATCAGATTACAGATGCGCAGACCGCTCGCGCCAAGGTAGCGGAACAGGTCAGTATTAGTTCTCTAAGCCAGCGTACAGCGCGTGAGGTTGTTCAGGAGCTTGTGCGTCTTGTGATCACAAGTAACAAGTTCTACGATGAGGATGCTACCAAGGAAGCGAAGGTACAAGCCCGGGAGAACACACCTGATGTATTCATCGAGCAAGGGGACACGCTTGTTGCTAAGGGGCAGCTAATTACTCCAGAGCTCTACACTCTTTTGGATGAGAATGGACTACTAAGCAATGAGGTGAATTACTGGCCACAGTTAGGCCTATTGATTCTCTCTGCGATGCTCTCCGTCGGTTTGCTTGCGTTCATTCGTTATTCAGGCGGCACCTCAGGCTTTAAGTACAACAATTCTCAGCTATTGATGCTGGTGCTTGTATTTGTTATAACTATTATCTCTATGCGGCTGGCCGCTGTTTTGCAGACCGATGTCCGATCTTATATCGGATTCCTGGCACCGGTGGCGATTGGCGCAATGTTAATTGCAATGCTTCTGGACATGCCTTTGGCCTATTTTTGCTCCATTCTATTCAGTGTACTGGCGAGTGTTATTTTGAATGTGCAGCAGAACTCAATCTTTGATTTTAACTTTGGTTTCTTTGCTATCGTGGTTTCGTACGTGGCTATCTTTGCGACTCACCGTGCGGGTCAACGCTCCACGCTCCTTAAAGGCGGGATTATGGTATCGCTTTTTGGCTGTCTGACAGTCTTTATGCAGATACTGTTAGGTGGAGGAGCATGGAAAGAGGTAGGTACCTTGTATTCGGTTGGTTTTGCTTTTGCAGGGGGACTATTGACGGCTGTACTTGTGATTGGGCTAATGCCTTTTTTCGAGGCAACCTTTGGTATTCTATCGGCATTGAAGCTGGTAGAATTGTCTAATCCAAACCACCCGCTGCTGCGCAAACTGCTTACCGAAACGCCGGGAACCTATCACCATAGTGTAATGGTAGGTAACCTGTCAGAAGCTGCCGCGGAAGCGATTGGAGCAGATGGCTTATTATGCCGGGTTGGATCGTATTATCATGATATTGGTAAAACAAAACGTCCGTTTTATTTTATCGAGAATCAAAATAATATGGAAAATCCACATGACTCTATTGAACCGAAGCTTAGTAAATCTATCATCGTTGCCCACGCCCGTGACGGGGTGGAAATGCAACGAGAATATAAGCTGCCAAAACCAATCCGTGATATTGCGGAGCAGCATCATGGAACAACGTTCCTGCATTATTTTTACCATAAGGCACTGAAGCTGGCGGAAGAAAAAGGTGTCGAGCCTGATTTTACCGAGGAAGATTTCCGTTACCCTGGACCGAAAGCCCAGTCGAAGGAAGCGGCTGTAGTGGGAATTGCCGACAGTGTCGAGGCTGCAGTGAGATCATTGCGTAAGCCAACTGTTCTGCAGGTGGAAACGATGATTGAGAAGATTATTAAAAGTCGACTGGATGATCATCAGTTTGACGAATGTGATTTGACGATTAAAGAATTGGATATTATTGCACGGACTCTGAAGGAGACGGTTATGGGGATTTTCCATTCACGGATCGAATATCCAGAGGATGTGCGTAAGCCAAAAAAAGAGGAAGGGGCACCTAACCCATGAGTTTGGAGATCGTTTGGGATAACGAGCAGGAAGAATACGAGATAAAGGACGATCTCATTACGCTGCTGGAGAGTATTTTGCAAAAAGCAGGTGAAGCGGAAGGGATCGATCGGGGCGAGGTAGCTCTTACTTTTGTCGATAACGTTCGTATACATGAGTTGAATTTGGAATATCGGGGCATTGACCGTCCGACGGACGTGCTTTCTTTTGCTATGAATGAAAGCGGAGAGGACGAGCTGGACATTATATACGAGGTAGAGGAAGGCGAGGCGCTGGAAGATGTTCCAGACGTACTTGGGGATATAATCATTTCCGTAACTCGTGCGCAGGAGCAGGCGCTGGAATATGGCCATTCACTGGAACGAGAGCTTGGTTTTCTTTTCGTTCACGGATTTCTGCATTTGTTAGGATATGATCATCAGGATGAAGCTTCAGAAGCAGAGATGATGTCCAAGCAAGAAAAAGTACTATCTCAGGTTGGGTTGACGCGCTAATGGTGAAGAACACGGCGGTAGGGCACAAGAAGTTCTGGCACTCTTTTCGGTTTGCATCGCAAGGCTTAGTGTCGGCATTCAAATCCGAGCTTAACATGAAGGTGCATTGCTGTTTAGCGGTGGTTGTGCTAATAGCCGCTGCCGTGTTCAGACTTCCGCTGGCCAGTTGGATGTTGCTGCTGTTCTCGATCACGCTTGTCCTAACTGCCGAATTGCTCAATACGGCGATTGAAGCGACGGTTGATCTGATCTCGCCAGAGATTCATCCACTGGCTAAGAGAGCAAAAGATACCGCCGCAGGAGCTGTGCTTCTCACGGCGGTGTTTGCTGTCTTAGTTGGGATCTATGTTTTTTATCACCCTGTGATGGACTGGATTAGCGGACTTATGTCATAATCAGGATACAAAATCAATTCAGGGGAGAGGCGGACCCGCGTTTTGCGATTCCGCCTCTTTCGTTACTGAATAATTTGAAGTGAGTTATGTACCCGAATATATCTCATGAAGTACACTGATAAAATTTAGCGCACGCTGAAAAAATAACGATAAACGAAACTAATTAGATGTTTACGAAGTGTGTTTTGTGCGAAGAAAAATCAATGAAGTCAATACTCACAAAACTTTAGGAGGTCAAAATATGGATTCTACTCTTCTTATGCAAGAGGCGATTAAAGCACGAGCAAAAGCTTACATTCCATATTCCCGATTCGGAGTGGGAGCTGCCCTTCTTGATCAGGATGGTCATATTCACCACGGCTGTAATGTGGAAAATGCTGCTTTTGGGCCAACCAACTGTGCGGAACGGACAGCACTATTCCGTGCGATTGCGGATGGACACGCTGTTGGTTCTTTTAAAGCAATTGCCGTAGTAGCTGACTCTGACGGCCCCGTTTCACCTTGCGGTGTGTGCCGGCAAGTAATGATTGAGTTGTGTTCGCCGGATATGAAGGTTATTCTTGGGAACATGAAGGGTGATATCGTTGAGACTACGGTGGGAGAATTGCTTCCAGGCGCTTTTGGTCCCGTAGATCTGAAGCAAGGACAAGCTCCAGAATAAAATGAGGTTTTGATTTAATGCCTGTGCCTGTTTAAGGGCAAATCAGGCATAGTTAGACGAAGGTTGCTACTTTAATTGCACAATGTACAGTTAAATTGCTACTCTTTCGCGACAAAAATGAATTTAGTTGCAGATAGTACAATTAAATTTATGATAAAGCCCATATTTGGCTCTTAAGACAGGATTTAATTGCACAAAATACAACTAAACACCAAAAACATAAACTCAACCTAAAATTAGTTGTACAAAGTACAATTAAAAGTGTTCTAGTTCTACCAAGTTAGGCTAAACTGGTGCAAACTATGTGTTTTTAGAGTAACATTACGAGGTAAGCGCCACGGCAAAAGCCGCCAGCGATTTTAATTACGTAAGGTTACTTGTAACACAGCCTAAAGCCAATCATCTCAGTAATCTTTATTCATGGTGAGGGCAATGCGAACCGTGTGAATAAGCGACAGTGAAGCGTGTCCCCGATAGGGGAGGAAAGCGCTCATGCACCATAGTCCCTCTAATCCAGCCTAACGTTGCAGTTACGCCCATTTCCGGGTGTCCAGAGGACCGGGACCCGTGGAGTCCCCTTGGGTAAGGGGGATTTAGGGGGATCTAAAAAGCTTTTAAAAAAAGATTGAATGATTGAAAAAGATTGAACTAGAAGGTAAGTATGGAAGGAAGATAATATGAAATTCAAATCAGGCTTTGTCGCAATTATCGGCAGACCAAACGTAGGTAAATCAACACTCATGAACCAGGTCATTGGCCAGAAGATTGCCATTATGTCGGATAAGCCACAGACAACCAGAAACAAAATCCATGGTGTTTACACAACAAACACTTCACAAATCGTATTCCTGGATACACCGGGAATTCATAAAAGACAGTCCAAGCTAGGCGACTACATGAACCAGACTGCAATGAGTACACTGGGTGAAGTAGAAGCTGTGTTATTCCTTGTGGATGCGTCAGAGGGCTTGGGCGGTGGAGACCGTTACATTGCCGAGCAATTAAATGGTCTGAAGACACCGGTGATTCTGGTGCTCAACAAGATCGATAAAATAGAGCCGGAAGCTCTGCTCCCGCTTATGGCTCAATATAACAAGCTGCATGATTTTGCCGAAATTATTCCGATTTCTGCGAAGATGGGCAGCAATGTTAACACGCTGTTAGAGCAGGTTGCCAAGTACTTGCCGGAAGGCCCTCAGTATTATCCGGAAGATCAAATCACGGATCACCCCGAGCAATTTGTCTGCGCGGAATTAATCCGGGAGAAAATTCTGCATTTGACTCGTGAAGAAGTGCCGCACTCTATTGCTGTAGCCATCGAAGATATGAAGGTTGAGCCTAATGGAGTGGTGCATGTTTCAGCTGTTATTTTTGTTGAGCGTGATTCGCAAAAGGGAATTATTATCGGCAAGCAAGGGGCAATGCTGAAAGAGGTCGGCAGACGGGCTCGGACAGATATTGAGAACCTGCTGGGTTCGAAGATTTTTCTGGAGCTATGGGTAAAAGTGAAAAAAGATTGGCGCAATCAGGACCGCGTTCTGCGGGATTTGGGCTTCCATAAAGACCTTTAAGTTAATTCCGTTATTCCTCGTTTGGTAGGAATTGCAAGGATAGAACCTGCTCCATCGCACCATCCTAATTCTTGATAAGAGACATCGTCTTTCCCAAGAAAGGATGAATACGAATGCGAAACTTTTCGTGGAAGTATTTTGCAATGACAGGAGACGTCGATGCTTACCTGCTGTATAAGGAAGCTGGCCATCCGCTTGAAGATAGTGGATTACAGCTAGTGGAGGAAGAGAAGGCCTGTGATGAAGAAGCGCAATAAGGACTGGTTGCTTGCCGAATGGTTGGGGGAAGAGGCATGCTACACAGGGTGGAAGGGATCGTCATCCGCAGCATGGACTACGGCGAGGGGAACGCAATTATTACGCTTTGCACCGAGAACGCGGGAAAAGTAGGGGTTCTGGTGCGTGGCGCAAAGAAGGTCAAAAGCCGCCATGCTGCATTGATCCAACTGTTCACCGTTGGGGAATTTGTTTTTTTTAGAAATAATGGAGGACTTGGGACACTGAATTCTGGCGAAATTACGAAGTCGCACCATCCGCTGCGTGAGGATTTGATCAAAGCTGCTTATGCGTCTTATGCGTGTGAACTGCTTGATCGTGTTCTGCATGATGAGGAAACGGGAAGCTTCTGGTTTCGCCAGCTTACGGCCTGTCTTAATGCACTTGAAGAGGACAAGGAACCCGGCGTTATCATAAATGTCTTTGAAATGAAAATCTTACAGGCAGCCGGTTATGGTCCTGAATTCGATTCTTGTGTAATTTGTGGTGCCGAGAAGCCGGATGATCAACTGCTGATCAGCCCGCGCCTTGGTGGAGCACTGTGCCGCAGTTGTAAACATAATGACCCTCCAGCCATGGAGGTCTCTGCTCGTGCGTTGAAGCTGCTGCGATTATTCGCCAGACTTGACCTAACTAGACTAGGCAATGTGGATGTAAAGGAAAGCAGCCGGGATGAGCTGAAAAAAATTATGCGCGCCTTTATGGATGTGCAACTCGGATTAAAGCTGAAGTCACAAAGTTTCCTAGACCAGCTCGACAAGTACAAGATTTGACGAAAGCTGATTTTTCCGTTACTATAGGATCAGTTTATTATATGATCGTCGTTATGCTCCAAATGGGGAGAGGCGTGCATTGATCGGGAAAGTAGTGGACTGTATTGTCGTTATTCAGCGAGCTGGGGGCAGTGGAAGCCTAGCGGGACAACGTTCATGAACATGGCACCCGGGAGTACGAATGCGGCGAATGAAAGTGGATTTCGTTCTTGTTTTGGCAGCAAACTTGCTTATACAAGGTATGAAATCAAGTAGGGTGGAACCGCGGGAGAATAAGTTAAGCTCTCGTCCCTATGTCTGTTAATCAGGCATGGGGGCGGGGGCTTTTTGTTGCTGTCAGGAGCTAAAAGTGCCGCCTCCATGGTAGAAAGTTTTAGGCAAGCTGTTGTAAAAAACTTGTAAAGCGAAGGAGACGGTATTATGAACTTCCAGCAGATGATTTTGACACTGCAGCAGTTCTGGGCTGAACAGAACTGTATCATCGTACAGCCTTATGACACAGAAAAAGGCGCCGGCACGATGAACCCTATGACTTTTTTACGCTCACTAGGTCCTGAGCCTTGGAGAGTGGCTTACGTAGAGCCTTCACGTCGTCCCTCCGATGGTCGTTACGGAGAGAACCCGAACCGTCTGTATCAGCATCACCAATTCCAAGTAATCATCAAACCCTCACCAGATAACATTCAAGAGATCTATTTGGATAGCTTGAAAGCACTCGGTATTGATCCGCTCTTGCATGACATCCGTTTTGTAGAGGATAACTGGGAGAATCCGTCACTGGGCTGTGCGGGTCTGGGATGGGAAGTATGGCTGGACGGTATGGAGATCACTCAATTTACTTACTTCCAGCAGGTAGGTGGCATCGAAGCTAACCCTGTTGCTGTAGAAATCACTTACGGTATGGAGCGCTTAGCCTCTTACATTCAGGATAAAGAAAATGTGTTCGATCTTGAATGGGTAAGCGGTATGACTTATGGTGATGTTTTTCATCAGCCGGAGTTCGAGCATTCTACCTACACTTTTGAAGTATCGGATGTAAAAATGTTATTCTCGCTGTTCAACATGTATGAAGAGGAAGCACGTAGAGCGATGGAGAAACATCTTGTGTTTCCAGCCTACGATTATGTGTTGAAATGCTCACATAGCTTTAATCTACTCGATGCGCGCGGGGCAATTAGTGTAACTGAACGGACTGGATTTATTACCCGAGTGCGTAATCTTGCCCGCTCCGTAGCGGCAACATATCTTGAGGAACGCGAGAAGCTTGGCTTCCCGCTGCTGAAGAAAGAAGGTGCTGACCGTGTCTAAAGATATCCTGTTTGAGATCGGTCTGGAGGAAATTCCTGCACGTTTTATCCGTGCTGCGATGGAACAGCTGCAAGATAGAATGTCCAAGTGGTTGGATTCTGCACGTATAAACCATGCTGGAGTTACTGCATATGCTACGCCACGTCGTCTCGCTGTATTTGTTAAGGACGCGGCTGAGAAGCAAGAGGATATTAGCGAAGAGGTCAAAGGACCTTCACGCAAAATCGCGCTGGATGCTAACGGCGACTGGAGTAAAGCTGCGCTAGGATTTGCCCGCAGTCAAGGTGTATCTCCAGAGCAATTTACATTTAAAGAGCTAGCTGGCGTGGAATATATTTATGCCACAAAAAATAGTGCGGGTGTAGAGACTGCTTCTTTGCTCACAGAAGGACTTCTGGGTATTGTAAATGCAATGACTTTCCCGAAGAACATGCGCTGGGGAGCTTACGATTTTAAATTCGTTCGTCCGATTCGCTGGATGGTTGCTCTTTTTGGTAAAGAGATTATTGATTTGGAAATTACGGATGTAAAAGCGGATAATGTGAGCCGTGGACATCGTTTTCTGGGTACAGAGACTGTAATCTCGGAGCCTGCGCAATATGTGGAGAGCATGCGTGCGCAGCATGTACTTGTGGATGTGAAGGAACGGGAAACGCTTATCCTGGATCAAATCAACAAATTGGCTGAAGAGAAAAGCTGGACGATTGCAATTAAAGAAGATCTTTTGGAAGAAGTACTGTTCTTGGTAGAAACACCAACCGTGCTCTTTGGAACCTTTGATCCATCTTTCTTAGAGATTCCTCAGGATGTGCTGATTACCTCGATGCGTGAGCATCAGCGTTATTTCCCTGTTTTTGATGCAGCTGGCAAGCTACTGCCATTCTTTGTAACTGTACGTAACGGGAATGCAGAATCCTTGGATGTTATCGCTAAGGGAAATGAAAAAGTGCTTCGTGCTCGTCTATCAGATGCCAAATTCTTCTATCAAGAAGATCAAAAGATGAAGATTGACGAGGCGTTAGCCAAGCTTGAGAACATTGTTTACCATGAAGATTTGGGCAGCGTAGGGGATAAGGTGCGCCGTATTCGCCAAATCTCTGATCGTCTGGCTGTGAAGCTTGGACTATCAGCTTCTGCTGTGTCCGAAGTAAGTCGCACTGCGGATATTTGTAAATTCGACCTTGTAACACAAATGGTTTATGAATTTCCTGAGCTGCAAGGAACAATGGGTGAAGATTATGCACGTAAAGCAGGCGAGCCTGAAACTGTGGCAAAAGCGATCTTCGAGCATTATCAGCCACGATTTGCAGGAGATGCTGTACCTTCAACAGAAGCAGGTTCAGTTGTCAGCATAGCGGACAAAATCGATACGATTGTTGGCTGCTTCTCCATCGGCATCATTCCGACAGGATCTCAGGATCCATATGCCCTGCGCCGTCAGGCTGCAGGTATTGTCCAAATTGTGCTTGAGCATAAATTGCCAATTACGCTGCGCGAAATTTTTGAAGCGGCGATTGAAATTCATGAAAATTCAGGAAATACGAAACATTCTGGAGATGAACTACGTATAAACCTGTACGAGTTCTTCGGTCTGCGTGTAAAACGTCTTTTATCTGACAATGTACGCTATGATGTTGTGGACGCTGTTACAGCGGCTGGTTTTGACGACGTGGTAGATGTTGTGGGCAGAAGCCGTGCTCTTATGGCTGCTGTGTCCGACCAAGCAGATTTCAAGATTACCGTAGATTCGCTTACTCGTGTCAGTAATTTGGCAAGTAAAGCAACCAGTGAAGTGATTGATCCTGCTTTACTTAAAGAAGATGCTGAATTGCAGCTTTTTAATACATGGCAGGAGCTTCACACACCTTACCTTGAAGCTATGGCGGCAAAAAATGCCGAAGAAGCACTTCGGATTCTTTCGGGTCTAAAAGACGCCGTTACAACATTTTTTGATTCCGTTATGGTTATGGCGGAGGACGAGCAAGTGCGTGCTAACCGTTTGGCTCTGCTTGCTGGTATTGATGCTGACTCCAAGTCGTTCGCTGATTTCGCGAAGCTTGTCTGGTAATTTTAATCAAGAAAATTTGAATCTTATGGTATAGAATGTTGGTTTGGGGTATAAATATACGGAACGGTGCCAATGCGTCATTTGACATCCGTTCCGTATTTATGCTTAGAAAGAAGGATTTCTTGCGGAGAGGGCGTATATATATTACACGGGAAATTGGTGATGATCATGGAGAAGTCCCAGTCTAGAACGATAGTGGTGGATGGGGATGCTTGTCCGGTCAAAAAAGAGATCGCTGAGGTAGGTCGCACCTTTGGTGTTCCGGTACTTATGGTATCTTCTTATGACCATGCACTGAAAGCTGAAGAGGGTGTAACGGTTGTGCAGGTGGATCGAGGAGATCAGAGTGCCGATCTATATATTGCCAATCATATTACTGCAGGAGATGTGGTATTGACTCAAGATTATGGTCTTGCGGCACTTGCACTAGGTAAAAGGTGCAGTGTGCTTTCATTCCGTGGTCAGGAATACGACAATTTCAAGATGGATTTTATGCTGGAGGGTAGACATGCCAGGGCCGTGGAACGAAGACGGGGACATTATTCCAAGGGTCCAAAACCCATAACGGCAGAAGAAAAAACTTATTTTCAACATAAACTGACAAAACTTTTAATACTTTTGCAGGAGAATGTGGAGCAATAGCGAATTATATTTATTTGTTAAGAGATGAAGGTGGTTGAAGTGGCTAGCGGACACGGGAATATTCCGGAAGAGGTTATCGAAAGCGTGCTTGCGCGTCATGATATAGTCGATACAGTCGGTAAGGTTGTTCATTTGTCCAAGCAGGGGAAATATTTATGGGGCCTCTGCCCGTTCCATTCGGAGAAAACCCCTTCCTTTACTGTTACCCCCGACCGGGGAGTATTTCATTGCTTTGGCTGCGGTATGGGTGGAAATGCCATCAAATTTAGGATGGAAATCGAAGGATTAACCTTCCCCGAAGCTGTCAGAATAATGGCTGAAGAAAGTGATATTCCCGTTCCAGAAGGTAAGGGAGGTATGATGTCTCCCCCTGATCCGGAACGCGACCGGTTGATTCAAGCTTATGAATGGTCGGCAAAGTTCTATCATTACTTGCTGAAGAACACGGAACACGGCAAAGCCGCTATGGACTATTTAAGAGGCCGGAACTTCAGTGATAAAATGATTGACCAGTTTCAGATCGGATATGCTCCGGACCGCTGGGATACTTTGCTGCAGTTTTTGGAGAAGCGAAATTTTGACCTTGCGGAAATGGAGAAAGGCGGACTTCTGTCAGCCCGCGGTGAGGGCAAAGGCTACTTGGATCGTTTCCGTGGCCGGATTATCTTTCCGATTGCCAACCGTACAGGCAAGGTAATCGCATTCGCCGGAAGAATACTTGGAGAGGGTCAACCTAAGTATTTAAATTCTCCGGAGAGTAGATTGTTTAACAAAAGCCGGATATTGTACAATTTGCACCAGTCCAAAGCATCCATTCGCAAAACTCGACAAATCGTCCTGTTTGAAGGATACGGAGATGTCATCTCATCCTGGGAAGCGGGTGTGCATAACGGCGTAGCAACGATGGGAACGTCCTTGACGGAGGGTCATGTGGCACTGATGAAGAGCCTGGCTGATGAAATTATACTGTCTTACGACGGTGACCGGGCGGGACAAGCAGCAGCCATGAAGGCCATTCCGATGCTTGAAGGCAGCGGCCTGCGTGTAAAGATCGCCTTACTGCCAAGCGGGGTGGATCCGGATGAATTTATCTCCAAGCATGGAGGAGAAAGATTTAAAGATCAGGTTATTGATTCAGCAGTTTCATCCATAAAATTTAAGCTTATATATCTGAAAAAAAACCATATACTCCTAGAGGAAGATGGCAAAATCGCCTATGTCAAGGAAGCCTTAGAAGTTATTGCTTCACTGCATTCCTCAACAGAGCGAGAGGTTTATCTGAAGGAAATCGCTGCTGAACTCGAACTTTCATATGATAGTTTGAAGCAGGATTGTAATTTACTTAGGGCATCGATGCAAAAAAACATCCCTGAAGGGGATAATAACGACAAAAGGTGGAATAATGGTAGGCATAAAAAAGGGCAGGTGCAGACACCGACCTTACTACCCGCTTATCATGTCGCGGAACGGCGTCTATTGTCCTTTATGATTCAGGACCCGGAAGCCGCCACGTATGTGGGCGAACGCCTCGGAGAAGATTTCAACATCGTTGATCATGCGGCAATTGCTGCTTATCTATATGCCTATTACGCGCAAGGCAAACCACCCGGCATTAGTCGGTTTCTATCATCACTTCAGGATGATCGTCTGGAGAAAACTGCGACATCAATATCCATGATGGATACCCCTCCGGACTGGAATATGCAGGTTCTAGATGATTGTATTCGTGAAGTGCGGAAATACCCACTGCAACGCAAAATGGAACAGAAGCGTGAAGAGATGATTCAGGCTGAAAAGTCAGGTGACTTTTTGCGTGCGGCACAAATAGCAAGTGAGATTATAGCCCTAGAGAGACAATGACATGTTGACAGGATGTACCTAGGGAGGAGGGAGTCGAATTATGGCGAACGATCAGCATACTGAATTGGAAGCAGAATTTACTTTGGATCAGGTGAAGGATCAGCTCATTGAGCAAGGTAAGAAAAGATCATCATTAAATTACAAAGATATTATGGAGAAATTATCGCCGTTTGATCAAGACCCCGAGCAAATGGAGGAGTTCTACGAGCAACTCAGTGATTTGGGAATTGAGGTTGTAAACGAGAACGATGAAGAGGTTAACAGCCTCCGACCAAGTGAGGATAATGAGGATAAAGACAGCGATGATTTCAGCTTTGATGACGATCTGTCACTGCCACCAGGGATCAAGATTAATGATCCTGTCCGTATGTATCTAAAAGAAATCGGACGCGTTCCTTTGTTGTCGGCTGACGATGAAGTTGAGCTTGCTATGCGGATTAAGAATGGCGATGAAGAAGCTAAACGCCGTCTTGCAGAAGCGAACCTGCGTCTCGTAGTAAGTATCGCGAAACGTTATGTCGGACGCGGTATGCTGTTCCTGGATCTGATTCAGGAAGGTAATATGGGTCTGATCAAAGCAGTAGAGAAATTTGACCATAACAAGGGATTCAAATTTAGTACGTATGCTACTTGGTGGATTCGCCAGGCCATCACTCGTGCGATTGCGGATCAGGCGCGTACCATTCGTATTCCTGTACACATGGTGGAAACGATCAACAAGCTGATTCGGGTTTCTCGCCAATTGCTGCAAGAACTGGGACGCGAACCTTCCCCAGAGGAAATTGCGGCTGAGATGGAACTGACGGTGGAGAAAGTTAGAGAGATCATGAAGATTGCCCAAGAACCTGTATCCTTGGAAACACCAATTGGTGAAGAAGATGACTCTCATCTAGGAGACTTCATTGAGGATCAGGAAGCATTGGCTCCTGCGGATGCAGCGGCTTATGAACTCCTGAAGGAACAACTGGAGGATGTGCTGGACACGCTCACGGAGCGTGAAGAGAATGTACTTCGTCTGCGTTTTGGCCTTGATGATGGACGGACAAGAACGCTTGAAGAAGTCGGCAAGGTGTTTGGTGTTACCCGGGAACGGATCCGCCAGATCGAAGCCAAGGCATTGCGCAAACTTCGTCACCCTAGCCGCAGTAAACGGCTTAAGGATTTCCTTGAATAGTATTTCATGAACTGGACCTTCTGCTGCTCAGTGGCAGGAGGTTCTTTTATTTGAATTTACGCTGGTAAAAAATGTGTTGACCTTGTGTATCTGGAAAGAAGGATGAGCCAGTGAATTTGGAAAAACGCGACATCATTATAAAAGAGATTCAGTATTGGAGAAAAAGCCGGTTGCTGCCAGAGCAGTATTGCGATTTCTTAACCAATCTGTATGACGATGAGGATGCGAATAAGGATAACAATCCAATTTCGCTGAGAAATTTACAGCAGGGAAGCATCAAAATTTGGCTGTTTTCTTTTGGAATTATTTCCTTGATTTTCTTGATTAGTCTTTATTTTAGCGTTTTTCCCTGGCCTTTGCAACTTGCAACCGCACTATCTGTATTAATTATTTGTTATGGATACTCCGCCGTTTATAAGGACCGGAACAATGTTATCAGTCTTATCCTAGCGGGGCTGGGCAGTGTTTTAACGCTTGGTTTTGGGCTATGGCTGATTGATTTGCATGATCTGGATCCTCAGCTCTGGAGGCCTATTCTAATTGGGTGCTGCGGCTTGTTATGGTGTATTTTGGGATTTTTGCTCCGGATAGGTTTGTTGCAGTACTGTGGTTTTGCTTTTTGGGCATTACTGTATGCAGGGTTCTTCGGTGGAAGAAGCCCGGAGGCCTCTATATTTGAACTGGAGTTCCTATGGCTGCCATTGTGTGTGCTGATGGTATGGTTAAGCTGGCTTTTGCATCATAAGGTAAGAGGTGTTGCCAGTGTTTATTTTGCAGTGGGAGTATCGCTTTGGATCATGCCAGAGCTTGACGCTCTTTTATTAAGACAGGATTATCCGCAGTGGATTTCATTGATGCTGATCCTAAAGATTGCAGCAGGGTTAGCTTTGTTGTTTGGGTTTCGAAAAAAATGGATAACGTGGGTGGCAACATGAACAATGTGAAATTATCAGATCGGCTTCAGCAATTGCTGGAGCAAATTCCGCAAGGAAGCAGATTAGCAGATATCGGTTCCGATCATGCCTTGCTTCCTGTGGCCGCTGTCGAAAGCGGTAAGGCTGTGTTTGCAATTGCAGGTGAAGTAAACCCGGGTCCCTTTGATGCTGCTTGTAAGGGCGTTGCAGAGGCTGGACTAGGGAAGGTGATCTCGGTGCGCCGTGGAGATGGCCTTGAGGTTCTGGAACCTGGTGAAGTCAATTGTATCACGATTGCTGGCATGGGAGGCGCATTAATTGCCGCGATTCTGGACCGGGGTCAAAGCCAGGGGAAGCTAAAAGAGGTTACAACCCTTTTGCTTCAGCCGAATGTAGGCGAGGATATTTTGCGCCGCTGGTTATTAAATAATAAATGGGTACTCGTAGCTGAGAGAATTTTGGAAGAAGACGGGAAGCTATATGAAGTATTGACGGCTGTACCAGAAAATACGGAAGCTGGAATTACAAATGAAAGTGTATATCGTGAATTAACCTTGGGGGATTCCGCTAAAGTCCTTGGGCAAGAGGCCTTGCTTCAAATGGGACCATGGCTGCTTCAAGCGCCAAATACTGTGTTTTTTGCTAAGTGGCAGGGTGAGATTCAGAAATTGGAAGGCATTTTAACATCGTTGTCACGTTCAGAACTAGAATCTGCTGAGAATAAACGGAAACAGATTCAAGGTCAGATCAGGGAAATTACGGAGGTGCTACAATGTTTGCCAAGGGACAAACAGTAATTCAGTATATGGAGCAACTGGCTCCTAAGCATTTAGCTGAGGATTGGGACAAAATTGGCCTTCAACTGGGCACGCTGCAAAAAGAAATCACTAATGTATTAGTTGCTTTAGATGTGAATGATGAGGTAGTTGAAGAAGCGATTCGTCTAGGCTGCAATTTGATTATTGCGCATCATGCGATTATTTTCCGTCCATTGCAAGGAATCCAGACAGACACACCGGCGGGCAAAATGTATGAAAAATTAATTAAGAATGACATTGCGGTGTACATCAGCCACACGAATCTGGATGTCACCGAAGGTGGAATGAATGATTGGATGGCTGAAGCTCTTGGCATAGAAAACGGAGTACCCATCAAAGACATTCACTCCGAGCAATTATCAAAGCTGGTAGTATTTGTGCCGAAGGATCATCATCAGAAGGTTCTGGATGCTATTCTGAATGCTGGAGCAGGGGCAATTGGCAACTATAGTCATTGCAGCTTCAATATCGAGGGATACGGTACTTTTATTCCAGGAGAAGGCACGGATCCTTATATCGGGGAAAAAGGTAAGATGGAACGTGCCGAGGAAATTCGTATTGAGACGATCGTCCCGCACTCCATCCGCAATAAAGTGGTGCAGGCTATGCTTAAGGCCCATCCTTATGAAGAGGTTGCCTATGATTTGTACTCAATGGATCTTAAAGGCCGCAGCTTAGGACTTGGGCGGGTAGGAAAGCTCAAAGAGCCTACAACCCTTGGACAATTCGTGGAGACGGTAAAAAAAGGCCTGAAGGTAGACCATGTACGGGTTGTTGGTGATTTGGACCGTCCGATTCGTAAAGCTGCCGTTCTCGGCGGCTCGGGTGGAAAGTATTATAACAGTGCTATTTTCCGCGGTGCGGATGTCCTGGTTACTGGGGATCTGGATTATCATACAGTTCAGGATGCTGCGCTCGCCGGAATCACTCTGATTGATCCAGGACATAATGCGGAGAAGATCATGAAAGAGAAAGTAGCGGAGTGGATGGCTGGAAAATTGGCCGAGCATAAGTATGATACAGCTGTCCATGCTTCGCAGGTGAATACGGAGCCATTTAAGTTCCTATAAAATTGCCATTTAATAATGCTTGTGCCAGACATGTGATGTCTGTATAATATATAATGTTGTTCGGAAAGTTTGACAGACAATCGCCGGTGACGTGAAGACGTCACGGGAGGAAAGTCCGGGCTCCATAAGGCAGGATGCTGGATAACGTCCAGTCGGCGCGAGCTGAAGGATAGTGCCACAGAAATGGACCGCCGATGGCCGCCTTAGGGCGGCACAGGCAAGGATGGAACCGAGGTGTAAGAGACCCCGAGGAACGCTGGTGACTTCGTTCCTGGTAAACCCCATCTGGAGCAAGACCTAATGAGACGCAGCTGAATAAGCAGCCTTAGCCTGAGGCGCGTCTAGGTTGGTCGCTGGAGCTGTGCAGTAATGTATGGCCTAGATAGATGATTGTCGCTTATGGTGGGAGGGTAGTTCCCGATCGAACCACGACGAGCACAGAACCCGGCTTACGGCAAACTTTCCTAACTGCAACGTTATAATAACAACACCATACAAACGGCGACGTATCCCGGTAACCCGGCTTACGCCGCCTTTTTTGTTGCAAACAAATGCGGATACGGCAAATATATAAAGCGGTGAATGCGATAACATGCAGGGATTTGGAACGTGATATGCAGAAATTAGACTTTTTAGAAGAATTGCTAGCGGCTGATGGGCTGATGAGCAGATGGCTGGTGGTTGATGAGCAGATGGCTGGTGGTTGATGAGCAGATGGCTGGTGGTTGATGAGCAGATGGCTGGTGGTTGATGAGCAGATGGCTGGTGGTTGATGAGCAGATGGCTGGTGGTTGATGAGCAGATGGCTGGTGGTTGATGAGCAGATGGCTGGTGGTTGATGAGCAGATGGCTGGTGGTTGATGAGCAGATGGCTGGTGGTTGATGAGCAGATGGCTGGTGGTTGATGAGCAGATGGCTGGTGGTTGATGAGCAGATGGCTGGTGGTTGATGAGCAGATGGCTGGTGGTTGATGAGCAGATGGCTGGTGGTTGATGAGCAGATGGCTGGTGGTTGATGAATAGATGGCTGGTGCTTGATGAGTTGATAGCTGATAGCTGATAGCTGATAGCTGATGGATGATGGATGATGGTTGATGGTTGATGGTTGATGGTTGATGGTTTGATGAGCTGATATGCTAACGGACCGAGATGCAGCTATTTGTGTATTTTATGCCTTTTTGGAGGAGTTTCGGACTGGAGAGCCGTTATTCGGCATAAATAGGGTGGATATCGGGCGTTTTGGATCGAATAGTGACTATGGGGTCCGATAGCAAACCAAATGAGCGGAATTGATGCAAATAAGAGCGCTGGGGTCCGATACAAACCTCCAGAACTCCAGAACTCCAGAACTCCAGAACTCCAGAACTCCAGAACTCAGAACTCCAGAATTCAGAACTCCCGAAATTCCGAACGCTATGGTTACTTTGACGCCAGAAATAGATTAGTAGCTAGCAAACTGTAACAATGCGGAGCTTGGCTAATCTTCTGCGGGAAGATTGGAGTTAGTAGCGAAATATCAATTGTAACCTCTGGCTGTAACTTCCTGTGAAATCGGAGTTAATTGAGTGGTAGATGTGTTGAGTAACTAGAGGATGTTTGGTGATGCGGAAAGCGAAATGTGGGAAATGGGATATATGACGTGCAAATTTGCTGAATGCGAAATGAGATGTGTAGAAATGCGAATGTGGAAATACGAAATGAGATGTGCAGGGACGCTAAATGTGGAAATACGAAATAAGCTGTACAGAGGCGCTGAATAATGGCAATTCGAAATGTGAAGAGCAAAAATTGCTGAATGTGAAATGTGAAGATACGAAATGAGCTGAGCAGAAACGCTCAATGTGGTATTGCGAAATGTGATGTGCAAAAACACTAAAAGTAAAAATACAAAAATGAGATGTGCAGAAATGCGTAAAGGTCACATTCTGCAAATGCGCAAAAGTGAAAGCTCAGAAATCTGCTCACAAAAAACGGCTTCCCCGTCCAATAAAGGATGGAGAAGCCGTTTTATTTTGCCATCGTAGGTATTGATTACGAGCAGTTGTTTACGACCGAACGATGTTTTGATTTTGCTGCCATTGTACCAATGCTTTCTCTAGACGCTGGACAGCAACAGGAACTTGCTCTGGTGGCGTGTGTGTGAAGTTAAGGCGCATTTTGTTTTTGTGAGGCTCCGCTGAATAGAATACCTCTCCGGGTACGAACGCTACTCCGTTTTCCACTGCCAGCGGGAGTAATTCCTTAGTATTGATCTCTTCGGAAAGGGTAAGCCATAGGAACATGCCGCCTCTTGGCTCGAGGAAATGTGCTCCTTTCCAGTTATGTGATCTGAGTTCCGCGGACAGGAGCTTCATACGCGAATGATACTCTCTTGAGATGAGGCGGATATGCTGCTCAATATCAAAATGCAACAGCAGTTCATCTAAAGCACGCTGGTCGATGGTGCTGGAATGCAGATCGGCTGCTTGCTTTGCCTTGGCGATGGTCTTGATTAGTTCGGAATCGCCGATAATCCAGCCGGTGCGCAGGGCAGGGGCGACGATTTTGGAGAAGGTCCCTGTGTAGATTACACAATGATCCCCGCCGAAGCTTCTATCGATGGAGGCTAATGAGGGTGGATATAGAGTTTTATCTTCATCAAAGGTTATTTCTCCATAGGGATTGTCCTCTAGAATAAGAACACCGTAACGGCGGCAGATTTCAACCACCTTCTCGCGGCGTTCTTTACTCCATGTTGCTCCAGACGGATTGTTGAAGGTCGGAACTGCGTATAGCAGTTTTGGCCGATGTATCCGAATCTGCTCTTCCAACTGATCCGGCAGAATGCCATGTTCATCATTTGGTATCGAATGAATAGCAGCCCGGTAAGAACCGAGCACTTGTAGTGCTGCCAGATAGGTGGGCGCTTCCACAAAAACTGCATCGCCGGGATCCAGCAATATTTTGCATAACAGATCTATAGCTTGCTGTGAGCCTGTAGTCAATACCATCTCAGAGGCTGTAACCGGGATGCCTTGCCGGGTAAGCCTTTCAGCAATTTTGTCACGTAGTGGAGTAAAACCCTCGGTAAGCCCATATTGAAGCGCTGAGGTGTCGCTGGAGAGCACGCGATTATAGGCATCACGTACGGCCTCCAAGGGAAACAAATCCTCCCCAGGCAGCCCGCCTGCAAGTGAAATGATGTCATTGCCCTGTGTAACTTTTAGAATCTCCCGAACTGCTGATGACCCGAGATGATTGGCTGCCGTTGAGTATTTGATATCCATAAATTAGTTCTCCACCTTTCGATTTGATGCTATCATAATAGGAGTGCTGTATAACAGTAAAGCGTTGAATATAACAGTGGAGGTGAAGGGTTCATGCATATCGATTTGAATCGCAGCGGCAGTAAAACTCTGCCCCATCAAATCAGTGAAACCCTCAGTCAGCGGATCTCATCAGGACTGCTTCAGCAAGGTGTCCGGCTGCCCTCCGTTAGAAGTCTAGCTATAACATTGAACGTGAGTCAGGTTACAGTAAGCAAGGCTTACGATATGCTTGAGAAACGAGGACTTATATACTGCAGACAGGGCAAAGGCTGCTTTGTGGCCGATCCAACCCATAATAGACGTCAAGAAGAGGGTTGCTGGCAGGATTTATATGATGATTATTTGCCGAGGGCTCAGCTTTGGCGGAATTTTGATGTTTCAGAAGTGAAATATCCCTTTCATTTAGCCGCCATCCACAGTGAGCTGCTGCCACTTCAAGATATTGGTGACACCTACGCATCCTTGGTCAAAGAGCAACCGGAGCTTATGGCAACCTACGGGAATTTTCAGGGAGATCTTGAGCTGCGGAATGTCATGAGAGAACATTTGAAATCGCGTGGGATTTCGCTAACTTCTTCCGATTTGATGATAACCAGCGGGACCCAGCAAGGCATTGATCTGGTGGCTCGTACATTTGTTGGTCCTGGAGATACAGTCTATCTTGAGGCGCCTAGCTATACTGGTGCTATTGATGTTTTTGCGGGACGAGGTGCAGAGATGATTTTTGTGCCTACGGATAGTGAAGGGATGCGAGTGGATGTTCTTACAAAAATGTGTGATCAAAGACCTCCAAAGCTAATTTATACCATCCCTACTTTTCAAAATCCAAGCGGCGTAACTATGAGCATCACAAGAAGACAACGACTGCTGGAATTAGCGCGCAGCTACCGTTGCCTCATTGTTGAGGATGACCCATTTAGTGATTTATATTTCCATGCACCACCACCTAGGGCGATTAAATCAATGGATCCCGATGGACATGTAGTCTATATGAAAAGCTTTAGCAAAGTACTTGCACCTGGTTGCCGAATCGCCTGTGTGGCTGCAGAAGGAAATATTCTGTCCCGGCTGATCGCCGCTAAATCTGCGAGTGATCTAGGAAGTCCCTTGCTGACACAGAAGGCCGTATTACCCTTCATCGCTGAAAAATACGACGCCTACGCAGCACAGCTACGAATAACACTCCGTGGTCGTATGGAAAAGGCGGCGAAGCTTCTGAAGCTGTACGCGCCGCCTGGAGTGAACTATATTCTACCAGAGGGAGGACTTAATCTCTGGCTGGAGCTGCCCCCTTCTCCTGATATCGCAAGCCTGCATGACTTGGCGGAGCAGGAGAGCATTTCTTTTTTACCCGGTGATGTCTGTTACTCTGCGGAAACGCCTTCCCGCCACATCCGTCTTTGCTATTCGCAAATGAAGGAATCGGAAATGGAGGAAGGGTTACAGCGGTTTCTGCGCTTACTTGGCCGGTTTTTGCAATGACACGGTTATGGGGTGTTATTTGTTCTTTGTTTTAATTGATTCATTTGCTGGCGTACATGTTGCGGAAAAAGCTGCAATGGAACTTGATTGCCGCTTGCCGCTTGTAGCGTTTTATAAATATCGACCTGACCCCAGCCAAAGTATTTATCATGGCCGGAAGTTCCCAGATCAACAGCGTTTTTGGTCATAAGGTCCATAACTTCCTTATTCGTCAGATTAGGATTCAGTGAACGTACCAGACCCGCCAGCGCAGCGACATGGGGACTGGCCATCGACGTGCCGGATAAAGCGGCATACTGGCTGTCCGGATAGGTGCTTGCGATGCTTTCTCCGGGTGCAGCGACATCAATATAATCGCCGTAGTTGGAGAAGGAGGCTTTTTCCCCTGAAGCATTTGTAGCAGCCACTGCAATCACTTCGGGATAAGCTGCAGGGTATCCAGGCCGTTCTGTATTATCATTGCCTGCTGCAGACACAAGCACGATGTCCCGGTCATAGGCGTATTTAATCGCATCATGGAGGAACTGCGAGTCGGCATAATTCCCTAAACTTAAGTTAATAACCTTTGCGCCATTGTCAGCTGCCCATATGATACCTTCTGCTACGGAATAAGTCGTTCCGGCACCTGAGTTATCTAGCGCTTTTACAGGGAGGATCTTATTGTACCAGCTGATGCCAGCTACACCTTCCCCGTTGTTAACAAGTGCGCCAATGATTCCAGATACATGTGTACCGTGACCTACATCATCCTCGGGTGTGGAACCATTGGTAATGGCATTGTAACCAGTCAAAAGCTTACCTTGTAAATCAGGATGATTAATCTGTACTCCCGTATCGACTACGGCTACAACCACTTCTTTGCTGCCTTTGGAAAGATTCCAACCTAGCTCAGTTTCAATCGCCGGGAGGTTCCATTGGTAAGTGGAGAATAACATGTCGTTAGGCGTGACAGTTCCTTCAGCGTTTTTAGTGATGGTATCATTGGTTAAATACATATAGTGAGGTTCCGTATACTCGGGATGCCATTTGTTGGTGAAATAGGATTTCAGCTGATAATAGGTCATCTTCTCAGAGCGAAAGATATAGGCATATCCCAGCTTGCGTGGCTGCTTGCAGTGGATATCGGCGGTTATCGTCTGGAGCTGTCCCTGAGTCGGAGCATTTCCCTTAAAACGGACTACAATTTCATTCTCATAAAAATGGCTGGCATTTTCGTTATCATGGCCGGTCTTGACTGTAATGTCCTTTAAGTTATCGGTATGGACTGATTCCACATGGTATTTGCCTTCCTTAGGATACGGAATGAGACGCAGGTTCTTCAGCTGATGGTCTGCCACACGCCCAAGCACCTTTTGGTTAATAAGAGCAATAATCCCTACATTTTTCTGTTTGTTCCGCTGAGCGATAAAGTAATATTTTTCTTTACCGATTGTAAACGTTGGAGATTCATAGGATTGATGACCGTGGATTGCTGTTTTTGCCGTATTGAGATATTTTAGAAGCTGTTTGTTCTCCTGTTCGGTTCCTTTTGGAAAAGACGACTTAAAGGTCTCAGTCTTTTGTGTGCGGAAATCGATCCACATCAGCATGGAGATAAACCCGTGGTCTTGCTGCAATCGTTTCGCATACACTGATTTATCATGAATCGAAGACATCCCGTCTGTTTCAGACAGGAGTTTAGTTAAGTGTCTACTGACATCGACTCTATTCAGATGATCTGTCGCCTCCACATCCTGGCTTAAGGAGGTTTTCTTTAATGTTTTTTCCTGAGAGGGATTTGGAGGTGAATGCAAAGCTGAAGTTGGAGCCGGATTCTGAACAGCGACTTTTGCGACATCTCTGGTCGTCCCATTAGTGGCAGGGCGCAGGGCAAAGGTAAGTAACCCAACTGTAAAAGCTGCTGTAACCAAACCTGCAACTGTTAGATTTTTTCGTGACATGATTTCCGCTCCTCTATCCAATGTAATGTCTATAGGTTTAGAAGAGAGCGTATCTTTTATGCATCTTAGAAAAGGATACCTTCCTAACGTTTTTTATGATAATATCAGAGAGAATAAGTATCTCGAATTGTCTTCTTGATTTTGTAAGAGATACCTCATTAGATGTTGTTCTTAATAATTGTTTAGAAGGTTAGACTTCTCTGTGTTCACATCCTGATATTGCAAGAATAAAGAGATACGTCTTTAGGGCGGTTTCTTTCAGAGGATTAACTTTATTGACTACAAGAGCAGGGAATAATAAGGAGGAGCAACCGCTATGTCAGCAGCCAATGTGCAGAAATTATGTGAATCGACGAGAGATAAACTTAAAGTGGTAATCGACAAAATGGAAGTATTTCTAAATGAGCATGCATTGCCTCAGCTTGTAGTTGAGGGAGATGAGGAAACTGTACAATTTTACCAAGGTTTTCTGTCCGATCTTCGTCACCTATTAGTGTTCTCGGAAATGTCATATGAGAAATTAGGCGTTGCGCTGCGTCGTGCGACATTCGATGAATCTTTTGCACAGAAAGCGCTTTATAATGTATATCACTATGGCGTGAACAACTTCTTTTATCCGAAAAATGAAAGCTATTCTGAAGATGGCCGTTACGCTTATACTGGTCAGGATGCAATCCGTTTCCGCAAAAAGCCAGTACGTCCCGCACGTGATATCATCCTAGAAATCACCAAAACGTATGAAGATCTTCGCGATGATCTCATTTATTATGAGAACGACTATTTGACTGAGAAACGTATGCAAAATCAGGTTTAACTTCTAAATAGTGATCTAAAGGGATCAGCACTTTGTCATTTTGTAATGACGATGAGCTGGTCCTTTTTTGCGTGGATTAAAAGCCCTGTCTCGATACATCAACTGGAAACCACTCTGTCGAATAGCGGGTAAATGGAGCGGACATAATGAAGCCGAGGTGATAATTATGTCGAGTGAAAAACCACTAGTAAAATGTAGCGTGAGCAATTGTCATTATTGGGGCGAGCATAATTTATGCCGGGCTGAAGAAATTGTCATCGAGATCGATAAGCACGTAGGCAATGGTTATATGGAAGAATATGCTGAAGAAATGACAAATGAAGGTCACCGCGATCATGCCAGTACATCATCTGCAACATGTTGTCTGACGTTTAAGCCGAACGCTTAGGAGGCCGCCAGAATGGACACAGAAAAGGATAATGAATCAAGCTCATCACGGGAACAATCCGGTCCGAGAAAAGTCATTCTTCGTCCGCGGAGAGTGGACTATCCTCGGCGGGACAGAGAGCATCGCGAAGAATACGCTGCTGAGGTAAATCCGGTTCCAATGCAGGTTCGGGATGCCCCGCGGATAGTGGAAGAACGCAAGGACAGTGAAGCGGAATATAGTGGAAGCCGGGTAATGGGGTATGTTGGACTGGGGATGGGGATCGCCTCATTGTTCATCTGGTCTTTTATTCTCGGACCCATCGCTGCCGTAGTTGGTTATTATTCCTATGTCAAAGAGCAAAAAACGCTTGGGGCATGGGCAATGGGCTTAGGGATTGTTGCGACACTAAGTTACTTCGTGATGATTCCCTTTGCGCGCTAAAAAGAACTGAATGGCTTTGATCTAAACAGGCTTTTAGACCTAAATATCAGGGTCTGAAGTCTGTTTTTTCATTCCAACATATAGCAATAATCTCAGATAAAATGTAAGATTAAGCCGTAATTCATCGAAATTTCAACGCGAAACCTTATATATGATTCGAGTAGGACAAAAAAGGAGTGCGCCAGCATGCAGATCAATCCCGCTGTAACCGACGGGTTAGGGCAGCTTAAATGGATCAACCTTAAGGCTACAACCGAAAAGACTAGCTCCGCGAATGGAAATGAACGGTCAACGGGAGTTTCAGCTTCTGGATTTGCGACAATGCTTCAGGCAATGTCAACGAGTAGTGAAAGTTCAAGCTATTTGACTTCTCTCCCGGATGCAACTTCAGTCAGCAGCTTGTTATGGCAGCAGATAGGTGGGACAACAGAAACCTTCAATAACATAATTTCCGGGGAAATAACGGGTTCCACACCTACGAGCTATGATGATCTCATCCAGAAGGCGAGTGCTAAATATGGCGTGCCGATTGATCTGATCAAAGCAGTGATTGATACTGAATCTTCGTTTAATCCTAATGTGGTCTCTTCGGCAGGGGCTAAAGGTTTAATGCAGCTTATGGATGGGACCGCGAGCGGCTTAGGGGTTACTGATTCGTTCGATCCGGCGCAAAACATTGATGGCGGCGTACGTTATTTATCTTATCAACTGAAACGCTTTGGCGGAGAGGAAAAGATGGCACTTGCAGCTTACAACGCAGGGCCGGGACGGGTAACAGATCTGGGAGTAACCAATGATCAGGAATTATTGGAGAAACTTAGCCTGCTTCCAAAAGAGACACAATCTTATATCTTTAAAATAGAACGCGCTCGCGCTCAATACGCGGTATAATAAAAAGGATCAAACGGGAAACACCGTTTGATCCTTTTTCGATAATAAGTTCACTCAACGAAGTAAAGGAGACATTTGACATATGCTTTACTGGGATTATGCCGCCGCTACACCGCCCTATGTAGAAGTGGTGCAGACGATGGAACAAATTATGAAGCTGCATTATGCGAACCCTTCCTCTTTGCACCGTGCGGGCAGTGAAGCGGGTAAGCTGATCAGACGGTCGCGTGAAGTATGCGCTGCTGCTTTATCTGTACAACCGCAGGAGATTCTATTTACTTCTGGTGCAACGGAAAGCAATAATTTGGCGATAAAAGGCGCTGCTCTGCAATATCAGACTAGAGGCCGCCATTTGGTAACTACAGAAATAGAGCATCCCTCTGTATATGAGAGTTTCCTGCAATTGCAGCGAATGGGCTGGGAGGTTACTTTTGTAGCACCCGATAGCACTGGCGTTGTTGATCCTGAGCGCGTAGCTGCTGCTGTCCGGCGCGACACAGTGCTTGTTAGTGTGATGCATGTCAATAACGAGATTGGAACGATACAACCGCTTAAAGAGATGGGGAAGCTGATTAAAGCTGTGAATCCGCGAACCTTATTTCATGTAGATGGTGTTCAGGGATATGGTAAGCTTGCAGTTGACTTAAAGGATTGGCAGGTGGATCTTTATAGCCTGTCTCCTCATAAGCTTCGAGGCCCACGTGGAGTGGGATTACTGTATATCAAAGAGGGAATTAAGCTATTCCCATTGCTTACAGGGGGCTTTCATGAAGAAGGACAACGCGCTGGAACTGAAAATGTACCTGCGATTGTCGCATCCTCCAAAGCTATCCGCATGAGTGGTGAGCAGCGCGAAACCTTCGTTGCCCAGTTGGTTCCACTCCGAGATCGATTATTACGCTTCTTGCGCACCGTTCCTGAATTTGTTATAAACAGCAGAGAGGATGGAGCTCCCCATATTGTGCATTTCTCTTACCCTGGCATGAAGGGAGAGGTATTCGCCCGCAAGCTGGAGGAACTGGGGATGGCTGTCTCCACCCGTTCGGCCTGCTCCTCACGACTGGCTGAGCCTAGTCGTGTATTATTGTCTATGGGTAAAGATGTCTCCAGTGCTTCAGGTGGGATTCGTATTAGCCTTGGCGACAGTCATACAGATGAGGATGTCGCTGCGCTTGAGCAAGCATTAACCACTGCGGTACAAGCTTTAAAGATTGCTGAAGGAGGAATGAAGTAACAAATGAGCATGATGAACAAGGAATCTGCAGAAGGCAGAGCCCATAGTATAGAATACGCTGATATGCTGCTCCTGCGTTTTGGAGAGTTTACTTTAAAGGGCAAAAATCGTACCCGATTTGAAAAAACCGTACTGCGTCATGTGAAGGAATTGATTAAGCCTTATCCAAACGTAGTTCTGAGCAAGGAATTCGGAAGAATTTACGTGGAATTGAACGGGGAATCTGCGATTGAATTGGTACAAGCACTGAAGAATGTATTTGGCATTGCTTCAGTTAGTCCAGTGAAGGTTTCTAAGTCAGAGCTTGAGGATATTGTAGCGGTCAGCCGTCAATTTTTGGAGATAATCGCGCCTGCTCCGGGCACCAGATTTAAGGTTAATGCTCGGCGGGTATGGAAAGAGTTCCCTTACGGCTCCATTGAGATGAATAAACTGATCGCGACACCACTATTGCAAGGATATCCTGGCCTCACCGTAGACGTTAAATCGCCTGAATTAGAGCTGAGGGTCGAAATTCGTCAGGGACATACTTATATTTTCTGTGAAAATATTGCCGGTGTAGGTGGATTTCCATTAGGCACTAACGGAAAAGCGATGTTATTGCTGTCCGGTGGCATTGATAGTCCCGTAGCAGGCTGGTCATCCATGCGGCGCGGACTTGAAGTGGAGTGCGTGCACTTCTACAGTTATCCTTATACAAGCGAGCTTGCTAGACAAAAAGTTGTGGATCTTGCGCGGGTATTGTCACGTTATGCGGGTGTAATCAAGCTGCATCTGGTACCCTTTACTGAAGTGCAGACTTCCTTTACCGGCATCGGCCAGGATAATCTGATTATTACACTGATGCGGCGGGCAATGCTGAGAATTACTACCCAGCTTGCTGAGCGGGAAGGTGCATTGGCGATTGTGACCGGGGATAGTCTGGGACAAGTCGCTAGCCAGACCTTGCCAAGCATGAACGTGATTGGCCGTGCGACAACCCTCCCCCTTTTGCGTCCGCTGGTAATGATGGACAAAAGTGATATCGTGGACCTGTCGAAGAACATCGGTACCTATGATTTGTCCATCCTTCCTTATGAGGATTGCTGTACTTTATTTGTTCCAAAATCACCTACAACAAATCCGAATTTACGGATTGTGGATAAGATAGAGGCTACGCTTCCGGGATATTCTGAACTTCTGGAAGCGGCGATTGAAGCCACAGAGACCGTGTTAATCACTCCCTATGGAGATGAGAAGCCTAGTGATGTTGTAAGTGTCGAGGCTGGTTTACAGGAAGAATGGTTCTAAAGTAATAAACCAAAAAACTGCCTTGAAGCGTAGTGAAATCTACGTTCTGAGGCAGTTTTTTTGTGGTTTAGACGAATGTGCCCTCCTGAGGCTCTTCTGGTTTTGATTGGCGTTTCCAATGTCCCGCTGCCAAGATACCTATAATGATCACGATTATAAACAGATATTTGAGCAGCGGATGATGATTAAAAAATGGCGCAAGCTGATGTTCATCCGTAATCATACTTGAAGCAGTAAAACCTAAGACAGCAGAACCAATATAAATGATCCATGGATATTTGTTGATTAATTTAATAAAAAGGGTACTTCCCCACACAACGATGGGAACACTGATCAGCAGTCCTATGATAACCAGTGAGATATTATGCTTGGCAGCTCCGGCAATGGCGATCACATTATCAAGGCCCATGGCAGCATCAGCTAAAATGATTGTCCCTACAGCGGACCACAAGCTTTGACCTGCCTTGATATCTGTTGAAGTGTTCTCACTGGTTAACAGCTTATAGGCAATCAGAATGAGTAAAATCCCTCCGGCAAGCAGTAACCAGGGGATTTTCAACAGCCATACGACCAGAATCGTTGCGAAGATCCGCAACACTACAGCACCTGCTGTTCCAAATACGATAGCCTTCTTTTGCGTGTCTGACGGTAAATTACGCGCCGCAAGACCGATCACAATAGCATTATCTCCCGCCAAAATAAGATCTAGAAAAATAATGTTGAGCAGCGATAATATAAACTCCCAGATGGATGTATTCAAAGCGAAGTCACTCCCAAGTTTGTTAGATTGAGCTTCAAAATATGCTTAGTTTTGTATACGCAAAAAAAGGAGCCAACATGCGTTCACGCTCAAAAAAAGTTGGACAGGAAGCATAGCTTGTCATTTCCGAACATACAAGTAGTTACATGTGACTCGGGGAGGTAAGTGCGAATGGATTCATTATTGCTCCTTGGTGAAATATTGATGATTAATCTGGTGCTGAGCGGAGATAATGCAATGGTTATTGCAATGGCCAGCAAGGATCTTTCGGCGAAGCACCGAAAGACTGCAGTATGGTGGGGCTCAGCAGGCGCAGTTGTTCTGCGGTGTTTGCTTACTTTTGTTGCGGTATTGCTATTAAAAATCCCTTATATTCAGGCTGGAGGGGGAATGCTGCTGCTATGGATAGCGTTCAAGCTGCTTTTGGAGGAAGAGGAGGATCTCAGAGTAAGGGAATCATCCTCAGTCTGGAAAGCAATCCGGACGATTCTTGTAGCAGACTTCATTATGAGCCTGGATAATGTACTAGCCATTGCAGGAGTAGCTAAAGGAGATTTGGCTTTAATTGTCATCGGGATTGCCCTTAGCATTCCGATAGTAGTGTGGGGAAGCGGCATTATTGTAGGCTGGCTGCACCGGTTTCCAGTGCTCGTATTTATCGGTGCTTATATATTGGCGTTTACAGCAGGGGATATGTTGCTTCAGGATGCAAAATTAGGGACGATGCTCTCCTTTTTGTTCCCTTCCTCACATTCCTATTTGCCCATTGCCTTAGGAATATTAGTTGTCGTTACGGGAGCAATAAAACGCAGAAAAACATCTGCAGGTTAATAAATTGCAATAAAAGGCAATACTAAACGGACATCTCCATAAATTGGAATTGTCCGTTTTTTTTGCGTGATCAGAAGCGCTTATAGACACTGATTAATCACAGGGAGTGATGGCATTTTGTGTATGTTTCGGATAATATATGAGTAAGAATCCTGTCGCTTTCAGGCTATAAGGTGACGAGGAAATGAGGTAGACGTGAAATTGAAGGGATGGGTGAAGGATGTCTTCAAAGAAAGATATACAGCTAGGAATTTTTATTGTTGCTGCTGGCATCGTGATTTTATTAGGTAAGCTGGGCGTCTTCGGATTTTTGGGGCGCGCGCTTTGGCCTCTAGTGATTTTAATTCCAGGAATAGTACTACACATGTTATTTTTCAGCCGTCGTGCTTCGGCCTCGGTATTGGTTCCTGCCGGGATATTAACGGTGTATGGTTTGTTGTTTGGTCTTTGCAATATTTGGGGATGGGGGCTTATGAGAAACTTATGGCCTGTGCTGTTGCTTGGTCTTGCCGTGGGCTTGTATGAATACTCTATCTATGAACCAAGACGGACGGGTGGTCTGTCAGCAATTGCTGTAACATTAGGCTTACTAAGCCTTGCGCTTTGTATTTTCAGCCTTATGGGCACCGGCGCGATATACCTGATCGGGATTGTATTAATAGCTGTAGGAATTTGGCTGATTACCGGTCGAGGCAGAGCACGTGGCCGGAATAGATGGTATCGAAGCTAATTGCTGTAGGATCTTGTGAAAAAAAACGGAAATTGGTAACTGTTTTTTCATAAAAAGACTTGCTTTTCATGGTACTTTCACTATAATATTAATGTTATGTTGAAGCGTCGGCTTTCTGCCTGGCGCTTCTTTTGTGAGACTGCCGTGACATGCTATGAATTTTAACAGTTTTAATTTGATAAATGAGAGGATTTGGATACAAATCATGCATTCAAGAAAAGATATTCGCAACATTGCGATCATTGCCCACGTTGACCATGGCAAAACAACACTCGTCGATCAGCTCCTTCAACAATCGGGGATCTTCAGCGCCCATGAGCACTTGCAAGAACGTGCTATGGACTCTAATGATATCGAACGGGAACGTGGAATTACAATCCTAGCTAAAAATACAGCAATTACTTATAAAGAGTTTTTGATCAACATTGTGGATACACCTGGACATGCTGACTTTGGTGGCGAAGTAGAACGGATCATGAAAATGGTTGACGGTGTATTGCTGGTTGTTGATGCTTATGAAGGCTGCATGCCGCAAACGAAATTCGTTCTGCGTAAAGCATTGGAACAAAAACTTACACCGATCGTTGTCGTGAACAAGATTGACCGTCCAGCTGCTCGTCCTAAGGAAGTTATTGATGAAGTGCTCGATTTGTTCATCGAACTTGAAGCAAATGACGAACAATTGGAATTCCCTGTTGTTTATGCATCTGCTCTTAATGGTACATCAAGCATGGTTCCTGAGAAACAAGATGAAACGATGCTTTCGCTCTACGAAACCATTGTTGAACATATTCCAGCTCCAACCGAAAGTGTTGAAGAACCGCTTCAATTCCTCGTAACGTTGATGGATTATAACGAATACTTGGGTCGTATTGCGATTGGACGTGTTAACCGCGGTGTGATCAAACAAGGTCAATCTGTAACAGTTATTATGCGTGATGGTAAGAGCAAAACTGCACGTATCGAGAAATTGTTCGGCTTCCAAGGTTTGAAACGTATTGAAACAGAGCAAGCGGGCGCAGGGGATATCGTTGCTATTGCAGGGATCAAGGACATCAACATTGGTGAGACCATTGCTGATCCTGCAAACCCTGAAGCACTTCCGGTTCTGAAGATTGACGAACCAACCATGCAAATGACATTCCTAGTGAATAACAGTCCTTTTGCTGGTAAAGAAGGTAAATGGGTAACTTCCCGTAAACTACGTGAGCGTCTATTTAAAGAACTTGAAACAGACGTGAGTTTGCGTGTGGAAGAAACTGATAGTCCTGATGCATTTATCGTTTCTGGACGCGGTGAGCTTCACCTTGGTATTCTGATCGAGAATATGCGTCGTGAAGGTTATGAAATGCAAGTTTCTAAACCACAAGTAATCATTAAAGAAATCGACGGTGTCAAAATGGAGCCGCTTGAGCGTCTAATGATTGATATTCCAGAAGAGAGCATGGGCTCTGTTATGGAGAGTCTGGGTACTCGTAAAGCCGAAATGGTCAATATGATTAACAACGGTACGGGTCAAGTACGTCTGGAGTTCCTGATTCCTGCACGTGGATTGATTGGTTACAACACTTACTTCTTGACTTTGACACGCGGTTACGGCGTTATGAACCATGCTTTTGACAGCTACGCTCCACTGGTTGCTGGTCAAGTTGGCGGACGTCATCAAGGTGTGCTTGTAGCAAGTGAGACTGGATCAACAACTCAATACGGAATCGTGGGTGTTGAGGATCGTGGTATTCTCTTCTTGGATGCAGGTACAGAAATTTATGAAGGTATGATCGTAGGCGAGCATACCCGTGATAACGATATTATCGTTAACATCTGTAAGGAAAAAGCACTTACCAACATGCGTACCTCAGGAAAAGATGATACTGTAAAAATGAAGACACCACGCACCTTCTCTTTGGAAGGCGCACTTGAATATTTGAACGATGATGAATATTGTGAAATTACACCTAAATCCATTCGTTTGCGTAAAAAGATTCTGAACAAAGGCGAACGCGAACGTGTAGAGAAACAACGTAAAACAGCACAAGCCAACGCGTAAACACATGCTTATGAATAAGACCGCCGGATTATTGCATCCGGCGGCTTTTTTTAATATAAGAAACAAAAAATTCCCCTACTGATGATATAATGTAAACGTATCTTAAATTTGGGAGGAGTGCGGTTATCTATGCAGGTGTGGTTCGCTGAGCATCCAATCGTCGCTTATATTGTTATCTTTATATTGCTTACTTTTGTTTATAATCAAGTCTTTCGTGTGAATCAAAAGTTATCGATTGGCAAGGAAATCATGCTCTACATAATGATGGCGGTTGGCTCTGGCATGCTCCTCATTTTCCAACATGATAAGCTTCCGATTATCCAGTGTCTGTTGGTTGCTGTCGGATTAATGCTGATGGTACGGATACGTTATATAGTAGAAGCTCGACAGAAGAGAAAGGCTGCGGCAGCAGCGAAGAGATCGTAATCGCAACTTTTGTACCTTAAGGATCGTCTAATTAATGTAGCAATTCTAATTCTAAATGAAATGAAAAGGACTTTATTCTATTATGAGTACAAGAAACAGCGGTTTACCTCCAAGAGCAAACGGGCAACAACCTACTAATAGAAAACAGCCTGTGAAGGGTGCTTCTAAGAAAAAAACGAAAAAGAAAGTGAAAAAGAGAGGTTTTTTTGGCAGATTAGTTAGAGTATTGTTAACTTTGCTAATTATTGCGATCCTCGGCGTGCTGGGTTATGGCGGTTATCTGTATTGGAAGCTTGAGCATGGCGTATTTAATGCAGGGGTTGAGGGTACGGTTGCTCCAGGGCATTCCGCTTCAGAAAAACCACTGACAATGCTTATACTGGGAACGGATAACAGACCTAAACACGAGTCTTATTTGACTGACGTAATCATGGTTGCAGCACTTAATCCTAAGACTAAATCAGCGACTATTGTTTCGCTTCCTCGTGATACCTATGTGGAGCTAATCGGCTATAAGAAGACGAAAATTAATGAATTTTATGCTCGCTTCAAGGGTAAGGAGAAATCCTCTGGTCTACTGGCTGAAGATGAGATGAAGACGATGATGGGTAAGTATTTGGATATTGATGTAGATTATACAACGATTCTTGATTTTCAGGGCTTCCGTGATGTAGTGGACGAGCTTGGGGGAGTCGAAGTAAATATTAGTGAAAATATGTGTTATACAGACACTGTGGATGGCACGAATATCAATCTGAAAAAGGGTCCGGCAGAGCTGGATGGAAAAAATGCACTGGACTATGTGCGGTATCGTAAATCCAATTGCAAGCCTAAGACCAACGCATCAGATGATTTTGATCGCAACAAACGCCAGAACGAAGTTCTGAACAGTCTGGTGGATCAGATGCAATCGCTTGGTGGCGTATTAAAAATCGGCAAGGTGCTTGATGCAGTGGACAGTAACATGAAGACAGATATCGAAAATTCGCAAATCAAAGATATGATTGCGACGTATTGGAAGATTTCCAAAGAGAATATCGAATTCAAGCCGGTTACTGGAACGTGGCGAAGTCCATATGTATATATTAATGATGAGGAGTTTGAGGCCGCTAAGAAAAGCTTGCAGGATCGGATTGCAGGAATTTCCACGGGAGCTGATTCGACAGCTGCTGAGACGCCTTGAGGACCTTAATATCTTCCATAGCTAAAATTGAATGCAAGTTTCAGCCTGTGCTATAATATAATAAATCGAATGAATTAACGTCGCATAGGGGGCCAGTACTTATGTCCGAAGCCGTTGCTCAGCTGAATGAAACTTTGCTATCGATGCTGCAATCGGAAACCTTTGTTCTTCTAAACACAGTTGATGCGGAGACAGGCGGTCCTACATCCACAGCTATTTCGTGGCTTTATGCTGTTAGTCCTAGTACTGTGCGTTTGGCTATTGATCATCGTTCAAGACTTGTGAATAATATGAAGGTTAATCCATTAATAACTATAACTGTGTTTGGTGAAGGAACTGTCTATGCCATTAACGGTAGTGCTGCTGTAAGGCAGGACCCGCTAGAAGAAGTTCCTTTTAAGATGTGCTGTTTTGATGTTGAAATTCAAGCGGTCCGCAACGCGCTTTTTTACGGCGCGCAGCTGGACTCCGCCCCAAGATATGCGAAAGTTTATGATGGACGTGCCGCTGAGAAGTTGGACGGACAAGTATTTGCTGCCATGAAAAAAGCCTAGTGAAAATATCACTGGGCTTTTTTTGAACTCAAAGAACATCTTTTGTTCTTAATCTCTACTGTGCATTTTTTTGCGGCTTGGTATCCTCTGGCAGCTGTGGCATGATTCGTCCGATAATATCGGCCAGCTCGGATGAGAATCCGGATATCGGATGTCCCTTGGAGATATGGCGGCTCATTTCCGCTAATCTGCTGGAGAGATCCATATCCGCAGTGACAAGCGCCCGTACACTTCTTGGGTCTTTGCGGATGGCTTCCGCTACAGAATATTTGATGCTTCCTACACGTGAACGGCCCAGAGAACCTTCTACATCAAGACCAACTATGGCAACTTTGTTCATGACTACACAGTGTGCGCCATTTACACCGGGAACTCTTTTGGCCAACTGTTCAAAATGATCCTTAAGTGCAATTTCACTTTCTCCATTAACATTGACGGCTTGACCAGCTTTTGAGGTGGCTTTAGGATTAGTCGCACCATCATTGGACAATTGCCGAACCTCATGGTTCCCCGTACCCTTTACAGCATTCGCAGATTGTTTATTCTGAGGAGAGGGTGATGTCTTTTTATTAGCGATACCGCAGCTTGTCAGTAGCAGCAGTACCAGCAACAGACATATTGATTTTCTCATATGTGATTACTCCTTTCAGCCAAAGAATCGTTTCTGTACCATATCTTTTCCCTTGGCGGAAAGAGTTATGTATGATCAATCAAACCAGGCGCTGTGGAGGGGATAATATGAACAAGATATTTGTGCTAGATACCAACGTGCTTTTGCACGACCCCAATTCAATTTTCTCTTTCAAGGAGCATGAGGTGGTTATTCCGGCTGTTGTGCTGGAAGAAATCGACTCCAAGAAGCGCAATGCTGACGAAATCGGTCGGAATGCCCGTACGGTATCCCGATTGCTTGATGGACTCCGGGAACTAGGTCATTTGCATAGTGGTGTGGAACTGGAGCATGGAGGCAAGCTGAAGGTAGAACTTAACCATCGCAGTTTTGTGAAGGTACAGGAAATGTTTGGCGAGGTGTCTAACGACAATCGGATTTTGGCTGTTGCTCTCAATTATTTGAATGAAGAGAATGAGAAGCCCGATCCGCGTCCCGTTGTGCTTGTGAGCAAGGATGTACTGGTTCGTATTAAAGCGGATGTACTGGGAATTACGCCAGAGGATTATTTGTCAGATCGTACTGGAGACTTAAATGAACTATACACTGGTTACCAATCTCTGCAGGTTCATCCCGCATTGATTGATGAATATTACAGTCACCGCTCTCTGACGGTAAAACAGCTTGCGTTGTCGTATCCGTTGTACCCTCATGAATTTGTGATTCTCAAGGATGAGATTGGCACTGGCAAATCAGCTCTTCTCAAAGTGAATAGTGATGCCACACGTCTGGAGCCACTCTATCTGGGCAATGATTCGGTTTGGGGGATTAGCGCCCGTAATGCTCAACAACGAATGGCACTGGAGCTGCTGCTAAATGATGAAATCCCACTCGTAACGATCACGGGTAAGGCTGGGACAGGGAAGACGTTATTGGCGCTTGCAGCCGGACTATTCAAAGTGGAGGATGAACATAAATACAAAAAATTGCTTATCGCCCGTCCGGTCGTTCCTATGGGTAAAGACATTGGGTATTTGCCCGGTGAGAAGGATGAGAAGCTTAGACCCTGGATGCAGCCTATTTATGATAATCTGGAATTCCTGTTCGATACCAAAAAAGCTGGCGATATCGATAAAATCTTAATGGGGTTAGGAAGTATACAGGTAGAAGCCTTAACCTATATTCGCGGCCGTTCAATCCCATCGCAGTTCATTATTATTGATGAGGCGCAGAACCTTTCCCGCCATGAGGTGAAGACCATTGTCTCCAGAGCGGGAGAAGGAAGTAAAGTCATTCTAATGGGCGATCCAGAGCAAATCGATCATCCATATCTGGATGCTGCGAGCAACGGACTGAGCTATATCGTCGAGAAGTTTAAGCAGCAAGGGATTAGCGGACATATTACTTTGGAAAAAGGTGAGCGTTCCCGCTTGGCGCAATTGGCCGCGGATCTACTCTAACCGTTCATCAATCCTATTTTCAGCCGGGAGAAGCAAACACTCCCGGCTTTTTCCTGCCCGCCTGGAAACTGCAGAGGAATTTAAAGTTGGTTGTGGTGATTAGAGCCATGGAAAGAAAGTTTGGAACTGTAGAAGCGAAGCGTTCGCCTTTATCCTCGGATTTTAACCGCATGATGCGGTAATTAGATCAGGAAATCTGAGGATAACAGTGATCGGAAGTCCAAAGCTTTCTTGTAATGGCGGTCAGATCACCTTCCTATTTTTAATGCCTCTGGCGTTTCACCCATATAATAGAAAGAGAACGGTTTCACAAACTAAAGACAAGCACCGGAGGGTTTGGTAAAATAGGGGAGACCAATCAAAAGGGAAGGTGGGAAATCGTGCTGAAACGCAAAAATTATTGGCTGCTTTTTGCAATTTTACTACTATCGCTGACAAGCCTGTCGCCCAGTATGGAATTGAGTACCAGTAACGATCCACGTCCTATGAAAAGACCACAAAGTCAGTCGACCCATCCCTCTTCCGGAGATGAGGGAACTATAGATAGCTTACACATAAGAGTATCGTTAAATAGCGAAGAATTTAGTGAACTGGAGCTCCTTAGCAACCGTTATACCTTAGAAAGTGGAGTAAAGGTTATTTTAAGCAATGTGGATATGGAGGATGCCGATGAGGTATTGAAGCATGATTTAACGATCGGGGACAGCCCGGATATAGTCATGGCAGATGGACGAAGCATTCTGGACTGGGCCACACGTGGATATTTATTGCCGATGGATGTGTATCAGAGCGTTCCGGGGAGTGCACCGTTAACACAGTTGATCCCCTGGATGCAGTGGAATGGATATAATTGGGGAGTCCCGTTAGATATAGATCCTTACGTGCTTGTTTATTCCCCACAACGGCTGGCGGAGCTGGGTTTTAATGCATTACCCAAAAGCCTCGAAGAGTGGAATATCCTGCTTCAGAATGTGCTTAAAGAGCAAGGGAAATATTTACTCGCGATGGATACCCGTAATCCTTATGGATTGTCAGCGGTAATGGAGAGCATGAATAGCAGCTTGTTAGCAGATAACCAAGAGGTGTTGAATTGGACTCAGAACGCCCGCAGTTATTTTTATCTCACCAGCCGCTACAATAAAGATGTCTGGGATATGCTACAAGGAGGTAGTGTCGCCGTTGCTTCATTACCGTTATCCGAGTGGCAGAAGCATGGAAATTCATCCCTTGCTGCTGTACCGGCCCTGACTGCTAATAATGGGGGTGGGTTTGAATCCTGTTACAGTCGATCTTTTGCCCTTCCAGCTCAATCTCAAAGTCCAAAGGAAGCTGTGAATTGGCTGACCTTTATCACCTCAGAGGATGCTCAGCTGGATTGGTTGGAGAATACGGGGAGCTTGCCGGCGCTTGATGTTCTTTATCGTTCGGAGCATGCTTTTAAATACAAGCTTCCCTTCGATGTTGAGCTATTGCTGACAGAAGAAACCGCCCCGGAGGATGAGTCACAGGGCGGCTGGAGTAAGGTTGTTGAAGCTGTATCGTTACTATTAACAGGGCAGATAGATGCGGAAGGCTACAAAGAATTTCTAAAAGAAGGCCTAAAATGAAATGGAAAGCTTAACATGCAAGACGCCCTCTTGGCTATCTACTGCCGTGGCACGAAGGAAAGATACTATTTTGCCTGGATAAAAGCCTAAGTCAAATTCTTCTTCCAACGTTTTTCTTGTTGTGTCAGGCAATTCAAGACCGTTAAATACAATATGATCGACTTGGAATATAAGGCCGTTGATCGGTTCTTCCTGAATGGTATAGTGACCGGTCAGTGAAAGGGCTAGCACTCCGCTTTTTCCAGTGGCAGTAATCGATCCGTCATTGAAATGAAAGGCGAAGTCTTTAAACAGCGAATTCTGCGATTGCAAAAATTCATTCAGATCCTCTTCCTTCAGGTTTAGCTCATAAGTCATTCCTTTTCGAGTCAGTACACCCTCTCGATTCTGAACAAACTGTGGTAGTTTATTCATTGCGGAGGATAACGCCTTGAAATAAGTTTTTACCTCGTGCAGGCCGATATTCTCCCAATATAATGTGAATTCTTTAAGTAGAGTACTCATATTTTCAGGATCGCTGCTATTTTTAATCCCACCCTCAATATCCTTGTTGAGCGCGTTTACCCGAACTTGCTGTTCCTCCAGAGCCGTACGCAATCGGGCGAGCTCTTCCGAGTTTCGCTTCGCAGTCTGAAGGGTAGCCTTCAAATCCTTATATTGTTCTTCATATTGTGAGAGAATATCGCGGTCATTTCCAATAATAATCTCATAATAATCGAACAGAGCCAGGAATCTGCTGATACTTTTTGCTGAAAAAAACGCGGCCAGAAGATTATCTCTATCCCCCATATAATAAGAACGCACAACTGCACCTGCCCGTTCCTGTTGGTCCGCAATGGCTGTTTTTTTCTGGGTAGCTTGTCTGTTCAGGCTTTCTACCTTTTGCTCAAGCGCTTTTTGTTCGGCTGTTATCTTGATGATTTCACGTTCAATTTCTGCAGAAGACAAGGTCTGTTCAAGTAGTTTACGGGTTTCTTCATTATCTGGTATAGCAGAGTTGAAAAAATCACCGCTAGGGTCGGCAGACAAGTACTTCACAGGTTGTAACGGAAACAAAGTACAGCAGAAGAGAATTAGTATGGTTGCAATCATGCGGCTTTGTAAATTGCGGGAGCGCACCACACCACCACCTTTTTTTGAAATGATATATGTATGTACTAATAATATGTTTAACCCTTCTAAAATAGCATACAAACAAAAAAACGGAAGTGATCCTTATAAGATAAGGACCTCATCCGCTCCAAAAGAGTACTGCAATTTATAGTGGAAGACCCATTTGAAAGATCGTCCAATAACTAAATCCGGTGAAAGTCAGAATCATGTATGCCCAGAAGAGAAGAACATAAGTTTTTTCAGTAAATTTCATATAGCCAAGTATTACGAAAAATGCAGTTTGTAAAAAGAAAAGCAAGGCCATTTCTGTTAGACCTCCGGCGAAAGCCATCAATCCAATAGCTAATGTGAAAAAACCTAATACCCGAAACATGCGGTCCAAGAGAGAGTCCCCCTTCCAGTATGTATCTCACGAATATTCCTTCGATTTATTATACCCTCAACATAATTATGTGTAAACGAATTCATTGAAAAAAATGCACTAATCTTCAAAAAATGTGATTTTTATAATTGACCTGAGTGATTAGTGCTTTAAAAAAGAGAATTTATAGTTTTATGCGTATGATGTACGCAGATAATGGAAATACAAATTAGTATCAAATAGATTCTATGAACTCTATGAGAAGCATAGAAATGGAGTAAGCAGCTTTTATCCCTATTCACTACCCGGCAGAACTGCCGGTTATGGAGATGGTTATTTCATGACGTTGTTAGGAGGTTTGGCTTTATGACAGCCGTTAGACAGGACGCTTGGAGTGCAGAAGATGATCTAATATTGGCAGAAGTAACTTTGCGACACATTCGGGAGGGCAGCACACAGCTTGCCGCTTTTGAAGAGGTGGGTGAAAAAATCGGCAGAACTTCGGCCGCTTGCGGATTCCGCTGGAACAGTTGTGTTCGGAAAAGTTATGAAGGTGCCATCGGTATTGCTAAAGGGCAACGTCAAAAGCGTAGCTACCTGAAAAAGCAGCCGTCAGTAAGAGGAGCGCAAGTAGCTGGTCTCATTCTGGGTGATGTCGATGAGGAATTTGGGCGCGGTGAGGGATTAAGTGAAAACACATTATCCATTGATGCGGTCATTCGTTTCTTAAGACAATGGAAGGGTACGATCCAGGAAGCAGGACGTCAGCTGAAAATGCTGGAAAGAGACCTGCGCGAGAAGGAAGATGAATTAACAGAATTACGATCTGAGAATGAGCGGTTGTCTAAAGAGGTTAATCTTGCTCAAAGCGACTACCGGGTAGTCAACGATGATTACAAAGCTTTAATTCAGATTATGGATCGTGCTCGCAGGCTTGCTTTCTTAAATGAAGAAGAAGAAGAAATGAAGACTCGTTTCAAAATGGATGGTAACGGAAATTTAGAACGCATTGAATGAACGATAGGTTAACTAACAATCCCGCAAGTGGTCTGCTTTTTAAGCACCACTTGCGGGGTTTTTGGTATACTTAGAAAAATTGTGCTTAAGATCAGCAGGAGGGTTATATGAAAATTGATATAATTGGTGCAGGTTCACTCGGGCTGCTGCTGGCAGGGAGACTGATCCAAGCCGGAAATGATGTGAGGCTGTGGTGCCGAGGGATAGAACAATGCCAACGATTAGGGCGTGATGGCTTAACGGTTACCTACGAGGATGGACGCGAGCCGATAACAATTTCGGAAGATCAGTTTGTATCCGCGCCAATAGGGGAGTTCGCTAGTGCTTATCTAGAAGAGCCGAGTGATTGGATCGTGGTGACGGTTAAACAGAATACTCTACATAATGATTTGCCTGAATTTCTATCCCTACTTAAGGAAGAGCAAGTACATATGATTTGTTTTCAGAATGGTACAGGACATATGGAGATGTTAGGAGGCTTGTTGCCAAACGCCAATTTATATGTAGCTGTGACTACGGAGGCTGCGAAGCGCAAATCCTTAACTGAGGTCATTCATGCAGGAGCAGGGGAGGTGTGGATAGGAAAATGGAGCTTAGGGGATGGACAAGCTCATAGCATACATAATGATTTAAAAGCGAATAATTTAATAGAAGTTCTCATAATGGCAGGATTCGCAGCCTTTTTGTCGAATGAAGTGGATACCATGATTTACCGGAAGCTCTTGATCAATGCCGTTATTAATCCACTCACGGCGATTTGGCGTATTCCAAATGGGGAGCTGTTGTCTTCAGAGCAACGCCTCCAATTAATGAAGGAAGTTTTTGAAGAAGCAATAATGGTGTATGATTTCTGTGAAATTACTTATGATAAGGATGCTTGGGATAACATCCTTCAGGTGTGCCGGTTAACGTCTGGCAATATTTCATCTATGCTGGCAGATGTACTTGCTTCAAGAACCACAGAAATTCGTTGGATCAATGGAAGTCTTGTAGAAATGGCAGAACGATCTGGAGTGTCGGCACCATTAAATCGCTGGCTCTGCCAATTAGTAGAAGGTATTGGGGTATGATCTCTGGGGAGAGGTGAAGCTATGGGACTGCTGATGGATTCGGTTATTACTTTAAGCGTTATTCCGATTGTGCCGTTTTTGATTGTTTTTTTCATTGGAAAGGGCTTAAAAAAAGATAAAAAGAAAACTTTTATGCTCGCTATGGACGTGACCACATTTTTTTTATTATTGTCGGTCTCCGCATTGTTTAATAACATCTTTAATTCCGGTTTTGGGTTTTACCTTATACTAATTATTGTATTAATATCCGCTGGACTGATTGGCGGAGCTCAAAATCGGATGAAAGGAAAGGTAGATGGGAAGCGGTTATTTCGGGCAGTTTGGAGACTTTCGTTCTTTTTTATGAGCTTCGGATATTTATTATTTATGTTTGTTGGGCTAATTACCTACATATCACAAGCGATGTAACGTTCCACTGCTTCGGTGAAGCGTCAACGTCACAAAAGTTTAAAGTTTTAAAAAAAAAATATTTTCTGAAAACATTGCACTAGATTTTTTTGACCACTGGTTGTATAATCATAAACCATATACCACATTCTATTTAGGGGGAACTGCTAGATGAAGAAGAGTAAAAGTCTATTGCTAATGATTGCATTAGTACTTGTTATCGGCACAGTGCTTGCTGGCTGCGGCGGAAACAATGCAAACAGCGGCAATAAAGGTAACAATGCTAACACTGGTAACACGGCAACTGGTAATGCAGCTACAGAAGAAAAATTGGCTGCTGACCAAACATTGAGAATTAACCTTAGTTCTGAGCCTCCAACATTTGACCCAGGATTGGCTCAAGATAGCCAAGCTCACACTGTCCTGACAACAATGTACGAAGGTCTGACTCGCATGAATGCTGAATCTGGTCAAGCTGAACCAGGTGTTGCTGAAAGCTGGAAAGTTTCCGCTGACGGTCTGGTATATACTTTCAAACTCCGTGATTCACAATGGAGTAATGGCGATCCTGTAACAACAGAAGACTTCGTTCGCGCTTGGAAACGCGTGCTCGATCCTGCTGCTGCATCCGCTGCACCTTACGCTTATCAATTGTACTACATCAAAAATGCTCAAAAGTTCTACAACAAGGAAATTACCGATTTCAGTCAAGTAGGTGTCAAAGCGGTTGATGAGAAAACTCTTGAAGTTACTCTTGAAGCCCCAACTCCTTACTTCCTTGGATTGCTTTCCTTCTACACTTATTACCCTGTACACAAATCCATTGAGAGTAATCCTAAATGGGCAACAAGCAAAGATACTATGATCGTTAACGGTGCTTTCACTCTTACTGAGTGGACTACAGGTCAAACACTTGTTGTAACTAAAAACGATAAATATTGGGATAAAGATTCCATTAAACTTAACAAAATCGACTTCTCCCTTGTAAACAGCGGTGCAACTGAGCTGCTCAGCTACAAGAACGGTGAATACGATCGTGCCGGTGGACCAACTGGTGAAATTCCATCAGAACAAATTCCAATCGTGCAAAAAGAACTTCCTAACGAATTCAGCCGTAAAGGTATTGCTTCCGTATACTACTACGAATTCAATATCACTGAAAAACCTTTCACAAACGCTAAAATCCGTAAGGCTCTTGCAATGTCCATTAACCGTCAAGCTTTGATTGACAATGTAGTACAAGGTGGACAATTCCCAGCCTACGGTTATGTACCTCCGGGTATCGCTGGTGCTGATGGTGAATACCGTACAGCAGTTAAAGATAGCTACTTCACTGAAGATCTAGAACAAGCTAAAACATTGCTTGCTGAAGGTCTGAAAGAAGAAGGTATGGATAAACTGCCTACATTCTCCCTGACTTACAACACAAGTGAAGGTCACAAGAAAATCGCTTTGGCGATTGCTGATATGTGGAAAAACAATCTTGGTATCGACGTACAAACCGTTAACCAAGAGTGGGCTGTATTTATTGAAAACCGTCAAAACCTGAACTACCAAGTTGCTCGTGCTGGTTGGACTGCGGATTACAATGATCCAATGACTTTCCTTGATATGTGGGTAACAGGTGGCGGTAACAATGATACTGGTTACGCTAACCCTGAGTATGACAAATTGATCAGCGAAGCTAAAACAAGCACTGACTTGGCAGTACGTCAAGAAAAGTTTGCTGCAGCTGAGAAATTGCTCATTGAGCAAGATATGGTTCTGATTCCTTTGTACTACTACACTAACAACTCCCTGACTAAAGAGTACCTTAAAGGTGTTACTCTTGACTTTAGTGGTGCAATTGACTTGACTCGCGGATACTTGCTTGAGCACTAAGATATTGCTTTAGTAATTACAACAGAATAGTTAGTTGACTGAAGTTGCAGAATACTTCGGGATATATATGTGGAATTCCATATATATCCCTTTTTTTTGTATTCCTGTCTATTTGTTAATTAATGTTATTAATAACATATATAGAAAATAGACAAAAATCCGTTTTTTTCATAAAATCATTATTATGTGTATCAAAAATTGTCGGAGGAGGTGTGATGGGGATGGTTCGTTATGTCGCAAATAAGTTTTTCTATATGTTGGTTTCTCTATTTGTATTGATTTCAGCTACCTTTTTCTTGATGAAAGCTATTCCGGGGGATCCGTTTACTTCTGAAAAGAAGGTACCGCCAGAAATTAAAGCACGTCTGATGGAACAATATGGTCTGGACAAGCCGCTCTCTCATCAGTATTTTAAGTATTTAGGTGATATTATCCAAGGTGACCTAGGTGTCTCAATGAAACGCCTAAATCAAGATGTATCACATTTGATCAGTCAAACCTTTTCAGCGTCGCTGAAGCTGGGACTCGTCGCAATCGTTGTGGCGGTTATTGTCGGAGTATTTCTCGGCATGTTGGCGGCACTCTATCACAGAAAGTTTATTGACAGCGCAGCTATGGTGCTGGCAGTTCTGGGGATTGCGGTTCCGAGCTTTGTAGTCGCGTCATTACTGCAGTATGTATTTGCTTTCAAACTGGGTTGGGTACCGGTTTCAGGTTTTAAAGGGCCGATCTATTATTTCTTACCCGTGGCCGCGCTCTCGGCACAGCCGATCGCCTTTATCGCCCGCTTGACCCGTTCAAGTATGCTTGAAGTTTTGAATGCGGATTATATCAAAACGGCTAAAGCAAAGGGATTGAGCTGGATGGCTATTCTGAGCCGCCATGTACTTCGTAACGGAATTCTACCTGTTGTTACTTATATGGGTCCAATGACAGCTAACATCGTAACTGGTTCGGTTGTTATCGAGCAGATCTTTGGTGTTGGGGGTATTGGTAAACAGTTCGTGGAAGCGATTGGTGTCCGTGACTATACCGTTATTATGGGGATAACCATTTTCTATGGTGTATTACTCATGGTTGCCCGCTTTATTACGGATATTGCTTATGTATTAATTGACCCACGTATGAAATTAAGTGGAGGAAAGGAGGGCTAAATAGTGGCTACTGAAAATAACTTGCTAAATCTAAAACCGGAAGATTTTCAAAAAGTCGGTGTAGATGAAAAAGAAGCCGAAGTTATCCAGCGTGAGAGTCTCTCTGCTTGGAAAGACTCTTGGCAACGGTTGCGTCAAAATAAAATGGCGATGACTGCGCTCGGTATCCTGGGTTTGATTGTACTTGCAGCGATTTTTGCACCTTTTATCTCGAAATATAACTATTATTCTAATGATTTGATGAGCACCAATAAGCCCCCTTCCTCCGATCACTGGTTTGGAACGGATGATCTTGGTCGTGATATCTTTGTTCGTACTTGGTACGGTGCACGGATTTCCTTGATCGTTGGTCTTGCTGCGGCAGCCATCGACTTGTTCATCGGTGTTATCTACGGAGGCATTATGGGCTTCTTCGGCGGCCGTGTAGATAATATTATGAATAAATTCTCTGAAATTTTGTATTCTATTCCTTATTTGCTGGTTGTAATCTTGCTCTTGGTCGTTCTTGAGCCAAGTCTTGGAACAATCATCCTAGCTCTAACCATTACAGGCTGGATTACGATGTCGTGGATTGTGCGTGGAGAAATTATGCAGCTCAAGAATCGTGAATTCGTATTGGCCTCCCGTTCCATGGGTGCTGGTTCTGCGAGACTGTTGTTCAAGCACCTTCTGCCGAATGCGGTTGGTCCGATTATCGTAACCATTACACTGTCTGTACCAAATGCTATCTTTGCTGAGGCCTTCCTAAGCTTCTTGGGTCTTGGTGTACAAGCTCCTGTTGCTTCACTTGGATCGATGATCAATGACTCACTCACCGGCTGGTTGTACTATCCATGGCGCTTCTTGTTCCCTGCGATCCTAATCAGCTTAACAATGCTTTCTTTCAACATTTTCGGTGATGGTCTTCGTGACGCGCTTGATCCTAAGCTGAAGAAATAGGAGGAATATGGATGGAACCTATTTTACAAGTCAAAGATTTGCATATTTCCTTTTTTGTTAAGGGCGGAGAAGTACAAGCTGTCCGTGGTATGAATTTTGAAATTGGCAAAGGCGAAACGGTTGCCATCGTCGGCGAGTCCGGCAGCGGTAAGAGTGTAACTGCTCAATCGATTATGCGGTTGATCCCTTCTCCACCTTCTAAAGTGAAAAAGGGAGAAATTATTTTTCAAGGACAGAATCTGCTAGACAAAAGCATGAAAGAAATGGAATCTATTCGCGGTAAAGATATTGGCATGATTTTTCAAGACCCGATGACTTCTCTGAACCCAACCATCAAAGTGGGCAAACAGATCACTGAAGTTTTGATTAAACATCAGAAAATGTCAGCGGCCGAAGCGAAAAAGCAAGGTATGGAGATGTTGAAATTAGTAGGCATCAAAAATGCGGAGGCTCGCTTTAACCAATATCCCCACGAATTCTCAGGCGGTATGCGCCAGCGTGTAATGATCGCAATCGCGTTAGCTTGCCGTCCGGCTTTGCTGATAGCAGATGAGCCTACAACAGCTCTAGATGTAACCATTCAGGCGCAGATCATGGAAGTTATGAGAGAGATGCAGCAAAAACTAGGTACCTCCATTATTCTGATTACACATGATCTGGGCGTAGTTGCTGGCATGTGTGATCGGGTGATTGTAATGTATGCAGGTGAGGTTGTGGAGACCGGAACAAGATGGGAAATCTTTAAAAATCCACAACATCCATACACCAAAGGTCTGCTGCGCTCAATGCCGCGTCTGGACCAAAAGAAAGGCGAGCCGCTTATTCCGATCATCGGCACACCGCCAGATCTGATCAAGCCGCCGATCGGCTGTCCGTTCACTGCTCGTTGCAATGAAGCGATGCATGTGTGCGAACAAATCGATCCCGGCGCCACAGAATTCAGCGAAACGCATATGGCGCGTTGCTGGAATCTGCATTCGATGGCCAAGGAGGTGCAGTACTCTTGAGTAAGAACCTAATAGAGGTAGAAGGTCTTAAGAAATATTTTAATGTAGGTAAAGGTAAGGTTCTTAAGGCTGTTGATAATATTAACTTCACGATCCGTGAGGGCGAGACACTTGGGATGGTAGGTGAGTCCGGTTGTGGTAAGACTACTGCTGGACGTACGATTCTTCGCTTGTATGAGCCAACTGCTGGAAGTGTGAAATATAATGGTACAGACATTTATAAATTGCCTGGAAATCAAATGAAGGCTATGCGCCGTGACATGCAAATGATTTTCCAAGATCCGTACGCATCGCTTAACCCGCGGTTTACGGTTTCTGATATCATTGGCGAGGCACTGGACATTCACGGAATGGCTGGCAGCCGTGCAGAACGTAAGAAACGGATTGAAGAACTGCTGGATATGGTTGGTCTTAACCATGACCATGCAACCCGTTATCCGCATGAATTCTCCGGTGGACAACGTCAACGTATCGGGATTGCCCGTTCGTTAGCGGTTAATCCTAAGTTCATCGTTTGTGATGAGCCGATTTCCGCACTTGACGTATCCATTCAAGCTCAGGTCGTTAACTTGCTTAAAGAATTGCAAGATCGTCTTGGATTGACTTATCTTTTCATCGCGCATGATCTGTCCATGGTTAAACATATCAGTGATCGCGTAGCAGTTATGTACTTGGGTAAAATGGTTGAGTTGGCGGAAAGTGAAGAGCTGTATGCAAATCCTATCCACCCTTATACTAAATCCCTATTGTCGGCTATTCCAGTTCCGGATCCGGAAATTGAAGTCAACAAAAAACGTATTCACTTGCATGATGAGCTTGGCAGCCCTATTTATTCTGCTAACGATAAGACCAATGACAGTGACTTTGAATTAGTAGAAGTATCTAAAGGCCACTTTGTCAGCAAAAAATTCGCATAATTTATACTTAGGTTTTCAAAGGCGGGAGCATTATGCTCTCGCCTCTTGTATGTATTTAGGATATTATTTAATGAATTTATAGTATAATTGAACAGTTGGCTGTACCTGTGTTGCTGATATCAAGACATGTTTTACTTTGACGCGGCTCCTGACTTTGGATACAATCATAGAGAGTTTTTACGAACTTGGATTTACATATAACTGCTTAGTAGAACTGGAGGCACTAGCAAATGAATATTGTAACGGAACCGCTCAAGGGTGGATCTGCACTCTCGCGCGACTATATAGATCATTTTGAAAAGGTTAGTCATTTGTACGGTGGGGATTTCCGCAATAAAGAAAGTAGAAGTAGAAGGGCAGAGTGGCTAGACGGCAGAGAAAGCCTTCGTGCCGACCGGACTCAGATTGCTGAGTGTCTGCGTCAATATAATGAAAAGCATAACTCGCATGATGCGGTGATGGCTTCGCTGGCGCTCTTAGAGCAGCCGGGGACATTAGTGGTGACAGGTGGGCAGCAAAGCGGACTATTTACTGGACCCCTGTTAGTGGTATATAAAGCTGCAACTACCATTATGGCGGCAAAAGAAGCAGCTGAACAACTCGGCCGACCAGTAGTTCCTTTATTCTGGATTGCAGGTGAAGATCATGACTGGGATGAAGTGAATCATACGTATGTACTGAATCGTACGCAGGAGATTACTAAGATTAAGATAGAAAAGTCAGAAGAGAAACGCTCCTCAGTAAGTGATATTCGTGTAGAAGAGGAAAGCTGGCAGCAGGTAGTGGAACAGTTAGACGGTCTGCTTCAGGAAAGCGACTTTAAGCCGCAGATTATGGAATTCATTCGCACTTCTTCTTTTAGAGCAGATAGTATGACGGATGCATTTGCCAAGCTGATGGGTTCATTATTTGGTAAATTTGGTCTAATTCTGCTTGATTCTGCTGATCCCAACTTACGTAAGTTAGAACAGCCATTTTTCACTTCGCTAATTATGCAGAATGATGCACTGGAAACAGCGTATATGAATTCTGCTTCTGATATTGTGGGCGCCGGATATGAGCTTCAGGCTGATGTTACAGCTGGCAATGCCAACCTCTTTTATATTCATGAAGGTACACGGCTTCTGCTTCACAAGAAGGACGGAATCTTTACGGATCGCAAGGGTCAGGTATCCTTTTCCCGTGATGAATTACTTGAGGAGGTGCAGGCACATCCGGAACGCTTTAGCAATAATGTGCTGACACGTCCACTTATGCAGGATTATGTGTTGCCTGTTCTGGCAACGGTGCTGGGTCAAGGTGAGATTGCTTACTGGGCCATTCCGCGTCGTGCGTTTGAGACCATTGGGGGAGAAATGCCGTTAATTATCCCTAGAATGTCTTTTACTGTCGTAGAAGGTACGCTGCACAAGCATATGGATAAATATCAACTTAGCTTTGAGGATGTAAGACAAGGACTGGATCATAAAAGACATGAATGGCTGGCCGCACAGGATGAGCTGGGGATTGAACGTCGTTTTGAAGAAACCAAGACCTCATTCGCCGCCATGTACGAACCGCTGATTGAGCAGCTTGGAACGGTTCAGGCCGGTCTGCTTAAGCTGGGGAATAACAATAAAGAGAAGATTCTAGATCAGATTACTTTTTTACAGGCGAAAGCCCAAGATGCAATGGCAAAACAGAACGAAGCTGCAATCCGGCAATGGGAGCGAATCGAGCTGTCGTTAATGCCACTGGGTAAACTGCAGGAAAGAGTGTACAATATCATGTATTACTTGAACCGGTACGGACTTGCTTGGCTGGATGAGTTAATGACGGTTGAACCGGATTACAGTGGAACACATCGCATCATTTATATGTAATGGAAGTATCGCTTCATAAAACTAAGCTTATGCTTACGAAGTGAGTTTTGTACGAAGCAGATCACTGGAGTAATTTCCCATAAAAATTTTAGGAGGTTTCATAATGAGTTCATCTAAACAAAATAGTATCGTGGCTGATATGTCACTCGCACCGGAAGGGCATTTGAAAATCGACTGGGTTCGCCAGCATATGCCGGTACTGAACCGTATTCGTGAGCAGTTTGAAGCAGAACAGCCATTTAAAGGTCTGAAAGTATCGATTACATTGCATTTGGAAGCTAAAACCGCTTATTTGGCGAAGGTTGTCAAAGCTGGTGGTGCAGATGTAACCATTACAGGTTCGAATCCACTATCTACACAGGATGATGTATGTGCAGCGCTTGTGGAGGATGGAATCACAGTATTTGCTAAATACAATCCGTCTCCTGAAGAATTTAAAGCCCTTAATATCAAAGCACTGGAGAGCAAACCGGACTTGATTATTGATGACGGTGGGGATTTTGCTACATTGCTGCATTCGGAGCGTCCTGATCTGATGGAGAATATTCGCGGGGGTGCTGAAGAAACAACTACCGGGATTATTCGTCTAAAAGCTCTGCAAAAGCAAGGCGTATTGAAGTTCCCAATGGTCGCGGTTAATGATGCCTACTGCAAATATTTGTTTGATAACCGTTATGGCACTGGCCAATCGGCATGGGATGGAATTATTCGCACAACCAACCTTATCGTAGCGGGCAAAACAGTAGTTGTTGTCGGTTATGGCTGGTGTGGTAAAGGTGTTGCCATGCGCGCCAAAGGACTTGGAGCAAAAGTGGTTGTCACAGAAGTTGATGCGATTAAAGCCGTTGAAGCACATATGGACGGTTTTGAAGTAATGCCAATGCTGGAAGCAGCTAAGGTTGGTGATTTCTTCGTTACAGTAACTGGTAACCGTTATGTAATTCGCGGTGAACATTATGATGTGATGAAGGATGGAGCAATCATGTGCAACGCGGGCCATTTCGACGTTGAAGTGAATAAGCCTGAGCTGTCGGAAAGATCCGTATCCCAACGTACCGTTCGCAAAAATATCGAAGAGTACCAGCTTCGTGACGGACGTAAATTATATCTGCTTGCCGAAGGCAGACTTGTAAATCTGGGTGCTGCTGATGGTCACCCTGCTGAAATTATGGATACAACCTTTGCACTCCAGGCGCTGTCGCTGAAATATGTAAATGATAATTATAAGAGCATTGGCGTAAAAGTTGAAAATGTTCCTTATGAGCTGGATGAGCAAGTAGCACGTTATAAGCTGGAAAGTCTGGGCATTAACATCGATAGCCTCACTCCGGCACAAGTGGATTATTTGGACAGCTGGAATTTGAACGATTAATAACCGAACGCATAACAATAAAGTGTATTAACCAGTGTACCTTGAACTGAAGCAACTTTTTTAACAAAGCCATGCAACGGACAAGATTCCGATTGTATGGCTTTTTTCTGTGGAGAAATGTTTTTCGGGAAACGAGCTATCTGATTTAGGAAAAATTTCCTTGGCCAGAAAAAGGTTTTTGATTTTTAATGGCGAATCTATTATGCTTAAGTGGTGAAAAGTGGGGTAAAGTGGGGATTCAGGGATTAGGGGTGGGAAAAAGGATGTTCATGGGAGAGTATCAACACAGCATTGACGACAAAGGCCGAATCATTATTCCGGCTAAACTCCGTGAATTGCTCGGAACCTCCTTCGTGACGACCCGCGGCCTAGACTCCTGCCTGTTTGTTTATCCCATGGAAGAATGGGCAATCATGGAACAAAAGCTTAAAAGCCTTTCGCTGATGAAATCAGATGCCCGCGCATTTAGCCGCTTTTTTTTCTCAGGTGCAACTGAATGTGTTTGGGATAAGCAGGGAAGGGTAAATCTGCCGGCCAATTTACGGCAGTATGCCAAACTGGACAAAGACTGTGTCATTCTGGGCGTTTCGAACCGGGTGGAAATCTGGAACAAAGAGCTTTGGGAACAGTACTTCGAACAGTCCGAGGAATCGTTCAACGAAATCGCTGAGAAATTGGTGGATTTCAATTTTGATCTATAAAACACAATAACGAATACTGTCCTGGAGGGATGCAGCTTGTTTCACCACATCACGGTGCTTAAGGAAGAAGCGACAGAAGGGCTGCACATCAAAAAAGACGGAATCTATGTAGATTGCACTCTCGGTGGAGCGGGTCACAGCTCACTTATCGCTTCCAAGCTTAGCGGCGAAGGCCGTTTAATCTGTTTGGATCAAGATGATTGGGCTTTGGAGAACGCCAAAGAAAGATTAGCGGAATACGGAGACAAGGTTGTGACTATTAAGACTAACTTCCGTGATCTGGAGAGTGTACTTAAGGATGTGCCCTTTGTGCCACAAACAGATGGTATTCCCCAAGTAGATGGAGTGCTCTTTGATCTTGGCGTATCCTCTCCCCAGTTTGACGAAGGGGAACGAGGCTTTAGTTACAATCATGATGCTCCGCTGGACATGCGCATGGATCAGTCAGCACTTTTGACGGCTGCTGAAATTGTGAATACATGGTCCGAGCAGGAGATTGCCCGTCTTCTTTTCCAATATGGAGAAGAGAAATTCTCGCGGAGAATCGCTAGAAAAATTGTAGACAGAAGAGAAGAAGCTCCTATTGAGACAACAGGAGAATTAGCAGAACTGATCAAGGAAGGTATCCCGGCAGCTGCTCGAAGAACAGGAGGGCATCCCGCTAAACGTAGCTTTCAAGGATTAAGGATTGCTGTGAATGACGAATTGGGTGCTTTTGAAGAAGGGCTACATAGTGCAGTACGTTGCCTTGCACCAGGAGGCAGAGTATCCGTCATCACCTTTCATTCGCTCGAAGACCGAATTTGCAAGCAAATTTTTAGCAGCTATTTAAGCAGATGTACATGCCCGCCTGACTTTCCGTTTTGCGTATGCGGCGCGAAAGGCACGCTTAAGTTAATCAATCGTAAACCGCTTGTGCCTTCTGAAGAAGAGCTTGAGCTTAATACCCGAGCCCGCTCAGCTAAGCTGCGCATTGCAGAAAAATTGTAATTGACGATAAAGGAGAGTCAGAGATGGCCTATACCCGCGGCAATTTAGCAGTTCAGCCCAAAAGAAAAGAAGAGGTAAACCCCCTTTACCGCGAGAAGACAAAAGTAGTTACCAGACGAAGAGTACTTCCGCTGCAAGAGAAACTTTTGTATATGCTGACGCTAGGAGTATGCGTTCTGGTGGCGATCACCCTGATTTCACGTTACGTCCAAATTTATGATTTGAACTTGCAGGCTCAGAAATTAGATCAGGATATTGCAACAGCCAAGAAGCAGATTTCTACGTATCAGATGGAAAAGCAGAATCTAGAGCAGAAAGTCGCCCAAAAAGCACGGGATCTTGGTTATGTGTCCCCGGATGAGAATGCAACAATCTATATTCCGGCAAGCTCGGCAACGACTCCAGGTGATAATTAGTGAGCGATTGGCAAGATCGCAATAAAAAAAGTTGTGAGGTTCGCTTATGCTGAAAAGAATAAAACTTCGCACGCTGTTTATAGGAGGGTGTATTACCCTCTTTTTTCTTGTTTTGATCGTTAGAGTGTTCTGGATTCAAGTTATGCAAGGTGAGGAATGGCAGGAAAAGGCCGCCACACTTTGGGCGCATTCCTCAACTATCAAAGCGGAGCGAGGTACGATTTCTGACCGTAACGGGAGTGTGCTCGCTAGCGATGTCCCTGCTTATACCGTGGTGGTGAATCCTGAAGTGATTCAACAACAAGGCATCGGGGAAGAGGTCATCACAGGATTACACGAATTGCTCGGCAAACCAGAGGATGAGCTGCGTAAGCTGGTTGAAGCCAAGGACGAAAAGACGGGTGCTTACCTCAAGAACCGTGAGATTCGTAATGAAGGCTGGAAGATTGATCAGGAGCTTGCCGATAAGGTGAAAGAATTTTATGTAGCCCTAGGTAAAGAACATAAAATTCAAGAGACCGGTATTGGGCTTGTTAGAGAGCAGAAACGATATTATCCAAAAGATGAATTAGCTGCACATATCTTAGGTTATACAGATAGGGACGGCAATGCTATCATGGGACTGGAAAAATACTTTGATACGGAGCTTAAGGGTGCCGATGGCAAGCTGCTTTATCAAAGTGACGGTCAAGGGGTAAAATTGCCGGATTCACAAGACACCTATAAGCCAGTAGTAAATGGAAGTAATTTCAAGCTTACAATCGATAGTACGATCCAGCATTATATAGAAGAGGCCATGCAAAAGGCGTATGCGCAATATAAGCCAAAAAGTATGAGTGTCATTGCTGCTGATCCGAACACGATGGAGATTTTGGGATTAGCCAATATGCCTACCTATAATCCAAATGAATTTTGGAAGACCGGGGCCGATGGGGCGGGATTCTATAATCATGCTATTAAATCTAAATACGAGCCTGGTTCCACTTTCAAAATTGTAACGCTTGCCGCCGCAGTAGAAGAGAAGCTTTTTGATCCTGTTGCGACATTTTTGTCCGGGTCCATCCGGATAAAGGGATATAGTAAAGCACTGCATGATATTAATCATGCTGGATGGGGGCAAATCAGTTTTCTTGAAGGTGTGAAACGTTCTAGTAACGTTCTATTCGTTAAGCTATATGAAATGCTCGGACAGGACAAGCTATTACAGTATATCAATGATTTTGGCTTCAATGAGAAAACGGGAATCGATCTGCCAGGAGAAGTAAGCGGGGTAGTTAACCCTAACCTTGGACGTCCTATAGAAATTGCGACACTCGCATATGGACACGGTAAAGTGCTAGTAACCCCACTTCAACAGCTAGTTGCCGTATCTGCTATAGCTAATGGGGGGAAGTTGATGACTCCGTATGTAGTTAAGGAGGTCACAAACCCTAACACTGGTGAGACAAAGGTTACTCAGCCTAGTGTAGTGCGTCAGGTGATTGATGAGGAAAGCGCCAAGAAAACGGGTGAATATTTGGAGCAGGTTGTTGCTGACCAAGTAAAAGGAACAGGCCGCAACGCTTATATTGACGGCTATCGCGTGGCAGGTAAGACAGGAACGGCTATCAAGGTTGAAGGTAAGGATTATGTGAAATCCAAAGTACTTGTCTCCTTTATTGGTTATGCTCCTGTTGATGATCCAAAGATCGCTGTTATTGTCATTATTGACGAACCGAACGTTGAGGTTGGCGGCGGTAAGGCAGCTGCTCCAGTATTTAAAGAGATTGTATCCCAGTCTCTGCAATACATGGGAGTACCTAAGCTGGCGTCTGAGGCTAGTGATAGCAGCAGTAAAAAGCCGGCTAAGACTGAAACAGTCGCACTTCGGACTACACCAGATCTAACAGACAAGACGATGAAGGAAGCAAGAGAAGCACTTTTGGATCAAGGCTTCGATTATGTAGTGGTCGGTGAAGGATCTACTGTAGAGAGTCAATATCCTGAGGCAGGTACTAAGCTTGCTACAGGGCAACGGATCTATTTATTAAGTCCGCAGGGGGCTCAGCCTACCATTCCAGATTTAAAAGGGGAATCCCTGCGTGATGCACTTGAAATTCTAACTCTACTAAAAGTAGAGATTGCGGTAGACGGTGAAGGTTACGTCTCAGAACAGATTGTAGGAACGCAAAATGGCAAGACCTTGGTCACTTTGAAAATGAAGCCATTAAATGATTATGGCGAAGATATTCCCGTGGCCCCGCCTGCTGATGAGGGGACAGATTCCGAGAGCGGAACATAGCTTGTTCTAACCCCTGTTTGTCCCGAATAGTCATGAAGATAAGAGCTCATGTCTATTGTTGAAAGTGGGGGAGAACGGAATGAAGGTTTCCAAAGTCGTAACACGGCGGAGAATGCTGTGGACATTGCTGGGACTGGCAGTGTTATTCGGTTCGCTGGTCGTGCGTCTTGCGTATGTGCAATTATCTCAAGGCGAGGAATTGACTGCGAAGGTAGAAGATTCCTTGCGCCGCAATATTCCTTTTACCGCTAAACGTGGTGAAATTATGGATCGTGAAGGTGTGCCGCTCGTTTCTAATATCACCACACCTACAGTGTATGCAGTACCGGTGCAGGTAAAAGAGAAGCAAAAGACAGCACAGCAATTAGCTCCACTGCTTGGGATGACTGAGGAGAAGCTGATGACATTGCTGTCCAAAAAAGAAATGTCGGTGAAACTTCAGCCCGGCGGCCGCAAAATTACGATGGATCTTGCCGCGAGCATCCGTGATTTGCAGCTGCCGGGCATCGTTGTCGCTGAGGATAGCAAAAGGTATTACCCTTACGGCGATTTAGCCGCGCATATTCTAGGCTTCACAGGTATAGATAACCAGGGCATTACAGGAGTAGAGAGTATATATGACAATCTGCTCAAAGGCATAGCCGGTAATATTTCTTATTTGTCTGATGCAGGTGGAAGACTTATGCCTGGCTCATCTGAGAAATATTCTGCCCCTCAAGACGGACTTAATCTGCAGCTGACGATTGATAAACAGATCCAGTCCATTATGGAACGTGAGCTTGATCAGGCTATGGTGAAATATCAGGCGCAGGGTGCTTGGGCTATAGCTATGAATCCGAAGAATGGTGAGATACTAGCCATGGCTAGTAGACCGGGGTATGAACCAGCATCATACAAGGAATATGATGCGCAGATTTACAACCGGAATCTGCCTATCTGGATGACCTATGAACCTGGTTCAACGTTCAAAATCATCACTCTGGCTGCTGCGCTGCAGGAAGGTAAAGTAGATCTTCAGAACGATCATTTCTATGATCCGGGTTTTATCGAGGTGGCGGGGGCAAAGCTGCGCTGCTGGAAAAAGGGCGGTCACGGTAGTCAAACCTTTCTACAGGTAGTTGAGAACTCTTGTAACCCTGGGTTTGTCGCCTTAGGGCAACGGCTGGGAAAAGAATCACTTTTCAAATATATTAGGGATTTTGGTTTTGGCAGCAAAACGGGAATTGATCTGAATGGGGAAGCTAATGGTATTCTGTTCAAGCTTAATCAAGTAGGTCCGGTAGAGCTTTCGACTACAGCCTTTGGTCAAGGGGTTTCGGTTACGCCTATTCAGCAGATTGCTGCGGTATCCGCGGCTATCAACGGCGGTAATCTCTATAAACCGCATGTAACAAAAGCATGGGTTAATCCGGTTACTGGAGAGACTGTATCAGAGGTGAAGCCAGAGCTTGTGCGGCAGGTCATTTCGGAGGAGACATCCAAGAAGGTGCGGGCAGCACTTGAGAGCGTGGTTGCCAAAGGCACAGGACGGCCGGCTTTTATTGACGGCTATCGTGTAGGTGGCAAGACGGGTACTGCACAGAAGGTTGTAAATGGACGTTATTCTCCAACAGAGCACATTGTTTCTTTTATTGGCTTTGCGCCAGCGGATGATCCTCAGATCGTTGTGTACACTGCCGTGGATAATCCGAAAGGGATTCAATTTGGGGGTGTGGTTGCAGCTCCAATCGTGCAAAATATTTTGGAAGACTCGCTGCACTATATGAAGGTTCCGGAGCGCAGTGATCAGCTTCCCAAAACTTATAAGTATGGCGAAACTCCGATAGTGACCGTACCTGATCTTACCGGAGCAACGGTGCAGGATATCTATGAGGATTTAAATATGAATTTTAATCTTGCACGTTCAGGCACAGGAAATACGGTCATCAATCAAGCTCCTAAGGCTGGGGCCAGAGTAGAACAGGGCTCAACCATCAGGATTTATATGGGAGCATCTAGTGAATAATGATTAAGGTATAAGGTTTCAGCTCGTATCCGAAAATGTAGAGTGAGGGATTACTATGAAAGTTAACGAATTATCTGCTTGTCTTGCTACTTCGCAACTATACGGGGATGGAGATGTGGAGATTACTGATCTTCAGACGGATTCCCGCCGTGTAGGCCCGGGAGATCTATTCATCTGTTTGCCTGGCCACACCGTGGACGGGCACAAATATGCGCCGCAAGCAGTAGCCTCCGGAGCGGCGGCTATTGTATGTGAGCACAAGCTGGAGCTTGATATCCCGCAGATTGTTGTGGATGACTGCCGGTTTGCGATGTCTGTCATGTCGAATGCTTTCTTTGGCTCACCTAGCAGCCGGATGAGAATGATCGGAGTGACGGGCACAAACGGCAAAACAACAACGACTTATCTCATTGAGCGGATTATGCAGGATCAGAATATGAAGACAGGTCTGATTGGAACGATTCAAATGCGCTATGACGGCAAAAGCTACCCTATGTCAGGCACAACTCCAGAATCGCTAGATCTGCAGCGTTCCCTTCATGATATGGCTTCCAAAGGTGTGGAATGTTGCGTAATGGAAGTATCCTCTCACGCACTTCAGCAAGGACGTGTGAAGGGTGCGGACTTCCGTACGGCAATTTTTACGAACTTAACCCAAGATCATCTGGATTATCATCATACAATGGAGGAGTATCGGGCGGTTAAAGGGCTCTTTTTCTCCAGATTGGGAAATGTGATCTCTCCGTGGAAGGAAGAACGCAAATATGCGGTGTTGAACGCGGATGATGAAGCCAGTCAATATTTTGCAGCCCAAACTGCGGCGGAAGTGATTACATATGGCATTGATAACAACGCTAATGTCCGAGCTTCGCAAATATCGATCACTGCAAAAGGAACTTTTTTCCATGTAGATACGTTTAAGGGGAAGACGGACATTTCGCTCCGTATGGTTGGTAAGTTCAACGTCTACAATGCACTCGCGGCGATTACAGCTGCTTTATTGGAAGATGTCTCTCTGGCTGATATCAAGACTAGTCTTGAGGCAATCGATGGTGTAGCTGGACGGGTGGAGTCAGTGGACGAAGGTCAGGAATTTGCTGTTATCGTTGACTACGCACATACACCAGACGGGCTAGAGAATGTATTAAAAACGGTCTGCGAATTTGCTACCGGCAAAGTGCTTACAGTGTTTGGCTGTGGCGGTGACAGAGACCGGACGAAACGTCCATTAATGGGGAAGATCGCTGCACGATATAGCGACATGGTATTCGTAACTTCTGACAACCCTCGGACGGAGGACCCTCAACTAATCTTGAAGGATATAGAAGCAGGACTAGTAGAGGATGGAGTCACCTCTGACCGGTATCATATGATTGTTGATCGCCGAGAAGCTATCGGGAAGGCTATTGAAATGGCAAGCCCTGGCGATGTAGTATTGATTGCGGGGAAAGGTCATGAGACCTATCAACTGATTGGCGGAGTGGTTCATGATTTCGATGACCGCATCGTCGCTAAAGAAGTTATAAGGGGCCGAAACTATTGATTACAAGAACGCTTGAAAATATTGCTGCCATGTGCGCAGGGGAACCTGCTGCTGTCGAAGCTATGAATACAACCCTTACGGGAGTCGTTACCGACTCCCGTAAGATCACACCCGGCTGCCTGTTTGTGCCTCTATCTGGAGACAAATTCGATGGTCACCATTATGCTGCCGCAGCACTGGCTGCTGGTGCGGGTGCAACCTTGTGGCAACGCGATAAAGGACCGGTACCTGAAGGTGGCGGAGTTATTATTGTTGAAGATACGCTAGAGGCTCTTCAGAAGTTGTCCGCTGCTTATCTGAAGGAAGTGGCTCCGCAGGTTGTCGCTGTTACGGGCAGCAACGGGAAAACAACAACAAAAGATATCATTATGTCTCTGCTTGAAGTGCAGTTCAAAGTGCACAAAACAGCGGGGAATTTCAATAATCATATCGGTCTTCCGCTTACTATTTTATCCATGGCTGAGGATACAGAGATCGCTGTACTTGAAATGGGGATGAGCTCGCGGGGAGAAATTGCTCTGCTGGCTTCTTTGGCTGAACCAGACGTAGCGGTAATTACTAATGTAGGCGAGTCGCATTTACTGCAGCTGGGGTCACGTAAAGAAATAGCCCGCGCCAAGCTGGAGATTGCTGAAGGGCTGAAGCCGGGGGGATTGCTGATTTATAATGGTGACGAACCGTTGCTGACTGAGGTAATGCAAGAGTCCACTTTTAAGGCTCCAGAAGGGATGAGAACCTTCCGATTTGGTCTAAATGAGGATAATGATGATTATCCAACAGGGATGATGTCCCATACTGGTGGCATGACGTTCACGTCAAGCCGTCATAAGGAACATGCTTTTACATTACCGCTGCCAGGTCAGCATAACGTTGTTAACGCTCTGGCTGCACTAGCGGTTGCTCGTCATTTTGGGGTTACGGAGCAGAATATGAAGGACGGTCTGAGCAAGCTCAAGTTGACGGGCATGCGGATTGAAGTGATTCGGACTTCCTCCGGACTTACGCTTTTAAACGATGCTTATAATGCCAGCCCTACTTCTATGAAGGCGGCTATAGATGTCCTGCAATCTATGAAATGCAGTGGCAATAAAATCGCTGTGCTCGGGGACATGCTGGAACTTGGGCCGGAGGAAGTAGAATTTCATCAAGAAATAGGCTACTACCTTGACCCTTCCTTAACTGATTTTGTATGTACTTACGGACCATTGTCTGTTCATATTGCCAAAGCAGCAGAAGAGAAATTCGGCAAAGAGCGCGTCAAAGCTTTTACAGATAAAGCGGAACTAACCGCTGTCCTTCTAGAGAAATGCAGTGCTAAGGATATTGTTCTATTTAAAGGATCAAGAGGGATGAAGCTCGAGGAAGTGCTTCAGAGCCTAAATAAAGATATTCAACAGACCTAAATCATTGGAGGGGGTGTACCCATGGATTATCAACTATTGTTATTGACTATTGCTGTTTCCTTTATCCTTGCGGTCATTGCCGCTCCGCTCTTCATTCCGCTTCTGCGCAGGATGAAATTCGGACAGCAGGTGCGAGATGACGGACCGCAAACCCATTTGAAGAAAGCGGGAACGCCGACTATGGGCGGTATCGTGATTATCGTAGCTTTTACCTTGTCTTATCTGAAATTTTCTGTGGTGAATACAGATTTTTATGTACTGCTTGTAGCTACGCTTGGTTTTGGATTGATCGGATTTTTGGATGACTATATCAAAATTGTGTTTAAGCGTTCCTTAGGGCTCACAGCACGTCAAAAGTTATTTGGACAGCTGCTGGTTGGTGCTTTAATGTGCGGTCTTCTGATCTATGCCGGACACAGTACAAGTATCAGCGTTCCAGGTACTGATTTCAGCTTTGATTGGGGTGGCTGGTTCTATTATCCATTCATCATTATTATGATGATGGCAGTGACGAATGCCGTTAACTTTACAGATGGAGTCGATGGACTGTTGTCTGGGGTTAGCGCCATTGCTTTGGCAGCATACGCGGTGGTGGCAATGCAGGCTACGTCTATTGCGGCAGGTGTATGTGCTGCGGCAATGATTGGTGCTGTACTTGGCTTTCTTGTGTTTAATGCCCACCCTGCTAAAGTATTTATGGGGGATACGGGTTCGTTTGGTATTGGTGGCGCGATAGGTGCTATTGCTATTGTCACGAAGAGTGAGCTGCTGTTTCTCATCATTGGCGGTGTTTTTGTAATTGAAATGTTGTCCGTTGTGATTCAAGTCGTTTCATTTAAAACCCGTGGCAAACGTGTATTCAGAATGAGCCCGATTCACCATCATTTTGAGCTTGGTGGCTGGTCGGAGTGGCGTGTGGTAATTTCGTTCTGGGCGGTTAGCTTGGTGTTGGCTGCTGTGGGACTATTTATTAGCAAGGGGTTGTAGAGAATGAAACATCCAGATAAGTATCGTGGTGAAGAAGTTGTGGTTCTTGGGCTTGCTAAAAGCGGTGTCCAGGTGGCTAAAGTGCTGCATGAACGCGGCGCTGTAGTTACGGTGAACGATAAAAAGGAAAGAGATCAAAGTCCCGAAGCTTCCGAATTGGAATCTTTGGGAATTTGTGTTATATGCGGTGGGCATCCGGAAGGTCTTATTCATGAAGGTGTAAGTCTGGTAATCAAGAATCCAGGCATTCCTTATTCTGCGCCCCCTGTACAAAAGGCAATTGAGCTTGGAATTGAAGTGGTCACAGAGGTAGAGGTGGCTTATCGACTTTGTGCAGCGCCGATGATCGGGATCACGGGTTCCAATGGTAAGACGACAACGACGACCTGGGTTGGCCATATGCTGGAAGCTGCGGGAATGAACCCTATAGTTGCGGGCAACATTGGTACGCCTCTCTGTCAAGCTGCACAAGAGGCTACAAAGGATGATTGGATGGTAGTTGAGCTTAGCAGCTTTCAACTTAAAGGTACGGAGACCTTCCGCCCTAAGATAGGCTGTCTGCTGAATATTGCAGAGACCCATCTGGATTATCATGGAAGCATGAAAGATTATGTGGATTCCAAAACCAAGCTGTTCGCTAATCAATTAGCTACGGATACAGCAGTGCTGAACTGGGATGATCCTGTCTGCAGGGAACTTGTACCCTATATGAAGGCTTCGATTCTTCCATTCTCCTTGTTTGAGGAGCTGCCTCATGGAGTATTTGTTAGCCCGTCCTACATTACGGGGCAAGATGATGAGCTGAAGCGCCACATTATCTATCGCGAATCTGCGGACAAGGAAACGATAATCGCGGATGTGGATTCCATCGCCCTTCCGGGTCGCTTTAATGTGGGGAATGCGCTGGCTGCCTGTGGTATTGCTATTGCCGCTGGAGCTGCCCCCTCTTTATTAAGCGGAGTGCTTTCTTCTTTTCGCGGTGTGGAGCACCGGCTGGAGTATGTAGCTGATAAGGCTGGAGCCGCTTATTATAACAATTCCAAAGCAACGAACTCCAAAGCGACAATTACGGCTTTGACATCGTTTCAGCGGCCGGTGGTATTGATCGCTGGCGGATTAGACCGCGGCTCCGATTATATGGAGCTGCTGCCTGTCCTGAGCGGACGCGTCAAAGCTTTGGTGGCGTTAGGACAAACCAAGGACAAGCTAATAAATGTAGCACAGCTGGCAGGATTAAAGCAGATTATCTCCGTCGATAATGGGGAGAGCGCCGCCGCCGTGCTGCAAGCAGCTGTGCGGGAAGCTTCCGCTCTGGCGGAAGAAGGAGATATCGTTCTCCTGTCTCCTGCATGTGCTAGTTGGGATATGTTTACATCCTATGAAGAGCGCGGGTGTATTTTTAAAGAGGCGGTGCATAACCTTTAAGTAGGGGGGTGGATAAGCCCCTACTACGGATGCAAGAGGTGTGCTCCTGATGAACAAAACTCGTCATGCTCCCGATATTTGGTTGCTGATTCCCATTCTTTCTTTGCTGGTGATCGGCATGGTGATGGTATACAGCGCCGGATCTGTTTTAGGCTTCCGCAATTATGGAGATTCGTTTTACTTTGTAAAGAGGCAGCTTTTGTTTGCAGGACTGGGACTTGTTGCAATGTTTGTTACAGCGAATACAGACTACAAAGTGTTAAAAAAGCTGGCTAAGCCGGCACTGATTGTCTGCTTTATCCTGCTCGTTATGGTGCTTATTCCCGGCATTGGTGTAGTTCGCGGGGGAGCGCGCAGCTGGCTCGGAATCAGCTCCTTCGGGATTCAGCCCTCCGAGTTCATGAAGATGGGGATGATTCTATTTCTGGCGAATTGGCTGGGAAAAGAAGAGTATGATATCACCTCCTTCACTCGTGGCTTACTTCCCCCGTTAGCGCTTATCGGATCAGCTTTTGCACTGATTATGCTCCAGCCGGATCTGGGTACAGGTACCGTTATGTTTGGCGCAGCCTTAATGATGGTCTTTACAGCTGGAGCAAGAATGAAACATCTACTCTCACTAGGAGTAGCTGGGGTGGCTGGGTTTGTTGCTTTGGTTGCCGCAGCACCTTACCGGTTGCAGCGTATAACCGCTTTTCTTGATCCTTGGTCCGATCCCCTCGGTGCAGGCTACCAGATTATTCAGTCGCTATACGCGATTGGGCCTGGAGGGCTCGGGGGTCTCGGACTTGGAATGAGCCGGCAGAAGTACAGTTATGTACCTGAGCCGCAGACCGATTTTATTTTTTCTATATTGGCCGAGGAACTGGGGTTTATCGGTGGTTTGGCTGTGTTGATCCTGTTTCTTATTCTAATCTGGCGCGGAATGAAGGTGGCGATGAGTCTGCCTGACCGTTTTGGAAGCTATTTGGCCGTTGGCATCGTCTGTATGGTGGCTGTGCAAGTCATTATTAATATTGGTGTGGTCATCGGTCTAATGCCTGTAACAGGCATCACACTTCCTCTGATTAGCTATGGAGGTTCTTCACTTACACTGATGTTAACCTCCCTGGGCATTCTATTGAACTTATCCCGTTATGCGAGGTGAAAGACATGCGTATCGTATTAAGCGGCGGAGGCACGGGTGGTCATATCTATCCCGCAGTCGCTGTTGCTAGACAACTGGAATCAGAAGATAGTGAATCTACCTTCCTGTATATTGGTGGAACGCGTGGCTTAGAGAGCAAGCTCGTTCCCCAAGAGAATATCCCTTTCAAATCTATCGACATCACTGGCTTTCGGCGCAAGCTGTCCATGGACAACGTCAAGACGGTGATGCGTTTTTTAAAGGGCGTTAAGGCTTCCAAAGAAATGTTAAGAGAGTTTAAGCCTGATGTTGTAATTGGTACAGGCGGTTATGTATGTGGTCCGGTCGTTTACGCTGCATCCCGGCTGGGTATTCCAACCTTGATCCATGAACAAAATGCTATCCCTGGTTTAACAAATCGTTTTCTAAGTCGTTACGCGAGTACAGTGGCCGTAAGCTTTGAAGGGACAGAATCTGCTTTTCCGGGGAGCAAGCACGTAATCTACACAGGTAATCCTCGGGCAACGACGGTTACTACGGCTAGTCCACAACGGGGGTTTGCCTCGCTGGGCATTCCGGATAACAGCACGGTTGTTTTGGTTGTTGGCGGCAGTCAAGGGGCTAAGGCTATTAATAAAGCCATGATTGAAATGGCCCCATTTGTGGGTAAGGGTAATGGTGTTCATTATGTTTACGTTACAGGTGAGCCTTATTTTGAGGATACCCGTGCTGAATTGCGTCAGAAGCTGGGTAGCACACCGAACTGGCTGCATGTCCTACCTTATGTTCACAATATGCCGGAGGTCTTGGCTTGTACCTCCTTAATCGTAAATCGGGCGGGGGCATCCTTTCTCGCTGAGATTACAGCGCTGGGTATTCCTTCTGTACTTATCCCTTCTCCTAATGTGACGAATAATCACCAAGAGGCGAATGCAAGACAGCTGGAACGCGAAGGGGCCGCTGTGGTGCTGCTTGAGAAGGATTTGAATGGTAAGGCGCTTTATGAAGCTGTGCAAGCAATCATTGGAACTGAAGCTGTACGCCAAAAAATGTCCGAGGCTTCCAGACGACTGGGCAAAAGGGATTCTGCTGCCATTGTCACTAACGAACTCCGAAGACTAGCCGGTAAACAGTCTTAAGCCATTAACCTTTGAGAGGTTTTTCCTTATTGGCAGCTCTCTGTCACACACTTGGAGGAACGAACATAGGATAATCCTATAATCGTGACAATCACCCAGGACACTTCCTAACCTGAAAGGTAGTGCAGGATAATCTTGTACATTTCATATGACCTTGTATCGGAAGTGTTTGTGGTGGGTGAGCGGTAATCTCGGAGGTGATACATTGGACAAATTGGTGATTGAGGGTGGAAGTCCCCTGTCAGGCACCATTCGTATCCATGGAGCAAAAAATGCGGCGCTGCCGATTCTAGCGGCAAGCCTGCTGGCCGAAGGAGTTCACTCACTGCATAATGTGCCGAAGCTGCTGGACATCGAGACTATGCTAGACATCTTGGATCGGCTGGGCTGCAGGTGCGTGCATCAAGAGGATACGGTGACGATAGATACGTCAGCCGTGGGGACATCTCATGTACCTGAGGATTTGATGCGGCAGATGAGATCTTCCATTTTTTTAATGGGACCGCTGTTATCCAGATTTGGTGAGGTAACGATCTATCAGCCTGGTGGCTGTGCGATCGGGGAGCGTAAAATCGATCTTCATTTGCAGGGTCTTAAAGCACTGGGGGCGGAGATCGAGGAAAGCAACGGACGAATATCCTGTCGGGGCTCAAAGCTTGTAGGGAGTGATATTCATCTCGACTATCCAAGTGTTGGAGCCACGGAGAATATTATGATGGCTGCCGCCAAGGCAGAGGGGACAACGACGATATCGGGAGCAGCAAGAGAGCCGGAAATACAGGATCTACAGCAATTTTTGAATAGTATGGGTGCTCAGATTATCGGTGCAGGCACGGATACCATTACGATCCAGGGTGTCAAAAACTTATATCCCTGTACGTACGAGGTAATCCCAGACCGGATAGTGGCTGGAACTGTAATGATTGCTGCAGCAGCTACACGTGGGAATGTGACCTTGACACATACGAACGCCGGGCATCTGACTTCGCTTATTCATGTGCTTAAGCGGGCTGGTGTTCAAATCACAGTATGCAATGATATAATTAATGTCAGTTGCATGGGGCGTCCGCGTGCGGTTGAGAGAATTGTAACCTCTCCTTATCCTTCTTTCCCGACGGATCTGCAATCTCAGGTCATGGTGCTGCTGTCGCTCGCCGATGGTTTTAGTGTGATCAAGGAGACGGTGTTTGAGGGACGGTTCAAACATGTGGAAGAAATGGCCCGGATGGGTGCTGACATTTCTATCGATTTGAATCGTGCGTTTATTCGCGGCGTTCAGAGATTGTATGGTGCTACTGTGGAAGCTACTGATTTGCGGGCGGGTGCAGCTCTGGTCATTGCCGGGCTTGCTGCAAAAGGGACTACGGTCGTTGAGCAAGCGCATCACATTGACCGTGGTTATGATGGAATAGAGAAGCTGTTTCAGAAGCTTGGCGCGCGTATAAGCCGTAAGGTGCCTGTAACGGATCCACTTGATTTGGCCAATTAAAGCTCCCTGTCTCCTTCCAGATCTCCCAGAGAAGGAGACAGGGCCTTATTACGGAGAATATGAGAATGACTACAACCCGATTACCTCTTCTTAAAGAGGACAAGCCTAAGAAAAAAATGAGCCGTAAGATTACGGCGATCCTGCTGCTGCTGTTCACTGCGCTTCTTGCTGTGATTTTTTTTAGATCGTCTATTAGCCATATTACAGTGATAGATTTTCAAGGTAGTAAGTATTCTACTAGTGAAGAGCTACTCTCACAAAGTGGAATTAAAATAGGTGGGCAATTCTTTGCTGTATCAACGAAAGCTGTGGAAGAATCTCTGCTGAAGCTTAAGACGATTAAAGACGTCAGCGTGCAGAAGGATTTCCCCGGGGTGATCACAGTGAAGATTGAGGAATTTCCAGCGGTAGCCTATGAACTGGAACAGGGAGGCCTCTTGAAGGCAATTCTATCCAGTGGAGCTGCAGTCCCTGTTAATGAGACAGGAATTGCCGTTGAGAAACCCATATTAACGAACTGGGACCCGGAAGATCCGAATAAGGCTAAGCTATGTCAAGCATTAGCAAGCATTCCTAATGAATTGACAAGTGATATCTCTGAGATTGTTCCCTCGCCGACCTTGTCTTTTCCAGACCGGATCAAGCTCTATACTAGATCCCGTTTTGAGGTGATTACAGCTATCTCATTGCTAAAGAGCAAGGTGTCCTATTTGAATCAGATTATAGAGACTGAACAGCCTGGACTGATTAAAATGCTAGAAGCCGATTCATATGTTCCCTTTCAGGTTGTAAGCGATGAAGAAGATGTTGCGCAAGAGTAGTGTGGAGGTAAATAGTCCCTACTAATAGAGTTAAAAAAATGCTACAATCGGAGTTACGGGCAATAAGCTATATCCCTCTTTTTTCTTCGATTTTTTTGAGATATAGTACTATATTTGGTTGAAATGACCAATTAGGCCGATATTTCTTGTGATAATTGCTATTTTTACAATAACATATGAGTAACTATTCACATTTGGGGATGTTGGAATATTATTCCGTTCAAAAAATTTGTAGAAAAAAGAGGGAAAGGATTAGGTATGTTGAATATGTACAGAGAAGTTTCCCGGGACCGGGATAAGGTAATGCAATTAATTATGATTATAACAGGAGGTGCCATAGGACTTGAGCAACAATGACATCATTGTTAGTTTGGACATCGGTACATCCAAAGTTCGGGCAATAATTGGGGAAGTTACCAATGGAACCTTTAATATTATTGGCGTTGGATCTGCCGATTCGGAAGGAATACGTAAAGGCGCGATTGTAGATATCGACCAAACTGTGCAATCGATCAAAAGTGCTATAGATCATGCAGAGCAGATGGTGGGTATTCAAATATCAGAGGTTTATGTAGGCATTTCCGGTAATCATATTGGCCTGCAATCCAGCCACGGTGTTGTGGCCGTTCAGAATGAGGATCGTGAAATCGGCGATGATGATATCGATCGCGTAATTAAAGCTGCGGAAGTCATTGCTATGCCTCCGGAGCGTGAAGTGATTGATGTTGTTCCCAAACAATTTATCGTCGATGGTCTTGAAGGAATTCAAGACCCGCGCGGAATGATTGGTGTTCGTCTGGAAGTTGAGGCAACAATCATTACGGGTGCTAAGACGCCAATACATAATCTACTACGCTGTGTTGAGAAATCAGGGCTGAAGGTAAAGGATCTTGTGCTGATGTCTCTTGGAGCTGGTGGATTGGCGCTGTCCAAGGACGAGAAATCGATGGGATCTGTTCTGGTTGATATCGGTGCGGGCTCAACAACAATAGCCATATACGAAGAGGGTTCTCTTAGTGCAACCTCCACGATTCCGATCGGAGGAGAATTCGTAACCAATGATATTGCCTACGGACTTCGGACACTTACTGATCAAGCGGAGAAGGTAAAACTTAAATATGGTTGTGCTTGGATTGACGATGCAGCCTCAGACGTTGTCTTCAAGGTATTGCGCATTGGCAGTAACGTGGAGAAGGAATTTAACCAAGAGGATCTGGCGGCCATTATCGAGCCAAGGGTGCAAGAAATATTCCACCTGATTCGTCAAGAAGTTAAACGGCTTGGTTACAGTGAACTGCCTGGAGGTTATATACTAACAGGTGGGACTGTCTCGATGCCGGGTGTATTGAAGGCTGCTCAGACTGAGCTGGCTGCATCTGTACGCATCGCCGTGCCGGATTATATCGGTGTACGGGACCCTGGGTTTACCGGCGGTGTCGGTATTCTGCATAATGTTGTCCGTAGTTTCCGTGGAAGAAACAGTGGTGGAAGCAGCAACAAAAAGACGGTCAACCGGAGCAAGCAGAACGCCACTCCGAGTCAGGAAACTGTTCAGAAGCCCGGATTTGTGGAGCGTCTAAAAAATATGTTTAGCGAGTTTATATAAGTGTAAGTCCAGATATACTTGGACCGGCCATCCAAGCACATTGAGGGGGAGATGGAACAATATGTTAGAATTTGATTTTGAAATGGAGAGCTTGGCGCAAATAAAAGTCATCGGCGTGGGCGGCGGAGGTAGTAATGCTGTCAACCGGATGATTGAAAACGGCGTTCAGGGTGTAGAATTTATTACGGTTAATACAGACGCCCAAGCGTTGCATATGGCCAAATCGGAGCACAAGCTGCAGATTGGGGACAAGCTGACCCGCGGTTTGGGTGCAGGCGCCAACCCTGAAGTCGGTAAGAAAGCAGCGGAGGAATCCCGTGATCTGATTTCGAATACCCTTAAAGGTGCAGATATGGTATTTGTTACTGCAGGAATGGGTGGCGGTACAGGTACAGGTGCGGCACCAGTTATAGCTGAAATTGCTAGAGAGTGTGGAGCCCTGACTGTGGGTGTAGTGACTCGCCCGTTCACTTTTGAAGGAAGAAAACGTTATAACCAGGCAATGCTTGGAATCGAAGCTTTGAAAGAAAAAGTCGACACGCTAATCGTCATTCCAAATGACCGTTTGCTTGAAATTGTTGATAAGAAAACACCGATGTTGGAAGCTTTCCGTGAAGCAGATAATGTTCTCCGGCAGGCTGTTCAAGGTATCTCTGACCTAATTAAGGTTCCTGGTCTGATTAACCTTGACTTTGCGGATGTAAAGACGATCATGACAGAGCGCGGTTCAGCGCTTATGGGTATTGGTATTGCAAATGGTGAGAACCGTGCGTCTGAAGCAGCACGTAAAGCCATCATGAGCCCACTCTTGGAAACGTCTATTGAAGGCGCCCGCGGCGTAATCATGAACATTACGGGAGGATCTAACCTCTCTCTATACGAAGTCAATGAAGCGGCTGAGATTGTTACATCCGCCTCTGATCCTGAAGTGAATATGATCTTTGGTGCGATAATTGATGAAGGCCTGAAGGATGATATCAAAGTAACAGTAATTGCTACTGGCTTTGAACATAAACCATCGCCTGAAGCTCCAGGACGCCGTCCGGTCTCGACGAATAACGAGCCAGCGGCAACACCGGATAAGAACGCTGCTAATCTGCGTCCGTTCGGGAATCAGAACACGTCAGATCAGTTAGATATTCCGACGTTCCTGCGTAACCGTAATCGTGGCAACAATGACTAATTAAATATTTTTATTAAGAGATATGAAGCACCGTATTCCCCAGCTAATAGAGCTAGGGCAATGCGGTGCTTTTTTTATGTGAAATGCTGTTCAGTAGGAATAAAACCCTCCCGCGCTATAACTCGACAAAAAAACCTTAAGAATGCCCCCCAAGTTTAGACAGACTTTGAATGCGAGACTTTTTATACTAATCATATCGTCCAAAAAAACAGAGCCTGATCCATTTTGGCTACAGGATAGATTCCGCCATAGTAAGCAGGTGAATGCACTGGTTGTTTATATTGACTTGATATTCGCCGCCAATCTAGTGATCGACGGAATTCTTTTGTGGCTGACAGGCTGGATGGTCAAGCTGAGGATATCATGGTGGCGTTTAGTCCTCTCAGCTCTGGTTGGTGCGCTGTATGTGGTGATGATGTTTGTGCCGGAGTTGTCTTTCATGTATACCTTCCTCATTAAGTTTGGATTGTCGGTGGTTATGCTATGGATTGCCTTTGGTTTTGGGAGTCTGCAAAGCTACCTTCGCACTATGGGAGCTTTTTATATTATCAATTTCGCAGCGGCTGGTGGGATTGTAGGTATTCACTATTTGCTGCAGAGCTCCGGTGATATTTGGAATGGTATTATGTTCACTGCTTCAGGAGGGCATGCTTACCGCCTAAAGATTGGCTTTTGGTTTGTAATTGCAGTATTTCCCCTGGTGTTAATCTGCTTCAAGGCAGTGCACTCCTCACGAATCAGAAGGGAGCAGCTTGAAACCTATATCGGTGAGGTGGTAGTAGAAATTGATGGAGTGACTGTTTCCTGTCCCGGCCTGCTAGACACAGGTAACCGGCTTTGTGATCCTTTGACCCGCATACCGGTGATGGTTATGGAATCTTCGCTCTGGGAGGGACATCTGCCTGAAACATGGAAAGGTAGACTCACTCAGGACGGAGCGGACAAACTTTTACTAGAAACGGACGGGCAGTCGTTTGCTTGGCAGGATAGGATGCGACTGGTGCCTTACAGGGGAGTTAACCGGGGGGCATCATTTATGCTCGCACTGAAGCCTGATCAGGTGACGATAAAGCTTGGTGAAGATATCTTTTATTGTAAAAGAGTCTTGATTGGGCTGGATGGTGGGACATTGTCGGGGGATGGAGCCTATCGGGCTGTAATACATCCTGATTTGGCTCAAAAAGAGAGCGCTACTGTTGCAGCACTGCCTTCCTAATCTTTAAAGCTAGCTGAACCAAACTTCTGATGGCTGAAAGCGGGATTTGAAAGCTTCACACGCGAACCGTGCACTTCTTGGAGGAGGAACAAATAATGGTCAAATGGAAAATTGCTCTGCAGCTGCAATATTACCGCATGCTGTTTCTACTAGGGCTGAAGAGTCAGGAAATCTATTATATTGGCGGGAGTGAGGCACTTCCTCCACCGCTGACACGGGAAGAAGAAGAATATCTGCTTCAGCGGCTGTCTAGCGGCGATGCAGCTGTTCGTGCGATGTTGATTGAGCGCAATCTTCGCTTGGTAGTATATATCGCTCGTAAATTTGAGAATACCGGCATCAATATCGAGGATCTGGTTTCGATTGGCGCTATTGGCTTAATTAAGGCTGTGAACACTTTTGATCCTGAGAAAAAAATAAAACTGGCTACTTATGCATCCCGCTGCATAGAGAATGAAATCTTGATGTATCTGCGGCGGAACAGCAAGACACGGAGTGAGGTTTCTTTTGATGAGCCGCTTAATATTGATTGGGATGGCAATGAATTATTGCTTTCTGACGTATTAGGAACGGAAAATGATACCATTTATCGGAACATAGAAGAACAGGTTGATCGCAAGCTGCTGCAAAAGGCACTGGAAAAGCTGAGTGATCGGGAAAGACTCATTATGGAGCTGAGATTTGGCCTGCGCGGAGGCGAAGAAAAGACACAAAAAGATGTGGCTGATCTGCTCGGCATCTCCCAATCTTATATTTCGCGGCTGGAGAAAAGAATTATCAAGCGGCTGCGCAAGGAGTTTAACAAGATGGTGTAAGGTGAAATTAGCAAGGAATAAAATGGCGAGCCCGGGAGATAATGTACAGTAATGTTTCTCCTTGGGAGGTAAATCATCATGACCCGTAATAAAGTCGAGATTTGCGGTGTGGATACTGCTAAGCTGCCTGTTCTAACGAATGTGGAAATGCGGCAACTGTTCACTTCGCTGCAGCAGCAGGGCGAGCGATCCGCCAGAGAGAAATTGGTAAACGGTAATCTTAGACTTGTTCTAAGCGTTATCCAGAGGTTCAATAATAGGGGAGAATTTGTTGACGATTTGTTCCAGGTGGGTTGCATCGGTCTGATGAAAGCCATCGATAATTTCGATTTATCACAAAACGTTAAATTCTCCACATATGCAGTTCCGATGATTATCGGTGAGATTCGGCGTTACCTGCGTGATAACAACCCGATTCGGGTATCACGTTCTCTCAGAGATATCGCCTACAAGGCGCTCCAGGTACGTGATAGTCTGACCAATCAGAACTCACGGGAACCGACGATATTCGAAATATCAGAAGCGCTGGGTGTGCCGAAGGAAGATGTTGTATTTGCTCTTGATGCCATTCAGGATCCAGTGTCCTTATTCGAGCCGATCTATCATGACGGCGGCGATCCTATTTATGTAATGGACCAGATTAGCGACGATAAGAATAAGGATGTGTCGTGGATCGAAGAAATTGCATTACGTGAAGCGATGCGTAAGTTAGGACAAAGGGAGAAACGAATTTTATCCATGCGGTTTTTCGAAGGGAAAACACAGATGGAGGTCGCAGATGAGATTGGCATTTCACAGGCACAGGTCTCACGTCTTGAGAAATCTGCGATTCAGCAAATGCAAAAACACGTGAAATCTTAGAGCAGTAGCCATGAGGAGATATTCCAGAATCCGGTTTAAGGATTTTGGGCTGTCTCCTCTTTTTAATGCATGTTGACAAGCTTCCGGATCATATATTGGACTATAGGTCGGATTGTACAGGGGTGGTGAGATGAACGAGGATTATCAAGGGTCTGCCAAAAAAATGAAAATCTCTGATTTTCAGACGAAGGATGTTATCAACATTGTAGATGGCAAGCGGTTGGGGCAGATTAGTGATCTGGAGCTTGATTTGCGCCGTGGTGTCATTGATGCCATCGTTATACCCGGATACACTCGGTTTATGGGATTGTTCGGAGGCGGGACAGATCTGATTATTCCATGGCGGAATATAGTCAAGATCGGGTCCGATGTTGTGCTCGTGAAGATTGAAGAGTCGCGGATGTCTCCGGGACAGGAAGAGCGTGAAACGATGTATCTGGAACGGGGAGATCGCAGCGAACGGCGCACTTATTAATTAGGTGCGTTTTTTGTTTTTTTATTTTAGAATTTAGGCGATCAGGCTTAACCGTCACTTTGTACGGGTATTTACATGTGGTACACTAAGGCGGAGGTGAGGAAATGGAACCGTTTGTGCAGGGGAAAGAAATGCTTATGATGCTCCATCTGGAGCCTTGGCGAGTGGAGCATAACGAAATTACAGCGGGGTTTACTGGTAGACAGGGAGGGGCTAGCAAGGCGCCCTATGACAGCCTGAATTGTGCGTTTCACGTTGGGGATGCTCCTGAAGATGTCCTGAGCAATCGGAGAGCGCTTGCCGAAGCTCTTGATTTCAAGCCGGAAGCATGGACCTGTGGAGAACAAACTCATGGGTCAGAGATAGCTGTAGTAAGGGAAGTAGACCGTGGGCGGGGACAACAGGACAGAGCATCGGCATTTCAAGCTACGGATGGTCTGCTGACGGATGTGCCTGGGGTTTTGTTGACTTCTTTTTATGCGGATTGTGTGCCCCTTTATTTTTATGATCCCGTGCGTAGAGTCGTCGGTCTTGCGCATGCAGGCTGGAAAGGAACGGTGGCTCAGATTGCCGCAGCCATGGTGAGTAAGCTGCAAACGGTATACGGCAGCCATCCACATGATATTGTGGCAGCGATCGGTCCATCCATTGGCGACTGCTGTTATGAGGTGGATGATTATGTGATGGAGCATGTTCGGCAGCTGGAGGGCAGCTTGAATGAGGGGATAGAAACTTTCGATGCTGTGGAGCTTTACAGAGCCTCAGAGACTGATCAGAGTAAATACTTGCTAAACTTGAAAGAAATGAATCGACGCATTATGATAAAAGCAGGAATATTGCCGACTCATATCGAATGTACAACATGGTGTACAAGCTGTAATCGTGATTTGTTTTTTTCTTATCGCAAAGAAAACGGTATTACAGGCAGAATGACGAGCTGGATCGGAATAAAGGAGAGTTGAAAGTTGTCTTTAACACTGCAGGAGAGAATTGCTGAGGTAGAGGAACGTGTAGCACGTGCCTGCGCGGCAAGCGGCCGGGATCGTAATGACGTCAAGGTAATTGCAGTGACGAAATATGTTTCTCTGGAAATGGTATCCTCCGTATTGGAGGCAGGCCTAGAGCATGTTGCTGAGAGTCGCTGGCAGGATGCTGAGCACAAATGGAAGGTTTTAGGGGACAAAGGGACATGGCATTTTATCGGGCATTTGCAAACCAATAAGGTTAAAGACGTTATTGGCAAATTTCAATATATACACTCTTTGGACCGGATGTCTCTGGCGCAAGAATTACACAAAAAGGCGCTTGCCGCTGATCAGGAAGTGAATGTGTTTCTTCAAGTGAATATCTCTGGCGAAGATACGAAGTTTGGTCTGTCACCTGAGGCAGTACCTGGATTTTTACGTGAAATCGCTAGTTTGGACCGCGTTAAGGTAATTGGACTTATGACGATGGCACCTTTAGAAGGTGATCCGGAGCTTACCCGTCCTGTATTTCGCGGACTTCGTGAGCTGCGCGATGAGCTTAATCAACTTGCTTTGACACCTGAGCCGATTACGGAGCTGTCCATGGGAATGTCGAATGATTTTGAAGTGGCGATACAGGAAGGAGCCACCTGGGTACGCCTGGGTACGGTGTTAGTAGGCCATTAGGAGGGATCGTGATGAGCGTTATGAACCGATTTATGAGTTTTTTGGGCTTGCAGGAGGAAGAGGAAGTTGTGGAGCGGGAGCAAATCCACGAAGAGGATGAGTATGAGCCGGCCCCTGTAGAAACCCGCAAAAATCAGAGGGGCAACGTTGTCAGTATCCATTCGCAAAAAAATGTCAAGGTTGTATTATATGAACCACGTTCATATGATGAGGCACAGGAGATTGCTGATCATCTCCGTTCGCATCGGACGGTAGTAATTAACCTGCAGCGTGTTCGCAATGATCAAGCAATGCGAATTATTGATTTTCTCAGCGGAACTGTTTATGCCCTTGGGGGAGGAATCTCTAAAATTGGGGGCAATATATTTATGTGCACTCCAGATACTGTTGAAATTCAAGGCTCCATTACAGAAATCCTAGGTGACGATCAAGACTATAACAGAATGAGGTGAATGGGCTTTGCTTCAAATTGATTACATTATCGATATTTTGTTTAACATTTATTTTTACATGATTATTTTCTATGTGCTAATGTCCTGGTTACCCAACGTTCGTGATAACTTCATTGGAGAACTGCTAAGTAAACTCGTAGAGCCGTATTTAACACCTTTCAGACGGTTTATTCCACCGCTCTTCGGTACACTTGATATCTCTCCAATCATTGCATTACTTGTCTTGGAATTCGCGGCAGGCGGACTTAAATCTATCCTGCATTTGATTTTTTAGGCAACTGTGATGAAGAACGAAGTTTACGGGCATTTTCATCCCGATGAACGTCAATTTGTGGACAAGGCCTTCGAATGGGTTACCAACGCTGGAGAATATCATGAGACTAAATTAACTGAATTTCTCGATCCCCGCCAAGGTTTTATTCTGCAAACTTTAGTTAACCGCCATCCTGATGTAATTGTTAAATGGGAAGGTGGACATGCTGAGGCAGAGCGGAAGCGAGCGCTTGTCGCTCCTGATTATCGTGACCTGGATCAGGAAGACATGGAGCTGAAGGTGCTTGCAATAACCTCAGGGGAGCAGAAGTTTCTGGCTCTGGAGCACGGGGACTACATGGGTTCTATTCTGGGGCTGGGCGTTAAACGAGGCAAAATTGGTGATATTCATGTTCTGGACGATGGTTGTCATGTTGTAGTCGCTGCTGATATTGCAGATTATTTAGCTATGAATTTAACTGGAGTGCACCGGATACAGGTAAGTACGGAAGTATTACCCCTTTCCGCCTTGCGTAATAGTGAGGTTAAGCTGGAATTGATGGATTTGACTGTAGCATCCCTGCGATTGGATGGCATTGCCGCAGATGTAACACGGCTTAGCCGAAGCAAAATTCTTGCTCCCATCAAGGCTGGACGCGTTCGGGTAAACTGGAAAGTGGAGGAAGACCCATCCTGCAGTCTTAAGGATGGTGACATGGTATCTATTCAAGGCTTTGGTCGCTTCAAGGTTCTAGAGGTCGGCAGTTTGACGAAAAAGGGCCGATACCGTGTTCAGATTGGTAAATTTGTGTGAATCCCTTGCAGGAATACGGTCTTACTTGTCGAAATTGATTATTTCGAGGGAATCAAACATTTTTTAAGCTGGACGCCGATACTTTTAAGAAGAGGCGGACCATGAATGGCAGGCGGAACACAGGAATACCTTCTGCCTTTACTTGAAGTACAGTCTTTCTTCTTTGTCTGCCGCTTAGTTGCGATTTAGAGATAAAGAAGGTCCGAAATTTCTAGGAGGTGCACAGCATGCCATTAACACCGCTCGATATACATAACAAGGAGTTTTCTCGGAGACTTCGCGGTTATGATGAGGACGAGGTCAACGAATTTCTGGATCAAGTGATCAAGGATTACGAAAGCGTCATCCGTGAGAACAAGGAACTGCAGAATCAGCTTTTGTCTATTCAAGAGCGTCTGGATCATTTTGTGAATATTGAAGAAAGTTTATCGAAGACGATCTTAGTCGCTCAGGAAGCGGCGGATGATGTGAAGAACAACTCCAAGAAGGAATCCCAGCTCATTATCAAGGAAGCGGAGAAAAACGCCGATCGTATTATTAACGAAGCGTTATCCAAATCCCGTAAGGTTGCTATTGAGACTGAAGAATTGCGCAAGCAAGCTTCGATCTATCGCACTCGTTTCCGGACATTAGTGGAAGCTCAGCTGGAGCTGTTATCACAGGATGACTGGAATGCCTTAGAGAGTCGTGAGGCGAGCGAGAACGTAGCTTTCAAGGATGATGTTCTTCATCGGATCTAAAGGTTTCAGAGATAATTGGCTAAATAGAGGGAGCTATTCCCTCTATTTTTATTTTCCGATAAAATAGACCATAATAAAGTGAACTCCATGCGCAAGTACGCTCATAATAGCTAGATTGGGTGAATGGTTGTTGACATTTAGATTCAAAAAGTCTATAAATAGAACATATCTGTATAATGTTTATATGTATTCGATGACGGGACAAGTACGACAAGGTAACGTTCTCCAGAGAGTCGGCGATTGCTGCGAGCCGATTGTTCGAACCCTGCCGGAAGATCTTCCCCTAGAAGTTAAGCTGAAGCGTTGATCGTGCGTAAGCCTAACCGTCTGCCGGACGTTACACCGGACCTGTGCACAAGATTTACGCGCAGGACTGAGATTGTGCTGAATACACTCCCCTTAAGGATGTGCTCATGCGCAGAATTAGGGTGGTATCGCGAGCGTCGTCTCGCCCCTTTGGGGGTGGGATGACGCTTATTTTGTTGTTCCGGGGCGGCCATCCCCCTAAATCCCCCTTTCTAAGGGGGACCCCAAGGGCTGCTGCCCTCTGGACACCCGCAAAGTAAAGCCTCGTGCAAACTAGGTACGGTGGTGGAAACGAACGGATTCATGTGGCTGAAGGAGCGGCCCTTCTTAGGCTCCCCTGGCGGGTTCGCCTGCGGGGCCTTTACGGCAAGAGCGGTGAGCGACCAGCTGCGCAAGGTCGCCCATTGGCGCCCCGAGCGATTGCTGCCCTGCGGGAACGCGGCTCGGGAGCCAGGGCAAGAGCGGTGAGCGACCAGCTGCGCAAGGTCGCCCATTGGCCCCCCGAGCAATTGCTGCCCTAACGGGATCGCGGCTCGGGAGCCAGGGCAAGAGCGGTGCGACCAGCTGCGCAAGGTCGCGGAATGGCGCCCCGAGCGATTGCTGCCCTGCGGGATCGCAACTCGGGAGCCAGGGCAAGAGCGGTGAGCGACCAGCTGCGCAAGGTCGCCCATTGGCGCCCCGAGCGATTGCTGCCCTGCGGGAACGCGGCTCGGGAGCCCGGGCAAGAGCGGTGAGCGCCCAGCTGCGCAAGGTCGCGTATGGCGCCCCGAGCAATTGCTGCCCTGCGGGATCGCGGCTCGGGTGCCCGGGCAAGAGCGGTGAGCGACCAGCTGCGCAAGGTCGCGAAAATGGCGCCCCGAGCGATTGCTGCCCTGCGGGAACGAGGCTCGGGAGCCCGGGCAAGAGCGGTGAGCGACCAGCTGCGCAAGGTCGCGTATGGCGCCCCGAGCGATTGCTGCCCTGCGGGATCGCGGCTCGGGAGCTAGGGCAAGAGCGGTGCGACCAGCTGCGCAAGGTCGCGGAATGGCGCCCCGAGCGATTGCTGCCCTGCGGGATCGCAGCTCGGGAGCCAGGGCAAGAGCGGTGCGCGACCAGCTGCGCAAGGTCGCGTATGGCGCCCCGAGCGATTGCTGCCCTGCGGGATCGCGGCTCGGGAGCCCGGGCAAGAGCGGTGAGCGACCAGCTGCGCAAGGTCGCGTATGGCGCCCCGAGCGATTGCTGCCCTGCGGGATCGCAGCTCGGGAGCCCGGGCAAGAGCGGTGAGCGACCAGCTGCGCAAGGTCGCGTATGGCGCCCCGAGCGATTGCTGCCCTGCGGGATCGCGGCTCGGGTGCCGGGGCAAGAGCGGTGGGCGACCAGCTGGGCAAGGATCGCCCGAAGATCGAAAAGAGCTTTATAGACTAATCCATGAAAGGATTGACCATCACATGCAAAAAGTAGATGTCAGAGAAAAGGCGCGGGCAAGAGATGTCCGCATATTAAAGAAATGGAGCGACGAAAATACGTTCCGCAAGTCCATGGAGAACCGTGAGGGACGTCCAAACTATGTATTCTATGAAGGTCCGCCAACAGCAAACGGTGCGCCGCATATCGGACACGTGCTGGGACGGGTAATCAAGGATTTCATCGGTCGTTACCAGACGATGAAAGGTTACCGCGTGGTACGTAAAGCGGGCTGGGATACACACGGTCTGCCAGTAGAACTAGGCGTACAAAAGAAGCTTGGCATCTCCGGCAAACAAGAGATCGAGGAATATGGCGTAGAAAAATTCATCCAGGAATGTAAAGACAGCGTCTTCGGTTATGAGAAGCAATGGCGTGAATTTACAGAAGCAATCGGATACTGGACGGATTTAGATAATCCTTACGTAACCTTGGATAACACCTATATCGAAAGTGTATGGAACATCTTGGCTACAGTGCATGAGAACGGGTTGCTTTACCGCGGACACCGTGTTAGCCCGTATTGCCCGAGCTGCCAGACTACACTAAGCTCACATGAAGTTGCTCAAGGCTACAAAACCGTTAAGGATCTCAGTGCAACCGCGAAGTTCAAGCTGGATGACAGCGGAGACTACGTATTGGCTTGGACGACAACACCTTGGACCTTGCCAGCCCATATGGCGTTAGCTATGAACCCGGACATGGATTATGTACGTGTGCAACAAGAAGATGGTGTGTACATCGTTGCTAAAAACTTGGTCGAAGAAGTAATGAAAGGTGAGCACACAGTCCTTTCTACACATAAAGGTTCCGAGTTTATCGGTAAAACTTACGCACCTCCATTCGGATATATTAAGGCAGAGAAAAGCAATGTTATCGTAGGCGCTTCTTTCGTTACAGATTCCAGTGGTACAGGGATCGTGCACATGGCACCAGCACATGGTGAAGATGACTACAAGACTTGCCGTGAGAATGGCATCAGCTTCGTAAATGTGGTTGATAATTCCGGTAAGTATACAGATGTAGTCTCTGATTTTGCGGGACGTTTTGTTAAGGATTGCGATCTGGATATCATTAAGGTTTTGTCTGAAAAAGGATTGCTTTACGGTAAAGAGAAATACGAGCACAGCTATCCGTTCTGCTGGCGTTGTGATACACCACTTTTGTATTACGCAACAGACAGCTGGTTCATCAACACTACAGCGATCAAAGATCAGCTGATTGCTAACAACAACAGTGTAACTTGGTACCCTGAGCATGTACGTGAAGGCCGTTTCGGGAAGTTCTTGGATGAACTGGTTGACTGGAATATCAGCCGTAACCGTTATTGGGGTACACCCCTCAATGTCTGGGTATGTCAAGAAACGGGCAAAGAGTTTGCACCACACAGCATTGAAGAGCTAAGAGCGATGGCGATTGGTGATGTTCCGGAAGATATCGAGCTGCATAAACCTTTCGTGGATAAGATCAAGCTGCGCAGTCCGTTTAGCGAAGGTGCAGAGATGGTTCGTACATCGGAAGTGATCGACGTATGGTTCGATAGTGGCTCGATGCCTTTTGCACAAAGCCATTATCCGTTTGAGAACGAGGATAAGCTGAATGATCAGTATCCGGCAGATATGATCTGTGAAGGGATCGACCAGACCCGTGGATGGTTCTATAGCTTGCTTGCAGTATCCACCTTGTTCAAGGGTAAAGCACCTTATAAAGCGGTAATTGCTACAGGCCATATCCTCGATGAGAATGGTCAAAAAATGTCCAAATCCAAGGGCAATGTTATTGATCCTTGGGAAATCATGAATGAGTATGGTACGGATGCTTTCCGTTGGGCTATTTTGTCCGACAGTGCACCGTGGAATAATAAACGTTTCTCGCGTGGTCTTGTAGGTGAGACGAAATCTAAAGTAGTGGATACGCTGGTAAATACACATGCCTTCTTGACGCTGTATGCGGGCATTGATGGTTACGATCCAGCCGATCATCCTTTTAAAGTATCAAAACATAAGCTGGACCGCTGGATTCTGTCCCGTCTGAACAGCTTGATTCTTTTGGTGGATAAAGGACTTGCGGTAAATGACTTCGTGAATACATCTAGAGCTATTGAGAACTTTGTGGATGAGCTGAGTAACTGGTATATCCGTCGTTCCCGTGACCGTTTCTGGGGGAGTGGCCTAGGTGAAGATAAACTGGATGCTTACCGTACGTTGACTCATGTGCTTTTGGCGACAGCAACTTTGATGGCTCCATTTACACCGATGTTGTCCGAAGATATCTTCACGAACCTTGGCGGCGGAGAAAGTGTGCATTTGGCAGACTACCCGGTTGCTGACGAGAACTTGATCGATAAAGAGCTGGAAGAGGATATGGAAAGTGCAAGACAGATCGTTGAGTTGGCGCGTAACGTACGTAACGAAACAGGCATTAAGAATCGTCAACCGCTGTCCGAGCTGATCGTTTCGATGAACCGCGACTTCCATTTGGCTGAGTATGAAGAGATCATCAAAGATGAGATCAACATCAAGAACATCGTGCTGGAGAACAGTGACAGCGGATTTGTTGATTTCACACTCAAGCTGAATCTTAAGGTAGCCGGTAAAAAATACGGTAAAAATGTAGGCTTCCTGCAAGGCTTCCTGAAAAGCCTCGACAGTGATTCTACCCGCAAAGCGGTACAGGACGGTAAAATTGCAATTGCGACACCTGAAGGTGAAGAGCTTGTAATCACTTCTGAAGAGCTGCTTGTTGAAAAACAAGCCAAAGCAGGTTTCGCCGCAGCTTCCGGATATGGAGTTACGGTTGCGCTCAATACCGAAATCACGCCTGAGCTTGAACAAGAAGGCTGGGTTCGTGAGATCATTCGTGCGGTTCAAGATTACCGTAAACGTCTGGATCTGCCGATCGAGAAACGGATCGCACTCACTTTGAAGTTAGATGATGAGCTAAAAGCAGCTGTTACAGCATTTGACAATGTATTGCGAGACAATGTTCTTGTGACTACGGTTGATTTTGATGGAGAACATGCTTTTGAGACGGTAGAAGTCGGTGATAAATCCATCGGTATCCATATCGAAGCATAATTCTGCATTACCTGTCCCAAAACAGCATATACTAGCGGCATAAGTGTAAACGGAGATCTTCCGTTTATGCGGGAAATATAGTCTTTATATTTCGGCGCAAAACTAACGAGTCCCGAGCTTAAGGAGATGAATTCTCTTTGGCCGGGCTCGTTTACTTTGTAGCGAAGGAAAGACATATGAGAGGAGCCGTAGCTGTGGAGGGAAATAAGAGGAGAATCTCCATTAAGACATCCGGCAATAAGAATAACCCAGACAAGGAAAAGGAGAATAAGGCTTTTCCTGAAGTTAATCCTGAGTATCTAACAGCAGATCCGCGTAATCCCGAGGATATTCCGCTGGAAGAAAAAATGAATACGATGTACCGTTTGACCTTTGAGTGGGCTCATATTTTGGAAAAATCCCGAATTTATCAATATACGGATCTGCTATATTCACCTTGGCGGTTGATTTGGAGAAATATTTTATTTGGAGCAGCTCGGGGAGTTGGGATTGCACTGGGTTTTACTTTTTTTGCGGCAACGATTATTTATATCCTTCAGGGACTAGGCGCCCTCAATCTACCGATCATTGGTGATTATATTGCGGATATTGTGCGGATCGTACAGCGTCAGCTAGAATTCAAATAGCCATCGAAACGTTAAGATTAAAAACAGCGAACCATTCCTCAAAACTGGAACAGTACGCTGTTTAAATGTTTTTGTATAGGGGACATCTGTGTTTAGTCTTCGTCGAGAGGATCAAGACTATGGGTTGCCTCGTCACTGTCCAAATAACGCTGGTAGCTCCGTCCCGGCACTACAATTAGATTGTTGCCCGTGATATCAGTGGCGATAAAGTTCTCCCAAGGCTCTACGCAGCCTTCCAGCTCATCGGCTTCAATCTCCATATCATTATAAGAATCAATATTGTTGCCCACCGCCATTGCGGGAGAATTCGAGGTACCCCAGCTTTCAACAATCTGCCAGGCATCCTCACCGTCAAAACCGTTTTGATCGTCGCGTTCATCCAGACTGGTTCGTCCAAAAGGTGGAGATAACAGCTCCTCTTCCACTGGACGAGTGAAAGGTGCGTTTTGCCGCGGGTTGTGCTCTTTACAATAAAGTGTGGAAGGGATGGCAGATAAACGTTCAAAAGGGATCGGCTCACCACTAGCCTTGCATATCCCATAGGTGCCATTATCCATAGCAGATAAAGCAGCTTCAATATCGTCCAGCTCATGCTCGTCCCGCTCTAACAGTGAAATGTCCATGGAGCGATTATACAAATCGGTGGCTGCATCTCCTGGATGGTTGTCATTCTCGGAAAGTTCTCCGGAGCCATCCCGCATGGATTCATCTAAGCCGTAATGTTCATTATTCTGAAGCCTGTGCTGAATCGTATCCCGATCTTTTTCCAATCGTGCGCGTAGCTCTGAGAGCTGCTGTACTGTCAGGTGCGTCATAATGAGAAAGCTCCTTTCTGTACCTTTTATAAGAATCATTCCGACTTGCCGGATAACACCGGATGGTTCTCTGTTAGGTTGACCGGAGAGCAGGGATTTTAGCGCTGGAAAATAGTCCCCAAGATTGAACTTAGCGGATGTCCCGCAATAGACGATTCTTTAAGGGCTGTGCTACAATATACAAGTCTTTAAACAGTATTCGTACCGCATTTAGCGGGAAAAATAAGAACGGAGTGACAACTTCTGTGGTGTACTATTTGATTGCTCTTATTGTATTTTTGGTGGATCAAGGGACAAAGTATCTCATTGCTACACGTCTGGAGATCGGAGAACAGATTTCTGTTATCGGAGATTTTTTCCTGATTACCTCTCATCGCAATCGCGGGGCTGCTTTTGGGATTCTCGAAGGTCAGCAATGGTTCTTCTTTCTAGTTACGGTTGTAGTGGTTAGTGGTATCGTTTGGTATTTGAACAAGACTAGACACTCGCGGAAGCTGTTATCTGTTGCCCTAGGGCTTGTACTGGGTGGAGCTATCGGTAACTTCCTGGACCGGATAATCAATGGTGAGGTTGTTGATTTCCTTCTGTTCAATTTTGGGAGCTATAGCTTCCCGATTTTTAACGTGGCGGATTCTTGTATTGTCATTGGGGTTGGATTGATTCTTCTGGATTCTTTTCGTGACCTTAAGAATGGCGAAGAAATTACGGAAATAAAAGAAGTGAAAGAAGCAAAGGAAGTAAGAGAAGGGAATGAATGATTTGAATAAAGACGTCAATCACCAAGCGGCATCTACGAGCGAAGAAGAGAGGGACGTCACGGAATGGACCGTTTCGGCAGAGAACGCGCGGGAGCGAATCGATAAATATATTACGGAATCATGGGAAGAAGAAATTTCCCGTTCTCAGGTGCAGCTGTGGATCAGCGGCGGTAACGTTACGGTTAATGGCAAGCCAGTGAAAGCCAACTATAAGTTATCGGAAGGCGACGTGGTTAGCGTTGTTGTCCCTGAAGCAGAAGTAACGGATTTGATCGCGGAGAACATTCCTCTTGAAGTTGTATATGAAGACAGCGATGTCATTGTGATTAATAAACCCCGGGGCATGGTTGTGCACCCAGCTGCGGGACATCCGTCAGGCACCTTAGTAAATGCGCTGATGTATCACTGTAAGGATCTGTCCGGCATTAACGGTGAGATTCGTCCAGGTATTGTACATCGGATCGATAAGGATACCTCTGGTCTTATCATGGTGGCTAAGAATGATGCCAGTCATGCCTCACTTGCCGCACAGCTTAAAGAGCATAGTGTTACGCGCCGATATATTGCAGTCGTACACGGCAACTTGTCGCATGATAAGGGCACTGTTGACGCACCGATTGGCAGAGATCCACATGATCGCAAGCTATACACAGTAACCGAAAAGAACAGCAAGAAATCCGTAACCCATTTTACAGTAATGGAACGCTTCGGAGATTGTACACTGCTGGAGCTGCAGCTGGAGACTGGCCGCACGCATCAAATCAGGGTACATATGAAGTTCATTGGCCATCCACTTGTAGGTGATCCGATATATGGACGCAGCAAGGGCACTACGATGAATGGACAAGCGTTGCATGCGGCGGTGCTTGGATTTGTTCATCCTACCACAGGTGAATATAAAGAATTCAGCAGACCTATTCCAGAGGATATGGAAGAAGTGCTGTTCACACTACGCAGCAGATAAGTACAAATGAAGTGATAATTAGTCTATGGTATTGAACACTACTTTACGGCATATTTAAAAACATAAGGATAAAGAAAGGGTAATGCCTTATTCTTTATCCTTATTTTTATAATGAAACGGATATCCGGAAACATACGCCATCCAAGGGACGGCGAAGCCGTTTCTTTTAAAAGTAGAATAGATATTCAGGAGATGAGATGACAGTATGAGTATTGAACAATACCAAGATAGCTTCATTCAGACTAATTTTGCAGACCGCATCGGCGGTGCCAATTATGGCAAAGACACTTCGATTTATAAATTCGAGAAAATCAAACGTGCTAAAGCATCCGCAAAACAGGATTTTCCTAACATTGAACTAATTGATATGGGCGTAGGCGAGCCGGATGAGATGGCTGATGCGGGTATCGTAGCTAAGCTTGCTGAAGAAGCAGCGAAGGAAGAAAACCGCGGATATGCGGACAATGGAATTGCCGAATTCAAGACTGCTGCTGCTGAATATTTGCGGGAAGTTTTCCGGGTGGAAGGAATTGATCCAGACACGGAGGTAGTTCACTCCATCGGATCGAAGCCTGCGCTGGCTATGTTGCCATCTTGTTTCATCAATCCAGGTGATATCACGATTATGACCGTGCCGGGTTATCCAGTCTTGGGTACACATACTAAATATTTGGGTGGACAAGTATTTACAGTGGAGCTGAAGAAGGAGAACAAATTCCTTCCAGATCTGAATGAAATTCCGGAAGACATTGCTCGTAAAGCTAAGCTTCTTTATCTAAACTATCCAAACAATCCAACGGGCGCTAGTGCCACTCCTGAGTTTTTTGCTGAGGTCGTTGCATGGGCGAAAAAATACGATGTAGTGGTTATTCATGACGCACCTTATGCTGCCTTGACCTATGACGGTTTGAAGCCACTTAGCTTCCTCTCCGTTCCAGGTGCAAAGGATGTGGGTGTAGAGCTGCATTCTCTTTCTAAGTCTTACAATATGACGGGCTGGAGAATTGGTTTTGTGGCTGGTAATCCGCTAGTGGTTAAAGCCTTCAGCGATGTGAAGGATAACAACGATTCCGGCCAATTTATCGCGATTCAAAAAGCAGCGGCTTATGGTCTTGCTCATCCGGAGATTACTGAAGCGATTGCGGATAAATACTCCCGTCGTCACAACCTGCTGGTTGATGCACTGAACAGCCTCGGCTTTAAAGCTGAGAAGCCAAAAGGCTCCTTCTTCCTGTATGTCGCTGCACCTAAGGGAATCAAAGACGGCCGTCGCTTTGAATCCGGTGAAGATTTCTCCCAATTCCTCATTCGTGAGAAGCTGATCTCCACTGTGCCTTGGGATGATGCAGGTCCGTTTGTTCGTTTCTCCGTTACCTTTATTGCTAAAGGTGAAGAGGAAGAGAGACGTGTCATCTCTGAAATTCAAAGACGTCTTAGCGATGTGGAATTTGAGTTTTAAGCATTGTTATTGAAATTAATGAGGCTGTCCCAAAAGTAGTGAATTCTACTTGGGGGCAGCTTCTTTTTTATGGAATAGGAAATGTTGTAGATGTTACTGTGCCCTATGACTATATGCCACGTGTTGTGTATTGTAGTGCATTTTAGTGTAGTGTTCTGTTATTCGGGTGGGTGGTTGGTTGACTGCTATGTTTGATTTTCGTACAACTTGCAGTAGATGATTTGTGGTAGCTGTGACGGTGGAATTTGTGCAGTGGACTTTCTGCGGTGGGCTTGTGTGGTGAGCGATATGCGTTCTGTGTTTGTGCGAAGTAAAGAGTGAGTTATAAACTAATTAGGGAAAAAATCCCTGAAATTAGCCGATATTCGCTCTAAATGTACGAAATCAGGGAAAAACTCCCTAATAATTAGGTGGTTTTCTATATTAATCACTGAACTGGCCAATAATTAGGGAAGTTTTCCCTAATAACAAGTCTGATGAACAGAAATCACTGAATTTCAGGGAGAAATTCCTTAATTACTATATAAGTACCTCACGATTGCATCATTTTCAGCATTACTAGGTGCGCCTTTTGAATCATTTGGACATTAAGTAGTGTTAAGAACATAAACGAGGCTGTCCAAAAAGCCATGAAACGGCAACTTGGGACCGGCCTCGTTTTTTATGCAGATATACTGAGTACCGCTTCCCCCTTGTTGTTAATAGAAGTAAGGAAGAGAAGTGCAAAAGTTTAGGCAGAGAAAGTTGACATGAGGGGGTTGTTCTGTCATAATTCTTGTTAAATGAATAGCGCCTTTAATTCAGTCCTGTGAGGCTGGCAAGGTAACGTGAATCGAGGTTCGCGACTCTTAGAAAGGTATCCGTGTGTAAATACGGAACTGTCTTTTTATGCGCGCGGCCGTCATCTTCCTCATCTGCGGATTTCACTCCTTGCCTGTTATAGGCAAGGAGTTTTTTGATTTCCGGGAACTTGAATAGGCGAACAAGCTGGAGGGTGACAAGATTATGGTTACTGAGAAAAATGTCATTATGGATGAAACGGCGATCCGCCGGGCCTTATCGCGTATTGCTCATGAGATTTTGGAGAAGAACAAAGGTATCGAGAATTGTCTGCTGGTCGGCATTCGGACACGAGGTGTGTATCTGGCACAGCGTATCGCTGAGCGCATCAAGGAGATTGAAGGCGTCGAGATTCCATACGGTGAGCTGGATATCACACATTACCGGGATGACCGTGAAGTGGAAGGCAGTGAAGCAGTAGTGAAGAGCAACGTCGTTATTACTTCAGGAAGTGCTGGCATCCATGATCAGAAAGTCATTTTGTTCGATGATGTACTTTACACCGGACGCACCATCCGCGCGGCGATGGACGCTTTGATGGATTGCGGACGCCCACGAATGATTCAACTGGCAGTACTGGCTGACCGCGGACACCGCGAGCTGCCGATCCGGCCGGACTACATCGGTAAGAATGTACCTACCTCAAAGCACGAGCAGATTGAAGTGGCGCTGAAGGAATACGACGGCAAAGATGAGGTCTACATTATTTCAAACCGGGAGGAACGATAACATCATGACACTTACCAAGGTAAAGGAACGTAGTCTGCTGGGAATCAAAGAGCTTGACCGGTCGGAAATTATCCAACTGCTTGACAGAACAGCATTTTGGGACAATCAAAGTGAAAAGCTAACGCCCATCTTGAACTCCCATTTTATTTCTAACATGTTTTTTGAGAACAGCACACGCACACGCTTCTCTTTCGAGATGGCAGAGAAACGACTAGGTGCGCAAGTACTTAATTTTACGGCTGCAGCTTCTAGTGTAGAAAAAGGGGAGTCGATCTACGATACAGTCCGAACACTGGAATCGATGGGGATCGATGCCGGAGTTGTGCGTTTGAAGCCTGCAGGTGTGCTGCAGCAGTTAGCTGAGAAGGTGTCCATACCGCTTATCAATGCGGGCGACGGCAACAATGAACATCCTACGCAGGCGCTGCTTGATTTATACACCATGACCAAAACCTTTGGGGAACTAAAGGGCCTGACAGTCTCCATCATTGGGGACATTATGCATAGCCGCGTAGCGCGTTCTAATCTCTGGGGGCTTACGAAAATGGGGGCCAAGGTGCAGTTCTGCGCACCGGATAATATGAAGGCTCCTGAGCTTATGGAGTATGCGCCTTACGTAACTATGGAAGAAGCTCTTAAAGCGGATGTAGTAATGATGCTTCGAGTACAGCTTGAGCGCCATACTTCCGGCATTAAGCTGTCTGCTGAAGATTACCGTAGCCACTATGGTCTAACAGAAGAGCGGGCAGCTAAGCTGGCCAAAGACACAATCATTATGCATCCAGCTCCGGTTAACCGGAATCTAGAGATTGATGATGCAGTAGTTGAGTGCAGTCAATCGCGGATTTTCCCGCAAATGTCTAATGGCGTACCGGTCCGGATGGCGGTTCTCGAAAGAGCTTTACTATAAGCTTACAGAATGCTAACGTATAGAGACTAATAAATATACACAAAGATGAATTTTTATTATATAATAACGAGAGGGCCCGCAGCTGTGATCTGAGGGTAAAGGTAGAATCATGACAGTGATTATTAGAAACGCCAGCGTATTGAATAAGGAAGGCTTGCTTGAGCGCAAACACATCGAACTTCAGGAGGGTGTGATCTCGGCTATAATCGACGGAAATGAAGCTATCGGAGAAGCCACGGAGATCATTGATGCTGAAGGTAAGCTGCTCATTCCGGGACTCATTGATATGCATGTGCACTTGCGTGAACCGGGATTTGAACACAAGGAAACAGTGGAAACCGGAAGTCGCTCAGCTGCTAAAGGCGGATTTACAACCATTGCATGTATGCCAAATACTCGTCCGGTGACAGATAGCCCGGAGATCGTGCAATTTGTGAAAGACAAGGCGCGTGAAGCAGGACTAGTTAAAGTGCTTCCTTATGCAGCCATTACGAAAAATGAGCTCGGACGTGAGTTGACGGATTTTGCGGCGCTCAAAGAAGCTGGAGCTATTGGATATACAGACGACGGTGTGGGCGTACAAAGTGCTCAAATGATGAAAGATGCAATGAACATCGCAGCATCGCTTGATATGCCAGTCATTGCCCACTGCGAAGATAATTCGCTGGTTGAAGGCTGCTGTGTAGCTGAAGGTGAGTTCGCTAAGAAGCATGGCCTCAAAGGAATTCCGAATGAGTCAGAAGCGATCCATGTTGGACGCGATATTTTGCTGGCAGAAGCGACAGGCGTTCATTACCATGTATGCCATGTCAGTACTGAACAGTCGGTGCGGCTGATTCGCCAAGCAAAAGAGATCGGCATTAAAGTAACTGCTGAGGTATGTCCGCATCACTTGCTTCTTGCTGAAGACGATATTCCAGGCCTGGATGCCAATTGGAAAATGAACCCGCCGCTGCGCTCCCGCCGCGATGTTGAGGCGTGTATCGAAGGGTTGCTTGATGGCACACTAGATATGATTGTTACAGATCATGCGCCACATAGTGAAGAAGAGAAGGCGAAGGGAATGCAGCTGGCACCTTTTGGTATCGTTGGATTCGAGACAGCTTTCCCACTCTTATACACAGCGTTTGTAGAAACCGGAAAATGGGATTTATCCTTACTAGTACAAAGAATGACTGCCGATCCTGCACGGGTATTCAGATTGAACACCGGGGTTATGGAGATCGGAGCTCCTGCAGATTTGACACTGATCGATCTGGAGCAGGAAAAAGAAGTAGATCCAAGTTCCTTCGCAAGCAAAGGACGTAACACTCCTTTTGGCGGCTGGAAGCTTAAGGGTTGGCCAGTAAAAACTTGGGTGGACGGCAAAGCCGTATGGACTGAGAAAAACTAGCGGACTGGTGAGGCGAAATTGCTGATCTTTACAGATCAGCAATTTGAACGCGTACACTCCGGAAGGCATGCAAGGCATACGTATTAGACTACAGAACATGAAGGAGTGGAAGGGAATGCAGGCGAGATTGCTGCTTCAAGACGGAACTTTATTTACAGGTACCGCATTTGGCGCTGAAGGTGAAAAGACAGGCGAGGTTGTTTTTAACACAGGAATTACAGGATATCAAGAGGTGCTGTCTGACCCTTCATATTGCGGACAAATCGTTACCATGACGTACCCATTGATCGGGAACTACGGGATTACGCGGGATGATTTCGAATCTGTTCGACCTTTCGTACACGGTTTTGTAGTGCGTCGTCATGAAGAGGTTCCAAGTAACTGGCGCGCAGAATACAGTGTGGACGACCTGCTGAAAGAATATGATATTCCTGGAATCAGCGAGATTGATACCCGGATGTTGACGCGGATTATTCGCCACTACGGAACAATGAAGGCGATCCTGACTACCTCTAACAAACGTGTTGAGGAATTGATGGAAATGATGGGCGACACCTCAATTGAAGAATTGCGCAATCAGGTAGCTCGCACATCTACTCCAAGCATGTACAATAGCCCAGGAACTAAAGAGCGCATCGTCTTGGTAGATTACGGCGCGAAGGCTGGCATCTTGCGCGAGTTGAACAATCGCGGTTGTGATGTTGTAGTTGTACCTCATGACGTAACCGCTGATGAGATTCGTCGCCTCAATCCAGATGGTATCCAGCTGTCCAACGGCCCTGGGGACCCGAAAGACGTCCCACACGCAGTGAAGACGATCTCGGAATTGCTTGGTGAATACCCAATTTTCGGCATCTGCTTAGGTCACCAGCTGTTTGCACTGGCTTGTGGCGCGGATACAGAGAAGCTGAAATTCGGGCACCGTGGAGGTAACCATCCGGTTAAAGAATTGGAGAGCGGACGTTGCTTCATTACTTCTCAGAACCATGGCTACACAGTGAATGAAGATTCTGTGAAGAGCACGGATCTAGAAGTTACTCACATTAATAATAATGATAAGACCGTTGAAGGACTTAAACATACCCGTTACCCTGCATTTTCAGTACAGTACCATCCAGAAGCAGCACCGGGACCTCATGACAGCAGCTATTTATTCGATCGTTTCTTACAGATGATCGCTGATCATAAAGCTAACACACCTGTAAGCTCGCGCCAGGCGCAGCTTGCGGCAAACGCCAGAATCACGGCGCCAAAACCTACAGTAAAACAGCTTGAAGCCGTGAAAGGAGCTCTATAACATGCCTAAGAATGAAAAGCTTAAAAAAATATTAGTAATTGGTTCTGGACCGATTGTTATCGGGCAAGCCGCAGAATTTGACTACGCCGGAACTCAGGCCTGTCAGGCCCTGAAAGAAGAAGGCGTGGAAGTTGTGCTGATCAACAGTAACCCAGCGACTATCATGACTGACACCAATATGGCTGATAAAGTTTATATCGAGCCGATTACCCTTGAATTCGTAACTGGCATCATCCGCCAGGAGCGCCCGGATGGCTTGTTGCCAACTTTGGGAGGACAGACAGGTCTTAATATGGCTGTAGAATTGGCTCGTGCAGGAGTACTAGAACAAGAGAATGTTAAGCTTCTAGGTACCCAGCTTGAATCCATCGAAAAAGCAGAGGATCGCGATTTGTTCCGCGATTTGATGCGCGAATTGGAACAGCCTGTACCAGAGAGCACTATTATTACCACAGTAGATGAAGCGATGAAATTCGCTGAGGAAATTGGTTTCCCACTGATTGTACGCCCAGCCTATACGCTTGGCGGCACCGGCGGCGGGATCTGCGACAACGAAGAAGAGCTGCTTGAGACTGTCAAAGCAGGTATTCGTTATAGTCCAATTGGACAATGTTTGGTGGAGAAAAGTATTGCCGGCATGAAGGAAGTTGAATACGAGGTTATGCGTGATGCGAATGACAACTGTATCGTTGTCTGCAACATGGAGAACTTTGACCCGGTAGGTGTGCATACGGGTGATAGTATCGTTGTGGCACCTAGCCAAACGTTATCCGATCGTGAATATCAAATGCTGCGCAGCGCTTCACTCAAAATCATTCGTGCGCTGAATATCGAGGGTGGCTGCAACGTGCAGTTCGCACTGGATCCGCAAAGCTATCAATATTATGTAATCGAAGTAAATCCACGTGTCAGCCGCTCTTCGGCTTTGGCTTCGAAAGCAACCGGTTATCCGATTGCCAAAATGGCTGCCAAAATCGCGCTTGGTTACACACTCGATGAAATCGTCAATCCAGTTACTGGACAGACCTATGCTTGCTTCGAGCCTACACTTGACTATATCGTAAGCAAAATCCCACGCTGGCCGTTCGACAAATTCATTCATGCGAACCGTAAGCTGGGCACACAAATGAAAGCAACTGGAGAAGTTATGGCCATCGGTCGTACCTTTGAAGAGTCCATTCATAAAGCAATTCGTTCCCTGGAAATCGGTGTACACCGTTTCCGTCTGCCGGGCGCTGAGGATCTGGAAGAAAGCGTCCTGCGTGAACGTCTGGCAAAACCTGATGATGAGCGATTGTTCTTGATCGCTGAAGCTTTCCGCCGCGGATTTGGCTTGCAAGAGATTCAAGACATTACTAACGTAGACTGGTGGTTCCTGTCCAAAATCGAGGGACTGATCAACTTTGAAGAGGTCATCCGTGGGGATGAAAGCTTATCAGAAGAAACCTTGTATCAAGCTAAACGCAGAGGTTTTACAGACCGTGCGATTGCTGAGATACGTGCAGAAGGACAAGCGAACGGTAAATACACCAAAGAAGCTGATGTACGCGCGCTTCGTTTAGAGCGAGGATTAACGCCTGTATTCAAAATGGTAGATACCTGTGCAGCTGAGTTCGAAGCTTCTACACCTTACTACTACTCTACTTATGAGACTGAAAATGAGGTCATTCATTCCGATAAACAAAAGGTTATCGTGCTTGGATCGGGTCCAATCCGGATCGGCCAAGGGATTGAGTTCGATTACTCCACTGTGCATGCAGTGTGGGCGATTCAGAAGGCAGGTTATGAAGCGGTTATTATCAATAATAACCCTGAGACTGTATCTACGGACTTTAATACTTCGGACCGGTTGTATTTCGAACCCTTGTTCTTTGAAGATGTAATGAACGTAATTGCGCAAGAGAATCCGATTGGGGTTATCGTACAGTTCGGAGGCCAAACAGCCATTAACCTTGCTGCACCACTAAGTGCGGCTGGCGTTAAGATTCTCGGAACTAGCCTAGACAGTATTGACGAAGCTGAAGACCGGAAGAAATTCGAAGCTTTGTTGGCTCGTCTGGATATTGCCCAACCAAAAGGAAAGACGGTTATCAACGTAGATCAAGCAGTAGAAACTGCACAATCGCTTGGATATCCGGTGCTGGTACGTCCTTCCTATGTACTTGGTGGACGCGCAATGGAAATTGTATATAATGATGCGGAATTGCTTAGCTACATGGTAGAAGCGGTTAAGGTGAATCCGGAGCATCCGGTATTGATTGACCGTTACATGTTAGGTAAAGAGGTTGAGGTAGACGCAATTTGTGACGGTGAGACGGTAGTTATTCCAGGGATCATGGAGCATGTTGAGCGTGCAGGTGTTCACTCCGGTGACTCCATCGCTGTATATCCTCCGCAATATCTGGATGAAGGTCTGAAAGCAAAAATTGCTGAGATCACAATCAAGATTGCTAAGGAACTGAAAACGATTGGTCTGGTCAACATCCAGTTCGTTATCTATCAGAATGAAGTGTACGTAATTGAAGTAAATCCACGTTCATCGCGTACGGTTCCATTCTTGAGTAAAGTAACTGGAATTCCAATGGCGCATCTGGCAACCAAAATCATTCTCGGCGGCAAGCTGAAAGATGACGGTTATACAGAAGGTCTATGGCCGGAAAGTGATTATGTATCGGTTAAAGTGCCGGTGTTCTCTTTTGCCAAGCTCCGTAGAGTAGAACCAACGCTCGGACCTGAAATGAAATCGACGGGTGAGGTTATGGGCCGCGATAAATTGTATGCAAAAGCTTTGTATAAAGGTCTAATCGGAGCAGGAATGAAAATTCCAGCAACCGGCGCTATCATCGTTACAGTGGCAGATAAAGATAAAGCAGAAGCTGTTGAGCTTATGAAAGGCTTTCACTCGCTGGGTTACAAGATCATTGCTACCGGAGGCACCGCTCAAGCGCTTGAAGAAGCAGGTCTCAACGTAATGAACGTGAACAAGCTGGATGAAGGTGCGCCGAACATTCTCGACTTGATTCGTGGTGGGCAAGCCAACTTCGTCTTTAATACACTGACTAAAGGGAAAACACCAGAGCGTGATGGATTCCGTATCCGTCGTGAAGCGGTTGAGAATGGTGTCGTATGTATGACATCACTCGATACAGTAACGGCACTGCTCAGAATGCTGCAGACGATCAACTTCTCGTCACAGTCCATGCCTGCTTTTGTCGGTCAATTAAACTAATCTCATAAAGATGTATAGGGCGGTTTGCGTTTACGCAGACCGTTCCGCTATGCCTAGGGGCTAATAAATGAAGAGTGTGGATTTAAGTCTGCACTGGATGGGAGAACGGTTATGGGACAGGGAGATGCGAAGTGGAATGAAATGGCGAATCGCTTGATGATCGCCTTAGATTACCCTGATGTTGCTGGGGCAAGAACCTTGATTGACAAGCTGGAAGGGATTCCTTGTTATATGAAAGTGGGAATGCAGCTTTTTTATGCAGCCGGACCGGAATTCATTAATGAACTGAAATCTCGGGGGTATTCTGTATTTGCAGATGTCAAAATGCATGATATTCCTAACACGGTAAAAGGCGGGGCAGAAAGCCTTACGAACCTCGGTGTGGATATGTTTAACGTACATGCCGCAGGAGGCTCAGCGATGATGGCTGCAGCCCGGGAAGGCGCTGCTTCAGTAGTTAATGCGAATGCTGCACTTAAAATGCCTTTGATTATCGCAGTTACACAGCTGACCAGCACGAGCCAAGAAGTGATGAATAACGAAATTGGAATCGCAGGAGAAGTAGAAGATACTGTGGTCAGATACGCTAAGCTGGCAGCCGCTGCAGGTCTGGATGGGGTAGTGGCTTCACCGCAAGAGTCTTCAGCGATCGCAGAGGCTTGTGGGCCCGCATTTTGTACAGTTACACCTGGTATCCGGCCAGCAGGTGCATCCCTAGGTGACCAGTCCCGGGTGATGACGCCGGGCAAAGCCATTCAGCAAGGCAGCCACTTTCTGGTGGTGGGCCGTCCTGTTACAACTGCGGCTGATCCACGTCAAGCAGCACTAAATATTATTGAGGAGATGACCCTAGCATGAGTACATTAAATAGAAGTGAACAAGTAGCAAGTTATCTGCTTACGATAGGAGCAGTGGCACTGCGTCCGCAGGAGCCTTTTACCTGGACCTCTGGTATTAAATCCCCGATCTATTGCGATAACCGTCTGACTATGGCTTACCCAGAGGTACGTAACTATATTGCTGATGCCTTCGCTGAGCTTATTAAAAGCCAGTATCCAGACGCAGAGGTGATCGCAGGTACAGCAACCGCAGGCATTCCTCACGCAGCTTGGGTAGCTGATAAACTTAATCTGCCAATGGCTTATATCCGCGATAAAGCTAAAGGTCACGGCAAGCAGAACCAGATCGAAGGACTGATTAAGCCGGGGCAAAAGGTAGTCGTTATCGAAGACCTGATCTCCACTGGTGGAAGCTCCATCAAAGCAGCTCAAGCTGTGCAAGAAGCAGGCGCAGAAGCGTTGGCTGTATTGGCAATCTTCAGCTACGAGCTGGACCGTGCGGTGGATGCTTTTGCCGCAGCAGAGATGCCATTACAAAGTTTGTCCAACTACAGCACATTGATTGATGTGGCTCTTACACAAGGCAAGATCGCAGCTACAGATGTGGAACTGCTGATATCTTGGAGAAAAGATCCTTCCGCATTTGGCGTTTAAACTAAATATTTGAGTATAGATTGGACGGGCCTCTCACTTTTTGGTGGGAGGCTTTTCTTTTTAACTACATTGAGTGTAATAAAAAGGAAAGCTTAAAGCACACTCTGCTGTATAGGTGCATAAAGTACGTTGTTATTTATTGCTGAAAGATGCAATTATCCATCCGCGGCAGGTGTAAACTCTGGCGCTCTGGAATACTATACTCTGCCCCGGTGATTCCATCGTGCTGTCGTCACACACGCCGAATAGTTGCAGTTTGTGCACTTAAACTAACCTTCCTTAGAGGATCTGGCGATATAGTTGCATTTTGTGCAATTATATCACCCAGAAATCTGCCGAAAGCTCCTAATAACGTTTTTTAACTGCACATAGTGCAATTAAAGGAGAAGCACAACACACTCAGCTGTAATAGTTGCACAAAGTGCAATTATCCTGCCGCAGAAGGGGCTATTTGTGCCGGTCACATGAAATGTAGTAGGTTAGTTAGTAGGGAAGGCGAATGCTGTACTGGTAAAAGGAAAAGTAGAGTGGAGAGTAGGGTTTTGGTGTTTGCATTCACATTTCACATCTACATTTACATTCACGTTCTGACACTTGGCTGACCTGCGTTCTGTCGCTCTGGTATATTGCGCTCTGACACTCGGGATTCTGAAACTCTGCTGTTATGCGCTAACGCTCTATGCTCTGGCTCTGAACACTCTGATACTCTGATACTCTGACACTCTGGAATACTATACTCTGCCCCGGTGATTCCATTGCGCTGTCGTCTCAAACGCCGAATAGTTGTAGTTTCTGCACTTAAACTAACCTTCCTTAGAGGATCTGGCGATATAGTTGCACTTTGTGCAATTAAATCAGCCAGAAATCCGCTGAAAGCACCTAATAACGTTTTTTAACTGCACATAGTGCAATTAAAAGGAGAAGCACAACACACTCAGCTGTAATAGTTGCACAAAGTGCAATTATCCTGTCGCAGAAGGGCATTTCAGTATCCTCAGGGAACTCGCGGAACGTTTTTTATAGAAATAATATGAAGAAATCGTAGCATAACTTTAAACAGCCTGTAACTTCCCCTCCTGAATAAAGCTATATACTGTTACTAGAATTATGGGTAATTATTCATAAGGTGGATGGATTGAGTATTTTATGGGAGGGTTCAAGAATGAATCATATAAATAATAATAGAAGGCTATGGCGGCGCTGGTTAAGCTTTGGAATATGTGCAGCACTCCTATTGCCTTTAATTTCTGAAAGCAGGCATACAGCTTGGGCGGAGGCTTCTAAGCCATCTACAGAACAGCGCGTGTTACGTATTGGCAGCCTCTGGTCTGGAGAGGACGATTCTTCTTTTCGTCAGCAGTTTACAGATATGTATGAATTGCAGCATCCTGAAATCAAACTTGAGATTATTCCAGCCATCAATATGAATGAGCTTCGTTTTGACAGCACCTATCCAGAGGTTAACCCAGATAATCTGGAGAATATCCGAGATATTATGGGCGGTGCAGAGCCAGTTGATGTAATCGTCGGTGATAGTACATTGGTGAAGAGTTTGGTGGAACATAATCTGGTGCAACCGCTGGAGCCGCTTATCGCACGAGATCAATATGATTTAAGCAATATGGCGCCTACGATGCTAAGTGGAGTTCGTGAGCTGGGTGGAGGAAGTCTTTACGCGTTAGCGCCGACTTTTATGTCGAGTGCGTTATATTTTAACAAAGGTATTTTTGATGCTGCTGGTGTAGGTTATCCGACAGATGGGATGACTTGGGATGAAGTGTTCGCGCTGGCCGAAAAGGTGACCAAGAAATCGACAAATAAAGATAAGCGTATATATGGCTTTTCGATGAACCGTTATATGAGCGATCCTTTCTGGGATATGCAGACCTATGTCTCACCGCTGGAGCTTGCTATGTATGACAACAAGGGACATAAGATGGAGGTAAACCAAACACAGTGGAGTCAAGCTTGGACGACCTACAGCCAATTGGTGAAAAAGCAAATTACACCTGGGTTAAACGGTATGGATTTTATAGAAACAGAACGGAGTACCTATAGTCCTGTCCAAGGGGATCTCTTCCTTACCGGAAAAGCTGCAATGGTAATTGGAGAATACGATTATCTTAATGAGCTTGCAGGTGTGAGCCGCAATGCAGCAAAAATTAAAAATTATAATCCTGTCGATTGGGGTTTCGTTACCGTACCTACTTTTAAGGAGAAACCAGGAGTGGCTGTAGGTACTTGGGTAGGTAATATGATGGCTATCAACACTATGGCTGCTAATAAGGAAGATGCGTGGGATTTGATCAAATTCGTCAACAGTAATGAAGTAGCTAAAATTAAAGCCCATACCCGCGGGGAACTAACTTCCCGTAAGGATTACATTACCACGAAAGTACCTTCAGTAAATCTGGAGTCCTTCTATACGCTTAAACCATTACCAGCCAATGATCCTTTGATGAACGTCCTACAAACACAGAAGCCTGGAATTAGCCGTATTAACGATGTTGGGCGTCAACTGTTCACAGAAGTTTATCAGGGCAAGAGAACGGTCGAGAGTGCACTTAAAGCTTGGGAGAAGCAAGGGAATACGATGCTGGGTACGCTCGAAAAAGATCCCACATATTATTTTGACTCCATAGGGGATTGAGTTTTGGAATATGTAGAAGCCACCGGATTTCCGGTGGCTTATTTTGTGGAACTTGGGCATGATAAGTTCAGAGCAGCGTAAGATTAATTTGCGAAAAGGAGAAGAGGGCATCATGAATTGGATATACTTCGCGAAACTGTTCAGAACGAGATTTCAAGCAGGCTGTTTGGCAAAAAGACTGGAGCAAGATGGCTGGATTTATGGCTATCATGACCCAAGTTTTGTGGAGATTTATCGATCCCGCAAAGGAAGATATGGGGTTAGATTTTTGCCTTGAGAACTTTTACAAATTCATCCTTGACGTAGACCCATTTTGTACTGTATATTATTTATTGTCGCTGTTTGAATATTATTTCTGACGCGGGGTGGAGCAGCCCGGTAGCTCGTCGGGCTCATAACCCGAAGGTCGCAGGTTCAAATCCTGCCCCCGCAACCAATTTTATTACAACAGCAATTGTACATTCGGATATTTTTAGATCCGGGCCCTTAGCTCAGTTGGTTAGAGCGGTCGGCTCATAACCGATTGGTCGGGGGTTCGAGTCCCTCAGGGCCCACTTATCAAAAACCCTTACCTTGTAAGGGTTTTTTGCTGTCTATAGGCTCCTTGTAAGTAGAAGTGGAAGAGTTGGAAAAGCGACAAAATAGAAAATGATCACATTTTGGTCACGGCGTTGTTAGATCCACTGGTTTTATCATAGATCATCTGGAAAACGGTAAAAAGTATGTATTCTGTGGAACTGCCCTACTCTTGTAGAGGAAAGGGGACAGTCATGACATATAGACTATTAAGTAGCAAGCACCATACGCCGTAGATTTTGATTGAATTAAAAGCATGTCCAATACGCTGAAATTGATGATTTCTTTGAAAAGGTTAATGCTGAATTTTGATAAGAAGCAATAAAGGATGCCGTATATTCGCTCGGCATCCTTTATTGAAGATGGATATACTAACTTAACAGCCTTTTAATTTATCATCAGAAGTTGATTAATAGCTTATTGATTATCCCCAAACCAGATGTTCTCAGTACCGGTCCGCGTGTCTGTCCATACGCTCACTAGACGGCCTGTTTGGGGGACGATGGCATTACCGATGTAGTCCCCAATTAGGGGGATGCCGGTGACGTCAAAGGAAGTTGTTGTTATCCGGGTGTTTGTATACGTCATACCGCCATCTCTAGATGTTGCTAGATAAACATCAAGGTTGAGGGGGTTGACTCGATTAGTGTAATAGGTAACGAATATTGCACCATCCGCAGGGGATACGGTGATGGCTGGGAAAAAGTTTTGGGAGCCAACCGGACTACCTGTAATGGATATTGGTGCCCCCCAATCCACACCAAAATTGGTGGAAGTGGCAAGAAAAATATCGGAATAACCTTCTCGAAAATCTTGCCATACAGCATAGACATTCCCTCGCGTCGTCGGTGCATTAGAAATATCTGCTGCGAGGGAAGGGTATGTCAGACATCTAAATGTATATCCCGGCAATGGATCTGGTGGGACTACAACGCTGGCGACCATGGTTTCAGGAGTAAAAGTGACCCCACCGTCTGAGGATGTGCGAATTTTAAGATCAGTATTACCGGGAGGCTGATTGATCCATCCCACGATAACAATCCCATTTAATGTAATTGCTATACCGGGGAATTCTTCGAATTCTTCGACCGAAGACAGCAGGGAGGGACTGGAATAGGTACTACCGTTATCTAGGGAACGATTGAAGAATATCGTATTTCCCGGTATGAATTGTGTGTTGTAATCATGCGTATAACCAGTATATACATTTCCAAAAAAGGGACTTGATCCAGCTTTGTCGGTGACAACGACCACCTGATCATCATTTACAAACTGCCCAAACCCTTGATTCACGATGACTGGCGGTCCGAATGAAGAGGCATTGTCGGCAGATGTATAGGAGACGATCGACCCGCTGAGACCGTCTGAATCGAAGGCGTGGGCTAATACTACGAAAGTGGTCGGGAAAATATAATCAATATGTGGTGCTTCGATGCCTGCAAATCCTGTCGGTAACGGCAATAACGTTGTTGTCCAAGTGGCACCTGCGTCAATAGATTTGTATAAACCTATATTAGGAGGGCCTAATCGAAGATCTACAGCTACGGCAACCATAACTGAAGGATTAAGCCAATTTACCGCGATGGTGGGCTCAAACTGAACGCTTGCGCTCGGTGAAAGTTGAATATTAACCATGCAAAGCTCCTTTCGTCATAGAGTTTTTGGTACTTACGGGTTCAGCTGAGCTATGAAAGTAAGTTCGGATTGCAGCACTCTTTGATGGGGGATGACGTTTCCTGACGAATCCGTTCCAAACACCGTGATAATCGTGTCTGCCGGTGCGTTTCCAGTTACGAGAAATTGGACTTCATAAGCTGAATTGCCTGCGATATTAAAACTGAGAAACTGGCTGGTGTTAGCATTAACATTTAATGAGTTGGAGTAGACCAAACCTTTACTAACCAAGGTATTCCATACGTAAACGTGATAGACTACGTTAGATGAAAAACTAAGGTTGTCATTATCGATATTAATGAGCACGTTGGATGCTGGGGTAGTCCCTGTGTTCGTAATGATGCCTGTTGTTGTTGCCATGAGCTTCACCTCTTTATTAGTTTGCTATATATATATGAATTGAGATTCATTGTGTTTGGACAAGGGAATCAGAAAAATCGCGGAAATGAATACTGAGAGGTCTAATTAGGTGGGGAAATACAAATAAATTTTCAGAAATCTGAAGATAACTTGATTATAAGTTGAACAGCAATTGACGATTTTTACGACTTCTCTGCCACTGCTGCTCTTGTAAGGCGCATGCAGGTAACTATTCGCTATCAGCAGGAGAATTTAAAGAATTTTAAATAGAAGGTCTGACATTTATTTTAAATAAATGTTATAATTATAATATCAGTGTGTAGAGATATTGGTCTTTTTTATTGGGCCAAAAATATATGTCTCATGATACGTCTGCCATCTGAAATATTATTCACGGAGATGACAAACATGCATGGAGACACAAGACTGCCCAGAAACGGAAAAGAAGGTATATTATTTTTACTCATTATTTCAATCATTTCAGTTAACACTATTGCCCCTATTATTGTGGGGTTGGAACGCGGCTTCAGTAAGGAAGTGTATATAGATACACTAAAGGTTATTCCGTTTATGTGGATGATCGTAGTTTTATCCGTAAGATTAGTTGCAGGTCCGATTGTCGGGAAAGTGATGCCGAAATTCATGGGACAAACCGATGGATTTAATGCAAGGATTCTGTTGAATACTTTATTGAATGTCACAGTGTTATCTATTTTACTATCAATTATCGGCACATGGGTTGGGACGAAACAAATAAGCCTGGATCCACTTAAAAACTTCCTTCACATCTGGCCGAGAAACTTTGGAATAGCATTTTGGATTGAACTGTTGGTTGCGCAGCCGATCGCAAGATTTGCGATGAAAACATTACACGCAAGACAGGATCGTAAAACAGAAAGTGTAAATGCGTAACTAGCTAGAGTGTAGTAGACTAATAAGAAATTCAAGGAGCGTCCATGGTGGGCGTTCCTTTTTTTGTAGCAATCGGAAGTATCGAGAGAGACCCTGTGTTCCTTTGAAATTTGATTCGATAACAATTACGTGAACGATGCTTCTCCTGTCGGACACAGCTGACCCTTAAAGCGGTTTTTTTCCACATTTGCAATTCTAACGGACTCCATAGTCGCTATTGGCATAAAAAGTACCGCATGTGAGCCTCTTTCTAGGCATTAGCGTCCATGGAGTCCGAAACCATGCTCTTAAGGCTGAAAATCAGCAAATAGCGACATCTGGGTCCGATAGCTCGAGGTGGAGGAGGTTAGTTCGTTAATTCGTTAGCTCGTTAGTGCCGTGCTCTTCACAGATTTAGTTGCAGAAATTACAATGAGAAGCAGCTTTTAAAGGAACAATCAGTAGTCTCACCTCTACAACCAGCATATCTAGTATGCGAGTTCATAAACCATTCAGTAAAGCATAAAACGGCACTGCTCCAAACCATGAAATGGTTTTGAAGCAGCGCCGTTTTTGTTAGCAGTCATCTAAATTGTCCAATGGAGAGCAGGGCGACCGAAACGAGGTTCTCAATTGCTTCCGATCGCAGCCCCAGTCGCAGTTCCGATCGCAGTCCCGATCGCAGTCCCGATCGCAGTTCTGATTGCAGTCCCGATCGAGTCCCGATCGCAGTCCCGATCGCAGTCCCGATCGCAGTCCCGATCGCAGTTCTGATTGCAGTCCCGATCGCAGTCCCGATCGCAGTCCCAACCGCTATCCCTGGGTTTCCACCAGCATTCCTAAAGTTTCATGCTGTTCCACAGCTGCTGGAATGCCCCGGATTCGACCTCGAAGAATACCGGTGCTTGACCGTAGCGTACAAGTCCTTGACCGAACAGCGTCAGCTCTACTCGGGCGTTGTCTTCCAGCTGTAAATAGATGATCTTGCGGTCTTCGCTGTCGTAGATGCCTTGCTCGATCAGCGGCTCTGCTGCCAGCGGTTTAGCCGCTTGGAGGGCTGTCAGGAAGCCATCAAGCGCCTCGCCATTGGCGATTGGCGCCTGCTGCTGGAGGCCGTTGTTCCAACTGTTGAAGCTTTCCCATTGAGCTGAAGTAACTCGGCCTTCAAGATTCAGCTTGCCGAACAGGTCGGCGCCGCTGTTTATGGTGATGCCGTTGGTGTGCTCATACAGTTCGGCGAATACCTCGTCGTTGATTACCGAATAGGACATAATCAGAAAGCTGGGGTCATAGCCCTTCACGGAATAGAGATCCGTTTCGCCGATGTTCGAGGCTAACTCAATATATTCGTCGTTACCGCTCCATTCGTTGATGCCTCCTGTGGTGCGTCCCAACTTATCACCGCGCAGAGCAGCAGCATCGGTAGCGTCAATGCGAGTCGCTGACTGTGTATAAATATTATTTTTATACACGACCAAGGCCATCATATCTGCCTTCACGCCAGACTCCTTATCTGGCAGTTTCAGCTTGGGAATGACAATGCTGCCGGATGTAGCTGTGCCTGAATTGCCAGCATTGCTTGCTCCCGGAGTTACCTGGGCAACCTGCCCTGGGGAGCTCTGACTGTTCAACTGCTGCCATATACTAGGCCCAGCCAGACCTATTCCTGCGGCGAGCACGACACTTGCTGCGATATAAACGGTTTTGCGCGGACGCTTCCGCTCCTGCCGCTGCTCTATTTTATTGAACAATTCTTTTTTCATCTCTTCACCTGGTTTCATCGAATCCACCGCTTTCTTATATGTTGTTCGAAACTGATCTTCCTTCACTGTGGTTCCGCTCCTTCCAGCTCCAGTTTTAACAGTTGCCGTCCCCGCTGAAGTCTCATCTTCACGGCAGACTGACTAATCTGCAGAATCTTGCTGATCTCCTGGATGGGATAGTCCTCGTAATAATAAAGATGGATTACGGTTTTATACTTCATGGGCATCGCCATAACTAACTGCAGCAGAGCCCAATCCTCGGGGCTGTCTGCCGCAATTGGCTCAGCGCTCTCCAGCTTAACCTCACGCTTGCGCCAGCCTCTGCCCAGTAGTGTTTTACAATGGTTGGTGATTACCCGGATCAGCCATGCCTTCTGATGTTCGGCATCTTTGAACTCCGGCGCTTTTTCTATTAGCTTGATGAAGGTATCCTGAGTGGCTTCTTCGGCATCTTGCCGGTTGCCTAGATGGACCAAAGCGATCCGGAACAGCATATCTGCGTAGATTTCGTAACTCTTCATCACATGATTTCCCGGCCGGGTCATGGATCGCTGCATGATACTGTGCCCCCCTTTACCTATAACACCATTTAGGACGGCATTAGGTCACATTTTGTTCCTGAGGAAATTCCTTTGTGTTTGAGCGTAAAGAATACCTATTCATAAATTATCTCCAGAGGCTTACGGACTCAGAAGTCGTTATTTGCATATTTATAGGCTTTTGAGCAGGTTCGCGGACTCCAGTGACGCTATTCCTTAAAAAGGAGGTCTTATATGGTGTTTTTCATGCCAATAAAGGCTATGGGGTCCGCTACACTTTGAAATGGAGTGTTATACCGCGCATAAGATCAACTGTGTCCGATAGCTGCTAAGAACCACGCCAATGTTATCTGTAGTCAGTGGACCTAATGTATAAAAAGGGGCTTCGTTACAAGTTACAAGTTGCTTATCCATATTCTCTTTAATCAAGTGCATCGGCGCATGTCCTGAACCCTCTACCATCACCTGTCTACGCAAACGATGTTTACCTATTTAGAGCAGGGAAGATCAAAAAAACGCGTTTGCCCAAGCAGCCAAGTGCTGACTGCTGGACAAACGCGTCTTTTTAATAGGGCAACTCCTTCACGGGAGATTCTCCTCGATATGTTTATATGTATAGCTAGGATCATTACCTTTAACAGGAGCCCTGCTGTATTGAAAGATCCTTCCATTTTCTTTTCGATAAAAGTATCTTGCGTAGGGTTCGTCTGCAAAAATCACCGTGGTACTTACGAGGGGAGCTTTGGCAATCTGGGTGTATACTTTATCAAAATCTTCTTTCTTATAATTTCTCGTCTCTACTAGATAATGAATGACTTCTCTGTTCATATGATTTTGGAAGTAGTGGAAGGCTAAGGATGTTATCCCATAGATTAAAAGGATTAGAACGATGAAGATTAGTTTTGTTTTTTTCTTCATTAATTCCCTCCATATAAATAATTTGTATATAGTTATAAGATAATATACTGAGACTGGTATGTCATTCATAGATATATGGCGCAGGAAGAAGAGAAAATACTGGAGCTGAAGCAGCGAATTAAGATGCTGGAGGATCAGGTAAGTCCAAGGCTGCCGGGGGTGAAAATCTTTTAGTTTTTAATATGGGGTTTTGTAGGTGTATTCGTTATTCTAATTCTTATTAGTGTGATACAGTTTGTATTTGCATAACAGATTATACAAAAAGGCAGCAAATAACGATAGTAATCCAGGCGTAAGCGAACGAAGAATTGCCGGGACATACTATATTTGCTGCCTTTTAACTTATGAAGAATAATGATTCTCTTTTAGTCCTCTTTGGGTTCTTGCAATAAAATGGAGAAGGTCCCCGTTTCGTGATCCACCTCAATCGTCTCAATGCCCACGAAATCCGGGATTTCGGGGTGTACTGCATCTACATTATAATCCGGATGAGTCAGTAATAATTCAATTACTTTAATGGCTTCCATGTCGTTCCCCCTCACGAGAAATTCCACCATAAATGAATATGCAGAGCACTATTGCAACTAAGCTTATTATCTCCGTGATCCGTTGCGAATATGTGTCAGTCGTTCTTCGTTTCTTCCCATCACGGCCAATAATTGCCCTTGGAACACACGTCTTTGGATCTGATCAATCCGCTGTAAGGCTAGCTCGGCAGGTACTTGGAATTCTGCTGCAAGATAGGAGATGGCATCTTCCCGTTGCTCAGGCAATGTCATGCGGGAGATCATGGAGTAAGGCATCGCCGCATACAAGATAAAACGCTCGGATTCATCCTCCTGTGCCCGCGTGAAATGCTCTGGCATCAAGGTCTGATTATCACTGCCATGGCGAAGGAGGTGACACAGTTCATGAAGAAACTCTAGCCGTTGAAGATTGGCTGGAAGGCGGTTGTCGATAAACAGGCTGTACATCCCTGCAGACGCTTCAATGCTCTTGCTTTTCACATCCAAATAATGAACCCAGATATTAAGCCGTTCTGCAATATACGATATTGAAATTTGTGAAGGCTGATGAAGATTTAATCGCTTGTATAAATCCTCCGTCCATTTCTCAAGCACAGTCATTTGATAATATGATTTCATGTTCTCCAACTTATTCACCTCGTTTAAAATCACTAATAAATCACTAATGGGATCGTATGTTCGCATAAATGCGCAAAAGAAAAGCCCGAAGGGCTATGTAGAGTAAAAAAATGCTAAGGATACACAGGAACATTCGTTCTCATGTATCCTTAGCATAAAGCAATTACACACTAATATCAAGTGTTTTTCCCAAATTCGGAGCAACGCTTTTGCCCAGCATTTCCACCATGGTTTGGCTCTGGGTTTCAGCCTGATTCTTGGCAATATTCATGACCTGTATCCCAACATTTTGAGCTAAGGATGCTTGGCTCATTGCCATTGATAATGCAGCTATATCCATATTGCACCTCCTTTGTGTATATCCTGTTTATCGACTGTCCACCTTCAATTCATTAGGTGATTGGCATTTGTTTGCCAATTCGCCCAAACGGCTTATCTCCTTTTTACATATCTTGTGCTGTAGTCATTAATCATTAGGAGGAATTGAAAATGGGAATGGAACATGGTTGTGGTTGTAACGTAGGTCCGGTAGTAAGTCCAGCATCAGTAGGTCCGGTGTGTAGTCCTTGGACTTCAACAGGAGCAATTCTGGTACTTTTCATCTTGCTGGTTATCATCACTAAAGCTTGCTTATTCTAAGTTAGCTGATGTGCAGTGTAGCCCTATCTGGCGAATGCCAGGTGGGGCTATTCTATTGCCTGGGGCTGGTCAGACAGACCGTTATTTAAACATAAATTCTACCCGGGTTCTGTCTGCATAATCCTCCAGCTGATTGCCAACCCAGCTTCCTGCCCCGCGGTTATCGCTTGGCGTTATGTATTCAATGTCGGCACCAACGCCGCCTTCCTTACACATAGCCATTGGCCATTCATCCCGGTCATATCCCTTTTTAGTGGGAATCCCTTTTAAGGACTCTTTACGGTTCTCTTCAGCCTGCTCTCGGTTAATCGTACATGTGGCGGATTCACCCTTCGCAATGGCATCCTGAATATGTTTGGCGGTCTCAGGATAGCGGTCTGATGGGAAGGTTAGCTGAACAACACTCGAATCGGATGGAGACGAGGGGTCTGTAGGCTCTCCGTTTTGTTCAAACCAGTAACTAGCCAAAGCAAGTAATGCAACAATGATGAGACTGGAGATCCATTTTTTTACTTTCAATTCTGCTCCTCCTTTTTTGGCACTTAAAATAGTATATCTTATATCATAATTCAGTGCGATTTAATATAATTAGGTAAAATAAAGGAGGACGGAACTGGATATGGAGTACATAATTACCATTGAGGATCAGACGCTTATTGCGGCTGCCGAAGATATAATTACCAGGCGTTATGAATGGGGACGGCACCATGTGGGTGCAGCGCTTCGTACTAAAACAGGAGAGATTTTTACAGCGGTACATGTGGAAGCCAGCATGGGGAGGATTACAGTCTGTGCAGAAGCGATGGTGATTGGCAAAGCGATATCCGAAGGTTATAAGGAATTTGATACGATTGTTGCGGTAAGGCATTCTGATCCAGACAGCGAGGGAAAAGAGATTAAAGTAGTTTCTCCCTGCGGCATGTGCCGAGAGTTAATTGCGGATTACGGAATAGACTGCAAGATAATTGTATCGGAGGATGACCGATTAGCTAAATATGAAATCACTGAGCTATTGCCTTTAAGGTACACAAGATAAGAAATAATGAGGAGCCGCGGAGCTCCTTTTTTTTGTTGAGCCGTGAATTTATTCAGCAGTTCCTTATATCGTCCCAACTTATTTTACAACTTCATGTCCATTCGCTGAGTTCATGTCACTATCGTCCCCATACTATAACTTAAAAAGATTTAAAAGGATGGTGAGAATAGATGGAGCAGCGGATTATTCGTCAGATGGTTGATTCAGCATCAAGGTTCGTGGGCGATGTGCAGTGGCAGATGGCTTTTCGCAGATTACAAATGGCTCCGGCGGATTCGGGGCTGTCGTCCTCGGCTCAGCTATTGCTGAATACCCTCTATTACTTGCAGGGAAAGGGTGTGATAAGCGGCCAACATGATTATTTGGAAAGTGCAGACGAGCTCATGGAGAAGCTTAAAAATACGAGTGGGCAATATGCTGCGCTTCATGGCTACGAGCTGGGCGCAATCAATAATCAGTCACAGGCTCTAATTGACAATCAACGGAATTGGGTCGTCAGCAGTGCGATACGCTGGTCTAGGGCCGGTGGGATCGTAACGATGTGTTATCACGCTGCATTACCGGGGACAGCGCCAACTTGGGGGAATGTAAATACGAGCCTAAACAATGCTGATTTTGATAAATATATAACCCCAGGTACCACCCAGTATAATGCTCTGTTAGCTGATCTGGATAAGATAGCCCTGTCGCTGAAAAAGCTTAATGACGCAGGGGTTCCTGTACTTTGGCGGCCGTATCATGAAATGAATGGTGGATGGTTTTGGTGGGGGCAAAAGAGCAATTACGCTGCATTGTGGAACCTTATGTTCGATCGTTTTACCAATTATCATAAGCTGCATAATTTATTGTGGGTTTGGAGTCCAAATGCAAAAAATCAGTGGTGTGATGAGCCGGCAGAATACTATCCGGGCAGTGATAAGGTAGATGTGCTGGCGCTCGACATTTATGACGCGGATTTCAAGATTAGTCATTATGATAATTTATGGGATCTGGGTCGTGGCAAGCTGATTGCGATTGGTGAGAATGGAGAGCTTCCGTCTGCTGAACTGTTGTCCAAAACACAGCCCAAATGGTCTTATCAGCTGACCTGGGGGAAACTCCTCTATGAGAAGAATACCGATGCTGTGATAAAAGCTTTTATGAACGATAAAATGGTATTCACACGAGAGGAGTATGCTGCTGAGGCCGCCGCTTTCGCTGCTATCGGGGATAGTGTGCTGGAGAGTGGACTCTGTGGCCAATATTACAATAACATGACGCTTAGCGGCACGCCTGCACTGTTGCGTACGGATGCCAATATTAACTTTTCATGGAGACAAGGTTCGCCTGATCCTGCCATTCGTGTAGATGCGTTCTCTGTGCGGTGGAGTGGGAAGCTGACGGCTGCTTTTAGCGAGGTGTATACCATTTATTCCTACTCTGATGATGGGATACGGGTATGGATTGATGGCGGGCTAGTCATTGATAGTTGGGTGAATCAGAGCGGCCAGGAACGAAAAGGGAGCATAAACCTGATTGCAGGTAAGCCGTATGAAATAAAGGTGGAGTATTATGAGAATGCGGGCGACGCCCGGGTTGTTTTGCAGTGGGAGAGTCCGAGCCAGATCAAGGGGGTTATCCCAGCGGGGGCATTTTATCTTCCATAAAAAGAGTACTTCAAGTGTGCAAGCGCAAGCAAAAAGCCCCGGTTTTCCGGGGCCTTTTTACGTATGAACGTCTTAAATTTGCTCGCGGTAGCTAATGTTGTTGGCGATCTTCTCGTCACGAACGGCTTTGCGCAGAACATCTTTGACGGTTTGGGCATCATGGATTTTTCGAAAAAGAAGCTGAGGCGCTGAGGCATCATCAGAAAATACAGTTAATGATCCAATGCCAAGCATCCGGTCCATGATAGACTGTTTTACGGATAAATCGCGTACGCGCAGCAATTCGATTTCTTCAACATTTTTACCGATAAGTCCGGTCTTTACCATAATACGCTGACTTGTAATGGTATATGAAGTTGTGTTAAGTCCTACGATTCCTTTGAGTCGATCCGAGATGCCGGCAGGTTTGCCTTTCCAGAGCACGACTTCTTGAATGACATGATTATCTACTGCTGGTCGATGAGCGGTTACTGGAGCGGTACCGTCAAGGCTGGTTCCACATTCTCCACAAAATTTAGCGCCCTGCTTGTATTCCGCTCCACAGGTGGTGCAATAAGGCATAAATACTCTCCTTTCCTGATCACAATTAAAATAATTATAACATAACAGTCATTTTACATATATTTCATTTGCGCTTTACACAAACCGACATTATCCTGTTAAGTGGAGGGATAAATAATGAAAAAAGCTTTACTAATAGGAATGCTGATGATGACTGTCATCCTTAGCGCCTGCAGCAATAATTCAACTTCATCGGCACCTGCCACGGAGGAAGAAGTGCAGGAAACCGTGCAAAACTTCTACAATGAAATGTCTAAACTTGAAGAGTCAGGAAAAACTTCTTTAGCGGAGTTCAACGAAGCCATTGCGGGTTATTCAGCAGGAGAACTCACGGACAAGCAGTTGGAGAAGAAAATTAAGCAATTCCAGAGTACCGCAACTGATTTATCGAATCAAGCCGAGAAAGTAAAAATTTCCTCCAGCTTGCCTGAAGACATTCGTAAGTTGCTCGAAGAGTCTAAAGTTGCCTTTGAAAGTGCTTATTCTTTAAAAGAAGAGGCCTCTCAAGGCGCTGATTCCGCAAACGTTACGGCTGAGCAATTTAATGAATTGAATCAGAACGCTGATGTAGCGATGTTATTCGGTATTTCCAAGCTTAACGAGGCAAGAGAAGCAACAGGACTTATAGACTCCGAAGGTCAGGCTACCTCAGAGTCTGGGGACGTTGTTCAAGAATAAATCAAATCAGGCGCTGCGCAGTTTATCTGTCAGCGTCTTTTTGCTGCGAATTTTAGCTTGAATAGATATACATTAATATATATCTTTTGAATAAAGAGTGACCCTTAAAAAGGTATCTTTTTCCTGATTATTGATTAATATGCGAAGATGCGGATATAATACAAACATACGTTCGTGTTGAGAGGAATAGATATATAATTAAGGAGGGGTTACCATGGGCAAAAAGCTGGAGAAAAACGGGCTGTGGGAAAGCAGCCGCATGATGCTGCCGGAGCATAAGATACGAATTATAAGAGATGAACGGGAAACGCTGCGCCGCATCAAGCCTATTCTGGATGAGCAGAAGCTGGAGGAGATTGAATGTACACTGGCTTTGTCGTTGCGGAGTCATGTACGAGTGACAGTTGTTCTTTTTGACCCTTTTGAAAATACTATGTTAAGTGGTTTTGTGACTTCCATTCACACCCACTCGCGTGAGTTTAAGCTGCAGTGGGCGGAGGAATGGAAGTGGATCGATGTGGATGATATTGTCGAGGTCTACATCGTTTAATGCTGAGAGCCGTTGCCTTCGCTTTTCTCATAAGCGATTAAGGTAACGGTAGGATTACCGGTCAGATGTGCAATGGAAGCTTCAGCATTCCGAATAATTTCCAGTGCTTCTTCCTGTTCACTAAGGGCTGCAACTTTATAGCTATCGCTATGAATATCCATATGTCTCCCACCTTTCGTTAAATATTTTGTCCTTTTTTGTGGAAATCATCCTAAAGGGGACAGGGGTACAGGCAAATAGGGCAGCGTCATCATTGAATATACCAAAGGGGTGATTCTATGCTGACTTTGGAGCAATTGAGGGAAAAATCCGCGGCGCGTCTGGTCGGGCTTCATCCTGTCTTGGCGGCAGGTGCGAATGTTTTGATTCAGCAAAGCCATGCGAGAGGAGTCCCTATCGTTATTACTCAGGGTCTACGGACCATTGCTGAGCAAAATGCTTTGTATGCGCAGGGTAGAAGCAAACCAGGACCGATAGTTACCAACGCTAAAGGCGGTACCAGCTATCATAATTATGGTCTTGCGTTTGATTTTGCGCTTTTGCTGCCGAATGGCACTAGCCTTTCTTGGGATATCAATCGTGATGGTGATAAGGATAAGACAGCGGATTGGCAAGAGGTTGTACAGGAGGCTAAGCGGCTTGGTTTAGAATGGGGCGGGGACTGGACCTCTTTTAAAGATTATTCACATCTGCAAATGACTTTCGGATTAACTATAGATCAACTTCGGGCAGGTAAACGTCCAACGACGGACCAAGCCAAAGAGGCTTTAAAAAAGATTACCGGAGGGGATGATCAAGTGAACAAAGACGTTACAGTGACCATTAACCTAAACGGCCGCAAGCTTACCGATGGCGTTCTTGATACCGGAATAACCTATGTGCCCATACGTGCGCTGGCTGAGGCGCTTGGAGCAAAGGTTACTTATGATGCTGTGACTAAGACAGTTAATGTAGTAAAAGAGTAAAACCACCATGCATAGACAGTGTCGTCCAAGGGGAAATTATCAGTGATAACTAACCTTAAAGGGAGGCATAACACTGTGAACAAGCTGATAACAAGCCTTGCATGCGGTACTGTATTATCAATGAGTCTAATGGGAGCTAGCTATGCATCAAATGCCGTGGGATCAGCAGCATTGGGCGGTATCCCCGCCGCGAATACCGGGATGGATGGGACTGCGGAACACACTCGGATGATGAACACGGAAGGCAATTTAATGAACGGCACCACGGGAACAATGAATCAGCATGAGAGCATTATGAAAGACAAGATCCGCATCGATGATAATTACAGACCTAACAACTACAACACCAATAACTACAATGACACCCGGAACAACTACAGAACCAACAGCACTGTCAACCCGGCAACCAACACCACACAGACCGGCAAATACCGTGCAACTAGTACAACAACGAATGCTGCAACTAACAAAGGATCTAACTGGGGCTGGCTCGGTCTGCTTGGACTTTTGGGACTTGCCGGAATGAGAAGCAGAAGTGACGAGCGTAGATAATCCGCGTTTATAATAACCCGTATCGGTTCTGGCTGAACGGGTTATTTTTATTGTGAATAAAATTTTTTTGAAAAAGGATTGCGCGTTATCGATATTCATGATATTATATTTCTTGTCGCGTTATATGTGAACAACGTATGAAGCTTCAACACATAATATGCCGGGGTGGCGGAACAGGCAGACGCACAGGACTTAAAATCCTGCGGTACGTGAGTACCGTACGGGTTCGACCCCCGTCCTCGGCATCCTTGATTTATAAGGGTTTTTTCCGAAAAACCTTGGTTTTAGAAACAGCTTGGGAGAGAACTTTTTAACGAGTTCTCTCCTGCAGTTCTCTCCCTTTTCCGGAGGAGAGAACGAGGAGAAGATCGCATGACTCTCATGAATTATTGAGGGTGGTGCGATCTTTTTTATTAAAAGACTAAAACACCACTCATTGTTGATGCCGAAGATATTTTGGAACTGTACTCAAGATGAGAATAAATGTTGGCCGTTGTAGAATAGTTGCTGTGTCCCAGCCATTCCTGAATTTCTTTCATACTGACTCCATTGGCGAGTAAGAGGCTTGCACAACTATGACGCAGGTCGTGATAACGGATATGACGCAAACCATTTTTTTTAAGATTTCTAGTAAAGTTTTGTGTGATATAGCCGGGTTTAATTCGTTGTCCCAACTTATCCAGATAGATATACTCCTTGTAATCAGTGCAGTAGGATTTACCACACATGGCTTTATTGAGAGCTTGAAGCTCACGAATACGCAGCAGTAATTCCTCAAAGGCTGGCACAAGTGGTAAGGTGCGGCGACTTGGTTTATTTTTAGCCCGGTCCTTTTCAATGATGTGTTCCTGACCTTCAAAATAAACCGGAGTTACAGTGTGCCTAATACTAATCGTTTTATTTTCAAAATTTATAGCTGTCCATTTCAACCCAACTACTTCACTTCGCCGCAATCCATAAAAAGCCGCAAGAATGACTGCCAGTTCTATCAGTTCACCCTTAACTTTTTCGAACAGAATATTAGTTTCCTGCTTATTGTAGAAACTGCCTACAAAATCATTCTTCTTAGGTCTTTCAATCTTATCTGCTGGATTGGTGTTAATTAAATCATTTTTAAGCGCATGCTTTAGCGCTTTGCGAATATTAGCGTGATAGTGGAGAACCGTATTGGTCGTCACTCCATTTTCTTCAAGCTCGTACTGATAGTAATCTTGAATGTGACATGGTAATAGCTCTTTGAGGAACAGCCCTTTTTCTTCAAAGTAAGGTACAATATGATTATTAATGACGTTGTGATATGAAGCGTAAGTGATAAATTCTACCTGGTGTTTCATCATTGTAAGCCACTGAAGCATGAAGTCAGAAAATAGTGGTCCCTGATCAACTGGCTCTTCAGCTGGTTTTTCTTCGATAATTTCTTCAACTATCGATTCTTCCTTAGCAGCATTTAAAAGAAGAGTGAATTCCCTCCTTGTCTCTAATAGCAATGCTTCTGCTCTTTTTTTGTTTCCTTTTACCATAAGGCCAGTTGGAATCCACTTTGGTTTTCTCTTACCTTCTTCATTCTTGCAATTCAGGACAATATAAAAAAGACCTTTCTTTTCTTGTAGGTGGCCTGCTACCATGAATTTTCCTCCTTCATAGCAGCCCGCATTAACCCTACCATTGACGTATTAATTATAACACGTATGAGAACGGTGGTTCAATGCGGTAAAGTGTGAAAGTTACAGGATGAAGTACTGTTCCCAACTGAGGTTAAGTAATTGATAATATAGATTTTGGGGATTTTGTATATCCTACCAATCTTAAAGTACTGTATACGATCTGCTTGCAATAATTTGTAAGCAGTTTTTGTGCTTATGTTGCCTAGCATGATACACAATTGATCTATATTAACTACATCGGGAAAATCACAATACATAAACAGAAGTAAAGATTGAAATTCTAGCTTTCCTATATCATTTGGCATCTAAAGCACTTCCTTATCAAAGATAATTTTTGCAGATAAATGGAGGTTGGAGATGTTATTAATGAATCAATATATTCTTATCAAATTCATAGAGATCTGTTCAAGCTGCCGACGGTTACTCGACATCATAGCTTTTTTTAAAAGCTCCCCCTCATCCGAGCAGGCTGCCCCCAATGCAGTGACGCTGGCCAGGCAGAAGTATCATAATCCCCAATGCCGATCTTTGCGATTCATCCTACCATAGGACGATTCAAGTCGGAAAGATAGTCGCTCAGGACACATGTGATCCGTCTTGGCGCTTCCTCTTTGTCGCTTCTGCTGTGACAGGAGCAATGGGAAAGTACTTGAACAGAAGATATGTAGATATCAAAGAACGAGTAAGGGACTTAGAAGTGGTTTAGTAAAGCTTAGTGCCTATAATTTAAATGGGAATGAGACAAGTAATAAGCAATTGAAATTCTAAAATTTTGAACTGTTTTTTGCTCCTTTACATATCTGGATAGAATGATTTTACTAATATAAAGATACCCCTTGCCATAAAGACAGGGGGTTAAAAAATGATTACATAGATTTATTTATAAAAATATTTATTAATGAAAGCCTCTTGAAAAAATACACAATCTTCAAAATCTAACGATAATAACGTTTAAGATTAAAGCGACGTACTGCTAATATGAATTCTAATGTAAGGTGTTGTCTGCAATCCTCATCTATATGCCCATTTTGTTTTGCAAATTTATTTATAAGTGGTTGATAAAGAAAAATCAGTCTAGCTTCGGCATCACGATTGCCACTCTGAGCCAATTCAATAAGTGTACCTATTTCTTGCATAATGATTCCATCCCTTTTTAATTTAATGTAAGGTTAATAGAATTATTAGTTTAACAATATAAACAAAGATGCTCTTTTAATTTTCGTAATAAATTTGCTTTCATTTTACTGACAGCTTGTCTTGATATACCAAGATTATTGGCAATTTCTTTGTCAGTTTGGTCCTTACAGTACTTTAATACCAATACCTTCTTTTCTACAGCATTAAATTTCAATTCATCGATGATTTGTAAAAATGTAGCACGATTTTCGACTCGTATAGAGGACGATAAATAAATATTAAGGCTGGGGCTAATGTCATGCAATTCATTTTCGTCCAACAGAGTGGTATGAGAATTATAGCGAAGAGCTTTTTTAAAATAATCTCGACTCGCATGACGTAAACACGACTGTGCATAACTACTAAAAGCATTTTTAGTTGCTTTTTGATCTTTAATAATATTATGCATAAATCCATCTCCTCTCATAAAATAAATGGGAGTGATGAAAATAAAAGGCAACCTTAGGTTTTCATATAAAAAAATGTAAAAAATTTTTGTATTTTTATTATTTAATTAGCACAATAGCATATGGTACAAATTATTCACATGAAATGATAAGCTGAAGCATTCCATCAATTTCATAAGGCCCGCAATCAACAGGAAGAATAAGATGATCACCTTTATTTAGTCTATACTCGTCGTCTAAGATCCTAAGAAAGCCACTGCCCTCAATCACACTAACGAGAGAATATTTCGGATGAGCAGGTAATTTTGTTTTTTTAAAGATTTCCCATTTTTCTACTGTAAAGAACGAATTCGAAACAAATATGGTTGTATTGAGTCCGTCATATTTGTGGGTTACATATGAAGACTGGGTATGTATCTGTGATGTGGTTATAACATCGACGGCTTTCTCTAAATGAAGTTCACGCAAATTCCCATTATTATCTCGGCGACCATAATCATACACTCGATAAGTTGTGTCAGAACTTTGTTGGGTCTCCAATACAACAATTCCTTTCCCCAAAGCATGTAATGTGCCACTGGGAACATAGAAAAAATCTCCTTTCTTTACTGGAATCCTTCTGAGTAGTTTCTCCCATTCCTCATTTAGAATCATATATTCTAGTTCCTGCTTAGATGATGCTTCATGCCCGTATATAATAGTGGCACCAGGTTCAGCATCAACAATGTACCAACATTCCGTTTTACCAAGCTCTCCATTCTCATTCTTATCGGCATAACTATCATCTGGATGCACCTGAATAGACAAATTGTCTGAGGCGTCCAAAATTTTAATGAGTAAGGGAAACACTAGTGAACTTGAATCGAACAGTTCAGGTTTCGAGTTCCATAGCTCCCCTAGTGACATACCTTGAAATACGCCTCCTTTTACAATGCTCTGACCATTAGGATGTGCCGATATCGCCCAGCATTCGCCAGTCGAGTCATTTGGAATGGGATAATTGAACAATTCTTTAAGTTTCGTTCCACCCCAAATACGTTCTTGAAAAACAGGTTGCAAAAAAATAGGTAGATTCATAAAAGTTATAACTCCTTTTTTAAATAATGGTTAAATATAAGGCCGGCAACACCAATTAAGTCAGCGAGATAGAGAATTAAATGATGCTGTAGATGAACGGATAGACATTTTGATTTGCGCCATTTGCTGAAAGGAATATATTTTTTGGTTTTGTCCTCCTCCTTGCCCTTCAGGAAATAAACAATCTTCGGATCGGTAATCAAAAATTGCAGATAGTCATGACCTGACTGTAGTTCATGTTGGAAGTTTAGCTGATTTGAGACAGGGTCGTTTTGGAGCGGCGGTTGATTTCATCTAAGTCGTTGTCAGTGAACAGCGAGAAAAGAGCACTCTACAGTAGGTTAACAGTGATTAGAACGAGCAGTAGAAAGGAGATCGTAAGCTTTTGAAAAGTTTTTAACGTAGAATACATTTCAGGATTCGAGTGTTGATTCCTCCATTGCTGCTGAGTTGTTTATTAAACTATAGGGTAAAACAGACACAAATGGTATCATCTTGCTTAAAAATGAGAGCTGTAGCTCCGTTTTGAAAAAGCTACGACTGAATTATGAAAGCGATAGGCGAATTTCGAAATGGACGCCGACCTGTGCACGCCTACGATGTTAGAAGATGGGCCTTCAGAAGGTGGGCTGAATAGGGGGTGACAAACTGGAGATGGAAAATAACTGATATGTTCAGCTAAAAAATAGGAGAACTGATAGAAACTCTTTTAGATCATAACAATTCATTTAGGTGAGCAGACTCGAGCAGGAGTGCAGACGGGATGACGTACAATATGAATAGCGTGCCTTTAAGAATAGACAACTCTTCGGAGTAAGCGATCACTTCATCAGGAACATGAAAAATCAGCGGCGTTTCCCTTATACCCAAGAATCGTTTCCGCATTCTTATTTATATGTGTAATCCGTTCTTTAGAATCGTAAACGATAATTACGTTGCCTACAGAGGACTGGGAAATGGCTTCTTGAAGCATATGCAGGGAGAGGAGCCAGCACCGCCAATATTGCTCAATATACTATATAATTAATCCGCTGCCGCTGCTCACTAAGATGCCCCTATAGATATAGGGGAAAGAGTACCGAAAAAAGTTGATCTGCCAATGACAACTAAACGGGCAGTCAACAGAGAAGCTGGCAAACCGCCAAAGAAAGCGGAAAAAATCAAATGATTATTGTATTAAGGTCTTTAATATTTATGGGCTTTTTCACACGCGAATCTGCTTCATTCAAAACTGGAGGCAAGACCGGTTGCATACCGTATCACTGAAGAAAAATCCATTGCAATAAGACAACTATATAAGCTGAACTTAAGAATGATAGCCAGCCGATGGACGAACCCCTTGCAGAGCATGGATTTCGTCCATGCAGCAAATTAGATTCTTAAGTTCACTCTATATAGAGAGTAAATGATATCTGTAGTACTTGGAAACATGATACTCACAGGCGAGCCCACTGTAGCTGCATCCACATTCAATGTCGTGGCTGCCGCTGCGTGCACTTGCGGCATTGGCATAACGTTCCGTATCGCGGCTCCGTAAACGCCACAAAGAGCGCATAGCCAACCCACCATAATCTTTGGAATTTTTCGTGCTCTCATCAATTCTCCTCCTTGAAGGCGCAAATTTTACAATAATGGTCTCCTGTTACCACCCCCCTTTTTCTATACCTCTAAAGTAACGGCTCTCCGGTCAGAAAAAAACGATAAATCCTTAACATCCTGTTGATATATTAAGGTTTTTTCTGGAATTTCGATTTTGTGCAGGCTTGTTCTCCGCATGCCATCAATTGTTTTATTTCAGACATTGATGCTTCTTGAAGTTTTGATGCTTTCGGGAAACGGGAGAGATTCATGTATATAGTAATTCCTGTTAAATCTCGCAATTGCGGGGTTTATAAGGTCTTGTTAATGTTAGCTCAGACAAGAAGAAGTAGACATGACTCATTACAACGAAACTAGGAGGTCTTTTAGGAATGCAACATGTGCGAGGTCGGGGGATGGGCTACAAGCTGCGGCAGATAGCGCGAAATCCTTTTTTATACTGGATGGCGGTGCCGGGGTTATTGTTCTTTCTTGTATTCAGCTATTTTCCGATTTACGGAATCATGATCGCTTTTAAGGATTATGACTTTTCCAAGGGAATCACTGGCAGTGACTGGGTGGGGCTGCGGAACTTCAATTATTTTTTCACATCCGATGATTTTTGGGTGATCCTGCGCAACACGGTACTGCTGAATGTGCTCTTTATTCTATTTACAACGCTTGCGGCTGTTCTGATCGCCCTGATGTTCAATGAGATTCGCAATAAGTATTTTAAAAGAATATCACAATCATTAATCTTTCTTCCTTATTTCATGTCATGGATTGTGATTGGCATGCTTGTCCAGTCATTCCTGGGTGGTGAATCGCCTCCGGTGAATGCTTGGCTTCAGAATCTGGGCTTTGAGCCGGTCAACTGGATGTTTGAGTCGGTGCTGTGGCCATGGATTCTGACGGTTATCCGGGTATGGCAGGGAGCAGGCTACCTTTCCATTATCTTTTTGGCAGCTATTACTGGAATTTCCGAGGATTTGTATGAAGCTGCCCGCATTGACGGCGCCTCGAAGATGCAGATCATGATGAAAATCACACTGCCTCTGCTGGTACCAACGATTTCCATTATGACCCTACTCGCAGTTGGCAAAATATTCAATGGGGATTTTGCCATGATTTATGCTATTATCGGGGACAATTCTCTGCTGTACCCTACCACCGATGTTATTGATACCTTCGTATTCCGCTCGATGAGGCAGCTCCATGATTTCGGAATGTCCTCTGCGGTAGGCTTGTTCCAATCCGTTATGGGGTTGATTTTTGTAATAATCGCCAATGCGGTTACTCGCAAAATGTCCAAAGAATCTGCTTTGTTCTAGGAGGAAATGATGAAACAGTCGTTGTCTGACCGCTTATTTACTGCTGCTGCCTATATTATTCTTGTAATCTTCACCCTGTTCTGTATTTTTCCCTTTCTACTGATGGTAATCGGATCCTTCACCGATGAGGGTGAACTGATTGTTAACGGTTATTCGCTTTTTCCCAAAAAATTCTCAGTTGCCGCTTACCAGGCGCTGCTGCATTCCGATGCCCTGTACCAGGGTTATGGTGTTACACTAATCGTTACGACCCTGGGCACACTGACCGCACTTTGCATATCAGCCATGCTGGCCTATTCACTGGCTAATAAACGAAATGTGTTGCAAACGCCGTTTTTGCTCTTTTGCTACCTGCCGATGCTTTTTTCAGGAGGGATTATTCCTTTCTATATTGTGGTCAGCCAGTGGCTGCATCTGCAGAATACCATCTGGGCGCTTATTCTTCCGCTGCTCTGCCAGCCTTTCCTGGTATTTCTGCTGGTCAGCTTTTTCCGGACCGTGCCGGAGGAGCTGGAGGAAGCGGCCCGGATTGACGGAGCCAATGAGATGAGAGTGTTCTTTCAGATAATTCTGCCGATCTCCAAACCGATCCTGGCTTCTGTAGGATTGTTCTACGCACTGTACTATTGGAACGATTGGTTTATGGGCCTGATGTTTGTTGACAACGAGAAGCTGTTCCCGCTGCAATTGATTCTGCGCCGGATGGTCTCCAACATGGAAGCGGCGAAGAATCTGATTCCGGCTTCCGCAGCGATTGCCACCCAGGCTCCGACCTACGGAGTACGAATGGCTACAACGGTCCTGACGATCGGTCCGATCGTCCTGCTGTATCCGTTTTTGCAAAAGTATTTTGTCAAAGGTCTTACCGTCGGTGCTGTCAAAGGCTGACCTTATCATGGCATTAACCGGAGTTTCCGGTTATCGCATATAAGCATTACACATTTAGGGAGGGTTATAAAAATGAAAAGAAAATTTCTAAGTACCACCTTGGCTGCGACCATGTCGCTTTCCATGCTGCTTGCCGGCTGTGGTGGCAATAACGGAAACAACGGCACTGCTGCCGAGGCAACAAATGCTCCACAGACTGGCGAACCAACCACTACGGTAGAGACTCCCAAAGAAGTTGTGGCGCTGAAAGCCTTTTTCCCGGGGGATAAGCCTACCGGCTTCGACGATGTACTCAAGGCCGTCAACGAGAAGCTGAAAGCCGATAATGTTGGAGCTTCGCTGAATATTAATTTCCTTCCCTGGTCCGACTACGGAAATTCGGTATCCGTGAAAATGTCCGCCGGTGAAGAATTCGACATGTATCTGGATGCTCCGTGGCTGTCACTGTCCCAAATGATTGCCAGCGGCTCGATTATTGCACTGGATGATATGGCAGCGGCGCGCAAGGAACTGAAGGAATCCATTCCCGACCAAATGTGGGATGCAAACAAATTCGGCGGCAAAATCATGGGGATTCCGCTGGGAACCACCCAAGGAACGCTCTACGGCTTCGTAATCCGCAAGGATCTGCGTGAGAAATACGGCATGCCTGAACTGAAAACGGTAGCAGATGTGGAGAAATTCCTGTACACAGTCAAAGAGAAAGAAAGCGATATCAAGCCGTTTATTATCGATGGACGTAGAGCGGATAAGTTGCCTATCATATTCTCGGATTCTGCAAATACATCACAGAATGATATCGAAACCTCCGTTCCGATGTTTTACTATTCAAACAGTGACAAGAAAGTTGTTGGCGCTTGGGATGCGAAAACGTTTGATCAGGCATTTGAACGCTCCACCAAATATTACAAAGACGGAATACTGTCCAAAAACATTGCCCAGGAGCAAAACGCTGTAACATTGTTCAACCAAGGCAAATATGCCTCAACACTGTATGCCAGCGACGGTGTAGAAGGACTGAAATATATGGATGTCCTTAAAAATCCCGGGGCCGGGCTTGAAGTTGTTGTTCCTTTTGATGAAGCCTCCAAACCGTATTCAACCTTCCAACAATGGAATTTCTTCTGTATCCCGAAAGCATCTAAGAATGCCGAGCTTGTTATGGATGTAGCCAACTGGCTTTCGATCAAGGAAAACCATGATCTGTTGGAGTATGGCGTTGAAGGCAAGGATTGGGAAGCTTCTGGAGACACCGGGTTCAAACAGCTTTCTGGATATTCGTTCCCCGGCTATGTAATGACCTGGCGTCCAACGCTTGTGCGCACTCCGGACAATATGCTCTCCGACGATAAGGAATGGTTCAATAAGTCGAGAGATGCAAAGACATTTACACTCAGCCCTGTTTCCGGATTCAGCTTTAATGCCGAAGCAGTGAAGACTGAATATGCCAAGGTCACTCCATTCTTTGATTCTGTTTATCTGCCGCTGTCCCAGGGCGTAGTGTCTGTGGATAAAGGAAAATTAATGCTAAAAGATAAAATTTTTGGTGTAGGTGGACAAAAGGTGATCGACGAGATTCAAAAGCAAATCGATGCTGTAACAAGCGCGCAATAGTCTGCAGTTAAAACTTATGAATTGAAAGAGGGGATCATGTGATAGAATTACGCAGTTTATATAATCCGATTATTACAACAAGTGACGTCAAGCCTTCGCGTCCTGATTTCAAAGTGCTAGGCGCTTTCAACGCAGGAGTTGCCCGCTATGGTGATGAGACCATTCTGCTGCTTAGGGTAGCAGAGGCACCGGTGTCAACAGAGCCTGGCAAGCTGCTCATCCCGATACTGAACGAAACGGACGGGAAAGTCAGGGTAGAGCAGCTGGCGCTTGACGATGAACGGTATGATTTCTCGGATTCGCGTTTTGTCGCCGAGAACGGGAAGATGATGATGCTGACCTCCATGTCCCATCTTCGGGTTGCGCGCAGCCACGACGGTATCCATTTTACGGTTGAAGATCATCCTGCCCTGTTTCCGCAGGGGTCACTAGAATCCTGGGGAATTGAAGATCCCCGCATTACCGCTATCGGCAGCAAATTCTATATCACGTATAGCGCGGCCTCTATCCGTGGAGTCGGCGTGGGGCTGGCTGAAACGGAAGATTTCAAGGTGTTTACACGTCATGGCGTTATACTCGCCCCGGAGAACAAGGATGTGATGCTCTTTCCAGAGCAGATCGGCGGGAAATACTATAGTCTTCACCGTCCAGTTCCTCATTCTTTCGGAGCTCCGGAGATGTGGATTGCCGAATCCAAGGATCTGTTCCACTGGGGCAATCACCGTTTTCTGATGGGGTTGCGCCCCGGAGAGTGGGACGGAGGGAGAATGGGTGGAGGTGCCGTTCCGTTTCGGACAGAGCGCGGCTGGCTGGCCCTGTATCACGGGGCGGACACGAAGCACCGTTACTGCATGGGAGCGGTTCTACTTGATCTGGAGGATCCAGGTAAGGTGCTTGCACGCTCGGTGCGTCCGATTATGCAGCCGGAGGACGATTACGAGCTGAACGGGTTCTTCGGGGGAGTGATCTTCTCCTGCGGCGCCCTGCTGCTGGGCGAAACCGTCCGCATGTATTACGGGGCAGCGGATGAAGTGATGGCTGTTGCCGATATTCCGCTCCAGGATATTTTTGATACCCTGTCTTACGAAGAGCCGTTGATCTAGTACCAGCCCGCAGGAAATAAGCGATCCGGTATCCCGAAGGTATTGCCGGGGGATACCGGATTAACCAATTTGTGTGTCAGCCCGCAACAATACTGAAAAAATGAAAACGCTTAAGAATGGGAAGTATTAAATGCTTACAATGAAAAGCTTCAATATCCCAAAGCTGCTGGTTATGACTCTGATCGTTTCGTTGCTTGGCAGCAGTGTATTACCCGGTTATAAGAACGGCGGCAAAGCTGATGCAGCAGCGCTCAGTCAGACAATCGAGGATTTTACGGATGTAAGCGACTGGACAACCAACAGGGCAAGCATTGCAGCAAGCAATATCGGCACCGTGAACACAGGTTACGTAAAAATCGGCACCGAAAGAGGGTACGGCTCCGTAGATAAAAAGGTCACCTATGACCTGGAGGAATACCCTACTCTTACAGTCGACGTCGCTCAACTTGACGCGGGGGCGAAGTGGGCGCTCAAAGTGAATGACACAGATGCAGACCAATCAGACAAATTGCTGGAAAATGATACAACCAAGACTGGTAAACAAACCTATAATCTCAAAGCACTCACCGGATGGAGCGGCAAAAAAACATTTAAAATCCGTCTGTACGTTATCGCTGCAAATGGGAGCGGCAAGGGCGTACAATTCAGCTCAATCGCAATATCCGGTTCGGATTATGTGCCTGTCTCGTCGATCCATGTGAAGGGTGAAAGTCAAACCCTGGAGATTAAAAGCAATGGCGGCAAGCTTCAAATGATAGCCGAAGTGAAACCTGAAAACGCTACCACGACAAACGTAAACTGGTCGGTTAAGGCAACGGACGGAAAGCCGACCGATCTTGCCGAGATTAGCGAAGCTGGCATGCTGACATCGAGAGGAAACGGACAGGTCAGGGTCATCGCCTCGGCGAAGGATGCCTCCGGGATCTCCGGTGAAGCTGCGGTGACCCTCAGCGGTCAAAAGGATATCCTTCGTGAGCTTCCCGAGTATGTCGGTAATGTCAGACTATGGGGAGATTCGGACTTTGACAGTGATTCGATTAAGAATAGCGATGCGAATCAATGGCGCTGGTTGAGCTATCCGTTAAGCCGGCTGTCGCTCAATCCCAAGCAAAGCAAGCTGAAGAGCAATCTGGATTTATCGCTGGAATATATGGTGGGCGGGCTGGGTACCGCTCCGGTACAACGCGAACAGCAATCCGTCGTCCGCATGAGTGTGAACAACGGAGTCCAGCAAGAAGCGAGCAGCGTAAGCACCAGCTGGTACCCGTACAAGCTGACATTTGATGCCCTGTACTCCAATCTGAATGCCAAGATCAGCGGATATGAATTTTTCGCCGATAAGGATTCGATCATCCGCGTGTTCAATCTGGACGGTCCTGACGGAAAAACAATGACGCTGAGCGGCGTCGGCAACGGGTCAGTCACTTGGCTGGATGACAAAAAAGTGATATTGATCGAAAGCACCGGCTACAGCTATGCCATTAACCTAGCGGGCATAGACGGCAGTGGACAAATCTACGCCTTGTCGCAAAAGCCTTCTGTTGACGGAAGCAGCTGGAGCATCAGCATTCTGTTCGGCGCTGGAACAAGCAGCGTTGCATACGGATATGGTTTCTCGACAGCTGCGGAAGGCAGCCAAAAAGCCATAGAAAGGGCGAAGCAACTCTTCGATCAACCGGTTGCCGTGCGTCTGGCCCAGACGAAAGCCTATTGGGACGGTACCTTGGGCCACGCTCCGAAGCCGCAGAATTGGGGCATTACGGAGGTGGATAGTCAAGGCGTGACGCCCGAACAGCATAGACGCAGCTACTATGCAGCCTGGACGTATTTGCTGGATTCTATTCTGACCGAGACGCCGGAAAAAGACTTTAATTACAGACAAGTCACGCTGGGACGCGGTTCCGGATGGAATTCCGGACACGAAAAAAGTCCGAGAAGTGCCGCCTGGGAGTCCTTTTACAACATTCAGCTTGTGTCCTATCTGGACCCGGCGACCGCATGGAGTGCACTGGAAGGATTTATGTCACTGATCGACCAGAACGGCTCGCTGAGCGGTGAAGGACTGCCTACCCAAAAAGCGCATACGGCATGGGTCGTTTACAGCATGGACCCTGATAAAGATCGCCTTCAGGCAGTGTATCCCGCAATCAAACGTCATTTGAAATTTTCAGCGGATAATCCAAGATGGATTTACGGAAGCCACAATTATTCGGATGAAAAAGATATATCGTTTGTGTCCCACTTCCTAAAGGACGCGGATTATGCCATCAACATCGCGAAGGAACTCGGGCTCAACGAGGATGTTGCTATGTGGCAAAAGCTGCAAATGCAGTTGACAAATCAAGCCAGAGATTGGTTTTTCGCACCGGATAAAATATACAATTTTAGTTTTGTAGACAAGGGCGTTCATTACTACGCGGACCGAATGACGGATGATCCCAACTATATTGCCGAGCTGCTGGTGAACCAGCTGCCTCAGGATCTGACAGAACGGCTTGTTGCTTACTATAAGCAAACATCGGACCCGAATAAGGAATTGCTCGGTTGGAGCTTCGCCAAATATGGAGACGTGGCGAATACGGCTGTGGGGTTGTTTGACAGCGGACTGACAGCCGAAGCACGCCAGTTCATCGACAGCATGATGAGACATTCAATCCGGACAGGTGAGTTCTGCGAAACGATGGAGTCCGGCAATTTTAATCCGCAAGGCGTCACGCCGTCCTCTTTCACAGCTACTCTCATGATTGATTATACTTGGCTGAAAAATGGCGTGCGTTACGACCAAGGCAAGCCTACAGCACTGATCGACCCAGCGGATAAAAGCGCGAAATCCATCGCCGACGGCATCCCGTATATTGTCACACCTGCAAAAAATGCGGAAAAGCTGCAGCTGCCCGCCGTTCCGAAGGGATTCGAGATCGCAATTGAATCGTCCGGCAACCCGGCAGCGGTCAGCGTGGATGGTATAATTCACACATCCGTGGCGGAGCGAGTTGATTTAGTACTGCGTGTTACAAAGCAATCGGATCAATCGAACGCCCTGACCCGGACCTTGTCCGTCCCACTTCCTGTCAAAGTGCAGGAAGTTGTCGTGAGCACGGCCAATCAAAGAGATCAGATCACGGAAAAGTATGGCACCGTTCAAATGATGGCGGTGATTAAGCCCGACAACACAGACGAAAGCCTCAACTGGAGCGTGTCAGGTGTGGACGGAAAACCGACAAGCGCTGCCCAAATCACAAAAGACGGCGTGCTCACTGCCACTGGCGACGGAACTGTCAGAGTCGTGGCCACGGCTACATCGGGCGTGAAGGGCTTCAAGGATATGGTTATTGCGAATCAGAACGTTACAAGCCTGGCGTTTAACAAAACCGCGACGGCATCCCGTTCGGAATCCGGCTCTTTGCCTGCCGCAAGCGCTGTGGATGAGAATCCGACGACTCGCTGGGCAGCAGGCACGGGGGGCGAGCAATGGATTTCCGTCGATCTGGGCAGGACATACAATATCAACAAAGTCGTATTGTCATGGGAAGCCGCTTATGCCAAAGGCTATCGCATCCAAGTATCAGGCGATGCCTCGAACTGGAGCGACGCCTATACAACTTCGACCGGTGGAGGCGGACTGGAGGTACTGTTATTCCCGTCAACAGCCGCCAGATACGTGCGGATGCTGACAACGGCAAACGGACCGTTCAACAGCTATTCTTTATATGAATTTAAAGTATATCCGGACCCGGAATCGATTGCGGCAACGCCGGTTACCGGCATTGTCGTCTCCGGCAAGGATGGCGTAAATGCAATTGTTAAAAAGAATGCCCCGCTGCAGATGACGGCCTCGGTCAGTCCTGCCGATGCAACTGATTCGCGTGTAAGCTGGAAAGTTACAGATGTGGTCGGGAACCCGACGACTCTTGCTGCAATCGATGCGCGCGGGATGCTGACGCCTAAAGACAATGGCAGCGTCAAGGTCCTGGCGACGGCGGCTGACGGCTCGGGCATAACCGGAGAAGCAACCGTTATCATCACAGGTCAGGATACAATGAATGCGGCCATGGGAAAAGCTGTAACGGTATCCTCGTTCGATTCATACGCCAAGGAAGGAGCAGTCGACGGCAACACAGGCACGCGCTGGGCTTCGAGTGGAAACGAGGCGAACCCTTGGATTGTTGTCGATCTCGGGAGCGTCTATAAGATCGACAGAGTCGTTCTGAACTGGGAAGCCGCCTATGCCGACGGCTATCGAATTCAAGTATCGAATGATACCTCCGAATGGAAAGAGGTTTATTCAACCACAACCGGCAAAGGAAGCATAGAGGATATTTCCTTTGATGCCCAAAACGCGAAATTTGTGCGTTTGTATGTGACGAGCAAAAAGACGGAATGGGGAGCTTCACTGTGGGAGTTCGAAGTATATACGGCTCCCGCCACGATTCCGGGAACGCCAGACGGAGTACAGGCCGCCGGTCGCGACGGATCGGCAGAAGTGAGCTTCCTGGCACCGGCTGACAATGGCGGCTCCGGGATACTGAAGTACAAGGTAACCGCCTGGCTGAACGCCGAGTCTGTCCAGACGGCAGAGGGAACGGCGAGCCCCATTTTCGTGACCGGTCTGAGCAACGGGAAGGTCTATACGTTCACGGTCTCGGCAATCAACGCTAAAGGCAGCTCGCCTATGTCTGTGCCGTCGAATGAAGTCACTCCGATGGCGTCAGTGCCGGCGGTGCCGGACAATCTGACTGCGGTGCCGGGCGACGGTCAGATCGATCTGACCTGGGATGCCGTGGCCGGAGCGGACAGCTATGAGGTGTACAGCTATGAAGGTACGGCTGAACCCCGGGATCAGAGCAGCTGGAAGCTGGTTAAGTCCGAGCTCCCGGACACCTGGCTTACTGTGACCGCTCTTACGAACGGCACAAGCTATGCCTTCGCGGTGAAGGCGGTGAATGCGGCAGGCGAGAGCGAATTCTCGCAGGCGGCAGTCGCCGTGCCGACAACAGTATTGCCGGACGCGCCGGACGCGCCGGACCATCTGGCCGCAGTAGCGGGTGACGGCCAAGTGGTTCTGAGCTGGAACGCTATGCCGCGCAGCGTGACCTATGCAGTGTACCGCTTCGAAGGTACCGAAGCACCGCTAGATCCGGCTCAGTGGATTCAGGTGGTTGAAGCTGTGCGGGGCACATCGTACACGGTAACCGGTCTGACGAACGGTTTGAGTTATGTGTTTGCGGTGAAGTCAGCCAATGCGGGAGGCGTAAGCGACTTCTCGGGAACCGCAGTGGCAACGCCGGGGGCACCCCAGCCGCAGCTACCGGAAGCGCCGGACCCACTCAGTGCCACGGCAGGCAATGGGCAAGTGACCTTGAACTGGAACAGTGTGGCTGGAGCAGTCAGCTACGCGGTGTATAAACACGAAGGGGCTTCAGCTCCGGAGATTCCGGAAGCGTGGGAATTGGTGAAGGAAGGGATCACCGAATCAGCTTATACGGTCGCTGGTCTGACAAACGGCACAAGCTATGCGTTCACGGTAAAGGCGGTCAATCTGGGAGGAGCAAGTGAACTCTCCGGGGCTGTGATTGCGGTACCGGTGGCACTGCAGCCTTCGGTGGACAACAACCCGAGTCCAAGCTTCCCTACGGCCACGGACAACTCCGTCATCAAGTCAGTAACCGGAACGATTGTTCTCCCGGCCGGACGGGCGGGAGAAGTCAGTCTAGGCGATCAGGTAGTCCTTTCTGTGCCGGCAGGAACGGCGGAGCAGGAGCAGCGGATCACCATTGGGAAGGTGGCTGACATTGCCCAACTGAAGAACGATCAAGGCACACTCATTAGCGATGTGTTTGAGGTGCTGAAGAACATCATCGGAAACTTTAAACATTCAGTTACGCTGTCGCTGAAGTTCGATCCGTCCGCCGTGAAGACAGACCAGCGGGTCGCAATCTTCTACTATGACGAAGCCCGGAAGGTGTGGGTCGAAGTGGGCGGTAAGGTGGAAGGCAGCCGGATCACCGCCGAGTTGGATCACTTTACCAAGTTCGCGGTGCTGGCTGTGGACGTGAAGAAAGATGAAGGCAGCGTGCAACCGCAGCTGTTGCCAACCTTCACGGACATTGCCGGACACTGGGCGGAGAACCTCATCCGCAGAGCGGCCGGCCAGAAGCTGGCCGGGGGGTATACGGACGGCAGCTTCCAGCCGAACAAGTCGGTAACGCGTGCAGAATTCACGGTCATGCTGATGAACGCGTTGAAGAGCGAAATGGCAAGTGCAGCCCCGGCCTTCAAGGACCAGGAGAAGATTGGCGCCTGGGCAGCTGAGGCAGTAGCTCAAGCGGTAGCGGCGGGAATTATTAGCGGGTACGAGGATGGAAACTTCCGTCCGGATGTGTTAATCACGCGGGCAGAGATGGCGGTCATGATCGCGAAGGCATTGGATCTGCCGCTGGATTCGGCAGGCGCCACCAACTTCACCGATGATGTGAAGATCCTGGCATGGGCGAAGACTGCGGTCAAGGGTACCCAGGCGCTGGGCATCCTAGAGGGCCGCGGCGCAGGGCGGTTCGCACCGGCTGAGCCGGCGACACGCGCCGAGGCTGTGACTGTGCTCCTTAGAATGCTGGAGCATAAAGACGGGAAATAATCGTTTGTTGGCGGGCACATGCATAAACAACATTTCTTGTTTTATACATTGTGCCCGTTTATTAATATGTAAAAACGTAAATCGATGCATGTGCAAAAAGAATTGCTCTATATAGGTTACTAAGAACAACAGTGGTGCCGTCTGTCAGTGCTCCGCCGCTAAGGGGGTTAAGAATTATGTTGAAAAAGTCAGCCGTATTAGTAATCATCGCCAGTATGTTATCCACTATGTGGGGGGTACCACCTGAAGCAAGGGCAGCTGAACCTGCGAGAAAGGTCGTACAGGCAGCCATTCCCGATGTTTCCAAGTTCCCGAATAATCCTGCGCCGTACAGCTATATGGATTGGAAACAGCGCGCATTGGATTATGATGCTTTTGTGTACGATTGGAATAAGACAAGCCCATTACCGACGATTCAGTGGGACGAGACTCACTACAACCTCCCCTACAAAACATTCAAGATGCCTTCTTACCTGGGAGATATCAGATTAAGCCAGGATGGGGAACAGGAGGCCGTGAATATGCTGGCTAGCATAGCGGGGGCCTCACTGTCCGGCGTAGATAAAACTAACCAGAACGGCATGAATTATGTTGATCTGATCCGGACGTTTAAGCATGATTTCAATGACAGGAAACTGTTCTTCAATTGGCCGAACCCCACGCATGAGCGGAATCAGACCGACTGGTGGTATGATCTTGCCCCGAACATGCTGTATTACATTATAGCTGATTTATATCCGGACGATCCGCATGCGAATGAGCTTAGGACCGGCATCGCGGATGCGTTGTACAAAATGACGGTTAATTTGGGCGGACCGAACGTTAACTTTTGGCATCAATCCTATAATCATGATACGCAAACTCCCGTGAATAAAAGTTGGAAGGTTCCTGAAGCGGGGATGATCAGCGGCTTAATCCAATATTGGGAGTACAAAAGAACAGGCGATGCCAAATATTTGAACGGTGCCAAATGGAGCATGAATTATTACAATGACCTTGGAAGCAATCCTTACTATGAGGTTGGTGCCATGTTCGCACCTTATATTGCAGCCAGAATGAACGCTGAGGAGGGAACGAATTACGATCTAAATCACCTGTTCAAATGGATTCTGTCCGGCTCAAGCGTAAGAGGTGGCTGGGGAACGATACAGGAGAATTGGAATGGATATGATGCTTATGGGCTGCAGGGCAGCCGGTCAGACGGAGGCGGCTATGCCTTCTTGCTGAATACGTTCGCGACTGCGTTTTTTGCTCCTGTGGTGAAATACGATTCAAGCTATGCGAATGTCGTAGGCAAGTGGCTGCTGAACTCCAGCAATGCCGCACGCTTTTTCTACGCGGACCAGATGCCAGCAGACAAGCAGTATTACGGGACAAAATATCAGGATGCTCCTGAAAAGGTAATCGCTTACGAAGGACTGCGCAAAACACAGGACGGCCAATCGCCTCGCTCAACCGGTGATCCGCATAAGTACTGGAGCAGCTGGGGCTGCGGTGAGACCTGCTCCGATCTTGGTTTATACGGAAGTAGTTGGGCTGGATTCTTCGGTGCTATCCTCAAAAACACAAATGTGGAGAAAATTCTGCAGATTGATTTAAATGCGCTAGATTTCTACCAGACAGGAAAGAGTCTTCCGACATACTTGTATTATAATCCGTATCAAACGGATCAGAATGTCCAAATCTCGTTGAGTTCTGCATCGGACTTGTTCGATGTCATTTCGGGTGAATATGTAGCGAGAAATGTGTCAGGTTCTCAAACCTTCCATGTTCCCGCGAGCAACTCTGTCGTGCTCGTTGTTGCGCCGTCCGGAAGCAAGCTTACTTACACCGATAATCGGACACTCATTGATAGAGTACCGGTGGTATATGCCAACGCACCACAAGATCTGGCACAAGGAAAAACGGTCAAAGTATCAAGTGTGGACAAGTCACAAGCAGCAGATCTCGCCGTAGATGGCGATCCCAATACCCGTTGGGCATCCACCAATACTGATCCACAATGGATGTATGTGGACCTCCAAGAAATTCACAACGTGAACAAAGTTCGGTTAAGCTGGGAAGCAGCATATGGAAAAAGCTACAAAATCCAAGTGTCCAACGATGCTTCAATCTGGACAGATGTATACTCGACGACGAGCGGCAATGGAGGAATCGACGACATTTCATTCACTACCACAAATGCCAGATATGTGAGAATGTGTGGTACGGAAAGAGGTACCACTTACGGCTACTCCTTATATGATTTTAAAGTATACGCTGCACCCGAGACGGCCCCCGATGCGCCTGTGGGCGTGCAAGGAATTGGGGGAGATGGTACAGCGATCGTAAGTTTCGTACCACCGGTAAATAACGGCGGCAGCGCAATCCAAAAATACAAGGCGACAGCCTGGCTGGGCGCAACAGCTATAAAAACTGTGGAAGGTATGTCCAGTCCGATTACCCTCTCGGATCTTTACATCGGCAGTGAATATACATTTACGGTTACAGCCGTTAATGCGGTTGGAGAGTCTCAGCCATCGACTCCCTCCAATATTACGGTCGCATTGCAAAACTTGGCAAAGGGTAAACAAACAACCGCTTCATCAAGCCCGAATGCACAAGTAGCAGCAGGTTATGCGGTAGACGGCGATCCGGCTTCAAGATGGGGATCAGAAGCATCCGATCCGCAGTGGATATATGTGGATCTTGGTTCAAGTTATAAAGTGAACCGAGTAAAGCTGAACTGGGAGGCGGCCTACAGCAAGAGCTACAAAATTGAGGTATCGGATAATGCTGCCGATTGGACAGAAGTCTATTCAACAGAGGCGGGCGACGGGGGGATCGATATGATCACATTTGACCCTGTCAATGCCCAATATGTACGGATGTATGGCACGCAGAGAGGGACGAATTACGGATATTCCCTTTATGAATTCGATATCTACCGTTCATGGGTCCCAACGTCACCGACGGGTGTAAGTGCGGCAGCCGGTGACCGCGAAGCGACGGTTAGCTTCACAGCACCGATGAGCAGCGGTACTAATCCTATATTGTCTTATAGGATAACAGCATGGGAGGGGGATCAGGCTGTAATAACGAAGACGGGAGCTTCAAGTCCGATCCTTATGACGGGACTTGAGAATGGCAAGACTTATAGGTTTACGGTAATCGCAACTAGTGCAGCAGGAGATTCCCAATCCTCCGATCCTTCAAATGAAGTGATGCCTGTAGCCGTCGTGCCAGTCGCACCGGGCAATCTGCAGACAACGGCAGGCAACGGTCAGGTCGAATTGACATGGGACACGTCAACGGGAGCAGACAGCTACGAGGTGTATAAGTATGAAGGGTTTGCAGCGCCAGTAAGTGCAGGGGACTGGGTCTTGGTCCAGGCAACTGTGACAACCACAACCTACAGAGTGACAGAGCTTGTGAACGGCAAGAGCTACGCGTTCGCCGTGAAGGCGGTAAACAAGGGGGGCACGAGCGATTTCTCGGTAGCTGCAGTGGCGACGCCGACTAAGCCATTGCCCGGCGCGCCAGTCGCACCGGACAATTTGCAGACAGCGGTAGGCAACGGTCAGGTCGAATTGACATGGGACACGTCAACGGGAGCAGACAGCTACGAAGTGTATAAGTATGAAGGGTTTGCAGCGCCAGTAAGTGCAGGGGACTGGGTGTTGGTCCAGGCAACTGTGACAACCACAACTTACAGAGTGACAGAGCTTGTGAACGGCAAGAGCTACGCGTTCGCCGTGAAGGCGGTAAACAACGGGGGCACGAGCGATTTCTCGGTTGCTGCAGTGGCGACGCCGACTAAGCCATTGCCAGGTGTGCCAGCCGCGCCAGGCAATCTGCAGACAGTGGCAGGCAACGGTCAGGTCGCATTGACATGGAATGCGTCGACCGGAGCGGACAGTTACGCGGTATTCAATTATGAAGGAACATCTGCGCCGGAAACTCTGACCGATTGGGTTAAGGTGCAGGAGGGTATAACAGGAACCAATTACACGGTGACGGAATTGACGAACGGAACCCGCTACGTATTTGCGGTGAAGGCGGTAAACACAGGCGGGGAGAGTGTCTATTCGGCCGCTGCGACCGCGACACCGATGGGGCCGCACCCACAGAATCCTGTCGACAACAGCACACCGGTCATTGACAATTCGGTTGTTAAATCGTCCGGGGGCAGCATCGTGATCCCGACTCGAAGAGCAGGCGAAGTCAGTCACGGCGACCAGGTAATCATCGCGGTGCCTGCAGGAACAGCGGAGCAGGAGTTGTGCATCACCATCGAGAAGGTCAGCGATACGGCACAACTGAAGAACGACCTGGGAACATTGGTTAGCGAGGTGTTCGAGATACTGAAGAATCTGAGTGGCAACTTTAAACATAACGTCAAGCTGACGCTGAAGTTCGATCCTACAGCGGTGAAGGCAGGCGAGCGGGTAGCGATCTTCTACTATGACGAAGCCCCAAAGCTATGGGTTGAAGTGGGCGGAAAGGTGGAAGGCAACCGGATCACCGCCGAGGTGGATCACTTCACCAAGTTCGCCGTGCTGGCAGTGGATGTGAAGAATGAGGAAAGCAGCGAGAGTAAACAACCGCTGCCGACCTTCATGGACATCGCCGGACATTGGGCGGAGAAACTCATCCGCAGTGCGGCCGGGCAGAAGCTGGTCGGGGGCTATCCTGACGGAAGTTTCCAGCCGGACAAGACGGTGACGCGGGCGGAATTTACGTTCATGCTAATGAACGCGCTGAAGACCGAAGCGGTGGGTATAGCCCCAGCTTTCAAGGACCAGGAGAAGATTGGTGCCTGGGCGACTAAGGCAGTGGACCAAGCGTATGGAGCTGGAATCATCAGCGGATACGAGGACGGAAGCTTCCGTCCGGACGCGGCGATCACGCGAACAGAGATGGCGGTCATGATAGCGAAGGCGCTGGGGTTGCCGATGGATCCGGTAGCCGGTACAGGATTCACGGATGACGAGAAAATTCCGTCATGGGCGAAGGCTGCAGTCAAGGGCATCCAAATGCTGGGTATCATCCAAGGCCGCGGCGCAGGCCACTTTGCTTCAGCCGAGCCGACGACTCGGGCCGAGGCCGTGACTATGCTGCTTAGAATGCTGGAGCTTGAAGAGTAACTTATTTCAAGATATGACGATCCACTCGAATGCGAGGGTGGCAGCTAAGTGGAAATTTTAAGAGTAAGAGCGAGAGGCAGGTCAAGAGGTTTATTCTTGATCTGCCTCTTTATCGTGTTTTTTGGAAGTATAAAAAAGCTGACATAAAGACCTTTTATGGTCGATAGGGCAGCTTGAAATTGTTACTGTCCAGCAGCAAACGCTCGAATCTCTGAAGCTTCGCATAGCGATTGCTGTTCTCGGAATTTACTTGTTAGATTTACGATACACAGCCGGAGTGACGCCGTATCTTCTTTTGAAAGCAATATAAAAGGTATTCAAAGAGGAAAAACCATATTTCAGCACAATTGGCTCAATGGCTTCATCGCTTCTTACTAGTTCCTCGCTAATCATACTCAGACGCTTCTCGGATATCGTCTCAGTGATGGAGCGATTAGTCTCATTCTTGTACAGATTTCTAATATAGTTCACAGAGAGGCCAAGCTCATCCGATAACATCTTGACTGACAGATTGGCATTTGTCAGATGTCTCTCAATGATACTGTCTACCTGCTCAACCAGACCGGCGTTCTTGGAGAAGCTGCGTGCTTTGGCAAGTTCATCTAAAAATTGAGCGGCTATCTCTGACATCCAATATGTAACAGCTTCCAGGGTTTCTAGCTTGATGATCTGATTCTCAAGTGTTGTCATACTCCATGAGCTTGGTAGCAAAGACCGGTGAGACACCTCCTGCATCGATCGGCGGATATCCATAAATAAAGTAATCAATGACATTTTACATTCAAAATAAGGTCTTTCCCGGAGAGACGAGACTGCGGTACGCAGACTTTCCATGAAGGAGAGGGTATCAGTTTTATTGATCGCCTGCTCCATCTGGCGCTCAAGATCAAGCGGCATTTGATAAAGCTCTGCACCCTCTGTATCGGAATTTTCCTCAATTATGAATGATCCATGGCCCTTTCGGAATCGTTCCTGGGTCATTTCATAGCTTTCCATATAACCTTCATGCAGTTCTGGTAAACCTTCCAAATATTTTCCGCAGGCGACCGTGGTTCCAATGGATAGAAACTGCTCTACGAGTTTCTGTGCCTGGCGGAGCTTCTCGCTAAAAATAGCTGCAGACTGCCCCTTGCCCACAGGGAGAAGTACAGCAACATGGTCCTTGCCCATATCCACGGTCTGAATTCCATAAACTTCATCGGTCTGCAGAGCTTCTTGAATGATATTGGCCATGGCGAAGCGGAGGAGTCGTTGGTCTTTATCCGAATAACGCAGGCTAAAATCAGCGAAATGATCAATACGGAAGATGGAAATAGATATATTATCCTCAGGAATTTTAATACCGAGGTCCCTGCAGATGTTTCGGATCTCCGAAATGGATTGCGAAGGTTCCCCCAATAATTCCCGTATAAACCGTTCCCGTGCCAGCACCTTATTATGCCGTCCATGTTCGGCCAGCTCAAGGATTCTTTCATTCTGCGAGAAAAAAACCCGTGAAAGATACACAAGCTCGTTAGCCTCCTGTTGGCCGTCCAGCTGCTGCGCTTGATGCTGCTCCATGACATTGTGCACGAGCTCCTGAATGGGTGAGTATACCCGCCTAGATAACAGAATAATCACCCATAACGATACGGCAAATAAGCCGGCAAACAACAGCAGTGTCAGATTCCGGAGAAAAGTTATTTTGCTTAAAATAATGGATTTGGGGATTGTCTCAATAATTTTCCAGTTCTGGATACCGTTGATTGACGTATTAGCATAGATTAGCATCAGGTCTTTCTGGCCCTGCGGCTTAAAAATCTGCCAACCGTTCGGGCTCCTCCCGCCGGCCTCGCTGAACTCACGGATCTTTTCCTGATCCAGCTTTACGGTACTAAAAATAAGCTCGCTCTTTTCATTGAGCACAAGGATGCTGGTCTCCAGATAATTGCTATTATTCTGAAGCAGAGTCATGATGCTGTCGGTGTCGACATTCAGTACAAAAGCAGAAATGGATTTTCCAGTCTCATAAGGAATAATTGCCGTAATGACCTTTTTTAATTTGCCGGACTCTAAAGGCAGCGGTATGGAGCGAGGGATCAAAAAGGCTCCGTCGGTTAGCTTGCGGTTTCGCAACCGCTGCAGCACTTCTTGATCATAAAAGCTGTTGAAATCGGTTAAGCCTAGCCTGGAGTCAAGAATTTGCTGCGTATAATCATTAATAAGATAGACGGAGTCAAGGGAAGGATTTCCGTTCTTAACATTCATGAGCCGGCTCCAAACCGCATAGGTATCTAGATCACTATGTTCCTCTGAGAGCGCATACGATTCGATTTGCACGTCAGAACTGGAGGAGTATGCATAATTGATGGACCATTCCATAAGCTGGGCAGTATTTTTGGCGCCGTTGATCAGCAAGGATTTTGAGTGGTCGCCAATTTCCTCAAGCAGCGTTTTGGAAGAAAGGGAATAGAGCGCAATAAAGGAAATAGCCAGTACCAATACATTGGCACTGACGAAATAAATTATGATTTTTATAAAAGTAGGACGTTGTTTAAAAAGTAACCGGGATCGTTTGAATTTATGCATGCTCTGCCCCCGTCTTTCTATTATGGATCACGTTGCGTTATTATTGTATCACACCGATGCTGCTAATGAAGTTAATCGATGGTTTTTGAAACTGTGATGCTTTTGAGAAACGCATAAAATTATGCAGAGCATTCAGAAAAAGGATGCAGATAAGATATTATTATTTCCTGGGTGATAAAATAAGGGTATGGATCTTGTCGGGTGGGTAAATTGAATCGATTTTCTGCAAATGTTCGCAGGGGATACCGTAAATCCAACCGTGCGGCAAAGGGAGCGCCTTAACTGGCGCTCCCTTTGCCTTTATTGCCGCAAATCCAACCGCTTAATAGTCGCCTGCTCCCTGCAGGCGGAGGGAGAAAGCCCGTATTTTTTCTTGAACAGGGTAGAAAAATAAGTAATATTGTACATTCCCACCGACTCGCTGATTTTAGCGGCCGTTTCATTGGTGGTGAGCAGAAGCTCCCGCGCTTTCTCCAGCCGGGTATGGTTGAGATATTCGTTGAATGACTGCCCTGTCGAGCCTTTGAAAAGCTTGCCCAGATAGCTAGGGGACAGACTGGCGAAGTTAGAGACGGACTCCAGGGACAGATTTGGTTCGGTATAATGGTCCCGAATGTAGTTTTGCACATTCTCGATTACGCTGTTGTGTTTTTGTGCATTTAGCCATTGATTTTTCTCTTCTATTAAAACACTTATGTTGGCACAGTAGCTTCCGAAGATATGAGCGATCTGCTCCAAGCTCTCCGCCTTTTCAATATCTGTTATAGCATCCAGATATTCATTGAAATTGGTTTCAGGTAAAAACTGCAAATATTCAAAGTGCTTCAGCAGCGAGAGCAGTAGCTGGATACAATAAGTAATCAACTGATTGCATGAGCCCGTAGAGACCAATTGGATGAAATTATCAATACTTTCCTGAATGACATCGGCCTTCCCGGATTGTATGGCTTCTATCAGTTTCTTTTCTGTAACGGTCGGATAACTCAAGGTTGTCATAAGATGCGAACGTGTTGCGGAAGCATCTAGAATGGACTCGTTTCCGTAGATCAATTTGTATTTTACGTACTGCTGGGCCGAAGTGAAGGAATATTGCATATTTTTTCTGCCATACACAATATCCCCAACCCCGATGGAGACCGTCAGCTTGAAATAGCGGCTGAGGAAGCTCTGAACGCTGCGCAGGGCTTTTTTTAATTCGAAAGGAAGATCATTGGTTTCGTACTGAATGACCGCCACCGCCTCGTTTTCCTCGGTAATCAAGATGTCGCATGCCCCGAATTGCTCCAGTGATTCCTTGGCAATATTGCCCAGAGCGAAGCGGAGTAGAGGCTGCTGTTCAACACTTACTCGCTTTTTTACCGCTTCGAACTCATCAATCTTGAATACAATTACGCAAAAGTAAGGTCCAGTCATCTTTCGGTCGATATCCTGGATGATCTCTTCCGGGACGGCAATATCGCGTGTATTCCCTTTGAGGAGTGCCTGCAGATAATGTTCACGAATTGTCTTTGAGGAGCGGCTGATGACGAACTGCATCGATTCGCCTTTTTCTTCCAACGTTGTGAAGACTTCTGCTAGAACTTGATATTCATCAATGAGTAGAGAATTCGGGCTGGACAGGGATTTTGGCTTTATGGTATCAAAGAGTGACGACATCGGCTTGTACATATTCTTGGTCAAAAATATGGAAATTAGCAGCCCGGCAAGAACAAGCGCTAAAGTCACGAACAGAGTCACGGTCCGAAGCTGGCGGATGTTGGAAATCAGATTTTCATATGGGGAAACGTTTACAAAGTACCAATTCATTTCAGATGACTTAACATAGGTGATCAGATACTTCTCTTTGGTAATGCTCGCTGTGAAGCTATGTTCCGGCTTACCCTCATGGAGAATCCGCTGAACGTAGTTATTGGCGGACAGATCCTCCATGAAAAGGCCTGAATCAGTATGTGATAGCACGCGCCCTTCACTGTTCATCACGAACACATTGTTCGCGGAGTTGGCTTTACTAATGTTGCGGATCGTCGTCAGAATGGACTGTTCCTCCACATTGATGTAAATGAACGAATTGTCCGAGGAATACAGCGAATAGTCGGGATATAGCAGGAAAGTAAGAAATTGTAGTGGACTATTATTGTTGAACCCTTGGACAGATAGCTTACGAGGATAGAACTCCATATATTTTTGTGCGCTGATCGCATACAGGGATTTGTCAAACGGAAGTCCGGAGGTATCTACATTACTGTCTGTGGATGGTCGGTAGACCCCTATGCTATGGATGAACGGATACGCGCTTTTGATCTTAAACATCTGCTGGAAGACATGGTAGTTCTTTGTCTTGTCCTCCTCTCTACCGTTCAGGAAAGAGATCATTACAGGGTCATTGATTAGGGAGTTGCCAATAGTCATGACCTGATTATATACAACATCAGAGGCGTAGCTGATTTGGGAGAGCATTAATTTGGAATTTCGGTCAATCTCATTAACTGCACTGCCCGAAAAAAGCGAAAAAAGAACGCTCGACAGTAGACTGACAGTAATAAGAACGAGCAAGAAATATGAAATTGTAAGCTTCTGAAATGTTTTGTACCGGATAAGCCGGCCTAGGGTACCTCGCATGTAAGCTTCCTCCAATGCTGCTGAAATCGTCTCTTAACTATAGGGCAAAACCTACGAAAAAGGTACTATCTTACTTATAAATGAAAGTCATTCAGTATATTTGAAATATGCAGGCAGGATTGTGAAAGTAAGTTCCTGTTTTCGAAATGGACAGCAAGAGGAGGTTCTACCTAAGATGGAAGAATGCTGCCACTATGAGAAGAGGCAGTATCGAGAAGGAGAGTGAGGACATGAGGATGTCAAAAAAATGGACTATGTTGCTATTGGTGGGTATGATGACGTTTACTGGAGTCACAACCGGGGAGCTGCCTAAAGCTAAGGCGGCTGCTGAGGAGGATTCGCAGCAAGTGAAGCTGATGACCTTCAATATCCGCAACCGCTCGGGGACGGGAGATATCGCTTGGGTGAACCGCAAGCAGCGGGTAGTAAATGCAATTGAATCGTATGGCCCTGACGTTATTGGGATGCAGGAGGGCTATGAGAATCAAATTCACGATTTGCTTAATGGACTAAGCGCCTCTTATGCTTCGGTAGGCGTGTCACGCTACGGAAATACGACAGACGAGTACAACAACATTCTTTACCGGTCGGATAAATACCAGGCTGCGGAGTGGGGACAGTTCTGGCTCAGCGACACTCCGGATGTGCCGGGCAGCAAGAGTACTCACGAAACCAGCTATCCGCGGATCTGCACATGGGCCAAATTTCAGTCTCTGGACGATAGCCGGGCACAATTTTATTATTTCAATACCCATCTAGGACTGACCGATGAAGCACGAGCTCAGGGGGTAGGGCTGTTGCTTAACCGGATCGCCAAATACGTGACATCGCCTACAATTCCAGTTTTCCTGGGCGGAGATCTCAATATGGAAGAGACCAGCCCATCGTTCCAGCAACTTCAGAATTCAGATCTGAACGATACCTGGGCCGATTTGGGGCATAGTTACACCAATGACGGAACCTATAGCAATTTTGACGGCTCGGTGGATACAGGCCATATCGATTGGATCTTTCAACGGAATTCCACACGTCTCCAGTCAATTGAGATCAATCGTTATAACGAAAACGGATTGTATCCTTCCGATCACTATCCCGTTCAATTGACCGTAAATATTCCACTTACCGGAGACCCTTCCCCTGATCGAACAAGCTTTGGGACAGCAACATCGCAATATAGTGACAGTCCCGCCGGAGAGGAAGCGGCGAAGGCATTCGACAATGATAAGCGGACTAAATATTACACCCCCCATGGCTCGGCCTGGGTACAATTTCGGTTCGCAAACGGCAGCCGCTTTGCCATCAACCGCTACCGGTTGACCTCCGGTAACGATAACCCGCAGCTCCGCGATCCGAAGAACTGGACGGTTAAAGGCTCGAATGATGGTGTGAACTGGACTGTTCTCGATGGACAGTCAAATCAGAACTTTGAGCTGCGCTATCAAACTAGGGAATATGCTTTCTCCAATACCGCGGGCTATGAATATATTCGCTTCGAGTTTACGAGCGGCGGCGGCTCCGGCCTGCAGGTCTCGGAGATTGAGCTGTTCGACTATGTTAATACGGCACGTAATGTAAGCGCCACCGCAGATGGATTTGTATATGGCGAAGGGCCAGAGAAGGCAATTGACGGTACGGTAGCCGGGAACAGCAAGTGGGCTGCTACAGGAGCGGAGCCACATTATTTGCAGTTGGATCTTGGGGTCCGTCACAACATCACCCGATTTGTCGTCAAGCATTCCGCCGCCGGCGGAGAGGCGGCGGAACTGAATACCGCGGCTTTCCGTATTCAGGTGAGTGAAGATGGCACCAACTGGAACAGTATGGTAAATGTCACGGACAATAAAGCAAATGTGACGACACATAACGTGAACGTATTTGGCAGATATGCCCGACTCTATATTACAGACGCCGCAGCAAGAAGCGGTGATACTGCAGCCCGCATATATGAATTTGAAGTATACGGATTGAAGGAAGGAGCGGTATTTTACCAGCACGGAAGCTATGGCGGATATGCTGTAAGTTTGCCTAAAGGTCGGTATTCACTGGACCAACTCATCGAAGCGGGGATTCGCAATGACGACATTACCTCACTGAGAATTGTCGGGGGGGTGTCAGTGAAGCTCTATTGGAACGATAACTTTCAGGGGGATTCTCTGACTCTTACATCGGATCAGACGACGTTAAGTCCTTACGGTTGGAATGATAAGGCCTCTTCGATCGTTATCGAGTAGTGCCTTCAGATGAGTTTATCAGGATAGTGGAAGCTACTCGTTTAATATGGAGGTCTGATAACCGATTAGTTAAAGAAATGTCCGGTATTTGAAATAGCCAGCAGCCGGAATCTGGCCTAATGTTAGCGTCATAGCAAGCAATCAAACCACAATAACGTTAACGGGAGGATTTGAAATTGATGAAAAAGTTTCGTCGGCGAATGGGGGTTCTATCGGATATCCGCGCCAACAGCACATCCTATCTGCTGGTTTTGCCGGCAATGATCTACACGTTTATATTCGGGTATATGACCTATCCTTATATGCTGATCGCGTTTCAACGGTTCAATTACACGGAAGGAATCTTTCACAGCAAATGGGTGGGCTTTCAAAATTTCGAATTTTTCTTTCGCTCCAACAAGGCATTCACGGTAACCTTTAATACAATTTTCCTAAATATCCTGTTCATTTTCTTTGGCACACTGACAGCACTTGCTATTTCCTTGCTATTGAACGAGCTGCGGAAAAAGCTGTTTGTTAAGATTAGCCAGTCTGTTATGTTGTTTCCGAATTTTATCTCCTGGATCGTCATTAGCTACGTGATTTATGCGTTCTTTTCCATGGACATGGGGATTGTGAACCAACTGTTAAACAAGCTAGGGATAGCTTCCATCAACTGGTACACAAAACCCGGAGTCTGGCCAGTGATTTTGACCCTCATGCATGTCTGGAAGGGAGCGGGGATGAGTGCGGTGATTTACCTGGCCACCATTACAGGCATTGACGATACCTTGTATGAAGCGGCCGAAATCGATGGAGCCAACCGCTGGCAAATGTGCAGGCGAATCACAATTCCCCTGATGATGCCGACGGTTGTCATATTGACGCTACTCTCCATCGGAAAGATCATGTACGGCGACTTCGGGATGATATATGCCTTGGTCGGCGATAACGGAACCCTATACCAGACTACGGACATTATTGATACCTATGTGTTCCGTTCCCTGCGACAGATTGGTGATCCTTCCGAAGCGATGGCCGTCGGACTGTTCCAGTCGGTGGTTGGATTCATACTTGTCTTTGGCACCAACACGATTACACGAAAATTCTTCAAGGATGGTGCGCTTTACTAGAAAAATGTGTTGTTTTGAGTTAAACCTACCGAGGTATGCCCTGAGACCATGTTTTCAAAGTGAGTTTTTTACGATGTCTAATCAGGGTAGCTAAGCTCCAAAAATTTTAGGAGGAGTTAAAGTGAAAAAGGGTTCCATTAGCAACATGATTATGTATATCTGCGTTACCCTGTATTCGGCGATGTGTCTATTGCCCATGCTGCTGGTCCTGATGATTTCGATAACGGATGAAGATACAATTCTGAAGAACGGCTACAGCCTGTTTCCCAAAAAATTCTCTTTTTATGCTTATAAAGTAATTTTTACCGGCGGATCGCAGGTCCTGCACAGTTACATGATATCGATCTTCGTTACGCTCGTTGGAACGAGTCTGGCTATTCTGATTACTTCCATGGCCGGTTATACCTTGGCCAACAAGAGTGTGAAGTACCGCAATGCACTGTCACTTTATTTTTTTATTACGATGATCTTCTCCGCCGGAATTGTGCCCTGGTATTTAATGAACCGTTGGCTGGGGCTTACTGATAATATTCTTGCATTGATTATTCCATCATTACTTTTCAGCCCTTTCAATCTCTTTCTGGTGCGCAATTTCATGAATGGAGTGCCAGACTCGCTGCGAGAATCGGCAACGATAGATGGGGCAAACGATTTAACAATTGCTTTCCGGATCTATCTTCCGCTATGTACACCTGTGCTTGCAACAATAGCGCTGTTCTATGGGCTCGATTACTGGAACAACTGGTGGAACGCAATTATGTTGATTAATGACAGGAGTCTGTATCCGCTACAATTCTTGCTCCTGCAATTAAAATCTGAAATCAGCATGCTTAATGAGATGACGATGCTGGCTGGAGCAGGTGACGTCACTCTCCCAGCTGAATCTGTCAAGATGGCTACAGCAATTGTCACGATTGGACCCATCATTTTTCTCTATCCCTATTTACAGAAGTATTTTGTTAAAGGACTGGTTATAGGATCAGTTAAGGGTTGATATAATCCCTCTGGGGTTTATATACAAAATTATAAGGGAGTCGATTTTACATGAAAAAAAGTCTTTCTCTAGCGCTTGCAGCCATGCTTGCGGTTACCGCACTCACCGGATGCGGCAACAATAACTCCGGCAATACGGTGAATGAAGAGGGCAAAGGAAATGCTGCCGGCACACAGACAGCCGATGAAGAGAATAAGACAGTACCGGTCAAGATTAAATATGTTGTTCCAGGCACGGAACCGAGAGACTACAAGGAAGTCTATCAAAAAATTAATGAAAAGCTGGCTGCAGACGGAGTAGGAGTGGAAGTCGAGAAAATTTATATTCCGAGCGATGCCTGGGACCAGAAACTTAATCTTATGCTGTCCACCGGTGAGGATTTTGACCTGTTCCATATTATGCAGGACCGTACTCCGTTCTCCAGCTACTATAACCGAGGAGCATTAGCTGATATCAGCGGGGCAATTGAGAAATATGGGCAAAATTTGAAAAAAAATATTCCCGATGATATTTTCGACGGTGCTACAATCGATGGGAAATACTACACAGTTCCGTCCTATTGGGTGGAAATGGCGAGTGAAGGCGAGTTCAATATCCGCAGGGATATCCTCCGGGCAAATAATCTTGAGGAACCAACTACTCCGGATGAGCTTATCAGCACTTGGGAAACAGTGATGAAGAACTGGAAGGGCAGCAGCAAACCTTACTTCGCAACCAAGGCGGATTTCGATCCAGTTAGTCTGCACACCTCAATTCTACATCGCACCTACGAAACATTCCCGTTTACGGTCAAGGATAAATTTTTCTATGTAAATCAGAAGGGTGAGGTCAAGTCCTGGATTGAAACTGCAGAATTTAAGAAGGACGCCGAATTTATGCGCAAGTTGTACACTAAGGGGCTGACCAATCCGGACATTCTCGTCATGAAGCAGGAACAGGTTAAGGCTCAACTCGACAACGGCGACTGGTTCGTGAACCTCGGCACAGCGGGAAGTTTGAGCACTTTGCAGAAGAACAATCCTCAAGCTACAGTGGATGACGTCGGAGTCGTTTGGTTCAATCCGGAGAAAGTCTATCTCCGTCCGCTCACCTTCAAAAACGGTAATGCGGTTCCCGTGGGAAGTAAGCATCCTGAGGAAGCGGTCAAGTTTATGAATTGGATTCTGGACAGCCAGGAGAACTACGACCTAGTGCAATATGGAATCGAAGGAAAACATTACAATAAAGACGGCGACAAGGGCATGAAGGTTATTAATGATCCGAACAACAATAACAAGCCTGGTTACAGGGGCTCGGAATCACAGAATGGCAATGTAAACTTTATGCGGTTTGATTTAGAGAACAGCATTCCTGAAAATAATAAAGTGCTGTATGAAGCGAATCCAACTGCGGTAAACAGCATCGCTGCTAACTTTGTATTCGATCCGACCAATGTGCGGACAGAATACACTAATATTGTCTCGGAAGCCAGTGCGAGCATCACCCCAATCTACATGGGCGTGCAAGAGTTCGACAAGGACTTCCCCGCCGCACTCGACAAGATGAAGAAGGCAGGCTTGGATAAAGTCGTCGCCGAATATGTTCGCCAATTCAATGAATATCAAGCCAAACAAGGGAAATAAAAGAGAAAAGAAATGGAGTGAGTAGTTTGACTTTACTAGAGCAAAGAATTCAATTTGAGGTAACTAAACAAATTTATGATCGTGCAATCCTAAGCTTTCACGGGGTTGAGGGATTTGATGTATACAACATTACCATCCCCTTTGAACGTGATGGCAAACGCTATCTGTTCGGCCGGGTAGAGCGGCGCGATGAATGGGCACGGTCTTGGGTTCGCCTCTTTGAGGAGACTGGACAGGATGAATGGACTCTCGTACAGGGCAGTATGATTTATACGCTGGAAGACCCTTATGTCAGCCTGATCGGCAGCGAAATCGTCATGGGCGGCACTCATGTCCAGCGGGAAGGGGGGAAGGTGAAGACCTATTTCGGATATTTTCACAGGGGAACGGATCTTCATAATTTGTATTATTTCACTACAGGTCCCAATAAGATGAAGGATATCCGCCTGGTCGAATTGCAGGATGGCAGAATAGGAGTCTTCTCCCGTCCACGTGGAGCGGAGACTCTGGGTAAATATGGTAGCGAATCTATGATTGGCTTTACTGTGTTTGACGGCCTAGATCAGCTTACAGCCGAGACAATAGAGCAAGCTCCTTATATCCCGGGCATCTTTGGCGAAGGTGAGTGGGGCGGGGTCAATCAGGCATACTTACTGGACAGCGGAAAGATCGGTATTATCGGCCATAACTGTTACCGGGATGAGGATGCAAGCGGTGGCGAAGTGAAGGTCTATCTCAACATGGCATTCGTCTTCGACCCGGGAACCCGGAAAGCGGAAGACCTACATCTAATTGGTAGCCGTACCTGCTACCCTCCGGGGCCAGCCAAGACGCCCGCTCTGGTCGATTGCGCTTTCACCTCCGGCATTGTGATGCGACAAGACGGTAAAGTGGATCTGTACAGCGGAATCGGTGATTGCCAGGCAGGCCGAATTACGATTGATTACCCATTCGAAGGATATGGACAGATTGTATAAAGGGATGAAGTGATAATGACTGCCAATCCAGACGTGTGGCATATTGGCTATATGGATATTAGCCTCAGGATCGCCCTTGCTCTCCTGATCGGTGGACTCGTTGGACTGGAAAGAGAGCGGGGCCAGCATCACGCCGGATTCCGCACCCATATTCTGGTCTGCCTGGGCTCGGCGTTGATTACGCTCACCTCGATTTACGGCTTCAGCCAATTTGCTGGGGAACCTAATGTCCGGCTGGACCCGGCCCGGCTGGCGGCACAAATTATCAGCGGTATCGGCTTCCTTGGAGCCGGAACGATTCTGCGCACCGGAAATACGATTTCCGGATTGACGACAGCCGCGTCGCTCTGGGTAGTCGCCGCAATGGGTATTGCCATTGGCGCCGGCTTCTATTACGGGGCTATCCTCACCTTTGTTTCTGTGCTGGTCTGTCTGTTTGTGCTCCAGTGGGTGGAAAAGCGTATCCGTCCGTCCGGCAAGACGGCAGTGTATACGGTAACGGTGGCGAAGGAAGGCGATCCCGGGATCTTTTTGAACTTCTTCCGCGATGAGGGGATCAAGGTGAAGTCCTTCAAGATGGATATGCTGGAAGGCGGTGCAGTAAGAATGCATTTTGTCCTATCCAGCAAGCATTCGGATATGAAGCAGAAGATATCCACCATGTCTCTTAACCGTGACGCAGGAATACAGCAAATGGAGATCGGAATGTGAGGAATGAAGGAATGGAATATAAGCTGCTCGCACTGGATATGGACAAGACAGTACTGAACCGGAACCATGAGATATCCACAGAGAACCGTAAGTGGATTCACCGGGCGATTGAACAAGGGATTGCCGTAATGTTCGCTACGGGCCGGGAGGTGCAGAGTATTGCGCCTTATGTCGAACAGCTCGGCCTGCGTTCTCCGCTTGTTGCCGTCAACGGGAGTGAGGTGTGGCGGGCTCCAGGTAGCCTGCTGGTTCGCCATACGCTAGAGGATAACTAGGTTCAGGAGCTTTACGCGCTGGCGCTTGAGAGCAATTGCCGGTATTGGGCCTACACTGTAAATGAAGTATTCACTGCGCAGAATTGGCCCGGGCAGATCCTGCGACCCGAAGATGATCCATGGCTCAAAATCGGAATGCATTCCGACGATCCGGCTTGTCTGCAGGAGATTCACCAGATTTTGATGATACATCAAAACCGGGCTTGGTTAGAAGTTAGAATCAATCAACTTAAAAGGTAGGAACCCACAATAAACAGCGCATAAGATTAATTATGCGCTGTTTGTTGTGGTAGTTGCATTTTAATAAAGATCTAACTCATTCAAATTAATTGTCCAGCGATAAAAATATTCAAGCTTTCACGATACACACAGCCTTGTGGGTTCCTTGGCATTAGCTGCTCCCGTTCTTGCTGCTGATAATCGAACCACATTTGTGACGCTGCACATTAATGGAATTAACCCCAGCTAGAGAATTTTTGTTTCTTAATCAAGTGTAATCATAACTTTTTATTTAGCTAAACTTCGTTATTTTATTGAATTTTAAAATTTTAAGAAATTAACAAGTTGTTTATGATTTTATTACATCTGCCCCTGAATTCGACAACTTTCGCCAACTTATTTTGGTAAAATTAAAAGAAATAAAGAGAATAAAAGAGGAAGGAGTGGAAATTTGGAATCTAATTTAATGATAGAAGTTTTCCCAGCATCAGAAGGGGATTGCTTCCTTGTTACAGTTGATAAAAGTCACATTCTTATTGATGCTGGAATTAGCAGTACATATCATGATTTTCTGAAAATTCGTCTTCAAGAATTAGCCTTGAATAAGGAGGAGATAGAATTACTAATAGTGACCCATATAGATGAGGACCATATTGAAGGAATGGTTGAATTGTTTTCGGAAAATGTTAATTACAATTCTTCGAGAATCATCTTTATTAAGGAGGTATGGCACAATAGTTATAAACACTTACAATTCTCAAAGCAAAAAAAAATTGAAGACCGTGAACTAGAAATACTAAATGATATTATCTCGAAAGGGAAGAAATTAGCTGAGCAAATAAATAATGAATCTCAAGATATTAGTGCTAAACAGGGTTCTACACTAGCGGCATTATTGTTAAAGGGCGGATATCCCTGGAATCAAAAGTTTGGGGGAAAAGCGGTCAATTCTGATGACTTTTCTGAGCCTTTTCCATTTTCAAACTTCACTGTGACATTACTATCACCAAATACGAATAAACTTAATAGATTAGGAGGGAAATGGGAGAAAGAGCTCAGGAAAGAGAAGTATAACTTTATTTTTTCTGAAGACATTATTTTTGATGATGCATTCGAATTTAGCTTGCGTATGGAAAGCGAAAGTGAAGAAGATGAAATACACAAACCAATATCTGCCCAATATGTTTCATTTGACGACCTCATTTCCGAAAAGCCAAGAAAAGATACTTCTGTTACAAACGGATCGTCCATTGCGTTTATACTGGAGGCCGCGAATAAAAGAATGTTATTTTTAGGCGATTCTCATGCAGAAGTAGTAGTCGATCAATTAGAAAAAATGACTAAGGATGAGAATGGTCAAGTTCAGTTTGATTTAGTTAAAATATCACATCACGGAAGTTCTAAGAATACCACTACACGATTATTAGAACTTCTCAATTGCTCAACATACATCATATCAACTGATGGTAGCAAACACAGTCATCCGGATCTCAGTACCCTTGCAAAAATAGCTGGAAAATCAAGTGGAAAAGAAATATCAATTTATCTTAATTATAAAACGACTCATTCACAACAAATCCAAGAAATGATTGAAAAGAAAAATTTGAACTGTACGTTTGTATATCCAAAGGAAAATAATATTTTAAATATTAAATTATGATTGTGAAAGGGTATGTGTATAAATGTTGCACAGTGCAAAAGAGATCTCATCTTCTGTGTGTAGGCTCACTTGCGGACCAGAGGATTGTTTAGATAAGGGTACAGCCTTCTTAATTTCACCGAGTAAAGTCATAACCGCAACTCATAATATTAAAAATCATTTAAACGATGGTTCTATTGCCATTGTGTTAGAATTTTTAAATATAGGAAGTGAACGTAATGTAAGGAGAGCATTACCGGTAACGAGAGAAGTTACAGACGCTGTTGTAGTTCTTGAGTTAGATTCACCAGTAAATCACAGTCACTTAAGATTCTCAGATTTTGAGGTGGGAGCCGGCGACGATTATTCTACATTTGGCTATCCAACAGTGAAATGGTCAAGTGGTCAATGGGTAGGAAATAAAATATCAAGGGTTATTGGTGAAGAAGAGTTTAATTCCTATGATTGGAATATAGATTTGAGCCATCAAACTCCAATTTCGGATTTCTCGGGGTTATCTGGCGCACCTTTAATGGTTGATGGTAGATTGGTTGGAGTCTTTATAACTGAAGCGATGGAGAAAGGAAAAGCAATTTCACTTGGAGCTATTGGTGTCTCTAAATTTGAGAAAGTTCTTAGTGATAATCATATTGATATTCATGAGTACATAGACCCTTACTTCTACGAGCTTGAGGAAGATTATTATAAAGATTTCGTGTTTGTTGAAAAACTAGAAGCGGCGCAGATTTTTGAACATCAACTTTGTCAAACAGAATTCTTTCATGCAGAAATGTTAAGTAACGCTGTTAAAAGCAAATCAGTGAAAAGTGAAATTAAGGAATTAGCTCGTTTGCAGAATGACGTAAGGAGCTATTGGCACAGTAAACATCTTGGTTATAATGATGAAAATAACGGGGCTGTATTATTGTCAAGTGTATATGAAAAAATTGAGCTTATGGCAGATTCGGCTCTATTATCTAAAAATCTATCAGCTAGTTTATATGCCAAAAAGGGTATGTTACATCAATGGTCAGACAACTGTAAAATTGGCTGGGTTAAAAATTACGAGGAAAATTTAAGGCTATATAGGCTGCGGAAGGAGGAACAACAGAATGAATAAAGCTTCCGAAGTTAATTCTGAGCTTATCTTAAATGTAACACGAATTCTAGTATTGTTATCAAATTTTAACAATCAAAAAACTATAAAGACAACATTAGACAAAATTATGCTGTTTGATTTTTACATGAAATATCCTCGGGTGATGATTGACGATGAAAAATCTGAAGAAAAGATAAGTTACTACGACTACTATTCATATTATCATTGGAAACCAGACAGAGCAGAGTACCATATGTACCTAAGGTATCTAATGGCAAAACGATTAATTACAAGAAACATAGCAAGTAATGAATTTGTATATATTATTTCAAATAAAGGTATAGAGATCACCGAAAGTTTGAAATCAACACACTCTAATGATTTAAAATCTGTAGCTATGTATGTGAAAAAGTATGTTTCCAAGCTAAGCGATACTAAAATTGAAGAAGATATAATTTATAAAAGTATGTCTCGCTTAAAAAGATGAAATAAAGGGGCTAAATTAAAGTGGGGAAAATATACATTCAAAAGTTGACATTAAATGGGCGCAAAAAAAATTATTCAATTAATTTTAGAAGGGGATTAAATTACATCTCTGGCCCAACATCTACTGGAAAATCTTCTATAGTGGAATTAATAAATTATGCTTTGGGGTCCGAAGACCATAAAGATTACATAGAAATTGGAAACAGCTGTACTGATGTTGAACTGGAAATTACATTAGGAAATAAATTGTTTAAAATTGTTCGTCCGCTATTTGACTTTGACAGACCAGTAAAACTTTTCGAATATTTGGAAAGTGAAATGAAATATAGTAATGAGTTCAAATTACTACCTATTGACTCTCCCGCAAATGAAGATTCCTTATCTCGTTTTTTACTTGCTCAACTCGGCTTTATTGATATTAAGGTAGTCAATCAGAACTTTAGTTTTCGAGATATATTTAAGTTCTGTTATCTTAAACAAACAGAAATTGATAATGAAGATATAATGAAAGAAAAAAATTGGGGTCCGAGTATTAAAAGAAAACCAACCTTTGAAATTATTTTTAACATTTTCGATAGTATGTTATCAGAGATCAAAGCGAAAATCAAAGAACAAGGTGAAAAAATTTCAGACTTGGAAAAAAGAAGACAAGGTGTATTTGAATTTCTTAAGAATTTAAATATGTTGGATTTAGAGACATATAGGAAGAAGAAAAATGAACTTGAATTATATATTGCTGAATTACAAGGGGATATATATAGTTTGAAATCGAATAGAAAGCAACTTGGAATACCTGGAGCAGAAATAGAAGAATCTATTATAAAAAGACAGATTGAAATCAATAAACTTAAGAAAGATATTCTAGAACAAGCGCAATATATTGAAAAATTAACTTTGCTTAGAAATCAATATCGGAATGAAGTTGAGAAGATTGATTTTTTATTAGAAGGCTCCATTACACTGAATCGTTATAAATTTGAAGTATGCCCATCATGTTTAAATGAATTGGTGCCACATGAAGGTGGTTGTGAGTTGTGTGGTAGTATACTTCAGAATTTATCTGAAGAAGAACAAAGAGTGTATAAAAGTGAATCTAATCGACTGAAACTGCGTTTTAATAAACTGTCAACTTTTATTATTGATCAAAATGAGACTGTTAGAGACTTGGAATTTAAGAAAATTAACGAAGAGTCATTATTAGTAAATGAACAAAATACATTAAACCACTTGAGAATGGAATATATTAGCCCCTATATTGAAGAAATCGAAAAATTAAATATGCAGTTAGGTGAAAATAAAAATCAACTTAAAGAGTTAGAACAAACATTAAGAATTATCAATGAGTTTCATTTTATGCTACATAAGTTGCAAGGCGAGAATGCAATACTAAATGGACTGAAACAGCAAGTAAGGGATATAGAGTCAAGTAATATGGACAAAGACACAGTTATAAACAAAGTGAGTAGGGTCTATGAAGAAATTCTTAAGGCTTTTAATTTCCCTAAATTATCAAATGCCTATATCTCTGCAAAAGACTATTTGCCATATATCAGAGGAAAAAAATATAGTCAAATAGGTAGTCTAGGTTCTGTAACCATGTTAACAATGGCATATTATCTTAGTGTATTAATTGTTGGAACCGAAGAAAAGTTTAAACATCCAGGACTATTAATAATTGATACACCTCGAAAAAATTTAGGGGCAGATCCTAAAGATGAGGCAGTATTCAAAGATGAAAGAATCTATAATTCAATAATTCAGTTCTTTCTTAAATTGGATAAGGAAAAGAAACATCAGATTCAATTGATAGTAATCAATAATGGTTATCCCGATTTTTTGTCTGACGAATATATAGTAGCGAAATTTGATGGGGATGGTACCAAAGGTTTGCCTTATGGATTAATTGATGATGCTGAAAACGAGAACTGAATTTTTTGTATATCTGCCTGAAGGGTTTTTGTTGTTGATAGTGTTTTGAAGATATGGAGGAATTAATGCCGATATCGTTAATCTATGTAGGATTTATTTTTCCTTTACTTATGCTCCCATTTTTCATCCTAAATATTTATCACCCTAATAATTTTATTCGTCGATTATCAAAAATACTTATTACCTTATCGTTAATTGTGGCCATTATTGTTGTGCCATTATACGGGCTTCATCAATTGGGCATTAAGAGTCTTCTTATTCCAATTGTTCCTATTCTGAGCCGAGGAGTTACTTGGGGGTTAGAAAAAACAAATGTATTCAAAGTCAATCTCATAGTTATCGTAGATAAATTATTGAAATTATCATTCATATCTGTTGGTTTAGTTATGTTGGGTACAGCTTATAATCAACCATTAAAACCTGTTGTATTTACTATTATTGTAATAGCATTTATTCTTTTTGTTGATATTGGTAAATATATATTGATGGGATATTTATTTGGAATAGTGTTAGCAGTGTTTTTGATTTCTCAATCAACGGATGCGATGTTTACAGTTGTTTTCATTTATATAGTTGTTATGCTGTTACTACGATTTTTTGATAAAGTTTTTTCATTTAGCGAAAAAGTAAGAAATAGTTTAGAAAGTTCAGCAATGATTATTATTCTCTTGATCTCTTATCCACTAATTATTAATGGTGGGCTAAAACTTAATTTTGAAGATTTATTTGTTCAGTTGGCAGTATTTATTGGATTGTTATCTATTTATTTATGTACTACATATTTAATTGGGAAGGTAAAGTTTTCGATTTCCTTTCAACACTATATTCCATCTGGCACTTCTTTCTTGTTAGTATTCCTAATGCTAAAATTGATTGAAAACTTTAACATTGCTAATAGATTTGGTATTGTATTTTATTTGTTAATCTTTATTTTTCTCTTTTTAACATTTTTTAGAGTATTTTCTCCTCTTGCAAAAGATTTTTATTTTTCAAGTTTTATTAATTCAACTAATATATTAGAAGGATTGCAATTCTATTTTGGAAAGAAGTTTGGTCAAAATTTGTTCAACTTTTTATGTGGCAGTAGCCCAGAATTAATAAAACCTATTTTAGCGTATTTGATGCTTGTGGTGCATTTTATCGGTCTTATTATTATTTACCTTCAAATAATTCCTGAAGGTGGAAAGGTGGAATTATTAAAAAATGACTTTATGTTTTACACTCTCATGTCATTCGGTTCTATTTTAAGCTTTGTAACTTCAATTTCAAAAACTATTGAATTACAAAAGATTAATGAAGGAATGACTACTGATGAAGCAATGAAGAGTAGTGCTTCGATTACTCTTAATTATTTTTTTACACTGGTCCCCTTTATACTTATATTTTTCAAGGAATCAGAGGGTGTGGGTTTATTCGGAGTGGTTTTTGCGATCATATATATTTTTTTAATTATTGTTAATACTAGCTTTGCATTGTTTAGAGATTTCTTAAAACCAGAGTATAGTAAATTTGCATTGACAAGAAGTTATCTATCGATGGCAATTTTAATTTTACCTCATATTGCATTGATTGGAGCTTTCTTATATTACTTTGATGTAAATAACACTCTAAATAGTCTAAAACAAATAATTGGTATTTTTGTTTTGCTAAGTTTTCTGTCTATTATTATTGCCCGAGTAATGTCTTATGATAATATTTTGGGAAGTAAAAAATTAAAGAAACTATCTTTTCCTATTTTGGTTATTTTGATTATAACGATAAAGCCCATTACTATGATGAATGCTTACATATTTTTATTAATTGGTTTTAAATTGGATATAGCTATTAAACTCACTTTTTATTTTGAAGTCTCATTTTTTATGGATATGATTGCTCTTTTAGTTATACTATTAGTTCCTTCATCGAATGATAACTATAAAGGCAAATTATCAGATATCCTTCATAGTTGGAAAAGTCAGTTTTATGAGAAGAATTAAATTAACTATCTCTTGCTAGAGGCGATAAACTAATTATGAATATCGCCTGCGAAAAGGTCTTTGTCGCTTAATCATTCCTGAAACATTAAAGCCGCCTATATCATAAGTTCGGAGCTGTCTCATCACTTTTACAAAAAAAATTGGATAGCTTCTATGATCATATTTTCCAGGAACTTCATTGGGAAAAACCTATGGTACCTGGAAGAGAGCATACGCTGGATCGAACAACATCTATTCTCTAAAGGGAGTAGCCCAGGAGATACCTTTCAAGATCAATGTCTTGAAGTTACAATGCAATGGGATGCGAAGAAGCATGCATGTAGTAGACCATCGTGGATCCAAGCTTATCTTCTATAAATGGGTAAAAAGCTTTTTTGAATCTGTATCCTCTCTTTCATCGAGATTATGAAAAAGAGGATGATGAAGGAGCCAGCAGGAGGGAGACGGAGAATTGGGCATCGTAAATAAAGGAGAATACGGATTACTCTTATTTTTCCAGTATATGCACGTCTCCAAATTCGTCCTAGTGATTCTCGCCCCCATGTCTCAATAAATTATAGCCCTTTCATTCCTTCATCATATCTAACTAAGGGGTGAAGGTCAGTCTTTCTAACAGAACCGGTCCGAGCCCTTTTGCTTAATGCCTCCCTATACTCCTGTCCAAAGACAAAATAAAGAAGTAGACTATTCTTATCAAAATAAAATTATATTTTTTTTTTTGCAGAGAGTCGCTTTTGAGCGGCTCTTTTTCAAGGTGAAACCTTCCTTCATGTCGAAAATTGATACAGAAGGGAGGGGAAGAGAATGCTGATAAAAAAGAAAATGCAAGTTGAATTTTTTTCAGGAACAGGACTCAAAGAAGTGCAAGAAGAAGTTAATGAATTCCTGGCTAGTGTACCTGCTGAGGAAATAGCGGATGTAAAATTCACTTGTTCTCAAGAATCATGGGATGTGCTTGTTCTTTATACAAAGTAATTTTTTATTTTTCAGCGTCCGGTCATATGATCGGACTTTTTTTGCTGTCCATTTACAGGAATGGATGAAGGGGATGGAAAGTATACTGAAAATCTGGGCAGACAACATCAAGGCGGTCTATTAAGCCATTTCAGACAATAACGAGGTGGTGGTAAAGTTTCAGGAGATTATTGAAAATAGCGGCATGGATATGGAAGTTGCTATACATGTAACATATGAAGCAATGCGGCGCGCCGATGGTATTATATTTAGGACTACACCGCACTGACTAAAAAGATCAATGGCATGAATAACACACCGATCCACGGGAGATTAAAAATAATTGCATTGGTTCTTGTATGAACAAGTCAAACATGAGCAATTTGATGATATTGGTAAGATTGAAAAGTATTTGAATATTATTGCTTGTAATAAAAACTCTGGCTAATGATAAGCCTTGACTCCAATAATGAGATCGTCATATCCACGGACAATTAGGAAAGAATGCTCCTGCTCCAATTTGTTCAATTTGGCAGCGATAATGTCAAAGTTACGAAAACCACGTACTGCACATGCATCATATATATCGGTAACTGCGACCAACGCACCATGATCCTTAAAAGACTTTAAAGGAATTGTACGTATGATTTCTACAAGTTGTTGATTGCTTAAGCTTGTATTCAAGGTCTTCCTCCTTTCTATATTAGATAATCAATTCTCTTTCAAAGAAATGATACAACCTAAAGTTGGTTTGCTTTCTGTTCCACCAGTAATCTTTTTAATCGTAACCTTGAACCGCTTTCTCCGATCCAGAATAGGGGCCAAGATTGAAGCGTCATCAGCGTCGATATGCCCTATCTGCTCCTGCTTTACCCACACTTCTATGGCATCGGGAAATTTCTTGCTTGGCTTTCTCTTTAGCGTAATGTCCTGACCCGCGCTACACTTCCTTAAAATTTTTGACGGTTAACTTTGTTAGGGTTATCAAAGGTAACGCCAACAACACGGTATTCATGGTCCCATTCTCCTGTTGGGTCAGGAGAAGGTGCCGTAGAACCGAATAGCCATTTGAACATCTTGTTCCTCCTTTGAAAATCAGAGTAATCACATCATAATGTTCGACAGAGAAAGGCGGAAATCCTGTAAATTTAACGACGGTGTGAGCGTTAGTGAGGTACTTCTAAATGAAGACACAGTTGCTATAATAAATGAAAAATTATTGAATAAGTCTACAATAAGCACATAAGATACGCTAGGTATTGCAGGTGAAGTGAAAAAATGGGGTGGAAGCTTTGCTGAACGCCAATGCTCGCTGGTCCAGAGCAACTTTGTAATCTAGCAGCTTACTTCATACTGGCATGTAAGGCTGATGATGAGTCCTTTTAGGTAGAAATTCTTTCAAGCATCGGTCCTTATTCAGTCAATTGTGCAACTTTGGAGATGTTTCTAAAATTAGTTCTGTTGTTCCTCTTGTATCAAATTTAAAATAATTACAGCCGTATATGCGGCAGGGATTGAAAATATGCGTGATTTGTATACTCAGGTTTCTAACAGAGGATTAGGTAAGACAGACGGCACTTCAATTTTAGAAGCTGTTTTGGAAACTAGTTTACTAAAATCAAAAAGAGAGCCCAACACATGATTGGTTGCCTTTGTTCAAATGGGCAATTTTGGTGAAGATTAATAACTGAGAACCGTATCACAAATAGTGGTAAAGCAGAAGATCAAGTTGAATGTAGAAGCTACGCTGATTAATGCTCGTTTATCATAAATGTCCACGCATGTAGAGTAATCATATTTAAGAAAGCCCGATCCTATGTGAATCGGGCTTTCTTCTTTTCTGAAACAGTAGGAATGTGATGTGTGCTAGATTGTGTCAAAATGAATGATATATACTTTTATGTGGACGTAGGTGTTATACACGCTTCAAACACACTCGAATTATTCATTATATTTATCCTTAGGCTATTGTTTGTTGTCGTAATACTTTCACCATGTTAGATATAAACTTTTTAAGTTAGAATTAGTAGGAGAAGGCAGGGACAAATAAAGAATTTGTAGAAAGACGAATATAATTTTATTACATTTAAATTCCTCTATTGATGGTAAAATGGTATCTATTAACGAAAAAATCCTAAGAAATGAGGCAAGCGAATGACTACCGGATCCGAAACAATTCGTAGAATTAACGAGCAAATTCTTAGAAGCGATGCAGCTATTTGCCGTCATATTGAAAACCTTGACGCTTTGGGGAGAGGAGCGGTTTCACAAGATATTTTGTCCAATTTGCGGACGTTTGTTGAACACACAATGTTCAAAATCTATGCGCATGCTAATGTTACTACATATAATTATTCGAACATAGATCAGGCTATTAGTTTTGTAAAGACAAAAGGACATTTGAAATTCTTATGGAGGTTTCACGCTTTTTTACAAATTGTTGCTTCACACTATACCCTAGAACCTGAGGATTCAGAACGTGCGATGCTGAAATACTATGAATTTATGTTGAGAATCAAAGATTTCCTAAAAACTCAGTATGGACTTGATGTGTTGGCGAATCTGGACAAGTTTCCATTAAACATAGATAGAAATCTTCAAGAGTACTATGAGAAAATAGCTGAGAGGTTACGACGCAGAAATCACAGCGCAGATCGAGCATCTTCCGATAATATGCGATACTACGTTTACAAAATTAAGCCATTTTTTGTAGATCAACGAATTTATTATGAAGTTACTTTCATGCCCGCGACTGGAAAAGCGAGTAAATTTGATCGCATAATCGCTTTCACCACATTAGACATCTCGAAATACTATGCTGTAAAGCTAGGAACGATCGAAGAGAATATCACTATCTTAGGTAGGACTATGCCTATTTTTATCATTGTGAGTTGGGAAGTGGCAATTCGGCCAATTGAGATAGAGAGGTTTTCAAGCATTTTCGCGATAGATTTGCCCGGTTATGCAAGTTCTGCTGAGGGACGAGGCTTGATGCGATTCTTGACAAGGACCGGACTTAACCTAGTTGAAATTCTTTGTTTTGAGGATGCGCATTATAGGCAAATTCGTTCCAGCATCCTCTCGACTTTTAATGCAAAGGTCAGCCATCTTTTTGATTTATTTGACCGTTGTCGCAATATTATTGGAAGCCACCAAGCAGGGTCCAATGTGCTTAGATACTTACTTTATCATATGAATAAAAGGATCATTGAGGATCAACTTGGTGAGTCTAACGGTTATTTGTCAAATCTTCGTCTGAATTATGGGTGTATTCCCTTTGATAAAATGCCGTTTAGTACTTCGCTTTTACATCACAATCCGAAGCTAGTTGATTTGTTTGACTGCCTTGACACTACGAATAGAACACATGAATTGCTTGCACGCTATGTACTCAAAAATACTGAAATAAATGGACAACTGTATACTTCGCGAAGCGACCTTGAGCGTTTTGGCGATGTTGATGTGCTTGTGAGTACTTTCAATAGAAAGTTGTACCATAATGAGCGTCATCAGGCTCGCCGCTTGAAAGAAAGGAATGCTCATTTTTATATATCTGGTTATGAAAACGACACCGTATGGATTATTCAGAAACTCACTGAATTGTCAACGAGAGGCATCCAGAACTACACTAACTCTGTAGACGATTGGCTTACTTCTGAGGTTCATTTAGTGGACTGTGAAGAAAAAAGATCCTCGTTGCGGCAAATGTTCACACAATCTTCTGTTGCACTCATTTACGGCTCGGCTGGTACAGGAAAGTCTACGCTTATTAACCATATTTCAAATCTATTTATGAACCAGAGCAGGTTATACTTGGCCAACACTAATCCTGCTGTGGACAACATGAAACGTAGGGTTACAGTTCAAACAGGTGATACGGATTTTATGACTGTCACAAAATTTATAAAGAAGCAGAGTATACGTACAAAATATGACATAGTAGTCATTGATGAATGCAGTACGGTCAATAACAGTGATATGAAAGAAATCTTAAAAAAAGCCGATTTTGAGTTGCTTATTTTGGTAGGTGATATTTATCAAATTGAGTCTATCCAATTTGGGAACTGGTTTAATGCGGCAGAAGGTTTTTTACCGGCATCATCAATTAATCATCTTACAAGACCTTACCGAAGTAATAATGAGGAGTTGCAGACCTTATGGGATAGGGTTCGTAGCATGGATGATAGAATAGTAGAAACAATAGCTAGAAATCAATATTCAACATCTCTGGATGCTTCCATATTTACACCTTCAGAACTAGATGAAATTATTTTATGCTTAAATTATGACGGGCTCTATGGAATAAATAATATTAATCGGTTCCTCCAACAGGCTAATCCCAACCGCGCCGTCCCATGGGGACTCCAATTGTATAAAGTTGGTGATCCGATACTATTCAATGAATCTGATCGCTTCACGCCTTTGATTTATAACAATATAAAAGGATGGATAGTAGGTATCAAACTTGGTGAAGATAAAATCCAGTTTGATATTGAAGTTGATAAATCAATTAACGGGCTAGAGGCTATGCCCTATGATTTTGAACTTCTAGAAAATTCAGTAGCAGGACGTTCAGTAATCCGCTTCATAGTCGACGACCAGAGACAAGTTGATGAAAATCTTGAAGTGCCATCAACGGCTCTCGTACCGTTTCAGGTTGCTTATGCAGTATCAATTCATAAAGCACAAGGCTTAGAGTTCAATTCTGTAAAAGTCGTTATTACTGATGAAGTCGAAGACCATATAACCCATAGTATTTTTTACACAGCCATCACTAGAGCTCGAGGAAGGCTGAAGATATATTGGACACCTGAGGTCGAAAATAGAATTCTCGGTGCAATTAAACCGAAAGATATCAGACGAGAAATCGTATTTCTAAGAACTTCATTAGCTGAACATACAACCTCATGAGTAAAGAATTTGATTAGCTTCGTGGTTGAAAAAGAAACAGCGACAGTAAGACTTTCTTTTTATCTCCTTTACAATCGCTGTTTCAATTTCTAAAATCAATCAGGAGTTTAAGCATTAATGGCTCACGGCATATCATTTATTGTGGCGTGTGCTTTAAGCAGCGATTCATATAAATCACCATTACTGGTCGAATTAAATAATTTGTTAGATAATTCCCCGAAAATAATACTTGAATCAATTGCTTCAAGCATATATCGTCTCAAATCATGAGGAACAAACAATCCAAGTGACTGTATAGATAGATCTTTACATCGTTCTATAGCTCGATAAAATCGTGCCAAATCATAAGGCATAGCAGACCCGCATAAAAGTCGAATGTCCGCCGTGGAAAAACTCTCCTGAATGCGTTCACCAAGGACCCCACAATCCATTACAATAACGTTATAATTTCGGTTTAATTTTTCTGTTATATAAAGATCATTGCCTTCCAACTTATATGCGTTTCCAGTTTTTTTCGGTTCGTATAAATGGATAATATGCGCCAAATGATTATTAGAATTCGCCTCTACATAACAGGCTCTTCCACCGTGGGTATTGATCCAACAGACCAGGTTCATTGCTGTTATAGTAGTTCCCACTCGTCGATCACTACCCGCGACAGCTACTCTAAGATTAGTACAGGAGAATTGATACTTTGTCTGTTCGGGGGAATGTTGGGACTGCTTTTCGTATACTACCTCAACAGTCTCTACAGTCGGTTTGAATCGTTGCATTCCACCGTCGGAAAAACACTGTCTTAACTCGTCTTGTAGTACTTCAATTTCCGAAGCCGCTACAATGTCAAAGATGCCGATCTGAATTAATTGCTGAACCAAGGGACTGCCAGCTGGCAGTCCCTCATCTATGATAACTACACGCATTCCATAAATCGTTTGATACGAGAGAAGTGCTTGAATCAGACCCTCGTCAGATTCACTTATTGCCATCCGATCCAGTACAACAAATTGGGCATGAGAAAAATTCCGCATGTCCTTTACGACAAAGGAAAGGAGATTAAAGGTACCAATTAATTTTTTAATGGGAAGCTCTTGCTCCAGAAAGTCTAGCAAATTGACATGAGCCTCGCTTGTTAAATATAAGATCATACGTTACCCCCTCATTTCATCAGTAAGAGAATGACTCCAACGATCACCAGACCGATGTAAAAGAATAGCTCAATAATCTGTTTGTGTTTATTCATCGTTAACGTCCTCCCGCCGAACCCATGTAAGCAAACTTATAATCGGGGATCTCAAAATGGGCATGGATACGCTTGGAGCCAATCATAAGCAGAGAGTGTTCGCGCTTCTTGCCTGCCAATAATTCCTCTTCTGCATCCGTCAGATTGTAGAGTTCTTTAGTTTCCTGAAGATTTTTGCCATCAGTCCCCATCAATATCTTAATGCAGGGAATGTCCAATAGGGCTTGTCCGTACATCTTGATTTCTGGAGCAAGAAAATCAACGACGCTGTGAGAAACTATAGCTAATGCAGCTTCATATTTACGAGCGCGCTTTTCAACGTTGCGAAGAAATACCAAGCTTTGAGGAACCTTCGGGTCGATCATTAAATATGTTTCATCACAAATCAAGAGAACTCGCTCCGTTCGATCCTGCGACATCTGCTCCCAGCACCAGGAAAGCAAATTGAAATATTGGGTTCGTTTGATGTTTTCGCTGGTGTTTTGTAGGGAATGCGTATCTAAGCAAATGCAGCGGCTACGGGTCTGAATGGTGCTGTGACCATTCCAGAGGAAAGAGTCTCCGCCATTAGCGATGTCAAAAAGTAGGAGCACTAACTCCTTGTAAATCTGATCGCCTACAGCCTGCTCTTTAAACTGAACGAGAGTGTACAAATCACTGAAGGTAGGGAAATCGGTGCTCTGAAGTGTCGAAATATCGGTTGTCCAGGTGATGTGAAATTGGTTATACAGCTCGATTAGGCATTGCTTGAGTACAGCGAGCTGCATCATATTCAAATCAGGAAGATATAGATTGAAGAAAATCTCCAGGTTTTTAAGATGTAGGGCCAAGTCAGACATTCCGTTTCCTTCATCTTTATAAAGGGGATGTTCTTCTCCTTCCTCATCCCGCGGAGCTGGCCGAATCTGTAGTGGGTTAATTTTGCCGAGGGAACCACCTCCGGCATTAATCCAATCCCCCCCTAGCTGTTGACAAAGCTCTTTGTACTCCGATTCTGGATCGATAAAGATAACTTTGGTGCCTTTCATATATTCGCTCAGTGCAACATGCTTTACCGCTGTGGACTTACCAACTCCAGCTACACCCATAACGACGATGTTAGAATTTGTGCGATCTCCACCGCGTTTCCAGGGATCAATAATAATAAGACCACCACTGGAGTCTTTAGCCAGATAATAGCCAGTGCCATCATTAAAACCGCTACTAGCGAACGGAAATCCTCCAACGAAGGTGCTCATGGGCATGATTTTGTTCAAGATGTTTTCAATGGTATCCTGTGCCGGATACATGGGGGATAGCTGCTGCAAACTCTCTTTCTGCAAGTGAGCCAGAGTTCGAATCTTACAGCGCATCAGGCTGAAGGTATTCTCTACTCGCCGGCAGGTTCGAGCAAATAGCTTGTCATCATTAGCAAAGGGCATGACCAGTACATTCATGAGCCCGACGGTTTCTCCATTTTGGTCAATTTGAAGCATAATGCGTTCTCCATCTACTGCAGCTTTTTCTGCTCGTTGTCTTGTGAGCGCATCTTTGGCGTTGTCCGCTGTACTGCGGTTTTGAGTAATGGACTTAGATATGGATGAGATGAGTGCGCTATTGTCGATGGGGTGAAATCCAATGGAGACCATGGTGGAAGGTAAATTGGTGAGCGCAGATAACCAGCCAACATTTGCCTTTGGGGGATATTGAATCACGCCGTAAATCTTGGCTGCTTGTTCTCCAATTATCAGACTGTTACGCGAAAATTCCAACCCCAAAGGGGTAATCACGTTTAGCAACGAAGCATTTACGCTCGCATCTTTTTGTTCATTTCGCATCTATTTCCCTCCCTCAACCTATAATCCAAAACGGACCGCCGGCAGAAGCGTTCTTCCGGGCTTCGTTCAAGATGATGGAGAAATCCCACACTTGTTCGCTACGTTTGCGGCTGGCCGGATCAGCAATCAAAATTTCCCCCTCTGAGGTAACACCACGTAGTACCATAAAATGCCCTGATGAAGTAAAATGGCCTTTTCCCATAATGGCAATTACAAGCTTTCCTTGCGTTAGGGCATTAATAATCTTCTGGGTTTCATTAATAGAGGCTCCAGTTACATTGAGGCCAAAGTGTTTGGCACCATCAGGAATCAAGCTGTGATAACTACCAACTCCTTCAGCCAAGTAGGCATTTTCGTAAGCCCATTTGGACATCGTCACTGGATCTACGGTGTTCCCTGTCAATTGTTACCTGAAACGAAAAGACTAAAGAAGTTGTGATTTGTAAAGACAGTATAATAATTTAGAAAGGAGAGGAGAATGAATCGTCAGATTCCTCTCCCCTCTATCATTTTTTCCTCGATTTTGAATACCTCATACCAGACCAAATTCACATTATTGCTATATCTAGCCCTGAAGTTTTACTCTAGCGTGTGATTTTAAGATAGTACTCCATAACTATATAGGGGAGATGTTAGTTCTATTTATTCAGGGACGGGGTGGTTTAGAGTTGGAAAAACGTTTAGGTGAGAGTTAATCTGCTATACACATACCCGCAGAAACCCTTATTAGAATTTCCACGACACGATAGGTACTGACTTTTTCCATTGTCATTATAAATTTGAAACGCTTTCGAAGGAATCAATTCTAGTGCTTTTTAACCTTTAAAATAATATAAAACCATGAATAGCTATAAAGGTAACAGTGCATGAATCAATCTCTAGGAAGGTAGTGGTCAAAAGTGGAATTTCTAAAATGTACGAATTACGGTGTATATAGAATATATATTATATATAGATAAATCTATTATTGTATATCTATATATTATATATATACCGCAAATCGCACGTAATTGATTTTGCATCAACATCCCCTGCCAAAATGCTTAACTTTTTAAGCTGCTACCACTTAATAAGTTAAGAAGACAATTTTGAGGGGGAGTTACAGAATGCAATTTGAGTTTAGTGTAAGACAAGGTTACCAGTTGTTGAGAAAGCAACAGAAGATAAAATTAAAAGAATTGACATCAAAAATTGGGGTATCAGTTCCTATGTTATCAATGTATGAGAACGAGATCGTGAATCTCCACAAGGAAAAGGAAAAACAATATCGAGATTACATTATTGGTGGGTTTGGCAACGAGGAGAATGAATCATTGTGAGCAAAGCATTAGCGAGAGAATATTATTATTGTTACTCAGTACCTTTGTTCAAGTTTCTTAAAATGGACAAGGGCATTTCATTTATTTGTTATGCACTTCACGATAAAACTTTTATGCCTTTCTGGATGTTTGAGAAGAATGATGAATTAAAGAAAGCGTTGAAAAAATATCAGCATAGATAATGTACGTTTATTAGTGAATATATAGAGGTGATTGGTTGGCTATCAAGAGTGACACATACTATGATGAAAGAGAATTGAGATCGATATTAGATGTAGATAGAGAAAGTAAACATAGAATATACATACCCAATGAGGTTTTTAACGACTTAGTTAATTGTAAAGACTTCAAAACACGAAAGGCAAATGCAACCCACATTGCATTTGCCTTTTCTTATCTTTACTTAGCTTCATACATGTATAGGTATGCAAGATTTACGTATTATGATAAGGAAAGCGGAGAGAATTTCATTGATGATGCGGTTATGTATATGATCTGTAACACTTCACCTCATAGCAGAGGAAAGGATGGGAAAAGTTACATCACCAAAAAACAAGGTATCCTATCCGAATTAGGTTATTTGCGAAAGGAGAGCGATTACCCAATAAACATTGACTATTACACTGATGACTATGGAATTACGGATTATAATTTTGTGGATTGGCACATGTATTCTTCTCAAAATAAATTGACTGGGATATTTAATGCACCGAAGGCTAGAAAGATTAACTTACCTGTTAGAGGTATATATGGAGATGAACAATCTGAAAGAGAGAATGAAGTGACAGGGTACTTCTATCAATTCGAAAACACAACTAATTTGGATATAAATACATTTATATTTTGCATGAAGCACAGCGACATAGGAGTTGTTGGATTCTATTTGTATTCTTTCTTCAAGTGTATGAATGGTTACTTCCGAGGTGAATACAATAGCACCATTGAACAATTAGTAGCGGACACTGGTATTAAGAGTACTAAGCTTTCCGAAGTTATAGTAACTTTAGAAGCGCATAATATGATTATAAATTCACATAACACTTTTGTGCCTTATTTGGCACAAGATAAAAGAATTCCAGCGAATGGCTATAGAACTCTGGACAGCAGTCAATTTACTGATTCAAGAAAGGATGTAGCTGTACGGAAAGTTATGAGTCAATCGACATATGAAAAGACTGGTGGGAAATATCTATCTGATGATTCTTCAATAGAAGAGTACGATGATGACGAATTGAATGATCTTCCTTTCTAAACAGTACTTTATTTGGCACGAATTTACAAAAGTTTGTTTGATGTGGTATTATCACTTGATAATTATTTTGAAAAAAAGGAGAGTGCTTATGAACATCTTTATATATCGAGATTTCGAGACAATACCATACGGTTTTAAGAAGCGGAGTGGCTAATATGCCCTCCGCTTTTTCTTTGGTCAAAATTTGGCTCTGTACTTTATTTGGCACCTTTAAGGGAGGTGGTCTGAATGTAGATATTAAGTAATGGTTTATTCGTAAATTAATTCGATTTTATATTCTAAAGGAGGAATTTAAATGTCTGATGTTCCATTATCCATGGAGGGTTTTCCATTGACTGATTTGATTGGTAAGGAAGTAAACGTAAAAATTATTTCTGGAAAAACACCTATAACAAGACTAATGTATAATCAGAAAAAAAATTTAGCTGAAATTCTTTGGCACATTGAGCCTGTGTCTTCTAATGGGGATTATAAATTAAGAATCCTGCTTATTAGTCGATGCAAAATATCAAAATCATCACAAGCTGGTTTTAAAACAAGTTACAGTATTCGTTATTCCAACGTGAAATTATCAGAAGTAGAGAATGGGACTATGTTTGATGTAAATACATCAAACATGAAAGAACTACTTAGTACTCTCATACTAAATAAAATCTGAGTTTTATTTATAGTGGGAGGTTTTTAAATGGAGAGTAAAGAAGAGCGTAGTAAGCGGATTCTTGAAAATTTCGAGAGTATTCTTTCGCAGTTATGGCAGAAGTCCCGAGAAAACGATGAAACTTTGAAAATTGAGTATATGAATACCCTGCATACGAAGCTTTTAGGTGTTATACGAAACCAACTCACTATTCCAGCATTCTATACTTATTTTACAGGCTTTAGTATAGAAGATATATCAAGTGATGTAAGTATCATATTTGGAACCAATACTACTCTGAAAAAGGAAATATTGGAGAGTGAGTATTTGTCATTGCTGAAAACAGTGTTGACAAGCATAACAGGAGTTTATTATAAGATTTCGATTGTAGTCAATGACAAAAACGTAGTGCCTGAATCACTTGAAGGCAAGACCCTTGAAGAACTATGGGTAATGGCATATGGAGAGGGAGATTTAGAAGAACGGAAAGTACTACATCAGAAGAGGAAGTTAAAGTCAGATTATGGTGAAGGAGAGATTAATTTAACTGATTGTCCTATGTGCGGTTGCAATGAGGTTCCAAATACTGATATAAGTATTGAACTAAAACTTGGAGGGACGTTGTTGTTTAACGTCTCCACTTGCAGAGGAGCCAAATGTGCAAAGTGTAATGAAATGTATTTTAATACTCTCACATCAGATTCTATATTAAAACTCGCCAAAGTCTTTGATGAACTATTTCCTGAGCAGAATCCAAAAGAGGTGAAATAATGCACGAAGCACAGATGATTCAGGAGCGACTTAATCAACTTAACGAGAGTGTCAATGTGTTGACTGACAATGTACTTTCAACTGTGTCTTATACAGATGAACGACTCAAAGCAATTGAAAAATTGATGTGGAAGATCGAGAGTAAATTGGTTGACCAAACTAAAATCTTGAATTTGTTATCTAAAAATGAATTAATAGATCAGTTAGTAACACGGAAATATCATAAGGATCGAGTTATACCATTTCATCTCATGAGCCAAAAAGACAGATTAGAAACCATTGAAGCAATGTTTGATAATGATGATGAATGATGAGATTTAAACAAGAACATGCCTATGAGCCGATTATTGCTCGTAGGCTTTCTTTAATGACGTAGGAAACATGAGAACGTTGGAGTTAAATGCGGCACAAGGTGGTGCAGTTAAGATGTAGGATGTAGGATGTCGGTGAGAAGTGGTAGTTGAGTCTGATACGAATGTTACTCTTAGATGTGGTTCTAGTACCATCACAGTGACTCCTAGTGCAGTTAAGATCGCTGCTTCCATAATAGATTTGGACTAAGAAACTATGTTAACGTCAATTAGCTCTAATCTTGTAATTAAGAGTTAGGGCTATTAATGTATAATCACTTTCTAAGCTCCATCATTCCAAATTGTTTAAGGTTCCTTTATATTCAGTCTGAACAGTAATCTATAAATCCTAAAGGGGATAGAGTAAGATCATAGGAAAAAATCCTATTCAATAATAGACTTCAAATTCACTGAAACTACTATGACTTTTCTAGCTTTTTTAGTTCAGCATACAATGTAGCTTTAGGTATGCCAGTGGACTTGATGATTTCGCTTACTGTCAGTGCATTTGTCTCACGTTCAGCGTACAGATTCAAAGCACGTTTGATGATGCTTGCATCCTTTGCAGGACGACCCATGTGAGTACCTTTAGCTTTAGCTCGTTCTCTGCCTTCTGTTGTGCGGTCTACTATCAAGTCTCTCTCAAACTGTGCGAATGAGCCTAACATGTTAAACATTAGAGATTGCATAGGACTAGCCTTCTCAACAGCTTCAAAGTGTAGATTATCCTTTAAGAATTTCACATTGATACCTCTAGCAAGCAAGTCATTGACAATGTTGTTCAAGTCGATAATGCTTCTTGCAAGTCGGTCTATCTTGGTTACTACAAGCGTATCACCTTCTGACATTGCTTCTAATAGTTCCTTCGATGCAGAACGCTTCTCTGTGGATGTTCCAGTCACTTGCTCATGATAGATGTTAGCACATCCTGCTTCTTTAAGAAGTTGCTTCTGAGTCTCTAGTCCATTGTCCTGCCCAACTGTCGATGTTCTAGCGTATCCGTACATTGTCATTGTAAATACTCCATTCATCTAAAAGTTAGTTAACTTCTATACAATCAATTCTAGACTATCTTTTGTACAATTACAAGTACGGATGTTTTAGACTTTTGAACTATTTTCACCCTATGGCAAAAGTCGAAACTTTTAGACTACTATGTAAGATTGTTGGTTTTCAACTAAAAGAAAAACCGCCTTATGATAAAGGGGCTAATTGAACTATTGTTCTTCGCAGCGTAATATCTTACCTGTCATCTATGATAAGGTTCACCGTACAGTATCTAATACAAAGTATTATTTAAATAAAAATTTACATTTCAATCTAATTAAAATGACCACTTCAATTATGAAGTGGTCATTCTGACATTCTGTTATATAAATTAATTCTCATATTTTCTAACTTTATTAAATAGTTCGAACCCCACATTTCTTAATAATCTTCTGCTTCAGCCAAACTAATTGTTGTATACTTCTTCAAATGGTATAATTTATAAAACATTCATTTCAAGGAGATTTCTTGTGATTATTAACCATAATATTTCATCATTAAATACATTAAATAAATTAAATAAAAACAACAAAAATACAGCATCATCTATGGAAAAGTTAGCTTCTGGATTACGAATTAACAAAGCCAGTGATGATTCAGCAGGATTAGCCATAAGTGAAAAGATGAGAGCCCAAATAAGAGGACTGCAACAAGCTGAACGTAATATACAAGACGGGATATCTCTAATTCAAACTGCTGAGGGTGGTCTTTCTGAAATTCAAGACCCTAACCTACTAAGACTACGGGAGTTGGCTATTCAATCTGCTAATGATACTTTGACCAATGAGGATAGACAACAAATACAAGAAGAGGTTCAACAAATTAAAGAGGGTATTAATGAGATTGCTAATAATACTAAATTTAATGAAAATAATTTATTGAATACAGAAGGCACAACCATAACTACAACAACTACAACAACTGTAACTAACTTGGTACCTCAAACTGTAAGTATATTATCCACAGGGGCTGTTTATTACACTGAATTTCTACAAAATCCAACTGGAACTGAAGTTTTTGGTCTTGGATATTTCCCACAAACAACTGGAGATGGAAGAATTGTTTTTACCTTCACAAATCCACCATCAAATCCAGATGATATATACACTCCTATTGGTGCAGATTTAAAAGAGACTTTAAATAATATTAAGAATACTTTCGAGTCTATAAGCTTGGTTCTAGCGGAACATCGGCACAACAGAATACGATACTCTCAAAGAATATGAAGCTTCAAATATATGAAAATCATTTGGTTCTCATTGCGGATGCAAATATGGCATCTACAATTGGTGGAGGTGCAGGAGGAACAAATAATGGAGGACATTTTTTCGGGACGGGAACTACTGCGCATATTAATTACAATTCCGAAGTTACTACAACCATCACTAATACGACGACGACGACAACTCCAGAGAGTATAATATTACAAATCGGTGCTAACTCTGGAGAATCATACTCACTTCAACTTACTGATGCTAGAATAAATGCACTTGGAATTGATAATATTGACCTTTCAACAAGACAAGGTGCGGAATCTGCAATATCAAAGATAGATAAGGCAATTGAAAAAGTTTCATCTGAGCGTGGTAAATTTGCTTCTTATCAAAATAGGTTAGAACACGCATTAAATAATGCTTCCAACTATGAAATAAATCTAACTGCTTCTGAATCTCGTATTCGTGATGTAGATATGGCTAAAGAAATGATGGAATTAACTAAGAATCAAATATTATCTCAAGCTTCACAAGCTATGTTGGCTCAAACAAACCAACAACCACAAAATGTTTTACAACTATTAAAATAAGCAAATATCATTAGATGATTCTGCTTATTTTATTTTTGATTAACTCAATAAAACTTAATCCCAACCAGAAGCCCTAGGAGTCAATCTTAGGGCTGTTTGACCTGTTAACAATGAGCCCTCAGTGACAATGGTTAATGCCTTATACTTGTATTAAATTGGGCATAAGAAAAGCCCAAGGATGCTTTCTTTGGAATGTTTAGACATAATTTTAAGACATTCTATGCGATATGAAGAAGGTAAGCAAAAAGCAGTAGATGCAATTTATAAGGACTAGCCACTCAATAAGAGTGGTTTTTTTATTTGTAGGAGCAGATGGGGGCTAGTTTACAGTTGGAAAGGGATTGTTGTTGTAACGAAATGCTGGTACACATACAGCCAGATACTCGATGGTGATATTGATACGAGTATTGATCAATACAAAATATTATTAAAGCAGAACCTATATGAAGAATTAGTCGGTTGGTGTAAAATTGTGGAATAATCTATGGGGTGAAATAATTTAATTGGGATAGGAGACTAAACGGGAAATGTCAGATAAGGTGAAGTATTTATCCACAACTGCATTGTCAAAAGAGATGGGATTTACATCTAAAGATTTATTTGGAGTCATGATGAACTTAGGACTGATAACTAGAGAAAATGATGCTTGGGTTCTAACGGAGCAAGGGAAAGCAAGGGGAGGTATTATCAAGAATCATCCCCAACACGGCTCATTTATAGCTTGGGATGAGACGATTAAGGATGAATTGAACCTGACAAATTTGAATGAAGAAAAACTTATAAATATAGTAGCTTTAAGCCAACACTTTGGAGTTTCTAAGCTTCGCATTAATCCAATTCTGTCTGAACTTGGCTTATTGCAAAAAGGAGTAAAGGGATGGTTAATAACTAAGCTTGGCGAGAGTATAGGCGGAAAACAGTTTGAATATGACCGAAATGGCGTACCTTATGTATGCTGGGAACCAAGTATTTTAACAAACAAGCGGCTACTTGAAACGATGAAGGAGTTACGTGGTGAAAATGTAGAGACTGCAATTGAGAACAAAAAGATTGAGACAGTTGCTGTGGGCTTTAGAGAAAAATTTGAAGCAACACATAGATCGGCAGATGGGCATTATGTAAGATCAAGAGCAGAAATGCTTATTGATAATTGGTTGTATATGTCTGAGATTGTTCATGCATATGAGAGAAAGCTACCCATTGAGGAAGATGTTTATTGTGATTTTTATTTACCTGTTGGCAAAGTATACATAGAGTTTTGGGGTTTGGAAAATGATGCTAGATATAATGAAAGGAAAAAAATCAAGCTGGAGATATATAAAAAGTATGGATTTAACCTAATTGAGATTGATGATAAAGACATATTGAATTTAGATGATATCTTTCCCAAGAAACTATTGAAATTTGGTATTCAGGCGTATTAAGTAATGCTCATAAATGGAGGTTGAATCGTGCTGGGATTTATTTTTTTGATGATTATAGCAGTTGTTGTAGTCGCTGGATTTATTGTATTTAGAGTTCTTAATCGAAAGAACAACTTGAGTCATTTAAAATCTAACGACTATAACTTAAAGGATATTGATATTAGAGATATTGATAAGATGGAAGATGGCTCTGGATTTGAAATGTATTTGTATAAGTTTTTAATTGAACTTGGTTACTCTGGGGTTTATAAGACTGTAGGAAGTAGAGACTTCGGAGCGGATGTGATTTTTACAGATCGAGAGGGCATGAGAAACGTAATACAGGCGAAGCGGTACTCTGTTGACCATCCAGTGGGCATCAGTGCTGTGCAGGAGGTCTTCTCTTGCATGAGGTACTATAAGGCTAAGAAAGCCATCGTGTTCGCTACAGCCAAGTATTGGTGACATCATAGCAGCACGTGACATCATCGAAGGGGAGCCTAGGATGATACTGGAGTCGTGGTCAGAAGCGAATAGTGGTATGTTGCATGAAGTTCGAAAGGATTATAAAGCTGAGAAGTTCGTGAAGAAGGTTATGGGGAAGTAATAATGAGAAGTTATTCGACATCTTAAGGAGGTTGTTTTATGGAAAATGAAAGAATACTCGAATTAAGAAAAGAGTACCATCAAAATCGGAAAATCTACAATGAGTTTTGTGACACACTTCTATTCCTATTGAAAAAGTTATTAAAAAACAATGGTTTTCAATTTCAATTGGCAAGTGCTAGAGTAAAAGAAGAAGACTCTTTAATTAAAAAGCTATCAACAAATAGAGCCCTATCTAATATTAACAGTATCTTCGACTTAGATGATATGGCGGGTAGTAGGGTTATTTTTTATTTGGACAGTGAAATTCAAAAGTTTTCGCGGTGCATATATGAAGAATTTGATGTAGTGAAAAATAACTTAAGGTATTCTGATGATGGATATAATGCTCAGCACTTAATAATTAAATTTAAAGAAGACAGGCTAAACTTAACTGAATATGCTCAGTTTGAAGGATTGAAATGTGAACTGCAATTAACTACTGTATTATATCATGCTTGGTCTGAGGTTTCTCATAATATCACATACAAATCCCCTCAAGGTTTGATTGATTTTGATAAAGAAAAAATGGATTTCTTCCAAACCGAACTGAAAACTATTATGAAGGACTACATTAAACCAGCAAATTATAAGTTTGAATTTATTAATACAGAATATTTAGAACTGTTAAAGGGGAATGAAATATTTCAAAATGCTTTTTATGAAGATATCCTACAGACTAATAACTTAAGAGGGATTTATTTGAAATTAAGTTTGCTATCTAAATATATAAAAAAGTATGGAGATAAAACACCATCGGGATACAAATTAACTGACTTTATAAAAGAGGTGTTAACTCGCGCTCAAGGAGTAAAGGAAGGTGATGAAAGTTCTGAGATTTTAAGTTATGGTAACGACTTTAGCTATGTGGTAACGCAGTGCTTAGAAATTTTAAATGTAGTTAAATACCATTACACTGATCAAATATTCCCTATATATATTGACCTTGCACGTAATACGAACGAGAAAATAAGTAAGCTAGCTCTAGATTCAATTAAAAGACTGGCTGAATACAAGTTAGGAGTGCTACAACAATTTGGATTACAGGTGCAATTTTATATTATTGGACAAATAAAAAAATGGGATATCTATGAAAGCCTAGCGAGAATAGAAATTGTAAATTACGTGTTTGTGGAAGTTTTTAAATTAGACTTTAATTTTACTGAGAGTATAGATCATAAGTCGATAATATTTGGAAATGAATCGCTAACAGTAGATGAACCGTTGAAACAATTAAGAATGCAATCAGTGGAAATTTTAAAGGGTTTGTATTTTGTGGCTAAGGAAATTCCTCAACAGCTACGCATTTTGGATATTCTTAAAGAAGCAACAAAAACTCCAAATAGAGGGGGGTGTCCTGAAGAGATTGTGAACTTAGTAGTAACAAATACAACTTCACTTATCGACTGGTATCAATTCATTGTAAATGGGAAAGTCCCTTTAGAAATAATAAAAAAGATTGATGAACAAGCTAATTGGTTTCAGCGGAGATTTTCAACTAGTATCGAAGGATTAGCTGACCTAAAAAAATTAATTAAGGCGAACGATAGATATAAAATCTATAAGGATTTAGTTGGGTATGATTCAGACTATCTAGAAGAAATGGATTGGCGTAGATCGAAATTGATACGAAATGAAAGAATTAATAATTACTTGGAAATCATTTCTGAGGAAAATAAAGCATTCTGGATAGAACTTATTGTTGATATTTGCAAAGGATCTGAATTCATTGAACCAGGCAAATACTCATATTTCAATGGTTTTCTATTTGATATTTCTAAATCCAATCGTGAATTTGCAAAAGAATTAATTGTTAATTTGGAAAAAGATTTCAAAAGATTTCTCCATCATATAATTGCTGGATTAAAAGTAAGTGATGGTGATTATGCACAAAAACAATTAGATGATTGGATCAATGAAGAAAGAAATCTTTTAATCTGTGTACTTTCCTTTTTGTATGATGAAGAGGTTGAAGCAGGTATATTAAATCGTATATTTGAAAAAGCATCTAAAAAAAATGAAAATGAGGTTTTAATTGAGATAGTTCGAATCTTAAATACTACCAAAGTCAACAAGGAAAAAAGTACGGGTCTTTTTATAAGAACAATAAATGAACTTTCAAGTAAAAATATATTTTGGTGGACTAATTTTATATGGTTCGATGAAGAGTCTATACTTAACCATTTCGATGATGTAAAGCAAGATCAATTAATTGAAGCACTTATTGGTTGCCCTCAAATTGAATATCATGCTGAAGAAATTTTGACTTCTATTGCAAAAAGTGAGCCATTAAAGGTAGTGCGATTTTTTGAGAAGCGATTACTGAGTCAAGACGAAAGGAAGAAACTGATCCCTCAATATGAGTCTATACCTTTTCATCTTAATAATTTAGGGGAGCCTTTAAAAGAACATTCTGAAATAGTTATACCAGAAATTCTTAATTGGTTTAAAAGAGAGGATTGGTTTTTTAGTTATGAGGCTAGCGATTTACTACAAAAGATCTTTCCTTCATTTGATGAGCCTCTAGAGTCATATCTTAGAACTCTTTTAGTTGCTAAGGATATTGTTGAAGGAAAAATAATATTGGAGATATTAGGGAAGTATGATGGAAATCCTTCTATTTTTTCGTTCTGTCAAGAATTTGTTATAGCTTACGAAGGTCATGCGGATTTACTTTCAAATCTTATGGATGTACTATCAAGAACTGGTGTTGTAACAGGAGAATATGGGTTTGTAAAAGCAATGGAAAGTACTAGAAGAACAATAAAAAAATGGAATAATTCAAAGAAGGGACCTTTGAAAAGTTTTGCAAAGGATTTCGTTGATAGGCTAAATTCTGGAATAATTCATGAAACTAAAAGATCAGATGAACATGTACGATTGATGCAAAATCATTATAGAAAAAGTAGTGAGTAAGCTGTTTGAATCAGTAAATATAAGTTAATAGCAGGTACCCCCTTTGTATATCTGAAATATGAATTTTACGGAGTCGTGGGGGAGGTTGCTGAAGCATGTTTGAATGCGCTGTTAGGTAAGGTTGTAGCCTAGAATGAATAGAGCTGATCAAGGCTGAACGATGGTGTGAGAATGACCTTTCGTGAGTGCTTGGTAAAAAGGCTTGTACGGGGAAGAACGCAAACGAGTCAGCAAGTTATAGGGGAATTTCTATTTTGTTTTTTTGTACAAAGGACATAGTGTATTTACAAATTAGAGGTAATAGAGTAACTTAGTATCAACACACAGAATCGTTGAGATTTAGACTTTTTAAATTGAAAGGAGTCCTTTGTGGCTAGAAAAGACAATCACTGAAAAAACCAGTGTTATCAAGGCTTTGGCGGAACAGGCAGACGCACAGGACTTAAAATCCTGCGGTACGTGAGTACCGTACGGGTTCGACCCCCGTCCTCGGCATCCTTGATTTATAAGGGTTTTTTCCGGAAAACCTTGGTTTTTGAAACAGTTTGGGAGAGAACTTTTTATAGAGTTCTCTCCTGCAGTTCTCTCCTTTTTCCGGAGGAGAGAACGAGGAGAAGATCGCATGACTCTCAGTAGTATTGAGGGTTATTCGATCTTTTTTTATTAAAAGATCAGGATACTACTCATTGTTGATGCTGAAGATACTTTGGAACTGTATTCCAAGTGAGAATAAATGTCGGCTGTTGTGGAATAGTTGCTGTGTCCCAGCCATTCCTGAATTTCTTTCATACTGACTCCATTGGCGAGTAAGAGGCTTGCACAACTATGACGCAGGTCGTGATAACGGATATGACGCAAACCATTTTTTTTAAGATTTCTAGTAAAGTTTTGTGTGATATAGCCGGGTTTAACTCGTTGTCCTAACTTATCCAAATAGATATACTCCTCATAATCAGTACAATATGATTTACCACATATGGCTTTATTAAGAGCTTGAAGCTCACGAATACGTAGCAGTAATTCTTCAAAGGCTGGCACAAGAGGCAAGGTGCGGCGGCTCGGTTTGTTTTTAGTTCTCTCCTTTTCAATGATGTGTTCTTTTCCCTCAAAATAAACCGGAGTTACAGTATGACGAATACTTATCGTTTTGTTAACGAAATTGATGGCAGTCCACTTAAGTCCAATCACTTCACTTCTTCGCAATCCATAAAATGCAGCAAGAATGACCGCAAGTTCAATCAGTTCGCCCTTAACTTTTTCAAATAGGATATTAATCTCCTGCTTGTTGTAAAAACTGCCGACAAAATCATTCTTCTTAGGTCGTTCAATTTTATCTGCGGGATTAGTGTTAATTAAATCATTTTTGAGAGCATGTTTTAGTGCTTTGCGAATATTAGCGTGATAATGGAGAACTGTGTTGGTTGTCACTCCATTTTTGTCAAGCTCATATTGATAATAATCTTGAATATGACTTGGTAATAATTCTTTGAGAAAAAGTCCCTTTTCTTCAAAGTAAGGAACAACATGATTTGTTATAATATTGTGGTAAGATGCGTAAGTGATAAATTCAACCTTGTGTTTCATCATTGCTAGCCACTGAAGCATGAAGACAGAAAATAGTGGACCCTGATCAAATGGCTCATCGGCTGGCATTTCTTCGCTAATTTCTTCAACTATCGGTTCTTCCTCAGGAACATTTAAAAGAAGAGTAAATTCCCTCCTTGTCTCTAATAGCAATGCTTCTGCTCTTTTTTTGTTTCCTTTTACCGTAAGGCCAGTAGGAATCCACTTTGGTTTTCTCTGACCTTCCTCATCCTTGCAATTCAAGACCATATAAAAAAGACCTTTTTTTTCTTGTAGGTGGCCTGCTACCATGAATATTCCTCCTTCATAGCAGCCCGCATTTCTCCTACCATTGACGTGTTAATTATAACACGCGTGGAAGGGGCGGTTCAATGCACTAAAGTGTTAAAGTGAGGAGGGTTAAAAGTGTGGTTGAACAAATTAAGATATAGTAGGATATTTATTTTAGGGATTTTATAATTGCGCCCAATCTTAAAATGATGAATTTTATTCTCTTGTAAAAGCTTATAAGCAGTCTTATTACTTATACCGCCAAGCATCTCACGCATCTGTACAACAGTGACAATGTCAGGAAAATCATGATATATTACAGCGTACATATCTGGAAGTTCTTTATGTTGGTAAAAATCACTCTTCATTAGTAAATTCTCCTTTATAACGGAATCTTAAGTAAAATAAACTTAGAAAGTTGTTTTTTCAGAGATAAATAGTCTTTATCAAGCTGCTGATGGTGTGCAACATCATAACTCCGGCAGTACCGAAGTTCCCCCTCATCCGAGCAGGCCGCCCCCAATACAGTAACGTTGGCCGGGCGGAAGTATCATTATCCCTCTTACTTGTTATGGCGATTCAAACCTACCATGGATTGATTTGAGCCAGAAGATGATCGCTCAGAGCTTTGGGATTTGTATGTATAATCCTAAAACCCATCATGGCGCTTCTGCTGCGTCGCTTCTGTATTTTTACAGAGCAAAGAGGAACGTACTTGATAAAAGACTTCTTTAATTATCAAAGGACACCGAAAATTTAATTACTGATAAATAATAGAGGATGTATTATTTATCTATTACAATTAAAAAATCTCCTCTGTATTTAAATGGTATTTAGTATTTGTGAATACAACCAAAAATAATAACATTGGCAATTAAATTGCCAAAAATAAGTAAATTATTTCAATGAATTATTTATATAACGATCTAGATCAAATCGACGGACTGCCATTATAAAAGAAATAATTAGGTGCTGTCTACAGTCTTCATTATATTGACCGTTGTGCCATGCATATTTATAGATTAATCGCTCATATCGAAAAATTAATTCTTCTTCAGCTAGCCTATCCCCACCCTGAGCTAACTCAATAAGATCCATTACTTCCCTCAAACGATTACCTCCTTTCTATGGAAGGTTCCAGTTTATAGTAGAAATGGGGGAGGGCATTCGGGGGGAATTTAACTCTACAACTCCAGTTGGTGCCTAAGTTTATCCAATAATGATCTTTTGGCTTTACTGACAGCTTGTTGAGTTAATCCGAATAAACAAGCAATTTCAGAATCGGTCTTTCCTTCGAAATATTTTAAAGTTATAAGTTTCTTCTCCATTGGACTTAATGCTCTGATGACAGAACCTAAGTAATCTTGTATCTCTACTAATACAGTAGGAGAAAGGGAATAAGAATAGACCATAAGCTGAAAGTTATCAATATCTTCGCCCATTGGTTGAAGGTATTGAGCATCTCGATCCACTTTTCTGAAAAATTCACGACTAGTATGGAACAGACATGTTTGGATGTAACGACTAAATCCCTTTTCAACATCGGATGAAATTTTAGGTCTTTTGTTCATTATGAACATCTCCTCTCTTTCTCAAATAGAAAAAAAGTTCGAAAAAAACAACTTCAGACAAATAATTGTAAAAATATAAAAAATATTAATTATAGAGTCGAATTTGATCGTCGTGACATTATCGAAGAAATTTACAAATTCGGATTTTGCATGATTTAATTAGTTGCTTTAAAATTAAACCCACTTAGCTTGTAGTATAAAAACAGCAGGTCTCAATAAGGAGACCTGCTGTTTTTAATTTTTAATGTCTAGTGATTAAATTACAGGTAATAAATAAAGTATTTCAGATGATAGTGCGAGTGTATAGGGTTACACAAAAAGTGAAATGTTTCTTTAAAGGAGTATATATTCGGTTGTGAAAAAAAACACTTAGCAGTTCAATCGGCCACAACTTCTCATTCTATCTTAAAGAACTATTGATCGTCATTCTAACAGTTTGAAGACTTTTTCAATGACACTTTGACGACTATTACAGGATATGATTTTAAATTGCATCAACAAATAACAATCTGAATTCTATGAATATGTACATGGATTTAAGGTTATGTAGAAGAATTGTTATTGGGTCAAGAATAAGCTTGTAGAGTATATTTTTTATCTTTTATTTAATTAGTCGTAAAAGTGTTAGTCTATTAGTCGTCAAACCGTTAGAAGACCAATGGGTTATTCCTTAAAATGATGTTAGGCAACTTACAATACTTTGACAGCGGAGTAATAATCAACAATTCCTGTAGGAGGTTAATATGAAATATTTATGTAATCCAATTAACGTTGGCTACAAGTACCAGTTTAACCAGACTGAAAGTGGTAAAATATCTGTCTCCCGTGAGGCGGCTGATCCATCCATGATCAATTTTAAAGGCAGATATTATATGTTCCCGTCGATGACTTGCGGTTTTTTGTATAGCGATGATATCGCTACATGGAATTTTCATTCGCTTAAAAGTTTGCCCGCATACGACTACGCACCGGACGTGAGAGTTGTTGGGGATTATGTTTATTTCTGTGCATCCTCACACGAAATCTGCAACTTCTACCGTACTAAAGATTTGTTCAGTGATGAGTTCGAGGAAATCAAGAGTACTTTTCCATTTTGGGATCCTAATTTGTTTGCAGATGACGATGGAAGAGTCTATTTATACTGGGGATCGTCAACTAGTTTGCCCCTTTACGGCATCGAACTTAACCCTGCAGATATGACGTCTATTGGTGAGAAAAAGGAATTGATCTTCGGTAATGTTGAGGATATTGGATATGAAAGATCGGGGGAAAACCACATACCACCTCATTCACCAGGGAAAATGACCGAGATGCTGAAGAATTTTGAGGAAAGTAAAGACAACATACCAGAAGAATTGAGAGCTGCAGCTCTGGCTTATGTAACGGGGGCCCCCTATATCGAGGGAGTATGGATGAATAAGCATAACGATGTGTACTATCTGCAGTATGCAAGTCCTGGCTCCCGTTATAACATTTATGCGGATGGGGTTTATGTGGGGGATAGCCCGTTGGGGCCTTTCAAGCTTGCCAAAAACAATCCGTACTCCTATAAGCCCGGCGGATTTATAGCTGGAGCTGGGCACGGCTCCACTATGAAAGATGAGTATGCGAATCTATGGCATACAGCCACCATGCGCATAGCCAAGAACCATAATTTTGAACGCCGCATTGGTTTATGGCCGGCAGGATGGGATGATGACGGAGAGTTGTTCTGCAATCAACGTTATGGTGACTGGCCAATCAAGGTAGATTTGGCCAAGCACGACCCGTGGGCACAACCGGAATGGATGCTGCTCTCCTACGCCAAGCCGGCAAATGCCTCTTCTTGTGCAGAGGATTATATCACCACCAGTGTAACAGACGAAAACGTTCAAACCTGGTGGAAGGCAGCATCGAACAAGCCGGGTGAGTGGATCGAGATCGACCTCGGCCAAGAATATGATGTTCATGCTGTACAGATTAATTTTGCGGATGATGGTCTATTTCTGTCTCCTCCGGATGGAGTAGAGTTTAGGGGCGAACTGGGTCAGGTGCGATGGATAGATGAAACTCCGCAGCCGACGCGATGGGAGCTGGAGGGGTCGGCAGACGGGAACACCTACTTCTTTATCGAAGACAAGAGCGAAGTGAACACAGATCTCCCCCACGACCTGGTAGTCATAGAGGAGGGGATAAAGGCAAGGTATATTAGACTCACAATCACTTCTCTTCCATACGAACAGGTTGCTTGCGTATCCGGATTACGAATATTCGGGCTTGGCAGCGGACCGGCCCCCGAACAAGCAACGGCTATTACAATAGAACGATTAAGTGATCTAGACATTGAATTAAGCTGGAAGGGCAATGGCACGGGCTATGTTGTAGAGTGGGGTTACTCACCTGACAAGCTCTACCACAGCTATCAGGTTTTCGGACAGAGCGTAAGAATTGGCGCACTCGTGAAAGGCCAGGATGTCTATGTAAGAGTAGATAGCTACAACGACAATGGTATTACAGAAAGTGACGTAATCAAAGTATAGTTAGCGGTTGCAAGCAGGCAAGGTACAATCACTCAATAAAAATAGAGAGACTGTACCTTTTTAGTTAAGTAATCCATCATGGGGTACTCCAGATAATCTATGAATATAAGTAGTCAACATTACGGCAATTTCTTCAGGCAATTGCTGATAATCATTCAGACTCCACTGATAAATAATTGCAGTAACTCCACCAGAGATGAATTTATTTAGAGAGGATTCGTTTAGCTGATCACCTAAATTCTCCAATAATGCTTTATGAATAATAGGCATTAAAATTTTATGAAACTCCATATAAATCTTCATAATTTGTTTGTTCTCATAATGAATGCGGCATATATCTAACATCATACGATAAATATCTTCCTCTGAAGAAGTACCCTTCTTCTCGCTGTTTTGTTGCAAAGATAGTTCACACATCTCCTCCACATATTCCGTTAGGATATCTAGCGGCAGCGAATAATATTTATAAAAGGTGGTCCGGTTGATCTGAGCCTCGTTGCATATTTGGGAAACGGTAATGTCCTTGATGTCCAAACGTTCGATAAGAGACCAGAGTGCGTTTTGTAGAGCTTGTTTGGTTTGAAGTATTTTTTTGTTTGTTTTCATCATATAATTCCTTTCAAATCAACAACTTTAGTAGATTCTGTCTAGTTCATTCCTTCGTTCTGGGTCACCTTATTGACGACTGATGACATTAAACTTACTGTAAAGATGTAACGAAGTCAACAAATGTTGATTTAAATTGATTAAGGAGAGGGTTAATCTTATGATTATTAACACCAAAAAAGGAAAAGTAGAAGGTTTTGAAACAGAAGGTGTCAACGCATGGTTTGGTATACCGTTTGGTAAAGCACCGGTGGGAGACCTGCGCTTTAAGCGTGCACAACCGGCTGATCCGTGGGAGGGTGTTAGAGATTGTAAGGTTGCCGGTCATGATCCTATCCAGTTTATCGCTTTCCGAGAGGGTGAAGATGAAGATTGCCTTAATGTGAATGTGTGGGCACCCAAAAATGCTGAAAACCTCCCTGTTGTTGTGTGGCTATACGGCGGTGGCCTTCATTATGGCTTCAACACCGACCCGAGCTATGATGGTGCTCCTATGGCAGCAAACGGTGTGGTCCGTGTTAATCTCAACTTCCGCTTAGGGCCGCTCGGTTATTACGATTTTAACCAGTTCGACGATTCCTTTGATACAAATTGTACAATTTCCGATCATATTGAGGGACTAAAATGGGTCAAAGAAAATATCGAAGCATTCGGCGGAGATCCTGGCAATGTCACCATTTTTGGAGAAAGCGGCGGCGGAGTAGCGGTATTTGATTTACTTGCAAGCCCAGCAGCAAAAGGTCTGTTTCAAAAAGCGATTTCACAAAGCGGCCTTCCCCGTCTCAGCGGTGGCAGAGAATATACAAAGTTAGTGATACCACGTTTTCTTGAATATATCGGGTTACAGCCTGAAGAGGTCTACAAGCTTAAGACGATGGATATTGACATCATTAAAAAGGCGGGTAGCAAGTTTTATGAGGATTTCACAACATTATTTGCAGGAATTAACATGCCTGGTCCTTTATTCGGTGATGATTTGTTGCCAGAACGTCCTTGGACCGCTATCCAGAATGGCAGTGCCGAAGGCGTCGATGTGATTATCGGATATAATCGTGACGAGGGTGATACCTTCATTCAGTCAACCGAAGTGGTGCAGGGGTGGTTTCCTTCCTGGGAATGTGTTGAGACTATGCTCAAAAACAACGGCAAAGAACAGTATTATCCGGAACTCAGAGCAGCTTATTCCGATATTGAAGATGAGCGTAAAGCGCTTAGCAGCTTTGTTAATGATTATTTCTTTGCCATGCATTCCTATATCTGTGCAGACAATCAGGTAAACCACGGTAATGTGTGGATGTATCGCTTTGATTTTGTGCCTGTTGCTTATCAGCAGCTTAATATGGGTGCTGTTCATGCAGCTGAGATTCCCTTCGCACTTGATACTCTGGATAGAGGTTATTTCTCTTATGCCACGAAAGGAACACCGCAGGATCAGCTGGAAGCTATCCGTGACCAGATTAATGGAGCTTGGCTGAATTTCGCTAAGACGGGTAATCCGAATGGCGGATCCATTGAATGGCCGAAATATGAAGGTAAGAACAGTCCGCTGCATATCTTTGACCTCGAGCCATCCAACAGGGATGTGCGATTAAGTGAACAAGTATTCGCAATATGGGACGAAATCGGCTTACCTTATGATCAAGAATAAGGTATTTAAGGAGCATAACCACATGAAAAAAATTACAACCGTGCTAGGGGATATTAAACCGGTCGAATTAGGGTATACCACGATGCATGAGCATGTGCTTGCAGACGCTTCCTTGTTAAATAGACAGGTTATGCATTTTAAGGGCAGAATACCTGATTATATGCTGGAGCTTCGTATGGAAAATCTGGCGGGCTTAAGACAGGGAATGTCCATTTTTTCAGATGATTGTTCATTGGCCGGAGATATTGATTTCGCAGTCGCTGAATTCAACGCATTCCAAAAGATTGGAGGTCAAGCTGTCGTTGATGCATCTCCAATAGGATTGAGGGCTCCAGCCGGGCAGTTGAAGGAAGCTGCCGAGCGGAGCGGAATCCACCTTGTTACATGTACCGGAATTTATGTTGCAGCCGCCCGTCCGGATGAATATATCGGCAAAGACGATATATTTATGTACGAAGTATTCAAAAAGGAAGTTGAAGAAGGTATCGATGGCACCGATGTTAAACCTGGCTTTTTGAAATGCGCGGTGAATGCGATCAATGAAGATGGTTCCATCGACAAGAGTGAATTAGATGCGCTTCGTGCACAAGCAAGACTCTCTAATGAAACAGGTCTTTCCGTTCATGTTCATACGGGCTATCCAATGACAAATGAACATCTATACGAGGTTGTGGATGTGGCTCTTAAGGAATGCGGAATGAATCCTGACAGATTGTTAATGATGCACCAGGACCAGTTTTTGCGTAGAGGCTGTGAGAATAATGTATATCTGAGTTGTCCTGAAATGGGAAGAAACGTTAATACGGAGTATCTTGAGAAGATTCTAGATCATGGAGTATATATAGGCTTCGATTCCTGGGGGACATTTGTAACAACGCTTCCGGATGATTATGACCGGGTGAAGGGCTTGGTTGCTTTATTAAAAAAAGGCTATGGTTCTCAGATTGTCTGTGGGCATGATTGTATAACGAAGGCGTATGGCAAAACTGCCGGTTCCTATGGATATACCCGGTTCCCGGAGATGCTCGGACAATTGCACCAGTTCGGTCTTGGCGAAGAAATCCAGAAAATCACCGTTGAGAATCCGGCAAAGCTCTTATCATATTAACCTGCTAATGAATATAATCTTCACAGAAAAGGGTAGCACGGGTCTTAGTCCTAAATTCCACGGGATTTAAGGTCTTTTTTTAACATTAAAGTTAGTTGTGAAGCAGCAGCACAACTTAAAGATTATAACCAGGAGGGACGAATCATGGAAAGAAATATTGAACAATTGATTTCGGAAATGACTTTAGAAGAGAAAGCGGGTCTGTGTTCTGGATTAAACTTCTGGCAAACGAAGCCGATTGAACGATTGGGAATCCCGTCCATCATGATGACAGACGGACCTCACGGATTGCGGAAGCAGGAGGGACCTGCAGATCACTTGGGGTTACATGGCAGCTTGCCCTCCACTTGTTTTCCGTCCGCAGCAGGTCTGGCTTGCTCATGGGACGTGTCACTGACCCGTAAAGTAGGAATTGCACTTGGGGAGGAATGTCAGGCAGAGGACATTTCAATTCTGCTAGGACCGGGTGCCAATATGAAACGCTCGCCGCTTTGCGGCAGAAACTTTGAATACTTTTCTGAGGATCCGTACCTATCAAGCGAGATCGCGACCGGCCATATTGAGGGAGTACAAAGCCAGGGTGTGGGAACATCGCTGAAACATTTTGCAGTCAACAATCAGGAATATCGCCGAATGTCTGTCAGTGCGGAGGTGGACGAACGTGCGTTGAGGGAAATCTATTTGGCAAGCTTTGAAGGGGTTGTGAAAAAGGCGCAGCCATGGACAGTGATGAGCTCCTATAACAAAGTGAATGGAGATTACGCTTCGGAAAACCATCGATTGCTAACGGATATCTTGAAGGAAGAATGGGGGCACGAAGGATTTGTTGTTTCTGATTGGGGGGCTGTCAACGAGAGAGTCCGCGGACTTGCAGCAGGCCTGGAACTCGAAATGCCGTCCAGCAACGGTAAGGGAGACAATAAGATTATAGAGGCAGTACGCAATGGCTCTTTGACTGAAGAGGCACTCAACCGAGCAGCGGGTCGTCTACTCAAGGTCATCTTCAAAGCCGTTGACAATAAAAAACCAAATGCTTCTTATAGTGTGGAGGATCATCACCAACTGGCTCGGGAAGTAGCGAGAGAAAGCATGGTGCTACTTAAGAATGAGGATTGTATTCTGCCACTTAAGAAGGAAGGAAACATAGTGGTTATCGGCGAGCTTGCAAAAGCTCCACGTTATCAGGGTGGCGGCAGCTCTCATGTAAATCCTACTAAGTTAGACGATATCGCCGCGGAGCTTAAAAAATCTGCAGGCGGCGCAGCGGTCATGTATGCGCAAGGTTATGAGATTGCGAGCGATGAGGTAAACGAGCGCTTGGAAGCAGAGGCGATCCATTTGGCTCAGGCATCGGACGTGGCTATTATGTTCATTGGATTGCCGGAGCGATACGAGTCTGAAGGCTATGATCGTACGCACTTGCGTATTCCAGCAAATCAAATTGCTCTAATAGAAGCTATTTCTACAGTGCAGTCGAATCTCGTTGTCGTACTGAGTAATGGCTCTCCTGTCGAGATGCCATGGCTTTGTAAGGTGAAAGGGCTGCTAGAGGCGTATTTGGGTGGTCAAGCACTTGGCGGAGCGATCGCCGACTTGCTATTCGGTGATGTTAACCCGTCCGGCAAGCTGGCTGAGACCTTCCCAATGATACTGGAACATAATCCGTCCCATCTGAATTTTCCAGGGGAAGGCGATAGAGTGGAATACAAGGAAGGCTTATTTATCGGATATCGCTATTATGATATGAAGAAGATTGAACCGCTCTTCCCATTCGGCTTTGGCTTAAGCTACACAAGCTTTGAATATACTGGCCTTACGGTTAGCAACAAAACATTGAAGGATACTGATTTCGTCAACGTTACACTACAAGTGAAAAATACAGGTAATATGACGGGTAAAGAGATCGTTCAGCTGTATGTACATGACGTGGCGAGTAGCGTTATTCGTCCGGCAAAAGAATTGAAGGGCTTTGAAAAGGTTGAACTAAAACCAGGAGAAACTAAAACCGTGTCCTTCACACTTGGAAAGCGCGCCTTCGCTTATTATAATATCAAATTGCAAGATTGGCATGTTGAAACGGGGGAGTTCAATCTCTTGATCGGAATGTCCTCTAAGGACATTATACTGACAGAATCCGTATATGTGGAGTCTACAGTTTCTCTTCCGAAAAGCTACACTAGAACTTCAACGGTCGGTGATTTGATGGCAGATCCGGATGCTGCGCAGATTGTTCAAGCAATTCTTTCGAGTCAATCCAGAAATGGAATGGACGAGAATGCTTTCAGTTCAGAAATGCTTCAGGCTATGATGAACGGGATCCCGCTGCACGCACTACTCAATTTCAGTGGAGCTGATTTCACTGAAGAAATGCTGGATGATATGCTCGAGAAATTAAATAATTAAAAAACGGTAAGCAAACTATTTAATAGACATTAAGTTAAGAGGCAGCCGAAGGGAGCTGCCTCTTAACAATTAACATTCAGGATGTCGCATCGGTTCAAGAATTGTGTTCAGGCAATTCACATCCTGTTTCTGCAGTGCAAATGTCTGAAGAAGCCTGAGAATTCTCTACTGATTGTACATCTGTCCATGCTTGTTCCAGCTCTTGTAGAAAAACATCTGATGTCTGTGCACCGGATATTGCATATTTTCCTGCGATCAGAAAGAATGGAACACCGCGTACACCGACTTTTGTTGCCATTTTAGTATCGTTACGGACTTCTGTGGTATAATCCTCGCCTTTCAGTATTCTGAGCGATTCATCGCGATTCAGGCCTACTTGAACCGCTAATTCAGCCAGTACCTCGTGACGACCTATATGCAAGGTATCAGTAAAATAGGCTTTCATTAGCCGTTCGGTCATTTGCAGTTGCTTCCCTTGAACGGAAGCAAAATGCATCAGTCGATGTGCATCAAATGTATTAGTTCGTATCGTCTTGTCAAGATGATATTCAAGTCCAGCCGATTCTGCCAGGTGTATCATATGATTTACACTTGCCGAGGCCTGTTCGTTAGACATTCCCATTTTTTGTACCATCAATTCGTATGTGCTAGGGTTGCCGTCAAGTGATGCATGGGGATCCAGTTGAAAGCTTCTTATCGTGATGTCTACTCGTTCATTATGCAGAAACTTGCTCAGTCCCTCTTCAAATCGGCGCTTTCCTATATAACAAAACGGACATGCGAAATCCGACCATATTTCCACTTTCATAATTGCTCCCCCCTCTGCCAATTCTTATTACCTGTACGTCCAAAATGCCAAAAGTATAATAAAGACACGATTAATACAACTACGGCCATACCTGCACAGATATTGCTGTACACCGTTCCAGAGGCATACAGATGCAGCGGATTCAAGGTCAGTGAGGAATCCCCGTAATCAATAATCTTACCAATAATAACCGTCGACATTGCTCCTGAGAGAAACATTATCATAGAAAAAAGCCCCATGCCGATGCCGACCTGTTCCTGTGTTAATGTTCGTGAGACGGTATTAGATAGACCAAACTGCATAGAAACCTGACCAACACTTCCGGCAATCAGAATTAAGGCTACTACCCAAGGATCTGCACCTGCCATAAGCGACAGCAGGAAGAAGCAGAGAAACATCAGAGTCATAGCCAGACTCACAAGTAGCGGATTTCCATGGCGGTCGGCTAGCTTACCTGCACTTTTTCCAAACACCGCGGAGATGAATGCTCCTGGAAACACCACAAAACCAACCATACCTGGAGATAGTCCGTTCAACTCGGTCAATAATTGCGGTATTACAAATGAGACTCCCATTACCACCGCCGCATTCAAAAAACCGATGACCAGCGCTGTAACATAACGCCTATTGCCAAAAAGTGCCGGTTGAATAAATGGAGTTTTCGCCTTAGTCAATCTCCAGATAAGCAACAAAAGCATAAGAATTCCGGCTAGCGTTAACCAGCCGTTACTCCAAGTTATCGCTAATAGTAAGAAAGCAACCAGGGCAGCGAGCAAACCGGCCCCAAGCGCATCAATTGTACCGCTAGATGGGGGATGATCAGGCAAGTATTTTCGGAAAAATGGTAATGCAACAAGAACTATAAGAGTAAGGCCAAAGAGTACCCGCCAGTGGAAGGTCTGAACAATAAAGCCTCCTACAATTGGCGAGACAGCAGTTCCGATCGCTAATCCCATCGAAACCATGCCGAGTGCATGTCCCCGATTCTTTGGCTCATAATAGCGAACAGGAATGATTAAAGCTGCTGCCGGAATGACAGACGCACCTGCTGCCTGCAAGATCCTTCCGGCAATGACGGTTGAAAAATTGGTGGAGAAAAGTCCAATCAGTGAACCGCCGGCAAAAAAAAGCAATCCGATGGTTAATAAATTTCTTAACCTGAATCGGTCAGAAAGCTTTCCAAATACCACTGTTCCAATAGCATATAAAGATGTGAAACCAGTCATTACCCAACTGACTTGAGAAGCTGTCAGTTCGAACTCTTCGCGCATTTGCGGTAGTGCGACATTAAACATGGCAGCATTCATCACAGATAAAATCAAAGTGGCCATCAAGACCAGCAGAAGCCGCTCTTTCTGCTTACTCTCTATTGCAATTTGATGTTCCGTCATAATTCTTGAACAGGCTTGAAATCTTTAGGGAAAGTTTCTTCGAACTTATCTTTGTTGCGATACAGCTCATACCAAGCCTCTGCAATCAAATCCGGATCTCCTTCTGTTCCAGGTTTAATTAGGGTTCCTATGGCCAAGAAGCCTACATAGACCCCGTTAACCTTCAATGTCTCATGCAGATTGGATGCATAATTTCGTAATGCGGCCATAACGGCACTCCCATTACCGAGAAAGGGGAGTGGATATTGCGCAGACACCCCGCTAGAGAAAAGAATGGATCCTTCGCCTTTTTGTTGCATTTCAGGTAGTACTTCATTTACACATTGAATGGCTGGAAGCAAATAGCCGTTTACGTACTCCAAGACGCTTTGCGGTGTAGTCTCCAGTATATGTTTGTAAGTTTCAAGGCCTGCGGACGGGCTGAATTCCAGTACGTCAATTCCGCCAAAATCGCTTTTCACCTCACCAAGTGCTCGCTTTAATTGGGTCAACTGGCTGATATCAGCTAAGTAAAACTTGGCTTGATTGTCCATATTATTAAGTTCTTGAATGATTGCTGCCAATTTATCGGCGTTGCGGGCAATTAAAGCTACTTTGAACTGTTGTTTACCAAATCTTTTGGCAATAGATAATCCTAGGCCGGGACCGGCTCCGACAATGGCAATGGTTTTCATGGATAACCTCACCTTCCTTTGATATATTTAAAACAACTCATGTCGTTTTAAGTCAAGTCTATAAGTTGCTGTCTTACTAAGCAACCAACAATAATCCATATATGTGGAGATAGGGAGTTGTAGAGTTATTTATGACCATAAAAGTCAAGAATATCAGGAAGACTGGAACAAGGCAGGCAATAATTGAAGCGTTTTTAGCAATTGCCAGTAAAAAAAGTATTGAAAAAATAACGATTCTTGAAATAAGTGAACGTGCTAATGTAAATCGGGCTACATTTTACGCTCATTTTCTGGACAAATATGAAGTATTGGATGAAGTAATCGGGGAGTCCGCTGCACAGATGGTACAATTACATACAAAGGATGTCTATCTATTCAATAAAGAAAAAATTAATCAACTTGTTTATGCAGTGTTTGAGTATTATGAACAGATAAACAACACCTGCAAAGGCAATTATGAAAGCAAAATTCCACAGCTGCGTTCCCGAATGATTGATACTTTACGCAGTCACTTGGAAAAGTGTTTAGCAAATATATATGAGCAAGAAGATCGCACATTCTATGCACGGATTTACGCCGCTCTAAGCTATGAGGCAGGTTATCTATGGGCAACAGACCAAACGGGATTACTACTGGGGGAAGCAGCAGAGAAGGTAGCTGACTTAATTATGGGGGGATTGCCTAATGTTTAATTTGCTAAAATTCTATGGTAATCGTGAAACAACCTCATTTATCCAAACCATGAATGATTTTAGAATACCGGTACTCATTTGGTCCTCGCTGGTTTATGGTTCGACAACTATTCAGAGCATAAGGGAATTTCATTTAGCAGAGTATTTAATTTTCAGTGCATTATTCATTATTTTTCTTTATGTAAACTGGGAATCAGCTCTTTTTGCTAAGCGATATACATGGTCTTTTTTTATCCTGCAAGGTTCATTAATTTCAATTAGCTCAATTCTTATGCCTTCAGCTGCTGTAACTATATTAGTGGGTTTACTACCTGTCCTGGTGGGGCAGAGTATTGGATTCTACTATAATAAAAGAAAAACCATACTGGTCATTGCCTTAAGTATAACTATATTTATTAATGTATTAGTCTGCGTAGGGGAATTTCACAACCTAACTTTAGTGCTTGCTCCTTTTTTATTGTTAATTATTGTCGTGTCAGCATATACAGGTCTGTTTTTTCAGCAAGTACATTCACGATTGCGGACGCAAAAATATTTGCATGAACTGGAGGCTGCATACATGAAGGTTGAGGAATTAACACTAGCGAATGAAAGACAACGGATGGCTCGTGACTTACATGATACAATGGCACAAGGCGTTGCCGGATTAATCATGCAGTTAGAAGCTATAGGCTCTTTTATTACAAACGGAAATATTCATAGGGCACAAGAAATTTCTCTGCGTTCCACAGATCAGGCTCGCAGTATTTTGAAGGATGCACGTAAAGCGATAGATAACTTACGTCTCAAACCAGAATTTAACGAGAAGAGTTTTTCTGAAGAAGTTAGAGATGAGATCGATCGCTTTATCAGTTCAACAGGGATCAAGGTTTCTGTAAATCTCAAGGTGGATCATAAATTATCGAAGAATTTAACCGAGAATATCTTGTTGATAATAAGCGAATGTATGATAAACATTCTTAAACATGCTAATGCTACAAATGTCTGGGTTAGTGCTGAGGTCTCAAATGATTTTCTTGTGATCGAAGTTAAAGATGATGGTGAAGGTTTCATTATGGAAAAAATTGTAGAACAAAAGGGACATTACGGGTTATTAGGAATACAAGAACGGGCAAAGTTGTTACGAGGATCAGTAGAAATAACAAGTAATAATAGCGGAACCCTTGTAAGAGTGAAGGTTCCAATATTTGAAGGAGAAAATGAATGAAACCCTACAAGATATTAATTGTTGATGACCACAGTGTCGTGCGGGAAGGCATAAAATTGATCTTGGAAACGACAAATAAGTTTGAGGTTATTGGTGAGGCAGTCAACGGTGTCGAGGCTCTAAGACTCGTAACAGAGCTTTTACCTGATGCAGTGCTAATGGACTTAAGGATGCCGGTTATGGATGGAATAGAAGTTATGAAGGTTCTAAAAGACAAAGGTTCTTCTATACCAATTATTATTTTAACCACATATGACGAAGGTGATTTGATGCTAGAGGCATTGAATCTAGGTGCAAAGGGTTATCTGCTAAAGGATACAACAAGTGTGGATTTATTTCGCGTAATTGAATCAGCCATTGTTGGTGATACTATTCTACTATCAGATATGATGACAAAATTAATATCCATAACCAAAGAAAAGTTATCTCCCGTTGCAGAGGAAGAGAATGTATTAACAATTAAAGAATTGGAAATTCTGCGTTTAGTTGCGAGAGGATATAAAAGTAAAGAAATTGCGTTTGATTTTGGGATCTCAGAACGAACCGTAAAAGCACATTTAACAAGCATTTATAGTAAGCTTGAAGTTGATTCCAGATCTAAAGCTGTTGCAGTTGCACTAGAAAAAAAGATGATACATTTAAATTAGTTAAAATCCAGAAGGAGTAATATCTTTCTGGTTTTTTTTGTTTCTGTGTGGAATTGCCCAAAGGTACATGTACTTCTGCCTATTGGTACGATGTAATCACATGCTGAATTATCTAAAATATATTTATGTTTAAATAAAGGGGTGGTTGTTGAGTGGCGAAGTATTTATTTCGACTGGGATCATGGTCCGCGAAGAATAGTATAAAAGTCCTTGTAGGTGGTTTAGTTGTTTTATTATTACTTGTTGGTATAGCAATATCTTTAGGACCCTCATTTAGTTCAGAGATGTCAATACCTGGTTTAAAGTCAGAAGATGCCATGAAATTATTGAGTACTGAATTTCCGGCGCCTGCTGAGGAAGGTGGTCAGATTCAACTCGTGTTTAAAGCTCCGGACAAGGCGAATCTTACAACTGAACCGGAAAAACAATTTATTCAAAAGTATTTGAAGGAGATTGCTAGCGATTCTGAAGTAAAAGGGATTTCTGATCCTTATGAAAGTATGACGTTAAGTCCTGGGAATAACATAGGATATGCGATAATTACGTACATGCAACCGGATGTTTCTGACGAATCCAAAAACGCTCTAATCCACATTACAGAATCTATGCGTAATGAAGGATGGCAAGCTGAGCTAACAGGATCGGGATATGCAAGTTTGATAACAACTAGCGCCGGAGTTAGTCCTACCGAAACCATAGGTGTTCTTGTTGCCTTTATTATTTTGTCAATTACATTCGCTTCTTTTCTAACCGGCATTTTCCCTATCATAACCGCACTGGTAAGCCTATTGATAGGGATAATGTGTATATTAATTAGTTCAAATGTGATGGACATGTCATTAAACTCTATATCGGTAGCAGTAATGTTAGGGTTAGCTGTAGGAATTGATTATGCTATGCTTATGATTTCTCGATTCCGCCAACAACTCGGAGAAGGGTATGATGTGGAAACGTCAGCTGCAATCTCAAATGCTACGGCTGGAACCTCTGTTGTATTCGCGGGAATTACTGTCGTTATTGGTCTGGGAGGTCTTGCTGTAGCTAGAATCCCCTTTATAACAACAATGGGTATTGCAAGTGCATTTAGTGTTATAGCAGCCGTTTTAGTTGCAATTATAATAATGCCGGCAATATTCGGGGTCTTAGGTGAACGGTTTAGTTATAACAAGCAGAATAGGTTTTTAAAATTATTTAGTAGGTCTTCCAAGAAAAAAGGTTCGGAAAGCCGATGGGGGAGATTTGTTACTAAACGCCCTTGGTTAATTGTTATTTTTGGGGTTTCCTTCTTGTGTGTGCTGGCAATACCTTTTTTCCATATGAACCTGGGTATCCCGGATGATGCACAAAAGTCTACATCAAAAACAGAACGCCGTGCTTACGATCTTATCGCGGAAGGTTTTGGTGCGGGTTATAATAGCACAATAGTTATTTTGGCTAAAAGTAATGACGAAAACATATTGAATGCTTCCATTGAGCAGTTAACTGAGGAATTAAAAAGTGTTCCGGAAGTAAAAAGTATCACTCCTGCTATTCCGGGAAGTTCAGGGGAAGTAAAGATGATTCGTGTTACCCCTAATACAGGTCCAAATGATATTGAAACTAAAGAGCTGGTTCATCTTATCCGTGATAAAGCATCTACATTAGAAAATGATGGACAGGTGCAATTATTCGAGACAGGAAGTACCATTGTTAACATTGATATTTCAGAACACTTGAATGCGGCAATCGTCAAATTTGCAATAGTAGTTGTTGGGCTTGCGTTCCTATTACTAATGCTCTTATTCCGGTCATTGTTAATCCCTATTAAAGCAGTCCTGGGTTTTGTTCTATCATTAGTGGCAACATTTGGTTTCCTTGTATTCGTAATACAAGATGGTCACATGGGGAGCATCTTCGGCTTTCATGCAACTGGACCCATACTAAACTTCCTGCCTATTATGGTAGTTGGTGTTCTATTCGGTCTTGCCATGGATTACGAGGTATTCTTGGTCAGTAGAATGCGTGAAGAATACAAACATACTGGTGATGCCCGCCGTGCTGTTCTTGCCGGAATTAAAGGCAGCGGAGCTGTAGTAACGGCAGCAGGATTAATTATGATCTCTGTATTTGCCGGATTCATTCTGGCTGAAGAATCAATGGTCAAGTCCATGGGATTTGCTCTTGCTTTCGGAATCCTGTTTGATGCATTTGTTGTACGCTTAATGCTTGTTCCGGCTATTATGACTATTCTAGGAAAATCAGCTTGGTATCTTCCTAAATGGCTTGACCGTATCCTTCCGAATGTAGACATAGAGGGTGAGGCGATCATGAAGGAGTTGTCTGAGAAAAAGGGATCTGACAAAATAACCAACTCTTTGTGGGATTAGTCTCCCATTGACCATGACGAAAATAAAGCAAAAGCACTCGACTCGAAAGAGGTGGGTGCTTTTGCTTTTTATAAACTAATAAGTCGTCAAACCGTCATTCGAAAAGTCGTTATATCGTTAGAGAATGATGAAAACTTCCCCTATGCTTAACCCTAAGGAAAGTAAATATATAGGTCGTAATGGAGGTGGGTGCTTAAGATGACTATGCGACTGCACGATATACGAATGAGTTGGACTGCATGAAGCCGCCTAAGTCTATAGGATTTGAAATCAAGGTGTTGGCCAACTTAATCAAACGGAAATTAGACGATGGCTCATTAGATGATGGGGAGGAGAGCTTGACCGGCATGCAAGGTTGGATCATTGGTTACTTAAAAGCCAATCGGAATCGTGCTGTGTTTCAGCGGGATATTGAGAAGGATTTTAATGTCCGGCGTGCAACGGTGACTGGAATGCTGCAGTTAATGGAACGAAACGGACTTATTATTCGTGAACCGGTGATACATGATGCCAGGCTTAAGAAGCTGACCCTGACTTTGAAAGCCGATAGAATGCACGAACGGGTCGTTAAGAGATTTGAGGAATTCGAGAACCATTTGCGCAGTGGATTGAGTGAAGAAGAGATAGTTGTATTTATTGAACTTGCTGAAAAGTTAAAGAGGAATCTGAACTAGTGATTGCCATGCCTATATTGTTAGGAGCCTGACAGTAAGGGCAAGAACAACTTGTATCTGTCCGAGAAGGAAGGTGGAGTGGTATGAAGCTTATCTTACGTTATCTAAGACCTTTTGCCTTTATATTGGCAGTTAGTCTGGCCTTTCTGCTGATTCAGGTATTCTGTGATTTAGGTCAGCCGAGATTAATGAGTGAAATGGTCGATATCGGCATTCAATCGGGAGGGATTGAGTCTGGAGCACCTGAGGCGATCAGTGCCGAGGGAATTGAACTGTTGAATATCTTTCTAGACGAGCAGGACGGAGCAATCCTTGCGGATGGATATTCTTTAGTTTTGGCTGGAACGAACAAGGAAATCTCAGCACGTTACCCTACTGAAGATAAGCAGGATATCTTGATTCGGGATGACCCGCACTCAGAGGACGTAGACCGGGCCTACACCCGCGCAGTTCATGCACTTGTGCTTTCATTAGAGAAGTCTGAGTCTAATGACGGAAATCTGAAACTGGAGCAATTGTACTCCATGCTGCCGTTCTTAGCAGAACGTAAAGCTTCTGGTGAGTTGACCTCCTTCATCAGCTCGGCAGCAACAGATAATTCCTTGGTCAGTTCTCGAATTGGAGTAACGTTCACCCGCCTTTTCTATAACGAACTTGGTGTTGATCTGAAGCAGTTCCAGCGGGCTTACATGATTGAAATTGGAATGAAAATGTTAGGGGTATCATTACTCGGGGGGCTCGCAGCAATTATGGTGGGCTGGTTTGGATCCAGGATCGGTACGTCGGTCGCGATGCAGCTGCGCAGAGACATCTTCGAGAAAGTCACCCGGTTCCCAAAAGTAGAGTATGAACAGTTTTCACCCGCATCGCTCATTACTCGAACCACTAACGATGTGCAGCAGATTCAGCAGTTGATCTTGACGGGACTACGTTTATTGCTCTTTGCGCCTATTATGGGCATCGGAGGTATCATTCTAGCTATTCGCAGTAGCTTGTCAATGAGCTGGATTATCGCAGTATCGGTCATTTCAATCTTTGGTATTGTCTTTGTCTTATTTTCCTTATCAATGCCGAAGTTTAAGACGCTGCAGAAATTAATCGATAAGCTGAATTTGATCACCCGAGAAAATTTATCCGGTATGTTAGTCATCCGTGCGTTTGGAAATGAAAAGTACGAAGAGACACGGTTCGAACAAGCCAATAGCAATCTTAAGGTGACAAACCGGTTTGTTCAGCGGACGATGGCATTCATGTTTCCGGCAATGACGTTGGTCATGAACCTTATTATCCTACTAATTATTTGGGTAGGAGCAGGAGCGGTAGCGACTTCCGAACTTCAAATTGGTAACATGATGGCCTTCATGCAGTACGCCACACAAATCATTATGTCTTTCTTACTCATGTCATTGATGTTCATGATGATCCCGCGTGCACTGGCTTCGGCGGAACGGATTCAAGAAGTACTTGACACCGAAGTGAGCATTTCCGATCCCAAACATGCGAAGTCAATTAACGTCGAAGAAGGAGGGAGGGTAGAATTCAAGAACGTTTCCTTCCAGTATAAGAATGCGGAAGAACCGGTTTTGGAAGACATCAGTTTTACGGCATGGCCAGGTCAGATGACGGCCTTCATCGGTACAACTGGTTCAGGTAAATCGACACTAGTGAACCTTATTCCTCGTTTTTATGATGTGACTGATGGCGTAATTACAATAAATGGGATCGATATTCGTGAACATTCACAAGAGGAGCTACACATTAATATAGGCTACGTTCCACAGAAGGGATTTTTATTCTCTGGAGATATTGTTTCAAATGTCCGGTATGGAATGGAGTCTGCAGATGAGTCGGAAATTGAGGAAGCATTGGAAGTAGCTCAAGCGAAAGGATTTGTACAGAATATGCCGGATGGAATAAAGACAACAATTTCTCAGGGAGGAGTTAACGTAAGTGGAGGTCAAAGGCAGCGGCTTGCCATAGCCCGTGCACTGATTAAGAAAGCGCCTATTTATATTTTCGACGATAGCTTCTCAGCACTAGATCTGAAGACAGATGCGGCTCTCCGAAGAGCGCTTAGACCTTTCACTTATACTGCGACTGTCTTGGTAGTTGCACAACGTGTAAGCACGATTAAGCATGCAGAGCAAATTATCATGCTGGATAAGGGGAGGATCGTTGGTAAAGGAACACATCCAGAATTGCTTAAATCCTGTGCTTCTTATCGGGAAATTGCAGAATCCCAGCTGGAGAAGGAGGCATTGGCATGAGCAAAGCCGGATTAAACCCACCCTCCGCCCAAAACTTCAAGGCTGGGATGAAGACACTGTTAACTTACCTGGCACCATTTCGCTGGAGGATTACTACCGTGGCTTTCCTTGTCGTAGGCGCTACACTATTTAACATTGTCGGACCAAAAATACTTGCTAAGGCGACGGATGAACTTGTGACGGGCATTTCATCGAATATGCAAGAGGTTTCCAGTACAATCGATTTTCACTTTATCGGTAGAATCGTGCTTTCGTTAGCGTGTTTGTATGTACTTGGGGCCTTATTTAGCTATTTTCGGGGAAACTTGATGGCTGATCTTGCAACTAAGATTTCGTATAATCTCCGTAACGCAGTCATGACCAAGATCAATCGTATGCCTCTTGGATATTTTCAGCGTAATAGTCAAGGAGATATCTTGTCCAGAATGACGAATGATGTGGATACTATGGAACAAACTCTCAGTCAAAGTATCACCCAATTGCTCACTTCCATGGCTACGGTCATCGGAGTTGTGGTGATGATGCTGACAATTAACTGGCAACTGACGCTAATCACTGTTGTGACAGTGCCCGTCTCGCTGTTTTTCGTTATGCTTCTTGTTCGGGTGTCACAAAAGCATTTTCGGCATCAACAAGAGTTTCTCGGGCGTGTCAACGGACATGTAGAGGAGACGTACAGCGGCCACATGATTATGAAAGCTTTTAACGGCGAGAAGAAAGCACTGAAGCAATTCGATGCGGAGAATATAAAGCTTGCTGGATATGCGAAAAAAGCTGAGTTCTACTCCAGTTTAATGATGCCAATTACGATGATCATAAGTAATCTCGGATATGTCTTGATTTGCATCGCTGGTGGGTCGATGGCTGTTAACGGAAAAGTGAGCATTGGCGATATTCAGGCCTTTATTCAATACGTGAGGAATTTTTCCCAGCCAATCATGCAGTTGGCGAATTTATCAAGCCAACTCCAACGGCTGGTTGCCGCTTCAGAGCGCGTGTTTGATTTTTTGAATCAGGAAGAAGAAGAAGAGGAAGAAGCCTTTATACCCGTGGATGAAGTAATGATTCAGGGTAATATCCAATTCGAGCACGTAAAGTTTGGCTATGAGAAGGGGAAGCCGATTATTAAAAACTTTTCACTGGATGTTAAGCCGGGACAGCGCATTGCGATTGTTGGCCCGACGGGAGCAGGGAAAACAACAATCGTCAAGTTACTGATGCGATTCTACGAGCTGGACGACGGGAGGATTCTTATTGACGGGAATGATCTGGCTGAATTCAGACGGAAGGATATCCGCGGCAAGTTTGGCATGGTCTTGCAGGATACATGGCTGTTCAATGGTATAATTATGGATAATATCCGTTATGGAAACTTAAACGCATCGAATGAAGCAGTTATTGAGGCCGCCAAGGAAGCTCAGGTCGATCATTTTGTAAGGACTCTGCCTGAAGGTTATCTGATGGAATTAAACGAGGAGACGAGCAACGTATCACAAGGCCAGAAGCAATTACTTACGATAGCAAGGGTCATTCTGGCTGATCCGAGAGTGCTCATTATGGATGAGGCGACCAGTTCTGTGGACACAAGAACGGAAGTTTTGATTCAAAAGGCGATGGATAAACTTATGGAAGGCCGGACCAGCTTTATTATTGCACACCGGTTGTCCACAATTCGGAATGCTGATATGATCCTTTGCATGGATCAAGGTGACATCGTTGAACAAGGCACGCATGATGAATTGCTGAGGAAGGGCGGGTTCTATGCGAACCTGTATAATAGCCAGTTTGATCAACCGGAGATGATCGCGGATTATCTCTAAAAGAATTTGAGGTGCTGTACATGGAGAAGTTAAACGAAATCACTGACGCTTATGCCCTAAGAAAAGGAAACGATTCTCTATCGTATTTGCTCAGCTGCATTCGCAAGGGAAATAGCAGCCAGATTGAGACTGAGCTTAACGATCCGGAGTATCTCCAATTTACTGAAATGATCTTTAGACATGAGTACTCTTTTGCCTATATGATCATCCAGTTCCTGTGGCCCCAAATCGTCCGCGCTGCTGTAGAAGGCGGAATGCCGGAAATGGCCGCATCGGGGTTGTACAGGAGCTATATTGATAAAGCTAGGCGGAGTAAATCAGTTCGGGTACTGTTAGAAATGCATAAGCAAATCTTTCTCGAGTATTCGTATAAGGTTGCACAGTCGGCCGTTGATTCGTATTACTCACCACTTGTTCGCAAATGCCGTTCGTTCGTAAGGGGGAATCTGTATGGGCGTCTCTCTATAGGTGAAATTGCCCGAGAGCTTCATTGCAGTCGAAGCCATTTAGCCCATGTATATAAGAGTGAGACAGGGGAGACGCTGACCGCCCGTATCCGTCTTGAGAAGATATTCGAGGCCAAGCTGCTTCTAGAGCACTCTTCATTCCCGCTTTCCAACATTGCTCAGAAGCTGGGCTATAGTTCGCAAAGCCATTTTGCCGATACCTTCCGCAAGGTAACAGGGATGACACCTGGCCAATTTCGTAATCAAGCTGAAGTAGAAAGCTAGAATAAAAAAAGCACAAATTTGATATAATTTGCATGATGTTTGTATCCTCCCATATTCTGTGCTGTTATGTTTATAACTGATCGCTAAAGAATATGGAGGTGCTGTATTTATGAAAGCAGCAATTTATCGAGGTGTTCGTGATGTGGTTATTCAAGAGATTCCGGACCCGATTTTAGGCGAGAAGGATGTCATTATTCAGAATTTAGTCTCCGGCATTTGTGGTTCGGATATCGCTGCCTACACTCATGGCGGGGATAAAGTGCTTATTTATCCCAATAGCGAATTCGGACATGAAATGATCAGTGAAGTGATTGCAGCGGGACAAGATGTAAAGGATTTCAAAGTCGGCGATCGAGTGTATCCTTATCCGACCTTCGCTAAAGGAGACATGATGCGTGCGGCTACCATTGGAGGATTCTCCGAGAAAGTTCTTATTCCAAATGTTCTGCTGAATCATAGCTTATATAAAGTACCTGACAAGATATCCAATACAACCGCAGCTATGATCGAACCATTTACAGTCGGTTTTTATGGTGCAAAGCGAGCTAATCCTGAGCCTGGCCAGACGGCTGTTGTGTTCGGTTCAGGTATCATTGGGGTTGCTGCTGCCTTTGGGTTAAGGTCGAGGGGAGTGGAGAAGATCTTAATCGTAGATATCAGCGATTTTAGACTTGATTTATTGAAACAATTCGATTTTGAGGTTTGCAACTCCATGAAGGAAGACCTTGGAGCCAAATTGGCTAATGTTTTCGGTGTGGAATCCGAACTATTCGGCGACAAGATAAACGTAGATATTTTTATTGATGCAGTCGGTGTAGAACAAATTCCGCAGCAGTTCCAGCAATACGGTAAGATGGGCGCGAAGATGGTTGTGATCGGGATCCACCATACACCGCGAGTAATCGATCTTCAAAAAATTACGATGCATTGCCAATCGATCATCGGAAGTGCGGGTTATGAAGACGTAGATTACGTACTGAATTTCATGAAAAAAACTACTTATAATCTGGAGAATCTTGTAACTTCAGAGCACTCATTAGACGAATTCGAATTGGCGATTGCTGCTGCAGGTAACAGTAAGAACGGATTAAAAGCCGTTATAAAATATTAAGAGGTGTCACAAATGAGATTCAAAGATAAAGTCGTTATTATTACTGGAGCCGCTGCAGGTTTAGGGAGACAAAATGCAATCCGTTTTGCTAAAGCAGGAGCAAAGATAGCAATTTGTGATATTCAAGAAGAAAAATTAAAGGAAACAGTAAAGCTGTGCGAAGCAAAAGATACAGATGTAATAGCAACAATTACCAACTTAAAGGAACAAGAACAAATGAAGGAATTTGTTCAGGAAATTAAACAGAAATTCGGCCATGTGGATGTACTAATTAATGGGGCAACTTCTTCCAATTATATGGTGCCTTTTCTAGAACAAACAATTGAAGATTTAGACCATTCTTTAAGAACCCAACTCTATGCAACCTGGTCGATGATGCAACTGTGTTTTCCTTTAATGCAGGAAAAGGGCGGCTCAATCATTAATTTCATAAGCAATGCAGTGCAAGGTTTAGATGGATATGCATCGTATACTGCAGCTAAAGGAGCTGTCGGGGCACTAACTCGAACTGTCGCTATCGAGTGGGGGAGATATAATATTCGCGTGAACAATGTAAGTCCTATAGCGATAACTGATACGGTAATAAATGACTCTCCGAAAGAACTTTATGATGTAATTATGACTCAAGTTGCGAAATCCAGTCCGTTTAAAAGAGTTGGAATACCAGAAGATGATGTTGTCCCGGTTATTTTATTTCTGGCTTCAGAAGATAGCAGATGGATCACTGGGCAAGATATACGTGTTGAAGGCGGCGTAGATATTCACTGGTAGACTATGAGTTATAGATTGTTTTTTAGTATTGAGTTGAAAATATAGATTCTCTTAAGCCATTGCCGATCCAGGCGTGGCTTTTTTAATATCCTATGGAGCAAATTAGTCGCTAAAACGTCAATGAGAAAGTCGTGAGAGTGTTAGTGAGGATTTGAAATTCTCTTTATCATAAGTAACAGAATTAAGTGAAGGGAGAAGGGAAATGAAGAGACTGAACATTGATCGGGCATGGGAATTTGTAAACGGTAAACCGTCTCAAATACCTGGATATAGTATTTCTCAGGCCAGTATCGTAAATTTACCCCATGATTTTATGATCGGGACAGATACCTTTAAGGATGCCCCTGCTGGATCGTTAAGCGGTTATTATGACGGAGGAGTTGGTACCTACACGAAGATGTTGGATATTCCGGAAGAGTATGCCGGGAAGCGGGTTTTAGTGGAGTTCGATGGATCGTACATGAACACGGCTGTATCATTGAACGGGCATCTCGTCACCAGGCATCATTACGGATACACACCCTTCCATGCCGACCTCACTCCCTATATAAAGCCGGGAAAGCCGAACCGCCTATCCGTAACCGTTAACAATGGGGCGCAGCCGAATGCAAGATGGTACACCGGCTCCGGTCTTTACCGCCATGTAGACCTGCTTTGTGCTCCACAGGTTCATATTGCACCATGGGGGATTTATGCCTATACGTCACATATTGTAAACGGCACAGCCTTCATTGTTGTAGAAGTGTCGGTAGAGAATCATACGGGCAAAAGTGAGCATGTATGGGTGGATGTCCAAATAGAAAAAGAGTCAGGAAGAACCGACGCGGGTCACGGCAGGATCAAGATATATCTCCCAGCAGGCGAAACAGTCACCGGACGGGTGCATATTTCAATTGAGAATGCTGAGCTATGGGATATCATTTCACCAAATTTATACCGGATTACCGCTAATTTGTCTGGTAAAGACATTGTACTAGATGAGGATAGTACTCTATTCGGTATTCGTACCATTTCCGTAGACGTCAAAAATGGATTTATGCTGAACGGTCGAACTGTCAAACTTAAGGGCGGCTGTGTTCACCATGACAACGGGATTCTTGGTGCCGCATCTTATTATGACAGTGAGTTCCGCAAGATGAAGCTGCACAAAGACAATGGCTATAATGCGATTCGCTGTGCACATAATCCTCCATCGAGAGATATGCTGGAAGCTTGTGACAGGTTAGGATTGCTCGTTATTAATGAAGCATTCGATGTCTGGACCATGGAGAAGAACATCCATGATTACAGCCAATATTTCGAATTGGATTGGAAGGAGGATATGAGAGCCTTTATTTACCGTGATCGGAATCATCCCTGTATCATTATGTGGGCTACCGGCAATGAGGTCCCTGAGCGAGGAGGCATGTCTGACGGCTATGCATGGGCTGCCAAGCTTGCGGCATGGGTGCGAGAGTTAGATTCGACACGTCCGGTTACCAATTCGTTGTGCTCCTTTTTCAGCGGACTTGATGACGAAGACACGGAGAAATTTTATCAAAGTTTAAAGAGTACATCTGAAAGTAATGGTGGACTTCAAAATCTGGATTCGGAATTCGGCCGAAGTGTCTGGGGCGACTATACTGAGGCTTTCTGTGCCCCCCTCGATGTCGTTGGTTATAACTACTTGAATTACCAATACGAAGATTCCATTATGAGATATCCTAACCGGATCATCTACAGTTCTGAAAGCAAACCGCTGGATATGGCCGAATATTGGCATGACGTTGAACGCTTCTCCCATGTTATTGGCGATTTTAATTGGACGAGTTATGACTACATCGGTGAAGCGGGTCTAGGCAAGCAGCTCTATCTTAAGTCTGATGAGGTGGGACAAGCAAGTATGCTGATCCATATCTCCCCGTATCCTTGGCGTCTTGCCTTTGACGCAGACTTCGATCTATGTGGCTTTGAGCGCCCACAACTCGCTTACCGCAGAATTGTATGGGGATCTGAAGAGACGTTTATTGCCTCCCATAATCCGGAGAACTATGGCAAAACGGAGATTCTGGCGCGTTGGGGATGGCCGGAGTGTGAAAATACGTGGTGCTGGTCTGGTTATGAAAAGAAGCCAGTACGGGTCGAGGTCTATTCGGCAGCAGACGAAGTGGAGTTGATCTTGAACGGCAAGAGTCAAGGTAGAAAGCCAGCCGGTAGGGAGAATCGTTATTCTGCTCAGTTTGAGCTTGTTTATGAGCCGGGATTATTGAAAGCAGTAAGTTATAAAGCCGGTAAGAAAATATCTTCTGACTCGCTCATAACTGGCGGGGAGCCTTCAGATATTCGGATTACGCTGGATAAGAAGGAGCTGGCAGCAGATGGGCAAGCGCTGGTTCATGCAGTTGTAGAAATTATCGATGCCAAAGGCCAAACGGTACCAAATGCTGAAGTCAAGGTGTTGGCCAAAGTGGAAGGTGCAGCTTCATTAGTAGCATTCGGTACCGGTAGGCCGCAGACGGCCGAGAACTATACAAAGGGTGAATTCACATCATATAAAGGCAGGCTGCTTGCAATTGTACGCGCAGGTTATGAATCAGGAAATGCCCTTCTTACAGTGTGTATTCCTGGACTGGGAACCGCCACTTCCAATATTCCGGTTGTCCAGTTAAAGTCGTAAAACTGTCATTGAATTAGTCGTCAAACTGTTAGTTGGGCGGAAGTACATCCTATAGGATAAGGATGTAGCATACATGAAAACAAATAGGAAGGGGATCGGATATGAAACCAGCCGCAACAGCCGCGGCAGTACAAGCCGGGCCAAAAGTGAAGAAAACAAAGATTAATTACAGGAAACATGCTCCGTTACTTATTATGATGATTCCGGGCCTACTGTACTTGCTCGTTAACAACTATCTCCCAATGTTCGGGATTGTCATCGCTTTCAAGGATATCAATTTCGCCAAGGGTATCCTTAACAGTGATTGGGTTGGATTAAACAATTTCGTATATTTGTTCAAAACGTCGGACGCTTTTATCATTACAAGGAACACGATCCTGTATAACCTTGTGTTTATCTTCCTTGGTACGACACTGGCCATTGCCTGTGCAATCTTGTTAAACGAGCTTAAGAATAAAGTAATGCTCAAGTCGATCCAAGCGATCATCACCATGCCGCATTTGATCTCTATGGTCATTGTAAGTTATCTCGTATACGCATTGTTTAGCGCAGAAACAGGATTTATGAACCATACAGTGCTGCCATGGTTTGGTATGGAGGATGGAATTATGTGGTATAGCGAGGCGAAGTACTGGCCTGTTATCTTGACCTTGGTTCATTTCTGGAAGAGCATCGGTTATTCCAGTATCGTCTTCTTCGCTTCGCTTATCGGCATAGATGAGGAGTATTATGAAGCAGCAAGACTGGATGGCGCGAGTCGTTGGAAGCAGATTACTAATATCACCCTGCCGATCATGATGCCGGTCATCATCTTGATGACACTACTCAGCATCGGACGAATATTCTACTCCGACTTCGGTTTGTTCTACCAGGTCCCAATGGCTTCCGGAGCATTGTTCGAAACAACGGAGACGATTGATACGTACGTCTTTAAAGGACTCATGGGTTCGGGTGATCTGGGCATGTCCACGGCAGCAGGGGTCTATCAGTCTATTGTCGGATTTGTTCTTGTCATTTTCGCCAACTATACAGTACGTCGATATAGCAAAGATAATGCATTGTTCTAAGGAGGAAGCATCATGAAGTCGGATGGCAGATTTCTTGGCTTGTTAAGTATTATAATTATGGTATTGTTCGCTGCTGCATGTATCATTCCGTTTGTTCTGCTAATTTCGGGCTCGTTAACGGATCAGAATGCGATCGTAGCACATGGTTATTCTTTTATTCCATATACGTTTAGTACAGACGCTTACGTTTATTTATATGATAGAGGGTCCGATATATTGCGGGCATATGGTGTAACGGTGTTCGTAACAGTAGTCGGAACTGTCGTCGGTGTGACTATTACGACACTTATTGCTTACCCGCTATCCCGAAGAGAAACACCACACCGAGGATTAATTACATTTCTTATTTTCTTCACGATGTTGTTTAACGGTGGCCTTGTACCCAGCTACCTCATTTATACGCAGTTATTCGAAATGAAGAATACCATTTGGGCACTGATTTTACCGGGAATACTTACGAACGGCTATTATATGATGATGATGCGAACATTCTTCCAGTCGACTGTTCCACCAGCCTTAATCGAATCAGCACAATTGGACGGGGCAAGTGAGTACCGGACCTTATGGTCTATCGTGCTTCCGATTTCAACTCCCATCCTGGCTGCAATTGGAATGTTCATTGCAATCTTCTACTGGAACGATTGGCAAAATGGTATGATTTACATTACAAATCCGGCACTCTTTAGTATCCAAAACTTATTAAACCGGATTATGCAGGATATTCAGTTCATTACAACGAACATGTCTTCCAATTCAAGCGAAGCGATGTCGCAGATGCCAACCGATTCTGTAAAGATGGCGATGGCAGTTATAGGTGCACTACCGATTCTAGTAGCATATCCATTCTTCCAGAAATACTTCATAAAGGGTATCGTCATCGGTGCTGTTAAAGGATAAACTAGGAAAGAGTTAAATGATTAGGTGTCCAACAGGCTGCAACTCTATAATATGGGTTGTGGCATTTGGACTTTCTTTACTTGTATGTATTGTTGAAACCCTGTCGAAGGAGCCCTGTCATGACTAATCGCAAATGGCTGTTCGGACGAAGCGCTTTGCGTCGCAAGTTAATACAAAGCGTGTTGCTGATGACCGTTCCTCTGATTGGAATGCTATTATACAATAACTTCTATGCTATCCATGTAGTTCGAGGGCAAGTCGCTGATTCATACAGTAATTTGCTGGGGCTGTACATGAATCAGATTGATAGCAGTTTGAATGACGCTGATGCTTACATGAATACGGTAGGAGGCTCAGGTTATGACTTGACTTCCCTGGGACGGGCCTCAACGGACACGGAGTATTATAGCGCCAAGGTGTATATGTTCAACAAGCTTTCAAGCGATATTTTACTATATGATTCGATAGACAGTTTCTTCGTTTATGAACCCAAACGATTGGATTTTATGATAGTCCCCAAAAGCAACAAATCGTATGAAGAGATTGAGAATAGCACGGATTATATTGTGAATTGGATTCAAGAGGGCACTTACTCAACGGGTACGGCTACTACTGGATGGCAACATCATAAAATTGGGCATGAACATTATCTGATTGAATTTGTTCAATATGGAAATGTTTATCTAGGAGCTTGGGTAAAGACCGAACAGTTGCTCAGGCCGCTGAAATCTCTTCAGATTGGTGCGGGTGGCGAAGTGTTGCTTGCGAATGCGGAGGGGGAGCCAATTGCGACAACGGGTATTGTTAGTGATCGAGGGATAGAATTAAAACAAAGTATGAATAACTATTATCTTTCCGGTACAAAAGAGAAATTCCTTGTGGTAGGTACGCCATCGAAGAGAGGGGCGTTTAGTTTAATAGCTTTTATTCCAGATCAGGATATCTTAGCTAATCTTCCATATCTGCAGTGGGTTATTTGGATGATTACCGCTGCTGGATTGCTTTTTGTTCCATTGGGGCTATACGCGATAAGACAGTCAATTTTGGTTCCATTAACCCGGTTAATGCGAGTAATGAAGAAAGTCCGCACCGGAGACTGGAGCCAACGTGTGGAACTGCGGGAAACGTCAGAGGAGTTCCAAGTGCTCGGCGAATCGTTTAACGCTATGATGACGGAAATCGATACTCTTCGTGTAAATGTATTCGAAGAGCAGCTAAATAAGCAAAGGGAAGAGCTGCAGCGCCTACAAATGCAGGTGAATCCTCACTTCTTCTTAAACTCATTAAATATTGTGTACAATCTTGCCAAAGTCAAAAACTACAAGCTAATCATGCAAATGACATTAGCACTGATTCAATACTTTCGGTTTTTGTTCCGGAGTAATACCTCTTTCGTGAAGCTCAAAGATGAGCTTGAACATACGCGGAATTACATGGACATTCAGATGTTGCGCTTCCCAGGACGATTATCTTGGCGCCTTGATACACCGGACTATTTATCAGATGTCCCAATTCCCCCGCTTGTTATTCAGTCTTTTGTCGAAAATTCAATCAAGCATGCGATGACAATGGAAAAAACTATTCATGTTGCCGTAAGCATCAGATTTGCCGATGATGAAAGCGGTTCTCACCTGAAGATCCGAATCGAGGATTCAGGTCAGGGGTTTGATAATGAGGTGCTTAAGGAACTGCAAGCGGGCCGAAGCGTCGAGAATCAACTGGGCGAACGTACGGGAATCTGGAATGTCCAAAGGAGATTAAAACTGTTGTATAGTGAGCCCCTTTCCATTCACTTCTTTAACGATAATGGATCGGGCGGTGCAGTAGTGGAAATGATTATACCGACCCGCCCGGAAAGGGGGAAGCCAGATGAACAATCAAATGCTTATTGTTGATGACGAAATTCATGCTATTGAAGGCGTTAAAGCTGATTTGGATCTTACAAAGCTTGGGATTATTAAGTTGTTCACAGCTTATAGCATGCGGCAAGCTCAGGCTGTATTCGGGCAGGAGATCATCGATATCATGCTGTGCGATATTGAAATGCCGCAAGGCAGCGGCCTCGAACTAGCGGCCTGGGTAAGGGAACATCATCCGGAGACAGTGATAATCTTTCTGACTAGTCATGCTGATTTTAAATATGCAAAAGAAGCGCTGAAGCTGGGAAGTCTTGATTATTTGCTTAAACCCGTACTTACAACCGATTTGGAGAAGGCAATCGTAAGTGCGCAAAATGTACTCGACCAGTATAACGAAAAAAATCGCCATGTCGTCTCTCATCAATTGTGGACGAAGCATCATGCCTATATCATCGAGCGGTTTTGGCAGGATCTTATCAATCATTCGACACCACGTACCCCTCAAGCGGTACGTGAGCAGGTAGAGCTTCATAATATTCCGATTACGATAGAATCTGTTTTCATACCGGTGTTATGTTCCATCCAACGATGGAATAAGACATTAAAACGAAGAGACGAAAAAATACTGGAATATGCTTTAAGGAATACCGCTGAAGAGATGATTATCGGGAGTCACTCTAACGGTATTTGTTTTCAACTGGATCGGGGGATGCTGCTCATTATCCTTGAACACAACAGAAACGCAGATGTGTGTGATGTTCAATTTAAAGAAGCATGCAGCCGGTATATTTATTCCTGTAATCAGTATTTTTACTGCGACCTATCTTGTTATTTAGGTAATCCTGTAGAAGCTCATGAAATAGCGGATATGGTAATGGAATTGAGAAATCGGGATCGTAATAATGTTGCAACGGTCAATAAACTTTTCACAGAAACTGAGGCCATTCAGATCGGTCATATAGTCACACTTCCGGAGCTAAGACACATTGCTTTGCTAATGAAGACGGGAACGAAAGAAGCCGTTTTTAGCGAGGTGGAAAAAATTCTTAGTACTCTCATTTTGAAGCAAGAGATGAATGCGGAAGTACTCCATCAATTTCATCAAAACTTCATGCAGCTGCTGTACTCATACCTTAATGTCAGAGGTGTTCAGGCCTACAAATTGTTTGGAGACGATCAATCCAAGGAATTATCCCAAAGGGTAGGACGTTCGGTCACTGATATGCTGGAGTGGGTGCGTCATGTTGTCGGCAAAGCTATGAAACAAGCAGATGTGGTCAGAGAGACAGAGACAGTTCTTGAAACCGTTAAACGTTATATTGTACTTAATTTGGAACAAGATTTGCCTCGTGAACAGGTGGCTGAGCAGGTGTTCTTAAACCCCGATTATTTATCAAGAATGTTTAAGAAGGAAATTGGTTATTCGATTTCAGATTATATTCTTATGGAACGAATCAATTATGCGAAGACATTACTGTCACAGACGAACATATCAATTAGTTCAATTGCTACATCTGTTGGTTATACGAACTTTTCTCATTTTGCCAAAATATTTAAAAAAATCGCAGGGATTGGTCCAACCGAATATAGAACTCAGCACAGAAATGGAGAATAGGCCAATAAGAGGTTTCTGGCTTTAAAAACAACAGACGAGGGAAGAGCTATAAGCAAACATGTAGTTCAGCTTGATAAAATGTATATGCCGTTATAGTATAAATAAATAATCAATCCATTTTGAGGTGTATCCATGAGGTTTAATGAGTTTTTTGTCGGACAAATATTTAAAACCAACTCTTTAAGAATCACGAAAGATAGTATTACGAGTTTTGCATCGGAGTATGATCCACAATATATGCATTTGGACGAAGATAGAGCAGAGCAAGGAAGGTTTAACGGAATTATTGCTTCTGGAATACAAACTCTTGCTGTTTCGTTTAAACTTTGGGTTGAAACGGGAAGTTATGGTGATGATGTAATTGCCGGAACAGCTATGAATAATATTAAATTTATAAAACCTGTGTATCCAGATGATGAACTTTATACCATTGTGGAAGTGATTGCAGTTAGAGAGAAAAAGAATGAAACGGGTATCGTTACAGTGTTGTTGTCAACCTACAACGATAAAGATGAGAAAATTTTTGAAGGCGATCTATCCGTTCTGGTCAAGCAATAATTTCATTCGAACAAGACGGCGGCAGTTCAGGACTTATTTACCCGGTCCCAAACTGCCGCTATCTTTATTTATATATGTATTTAAAGTAGCAAACGGTTAACTAATTGACTTTTTTAGTATAGGAACAAGTCTGGAAAGTAACATTGAAATAGTCGTCAAAACGTTAGTTAGTACGATTAGCAAACTATAAAATTAAAATAGTAACTCATTATCATCGTACAGGAGGAAACATAATGTCACTTCAATTTCCTAAAGGCTTTTTGTGGGGAGCCTCAACTGCAGCTCACCAGGTGGAAGGTAATAATGTGAATTCTGATTTCTGGCTGATGGAGAATTTGGATGAATCAGTATTTGTAGAACGCTCCGGAGATGCGGTGGACCATTTCCGGCGTTATCGTGAGGATATCGCTTTAATGGCTAATTTAGGATTTAATGCTTATCGCTTCTCGATCGAATGGGCAAGGATTGAACCGGAAGAAGGCGTGTATGATAATGTGGCTATCGAGCATTATCGAGATGTTCTAAAGACCTGCAATGAATATAAAATCACACCGATTGTGACGCTGCATCATTTCACTTCACCAGTCTGGCTCATTCAATCAGGAGGATGGGAGTCGGAAGACACCCCCTCACGTTTTGCCCGTTATTGTGGCAAAGTTATGCAAGAATTAGGTAAACTCATTCCCTATGCATGCACCATTAATGAGGCGAATATCTCCATTGGAATTACCAAGATCATTAAAAAGCATCAATCACAAGGTGCCGCTCAAGTCGGGATTAACCCGGGGACTGGAGCGCGTTTGGAGACATACGCTAGAGGGTTGAGAACTGCTTTTGGCATTCCGCAAGAGGAGGTGTATTCTTTCCTGGGTCCTCGTTCAGAGAGAGGATTGGGGATCATATTCCGGGCACATACAGAGGCCAGAACAGCCATTCGGAACGTTTCTCCGAACACTCAAGTTGGAATTACTATGTCGCTATATGATATTCAAAGCTTACCCGGAGGGGAAGAACACGCATCCAACGCGCTCAAAGAAGAATTCCTTCAATTCATATCTTATTTGAAAGATGATGATTTCTTTGGCTTACAGAACTATACTCGATCGGTTTACGGACCTGAAGGGTTCTTACCGATTCCCGAAAATGCCGAAAAGACTCAGATGGGTAACGAGTATTACCCACAAGGGTTAGAATCCGTTATTCGCTGTGTTTCCAAATACTTGGATAAGCCGATCTTTGTTACGGAGAATGGTGTGGCAACAGACGATGACGAGAGACGCATCGCCTTTATTGATACTGCATTAAAAGGTGTACATGCTTGTATCCTCGACGGGATACCCTTAAAAGGATATATGCACTGGTCGCTGATTGATAATTTCGAATGGCAACTTGGTTTTTCCAAACAGTTTGGACTCATCGCAGTTGATCGTACAACGCAAGAGCGTCTACCTAAACCCAGTGCTTCTCATTATGGTAATATTGCAGCGAGTAATATGTTATTTATCTGAAAGATGTATGAGGTGAGAAACCTATCAACGAAGTCGTGAAAGCGTTATCCATAAAGTCGTCAAAGCGTTAGTCTATAATTATATAGAAAGTTATGATGGGTCTGTAGTTAACTTATTCGATCAGGGGGATCGTAATGAAAACAAAAGCAAAGCTTATCAGTATGGCCTTAGTTACAATAATGTTAATGGGGATTTTTACCGGATGTTCATCTTCTAATAATGATGGTAATGAATTAACTCCTCAAGAAACAACCGGAATAAATGCTAATTCTTCTGACTCAGGAAAGGATAGTGCGACAAAAGATCCGTTTGAAATTACGATGGCTCTTCCGGTTTTTGGTCCAATACCGGTAGATATTGAATTGGTTCAGAATGAAATAAGCAATATAACCAAAGAAAAAATTAATGCAACTGTAAAAATACTTCCAATCAGCATCGGTTCGTACAATCAACAAATGAACTTGATGAGTTCCAGTGGCGAGAAGCTGGATATGTACATCTCTCTATCATCCATGTATAACTCGGAAGTATCAACAGGTAAATATATTGAATTGGATAATCTGGTGGACATTTATGGTCAAGATCTTAAAGCTCAATTTGATTCCGTATATTTGAACAGTGCTAAGATTGACGGAAAGCTTTATGGGATCCCTGTCCTCAAAGATTTTACAACTGGAGTTCCTGGAATTTTGATGAGAAAAGATTTGGTTGAAAAATATAAGATTGACATCTCGTCTATTAAGTCAATAGATGATTTAGACCAGGTATTCCAGACCATCAAAGATAACGAGCCCGCCATGACTCCGCTTGGAGTTGGCGTATCAGCACCTCTGAGCCAGTACTTGTGGTATGACAAACTTAGTGATCGTTATGGTGTTTTGCCGGAGTTTGACAATGGTTTAAAAGTAGAGAACATATTCGAGTCGAAAGAGTATGAGGATGCATTGAAAACGATGCATCGTTGGTTTAAGGCTGGCTATATCAATAAAGATGCAGCAACCAGCCAGGCTAATTCCTCAGATATGGTGAAAGCAAACAAGGCATTTTCATACTTCGTGACAAACAAGCCGGGGACAGTTGAGGGCGATAGTCGACTTACCAATCATGAGATGGTAGTTGCTCCATTAAAAGATAGAGCATATTCCACAACAAGTGATACATTATTGGCATTGTGGGGCATTTCCGTTAACTCTAAAAATCCCGAAAGAACGATGATGCTATTGAACCTGATGTATTCTGATCCGGATATTGCCAATTTACTCACATGGGGCATAGAAGGAAAACATTATGTGAAGGTGACGGATACAACCATTGATTTCCCAGCAGGTATTGACGCTAAAACGGTTGGATATTCCAATCAGAATTGGATTGTCGGAAACCCGCTTCTTACTTACACGTTTAAAACTGAACCAGTGGATAAATGGGAGCAAGTGAAACAGGCAAATGCTAATGCGACTAAATCTAAGGCCCTAGGCTTCCTGTTTAATACTGAACCTGTTAAAAACGAGATGACGGCTCTCAAAAATGTTCTTACTCAATATGAGAAAGTTCTCGAAACCGGAACTATCGATCCAACTGACAAACTTGATGAATTCAATACAAAGTTGAAGGCTGCTGGAATTGAGAAAGTTATCGCAGAGAAGCAAAAACAGCTTGATGAGTGGGCAGCTGCAAATCAATGAAATTTTGGGGGACCAGGTCTGAAAAGTGACCTGGTTTTTCCTTTGCTGAAGCTAACAAGTCGTGAAAGTGATACTGCAAATGTCGCCAAACCGTTAGTGAGTGGGGGCAGGATCACATATCATTATAATTAAGCTGGAAACTTCAAATAAAAGGAGCCGAAGAACAACTATGCTATATCCTATCGTAACCGACACACGTTGCATTATTGATTTATGCGGGATTTGGAATTTTAAACTGGATTCAAGTAAAGGTTTTCAAGAAGAATGGTATAACGAGCAGCTAACGGATACAATCTCTATGTCCGTTCCGTCCTCTTTCAATGATACGGGGGTTACCGGTGACATTCGCAACCATGTGGGCTGGGTATGGTACGAGAGGAATGTTACGGTGCCGAGTCTACTGTTCTCGGAACGAATTATGCTACGATTTGGATCTGCTACACATAAGGCCAAAGTATACCTTAACGGGAAGCTTGTCATCGAGCATATTGGTGGATTTACGCCTTTTGAAGTTGAAATCAATCCGTATCTGCAAGCCGGTAAAAACCGACTTACAGTTGCGGTTAACAACATTGTTGACGAAACAACGCTTCCGATGGGGGATTACAACGAGATGGAAGTTCCGGGCGGAGGAAAGGTCATCAAGAATAGCCCTTATTTTGACTTTTTCAATTATGCTGGGATTCATAGACCGGTTAAGATTTATACAACCCCCAAGAATGCTTACATTCAAGATGTTAGTATAGTGACAGAATTGAACGAGGCTACAGGAATCGTTAAATATAAAGCGTTAATTAAAGGAGAGGCTGAGGTTAAGGCCATATGCATTGATCAGTCTGGAGCGACGGTTGGAGAATGCAATGGAATATGCGGTACTATTCAACTTGAACACGTTAAGCTTTGGGAACCGCTAAAATCATACCTTTATCAACTCAAGCTAGAAATCCTGCAGGAGGGACAAGTTGTCGACACTTATGAGCAGCCTTTCGGGGTACGTACGATTGAAGTAAAAGATGGTAAATTCCTTATCAATAATAAACCCTTCTACTTCAAGGGCTTCGGCAAACATGAGGATACACCAATCAATGGCAGAGGCCTAAACGAAGCAGCGAACGTCATGGATTTTCGATTAATGAAATGGATCGGAGCCAACTCATTCCGCACTGCACACTATCCTTATTCAGAAGAAATTATGCGACTTGCGGACAAAGAGGGAATCGTTGTTATTGATGAGACTCCTGCTGTCGGGTTACACCTCAGCTTTGCCATAACCCCCAAGCAAGGAGCCAAGCGGAATACTTGGGACACGATTAATACACAAGAGATTCATCGGCAAGTGGTGCAAGAAATGATTGCGCGTGATAAGAATCATCCTAGTGTGGTTATGTGGTGCATAGCGAATGAACCAGCTTCCGAGGAGGATGGAGCTGAGGAGTACTTTAGACCGCTCGTGGAATTGGCTAAGGAATTGGATCCACAAACCCGGCCCGTTACGATCGTTAATATTATGATGGCTACCCCGGATATTGATAAAGTGGCTGAATTCGTCGATGTACTGTGCCTTAATCGTTATTATGGCTGGTATGTGTTTGGTGGTGATTTTGAGACAGCCAAAGCCGTGTTGCGGCAAGAACTGAATAGTTGGATTGAACGCTGTCCCGGCAAACCGATTATGATGACGGAATACGGGGCGGATACGATTGCTGGCCTGCATGATGTAGATCCCGTCATGTTTACGGAAGAATACCAAGTCGAATATTTACGGGCGAACCATGAGGTCTTCGATGAATATGAAGCTTTTGTCGGAGAACATGTGTGGAACTTTGCCGACTTCCAGACCAGCCAAGGTGTAGTAAGGGTACAGGGAAATAAAAAGGGTGTCTTTACACGGGATCGAAAGCCAAAGGCAGCCGCCCATGAACTGCGCAGAAGATGGCAAGCAATTCCTAATTTTGGGTATAAAGCAAACGACTAAAATAAACGCGAGAGTAAGAGACGTTGGTCAATAAATTCCAGCGTCTCTAACATATAATGTATTCATAAAACTAGCCTGCTCATAGGGGGAAATACAAGCATTGCGAAGGAGAGAAATCAATGAAATTCAATAATCCTGTCATTCCAGGCTTTCATCCAGACCCAAGCGTATGCCGTGTCGGAGAGGATTATTACCTGGTCACGAGCTCGTTCGAATACTTTCCTGGTGTACCGATTTTCCATAGCAAGGACTTGGTGAATTGGCGTCAACTGGGACATGTCCTGACACGGGAAAGCCAGCTTCCTCTTGCCCGCCAACTGCCTCCAGGATGGTCACAGGGGATCTACGCACCTACGCTCCGCTATCATAGAGGCAGATACTACATGATTACGACGAACATTTCACTACAGGAAACCTTTTTCGTATGGACGGAACAACCGGCGGGGCCATGGTCTCGGATCCCGTCTATCTTGAGGGATGGGGGGGAGTCGATCCGTCCCTGTTATTCGATGAGGACGGTACTGTGTATGTGACTGGCACGGCGAACTTCAACGGAGAGCATGCCGGCATTTACCAGGCTGAGCTTGACATGGAGACAGGTAAACTGCTGACAAAGAGAAAACTGATTTGGGAAGGTACCGGGGGCAGTCATCCAGAAGGACCCCATTTATATCAAATTAATGAATGGTACTACCTTATGGTTGCAGAGGGCGGTACGGAATACGGACATATGGAGACCATTGCACGTTCCCTTCATCCGTATGGTCCCTACGAGTGTAACCCTAACAATCCGATATTGTCGAATCGAAGTACGTCAAAGCCGATTCAAGCAACAGGCCATGCAGATCTCGTGCAAGCCGCTGATGGGAGTTGGTGGTCTGTATTTCTGGGTATTCGGCCTGTCGGGAATGCAAAGCGGCATCACTTGGGCCGTGAGACCAATCTGGCACCAGTATGTTGGACCGACGCCGGATGGCCAATCATCGGAAATAACGGGATTGCAGAGATCGAACACGACGCAGGCGGTCTGCCGCTTGGAGAACCTGAAGAACCGGAGAGCCGGGAAGATTTTAATGCCTATATGTTGTCACCTGAATGGAATTTCTATCGGAATCCAGTACCTGGTTCCTGGTCACTGACAGATCGTCCTGGATGGCTAACACTGAATGGACAGGCTACGACTTTGAATGACAAGGAATCACCTGCATTCATCGGACGCAGGCAGCAACACAAAAATTGCGAGATATCGGTCCTACTGTCATTTCGGCCTTTATCAGAAGGCGAAGAAGCTGGACTTACGATCTTTATGAACGAGAAGTTCCATTACGAAATCGCTAAAATAATGGATAAAGGACTAACGAAGCTTATACTTAGGAAGAGGATCGGAGGAATGATAAGCACTGTTGCCGAGATTGAATATGACGAGGAGACAGTTGTCTTCGGAGTTTCGGCAGATGAATTATGGTATACCTTTACCTATTCCAATCCAGGCAGCGAGCCCAAGCCGTTCGGTCAAGGCGAAGTTGCTTTTCTTACAAAGGAAATTACAGGCGGATTTACTGGCGTCTACGTAGCCATGTATGCAACCGGGAATGGAAAAGACGCGCAGTCACCTGCTTACTTCGACTATTTTGATTATGTTCCGCTGGAGGATAAGCCACTTGATATGTTTGCGGTGATGGGTATCAGCAGGAATAAGTAGAAATTTCTACGATTAGCTTATCATGAGGTTGGTTAAATATGAAGCTCTCAGGACAAGTAGCAGTTGTGACAGGGGCAGCGTCAGGCATGGGGAAGGCCATTGCTGAGCTCTTCGCCGAAGAAGGAGCCCAGGTGATCGTTTCAGATCTTAACCTCGATTCTGCGGCCAAGGTGGTGGAAGGAATTATAGCTAGAGGCGGGAATGCAATTGCAGTCGTGACAAATGTCGCCGTAGAAGAGGACGTCCAGCGATTGATCGATACTGCATTCAAAAAGTTCGGGACGGTGGATATTTTGGTTAATAATGCTGGAATAATGGATAATTTCGTTCCGGCAGGGGATATCACGGATGACTTATGGGATAGGGTATTTGCAGTGAATACGACCGGACCTATGAGGACCACACGCAAGGTTCTTCCTATCTTCACGGAAAAGAAGAAGGGAGTCATCGTAAATATTGCTTCCGCAGGAGGGCTCTTCGGTTCGCGTGCAGGTGCAGCTTATACCGCTTCCAAGCATGCAGTCGTAGGCTTTACGAAGAACGTCGGCTTTCAATATGCAAAACTCGGTATTCGCTGTAATGCAATAGCTCCAGGTGCCGTGAACACAAATATCGGTGCCTCGCTACAAGCGCCGAATCCATTCGGAGCAGAACGTGCCTCGATTGGAATGGCTATCAATCCAGGATTAGGACAACCAGAAGATATCGCGAAGGTTGCTTTATTCCTGGCATCGGATGATTCGAGCTTTGTCAACGGGACAACGGTTACGGCCGATGCAGGCTGGACAGCTTATTAGAACAACTTCTGGGTCGCAACGATCCGTATATCTGTGAAGCGACTGTGATTATAACTTTTGTTGCCAGGAAACATCTATCAAATGCGATTGATAAAAGTATCTTTTGCTTTTTTTTTGCGTGTGTGAAAAATATAAGAGGGCCTCTTTGAAGCGTTAGGTATTGCTTCAAAAGGGGCCCTATTTTGCATTTGCCCAAAGGTGCAGATCCTTTCTGCACCTTTGGACGATGTCAGAATTTATTTTGGACTATAAAATAATGTGTATAGTCTTCTAAAAAGCGTGTCGCTTAAAAGGTGAAATTACAATGATTTTAAGGGAATGGTATTATGGAAAACTTATTAAGACTAAGACACAAACTACTGTTCCAATTTAGTTTGATCTTGTTAATGAAGAGTGCGGTGGCCTGGTTTGTAGTGTTTAATGATAGTCCGAATTGGAATATGGTGCTGACAGAATTTCCATTCTTCATCATAGTATTCTGTCTAATTGAGTGGTTTGCGGCTAAACGAAAGCTCCTGTATTATATGATTGCTAATTTTTTGATTACGATAATCTACTTCGCCGTTCTGATGTATTACAAATACTACGGTGTAATTGCCACCTATCATGCCCTGCAGCAGGCAAAAAAAGTTACCAACGTAGGAGAAAGCACATATTCATTGATCTCCCCTTACTATCTCTTCATCTTTGTGGACATCTTATACTTTGTATTTGTTATGTTTTGTCCTAAGTATATTACCAGATGGAAGGAAAAAGGCTTAACCCGTATGAGCCGTAAGGCTCTGATTGGCATGATGGTTGTGTCTCTCGGACTCTGTACCTTCAATATCTGGCCTATCCATGCCAGTATGAATGAGATAAAAAAGGCAAAAAGTATGGGGATACTGAACTATGAAGTATATAAGATTATTGTAGACACTACCGGGAAGGAAGAACTCATTGATTCCAAAGAAATCACACAACAGGCCGTTGATCAGTTGAAAGGTATTGATAACCTGAGCGCACCTGAGTACTGGGGTACAGATAAAGGCAAAAACCTGATTATCGTTCAAATGGAATCCTTTCAAAATTTCCTAATAGGGCTAAGGGTCGGTGGACAGGAGGTTACCCCTAATCTGAACAAGCTGGCTAAGGAAAACACGTACTTCAGCAGCTTTTATACGAATGCGGGCCAAGGGACAACCTCAGATGCCGAGTTTGTCGTTAACACCTCATTTTATGTACCTGAGAATGAACCAGCTACCTCATCCGAATATATGAACAAAGCATTGCCGAGTCTGCCACGACTGCTTGGCGGTAATGATTATTTCACAGCTACGTTCCATACCAACAATGTCGACTTTTGGAATCGTAAGGATTTATACAAAGCCATCGACTTTGATCAATATTATGACCAGTCCTTCTACGGAGACGAGGATCATATCGCTTTCGGTTCTTCGGACGAGATGCTGTTTGCCAAGACCATACCGGAGCTAGTAAAGATGGATAGCCGGGATCAGCCTTTCTATGCCATGATCATCTCTATGAGCGCGCATCATCCCTTCCATATCCCAGAAGAGAAATACAAAATGGAATTGCCTAAAGATTACGAGGGGACACTGCTTGGAGAATATATTAGGGCCCAGAATTATGCGGACTATGCAATGGGTGAGTTTCTGGAAGAGCTGAAGACCAGAGGACTTTGGGATGATAGCCTGGTTGTATTCTACGGTGACCATCAGGGTGTTCCAATGTATAGCCTTACCGGGGAGGAAAATGATCTGATAAAATCGCTAATCGGGCATGAATACGGCTATTCAGACATGTTCAACATTCCGTTCATTGTTCATTCTCCCGGCGCGAAGCTTCCATCCGTTATGGAGGGTACGGGTAGTCAGATCGACATTATGCCGACGTTAGCCAATCTGCTCGGCGTATCTATGCAGAATCAGCTGCATTTCGGTCAGGACCTGTTCAATCAAGAGAGTAATTTGATCCCCCTCAGACACTTTTTACCGACAGGGTCTTTCGTGAATGAACAGAGTATTTATGTCACGGGCAATGATTATACCGATGGGAACAACTACAGCTTAAGTGACAACACGATTACTACGAACGGTTCGAACGAAGCGCAGTTTGCCACGGGTCTGCATTTGCTCGAGCTGTCCAACAGCTATCTGCTTCAACTGCCGAATGATGGAGAAGAAAAATAATGCGGAGCTGTTTTTCATCATCCAATTCAGAAATTGAGGTGTTCCCAATGATCTATCTTTCAGTCGTCGTGCCTGTCTATAACGAAGAGGAAAATATATACGATCTTTATTTGAGTATCACTGACGCATTGAAAGGAAAGATTGAAAATTATGAAATCGTGTTGGTGAATGATGGAAGCAAGGACCGAAGTTCTATACTGTTGAATGAAATCGCCCGGATGGATTCAAATATAAGAGTTATTCATTTCCAAAAAAAACCACGGGCAAACGGCAGCCATTTATGCCGGAATAAAAAGTTCCAGAGGGGAGTTAATTACCCTTATGGATGCCGATTTACAGACAGATCCCCGGGATATCTTCCGGCTGATGCCATTTATCGATAAAATTGATTTTGTAAACGGAAGACGCATAGATCTAAAAGATGCCAGACTTAAAAAAATATCCTCTCGTATCGGAAATCGAATCCGTAATTGGATCACTGGAGAAGCGATTTATGATCCTGCATGTCCCCTGAAACTGTTCACGCGAGAAGTGGCAGATAGCTTTCATTTATACAATGGGATGCACCGTTTTCTGCCGACACTAGCCAAGATGAACGGGTTCTCTGTTATTGAAGTAACGGTAACCCATCAAAAAAGAAAACACGGTGTATCTAAATATGGGATTTTGAAGGGGAGCTATACGGTTTTCATGGATGCCATAGTTATTGGATGGCTTAAAAAAAGAGGGATTATATACCAAGTTAAGGAAAGAACATAATAAAGTTCATTGAGATTACGCCAATAATTCTCTTCTAAATACATTTGATGGAGGATTAGTGTGAGGTGTTTTGAACAGAATCTATTAAAACTCAGGTGAAAATTAAAATCAAAAAAATACCCTAGAAAGTCCCTAACTCTGTCAGTTATAAGTATGTAAGCGCTCTGTTATTATGTGAAAGGACGATTATATATTGAAACTAGACTATTAAGTTAATGAGGTGAAACAATTGATTAATGTAGGAACGAACTACCATCCGCATGATTGGCCTCGGGAACGCTGGCCAGTTGATATTCAATTGATGAAGGAATCCGGATTCAATCTCGTTCGCTTGGGGCATCTATGTTGGGACAGCTTTGAACCTTCGGAAGGGAATTTCACGTTCGAATGGTTTGATGAAGTGATGGAACTATTTGTGGAAGCTGGAATCAAGGTTGTGCTTGATATTGCAACTCGTCCTGCACCGACTTGGTTGCACAAGAAATATCCAGGAATTGACCTTTCGGATCGAAACGGTAACCGGCTTGCTGCAGTTCATCGGTATATGGATGATGTGGGAAATCCGGATTTCCAGAAATATGCCTACCGTTTTGCCGAAGTAATAAGCAAACGCTACGCAGATGCTCCAGCCCTTTATGCATTGGGACTATGTAATGAGGTGGGTAGCGGAACGCCGAGCTTCTCAGAAGAGGCACGTCGGCGTTATGTGGGATGGCTGAGAGAAAAGTATGTTACGATTGAGCACTTAAATCTTTGCTGGGCTGCGCATCGATGGTCACGCAAATTGAACAGCTTCGAGGATGCAGAGTTCCCTGTGGCAGGTGCGATGAATGGAGCTCCAGAGAGAATGCTGGACATGTGGCGGTTTTTCTCGGACGAACAGCTAGTTTATCTAAAGGGATTAAGGGATATAGTCCGCAGGATTGCCCCGAATGCCAGAGAGTCGACCAATCACTGGGGAGAACATCCAGGCTATGGATTTGATTATTTAAAGGCTTATAGAAGCACATTTGATATTCCAGGAGTTGGATTTTATCCTGGTGTCAATCCGGAAGATAGAAACGCTCTTCACGGAACCTGCTTTACAATGAACCATAGGATAGGCGAGATGGACAAGCCAATTTGGTGTCTGGAATTTCAAACAGGGTCGTTTGGGGCATATGCTCCACCAAAAGGTGTGCTAAGAATGTATGCCTATCTGGCTTTATTATTTCGTGCAGAGACTATATGTGCCTGGACATGGCGATCAATGTTGGGTGGTGAAGAACAATATTTTTACGGATTGTTGGACCATGATGGTCTCCCAGGAAGAAAGCTGGATGAATTCCGGCAGTTCACTTCTGAACTCGATAAATTAACTGATTTGGGATTACCCTATATGCCAAATCCCGAGATCGCACTTGCCTATTCTTATGAAGCTTTCAAAGTCTCCGAAAATCAGAAGGCATACTACAAAACTGCTTATCTGAAACAAGTTATAACAACGTATCAGGTTTTGATGGCAGACAACACAGAGTGCAATGTTGTGAATTTGCGGAAAATTGAAAAGGATTACAAGCTTCTATTGATTCCCGGACATTGCATTATGGACGAAGCTTCTGCCCAAGCGGTTCGTCAATTTGTGGAAAAAGGCGGAACGGTTATTATGACAGCGTATTCTGCTAAAGTAGATGAAAATAACCAGGTGTTCAGCTCAACTTTGCCGGGCAGACTCAGCGATGTATTCGGCATCCGTGCGGGTGCATTTGAACGCCCGATTTATCATACTTCCGATGCGAACGAAGGCGGACTTCAGAAGGAGCGGATGAATCTCCGCCGTGAATCGCCACGGATCCGCATGGGCGACAAAATTATGGATACACCAATCGATTATTATGAGATTCTGGAACCTAACACGGCAGAGACCTGGGCTGTATTTACCGATATTGACCGGGAATTACCGGCTGTTACCGCAAATAATTATGGACAGGGGACAGCCATATATACAGCTGTTCCTGCACAAGCAGATGTTCTGCAAGCGCTGCTTGAGGGTTGCTATGAAAGGTTGGATATCCGGAAGGGAATTACTACTCCGGACGGTGTCGTTGCCCGCCAAATGGGTAGTTCGGCAATTTATGTAAATACGACTGCTTTGGAGCAGACTGTAATCTTGCCCGCGAAAGCCCATAGCTTATTTTCAGATAATGTAGTTGAAGGCGAAATGGTGCTGAAGCCTTATGGCGTAGAGGTTCTTGAACATTCGGACCTCACCTAAATATAGTCAACGGTACAACATGATGTTATATAATTCCAACAAGCCGGAGCGCAAATACACCGGCTTGTTTCGGTTTTGGTGAATAAAGTAAGCGATTTCTTAAATCCTAAAAACACCTGAGTAAAATCCTAAATCTCCCGGTTTAAGCATTAAGGCTAATAGTATAATCTAAATGCAAGCGCAATCATTAACGCTATTAAACTAAAAATTGTGCTAAATAAAATTATCAAAGGGGGAACATATGGATGCTTAGAAGAAAAATTCTTAGCACTATGATGATTACAGTGTTATTACCCGGTATTATTGCTGGCTGCTCTTCGAACAACAATAACGGGAATGCTAAGTCAACAAACAGTGCTCAAACGACCAATGCAGGAAGTACACAGGGGCCAACAGATAGTAAAGTCGTTGATCTTGAAGTTTGGTGGCCAAATACTGGCTATAAGGGAATTGAGAAAGATAGTCCGTTATACAATCAATATGCCGATTTACTTGGTGTTGGTGTCATTAGCCCCTATGTAGAATGGAATGGCGGCACTGACTACTTGAACACTCTCAATATGAAGATTGCTGCTGGTGAAATGCCAAACGTATTTCTTCCATGGAATGGAAATGAAACCGATCTTGCCAAAAATGGTGCTATTGCAGATTTGACAGACTTGTTGCCTGAATATGCACCGAACCTATGGAAGCTAATTCCTGAAGATGTGTGGAATGTAGTTAAAGCAAATGACCCGACAGGACAAGGGAAAATTTACTGGATTCCAGGTATTAAAGGATATGAGAGAACAACGGGTATGATCCGTAAGGACTGGCTGGACACTTTAGGGTTGCAAATTCCAAAGACTCAAGATGAATATGTGAATGTTTTGAAAGCGTTTAAAGAAAAAGATCCAAACGGTAATGGTACAGCGGATGAAGTTCCTACCGGTGGCAGACAAAATGCCCGGTGGATGGATCACCTATTCAATATGTATGGTGTGGCTATGGTCGAGGGATATCCAGATTGGGATATCTATAATGGGGAATTAACATACTCGGCTGTTTCACCCAATATGAAGGATGCTCTTGCTTTTATTTCCAAACTCTATAAGGAACAGTTAATGGATCAAGAGACATTTCTTAATGACAAAGCTGCTTGGGATGGAAAAGTGGATGGGAATCTAGTAGGAAGTTATTTTCAATGGGCTGAGACATCCTATCTCCATCTTGGTCTCATTGAACAATCTACTGGTGTGAAGGCAGACTTCTCGGTACTTCCGGTTCTTGAAGCTCCTGGATATGAGGGTCAAGGTTTTATTACTACTAAGCAAGTGGGGAATCCTGAATGGGTGGTAAGTGCTCAACAAGATGATGAACACCTGAAGGCGAGTTTAAAGTTTCTTGATGGTATTGCTGACCAATCCAAATGGATGGACATTTACTGGGGAGCGGAAGGCATGCATTACAGTGTAGTAGATGGTAAAAAAACCAAATTACCAGATGATAAGAGTACTCAGCAAAATCGTCTAAACTCATACGATCAATTTGGAAACATTGAATTTAAAGAGCAATTGTTGACTGAATCAGCATCAGAAAGCGATAAATGGCAATTTGAACAAAGCATTCGGAACATGAAGGATCTTCAGCAGTACGTAAAAATTATTGCTGGTGATGGTTTGCCTTCTACCGTATATACCGATTATCCGGATATCAAGAATAATACACTCTGGTATGAATATGCGACAAAAATTATTATCGGAACCTATTCCATCGATAAATTTGATGAGTTTGTGGATAAGTGGAATAGTTCTGGTGGTGAAGAGGTAACAAAAAGAGCAAGAGAATGGTATGCCAAGCTCGAAAAGTAACGGAAGTAAAAAATAGAAACTTAAGGAGAATGGGCAGTTTGATTGCTATCGGATTGCCCTTTTCTTTCTTAAAACAAATAAATAAACAGGATGGAGTGGAGAATCCATATGCAAGCTACTGGTCGATTTTATCAGCATGCGCGAAAATGCTGGCCGTTGTATCTCATGGCTTTGCCTGGGTTGTTTTTTTTCATTGTACTACGCTATATTCCTCTTGGAGGATCTATTATCGCTTTTCAAGATTATTCCTTATTTAAAGGGATAGCTAACAGTCCTTGGGTTGGTTTCAAGCATTTTAAGATTTTGTTTGATTCTCCTGATTTTTATCGTATTTTTGCGAATACGCTGATTCTCGGCTTTTTAAAAGTCGTTGTCATATTCCCGGTACCGCTTATACTGGCTCTTATGATTAATGAAGTCCGGGCAGTACTGCTGAAAAAAGGGATTCAAACTGCACTTTATATCCCGCATTTTTTATCATGGGTAATTATCGCCGGTATTGCCTTCGACATGTTTTCATTAAATGGGATATTTAATACGGTACGCGATTGGTTTGGTTATGGACCGAACCTGATTATGCAGGATGAACGTTATTTCCGTTGGATCTATGTATTCACTTCTATATGGCGGGAGGCTGGCTGGGGAACAATAATCTATTTGGCGGCTATCAGTTCTATGGATCCCCAGATCTACGAGTCAGCCACTATTGACGGGGCTTCTAAAATGAAACAGGTCCGGCATATTACATTACCTCTTCTACTACCAACCGCATTAGTACTTTTCTTGATTAATCTTGGAAGTTTCCTTGATTTAGGTTTCGATCAAGTGTTCACTTTGCTTACACCAATGACGTATTCCGTTGGAGATATTATTGATACTTACGTATATCGGTCGGGTATTCAGGAAGCCCGTTACAGCTTTGCTACAGCAGTCGGTCTGTTCCAGGCCATTATTGGATTTGTACTTGTTTATGTTTTCAACCGAATTTCAAAAAAAGTTACGGGCGGGGGGTTGTGGTAATATGTCAATGTCCTTTAGTGAAAAAGTCATTCAAAAATGCATCGTTGCTTTTCTAATTATATTATCGGTAATTGCTCTGATTCCCCTAATTTCAGTTTTGTCCGTTTCATTCAGTTCAAGGGTTCCGGTAGAACTGAACCATGTGACGATTTGGCCGAAAGGGTTTACACTGGACTCATGGAAATACGTACTTGACCGGCCAGATCTGTGGAGATCATTCGGGGTTACGGCAGTTGCGACAATTGTTGGGACCGTTCTAAGCTTATTGATCACCGCGCTAATGGCCTATCCACTCACTAAAAAAGAGTTTACGATAGGAAAGGTTGTCATGGTCGCCGCAGTTATAACCATGGTATTTAAGGCTCCGCTAATTCCATACTTTTTGACGATGAAAAATATTGGTCTGTATGATAATCCGTTAGTTCTTGTTATTCCGCATATACTTACTGCGTATAACCTGATTATAATGCGGACTTTTTTTCAGGAATTCCCTCATGAGCTTGAGGAGGCTGCTGTTGTTGAAGGGGCGGGATACTTCCGGTTATTATTCAACATTGTGCTTCCGTTGTCCAAAGCCGTACTTGCCACACTTGGATTATTCTATGCGGTGACGCTTTGGAATCAATTCCAGCATCCGCTAATGTTCATCCAGAATCCGGACTGGTATCCACTGCAGATAAAAATAAGACAGTTTATTACAAGTGACAACGAACTGCAAATAGTGGGTAATATGTCACAACTGAACTACAGTGCCAGAACGCTTCGTGCAGTTACCATTGTGTTTGCAATTGTCCCGATCTTAATGATTTACCCTTATTTACAGAAGTACTTCACTAAGGGTGCAATGCTGGGTTCCGTAAAAGGATAAGTTGTAACTCGTGCGCTGTCGCCCTACTGTTCATTCTAATATGAAAGCGGGAGACAGCATGATAATTAGCGCGATACGCCGACGGATTGGTGAAATGAAGCTACGGAACAAGCTGATGTTCAGCTATTTCGTGGCTTCCATCATTCCGATTATCGTAATCAGTTTTACTATCTACCATTTATCCGCAAAAAGTGTGGAGCAAGCATCCAAGGAATTTGCTTCAATGTACATTTCACAGGCGACCACGAACCTGAATGATTTCGTAGACAAGTCCAATAGGATAACTCGTTCGGTACTTCAGGAAACGGATATTATGGGTATTATGAATAACCGCAGTCAGTTAACAATGGAAGATTCGATTGAGACCCAAAAGGTGATTTCAGGATATTTTGGACAGATGTCTATGGAATATCCAGAGATTGAAACAGTGATGCTGATTAGTGCAGATGGGAAAATTTATGATTATACCAAAGCTCCCGATAAGGTGAATACAGATCGGTTGGTGGAGCAAGTCTGGTATAAACACATTCGGGGATCCGAAACAGCATTGTTTATTACCCCTATACATGATAAAAGTTATTACGGAAATTCAAAAGGAGATGCCACATTTACGGTCGGAAGGATACTCCGTAATTATAACGGGTCCTATGCCGGGATGATTTTACTTGATATGGACCCTGTCCATCTGATTAATCTGAATGAGGATTTCCTAATGCTTGGCAACCGTTATAACATCAAGATGATTATCACTAATGATGAAGGCGAGTTAATATATCATTCTGACGGTGCCACTGGGAAGAAAGCATGGAAGGACATTATTGACGACAAGTACTTTGCTGATCTTTCTAGGAGCGGGCAGGACAATATTGTGTTGTCAAAAGATGCGTATGACGGACGACTGCGGATTAATACAGAGATTCCACTAAAAAATCTTCTGGCCACAATTAATAATATTAAACATGTGACAATATGGTCGATCATAGTGTTCCTGTTTTTCATTGCACTGCTTTCAATACTGTTCAGCTATAAGATCACCAAACCTGTATTAAACCTGAGGCGCAGTATGAAGCAGGTGGAGATTGGAAATTATACGTCGCTTATTCAGGCTCCAGTGGCTAATGATGAGATCAGTAATCTGGTCAAAAGCTATAACAAAATGATTATAAAAATCAAGGAGCTTATCGAGGATGTCTACCTCGCAGGGTTAAAGCGCAAGCAGGCACAGTTTCTCGCCCTTCAGGCACAGATTAATCCGCATATGCTTTACAACACTCTTGAATCAATCCGGATGAAAGCCGTGGTCAAAGAACAAGACGACATCGCCGAAATGATAAAAATTTTAGCCCGTATGTTCAGACATTCTCTAGGCAAACAGCGTGAATACAATCTGGTAAAACATGAGGTAGAATACGCTGCGAATTTTTTATTTCTGCAGAATATCCGTTACGATAACCGGTTTGTGCTTGATGTTCGCTTAAGCGATAGAGTGCTAGGGACTCCCATCATTCCACTTGTTTTTCAGCCAATCATTGAGAATAGTATTAAACACGGCTTTCATAATTATGATAGTCAACTGCATATTACAATCGAAGAGGAGATCACAGAGACTGGAGATGTCTTGATTCGAATCACGGATGACGGGTATTCCATGACCGCCGAAAAGGCGTTTGAGATTAATGAACTTCTGTGTTTATCTGATTTGGGCGGAATGTATCAAAATACCGATGATGGAAATGGTGAAGGTGGAATTGGTCTTTACAATATTGCAGAACGTATCAGACTACAGTATGGAGATACTTATGTTCTAAGAGTACGTTCCGATGAAGAGGCAGGAACAGTTGTTGAAATGCGAATCCCACTTCAAGATTCATCAAGGGGGAACTGAGTTGAACTATACTATGGTTTTGGTGGATGATGAAAAAGGGATTATTGATGGGTTAAAGGTCATAATACGACGTTATCTACCACAATGTGAAGTTATCGGCTGTGCTTACGATGGAGACGAAGGGTATGAGCTTGTGCGTCGCTTACAGCCCCAAATTGTAATTACAGATATCCGAATGTTGCATGTAGACGGACTAGAGATGATAGAGAAGCTTAAGAAGGAAAGTGTAGCCTGCAAGTTCATTATCCTTAGCGGGTATGCTGAATTTGAGTATGCGCGTAAAGGGATGTATCTGGGCGTACGATATTATTTGAATAAGCCTATTGAGGAAGAGGAACTTCAAGACTGTACGAATCAAATTATCAAGGAAATTGAAGAAGAACGCGTTCACGGTGAATTGCTCGCTAAGTATCAGCCACCGGCTAAGGATTCTTTTTCAAAAAAGGATATTATTACTGAGATTAAACAGTACGTTGCCGATAACTTTAACAATAATATAAGCCTTGCAGATTTATCTAACCGGTTCTATCTGAACCTGAATTATTTAAGCCAACTCTTCAAAGAAAAAACGGGACAGAATTATCTCGAATATTTGACGCAAGTCCGGATGGAGCGGACGAAGGAGTTGCTGACCGAAACCGATCTGAAAATTTATGAAATTGCTCAGATGGTGGGCTACAGCGATCCGACCCATTTTTCCAAAGTGTTTGAACGAGCAGCCGGGTGCAAGCCAACTGAATACAGGAAAATTCATAGTTAGAAGTTTTTAAACGCTGATACCATATGTATAAGGAGTTGTCCTCATGATTGAAAATCCAATACTATCAGGTTTTAATCCGGATCCATCTATTGTTAGAGTTGGTGAAGATTATTATATCGCAACCTCAACATTTGAATGGTTTCCAGGAGTACAGATTCACCATTCAAGAGATTTAAAGCACTGGCGGCTACTTACCCATGTTCTTACAGAGGAATCACAGCTTAATATGGTTGGAGATCCCGACTCCTGTGGAATCTGGGCCCCTTGTTTGACATATGATAATGGGCTTTTTTATTTGATTTATACAGATGTAAAGAGCCGATTAGGTGTGTTTAAGGATACTCATAACTATCTCGTCACAGCAAAGTCTATTGAGGGTCCCTGGTCCTCACCTGTCTATCTGAACAGCAGCGGTTTCGACCCGTCGTTATTCCATGATGAAGATGGACGGAAATGGCTTGTCAACATGCTATGGGATCACCGCGCTAAGCACAATTCATTTGGGGGTATCGTCCTTCAAGAATATAGCATACAGCAGCGAAAACTAATCGGCGAACGGAAAAATATTTTTTTAGGAACTCCGATTAGATCCACTGAAGCACCCCATTTGTACAAGCAGAACGGTTATTATTATTTGTTAACCGCTGAAGGCGGTACCAAATATGATCATGCCGCAACGATGGCGCGTTCTAAAAGTATAGAAGGACCTTATGAGGTAGACCCGCAAAACCCCATTTTGACTTCTTCAAACCGGAAAGAGTTATATCTTCAAAAATCAGGCCATGGCTGTATAGTGGAAACTCAAGCAGGAGAATGGGCTATGGTACATTTAGTGGGAAGGCCTGTAGCTGATGATTTTTGCATCCTTGGTCGTGAAACAGCAATTCAAAAAATGGAGTGGAATGATGAGGGCTGGCTGCGGATTAAAGGCGGGGGTAACGCTCCGATTTCTATGATTCATGAGTTCTCTTTGCCGGAGCATACTTTTCCTGATGAACCGGATACCGATCATTTCAACAGCAGCAAATTAGGAATCCATTGGAATACGCTGAGGCTGCCGGCAGATGATACATGGCTTACACTAACAGAACGTCCTGGATATTTGCGCTTGAGTGGAAGAGAATCGTTTAATTCGAAGCATCGCCAGAGTCTTGTTGCCCGTCGCCAGCAAGGGATAAACTGTGAAGCGGAGACTATGCTGGAGTTTCAGCCTGATCATTTTCAGCAGATGGCTGGGATGGTATTATACTACGACACTCAAGACTATGTATATTTGCGGATCAGCCGTGATGAGGTGCTCGGCAAATGCCTTGGGCTTGTCCGCTGTGTAAAAGGTAAGTGGGAAGAAATTTCGGATGCAGAAATTTCTATCGAGGAAGCCGAATACTGCAAGTTAAAAGTCGTCATCTTTGGCAGGGAAGCCTGCTTTTATTACGCTATAAATGATGGAGAATGGACGCCGATTGGTCCGAAGTTGAATATTCTGCATCTTTCAGATGAGGGTGGAGAATTTATAAGGTTTACAGGCAATTTTATAGGTCTCTGCGTTCAGGATTTAAGTGGTACAGGCAAGCATGCGGATTTCGATTATTTCCGCTATACCGAACACACACGTGAAGGAGGTAATTAATTTGGCAATCATTAAATTCCCCGATTCTTTCCTCTGGGGAGCGGCTACGGCAGCCTATCAGGTTGAAGGAGCCTTTAATGAAGACGGCCGGGGATTGTCTATATGGGATACTTTCGCACATATTCCGGGAAATACGCATGATGGGGACAACGGAGATATAGCTTGCGACAGCTATCATCGATATGAAGAGGATATCGCACTTATGAAGGAGCTTGGCATCCAGACCTACCGATTTTCGATTTCCTGGCCGAGAATTCTGCCGAATGGAACGGGTGAAGTAAATGCTAAAGGTCTTAACTACTATCACCGCTTGGTCGATAATCTGCTTGAGAATGGAATTGAACCTTTTTGCACCTTATATCACTGGGATCTTCCGCAGGCTTTGCAGGATCTGGGTGGCTGGAAGAACCGTGATACTATCGACGCTTTTGTCCGGTACTCCGAAATCATGTTCAAGGAATTCAGCGGCAAAATCAAGTACTGGGTAACCTTCAATGAACCTTGGTGTGTATCCTTTAAAGCTCACTACGAAGGAGATCAGGCACCGGGTGAACAGAATCTGCAGAGTGCCATTGACGTTGCCCACCATATTATGATCGCTCATGGAAAGAGCGTTCAGCGGTTTCGCCAACTTGGCTTGTCCGGACAAATCGGGTACGCTCCCAATGTCAGCTGGCGTGAACCATTCAGCTCTAGACAGGAGGATATAGAAGCCTGCTACCGCAGAGTGGGCTGGATGGTAGAATGGTTCATAGACCCTCTACTTAAGGGTGAGTATCCGGAGTTTATGATACAAGCCTTTGCAGCTAAAGGAGCACATGTGCATATTCAACCTGGTGATATGGAATCAATTAACCAACGGATTGATTTTCTCGGTATCAACTATTATATGGGATCGGCCGGACGCTATAAAAAAGGTGAAGGCTTATTTGATATGGAAGACATTGATGAAGGCTATGAACGTACCGATTTCAACTGGCCGATCTATTCACGCGGCTTCTATAAAGTCCTAGTACATATTACAAAGCGTTACGGACCCATCCCTATCTATATTACCGAGAATGGGGCATGCTACAATGATGAGCCTACCTTGGGCAGAGTTCATGACGGGAAGCGGATTGAATACTTGCGTAAACATCTGATTCAACTCAGTCGGGCAATAGAATCCGGTGTGCAAGTAAAGGGATATATTACTTGGTCTCTAATGGATAATTTTGAATGGGCTTCCGGCTACAGCAAACGTTTTGGGCTGATCCACGTGGATTATAACACGCTTGAAAGGACGAAGAAAGACAGTTTCTACTGGTACGAAAAACTAATAGCTAAAGGGTGGCTAGAAACTTAACTGTTGGTTCTTACTGCCAGCAAGCCCCGATGGAACAAAACCCAAAAATAGCGCTTCTCCATTAACGGAGAGGCGCTATTCTACTACTAACTTTATTGATTTTTTAGGATAGACATTATAAATTAATAAGTTTTAAAATTCTTTACATATAGGTTTTTTGAAAGCTTTTTGGATTTGTAATAAAGATAGTAAAAAAATGAGAAATGAATGAGTGAAATTAAAACACTGGGTATATAAGCATTGTGAATACCTAGTGAATATCCAATAACTATATCATAAAGGTGTATGCAGTACGAACTATCCCAAGCTGAATTGGAGCAAAAGTTTGATATGCAATCTTTGTAGCAATAAAAGAAGCACTCCATAATAAAATGGCTGTGATACATGCTAGGAAATATAAGTGAGTCGATGGATTCTTCTTCATTAAGCACCCTTCTTTATAAGCCACTTCTGCAGCATCTTTATTTTCGCTTATCTTATCAGAGACAATTGAAAAAATCCAATAAGTAAACTGAACTTGATTGGGTGGGTTCTACTAATGTCGAAATAGAGCATAGATAAGCTCTTTTTCATCTGTGAAATCCACATTTGAACAGTTTTTATCTTATATCAACTAAAAGTCTATACCCTTAAACTTTTAGTTGATATGTATATATGCACTAGTGTGTTAAATTCGATTATGTATTAAAGGTGATTCATTACATGAAATTAATTACAGGAGATGGTGAAAGGGAGGAAAGCATGTTATAAAGGGAAGCATATAACGGACGGAGTAATTTGATTCGTATGAAAAAAGGGGAAAATTTATAAGATGCAATTTTTTCCATTAGAAATTATGTTTGTCAGACAGTAATCAAAGATAGGTAATGATGTAAGCGGTTAACAATCTGTTTAAATGTTCCTTAAAATTTAAAAACACGGAGGATTTTTATGAAAAATATAAAGGGTTTAAAAACGCGGTTTATGGCAATTGTGATGGTTGCAACTATGGCTCTAGGACTTGCAGCCTGTGGTGGCGGAAGTAAAGATATTTCCGGTACTTATTCCATTGACTATACGACTGAGCAACTTTCAGGGAATTTATCTAGTAACGGATATTTGATTGCTATCAATGCTACGCAGAAGAACACTTTGGTTCTGAACAAGGATGGAAACTATGAATACACCAAAGTTGTTAGCGGAGAAACGGCAAAAGTTGCTTTGACTTATAAGTTTACTGGTAGCTACACGAACGACGGTACTGCGGTGACTTTGAAAGTACCGACTGATGTGGAATTCAATGAGGACTGGGGACAGCTAAAAGAAGCTGGCAAAACGAACTCTGAAGGCAAAGCTTCTGAAGGCGCGACTGTGCAAAAAGCGGAAGGTGTAAGTATTGAACCTTCGAAATTCTTCTCATCACCGTACTATGCTGAGAGCGAAGCCAAAGATGTAGCAATTACAGTTGATACCGATAACGATTCATTTACTTTTGCTGAAGCAACTAGCTCTGATGATGAATAACGCACGCGAATTAGAAAAAGGAGGATTATTCTGTGTCAAGTAAAAAAAGGATGAAAAAAAAGCCCTATCTGATCCTATGGTCTAGTGTGTATATTGTTATTTTATGCGTAGTCGTTGCGCTTAATAGTGTGGCTATTTATTGGGATAAGGCTTTAGGCGAATTTATGGGGACGGTTGGGGAAGGTGTTACTTCCTCGGGTACTTCCGAAGTGGACACAGAGTACTATAAAAGTGAATATAGCTCCACTGATGAATTACACAAAGCACAGCAGACACTTGCTGAACAGATTGTTGGGGAAGGTACCGTATTATTAAAGAATGATGATGTTTTGCCTTTACAATCCGGTTCTAAAATCAGTTTGTTCGGGCTGTCTTCTTCTATCGGGGCAGCGTCCGGTTCGGGTTCCGGTGAAGTTAGTGAAGCTTTGGATAATTCATGGAGTAAGTCCATCGGTGATGCAGGTTTTGAAATTAATGAAACGCTATTAAATTTCTATGCAAACTCCGGACATAAGCGCGGCATTGGTACTGCGGCAAGTGATGGTACCGCTAAAGGTGAGTGGAAAGTAGATGAAGTTCCTCAAGCAGAATTCACACAAGAAGTAAAAAACAGTTATTCTGCTTATAAAGATGCGGCGGTGGTTATCTTCTCACGCGGAGGCGGTGAAGGCGGTGACTTACCTACAGAGATGTCCAGACATGAAGGCTCTTCCGACGAGAGTTATCTTGAACTTGATTCGAACGAACGTGACCTGTTGAAAGCGATTAAAGATGCAGGCTTCGAAAAAACAGTAGTTATTATTAACAGTTCCGGTGCTATGGAACTTGGTTTTGCGGATCAGGAAGAATTCGGAGTTGATGCTTGCCTTTGGGTGGCAGGAACAGGTGCTACCGGTATTAATGCAATGGGTAAAGTTCTATCAGGTGAAATCAATCCATCCGGCAGATTGGTTGATACCTATGTATACGATAATTTCTCTTCTCCTGCTATGCAGAACTTCGGTGATTATCGTTACGCTGATGCAAGTGGCAAGCTTACAGATTATTCCTATGTGAACTATGGAGAAGGTATTTATGTCGGCTATAAATACTATGAAACCAGATATGAAGATGTTGTCATGGGAACGGAAAATGTAGGAGATTATAATTATGATTCTACTGTGAAGTATCCGTTTGGTTACGGATTGAGCTATACAGATTTCAAATGGAGTGATTACAGTGTTACCCCGAATGGGGAAGATGTCACTGTAAAAGTAACAGTAACCAATACAGGGAAAGTTGCAGGTAAGGATGTTGTAGGAATTTATTATCAATCACCCTACACTGATTATGATAAAGAAAACGGAATCGAAAAGGCCTCTGTAAATCTTGTTGAATTCGCGAAAACAGGACTGATTGAAGCGGGGCAATCCGAAACCATAGAAATATCCTTTGGCAAAGAAGAAATGGAATCCTATGATGCGAAGGGAGCAAAAACATATATTCTAGAAGACGGTGAATATCATATTACAGCAGCTCCTGATGCACATGCTGGGGTGAATAATATTCTTGCTGCCAAACAATACACAACGGATAACGGAATGACACAAGCTGGTGATGCTGCTATGGTTGGCACATACACAGTGAATGAATTCACTAAGCTGGACAAATCCGCCTCTGGCGGTACCATTACTAATAAATTTGATGAAAGTGTTATCAGCGATTATACCTATCTCACCAGAAGTAATTGGAAAATGATGGATAACGGTGCTCTGACCTATGCTACCGGAACCATGCAAGGGGTATCTAATGTTACAGACGCAGCAGGTACTGTTGGGACTATAACTGCAGACGAGAATACACTAGCTGCTCTGAAGGAGACGGGTCGAGCTGCTTCGGGAGTCCCTGAGGGCAACAGTTATCCGGAATCTTCAACTTATACCTATGGAACAGACAACGGTTTGGAATTAGTTGATTTACGAGGTAAGGATTATAACGATCCGATGTGGGATGATCTGCTTAATCAAATGAAACTTTCTGAAATGCACTCTTTGTTTGGCAAGGGTGGTTATGGTACATCTGAAATACTCAGTATCAACAAACCTAAGACATTTGAATACGATGGACCATCCGGGATTGCTAACTTTATCTCTGGAGAGAGCAGTTTCTCATTCCCGGCTGAAATTGTTTTGGCGGCTACCTGGAATGTGGAACTTGCTGAGCAGATGGGGAAACTCATCGGTGAAGATGGTATTAGTACAAAGACAAGCGGTTGGTATGCGCCAGCTATTAATACCCATAGAACACCTTTCTCTGGAAGAAACTTTGAATACTTCTCAGAAGATGGTATTCTTTCAGGGAAAATAGCGGTAGCTGAAGTTGGTGGCGTTCAGTCTAAGGGAGTTTATGTATACCTGAAGCATTTTGCACTCAATGATCAAGAAACAAATCGTGCTGCTAATGGTCATGTAGCGACCTGGTCAAACGAACAAGCAATCCGGGAAATCTATCTCAAGCCATTCCAGTATGCGGTAGAGAGAGCGGATGCCCACGGTGTTATGACAGCACTCAACCGTATTGGGACGAAAATGACAAGCGGACATTATAACCTTCTTACAGATGTTTTAAGAGGGGAATGGGGCTTCAAGGGTGTTGCTATAACGGACTACTTAAGCGGTCAAACTGGTGGATCTGTTGACATGATGCTCTCTGCAGGTATGGATTTAGTGCTTGCTACTGCTGCAAACACACTTTCGGATGCAAAACAGGATTGGAGCAGATACGAGCTTAGGGAGGCAGCACACAATGTGTTGTATAATACCGTAAATAGTCTGGCAATGAACGGCTTTGAACACGGTTCTGACTATAAAGCAGGTACTCCTGTTTACAAAATTATTCTTTATGCATTTGACTTGTTAGTGGCTGTAGGTATTCTATTCGGAATAATTTCAGTAGTGAAAAAAGTAAGAATGACTGATGAGCAATATGCAAACCGTAAGAGAATGAGCAAAAAGGCAAAACGTATCCTTTGGATAGTATTAGGTATTGCCATTGTTACTATCGCCATTGTATTCTTTATAGTTGTCCTGCCGCTCCTTCAAAAAGCATTTTTAATGTAGCTGTAAGTACGTAAAAGAATAAATAAAAAGCGCAGGCTGTAATTCACATTGGTGATTTGCAGCCTGTGTATATTTAATGAGAGGTTTTGCTTAAGATTGGATATTAAATTCCGGAAAGGAGGAGTATGTAATATATCTGCAGGAAATTACAATTTTCATGCATGAATTGTGCTAAGCCACCAGTAATAATCCTATAAGCGTAGGAGTGTGAATTATCTTGGAAATACGCATGGCGGATTAGTTGAAATAAAAAATCAGTGGTATATACTCTACCATAGACACACTAATCGTCATTCTTATTCCAGGCAAGCATGGGATGGAACTCATCCATTGTACTTCCAGTTTATGGGGAGAGGGAGTATTGATTTTATGTCATTTGAATTAAAAGCTTCTAAAAAGAGGAATTAAAGATGAAATATAGAGATTTAATTAAGGAAATGACTTTAGAAGAGAAGGCTTCCCTAATGTCAGGGAAAGATTTCTGGACCACTCAAAATATTGATCGTCTTGGAATCAGTAGTATGTTTCTTGCCGATGGTCCGCATGGGATTAGAAAGCAGGCAATAGCATCAGATAAGCTTGGACTTAATGCAGGGATTCCCGCAACTTGCTTCCCAACAGCTGCGACAGTAGCGAATAGCTGGAATGTGGAATTGGGGGAGACAATCGGAGAATATCTTGGGCAAGAGGCTGTTGCACAGAAAGTTAACGTGCTTCTGGGACCTGGTGTTAACATGAAGAGAAATCCCCTATGTGGTAGAAATTTCGAGTATTTCAGTGAAGATCCTTATCTTGCCGGTAAAATGGCTGCTGGTTATATTAGAGGTGTTCAATCACATGGAATTTCAGCTTGTGTGAAGCATTTTGCTGTTAACAATCAGGAAGAAAGACGCATGGCTATTGATACAATTGTTGATGAAAGAACACTCAGAGAAATCTATCTGACTGCATTTGAAATTGCAGTGCAAGAAGGCAAAACTAAAACCGTCATGACTTCCTATAATAAGTTAAACGGGACTTACACCAATGAAAACATGCACTTAATGCAAGAGATTTTGCGGAAGGAATGGGATTTTAACGGAGTGGTGGTCACTGATTGGGGCGGCAGTAATGATCGCATAGCCGGACTGCTAGCCGGTAATGAGCTGGAAATGCCAACAACCGCAGGGGAAACAGATCGGGAAATTATTCAGGCGATTCATACCGGAAAAATTAAAGAAGAAGTACTGGATGAATGTGTAGACAGATTACTGGAGCTTATTTTTACAACAGAAGAAGCCTATAAGAAGATTCATGTTGATTTTGACGTGGAAAGGCATCATAGAGTAGCACAGAAGGCTGCGGAAGAGTCTATTGTCCTATTAAAAAATGAGGGGAATATACTACCGCTGAAATTCGGTAAAAAAGTTGCGGTAATTGGAGATTTTGCCAAAGATGCACGATACCAGGGGGCAGGATCCTCTATTGTAAATCCTACCATTCTGGATCATACATTAAATTGTTTTGAAGAATCGGGAATTATCAGTATTGGTTTTGAAGCTGGCTTTGAACGCTACGGACAGAAAAATATTGAAAAAGTAAAAAGCGCATGCCTGCTTGCGGAAAAAGCAGATGTTGTTCTTCTATATATTGGCCTGGATGAAGTTACTGAAGCAGAGGGACTTGACAGGCAGAATATGAAAATTCCTGAGAATCAGATAGATTTGTTAGATGCCGTATTTAATGTTAATCCCAATATTGTGGCGATTCTTTCTTGCGGTTCTGCAGTTGAAATGCCATGGATTGGTAAAGTACGAGGATTAGTACACGGTTATTTAGGCGGACAAGCAGGAGCACGATCCATTCTTAGAGTTTTGTCGGGTGATGTGAATCCTTCAGGCAAATTAGCTGAAACATTCCCCCTCCAATATGAGGACACACCTTCTCTTCTTCATTTCTCAGGTAAAGAGGTTACTGTTGAGTATAGGGAAAGTATTTTTATTGGTTATCGTTATTATGATACTGCCAATATTGATGTGCTCTTTCCGTTTGGATTCGGGCTCAGCTATACAACCTTTGAATACTCGGATATTCAGATTGCTAAGGAGGGAGTAACATTTAAGCTAACCAACTCGGGGCGAGTTGCCGGAATGGAAATTCCGCAGCTTTATATCCGATGTAAATCTGATGCAATATTCAGACCTAATATGGAGTTGAAGGGATTTGTTAAGATTTTTATAAATGCGGGTCAAACGAAGACGATAACTATTCCATTTGACGACAAGACATTCCGCTATTTTAATGTAACAACAAATCAATGGGAAATTGAAGAAGCGGAGTATGAGATTATCATTGGTGCTTCAAGCGCTGATATCAGACTAACCGGTATCCTTGCGGTAGAGGGGACGGGAGCTCCTATCCCATATAACAAGGTTAAGCTTCCATCGTATTATTCTGGAAAAGTAAATAATGTCGGTCTAGAGGAATTTGAGTACTTGCTTGGAGATAAGGTGCCTATATCCACATGGGACCGGACACAACCGCTTAGTTACAATGATACGATTGCGCAATGTCAGTATGCAAAGGGCAGATTTGCAAGATTAGCCTATCATACAATCGTTTTTGCACATTGGTTTTTGAGGAAAATAGGCAAGCGGGACACAGCGAATCTAATAATGATGTCCATTTATCATATGCCGTTCAGAGGAATAGCAAGAATGACGGGCGGTGTAGTGAATATGCCAATGCTGGACGGGATTTTAATGATTGCAAACGGGCATTTCTTTAAAGGATTGAATCATGTAATAAAAGAAAGAAGAAAGATGCGAAAATACCGTAAAAGCATCAATACACTGGAAATAGGCAGTAGGCAGAGATATGAATAAAGACGCATTAGAATGTTTTATTAAAGTGTATGAGAAGAAAAGCGTGACGTCGGCGGCCAAGGACTTGTTTATATCTCCGCAAGGATTAAGTAAAACTATAAAACTGTTAGAATTAGATGTAGAAGCAGAGTTATTCTTCCGAGGTCCCCATGGAATGGAGGCTACTGATTGCGGAGAGTTATTGTATGCACGGGCTAAACATCTCTGTTATCTTATGGATGATATCAAGAAAGAAATTGGTATCATGAGTGGAGGAAAGAGCACTTTAAATGTCTTGGTTAATTTCTCCACAACACCTTCTGTTCCACCAGATATATTGTTTGGATTTACCAATATGTATCCACAATTCCAAATGAGACTAAGAGAATTCCCGGATGAGTATCCAATTGGCCGGATATTTCAAGAGGAGTTTGATGTCGGGATCGTATTGGGACAGCAGGAAATTGATAATTGTGAAATTGAATTAATTCAATTATCTGAAGTAGTAGCGGTTGTATCCAAAAATCATCGGTTGGCAGGAAGAGATGAGATTTCGATAATGGAATTAGAACATGAACAACTTGTCTTGAAATCTGTGGAAAAAGGGAAAGAGCACAGTTTAATAGATAAATGTTTAGAACATGGGTTTACACCTCATGTTGTTCATGAATTTAGTAATATTGCTACTGCTCACATACTCTGCGAAGAGAGTGGATATCTAGCCATTTCAGTAGATCTTATGGAAGAGTTCTATAGCAATGAAAATTTAAAAATTATAAGATTAATCGAGAAGATTCCCCAGAATATTTATTTGGTCAGTAGAAAAAGAGATATTCAGACTAGAGCAGTTTCGTTATTTCTTAGTTATATTAAAAATTATATTAATGAGAAAACAGGTCATATTGATGTGGAGTAATACATCATATGACCTGTTTTTTATGCTTTAAACTAAAAGTTTATCCCTCTAACTTTTTGGTTGATGGAGAATTCAATAGATAGGGGGTAATATAAAAAGTGCAGGATGAAACTTAAAATTTACGTATATATATAAAATGTAAGGGAGGGGGAGTAAGTAAATGAAAGCGTAGACAATCCCCTTTCTTATAATTGGAGAGAGTTCCTGTAGGTGGAGACATACTAAATTACAAAAAGAGGAATCTAAATGAAACATAAAAGTTTGATTGGAAAAATGACTTTGGAAGAGAAAGCATCTTTAATGTCAGGAAAAGATTTTTGGACCACTCAAAACATAGATCGTCTTGGAATCCCTAGCATATTTTTGGCGGATGGACCGCATGGCATTAGAAAACAGGCAGCAGCAGCAGATCATCTAGGCCTTAATGCCAGTATTCCGGCAACCTGTTATCCAACTGCTGCGACAGTAGCCAATAGCTGGAACTTGGAACTTGGCGAAAAGCTTGGAGAGTATCTTGGGGAGGAAGCCGTTGCACAGCAAGTCAATGTTCTTCTAGGACCTGGTATTAATATGAAAAGGAATCCTCTTTGCGGAAGAAACTTTGAATATTTCAGTGAAGATCCATACCTTGCCGGTAAGATGGCTGCCGGTTACATTCGAGGTATTCAATCGCATGGGATTTCAGCATGTGTGAAGCATTTTGCAGTGAACAACCAAGAAGAGCGACGGATGTCGATTGATACTATTGTCGATGAAAGAACGCTTAGGGAAATCTATCTGACTGCATTTGAAATTGCAGTTAAGGAAGGCGAAACGAAAACGGTTATGTCCTCCTATAATTTATTGAACGGAAGTTACACAAATGAAAGCACGCATTTGATGAAAGAAATCCTGCGGGATGAATGGGATTTCAATGGGGTAGTGGTAACTGATTGGGGCGGCAGTAATGATCGTGTAGCAGGCTTGTTAGCAGGTAACGAATTGGAGATGCCAACAACAGCAGGCGAGACCAATGAGGAAATCATTCGAGCCATTCGAAGCGGAGAAATCGCAGAAGAAGTATTAGATGAATGTGTAGATAGACTGCTTGAGCTTATTTACACAACAGAGATAGCTTCTAGTAGGCCTAAAGAGTATAGTGTGGAAAAGCATCATAAGGTAGCACAGTGGGCCGCAGAAGAGTCTATAGTTCTTCTTAAAAATGACGAGAAAATATTACCCCTGAAAAAAGGGAAAACGGTTGCCGTGATTGGAGATTTTGCAAAAGCCCCTAGATACCAGGGAGCTGGATCCTCTATCGTAAATCCAACCATACTCGATAATGTTTTAGAATGTTTTGACAATTCGGATATTGTCAGCATCGGATATGAGCCGGGATTTGAACGTTACGGGAAGAAGAATTCAAAAAAAATAAGCAAGGCTTGTGATATTGCTAAAAAGGCAGATGTTGTCCTTCTCTATATGGGACTTGATGAAGTTACGGAAGCTGAAGGATTAGACAGGAAAAGCATGAAGATACCGGAGAACCAGATTGATTTATTAAATGCTTTGTATGAAGTGAACCCCAACATTGTGGTGATTCTCTCTTGTGGTTCTGTGGTAGAAATGCCCTGGATTAATAAGGTTAAAGGATTGGTGCATGGTTATTTAACTGGGCAAGCTGGTGCGAGAGCCACAGTCAGGATTTTAACAGGTGATGTAAATCCTTCGGGAAAGCTGGCAGAAACTTATCCCGTTCGTTATGAAGATACCCCTTCCTATTACCAATTTCCGGGCAAGGAGGTTAGCGTTGAGTATAGAGAGAGCATTTATATTGGCTACCGTTATTATGATACGGCAAATAAGAAGGTGCTTTTCCCGTTTGGTTACGGACTTAGCTATACAAACTTTGAATACTCGAACATTCAGGTATTCAAGGATCAGGTAACATTTAACTTGACTAATACCGGAGATGTATCCGGTATGGAGATTGCTCAACTGTACGTAGGTTGTATGTCAAAGGATATTTTCAGAGCTAACAAGGAATTGAAGGGATTTACTAAAGTATTTCTAGAAGCGGGTGAAACTAAAGAAGTAACCCTGTCATTTGATGATAAAACCTTCCGCTACTTCAATGTAAAAACAAATAAATGGGAAGTTGAAGAAGCGGAGTACACGATCAATATTGGTGCTTCAAGTGCTGAGATCAGATTAAAAGGCACCTTATTGGTGGAAGGAACAGGTGCACCACTTCCATATGATAAGAAGAAGCTTCCTACCTATTATGCAGGTGTAGCAAGCAATGTCAGCTTAGATGAATTTGAGAACCTAATTGGATATAAAGCGCCTGTGTCTAAATGGGATAGATCACAACCACTGGGTTATAATGATACGATTGCCCAGTGCCAGTATGCAAAGGGGGGCGCTGCAAGATTTGCATACCATTTGATGGTTTTTGCACATTGGTTCTTAATTAAGATTGGAAAAAGAAGTACAGCTAATATCATCATGATGTCTATCTATCACATGCCCTTCAGAGGTGTTGCGAGAATGACAGGCGGTATTATGAATATGCCAATGCTGGATGGAATCCTGATGATCGTAAATGGTCGTTTCTTCAAAGGATTCAATCATGTACTAAAGGAAAGAAGTAAAATGGTGAAGGTCGCTAAGGTAAAAAAGACCATACCAAACGCGATAAAGGAGACGTAGAATAAAATGAACGATGTAAATATTAATAATAAAAAATCAGGTACGGGTTTAGTGGGGGCTTGGAATAATTACAAGGAAAAGCATCCTAGTATTGCCCAGTTTCTAGTCTTCTTTTTGCTTAGTACCGGAATGACCGTATTACAACTGATTATGATGCCTGTGTTCAAAGGTATATTCGCACAAACATCATTAGTCGATACAAGCTTTCGAATTTTGCAGTTTGGCCATAATTTTGATGGAAGTGATTATTATCTTTTTGATTATGGATCAGGTTCACTTGCTTCCGGCGGTGGAGGCGGGCTTGCCTATTTCCTCGCAGTTCAAATTACGATTGGAATTGCCCAGATCATTAACTTTTTCTTACAGCGGAATATTACATTTAAGTCTAACAGCAATATTTGGACGGCTGCCTTCTGGTATGTATTGGCTTATTTTGTAATAACAATAGGCGCTGCTGCAGCTCAAGGGTTTTACAAAGCCCCTGTTTATAACTTGTTGATGAATACTTGGGGGATGGGCTCATTTGGTGAAACAGCAGCAGATCTTATTACAATGATGATTAATGCTGCAATTTCCTTCTGGGTATTCTATCCGATATTTAAAGTGATTTTTAAGCAAAATCCAGAAAAATAGGGAAGTAAAGGTAGTGTTCGTATGAAACTATTATCAGTGGTAATTCCTTGTTATAACTCACAAGACTATATGAGATATTGCATTGAGTCCCTTTTGCCGGGGGGCGAGGATGTAGAGTTGCTGATAGTAAATGATGGCTCCATGGATCAGACCGGAGAAATTGCGGATGAATATGCCCACAAATATCCGTCTATAATTAGAGTAATTCATCAGGAGAATGGCGGACATGGAGAAGCTGTTAATGCCGGTATCCGAAATGCGAACGGGTTGTACGTAAAGGTAGTGGACAGTGATGATTGGGTAGATACAAGGGCCTATCTCAAAATTCTAAAAACCCTACGTGATTTTGGTACAGCAGAGAACTCTATGGATATGGTTATCAGTAATTTTGTATATGAAAAAGAAGGCGCAAAATATAAGAAAATTATGAAATATGATAATGTGCTTCCAGAGGGAATCGTTTTCTCCTGGGACGATATTAAGCGTTTTCGTAAAGGACAATATATCTTGATGCATTCTTTAATTTACAGAACCCAGCTATTAAAGGACTGTGGACTGGAGCTTCCGAAACACACCTTTTATGTAGATAACTTATTCGTATATGTACCGCTCCAGCATGTTAAGAAAATGTACTATATCAATGTGGATTTTTACAGATATTTCATTGGCAGAGAAGATCAATCGGTCCAAGAAAATGTCATGATTAAAAGAATCGATCAACAGATTAAGGTTAACAAGCTTATGATTGAGCAGGTACAAATTAGTAATATTGAAAGTCCAAAGCTTCAGCAATATATGCTTCATCATTTGGAAATAGTGACGGTTATATCCGGTTTCTTCTTAATACGTTCAGGAACGGCTGAGAATCTTGAGAAGAAGAAGGAACTATGGAGGTATATCAAGCACAAAGACGTAGAGCTGTATCGTGATCTCAGATATGGTATTATGGGTGGTTTATTGAACTTACCAGGCCGCCCGGGACGCAGTATTTCAGTTGGAGCATACAAAATAACACAAAGACTAGTTGGTTTTAACTAAAACATTGATAATCGCTATAAGCCTTGAACGGGTGTGGAAGAGACTCCGAACCATTTCGCCGTGGTTCCATCTCTGCACTCGTTTTTTCTTTGCATAGCAAAATATTATTGGAGAGTGACATTTATGAATAAAAAATATGACTATCTAATAGTAGGGGCAGGTTTATATGGTGCTGTGTTCGCTCATGAATTGAGAAAAGCAGGGAAAACATGCCTGATCATCGATAAACGGGACCATATCGCAGGAAATATATATACCGCAAAGGTTGATGGTATTCAGGTGCATAAATATGGTGCGCATATTTTTCATACCAGTAATAAGGAGGTGTGGATTTATCTAAACCAGTTTGCTGAATTCAACAGATACATTAATAGTCCTATAGCAAATTATCATGGTGAAATCTATAATTTGCCCTTTAATATGAATACATTTAATAAAATGTGGGGAGTTGTAACACCGGATGAGGCCAAGAAGAAGATAGAACAGCAGCGTAAAGAAAATTATGTTGAGAACCCTCAGAATTTAGAGGAGCAGGCTATAAACCTGGTTGGCCTAGATGTATATAACAAACTCATTCGTGGCTACACGGAGAAGCAATGGGGTCGTTCCTGCAAAGAAATACCTGCATTTATTATCCGCAGACTGCCCGTTAGATTTACTTACGATAATAATTATTTCGATGATCCCTATCAGGGTATACCCGTAGGCGGATATACGGGAATGATTAAACGAATGATTGAAGGCATTGAAGTGAGGCTGGGGACAGATTACCTTGAAGATAAAGTGAAATGGGATGAACTCGCTGAAAAGATAGTCTATACAGGCCCAGTCGATGCGTATTACGGCTACAGATTTGGTGTTTTAGAGTATAGAAGCTTAAGGTTTGAAACAGAGGTTATAAATATGACTAACTATCAGGGAAATGCTGTAGTGAATTATACAGACAGCAGAACACCGTATACTCGCATAATTGAGCATAAGCACTTTGAATTTGGCACTCAGCCTAAGACAGTGATTAGCCGAGAATACAGTGAAGAATGGAAACGGGGGGACGAGCCCTATTATCCCATAAATGATAGCAAAAACAGTGTGCTGTATGAAAAGTATAAAGCATTAACAGAAACTCAAAGCAATGTTATATTTGGCGGCCGCCTAGGGGAATACAAGTATTATGATATGGATAAGGTTGTAGAAGTTGCTTTACAGAAGGTACGAGAGGTTTTGCAGTCTGCATTATGATCCGAATGAATTAATACTTCCGCTGCACCTTGAAGAAAAGGAGTTTAACTAAATTGAATATTACCCGAACACTTCGTTTTAGATTAACACTACTCATTTTGATGCTGACGCTCATACCTCTGTTTAGCCTTGCCATATTTCAAATTAATCAGTTTGAAAGCGGAACCACTCACAGCATTGATAACCAAAAACTGGATTTAGCAGAAAGCAATATTACCACCATTGACCGCTGGCTGAACACTAAGGTTTCAGCCATTAATGAGGTGCTGAGTGCAACGAAAGGATATTATCAACTAGACGCATCACAGAAATTAGCTGCCGTTCAAGCGGTTGATAAGACTGATGAGGAAGTCGTTTCAATCACTGTTATAGAAGCAAGTAACGAGGAAGATAGTGACTTGGCAAATCAAGAGTTTTATCAAAGAGCAAGGAATACGAAAGAACCGGTCATAAGCGATTTACTCCCCGGTTTTACAACTGAAGCGAACCTAATTATGCTCGCTGTCCCATATCTGGATGACAAGAATGAGTATCAAGGTATGATTATAAGTGTTTTTACTGGGAGTGCATTGAAGCAATCCATTGGACAAATTCAACTTGAGAAAACAGGATATGGAGTACTGCTATCCAGCAAAGGAGACTTCATGTATCATCCTGATGCTGAAAAATTGAACACTAATTATCAAAATACGCTAAAAAGCGAAAGTATGCTTGATGCATTCACTAATTCAATTTTAGTAAAGGAACACGGATCAATTCTTTATACCGATGATGACGGTATAAAGAGAACTGCAGCTTTCTCTACAGTTCAAAGTACAGGTTGGAAAGTACTCGTTACTGTGCCGGAGGAAGAAGCCTATGCACAGGTTCATTCAGCACTTACAACTACCAGGATTATCATTATATTTACCATAGTATTGGTAATTCTTATTTCAATCACTATAACAGGCTTAATTACTACTCCCATAAAACGTCTTTCTAAGTTTGTGAATTTTATGGCGCAAGCTGATTTTACATCAGTTATTCCTGCGAATATAGCAAAGCGCAAAGATGAGGTAGGGCAATTGGCTCAATCTTTGGAGAAAATGTCAGGATCTATTCGTGAGATCCTTAATCAGGTGAACGAAGAAACATCGAATGTGAAATCTAATATCACCCATTCTGCGCATAGCATGTACGTGCTGGGAACTCAGGTTGAGGAGGTTTCAGCAACAACCGAGGAGATGTCAGCCGGTATGGAAGAAACAGCGGCGATGGCCCAGCAAATGAGCGAAACTTCTGCGGAGATTAAGCAAGCCGTAAGTTCGATTGCTGATAAGGCTCAAGTTGGATCTGCTATGGCTGAAATGATTTCTGATCGAGCGAAACAGTTGAAGGAGACAGCAATAGCCTCAAGGGATGCAGCACATATAATATACAATGCCATTGATACAGAATCTAGATTAGCGATTGAACAAGTCACGGCTGTTGAGCAGATTCATCTATTGACAGACTCTATTCTGCAAATTACATCTCAAACGAATCTGTTGTCGTTAAATGCCGCAGTAGAGGCTGCTCGTGCTGGGGAAGCAGGCAAAGGATTTGCTGTAGTTGCAAGCGAGATTCGGAAATTGGCAGAGAATTCGGCAAACACGGCTAGTGAGATCCAGAGGGTCACATATAATGTAATTGATTCTGTAAAGGGATTAACATTAAGTTCTAGAAAAGCATTAGAGTTCATTGATAAGAAGGTCATTAAGGATTATAACGCGATGGTCGATACTGGGGAACAATATTACAAAGATGCTGAGTCTATACAACTTCTGGTTACAGATTTCAGTGTGACCGCAGAACAATTACTAGCTTCCATACAAAATGTGGTTTATTCCATTAATGAAATCACCGCTTCAAATAATGAAAATGCTCAAGGAACAAGCGACATTGCGGATCGATCCTCGGAATTGCTTAGCCAATCTGCGGAAGTAGCTAAGCTCATGAAAGTCTCAGAGGAAACCGCACAAAAGTTACTGACAGCTGTGTCTAAATTTAGAATATAATAGTATGATTGCTTTTATGCTGAGCCAGACCTTGCATCTATAGAGGGTCTGACTCGGACTCTTTTAGTAAGAAGTACGGTGAATTTAATATCAAATAAATGAATTTAACATAAATTTTGCGGATGCAGATAATTCTCTCTTACTCTCTGGAGTGTCCTTGCCTGTAGTGGTGAAAGCATGGAAACAGTTTGTATACTCGGTTGTCTCAACGAATACACCTGCTTTTCTGGCTTTCTCAGCAACATATTTACTGTCAATGGCCAGAAACTCACCTTTATCATACACAATCTTCATTGGTGGCAAACCTTTAAAATCAGCAAGGATAGGTGAAATATAAGGATTCTTTAGATCTTGATTAGGGGCATACATCTTTGTAAGCTGATTCATACCAGCAGCGGATACTGTTGTTTCATCAGGACTATCTTTTCTCACTATTCTACCTGACATATCTGCGACAATACTATTAATAACAAGTGATGCAGGTAATTTGAACTTCTCATCCCGTGCCTTTAAGGCAATCACTAAAGATAAATAAGCGCCGCCACTTTCTCCAATAATGCTTATTTTGCTATCTGGATTTTTTTCGACTAGATGTTTATAAACTGCGTAGGAGTCATCAAATCCTGCAGGAAAAGGATCTTCCGGAGCTAATCGGTATGAACAGGCAACTACTGTACAACCTGTGGCGAGCGCTAACTGAGAAGAGTACGGGCCTGCAGTTAGGCGATCTCCCGTAACTAATCCTCCACCATGAACATAATAGACGATGTTATTACTAATAGGATTCTCAGGTTTAAAGATGGCAACATCGACTCCAGCGAAAGTATCCAAATGTAACGCTACACCCTTCTCAACTAAATACTTCCACAAATATCTCAGGATAATCCGTTGAGATATTATCATTTTCAATATAATGGGTCATAAAACCAACTGCGATATTAGCGCACATATTTGCTTCCATTTCTGCATGAGGTCCATGAGAAGAAGCAAGATATTCTTCCTGAATAAATTTTTTTAATGCGCTGATAATATCTATTTGTTCCGTCCTGATTTTCATCAGAGATTTTAACGCGGTTCTATTTTTAATGAAATATGCGCTGCTCAGATCATTGATTTCGCTGAAATGTACTGGTTGCTTTATCTTTGACAATAATTTTCTCGAAGGGCTTATTTTGCAGCAGCTCTAAAAATGCATTCATAATATTTCTGTCCGTTCGCTTATATTGCAGATTTTATCATTTGGTTTTTCGTTATCTAAATGAAGCATTCCGGTTGAACTGATATGAGAGTAGGATTTTGGATGTCGACTTGTCCCAGAATATTTTCGTGCCAGCCTGGAGAGTCCTCTCCGTTCTGTAGTTTCGGTAGACGGAAGCCAGTTCATCCTGTCTGGAACAGCGCCGGAGCATGTCTCCCCTAACTACTTCAACATCGAGGAACCCGTCCGGTATGGAGAGAAGGGATTAAATTACACAGGACGGTTAGCCATCATTCACCAAGGCGGGGGATTAAAGGCAGATCTGAACGGTTTGCATGTTTTCGGTGCCACCAGTGCTACCCTTTACTTCAGCGCAAGCACATCGTTTGATACACATACAGGCGCCAGCAGCCCCGGCCGGGACCCTGAGAAGCTTACAACTGAAATCATGGGGGCAGCCCTTGCTCAAGAGTACTCTGATCTCTTCAACCGACACCTTGAGGATTACCGCCGGTTGTTTGGCAGAGTCTCCCTGTATCTCGGAGAGAGTCCCGCTCCTGAAGACATGCCGACTGACAAGCGCATCGCCGAGTACGGAGCCCGCGATCCCGGCTTAGTAGAGCTTTTGTTCCATTATGGACGTTATCTGCTTATCGCGAGCTCGCGTCAGGGAACCCAGCCGGCGAATCTTCAGGGAATCTGGAACGAAGACACCCGGGCACCCTGGAGCAGCAATTACACCCTGAACATCAATACCGAAATGAATTATTGGGCTGCAGAGACCTGTAACATGGCTGAACTACATGAGCCGTTGATCCGGTTTATTGAGCGGCTGTCCGAGAACGGCAAAAAGACGGCGGAAATTAACTACGGAGCAGGGGGCTGGGTGGTGCATCATAATTCCGATTTGTGGGCGCAGACGGCGCCGGCTGGTGAGTACGGGCATGGGGAGCCGGTCTGGGTGTTATGGCCAATGGGCGGCGTCTGGTTAACCCAGCATCTATGGGAGCATTATGCCTTTAGCGGTGACAAGGAGTTCCTGCGAAATGTAGCCTACCCGGTAATGAAGGAGGCTTCGTTATTCTGCCTGGATTGGCTGGTGGAGGATGATGAAGGTTTCCTGGTGACCTCACCATCCACTTCCCCGGAGCACAGGTTCCGGACGGATAATGGGCTGCATGAAGTGACTAAGGCTTCCACTATGGATCTTATATTAATCCGTGAACTGTTTGACAACTGCTCTAAGGCCGCAGAGCAGCTGGATGTAGATCAGGATTTCACCGCAATACTGGCGAACCGGCTTCAGAGGTTAAGACCCCTTCGGATTGGCAGTAAAGGACAACTACAGGAATGGGCCGGGGATTATGAGGATGAGGATGTACCTCACCGTCATGTTTCCCACCTTGCAGGAGTATATCCGGGACGGACGGTTACAGAGCATATTGACCCGGAGCTGTATAAGGCAGCTAAGCAATCATTGGATATCCGGGGCGATGAAGGAACGGGATGGAGTCTCGGATGGAAGATCAGCCTATGGGCCAGATTCAAACAGGGCAACCGCGCCTTAGGCTTACTCTCGAATTTGCTGACACTTGTAAGTTCGGGGGATTCGGAAACTCGTAGAGGGGGCGTGTATGCCAATCTGTTCGATGCCCATCCTCCATTTCAAATTGACGGTAACTTCGCAGCAACGGCCGGAATTGCAGAGATGCTGCTGCAGTCTCATCAAGACTATATCGAGCTGTTGCCGGCGCTCCCCGGGAATTGGAGGGACGGTTATGTCAAGGGACTGCGGGCCAGAGGAGGCTATGAGGTTGATGTGGAATGGAATGACGGGCACTTATCAGCAGCGGAGATTAGAGCTTCGATTACGCAGACCTGCCATGTGCGGGCTGACCGCATGCTGCATATCACCTCCGGCGGCAACGAAGTCAGTGGGCAGCAAATGACGGATGGAAGTGTTGCTTTCCAAGTTGAACAGGGGAAATGTTATTCGCTGTTGAATAGATTAGGAGAGAAGGGGCTATCCCAAACGCCATGAAATGGCTGCTTGGTGTAGCCCTTATTTGTGCGGATGGTAATAGGTAATCTTTACGTGGCTCGACTCTTAGCTTCATGTTCAACCAGACGTTGCAATAATTCCTTCGAAGCCTTCATACCTCTGCCCTGAAGCTGCCCCTCTGCAATCGAATTCCGTATAGATTCTACATCCTGGGCCTTCACCTTACCGCCATGATGGAAACGATTGAACGCCTGATAATCTAACGGCAGCATATCTTGTTCCATTTTAAGATGTATTTTGGCTGTCAGGTAGGGGCCCATCACTAAACCCATAATCTTGCCGATCAGACCATGCTTGGGCAAGGCTGCTATTTCACCCTGCGCACGGCAGGCGAGCCGCCAAAGATCTTTATTGGCGATAACGGCCGTGAAATTCGGCCAGCCTGCGATATCACAGGCGGCATACACGGGAAAACCTATGCTTGAGTAAATATTGAACATAGCCGGACTGACCTGACCACAGCGTGAGACCCCGGATTCATTATACAGTGCCACAAATTGCTTGGCTGCTAGTTTATTATTATTTTCGACCTGGAAACCGATCTTGTTCGCTGGATGTTTGTAACAGACAATGGCTTGGGCAATGAGTTTGGGGTCTGTGGGTTCACGTACAGGCAAGCCTGCCTTGGACTGATGACTTAATGTCCCCAGTATTCCTCTCAACAGTTGGTTTTCCGGAATTCTCATGGTTAGAAGATAATGTTCACGAATCCCGCTTCCAAACGCATTCATAATTACTGTAGTTGTAGAGTTACGAACGATATCACCCAATCGGGATAACATAGCTGCGCCTTCTGGTGAACGGCTCACACTGCCGTCTAATGTAATAATAATAAATGAATACTGCTGAGGCTGTATTTCTTCTATATCCTCTATGACATTAAAGCCGCTGAATTCTTTCAACGTGGCATCGTCATAGCAATATAGCTTCTGAGGAGGATCGAAGGCTGCTTTACGTCCTTTTCGTACAAGAAAGGTAATACCGGCGCCTGATAAGTGGAGATGGTATCCTACAGAGAAACCTACTGCTCCAGCACCTACTATAAGAATGTTTGTTTTATTTGAGGGAATTGTCATTGTAGTTCATCTCCTTAACGATTCATTAAGTGAACACTTGTTGATTTAATATCGTAAAGACAGTATAATCTACACATCTAAGCAATCACAATCATCAATGTATTTGCAAATGGTATGAAGTAAACAGATTACATCTATTATGTTGATCGGATAGAACAAGGGGGAGCTTATGGTTGGAATTAAGAATAATAGAAGAACTAAATATACGATCAATCTCATTAAGGAGAGCTTCCTGTTTCTCTTGGAAACCAAAAAATTACCGCAAATAACGGTTACTGAAATATGCAACCGCGCAGATATTAACCGTGGTACTTTTTATTTGTACTACAAAGATCCTTATGAATTATTTGAAGTTATGCAGAATGAATTTAATAATGAATTAGCGGAAACATTGCAAGAAGGAGACAAGCCCTGTACATCTGAAGAATCCATGATCAACCTGTTGAACATCATTCAAGATAAGAAAACCATGTATCAGATCCTAATTTCGGAGAGTGGAAAAAGCGGGTTTTTAACACGAATCTTACTTGAGCAAAACTCGAACGAACCGTTTATAATGGACTATTCCTTCACATACAAGGTTCATGGGTCGATTGGAGTTATTAATCAGTGGCTCGCGTCAAATGACGGAGAAAGCCCGCAAACCATTGCCAGACTCATTCTTTCCTTGGGTCATGAGAACATAAACGTTCGAAAATAGGTTCTAAGAGACTTTTTAGAAATCTATATAATAATTGCTGCAATAATGTACTACATTCAATCGACTCTTTCGATGTATTCTTAAAGAATATATTGAAGGGGGCCTCACTGTGAATATCGTATCATTCCTATTATATTGTTTTATTGTTACTTTTACGCCTGGACCCACAAACATTGTCATATTATCTACTGTTAATAATTTCGGGTCAAAAAAAGCTATGAGATATACGTACGGAGCAACCATTGCCTTTGGCATGCTTCTTGCGGTATCTGCTGTTTTGAATACTGCTCTAATCACAATTATTCCGAAGATACTAATTTATATGCAAATTATTGGTAGCTTATATATGCTTTATTTGGGGTATCAAATCTCAAAAATGAATACTTCTAAATCATCTACAAACCAAACGGGTACTTTTTCATCCGGCTTCTTCATGCAGTTCTTAAATCCTAAGGTAATCATATTTACGTTGACGGTATTGCCGAATTTTATTATGCCATATTATGATTCGGTACCAGTAATTTCAATAAGTGTTGCGGTTGTAACCCTTATCGGATTTTTAGCATTTGCAACTTGGGTTCTTTTCGGTACAATCTTCAAGGAGTTTTTACAGAGAAACCAGAAAGTAGTTAATTTCCTTATGGCATTATTTATGGTGTACGCAGCAGTAATGATCTGGATATAGGGATGAGGGATGTTTCGTGAACAAATTTATCTATAAGAGATCAGCTGGTATTACTGCGTTATCAGCACAGATTAGCGATTTTGAGTACAAAAATCACTCTCATCAAGAATATGCAATTGGCGTAACATTACGCGGTATTCAACATTATCATTTGAATGGCAACTTACAGCTATCTCATCCAAAAGGAGTTATGTTATTTAATCCGGAACAAACACATGACGGAAGAGCATATGACAAAATAGGGCTTGATTATATTATGCTTTATATCGAACCACAAATGATTCTAGATCTTATAGAGAAAAAGGATGTTGTACGTCTTTTAGAACCTGTTGTGTACAGTTCTAAGCTAAGACAAAAAGTGTTAAGTCTTTTTCGCGCTATATCAAATGAAAGAGATGAGGCATTATGCTACGACTTGTTTATTACTTTAATAGAAAGCCTTATGCAAACCGATCTCTCTTCAGATTATAAAAGAGATGATACTGTAATTCGGAGAGCGAAAAATATTATTCATCAAACGAACTTGGAGAGCATGCTTAGAATCGATGATATATGTAGTGAGCTTGATCTATCTAAATTTCAATTCATCCGTTTTTTTAAGGCGCATACGGGAATCACTCCATATCAATACTTTCTTAATTTAAAGGTTGACTATGCGAAGCGGATAATTGAAACCTATGGAGATATTTATTTAGCGGTAGCTATGTGTGGTTTTGTAGATTTAACTCATTTAAATAAATTATTTAAGAATGTTTATGGGACAACCGCATTTGATTACATGTCACATATAAAAAACTAATGATATACTAACTCAACAGTTTGAGGAGGAAGTGTGCTTGATACAAACAACTGATTTACTAAAAATGAAGCGAAATCAAGATAAAATTGTAATGATTACTGCCTATGATTATCCTTCTGCAAAACTTGCAGAGAAAGCGGGCGTAGACGTCATTTTAGTTGGGGATTCACTAGGAATGGTTGTTTTGGGATATGATTCAACCATTCCTGTTACACTCGAAGATATGATTCATCATACAAAAGCCGTCAAACGAGGAGCAAAAGAGACCTTTATCATTACAGATATGCCTTTCTTAACCTATCATCTATCAGTTAAAGATACATTACTTAATGCCGGAAAATTAATTCAGGAAGCCGGTGCCCACGCAGTGAAACTTGAAGGTGCCGATGACGTAATCGAACATATTGCAGCCCTGACGAGTGCGGGGATTCCTAGTTGCGCGCATCTTGGCTTAACCCCGCAAACAGTCGGCGTCTTAGGAGGATATAAGGTACAGGGGAAAGATGCAGTAGCAGCTAAGAAACTGTTGGAAGATGCTAAAAAATGTGAAGCTGCAGGGGCATTTGCTCTTCTTTTGGAATGTGTACCAAGACAACTCGCAGGGGAAGTATCCCAAGTACTTTCGATTCCGGTCATAGGTATAGGTGCCGGTGTAGATGTAGATGCCCAGGTTCTTGTCTACCATGATATAATTGGTTATGGTGTTGAGAGAGTTGCTAAGTTTGTAAAACAGTATCAATCAATGGATAATCAAATATTAGACGCTATTAAAGCGTATACTGTTGATGTGAGAAATAGTCAGTTTCCTGAAGAGAGACACTCCTTTACGATGAAGGAAGAAGAATTGAATGCACTCTATGGAACAAAATGAATTCATCTGTAGCTATAGAGTAAAACGTTACTTTATTTGCTCCCTCACTGTAGTGAATGCCCGATATCTGTTTAATAGAGGAATTGTCGATACTGCCTAACCTCAGTAAGTACTAAAGATAATATGATTGCTGAAATGTTTAAGGTTGCCTTAGAGCTCGAAGAACCATGGAAATTGACACATATAGAATATGATAATAAAGACGAGGCCTGGTATCTATTCATCGACTTCGAGCGGAGCGCGATGTTCTCTTGTCCGTCCTGTGGTGCTGCATGTAAAGCCTATGATGCGGAGAAGAAGGTGTCATCTGGATTTTTGGAATTGGAAAACTTATATGCACGCCCGTGTCCCTCGGACCAACTGCACAAACTGCACAAGGTGACCCTCGTTCCTGTAAAGTGGTCACGTCCCCTATCCCACCTCACGCTGCAATTCGATGCTTGGGCCATGCGGCTTATGGCGGAGATGTTGGTCAATGCAGCCGCAAGAGAACTTCGAGAACACAATACACGGATGTGTCTGATTTTTCATTACTACGTCTATGTAGCCATGAATGAACTGGATCTGACGGGTATGAAACGAATTGCTGTAGACGAAACTTCATCCCGTCGGGGCCATCGCTACATCACTTTATTTGTAGATGTAGATACCAAAACGGTGTTGTTTGCAAATGAAGGAAAGGGTAAAGAGACGCTAGAGACATTCGAGGCATTCAGGAACAGTTCCCTGAGGCTGAGAGTACCTTTGATAAGTTTCAAGTCATGAAAATGGTGAATGGGGCCGTTGATGAAGTTCGCAAAGAAGAACAAAAGCGAGTTCCTGAATTGAATAACAGTCGATATCTGTGGCTAAAAAGGTATCTACCTTAAAGAACGAACAGAAGCTGAAACTGGAAAAACTAAAGGACGGGCACTTCCAAATGGGAAAATCTTACCGCTTAAAGCTATCTCTGCAGGAGCTCCGGACACAGCCTCAAATTCTAGCCGATGTCTATTTACGGGAATGGATGGGGTGGGCTAGACGCAATGTTGTCAGGTTAAGCATTTATAGCCCTCGCCTCTTGGTTTTTTTATTAGCTTTTGTCTGTTTGTCGCGCGTGAAGGAGCGACCCTTGACGACAGGAACAATATTACGCTGTAGTTCTTCCAGAAAGCGAGCCTGTAGAGTCTCCCGTTTTCCATCATCCTCTTCCAACGCCATTTCAATGAGCCGGTTACGTAGTTTGCCGACCAAGATATTTTGGTTTATTCGATACTCGCTGTACTTCAGGGGCTCCGTTCGTTTAGTTTCCATCATTTGTTCCTCAGCCTCTTGTTCCCTTACGGAAGCCATGTTGCAGCAGAACCCTAGCGTAGAAGTCCTGCTCAATGAGTTGGGGCTCCTGTCCCGAAAATTCTCAATCTCAAACTTCTGTTTCAAATCATCAAAGCAAGTTTCATTTCCCCATCTTAAATACAGCGGCTTACTCGCTTCGTAACTCAGTTCATCCGCGCTGACGTTCGTCAGCAGGATTTCCGTTTCGCCGGTGGACAGCTCTATTTTCTAGACTCGAACGTGCAACACTGTTCCCGGCGGAATGATCTTACCCTGCTTCTTAAGCTGGTAGGCTCTGGCTTTCGTAATTTCTATCGTTACGTTTTCATCCGGCTGAATGGTGTTCATGATTTCTTTGTAGAATGATCCTTGTGCCCGCATCAAGTAAGCGATCCCTCTCTCTTGCAAGTACAACAAGAAGTCCGCAGACGGATAACCACGATCAAATTGAATTAGATTTCGAACTGAGGATGACTCCAACTGCAACAGATGTTCAATATTGCGTTTGGCCAAATCGCGTTCATTATCGTCATATCGACTGAGACAGGTGCTTACAATCAGTTTGTTTTCCACTTCGTACAAATGGGAAGAGAGAGCTCTGGCGATCCGAAACCCAATCTTGTATGTTGTGGTATACCCATAAACACTCCGAGTTTCCGAGGTATTGGGTAGTTCCATCACGCTGCCATTCATCGGCAGTAGCCGAAAACCGTGGTGCGTTTTTAAAGCATTCTCTTCGTAGAAGGCTCGAACTAATTCGTCGTTCAGCATCGTAAACGCAGTGGGAGAGAATTTTTGTCTGGCTTCGGAGAACGATTGTTTCGTGTATGTGGTTTTTGCTGCTTCTTCTGGCATAAATCGCTCTCGAAACTCATCCAACTCTAACTGTGTTGGTTTTCGAACCATTCGAAGGACGAGCAGCAGCAACGGAATAAATCCCATTTTTCGATTTCGTTTAAAATCTTTCTCGTACCGCTTTGCACTTTCTTTAAATTCATCGCTTTTCATCTTGTTAAACACATGGGATATCGTAGTGGATTTGTTTTTTCACACGGATTCATCCATTCCTATCGTTTACCTCTGCTATACCAATTTCTACTAACCTGACAACATTGGGGCTAGACGCTCCCAACTGAAACCTATGATGGAGTTATCCAAAACCTTGATTTAAGATATGCCTATGATCTCATGACTGGCGTCAGGTTTACAGGTGGGCTAGGTTTGACGCTTACCTTGAAGCGACACGAAGAATGCATCTTACGATGGTTTCATAGTCGAATGACGAATGGCTTCCTTGAAGTTATTAACGGGCTCATCCAAGCGGTAAAGAGAAAAACGCGGGACTACCGTAATGTCCAAAACTTGATTGCGATGGTGTACATGACAGCGAACAAGCTTAGACTCCCAACGCTCGCAGCTCGTCGAGGGCAGTACCCCTCCCCTTTATACAAGGGAGTTAAGAATCTATTAAAACAAATAAGATATTGTGACCCTCCGGTTCCGAGGTCTATACATACATAGAGGCTCTTTTTTTCTTCGCAGATGAGGCTAGTGATTCTGGTTTTTCAGACCCCACTCCAGCAACTCATACCTTGAATTCTCGAAAATGCCCCCACCAAAACTAAGAAGAACAAGAACGTCCGTTTCTATCAACTGAAGGTTGGATCTTTAGTTCACCCTGTAATAAGAAAGGTTTTGTTTAGAAAAATGAACTCCTGAAGTTGAATCATTAATTATACAGATCCTTCTGGTTCCTCTCTCGGAATTTGCGGGGGGATTCACCGATTACACGGGTAAACAGAATGGAGAAATAATTGGGGTTGTCGTATCCAACCATTTTGGCGATCTCCCATACCTTCTTGTTGGTACTGGCCAATAGTCTCATGGCTTCTCCCATACGGCGCTGAATTAAGTAGTTGATCGGTGAGATTCCGAAATTGTTCTTGTATATGTGAACCAGATAATAGGAGTCGATATGAAAAAATTGTGCCAGGTCCATAAGGCTTAGCTTGCGTCTGTAATTAGTGTCTAAATATTCTTTGATTTGATTGGCAAGCGGGGATTTCCCTTCCTTTGTAGTATGATGCTGCAAAAGAAGCATGCGTTCAAGCAGGAGCAGGATAGCTTCTAATAAATGCTGAGAGATCTGTTCATAACCACTATTTCGCAGCGAAAACTCGCCAAATAATGTCTTCATCAGCAAGGACAGCTCATTTGAATAATGGTTCGAACGAATGACTGGTTCTCGGTCGGGTTGAATGACCCAATCACGTTGTTCGGCAATAGGAGAGTTGAAGCGAAATCCGCAGTAATAGGTAAACAATGGTTTGTCTGGATCAGACTGCTCCTCATGCAAAATCCCCCGATTATAAATCAATACATCCCCTTTTTTTGCAGTATAGGCCTTACCATCAATCACAAACGAACCGATTCCGCCTTCAATAAAAATAACTTCATGCAAATCTTCATGCTTATGAAGCGCAAATTTCCACTCCGGGTTGTCGCTTAACTTACCAGCGTAAATCAGCTTGCTGTTGTAGGCGAAAGAAGTATGGGTTAATAATAAGTCGTTGCTCTCGCGCATAAGACACCTACTTTCAAACATTATTGATTGGATGACATTATAATGACAAGATATATCATATTTTACCGAAAGACAACAACAACCTTTATTGTTCCCCGTTCGGTTCATTTGTAAAATTGATATGAGGATAAGAAGAGATTTTAAGCGAATGGATGTGGTGACATATTGATACTTGACCACGGCGCGGTTCGCCATACCTGGGAAGAGAAAGGATACGTGCACATGCGAAAAGCAGTTCCGTTTTTCTACGTGTTGCGTTTTGAAGCGTGGAGACAAATGGAGAGTCAGCCATTGACGGGTTCCTTGAATCATCATCAGTATATCTGGGACATCCGGTCTATGCCACGGATATATTCGGCATTTGCCGTTATCTTGAATACTCCCGCTATCTGGGTGGAGTTTTGCAGTGCGAAATCGACGGGTATCCTAGACTCTTGTCCGTTAATATAGACGGAAGCAGTATTAACATGCAAGATGGAAATCGAATTTTAGCTCTTGAAGCCAACCTGGCTGATTTAATTATTATTGACCAGCGGCGATTGCGGATTACGAGTTATACGGATAGAGATTGGTTCCCCCTAAGGTATATTCCGGCTCAAGAGAACAATCATGCCTTGATCAAACAGCGGGAGCAGCAATATCTCGAGGGGCAACATCCCCCGGCTTTTCTTACTGAACTTGGTCAACAATTGCTCGGCCACCATCAGTGGGGAACAGAGAAACAATAGAGTGAAGGAGGAGATAAAATGTGGGTTTTACTAGGGTTGCTGATCTGGACGTTTCTTTGCAGTACGATTCTGATATCCGCCAGCTATGCTATATCACTTGATGACAAAACATCCCAGATATAAGTTCAAAAGATCGATCTATTAAGCAATATATATAATAATTATGTATCACTTGGATCATAAACAAGTTGGATAAGCTGGAGGTTAAAGACCTCCTGAATTTCGAGGACTAAGGACTTAATTCAGCAGTTAAATCCGGATACTATCAATGTGGCTAAAGGCGGAGCTTCCGTGATGCTTCTCATTAAAGATATTGAGAAATCTCATGTATTTACTGCAGGAGATGTACTGCTTGGCAATGTCTCCAAGAGGGGGATTGGATTGTTATAGCCGGAAGCGGCGAAGTTAGAACGGAAACGCTTGCCAATGCCAACTGGCCTTGCGAGAATGAGAAGTCTCCATCGTGGGGATGTTTTTATTCTGATAAGAGATCTTGATAGCGTTAACTGTTAAATCTAATGTGAATTATCAAGTTACCCCTAAGGGCTTCGATAGAGGAATCAATATGCAGTAGGTACATGTTTTACGGTCCAAAATATAGATATTAACCAATAATTCAATAGGTGAGATATTCCGTTTAAACGGAATATTTCACTATTTTTTGTTATAAATTACCTTTCAAGTAGAACAACAGAAGCCTGATGCTATTAATATTTCTGCTATTTTCTCCTCATTCTGTGCACTACAAATGCTTGCAGGAGGAAGACTAAAGGTTGGAAAGGAATACCAGTCATATGTATAGCGTTTGCGAATGCCATTAATCTTAATCAAAGTCAAAAAGATGATCGCCATGAATGTAATGGAATGGTACGGTACTTAAGAAGCTTGGGGTAGAATTACCCAGCAGGCCGAGCTTGCTGCTAAGACAAAGACTGTATACTCGTTGTGAGTTACAGTCTTTGTTTTTGTGTAATCAAAATTCATTTTAGCCATTTCGAGAGTACTTAGCTACTACTGATGTAAGTTATCATTTAATAAATTTATAACGCCACCACTGAGCAATATATGCAAGTGATACTAAGTTAATCATTGATAAAAGATGTTCGCATATATATAATACAAACAAATGTTCTTTTATAGGTGTTTGCTAGACTTACTGTACAAATTATCAGGAGGATAATAGATGAAAAGAAAAATAGATGGGGATTTATTGGATAAAGAAAATATTATATTACGTACAAAACCTAAACTTACTAGGGTTCAATTACTAGTGATAAAAAGTGCCATAAATAAGTCTATTGAAGATCATAGTCCATTATGGTTAAAAGTATTTTATCCTAATTATGATAGAGTGCTACACGGTATCGTAATGACTGTAGATTATCAGTTACAACGAATTGAATTGAGAACTATTGGAGATCAATCAGAATGGATAAAAATAGAGGATATCTTAAACGTAATTGAATCGAAGGGCTAGGCCTTAGTTTGTAATTTTGGGTTGATATAGAATTGTAGTTGAAGCAACTGAAGATGATGATTTGACATTAATGGTAGGTGATTAAATGGGTGAAATAGTGAAAAATCAACATTATATTCCACAGAATGTTCTTAAACATTTTGCTGATAAGGGTAAAGTTTCTGAAGTGTTGGTTGAAAAAAAATGCCGATCCGTACCAAATCCCTTATCGAAATTCTATGTCAGAACGCTTTACAAATGAGCATTCACAATTAGCGACCAACGCAATAGAAAACTTTTTTCAAAAAATTGAGGATGACTTTGGGCCAGCTATTGTTGAAGTATTACGTTTACTAAGGCAGGTTGATTGTGGTGAGGGGAAATTAAGTAGTGTTGAAGAGTATATCCGTTCCTACCTTAATGCAATAATAATTTATTACTATCGAAGTGGTGCGTTATTGTATGAATTTGAACATGAGACTACAAGTAAAGAGAATCGGATTTCAACGATGCTTAACAAATTATCGAATACGAATTACATAAACAATCTTAGCGAAACTATCAGAAAATATTATGATTTTGCTATTATTAGAAGCAAATCTGGGAATTTCTTAATCAGCGATCAGTACATCTCTACAGCTGCATTAAGAATTAAAAGTAGATTCTCTGATATTAGTAATAGACATTTAGGACTTATTGAGGTTCTAATATTAGTACCTCTTTCCAATGAGTATTATGCAATTTTCTATCATGGACATAAACCAGAATATATTCGACCTCAATCCATAAATTATCTTACTGACGAACAAGTACTCGAAATTAACAAAGTTATCATAAATAATTCCTATAAAAAATGTGTTGGGAAAGAAAAGAGTACACTTCAAGAGGCCCTACCTTATTTTGAATGGCGATCTCCTTCTGCAATTTATATTGGCCACAACTCTGGCAAAGTAAGTGGATCAACACTAAAAAATGAAGTCTTCTTTTATGAGAAGGAGAAGAGAGCTTGGGAGCTTTTTACTGATCCTATGCATTTTAGAGACTTCAATAATTTGGGCAGAAATGACTATTGTGGTTGTGGGAGTAATAAAAAGTTTAAGCTATGCTGTTTTGAATATTATGTGGAAGTCAAACGAATATGGAGAACTATTAATGATAAAAATCTAGTATTTAAAATCGGAGTACATCCACGTGCGCAAGTTGAAGAAAGTATATTTTCATTTTGAGTTGAGAAAAGTGAAATCAAGTATACTTTTATTGATAGGCGTAAGTTTATGGTTCTGATCTTTTAATTAAGCGTTGAGTTTTATGATCTTATACCTATTTGAGCATTTTGCATAATTCAATTTTCGATTCTAAGGTCGTAGTCTAACCACTTCCAAAGCCCCGTTTTGTGATTTCGGTTATAAATGGTCAGACGGGCAGAATTTCGGAGAATCATAAATTTTAAGCGGCGTTTTGGACTCGTTGCTTCGCAATGGCAAGTGCAGCAGCAAGTAACACAATCGCATTTAAATATTGGTGGGTTGTTACCTTTTGAATCCCCCAGACATGGAGCTGGTCTGCGGTTAAATAGGTCTTCATTCGAGAATTACAGCGTTCTACACTGGTCCGTTTATTGTAAAGCTCCTTCCAGCCTCGGCTTTCTCGATGCGGTAGAGCGTAACGTCTAAGATCCGTTTGGCTGTCAACTTTGACCACCATTCCATAATTAGAGGACGAACAAGCGGCCATGCCTAAAGGACAATTCACATGTCCTGTCGCATGTGGACAACGGAATTTCAAAGATGTCTTCTCTTGCCCCCAATACGTCATGGGAAAGCCCATCGAACAACAGGGCGTACCTTTGCGCGTAATTCCTGCTGGCGGTTCCTTTTCATTCCGTGGATTCAGCGGAATAATGGCTTGTGCCTTGACGTTCCGGGCTCCCTCGTAGTTTTTCATTTGGTCGTAGCCCGCATCCAGCATGAAGAATTTCACTTTGGATTTTGCAGCAGCCAGCGTCGTGAGTGCAGGCCCTTCGTCTCCGTCGTTCACATGGGCAGGGGTTACCTTCAGTGCCATCGGAAGTTCACTTTTGGCATCGACGGCCAGATGCAGCTTATAGCCAAACCACTTGATTTTATTGCCGAAGGTGTCAAACTTTGCACCCCAGTTGGCATTGCCAGTGAGCTCGCTTTTTCGCTTGGGTTCTTTTTTCTCGTAAGCGTGAATGGATGCGCTGTCGATGGCGACATGAGTGCCGTCGATGATTCCAGCTTCTTGGCACTGAGTCACAAGATCCTCAAACAACTGCTGGGCAAGGCTTTTCTGAGTCAACTCGGTAAAAACCCGGCTTAGAGTGGAAATCGAAGGGGCAGGGATGTCTAGCCGAAGTCCACATTGGTAACGGAAACGAAGGTCAAACTCCAGTCTGCGTGCGAGGCCAGTGAACGTATCGATGTTCTCCAAGGGAGCCGCGAGTAAGGCACGAAGAATGCCTTGCCGACAGTGCCCCTCCGCTCCTCGGGGTGAAGGTTTTCTCAATTCTCTCGCATAAGGACGCAGGTCGAGAGCGCTGAAAAAGATGGGAAGACGTTCTTTGGAATCCATTTTTTGAAGCTCTTCAAAGGAAAATAGACTTTCTTGGAGAATATACAAAGGGGGCTTCCTCCTCTTGAGTGTTTTGGTTTCGTCACCAAAAAACTTCTCCAAGTTGGGGTGAAGTCCTTTTTTATATCCAAAATTCCTTTGTGTAGCAAGGACTTAGATTAATGCAAAATGCTCAAATACATGCCCTGCTTAATTTTCTTCCGCATTTCCCTTGCGAATCTGAAATCTTCCTTATAACGAATGGGTAGGGTCCATAGATTGTCCCCTTACCGTCTTTGGAAGTGAAATGAGCAGGATCGTAAGGCTCTGCTCATATTTTTCTGCTAACATTTTTGCTAACATGGCTGCATATCCAAATATCTGAACGCAGAGAGTGTGGAACACAAAAAAGGTTCTGTATATCTGGGAATCACATTCAAACACACAGGACTCAGGGTAATAACACTCCTTTTCAGAGCTTGTCTAATCACAAGCTCTGGAGGGAGTTTTTTAATATGTAAGATTTCATGAACCGCCGTATATCAAACGGTACGTACAGTGAAATGAGAGATCCGAGCCCATTGATTACTGTCGAATAACATCTTAATTTGTTGTATTATTGATTAATCTAGTTTTCAAGAACCAAGGAGGGTTAAAGTTTGCTTACACTGAGAAGAGCCGACCCGGGTCAAAGTAAAAAGCTCAGTCTTACATCGCTGCTTACGGGCTTGGTTACGCTGGTGGTTCTACTAACCTCAAGCATCCTTCTGATTGGCTCTTACGAGTCCAAAAAACAGTCCTTGATGGAGACTACACTCCATCTGAATTACTACAACGCTGACCGAATGACCAAAACAATGGATTCCTTATTTCAGTCCATGCGCAGCAGTTTGGAATACAGTGCTGACACACTCTCCGATGACGAAACCTCAACGCCGAAGCAAGTGGATGATAATTTGGAACTGATGCGCAATAGTAGCAATTACTTCAATTCTATCGCCGTGCTCGATGCCGACGGGCTGATCCGCAATGTAGTACCGGCTAGTTTGGGGTCAGTAGGAAACCATATTACTTCTAAGGTCGGTTTGGAAGCTCTGGCGTTAAAAAAACCTTACATATCCTCCCCCTACATGACCCAAACCACCAATAGACTAATCGTTTTTATGAGTCAGCCGATTTTTAGCAAGAATGGTACATATCGCGGTATTTTGAGCGGCACATTTTATCTGCAGGAGAACAATATTTTGTCTATGATTTTTGGCGACAATAACGTGGACGATTCTGGCTCCTATTATTATATTGTGGATTCCAGCGGGCATCTGTTGTACCACCCGGATAAGCAGCTCATTGGGGAGGATGTCAGCAATAACAAGGTTGTGCAGAAACTCATGAATGGGGAGAGTGGGGAACAGCAAGTGCGTAACACCCGTGACGTTGAAATGCTTGCCGGATACTCCAGCGTTCCAGCCAACGGATGGGGAATTGTGGTCGTTTCGCCGATTAGTGTCATCCATCATCAACTGATGGGGCACCTTCGGACCATTCTCTGGTATTCGTTGTTTCCGTTCATTATCCTCCTGATGGGCGTCATTCTCGTAGCACGCAAGCTGGCCCGGCCTTTTGTGTACCTGGCAAATCTGGTGAGCAGGATGGGCAAGGAGAAGATTGAATTGCCAGAAGCGAAGCCGCAATGGAGCCGAGAGGCAGATCTGCTGACCAAGGCTGTGTTGCTTGCCGTGACGGATATTCAGAAGCAGACGGATCAACTGACCCAAGAGGCTACGACGGATGCTCTGACCGGTTTAATGAACCGGAGATCGTTAGAGTATACGATGAGTCAGTGGATTGACTCAGGACAACCGTTTTCGCTCATTGTACTGGATGTAGACAAATTCAAACTCGTGAACGACACTTACGGTCATCTCATCGGCGACGAAGTGCTGAAACATGTAGCCAAAGTTATAGTTACCTCGGTTCGTCCAGACGATGTTTGCTACCGCTACGGCGGTGAAGAGTTCATCATCTTGCTAGCCCACACAAGACCTGAGGAAGCTTTCATCATAGCTGAAAGAGTCCGGCGGGCAATGGAACAAAGCAGGGGGCCAATCGAGACACAGGTTACAATCTCTCTAGGAATCGCCCATTATCCTTTTCATACATTGGAGCGGGAGGGGCTGCTGGAGAAGGCGGATCAGGCGTTATACTTGGCCAAGAGCAGGGGAAGAAACCAGACTATGGTCGCTGATGTTTGAAACAATGGCTCGAAATATAGAAGCATATAAACCTCCTTTGCTATATCTGACTAAATCAGATGAAGTAGAAGGAGGTTTTGTCAATGGCTATACGTTTAACAAAAGTTAAAAAGGCAGCAATAGCAATAATGGAAGAAGCATTAAACAGTCTATCAATTAGAAGAAAGCGAATAACCTCAATGAACAAGCAGTCCTTGATTACCCATACATATCAATCTACGTTTCAAACATCTACCCGACACTACAGAATCAGATGATGAGTTTAGCCGTCAACTACGCTCATTTGCGCATATCCTGTTGTGCTGTACGTGCTAGCCCGAGCCCCATATGCAGTGTTTGAATTCAGTTTAGTGAGATATAGTTTTCCACCTTGCGGTAAGTTATTTGCATAACCTACATCCGAACCAGTGTTAAGATTTGTGAAACCGGCATTATAGCTTGTCCCTGGTAAAGAATCACCTATCATTGTGACTCTATTAGCGCTGGAATAAAAGGTGTAAAACGGTAGTGACGCTCCAGAATTTGAGGGTTCAAATAAGTAGACAAACCCAACATAATTCGCGGCTAGGGTATGAAAATCATAAGTTTGAGGCTTAGTTAACTGTTCTTTTCGTACATCTTCTTTCAATTTAGGAACATCCCAACCTGGAAAAAGGTCCGAAAATTCTGGAAGTTCTACTAACATTCCATCGGGCAACTCATAGCCAACCTGACCATCAACAGTCCAAGAAGTACTGTATATTATAGAATTCCTTGCATTCAAGATGTCGTCTTTCCATTCCGTAGGAGCTGCGTCAACATCCTGATAAGCGAGCTTCTCTTCCGACAGGGAAGCGAAGTAGTTCTGCTGATTACTTGCAAGCGCAAAGCTTGGAGTGAGGAGGAGGAGGAGAGCCAGGGCCGAGAAAACAAAGAGAGATTTCTTTTTCATTAATTAGTAGCCTCCATTCTAAAATTGGGAATTTGGTTTTTCGTTCAACGTGAAAGTATTCGTTAATTGTTCATCGGAATTGCCTCCGTTTCATTAGTGTTAAACTATGAAAATGCTTCTTCATAATATATATGTCTTAATGTATCGAATTGGGGACAAAGATTTTCAAAAATATCCCAATATTGTTTTTGTGGGTGATAAATAGGATAAAATATTTCTATTTTATAGATTTGACATGAATTCAAGACAAATGTAGAATATCATTGTAGACAGTTGTCTTAAAGGAGTTGATTAATAGAAATAATGAGAAAATTGCCAGATGCAGAGTTTGATATCATGAAAGTTGTGTGGGCCAATGATTCACCTATAACGACTAATGTTATTATGCAACAGCTTGGAAATGATAGGAAATGGAAAGCGCAAACGGTCATTTCTCTTATGTTACGGTTGGTTGAGCGTGGCTTTATTCGAACTGAAAAAAAGGGAAAAGAGCGCACTTATTTCCCTTTAATTAACAAAGAGGAGTACCTGAAATTTGAAACAGGCGACTTTATGGAGCGTTTTCATGCGAATTCATTCGTTAGCTTGGTTGCTACGCTATATGCTAGTAACAAAGTAAAGGACAGTGACCTCGATCAATTGGAAAATTGGCTGAAAGATAAGAGGGAGTGATATGCAGGGATTTTTAGTTACCGTGCTCCAATGCTCTGTATCTATGTCATTGCTGACGCTTGTGTACGCGGCAATACAGCCCTTTATATCCAAACGATATGTCGCAAAGTGGAATTATAGGGTTTGGCTGCTGCTTGCGGTAGGCTGGATATTCCCCTTTCGTCCACAGATTGACCTATTAGTTCTCCCTGTGACCATGCCGGATCTTCCTGCAACGCTTGTTCCATCCATAATCCGTACTGTCCCCTTAATGGACTTTGGGGATAGGGGGGATGCTTGGGCAACAATCTCTTTATGGTGGGTGCTTACAGCGATTTGGGGGTGCGGTATTGTAATCATAATACTGTATCATGCTCTACGGCATAGTCGTTTTATGAAGACGGTACGTCGTTGGAGTGATCCTGTAACCGATGCGAAGGTTCAAGGGATTTTAGACAGTGTAAGGTCGGAACTCGGGATTAAAAAGCATATAGGTTTATGCGTATGTGAAAGCGTTACAAGTCCTATGTTCATTGGCTTTATACAGCCTGTCATTTTACTGCCGCGAGTGAAACTATCAGATGATGAAGTGTATCTAATTCTAAAGCATGAGTTGATTCATCTTAAACGGCATGACCTCTGGTGCAAGGCCATGATCTTGATTGCAACCTCGTTTCATTGGTTCAATCCAGTTGTCTATCTTATGGCAAAAGCGGCAGCGGAACAATGTGAAATCTCTTGTGACGCATTGGTTTTACAAAACGCAGATCATCAACGGCGAATACAATATGGGGAAATCATTATTACTGTTGCGAGGAATGGGGCGAAGCTCCAAACAGCATTATCAAGTAATTTTTATGGAGGGAAAAAAGGTTTGAAAAATCGCATTTCTTCAATCATGGACCTAAAAGAGAAGAAAAATGGTGTTCTATTCCTTTGTGTGGCGCTGATAGCAATTATATGGATAGGGTCCGCGTTAACCGTTTCAGCTAACGCAGATGAACCTCAAGCATCTACTACTACCGAAGTTGTTACTTCGTCGTATGACAGAAATGACAATATTGATAGCGATAGTGAAATTGTTAATGAGGTAACACGCCTCAAAGAGCTATTGCGCCGCTATGCAAATAACCTAGGATATAAATGATGAATAGGAAGAAGGCAACCTTTTAGAGGGTTGCTTTTTTATTTTTAATTTTTTTTGAAAAAGTGTTCCTATTATCTGTTTATAGGGTAGTATTGAAATACCAATATTTATATGTTTATATAAAATTATAACTAAAGTAGATTGTATTTCATAAAAAGGAAATGGTGGTGAGAAGGCGGTGCTAAATGATAATCAACGTCGCACCATAAAAGTATTATACGGAAATGTATAGTTCATTGTTGGCATATGCACAAAGCAAGTTGAATGACCGCACACTGGCCGAAGAAGCCGTTCAGGACACATTTAGAATCGCATGTGCTAAAGCCGACAAATTTCTATTTTGTTCCAATCCGAAAGGCTGGCTATTTAATACATTAAAGAATGTTATTAAAAACAAAGTTCGCAGTCGGGCATACCTTAAAAATATAGTAGTAACTTCATTCGAAATAGATGAAAACGTTATCTTTGAGGATAGTGACGTACTTGATGTTGACTTTATATTTTCTGACTTAACCAATATTGAAGACTATAAATTACTTAAAAAAATTACTCTGGAGAAGTATTCAATGATGGAGGCGGCTAATGAAATTGGGATTTCTGTAGAGGCCTGTAAAAAACGGGTTCAGCGAGTAAAGAAGAAGTTAAAAAAAGTTTTGAAAAACATAGTTTAACCAGCCAGCAATCATGAAAATAATATAAGTGTTCTGGCGCAAAAAAACAGTGGCGCAGCAAGTATTGTATTCAACCTTGTTATGCAGGAGAGGTTACGGCTATCGTGGAGCTGCTTAATAAGCAGAGAAATGGATAGGACCGGTAACATTTGTTCATCATCTGAAGGATGCGTTCATTATGCCTGGTGTACATGATAACCATGTATTTTTTACCGGTTACATGTCCATGCACCGTGGAGTGGATCTGACGAATGTCGCTACAATCCAAGAGGCTTTAGAGTTGCTAAAACAAGAGGCAAAAAAAACCTTATAGCAAAATGTATACGCTTACGGGTGGAGTGAAGAGTGTTGGGGCGAGCTTCCGGGGCAAAGCTTATTAGACGAAGCTTTTACTGACAGGGCTGTAATCGCCATTAATTTGACGAAAAGCTATTGTTGGATGAACAAGCTTGCCCAGGATAAGTATCAGTTTCTCCCTAACCAATGCAGCGCGGAATCACGCGCCCGTCTCCTTCATGACATGATGCAGGATCAGGAATTAGTCAGACAAGAGTTTTTGGACTTTGTCCGAATGCTTGCTAAGCGGGGTGTAACTTCGATAAAAGATATAGGCTTTGACAGGCATAGCGGTTTGCTGCCGGTCCTTGAAGAGCTGGAAGCAGCGGGAGAGCTGCCGTTGCAGGTCCATTTCGCGCTTGGATGCTTATATGGCTGCTGTGGCCGGAAAAGAAAATGAAAGCCGGTTTTATAATTACAAGTCCATGCTTGAGGCCAATGTTCCGATTACGATGGGTAGAAATGGAAACGGTTAAACTTAAAATAAAATGGTCCCTTCCTCATAGTTATACATTGATTTTTCTGATTATCGTGGCTATTGCCGGATTAACCTGGATTGTCCCGAGCGGCCAATTTGACCGCCAGGAAGTGCTGGTGGATGGTTCCTCGAGAACAGCCATCATCCCGGGAACCTATCATACCGTTCCTAAAATCAGTGAGCAAGGGGATTTGAGACAAGGATTTGCCCAAATTGCCAGTGCGCCGTTGGAGGGAATCATCAATGCTGCTGATGTCGTCGCCTTCGTCCTGATTGTAGGGGGAGCTTTTAGAATTATTCTGCAGACGGGGGCGATTGACCGGGCACTGATGGCTTTAGCCGGAAGACTCAAAAGTAAAGGGATATTACTGATTCCGATAGCCATGGTGATTTTCAGCGGTATTCCAAAATGATATTCTAAACCGCCAACGCTTCATCAAGGAGAACGATGGGATAGAAGTAAGTTTCTCGAATCGGGATAAATTAATTATTGGCGGCTTCATCTTTACCTTGGGACTTATTGTCTGGGGAATACTGAGCAAAGGCTGGTATATGACTGAGATCGGAGCGCTTTTCTTTGCACTTGGTATTTTTTCAGGGATTGTCACCCGGATGAGTCAAAAGGAAATTGCCGAGAATTTTGTTAAAGGTTGCGGAGAATTTATCTACGTGTGAGTTGTAATTTATCTTGTTGCGTTTGTAACGATTTTTGGCACAAGTATCTTAGTCCTGATGGTCAAGAAACCCTTGATTTATCAGGGCTTTTTTAATGGTTTTCCTTGAGTATTATTAAAGATACTCTAAATGGCTAAAACTGATTTTAGGTTCAAAAGCTCGTGGATCAATTGTTGGCACAAATCGTAGTGTGGAGGCGGTTAAATGAACACTATTGGGGCAAATATTAAACAACTACGAAAAATACATAATCTTAATCAAACGGATTTAGCTAATAAAATCGGTGTTTCTCAAGGCAGCCTTAGTGATTTGGAATCTGGAAAAGGTAAGCCGGCAATAGAGACGGTTTTCTCAATTTGCTCTGAGTTCGGTTGTTCTTATGAATGGCTTTTAACCGGGAAGAAGCATTCAACTTTTGGTGAATTAAGTGGTACAGTAGTGGAGTTATTGCAGACTGTTAAGGGGCTTAACCCTAGAGAACAGCTAGAACTGTGACAGATCGCAAAAATTAAGCGTGATTTACTGTAAAGATGATCAAGCGGAAATAAAAACGTAAAATTGAAATTTTGACGTAGTTTTACATCTTCACATCCAGATGTCGAAGCAGCAAATGGAAGCAGTATATTGTTACCAGACCTATACATGGAATACCACATGAAGCAGACCAGATTGCCCGCCGCCATAATAAGTGAACACTGCGTTGCCGCCAGTATTCAGTTGGGGCAGGACTTCGCTCAACGTTCCCCCCATCTCTGTTTCATGCTTCATAGAATCGCCCTTGAAACCGTCAGTTTGGCTAATTGTATTATTTTTTACGTATGAGGCAACAAAATCAGTGAGCTCTGCTACTGTTGGATCGTTCAACATTTGCCGCAGAAAGGCATCAAACGGAATGGACTGACCGTCACAAGCATAATTACTCAATCGCGCAGCTTCCCGTCAACTTGAGCCATGATTAGTGAATCCGCACCATGTTATGCGGAGGGCCCCCTGCCTATTGATAATAAGGGACGGAATCCGCTAAATAATCATGCCCTGTCTTGACACCGGACTGGAGCAGCCATATGGTACAAGTGACAAGAACATACAAACATAGGGAGATACATGCTCAAGAAGGGGGAACTATGAATACATTCACAGCCTATGGCCGTAAGATCCGGCAGCAGATCGCCGGCAGGTATTACCGGATATCCATCAAACAGAGGATTCTGTTCTCGTTCATCGTGCTGATTACGCTGTCCATCGGTGCAATGGGCAGCTTCTCGTATTGGATTGCCGCGCAGGAGATCGAGGATAATGCCTACGCCGGCAGCCGGGAGACCGTAAGCAAGACGGCACAGCTGCTGGATTCCCGCCTGAATGATGTGGCGCTGTCTGTGCAGTCCCTGATGCTGAGCGATGCGTACCGCAAGATGATGCTCGATGTGTTCAGCCATGATGTGTCGAATTACTATGTCCATCTGTCGGATCTGCAATATGTGCTCTCCCAGGTAACGTTCAATCAGCCGATCATCGAAAACGTGCTGATCGTTACCCCGATTGGCGATTTCTATTCCACTACGCAGATCCGGGCGCAGGACAACTCGTTCTACGGCTCGGAATTATATGATCTGAGCAAGGAGCGGCCGGGCGGCTACTGGGCCAAAGGACATTATGACCGGTTGTTCACGGGCAGCCAGCGGGTGGTCTCCTTCGTAGTCCGGGGGATTTATGAATACCCTTACACGCCGATCAGCAATGTATTTATTGTGGTCAATATCAGGGAGAGCCGGATAGATGAGCTGCTGAATACAGGCGGAGAACAAGCAGGGAGAAATTATTATCTGGTGAGCGGGGAAGGAGAGGCGGTGGTGGAGTCCCGCTGGCCGTTCCGGGGCAGGTTCCCCTGGAAGCTGGTGCTTGCCGAAGCCGGGAAAGCGGCCGATCCGCAGGACCACTACTACAGCTATGGCGGCAAGGAGTATCTGGTTAATTATACAAGCTCAGCGGTATCACCCGACTGGATCATCTCCGGCATGCAGTCGCGGGACCAGCTGCTGGGCAAGCTGCAGCGGGTGCAGCGCATTACCCTCTATGTCATCGTTGTTTTCCTGCTGGCCACCTGGCTGATCTCCAACCAGCTGACATCTGTGCTGCTGAAGCCCCTGTTCAAGCTGCGGCGGCTGATGCGCAGAGTCGAAGAGAACCAGCTCAGCGTGGTGTATGAGAGCCGTTATGAGGACGAGGTTGCCCAGGTCGGCTTTCAGTTCAACCGGATGATGTCAGAGATTAAGACGCTGATCGCGGATGTGAAGACCAAGGAGGAGGACAAGCGGCATGCAGAGATCCGCGCGCTTACGGCCCAGATGGAGCCGCACTTTCTGTACAATACACTCAATACCATCTATTGCAAATCGGTCATGGGGGAGAATGACGATGTAAATGAGATGATCCTGTCGTTGTCGCAGATGTTCCAGATCGGGCTCAGCGGCGGCAAGGATCTGATTACCCTTGCGGATGAGCTGTCCCACGTGCGGCAGTATTTCGCTATTCAGCAGAAATGCTATGAAGGTCTGTTCGAATACACGGTGACGGTAGAGGATGAGGCACTGCTTACCTGTCTGATGCCCAAGATTATCCTGCAGCCGGTGGTGGAGAACAGCATCCAGCATGGATTCAGCGACCGGACTATAGGAGGCAGGATAGACATCACGGTCAGCCGGGAGCAGGGGCTGCTGCATATTTGCATTACCGACAATGGACGGGGACTTGATGCTGTACGGGTCAAGCAGGGGATGCTCAGTGCTCCGCAGTCGAGGAAAGGTTATGCCCTGTTCAACATCAGGCACCGGCTGGCGCTGTATTACGGGGACGAAGCCCGTATGGATGTGGGCGGCGAACCAAGTAAGGGATCATGGACGGATCTGTGGATTCCCTCAGAAGAGGAGAGATGAAGGATGGACCGGAAGCTGGAGCTGGAAAAGTTCAAATTATGTGTAATCGACGATATTAAAAGTGTGGTGGAGATGGTCTCGAGCAAGCCGCCATGGCAGGAGCACGGTATTGAGGTAGTCGGTACAGCGCTGGACGGTGAAGCGGGGCTGCAGATTATCCGCGAGACCCGGCCGGACATTGTGCTGACTGATATCCGGATGCCAAGAATGGACGGTCTGCAGATGACCCGGGCGATTCTGGAGGAACTGCCGGACTGCAAGATTATTATCCTCAGCGCCTACTCGGAGTTTTCTTATGCCCAGGAAGCTATCCGACTAGGGGCGCTTGATTTCGTCAAGAAGCCCTTTTCCCTGGACGAGATTGTGCAGGCTGTGCTGAAGGCCAGGGAGTTGTGCCGGGAGGAGCGTCAGGAGACCACCAGACTTGCTGTGATGGAGGCCAAAATTAGAGAAAGTCTACCTATTCTCCGCCAGGAATATCTCATCTTCCTGCTGCACCACCAGACGACAGAATCGGATGCACGTTCCCGTTGGGCCTATCTCGATATCCCTCTGGACCAGCATGATTTCTTCGTATTTGTCGCCGAAATCGATCATTTCACGGAGAAGCTGAGCGGCCAGCCTGTGCAGGAGGTCGAGCTGCTGCGGTTCAGCCTGCATAATATTCTCGAAGAGACGATTTCCGCCTGGACCCGCAGCGTCATTATCCGGGAGGCGACAGACCGGTACGTCTGCATCATGAACGGCTCGGACCCGGATACGGCGGCGCTGGTTACGGAGACCTGCTGCACGAATGTAAGCCGATTCTCCAGGCATACGCTTTCCATTGGCGTGGGGCTGGGCGTAGCGGCGATCCAGGAGCTGGGTGTAGCGTACAGGCAGGCGATTAGCGCGCTGGGTTATCATTTCTACACCGGAGGAAACGGGGTCTACATTTACAGCAATATTGAGAATAAACCGCTCGCACTTCACAGCTACTCCGCCGCCGTTGAGCAGGAGTTACTGTTCGCCCTGCGTTCCGGCAATTCTGCCAAAAGCCTGCAGATGCTCGATCAACTATTCGCGGAGCTGCTGGACAGCGGGCTTTTGCCTGAGCCGCGTTATGTGGAAAGCGTCGGCTATGAGCTGGGCTACAGGATCTGCCGGGTCCTGCTGGAGCAGTTCCCCTACGGGCAGGTGGAGCCGCTGGAGCACAGGATTGCCGTCTTGAAGAACCGGGTGCATCCTTCCCTGCAGGATATCCGGGACCTGCTGTCCGGGCTGTGCCGGGAGGCCTGTGCGCTGGTTACGGAGGCCCGTTCCCTGGAGTCCACGCGGATTATCCGCCAGGCTGCCGCTTATATCGATAGCCATCTGGATACGGGGCTGTCGCTGGAGCAGGTGGCGAAGCAGATTAACCTCAGCCAGGGGTATTTCTCCAACCTGTTCAAGAAGGTGCAGGGGATTTCGTTTCAGCAGTATGTGATGCACGAGAAGATGGAGAAGGCCAAGGCGATGCTGATCAGCGGCCGGCAGGTTCAGGAGATCGCCCAGGATCTCGGGTATGAGCACAGGCGCTATTTCAGCGAGGTGTTCAAGAAATATACCGGAATGACCCCGTCCGAGTTCAAACTGCATTATCTTGGAAAAGAATAAAAATGCGCAGGGGAGGCATGTCCGCAGGGCGGAGGTGGCCTCCCTTCACTGTATAAAGCTCCTGCAGAAATCTGCCCTTAAAGTGGGCTTACCCGCCTTATCCGGATGCGCCAATCCGTCTATAATCAGGTTGTAAGCGAATACAACAGGGATATATAAGGGGGAACTACCAATGATGAAGCGTATGCTAATAACATCTCTGAGCCTGGTCCTGGCACTTGGCCTGACAGCCTGCGGCAACGGTGGCAATGCTGCAGAAGGTAAGGGAGACGGGAAGACAGGCGGCTCGGGGGACAAGACCAAAATCAGCTACTGGACCGGCGACCGTCATGATGCGGATTTCGTGAAGGACAAGGTAGCCGAGTTCAACGCAACCAATACTGACGGGATTGAGGTGGAGCTGGTCGTCAAGGGCGACGACTTCGATACCGCACTCGATCTGTCCTTCCAGACCTCCGATGCGCCGGATGTAATCCGGGTGAAGGAGAATACCATCCAGACCTTCTACAAAAAAGGCTTTCTCGCTCCCATTGACGAGTTCCTCACCGATGAGCTGAAGACGAAATTCCCGGTCATGCCGGATCTGAATGAATTTGACGGCAAGCGTTACAGTCTGCCGAATTATGGAACAACCATGCGTCTAGTATACAACAAGGATCTGTTCGCCAAAGCAGGCGTTGAGCATCCGCCAGCTACCCTGCAGGAGCTGGTGGATACCGCCAAAAAATTGACGGAAGCCGGTAAAGCGGACGGCGCTTACGGCTTCGCCCAGAACTTCAAAAGCCCCGGAAGCGCGTTTGCGCGTTCGGCGCGGGTGATTGCGGAGATGAGCGGCTACGGCGGTTTCGGGTATGATTTCAAGACGGCCCGCTACGATTTCAGCGGCTTCGAGTCGATCATCAATGCCTTTAAGCAGATCCGGGACAACGGCAGCATGCTGCCGGGTGTGGAATCGCTGGATATTGATCCGCTGCGGGCGCAGTTTGCAGAGGGCAAAATCGGAATGTATATGTCCTACTCCTCGGAGCCGGGCGTCTACAAGAATCAGTTCCCGGCCAAGATTGACTGGGCAGCCGCTCCGGTTCCGACCATCGACGGCACCGTGAAGGGGGCTTCGGGCTTCCTCGGGGGCCAGTGGCTGGCGCTGAGCTCGAAGTCGGAGCACAAAGGAGCAGCCTGGAAGTTCATGGAGTTCATGTACGGCGATCAGGTGCTGACGGATTATCAGGAAAAAGGCTTTGGCATCTCCATGGTTCCATCCGTCAGCGCAGTAGCCAAGACACCGGATGTGAACGGCATTGAAGGCTTCCTGCCGAACAAGCACGATGGAGTGTGGCCGGTCTATCCGTCTGTAGCACCGGAAGGGATGAAATCGGATGACGCCTTCTTCAAGTATATGCTGAACGGCGGCGATCTGAAGGCAATTATCGCCGATCTGAACAAACGCTATAACACTGCACTGGACAGCGTGATTGCGAATGATGGCGTGAAGGCCGAGCCGGATGCCGGCTTTGACCCCGCCGCATTGGGCGGCAAGTTCGCCAAGTAGATGGAAGGTCAGGAATAGAGATATAGGCCAAAGCAGAGGGATGAGGAAGCAGCTTTCCCATCCCTCTGCTCTGGCCGCAAGGGAGAGGAGCCGGAAGAAACCAGATGAACAAAACAAAACAAGCCTTATTTTCATACAGCTTTATCTTTCCAAGTGCCTTGCTCACGTTGGTCCTCGGGATTTATCCGATTGCCTGGGCGTTCCGCTATATGTTCTATGATTACAAAGGGTTCGGAACGGCCCGGTTTACCGGGCTGGCCAATTTCAGCCGCATCCTGAAGGATACCCAGTTCTGGGATTCGGTGGTGAACACGTTTGTCTATGCAGGCGGCAAGCTGCTGATCACTATTCCGCTGGCTCTGCTGCTGGCCTCCATATTGAATCGGGGGCTGCGGGGCAGACAGCTGCTGCGGGGGATTTTCTTCATGCCGACCGTCATCAGTACCGCCGTAATGGCCGTAGTCTTCTTCACGATCTTTAACTCGTATAACGGGATTCTCAACCAGTTCCTGATCCGTTCGGGCCTTTCCGATTCCGGTGTGGACTGGCTGGGGCCGAAATATGCCATGCTCACCGTCATTTTGGTTGCGGCTTGGGGGGCGGTCGGCAATTACATGCTGCTCTTCCTCGCCGGTCTGCAGAATATCCCGGAGGATGTTTATGAAGCCTCTTCCCTGGACGGAGCAGGCAGACTCCAGCAGTTCCGCTATGTCACCCTGCCGATGCTCGGGCCTGTCATGCAGATGGTCATTATGCTGGCGATCATTACAGCTTTGAAGGGATACGAGAGCATTTTGGTGCTGACCGAAGGCGGTCCTGTAGGCAAGACAGAGGTGATGTTCCTGTATTTGTACAAATTATTTTTCCCTGTCGGCGGAGGCAGCGCGGCGGTCCAGGTCCAAGAGTTCGGATACGGCAGTGCGGTCGCCTTCGTGTCTGCGGTCATCGTCGGGATCATATCGCTCATTTATTTCTACGCATCCAGACGTATGAATCAGACCGATTGAGGAGAGAGGCTATTATGAGAATAAGAACCATACTGGGCAATATCATCCTGTGGATTTTTTTGCTGGCATTTGCTTTTATCACCCTGATTCCGGTTGTTATCACCATTCTCGGCTCCTTCAAGACAAATGCCGAACTGACTGCGGGAGCCACCTTCCTGCCGGATAGCTGGCACTTCTCGAACTATGCCGAAGCCTGGGCGCAGGCGAATTTCTCCAGATATACGCTGAACAGCCTGATTGTCTCTCTGGCGGCGGTGGTTGGCACGCTGCTGGTATCATCCATGGCGGCTTATGTGGTGGACCGGATGGATTTTGCAGGCAAGAAACTGTATATCGGCCTGCAATCCTTCACTATGTTCGTGGCAGTAGGGGCGGTCGTGCTGCGTCCGCAGTTTGATCTGATGGTCAAGCTTCATCTGCACAGCAGCCTGTGGGGGGTCATATTGATTCTGATCTCCGCCCATGCTTCGATCTTCTTCATTCTGTCCAGCTTCATGAAGGGGATTCCCCGTGAGCTGGATGAGGCGGCGCTGATGGACGGCAGCTCCCCCGGCCGCACCTTCTGGCGGATTATTCTGCCGCTGCTCGGACCTGGACTCGGCGTAGGTGCGCTGTTCACCTTCCGCGGCGCGTGGAATGAATATCTGCTGCCACTCGTGTTCACGATGACGAAGCCGGAGCTGCAGACGCTGACTGTCGGGCTGGCGAACCTGAAATACGGGATTTCGGCCGCTTCCCAGACCCACTATATGATGGCAGGCGCCTGCTTGTCCATTCTGCCGATTCTCGTAGCCTATCTGTTCGCCAACAAATCCTTCATGCAGATGACAGCCGGTTCCCTCAAAGGGTAGCGGTCCGGCCCTGCGCAACCCATATTCCATATTTAACATTCAAGGAGGTACACCCCATGACTCAACACGCTCCGGCAATTCTGCAATCTGCCCCGTTCATCCGGCGGTATCCGGGCAATCCTGTGCTGGATGCAACGAAGGTTCCTTACCCCACCGCACTGGTATTCAATGCCGGTGTAACGAAATTTAACGGCAAGTATGTGATGATCTTCCGTAATGATTACGGCTCACTGGTAGATCAGACGCTTGAGCCGCACCACACCACGGATCTCGGCATTGCTTACAGTGACGACGGGCTGAGCTGGACCGCCGGCCCGAAGCCAGTGTTCAAAATTCATGACGAGGAAATTATCCGCGCCTACGACCCGCGCCTGACCGTGATCGGCGGCCGTTGTTATATGTGTTTTGCCGTGGATACGCACCATGGCATCCGCGGCGGAATTGCCGTTACCGATGATCTGGAACACTTCGAGGTGCTCAGCCTGTCTACACCGGACCTGCGCAATATGGTACTGTTTCCCGAGTTGATCGGCGGCAAGTATGTCCGGCTGGAGCGTCCCTTCACGGTATACAGCCGCGGCGGCCGGGACCGCTTCGATGCCTGGATCTCCGAGTCACCGGACCTGAAGCATTGGGGCAACTCCAGCCTACTGCTCGCCGTCGAGCAGGTGCCGTTTGCCAATGACAAGGTTGGCCCGGCCGCACCTCCGGTCCGGACGGATAAGGGCTGGCTGACCACCTTCCATGCGGTGGATGTGGACCCGGCCAGAGGCAAGCAAGGTTGGGAGGACACCTGGAAGAAGCGCTATACCGCCGGAATTATGCTGCTGGATCTGGAGGACCCCCGCAAGGTGATCGGCATGAGCAGGCAGCCGCTGCTGGCACCGGAGACAGACTATGAGATTGGCGGGGGCTTCCGCAATCATGTGATTTTTCCGGGAGGGATGATTCTGGAGGATGACGGCGAGGTCAAGATCTATTACGGCTCTGCGGATACGGTGGAATGTCTGGCAACGGCCCATGTGGACGATCTGCTCCGGCTCTGTCTGGAGCCGGAGCATAGATAAGATTGGAAGCAGGCTGAGGGCGGAAATGCGGAGTAACAGTAGGGCCATGTGCAATGATTGGAGCGGCTTACGCGGAGATTGTGCATGAAGTGCAACAATGCTAAATCAATAGCAGTGACCGTGGGGAGATTGTGCATAAAATGCAACAATACAGCTCAGTAGTAGCGACCAACGCAGAAATCCTGCACAAGGTGAACAAAACCGGGGCCGTATTTTAAAAGGAAACTTTGCTGATGCAGAAAAGGTTAGTATTACTCTGCCACTTCCGAAGCTGAACAGGAATATGACGACTTTATGAAAAGAGTAATAGAGCATCACTGGTGAAATCATTATTCACTGATGACAGAGTATTTTCTGAAGATATGAAAGAGGTGTTTATTTATGCTAAAAAGGTTAAAACTATTAAGTTTAATTGTTTGTATGCTCGCCAGTCTTTTAGCTGTCGTTCCTTTGACAGCAAGAGCGGCGGGCACAATTGTAAGCTATCCATTACCGTCGATCTATACCACGACCAGTCAATACACGGTAACAGCAGACTCTACAAATATACCGGTAATCGACACTTCGGCGGTATTTGTAAACTATAATTATTGTAATTTCTCTTTTTCAGGAACTACTACAATCACAATAACAGCAAGCGAGACAATCAATACCTATAATATTTCTCCCAAAGCTTTGGGAATCACTGCAACAAAGAGCGGAAATACACTTACATTTACACTTTCATCACCAACATATCTTATAGTTAAAATCAACAACCTGAAAGATCTGGTTATTGCGGCAGATGCTCTTGAAACCAATGTTCCGGCTTCATCCGGTACAGGTATATACAATGTTAAAACCGGGTACGGTGCCGACAGTACCGGTGCCGCTATGGCTACAACTGCAATACAAAACGCCATAAATGCGGCTAACGCAGCAGGTGGCGGTATAGTATACGTTCCAGCCGGTGTTTATAAGTGCGGAAACCTTGTTTTAAAAAGCAATGTTTCGGTTTATCTGGAGGGTGGTTCTGTTATAAGGGGTTCAGGAAATCCAAGCGATTACACTACCCATTTTCATAAGAATTCTCTGGGTAAGGATGGAACATGGTTTATTTATACTGAAACAAATGCAAACAATATTAAGATATACGGCAGGGGGACTATTGACGGCAATGGCCATTATATGAGAAATACAAACAATTATTTGAACAATATTCTTGTACCCTTGCAGTGCAGCAACTTCACGGTTGACGGCATAACAATAAGAGACAGCGGTGGCTGGGCTACAATAGTTACAAGATCTAATAACGTAACATTCCAGAATACAAAGCACTTCAACAACAATGAACTTGATTATGAAAATGATGCAATCGACATTCAAGAGAGCCAGAATGTACTCATAAAGCACACTGTAGCAGTATCGGAGGATGACACATACTCATTTAAGACATGGGATGTAGAAACTACGGATATAGCTGCAAACTGGCCTGGAAGTCCTGAAAGCCAGTCAAATGTAGTTGTGGATGATGCTTTGGCTTGGAGCAGATGTGGAGCATTTAAGGTTGGAGATGGAGTGAAACAGCTTCAGGATGGCATAGTTGTTAAAAACTCTTATGTATACCGGTGCTGGCGTGCTTTAGCAGTAGGTCATCTTTATGGAACTCCAGCAGCACAAAACATCATATTTGACAATATAGATGTAGAAGGCTTCTGGCCAAGATCCGGTGTTCACTCCAGATGGTTTGATCTTTCTGCGAAAACCGGTCCGATAAAAAATGTGGTCTATAATAATATAAATTTACGCGCTTTAGGTGAAGTTTCAATAATGAAGGGTTGGAGTGACACATCTACTGTCTCCGGAGTTACATTAAACAATGTTCGCGTCGGTGGAGTTGCGGCAACTACATTGGCAGAATTGAAAATAACAGATACTAACAGCTATGCTGCAGCTCCAAAATTCAACACATTGAAATTTGAAGCGGAAGGCTATAACCTTAGTTCAGGTGTTATTTCCTATGAGGCAAGCACTGATGGTGGGCTGGATGTTGGTGGAGGGAGTAATGGTGACTATATAGCATTTAAAAATGTAGATTTTGGTAGTACAGCTAAAACAAGTATTGATTTGAAGGTTGCATCCGCTAATTCCGGCGGAAGAATAGAATTCCACTTGGACAGTCCTACGGGCACTATGCTGGGTTATTGGACAGCAGAAAGCACAGGCGGATGGCAGACATGGTCAGTCAAGAATATCCCGCTTAATGCCGGGACCGCTGTAGGGACCCATACCGTATATGTAACTTTTGTTAAGTCAGATTCAACCACAGTTGCAAATTTAACCTGGTTCCAGTTCAAATAGAATGGAAACGGTTTGAGTTAATTGCAATAAGATGGATCTAGCTATTGTTGTGGCAGAATCGCCGAATTGAGGCCTTTTTAATGCCAAGATGAAATATAACTCACACTACGCTGCCGTGATCATCGGTTTGGCCCGGGGGATCCTCGTCGTTGCAGAGAACGGGATGATTATCGATACCATTTTGAATGGCCTGGCTACTATGCTTAAGGGTTTGCCGAATTACTTGTTCACCACCATCATGCTGGTCGTGCATAATATTATTACGTTCTTGGTTCCTTCTTCATCCGGAGAGGCGGCCTTGACGATGCCTGTGCTTGCACCATTAGGCGATCTTGTGGGTGTTAACCGCGAAGCGGTAGTAACCGCATACCAATTTGGAAATGGATTAACGAATCTCATTTCGCCAACAGGCGGTGTGCTGCTGGCAGGTTTGGCCATCGCCCGGATCAATTTTGGACAATGGTTAAAGGTAATACTCAAGCTGTTTCCGATTCTTTGGCTGGTGGCGGCAATCTTTGCTGCAGTTTCCTCAGCTGTGGGCATGTAGTGGATAACATATTGCAAAGCCATGCGGGATTTCCCGCAGAAGATAATCAAAATCCCAAGGTCATACTGACCTTGGGATTTTTGACTCTACATATTGATCCTATTCCCCTCACATCACACTCTCCTCTTTGTTGTATATTTCCTCCTGATTTGTGGCCACAAATAATGTATGCTAAGAATTTAATCCGTTATTTACCTATCCGTCAGTTTCTGCCGTTCCAAACAGCAGAATACAAACTGTTCAGAAGATAACGCTTCCACGTATGATGTATTCATAACCAGCTGAGTGCTTCATCCGATACTAGTATCACAAATGAGGGAATTTAAGGTGAGAGAATATACGATTGTTAATATTTTATATACCCGCAAGAGTCCTGTGCGCATGAGTGAGCTGATTGCCGAAGTGGGGTTGTCCGAACGGACTCTCCGTGACGTGATCCGTGCACTCGACAAAACAGGAGAGGCGAATGGTTTTGGTATCCGTATGATCCGCGGCCAGGGTTATCTACTGGAGATTGGCGATGAAGCCAAATTCAGTAGCTACCAGGAAAAAGGAATGCTGCAGCTGGATCAGGTGGATCTCGATAATAAGCAATCACGCCAGCAGTATTTACTATTCTATCTCTTGCAGAACGATAGCTATCAGTCTATGGATAACATGGCGGAAGAAATCGGCGTTAGCCGTTCTACTATTATTTCCGATCTGAAGGAAGTAGAGCAGCGACTTGCCGCTTTCCGGCTTAGCTTGAAACGCCGGGCTCATTATGGCATGAAAATCGAGGGGGAAGAGCAAGACTTCCGTAAAGCCTTTTCTTACTTTATCTTGCAATCGGGTCATACGCTGCAGCATACGGAGGATTTTCATGCTTTTAGTCAGGACTTCGATGCTGAGCAGCTTAAGGGATTTCTACTGCAAATCCTCAAGGAAAAAGAACTGAAGATCTCGGATGTGTTTCTGGATAATATCTTGACCCATCTGTTCATTCTTCTTTACAGAGTTTCCAAGCACAATTTCATTGTGGCTGGACAAGCCTTGCAGGGAACACCTGAGCCGCTGTATCAGGATATTGCCGGGAGTATTGCAGATTTCATCTCCTCTCAATACCAGATTAAGCTTCCGGCGGATGAGATTGATTATTTGGCGCTGCACATTTCTGGCAAGACCATTATGGAGCGGATGTCGGAAGAGACCAAATCGCATCTGCGGGAGGGAATTACGGCTATTCTGGAGCGCTTGGACCGCGAGTTCCTTACTGGATTCACTCAAGATCAAGAGCTGCGCGAAGCACTGCTATTGCATATGTTCCCGCTGCTGAACCGGTTGTATTACAATCTTCAGCTCGGCAACCCATTGGTGGAGGATGTTTACAGCCAGTATGCCAATGTGTTCGTCATTTCCTTCCGCTTCGCTGAGATTGTAGAGGAGCAGTACGGGTTTCGGATGTCGCGCGATGAGGCAGGGTATGTCGCGTTGCATTTTGCCACCCATCTGGAACGGATGCAGCAGCGCAATCTGGAGAAGTTCAAGCGGATTGCCGTGATCTGCTCGACGGGAGGGGGCAGTGCCCAGTTAATCCGGCTGAAGCTGGAAGCGGTATTCCCCAAAGCGTCGGTGATCACAGCCTCCATCACGGAGGTGGAGGAGATCAGCAGCAAGCCTGTGGATCTGATTCTCTCTACTGTACCGCTGGCAACAGAGATTAAGGAAAAACCGGTGATCCATATCAAACAGCTGCTGGATGATCAAGAGATTCAGCGGATCAAAGAGATATTGTCTTTGCAGATTAATCGCACAGAACCGTCCTACAAGCTGATGGATTTCAAGGATTTGTTCCGCAGGGAGCTGTTTCATCTGTCTGGTTCGGACGAAGATTACATGGAGCTGTTAAAGCAGCGCTGCCGGGAGATCGTGGGCAATCATTATGCAGCTGACGATTTTCCCGAACAAGTGCTGCTCAGAGAGCAGAAATTCACCACCATTTACAAAAATGGGGTGGCCGGCCCGCATCCGATGCGGATGAGCGCGATCCGCGACTGTATCAGTGTAACCGTGTTGAAGAAACCGCTGATCTATGAGGGGAAGCCGGTCCAATTGATTTTTCTGATCAATCTGGGTCCGGGGCAGTTGTTCCTGCACAAAGAGATCAGCAAGCTGCTACTGGTTCTAATGGAGAAGGAAGACAGTCGCAATCGGCTGCTAAACACGAATAGTTATGAGCAATTTATGAATGAGATAGAGAACCTACTATAAAAAAATGACGATACGGAGTGGAGAACCCATGGATTATGAACAAACGATTATGCAGATTATTGCCAGCAGCGGAGAGGCAAGAAGCCTTAGCCTAAAAGCGGTAAGAACCGCGCGCGCCGGAAACCTGGAAGAAGCGGGCGAGATGATTAAGAACGCCAAGACCAGCCTGACCAAAGCACATAAAGTGCAAACGGGGCTGATCCAGGCTGAAGGCCGGGGTGAAAAGACAGAAATTACGCTGCTGATGATTCACGCGCAGGATCATTTGATGAATGCCCTGACGGTTAGAGAACTGGCTGTGGAACTGATCGAAGAAATCAAAGAACGCAAAGCGCTCGAACTAGAATTGAAAGGATCGGTGAACTAAGATGAAAAAAATATTGCTCGCCTGTGCAGGCGGATTCTCGACAAGTATGCTGGTGGAACGGATGAAAGAATCGGCACGGACACAAGGGGTTGAAGTGGTTATTGATGCGGTGGCGGAGAGTGACATCGCCGATCAAAAGCCTTTTGACATCATTATGCTTGGACCACAAATGGGACACGCCGAAGGCGATCTGGCCGCAGAATATCCGAACATTCCAGTAACTACGATCGATATGATGGACTATGGCATGATGGATGGGGACAAGGTGCTGGCTACAGCACTTGAACTGATGGAGAAGGGGGCTTAAGTCATGGCAGGCGGCGCAGAATGGAGAGCCAAGATCCAGAAAGTCAGCACGAAAATCCAAAAAAACACCTATATCAGCGCTATTTCCAACGGTCTGATGGCCTTGATGCCAATTTTGATTCTGGGCGCTATTTTTTCCCTGATTAATGCACTCAAGCTTGATCCTTATCAGAATTTCCTGGAAAGCACTGGACTCAAAACTTATACTTCGATTCCGGCAACTGTAACCACCGATTTGATCGCACTCTACGCGGTGTTCTCCATCGCTTACAATTTCGCTACCCAACATAAGCAGCAAGGTTTTTCGGCAGGGATTTTGGCGCTGATGAGTTTCTTGCTAGTTACACCAAAAGGACTGCTGGATGACGGTGTGACCAAAGCATTTGGTTACTCCTGGTTGGGCGCCAAGGGATTGTTCGTGGCAATCATCCTGGCACTGCTGGTAGGTAAGATCTATACCTTTGTATTGGAAAAGAAATTCTATATCAAAATGCCGAAGGGTGTTCCGCCCACGGTTGAGAAATCTTTTGCCGCGCTTACGCCTGGTTTTATCGTAGCGGTTCTGATGCTGGTGCTGACGGCGATTTTCGCCGCAACGAAATATGGCAATATGCACGAGTTTGTCTTCTCGATCATCCAACTGCCACTGACTAGTCTGGGGGGTACCTGGTGGGCGATGCTGATCTGCATCTTCGTAATTCACCTGCTGTGGTTCTTTGGAGTTCACGGCACCTTGGTAGTCTATTCCGTTGTCGGCCCGATTTGGGTGGCTTTGGGACTTGAGAATCTGGACGCTTACCAAAGAGGTGTGGAAGGTACGCATATCATTGGTTCGCCGTTCTTCCCGGTTTATGTACTGATCGGTGGTGCAGGGGCAACGTTAGGTCTTATTATTGCGATGCTGTTTGCCAAATCTACACGTTATAAGACACTTGGTAAACTGGCAATTATCCCAAGTCTGATCGGTGTCAATGAGCCGGTGATTTTCGGGATGCCATTGGTGCTGAATGTTCGGTTTATGATTCCATTTATCCTGACTCCGCTGGTGAGTAGTGGTCTGGCGATTCTTCTGACGACGCTGGGTATCCTTCCTGTGCTGCATGGGATTCAGGTACCGCTGGGCATTCCGGTGCTGGTCAATGGCTGGATGAACGGGGGCTGGCGCGTAAGTGCGTTCCAGCTGGTTATGATTGGCGCAAGCTTCATGATCTACTATCCATTCTTCAAAAAAGCCGATGCCGAAGCGCTGGAGCAAGAGCAGCAGGCTGAAGCTAAAGCGGCAGCAACCGCTGCCGCCCATTAATAAAAGGAGGCTCAACCGATGACTTATCCATTTCCGGAAAACTTCCTGTGGGGCGGTGCGGTAGCCGCCAATCAGGTCGAAGGCGCGTATAATGAGGGCGGCAAGGGTTTGTCCACTGCTGACGTAGTCAAATATTGTCCTCCTAAGGAACGGAAGAGCCTGGAACAGCTATTGTCCATGTCTGGTCCACAGCTAGAAGAGGCCATACAGGATGATAATCAGGGGAATTACCCCAAACGCAGAGGGATTGATTTCTACCACCGCTACAAAGAAGATATCGCCTTGTTCGCTGAGATGGGTTTTAAGGTATTCCGTATGTCCATCTCCTGGCCTCGTATTTATCCGAATGGCGATGAGCAGGTACCTAACGAGGCAGGACTGCGTTTCTACGACGATGTTTTTGATGAGTTGCGCAAATATAATATCGAGCCGCTGGTCACCATTTCCCATTATGAAATGCCGGTGCACCTAGTCACCAAATACAACGGCTGGGAATCCAGAGAACTGGTTGAACTGTTCGTCCGTTATGCGGAGACTGTGTTCACCCGTTACCGGGATAAGGTGAAGTATTGGCTGACTTTCAACGAAATCAACTGTACGCTCAAAGCGCCGTTTCTGGGCGCAGGGATTATTCTGGATGGCAAGTCAAATGAGAAGCAGATTGCTTTTCAGGCTTTGCATCACCAGTTCGTAGCCAGTGCGCTTGCGATTAAGCGGGGCCGGGAGATCAATCCGCAGTTCCAGATCGGCTGCATGCTGGCCCGCAAGCTGCTCTACCCATATTCCTGTCATCCCGGTGATGTGCTGAAAGCACAAGCTGAGAACCAAATGGCAATGTTCTGCTCCGATGTTCAGGTTAGAGGCTATTATCCTTCTTATATCCGCCGGCATTTGGAGCAGCATGGAGTGACAATAACCATGTTGCCGGGAGACGAAGCTTTGCTGCGGGACAATCTTGTGGATTTTCTTTCCTTTAGTTATTACATGTCCTCAGTAGTCAGTGTAGATGAGAATATCACGGCCACCACGGAAGGTAACCTGTCCTCAGGGCTGAAGAATCCCTTCCTGAAAACTTCCGATTGGGGCTGGCAGATCGATCCAAAGGGGCTGCGGTTTGTGCTCAAGGAGATGCATGACCGCTACCAGCTTCCTTTGTTCGTAGTAGAGAATGGTCTGGGTGCTGCAGATGTGCTCGAACTGGATGGCACGATCCGTGATCCATACCGGATAGAGTATCTGGCACAGCATATTGAGCAGATGGCGGAAGCCATTGCCGATGGCGTGGAGCTGATGGGCTACACCAGCTGGGGCTGTATTGATCTGATCTCGGCTTCCACCTCAGAGATGCGCAAGCGGTACGGCTTCATTTATGTTGATCAGGATGATGCAGGCAATGGAACGCTGCTGCGTCTGCGTAAGGACAGCTTTTACTGGTACAAAAAGGTCATAACCTCTAACGGTGCAGATTTAAGCTATTAGTGCGGGGTTATAGTTCTTGTTCATTTTTTACGAAAACCTTGAGAAATCAAGGTTTTTTTGTTTTTTTAATAGGGAATAGAGATCGTGTGTGCTTCTTCTTATAACGAAGTTTTATCCGGGAAGGCACTTAACTTATGGGCAAGCTGCCTTTTAGCTGACTATTTCTTTAAATATTCCGAGAAATTCTCCTGAAAATCCAGTGAATGAATATCTTCCCGGAGATGGTGGTGGATTAGCGGGCCGATTTTGGCGGTTTCTTTTTGCACCATAAGCTCAAGAATGGATTGGTGTTCGTTCCAGATTTCTTCCAGCTTGTCGGTCTTAAGCATGTGCAGTCTGCGGTACCTGAGATAATGTACATTCGACTGCTGGATCAGAGTCCACAGATACTCACGTCCAGCAAGCCTGTACAAGGCCCGGTGAAACTCGTCGTCTAAATTAAGGAAAGAATCTACAGCATTCTCCTGCCCGATGACCTCTTTCTGTTTCTTAAGAATTTCTTTAAGCTCGTGCACTCCTGGTAGTAAAAGCTGTGCAGAAAGATCCTTGAGGATCTCCTTTTCCAGTGTGCAACGCAAGTATGTGATTTGTTCAACAGATTCAAGATCAATAAAGGAGACAATATTACCTTTTTTCGGATAGATATCGGTATAAGATTCCAGTGCAAGCTGTTTGAGAACATCACGCAACGGCGTACGTGAAATCTGAAACCGCTCAGACAAGGCTGTTTCACTCAGAATGGTGCCTGGCTTTAACGCCAGCGTGAGGATTTCTTGCTTCAGTGTGTTTAGAATTTCAGCTTTAATTGACATTTCTGTTCCTGCTTTCAATTGTTGATGACAGATACAGTACTAGTATACATGATAAGTTCGTTCATTAAAATCATTGGGATGAAAATAGGGTGGATATTCCTTGATTTCAGGATAAAATTCCTGATCAAATTGTGATTGACAAAGAATTGTTCTTATTCTATGATCAAGTAAATCTTGTATACAAGATAGTTGAAAACGAATTCACAGGAGGGTTTATCAATGAACATGACGTGGAGATGGTATGGCGAGGGCAATGACAATATCACGCTGGATCATATTCGGCAGATTCCGGGTGTTATGGGGATTGTCTGGTCTTTGCATGAGAAAGTAGCCGGAGAAGTGTGGGAAATGGAACGGATCCAAGAAGTGGCGGATCAAATCACCAGCAAGGGTTTCAGCACGGCTGTAGTAGAAAGCGTCAACGTTCATGATGATATCAAAATCGGCTTGCCGACCCGTGATAAATATATCGATATTTATATCGACACCATTCGTAAACTCGCCAAGGTTGGCGTTAAGGTGATCTGCTATAATTTTATGCCTGTTTTCGATTGGACCCGCACAGAGCTGTATAAAGAGTTGCCTGATGGCTCGAATGCTCTCTTTTATGAAAAGGCTGCCATTACCGATAATCCGCGTGAGATGGTGGACCGGATTCTGAAGGGAGCTGGAAAGTTCACGATGCCAGGCTGGGAGCCGGAGCGGCTGGCAAAGCTGGATGAGCTGTTTGCGGCTTATGCGGATGTGACGGAAGATAAACTGTTCGACAACCTCCAGTATTTCCTGGAACGCATTATTCCAGTATGCGAGGAAGTGGACATCAAGATGGCTATCCATCCCGATGATCCGGCTTGGCCGATCTTTGGACTGCCGCGTATTATCCGCAATCGGGATATGATCCGCCGCTTTCTGGATTTGGTGGACAGCCCGTACAACGGTTTGACGTTCTGCACAGGGTCACTCGGCACGAATCCGGATAACGATCTGCCAGCGATGATCCGCGAGTTCCATGATCGTATTCATTTTGCCCATATCCGCAATGTGAAGGTATTTGAGAATGGTGATTTCATTGAGGTGTCGCACCGTGGGCGTGACGGAAGTGTTGATGTGGCCGAGGTGGTCAAAGCCTATCATGAGAACGGATACATTGGTTATGTACGTCCGGATCACGGGCGGCATCTGTGGGGGGAAGAGAAGAACTGCCGACCGGGTTATGGCTTGTATGATAGAGCTATGGGCATCATGTATTTGCTTGGTGTCTGGGATAGCTTGGATAATGTCAAGGAGGCAAAATAAATGCTGCATCTGACCAGAAGCAGTATCCAAGGGGAAAAAGCAGCTTGGAAAGCTGCTGGTGTGGAGCTTCCACAGTTCGACTATGAGCAGGTAGCAAACAATACACAGCTTAAACCGGAATGGATTCATTTCGGTGCAGGTAATATTTTCAGGGGATTCGTGGCAAATGCTCATCAGAAGCTGCTGGATAGCAGAAAGTCGGATACAGGTATTATTGCGGTGGAAACCTTTGATTTCGAAATGATTGATAAAGTCTACAAGCCCTACGACAATCTGACCCTTTTAGTACTGATGAATGCTCGTGGTGATTTCCAGAAAAGAGTAGTCAGTAGTATTGTGGAGGGAATCGCAGCGGACAAAAACCGAGAAGCGGAGTACCGTCGATTGATCGAGGTGTTCGAGAATCCTAGCCTGCAAATGGCCAGCTTCACCATCACGGAGAAGGGTTACTCGTTGACGGATCCGTACGATAAATATTTTGGCATTGTGGAAAAGGATATTGAGAGCGGACCGGAGCATCCTGTTCATGTCATGAGCATTGTAGCTTCGCTTGCTTATCGAAGATATCTGAAAGGCCAATATCCGATGACCTTTGTCAGCATGGACAACTGCTCACACAATGGCGACAAGCTGAAGAACGGTGTTGTGTCCATCGCTAAGGAATGGGCCCAAAGAGGACTTGTTATAGAAGACTTTGTGCGTTATCTGGAAGATGAACGAGTAATAACCTTTCCATTGTCCATGATCGATAAAATCACACCACGTCCTTCGGAGAGTGTACAGGCAGCGCTTCTGGAACAGGGAATTGGTGATATGGATGTGATCATTACCTCCAAAAACACATATACCGCTCCTTTCGTAAATGCTGAGATCAGCGAATATCTTGTAGTGGAGGATAACTTTACGAACGGACGTCCACCACTAGAGGAAGCCGGAATTATTTTTACGGACCGGGAGACAGTCAACAAGGTGGAGACGATGAAAGTAACGACCTGCCTTAATCCGCTGCATACGGCGCTTGCTGTTTCCGGTTGTCTGCTTGGCTACACCTTGATCGCGGATGAGATGAAGGACGATACTTTGCGGAGGTTTGTGGAGATAATCGGTTACAAAGAAGGCCTGCCCGTCGTAGTGGACCCGGGGATTCTCAGTCCAAAGCAGTTCCTGGACGAAGTCCTTACGGAGCGTTTTGCCAATCCATTTATCCCCGATACTCCGCAGCGGATTGCTACAGATACTTCGCAGAAGGTGGGTATACGGTTCGGTGAAACTATTAAATCCTATATTCGACGGGAGGAGCTCGATCCAGCGCAGCTAACGGCGATTCCACTGGCTATCGCTGTGTGGTGTCGTTACTTACTTGGAGTGAATGATGCTGGAGAGGTCTTCACATTGAGTTCAGATCCGTTACTAGAAACACTGCAAGGTTACCTGCAGGGAGTTTCGCTTGGAGACCAAACCGCAAGTGTGCGCCCTATTCTTGAAGATGAGCGACTTTTTGGGGTTCCGTTGTACGAGATTGGTCTAGGTGATAAGATTGAGATTATGTTCCAAGAAATGATGGCAGGCCCAGGAGCGGTACGGAGAACATTAGAGCACTATTTAAAGTGAAAGCTAGGCAGTTAAGTAGATTTGAATTAATATAGGAGAAAAATAAAGCGAAAAAAGTCCCGAGGCAATCAATCGGGGCTTTTTTTTGTATGATTTTAAAAAATCCAAACAAAGTGTGAAAAGAATCTTATGTAAAATGAGAAGGACGAAAGTTAAACTAAACACATGACGAATAACCGGTGTTCGTCAACTGAGCGACGAATTTTGAGGGGGTTCAACACCATGTTCAAAAGAAAAAAAAGCTGGGCACTTGTCATGGCTTCGGTCATGTTGGCTGGAGGCGTGTTAAGTGGTTGCGGAAGCAGTAACAATAACAACAACTCGTCGAATACCAGTCCCCAGCCAAGCAGCTCGACTAGCGACAGTGGTACTGAAACGAAAGATTCCGGCAAGAAGACAACGCTTACGTTCTGGGCTGCGGCTACTACACCGGACCGTGATGTATTCTGGCAAAAAGTTACGAAGGAGTTCATGGCTGAGCATCCGAATATTAAAATCGAATACTTGGGCGTGCCTGGAGATTTGAACGGTTATATACAAAAGCTGAATGTCGCTATTGCTGCTGGACAAGGGCCGGACCTGATCAATAACTTTACGTCCGACTTTATTGCACGCGATGTGCTTGAGCCAATCGATTCTTATTTCGATAGCTGGGAAGGAAAGGACAAGATCACAACGGGTTCGGTTACCTCAATGAGAGCAGCGGATCCGGTTGACAAGAAGTTATATGGATTGCCTTATGGCGTTCTGCCTTGGATGGAATGGATTCGTTCGGATTGGCTGAAGGAATCAAATCTACCGAATCCGGACACATGGGATCAATTCTTTGACAACGCACAGAAGTTGACTGACAAGTCCAAGGATCGTTACGGATACTCTATACGGGGTGGAGCCGGAAGTGCAACCTCGCTGGAATATCTTATGTATTCATACTCGGGAATTACGAACTATTTCACGCCAGAAGGCAAAGCCACGATCAACGATCCACTGAATGTAGAGTTTCTGGAGAAATACTTGAGCGGTTATAATGTCAATACACCTGAAGATGACTTGAACAAAGGTTGGACGGAATTGGCTGCTTCGTTCCAGTCCGGCAAGGTAGGTATGATTTTCCATAACCTTGGTTCCGCAAGCGCTCACAGTAAAGCATTCAATGACGATTTAACCAAGTTTACAGCTGTTCCATTCCCTATGGGTGCCAAAGGCTATCGCGTTCACCCCGGCGTTACACCATCGGTGATGATGATGACAAAGAACTCCGAGAATAAGGAAGCAGTATGGGAATTCATGACGTATTTCGTAACGCACAATGATAGTGAGTACGGAGAGCTCTATGGCGAAATTCCGACTTATCTTGATGCTTTGGATGCTGATTGGATTGTAAACGTGCCTTACGTGAAGACGGGCGCAGACCTGATGAGCTCACCGGACACGAAGTTTACCGATAATCCCGTTTATCTGCCGGGCTATAACAAGGTTCAGACGAATATGGAGCCTATGATCCAGAAGGTAATGGCCAAAAAGATGAGTGCCAAAGAACTATTGGATGAATGGGCAAAGCAGCTTGAAAAAGAAAAAGCAAGTTTTGACTCTTCGAAATAAAACAGTTAATATCCCCGAACAATAAATAATCTCAGCAGGCGGGCTCTTGACGATACTTGGGCCGCCTGTCTTTTGAATGACAACTCCCTAATGATTAATGCCACTAATTGACAGCGTTTTCATCACCTGCAAATGAACAGGAGGTAAGTTATGAAAAGAATTAAGAGTGTCCTTATTGCATTATGCGCTCTATTGCTCATCCCGATCGTACCTGAAATCGCCTTTGCCGGAGAGACCAACACGGCTTATGCCGCTGCGAACATTAATGATTCCTTATCGGCTAATATTTACTCCCCGACGGATTTACGAATGGCACCTGCCTCTAATACGGATACAACCGTAGTGTTAGCATGGGAGAAACCGCTATTTTATTCCAACATTACTAAGTACAATATTTATGACAGTGATGGAAACCGGGTTGGTTCGACGGACAAAACTTACTATAAGTTTTTAGGATTAACTCCAGAGAGGACATATACCTACACGGTACGAGCCCAGGATACATCTGGCAACGAATCTTTAGATAGCAATACGGTCCAAATCACAACTAAAAAGACGGGCATCAGGTTTAATGTTAAGGATTATGGAGCATCCGGAGATGGCAACACATTGGATACCGTGGCAATTCAAACCGCGATTGACGCGGTTACTCCAGGAGACACTTTATACTTTCCACCCGGGAAGTATGTGACTGGCGGATTGTTCCTGCACAGCAATATGACTGTATTTGTAGATGCAGGGGCTCAAGTGATGCCTAGTTCACACAAGGCTGACTTCTTGCCGTTCGTAACGGCCAGACACAGTATTGAGGAACCCGAGGCTTATCAAAGTTTATTTAACGCCGGAGTTATGGATCATGACAAGTACGATGATTATAGTGTAACTGATATTACATTCCTTGGACCCGGAACAATTGGTGACGAGGAGAGCGGCTTGAAGCTGCGTGAGGAATACGATAACGACAAGGTTGAAGTTGGAACAACCTACGGTGGTGGACATCTGCTATCTTTTAATAACGCACACAATGTCTATATCGATGGATTGAAAATCCGCAATGGAATGATGTGGACCGTAGTACCTGTATACAGCAAAGACATCACCGCCTATAACCTCGATATTAACACCACGCAACATAATGGAGACGGCTTTAATCCGAATTCTTCCGAGAGCGTTTACATTTTGAATTCTACCTTTCAAACCGGGGACGACGGCAGTGCAATTAAATCCGGGATCAATCAAGAAGGCCGGGATATCGGCAGACCCTCCAGATTTATTTATTATCGCGGAGATACCTTTAGTGGTGGACACGGCGGGGTCGTTATCGGAAGCGAGATGTCTGGCGGAATAAGCGATATCTACGTGGAAGACTGCAATCTGATTCCCCTCGACGTCAAGTCGAACACTGTGGCACCGGGCTTTAAGATCAAAACAAGCACATCCCGGGGCGGCTACATTCGGAACATTCAAGTGAGGGATTCGCTTATCAACAAGATTGATCTGAATTCCAACTATGACAAGCTTCCTGTTCCTGATATTTACCCACCGGACATGAGTAATTTCCGGTTTACCAACCTGCGGAACAACGATATCTCTGGAACGGATAACATTATTTCGTTGACAGGGGCAGCCTCCACTTCAACAGCTGATAACGCTTTGAAGAATTTGCAGTTCATTAATTGTGCTTTTGCTAAAGCTCAATTAGCCTACACGGAGAATATCTTTTTCACCAATAGCAGCTTGCCCAAAGGAATTAGCGCTACGAACAGTGCGAATATCGTTCAGGATGGTGTGGTCGTAACTGATAAAGCCTTCCCGGTTCACGAGGATTTCACTGAATACAAAACCGGGGATACGCCGGGCGGATATTGGAGTGCTTCGAGCTATGCCCCGGGTCTGATCACTATTGCGGCGGACGGAGATTTGAATCCGAACAGTATTTTCCTTAATGACCAGGATAGCGGTTATGTAAGTGCATCCCGTGGTTTTGGTTCGCAGACGGGAACCTTATCGGCAGAAGTGCATATGAAGTTCCCGGCCCCTCCCAACTTAACGAACGGTGTGCCGAACGGTACTTATGCGAACAAACCTACCTCGAATAATCGGGTATTTCAGCTGCTCGGATCGAATGGTAAAGTAGCCGTCTGGTTAAACACTGAGAATTCGGGAGCATTAAGTTATGTCATCAACGGAAAAACATCTCCTATCATCATTCCTGCGATCCCGCTTGATAAGTGGTTTACAGTCAAGACTGTGGTAGATTTTCCAAACAAGCTTGTGGATGTTTATTACAACGGAACGAAGGTGTTAAGCAAACAGCCATTCTATGATTCAACCCTGGCGATGGCGGATATTAGCACCTTCAAATCCATAGGGCCTAATAATAATACGACAGTGGCATCTCAAGTTTACTTGGATAATCTGTACATTAGTGCTTCTGAGGAAGCTACCAGCGGTTATGGAATCCAGCTAACACACTCAGGTTCGACGAATTCAATCTCCGATAAAGGAGGGCGTTTAACCTTTAGTGCCACCAAAACTACGGGAGAAACTTCGCAGGTTACATGGGCTGTCTATAATAGTGATCTGACCCCTACAGATGTGGCTACAATGGACGATAATGGAGTACTGACCGCTAATAGCAATGGTAAAGTCATCGTCGCAGCGACGATGAATGACGGAACAGCGATTATCGGATTGATGCCAATCACCATAACAGGACAAGAAACAGTTGTTGGCTATAAGTCCTTACAGGTAACGACCGCATTAGGCACGAAGCCTAATCTGCCGAATCAGATGCCGATTTTGAGAGAGGATGGAGCGGTAAGTTATGCTCCGGTAATCTGGGATTTAGTTCCGGCGTCTGAATATCAGCAGATAGGAGCATTCACTTTACAGGGTACAGTAACGGGATATTCAGCAAGAGCTGAAATTCAAGTGGAAGTGGTTTCGGCTGGCATGACCGGTTATCGGCCTGTCATCGCGACAACTGCGAAGGGCATCGCACCGAGTTTGCCAGATCACGTAACGGCGATCTTCAATGATCAAATGACCAAATCTCTGCCAGTGTCCTGGGAACCCATCTCTCCAGACTTGTATGCGGATACAAATATTGACGGGTTCAAGGTTATGGGTACGGTACAAGGGTCGGACCTACCGGTTACTGCTCATGTATATGTTCTGTCTGATATCGCTCCAGACGCGAAGGTTATCGTCGTTGCCGCAGATGGAAGCGGAGATTATAAAAGTATCCAAGCTGCTGTCGATGCAGTCCCGGACCAGAACCGCAATCGCATCATTATTTTTGTGAAAAACGGCTTGTATTATGAGAAGGTTCTTATTCCAGATACCAAGCCTTACATCTCTTTAATGGGTGAGAGCAAGGATGGAACGATTCTCACCTACGATGATAATCCGAAAAAAACGGCCCCGGATGGTACCTCGTTAGGTTTGGGCACTTATACGGATTATACGCTCATGATTAAAGGCCATGATTTCTATGCCAAGGATCTAACGGTCATTAATTCCTCGGGTTCCGGAGCAGGTCAATCCGTTGCCGTCGACGTATATGCGGATAAAGCTTTTTTCGAAAATTGCAACATCATCGGTTATCAGGATACACTGTTAACCCGCAATCTGACCGATAACGCGGATCCTAACAACTATGCCAATAATGCAACCATTCAATCCTATCGTTCCTACTTCAAGGATTGTTTCATCTCGGGTTCGGTAGACTTTATCTTTGGTCCGGGTATTGCTGTTTTTGATAACAGCGAGATTCATTCCAGATTGGCTGGGCATGTGACGGCAGCTTCCACTCCTGAGGGACAGGAGTATGGCTATGTATTCCTGAACAGCAAAGTGACCGGCGAAGCGTTGCTTTCGTCTATATCCGCTGTTGATTTGGGAAGACCATGGCGTCCATATGCGAAGACTGTATATCTGAACAGCTATATGGGAGATCACATTGCTCCAAGTGGCTGGAACAACTTCGGCAATTCAAAAAACGAAGCAACCGCATATTACGGTGAATATCAAAGCTTTGGTCCGGGAGCAAATCCGCAGGCTAGAATGAACTGGACCCATCAATTAACGGACACGGAAGCCGAAGCGTATACATTGCACAGTATTTTCAGCGCAACGAGTGCGATCAACGGGAGAGAGGATTGGGATCCTACCCAGCTCGCTTCCGACAATCCAATCGAATCGCTTCTGCCAGTTCATGTTGAGACACCAGTAGGTGTGGCTCCTATTTTGCCAACAGTTGTAGGCGCTGTTTATGCAGATGAAACAGTGAAGCAAGTGCCTGTCGTTTGGGAAGCTATCAACCCTGAGTTATATGCGGTAGAAGGGCGATTTACAGTTACGGGCGCTGTCTATGGCACGGAGTTAAAGGCCGAAGCCAAAGTTACTGTTCGATCGGGAAGTTTTTTAACCGGACCGGGCTCTGTGGAGAAGGGGCAGTCCTTTGAAGTCGTATATGGCATGTCTCGTGTTACAAGTGATGTATATGGCTTGGATTTGACGCTGAACTACGATCCTGAGCAAATTCAGTTCGTGGCAGCGGAATCCTTGCTGGATGGAATTCGTGTCATCGATTCCTTTGATAATGAGGGACAAACACGGATTCTCATGGCAAGCACAACCCCAGGGGTTGGCATGAGCGGCGATTTGCCGAGAATTCTTCAACTTCACTTCACTGCAAAAGATGTAACGGAAGCGACGGTTGCTTCATTAGAAGCGACCCGCATTATTATGAGCGATGGCGAAGGTAATGAATCTTCTGTGGAAGGCACTGCTTATCAGGTTAACATTACTGTGACTGATACAGGTTCGGGAGATGTCATTAGAACAGCACTCCAGTCTATCCTTCACGAAGCCGCCAGCACTTTGGCGTCGGCATCGATGGGTACACTTTGGGGGCAATATTCGCAGTCAGCTATTGCTATCTTTAAGGATGCCATTGCGAACGCAACCGTTGTCTTAAACGACAGCGATGCTACACAAGAGGAAGTGAATCTAGCGGCTCAAGATTTGTCTACTGCACTTCAAAAGCTCGCTACAGCGATGAATCTCGAGGCCGGCATGGATGATCTTCTTCTTCTGAGCTCCAAATATGGCATCACTTCAAGTGATAACGGTTGGAGTGAGGTAAGTAGGTATGATCTGAATAAAGACCAGCAGATCGACATCGTCGATCTGGCTGGAATGGCCCGTAAAATCACTTCAAATTAAGTTTGCTAAATCTGGAGGGCGCTGACTCAACGGCAGCGGCGCTCTCTCCTATCTTGCTATTGAAAGGGTGGATGAATCGAAATGGCTAAACTCAGAATCGCGATGCTTATGCTCCTTGTCTTTTTTCTAGCGAGACCTGTGGTAACGCAGGCTAGTAGTGAACCCAACTTCCAAACTGTGTTATCAAAAGAAAGTCCTATCCTCAACAGTACCTTTACTGTTGAGATTGCAGCGAACCTAATGACGGATTTGTACGCGTACGAGTTGAATCTGACCTATGATCGCTCAAAGCTGGAGTTCGTGAGTTACACAGCAGGCGAGGGCGGCTTCAACATTGACGCCCTATTGACGAATAACGGCGTGCGGCTAGCGCATACAGAGCTTGAGAAGAAATCTGGCAAGAACGGAGATCTAAAACTGGCCACAGTTACTTTCAAAGCGCTTGAGAGTGGCGATGTCAAAATCGTTCTATCCCGTGTGAAGTTAGTAGATTCGCAACTGTCTGCGGTTAACTATACCCCTGATGCATCGGCGATCGCGCATATTGTTAGTATCGATGACAACAACGGAAACAACGGCAATAACGGTAATAATGGAAACAACAGTAACAACGGAGCGGAAGGAAACGGCAGTTCGATCCAGCCTACAACTCCGAGTAATGTCAACGGTTCTACGATCAAACCGGTGATTCGTTATGACGCAGCTGCACAATCGGTACAATCAACCGTGGATCTAGAATCACTGCAGAAAGCTCTTAACCAAACTACCGCCAACGACAAAGGAGTAAAAAAAGTAATCATTGAAGTCGAGTCGAAGCCCGGGGCAAAAGAGTACGTTCAGACGATTCCAACTTCGGCTATATCCAATGATGTCAAAAAGGCGGAAATTGAAATTGTAACACCACTGGCTAACCTCACTCTCCCTGATAATATGCTGCAAGCTGGGGTTACCTCCAATGAACAAATAAGTCTTCATATCACAAGTGTTGATCCTAAATCCTTGCAGCCGTCCGTGCAAAACCAAATCGGCAACCATCCCGTCATTCAATTAACTTTAACGTCGGGTGGCAAGATCATAACCTGGGATAATCGCCAAGCTCCGGTCACAGTCAGCATCCCCTACGTTCCTACTGCACAAGAGCTGCTTAATCCAGAGCATATCGTTGTGTGGTATGTAGACAGTCAAGGGAAACTTACTTCGGTTCCTAGTGGTAGATATGATGCGAAGTCCGGTCGCGTCAGCTTTAAGACTACACATTTCAGCATGTATGCAATTGGTTATACGAATAAATCCTTTAAGGATCTTGAGTCTGTGGCTTGGGCTAAAAATCCGATCGAGGTTATGGCTTCCAAGGGAATTATTAGTGGTGTGTCCGATACAGAATTCCGCCCATCTCAAGCTGTTACTAGAGCCGACTTTTTGGTATTGCTCGTTAGGACGCTAGAACTGAGCGGAAAAGCTGGAGATACCTTCGCGGACGTCCCATCCCAAGCTTATTATTACGAGGCCGTTGGCATTGCTCGGGCACTTGGCATTGCGGAAGGCTCAGGAGACAACTTGTTCAAACCGCTTGAGCCAATCACCCGTGAGGACATGATGGTCCTAACCGCCAGAGCCTTGAAGGCGTCAGGTCAACAGGTTACAGGTGGAGATACATCCGTGCTTCAACCGTTCAGCGATGTTGCGAAGATTTCTGCCTATGCGTCTGAATCTGTCGCAAGTCTAGTGAAAGCGGGTTTGATTCACGGGAATGGCCGCCAAATCGAGCCTAAGTCTACGACGACACGAGCGGAAGCAGCTGTGTTAATGTACAACATATATAACCTCTGATAGTATTCGTGCACTTCTATTCTAAGGAGGAAGAAGATATGAACAGGACCGCACCCTGGGGGCAAGAAGACACCATAAGCCGAAAAGTAACGGCTATAGCCATAATCGTGGCGATGATAATGAGTCTTTTATATGGTTATTCTCCGCGAACCGCTGCGGCCGCTGCTGCCAGCTGGCAGGCGAATACCACTTATACGATCAACGATTGGGTCATCTATAATGATCTGGAATATCAGTGTATACAAGCACACACCTCGGAGGAAGGGCTGAAACCTTCAATTGCGGTGGCGTATTGGGCGAAGAATGGCAAGCCGATTCCGGGCAAGCTTGAAGCCGAGAACTGGGACAGCATGCAAGGGGTTCAGAACGAGGCAACCACGGATACTGGAGCCGGTTTAGATGTGGGCAATATTGAAGCCGGAGATTGGCTGGAATACAAGGTAAATGTGGCTTCCGCAGGAATCTACACCGTAGATTTTCGTCTTGCTACGAAGTATTCAGATAAGGAGCTTCAATTGCAAGATAGCAGCGGAACTGTTCTGGCAGCGGTTTATGTGCCAAATACGACCGGTTGGCAAAAATGGACGACCGTAAGCGTGTCGGCAAATCTGAGTGCGGGTCCGCAAACCCTGCGCATCACGACGAATACCGGCAACTTCAATATTAACTGGATGATGTTCACTGATGTATTATCAGCCTCGACCCCGACAGGAGTAACCGGCAAGGCTGGTGATACACAAGCGATGCTTAATTGGCCAGCGGTTACCGGAGCGATTTCGTATAATGTGAAGCGTAGTGAAACAACTGGCGGGCCCTACGAGCTGATTAAGAACATGGATTCCAACCGGTATGTAGATAGCAAATTGATGAACGATAAAACCTATTATTATGTCGTCAGTGCAGTAACCGATTCCGGCGAAAGCCCAAATTCCATGGAAGTAGACATCACGCCAATTCTGCTACCCGACATACCAGCTGCTCCGACAGGGTTGACGGGAATAGCAAGGGACAGCCAAGTGACCCTGAAATGGGAGTCTGTCGAAGGTGCGGAGCAATACCATTTGCTCAGAAGGGATGACGGAGGGACTAAGTATTCGGTCATCGCGTCGGATTTGACGGCAACCCAATATAACGACGCCGGATTGACTGACGGAACGGTATATGAATACACCGTTCAAGCTCAAAATGCGGGTGGCTTAAGCGAAAATTCGGTCTCCGCTAAGATTTCTCCAGTTGCCCCTTTAGCGAAACCAGCTGGATTGATTGCTGTTCCTGGTGATGCCCGCGTGGATATAACATGGAACCCTGTGCCGGGAGCCTCCTCGTACTCAGTGAAGCGAAGTGTAATATCGGGGAGAACGTATTCGGTCGTGGCTAGCAACCTGACCGCTCCGGAATTTACTGATAGCACCGTACACAACGGAACGAATTATTATTATGTTGTATCTGCCTTAAGTGCTCAGACGGAAAGTATGAATTCCGATCAAGCACGCGTATCTCCGGTTCATTTCCAGCAGGGGGTACCTTCTTCGCCGAATGAAGTAACAGCACAAGCGGGAGTTAGCAAGGTTAACTTGCAGTGGACCGAGGTTGCTGAGGCTGATTCATACCTCGTTAAACGGGCGGCTTCGTTGGCGGGACCCTTTACAACGATCGCTAGCGTAACCCAAACAAACTATCTGGACAACAGCATAACAAACGGTCTGACCTATTATTATGTTGTATCTGCTGTTAATGCGAGGGGCTCGGGAGCAGATAGCCTGATCCAAATCGCCACTCCAGCTAAAGTAATTGTAGTTGCGAAGGATGGAACGGGAGATTATACGACCGTTACGGATGCTCTGAATTCGATTCCAACTGGGAATTCGACCCGGCGGGTGATCTATATCCAAGACGGTATCTATCATGAAAAGGTAGCCGTTCCGAATTCTAAGCCATTAGTTAGTTTAGTTGGTGAAAGCAGAGACGGAACGATTTTGACCTATGACGATTATGCTAATTCCGGAATAGGTACTGGAAACAGCCACACGTTGTTAGTTTCTGCCAGCGACTTTACGGCAGAAAATATGACGATTCGCAATACTTCGTTTGAGAGAGGAAATGTAGGTCCCGCAGTCGCACTTAATGTAACGGGCGACAGAGCAATTTTTACGAACGTTTATCTGGCAGGGTTCCAAGATACCTTGTACGCAAACGGCGGGCGACAGTACTTTAACCGATGCATAATTGAAGGGGACGTCGACTGGATCTTTGGGAATGCTGCGGCTTATTTCTACGATTCGGAGATTAAGTTCGTTGGTGGCTTTGGCGGTCATATGACGGCAGCCTCTACGGATGAGAAAGCTGAGTTTGGCTATGTTTTCATGAACTCGCGATTGACCCGCGGTACTTCTTCTTTGAAGGAATCGGTGACTCATGATCCTTGGAGACCGGAATGGGATATCGACACTAAGCTGGCTGCTACTAACGGTTCGCTAGATCTGGGTAGACCTTGGAGAGCTAACGCCAACGTGAAGTACATTAATACCTGGATGGATGCGCATATCAAAGCAGTAGGTTGGGATAATTGGGGAAATCCTTCTAACGAATCGACGGCGCGGTATGGTGAATACAACTCTTCGGGACCAGGTGCCAATGCGAAGGGCCGCTATCGCTGGTCGAGCCAATTGACATCTGACGAAGCCAATCAATACACCGTTCAGAATGTGCTGAAAGGAGCGGATGGGTGGGATCCTACGCTGTTCGGCACGCTTCCTGGGCATGAACAGAATGAACAGCAACCTGCTTCTCCAACCGGACTGAGTGTGACTTTCCCGAGCGGTGTTGATGCGACATTAGGCGATTCTCCCGTAGCTCTGTCGTGGAACACGGTTGAAGGAGCAAGTTCTTATCGTGTCTATCGCGGAAGCGAAGCGGGTGGTCCTTACTTGCCGATTGCATCCGATCTGATTCCGTCATCCACTTCCCCGCTGGCAACGATCCAAGGTGAGGATTGGACAGCGATGTACGGTGTCAAAACTCAGAATACGAGTGATGAAGGCGGAGGTCTAAATGTCAGTTATATCGATCCGGGAGATTGGATGGATTACGCGATACAGGTTCCTGCGGGTGGATTCTACACCTTGGATCTGCGCGTCTCTGCTCCGGACAGCGGTAAACAGCTTCAATTAAAGAGTGGGAATGGCAGCGTGCTGAGCACCGTAGATATTCCGCAAACCGGTGATTGGCAGAGCTGGACAACGGTCAGTGTGAATGTCAATCTTCCCGCTGGGAATCAAACTTTACGCCTTTATTCCGTAACGGGGAGCTACAACTTGAACTGGCTCCGCTTGACGGAGGGAGTGAAAGATAAGGTTCAATATTCGGATATGGTTGTGAACACAGGAGCTCCTTTTTATTATGTAGTAACTGCTGTGAATGCGAATGGAGAGAGCGTCTATTCAACTGAAGTATCTTTGTCTTCAGCTCCGGTGAAATTTGATCGTAATCATGAGAATCAAGCGGATCTGACTGTATCTGTTAAACGCTCGGGAGACACAATGACGGGAATTATGCTCGGAACCCATGCACTGAATAAGGGGACCGATTACACTGCCAATGGAAGTATTTATACTCTTCGTGATGTCTTCTTGTCTCAGTTGCCGATTGGAAAAAATACACTAACTTTCACTTTCGCTTCCGGTACTAAAATTCTGTTAGCCATAGAAGTTGTGAATTCCACCATGCTGCCGGGACAGACCCTATCGAACATACCGGCACTGGAGCTTTATAGCCTTGAGGGGGTAGCTCCATTTTTGCCAAGCATCGTTCCCGTTCAATTTACGGATGGATCGGAGAAAGCATTGGCTGTCGTGTGGAGTTCAATCGATCCAGCTAAGTATGCATCTGTGGGGAACTTCACTGTGCAGGGAACTGTAACGGGCACCGATGTAAAGGCGACTGCGAAGGTTAGCGTCAAATCCGCGGATTCCGTGGGGGTTGTAACGGGCGGGGATGACTTGCAAACGTATCAAAAAGATCTGCCATTCGATATGCCAGCGATTACGCTTCCAACATTTCCAAACGTAGATTTTAATATTGAAGATTATGGCGCTGTTGGAGATGGTATAACCAAAAATACGGCGGCATTCGCAAAGGCAATTGAGGCGGCTACACTGGCAGGTGGAGGGCGTGTCGTCGTACCTGCTGGTGTATGGCTGACAGGAAGTATCCAAATGGCAAGTAATATTGATCTGCATGTAGAGGCTGGTGCACTCATTCAATTTAGTCCCGACTATGATGACTACAATTTGGTGAATGCAAAATATCAACCGATGCTGGCGGCATCGGGGCTCAGCAACATCGCGATCACAGGAAAAGGTGTTATCGATGGCAATGGGCAATATTGGCGTTATGTGAAGAAGGGCAAGGTCACAACCACGCAGTGGAATTATCTGTTGTCCTTGGGCGGAGTGTTGACCGATAACGGCAGTGTTTGGTATCCGTCTCAACAAGCTGTTGGGGTATATCGTCCTATCATGGTCGACATCTATAATAGCAGCAATGTGTTAGTCGATGGACCTACCTTTATGAATTCACCACAATTTGCGACTAGCTTTACGAAGATTCGGAATCTGGTGATCCGTAATTCAACGGTCAATAACGACGCTTGGTACCAGAACGGAGACGGTCTTGATGTCACTTCTTCGCAGAATGTTGTTTTATATCACAACACGGTGAATGCCGGAGATGATGGAATCGGGATGAAGGCCAGCTATGACCCGAGTCCGACAAACGCTTTGTCCGAAGTCGTAATTGCCGACAACATTGTTTTTCGTGGCCATGGCGGATTGTCTATCGGAAGTAACACATCCGGAGGCATTCATAACCTTGCGGTTCGCAACAATCAATATATCGGAACGGATAATGGGATCAATATTAAAAGCTTTGTTGGTGGTGGTGGTCCTATCGAGAATATCTATATCGATGGTCTCCATATGCAGAATATTGGTTATACGGCATTATCCATTAATGATTTCTATACGGGGCACAGCGAAGCAGTGGATAATGCGCAGCTGGGAGTCGATAACCGGGTTCCAGAGGTTAAAAATATCCACATTCGTAACGTTACGGTGGACGGAGCTTCGGAAGCAGTGTCCATCGATGCACTGGCCAATGTGCCTTTGCGTAATGTGGAGTTGACCAATGTAAAAATGTCGACTCAAACTGGATTCGTGTCCAGTAATACGACTGATATTCAATTCAATCATGTTCAGATCGTTCCGGCGAACGGAACCCTCTATACCATGAACAATGCAGCCGATATTTTATTAAATGACGTTCTTTGTCCGCCTGGCACAAGCACCTTTATCCATTTGAAGGGATTCGCGAGTAATATCCTATTGCAGGATACGGATTTTTCGCAGGCGGGGATACCGTTTCACTTGGATTCAGGCATAAGTCCTTCAGTTATTACGGTCTCTAATCCGGGTTCCATTCAGATTCCTAAAGCACCCGCAAACGTAAGTGCAACTACGGGCAGGGCCGAAATCTTGCTACGCTGGGATGAGGTTGCCGGAGCTAATTATTATGCAGTGAAGCGAAGCGTAAATAGCTCAGAGGGGTATGTAACCATTGCTTCCAATGTCACGGACAGCACTTATTTGGACAATGCCGATCTTACTGCTGGTAATTATTATTATGTGATTACGGCAGTTAATGTTGGAGGTGAGAGCGATAACTCTAACGAGGTCAGCGCGGTTGTAAATGCTCCGTCCTTAAGTCTTCCCTATGCTACGGTTATGGGAGAAGGAACAACGTTTGCCGGCCAACAATTTGGTTTGGTTTATGGCTTAAATAATGATTACGTTACAGAAAGTGTCAGCACTGCTGTTTATGGTCAAGAGTTGACGTTTGAGTATGACCCGGACCTAATTCTTTACGATTCGGTAGAATGCTTAGCGGATGAATGGGGAGTGGAATCCGTCGATAAGGATGAGGTGAATGGAAAAATCACAATCAAGCTCGCAAGCACTGGAGCTGGTATCCTTCTAAGCGGAGACATGCTCAAGATGCTCTGGCATTCATCAAACCTGAACTATGCCGGCGATACGACGGCCTATCTTCATTTGCACCCCGTTTTGATTGCCGATGGGAGCGAAACGGTATCAAAGCTATCTAATACGATCTATGGCATGAAGATCATGATAGACAAAACGGTCCTAGCCAGCAGGGTTGATGTAGCGAAGAGCCTTACGGCAGATCAATACAATCCATCCACTTGGTTAATCTTGCAAACCTATCTAACCTCTGCGAAAGTGATTCTTGCTGGATCGCAAGCTACACAGAATCAGGTGAATGCAGCTGCCTCGAACTTGCAGTTGGCTATGGATGGGTTAGACGGCGCCTCGGACAAATCGGCTCTGGCATTAAAGATTGCTATAGCACAAGCAACATCCGATTACGCCACTATTGGCAGTAAATGGGGGCAATATACGAAGACGGTAGTGAATGAGCTTAATAATGCAATCGGTAAAGCTATGCAGGTCGTGAATAATCCGAACGCAACTAAGGTTTCTGTGGAGCAGGCAATCATTGATCTGGATGCAGCGCTGGCAACTTTCTTGAGCTCGGCCAATCCAGCAAGTATCGGTGATTTGGCTATTTTGTCCGCTCATTACGGTATAAGCTCCGCACATACGGATTGGATCCGATATCAGATTTATGATCTGAATAAAGATGGTCTTTTGGATATTGTGGATCTTGCGGCGTTAGCCCAGCTTATACTACATCCATAAAGTAGCCACAGACGAGTCCCAATCAGGGGCTCGTCTTCTTTTTTTGAGAAATTGAATAAAAACAAACAAGGTTTGATAAAAAACAAACCCATCTCTTCGAGCTAAGAGTTATTATAAGAGGAGAATCCGAAACGACTTCATTTGGGGGAAATACATGATCTCGTATCTTTCTAGAAGCCCAATCAAAATTAAGCTGCTTATCTATTTTTTGCCTATTCTTGTGTCATCCGTTGCGCTTACCGGTTTTTTTTCCTATTTCACTGCCGTTAAGCAGCTCGAACAAAACGCTTATTATTTGCTAAGCGATACGACCGAGCAAACGGGCTTTTTTCTTAACGACAAGCTTTATACGATCTTCGAACAGCTGGTGTCAATCGAGAACAATTCGGCTTTTCAATATATTTTATTAGATAATGGACAAGACGAAGGAGAACATCGCTACGATGATATCATCGATCTTCATAAACAGTTCGAGGAAGCCTACCGGAATCATTTGCAAGTCATCGATTCAATTTTTGTCACGTTTAATAATGGCCGGACCTTCAACATACAGAAGGACTTTATTCCCCGGCATGTCGGTGTGAATCTTAATGAATGGCTGGCCGAATACAACCAAAAGGATGCAGAAAGCAGTTATTACTGGTTGAATACGCATGAGGATCAAGTGTTTACAACTGTCACGAAACGTAATGTTGTAAGCGTATTTAAAATTATCGGAAATCTTGATTCCGAGGTCAGTGGCATGGCTCTCATTAATATGAAGGAATCCTATCTGCTCGACATTTTACAGAATGTCAATATTAGTCCCAATGGCTCGCTGGCTCTGATCAGTCCAGATGGGGTGATGTATTCCAAGCCGTTATCCAAAGAGTACGCTATCGGCGATGAGATCGTGAACGATATCCGTAATAACGCTAATCACCAAGGAGATTTAAGGGCGGCCAGCAAGTCGGACCAACGTATGATGATTCACTATACAACGTTATCGCTGAACGGGTGGAAGCTCGCCGCCATTGTTCCTGAAAGCGATATCTTAGCCAAGGCAAGCCAGATTAAATCGATAACGCTTACAATCGTAGCTGTTATTCTCGTAGTTTTTATTATTATGGCAACCTATTTTGCGAGCAGCCTGACGAATCCCATCCGTTATTTGTCCAAACAAGTGAAGAGTTTTAGACAAGGGAACCTAAATGTTAACTTTCAGCTGAAAGAGCAAAATGAAATTGGTGTATTAGCCAGTGGGTTGGAGAATTTGGTCGATTCGGTTCGCCAATTGCTGGAGCAAGTTAAGGATGAACAGGAACAGAAGCGGCAAATGGAGTTATTAGCATTGCAGTCGCAAATTCAACCACATTTTCTATACAACACTCTCGGATCTATCAAACATATGATTGATTTGGGTGAGAAGGAAAAGGCATCGACTATGGTTAGTGCGCTGGCCCACTTTTTTCGGATCGGCATTAGCAGAGGGCGGGAGGTCATAACGCTTAGAGAAGAGATCGAGCATGTTCAAAGCTACTTGCAAATTCAAAATATCCGTTACCAGAAAGATTTTGAATTTGAGATTCAAGTTGAAGAGAGCATTATGCATCTTCCTATCATGAAACTGACCTTGCAGCCAATTGTCGAGAACGCCATCTATCATGGCATCAAAAACAAGAAGGGGAAAGGGATCATCAGAATAACAGGAAGGCCAAGCGGGGATGCAGCAATAATTGAAGTCTTCGACGATGGTGCAGGGATGGATGTAGAGAAGGTACAGGAGATGAATACTTCTATTCAAGCGCAGAATGTTCAAGAGGCTCCAGTGACATTCGGGCTGCGTAATGTTCACCGACGGCTGGCGCTGCAATTCGGCTACGGGTTCGGGATTCGGCTGGATAGTGAAGAAGGGGTTTATACCATAGTGACTGTAAGGATTCCATATACGATAAATGAGGTGACGAATCGTGCATAAGCTGGTCATTGCAGACGATGATGAATGGATTAGGGAAGGGCTTCGCAGGAATATTCATTGGGATCAGGGTAATATTCAGGTGGCAGGAGTTGCAGTGGACGGGAAGGAAGCTTGGGAACTTATCCAAAGGGAGAAGCCGGATCTACTGCTCTCGGATATTCGCATGCCTTTTATGGATGGACTGAAGCTTGCCGCCCAAGTGAAGGAGAATGGCTTAGATTTGAAGATTGTCTTCTTAACGGGGTATGATGATTTTTCTTATGCTAAGGAGGCGCTACAGCTTCAAGCGTTTGATTACATATTAAAGTATGAAGATAACGATAAAATCCTGCGGACAATCATGAATGCGTCTGAGGCACTGGAGGAAGAGCGGAGAAAACGTGAGAAGGATATAAAAAGCCATGGTCTTATCGTGAACCAATTTTTTAGCGAGTTGATCTCTGGGTCGGGGAATGAGGAAGCGATTGATAGGGAGGCGAAGCTGCTCGATTTAACGTTTTGCGGCTCGGTGTTCGTGATGGCTGTTCTGAGCTTGGATGGTGTCGGAAGGTTTCTTAAACCCAATAAACCCGTCGATCTGGAGCTATTATTGTTCACTCTCAAAAACCTCTGCAATGAGGTGCTAGAATCTGCAATTTGCGACGGGGTTCAGGTGTATGCGATTCAATATAACCACCGGATCAATCTGTTGTTCAACTACCGAAACGAGGGTGTGGAGAAGCTGAAGCAGGATACCGAGCTTATTGCCCGCCGCTTAACAGTGATGATTGAGCAATATCTCAAAGTTCACGCCAAGATCGGTATAGGCAGTATTGGTGAAGGGTTTAAACATATTGGCGTCTCCTACGAGGAAGCATTGATTGCGACACAGATGAAGGATGTCCGGATGGATCAATCGATTATTTTCTATGATCAGGTCAAATATTCAAGCAATTCGCATCAAGCTATTCTTCGCACAATTATGGATTATATCGCAAATCATTATCAGAATGAGAATCTGGACTTAAAAGAAGTAGCGGAGACGGTCCACATTACACCATCGTACGTCAGTACTTTGTTTAAAAAGTATACGGATGTTAATTTTTGTGAGTATATTGTCCAAGTGCGAATAGATAAAGCTACTGAACTGCTTGTGCATACCGATTTAAAAGTATATGAGGTTGCTGAGAAAATTGGGTATGTGAATACCCAGTATTTTAGTGTTTTGTTCAAGCGGCATACAGGGTTTACCCCGATGGAGTATAGACAGCAGCATAGCTCGTAATAGTTGGAAAGCGTTCACAAACAGCCTTATTCCAGTCAATGATTGGGATGAGGTTGTTTTTTTGCTGCTATTTTTTATTTTCAAAAAAACAAACAAACTTTGCAAGATATATTATTTAGCTAGCTTCATGCATAGCCTATTATTCTTATTGAGGTGATTATTTCATGAAGGTGAAACAACAATTAGCAACAGGACAAGTGACGGGAACGTCCAAGAGAAAAAACAAGATGATCGGCAGCGACAGGATATTTCCTTACGTTCTGATTATCCCGACTGTCGTTCTCATGGCGGTCATTATGTTCTACCCTATTTTACAAGTCTTCCAACTAAGCTTTCAGAACTATGACTTGACTCGGCCGATGGATGACGGTTTTGCCGGGTGGAGTAACTTTAAGCAGATTTTATTCCATGACGATCTGTTCCCAAGCTCGCTATGGATAACCATCAAGTGGGTGGTTATTGAAGTCGTTCTTCAGCTCGTGTTCGGCTTAGGTGTGGCCCTGCTGCTTAATCAGGCCTTCCGGTTTAGAGGCGTTATACGTTCGCTCGTGCTGATTCCTTGGGCGGTATCAGGCGTTCTTACGACAATGCTGTGGTCGCTCATGTACAACCAGCATATCGGAGTCATTAACGATCTTTTGAAGAGGTTAGGGATTATTCACGAGAATATCGCTTGGCTGTCGAACACCCATACCGTATTCGGTTCGGTTGTACTGGCCGAGTTGTGGAGAGGGATCCCGTTCTTTGCAGTCGCACTACTTGCTTCCTTGCAGTCTATTCCGAAAGAAGTCTACGAGTCCTGCGAAGTCGACGGTTGCGGAAAGGCAAGAAAGTTATTTTCCATTACCCTGCCTTATCTTAAGGAAAGTATTATTTTCACTACGATGCTAAGAGCCATCTGGGAGTTCAACTCTATCGATATGATCTTCACGATGACAAACGGCGGTCCAATGAATATGACAACCACTCTCCCGATTTATATGTTCCAGACGGCAATTTTGAACGGGAATTATGGCTATAGTTCGGCTATGGGGGTCCTTTCCTTCGCTGTTCTAATGATTTTCGTGGTCGTCTATATGAAATTAAGCAGAGGTGGCCAAAATGAGTAAGCTTAAACGTTTTTTAACCACTTTGTGTTTGTTCTATATTCCTATGACTGTTACGTTGTTGTTTGTCCTGCTGCCTTTTCTTTGGGACATCTCAACTTCCCTTAAACATGAGAATGATATTATCAGCTCCACGATTCGTTACCTTCCGCATCCAATTACGTTTGATAATTTCATAAAGGTGTGGAGTGTCAACAATTTTTCGAGATTTTTTGTAAACAGTCTTTTCATCTGTACGGTGTCGGTGATTTTTATTACATTGCTGTCGATTTTCAACGGCTATGCTTTGAGCAGATTTAAATTTGTTGGAAAAAATGCTTTTATGCTTATGATGCTGGGCACTCAGATGCTTCCGGTAATCTTATTCGTCATCCCGTTGTTCCTGATTTTTAAGAGCATGGGGATTATGAATACGCCTTTTGCGATCATATTGTTCTATATCGTTTCACAGGTTGCGTTCAACTCGCTGTTGATGCAAGGGTTTGTATCTGGTATTCCGAAGGAAATTGACGAAGCTGCTATGGTCGACGGTGCAGGAAGATTCCGGGTCTTGTTCACGATCATTACGCCAGTGATTCTGCCGGGGATCGTAGCGACTGCTCTATTCGCCTTTATCGGCTGCTGGAATGAGTTCTTGGTTGCTTTCTCATTCCTGACAGATGCGTCCAAATTTACGATCCCAATCGGACTGAAGTATTTGATCGGCCAGTACAGTGTAGAGTATGGATCGCTCGCAGCAGGCAGCATTATTGGATTGATACCGCCTATTGTGCTCTTTATGTTTATTCAGCGTTATCTGATTCAAGGTCTGACAGGCGGTTCGGTCAAAGGATAAAAAGGAAAAGGACATGGGGAGGATTACTATATGAATCTTGGAGAATACGCAGAGCCTTGGGTTTCAGATCAGGGAGACGGAACTTATATCAATCCAATCCTGCATGCGGACTATTCGGACCCGGACGTAATTCGCGTCGGTGATGACTTTTATATGACCGCTTCTAGCTTCGGGCACATTCCCGGATTGCCGATCCTGCATTCGAAGGACTTAGTCAATTGGGCAATCATCAATCATGCTGTGCTGGAGATGAACTTGGAGGGGTATGACCGTCCGCAGCATGGCAATGGCATTTGGGCACCTAGCCTGAGATTCCATGGCGGGAAGTTCTGGATCTTCTATGGCGATCCAGATGTCGGCATCATGATGACTTCGGCGGTGGACCCTGCCGGAGAATGGACGCCACTGCATCTGGTTCAGGCAGGCAAAGGCTTAATTGATGCTTGTCCCTTCTGGGATGAGGACGGACAGGCGTATTTGATTCATGCCTATGCGAAGAGCCGCAGCGGCATTAAGCACAAGCTGCGGCTGTGCCGAATGTCCGCTGACGGTAAAGGGCTGCTGGACGAAGGCCGGATTATCTATGATGGAACCGAAAATCATCCGACTCTGGAAGGACCAAAGTTATACCAGCGCAACGGATATTATTATATCCTTGCTCCGGCAGGGGGCGTGGCAACCGGATGGCAGACAGTGTTCCGTTCCCGAAACATCTGGGGCCCTTACGAGGACCGAATCGTTCTGCAACAAGGGCAGACCTCAGTAAACGGCCCGCATCAAGGCGGACTAGTGGAGCTGGATTCGGGCGAATCGTGGTTTATCCATTTCCAGGATAAAGGACCTTATGGCCGGGTCGTTCATTTGCAGCCGGTCAGTTGGGTAGATGACTGGCCTTTGATGGGAGAGCTTCAAGCAAGCGATGGAGCTGGAGTGCCAGTGATACGTTACCGAAAGCCTGAGGTCGGGAAGGCATACGCAGTGTCAGTGCCTGCAACTTCTGACGATTTCGAGTCTTCAACGCTTGGATTGCAGTGGCAGTGGCTGTCTAACCCCAAATCGTCTTGGTATAGTCTCGAGGCAAGAGAGAGCTATCTTCGGTTAAATGCTGAACATAAACCCGTAGACAACAAAGGGCTATACCATAGTCCGCAGCTCTTGCTGCAGAAATTCCCAGCACTTTCGTTTACAGCAGCCTGCAAGGTTGACCCTTCGGGCTTGGGAATAGGGGAGTCCGGAGGTTTGATGATTTTTGGTTATCGTTATTGTTGCTTGGTGGTACGAAGATTAGAGGATCAAGAACTGAAGGGGACGCTAGCCCTATCGCTTATGCAAGGAGATGATACGGGAGAGACAGAAATGTGGTCATATCCTTTGATAGACACGGATAATCTCTTCCTGCGGGTCGAGGTATTAGAGGATGCGACTTGCCATTTCGGCTACAGCTTGGAGGGTACAGACTTCACTTCCGTACCTGTAGAGTCATTTCAAGCTATAGAAGGACATTGGGTGGGAGCTAAGACAGGTCTATTTGCCGTAGGTTCCGGCAATGGAGGATATCTTGATATCGGTTGGTTCCGAATCACCAAGTAAGTGAATAACCAAGTAACCGAATAACCCCAAAACAAAGGAGAAGCTTATGCTGAATGTTTCGAAGCGGAAAGAGCCTCTGGTAAAACATATTTACACTGCTGATCCGTCGGCTCATGTTTTTGAGGATAAACTATATATTTATGTGTCTCACGATCTTGAAATCAGCGTTCCCAACAACTTAGATGGAGATCATTATGCTATGGAGGATTACCATGTTCTAACTATGGATGATAGGTCAGCAGAATTCGTAGACCATGGTGAAATACTCCATATGAAGGATGTCCCGTGGGTATCCAAGCAAATGTGGGCTCCAGACGCTGGCTTCCGAAACGGCAAATATTATTTTTATTTTCCGGCGCGGGATCTCAGCGGGGTGTTTCGGATTGGTGTGGCGACAGCGGATTCACCGGCGGGACCTTTTACGCCGGAGGCGGATTACATGGAGGAAAGCTTCAGCATTGATCCGGCCGTATTCAACGACGATGACGACGAGGTTTATCTGATCTTAGGAGGGCTTCGCGGGGGGCAGCTGGAGAAGTGGAGTACGGATACCTACATGCCTGATGGCACAGGGCCGGCTCCACACGAACCTGCATTGGGACCTCGCGTGGCAAAGCTAAGCAAGGATATGTTGTCCTTTCAGGACAAATTAATGGAAATCTCCATCATTGATACTGAAGGACGTCCTATTCTGGCAGGCGATGAAGAAAGAAGATTTTTTGAAGGTCCTTGGATGCATAAATACGAGGGGAAATACTACCTCAGTTATTCTACAGGGAACACACATAAAATCGTCTACGCCATTGGAGACAATCCGCTGGGACCCTTTACGTTTCAAGGCACACTTCTGACCCCGGTGATCGGATGGACAACGCATCATTCCATCGTGAACTTTCGGGACAAATGGTACCTATTTTATCATGATAGTTCTTTGTCGGACGGTGTGAGCCATAAGCGCTGTGTGAAGGTTACTGAATTAAAGTATAATGCGGACGGAACGCTGCGAATGATCGATCCAAATTTAGTATAGATAGACTTGTATGGCAACAAGGAATGGTTTTGTAGGATTCCCCTCAGGTAGGCAGTGGAAACAGACCTCATGGTAGATGAGTCTAATCACCGTCAATCGGAGGGGATCTTTTTATATCATGATTGGATGCGCTTTCATTAAAGGGGGTGATCATTCAGGTAAGGTCGTTTCACTAAAATAAGTAGGAGGGATCGGATCAAATGATTAAAAAAGTGCTACGTAGTTTAATGCTGGGAAGTTTATTGGTGACTTTAACTTGTTCTAATCTAGCAGGCAAAGCAGAGGCGGCAGCGGTAAATACAATTCCTAACGCGTCTAAGGTTGAGCAGGGTTATGACAGCAGTTTTTTATCAGTTCCTGGTTTTGCATCATTAGGTGTAAAAGATAGAAGCAGTTATGCAGGTACCTCATATTATCGAACGGTCAGCAGTGGCCGAGAGTTTTTACAAGCAATCTTGGATGCAGGCAGTGGTGCTGTAAAAGTTATTGAAGTTACAGATAATCTAAACTTAGGGTGGACTGAATTAGCACTAAATTCTACTGAAATTTCAAAATATAGCTTTGTTACAAAATATCCTGATCCATCAAACGGATTCACGAACCCACTCTTAATAACCTCCGGTGTATCCAAATTAAGCATAGCCAATATTGATGGATTAACGATTTTTTCAGCTCCAGGTAAAACTATTAAACACGCAGAATTAAAATTGCAGAGCTCAGTGAACGATATTGTCATTAGAAATCTCAATTTTGATGAAATGTGGCAATGGGATGATACAGGTGAGCACAAAGAGGTAGGCTGGACTTTTATCAAGGTAAATGGCGCAAACAATGTATGGATAGACCACTGTAAGTTTTCGATAGCCGCGGATGGAATGATTGATATGGAAAATGGTTCAACGAATGTAACTTATTCTTGGAACGAATTTGGTCTAGCGGCAGCTCAAAATCCAGCGACTAGTAGCTCTATTTATAAGTCAATTGAATATATGGAGCAAAAATATGCAACAGGATCACTGAACTCCTCCACCAGCCTTTATTATAAAATGCGTAACGAAGGGGCTACCAAAAATCAAATTATGGCTTATGCCGCCTATCACTCCAAAGTTCATTTGGTAGGATCGGGTGACAAGGATTATACGAATTATGTGGGTTCTAACGGTGTGGAAATTAAAGATGGAAATCAAAGACTTCGCTTAACTTTAGCATACAATCGTTATACAAATGTTGGGTCGCGTCTGCCAATGATTCGTCAAGGAGTCGGGCATCTATTTAATAATTCTTTTGATAATTCTACACATCAGAATGTACTCGACAGCGTTACTGCAATCTCCAAATATGGCCATGATAAATTATCGCGTGGAATGAACGCCAGAAATGGAGCTTCTATAGCGGGGGACACCAATGTCTATAATGCTTTTAATGAACCGCTGATTGGTGCGGAGCTTCAAGGGGATGATACTGCTAATATGAATGCACCTTTTGACGTATTGTTTAAGGATGCGATGAACCATAGTTTAATTGTAAATTCTACAGTAACAACTAGTAGCGGAACAACCTATACAGGCAGCAGCTGGGATAATAATGGCGTTAATGCCTTTACTAACGGAATGAATTGGAATAACAAAGCAACCATTGGCCAGTGGGCTTGGTCATCATCAATAGTCGGAATTGAAAATATGAGTAAATCAAACCCGCCATCTACACCTTTTACATTCACTTATGGGTATAACGAGCAATTGCCTTATGCTTATAAAACAGTTCCTCTATCTGGCGTTGTCTCCACAGTAAATCAATATGCCGGGGTCTCAAAAGTTTCTTGGAACACTGCGGAGTGGTTAAAAACAAATTATTATGATGCCTATTCGACGATCGAAGCAGAACGTTATACCAGCATGTCTGGTGTGAAAAATGAAGCGAGTTCCGAAGGCGGTCAGAATGTCGGCTATATAGAGAATGGCGATTATATCGCGTTTAATAATGTTAACTTTGGAAGCGTCGGACCCACAAGTTTCGAAGCAAGAGTAGCGAGCGGTACATCGGGAGGAACTATCGAAATTAGACTGGACAGCTCAACTGGAACTCTGGTTGGAACTTGTCCGGTAGCGGGAACAGGCGGCTGGCAGACCTGGGTGACTAAAACATGTGCAATCAGCGGCGCCACCGGCACGCATAATGTATATCTAAAATTTACCGGTTCTAGCGGATATTTATTGAATCTTAATGGGTTCAAGTTTATTAAGTGATTTTATTAAGCGAGGTTCTGAGGGGGAGTGAAAAACCTTTATGCTGGGGCGGGCAGATAGACCTCGGCTGGAGTGGAAGCGGCGAAAAGGGAGCGGGAGTTGTACCGTAGAATGTGGCGGATGGAGCGGAAGTGGCGAAAAGAGAGGCAAAAATGCCCTAGAATGTGGCGGATGGAGTGGGAGTGGCGAAAAGAGAGGCAAAAATGCCTTAGAATGTGGCGGATCGAGCGGATGTGACGAAAAGAGAGGCAAAAATGCCTTAGAATGTGGGGGATGGAGTGGGAGTGGCGAAAAGAGAGGCAAAAATGCCTTAGAATGTGGCGGATCGAGCGGATGTGACGAAAAGAGAGGTAAAAATGCCCTAAAATGAGGCGAATGGAGCGGATGTGGCGAAAAGAACGGTATAAATCCCGCAGAATGCAGCTGATCGGGCGAATACGGAGAAAAGAACGGTATAAATCCCGCAGAATGCAGCTGATCGGGCGAATACGGAGAAATCTACGGTATAAATCCCGCAGAATGTAGCTGATCGAGCGAATGTGGCGAAAAGAACGGTATAAATCCCGCAGAATGCAGCTGATCGGGCGAATACGGAGAAATCTACAGTATAAATCCCGCAGAATGTACCGGATCGAGTGAAGGTGGCGAAAAGAGAGGCATAAATACCCTAGAAAGTGGAGGATGGAGTGGAAGCAGCGAAAAGAGAGGCATAAATGCCCTAGCATGTGGCGGATCGGGCGAATGTGGTGAAAAGAGAGGCATAAATGCCTTAGAATGTGGCGGATCGAGCGAATGCAGGGAAAAGAGAGGCAAAAATGCCCTAGAATGTGGCGAATCGAGCGAATGTGGGGAAAAGAGAGGCATAAATGCCCTAGAATATGGCGGATCGAGCGAATGTCACCAGATCGAGCATATACGGTGAAATGAACGGTATAAATCCCGCAGAATGTACGGGATAGAGTGGAAGCGGCGAAATAAACGGTATAAATCCCGCAGAATGCACCGTATGGACCGGGACCAATACACCCTAAAGGAGTGATTCCCCCCATTAACCGGAGAACCACTCCTTTTTTATAACCAACTTTATAATCCGATCAACGACGACCTCCGTGATGCTTAACTGTGTATTTTGTTGAACTCGATTCGCGAGCTGAAGGACCTGGTAAACTCTTTTTCGATTATTGTTTTCATGATATTGTGATGCACTTTGAGTTGTGATTGATCGGCGTGGTCTCTAAGGAGTTCAAAGAGCGCTGCTGATTTTTTGAAGCCTGTATCATCGTCTAGCTTGATGCTTAATAACAAGATTTCTAGAATAGTGTTGATTGTATCGTACATATTCTCTTGTTTATAGTAGTACATCGCCAGCAAATAAATGTAATCCTCATGGTATTTGATATTCACAATAGTCTCATGTTCTCCTATGTCATCAACATTGATTTTGAATTCCTTCAGAATCCAATCAACGGAATAATCATGTATTATCGAAGATTCTAAGATTGTAATGAGTCCCGGCAATAATTCTTCATCATCACTTTTTCTAATAAACTCAACGTATTTATGTAGCACTCCCATTTTGCCTTCCAGCAGATCGATAACGTATGAATTGGCTTTTGCTATATTGCGGTAATATTCGACTTCATAAATGGCCTCTTCATCTAAACCTACTATCCAGCCCAGGTCAGCATACTTCTGAATACATAGTTTTGCCTCGTCATACTTACCGGACTTTTGTAGTGCTATACCTTTTGCGCAGGAGCTATATCCAAAATAATAGGGGATACTCCGCTTCAGTTTAGGACCTCTTATGAGGTTACTATTGTTTTCATATATGATGGAAATTTGTTCATGTAGCTTGTCTGCAATTTCAATCATGGCATCCCAATTCTCAAATGAAAATGATGCCTTAAGCATCTGAATCAAGGAATCCACATTCAACTCTTCCAAATCCAACTTCAATCCTATCTCCCTTTCTAGAGCATATCATGCATCGATTAAGATAATTGTATTTCATTTCTAAATTATTCATTTATTTTACATTAAAACATGTGATTTCCATCACGTTACATAAGGTCAAAAGGGTCTTTATTAATAATTTTCAAAATACTGTGAAGTCAAAAGCATATGCCCGTTTCGTTGGACTTGATTTCAAGGAAAGAGATGCGATCTTCAGTGATAACTATTTCGACCTGTCAGCTGGCATTTCAAGAATCGTTACGGTTGCCAAAAAAGATCTCGACAAACCAGCTACGGCTGAGGAACTGCGTGCCCAGCTTACTGTACGTTCCGTCTTTGATATTTAAGCAAAAGGTTATTTTCCTACTATATCCTAGGCTACCAATCTCCAAATGACAGTTTGATGATATATATTCTAGTGGTTTAGATCCTGTGTATAGATAGATCAATATTTTACTATAATAGGTATAGATATTAAGATTGTATACCCTTCCATTTCACTCTAAAATAGACTTCGAAGAAGCATTAACTACAAACAATAAACGTTCTATTGAGCTACCTTAAGGAGAGTGCAAACATATGGGTATTTATTATGACGACAACCGCAAGGTGTTTCATTTACAGTCAGAGAAATCCAGCTATATTATTGAAATGATCAAAGGTGTTATTCCAGCGCATGTCTACTGGGGCCCACAATTGGCAGGGAGAGAATTTCAACACCCGTTGAATTTGGTGGAACGTTGCTCTTTTAGCCCAACTTATTTGCAGGAGGATAAAAATATCTCCCTCGACACCTTGCCAAGCGAATTCCCTTCCTATGGAAACGGGGATTTCCGCGAACCGGCACTGGAGGTTCACCTAGTAGATGGCACGACCGTAACGGATTTCCGTTATAAGAGCTACACCATTAATAAAGGAAAACCTGCACTCAAAGGTCTGCCTGCTACTTATGTTGAAAGTGATGAAGAAGCAGAGACCTTGGAAATTATACTGCAAGATGATAAAACAGGATTGATCGCTGCCTTGAGCTATACCGTATTTAACGATCAGGATGTTATAACACGTTCCGTGCGGATTGAGAATCTGGGTAAGGACAATCTGGTTTTGAAAAGAGTATTAAGCGCGAATGTTGACTTCCATGATTCTGACTATGACATGCTGCAATTATCCGGTACTTGGACTAGAGAACGCCATATTCACAAAAGACCCCTCGTTCCTGGCATCCAGCGGATTGACAGCAAACGCGGCTCCAGCAGCCATCAGCAGAATCCTTTTATGGCCTTGCTTGCAAAAGATGCGACAGAGGACCATGGCGAAGTTTATGGATTCAGCCTTGTGTATAGCGGGAGTTTCCTCGCCCAAGCAGAAGTGGATCAATACGGAATTTCCAGAGTAGGGATCGGTATTCAACCTTTCAACTTTCAGTGGTTGCTTGAACCGGGCGAATCCTTTCAGGCACCTGAAGCAGTATTAGTAAGATCCAGTGAAGGGCTTGGCGGTTTATCGAGAACCTATCACCGTCTGTATCGGACCCGGTTATGCAGAGGTGAATTCCGCGATAGCAAGCGTCCTATTCTGATCAACAACTGGGAAGCGACTTATTTTAATTTTAATGCGGATAAAATCAAAGAGATTGCTAAAGCAGGCAAAGAGCTAGGCCTGGAGCTGTTCGTGCTGGATGACGGCTGGTTCGGCAAACGTGATAACGACGACAGCTCCCTGGGAGATTGGGTAGAGGATCGTCGCAAGCTGCCTGAAGGTCTTGGAAAGCTAGGCGAAGATATCACGGCAATGGGCATGGAATTCGGATTATGGTTCGAGCCAGAAATGGTATCGCCTGAGAGTGATCTTTACCGTGAACATCCAGACTGGTGTCTCCATGTACCTGGGCATAAAAGTTCATTAGCCCGCCAGCAGCTAGTGCTGGATTTATCCCGCAAGGATGTATGTGATTATATCGTCGAGTCAGTTAGCTCGGTATTATCATCCGCTCCGATTACTTATGTGAAATGGGATATGAACCGGAATATGACGGAGATTGGATCAGCGCTTCTTCCAGCCGAACGTCAACGTGAAACGGCACACCGTTATATCCTTGGACTTTATGATGTGCTGGAACGTATCGTTTCCCGTTTCCCTCATATTTTGTTCGAAAGCTGCTCCGGCGGTGGCGGACGATTTGACCCGGGAATGCTGTATTATATGCCACAGACCTGGACTAGCGATGATACGGATGCAGTGGAAAGATTGAAGATCCAATACGGAACAAGTATGGTGTATCCTGCGAGTTCAATGGGTGCCCATGTGTCGGCTGTTCCTAACCATCAGGTACATCGTATTACACCTTTGGAGACACGTGGTCATGTCGCGATGTCGGGTAATTTCGGCTACGAGCTGGATTTGACCAAGCTTACTGAAGCTGAGCGCGAGGATATCCGCAAGCAGGTTTCGGAGTACAAGGAACTGAGAATGCTGATTCAGTACGGTGATTTCTATCGACTGCTTAGTCCTTTTGAAGGAAACGAGACGGCATGGATGTTTGTTTCCGCTGATAAAAAAGAAGCCTTCGCCACCTACTTCCAAGTTTTGGCCGGGCCTAATCCACCGTTGCGCAGATTGCGTCTGAAAGGACTCGACCCTGCGAAATCGTATAAGCTTGAGCTTAACGGCGGAGTATACAGAGGGGATGAGCTGATGCACTTCGGACTCACGCTTCCACAGCTTGAGGGCGATTTCAGAAGCCTACTTTTCGTGCTTAGAGAAGTTTAATCAAAAAAGGAGGGTGCCTCAAAAGCCATTGGCTGCTGAGCACCTTCCTTTTTTTCTCCTTTTTTGAGTTCTTTTGTGACTAGCTGCGCGCCCGAAGCTGTTATTGGATGGGGTGTTTAGCAGAATGTTTACCTAGCCTTAGCCGGGGATAGCGGGCTCGAATAAGGGTGTTTAGCAAGATGCTTTGCTAGCCAGGTGCTGCCGTACGCGAATTAGTGCGCCTTGCAAGTAGCTTGACGCCACTGGAGTTGAGTGTTTATAACTCGAGTCGGCGGGCTCAAATTGGTGCACCATGTAAGTTGCTTCCCCAGCCAACACAGTGCTATCGGACTCATATGCCGCTAATCGTAGTCTTTTCACACATTTAGAGTTTTATCGGACCGCATAGTCGCTATTGACTCTAAAAGTACCTAATATGCACCTCTTTCGAAGGAATAGCTGCACTGGAGTCCGAAACTGTACTCAAAAGACGAAAAATTGGCAAATAGCGTCATCTGAGTCCGAAAGCGGCGGTAGAGGGGGGTGACTCGGTGCTTTCGTATGCGAATTAAGGTGTTTAGCAGGATGTTTACCTAGGCGGGGGCTGCCGTACGCGAATTAGGGTGTTTAGCAAGTTGCTTCCTTAGCCGTGGGCCGCTGGACGCCAATTAGTACGACATGCAAGTTGCTTACCCAACCAACACGGTGCTATAGGACTCAAATGCCGCTAACCGCAGTCTTTTCACACATTTGGAGTTTTATCGGACCGCATAGTCGCTATTGGCTCGAAAAGTACCTAATATGCACCTCTTTCGAAGGAATAGCTGCACTGGAGTCCGAAACTGTGCTCAAAAGGCGAAAAATTGGCAAATAGCTTCATCTGGGTCCGAAAGCGGGGGAGGGTGCTTGTGAGTTGGCACCACCAGATCTGAATGGTTACTACTTGCATCCACCGGCCCCGAATTCGCCTGCCACGCCTGCCACTCAGCTCTATCGAAGCCGAATAGATATGCCTAGCAACATCAATTTTCAAAAAACACATGTTTGGACAGGAACTCTAGGTCCTGCTCGCGGTAAGTGGAGGGGCTAACTCCAAAGTAGGAACGAAAAACTTTGCCGAAATAGCTGGCATTGTCAAACCCGGTGTCCACAGCGATCTGGTAGATCGTCTGATCTGTTGTTTTCAGCATAGATGCTGCCAGCTCGATCCGTCTCCTTCTTAAATACTCAAAAGGCGAGAGATTGATGTTTTTTTGAAATAGCCTGCAAAGATGATGTTTAGAAATTCCAACATGTGCGGCGACATCGTCTAAGCTAAGGTTATTATTGTGCAGATCATTTTTCATGAATTGTATAGCGGCATGGAGTTTGTCATTTTTTATATAGGTGGTTAACAAACTCGGTTTCTTGAGGTATTTCTCCATGGACAATATCCACTGAAAGGCTTTCCCCGTTAGAAAATGCAAATCTCTTTCTTCATCAACCTGGATGTCCTTGAACATACTCCACAATAAATCCATCGGAACCGATTCCTGAGGGAGTTCTATAATAGGACCGCCATGTGCAATCAGCTGGTTCCAGAGTGAAATAGCTAGAGGTCCTCGTACATTCAGCCAAATGAATTCCCAGGGCTCTGTACCTTCCTCCGGATAATAATATCTGTGTATACTGGGGACAGTCACTAGGAAAGCTTTGCCCTTCGTTAATGGGTGAACAACCCCGTCTATTTCAATTCTACCCTCTCCAGATAAGGTGTACTGAAAAATAACACAACTTCTCTCCGTCCGGTTCTGGCCGTTGAATGAATATGCCGGAGTTTCGGCTTGTTCCCAGCCAATAGAATCAAACAGAAGCATAGAAGCTTGTTCTTCCGAGCGAATGGTGTAGGAGGAGCGCAACATTAGCAGGTTTCCTTTCCGTGGTTCGTTACTTCATTCAAAGTGTAAACTTTTTTGTTGATCTGTTCAATTTTTGTTTCATTTAATCTGCTGTCTTCGATATTGATAAGGCGTAATGCCATACTGATCTTTGAACAGCTTAATGAAATATTGTGGCTTTTTGTAGCCGACTAGATGTGAAATATCGAGCACATGTAAGTTGGAATCGATTAATAACTTGGAGGCCTTTTCCAAGCGTTTAGAAGAAATGTAGCTCGATAAATTTTCACCCGTCTCCTGCTTATAAAATTTGGACAGGTAAACAGGATGTAGGTGAACAATTTTCCCTAAGTCCTCCAGGCTCAAGCAATCACTAATATGATTGGAGATATAGGCTTGAATGGTATGAACAATGTTTTGATTGGAAAATTTAGCGCTTCTATCTAATTGGGTGAGACTCTGCAAGATGGATTGAAGAGCCGTATCTGGCTCTGATAATTGATTGAAAATCCAGTCTGCAACCTCAGCTGATTGGATTTTATCGGTTGTGGAATACAGCAAATTAATGAATTCGAGCAGGTAGAGGAGCTTTTGTTTTTTGACAGTGAGCTTGGCAAAGTTTTTTAAAATGTTTTTTCTGGTTTGTTCCCATTCTCCAAGCTCTAATTTAGGGAGAGCACTAGAGGCACTCAGCATAGTAAAGTCACTGGTCCCAATATTTTCATTAAAAAAGAAATGATAAAAAATATGCCGAACAGCATGCTTTTGAGAAAATTCAAACGGCTCGGAAAAAGAAATGGAATCGACGCTGCTTGCCACAGTTTCGGTATTGGATTCTGGAATAATTCCAGTAATGGCTGATGGAGTGATCCAAATAAAGTCCCGTCCACCATTATGATCTTTTAACATCATTTCATCTTTCCCTCTAGCCCCTGAGACGTGAAAAAAGCAAAAGTGCTCATTCCGTAAAGCAGTGTCGAGTGTGCTGTGATCATAACGTAGTGGGGAAGGTCCGCTAATAACAGAAAGCAAGTAACCTAGCCCATCTATCTTTTTCTCTGCCACTGGGGTTTTTGGGGGTTTCTCAGCGATATTCTTAATAACTTGACTCATGGCTTTTTCCATATCCTCTTTATCTACCGGCTTGAGTAAATAATCCAAAGCGCCCAGACGGATGGCTTGTTGTGCATAATCAAATTGAGAATAACCGGAAAGGAAAATTACCTTGGTATTGAGCTTTTTCTCATGAACATGATGCAGTAAATCAATGCCGGATACCTCGGGCATACGAATATCTGTAATAAGGATATCTATATGATTCTGATTCAATAGCTCCTTGGCTTCAATCGAATTTGTTGTCGTCTCAATATGCTCAATTCCAAATTTGCTCCAATCCAGCAGGTGTTTTAAATATTCAACGATGTAATGTCCGTCATCAACTATCAATAATCGCATATTGTCCTCCTTCATCCAGCGAGAAATCTATGAATGCCAGCACGGATAAACCACCCCAGTCATTGATGAAGAACCGCAGTCCGCTTAATTCACCATACGCATTTTTGAGGCGATGATGAATGTTCCAAAGACCAATTCCTCTTGATCCTTCAGGTGGGGATTCATTCTCAAGTCTGGCCATTAGCTGGTGTATTTCCTCAGCAGTAAGCCCCTTACCGTCATCGGCAACAATAATTAATGCTCCAGTATCAAGTTCTTTTACATCTATAGTAACGCGATAAGCCCCTTGCTGTTCTTCAATCCCATGCTGGATTGCGTTCTCGACCATAGGCTGGATAATCAGTGGCATAATCAGATGCTCTCCCAGTTCAGGAGGCAGGTTGATTTCATAATTTATTTTTTTGGAAAGTGACATGATGGATAAAAAATGATCGGCAAGCTGCAATTCAGAAGCCAACGTAACATTATCTGAATTCATTTTTGTTAAATAACGATAGTACTCTGCTAAATGCTTGCTCATCTGCATTACGGCTTCCGGTGAAGTTTTTGCCACTGCCATAATAAAAAACAGATTATTGTAAAGAAAATGTGGATTGATCTGAGCCTGTAGTTGTTTCACTTCGGCGTTTCTGCGCAGCTCGGTTTCTATTTTTAATGAAGCGAATAAAGCCTGTATTTTGGCGACCATGTGGTTAAAGCTTTTAAATAGACTATAAAATTGATTGTCCGGGTTCTCACTAATTCTGGTGCTGTAATTCCCTTGTTCCACTTGGTAGAATTTCTTGTCGAGCAGATATACATTGCGATAATAGTTTCGATAGAACATAAAAATCACGATAAGACCAATGATCAAGATCATTAAGATGCTGACAAAAAACACCTGTTTATTCCGGTTAAGCGGATTCAAAAAATCACTCATTCGCGTATAGGTAACAAGATACGTATCAATCGGCTCAATATACTTTGATAAAACATAATAATCGTCATCGTTGATATGATAGTCAAACTTTAGAATTTCATGTGCATTGGGTGTTATCGTCTCCTTGGCTTTTTCCTCGATTCGAATATCCACCGCTTTATTGCTAATCATTAAACTCTTGTTCACAAGTAAAAAGGCATTGGAGCTCTCGCCGCCACTCACTGCTTTTTCTAAAAGACTTGTTAAATACTCCTTTTTCAGCTTAACGCCCACGATGTACTGAATATTGGCAGGATTCTTAGGTTCATGAATATAAGGGTAGATTGAAAAATAATACAAATTGTTATTAACAATCTGCCAGCCTCGCTGCGTGACCTTCTGAAAGGGCTGTTTGGCAAGCGAATCATGACCCGTAAAAATAAAAGTGCCGTCCGATTTCCAGTAGATACCGATAGATTCAATCGCCTGACTGGAGAGAAGTGGTGCTGATATGCGGTCATAGATATCGTTTTTTTTCATCTGGGCATCGTAATTGTTCATCTCTTGTATTTTGCTTTGATAGAAACGTACGGAGGTGTCGGCTGTATATTGGATGCCATACAAACTTGCCTCAGAGATGATGCCATCCAGAATGCTTTCCGTATAGGCTAGCTGATTTTTGGAGGAGTTAACCAAGCTCTCTTGAATGGTTTTGGAACCTAGGGAGTTCATTACGAAAAACAAACTTAAGGTAAGTAAAAGGAAAAAAACGAAAAAATATATGAATCGTTTCATATTTACTTTTTTAATCATAAGCATTACTCCTGTCGCTAGGACTCGTGTGAATTCATCATAAGCCATATATTCCAAAAGAAAAAGAGAAGAGCTCTCGCAAAATGAAAGCGTTTATAAAGATGTTTAGCGAGTGGTTATGATATTTAATTTGAGACATTTTCGAATGAAAGCGCTTTTGTTAACATTAAACCAGAAAGAAATTAGCAGCCAAGAATGTAAAAGGGGGTAAGCACAATAGCACAGATAATGAATACCCAGCTCAAATGGAGTAAGAAATCCAACGTTAAAAAAAGCAGAAAGAATCCTTGGAAAAAGGAAATCAAAAAAAATTGGCCATTGTATGTTTTATGTATCCCAGCTTTGGTATTCGTTCTAATTTTTGCCTACGGTCCTATGGTCGGATTAGTGATGGCCTTTCAGGATTACAAGCCCTGGCTTGGAATTACAGGTTCAACTTGGATTGGTTGGGATAACTTCGCAAGAATCTTTCAATATAAAGAGGCAACACAATCCATTATCAACACCCTTATTATTGCTGTAATCAAAATTATAGTCGGAATTATTGTTCCTATCTTTATGGCGATTCTGCTAAGCGAGATTAGAAACATGGGGATTAAAAAGAGTATTCAAACCTTGGTCTATTTACCGCATTTTCTCTCTTGGGTAACCGTTGCCGGAATCATGATTGATATCTTAGGTCTGGATGGGGGCATAAATCATTTTCTTACGAATTTCCTCGGACTGAAACCGATTTTCTTTTTGGGCGATCCTACGCTGTTCAGACCGACGATCATCATCAGTGATTTATGGAAAAACTTCGGATTTGGCATGATTGTCTACTTAGCGGTGATTACAGGGATCGATCCTTCTTATTATGAGGCAGCTGAGATCGACGGCGCGTCACGCCGCCAACAAATAAGACATGTTACCTTACCGAGTATGATGCCGATGATCATCGTAATTGCAACGTTAAGCCTTGGAAATATCCTGGATGCAGGATTTGATCAAATCTTTAACTTATACAATCCACTCGTATATAGTACGGGGGATATCATCGATACTTATGTTTACCGGTCATCCTTATTGAATGGCCAATACGGTTTTGGTACCGCTGTTGGATTATTTAAATCCGGCATCAGCTTCATATTAATCGTAATTTCCTATCGAATTGCTTACAAGGTAGCTAACTATAAAATATTTTAAGTCGAAGTTGTTAAGCTTACAAAACTGTTAGGAGGAATGGGAGTGTATTATAAATCCAAGGGATATAGGATATTTTCGATTTTCAATCATATCCTCCTGATTCTAGTAGCCTTATCGTGTTTATTGCCTATGCTTCATTTGCTAGCACAATCATTTAGTAGTAAGACAGCGGTAAATGGGAATTTGGTATCCTTTTGGCCGGTGGACTTTAATATCGAAGCCTATGTTAAAACTTTTAAAAACACGAATTTTACAGGCTCCATGAGAATCTCAGTGGTCCGGACGGTACTGGGGACGTTAATCAGCATGTTCATTATTACAACGGCGGGGTATGCCTTGTCCAAAGATTTCCGTGGGCGTAATGCTTTAATGTGGATTTTTATATTCACGATGTTGTTTTCCGGTGGATTGATTCCTTCTTATATATTGGTTACGAAACTTGGGCTCAAGGACACGATCTGGTCGCTCGTGCTTCCCGGTGCCTTCGGAGCTTATAATTTGATTCTGATTATGAATTTCTTTAAAACAATCCCTAAGGCGCTTGAAGAGGCGGCATTTATCGATGGGGCTTCGTTCTTCGTCATTTTCCGGAAAATCTATCTTCCGCTTTCCCTTCCCGGTCTGGCAACCGTTGGATTGTTTATCATGGTGGGGAGCTGGAACGCATGGTTTGATGGGATTTTGTATATGTCGAATACAACGGACTATCCGTTAGCTTCATTCTTACAGACTGTAGTGGTGCAAGGTTCAGCGCAGAGTATGGCACTTAGTCAATCAGAAGCAGCCGCGTTGTCAGAACAGAGTATCAAAGCTGCGCAAATTTTTATTAGCACACTGCCCATTATCCTTGTGTACCCTTTTCTACAGAAGTATTTTGTCAAAGGCATCGTTCTGGGTGCTGTAAAAGAATAACGTGACCAACATATAAAACTTTAATTCAAAGGAGCTTATTGATGAAAAAAACAGGGGCCTTAATAACGACTACTGTATTGATGGCAGGATTGCTAGCGGGCTGCGGCTCAAACGGTAAAGAATCTACTGCGGCAGAAGCGGTTCTCAAAGACGGCAAATACGATCCTCCTATTACTATCAACATCGCCAAGCAACAAGATGAGAATGCCGGTAAATATATCAACGGGGAGAGCTTAAATGATAATGTGTTGACCCGCTGGGGTGTCGAGAATCTAGGGATTAACATCCAAACTACTCTTTTGGGCGGTGATGCCTCCCAATATAATACGAAACTTCGTTTAGCGCTCACTGGTTCCGAGAAGCTTCCGGATGTTTTGCCAGTGTATGACACCTCATTAGAAAATGATCTGATTCAATCTGGACTTGTAAAAGATATTGCGGAAGACATTAACAAATATATGCCTGAGCGTCTGAAAGAAATATATAAACAATATCCAACAACGTTCAACCCGGTTATCCAGGACGGCAAGGTTTATGGGATGGCGATCTCGCCCAATCTCACTGAAGGTGAAGTCATGCTTATCCGTCAAGATTGGTTAGATAAATTAAATTTAAAAGCGCCAACAAATATAGATGAATTTGAACAGGTAATCGCTGCTTTTACGAATGATGATCCGGACGGTAACGGAAAAAATGATACTTATGGATTTGATTTCTCGGGAAAAGATTCTTACAACACGGGCTGGGTAAGCGACTCTGTAATGATTTTTAGTGCTTATACAGGGAAGAGTCTCCCCGGCCAATGGTATAACGACAATGGAAAACTCACTTACGGTTCCGTCGCTGATGGGACAAAAGATGCGTTAGCTAAACTTCGCGATTGGTACTCCAAAGGGTATTTAAATAAGGAGTTGGCTACACAGGGTGCATGGGATGCACTGGCGGATTTCACTGAAGGTAAAGCAGGGATTATTATTGGCCGTCCTTGGCTGTACGGCAGTGTTAAAGATGTGGAAACTAACGTAAAAGGGGCTAAAATCAAAGCTTACCCAACAATTAACGGTGTAAGTGGGGATCGAACCTACCAATCCGGTCAACAGAACGATGGTGTCTTTATGTTTAATAAAGACTTTAACAATATGGAAGCTTTCTTCTTGTATTATGACAAGCTTTACGATGCAGCATTTGGTACCGGAGATTTCAAATATGGTTATGCTCAGGGATATGATTATGACATCGTTGGCGATGAAGTGGTATTCGATTCCAAGAAATTCAATACGCCTTTGGATGCCGCTCAAGGTGTAGGGAAAATGGCTTTTACCAAAAATACACCAAGTGTGGATGGCCCAGGTAAATCTTTTTATGATCTTTCCAAAGGTGCAAAAGCTGAGAATGGGGTCTTGATCAGATCGGCATCAAATGATGAAACAGCCAAAGAGGGATATGTGATTTCCTATGAGAATAGAGAGTCACTGCTTCCAAATGCATTTAACGGTCCACCTACCAAGACCATGCAGACAACTTGGGAGCAACTGAATACGATGGAAAAGGAAACCTTCACCAAAATTATTTACAGTAAAGAGCCGCTAACTGCGTACGATGACTTCGTGAAGCAATGGCATGACAAAGGCGGTACGAAAATTTCCGAAGAAATCAACGAATGGTATAACAATGCTAGCAAGGTGGATGTGATGTCTCAGATGGGATTGAAATAAGTTCGCAAGAACAGCAGGTTCAGTTAAGGTCATCCTTGGCCGGACCTGCTTTTTTGTCTAAAAATCTGATCCTCTGGAGGTTAATCATGGACGAAAATGCGAGTACAGTCACCCTACTAAATAGCGCTCCACTTCTGGATATGAGCGGAAATCCTGTACATGCACATGGTGGACATATGCTCTATACGGATGGATATTATTACTGGTTTGGTGAGAACCGGATGGATCGGCGGAGAGTGAGCTGCTACCGATCTGTGGATCTAGTGAATTGGGAATGGCGCAATGATGTGCTCACACTCGATTCACCGGTACAGCCGATTTATCATCGCACCACATTAGAGCTTGAACCCTTGGACAGGGAGGGGCGCCCAACGGGTGCGGTAATTGAGCGCCCAAAAGTACTCTACAACAAACTTACAGGGAGATTTGTTATGTGGATGCATTGGGAAAATGGACGCGACTACTCTGATGCGCGCTGCGCGATCGCTGATTGCGGGACGGTAGATGGGGATTATGTTTACCGGGGCAGCTTTAATCCGATAGGTAACATGTCTCGGGACTGCACCTTGTTCCAGGATGACGATGGGACGGCATATTTTATCTCCGCGGCAAGGGAAAATGCTGATCTTATTATGTATCGTCTGTCACCTGATTACCTCAGCATAGAAGAACAGGTCAAGACCTTGTGGCCCGGACAAGCGCGTGAAGCACCTGTATTAATGAAACGTCAGGGTGTATACTTCCTCATCTCGTCCGCCTGTACGGGCTGGTTGCCTAACCAAGGAACCTATGCCTGGTCCGAGGAATTATTTGGTCGTTGGTCACCCTTGCTGCCTTTGGGCGACATCACTACATACGACAGCCAGCCTGCTTTTATAGTTCCTATTGTAGGAACAGACAATGACCAGTGCTCTTACCTGTATGTTGGGGATCGCTGGGACCCTGCGGATTATTATGCCTCTTCCTATGTATTTCTGCCGCTCAGCTTTCCTTCTGACCGGGAAATGAAGCTTGACTGGGCAGAGCGAACGGTGATTGACCTAAGGAAGGGAATCGTAGCTGTGGAATGCGGCTCTGGTAGTGGTCTGTTCAGATTGAAAAGCTTAGGAATGGGGCTTTATCTGGCGGCGGGAAATCAATCCATTGAACATGAGGAGACCCTGAACGTCGAAGTCCGGACGCTTTCGTATGAAGATCAGCAGCAGAGATGGACGGTTGAATACGGGGAGAAGGGTAGGGTGAGAATTCGAAACAGTGAAAAGGCCTTATCTATTGGCCTGTTGAATTCCTTGCTGCTGGAGCCTATTCGTGACAACGAAGATCAGTTTATATGGTTGCTTACAGAGACAGAAGCAGGTTCACTGACTATTGGGAGCAATGACGGAAGAGTTCTTACCGTAGCAGGAGAACAGCGTGGGGGCTGGGGTTGTGTGTTTCTTGAATCCAAACGCTGCCATGATCCCCGTATAGGTGCAGACCCGCAGCTTTTTCAACTGATTTCAGTAAGGTAAACAGTTTAGAGAAAAGAGGTATACCGATGAGTTTATCTGTCTCCTTCCCTATGGAATGGTTTAAAAGTGACCCCCATACACAACTTACTGCGACTTCCTCTGAGACGTTTCAGTTCATCACTACACCAGAAGGTGGTGGATTTGAGCTTCAGTCAGGGCATCTGGAATCCGCCGCTTGGTGCGATTATGGTTTCGTTAATGCGGAGGTTTACCATGAAAGCCGTGACGTTCTGGTGCTGTTATTCAGTTTTTATGATCGGGATCATCGCGTCATTACTTATCATGTAGGAATTTTACCCGGTGTGCGCACGAAAATTTGTTTACCCTTGATTCATTTAAATGGTGAGAAGCTGTTCCTTCCCCGTTATCCGGGTGTGATGCAGACAGTACTGAGGGGAGATGCAGGCATCGATCGCAAGCATATCACCCGATTCTCTATCGCTACTCTCCCTTCAACAACAAGTAGAGCTGTGCAAATTAGTGGCTTGGCTCTAAGTCTAACTGAGCCCGTCTTTGAGTATGAACAGCAACCATATATAGATGATCTGGGCCAATTAAAGGGAAGGGATTGGCCAGGGAAAACGGTTGATGCAGAAGCGATGACGGATCGGCTGCGCACAGAGCGGAAACTTGCGGAACATGCTGATCACAATGGAGGTGACCTCAGCAGGTACGGAGGTTGGAAGGCGCTGAGATTCGCGGCAACTGGATATTTCCGCACGGAGTTTGACGGCAGCCGCTGGTGGTTCGTTGATCCAGAGGGTTATGCCCTGTTCAGTACGGGGATGGACTGTGTGGGTCCAGCTTGTTCTATGCATGTAACTGGCATGGAACACTTGATACCCTCATTGCCGGAGCGGGAAGGAATCTATCAAGAAGCTTGGTCACAGGATGGCGAGGAATTCAGCTTCGAGATTGCTAATCTGATCACTGCTTTTGGGGCGGAGTGGCGCTCTAACTGGGTGGCTATGACGGATTTTCGCTTACAACAATGGGGATTCAACACCATCGGTAACTGGTCCAATGATAGATTTATCAACGAATCCCAGCTTCCGTATGTTTATCCTCTAGTGGACTTTCCTATGACGGAGCAGACTATTTTCCGGGATTTCCCGGATGTGTTTAGCCCGGAGTATGAGCGGAATGCCGGGAGCTTTGCGGAGCAGCTTCTTCCATTAAGGGAAGACCAGAGAATGGTCGGTTATTTCATGCGTAATGAGCCGCATTGGGCATTCGTGGATGGGTTGAATTTGACCGGGCAGATGCTGAAATCTCCGGTCCGTTATGCCAGTAAGAAGGAATTCATTCGCTGGCTTGCAGAAAAGTACAAAACAGTGGAACGATTAAACATGGCGTGGGATAGCGTTTTTGAAGAATTCGAGGATTTATACGATGTATCGAATGTGAATGTAACCGGGGATAATCTCACTTCTGCCCGAGAAGTGGATTATAACCAGTTTAACCGGATCATGATTCGACGGTATGTAGAAGTGCCAGCCCGTCTTTGCAAGCAGACGGATCCGAATCATCTGAATTTGGGAATGCGTTATGCCTGGGTTGGCAGTGATGAGGTGCTGGAGGGCTGCGAATGGTTTGATGTATTCTCTATGAACTGCTATCAGTTCAGTCCTGACAAGGACCAGATCGCCCAGATCAGCGGACGACTGAACAAACCAGTCATGATTGGGGAATATCATTTTGGTGCGGCTGAAGGCAGCATGTTGGCTTATGGGATCCGTGCGGTGGCAACCCAGAAGGAGCGCGGTGAGGCTTACCGTTATTATGTGGAGCAGGGGGCAGCCATCCCGCAGCTCATCGGAGTTCATTATTTTCAATGGAATGATCAGCCTGTGCTCGGACGTTATGACGGAGAAAACTATCAAATCGGTGTAGTGGATGTCTGCAACCGTCCATATGAACCTTTCGTGCAAGCAGCGAGAAAGGCCCATGACCAGATGTATCAGGTGCGGACGGGTATGACAGCGCCCTATAATATTGTGCCAATGGAGATTCCGAAAACGGGATTCTGATTGCAAATCTTTACAACAAAAAGGCCCCCAGCCAATGGGGGGCCTTTTTTGTCCTCTCCTCTGCAATGTAGCCTCTTTACAAGCCAAGGCCGGAGGAGGGGAGTGAATCATCACGGGAATAGCGCTTGCGGTATTCGCCCGGAGTTATTCCGGCACAACGTTTGAACATACGGATGAAGGAATTTACGTTCTGATAACCGACCTGAAGCGCGATATCCTGAATCCGCAGTTCCAGATTCATTAGCAGCTCTTTGGCCCGCTCAATCCGCAGATTGTTCAGATATTCACTGAAGTTGATGTTTGTTTTCTCTTTAAAAATGCTGGACAGGTAACCTGGAGTTAAATTTAACTTGTCTGCTACTAGGTTGAGGTTGATGTCCTCGCCGTAATGTTTGTCTAAGTAATCCAGCACAAAGCTGATAATGGGGTCGCGCGACTCCGAGCGGCTACTGATGACCACGAGCACAGGACGAACCAGATCACGCAGCCATTCCTTGTATTGATCCATTGAGTGGAAAGCGTTAAATGGCTCTAGTCGGGGTGGTAAGAGACGCTCCGCTTCCGCTTGGGACAGATTCAGCCTCGTCACCGTTTTGCTTGTCTGTTCCGCTGCTCCCAAGGCAAATGCCCGAAAATCCGCCGCCGCCGCGTCCTTGTGCTGCAGCTGCTCCAGCTGACGATCCAACCAAGCGAATACAGCCTCCTCATTGGCAGACTGCAGCAGATTGTGCAGCTCCTCTCCGTGTGTCACCTTTAAATGAAAGGATTTGGCGGATGAGGCTCTAGGTTCTACGATAATTTGTGTTTCCCCGTTCAATCTACGCTCATTTAACAACATCGATAGATTATTGTAGGCATCGGTAAATGAGGTTTCGCCTGAATATACCGGACTTACAGCAATAGTCAGATATAAGGATGTCTCCGAATCCAGCAGCTCCTTAAGGGTATCAAGAGCCTGCAGAAAACTGCTCTGCGGTCCGGGATTGAACAGGAGCAGCATGAGCTGATCATGTTCCGGCTGGAGTGCGACGCTTTCGCTTTCACCACCAGTGATCAAGTTTTGAACCAGCTTCCATAACATCAGTGTGTGTTTTTCCAATTCGTCCGGCAAGGTTTTGAAGCTGACCTTGAACAGAATGGAGGCATAGGGCTGTTCGGATTGCCTTACATCTTCAAGCTCCGCGAGGCTTTTACTCAGCGGGATATTTTTCACTTTATGAGTATAGGCATATTGGCGCACCAGTGAGTTCTTATGATCAAGATCGGTCTGGATGAAGCGGTTACTCTCCAAAATGGAGCTCAGGCGTTCGCCGATAATGGCGAATTCCTTCACACTGCTCAATTTTTCAGGCCGGCTGCCTGCCTTACGGTCCAAGGCGGCAATCAGGCGCTGGAGCGGTTGGTTAAGCCGGTGGCTGAAGATTAGGGATGAGAGAACACTGATCAGTACTGCGGCAGAGAGTAATACAGCCAGCAATAGCTGCATCCCCCGCATTTCCGCAGCAATAGCCGCCACCTGGGTCACTCGGATATAGGTGAATCCAGTCTGTTTACCTTTTTCATAGAAGTAATATTGGTCTCCGACCCGCTCATGGGCATTGCCACTTTCCGGAAGCTGGCTTGTTTGCAGTTTACCCTCTGATGTAGTGAACAATAGATTCTTCTGCGCATCCAGGATATAGAACGGGGTATTGCCGGCATCTCCGTAGGCGGCCTGCATCAGCTGCGGATTCAGCATGACAATGCCGTACACTTCCTCATAAGGAATCGCTTTGACCAGCACTGGCATTAACCTTCCGAGCGTACGGGTGGAATGTATGGTTTTCTCGGTAAAGGTTACGGCGGGCATGACTTTTAAAAATTGATTGTCCATCGTTTGCCGGCTCCAGTACTCCGGAGGGTATTCTGCACTGAAGTAGTATTTACCGAACATATCTGCGGCGCTGCTTAGGCCCTCCCTCTCCAGTACATAATTTTCCTTTTTAAAATAGAGAATGAAATTTTCGATATGCAGAAAAGGATTAGCATACAGCGTTGAGAGATCCGATATCACTTCTGCCGGGATATCATATCGACGGTTCTCTTTCAGGTGGCTTAGAATGCCCAGATTGGCAGTCCATGAATCGGATTGGGTGAGGGCAAGAATGATGTTCTGGGTCAACCGGAAATGATTTTCGTAGCCTTCGACCGTTTGTGCGAGGCCAAGCTCATTTTGCCGGATCATCTCCTTATAGATTTTGCCGCTTAAATACAGATGGGAGAACAGATTAAATGATGCCAAAATCAAGATGACACTGAGGAAGCTTAGCATCAGCTTAACGAACAGGGCATTCAGCGCAAATTTGCCTGTAACGGATCCCTTCATATGTATCCCCCTTTGGATGCACCCGTAAAAGAATTGGATTAATTCTATCATAGCGGCAAAAAGCTAACACCAACAATATGCAATTTTGCTGATTTGTACGCTATTCTATGGAAATCCGCAGTTAAGGCGAAATGTTATATAACATGTAGATAGCGCTTTCCAAAGAAATGCAGCTATAATTCGGAGACAAATCCCGGAAAAAAGGGGGAAGTAATCTGACATCTATATGAGTTATGATCATTTTAACAAGAGGAGACATGCATATGGCCCAAGCTAGCGTAGTGCAGGACAAAATGCGAAAGAAAGTGCACCGGCGACCCCAACGACCTCAACGCCACAAAGCGGGAATCCTTCGAACTTGGAATAAAAACAAGGCGCTCTGGCTGCTGTTCCTGCCGTGCCTGTTGTATTATTTGATCTTCCGCTATGCACCGATGTTTGGATTAGTTATCACTTTCAAGGATTACAATCTTTTTAAAGGGATTTGGGCCAGTGATTGGGTGGGACTCAAATATTACAGGATGTTTATAGAGAATCCCGATTTTTGGCCGCTGATGAAAAACACTTTTCTGCTTGGTTTATATAAGCTGTTTTTTGGCTTCCCGGCACCCATTCTGCTGGCGATTCTGCTTAATGAGGTGCGCAAGGCTGCTTTCAAACGAGTTGTGCAGACCGTAAGTTATCTTCCACATTTTATCTCAAATGTCATTGTTGCCAGTATGGTGATCATGTTTTTATCCCCAACCGGAGGGCTGATTAATAATCTGCTTGGTGCCATAGGGATTGGACCGATCAATTTCATGAACGATCCTGGATTGTTCCGCGGTATTTATGTCCTGTCGGAGATCTGGCAGCATATCGGCTGGGAGACCATTATCTACTTGGCCGCGTTGACCGCTATCGACCCGCAGCTGTATGAAGCTGCTGATATGGACGGAGCCAGCCGCATGCGTAAAATATGGCATGTCACCTTGCCCGGCATTTCACCCGCCATCGTGATCACCTTGATTCTTAATATCGGTAAAGTACTCGAGATTGGCTTCGAGAAGGTGTTCCTGATGCAGAATCCGGCGATCTACGACACAGCGGATATTATCAGTACTTATGTCTATAGGGTGGGTATGGTGCAGGGGAACTTCAGCTATGGCGCTTCTATTGATCTTTTTATGGGCGTGATTAGCTTGATCTTCATCTATACAGCAAATTACATCAGCCGCCGTGTAAGCGAGACAAGTTTATGGTAGAAAAGAGGTGTGGTGATGAGATCACCCCGTTTATCCTGGTTTAATGTCGTGAGCACTTTTATCCTTCTCGTGGTTGTGGTGGTCACGCTTTATCCGTTCCTGCATATGCTCGCTGTCTCTCTCAGTAGTGATGTGCATGTCATGAAGAATACCGTTTCTTTTTGGCCTAAGGGATTTAACCTGAATATGTATAAGCTTGTACTCGGAGATTCGCAAATCTGGGTGGCTTACAAAAATACACTCATTTACACCGTGCTTGGCACCCTTATCTCGCTGTTGGTCACCTCCACGGGTGCCTATGCACTCTCACACAGTGATATGGCGCTGCGCAAGAGCTTCACCCTGTTGATTGTGGTGACGATGTTTTTCAGCGGAGGAATGATTCCCACGTTCCTCGTGGTTCGCTCCCTGGATATGGTCGACACCGTATGGGGCATGGTGCTGCCGGGTGCGGTTAGCACTTGGAATCTGATTCTGATGCGGACCTTTTTCTCCGGCATTCCTAAAGAGCTGGAGGAGTCAGGCCGCATTGACGGACTGAATGATATCGGTATATTTATTCGTATTATTGTTCCGCTTTCCAAAGCTTCCTTCGCCACCATAGCGCTCTTTTACGCGGTTGGCATGTGGAATAACTTTATTTACCCGCTGCTCTACCTGCGCTCACCGGATTTGTTCCCGCTGCAAGTACTGCTGCGCAATCTGGTGCTGGCTGGCAGTGCTAGCTCGGGGGATGTTACTAGCATTGGAGGTGACAACATGGTGATAGAAGAATCGCTGAAGTACGCGACGATTATGGTCTCGACGCTTCCGATTCTGATTGTGTATCCATTTGTACAGAAGTATTTCGTTAAGGGGGCCATGATTGGCGCGGTTAAGGGATAGGCGGGTGGAACCGTCAAAAATTCAGCATAAGGGAGAGATCGTAATGAATAAATGGAAATCTGTACTGCTGCCACTGATGATTGCAGCAACCGTAGTAACTGGCTGCAGCGGAGGGGGCAATGACATCTCGCCGCAGAGTAATACTCAGGGCAGCAGTACCGCTTCACCTGCTGATTCGTCCAAAACGGAAAAAACCTTCACTGCGCTCTTAGACAACAATGCTACGTTCCCTTATTCGAAAAGCTGGCCTATTTGGAGCTGGCTGAAGGAGAAAACCGGTGTCACACTCGAGGTACAGACCCCTTCCGGAAAGCTTGAAGAGAGCTTGAACCTGGCGATTGCCTCGAAGGCAATGCCGGATCTGATGTATATGCCTAACCGCAAAGAATCGAATAAGTTCGGGCAACAGGGTGCGTTGGTGGATTTGATGGAGTATATGGACAAAATGCCGAATCTGACCGCCTGGGTAAAGCAGTATCCACAGGAAGCGAAGGCTGCACTGTCTGCTGATGGCAAAATGTATATGTTCCCGAATCAGGGCTTTGGCGAGACGAACCGCATGATCTGGTTATACCGTAAAGACATTTTTGACAAAGAAGGAATCCAGGCACCAGCCACATATGAGGAGCTGCATACAGCTCTAAAAACCTTGAAGGCGAAATATCCGGACAGCTATCCGCTTTCGATCCGCTACGGACAAATTCCGGATGAAATGAATGCCAATATGACTGTGAATTACGGGACGGGTGAAGGGGCTTATTATGATTTTGATAAAAAAGAGTGGCTTTTTGGACCCACGGAAGAGAGTTACAAGGAAATGGTTGGCATGTGGAAAATATTTTATGACGAAGGGCTGATTCCGCCCGACTTTCTATCTCTGCAAACTAAGCAATGGCAGGACATGGTATCCACGGGCAAATCGTTTGTGACCATTGATTACATCAGCCGGATCGATTTTTTTAACAATGCGATGCAGCAGGAAAATCCGGAGTTCAACATGCAGTTTATGGCTCCTCCAGCGGGCATTGCCGGCGGCAAGCAACTGAACCCGTATTTTCATTATATGGAAGGTGGCCTAACCGTGGCTTCAACCTCGAAGAACATCGATGATGTGATGAGTTATATGGACTTTTTCTATTCCGAAGAGGGACGTACGCTCAGCAGCTGGGGCGTGGAGGGTGAGACATATGTGAAGGAAGGCGACACGATCAAGTTCAAACCAGAGTACAACGATGTGATCGAAATGCGGAAACAGACAGGACTTCAGACTAGCGGAACGTACACCTGGATCGACTTTGGTGCACATCTGTCGTTGTTCTCAGACAATTTGAAGTATGCCTTTGAAGAAGCGACGAAATATGATCCGTCCATGATGCAGCCACGGCCTGCATTTACGGAGAAAGAGAATGAAATTATTGCGATTACCGGCCAAGCGATCCAAAAACACCGCGATGAAAGCTTTGCCAAGTTTGTTACCGGCTCCCGAAAGCTGGCCGACTGGGACAAATATGTGGAGGAGATGAACAATCTCGGCGTGGATAAGCTGCTGGCTACTTATAGGGAAGCTTACGACCGTGTTCAGAACATTCAGTTAAACGGGAATTAATCTGTCTGGTGCCAAGGACAATAGTTGCCCGGAAAGGATGAGCGGGATGAATGACATCATTAAGCCTTTAGAGACACACAGAGTGGAGCAGATGTCCGTTCAGGTTTACGAAGATCGTAACCTGATGGGCGCTGCGGCGGCATCGCAGGTCGCGCAGAAAATTAGAGCTTTGCTTCAAGATTCTGCGCGTCAGGTCCGAATTGTGTTTGCTGCCGCACCTTCGCAAAATGAACTGTACGAGGGGCTGGTTCGGGAGCAGGGGATGGATTGGTCCCGGGTCAATGCTTTTCATATGGATGAATACATCGGCCTTGCGGCTTCGGCTCCCCAGCGGTTCGGCCGTTTTTTGACAGATCGTCTATACAGTCGGGTTAACCCTGGCCGGGTAGAACTGCTGGATGGTCTCGCCGCTGATGTGGTGCAGGAATGCCAGAGATATTCGGCTTTGTTGAGCGAGGCGCCTATTGATGTCGTTTGCCTCGGGATCGGGGAAAACGGGCATATCGCGTTTAATGATCCGCCAGTCGCTAATTTTACCGACCCGCAGCTGGTCAAAGCGGTCGAACTGGAGGAAGCCTGCCGCCGCCAGCAGGTGAATGACGGTTGTTTTACCTCGCTGGACGAGGTGCCAACCCATGCGCTGACGCTTACGGTACCAGCCTTGCTGGCTGGCCGTCACCTGTACGGAATTGTACCGGGAGTGTCCAAACGCAAGGCTTTACACGCGGCACTTCATGATTCGATCAGCACGGCATGTCCAGCTACTATTCTGCGCACCCATCCGGAGATCACGATGTTCACGGATCGGGCTGCCTTCGGCCTATGAACGCGCCAATTAAGGGAAAGCACTATAAAACTGGGCGGCCGGTTGAGGTAAGTGTCGAGCAGGGGCGAATCACTTCGGTCACCGAACTTGCGGAGAGTCCAGCCAGGGCCGATTGGCCCTGGCTGGCACCCGGGTTGGTGGATCTGCAAGTGAACGGGGGCTGGGGGCTGGATCTCAACACGCTGCCTTTACAGCCTTCCACGGTATTGGAACTATCCGGACTTTTGCTAGGAAACGGGGTAACCAGCTATTGTCCAACTCTGATTACTAATGGCAAAGAAGCGCTGGCTCAAGCGGTCTCCGCCATTGCGGAAGCCGCTTCGCTGTATCCGGAAGATGCTGGGGGGATTGTAGGAATTCATTTGGAAGGTCCCTTTCTGTCACCAGAAGAGGGTCCACGCGGCGCCCATCCAAGGGAACATATTGGCTCGCCGGATTGGGATATGTTATGCCGCTGGCAAGAAGCGGCTGAAGGGCTTATCCGTATCCTCACCGTCTCCCCGGAATGGCCAAACGCCGCTGCATTTATCGCCCGGTGCAGTGAATCAGGCATCCTTGTTTCCATAGGGCATACAGCAGCTTCCCCCGAGCAGATTAGGGAGGCGGTTGCCGCAGGAGCGGTGATGTCTACGCATCTCGGCAATGGCACACATCTGACGCTGCCCCGTCATCCCAACTATTTGTGGGAGCAGCTGGCGGCGGATGAACTATACGGCTGTATGATTGCAGATGGCCAACATTTACCACCCGCTCTGTTGAAAGTAATCCTACGGATGAAGCGCAGCCGCACCATCTTGGTCAGCGATGCTGTATCACTGAGCGGAATGCCGCCGGGAACTTATCACCTGCACATTGGTGGGGAAGTTGTATTAACAGCAGAAGGGCGGCTGCATCTGGCTGGCAATCAGCAGCTGCTTGCAGGTTCCGCCATGATGCTTCCAGATCAGGTGGCCTATCTTGCGGAGGCTGGATTAGCCCGGCTGGATGAAGCCTGGGATTGTGCTTCTGCTCATCCGGCTACTTTGCTGGGGCTGGAGCAGGCGGCAGGGCTTAGGGCTGGAGCGCCTGCCGATCTCGTGAGCTTCTGCTATGAAGACAAGACACTTACCGTGCTGGAATGCTGGAAAAAGGGTCATAGCAGGGCTTGCAGTAATTAATTACAGCAAAGATTAGGAGGAGAACGATGCAGAGCTTGATACCGCAACCGAAGCAGATCCAAGTGAAAGAGGGCGAAGCTTTTGAGTTCAGCGAGGATGTAAGCCTGAGCCTCTACATGGAGCAGCATGATCCGAGACTGGTGGTTCATTGCCGCCGCTCGTTTCCGGAGCTGGAATGTACACATGTTATCTCGGGAAAAGGATATTCACTTATTCTTCAGAGTCTCTCGCAGCCAGAAACGAAAGGAGCACAGCCAGATGAAGTGGATCTGAAATTGCTTAACGGCCGGGCGGAAGGGTACAGGCTGGAGGTGTCGGAGCGCCGGGTGGTAATCCGTGCACTGGATGCGCCGGGTCTGTTTTACGGGCTACAAACGTTACTACAACTGCTTAAGTCAGTAGGGGAAGTTCCTGCTGTGTCTATCACGGACTGGCCTGACACTACCTTGCGGGCGATGAACTTTGATCTTCGCCAGACATTTTCCAAGCCAGAGCTGCTGCTATCGTATTTGGCGGATTTTGCCCGGTATAAAACGAATGCTGTTCTGATTGAATACGAAGATAAATTTCCATTTCAAAAATACCCGGAATTCGTGCATCCACAGCATTCGTTAAGCCTCACACAGCTAGAGGAGCTGAAACGCACAGCTCATGAATATTTTATTGAGATCATTCCGCTGCAGCAGAGTTTTGGACATCTTGAGTATGTACTCCGCCACGACGCTTGGCGGCACTTGCGCGAAACGGAGTTATCCCTCGGGGAGATCTGCCCGTCGCATCCGGAATCCTTCGAGCTGATTACCGATCTGTTACAGGAGATGATGGATGCTCATCCGGATTCCCGTTATATTCACCTCGGCTGCGACGAGGTGTACAGCTTATGTGAATGCGAACGCTGTAAAACGTTGTTCGGAGGGGTACGGGAGCGGGCGTTTATCGCTTTTTTGAACACTTTGATTGAATTTACAGCCAGCCGTGGTAAAAAAGTGATTTTCTGGCATGACATGCTGGACAAATGCCCGCCGGAGGAACTGGCAAAGCTGGATAAGCGGAGTGCAGCGATGATCTGGATATACAACGGACGTAATATTGAAGCTGAGGTTTCTTCTCTTGCGGATAAATTCAGGTCACTAGGCATCGAGGTTATGGGAGCCCCGGCGGTTCGCAGTTTTGACTGGGCTGAACATCAGAATTATCCGGTACTATTGAACCGGACGGATAATCTGCTCCAATGGGCGGAGACAGTGGATAAGCTGGACCTCGGTTGCATGGTCGCCACGAACTGGACAGGGCCGTTCAGCCTTGGTGTTCCTTATGGGATCTTTGAGACGACCTGGTATCCGATGCTGCTGCACGCCGATTTGGCCTGGAACCGTAAAGCGGACTCAGCAACATTTATCGATCGATTCATGGAGCAGTTTCATGGCATCGGTCCTAGAACAGGTCACGCACAGCTCGGGAATTATCAGCTGGAAGATTATTATGATGTTATCTGGAAGCTGTTGGACAAGGTGAAGGATCATAAGGATGAAGCAGAGCTGATTGCCATTATGCATGATTTTGAAGCGGCGACGGACCGTTCGCGGGCGATCCACAAATATGTCTACCGCTGGGAGCTCTATCCGGGAGACGAAGCGGAAAGGCACTCGCTGCTGAACAATTACATGCGAAATCGCCGCGGACGTGAGAACGTTTTGCCTCGCATGAAAGCGGCTTTGGAGCGTTACCAGCCATCCGATATGGCGGAGCATTTTGTGAAATCCCGCTTCTATCTTCACGATTATCTGGAGCGGACATTATACCGTGAGCTGGGGTTTGCTCAGGCTGAATAAGAGTTTTGAAAAGATCGTAGGGCTATCGTGTGAGCGGGTAGCAGTGCGGTCTTTTTTTAATTCATAGCTGGATGAAGCTACATATTACAACATATTCAGGAACAAAATCCCAGTTCGCTGCGTCTAACTTATAAAGTTCTAGCAAACTACATTGGAGGAGAATGAATATGAGAGCTACACCCATAAACCGGACTATTAGGAAGGTTACACTTACCGCATTATGTATTTTGCTTGTATTGCTGAGTGGCAGGGTAATGGCGGAGCCGTCTCCGGCACAAAAGACAACCGCGGTATTCACAGCGGAGATGCAGAGTGCCTTGGAAGGGGCACAGAATGTGCTGCTGACGATACAGCCATTCCCGGACGAAGCAGCCGTAGGTTTCTTCAAGAACGGGCGCAGTCTGCCCAAGGGATATCTGGAGCAGACTGCCGATAAGATTCTGGAACAGCGGGGCAAGTTCACCAAGGTGGCAGAGCTAACTCGAACAGCGCTGGCTTACAGTGCTGCGGGGGGCAACATCAACAACATCGCTGGTATTGATCTTTATCCATTCCTGATGAATCATGCCGGAATTGATTCGGAAGGGGCAGCAGCGGTAGCAACCGCCTATATTACCTCGAAGAATTCCATTTCAAATTCATTGGAGCGGACAAACCGTTACCCCGATTTGCTGTTTTATCAGTTGCTTGATATGCAGCTAGCGGATGGCAGCTGGCCGCTGGCCGGGCAGAAGCAAGGAGATCTGGTAGCTACTGCCTGGGTACTAACCGCACTTGCTTCGGAAGTGAGTTCAGAACAAACAGCGCAGCCGATCGAGAAGGCTTTGTTGTGGCTTAAGAGCAAGCAGCAGCTAGACGGAGGGTTCGATGGTAAAACTGCGACGACAGCGCAGGTGATTGTTGCTTTATCCTCGCAGGGGGTCGATGCAGCAGATTTCACCAAGGAAGGCGGAGCCTCGCTGCTGGACCATTTGCTGGCGCGGAAGCTTCCGGGTGGCGGCTTTACACAGACAGCAGGCGGAGGGAACGATAGTCCCGCAACTGTGCAAGCCTATCTTGCCCTGACTTCCTATAAGCTGCTGTCCAAGCAGGCTGGCATGCTGTATAGCGGACTGCATCATGCTGGACTTGACCGGGCAACGATTCAGGTCGAAGGACCCGGTGGCACCGTTGCCGGGGGGCATATTGTTGGCGGAGATGCTGTGAAGGCAGCGGCAGCTTTTTTACAGGCGAAGGGTCTGGCGTATAAGCTGAATGCGGATGCAGCTAAACCGGCCTTCACAGCTATCGAGGGGATTCAGAACGGGCGATACAATGGACGCGGAGAATGGAAGATTGCTGTATTCAGCGGGGGCAGTGCATGGATGTATCCTGAGAATAGCCCGTACAGACTGATGATAGGCAATGGGGATCAGCTGCTTGTTTACTACGCGGACGATACAGAACTGCTTGACCGGATGGAAGTGAAATGGAAAGATAAAAACGGCCAGGAAATGGGTGGATACGCAAGCGCCAATATGCCGTTTTCCCTCCATATCACCAAGTCAAACGGTCAGCTGGGCGGTCTTCCGGCTTTCGGCGCTACTGTGACACTTCAAGGAAAAAGCGTAGTGGCTGACAGCATGGGAAAGGTGTCATTTGCCGGCATGAAGCCCGGTGTCTATCCTGTGCAAGTCACCAAATACCGTAAAGATGCCGCTCCAGCACTTTCCAAACGGACGTTTGCGCTGCATGTCTCTTCCCCGGAATTGGCCAGCTTTACGGATGCCAATAAAGTCGCAGCTTGGGCACGTTTGGATATCGCAACAGCGCTCAGCAGCGGATATATTCAGGGCGTAAGTGCCAGCGGAAATGTGCTGGCTCCTAAGCAGAAGCTGACCCGGGCTGAATTTCTGACCCTGCTGCTGCGGCTATTGCATGAGTTCCCCGCTGCCAAGGCCACTTCTAGCTTTAAGGATGTTCCGGCGGACAAATGGTACAGCCGTACCATCGCCAAGGCTGAGGAGCTGGGCATTATCAGCTCTCCAACCGGTAAGTTCGAGCCGGACCGCGGTATTACGCGGGAAGAAGCGGCGGTTATGGTAACCAAAGCCGCCCGGTTGTCTACGTACGGCAGCCCGGACCGTGTGAAGTTTGCCGATACTTCCGGTTTGTCAGAGGCGAGCCGCCAGGCGATTCAGGCCGTGAATGAACATGAAGTAATGACCGGCAGCGGGGGCCGCTTCGATCCAAAGCAGATTCTGGTGCGTGAGCAGGCAGTGGCAATTTTAGTCAGACTGCAGAAATTAATCCCGGAAGCCTTCTATTAATGGAATAAACGTCCAGGGATATGATAAGCTTCAGATAGAGTTATCACATCCAGTGCAGAGGAGGCAAATCTATGAGCCGCTTGATCACAGGCAACATATATTATGGATTTCAGGTCGTTAATGAGGAATTTATCCGGGAGATCGATTCCGCCGTATTCACGATGGAACATCTGAAGAGCGGCGCCAGGCTGCTTTTCGTGCAGAATCAGGATGACAACAAGGTATTCAGCGTAAGCTTCAGGACCCCGCCTGAAGATAGTACAGGGGTCTTTCATATTTTGGAGCATTCTGTATTATGTGGTTCGGAGAAATATCCGGTGAAGGAACCTTTTGTAGAATTGCTAAAGGGTTCGATGCAGACATTCCTGAATGCATTTACGTTTGGGGATAAGACGATGTATCCGGTGGCAAGCCGGAATGAGCAGGATTTCTCCAATCTGATGGAGGTCTACCTGGATAGTGTTTTTCAGCCGAATATTTATAAGCAAAAGGAGATTTTTGAGCAAGAGGGCTGGCATTACGAGCTTCAGCAAACAGAAGCTGAGCTGATCTATAAAGGCGTGGTTTACAACGAGATGAAGGGTTCCTATTCCTCGCCGTTTACGGTACTGATGGACAGGATCAAAAAGTCGTTGTATCCAGACACGATTTATCGTCATTCTTCAGGTGGAGATCCGCAGGAGATTCCTGCGCTTACGTATGAGCAATTCCTTGAGGCGCACAGCAATTATTATCATCCGTCCAACAGTTATTTTTATCTGTACGGAGACGTCTCTATTGAAGAGAAGCTGCAATTTATAGACCAGGAATACCTTAGCCGTTATGAAAAAAACAGCTTTGATACCTCCATTCCCCTACAACAGCCTACCGGAATGACGGAGCTGGTAGCGGATTATCCGATTCTGGAAGCAGAAACGGCCGACGACAAAACTTATTTGAGTCTGAACTATGTAATTGGAACCTCTACGGATCGGGAACTGAATCTGGCTTTTGATATTTTGAAAAGCATGCTGATGGACAGCAATGCAGCTCCGCTTAAGCAAGCCCTGCTGGAAAGCGGTCTGGGCAAAGATGCCTTTGCTTTTTATTCCGACAGTATGGTTCAGCCGCTGCTTGGCATTACTCTGACACATTCGAACGCTTCCGCCAAAGATGCCTTCGTGGAGCTGGTGAAGACCACATTAAGCAGTTTGGTTAAGAACGGGCTGGATGAGAAGCTGGTGCTGGCGGCGGTCAACAGCAAAGAATTTGAGCTGCGGGAAGCGGACTTTAGCCGATATCCAAAGGGACTTACTTACAATATCGAAGTGATGAAGTCCTGGCTCTATGACGGTCAGCCGTCTACTCATATGCTTTATGAAGAGGTATTCACTACCATTCGGGAAAAGATAACGGATCGTTATTTTGAGAAGCTGATTGAGGTCTACTTACTGAACAGTGATCATTGCAGTCTGGTGGTGCTGAACCCGTCCAAGACGATTGCAGCCGACAAGGAAGCGAGCACCCAGCGTCAATTAAGTGAATACAAATCATCACAGCAACCAGACCAGCTGGAGCAGCTTGTGCAGAGTACACAGCATCTTCTGGCGCGGCAAGGTCGTGCAGATGCAGCCGAGGATTTGCAGAAGCTGCCAAGTTTATCTCTACAGGACATTAACCGCAGTGCTGAACCTCAGGTGCCATCCCATGAATATAACCTTGAGGGTCTAAAGCTGATCCACCATGACGTATCTACTCAAAAGATTGCGTACTGCAAGTTTTATTGGGATACGAGTGTTGTGGCTCCTGAGCAAATTCCTTATCTTGTGCTGCTGGCAGAGGTATTGGGCCAAATGGAGACAGCTTCTTACAGCATTGAAGAGCTCACTAGTGAAATTGGGATCAAAACCGGAGGCATTCATTTCAAAAATGAGATCTTTGGCGCTGCAAAAGATACTGGGGCCAGTTATCAGCCTAAATTCACTGCGCAGGTTAAGGTGATGGCGGGGCATATTGGCGAATCGCTGGATCTGCTGCGTGAGATGCTCTATACCAGCGCGCTCGATAACTTGACGAAGCTACAGGAAATCGTCCGGCGGGAAGCCTCACAGATGGAATCCGTCCTGAATCAAAAAGGTAATGAAATCGCGGCCAGCCGCCTGATGTCTTATTTTTCGGACATGGGAGCGTATCAGGAACAACAGGGTGGCGTGGCCTATTACCGCTTTATCCGTGAGCTTGCCGAGAAGATCGATCAGCAGGGAGCTGAGGTGGCAGACACGCTGAAGGATATCTGTACGGTTTTATTCAATAAACAGAATTTAATCATCAGCGTGACGGGTACCCCTGATTTGTATGAAGAATTCGCCGCTAATGTAGCGAAGCTGGATATTCAGGATCGGCCAGTGGTGAATAAACCTAAGATTACGGCGCAGGGGCATGCGGATAATGAAGGTTTTATGTCTTCCAGCCAGGTGCAATATGTGGTTAAAGGCTACGACTTCAACAAGCTAGGATTTACGTATTCCGGCAAAATGCAGGTGCTCAAAAAAATCATGAGCCTCACCTATCTGTGGAATGCCGTGCGCGTGAAGGGCGGAGCTTATGGCGGCAGCCTGATGCTGCGCAGAGATGGGATATTGATGTTCACTTCCTACCGTGATCCCAATTTGCAGGAGACGCTGGAGGTTTATGATCAGGCGTACCGATTCACCGAAGGATATGAAGCGGATGCCGACGAGATGACCAAAGCAATTATCGGCACCCTGTCCATGTTGGACCAGCCGCTGAGCCCAAGCGCTCAGGGACGGCGGGCGGACCGGCATTATTTTGAACAGGTGACCGGGGCCGAGCTGCAGCAGGAACGGGATGAAATCTTGTCGACCACACCGGAAGACATCAGACAGTATGCCGATTTGCTTAAGGCTGTGACGGAACAAAATTATTTCACAGTTGTCGGCAATGAATCCAAGCTGAAATCAACAAAAGGCTTATTTGGAAACCTAGAAGAACTTGTGATGTAATTCTCTCTATAAACTCCTCTTCAGTACCTGTCTACTCGACAAGTGCTGGAGAGGAGTTTTTGTATTTAGTTAGAACCTTGACAGTTAGAGTTCTATCTATTATGATAATGATGTTACTTAGAGTTCTAACTAATCCGCAAGAGGAGGAAATAACAATGAACAAACCCGTGGTAGACACACCATTTTCTAATTTAATACGAGAGATTGGGATGAAAATAAAAGGTACAGCTGACACCAGGTTAAATGAGTTAGGTCTGAACTCACAACAAGGCCGCATGATCGGCTATATTTTTGAGAATCAAGCAGAAGGGGTTATTCAGAAGGATTTAGCGGAGGTCTTTAACAGGAAGGGGGCGAGCATTACCAGTATGCTTCAGGGGTTGGAGAAGAAAGGGTATATCCAGCGTGTCACTCCTGAAAATGATGAACGTCAAAAGAGTATTTTTGTATTGGAAAAAGGTGCTCTTTTAGTGGAAGAGTTCAATGAGATTTTCTCTGAGGTAGAAGCAAGCATTACTAAGGCGCTTAGTCCGGAAGAAACTGCAACCCTAAAGTCGTTACTTCAAAAAGTTAGTTCAAGTTTATAAACGTTCGGAGGTTCACTTATGACAAATGAGTTCTCAAATCAATATTATTTAGAGTCGGCGCCCATGAAAAAAGCGATCGCTCATTTATCGATTCCCATGATGATTGGGATGTCTGTGGGTACTATTTATAATGTAATCAATGCTTACTTCATCGGCTTATTACACAATACCAGTATGCTGACCGCAATCACGCTGGGCCTGCCTATTTTCACCGTTTTAATGGCTTTTGGAAATGTGCTGGGGGTAGGCGGAGGAACATTTATAACTCGCTTGGCGGGGCAAAAAGAGACGGAAAAAGGGAAAAAGGTTGCCGGATATACTTTTTACGGGAGTATTGTAGTGGGGCTTCTTATCGCGCTCATCGCTTGGTTAGCTATTAATCCGATCACGCGAATGCTTGGTGCAGATGCTGCTACCTTAGACTTTACGAAGTCTTATGTGCTCACTCTTTTTGCAGGCGGATTTGCTGTTGTGCTTAATTTTGCTTTGGAACAACTGGTCCGTTCGGAAGGTGCCTCGAAGGAATCGATGTATGGTATTTTTATCAGTACGGCTTTAAGTTTGATTTTTGATCCTTTATTTATTCTCGTGCTGAATTGGCATGTTGCCGGAGCTGCTTTGGCTATGGTTTTAGCAAATTTGGGCTCTGCCATTTATTATATTTACTTTTTGGAAACGAAAAGTGAGCATTTAAGAGGATTTTTGAAGCATTTCAAGATATCTGTACGAGATCAGCTTGAGGTTTATAAAATAGGTACAGCCGAGCTATTGCAAGCCAGTTTTTTAATTGTCAGCACGCTTTTGTTAAATAACTATTCCATTCAATATGGGGAGAGTGTGGTCGCCGGATTTGGTGTGGCTTTAAGAATTGTGCAGATTCCAGAATTTTTATCGATGGGTTTATTTTTGGGATTGATTCCGCTATTTGCTTTTAACTTTGCTAGTAAAAATACGGAGAGACTTAAATCCAGCATCAAATACGCTTTTGCATATATAGGCAGCATTGCAGTTGTTTTTGTAAGTCTAGTATATGTGTTTAGAGGAACGATTCTTCATTGGTTCTCAGGCGATCCTTCTGTGTTAAGCATGGGAACTTATATTTTGGCAGCGATGCTGATCTCCGCTTTATTTAATGGATTTACCGGATTATTTATGAGCATTTTTCAAGCAACAGGGCAAGGCACACCCACTACTATTATGGCGATAAGCCAAGGTGTATTATTTATACCGATGATTATCGTATTGCATTCTATTTTTGGCCTGCATGGTGTGATTTGGTCGATGACTGTGACTGAGGTAATAACGAGTGTGATGGGTATGGTTTTGTTTATGATTTTTCGGAAAAAGCTGAATAGTGCGGGCGTTGATGGAAAAGGTGCTGTAGAGGTTACGCCGGTATAACGCGATTGCTTTATGTAAAACTCAATATGGATTTTGTTTACTGCGGGAGCTTGGCTCGCGCTTTTTTTGCGTTGTGCAAAAGAATTCATAACTAAAGGATCGGTAAAATTCGTTCCAAAATGAACAATTCTAGTTCTTATGAAGACTGCTTACTTTTTCTACAATTATGGATAAGTAAAGGAGGAGAACTATGATACGCAAAAAAAGGTTTCATCTTAACATGGACACACGCGAAGCGATGGCGGGATATCTATTCGTTGCTCCGCTTATGCTTGGGCTGATCATCTTGACGTTGATCCCGGTGCTGGGCTCACTGCTGTTAAGCTTCACGGACTGGAACTTTGTGGCTGGGTTAGGGGGGATTAAGTTCGCGGGCGTAGATAATTTCATCAGACTGTTTCATGATGATGCTTTTATGAAAAGCTTGCTGAACAATTTGCTCTTTATTATCACAGTACCGGTTACGATCATCGTTGCCCTGCTGCTGGCTATCCTGATTGATAAACAGGTTTTTCTGAAGGATTTGTTTAAAGTGATTTATTTCCTTCCGTACATTTCCAGTGTAGTTGCCATCGCTATGGTTTGGCAGGTTATGTTTCACCCTTCACTGGGACCCGTCAATCAATTCCTGATGTCACTGGGGTGGAACAACCCACCCAAATGGTTAGCGGATATCCATTATGCTCTGCCGTCGCTGATGTTGATTCAAGTCTGGATTCAGCTCGGTTACAACATTATTATTTTTATTGCAGGTTTACAGAGTATTCCTAAGGATCTTTATGAAGCGGCTGATATTGATGGTGCCAACGTCTGGCGCAAATTCCGCAACATCACGGTTCCCTGCATTTCGCCAACTACCTTTTTCCTGCTGGTAACAGGGGTTATCGGCTCATTTAAAATCTTTGATCTGATACAAGTATTGACCCAGGGTGGACCGGCTAACTCCACGACCGTTATCGTCTACGAGTTATATGATACAGCCTTCAATCAGCTGAAGACGGGTTACGCCTCTAGCATGGCACTCGTTCTGTTCCTTATTTGCCTGATCATTACAGCCTTGCAGATGTTGGCGCAAAAAAAATGGGTCAACTATTAAAGGCGGAAAGGAGAAATTACAGTGAAAAAAGAGCTTTTATCCAGAACCTTCTGGACCATTGCCATGGGACTGCTAGGTATCGCATTTCTTTTACCGTTCCTATGGATGTTATCCACTTCCTTTAAGCTGGAGAAAGATGTGTTTAACTTTCCGATTCAATGGTTGCCACAGCAGTGGAACCTCATTGAAAATTATAAACAGGTGTGGTCGGGTGACTTTGCTCGCTATTATGGAAATTCCATTTATATTACGCTGGCTACGACTATAATTAATGTGCTAATATGCGCACTTGCTGCTTATGGGTTCTCCAAGCTGCGTTTTCCGGGCAGGGATGCGATGTTTATAGTTGTATTGGCACTTTATATGGTTCCTCCGCAGGCATCGTTGGTTCCACAGTTTCTACTGTTTAACTGGCTGAATTTGATTGACACACATTTGGGATTAATCCTGATTAACAGCTTTAGTATTATTGGAGCGTTTATGCTCAAGCAATTTTTTATGGGGGTAAACAACGAGTATCTTGAATCGGCGCGGATGGATGGAGCAGGGCATTTTCGCTCTTTTCTACAGATTGCCTTTCCGCTGATCCGTCCCGCTGTAGCTACTTATGCTATTTTGCGCTTTATTTGGACCTGGAACGACTATCAATATCCACTCATTTTTTTGAAATCCAAGGAGCTGTTTACGATTCAGCTGGGGATCCGGTTGTTCGGCGACCAATACGGGGATGTCTATTCACTCATGATGGCTGGTGCGGTATCTGCAATCCTGCCGTTGCTGATCATTTTTGCACTCGGACAGAAGCAGGTTATTGAGGGAATTGCCCTCGGAGGTGTGAAAGGATAATAAAAGTCAAAATAGTTTCTCTTCGGTAGAATATGAGAACTTTCCTCGTCAATCCTGCATGTTAGGATGTTCTTGTAAGCAGTTACATAGTCACTGGTTATTAAGCGAGTAATGCCCAACACATTTATAGGAGGGTCTATATGAAAAAGAAATTATTATCTGCATTCATCATCACATCGATGGCGTTATCATTGGCCGCTTGCGGCGGAAATGCGAAAACCAATAATGCAGGAGCGACTAATGCACCCGATGCTGGTGGAAATTCAGAGCCTGCAGCAGAGAAGGTTACCCTGAAGCTGAGCACCTGGCAGACAGAAGCCAAAGCGAAATGGAGCACGATTATCGCGGAGTTTGAGAAGACGCATCCCGATATTCATGTGGAAGTAGATTTGCTGAATGAAAAAGGTGATTCGGTTGCCTCAATGCAGAAGCTGGATTTGATGGCGGCTGCGAGCGATCCGCTGGATATTGTCGAACTGCCTTATACCAACTATTCACAGCGTGCAGATATCGGTTTGTTGGAACCGATGGATGACTATATTCAGAAGGAAGGTTATAAACTCGCAGATGAATATCTGGTGGACACTACGGTCAATGGCAAAATCTATGCATTACCGTCTTCCATGCAGCGCTGGTTCGTGCTCCTTAACAAAGAAATGTTAGATGAGGCGGGCCTTCCGGTTCCGACCGACTGGACATGGGCGGATTTCGAAGAGTATGCCAAGAAATTGACCAAGGGTGAGGGCGCAACGAAACGTTTTGGTGCGTATTTGCATAATTGGCCGGATTATTTCCAGCTCCAGCTGATGAGCAAGTCTACGGATAATACTTTTCTAAAAGCTGATGGAACCTCCAATGCACTTGACCCGCAATTTAAGGCTAATCTGCAGATGATGAAGAAAATGATGTACGAAGATAAGAGTGCCACTCCTTATGAGGATATTATTTCGCAAAAACTAGCCTACCGGAATCAGTATTTTAACGGTTTAGCAGCGATGCTTCCGATGGGCGACTGGATGGTTGCGGAATCGGGTGGAACGGATGCCATTCCGGCAACCTTTGTTACCGCGTTTGCGCCGATCCCCCGTCTTGACAGTGAGAGCAAACATTACTCACCCGTACAGCCGACCTACATGGGAATAGCCGCTAAATCCAAGCATAAGGAGGCTGCCTATACCTTTGTGCGCTGGTATACCTCAGAAGGACTGGAAATCGGTGGACGCGTTTTCTCTGGCTGGGCCAAATCGGATACGAATAAATTAGTGGATACAATTGTGAGTGGTTCTAAGGATTCCTCTAAGATTGATGTAGATTCTCTGAAATATACGATGGAGAACTCGACACCTGGTGCAACGCAGGTTCCGGCTAAATATGCGGATGAAGCTAAGAACAACGTTATTCCAGAAGCGGAGATGTATCTCCTTGGCCAACAGGATCTGGATGTCACAGTTGCCAATATCGATAAAAAAATAACGGAAGTTGTTCAGAACAATAGCGGAAAGTAAGCGGAGGCTGATTGTACGCTTTTCAAAGGGGGCTTATAATGTGGGGGCAGGAAAGCATTTCTGCCTCCTGCTCCAAATTCAAACAGATGTGGGGCCTGTAATCCGTGTTTAGAAAGCATCAATCCCTCCGTAAGAAACTTGTCTGGTCATCGCTGATCTGCGTGCTGATCCCGCTTGTCTGCATTTACATGGTTACAGATTATTTGACCCGGGATCTCATTCTGGAGAAAGCGGTTGGTAGCGCAAGAGAATCTTTAAATGCAGCCAGCGCCAATATGAATGCCATATTTGAACAGACACTGGAACAGTCCAACTTTGTGCTCCAGAACAGCGAGATCAGGCAGATGATGTCTGCCGATTCAGAGTCGCTCCGTGCACCAAAGCAGATCATTCAGTATAACCGTATGTCGCGGATGCTGGATGATATGTTTGTTTTAACAGAATATTTGAAGGTGACGTTAATCGGAAAAAATGGTTTGATTTATACCAGCTATCCTTACAGTGACTTTAACCCGAAAAATTTCTACAACAAAAATTGGACATCGTTGCTGAAACAAATTCAACCCATTTCGACTTATTGGAGAGCGGAGCACGATACGTACTACAATTATTCTGATAAAGGCTCAGCTGATTGGGTAACCATTGCGAGGCCGATTCAATCGACCTCCAGCAGTACCATCGGATATTTAATTATTAATATCAATGAGCGTAAGCTCCGTCCTTATCTAAATAACGATAATGATAAAGAGATGATGCTTTTGGATGACAAGGGAACTGTAGTTTCCCATGCTGACAAGACCCGAATCGGAGAGACGATGACGTGGTTGAAAATGGATGGCGAGCTTGACACTGTGGAAATCGACGGAGAGAAGTTTTTATATGTTGATCAGGAGCTGAGCAGTAACAAATGGCGGATGGTCAGCATTATCCCGCTGAAGGCAGCCTTGTCGAAAAATAAGCAGATTTTATTTATCAGCCTGGCGGTGCAGATTCTTTTCTTTACCTTGTTTTCCGTTCTCTTAACCGTTCTAATCTCAAAGCTGACTCAGCCAATCGTAAAATTAAGCGCTTTTGTAAAGCGAATAGGTCGTGGTCAGTTGGATGAACGTTCGTTCATTCGAGGGAATAATGAGGCAGCACAGCTCGCCCGCACCATTGACCAGATGCTGGATCGGATCGAGTCTATGATTGAACAAATCACTTATGAACAGACGGGAAAAAGAAAAGCCGAACTAGAGATGCTGCAAGCGCAGATCAATCCACATTTTATGTTTAATCTGCTGAATTCGATTCGCTTAAATATCCTGATGCAAGGCGATCGGGAGAATGCTGAGTTGATTGGTTCGCTGTCGTCTTTGCTCCGGATGACCTTTAACAGAGACAATGAGTTTATCCCGCTTCGTGAGGAGACAGATACGATATCGCATTATGTCACTTTAATGAATTTCCGCCATGCCAATCAGGTCAGGCTGGAAATGAATTTAGCGGACGGTAGCGCTGAAGCACTGGTGCCTCGATTTATGATTCAACCCATGATCGAGAATGCCATCATCCATGGCTTCGAGCAGTTTGGTGGCGAGATTTTTATTGAAGCTCGTATTGTTGCAACTACGGGAAGCTTGGTTATCACCATTAAGGATAATGGGATCGGGATGTCGCCGGAAACTTTAACAAGACTTCGTGAAACCGCATACAGCAGCGAACAAATTACAGAGGAGGACAGAAAAGGGTTCTCCGGCATAGGTTTACGCAATGTGGCCCAACGCCTCAGTATGATTTATGGCGCTTCTTTTAAGCTGAATATTCAAAGTGAACCTGATGTGGGCACAGAGATTTGTCTGGAGTTTCCTCTGGATTACGGAAAGGTGGGTGTGGAGAATGCTGACGGCAATATTGGTGGATGATGACTATCCGGTTATCCGTTATTTGTCGCAGGCCGTACCTTGGAGTGAGCTCGGTATTGAACTCATCGGATGTTATTATAGCGGTCTCGAGGCTTGGGAAAAAGCACAGCAGAGTCCACCAGATCTTATTATTACCGATATTGGCATGCCCAAGATGAACGGGCTGGAGATGCTGGAGCTATTCAGAGCTGTGCAGCCCGGAATCCGTGCGATTATTCTCTCCTGCCACAACGAATTCAAATACGCCCAGCAAGCGCTGAAATTAAACGTAGGAGAATATATTTTAAAAGAATCACTGGATATTGAGCAGTTACAGCAAGCGATTAGCACCCTTGTGGCGGAAGTGGGACTGAATAGGCAGCAGCATACAGAGATGCTGGTTTATAAGCAAAAGCAGTCTCAAAATCGCGCCGCGCTGAAGGAAAAGTTTCTAAAAGATACCTTGTATCAATCCTGGGATAAGGGGGCTTGGATCGAGCAGGCCCGATCAAACGGAATTATGATCCATGCCAAAAACTATATCCCGCTGGTTATTGTAATTGATCGTCCAGAGGAAGCTTCAAGGGTGCGCCGGATGAGTGAATATACGATTTCTTTTGCGGTTGAGAATATTATGCAGGAAGTGCTTGAGGCTGATCACAGTCTGTTTATTTCGAGATACAGCCATAAGGAGATTGTCATTCTTTTTTGCAGCGACCAGCCTTCCAAAGATCACCAGGCTATCTATCACTCCATTCAAAATGCAGCCTCTGCGGTTCAAAAATATCTTAAACTCTCTGTCTCTTGCTTATTTGGCGCTGAGGCGCGCAGTCCTGAGGAAATTCGCGGAACATTGCAGCGGATGCTGAGGGAGAAAATACAGCGCTTTTATCTCCCTGCGGCGGGAATCCACCGTTTTGAAGAAGTCTGCTTTTCCGGAGAAGATATTTATGCTGAATATGGAACCTTGTACGCTGTTATCAATGATGATATTGCCTTGAACAGGAACACGGAGCTTCGCGTTCATGTAAAGGAATGGAGGGAATGGGTGGCCTCGCAAAAATTCCATCCGAATGAAGTCAAGGAATGTGTGCTTCGCTTGCTGATGGACTTGCAGATGAAGACGAAACAGCTTCTGCAATCTCCATTGCCTATAACCGAAGAAAAGCTATTTAGCGTGGTTGGTGACATTGAAACTCTGGAGCATTTGGAACAATGGCTGGTGCAGTACTTGGAGGAATTAGCGCGGAAAATAAGTATGTTCTCCATCAAGTCTAAACGGAGTGAGGTCATCAAAGCCCAGCAGTTCGTGATTAGTCATGTGACGGAGAAAATAACGCTGGAGGACATGGCAGGCCGCCTTAACTTAAATGCCAGTTATTTCAGCCGCTTATTCAAACGGGAAACAAACCAGAACTTCATCGAATATGTAAATATGCTAAAGCTTCAGAAGGCAAAGGAGCTGCTTAACCAATCTGAAAAGACAGTGGAAGAGATCTCCGAGTATCTGGGATATGCCAACAAAAGTTATTTCATCAAGCTGTTTAAACGGGAAATGGGCATGAGGCCTAGTGAATATGCCACTTGGCATTGAGTGTGGACAGGAGGAAACATTGCTGTGGGAATAAAGGGCACTAAAAATGAATTACAGATGTTCCTAAATGAACTATATACTCCACTGGAGCGCAGATTTACCTCTGGTTGTGCAGGAATTAATATGGGCGCTACAGGATCGATATACAATGAAGCTACAGCGCTTATGGAAGCTTTCGCCCGTCCTCTATGGGGCCTTGTTCCCCATGCCAGCGGTGGAGGGGAAAGTGCACTCTGGCCGATGTTTCTGGAAGGGATCATCAACGGAACAGACCCGGAGCATGAAGAATATTGGGGGCAATTTACTACCAAAGATCAGCGTATGGTAGAGCAGGCCGTGTTGGGACTGGGGCTTGCTCTTGCACCACATAAAATGTGGGAGCCGCTGAGTGACACGCAGAAAATAAATGTATATAACTGGCTAAATCAGATTAATCATGTGGATCGTTCCAATCCGAATAACTGGCTGATGTTCACGGTTCTTGTAAATGTGGGCTTCAAGAAAGTCGGATTACCTTATGATCAGAGCATAATGGATGATTATCTAGCGCAGATCGATAATTACTATCTTGGTGACGGTTGGTATTCCGATGGATTGACCGATCAGAGGGACTATTATATTGCTTTTGCTATGCATTATTATACGCTGATATACGCTAAGCTGATGGCGGATGATGATCCTCAGAGAGCTGCTGTTTATCGGGAAAGATCCGCACGATTTGCCGAGGATTTCATTTATTGGTTCGCTGAGGACGGAAGCGCACTTCCTTTTGGTCGTAGCCTGACCTATCGTTTTGCACAGGTTTCATTCTGGAGTGCGCTGGTGTATGCAGATATGGTTCCTTTTTCATATGGCGTTCTTAAAGGAATCATTATGCGCCATTTTCGTTGGTGGTTTGAACAACCTATTATGGGATTAGACGGACTGCTTAGCATCGGATATGCTTATCCGAATCTAGTCATGACAGAGAACTACAACGCCCCCGGATCTCCGTATTGGGCCTTTAAAGCTATGCTTATTCTTGCCTTGCCAGATGATCATCCTTTTTGGCAGGCGGAGGAAGAGCCGTTGCCTATTTTGAAAGAGGTACGGGCTCTCCAAGAGGCGCGAATGCTTGTGAGTCGTCCGGAAGGAAACAGGCAGGTTATTGCCTATACCTCTGGCCAGATGGCTAACTTTGATATGGCCCATAGTGCAGCCAAATATTCTAAATTTGCATATTCCACTCTGTTTGGCTTTAGTGTCCCGAAAGCGGGTTACGGGTTGGTTCAAGGCGCTTACGATTCTACACTCGCACTATGCGAATGTGATGAACACTATCGGGTACGCAGATTCTGCGAGACCTGGGAAATCGGGGACAGCTATGTATATTCCCGCTGGCATCCCTGGAGTGATGTACATGTGGAGACATGGATTATTCCGGCAGGTCTATGGCATGTTCGTGTTCACAGCATTCATACTGCACGGCGGCTGGATGTAGCGGAGGGTGGATTTGCCATTGGCCAGTCAGCTGGCTTCTCGCACAGTGAACGGGAAATCATTAAGGTATCGAACACTGCTGTTTCGGTGCAGCTGCCCTTGGGAATCAGTGCCATACATAGGCTAAGCGGCTTTGATCGGGGAGAGTGCGTATATCCCGAGCCAAATACCAATCTGCTGAAGCCGCGGACACTTCTTCCGAGCTTGTGCTCCAGACTGGAACCGGGAGATCAAGTATTGATATCTGCTGTCTTCGGAGCGACGAATACTCCGGAGAACCAGGCAAGTCTTGCTTCACCGCCGCTTATTCAATGGCACTCGGACGGAAGGGTTGCTGTATACGAACCTAGTAACGATACACTTTTGCATACTGTTGATTTAAGGGAAGGGAGAAACAAAGATGTGGAATAAGGCTATTGAGGATGCGATTCACAAAGTTGGGAGCAATATGGCTAACCATCCGGGCAAACTGCCTCATATCGCTGAGGGGCAACAGTACGAATGGGGAGACAACGACGACTGGATAGAGGGTTTCTATGTTGGGATGATGTGGCTTGCTTATGAATATAGTAAGGATTCATGCTATAAGGAGGCGGCAGCCTCTTGGTTAGGGGACTTCAAGCATCGTCTGGATCAGCACATCGCCCTGGACCATCATGACATTGGTTTCTTGTATACACTGACCGCAGTAGCGGAGTGGAAAATAACGGGCAGCGAAGCGGCGCGAGCTGTCGGTCTGCAAGCTGCGGACACGCTGTGCAAGCGCTGGCGTGAACCAGCAGGGATTCTTCAGGCCTGGGGACTGGAGAGTGACCCGGAGAATGCGGGACGTATCATTATTGACTGCTTGATGAATTTACCTCTATTATTCTGGGCAGCTGAGGAAACAGGAGATAAGCGCTATTATGAAATAGCGCTCGAACATGCGTTTAAGAGCCGGAAATTTCTTGTGCGTGGGGATGCCTCCTCTTACCATACTTTTTATTTTGATCCGGCTACCGGAAATGCAATTCGTGGAGGAACACATCAAGGTTATGAGGACGGATCGACCTGGACACGTGGTCAAGCTTGGGGAATATACGGTTTTGCTCTGGCGTATCGCTATACGCAGAATGAGGATTTTCTTAAGACTTCTAAGAGCCTAGCGGATTATTTTATCAGCCATCTACCGGAGGATAGTGTGGCTTATTGGGATTTCGATGTGCCAGTGGGAGCGGAGACCCCTCGCGACAGCTCGGCTTCGGCGATTGCGGCAGCCGGTCTTTTGGAACTGCTCGATCACCTAGGCGTAGACGATCCGGACCGGGCCATTTATGAAGTTGCTTTACACCGTAGTATGAAATCCCTAGTGGAAGATTATGCGACATCTGGAAATCGGGAAGCAGAGGGACTTCTAAAGCATGGTTCTTATCATGTGAGAGGTGGACGTGTGCCTGATGGTCATATGATTTGGGGAGATTATTATTATATGGAAGCGCTGATCCGCTTGCAGACCGGCATCCGAGGCTATTGGTAGTGGGATGTTAGGGTGGGGCAAGGTTTATCCTATAGAAGAAGGAAACTGCTAAGACTAATCTCTTAGCGGTTTTTTTTGTGTGGACTATTATACAAGAGTTTTAAAACGTAGTTATTTACTTGGAATAGTATGAATAAAATCATATCACCACGCGTAAGGTTTAATGTAAGATTTTGATAATTATTAGAAATTAAGAAAAGGGGATCGGGTTACTCAGATATGAATTTAGACTGGGAGTTTATCTACGAGAGTTTGCCGCTTTATGGTGAGGCGATGTGGCTGACAGTGAAGCTAGCGTTGTTAGCTATTGTATTCTCACTCCTTATTGGATTACTGTTCAGTATCGTCTTGTACTATAAGGTCAAAATCGTCAGTGATGTTATTAAGATCTACATTGAGCTTTCACGGAACACCCCTTTACTTGTGCAGCTCTTTTTTCTTTACTATGGCTTACCTAAGATCGGAATTCACTTTAGTGAAATGACCTGTGCGATTGTAGGCATGACATTTTTGGGCGGGAGCTATATGACGGAGGCTTTTCGAAGTGGGTTCGAGGCAGTTAGCCAATCGCAGATTGAATCAGGTCAGAGCATTGGACTGTCTAAGCTGCAGCTGGTCAGATATGTTATTTTTCCCCAAGCCTTTGCGATAAGTATTCCTTCTTTAGGGGCAAATGCGATCTTTCTGCTGAAGGAGACCTCTATTGTAGGTGCCATTGCTTTAATGGATTTGATGAATGTGGCAAAAGACTTGATCGGCATGCATTACAAAACAGCGGAGTCTCTGCTCCTTCTGGTACTCGCCTATTTGGTGTTAGTCCTGCCCTTATCGCTTTTATTGACTTGGGTGGAAAGGAAGGTGAGATATGCAGAATTCGGGGATTGAGGTGCTTTTTGAAGGTTCTAATTTCGAACGATTATTAGGGGGCTTACTTGTAACGATTGAAATTTCATTTCTCTCTATTGGAATCGGTACGTTATTAGGGATCGTTATGGGATTGCTCCGGACGCTGGGATCGAGGCCATTAAGGTTTATATTACGTCTTTATTTGGAGACCTTTAGAATTATTCCGATTCTAGTGTGGCTGTATGTAGTACATTTCAGTTTCTCTCCATTACTTCATATCGATATCAGCGGGGAGGCTACCTCTATATTGGTGTTCAGCTTATGGGGAGCTGCGGAAATTGGCGATCTTGTTCGTGGAGCTTTGCAATCTATGCCAAAACATCAGGTGGAATCTGCCAGGGCGCTAGGTCTGAGCAGCAGTCAACTTTATCGGCATATTTTGATCCCGCAGGCTGTACGCAGAATGCTGCCGGGAATGATTAATCTTGCCACACGAATGATCAAGACAACATCACTGGTGGTGCTGATTGGAGTGATTGAGGTGGTAAAGATCGGGCAGCAGATCATTGAACTCGGCGTGATAAAAGCGCCCACCGCTTCATTCTGGGTATACGGCTTTATCTTTATATTATATTTTTCTGTATGTTTTCCGTTATCCAGACTTTCGAAAAAAGTTGAAAGCAGATGGCAAAATTAAGGCTTAGGAAGGAACGGTTGTAATGGCAGATTCCGGAGAACTCCTGCTGGAGGTTACACAATTACACAAATATTTTGGAGAGCGAAAGGTTCTGGACGGCATTGAATTGCAGGTCGAAAAAGGAGAAGTAATCGTTATTCTCGGTCCCTCTGGCTGTGGAAAAAGTACGTTCCTACGTTGTCTTAACGGTTTGGAACCGGTTCAGGAAGGCGCGATACAATATCGTGGGCAGAACCTCGCGGGGGCTGCTGTAGATTGGCGTGAAGTTAGGCAGCATATCGGAATGGTCTTTCAAAATTATGAGTTATTCCCGCATATGACGGTTATGGATAACATTCTTCTAGGCCCTCTGAAAGTACAAAAGAGAGAGCTTAAAGAAGCAACGCAGCAAGCGGAACAGCTCTTAGAGCGGGTTGGGCTGCTTGAGCGTAAACTGGACTATCCACGCCAGCTTTCCGGTGGACAAAAGCAGAGAATAGCTATAGTAAGAGCTTTATGTATGAATCCGGAGATTATGTTATTTGATGAAGTGACAGCATCCTTGGATCCGGAAATGGTTCGGGAAGTGCTTGATGTCATCTTAGGGCTTGCTCAGCAAGGAATGACGATGATCATCGTGACTCATGAAATGGGGTTTGCCAAATCGGTTGGGGATCGGATCGTGTTTATGGATCAAGGCAAGATATGTGAGATCGCTGCCCCGCAACAATTTTTTACCCACCCTGCGACAGAACGTGCCCAGCATTTTCTGGATATATTTCAGTACGAAAAATTATAGAAATAGGAGAGGAAGAGAAATGAAGAAAAGTTTGAAATGGCTAACGATGCTGGTAGGTGTAAGTATATTATTGATGGGATTGGCTGCTTGCGGAAATAGTTCGGATAACAACGGAAACTCAGCATCTTCTAAATTCACTTCTATTGAACAGCTAAAGAAGAAAGGGAAGATTAAGATCGGCGTATTTGCAGACAAACCACCTTTTGGTTATGTGGACGCTGAGGGTAAAAACCAAGGGTTTGATGTGTATATTGCCAAACGCTTTGCCAAGGATCTGCTAGGGGATGAATCGAAGGTTGAATTTGTGTTAGTTGATGCTGCCAGCCGCGTGGCATATCTTGAATCGGGTAAGGTTGATATCATTATGGCTAACTTTACGGTCACCGAGGAAAGAAAAGAAAAAGTGGATTTTGCTAATCCGTACATGAAATTGTCCTTTGGGATCGTATCCCCAGACAGTGCTCCAATCACTTCCATTGATCAATTAAAAGGGAACAAGCAAAAGCTCATTGTAGCTAAAGGTACGACAGCGGAAACCTATTTTACCAAAGAATATCCGGATATTGAATTGCTCAAATTCGATCAGTACACCGAGATTTTTGCAGCGCTTAAAGATGGTCGGGGGGCGGCAATCGCTAACGATAATACAGAACTCATTGCTTGGGCTAAATCAAATCCTGGATTTACGGTCAGCATTCCTGCTTTCGGGGGTCAGGATACAATAGCTCCAGCAGTGGCAAAGGGGAATAAGGAATTGCTGGACTGGATTAATACAGAACTTGATACCCTTGGTAAAGAACAATTTATCCATCAAGCCTACAAAGAAACCTTAAATGAAATTTACGGTGAAGGATATACTGATGAGCTTGTCGTTGAAGGCGGGAAAATCCAGTAACGGATTGGGAATAACATTGCGGGGGCATCTGAGAAGATGCCTTTTCTACAGATAGACTATTGCAATTTCTATAATGCCGAGTATAATACTGGGTATACACAGAATAAGGAGTCGGTGAAAATGTCTGTCGATGATTATCTGGATCTTCTAAACTACGCAAAAGCAATTAACGATGGACAGTGGCATGCTGACATCATAGACCGTTTGAATAAGCTGAGTAAGGCTTCTCATGCTGAGACAACAGAACAAAGTGTGAAAGAGCTGTGGATTCAATTCGACGATATAAATGCAATATTAATGGATTTATTTAATAAGCTGAGGGAAAGTGCGGATCCAGTAGAGCAGTACCGGTGGAAAGAGAAAGTCTGGGAGTTAAAGCAGGAACGGATTAATCTATCGAAGAAGATTCAGAGTAGATATATCAGGATATAATTTAAGCTCACATTGTAATAATAAATAGAAAATAAAAAAAGGCATGCAGTTAGTCTGCTCTGCCAAACTTACGATGGTCTATAGGCTACTTAGACATTTGCATTCCTTCGCGCATCATTGTCATACACATAGTCATCATTTCATCGCAGTCCTGCATTTTTTTCATCATCATATCCATGTTCATATCCATCATGCCCATTTCAGACATTTTTTCCATGCCCATCTTCATACAGTTCATCTTAGACATCATATCATCCATACACATGTTCATCATCATTTCCATACACATCTTGTCCATTTTTAATTCCTCCCTTCTTTTAAATTACCTTTCTTCCATAAAATACTATACAATTTAGGAACAATCAACGCTAGATTTGATATTTTACTAACTTATTTTTCTTATTTGTCGTAATTATGTATATCCTTACCATACGGATGTTATTAATCAGAATACTTAATTGCGGATGGTGACTATTGGCTAGATTGCCTCAGGTCAGCGTTTTTTTGCGTTCTACAGAGTGAGGAATTAACGAGCCGGATCATCACTCTGGGATAAACGAGAAGACACTGCCATAGGTCCCTGTAAATACGGGCTGACCAAATTTTTGTGTCCATTCCTTGAGTAGTTTATAGGGGACCTTTTTGCTCGTAATTACATAATCGGGCTGATCGTAATTAACGATCTCGGGAAGGTATTCAGAGAATCCGTGCATCGAGCGTTCAAAAGCAGTCCAACCCAATACGCCAAGAGAATCTTTTGTCACGAAGGGATCTTGTCTGCCATCACATAACACATCTCCCCCTCGAAACATGACATAGCCGGATGAACCGTAGTGGGCGAGAACTTTCGGACGTGTACCTTCAGATGTATGCTGTAGAATATAGTCCATTTCATCGACAGGATATTTTTTGGCGTCAATAACTGGTGGTACAAGGAATAGATAAGCAATGTTTAGCAGCAGGCCAACTGCCAGTAACCCTCGTAATGTACTTTGTCGGACTAGAATACCTGTTTTGGTGAATTCAGGAAGCGCATCAAAAAATACAGCCGCAAAATAGGGGATGAACAGCCACATAAACAGGTTTTGCTTGAAGTTTGATACACCGAGGTATAGAATCCCAAGCATAAGAAAAAAACGGAACGGTTTACGCTGGAGTGCAAAAGGAAGTGTGCAGGCAAAGAACAAAAGCAATAGTAAGATGGGCAAATTCTCCAAGCTATTGAACCGAATCGGCTGCCATTCATTGATCAGCAGGTTAAAGTTCTTTTTCGTAACTGTCAAAATAAACAAGAGACTTTTTACGCCGCCTGGATTTAGAATGCCAACGAACCAGACGAGACTGAAGACTATGATTTTACGCCCATTCAGCGTTTTTTGGATCAAGGATTCAAGCAGAGCCATCCCTGTAAATACAGCAATTACAAGCCATACTCCTGCATGGAAATTGGCAATGGCAATAGAAAGAGCAATCATCGCAGCGGCATATTTCTTTTGAGAACTCATTTGATATTCACGTAAATATACGAAAAACCAGACAATCATAAACGAAGAGATCATCTGTGGACGGCCTTTGAAATAATTATAATAAATCCAGCAAGAAATTAGCAGCACAAAAGGGAGCAGGAGAACATGGTCTTCTTGAAGTCCCAGTTCTTTGCGTGAAACCTTGCCCAGCCGAAGCAATCCGAGCACTAAAAAGAACAAGCATACAGCGGTCAAAATATACACACCCGGCCATCCAAAAGCTGCATAAAGCGGGGCAACGAGCAGTTGGAATCCGAATTCATGAGGGACGTAGGGCAGCTTATCTCCGTAAAAAGTATGTATGGCATGATGTAGAACTTGTCCGTGCTCGATCATATATTGTCCTAGCTCTATATGCCAGAAGGTATCGGGATCATTGTAAGAAAATTTAGGGAACATCAGCAAGATAGCGGCTATAACGAATATGCCATACAAAAATTTGTGTATATTGAATTTCATCATTATTTTGTTTTCCCCCCGTTTTTTGTTCAATTATAACGAGACTTTCTTAAGGAATAGTAAAATTTATGAAGCGGAGTGAACACTCATGCATCAACTATTTACGTGGATATCTGAATCCGCGCTTCACCTTGTCAATTCTATGGGCATTTGGGGCATATGGTTAGGGATGATTCTAGAGAGTGCCTGTATTCCCATTCCCAGTGAAGTGATTATGCTCAGCGGTGGCTGGCTGATTGCGCAAGGCTCGCTTACTTTTATGGAAGTTGCTGTCGCTGGGATATTCGGAAACCTACTGGGTTCCATCATTGCCTACTATATTGGTAAGGCTGGTGGACGCCGGTTATTAGAAAAATACGGAAAATATATTCTCCTAAATGAGCATCATTTGGAGCAATCGGAGCGTTGGTTCGAGCGTTATGGAGAGAGTACCGTATTTTTTACTCGTATGTTGCCCTTTATTCGTACTTTTATCTCACTGCCCGCAGGGGTTGCTGGAATGAAAGCTTGGAGATTCATAACATTTACAGCACTCGGCTGTATCCCGTGGAACTTAGCTTTGATCTATCTGGGATACCGCTTAGGTGACAACTGGGGTATCGTGGAGCAATTTATTCGCCCAATCAGTTATACCATTTGCGGAATCGTGGTGCTTCTTGTGTTGAGGTGGTTAGTACGGAGATTTCGTAACCAGACTTAATGCCAGTTCTTCGGGTGTTTTCTGGTGTTTTCTGCTCGGTGAGCCTCCGCAGCTAAATATGGATAAATAAAGGTCAGGAACGTCGAGGCTAGAATTAACTGTTATATGTTGAATGCATTCTATATTCAAGGATAATCTACTTATGTCTGGGAGGTTTGAAATGAAGGTCAAACGAATCGTCGCCAATATAAACACGAAGGATCTCACGGCAGCTAAATGCTTTTACGAGGATGTGCTCGGTCTTGATTTAATGATGGATCATGGTTGGATTAGAACTTATGGTTTAGACGAGGAGATGAGTATTCAGATTAGTTTTGCCTCACAGGGTGGCTCAGAAACGCCTACGCCTGATCTATCAATTGAAGTCGATGATGTCGATGCTACATTTGAAAGCATGAAGAAAGCTGGATTTCCGATAGAATATGGGCTTGTTGATGAGCCTTGGGGTGTTCGGCGATTCTATGTCCGCGACCCGTTTGGCAAACTTATCAACATCCTTGAGCATAGACATTAGAAGAGTGGTCACGGCGTGCAGAAATCTTGATTGTTAAACTATCGAATAGCGATAGCTAAATGATGACATAAGGCAGCCGGTCAGTGGATCGGCTGTCTTTATTCAACTAACGGGCAGTTTTGCGTAAATACTAATTTTTCATTAATATATAAATATACCAATTTAGTGTTATATCTACCAAAACTCCGGAAGGGGAGTTCAAATGATGGAAAGTCGATGGATAATGCTAGCTGTGCTATGTCTGCTTCTGCTGTTAACCTCCTGCGACGACAACAAAGCGACAGAGACGCAGAACATAGCAATAGGACTGAATACGACTGAGGTGATCGAGTCAAGTGCTGCTCCGATAACCGTGTCAACGATTGAAGTGGACTCGCCTTCTTACGAAGCTGGACTCACCTACGAATTAACCATGAAAGCTGCAAATGAGAAAGCCGATCTCCTTACGAAAGGTTACGATACTAACAGTGTACAGTACGCCCTTATTGATCATGGCAACATTGTTGTATCTGGCCAATCCGGCAGAAATGATGAGCAGGGACAGAAGACGCTCACGAAAGACACGATGTATGGGATCGCCTCGACGAGTAAAATGTTTACCACGGTTGCCGTTATGCAGTTGGTCGATCAAGGGAAAATCGATCTTGATACGCCGGTTGTCCATTATATCCCCGAGTTTACGATGAAGGATGCACGCTATAAGCAGATTACAGCGCGCATGCTGCTGAATCATTCTTCCGGTCTGAACGGATCATCGGTGATGAACGCCGATTTATTCGAAGATAACGACACCTATGCCCACGACACACTGCTGAAGCAACTGTCCGAGCAGACCTTGAAAGCAGACCCGGGCGCTTATTCGGTTTACTGCAATGACGGATTTACGCTGGCCGAGATTTTGGTCGAGCAGGTCAGCGGCATGGACTTTACCTCTTATATCCATCGATATATTACAGAACCTCTGGGTATGGCTAATACGGTGACGCCGCTCGATTCTCCGGATACGGCGAAGATGGCGGGACTCTATTATCATAACTATATAGGACAACTTCCCAACCAGACGATTAACATGATAGGGACTGGAGGTATCTATTCCACGGCAGAGGATTTGGCTCGATTTTCAACGATTTTCACGGGGGAAGCGGAAGAAGTCTTATCTGGTAGATCGGTTGCGGCCATGGCGCAAAACGAGTACAAGATGCCTTTGTGGCCTGACGATGCGGACAACTCAATCGAATACGGTCTAGGCTGGGACAGCGTCAATCTGTATCCGTTCAGCGAATACGGAATAAAGGCATTGACCAAAGGCGGGGACGTCACTCTCTATCACGCGTCACTCGTTGTGCTTCCAGAGCAGGAGATGGCGGTAGCTGTTGTCTCTTCCGGTGGGAGCGGCACGTACGACCAGCTTTTGGCGAACGAAATCCTACTTCAGGCGCTGAAGGAGAAAGGTATAATTGCTGAAATCAAGCCTGAGAAGTCTTACGGCGTGCCGGTAAAGGCAGATATGCCAGAATCCATGCTGCAGTATTCGGGAATCTATGGTACGTATATAGGAACGTTTAACATCGATATTAACGAAGGCGGCGTCATGTCCATTACTTCGGAGCAGCCATCTGATAACCCGGTACAGATCTACGAGTATTCTGCGGACGGCACGTTTAAGAGTGCGGATGGGAAAGTGATGATCAGCTTTGTGACGAATAAGAATGGCCGCACTTACTTATGGATTCGTCAATACGTTTCGGTGCCAGCTCTTGGGCAGACGGCTCTGTCAGAGTACAACGCGGAAAAGCTCCAGCCTCAAGATCTTTCGACAAAGACAAAAAAAGCATGGATGCAGCGCGACGGCAAGAAGTATTATCTGCTGAATGGGAAGTATACGTCGATTTCTTATTTGACATCGGTAACCATCAACTTGAATGTGTCGAAACAGTTGCCTGGATACGTGTTTGATAAGCGAATAACCGGCCCGAATACGGCCATCTCCGAATTGCAAATACCGGGAATGAGCGGGCGAGATCTTTTAGGTCTTACGTTCTTTACACAAGACGGCGTTGAGTACCTAAAGATGGGTGAAATCCTCTTAGTGAACGAGGATGCCGTGAAGCCTTTTAACTTCACTAAGATGTCAACCGTTACAATTCTGCCTGACGGATACGCCCAATGGTATGCGATAAGCGAAAAGGACAGGGGGAAGATCGTTAAGGTGAGCATGTCCCCGAACACTTCCTTCGCTGTTTATAATGCCAGGGGAAAATGCATCTACTTCAGTGTCATCGGTGGCAAGGATCAGGTCGAACTGCCCGCGGGAGGATCTATTGTTTTCGCCGGAGATGCTGGTACGAAGTTCGAGATTACCACTCAGTAACTTCGCAGTAGGCATTTCATAACGAGTCAAGATATAGTCCTGCCTATATGAAAGTAGATTCCCTAAGAAAAGTTGGATAAACTAAAAAGATACATAAAAAGTGCCTTGATTCATTCTAATAGGAAACAATAGCTTAATCTAAAACGAAGGTAGCTGGTCTATATGAACGGCTACCTTCGTTGCGCTAAAGGACACATTTTCCCTTAATCTATATAGAATTGAAGATGAGATAGCAGGAAATCTTGCATCAGCTAGGGAATACCAAATTATGGATTTATAAATGTACATGAAAGGTTGATCCTAGTTTATGAATGACCATAATCTCATCTTCGTAGCAAAAGCGAAAATGATGCTTGTATACCCTTTGCTGCTTGCCCTGATCGTTATACTTGTGGTCAGTAGCCTTACTGCCTGCGATAATTCCACCGCAGGCAAGACAGCAAGTAAATCTGCGCAGCCGACTATAGTGACACCTGTGGTAGCGCAAGCATCAGGCAGCATTTATCTGTACGGTGAAGCACACGGCGTAGCCAAGATATTGGACAAGGAATATAAATTGTGGTCTCAATACTACCATAACGAGGGCATGAGACACTTATTCGTCGAGCTGCCCTATTTTACCGCCGAATACTTGAATCTATGGATGCAGTCGGACAATGATGATATTTTAGAGGAGATTTATGATGATTGGGAACGGACACGTAGTCACAACCCTGATGTCAAAGAGTTCTACAAAAAAATAAAGAGCGAGTGTCCGGAGACGATTTTCCACGGCACAGACATCGGGCATCAATATGAAACTACCGGGAGCCGCTATTTATCTTATCTTGTGGCAAACGATCTGGGAGAATCGGAGAAGTATACTTTAACAATGGAAGCGATCAGGCAAGGCCGTGTTTTTTACAGCAAAGAAGACGGCGTATATCGGGAAGACACGATGACGGAAAACTTTATTCGCGAATTTGAGAAGTTGGGCAATGAGAGCGTTATGGGCATTTACGGCTCAGCGCATACCGGGCTTGATGAAATGGACTATAAGACCCAATCCATCCCTTGTATGGGCAATCAATTACAGGAGCATTATGGCGATAACATTTATTCTGAGAACCTAAGTTGGATTGCTAAAGATATTGAGCCATCCAGAGTAGATTACATCTCCTTACAGGGCAAGGAATATGCAGCATCTTATTTTGGTAAGCAGGATTTGAACGGGTTCAAGGATTACGCCTATCGAGAATTTTGGCGATTGGAGGACGCCTATGAAGATATCAAAGACCTTCCACTGGTGGACAATTATCTTCCTTACGATAACTATCTGATGCCGATAGAAGTAGGCCAGGTCTTTGTGGTCAAAAGCACCAAAACAGACGGTTCAGTGCAAAGAGATTACTATCTGTCTAGCGGCCAAGTTGTGGAGGGTGTGAACTCAACACAACAATTCACAGCAGAGTGACGATCAGTAATATGATGATTATCTCAAGTACAACACGCTCGCTCATGCATCGGGCGTTCATAAAAGCTAATTGGGAAAATTGTCACGTGCCGAAAATGAGTGCTCGGTTGATATAAGAGTGGCTCCAAAATTCACCGCTTCAACCAAAGTGGTGAACCGTAGGTATGGGTAAGTTTTTTTACTGATTGCATTACGCTAACGGGACACGTTAGTTCAATAAACATGATAAGGCAGCCCGTCAGTCAATGCGATCAGCTGCCTTCATTCAACTAACGGGCAGTTTTGTACAAGAAAAAATGATGAACTGGAATAAACACGTGCAGTACTGATGGATGAAAAAGGTGAATATATGGATTCAAATGAACTAAAACCTTTAATGAACAACACAAAATGGGAAGAAATAAGACAAGCAATGCTTAACTATGCCTTTCCAACCAAATGGAGGACTAAAGACATTGATACTGGCTATATCAGCCTTTGGGATGGAGATTGGTATTACCATTTTTCAGATGGTGGTTACAAATTTATTGAGTGGTTAGAAATTCATGCTGAAGATGACTCGATAAATGCTGATTTAATTCAAATCTTGAAAAAAATACATGTTCCAGGTGAAGTAACTACCGACTCCATCATAATTTATGGATATAACAAAACTAATGAATTCATTGATTATATATAATACGCTTCACCTCAATGCTTCCAAACACAAAGTACAGTTTGACCATTAAATGTATATCTGTATATAAAAGAAAAAACACTCCTGACAATGGAGTGTTTTATTATTATTCAAATTTATTTGAAGTCCATGTAGCAATTCCATTCATTGGACATGCAACAACTAGCCAGTTATCAGATTCTACTCCCACCTGCCAACATTCATACTTCTCATGAAAACCAATAACAAATAGTATGCTACCTGATTCAAAGCTTATAATTAAATGTGGAGTGCTGTCTCCCAATTGTATATCTATAATCTTTTCACGTCTCACCTTTATGATCTGACTGTATTTTTCTTCCTCAGAAAAATCTGCAATTTGGCTTTCATTACTAGGGTATTGAGAGGGAACTGAATCAAATATAGTCCACTTTGATTCAATGTTCAGGTACATTTGACCAGCTAAATCATCGAACTCGTTCAGCGAAGTCTCTATTTTCTTTATTCATTCCGTTCCCCAGCTCTTTTCATCAACGTATAAGCCCGAATCATTACACCATATCTTGGATTTGTTGGTGTTGGCTTTTCGCTTCAAATTTCGCGTTTTGGCATTTTGCTCTCATCCATGTACAGCAGATTCCAGCGGTGACCGTCCAGGTCGGCAAATCCTGCGCCGTACATCCAGCCGTCAGTTTCACTTGGCTTGCCAAAGATGTTTCCTCCGGCAGACTCTGCTTTTTGGATAAAAGCATCTACTTCTTCTCTGCTTTCAGCACCAATGGAGAAGATTACTTCAGCGCTATGGGAAGTATCTGCGGTTTTTGAACCAGTAAATTTCTCAAACGCCGCATCCGGGAACAGCAGAATTGTTGTTTGACCTATTACAAGCTTAGCTCTCTCGTTCCCAACACTCACCGCTTGGAATCCAAGCTCATTGAAAAAGGCAGTTGACCTCTCAACATCTTTGACTGGCAGGTTAATCCAAATCTCCTGTGACATGGCTGTAGCCTCCTAATATATTTTCATTCCTACTATACTCTACTTCTGGCAGCAGAAGCGATCTCTTTCGCAACTCACCTTTAATTGAAATACTCGATAGTTTTCTCAATAAATGACTTGGCCGATTTTGTCAGAAAACGGTCGGACCGATGAATGATCTCAAAGTGACGATATGGCGGATCGTCTGTAATTCGGATGCAGCGTAATGTTGGTTCATTCATTGCTTGGATCAAACGGTAAGGCAGCAATGTTCCTCCGACGTTGGCTTTCACCAAGCTAATAATGGAAGTTGCCGAACTGGTCTCCATTATCGTATTTAAGCTGAATCCATATTTACGGCAATAGCCATCAACCAATTCTCTGCCTGTAAATCCTTCGGGGAACATCACAGTTTGGATATTACGCAGTTCCTGGATTACAATCGTGCTTCGTTCAGCCCAATCATGATTCTCAGAAACGACAAGTACATATTCTTCACTGCACAAGGGAATGCGTACAAGCCGATCATCTGGAGCAGAGGTGATCTCGATCCCGATGTCTACTTCATTATCCAGTACTTGATTCAAGACGTAGATCGATGAGATAAGCTTCAGCTGCACCTTGGGGAATCGCGTATGAAAATTCACGAGCAATGGGGTGAGCCGGTAGTCTAGATCGGAAGGGAGAACACCAATTACCAACCGACCTCGTTGATCATTGCGTAATTCAGCTAACGCATCCTGGGTATTCTGTAAATGCCGAATCATCTGTACACAGTGCTCCAAAAACAGATTTCCTGCTTGAGTCATCACAATCTTTTTGCCGACTCGGTCAAATAAGGGAACTCCGAGTTCATCCTCAAGCGCGCGTATTTGTTGACTCAACGTAGGCTGAGATATGCCAAGCTTCTCAGCTGCTCGTGTAAAATGAAGCTCCTCACACACAGCAATGAAGTTTTCCATCTGACGAATCTCCATATGAATGACCTCTAATCATTGGTTTTAGTAATCATTTTAATAGAAACTATAGTATTGTTCAATCATTGTAATGATTCTATACTTAATCGTGCCCTCCCAAAGATCTGTTATTAACAAAGGGTCATGGGAGAATGCAGCGATACTACTACCATGAGGTGATTCATAATGAAACTTTTTTATATCGTCTTGGCGCTTATCCTGGCTTCACTGAATTTACGACCACCCATTACATCCATTTCTCCTCTAATGAGCATCATTCAGAATGATCTGGGTATAAGCGGGATTACCGCCAGTTTGTTAACCACACTTCCGGTATTATGCATGGGCATATTTGCTCCGTTCTCCGTACGATTAAGCAGAAGGTGGGGAAATGAGGGCGCAATTGTTCTGGCTTTAATCCTCATTGGGTTAGGTACGGGATTACGATGGTTTGTTGGTACAACTCCTTTGATGATGTTCACTTCTTTTCTTTCCGGTGTAGGAATTGCATTGGCAGGGCCGCTGTTGTCCAGTTTCATTAAGCAGTACTTCCCTGACCGAGTGGCATCCATGGTGGGTATTTACTCTACAGCGATGGTGATGGGGGCCAGCATTAGTGTGGGACTATCGGTCCCGCTGCAGCATACGCTGGGTGGTTCGTGGAGAGGCTCGTTGGCTGTATGGGCATTACTCGCAGCTATTGCATTGCCGATTTGGTTAAGATTAGCCTGGTCTGCGCGCACAGATCGACAATCCGGTAAAATCTCGAGTGTACTTAATGCACCACTTCCGGTGAACAACAAACGTGCCTGGGTGCTGACATTATTCTTCGGGCTGATGGCAGCGATCTTCTATTCGTTGACCGCTTGGCTTGCGCCAGCAATCCAAAGCCAGGGGTATAGTCAAGAGACGGCCGGCAAAATCCAAACTTTATTTACCTTGATATCGCTGCCCTCTACTTTGTTCATTCCGATGCTTGTACATCGTTACCAAAGACGTGTATTCTGGCTTGTCGGGTGTGCAATATTAGAGTTGACGGGTGTCTTGATGCTGAACCTATCCGTTAGCCCCTGGCTCGCGGCGATTCCGCTCGGTATTGGGGCGGGTGGGCTGTTCCCGATTGCACTGATGTTGCCCATTGATGAAACAAGCAATGCTCAGGAAGCCAGTAGCTGGTCCGCAATGACCCAATCTGGTGGCTACATTCTCGGAGCGCTTGGGCCGCTAGCGATTGGCTGGCTCCACGATGCAACAGGTAGCTTCGTTCAAGCATTCTATGGTTTGTCTGTAATCATCGTGCTTCAGATTATCGTTCAAATGGCTATAGGAAATAAAAAAAGTTCTCCATCCATTTCTCGTGTCCATTAAAGATTCCGTGTGATAGCTTCATGTTGATCAATTAGTGAAGTTGTGCTTGCATGGACCTATGAACGTACGTGGTGTAATTCAACTAGCGGGCAGGATAATGAAATGAACTGTAGAAAAAAACCTATAAATGAAAGTAACAAAAGTGGAGAATTCTACCGACAGTTGAATAAAGCGCCTATGAAAATTCAACCACCGCTTGATAGGATTGCGTTTGAGGAAATGCTATGCTGTTTTCGACAGTGCGCACTGTACATTTTGTTTTATTGGAGGTATACAATGCTCGACTTGCGTAAAATTGGAGCTTATATTTCGAAGCTTCGCAAAGACCAGGATTTGACCCAATTGGAACTTGCCGATCAACTGAATGTAAGTCATCAAGCGGTATCGAAATGGGAACGGGGCGACTCGCTACCGGATATCGGAACGCTTCCGCAGTTTGCGAGGTTATTCGGCAAAACGGTAGACGACATTTTAAATGCAGGAGACAACTCAGAAAATCGGGAGCACCAGCACCTAGGAACGATCGTTGAGGAGATCGCAGAGAACAGGCCGGACCAAGTTGCAGAGATGGTCAATACCGGTGAGATGAAGGTGGAAGAGCTTGTAGAAGTAGCACCGTTTGTAAAAGCAAGCGCTCTGCATAAGGTTACAGAACGATTAGACAGCAGCGTCCTTAAGTTAGACGTGATCATGCGGCTGGCTCCGTTCCTTGGAACAGATACATTGGATGAACTGGTTCGTCAGGCAGAAGAGGGCGAAATTGTGTGGAATGCCATTACTGGACTCGCTCCATTCGTCAGCAGCGACACATTAAGCCGACTGGTAGATAAATCGATTGACGGTTCCTTAGAAGTGCACAATCTTGTTGGAATTGCCCCGTTTCTTGAAAGAGAACATGTAGATCGGTTGGTTCAACAAGCAGAAGAGGGTAGCTTGAGCTGGCATTTCGTTCAAGGGCTGGCACCCTTTATTAGCAGAGAAACGTTAAGCCGCTTGGTAGACCGGGTTGCAGATGGCACTATTGATGCGAACCGGATCATAAGCCTCGCACCTTTTCTGGACAGGGAAAATCTCGAGAAGTTAATTAGTGGAGTCGAAGCTGAACATCTTAGCCCAGATCTGCTGGCAAGCCTTGCTCCTTTCGTCGATCAAGGGACATTGAGTAGAATGGTGACAAACTTATTAAATAAAGTAAAGTAGACACGTATATCGGAGATTGGTGATGCATAGGCAATGGCGTTAAGCTAACGGGAAACGCTAGTTCCATAAACACGATAAAGGCAGCCCGTCAGTAAATGTGATCGGCTGCCTTTATTCAACTAACGGGCAAGTTACCTTAATAAACTAAGTGGTGGATAAAATATAAATATAAGAGTTCTCTCCCGAACTATTAGAAAAAGTCATGGTACGATGTCCTTATTCGGTTGTTTCAGGGGGAGTGAGGAGAACATGTTAAATACTCATGATGTTGCAATAGAAGCATTAACTTGTTATTCGATTACTTATCAATCAATAGCTCATATTGGCCAAAATGCAAACACCATCTATAAAGTGACAGATAAGGAAAGTAACTACTATAGTTTGCGGATACATCTATCAAAAAATGATTCGATGGAAAGTATTTGGTCTGAGGAAAAAGTCATTCATTCAGAAATGATTTGGCTGGAATCATTAATAAATGATACTGATCTGGTGTTACCGTCACCTATAAAAAATAACATTGGTGAATATGTTACTAAGATAGCTGACATGAACTGTACATTGGTAAAATGGGTAGAGGGTGAACAAAAACAATTTGTTCCAACAGTCAATGATGCCGAGTGCGTAGGTGAATTGATCGGAAAGCTTCATAAACAATCATCTATTTGGAAGGTTCCGCAATCATTTACTAGACCATCCTTTGATAATACTAGAATTTCACAATCATTAGAAAAGCTCAAACAGCTTGCTGACGGTGGTGAGCTCAATAAAAATGATGTGGAAATTCTGCAATTGGCCGGTGAGCGTGCAATTTTAATGATGAACGATATAGAAAGAACACCTGGCAACTGGGGGATAATTCACGCAGACTTAATTCCAAGTAATTATGTGTTTCATAAACAAGAAGCTAGAGCCATTGATTTTGGAGCTTGCGGGTTCGGATATTATTTATTCGATTTAGGTTGGGCACTTTCTTATATCCACCCAGCGTTCAGAAGCCAGTTGCTAGAATCATACGCCAAACAATTCGACCTGCCTCATAACTATGTTCAACAGTTAGAAGGCTTCTTTGTAGCTGCCCAACTCGAAACAATGAATTTTTGGCTTGGGTTGCCTGAATCCAATGAGTGGTTACCCAGTCATATTAGTAAATTAGCAAGTCGGGAATTTAAGTTATATGTAAATAAAGAAGAATTTCTTTTTAGTGGGACTCCTTACTGGGAGTAGTTTGTTCCACTAACGGGAAACGTTGGCTCAAATCACGATCAGCCAGCTGCGTGATCGGCTGCCTTTTGCTCGATCTTGATCGTATCGGACCGTATTGCAGCTATTTCAGCATATGGTTACATATTGCGAAGGTTTCGGACTGTATAACTCTTATTGCCCTTGATTTACGTAGAAAAGAAGTACATTTGAGCGAATAGCTGCAACTGAGTCCGATAGTATGGCAAAACGAGCTGAATTATGGAAATAAGAGCAACTGAGTCCGAACAGTTGGGTGAAAAGAACGCCGCCTGCCAAATTTGCTCCTAAACGTGCTACCTAGTGCTTAAACTAGCCGTCTACAGCTCAAGCTATCTACTCCGTGCGCGGAATTAGCTACCTATAGCCCAACCTAGCTACTCCGTGCGCAGAATTTGTTACCTGTTGCTCAAACTAGCCGCCTATGTCTCGAAACTAGCTGCCTTTTGCGCGATCTTGATCGTATCGGACCGTATTGCAGCTATTCCAGCATATGGGTACATATTGCGAAGGTTTCGGACTGTATAACTCTTATTGCCCTTGATTTGCGTAGAAAAGAAGTACATTTGAGGGGATAGCTGCAACTGAGTCCGATAGTGTGGCAAAACGAGCTGAATTGTGGAAATAAGAGCAATTGAGTCCGAACAGTTGGTGAAAAGAACGCCGCCTGCCAAATTTGCTCCTAAACGTGCTACCCAGTGTTTAAACTAGCCGTCTATACACCGTGCGCGGAATTAGCTACCTATAGCTCAACCTAGCTGCACCGTGCGCGGAATTAGCTACCTATAGCTCAACCTAGCTGCACCGTGCGCGGAATTAGCTACCTATAGCCCAACCTAGCTACTCCGTGCGATAATTGAAGGATGGGCAAAGGTGAAAACGTTTATTGGCTTATAACGCACCAATTAAACCTTGGAAAGAAGCTTAATATAAATAAGAAGGCAGCCGATCAACACGATCAGCTGCTTTTGTTCATCTAAGAGTAATTTCTCAAATAAATAAAAGCATCCTTGACTTTCCCCTACACGGGAAACTGTATACTCACCTTATGTTATAGATTGGAGATGATATTTTGTTCAAAATCAGTGCATTTTCTAGGCTAAGCAAGGTATCCTTAAAAACACTGCGTTATTACGACCAGATTGGCATACTAAGGCCGAAAAAAGTGGATCAGGATACGTGCTACCGTTACTATTCCGCAGATCAGCTCCTTGAGCTCAACCGAATTTTAATCTATAAGGAATTGGGTTTTACATTGCCTCAAATTAAACAGCTGCTTCAGGAAAATATTTCATTAGAAAATATTCAAGGCATGTTTAAGCTGAAAAGAAGCGAAATCCAGCATATCATCGATACGGAACAAGCTAAACTCGTCAGGATTGAGGAACGTATGCAGCTTATAGAAAAAGAGGGGCAATTCGAAACGGGTCAAGAAATCAGAGTCAAAGCAGAGGGTGCTCAATTGTTTCTTTATCAGAAAGCATGCGGGAAAGAAGAGGACATTCCGGATTTGCTTCGTCAATTTGATCAGTTTATAACGACGGAAAATCGTCAATTCATTCAAGGCCCTCAGGTTGTTTTGTGGAAAGAAGTCGAAGGAAAAGAGGATGAGTTTGAGTTTGAAGTCGGGTATTTTTTAACCTGTGAGCTGCGATCATTTCCAGAACCGTTTCAGCTACGGACTCTTCCTCCTGAACCGATGATGGCCACAATGGCTTTTCATTCAAATACTAGTTTTGATTGTGCGGCCTGTGTTCATTTAGCTAAATGGATTGAGAAAAACAACTATCAGATCAAGGAGAACGAACCGGGCAGGGAGTTATATTTACCGTTATCTCCAGAACGAGATGCACAATTCATAGAAATACAAATTCCCATTATAAATAGATAACAGAAGAAGTGGAGTGGGGGAAATTGAAAAATAAACGGATCATTTATATTCTGGCACTGGCTGTTTTTCTGATTGGAACCATTGAATATATTATTACAGGAGTTATTGAGATGATCGCTGTGGACTTGGGAGTATCTACTTCTGAAGTTGGATTATTGGTGACTGTGTTTGCCCTCTCTGCAGCCATTGTCGCTCCGGTTTTGATTGCATTAACGATCAATGCAGACCGCAAGAAACTACTAATGACCACCCTAGGTGTGTTTATTGCCAGCAACGGACTTATGTTTGTAGATCTTGCTTATGAAACAGTACTATGGATACGTATTATCCAAGGGGCTAGCGGAGGAATCGCTACCGTTGTAGCCATGGCAATAGCGACCCGACTCGTTGAAAAAGAAAAAAGGGGCAATGCCATCGGTATCATTTTGATGGGGCTTAGCAGTTCACTAGTGCTTGGTGTTCCTGTGGGAACATTTTTTAGTGAGCTGTTTGGATGGAGAGTGCTATTTGTTTTAATCGGATTATTAAGTATTTTTCCATTACTTATCATCTATAAAAAGGTACCGGCAATCAAAGAAGAGGAGAAGGTTACCCTCAGAATGCAGCTCTCTATTTTAAAAAATCCAACCATTCTGATGGCCTTGGTTATTACGTTATTTTATGTCGGCGGCTATTCTACACTGTTTACTTATATTACGCCTTTCTTGCAAGCCACGTCCTCTCTTTCCATGACCGAAATTAGCGGTGTTCTGTTCCTGGCGGGCATTTGCAGCTTTGTCGGATCAAGGCTGGGCGGACAACTGGCAGATGCAAAGGGATCGAAATTTACCATTTGTCTCGGGCTTCTGTTACAACGAGCGACTCTGCTTTTATTTGCTCTAGCCGGAGTCAATCTGTTGGTTTTAATCTTGGTTTTAATGATTTTTATGTTAGCAACGTGGAGTATTTCCCCGGCCCAGCAACTATATCTGGTTACTCTGGCGCCTCGAAATCCGGACATTGCTCTTAGTGTAAATACTTCGTTCATCCAATTTGGCTTTGCACTGGGATCTGGATTAGGCGGGTTAGTCATCAGTCGTACATCTGTCCTATATTTGAATTGGCTGGGTTTTGCCGCTGTATGCATAGCTTTACTTCTTGCCCTCTTACTATTTAAAAAAATGAGCAGTAGGACTAAAACTACTATGGTTATTAAATAAGAAATGGATTGGGAAACGACAAAGAGAACCTTTTCGCTGATTTTTGGTTTGACTGCGATAACCTCAAAGAATTTATTTTTGAAGTCGAATCACATGTCGATTCATTACCTGAACTTTACGCTAACGTGAAACGATAACACAATAACGACACACAGGCAGTCGGTCAATGGATCGGCTGCCTATGTTCAACTAACGGGCAGAATACTTCCAATATGTGGTATTCTAAGGTATGGGATTTGAACAGGGGGGAGCCATGTTGACGGAAATAAAATATCCAGTTAAGAATCCATCCAGAATTGGAACTATTATAGGCATGATTGCTCTTATATCGAGTCAATCTATTCTTGGATTGAGATTATGGAATCAGAGGGGGGTATTCTACACTTCGTTAACTGTGGTTCTTTTGTGTTTAGTTTTATTGTTACTCACATTGTACAGAACATTTTTTAAGAAACCAACGGAGTTATGCCTATCCAATGAGCAAATTATATTAAATGGAAATATGATTAATCCAAAGGATATTAAAGTGATAATGACCAGGGGGTACTTTAAACCTGTTATTGGGATATTACCTTACAGGAGGAAGATCGTCCCATTAGATATGGCATTTAGGTATTCAAAGGATGAAGATAAAGGTATCTCGGATTTAGAGAGTTGGGCAAAAATGAACAATGTTAAGATGGTCAATAAATCGTTTCAAACGTGGATATAAGTGTATTCAAAAGCACTATTCGGCAGTTAAATGCGGTATATATAGTACGATTATCCATAAGAGATGAGGTGCCTTTATCAAGAAGAAATATGCTTTTCTAATCGTTTCCATATTATTATTTGTGATGGCTTATACAAAACCAAGTAGTCAATATTATGATAATTACCTCCATAAGGTTCACGGTCTTAAATGTGACAGTTCCGAAAGCTCAAATTGCTTTCATACTATTAATGACTTGAAATCATCAAGTCTCACACATCAGATTATTTTTATGACAGCAGAAACAAAAATTTTTGGAGAGGCAGATAACAAAATACGAGTAATAGGTATTTTCAATCATTTTTTTGTGATAGAAAATCGTCTTCATCCTAAATCAGATAATAACAATAATATCGAAGTTCCGTTAAGCTAACGGGCAGGATTGTTTAGAAAGTCCCTGATTGTATTTACCTATGCTTACTGTTAATCTAAACAATAGAGATGCTAACAAAGGAGCATAAACCTTATCATGTGGAATACTCTGTAAAGATTAACAATTTGAAAGGATGCCTGAAATAGTGATTACACTATTTTATTAGGTGTGCTTTTCTTTAATCTTACAGGGTGTGCAGGGAAAGGTGTATCATATACCCATCCTGCGGATACCTGATGGTATTCGCTTTTATTCGTGGGAAAACGCATCTCTATTGATTCCTACCTGTTTATCCTTCTACTAGCGAGTGGAGGAACTTTATTATGCGATCGAAATTAGTCTTAATTGAGGGGATGCCAGGATCTGGCAAAACAACAACTGCTCAGCTCGTTCATGAAATTCTTACGGAAGTGAACATTACATCGCAGCTTTTTTTAGAAGGAAATTTGGAACATCCTGCTGATTATGATGGAGTCGCTTTCTTTAAGAAAACTGAATGGGATGAATTATTGAATACCCATAAAAAGTTTAAAGATTTGTTGAGTAATCTAATGATTCAACAAGATAACGATTACTTCCTAGAATATCGGAAAATAAAAAGTGAAGTCTGGTCAAGTTTTCCAGATGAATTGCATCGCGCAGTTTTTAAACATGATATTTATGAATTGCCGCTAGATCAGAATAGGAAACTTATAACAGAACGATGGACGAAGTTTGAGGATCGTGTTATGTATGGCGCAGACACCTTTATTTTTGATTGTTGTTTTATACAAAACCCTGTAACAATAGGCATGATTAAACATGCTGCGAAGAAGGAAGACGTTATAAGTTATGTTATTGAACTGGCAACAATTGTAGAGCGGCTGAATCCATTGTTGATATACGTACAGCAGAATGATCTTGATCATTCTTTCAGAAAGGCTGTAAAGGAAAGACCTCAGGAATGGTCAGAGGGATTTATTGAATATTACACGAACCAGGGGTATGGAAAAACACAAAATTATAAAGGGTTAGATGGAACACTGCAGGTTCTTAAAGCAAGAAGGGAACTAGAAGAAGAGATTTTTACCAGATTAAACATTACCAAGATAAAAGTTGATAACTCTTCTTATAATAAAAACGAGTATAAGCAAGTTTTAGAGGGCATTTTATCAGAATATTATAAATCAACAAACTAATGAGAGATTGGATTCTAGGGATTGCAGGCTGAAAAAGAGGCAATCTATAAAGCTTACGGGAAACGATAGCTGAGGAGCATTGCCATGGCAATGCTCCTTTTTTATTTGTTGAAGTAACGGGCAGGATTGCTTCATCCACTGTCGAATCCTTTGCTTGAATATTTCTATAAAGGAGGGGATGGAAATTAAGATACGAGAAGTTGTAGCAAATGATTATGCTGAAGTTGTTTTTTTATGGAATGATGTACTTGGTGTTCGCAATGTTAATATTGAAAATTTTCGAGTTACTATGGAAAACATGAATAAGGCTGGGAATTATAAAACATTCGTTGCATTATTTGAAAATGAAGTGGTTGGTTTTGTCACTATAGTTCAGGCGTTATCCGTAGGGTCTTCGAATGGTTATCTACATATTCAAGGGCTTGCCGTTAAAAAGGAATTACAGCATAGTGGGATAGGTACAGAACTACTAAGACACACTGAGAATTATGCTAAAGAAATGGGAATATCAAGTATTATTTTATGTAGCGGATTTAAGCGAACCGACGCCCATGCTTTCTATGTGCATAATGGCTATGACAAAGATTCATACTGCTTTGATAAGATTATTAAACTTGACTAATTTTGAATTAATTTACCGGGAAACGTTAACTCAATAATGACACACAGGCAGGTCAGCGTGGGATTTATGTTGTTTATTCAGGAGGATTTTTGATTGTGGGTTATGAACAGGATTTTAAAAAAAGGGTACATGAAGTTATTAAACAGAAACAATTATGTTCAGTTATGAATGACACTAAGTGGGGAAACTTACAAAGTGATGTACTAAATAAACTACCTTTTACCCCTCCATATCAAGCTAAGTATGTCTTAGACGATATACCTTATCCAGAGAACTTCGAAAACGACGTCTGGTATTTAGGGGATTGGATAGAAGGACTTTCACCTTTTTTTTCTGTAGAATGGATACGGGTTAGACCAAGGTATCAGAAGCACAAGGGGAATCTGCTTCCTCCTGAATTAATTGACATAAGTAAAGAATTTCTTTCGATTTTACATGAATTAAGAATTCCGTATAGAGAAGAAAATAATACATTTTTCATTTATGGATATATATCAAATACAGACTCACTTTTCAAAGGTAATCAATTAAGCTAACAGGAAACGTTAATTTAATAAAAACATGTAAGCAGCCGCTCAAACAACCGGCTGCTTTTTCATTTAAACTTGGTTTGATTTCGGATAAATAAAAGTTGCAAAAAGGAAAAAGATTGCTATACTAAAATTAAACGTTATTTTAAATGTCATTTAAATCAAAGAGAATATACTTGGAGGTTGCGTATGGAGACAGACAAAAAGTTGGAAACAAAAGAGAAGATTATGCGTGCCACACTGGAGTTGACTAAACAAGAAGGCTTTGAAAGGATTACTATAAAAAAAATTGCAGAAGCCTCAAGCACGAATGTCGCTCTAGTTAACTATTACTTTGGGTCCAAAGAAAATTTGTTTAGCGAGTCCATCAAATTGATATTGAACAGCTTTCAGCATACCTTTGCCATACTTGACGATTTCTCTATATCCTCACGAGATAGATTGAGGCAATTTTTACTGGATTATTTGCAAGTGATCCTTCAATATCCCGAATTGCTCTCCAGAATCATCCTGATGGGCAAGACCGTTTTCTCCTCCCAGCATGAATATGGATCATTTTTGAATCTATTGGGGTTTCCTAAGATACAAAATACTTTAAGAGAGTTAACCGATGAACAGCAACCAGAGCACCTGATGACCATGACGATGCAGATTTTTGGAGCGCTTTTTCTACCGGCACTTATGAGTCCTATTCTAGAAACAGGAGCTTCCGTGAAGATTGCACCTATAGAGGAACAGATTGACCTGCTCTTTGCAAGATACTTTCATTAATAAACTCAGATTGAGGTGATTAAATGAATTTTTTAAGAAAATATTGGCAGGATATAGGACTATTCATTGGCATTGTTATATGCATGTATCTTCTAATGAATTGGCAAACAATACCGCGGATAAACAGCATATTATGGTTAAGCTTTGTGGCGATCCTTCTTCATCAATTTGAGGAATACCGCTGGCCAGGGTACTTTCCAGGCATATTCAATATAGCCCTTTTTAAAAGTGAATCCCCTGACAACTATCCATTAAATAAACAGTCGGCAATGATTATTAATGTGGTCATCGCCTATGTGTTCTACTTGCTCCCTGTATTCTTCCCGTCAGTAGTATGGCTGGGGATGGCACCTGTTTTAATGGGCTTTTTCCAAATCATTTTCCATGGAGTCGTCATTAATATAAGAGCAAAAAGCATGTATAGTCCAGGATTAGTCTCCGCAATTTTTGTACATTTGCCGGTGGGGATCTGGTACATCAACTACTTATATGAGCATCATTTAATAACCCTCTCAGACTGGATTTGGAGCGCAATTTATTTTGCCATAGCTGTTTATATTTTAATAGTGAAAGGAAATACATGGATGAAAAACAAAAACTCCATTCACAAATTTTCGCAAAAGCAATTATGGTCTTTTCATAAGTAGCTCCTCATAACCCACCAGAAGGTCCAGTTGTTATAACTCTTGATGTAAAATTTGATCATATTACACGTTCGAAGATGCTCCCGGATTCAGTTGGCCTTTAACTAAACACAGTACATTAATCCTCTCGTTACTGGAGGTTGATACACTGTGTTTTTTTCTGCGGATTTCTTCGTTTGCTTCGCGCTATAGAAAATGTTGAAGTTAATATTCTGTTGAGGATCTCATCACTATCTGTTTACGATTCAGAGTTAGAGTTAGAGAAGGCCAAGCGAAAAAGGAGCTTTCTCATGAACACAGATCCTAAAGTGCTTATTGTAACTTCGGCATTTGGAGACGGGCATCTCAAAGTAGCAGAAGCGATTGATCATTCTTTTAGACGTAGAGGGATCAGCCGGATTGTCACCTTGGATCTTTTCGCTGCAGTCTACCCTACTCTGAATGAGCTGTCCCGCAGATTCTACCTGAACAGCACAGGTTATACTCAAGAATTTTATGGATTAGTGTACAAGTTGACGAGCAAGATGAACCCAGACCAGTTCATGGGCAGATGGATTCATTCTATGGGCAAGCGGAAAGTGCAAAGGATCATCGATGAGATCGGACCGGATATTATCATTCATACCTTTCCTTATTTGGCCGCTGCAGAGCTTGCATCAACAAAGGGGAGACGGATCCCCCTTTTCACTGTCATGACGGATTATGTGGTTCATGGCAGATGGCTTCATCCACAAACCACAAAGTATTTTATCGCTACGGAAAGCATGAAAGAAGAACTGATGTCATTAGGTATTGCTGAAGAAAAGCTTGTGGTTAGCGGGATTCCGATTCGTGAAGCTTTTGAACAGACTCAGGAACGTGAAGCCCTTTTACGTAAGCACGGACTAGATGGAAATCGGCATTATCTATTACTTGCGGCAGGGGCTTACGGTGTGTTGAGTGATATTAACCATTTAATAATAAGGGCGCTGCAGCAATCAAACTTTGATGTAATGGTATTGTGCGGGAATAATCATAAGCTCCAGATGGCTACGGAAGAGCTTTTTCAAGAGAATCCTCGGGTTCACATACGGGGTTATACAGAAGAAATGCAGGAGCTAATGTGCATATCCTCCTGTCTGTTGACCAAAGCAGGGGGGATTACCTTGACTGAGGCGATGGCTCTAGCACTTCCTGTAATTGTCTATCGTCCGCTCCCCGGTCAGGAGGCAGGCAATGCAGAATGGTTGTCTGAGCACAATTTAATAGAGATTGCCCGAGACGAGGAGCAGTTAGTAGAGCAGCTTCAGAGATTGGAACATCTTGGGTACAAGGATGAAAAGGTACAGGGTATGAAGAGTTTTTCCCGGAAATCAGCCGCGGATGCTATTGTTACTGAGGCTTTAGAGGTTATCAAGCTGCGGCAGCCGTCTGTTTCAGCCGTAAAATCTATGGTTGTTGAAGGGCAGGCGAAGACGATTCATGGATATTATTAGCAAGGTAGAAAGACCACGCGTTGTGGGTCCTCTAATTGGAGGCTGGCTCGGAAGCTCGGGGAATGAATTGCTGCCTTTTCAAGTAAGCACCTGTTTATTTGATTATAATTATTTATTACCAGATAAAGGGTCGATAAGATGTTATTATTTGTATGGGTGAATTTATTGGAAATGGTGCTTTATTGTCATTGGGGAGGTCAAAATGTACACGAATCAGAAGATAGAGGATATTTTGCATGAAATGCTAATCAAGTCTGTGGAAAATGAAAAGTTTCCGGGATTAGCGGCCGGAATCGTAAAGGACAACCAAGTTCTGTTTACTGGTGAATATGGGACGGCAAATTTATCGACGGGTGATCCTGTTGTTCGTGGCACTTTGTTTCACCAAGCCTCTGTCTCCAAAACCTTCGTAGCAACTGCCATTATGCAATTAGTTGAGCGTGGTAAGGTAGAATTGGATGCTCCCATCACTAAATATCTGTCATATTTTAAGTTAGAGGATGAGCGGTATCAAAATATAACAATAAGACAGCTTATGAATCATACCTCCGGTATGCCTGATGAGGAAGATTACGCGTGGGACCGCCCTGAATACGACGAGCAAAGTCTTGAACGATATGTAAAAGGGATAGGTCACCACAAGCTGTTAAGCCAACCGGGAGAGAAATTTGCCTATAGTAATATAGGATATGAGATCTTGGGAGATATGATAGCAAAAGTCAGCGATATGAGCTTCGAGCAGTATATGGAAAAAAATATTCTTGAACCGACAGGAATGCAGTCCAGTTCTTTTCTTAAACAGGAGGTTGAAGCTTATATTGCTGCACCTCATGTGCTTGGAGCTACCCATGAATGTGGTGGCTGCGTTAGTAGTGTTTTTCCATATAACAGGGCTCATGCACCTAGCTCCACTTTATATACCCATGCCGAAGATATGTGCCAATATCTGCTGATGCATCTAAACGGTGGAACAGCCGGGAACGGCAATGAAGTCCTCCAGCCAGGTAGCTATAATGAAATGTGGAAACCTCATGCACAAACGGGCTATGATCCGGAAAATGCACAGATAGGATTGGGCTGGTTTCTAGGAGAATATAAGGGTTCTCGTATTCTCTCACATTCCGGCTGGGATACTGGATTCTTAAGCAATCTGTTCCTGCTTCCCGATAAAAAAATCGCTATTTCTGTTATGAGTAATTGTGACTATGTCAACATGGGCAGTGTATGCTTCCCAATCCTTGATCTGTTGCTTGGCTCCAATATTTAGAACGAGTCTGTAATTGATTTTACAACTTCATAACAAGGGGCTTCGTACTTTATAACATTCGTATCTTAAAGTACATGTAAGTCAAGCCCACTTACACTATGGAGGTTATGAGAAATGAAGAGTAAAGATGTGAAATCAGCCCTCGGGGTGATCGCGATATCCAGTGGTCTGCTAGCCCTCACTGCTTTGGCAGTGCCCACAATCGTCGCTTATACTACAGTGAACCAGAATGTGTCTCAAGCGGACGTTTCCTACACGCAAGAACTCAACCAGAAGCCAGCTGTTCAACTGGCGAGCAGCCAGATCCCGGTACTTAAGGTTGCAACCAAAACACCGGTCTCGACGATCAAGTCGTATTTTGAGCGCACAGTCACTGCTGAAGAAATTAAGCAGATTAATGAGTATGCAGAGAAGGCCAGGCTCACTGGCAAGGATGAACAGCTTACGCGGCAATTTACGGACCAAGAGAATAAGCGGCGGATGTTATTGGATGATCAATACAAGTACGATGGCTTACGGCCCCAGCAGAAGCTACCTTTGAAATCAGGGAGTTCCGAATTTTATCTGGATCAAAGCAAATTTACCTATGTAATTCCTAAGCGCGAACTGACTGATGAAGAAATGCTGCAATTGATCGACTGGAATTATCGCTTTAATTATGTGGTAAGCCTCAATCTTGTCGTGGCACAGCCAGATAAGAAGGACATCAGTCAGGATGAAGCCCTACGCAGAGCAGAAGAGAGCGTAAGCCGTCTATTCGGTGTCGATCTCTCAAAGTTGCAGGCTCAGACCTCATATTATAAACCTTTTCCTGATTCGAAAGGGCAATGGTTCGTTAATTTTCTACCTTACCGTGCAGAGACACTGCGGGCTCAGGATAAGTCTTATTTCATGTATAATACGTTCGTGGATGCAAAGAGCGGGACCGTACTTGATACCACGATAGTGGACCTGTCCTATAAGAGAACGCCGATTACAGCAGCTATGAATAAACAGATTAGCCAGGATTCCAGCTGGCTTCAAGCCGCTAAATCCATTGTGGTGGACAAGCAGGGCGAGACCCGTGCGATAACCAGCTCATCTATCATTAAAGACAGTGCATATGACAAAAGCGGAGTAGTAGCGGTCTTGGTCAAACTGAAAGACGGTAGCTCCTACACGGTAGAGCTGCGCTATCCGGAGAAGACTCTGCGCTGCCTGATCTATACACCGGTTTCCAAGTAATGAAGTGAACCAGCGTTATAAACTACTTTAGTATTTACAACCTACAGCAAGCCCCACTCGGGGCTTGCTGCTCTGCATTTTGAGAGCTGGTGGATGACTATTGTGAGAGCAGGCATGGGTATAGGAATTTCTTTTTACAAGAAGGGATGGTTAGATGCTAGATATTAAATCCTTACAAGAATGTCCTCTTCGTCAAAATGAGCTTATTGAGTATGTCAAAAAACGGTGGCCAAAAGTACAACAAGCTGTGCTCCCCAATATACAAGAAAGTTTAATCTCAAAAGATGAGGAGTTCCCTTTTACATTTTTGCTGTTGAAACATGATGTAATCATCGGGTTTTATCAATTAATTGAGCAGGAATTTATAACTCGAAAAGATTTATCACCTTGGATTGCGCCATTGTTTATTGACGAAAGTAAGAGGGGCAAAGCACTAGGAGCCGTTTTGTTGGAGCATGCCAGAAAAATAGCTGGGCAACTAGGTTATGCAAAAGTCTACTTGGCGACGGATCATATTCTTTATTATGAGAAATATGGATTTAAGGAGATAGGTCTGGATAACTTCGAGTGGGGACGGCCCACCAAAATATATGAACATGACACTATTACATAAATGACCCAAATGGAAAGCAGGAGTTATCATGGAACATATCTTCGAATTAGCAAAAATAAAGAGTGAAGAAATAACGATACTCGAACTGCAGGATGCAATGGATAGAGGGGATGTTAGTTCTAGGGAACTTGTTATGTATTACATGTATCGGATAGCAACGTTTGACCAGAGTGGTCCCATGATAAACTCTATTATGGAAATGAATCCAGATGCGATTTATATTGCCGAGGCATTAGATCAGGAAAGGAAATTAAGCGGAGCACGAAGTCTTCTACATGGTGTGCCTGTATTATTGAAAGGAAATATTGAAACGAATGATAAAATGCATACAACTGCGGGCGCATTAGCTTTGGAAAACCATGTTAGCTCGAACGATGCTTTTCTTGTCCAAAAACTAAGGGATGCTGGGGCCATTATACTTGCAAAAACAAATATGACGGAATGGGCAAATGGGATGTCATCATACATGTGGGCTGGGTATAGCTCAATAGGAGGACAAACCAAAAATCCATACGGTGATCATTTTCCGGGAGGTTCCAGTACGGGTTCTGCCGCTTCCGTTGCAGCCAACTTTTCAACAGTAGCCGTGGGGACAGAGACGTCTGGCTCTATTTTAAGTCCAGCTGTGCAAAACGCAATTGTTGGTTTAAAGCCAACTGTAGGTCTAATAAGTAGATCAGGCATAATTCCATGGTCATATTCTCAGGATACAGCTGGACCTATGGCAAGGAATGTGACAGATGTTGCGATCTTATTAAATGCGCTTACGGGAAAAGATGAAAGTGATCCTGCTACTTGGAAAAATGAATATTCTACTATGGACTACACAGCATTTTTGGATAAAGACGGATTAAATAAAGCGACCATAGGCGTTTTTAGAAATGCTCTACCTAAGAATTATTGTGACATGGGTGAATATGATGAACATTTATTTAATGATGCTGTGGCTAAATTAAAAGGTTCTGGAACCAACATAATAGAAGATATAGATATTCCATCGTTCCATAGAGAGTGGAAATATAACAAAATGAATCTTGAATTTAAGCATTCCGTTGAAAATTACTTATATAACCTTCCGGCTCAACTTCCTGTCCATAACCTAAATGAATTGATGGAATGGAACGAGCGGAATTCGGAAAAGGCTTTGAAATATGGACAAGATATGCTGAACTATCGATCACAGCTAGATAAACCGTTGAATCATTCGGAATATATAGTAGAGTCTATCTCTGACTTATATTATTCGCAAAATATGGGGATCGATCATGCTTTAGAAAAGTATGGATTGGATGCAATCCTGTTTCCTGCTTATGTCGGAGCTGATTTAAGTGCTAGAGCAGGTTATCCAACTATAGCAGTGCCCGCAGGCTTTCAAGAGAATGGAAGAGCCTTTGGGATCACATTTGCAGGAACGGCATTTAGTGAACCGACACTCATTCGGATTGCATTTGCATTCGAACAACAAACGAAACACAGGAAAATGCCGGCTCTAAAGAAATGAAAGATGAATTGAAAATTAGAAAAAGGTGCATTTACAAACGAACGTACGTTTGCTAATATGTTAATGTGGATAAAAATACCAAAGTGGAGAAAAAAGCGTTTGAGATTAGCAATCCATAAGAAATAAACCAAGTAGAAATCTGCTAAAATGTAGTTAATGTCTAATGTAGATACCCCTCATGAATAAAGGAGAACTGAAAATGAGAAAACTCGTTCTATTTCTTCACGCATCGCTTGACGGTTTTGTAGAAGGGCCGAATGGTGAGATGGACATTGGCTGGGTTTCCTACGATGCTGATTTGGAGAACCATGCGAAAGAAATTCTGAGTACTGCCGACACTGTCATTTGGGGACGCGGGACTTATCAGATGATGCACAGTTACTGGCCATCAGTCCCTTCGAACCCATCAGCTTCGCAGTATGAGCGGAATCATGCCGAGTGGATCGAAAAGACAGCCAAAATCGTTTTTTCCACGACGCTGGAGAAAGTCGAATGGAATAATTCCAGACTTGTGAAGGAAGCTGTCGAGGAAGAGATCAATAACCTCAAACAGCAGCCCGGCAAGGATATGGTCATCCTCGGCAGTCCTAGATTCGCACACCACCTTATGCAGCTTGATTTAATCGATGAGTATAAAATTACGGTTTCTCCCGTCCTGATCGGTAAGGGATTGCCATTATTCCAAGGTCTCAAGGAGAAGAGAAATCTTAAGCTAATTGAAAACAAGACCTTTGATTCTGGAGCCATAGGTCTCGTTTACCAGACGGTAAGATGACTTTTCACTTAAGGTGATTACGCTCACGTGGAACGTTAATGGAACGACAACAGCGGCAGTCTAAGACTTTATTTATCAAGTCTTGGTCCGCCGCTGCTTCTTTTAATGGATCCAGTCTAATACTTTATTTCTACCAAACACTAATCAGATGTTGGTTCTTTCATAAACCATGAAATATGGGTGCATCGCTTACAAATAAGGATGGCAGCGTTTTTGTTCGCCCAGTCAAAGCCTAAAAATGATGCGCCGCTTGTGTTAAGCAGTTTATAATCCAGATCAAAAGTATCGTTTTGACAGCAAGGACAGATTATTGGTGCGCCTGCAGCACTGTATCTCATTTTAAAAACCTCCTGTGGATTTGTATAATACTTTAACGTATTTGAGGTTATTCAGGTTTCGTGCACTTGAACTTACTAGTTAATTTGGGGTGAAGTTATGTATAGCTGGAAAAAAGCTTTGTCAAAGGTATGTGAACTTTATTTTTCATCCAAAATGAATTCGAATTTAGAATGGATCTTGGTTGGCTCGGTCGGTTCGGTTCTTCAGGGCTGTGAAATGACCCCAGGAGACGTTGATATTTATACAAGGAATAAGGAAGGGATTGACCAATTTGCAGAACTTCTTAAAGGATTTTCCCTTTTGGATAAATGTGAATTTCCTCATGGGGATAACTGGTTATCTTCTTTAGAAGAACCTACATTCACTCAAACCTTTTCTTCGGGATTTTCTTGGACAAAAGGGAGTTGGATAATCGATGGATTTAAGGTGGAGGTTGTTCATATTTCCAATTCAGCTGGAATTCCTGATTCTATGGATGGTGATGGGATATGGGAAGGTGGACAATTCATTTGGAGCCATTTCAAAAACGTGGAGATCGGACCGTATACTATTCCTACGGTTCCGTTAGAAATACAGTTGGAATCTAATTTAAGACGAAAAAGATCAGATAGGACACAAGCGATTATCGCTGCATTACAAAAAAATGGCTATGATAAAGAACTAATCGATAAAGCCTTGTCAAAGGAACACTTATCTTATTTTTATTCCCAAATTGGTTAGGCTGAGAAGGCGAGGGACTGATTTTGACCCATAATATTATTGAATACTGTTTAAAAAAGAGCGGAGCAACAAAGGACTATCCTTTCGGATTCGATCCATTGGTGATTAAGATTGCCGGTAAAATGTTCGCGCTTATTTTTGAGAATAAGGGGAATTATGCTTACATAAATCTAAAATGTGATCCGGTGATTGCAGGGAACTTGCGAGAGCAGCATGAGAGCGTTCGGCCAGGATACCACATGAACAAAAAACACTGGAATACGATTGTTTTGGATGGCTCCTTACCAGAGTCGGATATCTATTTAATGATTGATCACTCTTACGATAGGGTTGTCAAAAATCTCCCTAAAGTCCTCCGACAAACGATATACTGAATGTGGCATTAATTTGTCGTTTAAATGGTAATGGACTGGTATAATATGGTTTATAATCATGGAAAGGAGTTGTTTTTATGTCTGACTTTTTTAATTCAGGACCTAATCCCAATATGACGGACCCTGGAGGCCATAAAGCAAACCATGATGTAAATGCGCAAAAATATCATACTGAAGGCGTTCCTGGATTTTGGAGCGAGGTAACCAATCTGTTGATCGTTGTGGTTATAATTGCCGTCATTTTTTTAGTTATAAGGTTTGTTTTATGATTACCCTGGTTTAGAGTGAAGATATTGACTTTTAGGAGGCGGTTCCATTGGTAACTATCATTAGGTGGACAGAATTTAGAAGGATAACGCCTACTCGTCCATAAACTGCGTATTTCCTTCTGAATGAGGGTACTAGATGCAAGAATATAACATTAGTACAATGAAAGACTTTTCAAAGCATTACATTGACCAAATCCGAATATTAGAACACCTTTGCAAGACGTCCGATAGGTCAAGTTTGAGGGTGGGTGTAGAAAGCCTTAAGGAGATAGACGGAGATGAGGCATTCTTGTGCCGCAGCAGATATGCAAATGCAAGGCATACAAACTTGCCGTTCTAGGATACCTTCTAATTCTGAATCAGGGATGGATTATATACGGTATTTAGGGGCAAGTGCTGCACCGTCTGAATTCCTCAAGGTTTTTAATCGGGCACAAATCGCTGGATCAAGCCACTCCGGTTTAGTTGTGCGATTGGAAGAAGATCAGGATTTAGAGTTCATGGTTAAATGTTCATCACAAGCCTTTGGTGATTCAGAGTCCTGGACTAGGAATTATTTAACTCGTACCAGAGAACCGGCACGGATTACTTACATTGCTGTGGACAACATGATTCCGGTTGGGATGATCAGAGTCAATGATTTAGATACAAATACTGCGGTTATACATGATTTTTGTGTGCTTCCTTCGTGTCAAGGCAGAGGATACGGTCGTGAAATTCTTTCAGAGGTAGTTAAAATCTTGCGAGATCAGAAGAATTCCCAGATTCGTCTTAGCGTGGTCACTCAAAATAGAAATGCATTATCCCTCTATCAGTCGGTTGGGTTCGAGGTGACTGCGGAGTTTAATTACTATGTAATTTCCGTCGATATGATTTGTTAAAGAAGAGGCGCTACTCATGCGCCTCTTTCTTTTTTGGCATGCCCTTCTAATTATCACACTGAATCTAGCTATAGTTAATACTTATAACCTGCCATAGCGCATTGGTAGATCGGTATAGTCAGTCGGTTATGCTATATTAATTCTAATAATTTGTTTACGAGGAGATTAATATATGAGCATTCAGACCAAACCCCAAAAACGAACCGTTACTCCATTTCGATATGATATCGTGGGCAGCTTCCTGCGCCCCCAAGCGTTGAAAGAGGCTAGATTAAAATTCAAGAATGGTGAAATTACTGCCGAGCAGTTGAAGGAAGTAGAGAACGACGAAATCGTTAAGCTCGTGCAGAAACAAAAAGAGGTGGGTCTTCAAGCGGTAACCGATGGTGAATTCCGCCGCTCTTGGTGGCACCTCGACTTCTTCTGGGGACTTGACGGTGTAGATCGGACAATTATTGATCAAGGTTACCAATTTAACGGTGCAGAGTCTAGACCAGAAACAGCCCGACTGACCGGGAAAATAAGCTACAGCAGCCATCCTTTTGTTTCGCATTATGAATTTTTAAAAGATGCTGCTGGTGAGGACGTTGTTGCGCGTCAATCGATTCCTGCGGCTGCACAATTCCTGTTCGAGCTAGATCGGGCGGAAAACAAAGAAAGCACAAATGAATTATACCCGAATCGTGAAGAGCTTATCTCGGATATTGCCAAAGCATACAAAGTATCGATTCTTGCCTTCTATGCAGCGGGCTGCCGCAGCATTCAAATCGACGATTGTACGTGGGGAGCACTTTGCGACGAACAGTTTATAGCGTTTATGAATCAGATTGGCGTGAACGTAGCTGAATATGCAAGCGAACTGGCAAAATTGAACGAGGAAGTTGTAACGGGTCTGCCGGAAGATCTTGTTGTAACGACCCATGTATGCCGGGGCAATTATGTTTCGACTTATGCTGGAGTAGGTGGAGGCTACGAGCCTATCGCACAAACGCTTCTTAATATCAATAACTACTCGGGTTATTATCTGGAGTTTGATACCGAACGTGCAGGCGATTTCAAACCATTGCGCTTCTTGAAAGACAATCAGCAGGTTGTGTTAGGTCTGTTCTCATCCAAATTTGGTGAGCTTGAAAGCAAGGAGGATATTCTGAAGCGTATTGAGGAAGCGAAGCAATATGTTGATCTAAACCGGATTTGCCTTAGCCCGCAATGTGGCTTTGCTTCCACGGAAGAAGGCAACCACCTGACTGAAGAGCAGCAATGGCGTAAGCTTGCTTATATTAAAGAAATTGCTGAAGAGATCTGGAACTAACTCTAATTAAAAAGTAGACAGAGATAAAGATAATGCACCTTTAGCCATTCGGATGTTCATCCGTACGGTTAAAGGTGCATTTTGTTCTACAGCGAGTTTACCGATATACTTGGCCAGTTCTATCTATACTGTGATGGAGGATTAGGGAAAACTTCCCTAATAAAAGCCGACAATTGCTCTAAATGAATGGAATTAGGGAATAGCTCCCTAAAAACAGAGCAATATCAAGATTTACCGCCAAATCAGCTAAATTTTAGGGAGGAATTCCCTGATTATTAGTCTGGTGACCAGAATCCTCAGAATATTAGGGAGGTTTTCCCTGATTATCTCCAGGGCGAGCATATGATTGAGCTTTACGGAGTTTTTGTGCCACGCTCAGTATAAAAGAAATCACCCCCGTTAAATAAATGGGGGTGATTTAGCCTAAGAAGTAAGAGTGGCAGCTTTTAATTGTCTTTAGAGTGTCTTTCGCCAACCTGGAATTCATCGGCATGTTCAAACATATATTTCACGGTCAGAGGGTCTTGACCAGTAAGTTGTTTGAAGTCGTCCGTATAAACATCCATTTTTCCTTCACGAATAGCTTGTCCGAAAGTAACCATACCTTCTGAAGAAAAGGGTGCTTCGGAGCCTTCTTTAAATGCACCATCGGTGGTTCTAGGCACGCCCATTGCTTCGAATACGGCATAATTTTCTTCATCCGTATTTTCTTTGTAGGTGATATGATTGCCCGTTACTTCGTTACCAATCTTAATGAAGTCGGTAATTGTCATCAATTCAAGCCCGTTGATATTTAGAATCGCTTCCTGATAGTTATTGGAGGCTAGGGCATACGCAACGGCTTTTGCGCAATCCTTCCGCGAGATATAAGCCATTTTACCGTCACCTTGATTGTTTGTTAATACCCCGTCACCCTTCACATACGTAAAGTAATTGGTTATCATGGCTTCCGCGTATTGGGAATTCCGAAGGAAGATATAGTCTAACCCAACGCTTTGAATATAACGTTCGGTATACACATGGTCAATTTTTTCTACGCTTGGATTGCTTTCATCGGCTGCGTTGACCAAAGAAGTATAAATGATCTGTTTGACTCCAGCTTCTTTTGCAGCATCAACCACATTTTTTTGTGCATTTTGACGTTTCTCTCCAACAAAAGGCATGGAGATTAGAGCGAGTTTATCGGCATGAGCAAAAGCTTCGGCAAGGCCTTCCTTGTTATTAAAGTTGGTCACATGTGTTTCAATCCCTTGTTCCGCATATTCTTTCAAACATGCCGGATCGTAAGCGCAAAAAATGATTTGGTCTTTATCTACCAGCTCCAACAAGTATTCCGCAGCTTGCTTCCCTAGATTTCCATCGACACCAGTCAACAATAATTTACCCATGATCGTTGTCACTCCTTGTGGATATGATTTATACCCTTATATTATGTGAAAAAAAGAACATAGTCTAACACATAAAACTTATGGTCGATTGCTAAATCCAATTTGGATTTGTTGCAGGAAGGAGGGCAAGGCCGGGTTTGTATTATTTTTGAGATAACCTGCTTCGATTGCAAAGGTATGGTGTGAATCATCTAAAGGAATTAGCCGGACTTCATCTTGAAGATAAGCGAGCTGATAGTTATCCGGGAAAAAGCCAATCAAATTCTCCGTGATGATATAAAACAATTCTGTCTCCACATCGTCTGCGGTTCGAAGAATATTCGGCTGATAGCCGTCTTCAATTGCATGCTGGATCATTAGATGATAAGAGTTTCCAATAGCTGTTGGATTCAGCATGACTAGGGGATGTTCATATAACTCCTCTTTGGCGATCGATTCATGATGAAAGAGAGGATGGTGATGACTCACAGCCGCACAATAACGTCCCTTATATAAGGGATAGGTTACAATGTCCTCTTTTCCCTGAAACTCGGAATCAAAGGCAATAGCCACGTCGTAAATCCCTTTTAGCAAGTATTCTGCAATATCTTTTAGCAATACTTTATTCAGTTCCAGCTTAATATTCGGATGATGATCCTGAAACGAGGGAATCAATTTCAACAAACTTTGGATATCCGTCATCGCCGCATATTCGATACTCAGGGATTGCGTATTATACTTTTGAAAGTTTTCCATGCTCAGCTTCATATGGTTATATTGCTTCCAGAGGATGAGAGCTTCGCCATAGAAAAGCCATCCGGCTTTGCTTGGCTCGATAGGGATCTGCTTTCTGTCAATTAATTGAATGTTGAATTCCTCTTCAAGCGCGGCGATTTGTTGACTAATGGTGGTCTGCGATACATAGTTCTTTTTAGCTGTTTCCGTAAAATTTCTGCATTCCACGAGATCGATAAAATATTTAATCCTTCTTATGTTCATAGTATCCTCCGCCTGCCGCTGTTTGCTTTTATTATAACCCAGAAAGTAAAAAAGAGAGCCTCGTTTAGAGACTCCCTTTGTTGTACTACTCTTATTTTGTATAGTTATCGAAATAACCTTGGATATAAATCATTGGTGTTCCTTTATCGCCACTACCAGAAGTCAAATCAGATAATGATCCAATCAGGTCAGTTAATCTACGAGGTGTAGTCCCTTGGGCTTCCATCGCACCAACTAGATCATCATTTTTATTCTGGATGTATTTAGAAATGGCTTGTTTTAACTCTTCACCACGAAGATGAGAGAAGTTGTTATCGGCCAAGTATTTCAATTTTACTTCATTTGGTGTTCCATCAAGTCCGGCAGTGTAAGCAGGGGAGACAACTGGATCTGCGAGCTCCCAGATTTTTCCAACTGGATCTTTGAATGCTCCATCGCCATAAACCATAACTTCTACAGTTTTACCTGTAATTTCTTTGATTTTTGCTTGGATACCATCCACGATAGGCTGGCAGTTGTTTGGAAATAGCTTTACACTTTCTTCTGTAGCTTTGTTTGATCCTAGCAGACCATAAGCTTCGTTAAAGCCGCTGCCATCGATTGATTGTGTAAGAATATCATCCAAACCAAATACTTTTTCAGCTCCATTGTTTGTGAGAATGCGTTTGGTTCTGAAGCGAGTGTGAATATCGCAAGTTAATACATTTTTTGTATAGTTTAAAATGGTTTTTGGGTTGTTGGAGAAGATGACTTCACAAGCCACACCTTCAGCTTCAATTAAACCTTTATAATATTCAATATAGTCAACACCTGTGAATGGGTGCTTAATATAGCCGAAAAACTCACGGAACTGAGCTTCTGTTAATACATCTGTCCATGGATTGATACCTTTAGCATCTAGTTCGTCGATGTCTACAAGGTGGTTTCCTACTTCATCAGCTGGATAGCTTAACATTAGGACTACTTTTTGTGCCCCTTTGGCAATACCGCGTAAGCAGTTAGCAAACCGGTTACGGCTAAGGATTGGAAAAATGACCCCTACGGTTTCTTCGCCGAATTTCCCCTTTATATCAGCAGCAATATTGTCGATCGTTGCATAGTTTCCTTGTGCCCGAGCAACAATGGATTCAGTTACGGTCACAATGTCACGATCTTCGATCGAAAAACCCTCGACTGTTGCTGCATTCAATACCGTCTGAACTACGATTTCTTCAATGTTATCCCCATTGTTAATGATAGGTCCGCGAAGTCCACGTACAACTGTTCCAACTACTCTTTCCAATATGATCTCTCCTCTAATAAGGGTATACTCTATATTATTAAAATGGTTTTAAAGCCTATATTACTATACCCTTTTAGAGCGATATAAGTAAAATTAATGTTTATAATATCTAATATAAAAATGATTTATAGTTAAGGAGGATTACAATTGGCGCGTGTGTTATTTATTAATGGTGGATCAGAGGGACATATTAATCCCACGATTGGCGTTGTGGAAGAGCTTATTTCTCGTGGCGAAGAGGTAGTGTACTTTTGTATAGAAGCTTATAGAGAACGTATGGAGATGACGGGGGCTACAGTACGAACATTTGACGATCAGAAATTTATCCATGCTTTTATCTCAGGTGGAAGAAATTATGTACTCGAAAGAATCAACGGTCTTTTACTTACGACAGATATAGTTATTCCAAGCGTTCTTGAACAGATCAAAGGGGAGCATTTTGATTACATCATCCATGATTCTATGTTTGGTTGTGGACGTTTGCTAGCTCAAATTCTTAAGCTTCCAGCCATTAGCTCCTGTACTTCTTTTGCGCAGACAAAAGCAGCATTCGATGAAATGTTAGAACAATTTTATACTACAGTTCCTGCAGAAGTAACTAATCCTATAAAGGATAAATTCCAAAGCTTGACGCAAATGGTGAAGGGCAAATATGATGTGGACATCCAATCCCCTTATGAAGTGTTTTGTAATCCTGCCCCACTTACTATCGTTTATACAACTAGGGAGTTTCAACCTGAGGGAGAAGCTTTCGACCCGTCTTATATCTTTGTAGGACCCTCCATCTCTTCACGATTAGCTCCAGAAAACTTCGACCTCATGGCAATTAAGGGGAAAAGTCTAATTTACATTTCACTCGGCACAGTTTTTAACCAAGCCATTGAATTCTATAAGCTTTGTTTTGAAGCATTGGGGAACACGGAGTACACTATTGTGATGTCAATTGGAGATAAAGTCCAAATCACGGATTTAGGGGAAATTCCGCAAAACTTTTTCGTGAAAAATTATGTTCCACAAACGGATATACTGCAATACACAAAGTTATTTATTACACATGGTGGAATGAACAGTATCAATGAAGGGCTTTATTACGGGGTTCCGCTAATTGTAATTCCACAAAGTGCGGATCAGCCAATAATTGCGGAGCAAGTCGTCCATGTCAGAGCAGGCATTAAGTTACAAATGCAAAGTTTAACTGCAACTCAACTACGAGAAGCAGTAGATCATATATTAAGCGATTTATCTTATAAAAAAGCTGTCTCCAATATCAGTGAATCGTTTCGGAACTCGGGTGGGTATCGACGAGCTGTTGATGAGATTGTTCGGGGAGGGGGAGTTGTATGAACAAAATGGACCGGTTGTTAGCTATAGTGCTTGAACTGCAGCGTAACAAAATGTTGCGGGCGGAGGATTTGGCTGCTACGTTTGAAACGAGCGTAAGAACGATCTATCGGGATATTCAGGCACTGAGTGAAGCGGGCGTTTCCATTATAGGAGCGCCAGGACAGGGTTACTCCTAAATCGAGGGGTATTTCCTGCCACCCGTTAGTTTCACGCTGGACGAAGCAGTGACATTGCTTATCGGAACTGATTTTATCGAGCAGCGGTTTGATGCACACTATGGTAATAAGGCTAGAAGTTCTAAAGCAAAGATAGAAGCCATCCTGCCGGAAGCTATCCGCAGTGAAGCATCACAGATTCGCAAAAGTTTTCGTTTATTTGCATCCGCAGAAGATATAGCACCCATACAAGAGAAGGCATGTTTGGAAGCCATTCGTGGAGCGATATTGGAGGGAAGGAAAATAAGATTTCGTTATTCCAAAAGAATCGCCGAAGCCGATGGGAACCGTCAAAGTATTCGTACGGTTGCTCCTTATGGACTTGTGCTTCATCACGGGTCATGGGTACTCATCGCCTGGTGTGAATTGCGTCAAGACATCCGTCATTTCCGGTTATCCCGAATGAGGGAGCTTATTAATCTGAAAGATGAATTTATACTGCCAGCAGATTTTCATCTGGAGGTATACCAACCTCCTGATGATCGCAACGTTCATGTGCTTATCTTAGTCCAAGCTGACATAGCCGATAAGGTAAGGGAATCAAATAATTTCTATATGGAAACTATTGAGGAGCATGCGGAGGGGGTACTTGTTACTTTTCGCGTTCGCGAGCCAGGGGAATTGCTGCAATGGGTGCTTGGCTGGGGAGGCGGTATGGTTGTGCTGGAGCCCGAATCTTTCCGTGATCAGGTTAGAAATGAAATAGAAATAATGTTAAAACGCTACTGACATAACGCTGTCAGTAGCGTTTTTGTATACTTGGACCATCAATGACTACAGGAGCTGATATATGATGATTACAACAAAAGAAGTCTTACAACGATTTGAAGAAACTGCGACATACTATATTCAAGAATTGGAGCGATTCAATCTGGAGCAGTTGAAGCAAAAGCCGAGTGAAAACGCCTGGTCCATCGGACAGATGTTTCAGCATCTCATTAACTCGGCGCTGTATATGCAGCTTCGTAATATTAATCAATGCCTTGTGCTAGACCAAGATCCCTTAGTAGCTCATGTGGGGAAAACTGAGAATGGTGCGGCTATATTTGCGCAAGGAAGCTTTCCGCCCATTCGTATTCAGGTTCCGCCTTCCGCCCAATATACGCCGGAGCAGCCGGAGAGCAAAGAACAATTAATTCAAGGGTTACGTACAGTCATTCAAAGAATGAGAGAGATCGAACCCTCTCTTGAAAAAGCGTCCAAACAAAATACCGTATCTCACCCGCGATTCGGTGGACTATGCGCGGAGGAATGGTTCCTACTTATTGAAATGCACTATCGTCATCATCTACTGCAGCTGGAGCGGTTAAACAAAGAGTTGTTGTTTAATTCCATATTTGCACCTAAAGAAGGGTTCATCAATAACATTCAGGTTGTGAAAGGATCATAAAATCAGGAACCGCGTTCCAATAAAAAGAGTTGGAATGGTCTTAATTTCCTGAACCAAGCGTGGCCTGAACGTGATTCTTATATTCACTAGGATTAACACCAAAGTGTTTTTTGAATAACCGGGTGAAATAAAATTGATCGTGTATACCGATTTGCGTGGAAATTTCTTTAATGTATGGATTCCCTTTAAGTATTAATTCTGCAGCTTTTTCCATTTTCACAGTATTAATGTAGTGAATGATGCTTTGCCCCACTTCTTCTTTGAAGATTCTGGACAGATAGTTCTCACTTAAGTTGACATGCTTGGCAATCAGAGATAAGGTGAGCTTCTTCTGATAATGTGTGTTGATATAGTCAATCGCTTGTTTAACATCTCTATTGTGTGTAGTTACGATCTGTTGCTTTTGATGGGAGAATAGTTGGAACACAAGCTCCATTATAGATAGAACGTCAGTGGTACGTTTACTGCTGGCGATATTTTCTATATAGGTCTTCAAAAGCTTCGGATCCTCGACAATGAGATGAGCATCGCATAAGGGAAGATAATGCAGACAATTTACGATGAACTTTTTGGTTTCAGCAGGATTAATCTGCTTGGATTTACAGGTGTCGAGAAATTGCTGAGTTGCTTGATTAACGGCTTCAACCCCTGAAAGCTTCCAGTTCTGAATTAATTGCGTCGAGAAATCATGTACATCCTCGAAGTCCAGCGTATCCTTTAAATGGACATCCTTTGGATCTATAATCGTTATTTCGTTGTAAAATTGGATTTGCAAGGATTCTTTACATCGCTCTAGGGTTCGTTTTGCTTCAGCATATCCCCGTACAGGATCAGAAAAAACAATAGTAGGGGTGATAGAAATATACATTTTGATTAACCGAATGACCCTCTGGATAAAGTCTGTGCGGATAATTTGATGATCGTCTAAGGTATCACAGGAGATTAGAAGCAGCAGCCCATTAGATTCTAGCTGAATAATTTCTAACTGATCTACGGTCTCCAAGATATCCAAGATAATGTTTTCAATAAAGGATACGGAGATGTGATTTTGTCTTTCGTTTTGGGTGGCGTTATTCTGCTCAAAAGTCACGTAGAATAAATAACAGCTGCTTTCGCTGAAAGCGAAACTTATAGCATCATGCTGATCAAGCTGCTGCACATCGTAATAAGGATCGGTGAAATAATCTTTTAGAAGCGCATTTTTCACGCTTTTTAAATTGTGTTGTAATAACTGTGTTTGGGTCTCCTGCTGCTGCCTAGATTGAAGCTGCTCTTGAATTAGCTTCGTAGATTTCTCCAGCAAATGGATCAAATCCCCCGTTTTCATACTAATCTTCAGCATATAATCTATAGCCCCAAGCACTAAGGCTTCACGAACTAACTCATACTCCCCGTGGTTGCTCGCCACCAGAATTTTTCCTGCAAACCCTCTGTTATTCAGTTCTTTTATCAGCTGCAGACCATCCATATTAGGCATTTTGAGATCTGTAATGATGATATGGGGATTAAACTTGTCTACAAGTGTTAAGGCTTCCACTCCGTCAGAGGCAGTAGCACAGATCATGTATCCAAGCTCTTCCCATGGAATCATGGTTCTGAGCGCGACTTTAACAATAGGTTCGTCATCCACTAGCATTACATTATACATAGGATACATAGTATCACCCCTTAAGTTCGTATGTTTGTTTAGGGATAATTAGGCGGCAGCAGGTTCCATGACCCATTGAGCTTGTGATGAACAGCCCGTAACTCTCACCGTATTGAAGTTTAATGCGATCGGCCACATTTGAAATTCCGATACCCGACAGATTGTCAGCTTTTTCAGATTTGGTGGTGTCAAACCCTTTTCCGTTATCGATGATCTCAATAATAAGGGTGTATTCATTTTTTGCGTATACCTTAATTTGGATTAGAACTTTTCCTCCTATATCTGTAACTCCATGAAGAATCGCGTTCTCTGCGATCGGCTGCAGGATGAGCTTGGGGATCATGCTCTGTAATAAAGACTCATCCAAGTCATATTCAATGTCGAAACTGTCGGCATAACGTATTTTTTGAATGGCAAAATAATGATCCAGATTGTTCAGCTCCTGCTTGATGGTGATTTGCTCATCTTGATCGATAATGGTACTACGCAGCAATTCAGCTAGTGAGGAGATGCCGTCGCTGAGGACGGGAACCTGGTTAATCATCGCCAGCCATCGTAAGGAGTTAAGTGTATTAAAAAGAAAGTGAGGATTAATCTGCGATTGCAGCATTTGCAATTCGAGCGAACGTCTTCTTTTCAGATCTTTCTTTTGATCCTTCATCAGCTGTTCCATTCTACTGACCATGCTGTTAATTCTATTGGCCAACACGCCCATTTCATCGTTGCTGTGATCTTCGATCCGGCTCGATAGATCACCATAAAAAATTTGATTGCAGAAGACGATGATTTGTTTGATTGGTTTTAGGATGCTTTTATACAATACGATAATAATTAGAATACACACGACTACAATGATGCTGACAACAATAAGTAGTCCAGTGGTGATTTTACTTGTCTCTGAATTGATATAAGAGAAGGGCACGGTAGAAATCATGTACCAGCCTAATTGATTATTGTTAATATAGGAGATTTGCTGCATTTTGCCATTGACCATGCCTTGGAAGGAATGGTTTTTCTTTGCCTCTTGTGTCTTGATTTGCTTAAAAAGCTCATCTTTATAATAGGGTTCTCCTAGCGGAGTATCCTTTTGATTCGAAGACATTACTTTTCCCTCCCTATTCATAATAAGGAGACTGGAACCTGTACCTAAATCCACACTGGAAAGAATGACTTTTGAAAATAACTCCCCACCAATAAAAACAAACACATGACCTAAGGGAACGCCAATGTCATCTTGATCAAAAATTTTCCGGCCCAGGACAATGGTATTGTAAGCGCGATAGCTTTTTACATAGTTAAGACTGTCATAGGGGGCATTCAGCTCTACTTGTTTCATAATTTCTTCATACATAGGATTGGGGATGCCGTCGTAGCCTAATTCATAAATAGGTTGGTTCTTGGCGTCGATGACCCGAACGTTCTGGACATATCCGGGGTAGAAGGTTCTATATAAATTGTCCATGGCATGATTAATGGCAGCATTGCTAGGCGCGGGTTCACTTGGTGCTGCCGATAAACGCTCCTGAATAATACTATTGGTAGAAACAGAGCCTGCAAGATATTGATAGTTGTTAAGTTCACTTAACATCGTTCGATTAAGCAGCGTTAAGGCCTGAAATGTGGATTTACTTAATTTATTGTTAATAGATTTGGAGTAAATGGTGTAGGAGTAGAAACCTATAAAGATGATTGGGATCACGGATACGATTAAGAAAATGACGGTTAAGCGATTTTGAATTTTAACCTTGCGCATGATTTGCGGAGGACTAGGAAAATGCAGCTTCCCTTTGCGTCGACTCAGGTGGATGACCTCCCATTCACTATCTTTTACTTACAAGTTAACATAAAAAGAACAATGGAATATATATGCAGCGGCGAAAAGTGAGAATAATCTATGGAATGGATAATATTATCCATTCCGTTAACAGCTAAGTTTACAGGTTATGTGACCCTGATGAATAAGCTTACACGAGCTCGCATTGGAAGATGGATAAGATAATACATAGGTAGGTTTGTATTGTAAATGTAAATATAGCGTAAATCCTTCTATACTTAGATTATTAAAAAAGCGTTTACAAGAATATCTTAAGGAGGGCGTTTATGAAAAAGACTATGAGTACATTATTAGCAGTAATGCTGCTAGGTGTGGGGTTGCTCGGCTGTGGGAACAGCAATAATAAACCTGCTGCCTCGAATGAATCTGATTCAACGAAAGCTACGAGCACCGCGCAAGCTACAAGTACAACGAACGCCGAGAAGACTAAAGAAGAACCTGCTAAAGATTTTGATAACAAGGAACTTAGCATTGCTGTATTCCAAGGGGGATATGGTGCGGATTATTGGAATGAAATTGTCAGCAAATTCGAAAGTGCTTATCCAGGTGTGAAAGTGAACATGACGATTAATCCTAAAGTTGGTGAAGTAATCCGGCCGCAGATTGTTGCGGGTAATCCTCCCGACTTCCTATCCGTTACAGATACAGAGCAAAGTGGCATCGTGCTTTCACTGATTAAAGAAAAAGGACTGCTAGATATCAGCGATGTATTTGAAAGCAAAGCGCTTGATAAAGAGGAGACGCTTAAGGATATGATTCTACCGGGGATGCTGGACAGTACAAGATTTCAGCCCTATCAAGATGGAAAGACGTATCTCGCACCTTTTAATGCTGGACCGATGGGCTTGATTTACAATAAAACACTGTTCACAGAAAAAGGCTGGAGTGTTCCTGAGACTTGGGAGGAGTTCTTTGCTTTAGGGGATGAGCTGAACAAAGAGGAGAACTATCTGGTTAATGCAGATGGAACCAAAACGAAGCGGGCTTTATTCACTTACCAAGGCATCTATCCGGATTATTTGGAGGAAATTCTCTACCCGGCCATTGCGAGTGCGGGGGGAAAAGAAACGCTGGATAAAGTCTTTGCTTATGAGGAAGGTTCATTTAAGAACGACACGATCAAAAAAGTACTGGATATTTTCTATAAAATCTCTAAAGACGGTTATCTGATGGACGGCACGGTTGCCTTGAACCATACACAGTCGCAGACCGATATGATGATGGGTAAAGCTTTGTTTATCGTAAACGGGAACTGGATGGAAAATGAAATGAAGGATTCACCTAGAGAAAATGGATTTGAATTTGGGATGACAACAGTACCTGTGTTCAATAAAGGCGATCAGAAGTATGTGCTTTCCAGCTACGAGCAATTCTCCATCCCTGCTAAGGCCAAAAATCCTGAGCTCGCTAAGGAATTCTTAAAGTTCCTGTATACCGATGAGTCTGTAAAACTATTTGCGGAAAAAGCGAATGGGGCGTATGCGCTTAACGATGCGAAGGAGCTGTCTAAGCCATTTTTGACTAAAGGTGTCTATGACATGTTCGAGGCTTATAATGGTTCCATTTCTATTCTACAGGGCTGGCAATCGTTACCGAAGGGTTCCAAGGTTAGTGTAGTCACTGAAATGTTCAAGAATACGGTCACACCAGTGATGACAGGCCAAATGACCACAGATCAATGGATGGATAATGTGGAAAAAGCTTTTGCACAGATTCGTAAAGAGAAAGCGGCTAGTAAATAATCTATAGTATCTCATGCAAATGCATCCTGTTAGGAATGGATAAGGTTATCTATGAACGGGATGCATTTTGTATGAAGGGGAGTGAGAAAAATGTCTGAAATGCAGCTGGCAGAAGTAGCTCCTAGACAGAGGAAATCAAAGATTAGGACAGCGAAAACCAGAAATCCTAAGCTATTCATAGCGGTATGCACGATTCCAACGCTCCTGTTGACCCTCGTATTTATGATTATTCCAACCTTTCGGGCATTTTTTATGTCTTTTACGGATGCTACCGGGATGAGTGATGAGAACAAGTTTATCTTTTTGGATAACTATAAATATATGTTTCAAGATGAGATGTTCCTCAAAGCTCTGAGCAATACATTTAAACTGATGCTGGTCGTGCCAGTGATTACGTTGATTTTTGGGCTGGTGCTCGCTTTTTTATTAACGCAGACGAAGCTGAAGGAAAGAGGATTTTACCGAACCGTATTTTTCTTTCCTAGTATCATCTCTTTGACGGTAGTCGGAATTATCTGGTCCTTTGTGTTTCATCCCAACATGGGCATTTTGAATAATATTCTGGGGAGCATCGGATTAGATCAACTGAGCAGACCCTGGCTTGGAGATAGCCGAACAGCATTGTGGTGTGTAGCCGTTACACTGATCTGGCAAGCGGTTGGTTATTATATGGTCATGTATATCGCTGCGATTGATGGGATTTCTGCGGATGTGTTTGAATCGGCGACTATTGATGGTGCGGGATATTTCCGGAAGCTTACCAGTATTACGATCCCTCTGCTAAAAGATATTATTGGCATTACGTTTGTGTTGTCTCTGGCTGGTACGATCAATTTAAGTTTTATAGTTGTAACTGTAATGACTGGTGGTGGTCCGGCAGGTGGAACTACTGTTTTACTCCACTACATGTACACGCAGGCCTTCCAAAATGCGAACTTTGGATATGCCATGGCTATAGCTATATTTACGCTGGTGTTCGCCTTTGTGCTTTCTTTTCTGTCCAGACTACTTACAAATCGAGCAGAAGGGTAGGGGAGAAGGATGACAAGCAATCAGCAGAGTCTTCTAAAAATGAATATTGCTAACTGGATCACGCGGCTGTTTCTGATTGTAGCCACCATTGTTTTGTTATATCCGTTTATATGGAATCTCTTAGCCTCATTTAAAAGCAATACAGAATTTCTGACCGACCCCTTCTCCTTTCCACAAGCCCTACACTTCGATAACTATGTACGTGCTTTTCAGAAATCCAAGATGGGGAGTTATTTCCTGAACTCTATCTTTCTTGTGGTGTTATCCACGGCGATTTTAGTTATTTTTGTGGTTCCTATGGCTTATGTCTTAACGAGATTTAAGTTTTGGGGCTCCAAACTAATCCTTAACCTTTATATGGCCTGTATTTTTCTGCAAGCCTCCTATATTATGGTTCCTTTATTTCTGCAGGTGAATTCGTTCGGGATGTTAGACAATCGCGGGATGCTCAGTTTAATCTATGCTGTTCTGCAGTTTCCCTTTGCCATCTTTGTATTAAGTGGATTTCTGAAGTCCGTCCCTAGAGATTATGAAGAGGCCGCTAAGATTGACGGTTGTGGCAACACGGGAGTGCTCGTCAGAATTGTTGTGCCGCTTGCTAAACCGGGCATTGTGACGGTCTGTATGCTGGCAGCGATGGGCTTTTGGAATGAGTATCCGCTGGCATTGGTCTTAATTCAAAGTGATAGCAAAAAAACATTGCCAGTAGGTTTAGCCAATCTTTTTGAGGTTCAACGTTATGCTACTGATTGGAGTGCACTTTTTGCCGCGCTGATCCTAGTGCTGATTCCAACGATTCTTTTATATGTGATAGGACAAAAGCAATTGCTCCAAGGAATAAGCGCAGGCGGAATTAAGGGCTGAACAACAAAGACATGGAGGGAAGTTACGTGGACAAAGGAAGATTTACACTGCCTGGTGAAACAGGGATGGAAGAGGTCATAGCCGATCTCGTCGAAAAATGGGGTGTAGATGCCGTACGTGACAGTGATGGCACGAATCTATCGCAGGACATTCTCGATATGGGTCTGCAAATTTATTCAACGCTTTGTCTTGTCCGTGAGGACAACGAGTGGGCGAAGCAGCATCCGCAATATAGACAGCAGATTTATCTGATGTCTGCTCCAGTAATAGTAACTTCAAAGGTGAAGACCATCGATATTATGGCTGATTATTTTGCCGATCAATTTATTCCTAACACAGATGTGGATATAAAAAAATATTGGCAGGTTGTAAACCGGACTACAGGAGAAGTATTACCTTCTGAATGTTGGAGTTATGCAGAGGGGATTGTCACACTTGAGCAGGCGGTACAATTTCACAAATATACGGTCAGTTTCTTGGCCTACCAGAAATGGGAGCCGGTCTCCATGTACAATCACATCACGAATGATTGGGATGAGGAGCATCGTTTTCCGTTGGATGTTCGTTATCCCGAGGCTCAAGAGCATGTTTTGAAGGTGCTGGAAGATTGGCTGAAGAAACATCCCAAGACTGATATCGTACGTTTTACGACCTTCTTTTATAATTTTGATTTGATATTTAACAAGGAAGGTAAGGAGAAACAGGTGAATTGGTTTGGCTATCTGAGTTGTGTGAGTCCACTTGCGTTAGAGCAATTCGAGCAAGCTTATGGGTACCGATTGACTGCGGAAGATTTTGTGGATCAGGGGCGATATAACACACCATTTAAGAACCCGACCCAAAGATATCTGGACTGGATGGACTTCAATCAGAAATTCATCGCAGGTTATGCGAAACAATGTGTAGATATGGTGCATGATTTCGGGAAGAAAGCGATTATGTTCTTCGGGGATCACTGGGCTGGCACAGAGCCTTATGGCAAATATTTTCCGGAGATCGGGCTCGATGCAGTGGTAGGGGCAGCAGGAGATGGCGTTACAACGCGTATGATTGCGGATATACCTATTAAGGATACCGAGGCACGTTTCTATCCTTACTTCTTTCCAGATATCTTTTTTGAAGGGGGAGACCCTGTCGGAGAGTCCATGCCGATCTGGATCAAATGCCGGCGTGCGCTCATGCGTAAACCAGTTGGCAGGATGGGGTATGGCGGATATTTAAGTCTAGCGCATCAATTCCCGGATTTTATAGATCATGTGACAGAGATTGCGAAGCAGTTCAAAGGGATTCATGCCAATGCAGAAGGGACACAGCCTTTTAAAGCTCCTTTTAAAGTGGCGGTTCTGAATACTTGGGGCTCCCTTCGAAGCTGGCAGACACATCAAGTGGCTCATTCATTATGGAATCAAAGATGTTATTCCTACATAGGGGCATTAGAGTCACTGGCGGGCTTGCCGTTCGACATTGAGTTTATAAGCTTTGATGACATCAGGTTGTGTGGGATTGATCCTAGTATCGGTGTGATTATTAACGCAGGTGATGTACACACCTCTTGGAGCGGGGGAGATCAATGGAGCGATCCGCAAGTTGTGGCAACACTTCGTGAGTGGGTGGAGCAAGGGGGCGGTTTTATTGGGATTGGTGATCCATCAGCTTATGAACAACAAGGGGTTCTTTTTCAACTAGCGGATATCCTAGGTGTTCAGAAGGAAATTGGATTTACAGCAAGCATCAATAAGCCCAAGGTAACGCCTGTGCAGGGTCATTTCATAACGGAAGATCTGGAAGGTGAGATTAATTATGGTGAAGGGATGACCATGATTTATCAAGCGGAGGCCGGAGCAGAAATATTGGACGTGCATCAAGGCAGCTGCAATCTTGCCGTGAACTCATTTGGTCAGGGGCGGGGCGTTTATATCGCGGGGCTTCCCTATAGTATTCAGAATACCAGACTACTCAGCCGAGCGATCTTTTGGGCCGCACATCAAGAGGAGCAATTGTATTCATGGTTCTCAGTGAATCCGAATGTTGAATGTCACGCGTATCCTGAGATGGGTCGATATTGTGCCGTAAATAACACTTCCGAGATCCAAAAGACGACGATCCTGATGGATAACGCCGTGATCCAAGAAATAGAGTTGGGTGGGATGGAAAGTGTGTGGTTTCAATTTGAGATCATACATTAAGAGTCAGCCGTAACTACGGCGAATAATTAGACTTCCGGCTGCTGTTATCTCCAACTTTCCTGAATTGTACTGCTTCGATAGAGTGATTGGGGAATTTCTCCCTGAAATTCCGGGATATTTGGTCATCAGACTAATAATCAGGGAAAACCTCCCCAAAGTTTAGCTGATTCGTTAGCAATTATAGTTATTCCTCTTATTATTAGGGAGGAATTCCCTGATTTCGTTCATTTAGAGCGAATATTGGCTGTTTTCAGGGAGTTTTTCCCTAATTAGTTTTAGAGCCGTCCCCGCATACTGCATTAACGCAGAAAACACGAACGTTCGCCGCCCCGCATATTGCACATCTCACCGTACAATGTATATTGTTTATCGGCCCCCACAGGTATCACACAAAGCAGATGACCCATCACCCTCAATGTTTTTGGCAAGTTTTTCTTACTTGGATTGAGATATCTTGAGTTTTCCGTATCTAGAGTATCCGGGACATTTTGCGATAAGCCCGCGGAGAAATTCCCTCATTCGCAGTAAATACCCTGCTGAAATAATGGATATCAGGATAACCAACCTTATCCCCGACCTGTTCAATCGGCCAATCCGTTTCGCGCAGCAGCTTGCGTGCTTCTCGATGCCGGATGGAACGGAGATATTCACCAGGAGGCATGCCAGCCACCTCACGAAATAACTTGGAGAAATGGTCTTCATGCATATTCATGGCACCAGCCATGGATTTATTGCTCCAGCGGTCTGCTAGCTTTGAATCCATCTCATCGATTAAAGCTCTGATCCGCCCGGTATGAACGGAAGATTTGGCTGTATTCCGGGAGCTTTGTGTTCGGAGCAGCGAGGTTAGAACGCCGAGCAGTAACCCCCGACAGACCCATTCATAACCGGCAGGCCGCATCGTAAATTCATGCACGAGCTGTTCCATCGCATGGATACATTCGGGTGGCGGGGTATAAATGGGCTCCTGTGACAATGGCATAAAAGGAGCGGTCACAGCTTCCAAGGCAAACTTCTCGTCCATAACCTCCTCCTCATTGACCAGCATGTCTTCATCGCTTGTAATAATCGATTCCCCAAAAAAATCAAAATGGATCCCAATGAGTTTGGTTTCCGAATCTGAGACAATCGCATTTTGATGATATACCCCGGAAGAAAGAAATATCAGTTGTCCTGAATTCAGGATATATTCCTCCGTATCCATCTTTGTTGATAATTTCCCCTGGCGAACGTATAGCAGCTCGAAATCATACAATCTTCTTCTTGGAAAGAGGCAAGGTGAGAGGGTTTGGAATTGTGCGTAGTGAATGCCAGGTGACCACTCCCGGGAGGGGACCTGTTTTCTCAGGGGATAACGGGGTTCTTTTTCAGCCACGAATAAACCTCCCATACAGTATAAAATGAATTTTTAAATAGACCGGAATCGTGCAACAAATCTCTTGTTCACCTAAATAAATTCAACTTACAATCTATTATAATATAAATAAATCAAGGATATAAGCGCACTTAGGGAAAAATCTTAAAAAACGGAAAATAACAAATTTTAGGAGGATTCAGATGAAGAAGGGAATAAACATTTGGTCGTTTCGCGAAGGTACTGAGATCGAAGAATGTGCACGTCTGGCTAAAGCGGCAGGTTTCGACGGAATTGAGTTATCTTTGAATGAATCGGGTGAACTTGGCTTGCAAACCACTGAGAAAGAAGCTATTAAGATCAAAAATTCCATTCAGGAGATGGGGTTAGAAATTGCAGGACTGGCGACAGGACTATATTGGTCATATGCCATGACAAGTGAATCCGCGGCGAACCGGACGAAGGCTATCGATGTATGTAAAAAACAATTGGAGCTGGCAGCAACACTTGGCGTAGATACGATTCTTGTCATTCCTGGTGCGGTTGGTGTGGATTTTATTGAGGGCTGTGAAATAGTCGATTATGAAAAAGCTTATGATCGAGCCTTGAAGGCGATCAGTGATCTAGCTCAGGATGCAAAAATGGCGGGTGTTTCTATTGGGATTGAAAATGTGTGGAATAAATTCCTGCTGTCTCCGCTCGAATTACGTTCTTTTATAGATGCTGTAGGCTCCAATTATGTAGGTTCCTATCTGGATGTAGGGAATATCGTTCATTCTGGTTATCCAGAGCAGTGGATACGGATTCTAGGCCATAGAATCAAGAAGGTGCATTTCAAAGATTACCGCCGGGCAGCCGGAGGACTTCATGGATTTGTTGATCTACTTGCTGGGGATGTGGATTATCCTGCTGTTATGGAAGCACTGCAGGAGATCGGCTACAGCAATTATGTTACTGGAGAAATGATACCGCCATATACGCATTATTCGGAGCAAATCATTTTTAATACTTCTGCAGCGATGGATGCTATTTTAGGACGCACTAGTTACTAAGTTTAAGAGAGGTGAAGGCTGTGCTCAGAGTGGGGCTGATGGGTTTTGGATTTATGGGCCGAATGAACTTTGATCAGTATGTTCAATTGCAGGAAGACGGCCATCCGATTTCTCTGGTTGCCATTTGTGACCCGCAGATTAAAGTCCTTAAACATACTAAATCCGCGGGGAATATGAACACAGCCCACGAGGTATATGATTTATCCCCTTACAGCCTTTATGAGAATTTGGAGCATATGCTCGAAAAAGAAGAACTAGATGCTATTAGCCTTGCAGTACCTACGTACTTGCATGCTGAAATGGCTTGTTCGCTGCTGGAACGAGGGTATCATGTGTTCTGTGAAAAGCCGATGGCGAGACATTCCGCAGAAGCTTGGAAGATGGTAGCGGCGGCGCAAAGCAGCGGAAAAAAATTGCTGATTGGTCATTGTCTTCGCTTCTGGCCGGGATATGAATATTTGAAGGGGGTTATAGCTAGCGGTGAGTTCGGTGAAGTGACAGAGGCTTATTTTTACCGGGGTTCCGGTGGTCCTAAAGGGTGGTTGGTCAATGATGAGCTAAGTGGCGGCTGTATGCTGGATATGCATGTACACGATACGGACATCATCCATCACTTGTTTGGGAAACCAGATAAAGTATCAACGCTTGGGCGGAAGGTTTTACCGGGAAGTGGCTATGATATCGTCTCCACTCATTATTTTTATCAGGATGGAAAAGTGGTCAATGCCCAAGCGGACTGGACACTGGAAGGCGACTTTGGTTTTTACATGGGCTATCGGATTAATTTTGAACGGGGAAATGTAGTCTTTGATGGCGCGGAAGTTAAGGTAAATCCTAATCGTCAACCGGGGTTCATTGCGAAGCTTTCTTCGCATACCGGATATTACAGAGAGTTGGTATATTTCTTGAAAATCATCCAGAACGATGAGCCAGTGACCCTATGTATGCCCGAAAGTGCTGCCCAGTCCATAGAAATCATTGAGGCTGAAATCCAATCGGCTGATCAAGAAGGGGCCTGGATACGGATACGTTAAGTACCATACTTTTAGTAAAGGAGACTTCACGATGTTGAAAATAGGCTTGATCGGCTTTGGATTTATGGGCCGGATGCATTTTGATAATTATGTGCGCTTAACGAAAGAGGGGCAGCCCATTGCCCTTAAAGCCATCTGTGATTTGCGAATTGAGGAATTAAAGGATGGAAAAGCAGCCGGGAATATGAGCACTGCCCAGGAAGTCTATGATTTGTCAGCTTACAATCTATACGATGATCTGGAGAAAATGATTGCCAGTGAGGAACTGGATATGATCGACATTGCGGTTCCTACTTATCTGCATGCGGAAATGACTTGTTCGCTGCTGGAGCGTGGATATCATGTTTTTTGTGAGAAACCGATGGCCAGAACTTCCGTACAAGCGCTGGAAATGGTGGAAACGGCAGCCCGCTGTGGGAAAAAACTGATGATCGGACATTGTCTCCGTTTTTGGCCGGGGTATGAATATTTAAAAGAAGTGATAGAGAGCGGGCAGTTCGGTCAGGTCACGGAAGGGTATTTTTACAGGGGATCTGGTGCTCCTAAGGATTGGTTTCTTGATGAGACACTAAGCGGTGGAGGCATTATGGATATGCATATTCACGATACGGATATGATTAACTATCTGTTCGGCAGACCGGATAAAGTATCATCCTTAGGACGTAATGTCCTTTCGGGAAGCGGATATGATATCGCATCGACTCACTATTTTTATAAGGATGCAAAAGTAATTAATGCTCAGGTGGATTGGACGCTGGAAGGTGATTTTGGTTTTTACATGGGGTACCGGGTTAATTTTGAACGTGGAAATATAGTGTTTGACGGCAGCGAGGTCAAGGTCAATCCGAATGACGGGGCAGGCTATTTAGCGGAACTTTCACCGGATGTTGGCTACTATAGAGAGCTTGTATATTTTCTGGATGTTATTATCCAGGATAAGCCTATCATTATTTGTACGCCAGAGAGTACAGCGGAGTCTTTAAGAATCGTGGAAGCAGAAATGAAGTCAGCGGATGCTGAAGGCGAATGGATCGTGCTAGATTAGTTGTGTGTAGAGTGAATAAGGACGTGAGCTGGAAGAGGATCATTCACAATGACCTTTTTCCAGTTCACGTCCTTTTGTCATCGCTGAAATTTGGTGTTGTCTCTTGCATAATGGGATACTGATCCGTCATATCTTCTCAGCCGTACTTGTTCATCAGAGAACAGTTCAACAATTCCTGAAGCAACCTCTGAATACATTCCATCAGGATCAAGCTGTAGCGCAGAAATATAGGTTTGGGATAAGGCAGCTATAAAAAAATCAATATTTTTCACTAGTGTTTGTGGCATGTTATTCCCTCCGGTGACATCTTGTACATGATGATATATTAAACCATAGGAGTTATTTTACCATGATTTATCGTTGAGTTTTAGGAAGAATTCTTTGGTAAAAGTCGAAAATATGAGAAATTTGGTTGAAATTGTATTTAAGATCGTCTTTAATGAAACGAAGAGGGTAATTTTACCACTCTAAATAAATTAAGGGGATTACATAATGAAAGACTATGAAGTGCTGGAAATTAACAAAAAGAGTTTTTTTAAAACAACTATCTATTTTATGATCATTCCTACACTGCTATTGTTTATAGTAGGTTTAGGGATGGTGGTGGTCGGGCTTATCATTAAAGAGCCGTTTATTGTTGTTATGGGTATCCCTTATTTGATTATGCCGGTTATTTTGATACTCATTTATGGTTTGGTGGGTATGCTGGTAGCGCTGGTATATAACAAGCTGGCGAAGAGATTCGGAGGACTAGAACTGAAAATAGTGGAGAAAACCCCTCCGGTTGAAGCAAACTATTTACCATAACCCAAAGTTATTAAAGGGCAGGTATTGCGATGATTTCGCTACCTGTCCTTTTTTATTTTAATTTGAAAAGAAACCGGGGAATGGATATGATTTGGATAATGAAAGGATGATTGCCAGATGACAGAACCGACACAAAGAGCCAAGGAGCTGTACATTCAGTTTTTGGGTCATTTTTTAAATATGCATAAAGCAGGAGTACTTAAGGAGTACAAGAGTTTTGAAATTCCAAGAGAAGTGGAGCTGGAATGGCTGCAGGAATGGGCTATGGAGCATGTCAAGCAGTTGTCGATACGGGACTGGGATGCGATTACGATACTGGAATCCATCTCGCGGAATTATCAGGATAGCTGGATTGTGGAAAAAGTGGCTTCTTTTGCTTCGCGGAATATTATGAGCGCCGATAGTTTGGTTAGACTGATTTATGCGGAAAAAATGCTTGAAATCATTCGTTCTCATAACCAGGTGATCACAAAAGAACTGTTATTTCAAGGCTGTAAGGTTGCTGTGCAAATTCTCGAGGATGTAATCTCACAGCCGCTGGTCATTGATCCTGGACACGAACTTAAAGAACATAACCTTAAAGATAAGCGCGCGTTAAACAGTCGAGCCCAACAAGGGATTGAAGAGGTAAAGGTACTTATTAATTATTAGCTGCCAAAGTTGACATACTGTTGTCAAATTGGGTGTGCTACGATTTCCTGACAGAATCAAGTCTGCTGATTTAAAGAAGAAAATGAGGGATTATCGAATGGCTGAACCTTTAAAAGCAATGTACAATGAACAATTTCTGCGTGAGTTCGGCGAAAAGATTCGTGGCGTACATAATGTCTTCGAGACTGAGGCATTTGTAAGCTCAGCCATGACTGAACCGTGGGAAACGCTTGAGCTGAAGGCAAGAATGCGGCGGATCACCGAGACGTTGGGCAGCCACTTAAAGCTTCCTTATGAGGAAGCGCTGGCTATCCTATTCGCCATTGCTGACGATTGCGTGGGATTTCCTTATTTGATTTTTCCGGATTTTGTTGAGGTATATGGTCAGGGAGACGATCATTGGGAATTGTCTATGCAGGCGCTGGAAAGATTCACAGCGAAATCATCGGCTGAATTTGCAGTTAGGCCGTTTCTCTTACGGGAACCAGAGCGGATGATGGCTCAAATGCTGGTATGGGCGGAGCACCCTGATGAGCATGTACGTAGGCTGGCTAGTGAGGGCTGTCGGCCTCGTCTGCCTTGGGGACAGGCGCTTCCCATGTTCAAGCTTGACCCAGCTCCGGTATTACCTGTACTTGAGCAGCTTAAGGCGGATACATCCCTGTATGTACGTAAAAGTGTCGCTAATCATTTGAATGATATTGCAAAGGATCATCCGGAAGTGGTGCTCGATACCGCTCGGCGCTGGAAGGGAACACATCCCGATACAGACTGGATTGTGCGGCACGGCTGCCGTTCTTTGATTCGTAAAGCTGAGCCAGAGATTATGGCTTTATTCGGATACGCAGAGCAGACAGACGAAGCTGCTCCACTTATAACGAGTGCCTTCATTCTATTGGAACCTTCAATCCTGACCATTGGCGAAAGCTCTGAATTACAGTATAAGCTTCAAGTTCGTGAGGGAGCTCCGGCACGGATTCGGATTGAATACGGAATCTATTTCGTGAAAGCGGCAGGTCGAACCTCCCGTAAATCTTTTTTGTTATCGGATAAGACCGTACCTGGAGGTACAATTCTGTCAGGTAAACGGACACATCGTTGGGCTGATTTAACAACTCGGCGTCATTATCCAGGAGAGCACCGGATTGTGCTGCTGGTAAATGGGCGAGAAGTGGCGGAAGTGGCGTTAGAACTTAAAGGGAGTGCTAATATATGAAAAAAGAAGTTTTGATGTTTCTATCCAATGGCTACGCTGATTGGGAAAGCGGATATATTAGTGCCGAACTAAATAAGCAGGAAAGTGAATATAAAGTAAGAACAGTTGCTCTAACTAGCGACAATGTCAAATCTATGGGTGGATTTACTGTTGTACCTGACTATACTTTAGACAGTTTACCTGCTCAGTATGAAATGTTAATTTTAATCGGTGGCACAGGCTGGAATGATAATTCAGCTATTACTCCAATGATTGAAAAATGTCTGCAGGAGAGTGTACCTATAGCCGCTATATGTGATGCTACAACTTTTTTGGCTGAACATGGCTATTTAGACAACATACCGCATACCGGAAATTCATTGGATTATTTAAAACAAAATGCTCCTAATTATAAAGGAGAAGCAAATTATATAGAAAAACAGGCAGTTTCGAGTGAATATATTATTACAGCTAATGGCACAGCTTCTTTAGAATTTGCAAGGGAAGTTATGAAGAAGTTAGAGGGTTTCCCAATCGAAACCGTCGAGGGATGGTACAAATTTTTCAAAGATGGTTTTTATCAAGAATAAGGGTGTATATAAAAAAGGTGATCTCAAGTCTTAACGACTTGAGATCACCTTTTTGGGGTTGAAGTTTATTTTTTCACTTCTGTAACACCAGTTACTTTTCCTTGATCGGATGAATTAAAGGTGGATTTATATTGATCGTTTGCGAAGTAAACATTACCTTCAACGGTTGCGTTCACTAGGGTAAATCCATCCGCTTCTACGTATACATCTCCAATAAAAGTGCCGCCTTGGATGCGGGCATTTTTACTCTTGATGGTCAATTTTGGAGCAGTCAGTTTAAAGGAGTTGGTGATGTTGTGATCCGCATCTTGTGTGTATAGAGCAATTTTTCTGGCGGGTTCCTCTTTATTCATGAATTCTCCATCCACCACGAGATCTTCGGTGAAGGTTAAGTCTTTAAGTGTGGCAGCAATCCAGGTTCCTTCTGGACTGATGGCGCGTTTGAAGGCTTCTTCATTATCTACTACGGAAGCTGAGGTTACAGCATCTGTGGTGTTATTTTGATTATTAGCGGTGCCTGTATTATTAGTGGTTCCCGCATTATTCGTGTTCTCAGGAGTGCTTGTTGCAGTAGCATTATTGGCATTGTTTGTTGCATTTCCACATCCGACCATTAACACAAAAGCAAATACCGCAGCAACACTTGCTATCTTTCTCATCTGTATAACCTCCCTAAGTAATTGTACTGATATCCTTCGAGCTTACTATAGAGTGATTAGTTAGTAATTTACCAATCAATCTACAAATGGTAATATAGGCCTGGACATCTCTGGCGTATAGTATGACCTGAAAAATGTGATTTATCCGATGAATTCACGAGCAATATGGATTACAATAAGTACAGGCAGTAGAAAAGGAGCATTATCCATGGCCAAACAGAAATATTATGTAGTCTGGGAAGGTAAACAACCGGGAGTCTATAGCACTTGGGCAGAATGCCAGGCACAGACAGATCATTATACCGGTGCAAAATATAAATCCTATGAATCCAAAGCAGCAGCTGATGCGGCATATAAAGCGGGCTGGAAGGGGAATTGGGGAACAGGGGCAGCTGGTGCAGCAAAGTCTAAGGGGACTAGTTCTTTTAAACGCAGTGCTACAGTAGAGACCTCTGAGGAGATTGATTACAACAGTATTTCAGTAGATGTGGGGACTCGTGGTAATCCGGGGCCTGTTGAATATAAGGGTGTAGATACACAAACGGGAGATATCATTTTCTCCTGTGGTCCGATCAAAAAGGGCACTAATAATTTAGGCGAATTTTTAGCGATTGTTCATGCCTTGGCGTTGTTAAAGAAAGAGGGAAGCGATAAAACGGTCTACAGTGATTCAGTAAATGCAATGAAGTGGGTGAAGCAGAAGAAGGTGGCAACAACCTTGCCGCGCGATTCTTCAACAGAGGAAATTTGGGTGCTTATTGATCGGGCAGAGCGTTGGTTGCAAACCAATACATATGACAATAAGGTGCTCAAGTGGCAGACCAAAGAGTGGGGCGAGATCAAAGCGGATTATGGTCGGAAATAAAAAAGCTATATCGCTATGGTTTCGGTTAAAGGAGGAGTTTGGGGATGTTTGGCAACGATTGGGATGAGGTATTGCAGGATGAAATGCAAAAGCCCTATTTTCTAAAATTAATGGACGCACTAACACAAGAATATAAGGAACATACCGTTTATCCGCCAAAAGAATTATTGTTCACAGCATTGAAATTAACGCCTTATAAGGAGACCCATGTAGTTATTTTAGGTCAAGATCCTTATCATGGTCCCGGACAAGCGCACGGACTAAGCTTCTCTGTCAATCTGGGGGTACGTATCCCTCCGTCACTGCGCAATATTTATGCAGAGCTGAAGGAGGACGTCGGTGTGCCTGTTCCGAACCACGGCTCTTTGCTGCACTTAGCAGAGCAGGGAGTGTTGTTGCTGAACACCGTGCTGACGGTACGTGAAGGTGAGGCTGGTTCGCATAAAGGTCTGGGCTGGGAGACATTCACAGACACTATTATGCAAAAGCTAAATGAAAGATCTACGCCTATGGTGTTTATATTATGGGGAAGTCATGCGCAGAAAAAAGGCGCCTTCATCGATCAAAGCCGGCATAAGGTGCTGCAATCGCCTCATCCAAGCCCACTTTCATCGCATCGTGGATTTTTTGGCAGTCGTCCGTTCTCAAAGGCCAACCAATTTTTAGAGTCGCAGGGGTTGGCAGGAATAGATTGGTTCATTCCGGACTTATAATTTATGGAGTGATGCGAAGGGGAGGTAGCTATGAAGCATTGGGTAGGTAAACCCGTTATAATGTACTGCGGGGAGAAACCTTATACCATTATGAAGGGAATCCTCCGCAAATGGGACCTTTCCGCATCGGTGGCGGTGATTGGCCATCAGGAAATTGCTGTGCCGTTTCGGGATATTGTTGTTATTAAGGCTCTGGCTCCAAAAGAAAGAGCGCTGCCTCCAGTTCTCCATTCCGTAGGTTATGTGATGAGGGATCGGCAGCAATTTGACAATGCAGTGTATTTTAATTCGGCGGTTAGCGTCTGGAAAGAAGATCAGCTTATTGCCTTTAATACGATTATTACCTCACATACGAAAGGTTCAGTTACTCTTCAGAACGGCCAAAACCTGATGAAGGGCAATCACATCTTTGTAGTTCGTTCTTTACGAGGATGATTTCAGGCACCTGTAAAGAATAAAAAAGGGTACGACTCCGAGTGATTGGAGACGTACCCTTTTTTATTTTATAGATAAGCTCCGCCCGTTCACGAAGTAGATTACAACCGTTATAGCTCCTCTTTTTTGATAGGCTCAGTTTCATCTATCCGGTCTGCAATAATAATCTCATACACGCGCAGGAAAACAATTTTTATAATCATATAAACAGGGAGCGCAATAAGAACTCCGATAATACCGTAGAAGTCTCCACCTATAAGGACAAGGATGACCGTAGTCAGTGGATGAACATCCAATGATTTTCCGTAAATAATCGGTGAGAGTACATTATCCTGGATCTGCTGGGCAATGAAGATTACAACCAGGGACCATATGGCCATCGTCGGTGATTCAATGAAACCCACTATAATTACCGGAATCGCTGCTAAGAATGATCCCACATATGGAATGAAGTTAAGGGGCACTGAAATTACGGCGAGCAACAGGGAGTAAGGCAGTCCGATGATAAGGAACCCTATATATAACATAATACCGAGTACGACATTTAGCACCACGCGTGTGACGATGAAGCTGCTTAAGGCGCTGTCGATATCTCCAAACATCTCTTGCCCTTCCTTACGATATTTTCTCGGAATTAAGCCTTGAAGTTTAGGCGATAGCTTATAGTCATCTTTTAGCATGTAGTACAGAATGATGGGCAAAGTTGCGATTAACACTACAATGCTGGAAACAACGCCAATCAAATTGGACATGGAATTGGTAACCCAGGTAATAGTATCGCTAAGAAATTCTGATAAACGGGCTGCGACGTCGGAATCCCCTTTGAAAAAACGCGAAAGTGTCGGATTCTCCCTCAATGCATTGAACTGATCCTGCAAACCTTGCACGAGGTAAGGAGTGTTATCAATAAAGTTCTGAATTTGTTCTTGAAGTGTCGGCCAGACTAGAATCCAGAAGAGAACGAACAAGCCGGCAATCAGAAAATAAATGAGCAGGATGGAGAACGCCCGGTTTAATTTTCTTTTCTCAAGGATTCTTACTAACGGACGCAGCAGGTAGTACATGAACCCTGATAACATCATGGGAACAAGTAATAATTTGAAAATGGCACCCAGTGGGGCGAAGAGAAACATTACTTTGGAGCCTAAGTACAAAATCAGTAAAAAGGCGATAATAGCAAGGCTTGTCCGAAAATACTTCTGTTGTGGCAATAAAAACATCCCCCAAAATTCAAATTTATGTCTATGTAGTTTAATAACCCTAATTTACAAGTATTGATTCAAAAGCGGGCAATTCCTTTTAGGTAGTTCTTGGCATACCCATATAGAGGTTCTAGTTAAAAAGGTTACGCCAAGTAAAAAGTTCGCAATTTAACAAGGGGATATAACTATTTCTCTGCTTTTTCACAGATTATCTTGACTTTCGTCTATGAGATTTTCTAGTGGATAAAGTGAAGATTTCAGGAACTACATCTTCGCCTCCGGTTTCTTTGGTAACTTGTCTTGCTTTAACAAGAGATAAAAAGGAAAAAATCTCACCTAAGGCTACAAGTCCAGCTGCGATGATCTCATAATCCTCAGCGCTAAGTTCTGCGGATTCCACTGGATTATTGTTATTGGTGGTCCCATTCTTATTAGCATTGCTGTTGCCTTTATTTCTCCCGCTGTTTCTTCCATTGGCCATTTCTGATCACCCGCTTTTCCCGGTATGTATTATTAATATGTTATAAATGCCGCATATGAGATAGGCAATTCGGATGTAATTTTGCACTGTCTCTTTTTAGCACTTTACACAGGATGAAAACGCTGTTAAAATCATAAACGAGCACAAACGATCAATAACGGTCACATATAATCAATTAACGGTCAAGAAAATTCATAGATGAGCGCAAGGAATTGCACAGGTCGCGCTGTCACATAAAGGAGCGAGCCACGATGATGTTTGAGGAAGAGAGAAAACAAAAAATCGTGCTTTTTGTGGAAAAGAACTCCAGAGCTTCTGTACAGGAGCTAAGTCAGGAAATGAGCGTATCTGAGTCTACTGTGCGCCGTGATCTGAAGGAGCTGGAAGAAGCCAAGCTATTAAAGCGTACTCATGGCGGAGCGGTTTCCCTGCAGAGCGTCAATTTTGAAGCGGCTTATCCTGATAAGGAAGACCATTTGTTGGATGAGAAGCAACGGATTGCCCGTAAGGCCGTGGAGATGATTCAGGAGGGGGACGCAATACTGCTTGATGCAGGAACAACAACACTGCAGATTGCCAGAGAACTGAAGAACTTTTCGAATATCAAAGTCATTACGAACTCGATTATGGCGCTGAATGAGCTGCGGGATTGCCGCAATATCGAAGTCTCAATTACAGGCGGTATGCTTCGCCCGGATACGATGGCTTTTGTTGGACCGATGACAGAGCGTTCCTTAGATATGGTGAGAGTAGATAAAACTTTTCTTGCCACTAATGGACTGGATTTGCGGGAAGGCATCACAACTCCGAACATGTTAGAGGCAGCTACAAAACGCAAAATGATCGCAGTCGCCAAGCAAGTTATTCTACTGGCAGATCACAGTAAGCTGGGGCAGATATCCTTTAGCAAGGTTGCAGATGTGACGGAAATGGATCATTGCATTATAGATTCAGGAGCGTCTGACAAATTCATCCGTGAGATCACGCAATTGGGTGTGGATTTCACGCTGGTATAAATTTTATATAGGATAAGCAATTATGAATTACCGTGTGATCGTTTGGAGAAATTACAGATGCCGTACTTGTGATCGGTAATCTATGGCTTAGAAAACCAACATAATTGAGGGATAATCATGATCTATACTGTAACGCTTAATCCTTCCATTGATTATATCGTGGAAGTGGAAGATTTGAGACTGGGTGACTTGAACCGGATGAAACGTGATTTGAAGCTTCCGGGAGGGAAAGGAATTAACGTATCCCGAGTGCTTAATCAGCTTGGGGTTCAGAATAAGGCTATGGGATTCCTTGGAGGCTTCACCGGCCGATATATTGAGGATTGGTTACACGAAGAGTCAATTTCAAGCGATTTCGTGTTTGTTTCCGATGATACGCGGATTAATATCAAGCTCAAGCATGGAGAGGAAACGGAGATTAACGGTGTTGGACCCGTCATTCATGATCCTGAAGCCAATGCACTATTGCAAAAGTTGGCTGCCTTGAACGCGGAGGATGTAGTGATTTTGTCGGGAAGCGTTCCCCCATCACTGGGTGCAGATTTCTATGACAAGCTTATAGCTGTGTGCAAACAGAGCGGAGCGGAATTCGTCATTGACACTACTGGTGCTGCACTTCAAAAAGCACTGGCGTATCAGCCATTGCTGGTTAAACCGAACCATCATGAGCTCGCAGAGCTATTCGGCGTAACCATAGATACGAGGGAAGAGATTATTACTTATGGACGCAAGCTGCTGGATGCAGGAGCGAAAAATGTACTGGTTTCCATGGCGGGTGAAGGGGCTTTGTTCATTACGGAGCAAGGGGTATACCACGCCAACGCACCATCAGGTAAAGTGAAAAATTCTGTAGGTGCAGGAGATTCCATGATCGCTGGTTTTGTAGGGACACTGTCTTTGACAGGAGACTTGTTGGAGGCGTTCCGTGCAGGCGTTGCCTCGGGCAGTGCAACCGCATTCTCTGATGACTTAGCGGACAGAGAATTCATTGAACAGCTGAGACCGCTGATCCAAATCTCAGAAGTGTAAGCCGACAGCATTCAAAGTACTTAAGGGAGTTGAGCATGATGAGAATAACGGATTTAATGATAAAAGAAACGATGATCATGGATCTAAAAGCTACAACTAAGGAAGCTGCAATTGATGAATTGATTGCGAGTCTTGCTGCAAGTGGCCGAATTAATGATCCGATCCTTTTTAAAGAGATGATTCTGAAGCGCGAAGAGCAGTCCAGCACTGGGATTGGCGGCGGCATTGCAATGCCGCACGCTAAGACTAAAGCGGTAAATGAAGCGACGGTTGTATTTGCTAAGAGCGCAAGGGGAGTGGAGTTTGAATCCCTTGATGATGAGCCAGCACGTATTTTCTTTATGATTGCCGCTCCAGAAGGAGCAGGCAATATGCATCTTCGTACACTGGCCTCATTGTCCAGACTACTGATCGATAGCGAGTTCATTGAACAGCTTATGAATACTCAGACTCCTGACGAGGTATCAGCTTTGTTTGATGCCAAGCAGGCGGAAGGTGAAGCTAAGGAGAAAGAGAACGAAGCTGCTGAAACTGCCGCGAAGTCAGAGCCTGAACGTGTAATCGTGGGCAACCCGGATTCCCAAGCTTTTGTCGTAGCTGTAACTGCTTGTCCTACAGGCATTGCACACACTTTTATGGCTGAAGATGCCCTTAAGAAAAAAGCTCTGGAAATGGGAGTTAATATCCGTGTAGAGACGAATGGTTCAGAAGGGGCCAAAAACGTACTTACCCCTGATGAGATTCGGCGTGCAAGCGGTGTAATTGTTGCAGCTGATAAAAAGGTGGAAATGGCCCGTTTTGACGGTAAACCTGTACTGCAAAGACCTGTAAGTGATGGCATCCGTAAGCCGGAAGAGCTTATTCGTAAAGCTATGAATGGGGAAGCGCCGATTTATCACAATGAAGGTCGCGGTGGCAATGACGAAGGGTCTAAAGAGAAATCTGGCAGTATCGGCAGTAAAATATATAAGGACTTAATGAATGGGATCTCCCACATGCTCCCGTTTGTAGTCGGTGGCGGTATTCTGCTAGCAATCTCCTTCCTGATTGAACAAGTAGGTGGAGCAGATCATCCGCTGTTCCAGTTACTGCAGACAATTGGTGGTGGAGATGGTGCCTTCCATTTCCTAATTCCAGTCCTTGCTGGATTTATAGCGCTTAGCATTGGTGATCGTCCGGCTCTGATGCCAGGTATGGTTGGGGGTTACATGGCCTTGAATTCCAACGCTGGGTTCCTCGGCGGGCTGGCTGCTGGTTTCTTGGCGGGTTATGTAATTATCGGATTACGTAAAGTATTTGCAGGACTGCCTAAAACACTTGACGGACTGAAGCCGATCCTGTTATATCCGGTATTCGGGCTTCTAATTACCGGTGGATTGATGTATTACCTGTTCGATCCGGTCTTTAGCTGGATCAATGTAGGACTGATTGATTGGCTTAATGATCTTGGAACTGTTAATGCTGTTATTCTGGGTCTGGTTCTCGGTGGCATGATGGCCATAGATATGGGTGGACCTTTCAATAAAGCTGCTTATACTTTTGCCATCGGTGTATTCACTACCAGTGGCAATACCAACGGCTTCATGATGGCTGCTGTAATGGCGGGGGGGATGGTGCCTCCACTTGCAATAGCACTGGCTTCTACTTTCTTTAAGAATAAATTCACGGAAGAAGAACGTAAATCAGGCTTAACGAACTATGTGCTGGGCTTGTCGTTCATTACGGAAGGGGCCATTCCATTCGCCGCAGCCGATCCGCTTCGTGTCCTAACCTCTTGTATTCTTGGTTCGGCCGTTGCTGGAGGTCTTACACAGCTTTGGAATATCAACGTGCCGGCTCCGCATGGCGGGATCTTTGTAGCTGCCCTTTCAAGCCACGCGCTGTTGTTCCTCTTAGCTGTTCTGATCGGTTCGGTCATCTCCGGATTGATGCTCGGATTATGGAAGAAACCGCTTGAAGCAAAGTAACTTTATAAATAAATTGAACTGCTGGGTGCCAGAATTTTCATTCTGGCACCCAGCAGTTTTTGCATGGATTTTAATCACCCACCTCCTCGCCCATAGGTAGATTTATCTCCATAAATGAGGTTTAATTTTATATAATTGAAAATATATATAATCAGAAGGAAAAGGAGCGAGCGAGATGATATTACATAAGGGGGAAGTCTTGTTCCGCCAAGGAGACAGCTGTGATTTTTTATTTAAGGTAAAAAGCGGGCTGTTCAAGGTCACAAGACTTCATGAGAATGGGAACATGGTGTTATTCAACATCCTGTATCCCGGTGAGATGGTTCCCCATCATTCACTCATTTCGCCAAAGGAGGCGCATGGAACGGCAGTTGCGATGATGAAGAGCGAGGTGGAGGCAGTTCCATCAGCAGAATGGTATCAACAACTGCGGGATGATTCTGGTCAAGCGATGGAAATCGCCAGACTGCTTCAGGAGAAGGTACGGTTTATGCAGACACGGCTGGATCATCTTACTGTAGGTACACCTGCAGAACGTATGGAATTGCTAACCCGCTGGTTTAATGACTACTCTCATGGCGCAGCGCTAACAGAGTTATTGACCCAGGAAGAAATAGGACAATTGATCGGTGTAAGACGTGAAACAATCAACCGTTTGCTGCGGAGTACAGAGTGATTCCTGCTTTTTTCTGGCAAACTGTTTAGAGTAGGGTGGCTCCGTGGTATAATGTAAACAGAACTTATCAAATTAGAGAAAGGATCAGGATACCATGTGTCCCCGAAGGACGATTCCCCAAAGGACGATTTGGAAACGTTATGATCTGTCTTATACTTAGCTTCCCTGTAGAAGGTGCGTAAACCGTTGTTACTTGACGAACCGCCTCTGCGAGGGGAAGGAGTATATATATGCGAAGGAGCAATACCTCCGGTTTTACCCGTCGTAGAGGTTGGTGGGACGTCTAGCCGCCATATACGATAAGGGGAGACCTGTATGAGGAACCACAATTACGGAGTGAATGTACTGCTCCGATTGACAGTCATTTTGTTTGGAACATTTTTGCTTGCATTTACTTATTATCACATCAATTTTCAGAATCATTTGTCAGAGGGCGGATTCGTAGGATTATCGCTGCTTGGCAAATACGTATTAGGAATTTCACCTTCGATTTCAACTCTGCTTCTAGACGTTCCAGTACTCTTGATAGCATGGATGTTCAAAGGGAAAGCGTTCGTGTGCAACACTTTTGTTTCTGTAGGAGCTTTTACAATCTTCTATGGTCTCATGGAACGTTATTCCGGTTTGGTCATCAACTTGCAGGACAATTTGGCATTAGCAGCTCTTTTGTCCGGCGTACTGACAGGTTTAGGAGCGGGAATTATCCTGCGGAGTGGCGGGGCTAGCGGTGGAGACGATATTTTGTCGCTGCTGGTTAGTGAATGGAAGGGAATCAAAGTAGGTACGGTATTCATCATGATGGATGTAATCGTTCTGGCACTATCACTCTTTTATATGCCTGTTAAAGAAACGATGTATACAGTGATGGCAGTAGTCGTAGCCGGCTATGTGATCACCTTTACAACCTCTTTAGGCAAACCAAAGCTAGTGAAGGCGCCAAAGATTCAATCTACACTGCGTAAACCGCATGATGGTACGGTAATGTGAAGAAGGCTGGTATAAACAGCTTATTCGGGGATATACTACATTTAAGGTCAGCCAGAGTTTCTGGTTGACTTTTTTTTGCTGGATATGACGTAATTTAAAGGGTGTAGTCTTTAGGGGCGTTGCTCGGACGTTTCGCTCATAACAAAAGGTGGCGTACAGTGAAAATCCTGTACGCCACCTTTTAGTTAACTTAAGACTCACTAGTGCTCGTAATTGAATCGTGCAGAAACATTTGCGGCCAGCTTGTCCTTTTATTTAGCCCACAGCATTCGTGATAGCTTCGCATTCGTCCGAGCAATGACCACTGTGCTGTGTTTCACAGTCCTCACAGCAAATATGCTGAAGATGACAAGCATCGTTAGCACAATTGATAAATTGGTCAGCTGGCTGACCGCAGTGATGGCATCGTCCGACAACGATATCCTCGTCGGTATGATTAATCTGTACGGAAATCCGCTCATCGAAGACATAACATTTTCCATCAAACAGTTGGCCCTGTACCTCAGGGTCTTTACCGTAAGTCACAATGCCGCCATCCAGCTGGTACACCTGTCCAAAACCTTCCTTCATCATAAACCCGCTTAATTTCTCGCAGCGGATCCCGCCTGTACAGTAGGTCAGGATTGGTTTATCCTTAAGGTCGCTCATATTCTCGCGAATCCAGTCCGGGAATTCTTTGAAGCTGTCTACTTCGGGGCGGATGGAGCCGCGGAAATGACCAAGATCGAATTCGTAACCGGTACGACCATCCAGAATCACCACATCGTCGCGCTGCATCATTTCATAGAAATCTTTAGGCGCCAGATGCTTTCCGGTAATCACGTTAGGGTCCAGTTCATCCTCGACCCGGAACGTCACGAGTTCTTTTTTATAACGAACGAAGATCTTTTTGAAGGCATGACCCTCAGCCTCATCGATCTTGAAGACGATATCGCTAAACAGAGGGTTTGCGCGCAAATCCTTCATATATTGCTCGGTTTGGGCAACCGTACCTGATAGTGTTCCGTTAATGCCTTCATCTGAGATGAGAATTCGTCCCTTTACATCAAGCTCTTTGCAGTAAGCCAAATGCTCCTGGGCGAATAGTTCTGCATCCGGCACTTTTACAAATTTATAGTATAGCAGAATTGCATATTCCGATTGTGGATTCATTCTTTTCACCTTTATCATTAGAATTAGACTACTAAATAAACATTTAAGTATAAAAAGTATTGTGACATATTATCAAGTATTGACAAGAGATGTGGTACAGTAACCTGAAGAAAGCTGGAATAAATAACATTTTTCAGGGATACCGGATTAAGGTCAGCCAGAACCTCTGGTTGATTTTTTTGCTGAATATAGGCGGTTTTCATGGATAGTTAGGATTAGCGAAACCGTGAATCGCAACGCACGTATATATTTTCATTCATAAGTCACATGTTGACTTTAATTATAAGGAGGAACTGCGGGATGAGTGCTCATGAGATTGATTATGCCATTATGGGTGAGGAAATACAGTGTGTAGAGGTGCAGCTTGACCCAGGAGAGAGTGTAATTGCCGAAGCCGGGAGCTTCATGATGATGGATCAGGAAATAACAATGGAGACGATATTTGGCGACGGCAGCGGAGGCTCGCGTGGAAGTGGCTTGATGGGGAAGCTGATGGGCGCGGGCAAACGTCTGTTGACAGGTGAAAGCTTGTTTATGACCGTCTTTACACACAGTGGTTCTTATGGACGTAAAAGTGTCACCTTTGCTGCTCCGTACCCAGGCAAAATCATCCCGCTCGACCTGCAGCAATACGGTGGGAAAATCATCTGTCAAAAGGATTCATTCCTTTGCGCGGCAAAGGGCGTTTCAATCGGTATTGAATTTCAGCGTAAGCTGGGTACCGGCTTTTTTGGTGGTGAAGGTTTTATTATGCAAAAGCTGGAGGGTGACGGACTTTCATTTGTACACTCTGGCGGTTATGTTATGGAACGCACACTTCAACCGGGAGAGACGCTTAAGCTGGACACTGGCTGTCTAGTCGCTATGACGTCTTCGGTGGATTATAATATTGAGTTTGTAAAAGGGGTCAAAACCGCGCTGTTCGGCGGCGAAGGCCTGTTCTTCGCAACGTTGCGCGGACCCGGCAAGGTGTGGGTACAGTCGCTGCCATTCAGCCGAATGGCCGATCGCATCCTGTCCGCTGCTGGCAACAGCGGTCGGAAAGAAGAAGGAAGCGTACTTGGCGGACTCGGCAATTTGCTGGATGGTAGATAAGTCTGCGTGAGCGCATTGCACAGCGTGGAAGTAGAGGATATATAGAATGTGGAGTGAGCGTGTGAAGTGCTGAGTAGATGAGGCAGAGAGCGTGCGTAATGTGGAGTGAGCGTGGAATTGCTGAGCATATGAGGCGATGAGCGTGCGAGATGTGGAGTGAGCGTGGAAATGCTGAGCATATGAAGCAAAGAGCATGCGAAATGTGGAGTGAGCGTGGAAATGCTGAGCATATGAAGCAAAGAGCGTGCGAAATATGGAGTGAGCGTGGCATTGCTGAGCATATGAGGCAAAGAGCGTGCGAGATGTGGAGTGAGCGTGGCATTGCTGAGCATATGAGGCAAAGAGCGTGCGAGATGTGGAGTGAGCATGGAAATGCTTAGTATATGAAGCAGAGAGCGTGCGAAATGTGGAACATACGAGGTATACAACATTACAAGAGGACGCGTCGTTTCAGCGGTGGCGCTATAGGGTGTGGTGAAACAAGGGCAGAAATGCCCTTGTTTTGCTGTAAAGGTTTAGTATCGCGTGAGACAAGGGCAAAAGTGCCCTTGATTTGCTCGAATGAGCTAGTATCGCGCGAAAGAAGGGCAAAACTGCCTTTGATTTACTCTAATGAGCTAGTATCGCGCGAAAGAAGGGCAAAAATGCCTTTGATTCGCACGTATTAGCTAGTGTGGTGCGAAAGAAGGGCAGAATTGCCTTTGATTTGCTCGAATGAGCTAGTTTGGCGCGAAAGAAGGGCAAAAGTGCCTTTGATTTACTCGAATGAGCTAGTGTGGCGCGAAAGAAGAGTGAAATTGCCTTTGATTTACTCGACACTGTCAAATGTACGGTATAAATCCCGCAGATAGAGCCGATGGGGCACATATAGCCAAATGTACGGTATAAATCCCGTAGAATGGAGCCGATAGAGCGTATACGGTCAGATGTACGGTATAAATCCCGTAGAATGGAGCCGATCGAGCGTATACGGTCAGATGTACGGTATAAATCCCGTAGAATGGAGCCGATCGAGCGTATACGGTCAGATGTACGGTATAAATCCCGCAGAATGGAGCCGATCGAGCGTATACGGTCAGATGTACGGTATAAATCCCGTAGAATGGAGACAATCGAGCGTATACGGTCAGATGTACGGTATAAATCCCGCAAATGAGTTACTCCAACAAGCAATAAGTTACTTATGTTCGATGGGATATCACCGTTCGGCGTCTGCAATATCAACTTTACATTGTCCTCCACTACCACTACTATCACCACCACTACTACACTATCACCACTACTACACTATCACCACCACTCCTGCATCTTTAAACCAATTTATAGTTTGTTAGAGCCGTAATGAGCTATGCTCATTTACGGTTTTTTATGTTTTTTAAGTAATGGTTGGCCGAAGTAGATGACCACTCAGGTACAATTGGGATAGTTTAATTGATAACTATATAATACCAGCTCATGAGTAGCTGGTTCAGGTATGATGTGTTCAACACTATTTCGTACTTTGGAGGAATGTATATTGGTAATGGACGTGGAATTTGGCAAGGAAATTGAGAGTGCTATTTGTTGGGCTAAGGTGCAACTGGGGTCGCAGGAGTATCCGCTGCGTTGTCTTGCTTTTGTTGAAGATGCATATGAAAGAAGCAATGGGATCGAAATGTGGGGAGGCAGCGATGCACGCGAATCCGCAGAGCTGTACGATGCGCACAAGAATACCGGGGCTCCGCCAGCTGGCGCGTTTGTTTTTTATGCTTGCTCAGGGTTGGTGGACGGTGAGTTTAAGGATTGGGGGCATGTAGCTTTGGCCCTTGGGAATGGCGGGGCCATTCATGCCTGGGATAAAGTTAGGATAGATCACTACATGGAAATTTGCCATCTGCAAGCTGCTCCGGGCTGGAGCCAACCAGAACTTATCGGCTGGGCACCTGTAGAGAGAGTTCTTGCCGGGATTCAGAAGAAACAATGGGACTAGTTGATATCCTTAAACCTAACTTATCCAAGAACCTAGAAGGTGCCGTAAACAGGTGCTTCATGGGTTCTTTTTTCTTCCTTCCGATTTGACTAACCCTATGCACGGTGTATATATTATTTGGCAGACCCCCTTATATTGTTAAGGCTGGACCGGAGGCATGATATGTTCAAAATATTTATTATAGAAGATGACCGTGGACTTGTGGCTTTGCTGCAGGATTATTTACATAAGTTTGGATATGAAACGCAGGCGGTGAGTGATTTTGAGCGGGTCCGCACTCAGTTTGAGGCGTTCACGCCACATCTGGTACTCCTTGATGTTAATTTGCCAAAATACGATGGTTATTACTGGTGCCGCCAGATTCGCGGAATTTCAACCTGCCCTATTCTTTTTATATCTGCCCGCGATGGCAAAATGGACCAAGTAATGGCGCTGGAAAATGGAGCCGACGATTATATCACTAAGCCTTTTGATTACGAAATCGCGATGGCCAAAATCAAAAGTCAGCTGCGGCGCGCCTACGGCACCTATGCCGGTGGGAATAATGAACGCACACTAAACGTTGCCGGAATGACGCTGGATGTAGAGCGGCTAATCCTTACCCGAGGCGAAGCTAAAGTGGACTTAAGCCACACGGAAGCCAAGATACTAGATGAGCTAATGCAAAAATCAGGCGTCATCGTTACCCGGGACAGGCTGCTCGAAAAAATCTGGGATGATCAAGCCTTCGTGGATGAAAATACCTTAAATGTATATGTTACACGTGTACGCAAAAAACTTGCCGCTCTCGCTATCACAGATGGACTACAAACCGTGCGCGGTCAAGGCTATCGTTTGATTCCGAATTGGGGGGATGAGGAATGAAGTTGTTATTACGGGAACAGTTCCCCCTGATCGTGGTCTATCTAGCCCAGCTAGTCCTGATCACATTAGTGTACCGGCTGGATGGAGGCAGCGGTCTGAATGTAAGTTTATATGCCGCGCTACTCAGCACTTGTCTACTGATTGGCTACCTCGCTTACCGTTACGTCACCAATCGCACGTTTTATGAACGTTTGGAGACTACGCCCTCCTCTCTCGATGAGGCAGGTGGCCCTACACAGGATTCTCCGCTAGCCGTAAGCTTGCGAGGTTTACTGGGGTCGCAATTCCGCCTCTACAAAAATGATTTGCACAGCTACCGCCACAAATTAGAAGAACATATTCACTTTATTAATCAATGGGTACATGGCATGAAGACGCCGTTGTCTGTCATTCATCTGATCATTCAGGATAAGGATGGCCCTCCTTTTACGGCAATTGGTGATGAACTGGATCGTCTGAAAAAAGGACTGGATACCGTGCTTTATACGGCCCGTCTGGATACTTTCGAGCACGATTTTTATGTGGAACGGCTGAATTTGGAGACCATCGTACGTGGTGTGACCTCTGAGCAGAAGCGTCTTTTTATTCGAAAAAGAGTATTTCCAGCTATACAAATAGATGAGCAGATTACCGTAACCACGGATGAAAAATGGCTCACTTTTGTCCTTACGCAGCTGATTACGAACGCTGTACGTTATACGACAGAAGAGGGCAAACATGTTTATTTCCAAGGGATGGTCACGGAAGATAAGCAGACTGTGCTTGAGATCCGGGATGAAGGAGTAGGCATACCAGCAGGAGATCTGCCGCGCGTGTTCGATGCTTATTTTACCGGGGTGAATGGACGAACCTTCCAGGAATCTACGGGGATGGGTTTATATCTCGTGAAGCAGATCTGCGGCAAGCTTGGACATGAGGTGAGTATCCGTTCCGAAGAAGGAAGCGGGACCACCGTGCGGATTGTATTTAGGGAGCAGCATATAACAAACCTTACAAATGTGTAAGGGCATTGTAAGTTTCAGAAATAGCAGCCTATGTGTACACTTTGTATAATGAAGGCAATCCAGTCGAAAGAAGGAGAGGTAACACTTGCCCATTCTAGATGTTCATAATTTATCAAAAATATATGAGGGTAAAGTGTCCACTCAGGCGCTGAATCATATCCGCTTTTCTGTAGAAAAGGGGGAGTTTGTTGGCATAATGGGTCCATCCGGGAGCGGGAAAACAACGCTGCTCAACACGATTGCCACCATCGACCAACCGACCTCCGGTCAGATTCTGATCAACGGCCGAGATCCTAATCTGCTTAGCAGAAAAGAAAAGGCGCTTTTTCGCCGTCATGAGCTAGGCTTCGTCTTTCAGCATTTTAATCTACTGGATACGCTCACTATAGAGGAAAACATCGTATTACCTTTGACGCTTGCAGGTGCTCGTGTCCCAGAGATGGAGAGCAGGCTGAAAGAGGTCACTACCTTGCTTGGCATCGAACATTTGCTGAAGAAGCGCACGTACGAGGTCTCAGGCGGACAAATGCAGCGGGCGGCTATCGCCCGGGCGATGATTCATCGTCCATCGTTAATTTTGGCGGATGAGCCCACAGGCAATCTGGACTCCAAAGCCTCAGGGGAAGTCATGAATATGTTGACAGAGGTGAATAAGGAAGAAGGAGCTACGGTACTGATGGTCACACATGACGCAGTGGCTGCAAGCTTTTGCAACCGGGTCATCTTTATTAAAGACGGACGTTTCTATAGTGAAATGTACAAGGGCAGTAATAGAGGCGCTTTCTTCCAAAGTATTATTGATATGCTGTCTCTGCTTGGGGGAACCAGCCATGACCTTTCGGCAATTCGCTTATAGGAATGTAACACGTAATAAACGCAAATATGCCGCTTATTTTGTCGTCAGTGCTTTTTCGGTGATGATCTTTTTCGTGTGCGCTTTGTTTATTTACCATCCGGATATTTCAAAGAGCTTAATTTATAGTACGGCGGCTCATACGATGATGGTGGCAGAGGCAATTATTTATGTCTTTTGTTCTTTGTTCGTACTCGTATCCGTTGGATCCTTCCTGCAGTCGCGCAAGATGGAGTTCGGAATTTTATTGATGCACGGAATGACGAAGAGACAGCTGAACACCATGGTTTTTCTGGAAAATATGATGATCGGCACCTCTGCCATCCTGACAGGTACCCTTCTCGGGTTACTTCTGGGCAAATTATTTTTGATGATCGGATCCACTTTTTTGGGAATTCCCCTGTTAACCTTTCATCTCCCATGGCAGGCACTTGTGCTTACGATCTGCAGCTTCGTGTTATTGTTTTTTCTGATATCGCTTTGCACCTTTGTTTTTATCGGCAATGAGTCACTGATGCGTCTGTTTCAGGGAGAGCGTAAGGCAGAAGAAGAACCCAAAGTATCCTTTGTATTATCTATTATTTCTGCTGTACTGCTGATCAGTGGTTATTATATGGCGGCTACTGCAAAAGCTGCTTCCGTAGAGAAAGTCATGTTTCCGGTCGTTGCGATTACGGTTATCGGGACGTATCTCTTTTATACCCAGCTAAGTATTTGTTTGGTTAAGCTGCTTAAGGACATTCGGCGCTTGTATTGGCATCGTACGAATATCATCACTTTATCCGGTTTGTCCTACCGCTGGAAAGAGAATGGCCGAATGTTTTTTATGGTGACGATTGTATCCGCAGTCTCCTTCACTTCCGTAGGGGTATTTGCATCGATACATACACTTTCCAGAGAGCTGAAATTGGATTATCCTGCAGCAGTGGGTTATGTAGCCAAAGGAAATCAGACGGGTGTACCCTTTGATCAGCATCTGAACGAAATTAAGGAAGAGCTCAAGACGCACGGACTCCCTTATGAAGCGCTTAGTATCCCGATTAAATATGCTGAGGTCGAAGCTCAGACTGGACCCGATCGCACTTTACGCCTTCCCTTGATTGCTTTCAGTGATTATAATCTCGCCCTGCAACGTGCAGGTTTCCCAACAGATGAGCGTGCTCTGGTGGGCAACGAAGGTCTGGTGATGATTGGTTCGCAGCGGGATCGCAGTTTAACAGAAGGCAGAGTAAAAGCGGTCTATTCCTTGCAGCAAGGACTTGCCATTAAAGAAATAGGTTATACCGAGCAAGTCCCCATTGCCGAATATTTATTGCCGGAGCTGGATGGTAGAGATGGCGGGGATTTTAGTGGTGTCGTGATCAGTGACGAGCTTTACAGTGCTATTGATCCCGTGCAGACGGATCTTTATACAGGTTTTTATGTAGAGGATTTTCCGCAGACGGTAGGTATCGCAGCTGATCTTGCCCATAAAGGCAAACAGTCCTATGAAAGTGATTCTCCGTATGCGATTGTGATCAGCGGCACGCTGTTTGAGCTTCAGAAAACATTGTATAACACAATGCTTTTTGCTTCCTTGCTGGTGGGTACTGTCTTTTTTATTGCGGCAGGCAGCTTTCTTTACTTCCGGTTATATACCGATCTTGATCATGATCGCAATCAATATTCCACTTTGTCCAAGATGGGACTTACGGATAAAGAACTCAATCGAATAGTTACGATTCAGCTGTCTTTGTTGTTTTTTGTGCCGGTCGGAATAGCTATTTTACACAGTGTGTTTGCCTTTATTGCGCTTCAACGGTTGTTCTACTTATCTATCGCAACGGAGACAGGCGCGGTGTTACTCGGATATTTGGCTGTTCAAGGACTATACTTCTTTTTTATTCGCAGCCGCTATTTACGCAACCTGAAGAAGAACTTGATATGAGAAATGGGGGTAACAAGATGCAAGCATGGATTACAGATTTTATGGAGCAGTTTGGTTACTTCGGTATTTTTCTGATGCTGGCCTTTGAAAATATATTTCCACCAATTCCTTCAGAAGTGATCCTGCCCTTTGGAGGATTTATGACGACTACGACGAGCTTGACGATCCCTGGTGTAATCATTGCTGCCACGGCTGGTTCACTACTGGGTGCAGTAATTCTCTATTATATTGGCCGATTATTGGATGTGAGCCGGTTAGAGAAACTGGTTGAACGCTGGGGTAGCCTAATTAGGGTCAGTAAAAAAGATATCCACAAGGCTGACGCCTGGTTTGATAAATATGGCTACTGGACTGTATTGTTTTGTCGGATGGTTCCGCTGGTCCGCAGTCTGATTTCGATTCCGGCGGGAATGTCGGGCATGAAATTTGGAGTATTTATGATCTTCACAACGATTGGCACATTGGGATGGAATTTGCTGCTTGTGCTTATTGGCGCGGTATTGGGCGAATCCTGGGAAGACATTGCCGTGTACATGGATGTGTACTCCAATGTAGTCTATGTACTAATTGCTGGCGGATTAGTTATTCTTGGGTTTCTGTACTTCCGCAAACGCAGCCGGAGAATGAACACTGAGGGCTAAGCGGGTAGTGGACTGATAATAGAAATGACTATTAAAAAGGAGGGAAACAAATGGAGCTATTAACGATTATTAAAGCCATTATTTTGGGGCTTGTTGAAGGTTTAACCGAATTTGCTCCAGTATCCTCCACGGGTCATATGATTATTGTTGATGATATGTGGCTGAAATCACAGGAGTTATTTGGACAATATACAGCAAATACCTTCAAAGTAGTTATTCAACTGGGTTCAATATTAGCGGTTGTTGTGATCTTTAGAAATCGGTTCATTGATTTGTTAGGCTTAAAGCGTTTCAGCCGTAAGCAGTTGGATCCTGTAACAGAGGAGCTACCGCAGTTGGAGCAGGGCGGGCATCTCAAGCTGACTCAGGTTCTGGTAGGGTTAGTGCCTGCAGGTGTGTTAGGTGTTCTGTTTAATGATTATATTGATGAGCATTTATTCTCTACCTCAACAGTGTTAATTGGTCTAGTGATTGGGGCTATATTAATGATTATTGCCGATCTGTTTGGGCCGAAGAAGATCAGAACTGAGAGTGTAGATCAGATTACATACAAACAGGCACTTGGTGTAGGTCTTGTACAGTGTTTTTCGTTATGGCCTGGATTTTCACGCTCGGGCTCGACGATTTCTGGTGGAGTACTCCTCGGGATGAGCCATCGTGCCGCTGCTGATTTTACGTTTATTATGGCAGTACCCATCATGGCAGGTGCCAGTCTGTTGTCACTGATGAAAAACTGGCAATATTTCACCATGGACGCGTTGCCGTTTTTTATTGCAGGCTTTATTAGTGCCTTCCTATTTGCGCTGTTATCGATGCGTTTCTTCTTAAAACTGATCAATCGTATCAAGCTCTTACCGTTTGCTATATACCGTATAATTCTTGCTGCTGTAGTATATTTCGTATTTTTCTAAGTCCGTTATAAGGAATCGATATAACAGAAGCCCCAGTAATCTATTGCAGATTGCTGGGGCTTTCACGTATGATGACATCAGATTAAGACACTCAAATGATGAATGATATCGGAGACAGGTGCTGACCGGAAAATAGTAATTCGGTAGGCTTAATAGGGAAATTCGGTTCGAAGCCGATGCGGTCCCGCCACTGTAACGGAAGAATCTCGAGCAACAGAGGTCACTGGCAATTTACTACTGCTGGGAAGACTGCTCAAGATGTTGACGCCGCTAGCCAGGAGACCTGCCTGTTTCAACAGCACTGCTTCACCTACGGAAGATAGGGAGGTGTTAGACGTTAACCATGGGTATATCATGGGCGTCTTTCCCTTTGACTTTTTTAGGGAAGGGCGCTCTTTTTTATAGGAAAGCAAGTAGCTTTGGAGTTTGAAATAAGAGATGGAAGAGGGAGTGTATCGAGATGACGAATAAAGTAAAAGTAAGTAATCTTGGATATCCGAGAATCGGAAAGAACCGCGAGTGGAAAAAGACACTGGAAGCCTACTGGCAGGGGAAAATAAATGAAGAGCAATTCCGCTCCGAAATGGCAGCAATTCAGCTGCAGCATTTGAAGACCCAGCAAGAGGCAGGAATTGAGCTTATTCCGGTGAATGATTTTACTTTTTATGACCATGTGTTGGATACGGCTGTTATGTTTGGAATTGTACCTCCACGGTACACGTATGATGGCGGCGACATCGGGCTTGATCTTTATTTTGCAATGGCCCGTGGTAATACTGAGGCTACTGCCTGTGAGATGACCAAATGGTTCAATACGAACTATCACTATATCGTTCCAGAGATCGGCACACAAACACCACGCCTGACTGAAAATAAACCTCTAGCGGCTTATCGTTTTGCTAAATCGCAGGCAGGGATTGAAGGTAAACCGGTACTTTTAGGTCTGTATACCTTCCTTAAGCTGTCCAAAGGTTACGCAGCGGCAGATATCGCCAAGATTGCTGCACGTTTTGTTCCAGTCTATGTTCAACTGCTACAGGAACTGAAGCAAGAAGGGGTAAGCTGGGTACAAATCGATGAGCCAGCGATTGTTACAGGCATAAGTAAAGAAGAATTAACACTGCTTAACTCGATATACACAGAAATTGCCGGCTCCGTGCCGGGCTTGAATATTATTTTACAGACGTATTTCGAAGCTGCTGAACCGTTGGAGGCACTGCTAGAGTTGCCTGTTCAAGGCTTGGGTCTTGACTTTGTGCACGATGGTGGAGCGAATCTGGCTTCTATCGAACGTCTTGGCTGGCCGAAGGACAAATGGCTGGGTGCCGGAATTATTGATGGACGGAACATCTGGCGTTCCGATTTAGACGCTAAGCTGCAACTGGTAGAAAAGCTCAGCGTTCATGTGCCGCTTGATCGTCTTATTCTTCAGCCTTCTTGCAGTCTGCTGCATGTCCCAGTCACCGTTCAAGGTGAGGTGAAGCAGAAGGCGACAGTTAAGAATGCGTTAGCTTTTGCCGATGAGAAGCTTGCAGAGCTTAGTTTGCTCGGAGCAGCCCTCGCAGATAAAGGAGAAGCTTCTAAAGCAGCGCTGGCCGCTAGTCGTGAAGCTATTGCAGCATTCCGCGCACTACCTGAGCGTGGCCGTAAGGATGTGGCGGAGCAAGTGCTTGCACTTGCAGCTTTGCCGGACCAACGCAGTTTGCCTTTTGCTGAACGCTTAAAGGTGCAGCAAGAGAAATGGCAGCTTCCACTTCTGCCAACCACTACAATTGGTAGCTTCCCGCAGACAGTAGAAGTGCGTCAGGCGAGATTGAAATGGCGTAAAGGGGTCTGGAATCAGGAGCGTTATGATGGATTTGTTCGTGAGCAGATCGCGGATGCAATTACCTTCCAAGAAAAGCTAGGTCTGGATGTTCTGGTCCACGGTGAGTTCGAGCGTACAGATATGGTGGAGTTTTTCGGAGAAAAGCTGGATGGATACTTGTTTACTAGTAATGGCTGGGTTCAATCCTACGGTTCCCGTTGCGTTAAGCCACCGGTGATCTACGCGGATGTTGCATTTATACAGCCTATGACTGTTAAAGAAAGTGTCTATGCACAATCGTTGACGAAGCTTCCGGTTAAAGGAATGTTGACGGGTCCTGTAACTATCCTCAATTGGTCATTTGTACGTGATGATCTCAGCCGGGAAGAGGTAGCCAATCAAATTGCTCTTGCCCTTCGCCATGAAGTAAAAGCGTTGGAAGATGCAGGCATCGAAATGATTCAAGTGGATGAGCCGGCTATACGTGAAGGACTTCCGCTTAAGGCAGAAGACCGTGAGCATTACCTGAACTGGGCAGTGAAGTCGTTCCGCGTTGCTACGAACCATGTGAAGGCTACGACACAAATTCATACGCATATGTGCTATAGCGAATTCAATGACATGATCGATTCCATATCGGCTATGGATGCTGATGTAATCTCCATTGAGACTTCACGTAGCCATGGGGAGCTGATTATCAGCTTTGAGGAGCAGGCCTATGATAAAGGAATCGGTCTTGGAGTGTATGACATCCATAGCCCGCGGGTTCCGGCTGTAGAAGAAATGACGGCGAATATCGATCGTGCGCTGCGGGTGCTGGACCCTGAACAGTTCTGGATTAATCCGGATTGCGGTCTGAAAACACGTGGCTGGCAGGAGACAGAGGATGCACTACGTAACATGGTAAGCGCTGCTGCTATTGCGAGGGAAAAGTCAGGGGTTATTGCATCAAAATAGACATAAATAAATTAGAGCCAGGGTAATTTACCCTGGCTTTTTAGTTCACTTATTTTTTTATAATCAGCTACTTGATAATAATTCTCAATCTTGTTAGAATGAAAAAGAAAAAGAAGGAACCGTGGAGGGTCCCTTCAGGCATTTACTTATTTACTTTCGAAAGTTTTGCAATCTGTTTCTTCTGCGCGTTTTGGTTCTTGGGAGCTGTGGAAAGCTACGAAGATCGATTCAGCGCTGCATTTGTTCTCTTCTGCCCAGTGGGTGCAGGAGTTAACTTCACAAACTACGTCTTTTGCCATGAGGGTTCACCTCCCCTTATAGTAATTGATAGTATCATTCAATGAACGGCTCTGTTCAGCAAGGTGGAGCTTGTCTCAACAAAGCCGTGTCACGCCCTCATTCATTATGAATAGAGGGTATTTGGCTTTTTTTACTAGGTTAGACGTGGTAATTGTACCAAATAATGAGTTTGTAAGCAAATAAGTTCTTTAACTTTCGGGTCACCTTCCCACATCAAAAATATGTCCAATAAGAGCCGCAGAAATGCGGCTTTTTGTGTATTCAACAAGAAAAACCAAAAGAAATTTACCGAAATTCCATATTCCAGTGCAACCTTCCAAGTTTTGGGGCGTTATAGAAATGAGAGACGGAAGAGATCTGTACAGAACATGACATTCCGTAACGTTACAATGCTAGGGATAACCACTACACTTTTGGAGGAATGAGAATGCGCAAATGGGGTCTGCATTACTTATGTTTATTAATTCTTGCGGTGGTATTGGCAGGTTGTGGCTCGGGTGATAACAATTCGGCGGCAGACAAATTAGCTGGTGACGGCGGAAATACGAGTAATTCTGCTGCAGCAACCACTGAGCAATCTTCGAAAGCTACATTAGCGGATAAGAGCACCTCAACAGAAGCTGAGACAGCAGCGGGAGGCAACGAAGCCCCAGTTGAAAAAGGTTTGACATCAGAGAACACGGATCAAGGGAACGCGGGATTCACGGGCAGTGATGTCGTGGAAGGATTGAACAAGAAGCTAATCTATCATGCCAATCTGACTATGGAAGTAGAAGATTACGGTAAAGCTCAGACTGAAATCCGCAACATGGTAACGATGGCTAAAGGATATATTATAGAGTTTAACGAAAACATGTCGCAATATGAGCAAGGAGGGACGTTTATCCTTAAGGTGCCTGCCTCCGGGTTCTCTCCTTTTCTGAATAATTTGGAAAAAGTAAAACACGAATCGCTACAGCGCAGTATTCAAGGTCAGGATGTCTCGGAGGAGTATGTTGATCTGGAGTCGCGTCTAAAGGCAAAGCAGTTAATGGAAGCTCAATACACAGAGTTTATGAAAAAAGCAACGAAATCAAGTGATCTGGTCGCCTTTGCAAACGAGCTTGGTTCGATTCAAGAAACGATTGAGCAGATCAAAGGCAGAATGCGATATATAGATCAGAACGTATCTTTTTCAACGGTAGAGCTTAGAGTGTACCAGACGGATGAGAGCTTAGCCGTGAAGGAAAAGGCAGAGCAAGGTCCATTGCTAGAACGGGCATCGGATGCTTTAAAAGGAAGCCTGAACGCACTATCTGTTATGTTTCAGTGGATTTTTGTAATTCTTGCAGGTGCATTGCCGATTCTAATCGGTGCGGGCATTATTTTAGTCATCGTTTGGTTTGCCCGCAAAAATATCCGTGCACGACGGGAGCAGCAGACCCAGCGGATACGGCAGGAAAATCGGGAACTGAACAAGGCGGTACTCCCTGGACCAGCAGAGCCAAAGGTGACAACCTCAATAAAGGATAAGAAAGCTAACGAGGACGAGAATAAAGAATAAGCTCCTATGAATTAAAAAGCCTCCAATTCATGGTATACCGTGAATTGGAGGCTTTTCTTTTCTGTAAGACAGTACAGTATTTCGCTTTTATCGAAGATTAGGCAGGCTGGAAGAGTACACGATACTCGCCATAGCCCTCTTTCTCCAGATCCTCTTTTGGTATAAAGCGCAGTGCCGCTGAATTAATGCAGTAGCGCAGGCCGTTTTCCCCTGGACCATCGTCGAAGACATGACCTAGATGGGAATCTGCTACTTTGCTGCGCACTTCTGTGCGAACCATCAAATGGCTGAGGTCCGTCTTTTCCTTCACGGCGTAATCGCGAATCGGACGTGTAAAGCTGGGCCAGCCACAACCGGAATCGTATTTATCCTGCGAACTGAATAATGCTTCACCAGATACGATATCTACATAAATGCCTTCTCCGTGGTGATCCCAAAAATCATTTCGGAAAGGTGACTCTGTAGCGCTATTCTGAGTGACTTCATATTGAAGTGGCGTCAGACGTTCTTTCAAGCTTAGTTTGTCTTCTTTATGTGTCCAGTGGGTTTCGATAAAATCCTCTCGTCCGGAACCCTTACGGTAACGTTTGTAGTGGCCCGGGTTCTTACGATGGTAGCCCTGATGATATTCTTCGGCAGGATAGAAGGTTGCTGCCGGGAGGATCGGGGTAACAATCGGGCTAGCGAATCGGCCGCTTTCTTGCAAAGCTGCCTTGGAAGCCTCTGCTTGTTGCTTCTGCTCTTCAGAATGGGTGAAGATAGCCGTTCCGTAAGAGGTGCCGCGATCATGGAATTGTCCACCCGCGTCGGTTGGGTCAATTTGCTGCCAGAATAACTCAAGCAGCTTGCTATAAGGGAAAATTTCTGGATTGAACGTAATTTGTACGGCTTCAACATGTCCTGTAGTTTCGGAGCATACCTCTTCATAGGTAGGATTCACTGTATGCCCGCCAGTATAGCCGGAGACGACACTAATAATGCCTGGCAATTCCTCGAACGGCGAGACCATGCACCAGAAGCATCCACCTGCAAAGGTTGCTTTTTCCGCCTTGGAATTTATATGGTTAGTCTGATGTTCACTCATTAATATCCCTCCATTCATGTAATGCAATTAAATAGATCACAATCTAATTATAAAGCAAATAACCACAGCCTGCCAGCTTACGCCAAATAAGCTCTCTGTTACCTAGTGTTTTTTACTTCCTGTGAACTGTAATGAAAGCTTAGTCCGGCTATAATAAGCACAATGGCATAAACAATGATGGCTATAATCGCATTTCCAGGGTTCTGGAACAGTTGATCCCCAAGGAAGGCATACAAGGCGATGCCTGGGATTTTTCCAATAGCTGAGGCAGCTAGATAACTCCAGAAGGGCAGCCCGGCTGCTCCGGCATAGATGTTAACTGCTGTCTGCGGGATAATCGGCAAGAGACGTGCTAAGACAATAGAAGCAAAGGGCCGCCGTTCTATGCCTTTTGTGAATTTCTCGAGTAGGGGAATAGAAGTCAGATAAGCTCTCGCTTGATCTTGAAATAAGAACTTCACTACGCCGAAAAGGAATGCGGCAGCAAGGGTTGTAGCTACCCAGCAAATTAAAGCACCTGCCAAACTTCCGTATGCATAACCAAAAAATCCGATGACCGCTTTGTACGGTACAACTGGAAAGAGAGCCAGTAAAGTTGCGATCCCTATAGAGCCGAAAAGATTATGATCCTCTTTCATCCAGCTAAGGATGTCATATCTGTAGATAAACGCAAGGATTGTGCCCGAAACATAAAGAATAATCGAGAACCATTTTCTCATAGCTAATATACCCTTTCTTCCACTCATTCATCTCATCATACGGGATAAAAAGTAAATATTGAAGTGAAGATCATTGTCGGCGAACGCCAAGCAGGTATAATAACATTTATAGAGAACAAAGAGAGAGATAAATTCTTGAATTATAAAGAGGGGAGTTAAATCAGTGATCGTTTCTGCACGCAAAAGAGTCGCCATCATCGGGATTGGCAATATCGCCCGCAAAGTATATTTGCCACTGCTCTCTCAGCATGGACAAGTTGAGGTAGTGGGGGTTCTCAGTCACTCATCCACAACAGTAGAGCAAGCTGTTAATGCCTACCGTTTTCCTAAAGGAACGACAAATTTGGACGAGCTGTTGTCTTGGGACCTGGATGCAGTATTTGTGCATAGCCCAACGACGACCCATTATGATATAGTAACAAAATGTCTCGAACATGGGATTTCGGTGTATGTAGATAAGCCGCTGTCCTATGATCTGGAAGAATCCAGAAGGATGGCAGAGCTGGCAGAAAATAAAGGGCTGCTGCTAGGCGTGGGCTTTAATCGGCGGTTTGCCCCAATGTATGTCACTGCCAAGAGTTGGCTCGAGGAAGCCGGAGGCATTAGCCATTGCCATGCGATTAAACATCGCACAAAGCTGCAGTTAGGCAGCAGCCGTGAGACTGTGCATGACGACTTGATTCATATGCTTGATCTGCTGTTATGGTTATGTGGAGATCAGTATGAGCTGCTTCGCAGTAATCTTCAATCCAATGGAGAGGGGCGACTTGTGCAGGCATCTGGAATGCTGGGTTGGGAGCAAGGCTCAGTGGGGATGTATAGCATGCTTCGTGAGGCGGGTGTTGATTTGGAGAAGCTGGAGCTGCACGGTAATGGACGTTCGGTGGAAGTGGCAGATCTGGACCAAGCCATCTTATATGAAAAAAATACTTTGCCACGGACCCAGAGCTTTGGAAGCTGGGATACGGTGCTGGATAGAAGAGGTTTTGGTGGAGTGGTAGATCATTTCCTGAACAATATAAATACACCAGAGTTATGCAGTATTGCTGCTTCAGCAGTTCTGCCTAGTCATAGATTGGCAGCTCAGCTTGCTGAATGAGGTCTCTAAGAAAGGAGTAAAATATGGAAGACAACCGTAAATTAGTGGAGGAACAAATCATCGAAAGCTATAAGCGTGAGGAAGAGATGATGATCCTTGTATTCGCCCAGTGGTGCGTGAATCAAGGACTCGACCCGCACAGTTTATATTTACAGGCTTATCCACAGCAAGAAGGGAATGAAGCCTTGCGAAAAGCGCTTGCCCTAACGGTTTCTGCGGAGGAAGCAGGGGATATTTCTGATGACACAGTTCTGGGCGTACTCTCCTTATTCGGAAATGATGACTTGGCGCAAATCGTGACAGAAGCGATCTCTAAAAGGGAATCTAAAGCACATACAGGGGATTGACAACGAGGATATAATGATAATGTCAGATGAACTTTTTTTAGTAAACGATGTTCATCAGGGATGAAATGTGTTAATATTATATATACTAACTAATAGTAAGTTTCGCTAGTGAGAGGTGAGAACAATGGAAGAACATCAAATTTCGATGTGTCCCAGATTTGAGACAGCCTTCTCTTTCTTAGGCAAACGTTGGAATGGACTTATTATTCAGACATTGATGAGTGGACCGAAGCGGTTTAAAGATATTTCCGGCCTCATTCCTTCAATGAGCGATAAGATGCTGTCCGAGCGGATGAAGGATTTGGAAGGTGAGGGTATTCTGGTTAGACATGTATACCCGGAAACACCTGTGCGTATTGAATATGAACTAACAGACAAAGGCCGTGCGCTGGAGCCTGTTATGCAGCAGATTCAGTCTTGGGCTGAGAGCTGGGTAGAGTAGAAATCAAAGTCGTGTTGTGGCCCTTTTTCCTGAAGAACGGAGGAGGGCTTTTCAATTTTTAAATAAAAACCTTGCACAGATCGAAAAAATCTGTAATATAATAGAAAAAACGTTGTATGTTCCTTGCATGGAAACGCTTGCAATATTGGTTTTTGCTCAAATCTACTCAGCTGGAGTACAGGCATAGCAAAACTATTAGGAGGCGAGGGAGATGAAGACCACCCTGTTTTCCCGGGAAATAACGTATGGAAAAAAGGATGTTGCTGAGCTGGAGAACGCTTCGATCAAAGTACAGCTCATCTATGACAAGACGTTGTTCATGCTGCATAGCCATCTTCCAGATTCCTTATGGGATGCGTGGATTGGCGTGCCTTACAGCATTATCTCTTCACTCTACAAAGGCAACAATGATAGCGGGACTATTTTTCAAAAATGGATTCAAAGTCCTTCTGGCTGGAAATGTATCGGCTGTGAACGGCATTGTCTGGAGTCGACGGAACCTCTTCAAGAAGTGAATGTGGCCAGTAATCAACGACAATATAAGTTCCATAATGGCATTCGCCAAAGCATGGTGCTACAAGCCCTAATTTGGTCCATGTACGAGAATACCGTATTATTCAAACCCTTTTTAGGGGATGAGCCCTTTTTTGATGAAGATGATTTGCATACGATATCCTCTTATTTCGTGCCAACTTACCTTAATGATCTACGTCTTCTGGAGCAGTCTAAGCCTTGTAAAGAGTACAAAGATCAGAATATAAAGATATATCAGGAATGGATATCCGCCCCTGACCTTGTCCTCAAATGGAACGGAGGCCTAACAGAAGGCAGATGGATGACTGGTGTTTATATGGATCACTCCCGCTTTGCTGGCTTAGGACCTTATTTGAAGGACGCAAAGGGTAAGCGAACGTATATGCAGGCTTATGTTCAATAGAAGATACAGATTTTAGTGTCAGGTCGATTGTGGAGATTTATCTCCATGATTGACCTGTTTTTGTTATCTGCTATTTTCAGGGCAGTAATTAGAATTAAAAAATTAAAAGAAAGGATTTAAAGTAAAATAATGGGAAGTTAAGCCGATATATAGGTTAGATATGCGCTCCTGTTACTTAAGTATTTAAAGATAAAATAGTACATAAAGCTCTGGAATGATGAGTCGAAGAGTGTAGCACATTGGATGGTCTAAGTGTAAGAACTGGAGGTCATGAATGGCATCTAACAAAATGGTATTCAAAGAAGACGAAGTTGAACGACTGCAGACAAAAATTAGACAGGTTAGCCAGGACACCAATCGGTTGTACTTGCAACTGAAAGGTCAAATAAATAATTGGGATGGTATCCCGCTGGGATCAAACCAGATAAAAGCCCAAGTGCTTATCAACGAATTGACGGTAGAGGCTGAGAAGCTTGAAGATATTATTCGTTCAGCTGTAAAGGGTGTTCAAGGTGTTCAGGATCAGAATAAACGCCAGATGAATCAACTCTTTCAGCAGTTTGGCGCTTTAGGAAGTATGTTCGGAAGGCTAGGAGGAGACAGCGCAATTGGGCAGTTTTCGATCCCACCAGCAGCTCAGAAGGCGGTCACGAATCTGATCACCTCGATTGCTGCTCTAATGGGAAAGGATGAGCTGGATAGCGATCCTATGGTGAAGAAGCTTCAAACAACTGTTAAGAATTCGGGACTGGGAACGATTGATTCCATTGCCGCACAAAGCAAGCTGAAGGATATCTACCAGGCACGGAATCAAATCGCAAAGGCACAGACCGCCTATGAGGTATATCAGGCGTTTGGAAATCGGACGCAAATGGATGCAATGCATAAGCTGGCGGATGACGCACGTAAGAAGCTGGAATCCTTGGGTATAGGCGAAGTCCAGTACCAGTTGGGTAAGAATTTAAGCGCTAATTTTAAGAGGCCAGCGGTACAGGCGTGTGATTATGATCCATCGATCACGACGTCTAATGTGCCCCTACTCCAAAATGAAGAATACCTCTTACTACTGCGAATGGCGATGCAAAAGGAAGGTGTTGGGGAGCAGGCCAAGAGTCAATTGGCAGGGAAGCGGCTGGAAATCGAACAAGCAGAGAATCAACTAAAGGGCAAATCAGCCTTTGATTTTAGTGAATATGATAAAAAGTTAATGGGGAATACGTGGGTCCTCAGTAAAAACGGTGTGACAGATCAAAAAGCAGCCCAAGCGAGCATCGCCTATCAGGAAGCTATTAGAAATGGAGATATCCAGCTAGAGCGAGAAGAACCAGGTGTGGATATCATACTGGAACAGACGATAGCGGCAACAGAAGGTTATAATTATTTCACAGGAGAAAAGATATCGAAATTACAGGCGTATTCCATTATTATTAGTGGTATACTCTATAATTTCCAAGGAATTAGCGTTAGCCGTGGGGGGCTGAATAAGAACTTAAAGCTGCCTAAAGGTTCGGTGAAAATTCCTAAGCAAACTGTTAAAACACCCGTGATAGAACTACCGGAAGTTAAGGTTCAACCAAGTGACATACACGTGAAGGCGGTTGAGGGGACTGGAAATGTTAAACCTGTTCAACAAATCAATAATAGGTTTCCAAATGATATTCAAACTGGAAAAGAGTTTTCTTTCAATATCGAAAATGGATACTTGAAAAATAACAGTGGTCTTTCCGAGGTTGATTTTGTTGTAGACATGAATGGCAAACTTCATATTGGGAGAGGGCATTCCTTTTTGGCAAATGGGGAGTCTGTTCAAGCGGCAGGAAAGCTAAAACTTAATAATCAGGGACAGGTCCGAAGCATATCTAACTTATCCGGTCACTATACTCCTTCAATTGAGCAAGCAAAATTATTCTCACAAGTTCTTGAGCAAATAGGGGTGAAAACTAAAAATGCATGGCTTGAAATATACACCATAGAAACAACTCCTTCAGGTTACGTTAATACAAATGAACTTGTTAAGATTTCTAGTATTCAGATAAAGTAGGTGATGAACGTGGAAGAGATAAAACAGATGAATAAAGATATTTTTAAAGGGAATTTATTAAAAACTATTGAGGAAATATCAAGAAAGAAAGGATTGATTTTTACCGATTGTAAATTTGTTATAGAGCCTGTGAAAGAAAAAGACAAGCCGCTAAACGGTGCAGATGATATGATGAGGCTAAACATTTTAAGTGAAGAAAACATTGGGAATAAGCAATTAACGCTGGATAAAACTATAAATATACTTTGTGGACTAGAACCATTAGTACCAATATGGATAGATGTAATCTTCATTGAAATGAATGAAGACACGGCTATTTATAAGTTGCGGTGCAGTTTAAGGTTTAGAAAGCCGACTTTATTAAGAAATGCAGAAACTGGACACGCTCCTTTTAAGGCTGTAACAGAAGAAACTTTTTAAGTATTGCTCAAGCTTCTTCTTTTGGTGGGGCTACCGAGTGCCTAAGTAATCTATTATTCAGCCAATAACACATATAATACCTGTATAAAATTTCGTCATTTCGTTTGTACATACAATAATGCTTGGTAATTTTAACCTAAAGTACGCTAAAGCGTTATGTAAACAGGTTGATTGTGGTCAGAGATCACCATAATTGACCTTTTTCGTTCAACAAAGAGATACAATTTTCGTGAGTACAATCACAAGTCAAAACTCCTTTCAGGGTTAAGGTGAACAGGTAGAAAAGATTTTTTCAGAACCTGATCACATATCCCGAGGAGGAACTATTATGGAAACTAAACAACCTAATGATAGAATTTCGGATTTACAGCATAAGCAATCGGTGCAACCTGGATTTACTCCAGATGCCCTGGTAAAAGATATTGTACTGCAATTCCCAAAAGCTGCGGATTATTTCAAGTCCAAACGGATTGATTTCTGCTGTGGAGGCGCCAAACCTCTTGCTGAAGCAGCTGTAGAGCGTGGACTAGATCAAGAGATGATCATTAGTGATCTCAACAAGCTGTTCGAGGAATATCCGGTACCTCAAGAAGAACTCGCATGGAACACAGCACCTTCTGCAGAGTTAATCGAGCATATCGTGAGTAAACATCACCATTACCTGCGTGAAGAGCTGCCCCTGATTAGCCAAAATGTAACTAAGGTATACCGGGTTCATGGCGGAGATTCCCCTCATTTAGAAGAGTTATATAGTTTGTTTAATGCACTCAAGGAAGATCTGCTTCAGCATACAGCTAAAGAAGAGGAAGACGAGTTTCCAAAATTATTAGCGTATGATGCCAATCCAAGTGAAGAAGGGCTGACCATACTTCGTGAGGCATTAGTTGACCTTGAGAGTGAACATGACACAGCAGGCGATATATTGAGACAAATACGCAAAATAACAGCTGATTTCACCCCACCGGCTCATGCTTGTACAACCTATCGTTTGACTTATGCCCGGCTAGAGGAGCTGGAGAGCATGACTTTTGAACATGTTCATCTGGAGAATAATATATTGTTCCCTAGATTCCAGTAGAAAAAATGAGTTTTCATAGAGTCCCTTAGGGGACTTTTTTTATATTTGAGAACAAAGCTTATTTACGTTATTCTTAAATAGACAGTATGCATAACTTACTACAAGCCTGAGACGCTGTGTGGTCATTAGGCGGGACAAGGCGGTGTCACTATGCCCACGAAATATATGTGGAGGTTGTTACTAGGATTAGTCATCGTATTCATAATAGGTGGGTGTTCCACTCTTGCTGACATTAATAATGAAGGGAATAATGGCTTAGCAGGATCAGACGGGCCTACGCTTTCGCTTATCGTTGCGGGAAATGACTTGCTTACCAACCCTTTGGACAAGCAGCTTAGCGAGAGCTACAGAAAAGGGATAACGATCTTTGACCTACTGAAAGGTAGTGGGAAGGCCACCTTTTCTGAGGATAACACAAGCATTCTAACGGTAAATAATATTTCACTCGGTCCAGGAATGAATTGGGAGCTGCAAATGGATGGGGAGACCATTGGACCTGAGGATTGGGGTCGAACAGTCGGGCATGAATCAAAATTAGTAATTACGGCGATGTCTAAGGAACAAGAGGAACCCCTTCAAATTGTGTTGTTGACCGTGAATGGTGGAAGTGAGCAAGTGAATTTGAATCATTCATATGTTATGGGATTTACTGAAGATTTAACAGTGAGAGGTTTGTTGAAGAACAGCAGTGTGGTGCAGTTGACCGAAGACAACAAAAAGGTGTTATCCATTGGTGATTATACTCCTCTTAGCAATGAAGTTTGGAAGATGAAGGTGAATGGGAAGCAGCTGCTTGAGAATGGAATGGACATGAAGCTTAGAGTGCAGGATGAATTGGAGATTTTATTGGCTATACGTTAAAAAAAGTACATAAATGCCAGATCAACGGTTGCTCAGAACCCGTGATCTGGTTTTTTTTATTGGAAGTTATAACCTAATAAAGTTGCCTTACTTTTATGTGAAAACATTCACATTTAATGTGACTGTAATCACAATCTCTCTTAAATTTTGAAATGTATAATTCCATTATGTAGAAGAGAAGTTGAAGCAAAGTTCAACAAGAACGGATAAGAATGAGGAGGCACCTAACCATGGCAGCGAAGAGAGAAAAATTAGTATTAATAGGCAACGGTATGGCAGGCATAGGTACGCTAGAGCAGATATTGAAGCTAGGTGGAGCTTATGACATTACGGTCTTTGGAAGCGAACCTCATCCCAATTATAATCGGATCATGTTGTCCTATGTTCTCGAAGGCAGCAAAACCATCAATGATATCATCCTAAACGACTGGAATTGGTATGAAGATAACAACATTACCTTGCATACAGCAACAACAGTTACACGAATTGACGAGCATTCTAAGCAAGTAATTGCAGATAACGGTATGGCTGTTTCTTACGATAAAGTGATTATTGCAACGGGTTCGAATTCATTTATTTTACCTGTACCTGGTTGTGATAAGGAAGGCGTTGTGGGTTTCCGGGATATTGCAGATTGTGATGCAATGCTGGCTGCGGCTAAACAATACAACAAAGCGGCGGTAATCGGCGGGGGGTTACTTGGCTTGGAAGCGGCAAAGGGTCTTGTGAACCTTGGCATGGACGTTACTGTAGTGCATCTGATGGAAGATCTAATGGAGCGCCAGCTGGATCGTAATGCCTCCTATATGTTGCAGGCTGAGCTAGAGCGTCAAGGCGTGAAATTTGCTATGGGCAAACAAACAGTAGAATTGACCGGGGAACAGAGAGTAAGTGGATTACAATTTAGTGATGGCACTTCACTTGCGGCTGATTTTGTAGTTATGGCTGTAGGCATCAAACCGAATATAACTGTGGCAAAAGAAAGCGGAATTGCTGTTAATCGTGGGATTGTAGTGGACGATTATCTGCAGACCTCTATGCAAAATGTATATTCCATTGGCGAATGTGCCGAACATCGCGGAGTTTGTTACGGATTAGTAGCTCCGCTATTCGAGCAGGGGATGGTTCTAGCTAAACATCTCTGCGGAAGCGATACAAACCCATATGAAGGTTCTGTTGTCTCCACCAAATTAAAAATTTCCGGAGTGGATGTATTTTCTGCAGGTGAGTTTATGGATTCTCCTGAACATGCTGTAATCTCAAGCAAAGATGAATGGAAGCGAACCTATAAGAAAATTCTGCTCAAAGACAATGTCATTGTTGGTGCAGTCCTGTTCGGGGATGTGACAGAGTCGGCTAACCTGCAAAAGTTAGTAAAACAAGGCGCTGTAATGACCGATGAAATTTATACAGAGGTTATGGGTACGGGCTGCTGCGGAAATGGAGCCAAAAAGAGCACATCCGTAGAAGCGATGGCGGACGAAGAAATCGTTTGTGGCTGTAACGGGGTTACGAAAAAAGCGATTGTGGATGCGGTCATAGAAAATGGTTTTACTACTGTGGACGAAATAAAAGCATGTACAGGAGCGACGCGCTCTTGCGGAGGTTGTAAACCGGTTGTAGAACAAATTTTACAATTTGTCCTGGGTGATAGTTTTGAGCAGTCTGCCAAGCAAGGAATTTGTAACTGCACAACGCTTAGCCGGGATGAGATTGTTGCTGAGATTACAGCTAAAGGTCTTAGTACTACTAAAGAGGTTATGCATGTACTGGGTTGGAAACAAGAGGAAGGCTGCTCTAAATGCCGTCCGGCGATTAACTATTATCTGGGGATGATAAATCCGGATACACATCAAGACGAGAAGGAATCACGCTTTGTTAATGAACGTATGGGAGCCAATATTCAGAAAGACGGAACCTATACCGTTATTCCACGCATGTATGGCGGGGTAACGACACCGGAGGATTTGAAGAAAATCGCCGATGTCTCCCTTAAATATGATGTAAAAGTTGTGAAGGTGACGGGTGGGCAACGCCTGGATCTAATCGGGGTGAAAAAAGAGGATCTGCCGAAAGTATGGGAAGAGCTCGATATGCCATCAGGTTATGGTTATGCCAAGTCGCTACGTACCGTTAAGACTTGTGTGGGTTCACAGTTCTGCCGTTTCGGCACACAGGATTCGCTGGGAATGGGCGCGCTCATAGAACGTAAGTATGAACGTCTTGATTTTCCTGCCAAGTTTAAAATAGCTGTCAACGGCTGCCCGCGTAACTGTGCGGAATCCTGTACGAAGGATATTGGCATCGTCGGTAATGATGGCGGTTGGGAAGTGTTTATCGGTGGTAACGGTGGGATCAAGCCACGGATCGCTGACTCCTTCTGCAAAATAAAGACCGATGAAGAGTTGATCGAAGTGTGCTCCGCTGTGATGCAATATTACCGTGAGACCGGCAATTATTTGGAGAGAACCTCCGAGTGGGTTGAGCGTATGGGACTTGAGCAGATTCAAATGGTCATTTTGAATAATGAAGATAACCGCAAAGAGCTGGCCGCACGGATTGACTTTGCTCTGACTCAGGTTACGGATCCTTGGAAAAAAATGCTCAATGACAGCAGCACTCGTACTGCGCTTTTTGAAGAAACAAGAGTCTAACGGATATAACACACACAGAAGGGGAGAGACCAATGAATAAGACCACACAAACGTATGCAATAGGATCAGTACAGGATTTCCTGCTGCAAATTGGCCGCGTAGTGATTGCTGGAAATATTGAACTGGCTGTGTTCCGTGCCTCTGACGGAGCCATCTATGCAGTAGAGAATCGCAGTCCTCATCCTAAGGGGGGACCGCTTGCTGAAGGGATCGTGTCAGGTCACTATCTGTACGATCCACTGTACGATTGGAAAATCGATCTGCGCACGGGTGAGGTGCAGGCACCAGACCAAGGTAGTGTGGTGACTTATCCAGTCACACTGGACGGAGAGAAAGTTACAGTGAGCGTGTAGACACCGAAGCTTGTAGTAATAGATTTAATAGAAAACGGTGGGGTGGAGTATTATGTTTACGCAAAGTGTGGAGAGCATCGTAGAGACGGCAGTCAGTAAGCGGGACAAAATGAATGAAAGCATACCAAGATATTTTCTAGCAGCCCTATTGGCAGGTGCTTATGTAGGTATTGGGATTATCCTTATTTTCTCCCTAGGAGCACCGCTAGCGGCTGCCAAATCTCCTTTCCAACCGCTTATTATGGGCACATCCTTCGGCATCGCCCTGACGCTTGTAGTATTTGCAGGCTCAGAGCTGTTTACCGGGAATAATATGTTTTTTACTGTAAGTACACTGGCAGGCAGAACCAGTATCTGGGATACCGTTAAGAACTGGATTCTTGTATTCATCGGGAATGTGGTAGGTGCAGTGATTTTAGCACTTTTAATTCGTGGGACTGGGTTGTTCAGTGCTGCGCCGCCGGAGCATTTGATTTTTACAGCCGCTGCTAAAAAAATGAGTCTCCCGTTCTCCGAGCTGTTTTTTCGTGGAATCCTGTGTAACTGGCTGGTCTGTTTAGCGCTATGGATGTCCTCACGCGCTAAAAGTGAATCTGCTAAGCTAATTTTAATCTGGTGGTGTCTGTTCGCCTTTATCGCAAGCGGATATGAGCATAGTGTGGCTAATATGACTCTGCTTAGTGTTGCTGTGTTGCTTCCAAATCATCCGGAAACCATTACGATAGCTGGATGGCTGCATAATATGATCCCTGTAACTTTGGGGAATATCATTGGTGGAGGCGTATTCGTCGGTATGGCCTATTGGGTGATCTCACCAGTGCGTGGTGCTCGCAACAACCGTTAAGATCCATTTTTAATTAACTATATTAGAGCTGAACCGATCTTGGGTTTAGCTCTTTTTTTGTTGAATATAAAAAAAAGACACCTGCATTAGGCGCCTTGGACCACTCTATTTTATATTATGCAGAATAATTGGGTCATGTATGTTTCATTGAGGTGAATAGAGGGTATATTATAACGGAATTAGATCCGGCAGATTTCGTTCGGACACAATTCGCAGTGGCAAATTTCTTGCAGCATGCCAAGGTCCTTGATGACAATCATACCGTTCTCATACTCAACAGCATCTTTTTTACGCAGGTCGCTCAGCATCCGGTTAACACTTTCACGAGTGGCACCGATCATGTTGGACAAATCTGTATGCGTAATTTTTTTGTTGATAAGGATATTCTCACCATCGCTGCTCTTCTCACCGTAGGTGTTGCCAAGACGAATGAGCGTGGAGCAGAGTGCACCTGGTTTGCCGTACATCATTAGATCACGGAATTTAGTTTGGGTGAGACGGTGATGAATACCCATCCATTTCATAAAGTCGATAGCAAAGTCACAATGTTGGCAGATGAGAATTTCTAGATCCTTTTGTTCGATGACGCCAACTTCACTTTCTTCAATCACTTCGGCTGTAAAGCTATGCTTAGTGCTGAAGAATGGATCTGCTTGACCTACCATATCACCAGCTTGATACATATAAAGAATGAGTTCTTTACCTTCATCAGTAGATTTAGTTAATTTCACACGTCCACGTTTGATATAAAACAATTTATCCGAGTAGTCGCCTTCCCAGAATAGATGTGAACCCTCTGGAACTATGCGCTCTTTCATTGTAACTAGAAGTCTGTTGAAATTCTGTTCGGAGAAACAGTTTGTATTTCCGTGGGCTTCGATAACATTGTAATGTTCTTTTAGCATAATCGACATCCCCTTTATTCCCTCAGTTTTTCAGTAAATTTTAAATTAATTATACCTTGAAAATCCCTCGAATTGGTTATAAAAAATCGTTTAAAAGTGTCGAATTTTCAACATTGTGATAAATTTCACTTCTAAAGTGTTCGATGTAATATTCTTTTTAACTAAAAAAGAGTAAGTGATCTCACGTTTATGATATATGAACAGCGGCTATCCATTATTCTCAAATACTGGGTTAATCGCTGTTTTTTTGCGTCCCCGTTAGATTGTAACATATAACACAGTTGAAATTCATGTTCAAGAAATTAGTTTTATCTCAACTCCGTATAAATGCACACATCTTCATTACGGTCGGACATTGGCTCTACTGCTATGCAGCGATATCCTGAAATTGGAGCAAAAATCAGGAGAAGGAGAAATCATATATGGCAAAAGTAGCAGACAAATATCTTAAGGTTGATCCGTGGGCAATTATTGAAGAGGGCTTTGATCCAGAGCGAAACCGGACTTCGGAATCTATTTTTTCATTGGGTAATGAATATATGGGTGTACGGGGATATGCAGAGGAAGGGTATTCAGGTGACACCCTGCAAGGAAGTTATTTTAATGGATTAAATGAACAATTGGATATTGGCAATCACTACAAAGGGATTATTCGCTCGCTGAGATATATGGTGAATGCGGTGGACTGGCTGTATACACGTCTATCTGTAGATGGTGAACAGCTTGATTTAGCAAAAAGTAACGTAACGGATTATGTGCGTAGGTTGGATCTTCGTAAGGGTACGTATCGGAGAGAGCTAGTCTGGCATCTAAACGATGGCAAGTCGCTAAAAGTAGTCTTTACACGTCTGGTCAGCATGACTATGTCTCATTTGGGGTTGCAGCGGGTGGAATTTGAACCCCTTAATTTCTCGGGGAGCGTGGACATTTGTGCAGGTCTTGATTTCGACATTATTCATGAAGAACGCGGCGAATGTATGTGGAACAGTCTCCGCAGCGGAGTAAGTGGAGCGTCCTCTGCTATTATGGCGAGTACCGTGAATACTGGGAACAAGCTGTTCTCAAGCTTTACCTTACAATCCTCGCAGCCGTTGCAGCTTACTGCTGTCGAGAGTGATAAGTTTGTTGGTCAAAATTTCACCCTGGACCTTACGAAAGGAGAAGTCTCCTATTTTACCAAACTGGTTATGAACTATTCGGATAGTGATTCTGCCCATACAGCTGAAGAGCTGTGGAGCAAAGGTCTGTCTCTTGCTGAAACCGCAAGCCAATTGACGGATACTCAAATAATCGCTGATCAGACAGCTTATTGGAAGGGCATCTGGGAGACAAGTGATATCCGAATTGAGGGCGATCCTGAGAATCAACAGGGTATTCGTTTCTGTATCTTCCAGCTTTATCAGACCTATCATGGCGATCATCCCGGTTTTAATATTGGTGCCAAAGGGCTGACGGGGGAAGTATATCGTGGGTTGGCTTTTTGGGATACAGAATCCTATTGCTTACCGTTCTATATGTTCAATAATCCAAAGGCTGCCCGGAGCTTATTGGAATTCAGATATAAAACATTGCCACAGGCTATGCAGCGCGCTAAAGAGGTGGATTGTGAGGGAGCTTGCTATCCTATTGCTACTATAGATGGAACAGAAAGCTGTGATCTCTGGCAGCACTCTAATCTTCAGCTTCATGTAGGGACTGCTGTTTCTTATGGCATTTGGCATTATGTCAAAAATACCGGTGATAAAAGCTTCCTGCATAGTAAAGGGGCTGAGATGCTGATTCAGATCAGCAGATTCTATGCTACACGTGGTCAATGGGGGCAACGCAGCGGGGAATATGGTTATTTTGGCGTAATGGGCCCTGATGAGTTCCAATTGATGGTCAATAACAACTGTTACATTAATCTGATGGCTCAACAATCTTTTGAATACACCTTAGAGACTCTTCGGGAGATGAAAGAACAGGTTCCTGCTGCTTTTGCAGCTGTGGTAGAAAAAACTGGACTCCATGACGAGGAACTCACCGATTGGGAAAATAAGGCGCAGCATATGCGGATTCCGGTTGACGAAGTGACAGGAGTTTATGAAGAGCATGATGGGTTCTTCGATATGCCACATATTGATATTCATTCGATTCCGGTAACAGAATTCCCATTATATTCGAACTGGTCATATGATCGTTTGTATCGCTATGACATGATTAAGCAGCCGGATGTACTTATGTTTATGTTCTTGTACAGCGGACAATTCTCTAAAGAAGCGAAGCTGGCGAACTACGAATACTACGAGCCTAGATGTATTCATGAGTCTTCGCTGTCACCTTCGATCCACTCCATTTTGGCAAGTGAAATTGGCAAACCCGAGGAAGCATATTCGTTTTTTGAATTCGCTACTCGACTGGATTTAGACAACTATAACCGCAATACCCGTGAAGGGTTGCATACTACCTCAATTGCTGCTGCTTGGATGAATATTGTTTACGGCTTTGGCGGAATGCGATCGGATGGAGCGCGTCTGTCCTTTCAGCCAACCCTGCCAGAACGCTGGGATGAATATAGCTTCCAAGTGTTGTATGAAGGAGTGCTTCTGAGAATTGTGGTCGACAAAAATTCAGTAACAATCACTGCGGTTAATGGTGGAAGTACCGAAATTATAGTGTACGGACAGTCGATTACAGTGGATGCTTCCGGAAAGACGCTTCCACTAGGTGAAGGGATGCTGGCAGGATGAACTGGATCGTAAAGGATAGTTGTTTTGATAAACAGCTTGTGACGACGAACGGTAACAAATATATGTTAGGCAACGGCTACATGGGATATCGCGGCACACTGGAGGAATCCAGTAAAACCGAGCTAGCAGCTGTCACCCTCGCAGGTCTATATGACAGAGCAGGAGTCAAATGGAGAGAACCCGTTAATGCCCCTAATGGATTGTTGACCAAAATTTTCTGTAATGATCAGCTCTTAAGTGTGCTTGACCGTGAACCGGTCGCTCATACTCAGGAGCTAAATATCCGAAATGCCATTCATCATCGGAGCACTGAATTTGCTGTATCTGACGGAGGGACGTTGACGTTTACCGCAGATCGTTTCGTAAGCCAGGATAATCTTCACTTGCTCGTTAGTAAATACTCTATTCGCAGCACACAAGACTGTCGAGTAGCCATTGAGACGGGAATTGACGTAGATGTGTGGGATATCAATGGACCTCATCTCTACGGACAAACGGTGCAATTGAAGGACGAGGTGCTGATCTCTTCATCGGTTAGCGGAGAATTGAAGATTCCGGTGGTTGTGGCGGAGAGGGCGGTATTCAGTTTTGGTGAGGAGCTACTGAAAGATGGGGCTGCTGTTCGCCGGATTTCTTTTGATGCCCGTGCGGGTGAGACGTATGAATGGTTTAAGTATGTAGCAGTCTATACTGGACTTGATGCGGATCAGCCGGAGACGGAAGCTGTTAAATCTGTCCATGCTGCTGAGGTGCTGGGTTATGAGGCGTTATTTAAGGCTCACCGTCTGATATGGGATGAGAGATGGTCACACAGTGATGTAATCATCGAAGGTGATGAAGCTGCCCAATTTGCCTTGAGATATAGTATCTATCAGCTGTTAATCATTGCGCCTACAGTTTCGGAGAAGGTGTCTATTCCAGCCCGGGGATTATCGGGTCAGGTATATAAGGGAGCTGTATTTTGGGATACGGAAATGTTTATGTTGCCGTTTTTCCTGCACAGTGATCCTAAGGTAGCGCGGAACTTGATGATGTACCGGATTCATACATTGGATGGTGCTCGCCGTAAGGCAGCGGAATATGGATTTTTGGGCGCATTTTATGCTTGGGAAAGTCAGGATACGGGAGACGATGCCTGTACTTTGTTTAATGTGAATGATGTATTTACAGGCCGGCCGATGCGCACCTATTTCCGCGATAAGCAGGTTCATATCAGTGGTGACGTTGTGCATGGGATCTGGAAATATGTTCAATTCACAGGCGATGAAAGTCTGCTTACTAGTGGAGGAGCAGAGGTCATTTGTGAATGCGCTCGCTTTTTCTACTCTTACGCTTACTATAATTCGGTTAAACAGCGGTTTGAGATTCTGGATGTTACAGGTCCGGATGAATATCATGAGCGTGTGAACAATAATGCTTTTACGAATGCACTGGTTAAAGAGACGCTTGAGATTGCCTTGCGTACGGCAGCTTTGCTGCAAGAAAAGTATCCTGAGGATTACATTCAATTGTCCGCTCAGTTTAGCTCAGGGCCATTCCTAGAGGAGTTCAAAACGATGCTGGATAGCTTTTATGTTCCACAGCCTGATCCTGCCAGTCTTGTTATTGAACAATTCGACCGGTACCTCACCTTGGAGGATGTAGAACTAACAGAACTGAAATCACGTGTGCTTAATAAAAATGAGTATTTTGGCGGCGGCAATGGCTTAGCTACCACCACAACCATACTTAAACAAGCAGACGTTGTGTTGATGCTGAATTTGTTCAAGCACTCCTTTAGCAAAGAAGTGAAACAAGCGAACTGGGAATTTTACGAACCGCGTACGGAACACGGATCAAGCTTAAGCCCTTGTATTTACGCTTTGGTAGCTGCTGATATTGGTTCACCGGATTGGGGCTATCCGTATTTTATGCGTACGGCTACCGTCGATCTCACCGGCGAATCTAAGCAATATGTAGGGGATCTCTACATCGGAGGGACTCATCCGGCTGCGAATGGTGGTGCTTGGATGGCTGCGGTTCTTGGCTTCGCTGGGTTGGACTACGATGGAGGGGTTGTGCACATCAATCCATCTCTGCCGCAACATTGGCAGTCCGTTCAGCTTCCGGTTACCCTGCGCGGCGATACCATCCAACTGCGGATCAGAAAGGATGAAGTCACTGTGATCACAGCTGCTGATTACAGTGGAGACTTAGTATTCTCGGTGCGAGGCGGAGAAGGCAAGTCTTGCTCCGCAGGTGAGACCCTTCGACTGGCCTTTGACGAAACGGGATTATAAATATTAATACACAACGGAGAGGAAGCAAATCAATGTTGGAAAATATGAAAGGCGCCATCTTTGATCTGGATGGCGTGATCGTAGATACAGCCAAATATCATTATTTGGCGTGGGCGAGTCTTGCAGATGAGCTTGGCTTTAAATTCACGGAGGAGGATAACGAACGGCTTAAAGGTGTGAGCCGGATGAGATCACTTGATATCCTGCTGGAAGTGGGTGGCCTGGAATTTAAGGAAGCAGAGAAGCTGGCAATGGCGGAGAAGAAAAACCGCCTGTACGTAGAATACATTTCTCGACTCGAGGAATCGGAGCTGCTGCCTGGAGTGAAAGAATACCTAACAGGATTGAGATCACGTGGGATTGGGATTGCGTTAGGTTCAGCCAGTAAGAACGCTGAGTTTATTTTGAATAAGCTGAACATTACAGACTTATTTGATGCAGTTATTGACGGCAACAAAGTGTCACTAGCCAAACCGGACCCAGAGGTGTTCCTGATCGCGGCTCAGGAGATAGGCTTGCAGCCGGATGAATGTGTTGTGTTTGAAGATGCTGAGGCAGGCGTTCAAGCAGGTAAAGCTGCTGGGATGGAGGTTGTAGGTATCGGCAAACCTGAGGTGCTGAAGGAAGCTGATCTGGTCGTAAAAGGATTGTATGAGCTGCTGACAGACTAAGGCTCTAAATGAACATGGGACCGACTCCAAAGTAGCGGATGACTTTGGGGGCGGTCTTTTTTTGTGCAAAGTCTCTGTATTTAGCTAGCTCAGACTTTCTATCGGACCCCATAGTCGCTATTAGCCATAAATCGGCTCATTTGCGAGCCTATCGGACCCCATAGTCGCTATTGGCTCGAAAAGTCCTCGTATCGCGCATGTTTGGAACGAATAACGCTTCTGGAGTCCGAACCTCTCTGTAAAAGCAGGAATTCGTTCAAATAGCTGCATCTGAGTCCGATAGCTTATCGTGAAAAGAGTGTGTGTGGGAATGCAAAACGCCGAATAAGTAGTAAGTCGCACATTGAGTAATCCAAACGCACAACAAGCAGCAAGTCGCACAGTAAATAATTCAGAAGGTTAGTCAAAAAGCTCAACAGTTTATCGGACCCCATAGTCTCTATAAGTAATAATCCGGCTCATTTGCGAACCTATCGGACCGCATAGTCGCTATTGGCGCGAAAATCTTTCACATCGCACACGATTGGAACGAATAACGCCTCTGGGGTCCGAAACTCCCCGTAAAAGCAGGAATTTGTTCAAATAGCTGCATCTGAGTCCGATCGCTCATCGTGAAAAGAGTGTGTGTGGGAATGCAAAACGCCGAATAAGTGGTAAGTCGCACATTGAGTAATCCAAACGCACAACAAGCAGCAAGTCGCACAGTAAATAATTCAGAAGGTTAGTCAAAAAGCTCAACAGTTTATCGGACCGCATAGTCGCTATAAGTAATAATCCGGCTCATTTGCGAACCTATCGGACCCCATAGTCGCTATTGGCTCGAAAAGCCCTCATATCGCACACGTTTGGAACGAATAACGCCTCTGGGGTCCGAACCTCCCCGTAAAAGCAGGAATTTGTTCAAATAGCTGCATCTGAGTCCGATCGCTCATCGTGAAAAGAGTGTGTGTGGGAATGCAAAACGCCGAATAAGTAGTAAGTCGCACATTGAGTAATCCAAACGCACAACAAGCAGCAAGTCGCACAGTAAATAATTCAGAAGGTTAGTCAAAAAGCTCAACAGTTTATCGGACCGCATAGTCGCTATAAGTAATAATCCGGCTCATTTGCGATCCTATCGGACCCCATAGTCGCTATTGGCTCGAAAAGCCCTCGTATCGCACACGTTTGGAACGAATAACGCCTCTGGAGTCCGAACCTCCCCGTAAAAGCAGGAATTTGTTCAAATAGCTGCATCTGAGTCCGATAGCTCATCGTGAAAAGAGTGTGTGTGGAAATGTAAAACGCCGAATAAGTAGTAAGTCGCACATTAAGTAATCCAACGCCCACAACGCCCTACAACGCCACCATCGCACATCAAGCAATCCAGACGCCCAACAACAAAGCACATTCAAGTATTGAAGTACTTGAGTGTTCAAGTGTTCAAGAACATACATGGTACTTCTTCCATATAGAGTTCATTCCTCCTAGCCCCACGCAGTGTCCTTTACGTCGCCTCCCACTTTTTCTGTTTGCGGTTTTTAGAGTTCCGTTGATGGAGTTGCGAAGTGGAGGTTTGGAGCTGGAGAAACGCCAGTGGTCGCCTTTATCCTCGGATTTCTACCGCTCAGCGGTATAAAATCAGGAAATCTGAGGATAACAGCGATCGTAAGCCCAAACGCTCTACGTAGTGGCGGACATATCATCATGCTCTTTTTATCCGCCCAACAGAAAAAACTACATACAAATGAACATAAAAAACTTTAAAATAAACATATGTAAGCGTTTATCACTTTGATATAGTTATTGAACCCGGAGGTGTATCTCGATGTTGTCTAGGCTGATTAGGCCGATTTTGAAGCTAAACGTCAAACAACAGCTTATCCTGCTGTTTCTGATTATGATCTCGCCGATTCTGTTTTTGAACATTTACGGGAATATGAAGGCTGAGCAAATTCTGAAGCGCCATGTGACGAATGCTTATGTAGAGCTGAACAAGCAAAACTTCACCATTATTAACCGAGATATCGATACCGTAAATAAAATTACTACCACTGTAATTCAAAATCCTCTGATTCAACAGATTAATATGACGGGTTCGGATACCATTCTGGAGCGGGTTAAACGATATGAGACGATAGAGAAGCTGTTGGTCAGTTACTCGCAGGGAGCGGAGCGTGGGGACGGCATCTATTATTCCCTTTATATATACGATCCCGAGGATTATTATTTTTTTGCACCCAATTTCCCACAGGTTAAGAAGGCGGGAGTATATTTCTTTTCCAAAGCGGAAGAGCCCTATTGGTTCGAGGAGGTTGTCCAGAAAAAGGGTCGCGGATCTCTAAAATTTACAGGGAAGCTAAGTGCACAAGCGGAAAACTTGAAGACTCTTACCTATATGAGAGCTGTCAATAACATCTCCAGAAAAGCTGAGACCATTGGGGTTTTAGTCATTACCAAAATGGACGCAAAAATCGGAGAATCCCTTAAATCCATATCGTTGCCTGATGGTGATATTTACTTAACAGATCTGGATAATCGTGTACTCGCTTCTACTACGAATAATACTGGTGAGATCATTACGCTGCCGGAGACGGTCGTTGCTGAGGATTTGGAGGGAACCGTGGATGTTATTACCTCGGATTTTATTTATGTGGTCAATAATAACCATGCCTTAGGACAGAAGCTAGTCTACAAAATCGCCGTAAAAGCGCTGCTGCAGCAACAAAACGAAATGAAAAGTGTGATTCAATACATAACTGTGGCCTATGCTGTTTTTGGATTAATCATGATTACTTATTTCTGGCGTTCATTAATGACGCCTTTGCAAAAGTTAGCTTTTTTCGTCCGGAAGTTTGAGCCAGGCAATCGTGTCCCTGAGACGCCAAAAAGAGGGAGTAACGATGAGGTCAGTGTGCTGATTGGATCTACCTATGACATGGCCCGCAGGCTAAATGGACTAATTACTTATAAATACCAGATGGAGCTAAAACAGAAGGAATCACAGCTTCAACTGCTCTATCAGCAGATCAATCCGCATTTGCTCTACAACACTTTGGAGAGTATTTACTGGAAAAGCTCGCTGGAAGGTAACGTTGAATCCGCCGAGATGATCAAGGAATTATCCAAGCTTATGAAGATTAGCCTCAGTCGGGGAAGGGAGCTGATTAGCCTTGAAGAAGAGCTGGAGCATGCAACGGCCTACATCAAGCTGCAGCAGCACCGGTATGATTATATATTTCGTGTAGTAATGGAGATTCATCCAGATACGAAAAGAAATCTAATTCCTAAAATTACCCTGCAGCCGTTAATTGAGAATGCTATTATTCATGGTGTCAAAAATACGGGCGAGGATGGGGAAATCATCATTAGCGCAGTTTGTGTGGACGATACCGTCGAGATCACTATTGAAGATAATGGCTATAAGACTGTTGATTATCAGGCCATCGAAGCTGTGCTGAATGACGACAGTCCAAATCCGGCCAGCGGTTACGGGATTCGCAACATTAACCAGCGTATTCATTTACACTTCGGCTCTGATTATGGCATCAGCTATACCCCTCGTAAAGAGGGCGGTACATTGGTGACGGTTAAGCTTCCGAAATCAGAGAATCAGGACTAAGGAAGGGGAGCATACAGATATGTTCAATATATTAGTTGTGGATGACGAACCCTTGATTTGTAAAGGGCTGAGCAATTTATTAGCTTCTTCGGGGTTAAACATAGACCATATTTATACAGCAAACAGTGGTTTTGAAGCGCTGGACTGCATTCGGATGGAGGAAATAGACCTGCTCGTTACTGATATTCAGATGGGTGCAATGAGCGGGATTGATCTAATGCAGCATGCAAAATTGGCCAAACCCTGGGTACAGACCATCGTGATTTCTGCACACGAGACGTTTCAATATGCGCAAATGGCCGTTAGGCTTGGAGCGAAGGATTATTTGATCAAACCTTTGAATAGTGAGCAATTTCTGGATTCGGTGCGAAATGTGCTGCTTAAGATGGGGAAACCATCACCAGAATTGGATATTTTCATGTCAGGAATTAACGAAAGCTTTCGGCTGGAAGAGCCGCTTCCGGAATACAGCAAGTTATTGAATGAGCTGCTCATTGAGCCTGAAGGTGTACTGTGTGATGCAGAACGCTTGCAAAAGCTGGATAACCTGAAGCTGCAAGGGCCGTATTTTTCCGTCTTAAAAATTAAGGTACCTCTGGCTGGAACGAATCAGGAGAAGCACTACACCCTGCGGGACAGACGGCTTCTTTGTTATGCCGCGCTGAATATCGCCAAAGAGCTGATGGATCAGGAGTGGAACTCGACAGCCTTTTACGCAGAGGATGAAGAGATTACGATCATTATTCAGTGGGATGAAAAAAGCTATGAAGATTCGTCTGCCAGCCAAATTAATAGGCTAGATATCCTTGGCCGTAGTCTTCATTTTAATATTCAAAAATATCTGCACTTAAATGCAGTTATCGGCATCAGCCAGATTCTCAAGGGTCTTTCTTTTATGGCTGTATTGAACCGTCAAGCCTCCAAAGCCATTCTCTGGAATAATGAACACAATGACCATTATGTGTTTTACTACGGGGATTTTAATTGGAACAGCTACACAACCGATCCTTCAGTAGAAGAGCTTCATACACGCAGCAATCTGATTGTAGAGAAAGCGAGAGAGTATATTGACGAGAACTATGCGCAAAAAGGATTAACCATCCATGAAGTGGCTAAGAAAAACCATGTCAGCCCCAATTATTTGAGCTATCTGTTTAAGAAAAATACAGGTTACAACCTGTGGGAATATGTAATTAAGCTGCGGATGGAAGAAAGCCGGGAGATGATTTTGAACACAGATCTTCGCAGATACGAAATCGCCGAGCGTGTAGGTTATGAATCACCGGAGCATTTTAGTAAAATTTTCAAAAAATATTATGGGATTAGCCCCAGTGAATTGAAGAAGTAAAAACACATACTACTTCGGTAGATTTAGACATGTTCAGTACAACCCTCATTTTCTACAATTTAAGGTAGGAAGCATTTTGCGAAAAATGCTGAAAGAAAAATGGAATGAGGGAGCCTGATGAATCAAACCGCAGTTGTATCCGAAAATCCGCCGGCGCTGAAGGGTACACCTTACAAGCAAAACCGCTGGAAGAAAAACTTTTGGGGATATATGTTCCTCGTACCTGCTGTGATTATTTTTGTAATGTTCTTGTGGGTGCCAATTTTTAAAGGCTTGTTGTACAGCTTCTACCATGTTGATTTTGTAAAAGGGAATAGCTTTGTTGGCTTTGAGAACTATGCTAGAGCCCTTAGTGATCCGGATGTTTTGACCGCGTTAAAAAATACAGGGTATTACATGCTTCTATGTCTTATTATCGGGTTCTGGGTTCCGATTGCTTTTGCTATTATGATCTCGGAGCTGAGAAGGTTTGGGGGCTTTGTGCGGGTAGCGGCTTACCTACCTTTTGTAATGCCTGGTGTGGTGCTATATGGACTCTGGAGATGGCTTTATGATCCTGTGGGCCCAATCAATGCAGTATTAAGCTCGCTTGGTGTGGACCAGGTTGCCTTCCTGACAGATACAAGGTGGTCGATGATTTCCCTTGTTTTTATGGAGACGTGGCAGCAGTTTGGATCAGGGATGTTAATATACTTGGCTGCTGTACTCAGCATTCCGCGGGATTGGTATGAAGCAGCTGAGATTGATGGGGCGGGTGTGTGGGCACGTATAAAGTACATCACATTGCCTTCGCTACGTAATTTGATCATTTTGATGTTTATATTACAGATTATCGGGACTTCACAAGGGTATCAGTCACAAATGGCGCTGCTTGATGGTGGGCCGAATAATACTACGCTTACCTATGCGCTGCTGATCGTAAAATATGCTTTTACGCGACTCGATTATGGAACAGCGACTGCGCTTGGCATGCTAATGTTCATAGTCCTAGGTGGTTTGGGCATTTTACAGTTCAAGCTTAACAAGGAGGACAACTAAGATGAAGAGCGCAGATAGAGGGATTCTCTCAGAACATGATTTGAAAAAAACAAGCAATAAGATCGTTTATGGCTTGATGTGCGTGGTTATTTTGATTATGGTGTTTAGCATGCTGTATCCGATCTGTATGACGTTATTTAACGGACTGAAATCGAATCAAGAGGTGAACTCATTCCCACCGCATTTTTTCCCGCAGGAATGGCACTTCAGCAACCTTAAAGAAGCGATGAACTACATTGATCTGCTGATGTTCCTTAAGAACACTATTTATATTTTTGTGGGGAATATGGTCGTGACACTAGTCGTATTGGGAATGTCTGCTTTCAGCATTTCTCGTATGAATGTTCCTTACAGAAAGGCAATTTATTTCTTTTTCCTGATGACATTATTTATTCCGGCGACCAGCTACATGATTCCCAACTTTGTCAATCTAAAAGAGCTTGGATTACTGAATCAGTACGCTGCCTTTTGGCTGCCGGCTGGTGCGAATACATTCTATTTTCTACTCTTAAAGAACTTTTTTGATGGGATACATCCTGAAATTTTTGAAGCCGCGCGGATTGACGGCTCCTCTGAGCCGAGAAGCTTTTTCTCCATTGCAGTGCCATTGTCGGTTCCGATATTTGCTACGCTGGCGATCTTTATCTTTTCTACTGCATGGAATGACTGGTTCTGGCCATCTCTGGTTATGCACAGTGAAGAGAAATATACGCTCGCGACAGCAATCTATAAATACGTTATTAATGTAAAGGCACTTAATACGAATATTAAATTCGCTATCCTATTTATCGTATCGTTGCCGCCGATCCTTGTCTTCCTGATCTTCCAAAAGTTCATTATGCGTGGCGTCGCATTATCAGCAGTTAAGGGATAAGCGCGGATCGACGAATTTAGTCACGGATCGTAAACATGCACATGAAAGGAATATAAATGCACCTCGTTTGTAAACGATTTCTCTTTTATGATCGATATGTAAGATAACTATGAATTGAAAAGGGGAGTTTCAATGCGTAAGTACTCTAGCGTGCTACTAAGCCTCCTTGTGGCCGGATCATTGTTAACCGCATGCGGCGGTAACAACAATAACGGAAACACAACAGGAAACAAGGAAGGGGAAGCGACTACTGCGCCAACGAATGCTGCAACAGATAATGCTGGCAGTGCTACAGCAGCGCCAACTGATGATATCACACAAAGAAAAGTGACCATCAAAATTCACTATCCAACCCCTGACCTAACCGAAGTTAGAGCACAGGAAGATGACAAGATCAAACGTTTCCAAGAGGAGTATCCGAATGTTGAAATCGTCAAAGACGATTGGCAGTACAATGTAAGTGAAATCGGCATCAAAATGGCAGCGAATGAAGCTCCAACCTTCTTTAACACTTACGCTACAGAAGCAAAATTCCTAGTTGAAAAAGGCTGGGTAGCTGACATTACGGATCTGTGGAATAAATACGAATTTAAGGATCAAATTAACCCGGTTCTCCAAAACCAATTTATCATTGACGGAAAAGTATTCGGCGTTACTCAAAAGGGTTATGTAACAACCACAATGATCAACAAAAAAATGCTGGATGAAAAAGGCGTTGCTGTTCCATCTATGGATTGGACTTGGGATGATATGCTGAATACCGCGAAAGGTGTAGCTGATACCAAAAAAGGGATTTCCGGTATTGCTCCAATGGGTAAAGGGAATGAAGCAGGCTGGAACTGGACCAACTTCCTGTTCGAGGCTGGCGGTGAAATTCAGAAGATTGAAGGCGGTAAGGTTGTAGCTACTTTTAATTCTGAGGCTGGGATTAAAGCGCTGGATTTCTACAAGAAACTTAGATGGGAAGCAAACGCGATTCCTCAGGACTGGGCACTGGGCTGGGGTGATGCTGTAGGCGCATTCCAACAAAGTCGTACAGCAATGGTAATGGCTGGATCTGACGGTGTTATTGAGCAAGCGTTGAATCAAGGCGGTCTGAAACCAGAAGATGTACTTACGTATCCAATGCCTGCGATGGAAAAAGGCGGAAAACACACTGGGGTACTTGGTGGTGACTACCTTGTAATCAATCCAAATGCAACACCAGACGAGCAAGAAATGGCATTTCGTTATATTACATTTGATTACTTCTCCGATAAAGGTCTAGAAGCACTGGATGCGGTTCTGCAACAACGTACAACGGATGGCAAATACTTTATTCCGCCGCTCTTAGATTACTATTCTTCAGATTCTGACTTCGGTAAGAAAACAAAAGCTGTGTATGATAAATATACAAATGTATATCAATACAGCCCTGATATTTTAGGCTTGCTGGACGGTAAACCGGAAGCGCAATACAATACACAGGACTACTACGCAACCATGTCCAATGTAATTCAAGAGCTGTTCTCCAAAAAAGGAACAGATTCCAAGACACAGCTTGAAGCTGCTGCAAAAACAGTGCAGGAGAAATTCTTCGATACAATTAAAGTAGAATAGGCAAGGAAGGACAGAACCGGCTCCTTTAGGAGTCGGTTTTTTTATGTTTATATTATTGATATTTTTATAAATCAACACGACGGATGGCTTCCGACTATTTTTTAGAGGGTCATGAGAAAAATAGAGTGTCAACAAAATTAGATTTGCATTTTTAAAATATTTTTGCGAGCGGAAAGGTAGAAAATGGGTATCGGTTCTTGTCTTTTTAAACATAAACTTTAGATTTAAGGAATAATAAAGCGTAAATAATGGTAAAAAACCTATAATATGATCGAATGAAAGCGCTTTGAAAACAAATCAAAAAAACTTTATACTTTGTGAAAGATTTCACTATACAAGGTGGAAATGATGTGATAAGATAAATGTGTAGAGAAAAACAACCTAAAAATTGACAGGAGGACGAGGGAGATGGCAGTTAAGAACGAAGTCGCCGCCCAAGTTAAACAAACTACCGCTGAAGAGTATATTCAGACTTTGGTGGATAAAGCGAAAAAAGCACATGAGGCATTCATGGCGCTGGATCAAGAGCAAGTTGACACAATCGTTCATGCAATGGCGTTGGCTGGACTCGACAAACATATGTACCTCGCTAAATTGGCTGTAGAAGAAACTGGCCGCGGGGTTTACGAAGACAAAATTACTAAAAACATCTTCTCGACAGAATATATCTGGCACGGAATTAAATACGATAAAACAGTAGGCGTTATTGAAGACAATGCTTATGAAAGCTTCCAAAAAATTGCTGAGCCCGTCGGAATTGTAATGGGTATCACACCGGTAACCAACCCTACATCCACCACGATGTTTAAAGCGTTGATTTCGATTAAGACACGGAACCCTATTATATTCGGTTTCCACCCATCTGCGCAAGAGTGTAGTGCAGCAGCTGCTAGAATTCTTCATGATGCGGCTGTAAAAGCTGGCGCACCTGAGAATTGTATCCAATGGATTGAAATGCCAACGATGGACAAAACAAACGCTTTGATGAATAACCCTGACGTTGCACTTATTCTTGCAACTGGCGGTTCTGCAATGGTAAAAGCAGCTTATAGCTGTGGTAAACCAGCTCTTGGCGTAGGTCCTGGTAACGTACCTGCATTCATCGAAAAGAGCGCGGATATCGATCAAGCCGTAACGGACATCATTCTTTCCAAAACATTTGATAATGGTATGATCTGTGCTTCCGAGCAAGCTGTTATTATCGAAGAACCAATCTTCGATCAAGTGAAAAAGAAAATGATCGCTAATGGCTGCTACTTTGTTAACAAAGAAGAAGCTGCCAAACTGACTAGCGGCGCTATGAACGTTGATAAATGTGCAGTTAACCCAGCAATCGTAGGACAATCCGCAGTGAAAATTGCTGAAATGTGCGGCATTCAAGTTCCTGCCGGCACTAAGATTCTGGTAGCAGAACTTGAAGGTGTAGGCACTAAATATCCATTGTCCGCTGAAAAATTGAGTCCTGTGCTTGCTTGCTACAAAGTTAAAAACGCAGATCAAGGTATTGAACGCGCAGCACAAGTTGTTGAATTTGGTGGTATGGGCCATAGTTCGGCTATCCACTCCAACAACGAAGAAGTAATCATGAAGTTCTCTAACCGTCTGCAAACAGGACGTATTCTCGTTAACTCGCCTTCCACTCATGGTGCGATCGGCGATATCTATAACACTAACATCCCTTCGTTGACGCTGGGCTGCGGATCTTATGGTCGTAACTCCGTGTCGCAAAACGTTACAGCAATTAATTTGATCAACGTGAAAAGGGTGAATCGTCGTACCGTGAATATGCAATGGTTTAAAGTACCTGACAAGATCTATTTCGAAAAAGGCGCTACTCAGTACCTGACCAAAATGCCTGATATCACACGTGTCGCAATTATCACTGACCCAATGATGGTTAAGCTTGGATATGTTGAGAGAGTTGAACATTACCTGCGTCAACGCCAAACTCCTGTAGCGATCGAAGTGTTCTCGGAAGTTGAACCAGATCCATCGACAACTACAGTTGAAAAAGGTACAGCAATGATGAACAGATTCCAACCGGACTGCATCATCGCACTTGGTGGTGGTTCCCCAATGGATGCTGCAAAAGGAATGTGGTTATTCTATGAACATCCAGACGCTGACTTTAACGGTCTGAAACAAAAATTCATGGATATCCGTAAACGGGTTTACAAATTCCCTAAACTTGGAAACAAAGCTAAGTTTGTAGCGATTCCAACTACTTCGGGTACAGGTTCGGAAGTAACATCTTTCGCAGTTATTACCGATAAAACAACTGAACAACACACTAAATATCCTTTGGCTGACTACGAGCTAACTCCAGACGTAGCTATCATTGATCCAGAGTTCGTATATAGCTTGCCAAAAACTGCTGTAGCTGATACAGGTATGGACGTATTGACACATGCCATCGAAGCTTATGTATCTGTTATGGCGAGTGACTACACGGATGGTCTGGCAATTAAAGCAATCCAATTGGTATTCCAATACCTTGAAAAATCGGCTCTTGAAGGCGACAGAGTTGCCCGTGAAAAAATGCATAACGCATCAACACTTGCTGGTATGGCCTTTGCTAATGCTTTCCTGGGTATTAACCACAGCTTGGCGCATAAATGGGGCGGTCAATATCACACTGCTCACGGTCGAACTAATGCGATCCTTATGCCACACGTTATTCGTTACAATGCTAAGAAACCTACGAAGTTCGCTTCGTTCCCTAAATATTCACACTTCGTAGCTGACGAGCGTTATGCAGAAATCGCCCGTATTCTGGGATTGCCAGCTCGCACAACTGAAGAAGGTGTAACTAGCCTGATCAATGCTATTCGCGACATGAACAAAAAACTGGGTATCGAAGAATCCTTCCAACAATTGGGCTTTGATCCTAAGGATTTTGAATCCCATGTAGATTACTTGGCTGACCGTGCATTTGAAGATCAATGTACAACTGCCAATCCTAAGCTGCCACTGGTATCTGAACTTGCAGATGTATATCGTAATGCTTTCTACGGAAGATTTGATAATTAATATTTGGTTAAGTAGATAATAGGATGGTTGTGGATTAGATATAAGTGACAAATATCACCGGAAAGGTGATATTTGTCACAGTCTATTTATAGAAAATAAACTAAAATGTTTATATAAACAACGGTCCCATATATGGAACAATGATTGTGAATTTTCGAACAACCATATTTTTCTTGGGATCACGAGACACGGGATCAACCTTCAAGCCCGCGATCTCTACAAATATAATATAAATATAGATGGAGGGATTTAGCATGTCGGTGATTGAAAAAGATGTACAAGAAGTGAAATCCGGTTGGAGAAGTTTTACAAAAGGTAAATGGTCCAGAAAAGTTGACGTTAACAACTTTATCGCAAGCAACATTAAGCCTTATGAAGGAAACGAAGAATTCCTCGTAGGACCTACTAGTAACACAACTGAACTGTGGAAGATTATTTCCCAATTGAGCAAGGAAGAAAGAGAAAGAGGCGGCGTATGGGATGTTTCCCTAGATACTGTCTCCACAATCACTTCACATGCTCCAGGCTACATTGACAAGGACAAGGAACAAATTGTAGGCGTACAGACTGATGCTCCTTTCAAACGTTCCATCCAGCCATTCGGCGGGATCAAGATGATGGTTGATGCTACGAAGGCTTATGGCTTCGAGCTTCCACAAAACATCGTTGACATGTTTACGAACATTCGCAAAACGCATAACCAAGGCGTATTTGATGCATATACACCAGACATGAGAGCTGTGCGTAAATCCGGCGTAATTACAGGTCTTCCTGATGCTTACGGACGCGGACGCATCATCGGCGACTACCGCCGCATTGCTCTGTACGGTATTGATTTCCTCATTAAAGACAAAAAACAACAACAAACTGAGCTTGAAGTAGATTCCATGACTGAAGATATCATTCGTTTGCGTGAGGAGCTGTCCGAGCAAATTCGTGCACTTGGCGAATTGAAAGAAATGGCAGCTGCTCATGGTATGGATATTTCCAGACCGGCGACCAACTTCAAAGAAGCTACTCAATGGGTATACTTCGGATATCTGGCAGCAGTTAAAGAGCAAAATGGTGCGGCGATGTCCCTGGGCCGTGTGTCCTCTTTCCTGGACATCTATGCAGAACGCGATATTGCTGAAGGTACTTTGACTGAAGAACAAGTACAAGAAATCGTCGATCATTTCGTAATGAAACTGCGTATCGTGAAATTCTTGCGTACACCTGACTATAATGATCTGTTCTCCGGCGACCCAACATGGGTAACTGAATCCATCGGTGGTATGGCTGAAGACGGAACAACTCGTGTTACTAAGAACAGCTTCCGTTTCTTGAACACCCTGTACAACTTGGGTCCAGCTCCGGAACCAAACTTAACTGTACTGTGGTCCGAAAAATTGCCTGAAGCCTTCAAAAAATATTGTGCTAAGGTTTCCATCGAAACTAGTGCAATTCAGTATGAAAATGACGATGTAATGCGTCCATACTGGGGTGAAGATTATGCGATTGCTTGCTGCGTATCTCCAATGCGTATCGGTAAACAAATGCAGTTCTTCGGTGCTCGTGCCAACCTGGCAAAAGCATTACTGTATGCTATCAATGGTGGTGTAGATGAAAAATCCGGAGCACAAGTTGGACCGGAATTCCCAGCGATCACTTCTGAATATCTGGATTATGACGAAGTAATGAAACGTTTCAAACCGATGATGGAGTGGTTGGCTAAGACTTATGTTAACACTTTGAACATCATTCACTATATGCATGACAAATATTCTTACGAACGTATCGAAATGGCGCTGCATGACCGTGACATTCTGCGTACGATGGCTTGTGGTATTGCTGGGCTGTCCGTTGCAGCTGACTCACTAAGCGCAATTAAATACGCCAAAGTAAAACCTATTCGTAACGAACAAGGTATTGCGATCGATTTCGAAACCGAAGGCGAATTCCCTTGCTACGGTAACAATGACGATGCTGTTGACAGCATCGCAGTAGAATTGGTTGAAACCTTCATGACTATGATCCGTAAAAACAAAACATATCGTGATTCTGTGCCGACTCAATCGGTACTGACCATTACTTCGAATGTAGTGTACGGTAAGAAGACAGGTACTACACCTGACGGACGTAAGAAAGGTGAACCTTTCGCACCAGGTGCTAACCCAATGCACGGACGTGACAAGAAAGGCGCCTTGGCTTCCCTGAACTCTGTAGCTAAACTGCCTTACTCCGATGCACAAGATGGTATCTCTAATACGTTCTCCATCGTACCTAAGGCACTTGGTAAAGACGAGGATTCCCGTAAGTCTAACCTGGTACACATGATGGATGGATACTTCCATAACAACGCTCAGCATTTGAATGTTAACGTATTTAACCGTGAACAGCTGATGGACGCTATGGAGCACCCAGAGAACTATCCACAATTGACTATCCGTGTATCCGGTTATGCAGTTAACTTCATCAAGCTGACTCATGAACAACAAATGGATGTAATCAACCGTACATTCCACGGTTCGATGTAATTTGTTCCTGTCATGAAGATCTTTGAATTAGTACTACTATTGAAATAATTGCAAGGAAGATACCGCCCTTGTCTCAAGGGCGGTAATATCTTGTTTGAGAATTGTTAAAATTTTAAATTTTATTGCCGCGATATAGGGATATGACAGTCTCAAGGACAGGGATCTTCATCGTTGAAAAAGGGACTGTTAGTCTGGCGTGGCGAAAGGATGACATCCTATGATTAAAGGTCGCATACATTCTTTGGAAACCTTTGGAACCGTTGATGGACCTGGTATTCGATTTGTCTTATTTATGCAAGGCTGCTTGCTGAAATGTCAGTATTGCCATAACCCTGATACCTGGGCTTTAGATGAAGGTAAAGAAATGACTCTAGAAGAAGTGCTTTCGGAAATCGAGCCATATATAAACTACTATCGTTCATCCGGTGGCGGGTTAACTGTATCCGGTGGAGAACCAACCTTGCAGGCGCAATTTGTAAAGCAGTTATTTACGGAAGTGAAGAAGCGTTGGAATTTGCACACCACATTAGACAGTAATGGTTACAACGAAGGTGACAAGATTAATGACTTATTGGATGTAACAGATTTGGTTATGCTTGATCTGAAGCATATTGATGAAGAAGCGCATATCAAATTAACCGGTAAATCCAATGATCGAACTTTGAAGCTTGCACGCTGGCTCTCAGACCATAATCGTAAGATGTGGATCCGACATGTATATGTTCCTGGTATTCATGATCGTGAAGAGGATCTCATTAACTTAGGTCGTTATATTGGAACCTTAAATGGCGTCGAGAAATTCGAAATCTTACCTTATCATCAGATGGGTATCTATAAATGGGAAATGCTCGGCAAAGCTTATGAACTGGATGGAGTACCTTCTCCAACAGAAGAAGAAGTGCAACGGGCATACCGCTTGGTCGAAGAAGGTCGTAAGCAAACGGCATTGGTATAATAGAAATCTATTTTTAAGAGAGACCGTACCCTCAGTGGTTGATCATCACTGAAGGTGCGGTTTTTTGTTATGAGGAAGTAAAAAGGGAGGGGTTAAAGCTCCTCTGAGGGGGGATTTTATATTATTCCTAATAAAGACATGCTATAGTTACACGTGGTTTATGGGGTAGATAATAAATGAATATGTCAGGTAATATGACTAATTTTATATTTTAATTAAATGTTTTTAAAGAGAAACAAACTTTTGTGATGAGAAAAACAAATGAATAAAGCGATTTAACATTTTTATGTTATAAAATATAACTTATCATGTAGTTGATTCCGCTTACATTAGAGATTTTTATCCCTATAGTGGATGAATCTTAACCTTACGATAATGAAGTCTGTTTTCTATAATAAGAAGTGTAAAGCACATCAATATATAGGGAGGGTCACAAGAAATGAAAAAAAGTATGACTTTGCTATTGTCCCTGATTTTCGTATCATCAGCTTTACTGACTGGTTGCGGAGGCAACAACAATGCGTCTTCTAACAAAGGAGATGGAAACGCTACCGCGACTAACTCAGCCGCTACAAATGCTCCAGCAACAGAAGAACCGGTAAATAACGAGCCATTTGAAATGACGATTCGTCACACTCAAATCGGTGCAGACAAGCAGAAACGTCTGGCTATTCTCGAAGAAGTAGTTAACAAAGTACAAGAGGATGTACCGGGTCTGACCTTTAAACTCGATGGGGTAGATTCAGATGTAAACCGTAAAGAAAAATTGCGTGGTGAAATGGCTGCGGGTAATCCACCGGAAATCTTCGATCTGTTCGGTAGCCCTGACTCCAAGATCTATGCTAAAGAAGGTAAATTACTTGACCTGACTCCAATTCTTGAGGAACTTGGAATTAAGGATAAATTCTCAAATCTAGATCCTTTCACTTATGAAGGAAAAATCTATGGATTGCCTATCGGTGGTTCTGGTGAAGGTTTCTTCTATAACAAAGAATACTATACAAGCAAGGGCTGGAAGGCTCCAACAACATTTGCTGAATTGGAACAACAATTGGCTGATATCAAGGCTGATGGAAAAGTACCTTTGGCTGGTGCATCCAAAGCTGGTTGGGTACCACTTATGTTAGCTAACCACCTGTGGTCACGTTATGCAGGTCCGGATGTAACTGCTAAATTTGCAACAGGCGAAGCTAAATGGTCTGATCCAAATGTAGTAAAAGGATTTGCGAAATACAAAGAATGGGTTGATAAAGGCTACTTCAAAAAAGGCGAACTTGGCTTTGAATATGCTGAATACACAACACAATTCACTAGTGGTGAAGCGATCCTGCTGTATGATGGTACTTGGAAATCCTCCGTATTTAAAACGGGCCAATCTGGCGAAGGTTTGATTGGTAAAGTTGGATTCTTCAACATCCCAGCAGTTGAAGGCGGAGCGGGTGACCAAACTGCATTGATGCGCGATGTGAACAATGGTTATGGTTTCTCTGCATCTGCTGAGAAAGATCCACGTCAATTGGCTGCTGTGAAATCTTTTATTAAAAACTTATTTAATGAAGAAATGCAATTGCGCGGACTTGTTGAAGATGGTGTATTGCCAGCAATGAAGATTGACCAAAACGTATTGAATGAGAATATTACTGATGATCTGATGAGCGAAATCGTAGGTGTACTTAACAACTCACAATCTTCGTTCCCAGCATTTGACTCTCTTGTTCAAGCTGATGTAACTACAGAAATCAGTAACATTCAAATTCAAAAACTGATTGGCGATCAGACGACTCCTGAGAAAATGGGCGAAGCTTTGCAAAAGGTACAAGAAGAAGCAAACGCAGCAGTTGAATAAATAGCTGCAAACTGAATGTACCCTGGTGCTAAATCCAGGGTACATTTTTAAAATCAAAGAAAATATGTGTTTGCACTTGATCTGAAGCATTCACTATTCGCCAGATGTCAAAGCAACCGGAGGTAGTCATGAATAAAGCATTAAGAAATCCAGTGGTATTTTTCCTTTTCGTTCTTCCAGCATTGATATTGTTCACGATGTTTTTCATTTACCCCATTTTTAGTTCTATTTATTACAGCTTTACTAGTTGGAACGGTGTATCGGAGACGGTTAAATCAGCCGGATTAAGTAATTATGAGAAAGCACTAGGAGATGAACGATTCTGGATATCCGTTAAAAACAACGGTTGGTTTATTCTTTTCTCCGTATGTATACAGGTACCGTTGATCGTATTCTTCTCGTTATTGATTTCTAATGTGAAGAAGTTAAAGGGCTTATATAAGACAGCAGTCTTTATGCCTTCCATTATGTCTACAGCGGTTATCGGTATTCTCTGGGGGTTTATCTATGAGCCCAACATTGGACTTTTTAATAAGCTCCTTAGTCTAGTAGGAATTAATCCTATTTACTGGCTGTCAGATGAAAGATTTGCAATGCTTTCTATTTTGTTGACGAATGCTTGGCAGTGGACTGGATTTTATATCGTTATGGTACTAGCGGCGATTCTAGCTATTCCTGGTGAATTGGATGAAGCTGCAGCCATTGACGGCGCAACGGGATTTCAACGCGCTACTCGTATCACGCTCCCACTAATCGTACCGATCATCTCGGTTGTAATTATGCTATCCATTGCTGGAGCAATGAAAGCTGCGGATATCGTCATCGTTATGACTAAGGGGGGACCTGCAGGTTCAACCGATGTAATGGCAACTTACATGATTAAATATGCGATCACGAACTTTAAGTATGGATACGGAAATGCCATCGCTGTCCTGATCTTTGCATTTACACTGGTGGTTACAGTCCTTTATCAGCTGCTGATTGCACGTCGTACAGAAAGGATTGAATACTGATGCCACGCGCCCTGAAAAAGAGTCTGCCACATATTGCCCTTTTATTCTATTTGTTAGTGATCCTGTTTCCTTTCCTATTCGTATTATTCTCATCTGTGAAAAAGGATAATAATGAGATTGCGCTTAATCCTTTTGGCATTCCAAAGGAATTCGTCTTTAATAACTACGTGGAGGCTTGGGTAAATGCCAAGATTAGTACTTACTTTTTCAACAGTTTGTACATTTCGATCCTTGCCTCTGTAGTGTCCATTCTACTTGCGTCTATGTTTGCTTTTGCGGTTACGCGGATGCGTCAGGGGAAATGGAATACTATTTTGTTCTCACTGGTTTTAGTAGGAATGCTCATCCCGAATAATGCTTTAATGCTGCCGATTTATACGATCGTACGTAAGTTAGGAATACTGAACACCCACTGGGCGTTGATCATTCCTTATATCGCCAATGCGATTCCATTTACCATCATTATTTTAGCAGCATTTATGCGAAATTTACCTAGAGAAATAGAAGAAGCTGCGGTCATGGATGGCTTGAAGGCACCGGGTATCTTTGCTAGAATTATTGTACCTCTAACGGTTCCGGCTATGGTTACGGTATTCATTGTTAATTTCCTGGGAAATTGGAACGAGTTCTTGCTAGCTAACTACTTCCTGTCGAATGACGAGCTGCGAACGCTTCCAGTAGGTATGGTCCAATTCCGTGATCAATACCAGATGAACTATGCACAAATGTCAGCCGGTATCGTCTTCAGCGTACTGCCGGTAATAATCATTTATGCAATTCTTCAGGAGAAGATTATTGAAGGTGTAACAGCGGGTGGCGTAAAAGGATAACCTTATTCTCAGTCAGGAGCACTAGCCGATGAATTTGCGCTATAAATTATTTACGGCATTTTTGGGCCTGATTATCATTCCTTTATTTATTCTAGGCATGCTTATGTTTTTTGTGACTTATAATTCTATTGAGAAAAAGTACAGCCAGCAGTCGGAATACTCACTTAAAGCGATTAGTTACAGTATTTCTAATGTATTAAAAGATATGGATAACGTTACAGACAACGGAATTGCTACCTCGGTGTTTCATATGGCCCTTAGTGCAGATGATCCTAACAACCAGGATTTGACTGATGCTGAGCAACTGAATCTGAATGCGAGCCAGCGCAATTTCCGTAGTCTGTTGTTTAATCATCCATCGATCAGCTATGCATTTTTGTACAATTTTAACGGTAGAGGTAACTCTGAAATCGTGTCGCTTTTTAACAAGGAAAATTTCCGAACGCTACCCTATGATACATTCAAAAAAAGTGATCTGTACCAGGAAGTTATGGACTTAAATGGTGTGCCGAAATGGCTGGCTCCTCACGAGTATCCCGAGCTTACGGGTACTGAACCTGTGTTTACACAAATTCGGCTAGTGAAGGAATTGAGCTTCTTTCAGAACATAGGTATCCTAGTTGTGCAGATCAAGAATTGGGAGTTCGAATCCATATTTCGCAATTTAAAAATTGGGGATAGCAATCAGGATGTTTCCTTTATGCTTGTAAATGATGATGGAATGATTCTTTTTGACCCAGATCAAAAGCTGGATGGACAGGACTTCCAGTCTTTCGCGGATAAAGAGATTACCTTTAAAAAAGGGTTTCAGAGTTTCAAAACAGAGTACAACGGGGAGAAAAGCATTCTTTCCATGTATCATTTGAAGGACTATCCATGGAGTCTGGTATCTGTGACTTCTTGGGATACGTTGTCTCACGAAGTTACAGTATTTGCTCGCTGGTTCGTCGCTGTGATTTTCCTTTGCTTATTGGCAGCTGTGATCTTCAATTTATTTTTTATGAACCGGATTACCGGCGGCATCGCCGTCATTGTTCGTTTTATGCGCCGGGTTGAAGACGGAGATCTGACCACTAGGGTAGAAGTTAAAGGGAATGATGAGCTAACGCTGCTTGCTAAGGGTTTTAATGACCTTATGGATAAAATCAATGGGTTGTTTAACAGAATTCATGTGGAGCAGCGTCGCAAGAATCAAGCTGAGATGCGTGTTCTGCAGGCACAGATTAAACCACATTTTTTATTCAATACATTAGAATCAATCAATGTTCTCGCTATACAGAATGAAGGCAAAAAAGTTAGTGAGATGGTCTACAGGCTGGCTAGTATTTTGCGAATCAGCATTCAGGATCGGGAAGAGATTACACTGGATGAAGAAGTTAAACATTTACGCAATTATTTGGATATACAAAAATTCCGCTTTGAAGATTTGTTCGAATACGAGATCGATATTCCGAATGAATTGATGAGTTGCGGTATCCTTAAACTCACGTTACAACCGCTTGTAGAGAACAGCATTCAACATGGATTTGAGGGCATTGATTACAAAGGTCATGTTTCTGTGAAGGTTTGGGAGAAGCAGGGGGATTTGATTTTACGTATTGAAGATAATGGTATTGGTATTACACCTTCTCAGTTGGCTATTTTTCAATATATTGTGAATGATCCTGTGGAGCAAGAAGTTAAGGCTGAACGGGATAACCGGATGAATCTTGAACGCAGAGGTCTTGGTATTCGCAGTGTAGCAGATCGCATCCGCATTGAATACGGTGACAGGTACGGAATATTTATCTGTTCTAGTCCAGGTCATGGTACTATTATCCAATGTGTCATACCTAAATACGAGCAGGGGGAAGATCATTATGCTAAAAGTATTATTGGTTGATGACGAAGCCCCAATTCTGAATAATCTGAACAGGGTGTTGCCTTGGCAGGAGATGGGGATGGAGGTTGTCGGTATGGCGCGAAGCGGAATGGATGCTTTGCGTATTGCCGAGGAGAAACAGCCTGATCTTGTGTTATGTGACATCCGTATGCCAGTGATGGACGGGTTAACTTTTATCGGTAAGTTGCGGGAGATGGGATTGGATAGCGAGGTGCTGCTTCTTACCGGATATCAGGAGTTTGATTATGCACGGGAAGCGATTCGGCTAGGTGTTAAAGAGTATATTTGTAAGCCGATACATTATGAAGAGCTTGGCAATAAGGTACGGGAGATTGGGGCTAAAATCCGTAGTAAGCAGTTTAAGAATAAACTGTATAATAGCATTCCGATTTTTCAGGAAATCCCTGAAGGTGATGATGATTCTGGCAAAAAAACACCGGATCAGCTGATGAACCAAGCAGCTAAGTACATCACAGAACATCTCCATTCAGATATTGGGATTGAGGAAGTGGCGAATAAGATCGGGATTAGTGGCAGTTATTTCTGTCTCTTGTTTAAGAATCGTTTTGCTATGACTTTCGTGGAATACGTGACCCTACAACGAATTGAAGCTGCGAAGTTTATGCTAACTAACAGCGATAAGAGTATTACGATGATTGGCTCGGGAGTTGGCTATCAGGAGCGGCGTTATTTTACCAAGGTATTTCAGAAGCAGACAGGAATGTCGCCTAAGGAGTATCGCGACCGATGCCGGACCGAAGTGCAGTGAGGTTAGCTGCTGAGTGGTGAGGTTAGCGTCGCTACAAGGAATGTTTGTTGCTGAGTGGTGAGGTTAGCGTCGCTCCAAGGAATGTTTGGACTTCCGGTCGCTGTTATCCTCAGATTTCTTGATTAGATACCGCTATTAGCGGTTGAAATCCGAGGATAAAGGCGAACGCTACGCTCCTACAGTTCCAAACTTCCTCTCCGTTCCTTCTCCCTCACCCCTCTTCGTAGTATAGGGGCCGTCCCACACCTACGGATGTGGGCCTCTCTGGGAACACAAGGACATATTGCCTAGTTAATTTAAGGCAGGAATTATCGACCAGTCCTTGGCTGTGATAAAGTACGAAGATTATCAACCAGCCTTAGCTGTGATGAAGAGAAAAGATTATCAACCAGCCCTTGGCTGTGATAAAGTACGAAGATTATCAACCAGCCCTTGGCTGTGATGAAGAGAAAAGATTATCAACCAGCCCTTGGCTGTGATGAAGAGAAAAAGATTATCAACCAGCCCTTAGCTGTGATGAAGAGAAAAGATTATCAACCAGCCCTTAGCTGTGATGAAGAGAAAAGATTATCAACCAGCCCTTGGCTGTGATAAAGTACGAAGATTATCAACCAGCCTTAGCTGTGATGAAGAGAAAAGATTATCAACCAGCCTTGGCTGTGATGAAGAGAAAAGATTATCAACCAGCCTTGGCTGTGATGAAGAGAAAAGATTATCAACCAGCCCTTGGCTGTGATAAATGCGATTAAGGTACATAAGCTATGATTAATTAAATTTTTTGCCTCTATTAGAGGCTGAAGAGATGGTTTTCCTCGATTTTCGAGGATAATCGTCTCTTTTTTTATAGAAATATAATATGTTCCCTATACTCCCATAAATTATCATATGTTTTAATTAGAGTGTAAGGAGGATACACAAAACGTTAGGCAAGCAAGAGTAATTGGGGCTTAAGAATGGGATGATGGAGAATGGGGGAACCAAAAATGAGTGTGACGAATCCTTCCGTCAGCTTGTCAGAAGTAAAGAAACCAGGCAGGGGAAGAACGCCGAATTTTCTTAGAGTAATGAAGAAATATTGGGTGTTCTATTTGATGATGTTACCTGCGATAGTGATTCTAATCATCAATAATTACATACCGATGTTAGGGACGGTAATTGCATTTAAGGATATCAATTACCAAAAAGGGATTCTGGGTAGTGATTGGGTCGGGTTAGCGAACTTTAAATATTTAATCTCGACGGAGACGGCCTGGATCATTACGAGGAATACGTTATTGTATAATACAGCGTTTATTATACTGACGCTATTTTTTTCGCTGGCTTTCGCAATTATGTTTAACGAAATGCGCAGCAGATGGCTATCGAAATTCCATCAAAGCGCTATGTTTCTCCCTTATTTTCTCTCTTGGGTCGTCGTAAGTTACTTAGTATACGGCTTTCTGAGTGCAGAGCATGGGTTCATGAACAAGACATTACTCCCGTTCTTTGGGGTGGATCCTATCGAATGGTATTCACAGTCCAAATATTGGCCTGGGATTCTAGTAATCGTGAAGATATGGAAAGAGATTGGGTATACAACGGTTATTTATATGGCCGCTATTATTGGAATAGATAATGAATATTATGAGGCTGCACTAATTGATGGAGCTTCTAAATGGAAGCAGATTCGAAAAATCACACTGCCGCTAATCAGCCCAGTTATTATAGTAATGACGCTGCTGCAGATAGGTAGGATTTTTAACGCAGACTTCGGATTATTCTTTCAGGTTACGAGAAATGCAGGAGCGTTATACTCGACGACGCAGGTTATCGACACATATGTATATCAAACCTTCCTCGCAATCGGTGATATAGGAATGTCTTCAGCCGCGGGTCTCGTTCAATCTGTTGTAGGATTTCTATTGATTTTCTTAGCGAATCTTGCAGTGCGGCGAATCAGTAAAGATGATGCTTTATTTTAAAGGGAGGTGGGAGTGTTGAGCCAGACAGAAACAGCAATAGGGTCGTCACGGCGTACAGGGAAGCGCACAAAACGGCAAAGACAACCCAATGAAATATCTAATATATCTAATTTGCTAATTAATATATTCTTTTGGATATACACAGCGATTTGTGTGGTGCCGCTGATCCTCGTAGTTATTGTATCGTTTTCGGACGAGAATTCCGTTATCCAGAACGGCTACAGCTTTTTTCCTAACAAGTGGGATATTTCTTCTTATGAATTTCTGTTAAAAGATTATTGGCAAATTATCGATGCAGCTTCCGTTTCGTTATTTGTGACTGTGGTGGGCACGATTCTGAGTCTTATCATTATGGCTATGTACGCTTACCCTATCTCACGTGGAGATTTTCCACATCGTAATTTCTTCTCATTTTTTATGTTTTTTACAATGTTGTTTAATGGTGGCCTTGTGCCTTGGTATCTGGTCTACACGCGAATGATGCATATGAAGGATACGTTATGGATTCTAATTATGCCACTGCTGGTTTCTGCTTTCTTTGTTATCATCTTACGGACCTTTTTTGCCAATACCATACCGCCAGCTTTAATCGAATCTGCTAAGATCGATGGGGCACCAGAATTCCGGATCTTCGTTCAAATTATTTTGCCTTTGTCTATGCCAGTGTTAGCTACAGTAGGTTTGTTTCAGACCCTGGCCTATTGGAATGATTGGTACCTTAGTTTGATCTTTATCTCACCCGAAGGTCATGTCAATTTACAATACCTAATGTATAAGACGATGCTGAATGTTCAATTCCTGACAGCAAGTCCTCAGGCGATGGCTGCCTTGGCTGCACAGGGTGTAGAAATCAATATTCCAACAGAAACGGTAAGAATGGCGATGGCTGTTATTGGTATTGGACCTATCGTGTTTGTATATTCCTTCTTCCAGAAGTATTTTATTAAAGGGCTTACCGTGGGTGCTGTCAAAGGTTAAGGACGATTGTAATGGCTTAATTCGGCCGCTTTATGCTAAGGTGTGAACGGCCGATTCAGCATATATAAATATTTTGAGGGAGGTTATGGTGTATATGAAAGCTGTTAGAAAAAGCGCACTAATGACACTATTGCTAACGATGGTACTGAGTCTTAGTTTAGCAGGCTGCGGTGGAAATAACGGGAATAATGAAGCAGCTTCACCTGCTCCAAGCGAAAATGCAACCGCTACCAATGCTGCTGCTACGGATGAGCCAGCCGCGGATCCTACTGCCGAACCGGCAAAAGAATTGGAGCCTTATACCGTCAAGTTAATTTATGTCGGTGCCGTGCAAAAGGATGAAAAAGCTGTAGAAGATGAAATCAATAAGTTATTGGAACCTAAAATCAACGCCAAATTGGATATCGCACCGATCGATTGGGGTCCATGGGACAATGATGTCAATCTGAAAATTGCGAGTCAGGAAAAATTCGATATCATCTTTACAGCTCAATGGAAGAACTACGTAACGAATGCAGCTAAAGGCGCTTATCTCCCGATTAATGACGATAGCGGCAAATATGGTAATCTCCTAAATGAATACGGCCAAGGAATTCTAAAAAATCTGGATCCACAATTCTTAAAAGGTTCAGCGATCAATGGTGTGAATTATGCTGTTCCTACAAACAAGGAGCTGGCTGCACAAGGTGGGGTTGTCTATCGCTCCGATATTGCGGATGAACTGGGCATCGATATGTCAAATGTGAAATCCATCCAAGATCTGGATGCAGTTCTCAAAGTAGTGAAGGAGAAAAGACCTGACCTGACTCCATTGTATTTCAAACAAGGTGAGACCTTTAACTCACAATACATGGCACAATACGATACCCTTGGTGATGCTGCCATTCCTGGTGTTCTGCTTAAAGATTCCTCAGATACTAAGATTCAATCGATGATTGAGATGGATCGTTATAAAGAAATCATTAAACTTACTCGTGAGTATATGAAGAAAGGTTACATTAACAAAGACGCAGCTGTTGCTACGAATTCGACTCAGGATGCAATGAAGGCTGGCAATGTCTTTATGACAGTGCAATCGCTTAAACCGGGTAAAGATAGTGAGCTGGCTAACGCTACCGGCTTGGTTGGCAAGCTGAAACAAATTGCATTCAATGATCCAACGATTTCTACAAGTGATGCTGCTGGATCGATGCTTGCGATCTCCGCTTCCTCTGGTGATCCGGCTCGGGCCATGATGGTGCTAGATATTCTGCACACAGATAAAGATATCAACAATCTGCTTGTTTTCGGTATAAAAGGTGTGCACTATGAAGTCGTAAGTGGTGATACGATCAAAGCTACAGATAAAACAGCTGATTATAATACGGCTGCAGCTTGGATGCTTGGAAGTCAATTCCTGAACCCCGTGTGGGAAAGTGAAGCTCCAGACAAATGGGAACAATTCAAAGCCTTTAACTCTAAAGGTAAAGCCTCTGTAGCGCTTGGTTTCAACTTCGATGCCTCCTCAATGAAGACTGAAATGGCTGCTTGTAAAGCTGTAATGGATGAATACGACATCAGTTTGGATACGGGTTCTGTTGATCCTGATACCGTACTGACTAAGTATGCTGATAAGCTGAAAAAGGCAGGGCTCGAAAAGATTATTGCAGAGAAACAAAAACAGCTGGATGCTTTCCTGGCTGCGCAAAAATAAAGCGAAAATGAATTCAAAAAAGGCTCTCCCCGGCAGGCTGATTTAGCCGGGGAGAGCCTTTTTATGATAGTATTTAGCGGAAGGAGCTGTCTATTCGCTTTGCGGCTTGAACAGCAAGGGTCCAAGCCAGTTCAGGAGTTAGCTCGCCTTTTTCAGCTTTGGTCAAGTATTCGAGCATGCTTGTCTCCACGTCAGCATGATGAGGGCCGTAATAGGTGGGAATTACTGCTTTTGCTGCTGACGAAAGGGTCAGACCAAGCTCTGAATTAGGAAAATAAGGATCATGCAGATCGTGGATCTCTGGGTCATCATAGATTTCGGGGGTGGAAGGGAAAGCCCCTTGTACCTTGAAAGAAACCAATTGCTGCGCTGGTTCGGTCAGCCATTTAATAAGAGCAAAGGATTCATCAGGATGATTACCTGTCTTTGGTAAGGTCAGAACGGAGCCTCCGCGATTAGCACTGTTTTCTGGGATTTGTGTTACATTCCATAAACCGCTGGCAGTTGGAGCACTGCTCTTGATATGACCAATCATCCAAGCCGGACAGAGCATGACTGCAAAATCTCCGTTGAGCAGGCCTGCACCCCAGCGTTGGGTATCCACTGCAATACTGGCGGACAGATTTAGCTTAAGGGCTTGAATTGAGAAGTCCCAGGCTCGTTTGACCGCTGGATTATTGTCGAGGATCAATTCTTGTGTTGTGGGACTGTAATATTGAAGCTTGGACTGACGTAGAAGGGTGAGATAGAGGTTCTCCAAGTCATTTACAAAAGCTTTTCCTGTTCTCTCCTGTACTTTGGTGCCCGCTTCAAGGAATTGATCCCAAGTTTGGATTTCTTTAGCCACTTCCTCTGGTTTAGTAGGGAGGCCTGATAATGCGAATATATCCGTTCGATATAACATGGCATAGGGTCCAATTTCCGTTGGTAATCCGAAAATAAAATCATTACCCAGCACCTCCTGCCACTTCCAATTCAGAAATTGGTCCTTCAGATTGTCAGCTTCAAAGGTTTTTAGATTATAAAAATAATCAGGAAATTGTTTGAAGCGATCTAAATAGCTAATATCAATGGCAGCCACATCCGGCGAACTATATCCAGCTGCGAACGAGGTCTGTAGCTTGGCTGGAAGCTGCGTGGAGGTGGAGGTCTGAATATGAATCTCTAGCTCGGGATGCTGGGATTGATATTGGTCAATGAGCGACTCAAGACCTGATCCAGCAGTGAGCCAGATGTTCAGCTGTATCGGGTCTTGTAAAGCGGTATCTTCCTTGGAAGGGGAGAGCTGACAACCACTTGTATTAAGTAACAAGCCAAATGTTAATAGGACAGTAATCAACTTACCATTTACATTCAAGAGAAACACACCTCTGCTTTATTTGTTGTGCTTCTGAAATTCCTGAGGAGTCATCCCCATATATTTCTTGAAAATGAGACTGAAATATGCAGGATCCTTAAAGCCTACTAATTCGCTAACCTCATATACCTTGAGAGTAACATTCTCTAATAATTCAGTAGCTTTTTGAATACGAAGTTTGGTAAGAAAGCTAGAGAAAGGCTCCCCTACATCATCTTTAAACAATCGGCCGAGATAGGTAGGATTCATATACAGTTCGTCTGCGATCATCTTGAGGGAGAGATTTTCTTGGAGCCGGGAATTCATAACCTCAATCATCATAGAGATTACCCTGCGCGTTGCCTTTACTTGTAGTTGTTCAGTGAGCTGTGGAGAAGCCGAATGCATGGAGAGGTCTCTGAAAAAGATAACGGATGGCGTACTCTCTTTTTTGACCTGCTGACAAGCTTCCAGACTCTCATGATAGGCGGTTGCGAGCGCCCCCAATTGATAGTGAGGGTTGGAGACCCCTGCACAAAATGGCGATTTCAGAATGCCTGATAGCTTATGCAGCAGCTCTTGTGTCAATACCTCATCAACGCCGTTAGGCTGCTCAAGAGGATAGAATAATAGCATGATGGCTTCCTGCTCCTCTTGAATGCCAACAACGTTGGCGTACAGCGCAAAACATTCTTCTAATATATTTATAACTGCTGCATACATGGCTTGTTCCGACCAGTTCTGAGGCATGCCCACTCCAAGATGGTTTACGGTTACGACTACAAAGGAATGAAAAGGAGGAATAAGTTGTTCTTCAAAATAGGGCAACGGGATGCCGTAAAGAAGATCAGATAAGCGTTTCTCCCGAAGGTTTTTTTCTCTTAGCTGCGTTAATTGCCTCTGCTGTTTCTTCAATTGAAGACGTTCATATACGCCTGTTGCGACTTCAAGAATATGTTCTACTGAATTTGGTTTAACCAAATATTCCTTTACACCATAACGGATGGCTTGACTGGCATAGGTGAAGTCCTGATAACCTGTGAGCAGCACGGTTTCAGTGTCTGGATAACATTCATGGATATGCTTAGCGAGTTCCAGCCCATCCATGCCGGGCATTCGGATATCGGATATCACCAGATCAACCATATGCTCTTTTAACAATTGCACAGCCTCTAAACCGTTCTCTGCCGAGCCAATAATGCTAAAGTTGTGATTCGCACTTCCCAGCATTTCTGACAGAGAACGGCGAACAAAACTTTCATCGTCCACGATTAACACATTCATCGTTGTGCCCCCTTAACTTTGATCATACTGTAATGGAACAGTGACCTTCACAAATAAGCCACCAAGCTCGCTTGTTGATAGCTGTAGACCAAATTCCTGTCCGTAGATTAGCTCTATGCGATGATTTAGATTAGATAGTCCAATTCCGGTATGAAGCAGCTTCTCCGGATTAACCTCACCGCCGACTAATGCGTCTGCCATACTTTCCTCGCTCATGCCGTCCCCGTTGTCTTCTACAGTTAACACCAGAGATGTTCCTTCACTATAGGCGCGTATGCGAATTAGCCATACTTCCCGAAGTGTGGGTTCAAGTCCATGAGTAATGGCATTTTCGACAAGTGGCTGAAGGGTTAATTTCATAAGCTGGCCATTCATAACCTCAGGATTTACAAAAAGATCAATCTGCAATTTGTCCTCGTAGCGCAGCTTCTGGAGAAAAATGAACCGTTCTAATTGCTTTAAATCCTCCTCAACTGTAACGAATTCGGATCCGCGGTCAATACTATAGCGGAGCAGATCACTTAGAGCGAGTACCATTTGGGACTCTTCCTGCATGCGCTTGTTGGCGAGCGACCAATAGATTGTATTCAAAGTGTTATAAAGAAAATGCGGGCGGAATTGCGCTTTGAGTGCTACGATCTGAGCTTGCTTTTCACTGATTTGTTTGCTGGATAGGTCAGCGATAGTATGATCCAGGTTTTGGAGCATCGAATTATAGCTTGAATAAAGGATAGCCATTTCTTTGTTCATGGTTGTTTTTACAAAAGGTAAAGTAGTTCCCCGTTCGACATTGCTCAGCTTGGTTGCCAGATTACGAAGGGGCTTGGATAGGGTCCAAGAGAAAAAGAAAGTGAATAGTAGGGCAGCACCCATCCCCAGCAGGCCAATTAAAATAATATTCCGGCGAATCGTATTTAAATCTTTAACAGCGTCTTTAGAATCAATGTAAGCAAAAACGCTCCACTCGCTATAGTCGGAATAGGCATAGGATACGAACAGATTGCGTGAGTTTATTTTTTGTGGAACGATTCTGGCTTTATGATTGCTGAATTGTTTTAGAAGCCCGTCGTTCATATAGAGTCCAATTTCTTTTGGATCTGTGGAATAGACAATGGTATTAAATGAATCAACAACTTGGATTTTCTCGTTTTTGCCGAGGTGAAATTGGCTGACAGCGTTATGGATAACCTCGACAGGGAGGACAAGAAACAGGGTTCCTAACCGGTTTAGATCATTCCAATCATTAATTTGTCTGGCTCCCATCACCACAGGGATATTACCGTTCTGCCATACATCTACACCGAACCAGACCATTCGGCCTTTATTCTGTGCTATAGCCGGGAACCAATAAGCATCGCGGATTTCCTTTTCGCTGTCCCAGATGACCTTTAAGGAACTGCTGTTGGTATACACCTGATCATCGGACAGACCGAGCAGCTTGAACTGGATGTCAGAGTTTATGGAACGTGTCTGTTGATCTATGTAACGAGTAATTTCCATGGCGTCTGTACGAGGTGAACGTGACAACGCTAAGTCACCCAAGGTTTCTTGAATCAAGGGACTGAACATGATCGTAGAAGAAAGCTTATCGTTATCCTGAAGAATTGCGTCCATTTTACCTTGAAGTTGCTTGACGGATTCCAGGATATATTGGTTGGAGCGGTTTAGAACAGCTTGAGAGGAAGAGCGGTAGGACAAAAAAATGGTGAATCCTACGATGGTGAAGATGATTAGAGAGAAGCCCATGATTAATTGAACGAGGATGGAGATTTTTTTGGACATGTTATCCCTCGCATGTAAAAGATATTCTTCCATACATTGTAACAAAAGCAAATGAAAGCGAATATAGTCAGACGAAAAATAAACATATTTATAGAAAAAATCTCATTTTTTTCAGGGGAAACAGCGTGGTTGTCCAACAATATTTAATACAGCGTTAATCTTTCTTTACTTAATAATGAAACTTTTTATGGTGGCATGCGTCTAATACTATGTTTGTTATGACGATCGTGGCAAAAGCTTTTTGCCGCCCTACCGTGGGTGGCAGCATTTTGCGGGGAATATAAGAGGAGTATGAAAAAGACAGAGACCTACTTATATTTACAAATAGGAGCAGAGGAGTTATATCATGGATTTGAAAAAGTTAACGTTAGTTGCTGTTTTGGCCGTATCTCAGGCCGCCGCGGCAGTGCCGGCTTTTGCTGAAGCTGTCAATAATACCCCAAGTAATACTACTGTAGTTGGGACAGTTGTTTCAGCTGCGCCGGAGGTAATGCCAGAATCTACTGATCCATTGCCGCCGTTGCCGACGGAGACACCAGGAGGAGTAGTGTCACCGACACCGACACCAACACCAACTCCAATTCCTTCAGAGACAGTTGATCCTACGGCTACTGTTGAACCTACAGCAACAATTGCACCTACTGCAACACCGCTTCCGACTGCAACTCCTGGAGTTACTACAGAACCTACAACAACAGATGGTGCTCGTGCTGCGGCTAGCAATCAGCTTATTCTTATGATGAACAGCAACAAAATGTATCAGAACGGCCAGGAATATTTAGCTAATCAGCCTATGGCAGTGAAAAACGGCGTATCCTACGTTTCGATCCGGGCTATGGTAGAACGTGTAGGCGTGAAATACGTTTATGATTATAAAACGAAAGAAACCATTGTTACCAAGGGAAGCGACGTTATGCGCTTTAAGACCGACAGCAAGGTCTATACAGTTAATGGTGAGAAGAAGACGATGAAAGGTCCAGCTTACCAATACAAGGGGACTTTCATGGTTCCATTGACATCCATAACTGGGGCACTGGGCATTCCATATACCGTTGATAATGTGCAAAAACGAGTAATCCTTACATTAAACAACAAGCCTAAAGCTTCCTTCACAGTGCCAACTGAAATTTACGCCGGTGAACCAGTGACCTTCGTAACCTCCAGCTCGTCACCAAATGGTGTAGCTATTGTGGATGAAAGCTGGGGAGGTAACAAGCAGGATATCTATGATCAACCAGGATATTATGTAGTAACCTATTCCGTAATGGATGCGAATCAACAGTGGAGTGATCCTTACACCATGACCATCACAGTGCTTAAACCTAATACACCTCCAGTTGCTAATTTCACTACAGACAAGGATTCATACAAGATGGGTGAAATGATTACTTATACCGATCTAAGTAGCGATCCTGATGGTGATGAAATTACCGTAACTTGGACGAACAAGGCCGAGGCTTTCTTTACTCCGGGTCCAGCGACAATTGCTGTCCAAGTAAAAGATTCACATGGCGCGATCAGCACGTTTGAGAAAACCGTTAATATTTCGGATGAAATCTTGTACAGTAAAGAAGATTTCAACAGATTATTTGCATCTCCGGGCAGTGTGTTTAGCATCGATGGATCGATGGTTCCTACTTGGCAGCAAGTAGCTTATAATCTTTCTTCCGAGCCTTATAAACTAATTCGCAGCAACAGCCCAGAAACGGTGTATACAGAAGGTGTTACTTACCGTGAGACTTCTTTGGGTAAAACCCGCTTCTTGATTCACCACAAGAATAACCTGAATATTAAAGCTAAAGTGTATGTGATTGCTACGAATAACAATTTGTACCCAACGACGCTTACAACCGAATATGTGGGCTTTGCAGGCCCAAGCACATATCCTGAAGGTACTGGTAAAATGTCTGTAGAACGTTATTGGAAATCTATGCTTACAAATGAGCATTATAAAACGATTGTTCTGCAACCAGGGGAAAGTGTCTCAATTCTGACCGATCTAAACCAAATTGCTATGAAACCAAGTGAAATTGTTTCACTTCAAGCGGACTTATTTAGTGATTATCCAATCGATTATAATGTCATGTTGATTGATGCGAATAAAGATCCACTGACTACACTTCCAACACTTCCAGTTCTGGATCGAGACGGAGTGCATAATCGGGGAACTTACGAAGATTCTACTCGTATTATCACGGTTACCGATGAGGTAGGAAAAACTCCTGCAAAACTTCTGCTAGGCGATAATTACAGTGATAAGAACCTGGCTGGCGTAGACCCAATGGCAGGTACGGAAGCATCCAATGCCGGTAATTTCGGGGTATTATACAAGATCAGATTCGAAAATGTTGCACCAAACTCATTGATTACGTTTAATCCACGTGGCGGTAACTATATGGGGCCGGTTATGGTTAATAACCAAATCGTGCATATGCCAAGCGTGGGAAGTCTCTCGAACGCTGACATGAACAGTGTGGTTTATCGTAGTGGTGAGTATGGAGGTTCTGTGGAGATTTTGTTCACAGCAGCTTCAGGCAGTAACTTGCCGGTCAATTTCCTCATCACTCCACTTCCAGCAAAGAAATAATAAATAGGAATATCCCTATAAGCTCTATTGGGGAATTATCTACAATAAAGGCCCGGCTGAATATTCCGTAAAGGAATACGCAGCCGGGCTTTTGTTTAAATATAATAATTCAGAGGTTGCGTAGGGGCGCTTCATGGTGCTTCATTGACGGGGCATTTATTTTGGGGCATTATTAAGAGAGTGAAATATAAATGAACTGATCTTATGGGAGATGAGCGTATGCTGTCGACAGAACAAATATTAGAAGTCATGTCGGGGCAAGGACTGCGAATCACCGACCAACGCAAAACGCTTGCCCAGTTATTCGGCGAGAATAAGGGATATTTGTCAGCGAAGGATGTATATGAGCATATGGGCCGTAAGTATAGCGGACTTAGCTTTGATACGGTGTACCGCAATCTTCGTGTAATGGAAGAGCTTGGTGTGCTTGAACAGATTGTCTTTGAAGACGGAGTGAAGTTCAAGGGAAGCTGCAATCATCAGGATCATCACCATCATATGATCTGCCTTCAATGCCAAAAGACCTACCCGATTAATTTCTGCCCGATGAATTTAACGGATACACCCGATCAATTCCGGGTAGTCAAGCATAAATTTGAGGTGTTCGGTTATTGCAAAGAATGTGAAGAGAACCGGGAAGAAGAATTAGTTGCAGCATCAGATAAACAAAAGGGACTTTAGAAATGGTGACCCTACGCAGAACGATTCAGGCGCCTATTCGGGTGTATCGCAGGTACATTTCCCCTATTAAACCTGCAACATGCCGCTTCTATCCAACCTGCTCTGCCTATGCCCTGGAAGCCATTGAAGTCCATGGTCCATTGAAAGGCTCATGGCTTGCAGCTAAGCGGATTGCCAGATGTCATCCCTTTCATCCTGGAGGACTTGATCCTGTGCCGCCTCTTCAAGATGAATCTGCTGAGAAGGATTCTGCCCCTGCGACTTGACATGGGGCCTTACCATTGGGTATATTCACAAGTAATAGTATGAATTCCGAAGAACGGATAAGTAAATCGTTACGTCCATTACAGAGAGCCGGAATATGCTGAAATCCGGTATGGAGCGTTAGATTGAATATGGTCCGGGAGGAACTGTGTTCGAGCGGGAACTGCAATTGTGGTTCACGTAAGATAACAGCGTGATCCAGCGTTAATGGACAGTTCCCGCGAGGGAACTGGCGAAGCCTGCGCTCTGTGAAGAGACAGGAAATTTGGGTGGTATCGCGTGAGTTATACTCTCGCCCCATTATGGGGGCGGGAGTTTTTTGTTTTTTAATAAGAAAGGATGATTACTGAATGAGTGAGAAAAAAACGTTTTACCTAACGACACCAATTTATTATCCAAGTGACAAGCTACATATCGGACATGCTTATTCAACCGTGGCAGGAGACGCAATGGCCCGTTACAAACGTCTGCGCGGCTACGAAGTGCGTTATCTAACCGGTACAGACGAACATGGACAAAAGATCGAGCGGAAGGCAGAGGAAGCAGGAAAGACCCCTCAGCAGTTCGTAGACGACATTGTTGTTGGTATTAAGGAGCTATGGCGTAAGCTGGACATTTCGAACGATGACTTCATCCGTACTACGGAAGAGCGTCATAAAAAAGTGGTACAGGATATTTTTGATCGGTTGCTGCAGCAAGGAGACATCTATAAAGGTGAATATGAAGGCTGGTATAGTATCCCAGATGAAACCTTTTACACAGAAACGCAATTAGTTGATATAGTGCGTGATGACAACGGTGTGATTACTGGTGCAAAAAGCCCAGATAGCGGCCACCCGGTTGAGCTGGTGAAGGAAGCAAGTTATTTCTTCCGGATGAGTAAATATGCGGATCGTTTGCTGCAATTTTACGAGGAGAATCCAGAGTTTATTTTGCCGGAATCCCGTAAGAACGAAATGATTAACAATTTCATCAAACCCGGACTGGAAGACCTTGCAGTTTCCCGTACAACCTTTGATTGGGGCGTAAAAGTTAAGGGCGACGAGAAGCATGTCGTGTACGTGTGGATTGATGCTTTGACTAACTATATTACTGCTCTGGGTTATGGTTCCGAGGATCGCACCTTGTATGACAAGTTCTGGCCTGCGGATGTACACATCGTTGGTAAAGAAATCGTTCGTTTCCATACGATTTACTGGCCGATCATTCTGATGGCGCTTGGGGAACCCCTTCCGAAAAAGGTATTTGCCCATGGCTGGTTGCTCATGAAAGATGGAAAAATGTCGAAATCTAAAGGTAACGTAGTTGATCCTGTGACACTGATTGATCGTTATGGCTTGGATGCATTACGTTACTACCTGCTGCGCGAAGTACCGTTTGGTTCGGATGGCACGTTCACACCGGAAAGCTTTGTAGACCGGGTTAACTATGATCTTGCCAACGACCTTGGTAACCTGTTGAACCGTACAGGGGCTATGGTTGAAAAGTATTTTGCAGGCGAGATTCCGCCATATGAAGGAAATGTAACAGCATTTGATGGTGAGCTTCAAGCTGCGGCTGAGAATACTTATGCCAAAGTAGAAGAAGCTATGGAAAAAATGGAGTTCTCCGTGGCGCTGACAGCTATCGGAATATTCATTAGCCGCACCAACAAATATATCGATGAGACACAACCTTGGGTGCTTGCCAAAGATGAAAATAGAACCGCCGAGCTGGCTTCTGTGATGAGACATTTGGTGGAAGGTCTGCGTACCGCTTCAATCCTGCTGCAGCCGTTCTTGACACAAACACCAGCGAAAATCTGGGAACAGCTGGGTATTGAGCCTGGTGAGTTAACGACTTGGGATAGCGGTAAGACCTTTGGCCTGATTCCGGCAGGAACAAAGCTGGTGAAAGGCAATCCAATCTTCCCACGTCTAGATGTGGAGCAAGAGGTAGCTTATATTGCCGAGGCTATGGGCGCTGGTAAAGCTGCGGCTGAAGTGGCGGAATCGGCTGCTCCTGCTGCTGCGGACTCCGAGCCAGTGGAAGAGCATAAAGAGGAAATCGGCATTGACGATTTCGCTAAAGCAGAGCTGCGGGTAGCTCAGGTTATTGCTGCAGAGCCAGTGAAAAAAGCTGACAAGCTGCTGAAGCTGCAACTGGATCTGGGTTATGAACAACGTCAAGTGGTTTCTGGTATCGCGAAATTCTATACACCGGAAGAGCTGGTGGGACGTAAAGTGATTTGTATCGTAAACCTTAAGCCGGTGAAGCTGCGTGGGGAGTTGTCCCAAGGGATGATTTTGGCGGCTTCTAAAGGTGACCAGCTAACGATCGCTACCGTGCCGGACAGCATGCCAAACGGAGCAGTAGTGAAATAAGACAATATTGTTGTAGAAATTTTTTAATGAGGTTGCTTGAACAAAGGAATGCTCCTTCAGCCGGGTTGGTTGTGGGAGCATTCCTTTTTTATAAAGGACGATACCGTCTTTCTTCTGAGTGAGGTTTCTTTGTTGACTTATCGTAACGATTACTATTATACTACTAATAGTAAAATTTACGATTTGAGGGGTAGATCAATATAATGGCGGCAATGAAATCACGTATAAGTTTGCTCGTCCTTGCACTGGTACTGGTATTTACACTAAGTGCATGCGGACCTAAGAGCAGTGGAAGTATAGTTGAAGGGAAAGTAAATGTAGTTACAACCTTTTATCCTATTTACGAGTTTGCTAAGGAGATTGGCGGGGAAGATATCAATGCTATTAACCTGCTTCCAGTGGGTGTGGAGCCACATGATTGGACACCGCGCAGTCAAGATATTATCAACACTTCTAAGGCACAGCTATTTCTATATAACGGTGCAGGCTTAGAAGGCTGGGTTCCTAACTTTTTAAAAGGCCTTGATAGCAGCAGTAAAGTTAAGGCGGTTGAAGTAAGTCAAGGTATTGATTATATCATGACCGATGAAGATGACGGGCATGATCATGGGGCAAGTGAGGAAGAGTCTCATCAAAATGAGGACACGGATCATAACAGTAATGCCTCAGGAGACAGCCTGCATACAGACCCGCATACTTGGGTAAGTCCAAAATCAGCCATTGTCATGGCTCAGAATATTAAAGAAAGCCTTCAGTCCGTGGATCCTGAGCATAAAGAAGGTTATGAAGAGCGTTACAATAAGCTTGCGGAACGTTTGCAGGCGTTAGACAGTAAATTCAAAGAGGAGCTTGCTAAGCTGCCCAACCATAAGATCGTAGTATCACATCAGGCTTTTTCTTACCTTGCCCGTGATTATGGATTGGATCAACATGCGATTATGGGACTTTCGCCAGACGCTGAGCCGCGCGGACAGGATTTAGTGAAGCTTGCGAAAATGGTAAAAGATGAAGGGATTAAGTATATCTTTTTTGAAGAGCTTGTCTCCGATAAACTGGCTAAGACTCTGGCCGCCGAAGCGGGCGTTTCCACTATGGTGCTTAATCCGGTAGAGGGACTTACTGCGGAGCAAGAGAAGAACGGCGACAATTACTTCACTCTGATGGAGAAAAATTTGCAAAATCTGATTATGGCCTTACAATAATAAGGAAAGTATAAGGGAAAGGCGGTACTTAAGCATGCAATCGGTATCCTTGGACTGCCATCAGCATATCATCGATATACAGGATCTTTCTTTTTCATATGGGGAACAGAAGGTGATATCGAATCTTAACTATAGTGTAAGAGAACGAGATTTCCTTGGTATCATTGGTTCTAATGGTGCTGGTAAAACAACATTGATGAAAATGATCGTCGGCTTGCTTCCAGCGAGCAGTGGTGAAATTAAATTATTCGGAACGTCTGTCCGCAAGTTTAAAGACTGGGAACGGATCGGATATGTTCCGCAAAAAAATGCCTTCAACCCATTGTTTCCAGCAACGGTGCGTGAAGTAGTTCTGTCAGGTCTATATAATAACAAGAATCTGATCCGCAGAGTATCTAAGGCTCAGCATCGTCAATGTGAGGATGCACTTGAAGTCATGCGGATACAAGATATTGCGGAGAAAAGAGTAGGCCAGCTGTCAGGCGGTCAGCAGCAGCGTGTTTTTCTGGCTCGGGCGCTGATTAACCATCCTGACCTGCTGATTTTGGACGAACCTACCGTGGGTATTGATGCCGAATCACAAGCGGGATTCTTTGAATTAATTACGCATATGCATGCTCATCATCATATGACCTTCCTGATGGTGTCACATGATATCGACATGATCAAAAATTATTTAGGTCATGAGCCCGTGCAGACGAATGGTAAAATCAACTTTTACTCCCGCCACTCACATGATCTCCAGAATTGCACAGAAGAGAATCTGCAGCACACGCTCTCTTAAGTCATAATTAAACTCTGAGCAGAGGTTTGCCTCTGTTCTCAGTGCATACATAACTTGCGTGTGGAAGTTAGTCAGTAGACAGGGTTTTTACTAGGAGTATTTCGACCTTGTTCCTATTTCTTGTTTTCTCTTATCTAAGCACCGCCCAGTCTGCAAGCGTGTCCCTTTAGGGACGAAAGCGATCTTTCCCCGACCTAACTATGTTCAGTAACACTAACTCCTACGCTAGTTGCACTTAACGGGTGTCCAGAGGGCAGAGCCCTTGGGGCCCTCCCTTGGAAGGGAGGGTTTGGGAGGGATCGAAAAAGGTTTGAAAAAGGTTTGAAAAAGGCTTTAAAATGGTTTGAGTTTTGTATGAAGGAGAGTTTAAGTTGGAAATACTATTTAGCGATTTTTTTCAGCGGGCGCTTGCGGGCGGACTGCTGATTGGTATAACAGCGCCGCTTATAGGCGTTTTTCTTGTGCTTAGACGATTATCCATGATTGGTGATACGCTGGCTCATGTTACTATAGCGGGGGTGGCACTCGGTTTTCTAACAGGATTTTATCCGCTGGGCGCAGGCCTTATCTTTGCAGTGGTAGCGTCCTTCGCGATTGAAAAGCTTCGTAAGGCTTATAAGAGTTATGCGGAGCTGTCGATTGCCATTATAATGTCAGGCGGAGTGGCGTTGGCTTCTCTCTTTTTCACCTTAGGAAAAGGGTATAATGCGGACGTAATGAGTTATTTGTTCGGCAGCATTTATACGCTCGATAATACCGATTTGATCGTTGTAGGCATAGTGACTATAGCTGTTGTAGTGGTAGTTTCGATGTTCTTTAAAGAGTTCTTTTTGCTTAGCTTTGAAGAGGATGCAGCAAGTGTAAGCGGGCTTCCGGTGAAACTGCTTAACATGCTGATCACCATTCTGACAGCACTTGTGATTAGCACAGCCATCAAGATCGTAGGCTCGCTGTTGGTATCTGCTTTGTTGACTATTCCGGTTGCAATCAGCTTATTGCTATCTCGTAGCTTTAAATCCTCGGTCATCCTGGCGGTTATTATTTCGGAGATAGCCGTTGTAGGTGGACTAGTGGTAGCTGGAGTCTGGAATTTGGCTCCCGGTGCAACTATTGTGCTTTTGCTCATATCATTATTGGTATTAACCTTGATCGGTAAAAAGGGATTGCCAGCATAAACAGCGAATTAAGTAATCGGTATCGCATTAGGCAAGCATAAACGCCTTCGGTGTCCTTGTAAGGACGATAAGCGAAAAAAAGGAGCCATAAGCAGCTCCATGAAGTGACTCGAATGCCGGAAGGAGAGCCGCTATTTTGTCTAATATCAATGCAGGAATTGCTTTAGCCGCAGGGGTGGCATCGTTTATATCGCCATGCTGTTTACCGCTGTACCCCTCTTATTTATCGTACATTACCGGGTTATCCGTTCAACAATTAAAATCAGGCAGCAACTCTAAAGAGGTTCGTGTACGCACCCTGACTCATACATTGGCATTTATATTAGGTTTTTCTGCAGTTTTTTACACACTTGGTTTTGGGGCTGGGTTATTCGGGCAATTCTTTAATGGCCAGCGTGATCTGATCCGGCAATTGTCGGCGATTCTAATTATTGTAATGGGTTTGTTTTTGCTTGGGATTTTTCAGCCGCAGTTTTTACTTCGCGAACGTAAGCTTGATTTAAAATGGAAACCGGCGGGTTATGTGGGCTCCTTTATTTTCGGGATTGGTTTTTCTGCGGGTTGGTCACCCTGTATCGGACCGATTTTGACGGCAATTATTGCTCTTTCGGCAAGTGACCCGGGCACTTGGTTTACATTGATTACCGCGTATAGCATCGGATTTGCTCTGCCATTTTTTCTCTTAGCCTTTTTCTTAGGCGGAGTGAAGCGTATCCTCAAGTATTCGAATCTGCTGATGAAAATTGGCGGCATACTTATGGTATTTATGGGTGTTTTGCTGTTCACGGATCAAATGTTCCGGATCACAGTGTGGCTACAAGGAATAACGCCGGATTGGCTGATTTTTTAGGTGAAGTAATCAATACCTGCTTCCGGAAAATGCTCAAAAATCCGCTCTGTGATAAATTCTCGCAGGGCGGTTTGCTGTTCATCCGGATAGACATATTTGTTCTGTCCCCAGCGGCCCCATTTCTTTTTGCGTTTCTCCATGTCCATTTCTAGTTTAGATTTCGGGTAACGTTTCTCAATTACAGTCTTGGCTGTTTTGGTGAATCGGTGCTGAATCATTTCAAAGGTTAGACCTTTTCCGATTTCTGGCGGAAGGGTCTTGGCTAATTTGGCCAGCAGCTCCGCATAGCCTTCCTGCCAGCCGTCATACCAAATAATTGGGGCAATGATGAAGCCCAGTGGATAGCCGGCGCGGGCAACCTTTCCAGCCGCTTCAATTCGCTCTTCAAACCGCGAGGTAGCAGGCTCGAAATTTTTGATCACATAGTCAGCATTCACGCTAAAACGAATTCTGGTATGTCCGTTATGCTGCAAATCGAGTAGAGGTTCAACATGTTGGTATTTGGTCACAAAGCGCAGGCGGCCAAGGGGCTCCGCTGCCATGAATGTGATGAGTTCTGAAAGAGACCCGGTAATATGCTCCAGTCCTAACGGATCTGAGGTACAGGCTGCTTCAAAAGTCGTGATTTCAGGGCTGCGCTCCTCGATATATTTTTTGGCGGCGTCAATGATGTCATCGGTGTTTACATATACACGAATGTAAGGCTTTGCCCCTAAAGTAGTCTGCAAATAACAATAATGGCAGTGGCCCATACAGCCAGTTGCGATTGGAATTGCATAATCTGCGGAGGGTTTGGATTGGTCAAACTTTAAGGTTTTGCGCAGGCCGACTACAAGTGTTCTTTTGGCAATTTTATATTGCTCGACCTCTGTGTCACCCGGGAAATTCATTATACGGTTATGCGATGTAGTCATGCGATAGGGAATATTGTTAGCCTTCACCCATTCCATAATTCGTTCACCTTTCGGGTAATTTAAAGCATCCGGCTCGAAGAAAACAAGCTCGGGGACAAAAAGGGCTGTAGCTTTTCTGGTTCTCTTTACGGGAGGGGTCTCAGGTGTCACTATAGTCATGAATTCACGCTCCTTCTGAAAGATGAGTACGTTTATTATGCCTAACTGAGTCTCATTAGAAGCATGGCAATCATGGGTAACTCCTCCCCATGTTCTCTTGAAGGACTTGCCAAGGTGCGTTAGAAACATGTATCATTGTTAGAGCAAGGTTTGGCTCGGCGCCAGGTTCATTATAGAAAAGAGGTAAATTTTAATGCCAACACCCAGCATGGAGGATTATTTGGAGCGCATATATAAGCTCATTGATGAGAAAGGTTATGCGCGGGTCTCGGATATTGCCGAGGGACTGGAAGTACACCCCTCCTCTGTGACCAAGATGATCCAAAAACTGGATAAGGACGAATATCTCATCTATGAGAAATATCGTGGGCTTGTCCTAACCAACAAAGGGAAAAAAGTAGGGAAACGTCTTGTTGATCGTCATCAACTATTGGAAGAATTCCTCGGTTTGATCGGAGTACAGCAGGAATTTATCTATAATGATGTTGAAGGGATCGAGCACCACCTGAGTTGGGATTCGATTACACGTATCGAAACGTTGGTGGAATATTTCCGCCGCGATGAAGAACGTCTGCAGACTTTATATGCTATTCACAATGAACTGGCAAGCGATTCTTGAAATGTTTTTTCCCGAAACGGATACCGTCCTTAAAGTTATGCCCAGCAAGGCTTTGGTGAGCATAAACTACTTGATGGTATAGCCGTTTCTATTTTGTTTAGTGCAACCTTTCCCAGTTTTTAGCGTCAAAACGGATAAGTCCTTTTTCTGGCTGAGACTGATACCGCTCTTTTGAAGGGTGGAATCGGTACATCAACTTGGAGGATTGATCCGTTTTTTCTTTTTTTATAGGATACATATTATTTAGATTTGGGGAGGAATTATGAATTATCGTAAATGGATGTTGGGATTGCTAGTATTAGTATTGTTTCTGCCTTTATGGTCTCCTGGGGCACGTGCGGCAGCTGTGCAGATTACCATTGAACTGGATGGCGAGGCGCTGGCAAGCGATGTGCCGCCGTATATCACAGCTTCGAATGTAACGATGGTGCCAATTAGCGTCATTAGTAAAGGGTTGAGTGCTGGAGTAGTTTGGAATCAAAGCAGTAAGACAGTTACAATCACGCAAGGAGATACAGAGATCAAGCTGACCAGTGGCCAGAAAAGTGCATTAGTTAATAATGCTTCTGTAGCCCTTGACACCTCAGTACAGATTAAGCAGGGACGGGTTATGGTGCCGCTTCGTTTTGTAAGTGAGCAATTGGGGTTACAGGTTATCTGGGATCAGGCAACCAAACATATTTCTTTGTACTCTAATACAGAGCCGCCGCAGGCTGCTGATCCGGAAACACCAGCAGTACCTACAGCGACTCCTGTCGTTACGCCAACGCCGACCCCACCCCCTACAGCGACTCCAAAACCGACCTCACCAACAGTTCCAAGTATCCCTGGTGCGTCGGCTAACAAGGAGATGAAGGGAGCCTGGATCTCTACAGTATTTAATCTGGACTGGCCTTCAGTAGCTTCTGCAGGTAACGAAGCGAAACAAAAACAAGAATTTGATAATCTGCTGGACAAGCTAAAAGCTGTTGGTTTTAATGCTGTTTTTGTACAGGTTAGAACCTCAGCAGACAGCCTGTACCCTTCTGTTCTAGTTCCTTGGTCTAAGGTGCTGACCGGCACACAAGGAAAAAATCCGGGTTATGACCCGTTGAGCTATATGGTCAGCGCTGCACATTCACGCGGTATGCAGTTCCATGCATGGTTCAACCCATTCCGCGCGACAACGGATGCTTCTACATCCGCATTAGCAAGTAATCATGTGGCTAAGTCAAATCCGGAATGGATTGTAGACGCAGGAGGTAAAAAATACATCAATCCAGGGATCCCAGCAGCCCGCCAGCACATTATCGATACAGTGTTGGAGGTCGTCAAAGGCTATGATGTAGATGGTGTCCATTTGGATGATTATTTCTATCCTTCAGGTGTATCTTTTGCCGATGATACTGCTTATAAGACTTATAACACGAAGAACCTGTCCTCTAAGGCGGATTGGCGCCGCGATAATATTAATGAATTCGTTCGTCAATTGGGAGAACAGATTCATAAGGTGAAACCGAAGGTTTCTTATGGAATTAGTCCGTTTGGTGTATGGCGTAATATCAAAAAAGACAGCACAGGTTCGGATACCACAGCTGGAGTTACCGCTTATGACGATATGTACGCCGATGTTCGGACATGGATCAAGCAAGGCTGGATTGACTATGTCGCACCGCAAATTTATTGGAGTCTGTCCTTTAGCACTGCCCGTTACGATAAGCTAGTAGATTGGTGGGTTAAAGAGGTAGAGAATACGAATGTTAAGCTCTATATTGGGCAAGCTGCTTATAAGGTTGGAGCAAGTGACCAGAAAGCAGAATGGCAAAGTGGCGACCAAATCATCAACCAGCTTAAATATAATGAGAAATATAAAGAGGTTGCAGGCAGTATTATGTTCAGAGCAAATGACATTGTAGTCCGCAATCCGTTTGGATTATCAAATTTGCTGACCTTTTATTTTCAGTCCAAATAAGATAACTGTTCTAGATAAGGAGTCATGAATGCTCCCCCGTGCTCATAGATAAGCAATAGAATCTATGGGAAACGGGGGATTTTTGTGTATGGAGATTAACGCTGTGTTTGAAGGAGGGGGAGTAAAAGGGATTTCTCTCGCTGGAGCAGTTGAAGCCACGGAAAGGGCGGGGCGAACCTTTAAAAAGGTCGCTGGAACCTCCTCAGGCGCAATTGTAGCGACTTTACTGGCTGCGGGTTATGAAGGTGAGGAAATGAGTCGGATGATCCAAGGAACTTCTTTTTCATCGTTTATGAAGCGAGCTCCCATCTATAATACGGCTTGGGTAGGTCCTGCACTGCGAGTGTTATTGAAGAAGGGATTGTATTCGGGTGAAGCCTTGGAATCGTGGATGAGATCGCTTTTGCTAAAAAAGGGAATTATCACTTTTCGTGATCTGCCTCCAGGCAAACTATCTATAATTGCTTCTGACATTACCAATGGCCGGATATTGGTCTTACCAGATGGGTTGGAACAGTATGGAATCTCTCCTGAACATTTTGAGGTGGCTAAGGCTGTGCGAATGAGCTGCAGTATTCCTTATTTTTTTGATCCAGTGATGCTCAGGTTAAATGGACAGTCCGCGAGAGGGAAGTCTTTTATTGAGCAATTTGTATACGTTGTGGACGGAGGGTTATTAAGCAATTTTCCTTTATGGCTATTTGACGGGATGAATGAGAATAGTAAAGTGACGGGGAAAAGAATCCCTACGGTAGGGTATCAAACAGTAGGTAAAACCGACCCGCAGCCCCACAGGATTAGGGGGCCGTTCAGTATGCTGCAAGCTATGGTAAGCACCATGCTGTCTGCTCATGATGAGAAATATATTGAAGATGATAAATATGTCCGCACGGTAACCATCCCAACGCTTGGTATCGGCACGACCCAATTTAATATTACGAAGATGCAAAGCGACGAATTGTATGCCGCCGGACTGAAGGCAGGGGAAGACTTCTTTAAGGAGTGGCGCCCCAGATAACAAGCAAGCTTTATAATATCAGAAAAAAAGCATCCCACACGTTATTTTGAAACGTGGAGATGCTTTTTGGTGTTTGTTTTTATTTAGTTAATGGTACTTCGGAAGCTGATCATCGTTTTTCCCTTTATTTCCTTCGATGACTTGGAAGGGATAACTTTTACGTTTGCCTGGTGCTGCTTGTGTCTTGCGAATCCCAGCAACCTTGGTCATGGTTTTCTGCGAAGGTTTGACTTTGATTCTAGATCCATTACTGCTGCGAGCGTATTTCCCTGGTCCCATTTTGTAAGCATAATAGATAATCGCTAACAGTACTAAGGGGAGAATCAGCTTCGACAGCGTATAGAAAGGCTCAGTCAAGACTCCAATCACAAAACCGAATATTGCAAGAATTACTGAAATCCAAAAAATTAAAGCATGCCTGATCATAGGACACTCATCCTTTCGCAGGATCCAATATGCCGCCTGACACACTTGCCTCCGTATATCCTCTGGCTTCAATCTCTGCATCAAGCTCACGCATACGATTGAAAGAGGCGATGGATACTTCTACCTGATCATCCTTTGGTTCTTTGGTAGTGAGCAGCTGCAGCCATAGTCCAGGGTATCCCAAGTATTTGAGACCTGGAATTTCTCTTACTGCGTTGGTACCCTTCAGAACCTCAAACGAAACACCGATTACGACAGGCAGCAGAATAATCCGTTGGATCACACGTTCCCAAAGATTATCCCAGGGTACTACGGAGTAAATAATAACGCCGAGGATAATCGTCAGCATCATAAAACTGCTTCCGCAGCGGTAATGCAGACGGCTATATTTCTGAACGTTCTGGACAGTCAGCTCTTCGCCTGCTTCAAAGGCGCTGATGACTTTGTGTTCCGCACCGTGATACTGGAATAGCCGCTTGATCACAGGTGTTTGCGAAATCGCCCATAAATAGACCAGCAAGAGAACCATTTTAATGCCGCCTTCTATGAGGTTGTGCAGTACATAGTTATCAAATGCATTCTTGAATAAAAAATCTTCGACAAATACTGGTACAAGCGTAAAAATGAGCTTTCCGAATAAGAAGGAGAGAATACCCATTACAGCAACGCCAAAAATCATTCCGAGGCTCCAGCCTTCGTCCTTTTTCTTCGGCTTAGCTTTCTCTTTCGCCAGTTCTTCGGGTTCCAATTCATCTTCGGCATAGGATTCAGCCGAATAGTTCAAGTGCTTAGAGCCTTTGGCGCTGGCATCTATAATACTGACAAGGCCGCGAAGCAGCGGAATCTTGCGCAGTTTAGTGACCCAGCTCTTATCGCTTCTTGGCACCTCCAAAAATGTAATCTCCTGATTCTTTCGTCGCACGGCTGTTACATTAATATGCTTGCCGCCGAACATGACGCCTTCAATGACGGCTTGGCCGCCATAGCTGGGAGTTTCCTGGGACAACCAATTCACCTTCCCGTAATTAATATGATTTATATAATACATTGTAACTAATTTTTGAAGACATTACTAGTTGGATCGCCTTTTGCTGCACATACTACCTTATATGGACAAGGAGAGACAAATCGGTATTAAAAATACGGAAAGAGAGGCAATTCTATGAGCAAATCACATCAACAACAATCAGATCATACTAATATTTGGTTTTTTGCGCTCGAATTAGGTTTTTTCGCAGGTTTGATTTGGGGAGGGCTGCACTGGTTAATCTACTGGTTCAGCTTTACCAAGGTTAGTCCTGGTTATTTAGCAGAGCCGTTTTTTAAACATACTTTTCTGACGACAATGTATGGACATCTCGTGGGTTATTTGTTTTTCATCTTATTTTCAGTGATAGCCTCACTGCTATATGTGCTTATTCTGCGCAAGCTGAAGGGACCTTGGCCAGGATTGGTTTATGGTGTTTTGTGGTGGGTAGTTATATTTATTCCCGGCTCGCAAATATTTCTTATGCAGCCGCCTTTTAAGCTGCCGTGGAACACTGTGATTAGTGAGTTCTGCCTTTTTTTACTTTGGGGGATGTTCATTGGATACACAGCGGCGATTGAGTATACCGACGAACGAAAGCGTGAGCAAGCGACTGCACTTGCCTAACGGCTCGAAAAAACTTCTCAAGGGGATATCCCTATGTTAAAATACAATGTGGCTATTTCGAGAGGAGAATGAAAATGGGTAACGAGCGCGTCTCCAAGCTGCGTAAGGTTTTGCAGGATAAAGGATTGGAAGCAATGTTAATAACCAGCGGTTATAACCGCCGCTATTTAAGTGGATTTACCGGATCGTCCGGTTATGTATTGGTGACAAGCGATGATTGTTATCTGCTAACTGACTTCAGGTACATGACACAGGCTGCGGATCAAGCGGTAGGAGTTAAGGTTGTAGAGCATGGTCCTAAATTTATTGATACAGTACGCGAGTTGCTGCCAACAGGCAGTGAGGTACGTGTTGGTTTCGAACAGGATGATGTCTCATTCAGCGCTTATACCTCATATGCGGAAGCCCTTAAGCCGGCAGTGTTAGTTCCAGTTTCCAAAGCCGTGGAAGACCTCCGTATGTTCAAGGATGCTGAAGAGCTTGCTGTTATGCAACGTGCAGCTGATCTGGCTGATGCTACATTCAATCATATTCTGAATGTGATCAAACCAGGCATGACTGAAAGAGACGTCGATTTGGAAATGGAATTCTATATGCGTACCCACGGGGCAACTGCGTCATCGTTTGATACGATTGTTGCTTCAGGTGAACGTTCGTCCATGCCGCATGGCGTAGCAAGCAGCCGTGTAATTCAAGGTAATGAATTTATTACGCTTGATTTCGGTGCATTACTCGATGGATACTGCTCAGATGTGACTCGTACCATTGCACTCGGAGCTCCAGATCCGAAGCTGAAAGAAATCTATGATATTGTGCTGGAAGCTCAGCTACATACGTTGGCACATATCAAACCGGGTATGACTGGACGGGAATGTGATGCACTGGCACGTGATATCATCGCTAGCTACGGATATGGTGATCAATTTGGACATAGCACGGGTCATGGACTTGGAATGGAAGTTCATGAATGGCCGCGTTTGTCCAAGCTGAGTGACGATATCATGCAGCCGGGAATGGTCGTTACTGTAGAACCAGGTATCTATTTGCCGGGGATTGGCGGAGTACGTATTGAAGACGATATTGTGATCACCGAGAGCGGAATATCGCTGCTGACCCATTCGTCCAAAGAATATACAGTACTGTAAGTAAGAAAAGTAGTAGTTTAATTATCGAATTCAGGAGGGATTTTTAGTGATTTCAGTAAACGATTTTAAGACAGGCTTGACCGTAGAGGTGGACGGTGATATTTTTACCGTTCTTGATTTCCAGCACGTTAAACCAGGTAAAGGTGCAGCGTTCGTTCGCTCTAAGCTGAAAAACCTGCGCAATGGTAACACTGTTGAGCGTACTTTCCGTGCTGGTGAAACTATTGGCCGTGCTATTATTGAGAACCGTGGCGTGCAATATTTGTATGCAAGCGGATCGGAGCATGCTTTCATGGACAACGAAACTTATGACCAATTCGAATTGTCCAGCAAGCAGCTTGAATGGGAATTGAACTTCCTTAAAGAGAACATGACTGTAAACATCATCAGTTACCAAGGTGAAATCCTTGGGATTAACCTGCCTACCAGCGTAGAGCTGAAGGTTGTTGAAACTGAGCCAGGTGTGAAGGGTAATACTGCTCAAGGCGCTACTAAATCGGCCAAGCTTGAAACAGGTCATTCTGTACAAGTTCCTCTGTTCATCAATGAAGGAGATGTGCTGCTTATTGATACTCGCGAAGGTAAATATATCTCCCGCGCGTAGGAAGCATCATACTTGCCGAACTTATAACCAATCAGCCTCCCCCGTTATTACGGTGGGGGGTTTTTGGTATATAAACGAGGATGCATGAGGAACAGTATGGGTGAGAATGTTATACTTACGAATTAAAGGATCAGAAGGAGGCGCATATGAGAAAATTAATTATATCTGAGTTCATATCCCTTGATGGTGTTATGGAAAATCCACAATGGACCTTCTCATTCGGAAGTGAAGAACAGGAGCATTTCAAGTTTGCTGAACTGAAAGCTGCTGACGCTCTAATGTTAGGACGGACAACCTACGAAGGTTTTGCAGAGGCTTGGCCAAATATGGTTGAGCAGACAGGTGAGTACGGTGAAATGATGAATGGATACGCTAAGTACGTAGTCTCCACAACTCTCGAAGAAACAACATGGAGCAATTCAAGCTTGATCAAGGGCGATCTTGCTCAGGAGGTGTCCAAGCTGAAGGAGCAGCCGGGGAGAGATATTCTCGTTTTTGGCAGTCGTACGCTTGCGCAGAGCCTGATGCAGCTTGGCCTTGTCGATGAATATCAGCTTCTGGTCTTCCCGATTCTGCTGGGTAGCGGTCAGCGCCTGTTCGAAAACGTTGGTGAAGAGAAGACTTTGGAGCTAGTGGACTCCAAAAGATTCAGTTCTGGAGTGATGGCCTTGACTTATCGACCAGCTTCTCAATAAAAAACTGGAAGACGAGTGAAATGAGGTCAGCTAGTGTCTTGAAGCTGACCTTATCTTTTTGTTAGCTTCTGGAAAATCAATAATTTTTTAATGAAATCATTAACGCATTACGCTATTTTCGTATTATACTGGTTTAAAGCGGGAAACCGATTAGAAGCAACTACATAGACCGATATGGGGAGTGAGTGGGACTTTGTCACTTTATGTTATGAAATTCGGAGGCAGCTCCGTCGGCGACACAGAACGCATGCAACGTGTTGCCAAGCGCATCGCAGACAAGCAGGATGAGGGACATCGCTGCGTTGTAGTTGTATCTGCTATGGGGGATACAACAGATGATTTGATCGATACGGCGAAGCAATTAAACGGGCAGCCGCCTGCACGTGAAATGGATATGCTGATGACAACAGGTGAGCAGATTTCCGTTGCTCTTTTGTCCATAGCTCTTCATGGGATCGGGCGGAATGCAGTATCTTATACAGGATGGCAGGCCGGGTTCCGAACAGACGAAACCCACGGTAGAGCTCGTATCAATGATATTGATCCGCACCGTGTAGTAGCGTCTTTGGAACGCGAACAGATCGTTATCGTTGCCGGTTTCCAAGGGATGACTTTGGATGGTGAGATCACTACCCTGGGCCGCGGAGGATCGGACACGACAGCTGTAGCCCTTGCGGCTGCTATTCAAGCAGATGTATGTGAGATTTATACTGACGTTGATGGTATTTATTCTACAGATCCACGCATTGTGAAAACAGCCCGCAAGCTGAACGAAATCTCTTACGATGAGATGCTAGAGCTTGCCAATCTGGGAGCAGCTGTACTACATCCGCGTGCAGTGGAGTATGCTAAGCGTCATCAAGTTAAGCTGGTCGTTAGATCGAGCTTTAATCATAATGAAGGTACTGTTGTGAAGGAGGAAGCAAGCATGGAGCAAGGAGTCGTAGTTAGTGGGATTGCTTATGATAAGAATGTAGCACGTGTCAGTATTCTAGGAGTACCTGATGTACCGGGTGTACTCGCTCAAGTCTTCGGCAAGCTGGCTGAAGAAGGCGTAAACGTTGATATCATAGTACAAAGTGGTGTGCAGAATGAGCAGGCTGACTTCTCATTTACAGTTTCACTTGATGAACTGGATCGTGCGAAGGAAGTCATTAAAGAAATCCATAAAACTTTACCTTACCGTGAAGTAACGTCCGAGGATAACCTTGTGAAGGTTTCTATTGTTGGCGCGGGTATGGTTAGCCATCCTGGTGTTGCGGCTCAAATGTTTGATGTGCTCTCCCAAGAGGGCGTAAGCATTAAGATGGTTAGCACGTCAGAGATTAAGGTTTCTTGTGTAATCGAATCCGGCAATTTGCCATCGATCATTCAGGCGCTTCACACCGCTTATAATCTGGATACAACTGAGCAGGCCTTTGTTGGTGGTCCTAAGGATCGTCGTTAAGAGCCGTTCAATCAATAAAAAGGGAGATCCTACAGCTATTTAGCTACGGGGTCTCCTTTTTGGGCATCAGCAATAAATGAAAAGGAACGCTGCAGGTTTGAATGCAGCGTTCCTTTTTACATCTATATGGGTATTTATCCTAAACGTCTAAACCGGCCTAGAATTTCAACAGTCTCAAGTACATTGACGAAAGAACTTGGATCCGTCTCAAGGATAGTCTTACGCAGCTCTGACAGCTCATAGCGGGTCGTTACGGTCATCAGCATTGTATTGCCCTCGTGACTGTAACCGCCCTCTGCGTTGACTACTGTGATGCCATGAGGCAGCTCTCTAAGACGATTCAGCATTTTATCCCGTTCCTTGGTAACAATGAAGCAGGTTAGCTTAACGTGACGAATATGAATCATATCAACCACTCTGCTTTTCACAAAAATACAGAGCATAGCGTATAAGGCTGAGTCCCAGCTTTTAAAGAAGCCTAAACTCAGAATAACGATCCCATCCATTACGAAGAGTACATTCCCAATAGGAATATCCCGCTTACGTGTAATAATCGAGCCTAATATATCAAATCCTCCAGATGAACCCCCGGCACGGAGAGAAAATCCAACCCCGCCAGCAATAATTACGCCGCCAAAAATACTAGCCAAAATCGGGTCTTTGGTCACTTTTACCGCAGGAATAATTGTCATGAACCAGGTGGTAGCTAAAACGGAAAGCATGCTTAGTAAGATGTACTTTTTCCCCACTGCAATAAATCCCCAGATCAGAACAGGAAGGTTTATCGCAAAATAAATGATTGAGATGTACTTCGGATTAGTTACATACCCGATGACTGAAGCCACCCCTGCTACCCCGCCGCTTAGCAGTTGATGAGGAATTAGAAATAATCTCATCCCTGCGGCGACTAAAAAAGCTGAAAAAATAATGATTGCCGCTTCTCTTACTGGTCTGACTACGGACCGCATGCTGAGCGGTAGCCCGTAATTTCGTACGTGCATGACACAAATCCCCTCTTTTTCTTATGTCTTTTTAGTTTGCCTTTTTTTGAAAATATAAACTCACTATATTTCCAATTAAAAAGGATACCACAGATGAAGGCGTTCGTAAAAATTATTTTATCGTACTGATTATATTTATTTATGAACCCACTCACTATGAATTCTTTCACAGTCTGATCAGCAAATCTGTCATTTCTCATTGTCTAAAGTGAAAAAGCCACGCATATCCATGAGTAATAGAAAGCTAAACAAGCCTCAGATCTCTTTTGGTATGAATGAATTAGTAAAAGGAGTGGAGTAGATTGGACAAGTATGTAAGCTGGATGGCAACTCTGCGGTTGTTCTCGGGCAGTGCAGAGATTATAGCTGCGCTGATAATGCTCAGATTAAATCAGGTCGATAAGGCGCTGGCTGTCAATTCTGGACTGGCTTTGGTAGGCCCGACCATATTGATATTGACGACAGCTATTGGCCTGACTGGGATGGCACAGCAGCTGTCGTGGAGCAAATTAGGCTGGGTGGGCTGCGGTGTAGCCTTTCTCTTAATCGGGATTTTGAAAAAATGATAGATGATAGGCATATTGGGCGCGTACAAGCATAAATATGGAATAAAGCAATTAAGTAGAGGACAGCTTGGGGGTACTTTGTATGGCAGATGATTGGCTGCAATTGTTTCCTGAAAAAGTAAGAGTGCTGTTAAAGTGCCTTCCCCTTCCGCTGCTAGGAATGGTGGAGGAGATTCGTGTCCGTGAAGGTCGTCCGCTGGAAATTAACTACTCTGGTAAATATCACTTTCTAAGAGTGAATGGCAGTTTGACGCAGAGGCCTGAAGAAGCTTACAAGCCGGATCGGGAAGACACTCATCGACTGCTAGACCTGATCAGCAACCATTCGCTATATACGATGGAAGAAGAGCTGAGAAAAGGATTTATTACGATTCCCGGCGGTCATCGGATAGGACTTGCTGGCCGGACAGTACTGAGTGGCGGAGGTGTAGAGCATCTTCGTGATATCACTGGCTTTAATGTCCGTATTGCTCGTGAAGTACCTGGAATCGCAGATGGAGTGCTGCCTTATTTACTGGACAAGGGGCGGCAGCGAATGATGCACACCTTGATTCTCTCCCCTCCACAACATGGCAAGACTACCCTACTCCGCGATCTTGCAAGACAAATCTCCTTAGGGGAATTGGGCAAGCGCGAAGGGATTAGACCGGGGCTGAAGGTGGGAATTGTTGACGAACGGTCTGAAATTGCTGGCAGCCGGCGTGGTGTTCCCGCCTTTGACGTGGGTCCTCGGACAGACGTTCTTGATGGGTGTCCCAAGGCAGAAGGCATGATGATGATGATCCGGTCGCTATCGCCAGAGGTATTAATCGCGGATGAGATTGGGCGTCCTGAAGATGCCGAAGCAGTTACCGAGGCACTGCATGCCGGAATATCTGTCATTGCTTCCGCTCACGGAAAAGATGTAACAGAGTTGGCTCGTAGGCCGGGTCTTGGAGGACTGCTGGAACAAAAGATGTTCGAGAGATATGTCATACTCCATCGTTCAGAAGCAGGCCTCACGTTTCGTATTCTGGATGGCCAGAAAAGAGGAATGCTGCTTATCTCTCCCGGGGATCGACTAGGCGGTGATTTGCATGCTTAAGCTGTTCGGTGCTGTGCTCATTGTGGTGGCTGGTACGCTTGCAGGTCTCCAGTTTGCTCGTCAATATGCAGACAGGCCCAGACATATCAGAGGTTTAATAGCAGCATTACAGCGGTTGGAAACAGAGATCATGTACGGCTTCACCCCACTGCCGGAAGCCATGCGGCGGATTGGGAATCAGTCGAAGGACCCGCTGAAATCGTTGTTTGTCAAAACAGCGGAGGAGATGAGTCCTCCCTATGACAGAAGCGCCCAGGATGCCATCCAGCGGGCGATGGAAGCATATTGGAAGTCTACCGCTATGAAGGGGACAGAAAGAGAGATTCTTCGCCAGCTCAGCTGTACTCTCGGCACAAGCGATAGGTCGAATCAGAGCACTCATATCGCGTTAGCATTGCAGCAATTGAAGCAGGAGGAGTCGGTGGCCAGAGAGGATCAAGGCAAATATGAAAAGTTAAGTAAAAGCCTGGGTCTGCTGCTTGGAGTACTGATCGTCATTTTGATCTTTTAGCGAGGTGCCAGGAATGAATATTGAAGTCAATGCGATTTTTCAAATTGCCGGCATTGGCATAATTATCGCCATGATCCACACGGTGCTCAAACAGATGGGAAAAGAGGATTTCGCACATTGGGTCACCGTGATCGGGTTCGTAGTCGTGCTGTTCATGGTGATTCGGATGCTGGACGGGTTGCTGCAGGAAATAAAAACGATCTTTCTTTTTCAATAGGCGTGCTATGGAGATTATCCAAGTTGTTGGGATTGGGCTGATATCGACCATATTGATTCTCGTACTGAAGGAACAAAAACCGATGTTCGCCTTCCTTCTTGCTACTACAACAGGAATTCTAATTTTTATGTTTCTGATCGGCAAGATCGGAATGATCCTCTCTACACTGGAGCGGGTGGCTGAGTCATCGGGGATGGAAATGATTTATTTGAAGACTGTTTTCAAAATCATCGGCATTTCCTATATCGCGGAGTTCGGTGCACAGATTGTACGAGATGCCGGTCAGGAATCGATTGCTTCCAAAATAGAACTCGCCGGCAAAGTGCTAATTATGGTACTAGCTGTACCCATTATCAGCATCATTATCGAAACCGTCATGAAACTACTGCCTGCTTAAAGCAATCGTGAAGAGAGCTGAGCAACGGATCGGGAGGAGAAATTATGCAAGAGCACAGTGTTTTCCGTCCTCCAAAACTAAAAATAATACTGCTGCTGCTTCCATTCTTTTTCATTCTATGGTTTGCAGGTACAGCTCAGAGTGTGCAAGCTTCCTCAACACCAGAATCCGGCAGTTCCTCCCCGGTAGACCAGTGGGTCAAGAGCCAGGTGAATAATTTACCCAAAGATAAAGTCGAGTCGTACTGGGATCAGCTGATGAAGGATTATGGTGGTTTTTTCCCGGACGGGGCCACACCAACGCTAATGGACATGCTGCTTCCGGGAGATAAGGGGCTCAGCTTAAAGGGTGTGTTATCTGGGCTTCTAGGCTTTATGTGGCATGAGGTACTGTACAACGGAAAGCTGCTCGTGACGATTGTGATGATCAGTGTGCTCAGCATGATTCTGGAGACGCTGCAAACCGCTTTTGAGCGAAAAACGGTCAGTAAGGTCGCTTATACGCTCTGTTATATGGTGGTGCTGGTAATTGCCGTGAACAGCTTCAATATCGCTATTGGTTATGCAAAGGATGCTATCGATCGGATGATCGATTTCATGATGGCGATGATTCCACTGCTGTTCGCGCTGCTGGCTTCGATGGGGAATATCGTTACGGTCTCCGTCACCCATCCGTTAATTGTTTTTATGATTCATACGGTTGGCACCATGATCCACACCCTTGTTTTTCCGCTTCTGTTCTTCTCGGCTGTGCTGCATCTGGTCAGCGCATTGTCGGAGAAATATAAACTAACGCAGCTGGCTAATCTGCTGCGAAACATCGGTGCTGGATTGTTAGGTGTACTGCTAACTGTGTTCCTAGGTGTAATTTCTGTTCGAGGGATAACAAGCTCAGTAACGGATGGGGTCACCATTCGGGCCGCTAAATATATTACAGGGAATTTTGTTCCGGTCATCGGCAAAATGTTCGCGGATGCCACAGACACAGTAATCTCAGCTTCACTGCTGGTGAAAAATGCGATCGGGTTATCGGGTGTCATTATCATATTGTTCCTGTGTGCTTTTCCGGCAATCAAAATCCTGGTGCTTGCCCTTATCTACAATATAGCCGCCGCTGTGATGCAGCCGCTGGGAGAGACGCCGATTGTGGTCTGTCTCCAGACGATTGGAAAAAGCATGGTATACGTGTTCGCTGCTTTGGCTGCTGTTTCCTTAATGTTTTTTATGGCGGTTACGATCATGCTGACTGCGGGCAATTTGACTGTAATGATGAGGTGAAGCAACCAAACTTTTAGGAGGGAAACCATGAGCTGGTTGGGCGGTTGGCTGCGGGAGATCATCCTGGTTGTGCTGTTGGCGTCATTTGTTGAATTGCTGCTCCCAAGCAAATCCATGGAGCGTTATGCAAGATTGGTGCTAAGTCTCCTAATCCTGCTCACGATGCTCAGCCCTATCGTCTCTCTCCTGAAAGGTGATGCAATCTCCGAACTGAGTGTCGCTATGGGACAGCAAGAGAAAGAGGGCGGTTTGTTCACTGGCGGAGGGAAGGGAGACCCATCCTTGGAACAGATTCTGGCAGATGGGCAAAAGCTTGCACAAGGCCGTCAGGAACAGAGTCTGCAGCTCGCTGCCGAAGAGGTGGCGGGTCAGATGAAAGAGCAGATTATCAGCGAGACCGGCAAACGCGGAGTTAATGTCACCGTAACACTGGGCATGGGGAAGTCTGGCGGCACCGGTAACGAAGACGTTCCTGTCATTTCCAATGTAAGGGTCTCTATGCCTCAGACAACAGCCAACTCCCCGGGTACTTCCGGAGCTTCCAGCACAGCGACTACAGCACCCATTACAATCTCTCCTGTAGCACCTGTAGAAGTTAAAATTGGCACTAATCCGGCAGATAACGTAGAGAGTGAAGCAACATCATCAGCTGAACCTAATAAAGCAGTGAACGGAACTGTAGCTGAAGACAGCGCGTCCGCGAGTGAAATGGAGTCCATTGTAAAGCTGCTGGAACTGAAGTGGGATTTGGATCCCAAAGTCATTCAGGTGGATGGCAGCGTGGCTAGTAACGTCAAATCATGAGCTTGATATTTCTAAGAAACTATAATTTTTAGGAGGGATGGGAGTGGGCAATTGGCTGAAAAAGCTTGAGCAGTGGGCTGGGGGTGGGGCCGGCAGTCCGAAGAGAAGCCATACCTTTCGCTGGCTGATCATTCTGGGTCTGCTGGGCGCAGCGATCATGCTATTCAATTCCTTCGTCAATGTGAAGAGGATTGATAACGAGAATACAGGGCGTGAGCCGCCGGTGAATCAGTCCTCTCAAACGGCGCTGGTGCAGAGTGATCCAACCACAACGACCAATTCGTTCGACAGCATCGAACTAGCGATGGAGAACCGGATGAAGGAAATTTTGGAGAAAATCGTTGGCGTCGGTACAGTCGATATCATGGTTACAGTGGAGTCTACAGAAGAAATTGTCGTGGTGCGTAATATGAATGACTCCCAACAGCTTAGTGAAGAGACGGATGCCAGTGGGGGGAAACGTCATACGACACAATATACGAGGGATGGCGAAATCGTAACCTACTCGCAATCAGGGGACGAGACACCCATCGTGACGAAGCGAATCAAACCTCAGGTACGCGGCGTACTGGTAGTTGCCAAAGGGGCAGAGAACAAGGTTGTTCGTGGACTTGTCGAGCAGGCTATAGAAAAAGGCTTGAACGTCCCGATCCAGCGCATTTCAGTAGTACCACGCAAACAAGAGTAGCAGGAGAAAGTCAATAAGTGAGTGCTTCCGAAGCAGCCACTAGATTAAATTTTAGGAGGAATTAGGAATGAACGGCAAAAGACAAACGATATGGTTGGTTTCTATGCTTAGCTTGATGGTGGTCCTCTCTGCATACTATTTATTCACTGAAGACTCAGGTGCTTCGATTCCAAAAGACACGGCTGGCACAATGCAGGTTGATTCCCTGAAAGACACAGCAGGTGCAGCGTTGCCAACGGTTGGTGACAAAGGTGTTGTTGTGAACGAAGTTGTTAGTCAAGGCGATGTTGTTGCCGATGAAGGCGTTGTAGATAGCACTACTGGCGCCGCTACTACGGACGACAGCGCTACTGCCGCCAAAACGGATGACAGTGCTGCTACCGCTAAAACGGATGATAGCACTACTACTGCTAAAACGGACGAAAGTACAACTACAGCTGCTAAGGACGATAGCAGTAAAGCTGCCGCAAATAGCAGTGACTCAGAGAAGGCAACAACCGACACTGCTGCTAAAGATGCCGCGAAAACAGATACATCTGCTAAAGATACAGCCGCAAATACAACAACCAAGACTCCAGCTAAAAATGACAAAGAAATTCTCGATGAAGTAGCTTCTCAAAGTGTATCGGCGAGCAGCATGTTCACTAACTACCTTTATGAACGTGAGCAAAAGAATCTTAAGAACCAACAAGACTTGCTTGCTTTGATTAATGACATGGACAAAACACCTGCTGATAATGCAGTCGCTCAAGAACAACTTCTAAATCTTGAAGAAAAAGAATCCAAAATTACCGGTATCGAAGAACAGCTTCAACAAAAATATGGCGAAGCGATTGTAAAGGAAGAAGCTGGAGACAGCTATAAAGTAGTCGTTCTCAGCGACAAACTGGATGTAAAGCAAGCGGTCAGCATCGTGGATCTCGTAATGAAGGAACTGAGTGTATCTCAAGATAAAATTAGTGTACAATACGTTTCTGAGCAATAATAAGCTGTATAATTAAAAGAAAAATGACGAAAGAGCTCGGGTTGCCCCGGGCTCTTTCCATTTTTACCGATTGTGATATAATACATAAAGTTATCTTGTCCGCTTAAGAAGTGGCTTCGAGAGAAAGCTGAAGGAGTGAACTGATATATGTTCAAGTTGAGCGAAATTAAGGAATTGATTAAATTGCTGGACCAGACCTCCTCTGTACATGAGTTGGAGATCGAAAGCGAAGGAATGAAGCTTGCAATTCGCAAACCGGATCGCCCTGAAGCTGATGGAACAGCAGTACAGGCGACTCCTTATGCTGCCTATCCCTTTACGCCTGCCCCGCAGCCGCAGAGCGTACCGCAAGTATCCTATCCGGTAGTAGGTGAAGTTCCTCCAGCGCAGCAGCCACAAGCAGCTGCAGAAGGCAAACTACATAAAATTGTGTCTCCAATGGTGGGGACCTTTTATAGTGCCGCTTCTCCGGAAACGCCTTCGTTTGTTAATGTTGGAGACCGTGTAAGTGAAAAATCAACGGTTTGCATTATTGAGGCGATGAAACTGATGAATGAGCTGGAAGCGGAGATCAAAGGTGAAATCGTGTCTGTGCTTGCTGAGAACGGTCAGCTTGTAGAATACGGTCAACCACTATTCTTGGTTAAACCGGAATAAATACCGCAGACTACTTAAGGAGCGGAAGCTTCGCAAAACTTTGGGAGGAAACGCATGAACATTCAAAAAGTGTTGATTGCCAACCGCGGCGAAATCGCGGTCCGCATTATTAGGGCCTGCCGTGAACTGGGCATTTCCACCGTCGCGGTCTATTCGGAACCCGACCGGGATTCACTGCATGTCCGGTTGGCTGATGAAGCTTACTGCATCGGTCCGATGCCGGCCAAGGACAGCTATCTGAACTTTACAAATATTATGAGTGTAGCCACCTTAACGGAATGTGATGCCATCCATCCTGGCTATGGATTTTTAGCTGAAAATGCGGATTTTGCAGAGATTTGTGAATCTTGCAATATTATCTTCATAGGACCTTCTCCAGATGCCATAAACCGTATGGGTGACAAGGCTGTGGCGAAGGAAACCATGAAACTGGCTGGAGTTCCGATTATCCCGGGCTCAGATGGTCTTGTAGGCGATGTAGAGGAAGCTGTCATGCTGGGCCGCGATATTGGGTACCCAATCATCGTTAAGGCGACTGCAGGTGGCGGAGGTAAGGGAATACGAATTGCTGAGGACGAGGAATCTTTAGTGAAGCAGATTACTGCTGCACAACAGGAAGCACAAAAGGCGTTTGGTAACGCTGGTGTATATCTGGAGAAATTCCTAACAGGCATGAAGCATGTGGAGATTCAGATTATTGCAGATAAACATGGCAATGTAGTGCATTTAGGTGAACGGGACTGCTCCGTGCAGCGTCGTCGCCAAAAGCTGATTGAAGAGGCACCTTGTTCAGTGCTCACACCGGAAATTCGGGAAGCAATGGGTAATGCAGCAGTTCGAGCAGCACTTGCCGTGAATTATTCGGGAGCCGGAACACTTGAATTCCTGCTTGGACCGGACGGACAGTTCTACTTCATGGAGATGAATACCCGTATTCAGGTTGAACATCCAGTAACAGAAATGGTTACAGGTGTGGATTTGATTAAGGAAATGATCTCTGTAGCAGAAGGCAATCCGCTGTCATTCACTCAGGAAGATATCGTGATTAATGGCTGGTCCATTGAATGCCGTATAAATGCTGAAGATCCTGAGCGTAATTTCATGCCTTCACCAGGAAAAATCGGCTTTTATTTGCCACCAGGAGGCCTTGGCGTTCGTGTGGATAGTGCGGCGTACCCAGGATATACGATTTCCCCTTTCTATGATTCTATGATTGCAAAACTGATTGTATGGGCTCCTACACGTCAGGAAGCGATTGCGAAGATGAAGCGCGCCTTGGCTGAATTCGCCGTGGAAGGCATTCATACCACCATCCCTTTCCATCAGAAACTGTTGGAGCATCCTGTATTTTTGGATGGTAACTTTGACATTAAGTTTCTTGAAGAGTATGAAATTTAGGACGACTTCGGTTTGTTTGTCATAAAGTTCGTCAAATGATATAGTATGTTTAATAAGAGACGTGCTTTACGCTTGAAATCATGAACAATCTTTCTTGAAAGGTGTGAAGTCTAAAATGAGTACATTGCCGACAGAATACGAACGGACGGAAATCGGTGAAATCCAGATTGCTCCTGAAGTAATCGAGGTTATTGCAGGTCTGGCGACCGTTGAGGTTAAAGGTGTAGCAGGTATGAGCGGCGGATTCGCCGGTGGTATTGTTGAACTTCTTGGACGTAAGAATCTGTCCAAAGGAGTTAAAGTAGAGGTTGGACAACGTGAAGCTGCGGTGGATGTTTCTGTAATTATTGAATATGGCAATCGCCTTCCTGAAGTGGCTGCTGAAATTCAACGTAATGTTAAGCGCTCCATCGAGACTATGACTGGTCTGACTGTTGTGGAAGTGAATGTGCATATTCATGATGTGCAATTCAAGAACAACAACACTGTAGACAAGAACGAAGAAACAGAAACGATTCTTCGTGTGAAATAGCAGTCATCGTTCTTCCATAAACCCCCGACAGCAAAGTCGAGGGTTTACTCTAATTTAAGGAGGTTATGAGACTCGTGGCAAAAATTTTGGACAGACTTTTGCTGTTTGTCTACAGCTTAAGTATCGGAATACTATCTGTTATTGCCATCCTCCTCTTAAGCGGTGCGATTCCTAGAACTTTGGAGATTGAGAATGGACCAGCAGCTTATATTACAGCAATAATAGTAGCAGTTGTCTTGTTCCTTCTGAGCATCCGATTTTTCTACATCTCTCTGCGCCGTGATCGCGCTTCATTGCCTTCGGTCGATCAGCGTACAGAGTATGGGGATATCCAGATTTCAATGGAAACTATTGAGAATCTGAGTCTTAAGGCTGCCGGTAAAGTGAAGGGAATCAGAGATCTCAAGTCACGTATTCGTGTCTCGCAGGCTGGCCTTGAAATTACAATTCGTGCAGTAGTGGACGGTGAGCATTCATTACCGCTGCTTACCACAGAAGTACAACGTCAGGTGCATGATTTCGTGCAGGAGACAACCGGCATTCCGGTTGCTGATGTGTCTGTATATATTGCTAACCTCACGCAGTCTCCAAGCTTCAAAAGTCGAGTGGAATAGAGGTGAGTTTCCCTTATGTCTTGGAAAGAAGTATGGGAAAGTCACGGGGGTAGAATCGCCGGAGTGACTTTCGGCATTGGTCTGGGTTTGATTTATTTAATTTGCGGTTTTTGGGATATGCTGTTCTTTGCACTGGTAGTGTTCATCGGATATACGCTCGGCAAAAGAAAGGATACCGCGCAAGCGCCCCTGTTTCAATGGCAGGAGTTGGTTTCGCGATTATCCGGACGCTGGCGTCCCTTTAAGTGAACCGCGATAGTCTTTTTCCCGGAGCAGGAAACCGTAAGTTTGTGTTGTCCGTTGCCCCCGGAAGAAAGGCTTTGCGGTTTTTTTGCGACAAGGGATAGGTATATTTGCGAGCTTCCTCTGAAGGTATCTTCGCTTTGTGCAATAATCCTCACAGGAATAGGGAAAGAATGAATAAGTGTGAAGCGATATTTGGGTCGTAGACGTTGTTGCAGTACAAGTGAATATTTTAATGCGATATAAGATTTTAGGAGGAACACATGAAAAGACGTATAGCTAGAGAGATTATTGTCCAAAGCCTGTATCAGATGGAAATGAACGATGTGGAAAGCGCGGAAGCTGTAGAAATGCTGCTCGAGGAAGCCTCAGAAGAGAATGAAACCGAACGTGTAATCACGGACGAGATTCAGCTTAAACACTATGTGGTAGAGCATGTGAATGGGGTATGGGAGCACAAGGTAGCGATCGACGATATACTTGAACATTACCTGAAGGGCTGGCAAATGAGCCGTCTGTCACGTGTGGATCGTCAGATTCTACGTTTAGCAGCGTATGAAATGGTGTTCGCCAATGATGTGCCTGCGAAGGTTGCGGTGAATGAAGCGATCGATTTGGCCAAGCATTTTGGAACGGATGATTCCGGGAAGTTTGTTAACGGAGTACTCGGCAAGATGATCCAAGAGATAGATACTATTAAAGCTGACCATTCTTAATTTATAAACCATAGTAAAGTATATAAAAGGGGAGAGACTAACATGACAGCAGCAATCATCAGTGGTAAACAAGTATCCGAGGAAATTCGTATTAGCATTGCCCAAGAGGTTGCTGAACTGGCGAAACGCGGCGTAAAGCCCGGTTTGGCTGTTATTCTAGTAGGTGAAGACCCGGGATCTCAGGTTTATGTTCGCAATAAGGAGAAATCTTGTATCAGCTTAGGATTCCATTCGGAAGTGCATAAATTGGATGAATCCACTTCTCAAGAAGAACTTCTGGCACTGGTAGCAGAGCTAAACGGACGCGATGATATCGACGGAATTCTGGTTCAACTCCCATTGCCTAAGCATATCGAGGAGAAGGCTGTTATTGATGCAATCTCCGTGGAAAAGGATGTAGACGGCTTTCACCCTGTCAATGTAGGCAACCTGGTCATCGGTGCCGACAGTCTTCTTCCATGTACTCCTGCAGGAGTAATCGAACTGATCAAACGTACAGGAACAGGTATGGCAGGTAAACATGCCGTTGTAATTGGTCGTAGCAATATTGTAGGAAAGCCAGTTTCCCTCTTGTTGCAACGCGAAAATGCTACCGTAACTATGTGCCATTCCCGTACAGCTAATATGCAAGAGATTAGCCGTCAAGCGGATATTTTGGTTGTAGCGATCGGACGAGCTAATTTCATTGATGCTTCCTATGTGAAGCCGGGTGCTGTTGTCATTGATGTGGGCATGAACCGTCTGGATAACGGTAAACTCGCAGGTGACGTTGATTATGAAAGTGCAAAAGAAGTTGCCGGATACATCACGCCTGTTCCAGGCGGGGTTGGTCCGATGACTATTACAATGCTGATGAGCAACACGCTGATTGCGGCTAAACGCCGTCACGGCCTGGAATAGGGGTAAGATTCATGGCGGCAGAGCGGCAGGTTTATTCGATCAAAGAACTCAACCGTTATATCCGCATGAAGCTAGACTCGGATAATTTACTTTCGGATGTGTGGATTCGCGGAGAGATTTCCAACTTTACACATCATGGCAGCGGGCATATGTATTTCACACTTAAGGACGAGAGCAGCCGCATTAAAGCGATTATGTTCGCTTCTCATAACCAGCGGCTGCCCTTTATTCCGAAAGAAGGCGCTCGGGTAATTGCCAGAGGTAATGTGACCGTCTATGAACGGGATGGGCAATATCAGTTCTACGCCACACATATGCAGCCTGATGGGATTGGCAGTTTATATCTGGCCTATGAGCAGCTGAAGAGCAAGCTTGAAAAAGAAGGCCTTTTTGCAGAAGCTCGCAAGCGTTCGTTGCCGCGGTTTCCGAAGTGTATTGGTGTGATTACTTCCCCAACAGGAGCAGCTGTACGAGATATTGTGATTACGCTTCAGCGGCGGTTTCCGCAGGTAGCTATTGTAATCTATCCCGTACTGGTGCAAGGCAAAGGCGCTGCGCCTTCGATAGTGAAGGCGATTGGTGCGCTGAACGCCATGGGTGAAGCCGACGTGCTTATCGTCGGCCGCGGCGGCGGTTCGCTGGAGGAGCTGTGGGCGTTCAACGAGGAGGAAGTCGCGCGAGCGATATCGGCATCAAGGATTCCGGTCATCTCGGCCGTCGGCCACGAGACCGATTTCACGATTGCCGATTTCGCCGCCGACCTCCGCGCGGCTACGCCCACAGCGGCCGCTGAGCTGGCCGTGCCTCATGCCGGCGAGCTAGCTGCGCAGCTTCGCCAGCTGCAGCAGCGGCTGCGCCAGGCGCTGCAACAACGCGCCCAGCGTGGACGCGAGCGCCACTCGGTGCTGCAGCGCTCGCTGGCGCTGGCAGGCCCGCGCCGCACGCTGATTCAGCACACGCAGCGGCTGGACATGCTGCGTGTGCGGCTCCAGCGCTCGGCGGATGCACGGCTCAGCCGTTCCCGCGAGCGCAAGGCGGTGCTGCATCACAGTCTGCAGCGGTTCCATCCGCGCGACAGTGTTGCTGCAGCACGTCAGCTCACAGACAGTCTGCGCCGTGAGTTAATGGGCGCTATGCAGGCTCGTTTGCAGGAGAAGCGATCTCGCTATGTGGCGGAGATCCGCCATTTGGATGCGCTTAGCCCGCTTAAAGTAATGTCACGAGGCTACAGCTTAGTGTATGACGAGGCGGAAGAACATTTAATCAAATCGCTGACCGAAGTGCAGCTTGGCGATCTTGTGGTGATAAAGATGAATGACGGACAGCTGAACTGCCAAGTATGGGGGATGAAGGAGGATGGCAAAGACGATGACGAAGGAAGCGGAACTTGATTTTGAAGGCGCTATGGACCGACTGGAGGAAATCGTTCGTGAGCTTGAACACGGCGACGTTCCTCTGGAGAAGGCCATCGATTTATTTCAGCAGGGCATGAAGCTGTCGCAGCTTTGCGGCAGCAAGCTGGAACAAGTAGAGCGTAAGATCGAAATGATTACCCAAGAGGACGGAGAACTGCGCAAAAAGCCGTTTGGTGCACGTCTGGAAGGGGACGCCGATGAATCGCTTTGAGAATGATCTGGAGGGAAGCTCCGCAAGTGAAAGCATGCGGCAGCCGCTGGAGGATTACATTGCATCGATAAGTGATTTGCTCTCACATGAGCTTGAGACTATTCTTCCCGCAGCGTGGACGGTTCCAGAAAATTTACAGCAAGCGATGAAGTATTCGCTAATGGCAGGGGGCAAACGCCTCCGGCCGTTGCTTGTGATCGCTGCTTGTGAATCACTAGGAGGCAGCCGTGAAGCAGCCTTGCCTGTTGCAGCTGCGATTGAGATGGTACATACCTACTCGTTGATTCATGATGATCTGCCTGCCATGGATAATGATGATTATCGGCGCGGCAAGCTGACGAATCATAAAGTCTTTGGTGAAGCATCGGCTATTCTTGCGGGTGATGCGCTTTTGACCCATGCTTTTTACAGTGTGGTACAAGCCTCGCGTAAATTTGGCATTCCTGCTGAAAATGTTTTATCCATAGTAGAGGATCTGGCGGAAATGGCAGGTCCACGCGGCATGGTCGGCGGTCAGATTGCAGATATGGAAGGCGAGCAAGGACTAACAGATCTTGCGCAGTTGAAGTATATTCATCTGCATAAAACCGGAGATTTAATTATCTTTTCGCTGTTAGCCGGCGGACGTATCGCAGGGGCAACAGAGAAGCAGCTTGAAGCTCTGCGTGATTTTGGTACAAGCATCGGACTAGCTTTTCAAATTCAGGATGATATTCTTGATTTGGTTGGTGATGAAGGCAAGCTTGGCAAAAAAACAGGCAGCGATATCAAGCAGCAGAAGGTAACCTACCCTTATTTTATTGGGTTGGAGGAATCTCGTGCTGAGGTGAAGAAGCTTACAGAAGCAGCCCGAAATGCTGTGCTGAATGGCGGTTTTTACGACAACCAGCGCCTGCTGGAAATTGCAGATTATTTAATGGCACGTGATCACTAAGTATGAACTTTCGAAGCGGCTGTATTTCGACAGCCGTTTCGTTTGTGTTATAATGGTTTTTATATATTTTACAACATCTAGGAAAGCGGGGAACTATTCGTGCTGCTTCCACAAATAAATGATCCACAACAACTGAAATCACTGTCAGTCGAAGAATTAACTACTCTTGCAGAGGAGATTCGACGATTTCTGATTGAGAAGCTTACAGCAACCGGCGGGCACCTCGGTTCTAATCTGGGGGTGGTGGAGCTCACGCTGGCCTTACATTATTGCTACAACAGTCCTCGTGACAAAATGATCTACGACGTTGGCCACCAAGCCTATGTCCACAAAATACTGACCGGCCGTCAAGATCGCTTTGATACCCTGCGCAAATATCAGGGATTGTGCGGCTTTGTTAAGCGCTCTGAAAGTGAACATGATGTGTGGGAGGCTGGACATAGCAGCACCTCTTTGTCGGCAGCGATGGGGATGGCTATGGCTCGTGATCTAAAAGGCGAAGACAACAAGGTGATTGCCGTGATTGGTGACGGTGCGCTTACCGGCGGGATGGCTTTTGAAGCGCTTAACCACATTGGTCATGAGAAGCGCAAGCTGATGGTCATTTTGAACGATAATGAAATGTCGATTGCTCCGAATGTAGGGGCGATGCACAATTATTTAAGCAAAATTCGTTCGGACCGTCATTATTTGCGTGCCAAAGACGAGGTTGAAGGGCTGCTTAAGAAGATTCCGGCCATCGGTGGGCGATTAGCGAAAACCGCTGAACAATTAAAAAACAGTCTTAAATATATGATGGTTCCTGGAGTATTGTTTGAAGAGCTTGGCTTTACGTATCTTGGGCCAGTGGATGGACATGATCTGGAGAAAATGATTGACACCTTCCATCAAGCAGATAACGTGGCGGGTCCTGTGCTTGTGCATGTGCTGACGACCAAAGGCAAGGGCTACAAACCGGCTGAGACTGATTTTTATAAATCGCATGCCATTTCGCCTTACAAAATTGAGTCAGGTCAGGCACTTAAAGCTGTAGGTCCTCCAATGTACACCGAAGTATTTGGCAGTACGCTGATTGAGCTGGGACGTGAAGATTCGCGTCTGATTGCAGTTACCCCTGCGATGCCAGGCGGTTCAGGTTTGTTTCCTTTTGCAAAGGAATTCCCGGATCGCATGATTGACGTGGGGATTGCAGAGCAGCATGCAGCAACCTTGTGTGCAGCTTTGGCTATGGAAGGGATGAAGCCGGTATACGCCGTGTATTCTACCTTCATGCAGCGTGCCTATGATCAGATCGTCCATGATATTTGCCGCCATAATGCCAATGTTATGTTCGCCATTGACCGTGCTGGATTTGTGGGTGCGGATGGTGAGACTCATCAGGGTGTGTACGATGTTGCTTTTATGCGCCATATCCCTAATATGGTTATGATGATGCCAAAAGACGAAAATGAGCTGCGTCATATGATGAAGACGGCACTTGAATATAATGACGGTCCAATTGCTTACCGCTATCCGCGTATTAACGGAACAGGTGTGGCATTGGACGCTGAACTGCATACCCTTCCTATAGGATCATGGGAACGACTGCGTACAGGAGAAGGATATGCTGTAGTAGCATGTGGTCCTATGGTTCAAGTGGCTGAAGAAGCCGCTGATTTGCTGAAGCGGGAAGGGATTCAGGTGGGCGTTGTGAATGCGCGTTTCCTGAAGCCGCTTGATAATTCCATGCTTCTGGATTTGGCTCATGCTGGAACCAATATGGTTGTTATTGAAGAGGCTTGTCAAGCGGGAAGTCTCGGCAGTGCGGTATTGGAGTTCTACGCGGAGCATGAAATTTATGACGCTCGTGTACATCTGATGGGTGTGCCCGACATCTTCGTGGAGCATGGCTCCATTAAAGAACAACGTCAGCAAACAGGTCTTACCGTAGAAGCGTTATGTGCTCGTATCAAGTCCATGATGGCTCTAAGTGCTTATAATTACAAAACGACTTCGTCTTCCTAAGTGGAAGCCGGAAATTAGTAACCCTTGAACGATCGGGAGATGACCATGGAACACCGTAAAGAACGAATTGATGTACTGCTTGTGGAGCAAGGTTTTTATGAAAGCCGGGAGAAAGCTAAAGCTGCTATTATGGCAGGGTTGGTGCTCGCGGATGAGGAACGTATTGAAAAAGCTGGCATGAAGGTCTCGCGGGAGTCTACCCTTAAGGTTAAAGGCTCTGTGCATCCGTATGTCAGTCGTGGAGGCCTAAAGCTGGAGAAGGCTCTTCGCCAATTTAATATTGATCTTACCGGTCGGAACATGCTGGACATTGGTGCTTCCACTGGCGGCTTCACAGATTGTGCGCTTCAGAATGGTGTAAGCCATGTGTACGCCATTGATGTTGGCTATAACCAGCTGGATTGGTCACTGCGGAATGATGAGCGAGTGAGCGTTATGGAGCGTACGAACTTCCGGTATATGACACCTACAGATTTGCAGGGTCCTGTTCCGGACTTTGCCAGTATTGATGTATCTTTTATATCCTTAAAAATAATTCTCCCACCCCTCAAAGCCTTGCTGCAACGTCCAGCAGATATCGCTGCACTCATCAAGCCGCAATTTGAGGCTGGACGTGAGAAGGTTGGAAAATCAGGTGTGATTCGTGATTCTGCTGTCCATAAAGAGGTTTTGATTAATGTACTGACTATGGCTGCTGAGTTAGGATTCGGTCTCCATGGATTGACTTTTTCGCCAATTACAGGCGGGGAAGGCAATATTGAGTTTCTTGCTCATTGGAGACTGACGCCAGAAGTGGCGGAAGGCGAAGAATCATCCGTACAGCCGGCAGCTGCTGTTGCAGCAGTCATTCAAGTGGAGGACTTTCCATCCCTTGCTGATGAAGTGATTAAGCAGGCTACGGGTACTTTTAATGTGAGTTCTACTCATGGAAACTCCGCGCGCCGTTAGAGCTTTATGAACACCCCGTCAACCTCAAATGGTCAGCGGGGTGTTTTTTTTGAGTGGGAAGTCTGAAGAGTTCAACCTTGAAAATTCCTCTTCATCTGTTAAGATTGAGGGAGCAGATTTGCTCAAAGGGATTGAATTTATTAAAATAAAGACCCGGTATAAAATCCGGGTCTTTATATTTTGAATCTTTTTTTGGATTTACTGTGCTCGTTGTAATTGTAAATTGCTGAATTAGCGAATAATATCAATTATGCGGAAAGCTTATAAAAAGACAGCTTAGAAGCAGGATTTACCAGGGCTTCACGCGAATAAATCACCGAGGTGATTGATAGTGGCGGGTAGCTCTGACAAGGTCGTTATGGCGTTTATTGGGGTAGCATTATCGATTTTTATAATATATCGGATATATGTATGGCTGCAGAGTTCTCCGCGTTCTTTTATGAAGGATCAAATTCCGTTCAATAAAGTGATTATTCCACATCCCTCTATTGATATACTTGAGGATGAAGGATATGAGGTCGTTGGAGGGAAATTAAAAATCCCCTTGTCTTTCAACGTAAATGGGGCGCAGATGTATAGCCGGTTATTTATAGATTATGTGGCGACAAAAGAGGAAGGATCTTTATATTTAGTTATCCTTTCCAGACCACGCAAGCCTTTGGATTTCACTGGCAGTGGCTTACGTGATACCTTGCTTCCCTACCTGCTGATCTATCCGGAATGCAGCGGCGTTCTATATGTTAATGTAGCAACAGCATCGATCCATGTCATTAAGCTTGGCAAAGACGACGGAGAATCAAACTGAGTCCATATTTTTTATATACCAGGAGGCAACAATGAAGGGACAACGACATATTAAGATTCGTGAAATTATTACACAAAAGGATATCGAGACACAGGACGAGCTTGTGGAAGCCTTGCGGGAATCAGGTTTTCAAGTTACTCAAGCCACAGTATCTCGAGATATAAAAGAGCTGTTGCTCATCAAGGTACCCATGGATGATGGAAGATATAAATATTCACTTCCAACGGATCAACGGTACAATCCCATTCAGAAGCTTAAGCGCGTTCTTGTGGATAATTTTGTGCAGATCGATTCCTCGGCTAATCTTGTGGTGATGAAATGTTTACCAGGTACGGCTAACTCTGTCGCTGCTTTAATTGATAATATTGACTGGCCGCAAATTATGGGAACCCTTTCTGGTGATGATACAATCCTTATCATTTGCCGTTTACCTGAGGACAGCAAGACCGTAATTTCACAAATCATGGGTTATATTTCTTAATTATAATTAATCAGATGCCTGTCATCTTCTCGGAGGTGCTCTATTAGTGTTAGAAACCTTGTCTATACGCAATCTTGCCGTCGTTGAGGCGGTAGATGTGCATTTTTATCCTGGCTTCCACGTGCTTACGGGGGAGACCGGGGCAGGTAAATCCATTATTATTGATGCGCTTGGATTGATTGTTGGAGGCCGCGGTTCTGCGGATTCCATTCGTTATGGTTGTGAAAAAGCGGAGATGGAGGCGCTCTTCAGTCTTCCCAGCGGTCATCCCGTTTGGGAGACTTTGGAGCGTCTTGGCATTGAGGCCCAGCGCGAGGAGCATCTTATTATACGACGCGAGCTTACCTCTCAAGGTAAAAGTACATCACGTGTAAATGGGCAGATGGTCAATCTTACCATGCTTCGCGAGATCGGCGAGCAGCTGGTTAATATACACGGCCAGCATGAACACCAGAACTTGCTGAAGGCGGAACGGCATCTGGGACTGCTGGATACATACGGAGAACCGATTATTGGTCCGCTAAAGGCAGTTTTTCAGGAAAGGTATTCTGCCTTCGCGAAGGTGGAGAAAGAGCTGCGAGAGCTGCAGGAATCCAGCCAGAAGGCATACCAAATGCTTGACTTATATCGTTTTCAGCTTGAAGAAATTTCATCCGCCGGATTAAAACCGGGAGAAGATGAATTACTTACCGAAGAACGGGTCAAACTATCCCACAGTGAGAAAATGATGGATTCCGTATCGGGTGCATATGAGCTACTTTACGACAGACAAGGCTTGGAATCGATCGGTAATGTTATTTCCAGACTTGAGGATGCAGTTCGTTACGATGAGAAGGGTCTGCGAACAGTGCTCGAACAGCTGCAGTCCTCATATTACCAGCTAGAGGATGCTGCTTTTCAGCTTCGTGATTACCGGGAAAATATCGAGTTCAATCCGATGCGACTTGAAGAAATAGAGAATCGTTTGGATTTGATCACTGGACTCCGACGTAAATATGGAGAAAGTGTAGAACAGATTTTGGCTTATTATGAACAAATTCACCGGGAAACTGATTTGCTTGAGAATAAAGATGAATATCTGGAGAAATTGACGGCGAAGCGCGATTCGTTGCTGTCTGTATTAATGGAAGCAGCTACGGAATTAAGTGAAGCACGAAAGCTTTGTGCTGCTGATCTGGCCACCCAAGTGGAGGGTGAGCTCAAAGACCTTCAAATGGAAAGAACCTCGTTGCAGGTCAAATTGGACAGGCTGGAGGACCCGCGTGGAGTCGAATACAATGGTCGGCGTATTCGCCTCACAAGACAAGGGATAGACAGCGCAGAATTTATGATATCCCCTAACCCGGGCGAACCCCTGAGACCTCTTGGCAAAATTGCCTCTGGTGGTGAGCTGTCGCGTATTATGCTGGCAATGAAAAGTATTTTTGCGCGCCATGATGCAATTCCAGTTCTAATTTTTGACGAAGTGGATACCGGTGTCAGCGGCAGAGCTGCTCAGTCCATCGCAGATAAGCTGTTTAAGCTGTCGTCTACCTGTCAGGTGTTCTCCATTACTCACTTGCCACAGGTGGCTTGTATGGCTGACCATCAGTACTTAATCCGCAAAAAGGTTGAGGATGGAAGAACCATGACTGAAGTGGAATCCCTAACGAACGATGGACGTGTAATGGAGCTGGCCAGGATGCTGGGTGGCGTAGAAATTACCGAAAAAACATTGCATCACTCGCAGGAAATGCTTAATCTGGCCGAGGCAAGTAAGGCTGCAACAAGCTAAGCGGAGCAATGATTGACAGTAATAAAAGCCTGGGGGCAAGGTTATCTTATAGGTACGCAATTGGCGACCACCTTTTTCGTCAAGCGAAAGAAGCAAAAGGGAGCGTGACAGCCATTGAAGCCTAACCTCAGGAAGTTAATGCCAGGCCTTTTATTTGCCTTCTTTCTTAGTTTATCGGGCATAACGGGAACAAACCTAAGTTCTGCTGCACCACTGCAAGGTGAACCAGCCAAGGTGACTGCACAAGGAATTCATTCCGAGCTTAAGGTGATCCCGGGAGGTCAAACGATCGGTGTGAAAGTGAAATCAGCAGGTGTTTTGGTTGTTGGTCATCATCTGATTGAAGTATCCGAGAAAACTAAGCTTTCCCCAGGAGAGGTCAGCGGTTTAGTGCCGGGTGATCTGATGATCTCCATGAATGGTGAGAAATTGGACGAGTTGTCCAAGGTGGCCAAGCTGGTGGATCGTGCTGGTAAAGCGAATAACCCCTTGACCATTGTCTTCAAACGCGGAGGTAAAGAGCATACAGCTAAGTTAAAGCCCGCGTATGACATTCATGACAAAGTGTGGCGGTTAGGCCTGTACATTCGTGATTCAGCAGCGGGTGTTGGCACATTAACTTTTTATGCTCCAGAGCAAGGTGTATATGGAGCTTTGGGACATGTGATTACAGACATGAATACCGGTACTCCAATTGTTGTAGGCAGTGGTCATATCGTTCAGTCCAGTGTAACCTCCATATCCAAAAGCCAGGATGGCGATCCGGGCGAGAAACGAGCGCATTTTTTGAAAGAAAGCCAAGTGCTTGGAAATGTGGAGAGCAATACTGACTTCGGCATCTTCGGTAAAATGAGCTCCAATCCCGAGCACAGTCTTTACAAAGAACCGATCCCCGTGGCGATGAGCGATCAAGTCAAGGAAGGTCCTGCTGAGATCCTAACTGTAGTTGATGGTCAGCAGGTGGAGCGGTTTAAGGTTGAGATCATTCATGTAGCACATCAGCAAACGCCAGCCACTAAAGGAATGGTGCTGCGGATCACCGATCCACGCCTTATTGATAAGACAGGCGGTATCGTCCAAGGCATGAGCGGAAGTCCTATCGTACAGGATGGCCGCCTCATCGGAGCCGTAACTCATGTATTTGTAAATGATCCTAAGTCCGGTTATGGGTGCTTCATCGAATGGATGCTTCAAGATTCAGGTGTGACCAAACAGGAGAATAGGTATTCATTAAATCTTAAGGCGGTTTAGCCTTAAGATTTTTTGTCGAACGATTACGAAGAACCTCGAACATTGAGATAAAATATTTAATTATAATCCAACACAGAAAAAAAATAAAGAAAAATAATTTTCGACAGAAGGGAATTCGATCTCCATGTCGAAAACGTAAGAGACAAGAAAAAAATGTTATTTTCGAATAGCAGATATAATTAAGGAGGAAGCAGCCAGTGCAGAATATTGAAGTGTTGTTGGCCGATGATAACAGGGAATTTACGAATTTGCTTTCCGAGTACATTTCTGAGCAAGAAGATATGACCGTAACGGGTATCGCCTACAATGGTGAAGAAGTGCTTCAAATGCTTAGCGAAGCGCGTAAAATTCCCGATGTTCTTATTCTTGATATCATCATGCCGCATTTAGACGGCCTAGGTGTATTGGAACGTCTACGTGATATGGATCTGAATCCTCAACCGAAGATCATCATGCTGACTGCTTTTGGTCAGGAGAACATCACTCAAAGAGCTGTACAGCTTGGTGCATCCTATTATATTTTGAAACCGTTCGATATGGAGGTCCTGGCAAATCGTGTACGTCAGCTTGTCGGCTCTCAAGGCAGCATGAGCTCCTCCTCCAACATGTACAATTATTCGTCGACGTCCAGATCGAATGTAGTGCCGCTCTCTAAGGGCAAGAACCTCGACGCTAACATTACCTCGATCATCCATGAAATCGGTGTCCCAGCGCATATCAAGGGCTATCAGTACCTGCGTGAAGCGATCACCATGGTATATAACAATATCGAGATCCTTGGTGCGATTACAAAAACACTCTATCCAGCCATAGCTGAGAAGTTCAAAACCACGCCTTCACGCGTAGAACGCGCGATCCGCCATGCGATTGAAGTGGCTTGGACACGTGGCAACATTGACTCCATCAGCCATTTATTCGGCTACACCATTAATATCTCCAAATCTAAGCCTACTAACTCGGAATTTATTGCCATGGTAGCGGACAAGCTGCGGATTGAGCATAAGGTTAGTTGAAAGGGTTAGGGGCAGTGCGGGGTACAGTCAGTATAAAATCGATAAACTTGTTTTGAACCGATAAACTTTTTTAAATCTCGCCCGATAAACCTAAATGGTTTATTGGGTTTTGTTTTTATTTAAAGATTAGCCATCTTATAAATAGTGAAACTCAAGCAGGGGCTTAGAACAATCGGGCCAGCTGGTTAGATAAACCAATTCTTCTATCAGAATATAGAGAACTACATTTGTGAGTTAAGTCGGAGGAATCTTCATGAATTATTACGAATCAGGTGTTGAAAGAATTAAGAACATTGATGCGAATTTATACATTGGAATTTCAAAAAAAAGATATGAAGAAGTAAGATCTAGAGGTGAATATGAAGCAGATGCTAATTTGATTGCAGAGTATTACCGAAGAGTCGGCATGTTTTTGCAGTTTATCTCTAAGGAAGCAGCAAGTATATACATAGGTATGGATATGTTATTAGGTTTTAAGATGGAGGAAAATGAGTGGGACATCTTCTTAGAAACGTGTCCGAATTTTAATAAAATTGATATTATGCTTATGAAATTAATAAGTATACATTATTTACGCTGGTGCTCTTTGCTTGATTCGCGCGACAATATCGCATTGCAGTTTCCAGATATATATGAACCGATGATCAAATTATTTGAGAGAGGTGGGGGACGGATTAATACCCATCACCACGAACTGGTTGGTGGATTTGGAGCTTTTTCACGCTCTATTTATGCAAATAGAGGAGATATGACACCTTTTGATATAAGCGATGTTGCTCTAGAAAATATAATTAAGGAAGTAGAACTAGCAGAAGGTTACTTAGCGGACTACAAGAACGGAAACTTATCAGAAAATAATTGTATCCGCTGTGGTAACAAATTATTGATCCTACCAAACTTATCGGATTATGGTTATCAATGGTATAAAATTAAATGCGAGACTAAAGACTGTTTTGATAAAAATTTCTCATGATGCTTCATTAAAGTTATATCAATCGGAGAGATGAAGAGAAGTTTGGAAAAAAATGTGTTGAAAAAGATTTTTATTGATAAGTGACCACTGTCCGTGGCAAGAGCTATCAATAAAATCAATGCAGTAAAAAGACACTGAGATCTATTCATCAGTGTCTTTAATGTGGATACTTTTCCACCAACATTTTATTTCATCGTTCTTGTAATCATTTCATTCAGAAGGTTGGAATTTAAAGTAACTTAATCAGCTCTTCTAGCTCGTCAACCATACCTTTCGCAAGTTCAAAATTATTGTCTTTTAAAGCTAATTCTATTTTCATTTCAACTGCTTTTTTATTTTGTTCATTTTCTAAATAATCTTTATCAAAATGACTGGCATAAATCATCTTTCTGAATTTTCGCATACTCATTTTTCTAATCGTCTTCTCGTCAATGATTAGTACATAATCCATCCCATTTACTACAGAATAAAAATCATGAGAAATCATGAGAATCGCACCTTTATAGTCTTCAATGGCTTTCTCCAGTGCGATTTGTGTATAGGTGTCTAAATGGCTTGTCGGTTCATCAAGAAGCAATAAGTTTGCTTTGCTAGCAGAAACTTTCGCCAATTGCAGTATATTTTTTTCGCCACCAGATAAAGATTCTATCTTTTGAGTAAGAATTTCTCCTTCAAAGCCATAGTTTGAAAGATGTGCTCTAATCTCGTCATAAGTTGCAAACCCGGCATCGATGAAGTCTTCTAGTATGGTATTAGAATCCTTTAGCACTTCGTCTTGAAGCTGAGAAAGATAAGCCAATTTAATATCAGCATTTATTTCAATTGAATCATGATTATTTTTAAAGATATCTCGGAGTAAAGTCGTTTTCCCGGTACCGTTTGGACCGATAAGGGCTACTTTATCTGTAGGTTTCATCTCAAAGTTAACATTTTCTAAAATCAACTCATCAAAGGAAACACTATAATTATTCACATTTAAAACAGTGATGTCTTCTTCAAATTCATTGTCCACACCAAAACTGATTTTTGGTTGCTTAATATCAACGAATGGCGCTTTAATTTTTCGCGCTTCCAATCTTTCTTGAAACTTAACCCTAGCTTTTAACGCTCTCCCTCTAGATGCTTCTGAATTATAGGTTGCGATCGCTCTAAGATTATCAATAATGTTATCGTATCTCTCTATTTCTTCTTGTTCAGCGACTGCGATTTCTTGTAACTCAATTTTCGTCTGAAGTAATGAGAAGTTATACTCAATATATCGCCCATCGAACTCTTGGATCTCCATGTTTTCAAGGTGTATGATTTTGTTAAAACAATGATTTAATAGATAACGGTTATGCGTAACAACTAGCAATATTCCTTTGTGAGCATTAATCAGATTTTTAAGTGCATTTAGGTTTTCAAAATCTAAAAATACATCGGGCTCATCCATAATCATTAAGTCTGGACTAGTCAGCATTTCCTTCATCACTTGAATAAGCTTGAATTCCCCACCACTTAGATCGGATACCCTAACATCTTTTAGCTTCAAGAGGTTGGCTAAATTTAGTTTCTTATTAATATTGCTTTCAAAATCATTTCCATCCATTAAATCAAAGGCATCTAGAGCTAATTGATACTTTTCGAGTAATGAATCAATATCTGATGATGTTTCCATTTCAGTGAGAATAGCTGTTATTTCATTTTGTATCTTAATAAATTCTTCTCCTATATATTCAAAAACGGTTGTTTCTTTAGATTTGTCTAGTTGCGAAAACTGACTTACATATCCAATTTTGCAGGTGGGGTCCATCTCTAGCTTGCCTTCGAACAAATATTTTTCTGGATCCATCAGTATATCGATCAGTGTACTTTTACCACTGCCGCTTGTTCCTATAAAAGCGCAATGTTGTGCTTCTTCAAGCGTAAATGAAATGTTTTTATATAGTTCTTTTTGCGGGAATGCGAAGGATAAGTTATCAACTTTTATCATAGTGTTACCTTTCTTAACTAAAAATAGTGACTATTATAAGATGTATTGAAGAGTACAGATTTTGAGTTTACCGTTGATAGAGTAACACTGTTTACAAGCAACTTCAATCATTTCGCATTAAAGGTATCAAAATCATCTGATAATACAATCTTACAGACTAATAAATTATGGTCATAAAACCTATAAATACCTAATGGCTACAACTCGGAATTTATTGCCTTGGTAGAAGATAAGCATATTCCATTTAATGTTATAGTGGAGTTAGTAGGGTAAATCCTTTGTTATTTTAGATACGTACATGCTTGAATTTATTAAGGAGAATCATAGCTACAGATGTAAATAATCTAAGTGTAATATTTAATTATGGAGGGAATATGAAATTTTATTTGAGATATGTAATACTATCTTTTTGTGTATTCTTCTTTTTGTCAGGATGTAGCTGGAATGCAATCAATGAAAAAGAATTAGATCAATTTATCGAAAGTGAAAATTTGGATTATGTATCTATACAAAAGCTAAACGACGAGGAATATTACATTTTTAGCTTGCCCTATATTTATATTTATCGTAGTGCTTCTGACTATACTAAATCTACGGCTATGATACGAGATGAGATAGCTATGGGTGGTTTAGAGAAAGGTTCAATTGGCCTTGTAATTAATAATACGCAAGTTTTAAAAGATGCTAAAACATTTTCAGTGGTGATTGACAGTAAGACTCGTGAGTATGAATATACAGGTGGAAAATATCTAATTATAAAAGATAGTAGGATTTGGAATCCGACTGCTCAATTAAAAATTATTTTCTCAAATGATAAAAACGAAACAATATTTGAATCAGATTATTAAAGAAGATTTATTGGTGTTTACTACTATTTACATATTCTTATTTTGCTGATTTTCTATTACATGAGTATCACTTGAAAATACATATAAGAACCTTCTTTGCGTATAACCTTCATGCGTAATCAACAAAGTAATTACGTAGATTATGATGATACTTATCTTCAAAGTTAAATTGGTAAACAAATAAGGAGAACTCTTTATGACAATCCCATCAGGAATAACACGTGAACACGTAATCAGTGGTAAAATATTCCTTGGCTATCTTTGTTTATGTTTATAAGAACAAGAGTCATATAAAGTGAATTTGAAAGAAGGAGAATAGTTTATGGATTTAAAGAAAATAAATTCTTTAACAAAGTACCCAAGCATTCTTACATATCATCAATTAGGTGAACGAGGTCGGTTAAATGATGTTTTAACGGAGTCAAGAGGCTTCGCAGAATTAGACGATGTTTTTATTTACGAAAAAGTAGATGGTGAAAATTCAAGGATCATTTTATTAAAAAATGATGATAACGAAGTTGATTATCTAATTGGTTCCAGAGAAGAATTGTTATATGCAAAAGGAGATAGAATCGGTAATCCTTATGGGAACATTGCGGAATTTCTTAAGCCGTTAGCAGAAAAAGTAATTGCAGATATCCTTCTTGAGGGTGACTGGGCATTAACCGTAATTTATCAGGAATCTTATGGAGGGAAAACTAAAGCATCCAAGAACTATTCTGACAGAAAAACTCAAGGGTATCGTGTATTTGATGTGTTCTCCTTGAATAAGGATGAATTATATAGACTTCTTGAGTTATCGCAGGAGAAAATTGCGGTGTGGCGTGATCACGGAAATCAACCATTTTATGATGAAATTGAGAAGAAGAGATTTATTGAAAGTATTGATTTGCAGTCTGCACCACTTCTTGAAACCACAAAGGGTTCCGAGTTTCCAATTTCTCTTGAGAGTACATATTCTTATTTAAAAAGATTCGAAAACACGCAAGTAGGCATCGACGCATCAGGCAAATCAGAAGGAATCATTGCTAGAACAACGGATCGTAAACAAATTAGAAAAATACGGTTTGAAGATTATGAAAGAACGTTTAGAAAGTAATAGTTGGAATTATTATCAATGCTGATATTTTCAGAATTTAGCATGAGGTTCCCTAAGCAATGGGGTTTGTGAACAGCCCCCAAAATACTGCTTATTCATTGGTCCAAAACCAATAAATATGCGGTATTTTTTTGTGCAGTTTTGAACTCCAATTAGATAAATCCCTATCGGCTATAACTAATACTATGTCCTTGCCATTCGCAAAACCTACCCACTTCACAAGACATACAACCATTTGGCAAATAATGTTTGACATGTGAGGAATGTCACTGATAAGATGATGTAAATTAAACCTAGTTGAATAGTCGGATAAGGTTCTTTAGAAGCTCTCATTATTTTTTTTGCTCTTAATACCTATTAAATACATAAGTATAGTTTAGTTTAAATTTATCGGAAAGGGTGAATGGAGTGTCGAAGGAAACACTGGTTATCGAACATTTGAATAAAGTATTCGCCGCGCCTGCAGGTGATGTTATCGCATTAAGTAATATTCAGCTGAAGGTGAAAAAAGGCGAGTTGATTACGATTATAGGTCCCAGCGGCTGCGGAAAAAGTACCTTGCTAAAAATTGTGGCAGGACTGGATACGGGCTATAGCGGCACGGTTCTACTGAATGGCAAACAGATCGACGGTCCGAGTATTGAGAAGGGATTTATTTTTCAAGAACCAAGACTTTTTCCGTGGTTGACGGTGGAGCATAATATTGCAGCAAATTTATCGCTTAAAAATCCAGAGGTTCGCAAAAAAGTAGATGAATTGATTGAACTTGTACGATTAAAGGGTTTTGAGAAATCCTATCCACGTGAGCTGTCAGGCGGGATGGCCCAACGAGTATCTATTGCTAGGGCGTTGCTCCGTAATCCGGATGTATTATTGCTCGATGAACCTTTTGGCGCACTAGACGCTTTTACTAGATCACATCTGCAAGAGGTACTTCTTGATATTTGGCAGAGCAATAAGACGACTATGTTATTTGTAACTCATGATCTGGATGAAGCTGTATTTTTGGGTGAGCGGGTAGTCATTATGAATCCCCGACCTGGGCATATTCGCAATATTCTTCCCATTGATTTACCGTTTCCGCGAAAAAGATCCAGTACTTCATTCCAAGAGCTACGTCGACTGGTGCTGAGTGAGTTTGAGAAGGTTGAAGAACCGGCAATCGATGTTGGTGCTGGTATCTAGATAAAGAGAGTCCATTTTTTATAAAAAGGGGAGAAATGATCCATGAAATTATTTCGTAATTCACTACTTGTTATACTTGTTTTGACTGTATTTGCAACGGGTTGTGCATCGAATGAAAAGAGTGCGGGAAAGAACGACGCCAACAAATATGAAGGTGTGACCATTAAGATTGGCGTGCAGGGCAGCGGGGGGATGTTTGGTAAAGCCCGTGAGGAAAAATGGTATGAGCAAGAATTTGATAAGCTGGGCGTAAAAGTAGAATGGACGGAATTTCAAAGTGGACCCCCAATGACAGAGGCGATCGCTTCTAATAAGTTGGACATAGCGACTCTTGGTAACATGCCGGTGATCGCAGCCCAAGCTGCGGGTATTCCTATTAAGATTATCTCACAAGTATTAGAAGGTACGAATAACGTTGCTCTTCTTGTACCTGGTAGTAGTACTGCTCAGAAACTGGAGGATCTGAAAGGCAAGAAGATAGCTGTTACAAAAGGCAGCAATGCTTACAACTTCCTTTATCGCGGTATTGAGGAATCAGGTCTTAAAGAAGCAGATTTTGAGATTATCCAGCTACAGCCTGATGAAGCACAACCTGCATTTGAAACCGGTGGCGTTGATGCATGGGCTACATGGGATCCGTATATTACTCTAAACGCATTGACCGGTAAAGGGAAGGTTTTGACGGATGGTGAGCAATTGGGTGTCTTATCTCCTTCTTTTGTGATCTCCCGTTCAGCGTTCGCAGAGAAATATCCAGAACTAGTTACGCTTTATTTAAAAGTAACCAACAAAGCTATAGCTTGGGAGACAGATAATCGCGCTGAAGCGACTGAAAGATATGCAGCTGAGCGGAACATTCCGGCAGCGGTAATCGAAGGTACGTTTGAACGTTCCCAGATGATCAACATTCCAATTAGCGATGCTGTTGTTGAAGAATTGCAGAAGACAGCCGATTTTCAATTTAATATTAAGAACATCCGTAAAGAGATTGAAGTTTCTAAAATAACAGACAATCAATATATTGAAGCAGCACTGAAGGAACCTTTGAAGTAACGGATGAAACCACAGATGTAGAAAAGAGGTTGTTTACATGCAATTCAGTGCTGAAAAAGCTGTGATCTCGCCACTAATTCATAAGAAGAATCCAGTAAAGAAGCGCGGACTTTCCATCCAAACGACGAATGTATTGCTTGGACTTATCTTACCAATTGCTTTACTCCTGATTTGGGAGATAGCCGGAGCGATGGGAAAGTTAAATCCTATATTGCTGCCAAGGCCAAGTGAAATATGGCGGGAACTGGTTAGCTTGACCGCGTCCGGTGAGCTGGCGAAACATTTAGGCATATCTGCTTGGCGGGCACTGCTTGGTTTCTTAATAGGGGGAGGGCTTGGCTTAGCGGCGGGTTTGTGGGTAGGCTTCTCATACAAAACAGAACGTTTGCTGGATCCGTCGCTGCAAATGCTGCGCACGCTGCCCCATTTAGCAATCGCTCCACTTTTTATTTTGTGGTTCGGATTCGGTGAAACCTCAAAAATATTGTTGATTGCCAAAGGTTCATTTTTCCCATTATACGTGAACACATTTCTAGGAATCCGTTCGGTGGACAACAAGTTGTTTGATGTTGGGAGAGTACTGCAATTCAGTAAATGGCAGATGGTGAGTAAGTTAATTATTCCAGCCTCACTGCCCAACATCTTTTTAGGTATCCGTTTGTCTGTGGGCATAGCTTGGCTTGGACTTGTCGTAGCGGAGATGATGGGCTCTAGCTCAGGTGTTGGCTATCTAATCAATGACGCGCGATCGTTTTCTTTGACCACAGTGGTATTTGTTGGGATCATCGTGTTTGCTGTAGTAGGTAAACTGTCAGATTCATTAGTGAAGCTGTTGGAATCGAGATTGCTAAGATGGCAGGACAGTTATAGGGGAGATAAAGGATCATGAGCAATCACCTATCCAGTAATAAAATAGAGCGTCACGACGATGGTTTAAGCTGGATTCCAAAAAAACTGCATGGTTGGATTGTACCTCTAGTTCTAGTGGTGATTTGGGAAGTGGCAGCTGCGCTCCATCTAGTCTCTGCGACGACATTGCCTGCTCCATCTACCATTATTGCGCAGTTCTTTTCTTTAATAGCTAGCGGTGAGCTGTTTCGACATCTGGGGATTAGCGCCTATCGGGCAGGGCTTGGCTTTTTATTGGGATCTGCTACTGGACTGCTGCTTGGCTTATCTACAGGACTTGGGAAGTTGGTAGAGCGTACACTGGATCCATCTTTACAGATGCTTCGGACGATTCCATTACTTGCCCTTATTCCGTTATTCATTTTGTGGTTTGGTGTAGGTGAATTTTCTAAAATACTAATGATTTCATTAGGTGCTTTTTTTCCAGTTTATCTGAACACTTTCCTAGGAATTCGTAATGTTGATATCAAGCTTGTTGAAGTATCCCGTATTTTCCAATATACAAGATGGCAGTTGCTTAGCAAAATGATTATTCCGGCTGCAATGCCCAATATTCTACTTGGTATTCGCTTATCACTTGGTGCATCGTGGCTTGTACTCGTCGTAGCGGAGATGATGGGAACAAGTGCGGGGATAGGCTATATGATTCAGGATGCCAGAGCTTATTCGCAAACAGATATAGTATTCGTTGGAATTTCAATCTTTGCAGTGATAGGAAAACTTTCGGATTCCGCAATTCGATTGCTGGAGAGAAGATGGCTGCATTGGCGTGATACATTCAAAGGTTAACGAACTCTAGAATTCGAAAGGCAGGGTCATTATGGGAACCAGAAAAGATCAGCTACATTTAGGTGCATTTATTTATTATTCAGGACATCATCATTATGGCTGGCGTCATCCGGAATCGGGAGCGGATAAGATCTTCAATTATAAATTTTATCGCGAATTGGCAAAAACCGCCGAGCGTGGGAAGTTCGATATGATGTTTTTGGCGGATTTGTTGTATGTGATGGGTGCGGATCAAGCAGCTTCGGGTATGCTGGACCCATTGACGCTGTTGTCAGCCCTTTCGACAGAAACAGAAAAACTCGGATTAACGGCTACCGTATCGACCACGTATAACGAACCTTATAATGTGGCTCGCAAATTTGCTTCTTTAGATCATATTAGTGAAGGCCGAGCGGGTTGGAATATTGTTACCTCCCAGCTTGATGTGGAAGCTTATAACTATGGGAAGCCGGAGCATCCAGAGCACGGACTTCGGTATAAAATGGCACGTGAATTTGTTGAGGTGGCAACGCTTCTCTGGGACAGCTGGGAGGATGACTCTTTAATCGTCAACCGCGAAGAGGGACAATTTGCTGACGCGAAGAAGATCAAAGAAGTGGAATACAAAGGGGAGTGGTATTCTACAAAAGGAACCCTCAATGTTCCTCGCTCACCTCAAGGGTATCCTGTACTTATTCAAGCCGGATCTTCTGGTCCAGGACAAGATTTTGCAGCTAGTTTTGGAGAGGTGATCTTTACGGCACAGCAGTCGCTTGAAGCGGCTAAGGCCTTCTATGAAAGCGTCAATTCCAAATTAGCAGATTATGGCCGTGAACGTGGTAGCTTAAAAATTATGCCGGGCTTATCTCCGATCATTGGAGCGACCGAAGAGGAAGCCCAAAGTAAATATAAAAAACTGCAGGAGTTGATTCCTCCTGCCGCTGTTGTTGGTATGTTGTCTGGCATGTTGAGGTTTGACCTGTCCGAATACCCAATAGATGGACAGCTGCCTGAGATTCCTGATCCAGTAGAAGCATCAAATGGAATGAAAAGCCGGGTTCAGCTGATTATGGATATGGCTCGTAAGGACAAATTATCGATATTAGAATTAGGCCGCCGTTTGCTTGGTGCACGAGGACATATGCAGTTTGTTGGAACCTATGAACAATTGGCAGATTTAATGCAATTGTGGTTCGAAGAGTACGGCTGCGATGGATTTAATATTATGCCACCAGTACTGCCGGGCAACTTGGATGAATTCGTGGATCATGTTGTGCCCATCTTGCAAGCACGCGGCTTGTTCCGCACTGAGTATACGGGGAGTACCCTTCGTGAACATCTAGGATTGGAGCGTCCGGATATTCGTCATTTTCAGAATCGTAGAGTGGCTGAAGTAGGGGCTGGTAAATAAGGTGATCATCGGAGTGGCTTTATTCAGATTGTAACGAGTTGGCTATTGAGGTATCACTATAGTGAGCAAAATGCAAAGAAGCGATTCTTCGATAAATGAGGAATCGCTTCTTTTTTATCGCATTGTGAGAGCGTTCTTGTCTAATAAACAGCAAAGTCTTGGAGAGTTTGTATTCTTAGATCAAAAGGATGATAATTGGTAAATACGCAGGAATAATTACTTTACATAACTTTATACCAAAAAGCGAGGCGTAAGGAAATGAATGCAGCAGAGTTTCAACAGTATGTTAAGGAGTTCAGTGAAATCAAAGGGTTTGATACCAGCACCATTGAGCAGAGAATGCTGTACTTAATGACTGAGGTTGGGGAGTTGTCCAAAGAGGTTTTGTCGGTATCTTTTCATCCAGATGCGGAGCGGAAAGAAAACTTGGGATACGAGATGTACGATGTGGTGTGGAATATTTTTGATCTGGCCAATAAACTTGGTATTGATCTGGAGCAGGCGTTTAAACGTAAGCTGGAGATTAATGAACAGAGGACTTGGGAGTAGGGTGTATCTATTGAATACTTTTAAAAAAATCCAAGGACCTCCCTCGAGGGAAGCCTTGGATTTTTTTCACCCTAAACTTTATTTAAATGAAGCATAACCTTCATCAGCCATTACAACACTACCGTTAATTGCACTAGCTTCTGGTAAGGAGAGCAAGTATACAGTGTCTGCAACTTGTTCAGGTAATGTTAGTTTGTTACCCATTACTTTGCTCTTCATTTGGTCAACCATTCCTTGATCTTTATATCCTTGGATAATTGGCGTATCTACAGCGCCTGGAGCAACGGCAAGCACGCGGATGCCATGAACCGAAAGTTCAAGTGCTGCGGATTTAGTCATCATAATGACCGCACCTTTGGAAGCGTGATATGCGAATGTACCTGGGGAAGCTAGGAATCCAAATACAGAAGCTGTATTGATGATCACACCTTTGATGCCGAGCTCACGCATTTTTTTACCAGCAGCGATAATCCCATGGGCTACACCATGCTGATTGACATTAATGACACTGTGATAATCCTTAAGGTCTTGGTCTAGTACAGGAGTGACGCGGCCGATCCCGGCATTGTTGAACATAACGTCAATTCTTCCATAAGTATCTACAGTTTTTTGAACCAGCGCTTCGACATCTTCATATTTGGAAACATCTGTTTTGACGAAAATTGCTTCGCCACCCTCTTTAATAATTTGTGCTACCGTTTCTTCACCTAATTGTTGATTGAAATCGGCAACGACAACTTGATCACCTTTACTTGCAAATTTAATGGCGGTTTGTTTCCCGATTCCACTGGCTCCACCTGTTATTACGGCTACTCTTTTGTCTGTCATTTGAGTTTCCTCCTCAAGAAATATAGTTATACTAGAAATGAAAGTTGATATAGTAAAAATGGTTACTTACTAACTTATTTACATTGTAACACTTGTCTAAATTAATTAAAATTTAAGTAAATTTAATAGTTATTAAGTAAAGATTAACTTAAGGGGTGATTCAAATGAATTTAGAGCAATGCGAGAATATTGTAGAAGTCGCAAAGATTGGTTCTTTAACCAAAGCAGCTCAGAATCGTCATATCACTCTATCCGCAATGAGTCAGTCCATTACCATGCTGGAGGCTGAGCTGGGAGTTACTTTGTTCATCCGTTCGCGCGGGCAAAAGGCGGTTCCCACAGCAGAAGGAAATGCCATTATTAGCAAAGCAAATGAAGTCCTGATGAAAGTAAATGAATTAAAAGAAGAAGCACAGATTTACAGCGATACGTTAAGTGGTCATTTGAAAATTGCTACGATACCTGGACCCATGCATCTGATGGTGAAGGTAATCTCTAGTTTTAAGGCAGATTTTCCAAATGTGAAAATAGAGATTTTTGAAAAAGGACCCAAAGAAATTCTGGATAATGTACTTCAGGATGAAATGGACATTGGACTTATGGTCTCACCGGAGGGAATGCCTGACACATATAAGGGGATTAAGTTTGAACGGTTAATGGAAGGAAAAATTGTAGTTGGTGTACATCCACACTCACCGCTAGCCCTGAATTCAATCCTTACACCGGATCAGTTAGTGGGGCAGACGTTGGTTTTATACGATGATCCTTACATTAAGGACTATGTAGAGCGATATTTATCTGGCTATGGGCCGATCAATTTGCTTTTTGTAAGTAACAACACACGGGCGATTGAGAATGCAGTTGCAGAAGGACTGGCCATCACAATTGGTCTGGATTATTCGTTTCTTAAAATATCAGAGATGACTTCTGCCTTCATGAAAACCATCGAGTTACGATCACCAGATACCCGTGCGAAATATTCAGGAGCTATTGTCTCTGCTTCCAAACAGACCTCCCAGACCGCCCGAAGATTTATCAACAGGCTAAAGCATGAATTTGATGAAATGATTAGACGGAGTTAACAGTATGCCTTGGTAAATTTTATCTAACCTTTACGCTTCCTAGTTAATATTAACCCTATGATGTTGTCCAAGCTCAGATCGATATTAGGACAGCCAAGTGGGGAGGATGTCAACACAGTGAGAAGGTATCTAAGGCAAATTAATGTTGTTGTTATCTTTGTTTTGTTGATTTCGTTGTTACAACCGGGGGCAATTGTTCGCGCTTCCATCTCTGATTTACCAGCAACAGACTACGGAACCGTTATTGATGTTCGCCAAACAGAGCTTGCACCTGGGGCGATGTATACCTGGATGGATCTCCAGAATGAACGTGGTTTACAAAAGATACATGCAGTGGAGTTCAACCCGCAACAAGGAAATTTGGAGCTGCGGGCAGGTACGAAGGATGGAAAGGTATACGGTATGAAGGGCGTTACAGAAATGGCCACGTATGCGGATTCACCTGAAAACCGAGTGATCGCAGGAATCAATGGTGATTTCTATGAAATCTCCGGTTTTGCTACGGGTGTTCCTAATGGGTTATTTATGGATGAGGGTGTAATTCTAAACAGTTCGATTTCAGCTTTTACTTTCGGTTTAAAAGAAGATGGCAGCTCGATTTATGGGGTGCCGAAGCTGACCAAAAACGTGACGATAAATGGAAAAACAACCAATCTGACCAGCATCAACCGATACCGAAATACAAATGAGCTGGTTCTTTATACGGAAGATTATAATACAACTACAAAGTCAACCAATGAGGGTGACGAGGTTGTTCTAGATATTGTCGAGGGAGAAGTGAAAAGCGGCCAGACCTTGAAGCTGAAGGTATCTGAAATCCGCAACAATCAAGGCAATACGCCGCTTTCCCAAGGAAAAGTGGTTTTATCTGCCCAGGGTACGTCCCGTGCTGTTCTGCAAGGGTTATCTGTTGGCGATAACGTTACTGCCAGCTTTGCGCTCAGCGGAGAATGGAATGATGTGAAGGTAGCTATTGGCGGCGAGGGGCCGCTGGTAAAAGACGGAGTAGTTCAACAAGGTGTAGGGCCTTTAGGAATTCATCCGCGGACAGCCATTGGGACAAAAGCGGACGGAAGTCTCGTTCTATTCGAAGTGGATGGAAGATCTCCAGGTTTTAGTGAGGGCGTAGATACCGATGAGCTTGGCAACATTCTGAAGGGTATGGGCGTAGTGAACGCCATGAATCTGGATGGTGGCGGTTCTTCTACTTTTGTGGCCAGAATGCCGGGTACATCTGGTGTCCGAATGATGAATCAGGGCTCAGATGGTTACGAGCGTAAAACCGGTAACGGTTTATTGCTTGTCAATACAGCCCCTGAGCAACCTTCGGCTTCTAAGCTGGTTGTGCAGCCGAATACGGAACGTATTTTGCAAGGCTCCAGCTTTATATTCAAAGCGGCAGGAGTGGACGAGAACGGCCATCCGGCGCCTTATTCGGGTACGCTGAATTGGCAGGTGGACGCTAACCTTGGTACTGTCGATGCGAACGGAGTCTTCACCGGAGGAATCACTGCCGGCACAGGAAATGTAATTGTAGAGGCTGGGGCAGTCAAAGGCAGTGTTGAAATTGAGGTTGTAGATAAGCTTACAGAGCTTAGGTTTCCTGATGAGATCAAAACTTATTCTTCAGGTGCTGCTGCACAATTAACTGTGAAGGCGCTACGTAATGGACAAGTGATTCAAGCTGACAACCCTAGCTTCGAATGGCGGGTTGAGGGCGAGATCGGAACCGTGGACGAGAAGGGTCTGTTTCAGGCGACGAGTGAGAACGGGAAAAACGGAAAGATTTATGCTAAATACAGGGACGTTGAGACCTCTTTTGAAGTAAATGTGGGGTTACCGCCTGTAATGCTGGAGGATTTTGAGAATGGCATTGATAAATATATAGCCTCTAGTGCAGCAGCTAACAGCGTGGCGATTCAGGAAGTGTCGGATCTGGATTTTGTCCGCAACGGGGACAAAGCCTTGAAGCTGGAATATGATTTTGTTAATAAAACAGGCACATCCGGTGCTTATTTAGCCGCAAGCTCAACCGCCAATCGGATTCAGATTCCGGGGTATCCTGAAAAGATCAGTATGTGGATCTACGGAGATGGCAAAAAGCACTGGCTGCGGGGACAGATTCGGGATGGCAATAATGCGGCAGTGCCTGTGGATTTTACTGATCAGGTAAATGGTGTGAACTGGACGGGGTGGAAATACGTCGAAGTATCCGTTCCTAAGGGGAAAACCACCCCGTTAACGATGGATATGCCTGTCCGCTATATGGAGACAAGCAATCTTAATAAGAGTGCGGGAGCTATTTACGTTGATGATATTCGTGCCATTTATGGCCCGCTAGAGGAGGACAGAATACCTCCTATTCTTAAAGATGCATATCCTGGCGTGAACGAAATTGTCAAAACAGCTACACCGACCCTTTCCGTCAATGGTGAGGATGATGGTTATGATCCAGTAGTGCATCCGGGAACGACCTTAATCGATCCTGACAAAACACGAGTATATGTGGACGATCAATTAGTGGAGCATGGCTTTTATCCTCCCAAAGGTCAGATCACTTATAAACCAAAGGTTCCACTGACAGAAGGCCGTCATAAAGTAAAAGTTGCCATCCGCGATTTGAGCGGTAACCAGACGATAAAAGAATGGTATTTTACAGTAAATTTGGGCTCTCCGTTCTATTTGTACAAAACACCAGAAGTAGTATATGCCGGCAACACTTACACTTTGGACATAACGGCAGAGAAAGCGAGCAAGCTGAAGGAAGGACATCTTACGTTTGCTTTTAATCCGGCTGCAGTTAAAGATTTGCAGGTAATTCGGGGGAATATGTTATCAGAAACACAAGTGGAGTCCATCATTGATCCGGTATTGGGCACTGTGCGTCTTAACTTAACGAATATCAATTCTTCCAATCTGGGAGATACGGATCTCATCGGGCAAATTCAATATACAGTTCGAAATGATTTTGTGGGTCCCTACACTCAGGAGCAGTTGGCTGGAGATATTAGCAAAGCTTTTGTAATTGAAAATACATCCGGATCGGTAACTTCTACAGAGGGTACTGGGGTTCCTATTTCTTTTATTGGAGCGGCTGTTGAATCTGTTGTGAAGACACAGTTGATGCTCACTTGGAACCATTATGATCTTGCGAAGGGCTTTGATGTATCTTTTGCGGTAAAAGATCTGAATGGAAGTGTCGTTGAAGGAGCAAAGCTGCTGTTCGATGGAGTGGAGGTACAAGGTGTTGCTTCAGGGGCAAGTGGAACACTAACTACTGACTTTGTCACTTCAGCAGAAGGAACTTTTAAATTGCAGGCGGTAAAAGGAAATACCTATAGTCCTGTAATGACGTTCAAGGTTGCTCCATATGACGCTACTGCAGCTCCGCGTAATGTTAATGTTACGATGGGCCAAGATGCAGCAACTTCTCGCCAGTTCACTTGGCAGACAGAACCGTTGACCATGGATACTGTAGTAGAACTTGTGAAAAAAGCTGAGTTTACAAGCTTTCAAGCTGCGAATGTAATAAAAATTACCGGCAGCAGTTCAATTTACAACACCAACAATGACGGAACGATGCGAGTTCATAAAGCGGAGGCCACTGCGCTTACCCCGGGAACGGAATATGTATATCGTGTGGGTGATGGCGAGTCAAATGTAAGTGAGCAAGGAGCTTTTGTTACAAGTGGTGGTGAGGACACTTCTACAAAATTCCTGTTTATCGGAGATTCCCAAGCAGATTCTAAGGCTGGTTTTGGTCTTTGGGGAGATACGATTGAAGCGGCTTACGCGTATATGCCGGATGCGGAAATGCTGGTTCATGCTGGAGATATGGTGGATAAGGGCTTTGAACAAGAGCAGTGGAACTGGTGGTTTGATGCAGCTCAAAAGCAGCTGATGAATACCACACTTGTTCCGATTATCGGGAACCATGAAGTGATGGGAACCAATGGAGATGGGGATTATCTAGCGCAATTCAATAACCCGCAAAACGGTGCGGCGAGCGTAAAAGGTACGAATTATTCTTTTGATATTAAGGATACGCACTTTGTGGTTATGAATACAGAGCATTCAGGTAGTCCGTTTACTGAACAGGCCGAGTGGTTGGATCAGGATCTTTCCGCTACAGATAAAAAGTGGAAGGTGATTTTTTTCCATCAAGGACCGTACGGCAGTATCTATTCGAATGAGCAGGTACAAGCGAAGTGGGTTCCGGTCTTTGATAAGCACAACGTAGATTTGGTCATGAACGGTCATGATCATATCTATTTGCGAACTTTTCCGATGAAGGAGGGTAAACAGGTTGCAGAAGGCGAAGGCACTCGGTATGTTATCGGCGGTTCCTCGGGTCCTAAGTTCTATGCGCTGACACCACGTTTTTGGCAGGAAAAAATATATGACGAAGATGAGCAAATCTATACGGCTGTTGAGATTGAGAAGAACGAGATTACGGTTACCGCAAGAACAGTAGACGGGGTTGAGATTGACCGTTTAGTAATCGGCAAATTGGTTCCGGAATCCATTACGCTGGATCAAACTGCTGTAGAGCTTGAGCCTGGGGCTAGCCTGCAATTGCAAGCTAAGGTGGGGCCGGATGAGGCTAATCATCTGACAAAGCTTTGGACCATCGTTCCTGATACGGCAGAATCAGTTGTTACTATAAATGAATATGGCTTGGTTACAGCATTGAAGCCAGGGACAGCTAAGATAAGAGTCACAGTGGCAGGTTACCCGAATATTTTTGCCGAAAGTACGATAACTGTAGATGCGCTGCAAGCAATTAAGCTTCAGGGAAAGAGACAGCTTAAACCGGAAGAAGTCGACCAATCTGTAACAGAAGCTGTCTACGCATCTGGTAAACGAATCGCTATATTAGATGGACTTCATTATTCCAGCTTGAATGAGCATATTGCTACGATCAATGAACAGGGTTTAGTTCAGGCTCATCAGGAAGGCTCCACTGTGATTTCAGTAACCTATAGGGAGTTCGCCTCGGAGTATAACCTTGTAGTAACAAATGATGAAGCACCTATTCTTACAGAAATAACGATGGATGGGCCGGATTCGCTGGAACAAGGAAGTAAAGGCTCCGTTGTTGTTCAGGCGGTATATAGTGACGGCAGCAAGCAAGAATTGTTCGAGGGAGTAATCTTTGATACATCTGATCATTCCATTGCAATGATTAGTGAGGCTGGAGAACTTCATGCTCTGAGTGCTGGTACAACAAAAGTCAGCGCTGTTTATAACGGTTTGAGCACTGAATATATTCTGATAGTGACTGAGGGCTCGCCGGGTACGACACCAAGCCCAGAGCCAACACCAAGCGCAGAGCCGACACCAACACCGACACCAACACCAACACCAAGTCCAGAGCCAACATCAACGCCGGGTGCTTGGGTGCCGGGACCTGCGGTGACACCAACGCCAACCGCTACACCAACTCCGTCGGCATCAGCACAAACGGGCGTAGTCACCATAACGGCTTCTCAACTGTCAGAGAGCAAGAATGCTCAAGGTGAAGCTGTGGTTTCTGTTAATGGGGCGGTTACGGAATTACTTTTGCCAGGCAATGCAGCAGAGCTGCTTGGACGCGCACCGCTTAGAGTGGTTATGCAGGATTTATCCGTTACGATTCCTGCTACAGTACTGGCAGAACTAAGTAAGCTAATCTCAGCTGAGGCTCTTGCCAAGAGTACGATTTCGCTACGGCTGAAACCTGTAGCTGATAATACAGCAGTGGACCTGTTGGCTCGTGCAAGTGCACTTGCGGGTGCACAATTGCGGGCGAAAAGTGATCTGCGGGAATGGTCGCTTAGCATATTCACACAAAATGATCAGTCCTTCTCGTTAAGACAGTTTGCAGAGCCGATTATGATTTCATATAAGGTCGGTGCAGATGTAGATCGAAGCTTATTAGGTATTTATTTTATCGAAGACGTGGGTAAATTAGAGTATATGAGCAGTACATGGACGAATGGTTATCTATCTGCTGCCGTCAGTCATTTTAGTAAATACATTGTTTTAGAAGTTGATAAAACATTCAAAGATTTGAAGTCCGATCACTGGGCTTACCTTGCTGTGAAGCAGCTTGCGGCAAAACAGCTTGTACAGGGTGTAGCTGCGGACCAATTTGATCCGAACCGTGCGGTTACACGGGCGGAGTTCACAGCGATGTTAGTTCGTGCGCTTGGCTTGAAAGGTCAAGCGGAACCTGCTTTCGCTGATGTACCTGCAGATAAATGGTATGCAGAAGCAGTAGGGTTAGCCAAACAAGCTGGAGTGATTAACGGCCAGACTGCTTCACAGTTTGAACCGGAGGCGAAGATCTCCCGCCAGGAGATGGCTGCAATGCTGGCTCGTGCATATGCTTACGCGAAGAGTAATGTATCTGTAGCTAGCCGTAACATTTCGGCATTCAACGATATTGGTTATGCTCCACAGTGGGCTCAAGAGGCAATCAGCGAAGTGTACAGACTTGGTTTGATGCAAGGACGGGCTGAAGGACAATTTGCACCGAACCAAAACGGAACACGTGCTGAAAGTGCACAGATGATCCTCAACCTGCTGAGTGTTATGGAGTAATGATTGTGGCCAGTCTCAGGTTGATGGGGACTGGCTGTTTTTTTGATAATTGGATTAGTTGGATATGTGCAGGGTACGCACGCATGTACACAGAGGGGGAAAGCGAATTAAAAGTAAAACAGGTGGTGAGACACAAAGGATTGGAGAAGGGAAAATGGAGAACGGAAAGTTAAGGCACGCTCGCTGAGGCAGGCTAAAGTACGCTTGCTGAGGTACGCTAAAGCTAAAGTACGCTCGCTGAGGTACGGCTAAACCTAAGACACGCTCGCTGAGGAACGCTAAAGCTAAAGTACGCCAACAGCGATGCACACTTGGTAAGTTCGGCTCGGACGAGCTACTTTTATCAAGAAAGTTTGTTTTAACAGATAGCCTCGATGGTTTGGGATCGTAACGGACTGTATTGCCGCTATTTTAACTTTTTGGTCCATTTTTCCAAATTTTCGGACTCCATAGCTCTTATTGTCATACTTTTGCCCGGAATCGTAATATATTTTAATGAATAGCTGCATCTGAGTCCGATAGATGAGCAGAATGGCTGAAATCAGCTTAATAAGGTCTCCTCGGTCCGATGAGGTAGAATTGAGTGAGCTAGGTGAGTTAGTTGAGTCAGGTGAGCCAAGTGGAGCTAGGTGAGTCAGGTGAGCTAGTTGAGCTAGTTGAGCTAGGTAAGCAAGGTGAGCTAGTTGAGCTAGTTGAGTTAGGTGAGTCAGGTGAGTCAGGTGAGTCAGGTGAGCTAGTTGAGTTAGGTGAGTCAGGTGAGCTAGTTGAGCCAAGTGAGCCAGGTGAGTAAAGTGAGTAAAGTGAGCAGAAAGTGGAAGGTAAGACCAAGAAGATGGATGGGGCTTAAGCAGAAAGTAAAACTGAGGCGAGTAACGAGCATATTCCAAATCCTTACAGACGGGCGCCGAGTCTTTTTCCGGTATTTTGTAAAGATAGGGTTATATTGGGCGTGGAATACTGGGAATTACTCTTCAGAGGCAAGTAAAAACAAGGAATAATTGTTATTAGCCAACACAAATTGTTATGTTGTGTTATGATAGTAGGGAGGTGACTCCCATGAATGATTTTGAGAACTATCCCGATGAGCTGGGTAATTTCATTCGGCACATCAGAAAGACGAGAGGGTTAACCTTAAGAGGACTGGAAGAAAAGAGCGGTATAAGTTACTCACAGCTTAGCAAAATCGAACGTGGAGAGAGCATTCCGCTTAAAGACAATCTGGACAAGATCATTGAAGCGCTTGGAACGGATCTGAAGAATCGGATGTACCATTTGGCAGATTATATGCCAGATATTGAATATATCAAGACCTTGAAGCAAGGATATGAGCTGCCACAGCTCAAACAGTCTCAAGATTACATCTACGAGACAGCCTTTAACAAGCTTAAGGAATTCAGAGCGAAGGAAGGGAAAGAAACATCGTACGTTTCCTTTGATTCGAATGAAGTTATAGTTTACGAAACGGAATATGGGGCAGGAATGGTAATAGAGAAGATTGAGAAATACAATCTGACCGATGTCCTGAACGATAAGTTTGAGGGTAACCTCGACTCCTTAAGAAAGAGCCCCCGTAAAGGGCGTCAAGCCTTTCTATTTGGCGAGTGGCTACGGGAGTGCGTTTATGAACTGAAGGAAGAGGAACAGGATCAGGTCATACAAGCACTTAAAGAATTTACTCAGTTTAAAGTACAACAAATAAAGGGTGCTTATAAATAATGTATGCCTTTTGCTAATGATCTCAAAAATGAATGAATGTTGCCCTTTCTTGCAGCCATCTATTCATCTTGATCCATAAACTAACAACTAAAAATGGTTTGACAGAAAAGGGGATATTAATAATGAAAATTAACATGAAGTTTACCAGCAAGGGCAAAGTCGCTATAGAGAATTTTAATAACGAGGAATTGCTGGAGATCTTCGCACGTTACATCAAGACATTATCAAAAAAGTATGACATCGAAGTTGATGTTCCTCTTGAAGCGAATCAAAACATTGTTGGTGATGGTGCGGTAATCGCAACTGCAAAAAATGTGAAATGTGATGTTGAAACTTTCTTTAAAGAATTGGGAAGAGATATTAAGGTTCCCTTGAAGAAAAGACTCGGCGGCAAATTGGAAAATGTTTTCAAAACAGAAATTACAGAATAGAGCATTATTTTTATCTCAGATTAACCATCATATGTGCATATAAAAAAGGTAGGGCCGCGGAGGCTCTACCTTTTTTATGTTAATGTAGTTGACTTAAGGCGACCTAAGGAGCTTATTGTTGGTTGAAGCTGAAGAAAAATGTGTACCATGCGTCAGTGTGAATTTAATGGGGAAGGGGATGTTATATATTTTCAGAATCTATGAGATTTCTACTTCTCATGATCTCTTTAATAATTTCAATGAAATCCGGTAACGCATGGGCATCAATCGCTAGCTCATAGATTCTTAGTAAATCCTCGTCAGATATAGATTCCAGAGATGAGGGCCGTGGAGAGGGATGAAAATAGTAATTCATTATGATCCTCCATCATTAATTGTTTTTTATTATAGGTTTATCTATATGGTATCATTTGGAATAGGATCCGTCTCCTGTCATTCATCCTACGAATTTATCTTTACATTTGAGGATTATTATGGCATAATGTGCGATTTTGAGGAAATTGCTAAAAAGTTTCAATTTTTAATAAAATAATCCCGGCATGCGTGAACATGCCGGGATTATTAAAAAACTGAATTTTATTCTGACGGTTTTTTCTTTTGTGAAGCAAGATACTTCTTAAGGCGAGGTTCATTGGATTCCGAAACAGTAGTGAACTGCGTACCTTGATTAAAGCATACAATCTTCCGCCCGGGATCATAGCCTTCTATGTTGTTGATATTGACGACATTGCTGCGGTCAAGGCGTTCGAATCCCTTACCCTCATACGCTACGGAAAGATCGGAAAGCGTGGTGGGGAGAATAAATTCGCCTTCTTTCGTATGGACGAATATTGTATTTTTATAATTCGAGAAATACAATATATCTTCCTCTAGAATATCACTAGAGGAACCGTCTTTCTGTAAGACACGCATCTTTTCCCCATCCTTGTTTAATTACTTGCGCAGTTCTTTTGGAATTTCAGGGCTGTAAGCTGCTGGTTTTAGAATTTTTGTAAAAACTTGAGCAGAAGTACCCAGTAGGTTAGAAGCATAACGAGCTAAGGTTTTTTTCATCTGATTGACCTCCTTTGTAATGGGATTATAACTGTAAAGGATTGAACTAAAAATGCCAATCCAATGACAGACGAATGGATCCAAAAATTCAAAGAAACCAGAATTATGGAAATGATCTTTAAACCCAAATACCATTCTTTGGGGATTTGAGCATTAGCATCAGGATTCGGAGCACATAAGATCATTACAAGTAAAGAAAAAAGATTAATCCAAATCAAATGGTTATGTATTAGATAGGTAATATGAGGGATAAGTGAACAGATAAAGATAGATACAATATTGCAGGCTCTTGCGGATTTTAAATGCACACCACCAGATGACATTCTTAGGAGTATGAAGCTGAATAAGGCTAAGAATGTTTCCTTAAGCTGTCCAGTGAGCCCGCCAATGCATAACGAAGTCATAATAATTAATAAAGTATTCATAATAATGCTAAGGGCATAATGCATGATTTCAATAGAATGCGTTTGCTCTGGATTACTTTTCTTAATGAACTCAACAATTTTAAGAGATAAATGATTCATAATTATTTCTGTCCTTTTTGTATGAGAAATATAGATATCCCCATAATAGTATTCCATAGAGAAATGGGATTATGAAAAAGAAACGAGATTCAAAAAAGTAGTTGAGTGAAGTAACGACAATTATTGTAGGAAGATTAAGAGCGAATAATATTTTTTCATTAGTCGTTGGTTTAATTTTTACATCGGGTTTATCAGGTACAAAGTCATATCCAATACGTTTATGACCTACATACATACCAATGAGAATCGCGGTTAATGCTGATAAAACCTGCATTGTAATCATGTTTTTGGTAATCGGATTCAAGATATTTAGAGGCATGATGATTACAGAGTTTAATAGATACATAAGACTGGTCTGAATCACCAAGTATGCTTGATAGGTCATCCCGGTTAATATAGAAGCGTAGAAGGGATGAATCCGGAATAACATCCACATAAAACAAAACATTAGTGCATATTGTGAGAAAATATCTAATGGAAACATCCCATAGTTGATCCTAATTGTATAAGAAGAAAAGCCCATAACAAAACTAGCAAACACCATCTCTTTATGATATAAATCAATTTTGAAGATTTTGAAAGCCAGAAAAAACATTGCATAAGTCTCTAGTATTGAAAATATCATAAAAAGAATAAAATCTAGCATGCCGACACTCCCGATGACTTCTAGTTTAACTAACCCTATTATTGCAAGTATCGTATAAAATGAGCTAAAATACAACAACTACAGTATAATTTTCCTCCTATTTTTTCAAAAAAATTCAAAATGAGAGGGGTTTAGACATGGATCGACGTCCAGAAAGCAGTGAGTATCTCAAAGAATTATCAAAATATGTCGATTTAGTGCCAGCTGAAGGAGACATCATTACTATTTTTAGAGAGCAGACGGATGAGATTTGCACTTTTATTTCGAATCTTACGGAAGAACAAGGGGACTATCGTTACGCTCCGGAGAAATGGAGTATCAAGGAAATGGTCGGACATCTGGCTGATACCGGAAGAATCATGTCCTACCGTTTATTGTGCATCGCCAGAGGGGATACGACTCCACTGCCGGGTTTTGAAGAGAAAGACTATGTACTTACCGCCAATTTCGAAGCGCACACTTTAAAAGCATTGCTGGCCCACTACAAGGTTGTTCGAGAATCGACATTACTCCTAATGGAAACTCTGCCGGAGGAAGCATGGATCCGGAAGGGAATAGTTAACGAGGCTACTCTTTCTGCGAGAGCTCAGGCCTGCATTATGATTGGACATGACCATCATCATTTGAATATTCTTAAAGAAAGATATTTAGGGTAATATCTTCTTAATCAAAAAAGCATTCCAATAGCCTTTATGGCTTTGGGATGCTTTTTATACACGGCTATAGCGGTGGATTCTTGTGACATTTGCGGCATACCGGATAGTAAGCTTCATTGCCACCAATCTGGATTTGCTTGCCGCTATATACGGGCTTGCCGTTTTCTACTCGTAGAGCCATAGTAGCTTTGCGCTCGCAGAACCAGCAGATCGTCTTCATTTCCTCAATTTTATCAGCGTAGATCAGCATATATTTGCTGCCTTCAAATAACTGATTCTGAAAATCATTTTTAAGTCCGAAGGCCATTACCGGAATGCCCAGCTCATCAACGATACGCACTAGCTGGAGAATACATTCCTTGCTTAGAAATTGACATTCATCAATAAGTACACAGTGTGGTTTAGGTTGGTTACTGCTGACGATATTATAAATATCTGTGTTCTCATCGATGGGGATTGCTTGTTTCCGAAGCCCAATACGAGAAGAAATAAAACCAACCTCGTCCCGGTCGTCTATGGATGGAGTGAAAATGAGCACCGATTTCCCCTGCTCTTCATAATTATGTGCAACCTTGAGTATCTCAATAGATTTACCACTGTTCATTGCTCCGTATTTGAAAAACAATTGTGCCACTTCCATCTATCCTTTCGTAAAAAACATTGATTATATCTTAAAAATGCGACCATATTAGAGTATCATATTCGGATCAGATGTATCCAGTGAAAACATTGCGATTGATTGGATGTGGTATGATAAGAGGTAATAAGAGATGGGAAAGGAAGTAATAAGTGTGACTGAAAGATTAGACGAATATAAGGAACGGTTAGCTCTTTTGCAGCAGAATGGAGATTTATCCAGTGACACTGAAAGCTTGCTGGAAGAAATGATGGCGGATTTGGTGGAATTGAATCGGAGTAATAAAGCGCTGCGTCGAGCAATACTGAAAACTGGACAGGCTTCCACGATGTCAACTCGGTTAAGGGATGCACTGTACGAATAGAAAAAGAGGGTATGCGAATGGCTTTGATTTTCTCTTTTCTCAAAAAATATAAGGTAGCTGCAATAGCTGCCCTTGTAATGATGCTCATTGAATTGACGGTAGAATTATCACAGCCTTTGATCATTTCCAAAATCATTGACTTGGGGATCCGAGAAAAAGATACCTCTGTAGTATGGCTGTGGGGCAGTGTATTGATCGGCAGCGCGGTAGTTGCGTTTACAGCCGGGGTACTCAGTTCTTTTTTTGCTGCCCATGCAAGTCAGAGCTTTGCGTTCGATCTTAGGGACAAATTGTACGAAAAGGTACAGTCTTTTACGTATGAAGTATTTAATCGTTTTGCTACTTCGTCACTGATTACCCGTCTGACTGGCGATGTATCACAGCTGCAGGATACTATTTTTATGAGCTTGCGCTTTATGACACGGGTGCCACTTGTTGTGGTAGGCAGTGTGATTATGGCGTTAGTTGTTCATGTGAAGCTGGGATTACTGCTGACGGTGGCGTTACCTTTGTTGATTTTTTTCCTCTACTGGATTATGAGAAAAGCTTCCTTGTTATTTCGTACGGTCCAGCAGCGTTTAGACGGAGTTAATGGCGTGATTCAGGAGAATCTTACGGGTATTCGCTTGATCCGCGTATTTGTGCGTATGGGGTATGAGATTGAACGTTTCACGGTATTTAGCGGGAATTTGATGAGATCAACGGTGTCTGCCTTGCGTTTGACTGAGACGACGATGCCTTTTGTTATGCTTATTGTGAATGCGGCGATTTTGGCGATTTTATGGTTTGGACGGATAGCCATTTCCAATGGGGAGGCTACTTTGGGTCAGACTGTTGCTGTTATTAATTACTCCTTGCGAACAATTGGGGCGTTATCAGCTATCTCTGGTCTTGTTGTAACATTTTCCCGCGCTCGTGCCTCCTCTCAACGTGTTTCAGAAGTTATGGAAGCGGGAGCTGGAGTTCGTGAAGGCGGGACTTTGCAAGGTGAGCCAATTCAGGGCCACGTTAAATTTGAAGGCGTTTGCTTTAAGTATCCTAATAGTGATATCTCTGTCCTGGAGGACATTCATTTTGAAGTAGCTGCTGGTGAGCGAGTAGCGATTATGGGGGCGACCGGATCAGGAAAATCCTCACTCGTGAGTTTGATTCCGCGCTTGTATGAAGAGACAGAGGGCATCATTTGGATTGACGGTGAAAAAAGTGCCGATATCGATATTTCCAGACTGCGGAAATCGATAGGTTATGTGCCTCAGGAATTGCAGCTTTTCAGCGGATCAATTCGCGATAATATTGCATGGGGCAATGAACACGCCACACTGGAACAAATCCAACAAGCAGCGGGAGCTGCACAAATTCACGAGACGGTAAAAGGGTTGCCAGATGGTTATGACACGATGCTTGGTCAACGAGGGGTTAATCTCTCTGGCGGACAAAAGCAGCGGTTAACGATTGCCCGTGCACTTGTTAGAAAACCGGCTATGTTGATCCTTGATGACAGCACTAGTGCCCTTGATGCGGTTACGGAAGGGCTATTGCTGGAGGCGCTAAAGGATATCTCCTGTACAACCTTTTTGATTACTCAGAAAATCAGTTCAACGGCATCAGCCGATTTGATCCTGTTGCTGGATGAGGGACGATTAATTGGCAAAGGCTCGCATAAGGAGCTTATGGCAAGCTCCGAGCTGTACCGCAAGATTTATGAATCACAGGTAGAGGAGGCGAAGCAGCATGTTCAAAGCATTAATTGAACCTTTTCGTCATCCTAAACCGAATTTTGAACTTGGCGTGGGACGAAGTCTAGGGACAGCATCTGGCGGCAAACCCAAAGCAAAGGCGAAGGATTGGTCAGGGACGCTGATCCGGATCTGGAGTTATCTAGCTGAGCGTAAAGCCAAGCTTATTCTTGTACTGATCATGGTTGTCTTCAGCTCAGCGCTAGCGCTGCTGGGGCCATACATGATTGGCAGAGCGGTGGATAATTATCTGGAAGGTACCGGCGGGCGATCATGGGTTGTTTTTCTGACAAGCCTTGCTTGTGTGTACATTTTTTATTCTCTGACTTCTTGGCTGCAAAACATATGGATGATCGAAATTGCTCAAGAAACTGTATTACGGATGCGTACGGAGCTATTCTCCCATTTACACCGTCTGCCTATTTCCTTTTTTAATCGGAGACAGCAGGGGGAAATTATGAGCCGTCTTACCAATGATATCGAGAACGTCAGCTCTACGTTGAATAGCTCGGCTATTCAGATATTTTCAAGTGTCTTAACCTTGCTAGGAACCGTAGGGGTTATGCTGTGGCTTAGTCCCTTGTTGACGCTGCTCACATTCCTCGTAGTGCCTTTGATGTTGTTAGGCATGCGCTGGATTACACGCCGTACAGGCCCACTATTTAAAGAACGTCAGCGCAATGTAGGGGAGCTTAACGGTTATATTGAGGAGACCTTATCCGGACAACGGATTATCAAGGCTTTTTCACAAGAGGAACGCGTCATCTCTGGTTTTCATGAACGCAACAAGCGAATTATGCTGTCAGGCTACTGGGCGCAGTCCATTTCTGGTTTCATCCCCAAGCTTATGAATGGTCTTAATAATCTCAGCTTCGCCATAGTTGCAGGAATTGGTGGTCTGCTTGCGATCCGTGGGTCGATTACAGTGGGTGTGATCATCGTATTCGTGGAATATACCCGCCAGTTTACTCGTCCGCTTAATGATTTAGCGAATCAGTGGAATACCTTGCTCTCAGCGGTGGCAGGGGCCGAGCGGGTGTTTGAAGTGCTGGACGAAGAGACCGAGGCTAAAGATGAAGGTGCAGCCAAATCACTTGAAACTGTACAGGGTGCGGTGAAGTTTGAAAATGTAGCTTTTTCTTATGATGGAGGTTCTAACACGCTGCAGGATATCAGCTTTGTAGCGAAGCCTGGCGAGATGATCGCTTTAGTTGGACCTACCGGTGCAGGCAAAACAACGCTAATTGGGCTGTTATCCCGTTTCTATGATCCTAATCAGGGGAAAATCACGCTGGATGGCTTAGATATCACTTCGATTCGGCGGGAAAGCTTGAGAAGTCATATGGCCTTTGTATTGCAGGATTCCTTTTTGTTCAAAGGGAGTATCCGCGATAACATCCGATACGGGAGGCTGGATGCGTCCGATGAAGAGGTTGAAGAGGCGGCTAAGCTGGCCAATGCCCATTCTTTTATTATGCGAATGCCCGAAGGTTATGAACGGATGCTCTCGGCGGATGGCAGCGGTATAAGCCAAGGGCAGAAGCAGCTGCTCTCCATTGCGAGAGCGATTCTTGCTAACCCCTCTATGCTTGTGCTTGATGAAGCAACCAGCAGTATTGATACAGTGACCGAGATCAAGATTCAGGAAGGGCTGCAGGCGCTGATGAAAGGGCGAACGAGCTTCGTCATTGCTCATAGACTTGGCACGATACGTGCAGCTGATCGAATTCTTGTGCTTCAGGGCGGCAGATTATTGCAGCAAGGCTCTCATGAAGAGCTGCTGAAGCAAGGCGGACTGTACAGCGAGTTGGTACAGGGGCGGCGGAAAGAGGCGCTTGATAAGGCGGGTATTTAAGAAAAAGGCGAGAATTTTCAGGGAGCGCAGATTGCGTCCATGAAGTTCTCGCCTTTATGTTATTTATGATAGATAACGAGCACCAGATCGGGTGAGCTGGGAGGCTTTGAATGTGGGGAAATCTATTGTACAAATTACAATCAGCAGGGTATTAAGGCTTGATTGTGTGCGATTCGAGATTCAGATGATCAGGTGAATAAATGATGAGATGAAAAAGCTGATCCTAAGTTCAGCATAGCCTCTTAAGAGATCGTTTCCTGCGTTCCGGCTTGTTTCGCCTTTTGCTTCTCCTTGAACCTTGGACCTACGTAATTCTTCTTACGGTCCCTAGCCAGAATCCAGCCACCAAGGAAAGTCATGCCAGCTGCGAAGAGCAGCAATCCACCACCGAAATGCAGCCAAGCAAAGTGGGGCACTACAGAATCATCACCATGCATGGAAATGTAATCAAAAATATCATCCTTCATCATGAGGAAGCCCTTCATTGCTATTAAGCCCGGAAACACAAGAATAAGGATGGCAATGAAGCGTGAAATTAACAGTTTCATAAGTGTCTCCTACCCCTCTTAGCCCTTTAGATTCACCCATATGATAACGCTTTAGCAAGAAAAAGTCCATTTGCATATGACGTTTATAAGTTTTGTAATAGAGCAAAAAGAGAGTACAATATACTAAGTAAAATGAACTTACGTGTAATGACTGGAGGATACATATCATGACAATTTCATGTGACGTGGCCATACTTGGCGGAGGTACTGGAGGGTATGTGGCGGCTATTCGCGCTGCACAGCTTGGAAAGTCCGTTGTCGTCATCGAAATGGACAAACTAGGAGGAACCTGTCTGCATCGGGGCTGCATTCCTAGTAAATCGCTGCTCCGTAGTGCAGAGGTATATGCTGAAATCAATGAGAGCGAGAGCTATGGCATTGAGACAAGCGGTGTACAGCTGGTATTCCCAAAGGTACAGAAACGCAAAGAAGCTGTAGTTGAGCAACTTCATCAAGGCGTACAATATTTGATGCGCAAAAATAAAATACAAGTTGTCAAAGGTAAAGGGCGCGTAACGGGTCCTTCTATTTTTTCTCCGCGCAGCGGTGCTGTAGCTGTGGAACTGGAAGATGGGGAGATGGAAACAGTAGTTTCCAGCCATCTTATTATCGCTACGGGCTCACGTCCACGAGTATTGCCTGGTCTCGAACCAGACGGGAAAGTGATTCTTAGCAGTGATGAAGCGCTCATGCTCGAAGAGCTGCCATCCTCTATCATCATTGTGGGCGGCGGTGTAATTGGGGTCGAATGGGCTTCAATGCTGGCTGATTTTGGAGTGCAGGTGACTGTGGTTGAAGCGGCAGGTCAGTTACTGCCTCAAGAGGATGAAGAGATAGCTAAGGAACTGCAACGTTTGTTGAAAAAGCGTGGGGTTAAGGTACTGACTGAAACTACAGTGGATGCTGCAACCTGCCAGGTAACGGAGGATGGAATTTCGATCGAAGCCCGTAAGGGAGAGCAAAGTCAAAGCCTAATGGCAGAAAAATTGCTTGTATCCGTAGGCAGAGTGGCCAACATCGAGAATATTGGTCTGGAAAACACAGACATTCGCTTTGACAAAGGGATTATTGCTGTAAACGCTAGTATGCAGACGGCAGAGCCGCATATTTATGCCATTGGCGACTGCATCGGTGGGCTTCAATTGGCTCATGCAGCCAGTCATGAAGGGATAATGGCGGTTAACCATCTATCTGGTGAGAAGCTACATCCTTATCATACACATTTAGTACCACGTTGTGTCTATACTCGGCCTGAGGTAGCAAGTGTGGGCTACACCGAGAAGGAAGCTAAAGAGCTTGGACATGATGTAGTGATTGGCAAGTTCCCATTCTCGGCCATTGGTAAGGCAATTGTATATGGCCAGAAGGATGGATTTGTCAAAGTTGTAGCGGATCGTAGCAGTGGAGATATTCTTGGTGTGCAGATGATTGGTCCTCATGTGACGGATCTGATTGGAGAAGCGGCCTTGGCACAGCTACTGGATGCAACACCTTGGGAGATTGGTGAAGCTATACATGCTCACCCTACCCTTTCGGAGATTATCGGAGAAGCAATGTTAGCTGTGGATGGAAGATCTATTGGATTTTAGTTTTTCTTAGCTTTTCTTTTTGGGTAGAAAGGGATTATAATATACTCAAGTCAAGTCTTAGTACCAGGTTTTAAGATCAGGGCACAATTGGTCTTAATTCCTGTAAGACTTCAGGCTTTATGAATAAGGAGGTATCTCTTTATGGAACCCCAAGGTACTGTAGAAACGATTAACAGACATAAGCAGCTTGGACTTAGTGACGGCCAGGTCATCGATATGTACAGATATATGTCGCTCGCTCGTAAATACGATGAGCGCAGTCTGCTGCTTCAGCGCGCTGGCAAGATCAACTTTCATGTCTCCGGCATAGGCCAGGAGGCGGGTCAGGTGGCGGCGGCGTTCGCGCTGGACCGGCAAAATGATTATTTTTTACCTTATTACCGCGATTATGCTTTCGTGCTCTCAGTGGGTATGACTACACGCGAACTTATGTTGTCCGTATTCGCTAAGGCAGAAGATCCAAACAGTGGTGGGCGGCAAATGCCGGGTCACTTTGGCAGCAAACGTCTGCGTATTGTGACAGGGTCAAGCCCTGTAACCACTCAGGTCCCTCATGCGGTTGGCTTTGCTCTGGCGGCCAAAATGCAGAAGAAGAAATTCGTCTCCTTTGTAACCTTCGGTGAAGGTTCCAGCAATCAGGGGGATTTTCATGAAGCTTGTAACTTTGCCGGAGTGAATAAGCTGCCGGTTATTATCATGTGCCAGAACAATCAGTACGCAATCTCTGTTCCTGTTCATAAACAGTTAGGCGGCAAGGTTAGCGACCGTGCACTGGGTTATGGATTTCCTGGTGTGCGTGTAGACGGAAACGATCCGCTTGAGGTTTATCGTGTCGTTAAGGAAGCGCGGGAAAGAGCCCTCGCGGGTGAAGGTCCTACGCTGATTGAAGCGATGATGTACCGTTTGTCTCCACACTCCACCTCAGATAATGATCTGGCTTACCGGACCAAAGAAGAGGTTGATGAGAACTGGAAGAAGGACGGCGTAGCAGGATTCCGTAATTACTTGATCGGTCTGGGATTGTGGAGTGACGAGCAAGAACAAGATCTTGCTGCTGAATGCAATCTTGAGCTTAAAGCGGCTATCGAGTATGCCGATAATGCTCCGTTCCCGAAACCGGAAGACACACTGCTGCATGTATACAGTGATTCCGACCTCAAAGGAGGGGCATAAACCATGGCTATAATGGAATATATCGATGCCATCAGGCTCGCGATGAAGGAAGAAATGGAGCGCGATGATTCCGTGTTCGTGCTTGGTGAGGACGTTGGTCTCAAAGGCGGCGTATTTACCACAACTAAAGGTCTACAGGAACAGTTTGGCGAAGAGCGGGTTATGGATACACCCCTCGCTGAATCAGCGATTGCTGGTGTAGCCATCGGAGCAGCTATGTACGGAATGAAACCAATAGCTGAAATGCAATACTCCGACTTTATGCTTCCGGCGACGAATCAAATTATCAGTGAAGCGGCTAAAATCCGCTATCGTTCAAATAACGATTGGAGTTGCCCGGTTGTCATTCGTGCTCCTATTGGCGGCGGGGTGTTCGGCGGTTTGTATCATTCACAGTGTCCAGAATCGATTTTCTTTGGTACACCTGGATTGAAGATTGTAGCGCCTTACTCCGCTTATGATGCTAAAGGATTGCTGAAGGCAGCTGTACGTGATCCTGATCCGGTGCTTTTCTTTGAGAACAAAAAGTGTTACAAGCTGATCAAGGAAGAAGTACCGGAAGGGGATTACACCGTTCCAATTGGCGAAGCTAATCTGCTGCGTGAGGGAACGGATATTACGGTGATTGGCTACAGTCTCCCGCTGCATTTTGCTATGCAGGCTGCGGAAGAATTGGAACGCGAGGAAGGAATTACAGCACATATTCTTGATCTGCGTACCTTGCAACCGCTGGATCGTGATGCGATTATTGCTGCTGCCCGTCAGACCGGTAAGGTATTGATTGTGCATGAAGATAATAAAACAGGCGGAATTGGCGGCGAAGTGGCGGCCATTATCGCTGAGCATTGTCTGTTCGAGCTGGATGCACCAATCTTCCGTCTTTGTGGTCCCGATGTTCCGGCGATGCCAATCAGCCCGCCAATGGAGAAGTTTTTCATGCTAAGTAAAGAAAAAGTGAAGGCGGAAATGCTCCGGCTGGCACAATATTAATTTGTTGAGTAGATGCGAAGCTTCCTAAAACTCAGGTGATGCTGACGAAGCTTCGTAAAACTTTAAGAATATGCTTACGAAGCAAGTTTTACTATGTAGTCTTTCTAAGAGTCAATGCTTCGTAAAACTTTTAAGGAGTGAAAAGATGTCTGACAACCAAAAGTTGACTGACGTGATCATGCCGCAGCTGGCGGAATCGCTAGTATCGGCGACGATCGGCAAATGGCTGAAGAAACCGGGCGATCCGGTAGAGCAATACGAACCAATATGTGAGCTTATTACAGATAAAGTAAATGCTGAATTACCTTCAACGATAGATGGAGTTATGGGTGAACTATTGGCGGAAGAAGGCCAGGTTGTCAATGTCGGCGAAGTCATTTGTCGTATAGCCGTGCCTGTGACTGCATCTGCTGCTGCAAACGTGACTAACACTAACACAGTTGCAGCTAATTCCTCTAATAATGCTGCAGGACAAAGTGCGACTTCAACTGCTGGCGATATGATGCGTGCACGCTATTCTCCTGCGGTACAGACTTTGGCTGCTGAACATAACATCGATCTGACTTTAGTTGCTGGTACTGGTATGGGTGGTCGGATTACCCGTAAGGATGTGCTGACCTTCCTCGAAAGCGGCGGAGCTAGATCTGCAGCTTCGATTTCTGCTAGCCAGCCTGCCCCAATGGCGTCACAACCGCCTGCTCCACAGTTCGTTCAAGCCCAAGAGAAGAAGGCAGAAGAGCCACTTCGCCATTCGGGTCTACACTTGAGCGAATCTCCTCGTATTCCAACAATTGAAGTTGAGGGTGGCAGAGGCAGCAGTTCTGAATACCTGATTGATGTAACGCCAATCCGGAATACAATTGCTACAAGAATGCGTCAAAGTGTCTCTGAGATTCCGCATGCTTGGACAATGATTGAGGTAGACGTGACTAATCTGGTCGCACTGCGCAATAAACATAAGGATGAGTTCAAGCGTAAAGAAGGTATCAATCTAACCTATCTGGCTTTCATGATGAAGGCTGTTGTGAGTGCGATTAAGGATTACCCGATTATGAACTCTGTCTGGGCTGTAGACAAAATTATTGTCAAACGTGATATCAATATCTCGTTAGCGGTAGGTACAGAAGATTCGGTTATCACTCCTGTGATTAAGAAGGCTGATCAGAAAAATGTCGCTGGGTTGGCTCGTGAGATTGATGAATTGGCACAAAAAACACGCGAAGGCAAACTGAGCCTGGAAGATTTGCAGGGAGGGACTTTCACTGTAAATAATACAGGCTCGTTTGGCTCCATTCTTTCTTATCCAATCATTAACTATCCACAGGCAGCGATTTTAACATTTGAATCGATTGTAAAAAGACCTGTGGTTATTAACGATATGATAGGTGTGCGATCAATGGCTAATATTTGTCTGTCGCTCGATCATCGGATTCTGGACGGAGTCATTTGTGGTCGTTTCTTGCAACGCGTCAAGGATAATATTGAAGGATATACCCCGGATACGAAACTTTACTAAAATAATAACGAGCCAAACTGTGCAGGCATGAGACTGAAAAAGGGGACCTGACGGTATGAATAATTCGGATATTCGTAAGCTGCAGATTTCATATGACCCTATTATGGAGTATGGGACGGCCTGGGAGCTGCAAAAAGAAAGTGTGCATGCCATTGATTCTGGCGAGCAGCCGGAGAGACTTATTCTTTTGCAGCATCCGCCTACCTATACTATTGGTTCACAAAATCATCCTGAACATCTTCTCTTGGATCAAAAGCAGCTCGAAGAAAAAGGAATCGCGCTGTTTGAAATCGATCGCGGAGGAGATATTACATATCACGGACCCGGTCAGCTTGTAGGTTATCCGATCCTTAAGCTCGGAGAAGATGGCAAAGTGGATTTGCATGGGTACTTGCGCAGTCTGGAGGCTGTTATTATTGATTATTTGGCATCCTACGGTATTGCCGGAGATCGTAAACCGGAGTACACCGGAGTATGGGTTGGCGATGAGAAGATCTGTGCTATAGGTGTGAAGTTTAATAAGAGTAAATTTAGAAGAGGTTTTATTACCAGTCATGGTTTTGCTTTTAACATTTCTGAGGGGATTGCGGCGCGCGGGTTTCAAGGGATTATTCCATGCGGAATCACCGATTTTGGGATAACTTCTCTAGAGGAATGTGCAGGTCGTCGATTTGAGCTTCAAGAGGTGGCTAGAGAGCTGGTTCCATATTTCTTGAAACATTTTCCATATGAAGAGCTGATGGATACTTTCTGTGATATGGCAAAGGCTGATTAAGAACAAACGTGCAGGCCAAATAGCGGCAAGGTGTTCCTAGCCGCTATTATTAATGCTTCCTGAGCAATGTTTAACCTGCAAGGAACGGCTCGATAACCATAAATAGTGTAGAGGCAATCATGGCAAACAACATGACGTAGATGAAGATCTTGAACCATTTATTACGTTGCATGGGTAACTCCTTTAGATTTAGTTTAAGTTATTAACATGAAGATGGTAATCCGTACAACCATTGTACCGTATTCACGAAAGAGAGGGAAGTCCAGTGATTTCACAAGACCGATTGATTCAGGAGTTTATGGAACTTGTCCAAGTTGATAGCGAAACAAGAAATGAACGGCAGATTGCCGATGTCCTTAAGAGTAAGTTTAACGAACTGGGTTTAGAAGTGCTCGAAGACGATTCCCAGGAAAGAACCGGACATGGAGCAGGTAATCTATTTATTACCTGGCCAGCTGAGAATGGAGGAGTTGCTCCAAAGCTTCTGTTCACTTGCCATATGGATACGGTTGTTCCCGGACAAAATATCAAGCCTACACTTGGTTCAGATGGATGGATTACAAGTGATGGCACTACGATTCTTGGAGCTGATGACAAAGCAGGGCTTGCGGCATTGTTCGAAGCCATTCGTGTGATCCAAGAGCAAAAGCTTCCGCATGGTCAGATTCAATTCGTGATTACAGCGGGTGAAGAATCTGGATTGCTGGGCGCACGTTCGATGGATCCAAGCAACTTGGATGCAGACTTCGGCTTTGCGCTTGATTCCAATGGTGAAGTTGGAGCGATTGCGGTGGCAGCACCGACACAGGCTAAAATCACGATGCAAATCTTTGGGAAATCGGCTCATGCTGGCGTGAACCCAGAGGACGGCATCAGCGCAATTCAAGTCGCTAGCAAAGCGATTGCAGCCATGAAGCTGGGTCGTATTGATAACGAAACCACAGCGAATATTGGAAAGTTCGCTGGCGGCGGCCCAACGAATGTAGTGTGCGATCACGTCCAGCTGGATGCAGAAGCACGCAGTATTGTGCAGGAGAAGGTTGGCGATCAAATCGCTTCGATGCGCGAAGCACTCGAGACAACTGTGCGGGAATACGGCGCAGAATGCGAATTCCGCAGTGAAATCATCTACCCTGCTTTTAGCTTTAATGAACATGATCCGGTAGTACAGCTTGCACAGCGGGCCATTACTTCTATGGGGCTTACTCCACGTCTGTTCCACTCTGGCGGAGGTAGTGACGCTAACGTGTTCAACGGTCTAGATGTTCCGACTGTTAACCTTGCAGTGGGTTATGAACATATCCATACTACCAAGGAACGGATTAAAGCCGAAGATATCGTTAAAGTGGCTGAACTCGTTGTGAATATTGTAAAAGAGAGCGTAAAGGGCTAACCACCTTATAAAACAGCAGAGCAGCGATTCTACCGTAACGGAGGATCGCTGCTCTGCATTTTTTTTATGGGGAGTTTAGTGCAGCTATATTTAGGGTAATCCCAAAAAAGTCATGCGACCTCTAACGCTGCTTTTGGCGAGTCTCGAAGTAGAGATTTTCAGAATTCCCGGATGCCACCCCTCTCTTGAGGCGAAAGGACCCAGATGACGCTATAAGCAAAATTATCGCCATTTGAGCAGAGTTTCGGACACGAGCGCAGCTATTCCTTAATAGGAGGAGCATATAGTGTGTTTTTTGTGCTGATAGCTGCAATGGGGTCCGATAGCAAAGCAAAAGTGCGGAAAAGGTGTGTTTAAGGTCAACTGTGTCCGATAGCGCCAAGTCCGCCCCCTCTTTTGAGGCGAAAGGACCCAGATGACGCTAAAAGCAAAATTATCGCCAATTGAGCAGAGTTTCGGACACGAGCGCAGCTATTCCTTAATAAGAGGAGCATATAGTGTGTTTTTCGTGCCGATAGCGTCACTGGGGTCCGGTAGCATAGCAAAAGTGGGGAAAAGGTGTGTTTAAGTGCAGCTGTGTCCGATAGCGCGAGTCACACACAGCAAAGAGTCACATTCGATAACACAGAGACACATTACACAGCGCAGAGTCAGCAACGAGTCACATTCGATAGTACTGAGACACATCACATAGCACAGAGACACAACCGATAGCGCCAAGTCCGCCCCCTCTCTTGAGGCGAAAGGACCCAGATGACGCTATAAGCAAAATTATCGCCATTTGAGCAGAGTTTCGGACACCAGCGCAGCTATTCCATAAGAAGAGTAGCATATAGTGTGTTTTTCTTGCTGATAGCGTCACTGGGGTCCGATAGCCTAGCAAAAGTGGGGAAAAGGTGTGTTTAAGGGCAACTGAGTCCGATAGCGCGAGTCACTTCCAATGGGCAGAGAGCGACAGCGCCAAGTCCGCCCCCTCTGTTGAGGCGAAAGGACCCAGATGACGCTAAAAGCAAAATTATCGCCAATTGAGCAGAGTATCGGACACGAGCGCAGCTATTCCATAAGAAGAGGAGCATAAAGTGTGTTTTTCGTGCCGATAGCGTCACTGGGGTCCGATAGCATCGTAAAAGTGGGGAAAAGGTGTGTTTAAGGGCAACTGAGTCCGATAGCGTACAAAGGTAGGCGCAATAGCAACCTAATCAAACAACTTGTGCTAGATATCAGCATCGTGAGCGATCAACAAGTTGTGTCTGACGCCAGCATCGTGAGCGATCAACAAGTTGTGTCTGACGCCAGCATCGTGAGCGATCAACAAGTTGTGTCTGACGCCAGCATCGTGAGCGACCAACAAGTTGTGTCTGACGCCAGCATCGTGAGCGACCAACAAGTTGTGTCTGACGCCAGCATCGTGAGCGATCAACAAGTTGTGTCTGATGCCAGTATCGTAAGCGCAATAGTCGTTTAATCAAACAACCTGTGCCCAATACCTGCATCGTAAGCAGAATCCCTCTCTAATCGGGGCGACGCAAAAAGACTGGGGTGCCCCAGTAGCCATTTCATGGCTTTTGAGACACCCCTATAGTTGTGTGAACATGTATGGCTAAGTCCCAAAGGAGAGGATGAATTCATCCTGCCTTGGACGGAAGGATTGCGGATTGATCGTGCAGGGAAAGAATGTATGCCAAGGGCATATCGCGCCCATACTGCTGGATCCATCCAGCCAAGATGGCCTTTATTTCCTCCGGCTTACCTACCATCATCACTGCGGATGAGCTTGTACGGCTGAAGATTTCATTCATCTGAAATTCCTTCTTTCCCTTTAAGTTTGCTATAATACACCGTATGCACAATAGAGAAAAAGGAGACCAGAAACTTTATGGGAGAACAACATTTGCACAGCAAACCCGAGCTTGATGAAGTGACATTGTCTACACAGCCTGTTTTTGATGGGAAGATTATATCTTTGCAGGTGGACACAGTGAGACTGCCTGATGGAAATACTGCGACACGTGAAGTTGTGAAGCATCCCGGCGCCGTAGCGGTGCTTGCTTTAAACAACAACAAAATGCTTGTTGTAGAGCAATACCGTCAGCCCATGCAACGCACTGAGGTAGAAATTCCGGCTGGGAAGCTGGATAAAGGTGAAGATCCATTAGTTGCGGCTGGTCGTGAACTTCAGGAAGAGACTGGATTTCACAGTGGAGATCTGAAATTGCTTAAATCTTTCTATACTTCTCCCGGCTTCGCCGATGAGATTATTCATTTGTATGTGACTACTAACGCTCAACCAGGGGACATGTCACTGGACGAGGATGAATTTCTAGAGGTTTCGGAGCTTACCCTGGAGGAAGCGTATCAATATATGGCTGACGGGCGCATCGCGGATGCAAAAACGATGATGGCAGTGTACGCTTGGCATCTATACACGCTGACAGGCCAATGGAATTAACAACTGAACTGAAGAGTTTCTATTGCGATTTGCATGTTCATATTGGGCGAACGTCGGAAGGTCAGGCTGTCAAAATTAGCGGCAGCCGCGAGCTTACCTTTGCGGGCATTGCCAAAGAAGCTGCAGAGCGCAAAGGACTAGAAATGATCGGTATTATAGATAGTCATTCACCTGGCGTCCTGCGGGATATTCAGCGGTCTTTGGAATCTGGAGAGATGACATTAGCTGAAGGTGGAGGCATTGCTTACCGAGGGACTACGATCATTCTGGGAACAGAGATTGAAATCCGCGAGCCAGGGCGAAAAGAGTGCCATGTGCTCGCTTACATGCCGGACGTGGAACGCATGACCGACTTTAGTGCGTGGATGAGCCGCTATATGCGGAACGTGAATCTAAGTTCCCAACGCCTGTATGCTCCGGCTAGGGAGCTTCAGGATGAGATTTACGGCCGGGGAGGCATTCTTATCCCTGCACATATTTTCACGCCTCACAAGGGCTTGTACGGCTGTGCTGCCGAGCGTATGGCGGACATCTTTGATCTGGACCGCATAGCTGCGGTTGAACTTGGGCTGAGTGCAGATTCCGAAATGGCTGGATATCTCTGTGAGCTGGATAATTTCACGTTTCTAACCAACTCAGATGCGCATTCACTGGGTAAGTTAGGGCGTGAGTATAATGTGATGGAGCTGGCACGGCCTTCGTTCGCTGAACTGCGGCTTGCACTGGAACGTAAAGATGGGCGGAAGGTAAGTGCTAATTTCGGACTTAATCCGCGGCTTGGCAAATACCACCGGAGCTATTGCGGGGGCTGTGGCAGTATTATTGATGAGGCTTATGTCAACTCGGACCGTTGCCAATATTGCGGCAGTCTTAAGCTGGTTAGAGGTGTCTTCGACCGGATCCTAGATATTGCGGACCGCAAGACCCCGTTAGTGCCTGCTGACCGTCCACCCTATCATTATCAGGTTCCGCTTGAATTTATCCCGGGGTTAGGGAAGGCGAAGATGAACGCGTTACTGCAAGCGTTTGGAACTGAGATGAACATTTTACATGGTTGTGGTGAAGCGGAAATTGCCAGCGTTGTAGGTGCGGATCTGGCGTCGATGATCGTCCAGGCCCGCTCTGGAATTTTGGAGCTATCAGCAGGCGGTGGCGGGACGTACGGTAAAGTGGTTCAGCCCATAAAGTAGAGTCATTACCTGAAGGACAAGTCATATCGCGGGACGTTTTCTCATATGGTGTAACATGTAACCGGAAAGGGGAACGTCCCAAATGCGTAATTTACGGCTGATGATGAAGGAACAGACGCCTCTGTATATTTTTGTCGGCGTATTATTTCTGGTAGGTGTTGTATTTGGAGCTCTTATCGTTAGTGCGCTTACGATGGATCAGCAGCAGGAGCTGGGGGATTATCTGGGGAATTTCTTTGTTACGGTTGATCAGCAAGGTCTGCCAGCCGCACCTGATTCGTACTGGAGTATAGCGGCCTTGAATCTGAAATGGATCGGACTGATCTGGATTCTTGGGCTGTCGGTCATTGGGCTGCCGGGAATTTTGATTCTTGATTTTTTAAAAGGGGTACTGATTGGTTTTACGGTTGGCTGTCTGGTTAGTCAATATTCTTGGCATGGGATGTTGTTCGCGTTAGTCTCTGTGGCTCCACATAATCTGGTGCTGATCCCTGTGCTGCTGGTAAGCAGTGCAGCTGCGATAGCTTTTTCCTTGCAGATGATCCGCAGCCGGGTGATGGGACAGCGCCGGACGCCAGTGACTCGTCCTTTTACCATGTACACTATATTGTCATTTGTGATGGCGCTTTTGATCCTGGGTATTTCATGTTTTGAGACTTGGGTTACACCAACCATGATGCGTTGGGTCACGCCTTCACTTGTACAAGCGGTGACGACCTTGACTGTGCAGTAAAAGCGTTTGACTTCTGAAAGCGACACCCCCTATAATGGAAGAAGTGGTTTGAAGACCGGTGCGGTAATTATCCAAGGGGGAGGGAGACAGGTGGAAGCACGGATAGACAAGATTAAGCAACAGTTACAATCCCAAGGATACAAGCTTACACCCCAACGGGAAGCGACCTTAAGAGTGCTGCTGGAGAATGAGGAAGATCATCTTAGCGCGGAAGACGTATTTATGCTCGTGAAGGAGAAAGCTCCCGAGATCGGTCTTGCGACTGTGTATCGTACCCTCGAACTTCTCAGTGAGCTTCATGTCGTAGAAAAGATCAATTTCGGCGACGGTGTAGCCCGGTATGATTTGCGAACAGATACTGCGAAGCATCATCATCATCACTTAATTTGTGTGCAATGCGGCAGTATGGATGAGATTCGCGAGGATTGGCTCGGTCCGCTGGAAGAGCGACTGGAGAAAGAGTTTAATTTCACAGTGCTTGATCATAGACTTGATTTCCATGGGATTTGCTACCGCTGTACTGATAAGAACAATACAGACGGAAATCCATCCTAAAGTTATCTTATATTAAGAATTAACTTCACAAGTCCTCCCCGGTTCCTATACCGGAGGGGGCTTTTTAAATGATTAGTCTATTAGAGCCATACATATCAGCCTTTTTTGGAGCATAAAATGAAGGACGAGCAGAATTCATTTATATGTAATAGGAGGCGTCCTTATGATTGTTTCTGTGCCCAAAACAGTGCGTAAGCTGTATTTTATGATCATGTTTGTGGCTCTAAGCTATTTACTCTACTATGCTATGAGCTGGCTAGGGGAATGGCTCAGTCCGATAGAGAACTATGGAATTCCTGAAGGCACCGCTGTTCGGGCATTTGATCACGCCGAGGTTGGTGATGATGGTCTGGATGCACGGCAGCGCTTGCGTTTCTATTACTGGTTCGGAGAATGAAAGCTACGCAGGAAGCAGGAACAAGCGAGAAGAATGTCGAAGAAAGCTAGGGTGGATTTATGCAGAGTAAGCGTTGTGTACACATCTGCTGAAGCCTCATGCTGAATGTGCTGCAGGAAGACACTAAGAGTAGCTGCGCCAGGACAGGAGCGTGAAATAATGAAGTCACACTTGCAGCCTTTTTTACATTATTTGTCCGGAGATAAAGGTTTGTCCCCGAATACACTGGAATCTTACGGTAGGGATGTATCGCAGTTTCTAGAGTTTGCTGAAGAGCGGGGGGTTGAGCAGCCCGAAGAAATCCGAAGATCTCATGTGATGTTATATCTTGGCTCCTTACGCGGAGCGGGAAGAGCTACTGCAACACTCAACAGAAACGCGGTGTCCCTGCGGGCCTTTTTTCATTATTTGCTGAAGGAACGTTTAATTGAGCAGGATCCAACACTGGACATGGAAACCATGAAGCCCGATAAGAAGCCACCTATGGTGCTTGCGGTTTCGGAGGTTGAGCGGCTGCTAGCTGCTCCAGATGTGAGTACAGCACAAGGGATGCGCGATAAGGCTATGCTGGAATTGCTCTACGCAACGGGGATAAAGGTTTCTGAATTAATTTCTCTTAACGTAGACGATGTGCATACGGACATGAAGTTTGCGCGCTGTACAGGGACTTCGGGCAAGGAACGAGTGGTTCCCATCGGAACCATTGCTGCAGAGAGTGTAGCAGCTTACACTTCTCTTATGCGGGACAAGCTGCTTCGTGATCATCAGGAGGAGCCGGCCATGTTCCTGAATAGCCTAGGTGGGCGTTTAACCCGCCAGGGGTTCTGGAAAATCATAAAAAAATACGCACGGGAAGCAAACATTGAGCAGGATATTACACCGCATACGCTTAGGCATTCCTTTGCCGCCCATTTACTGGAAGGTGGAGCGGATTTGCGTTCCGTACAACAAATGCTGGGTCATGCTGATATTTCGACGACTCAGATTTATAACGGTATCGCGCGTAAGAATATGAAGGAAGTATATGAGAGCCATCATCCCAGAGCTCGCTGATCATGCTTCAAAGATGCTTTTTGTGAGTAAGATAGTTATGATGGAATCATACTTATAGGATAGACTGGGGAATGGGTAATTTTCCACAGGTTATCCTTTGGCAGAAACGGATACCTGACAGGCGATACATTGTATCGCTAGCTACGGAAGCGTCTGACTTCCGGGAGAAGGTACAGCCGTTTCTTCTTGTTGGTGCAAACGAATGAACGAACGATCTATATTAAAAAAGGAGTGAAGACAATATGTCCTCATTTAAACGAATTGGTTTTATTGTTTTGGATAGTGTAGGTATCGGAGAAGCTCCAGATGCTGCGAATTTTGGTGATGCAGGGTCGCATACGCTTGGCCATATTTTGAACCGTGTTCCCGGATTAAAACTGCCTAACCTTCAGCAGTTAGGATTAGCTAATATTGCTCCGCTGCCGCCGCTTGAACCTGTAGCTTCACCAACTGGATATTATGGCAAGATGCAGGAAGTATCTGTAGGTAAGGATACGATGACCGGGCACTGGGAGCTGATGGGGCTGAAAATTGAGGTTCCATTCAATACGTATCCGGATGGATTTCCGGCAGAATTGATTGAGAAATTCGAAGCAGCAACTGGCCGGAAAGTGATCGGTAATAAACCGGCTTCCGGTACGGAAATTTTAGTTGAATATGGCGAAGAGCAGATGAAGACCGGAGCTTGGATTGTGTACACCTCTGCGGACAGTGTATTCCAGCTTGCGGCACATGAAGATATCATTCCACTGGAAGAGCTATACAGCGCGTGTAAAATCGCCCGTGAGCTAACTATGGCTCCTGAATTCTCCGTAGGGCGCGTTATTGCTCGTCCATATGTTGGCGAACCAGGAAAGTTCGTACGGACCTCGAATCGCCATGATTATGCCGTGAAACCACCGGAACCAACGGTAATGAATTCGCTGGCTGATATCGGAAAAGATGTTATCGCGGTAGGAAAGATCAACGATATTTTCACAGGTGAAGGGGTTACAGCTTCTTACCCTACGAAGAGCAATGAACATGGTATCGAAGTTACCATTGAGCAGCTTCGCCAACCGTTCAACGGGTTGCTGTTCACGAATCTGGTGGATTTTGACTCTTTATATGGACACCGTCGCGATCCGGAAGGATACGGTCATGCACTGGAAGTATTCGATCAGGCGTTGCCTGAAATTCTATCCACGCTTGGTGAAGATGACCTGTTGATTATTTCAGCAGATCATGGGAATGATCCAATCCATAGTGGAACAGATCATACTCGTGAATATGTGCCGCTGCTTATTTACAGCCCACGCCTTAAGCATCCAGATAGCTTGGGTATTCGTGAGACCTTCTCAGATGTTGCTGCAACCATTGCTGATAATTTCGGTGCGAAGGCGCCGCAGTATGGGACAAGCTTTTTAGCGAAACTGCAATAAAAGAATGTGGGTTGCGCCACAACATTCATTAAGGAGGATCATCCATAGCATGTTAACTCAAAAAGAAATTCAAGAAGCAGCCATTTATATAAAAGACAAATGTCCGGTGGCTCCGGAAATTGGATTGATCCTTGGTTCAGGACTCGGTGTGCTGGCAGACCTGATCACCGATGGAATCAGCATTCCATATGATGAGATTCCTCACTTCCCTGTGTCCACTGTAGAAGGGCATGAGGGAGAACTGCTGATCGGTATGATTGAAGGACGCCGTGTCGTGATGATGAAGGGCCGCTTTCATATGTATGAGGGTTATGGACCGGAGGTTACGGCATTCCCTGTTCGGGTTATGAAAGAACTTGGTATAGCCAGCCTATTAGTAACTAATGCTGCTGGTGGAGTGAACACAGATTTCACGCCGGGCGATCTTATGCTCCTTACGGATCATCTGAATATGACGGGACGGAACCCGTTAATAGGACCTAATGATCCTGCACTGGGCGTGCGCTTCCCGGATATGTCAACCGCTTATAGCCGCCGCCTGATCAAGGTAGCGAAGGAAACGGCAGCGCAGCAGAATTTCGAATTCAAAGAAGGCGTATATGCAGGTCTGCTGGGACCTTGCTACGAAACACCTGCTGAAATCGTAATGCTTCGTCATCTGGGGGCTGACGCTGTTGGCATGTCTACTGTGTCGGAAACCATTGTTGCCCGGCATGCAGGTATCGAGGTATTGGGTATCTCCTGTATTACTAACATGGCTGCGGGAATCCTGGATCAACCGCTCAACCATGAAGAGGTTATGGAAACTGCAGATCGTGTGCGTGAGCGTTTCCTGAAGCTGGTGTTGGGCTTTATTCCGAAAATGTAATTTCGGGTACTGCATTATGAATTTTTGGGAGGTCCAATCTATGACACAAGTGAATGAGCTTGAGCCATTGAAGTTTGAACAGATAATGAAGGTAACTAATTTGACTAGACCAAAATTTATCGGACTTGCTCGCGCAATTGTCCGTGAAGTGCAGGTGTAATATGAGAGCTGTCGATATTATTCAGAAAAAAAGAGATGGTGGAGAGCTGAGTCGTGAGGAAATTTCCTTTTTAATTCAGGGCTACAGTAAAGGTGAAGTGCCTGATTATCAGCTCTCTGCATGGGCAATGGCTGTTTATTTTCAAGGCATGAACGCGCGGGAGACCGGCGATTTAACGATGGAAATGGCGATGTCCGGCGATCAAGTAGATCTTAGCCCAATCGCAGGTATTAAGGTCGATAAACACTCCACAGGCGGAGTGGGCGATAAAACAACTGTAGTATTGGCACCCTTGGTAGCTTCTGCTGGAGTACCGGTAGCGAAGATGTCCGGCCGCGGACTTGGGCACACTGGAGGCACGCTCGATAAGCTGGAGTCCATCAGTGGTTTCTCTATCGAGATGGCTCGTGAGCGTTTCTTTGACCAAGTAGGGGAGATCGGGGCTGCCGTGATCGGCCAGTCGGGCAACATTACACCCGCAGACAAAAAGCTGTATGCCCTTCGGGATGTAACAGCAACAGTTGAATCCATCCCCCTTATTGCAAGCTCTGTGATGAGCAAGAAGATTGCAGCAGGTGCGGATGCGATCGTGTTGGATGTCAAAACAGGCAGCGGTGCTTTTATGAAGACGCTGGATGATTCTATAGCACTCGCTCAGGCGATGGTTGACATTGGAACGCATCTGGGTCGCAATACCGTTGCGATTATCAGTGATATGGACCAGCCGCTTGGTTACGGGATCGGAAATGCGTTGGAAATTAAGGAAGGAATCGAGACCTTGAAGGGTCACGGTCCGAAGGATCTGCAGGAGGTCTGTCTTATTCTGGGCAGCCAGATGCTTGTTCTTGGCGGCAAAGCCCAGGATGAAGCGGAGGCACGTTCGATTCTTATGACGCATATTGAAGATGGCAGTGCGCTAGAGAAGTTCAAACAAATCGTGAAGGCACAAGGTGGAGATGTATCGCAAATTGATTCTCCGGAGAAGCTCCCTACGGCTAAGCGATTCATTGAAGTGATAGCAAAAACCAAAGGGTTCATAGAAGGGATTCAGGCCGAGGAAATTGGCGTTGCGGCTATGCTGCTTGGAGCTGGACGTGAAACTAAGGAATCCGTAATCGATCTGGCTGTGGGGATTCAACTTTCTAAAAAGGTTGGAGATGCTGTAGAGATCGGCGAGACGCTTGCAGTCTTGCATATCAATGATGCCAGTGAGAAGAAAGTAGAGGAAGCTGAAGGTAAGGTGTTAGAAGCCTACCGTATCACTTCTGAACCTGTTCCTGCCCAACCTTTGGTATTTGCACTTGTTACTAAAGATGGGGTAACACGGTACTAGCCTAGGCAATATAAATATTGTCATGGCTATGGCCTTAAACAAACAACAAAGCAGCGATCCTCCCATAACGGGAAGGTCGCTTCTTTGCGTTTTGCTCAATGGTGCAATATTTATAACTGATTATTAATCTTATTGAATATCTGCGAAGCCCCGCTGCTTGTATTACATAATACGACCACAGTCTCGCCACTAGCTGGATAGATAGCCGACCGGAAGGAAACACCGGGATCATAGCCCATAATGTGAAATTTGAACACTTTTTCTTCGCGGAGGGTAATCCATACACCATAACCATAATAGCCTTCGCCATCCACATGTACATGGGGAGTAAGCAATAATGAAGTGAGTACTGGACTCAATAATGTATGGTTGATTAACCCGCTCCAGAATAGCTGCATGTCGGGTGCAGTGACGAAAGCTCCACCGTCAGCGCCTCCTTTTACCGGGATTGAGTAGATGTTGGTTCTCCAGTTTCCGTTCTCTTCCTCTATGTATCCTAGTGCACAGTTGGCAGGTAAGGCATCTAACGTAAAGTAACCGGATTGCTCCATTCCGCAAGGCTTAAAGATGTGCTGCTCTACATAATCGGAAAAAGACATTCCACTCAGCTCCTCTACCAGAAGGCCTAGCACGATATAGCCGGCATTATTGTAGTGGAAACGTTCGCCAGGGGTCCACATCATGGGAAGAGTCCGGAACATCGGCACAAAATCCTCAAGCTGTCGCAAGGTGTACATAGGCCGTGCCTTCCACAGATCCTCGAAATCATCCATAATTGTTTCATCAAAATAATCCGGAATACCAGAGCTATGCGTAAGCAGCTGATGTATGGTGATGTCGGGACTAAAGAGAGGGAACTCTACCTTTTTCAGATAATCTAATAGTCTACTTTCAAAAGAAATCAATCCCTGATCGACCAGCTGGCAGACAGCGATCGCGGTAAATATTTTACACCCGGAAGCAATGCCGAACCGAGTATGAATATTGTTTTCGCGCTTATCCGACTTATTGGCATAACCGTAACAACTGCTGATGACTTTTTTATCAGGTTGTTGTACCAGCACTACACCAGAGAAATTGTTCTGTTTAGCTTCTGCTTCAATACAATCTGCAAGGTGGTTCATCTGTATATTCACTCCTCTATAAGCAGTTAAGTTCTTAAATACCATTCGTTAAAATATTACATTTTCCTTTAAAGGGGGGTTAAATGAGTACGGAAAAATTGGAAATACTTAAAAATTGAATTAACTTTTGATCTCCCCTATAATAAAAATGCTCTGCAACTGCTGCTGGGCTTTTTTTTATTGACAACATCATTACTTCTTGCGATAAATTATTATAGTTATTTACTTGGAAATGGAATAATTTCCACCCTTTCTGACGAAACTGGAACACAGTACCTGTGATATGAAGGTTAACGTTCAGGAGGGGAACCATTGTGAGAAAAATGCGTTTTGCTGTGCTTGTGCTCTGTATCGTTGTGTCGGTTCTAGGACCGATGTCAGGTGCTTATGCTGAGGAAAAAAGCAAGGATTCTGGCAGTAATGCTGCCGCTGTAGATCTTGCGCCTGGTGCGCGTTCAGCGATTTTGATGGATGCAGGCACCGGCACTATTATTTATGAAAAGAACAGCCATGATAAGCTGCCTCCCGCAAGTATTACGAAGATTATGACGATGCTGCTTACGGTGGAAGCACTGGATGAAGGAAGACTGCAACTGACGGATAAGGTGCGCACGAGTGAATATGCCGCATCGATGGGCGGATCGCAAATTTTCCTGGAGCCTGGTGAAGAAATGTCGGTGGATGAGATGCTCAAAGGCATCGCTATGGCCTCCGGTAATGATGCATCTGTGGCGATGGCAGAGAAAATAGCGGGTTCGGAGAGCGCTTTTGTCGATCTGATGAATAAAAGAGCGGAAGAACTGGGTCTGAAAGATACCCACTTTGCCAATTGCAACGGTCTTCCAGCTGCTAATCACTATTCCTCAGCCTACGATATTGCGGTAATTAGCCGGGAGCTTTTAAAGCATGATAGAATTATCAAATATACCGGTTCCTATCAGGATTATCTGCGTAAGGATTCCACCAAACCATTCTGGTTGGTAAACACGAACAAGCTTGTACGTTTCTATACAGGCGCTGATGGACTGAAAACAGGATATACCGCTGAAGCAAAATTCTGCTTATCTGCTACGGCTGCAAGAGACGGTCTGCGTGCTGTTGCTGTTGTGCTGGGTGAGCCGAACACGAAGACACGTAACAGTGAAGTGTCGGGCATGTTTGACTATCTCTTTTCGCAATATAAGATCCACACTATTCACAAAGAAGGGGACGCTATCGGTACCCTTAAGATTGAGAAGGGTGTGAAGTCCGAGCTGCCGATTACGGCGAAAGAGACGTATAGTGTTCTTTTGAAAAAAGGTGTGACGCAAGAAGGCATTCGTCACGAACTAGTACTTCCAGAAAGCGTGAAGGCACCAGTGGCTGAAGGCCAGTCCATAGGCAAGCTGGTTGTCTACCAAGGAACCCAAGTGATTAAAGAGTATGAACTTAAAGCAGGGGAAGCTGTGGCAAAAGCAGGCTGGTGGAAGCTCTTTAAACGTACAACAGGCTCGATGTTCGGCATGGATTAAAAAGAGCTTTTTTGTAGATTGCGCCCATGTGCTTTGTAGATTCATAGGGGTTTTCTTCTAGTTTTGTCGTGAGGCAGGATTCCTGATTTGCCACGTAGAAACCTTGTCCTTGAAGAGAATGGGTACTGTCTCTTAAGGCCAAGTTTTCAAAGCAACGAAGAGGAGAGTGGCAAGCATGAATTCTAATGTGGAAATGGAGCATCACAGGGGTGTGCTGATTGTCCGTTTATCTGGGGAACTCGATCATCATGCCGCCGATTTTGTAAGAATGGATATGGATGAAGCGATTATGCGGGGTCAGGTATCGCATTTGATCCTTAGTCTTAAGCATCTGCAGTTTATGGACAGTTCGGGTCTCGGCGTAATTCTGGGAAGGTATAAACTGATCCATAGTAAAGGCGGCAAAATGGTGGTGTGTGATGCAACGGCACCTGTGAAGCGACTTCTGGAAATGTCAGGCCTGTTCAAGATCATGCCCCTATATGACGACGAGAGCACTGCACTCTCGGATTTGGAGGTTGCGTTATGACAAATGGTAAGGCTGGTAACTTCATGAACGTGCAGTTCGCTGCACTCTCGGAGAACGAATCATTCGCGCGTGTAGTTGTAGCGGCGTTCGTTTCTAGGCTTGATCCTACAATGGACGAGCTGAATGATCTGAAGACAGTCGTGTCGGAGGCGGTCACCAATTGTATTATTCATGGGTATGATAGTGATCCGGAAGGTATTGTGACTATTTCAGCTTCGCTGGACAACGAAACGGTACATTTAACCATTGAGGATCAGGGACGGGGCATTGAGGATTTGGAGCTGGCACAACAGCCGCTATATACCTCAAAGCCAGAGCTGGAGCGGTCGGGCATGGGCTTTACCATTATGGAGAATTTCATGGATGAATTTGAAGTCACTAGTGAACCGGGACACGGCACTTCGATCTCAATGAAGAAAACCATCGTTTCGAAAAAAGCTTTATACAATTAGGGGTTGGAGCCATGGATGCAGAGTCAAAAAAAGCTCCGCCGACCTATTTGGACGATGCGGAGGTCAAACGTCTTATCGCGCTCAGTCAGGCCGGAGATAATCTTGCCCGAGACACACTAGTTAGCTGCAATATCCGGTTGGTCTGGTCGGTAGTGCAGCGGTTTATGAACCGCGGGTATGAACCTGACGATTTGTTCCAGATCGGTTGCATCGGGCTCTTGAAGTCCGTTGATAAGTTCGACCTCAGCTATGAGGTCAAATTCTCCACTTATGCCGTGCCGATGATCATTGGCGAGATTCAGCGTTTCCTTCGCGACGATGGAACCTTGAAAGTTAGCCGTTCTCTTAAGGAGATGGCTAATAAGGTCCGCAAGATGAAGGATGAAATGTCTAAGACGCTGGACCGTCTGCCTACCATCGGTGAAGTTGCTGAGGCACTGGGGGTTACCCCTGAAGAAGTGGTATTTGCTCAGGAAGCTAACAAGCCACCGACCTCGATTCATGAGACTGTGTTCGAGAATGATGGCGACCCGATCACACTGATTGATCAAATCGCTGACGAATCACAGGAACGCTGGTTTGATAAGCTGGCACTGAATGAGGCTATCGGAGGTCTCAGCGAGCGTGAACGGCTGATTGTTTATCTTCGATATTACCGTGACCAAACGCAGTCAGAGGTTGCCAGTCGCCTTGGGATTTCTCAAGTGCAGGTATCCCGGCTGGAGAAGAAAATATTGCAGAATATCCGCGAGCAGATTGCTCAGTAGATAATGGCTAAAATGTAAAGACGCTTGCGAAATAGCGAATAGGAAGAAAAAGCCGCCCCGAAAAGGGGGGGCTTTTTATGTGGAGGGAATCTCAATATGCATTCACTTGGCGACAAGGATATGACCTCATGGTCTATTGACATGGAAGCGAATTTGCTGACAATGTCGAATGTTTTGGAGAAATGGGTGGACTGTTCAGATCATGCTTTAACGCATAACCCCAATTTTTTACGTGAATATGTGTACGGTGAGGATCTTGAACGGTTTGATGCGTATATAGATAAATTATACTCTGGTCACCTATGTAATCTTGAGTATCGTATGCAGTTACCTGCAAAAGCGCTGAAGTGGGTTCAAAGTATAGGCACGCCCGTTTTTAATCAAGAGCATAAGGTTTGTCGAATAGATGGCGTCATCATAGATATCACGGAACAAAAAAATGCTCAAGCCCAGTTAGAGAGTAGCTTTTCTCTGTATCAGCAGATGTTTGCTACGATCGATGTGGCGATTTGGTCTTACGATTACGTATCACGGAAAATGTTATTCATATCGGATGCCATTCTCAATATCACGGGATATTCAGCAGAACAGGCGAAGGAAGATGACTTTTGGCTAAGAATTGCTCCTAAAGAAGAGCGGCCTTTAATTCAAGAGATTATAACTACAGTGGGGCAAGGAGTAAGCAATCTCAGTGAATATCGGATCATCCATGCCAGCGGTGAACTCCGATGGGTCCAAGTCAGGATCATTCCCAGTATGGATGAGACAGGGGCAGTGGTACGGCTCAATGGGATCTTAATCGATCATACGGAAAAAAAGCAGATGCAAGAGGTTCTATTAAAAAGTGAGCAGCGCTACAAATCCCTGTTTGACCATAATCCAGATATCGTGTGTGAATTGGATATGCAGGGCAGCATTGTGGCTATCAATCCAGCGGCAGAGCAAATTACTGGAGAAGCTTTTAATAGATTCGGAGAGAACTTATCCATTGTGAATTTATTTGGCGCAGAGAATTCGCATATGATGTCTGATTATTTTGATAAAACGGTTGGCGGAGTTCTGCAGCATTATACGGTTACTTCTGTCCGCGAGAATGGATTAGTTAACCATTGGTCGATGAAAAACATCCCTGTACATGAAAACAATCAAATTGTGGGTACCTTTGTTATCGCAAGAGATACCACTGCATCTGTGGAGGTAGAAAAGCGGCTGGCTCAGCGGGAGGCGGAGTACAGGCTTATTACAGAGAATATGGAGGATATGATTGGGGTTCTGGATCAGCAAGGGAACTTCATTATTGCTTCGTCCTCTTGTGAGAAAATTATTGGGCTTCCTGTAGGTTCAATAAAGAACACAACTATTTTGGAGTATATTCATCCTGATGAACAAGAAGTGTTGCGGGAACAGATCTTGGATATTTTTCGGACAAAAGTATGTAAGATGTTTTACAATCGGTTTATTCACATCAAAGGTCACATTATTGACCTGGAATGCTTGGGTACACCTGTTCTTGGTGAGGATGGAGAAGTAGTTAGTATTGTGATCGTAGCGAGAGACATTACAAAAAGGGTCCAGATGGAGAGTGAACTTAGAGAAAGCGAGGAACTCAATCGGCTGCTTATTGATATGTCACCTGAAGCGGTAGTACTCCATAGTGAATATAAATTCCTTTATGTGAATTTTTCCTGTTTAGGATTGTTTGGAGTTTGTAGTGAGGATCAATTGATTGGCACCTCTATTTTTAATTGGGCCCACCCAGACTATATAACGCTGGCTAGAGATCGGATGCGTGAAATCTATTATGGACCCAATCGGATATTAGCTCCTGTTGAACAAAAGGTCGTGCGGTCAGATGGATCTATTATCGATGTAGAAGTAACAGCTAGCTCAATTCTATACAAGGGTAAGGTTGCATGTATCTCTATCTTTAGGGATATCAGTGATCGGAAAAAAATTGAGGTGGAAAGACAGCTTACAGAGCAGATCATTCGGAACAGCGAGGAAAGGTATTTCAACTTACAGATGAGTCTTGATCAATTCTCGCAAGATTTGTTTGGTGCGATGAAGATCAGTCACATGGAACAACGATTACTGAAAGAAGTTAGAGAGGTCTTGCGGGTTACCAATATTTGTATGGTTGAAGTTGAAGATAACCATGATAAAATATGCGAGATTATTGAGACCGAGCGGGGCTATTCACTGAAGATCGGAGAGTTCCGAAGAAAAAGCTATATTCTATCCATTAATGAGAAGTCTATTTTATTAGAAATAAGTTCTGTTCGAGTGTGGCTGAAGACGATTACTCGTTATGTTAGTGTGTTATTTGATAATTTTTTGCTCATAGAAGATCTAACTAAGGACCTTGAGTTAGCGGCTTCCGAGCAAGCTCCGACATGGTTGCTGCGCTTTATGTTTAATTTATCCGAGAATGAACGCAAACGGCTGGCTCAAGATCTACATGATTCAGCACTTCAAGAACAGATCATCTGGTATCGTAAGCTTGATAATTTTTTAAGTGATAAATCCGTTACGGGGGAACTAAAGGAACAGCTAGAACAGATCACAGAAGGTTTACTCGATGTTATCTATGAACTGCGGATGATCTGCAATGAGCTTAGGCCACCAGCATTAATCAATGAGGGGCTTGCTTCCTCACTTGAGACGTTGTTTGAATTTGCTCAGCTGCGGAACGACTATCAGATTTATTTTGAGTCAAACGCTTTCAGGCATAAGTTAAAAGACGAGATTCTAATAGGTCTGTACCGTATTGTGCAGGAACTTTTGGCTAATGCAGCTAAACATTCCTGTGCCACAGAAGTACGTATCTCCTTAGCTAGTGAAGGGCAACAGGTGCTTTTGGATTATGAAGATAACGGAATTGGAATGAGCCTTTTAGGAGAGGATTCTCTTAAGAGCATGGGGATTTATGGGATGAAAGAAAGGGTTCGCAGTATGGATGGGACCATACGATTTCTTTCGCCAGAGAATAAGGGATTAGCTGTCTTTATATCCATACCTGCAGATTAATCATGGGGCATAATAAGGGGATAGGGGTGTATTAGGCATGATTCGAATTTTGTTAGTGGACGACCATCCCTCTGTCATGGAAGGGACTAAGATGATACTGGAACAAGAGGGAGATATGGAGGTTACCCTAGCCAATTCAGCCCATGAGGCGCTTAACATGGTGGGTAGCCATACGTTTGACGTGATGCTGTTTGATCTTCATATCGCTGATGGGAATGGGATTGATTTGGCGAAGGAAGTCTTAAAAATAAACGCAGACGCAATTATCTTAATCTACACCGGATACGAAATTACAAACAAATTCAACTTGATGATCGAATCGGGTTTGTTTGGGTTTATTTCAAAAACGACCAATAGAGAGCAGTTGGTTGCAGCAGTGCGTTGTGCTTTAAGGGGAGATGTCATATTGCCTCATACCCTAGTTAAACAGTTAAGAAAAGTATCACCCAAAGGAATGGAGATTAATATTGACCAAGCAAACCCGAAGATAAGCAAAAAAGAGCATGAAATGCTGACAGAGATTGCAAAAGGAAAAAGCAACAAGGAAATAGCAGAGATTGTACTTATGAGTCAACGATCGCTGGAATACAGTTTAACGAGTCTGTTCCAGAAGCTAAATGTGAAATCAAGAATTGAAGCGGCAATAAAAGCTAAACGACTGGGCATATTGAAGGAGTCCGATTTCAACAATTCACTATGAAAATTCGTTACAAACAAATAGATCAAAATCCCGTTCACGGTTCTGTGAGGCGGGATTTTTTGGTCTGCGCTTTTTTTGCGGGATAACGCAATATTTTTGCGTGGTCGCGCTATTTTTTTTCGGTTACCTTAATCTGCTTACCGTATATGATGAAATAGTTCCTAAGAATTACTAAAAAATGACTAACGCCAATGAGGGGCTGAGGAAAATGAAGTGGTTTTATAATTTAAGGACAGCAGTGAAGTTAATCTCCGCATTTCTGTTAGTATCCGCAATATTGTGCTTTGTAGGATTCTATGGAATTACGAATTTGAGTAAGATGGACCGCTCTATCGTGGACATGTACGAAAATCGCTTAACACCTATAGCTTATCTGGGAGAAGCGAATGAACTATTTTTAACAAATAGAATCAATATCCGTGATATAAACACGATGGCTAAAACAGCGGCAGAAAAGAAAGAATACGAAGATAAAATACATAAAAACGTTCAAAGTATTGAAGAGATCATGGGTAAATATAGCAAGACTGCGTTGAGGGAAGAAGAATTGGCGATAATGAAAGATTATCCTGAGATCTGGCAACGTTATATCACAAGTCTTGATGATACTATTGAAATTGATAAAACAAATATTAGTAATGAAAAATATACAAATTATTTGCGCGAAAGTGATTTGCAAACAGCCACAACAGAGCTGACTAACTTTCTGCAAAAATTAATAGACATCAATATGAAGCAGGCTCAAGGTTCGATTGTTAATGCCAATGACCTTTATCAGTCCTCTCGTTTGATTACGTTTAGCGTTACTATTGTTGCGCTGCTCATCAGTATTGGTCTGGGTCTTCTAATATCGCAGATCATAGCACGGCCTCTAAATCAAGTAATGCGCCTGCTAGGTAAAGTGGCTAATGGTGATTTAAGCGAAACGTCGAATCTGGAATCTAAGGACGAGATTGGAATGCTAGCTTATTCTGTTAATGAAATGGTTCTGAACCTAAGACGCACTGTTAGCGGCATTTCGTCTTCTGCGGAAAGTGTCTCAGCTGCTGCACAGCAAATCTCAGCTAGTACAGAGGAAGTAGCCAGTGGAAGTATGAGTCAAGCTAGTGCAGCACAAACGATGAATGAGTTGTTCCGAGAATTATCTGCGGCGATTAATTCAGTAGCCCAGAGTGCTGAACAGGCTTCTGAGCTTTCAGATCAAACGATGCGTATCGCTCAAGATGGAGGGATCGTGGTTAAGAACTCCGTACAAGGAATGGCAGTACTGGATACACAAATGTCTAGACTTGCGGAAGACTCCGATAAGATTGGTGAGATTATCGCGGTGATTGAAGATATTGCCCAACAGACAAATCTGCTTGCCCTAAACGCAGCGATTGAAGCGGCCCGCGCAGGTGAACAAGGTCGAGGTTTTGCCGTTGTTGCGAATGAAGTAAGAAAGTTAGCTGAGCGGAGCAGTGGGGCTACGAAACAAATCACGGGCATTATCAAAGAAATGCAGAAGAATACGCAGCACAGTGTAAATGCTGTAGTAGAAGGAGTAGCTTTTTCACAAAAAAATGGAGAAGCCTTTGAACATATCCTTACGATGGTGAACGATACCGCTCATAAAGTAACAGAAATTGCAGCTGCCAGTGAAGAACAGGCCGCACAATCGTCTGAGGTGATGTTCTCAATTGAGAGCATATCCGCCGCAACTGAAGAAATGGCGGCAAGCAGCAGTGAAACGGCAACGACCGCCAATGCTTTGGCTCAGCTAGCAGAAGAGTTAAATAGTCTGGTATCTATTTTTAAAGTTAAATAAACAGTGTCAGGGGTATTATCATTGATAGGAGAGGAGAAGTAGTGCAAAAAATAAAGGTGCTCGTTGTAGCTGCTTCAGTAACCATGCGTAAACAGATCTCGAACCTAATTTCGGAGGATTCAAGCCTCGAGGTCATTGGAGTAGCTCGAAATGCATCCGAAGCGATCAGCATGGTTCAAAAACTCAGGCCCGATGTCGTGGCTATAGATATAGAAATGCCGGAATTGAACGGTTTGGTAGCACTCACAAGCATAATGTCTCAGCGGCCAACACCTATACTTATCTTGAGCTCCGCTACAAAGGATGGAATAACAGCAACCATTACTGCTTTACAAAATGGTGCAGTGGATTTCATATCCAAGCCGGCTCAATCTTATGGACCTGGTCTATACAGCATAAAAGATGAGTTATTATTCAAAATTAAGAAAGCCGCTGAAATTCCTTTAAGAACTCTTATTCTTAACAATATAAACATCTCCAAAGTGAAAGCTCGACAAGAGAAACAAAACAACGTTAAGAGTGGATGTACAGAAGTTATTGAGCAGATCGTGGGAATTGGATGCGGAGTAGGGGGGCCGAAGGCATTAGAAATCTTAATTTCCTCGCTCCCGGCGAGCTTCCCGTATCCCCTTCTGGTTGTTCAACATATGCCACCTAAGTACACAAAAGCATTGGCGGAACGACTGAATCGGTTCTCAAGTGTACGGGTGGTGGAAGCCAAGGACAAGCAATCGGTGCTCGGGGGAACCGTCTATATCGCTCCAGGTAATTCTCATATGACCATTATTCAGGAGGGGCAGGATCTCAGAATAAAACTTATGAAAAAGCCTGCAGTGAATGGACACTGTCCTTCGGTCGATATCTTGTTTGAGTCTATATCTGCACTAACTGGTCTACAGCAGCATTTAATCCTAATGACCGGAATGGGAAGTGATGGCGCCAAAGGGATGCTGGCTGCCAAACACGCTGGCGCCCAATCAACGCTAGTAGAATCGCAAGAAACTTCTATTGAAAGTGAAATGCCTGAAGCAGCCGCGAAGCTGGGTTGTGTGGATTACGAGCTGCCCTCGCATTTGTTAGCCTCGAAGATTATGGAGGTTACGGGGGAGCTGAGATACCGGAGGGATGCATTTCCATCGGTTTGAACGGTCTTATTTTACTACTAAAAAAGCGTTGGCAGGATAAAATCCGCCAATGCTTTTTTGTGTTTCAGGTTGACACTTTCAAGTGATAACAATTATCATTTACGAAGCAAGAGTAGAGATCATGTAACTCATCGTATACAAGGAGCGAAGAAGGAGAGGTTTGCGATGACTTTAAGTATATTGAATATGGAAATTCATGATCTTTTTGATCAATTTACAGAACGGATAGAGGGGCATGTTGAACATAACCAATGGGAACAGCGGCTTACTATTCCTTCACATATTGGTAAGGGAAGCGTCACCCGTACACGGATTCGTCCAGGTATGGAGATTATGTATACGGACATAACTTACGAACAGGATATGAAGCTCCACATTCAAGAAGCTTGTCCGTTGTTTGAACTAAGCTATAATCTAAGCGGAGAAATCTATTGCGAATGGAACGGCAAGGAAAGTTACACGGATAAACAAATGGGCAATGTCCTTTTTCTAGAGGATGTTCAGGTGTATGAAGAGAAAAAAGCAGGTGTCCCCAATCAATTGCTGGAAATACGGTTTGCTCCTAGTGAACTGCTGAATTACGCCGGAGATTTATCGGAGACACAGCAAATGGAAACCTGGCTTAGACATCATCGTGGAAATATTGATCGTTATCCAGATACTGCGGCAATCCGAAAATGTGTCTCCGAAATGATCCACTGTACCTATCATGGAACATTGAGACGTTTATATATGGAGAGCAAAGCCCTTGAATTTATTGCTTTGTTTGGTGAGTCTGATGGTTACGGTTCTATTAGCGATAGTATGACGCTGCGGCATGATGATATTACTAATCTTAAGCGGGTACATGAATTGGTGCAAATCCATTTCGAACAACCGTTATCTATACGTGAGTTGGCTAAGCGGGTAGGTATCAACGAATTCAAGCTGAAAAAAGGCTTCCGCGAATTATTTGGCATGACGATCTTCGAGCTTGTACGTATAAAAAGGATGGAGAAAGCGCTCTGGTATATGGAGGTTGAAGGTTTGAATATAGGGAAAACAGCTGTTTCGGTCGGATATAGCAATGTCAGCAATTTCACGACGACCTTCCGTAAGCATTATGGCTGCAATCCAAGCGAATACTTAAAACGTATCGAACAACAGAGTTTGGAACGAAACAGGCTGTAGGAAGATTTGTAAATGCAGAAAGCTTAAAGCTTCAAGTGTTAGAACATAGGGTTCGGAATCGAACGTTATCTTCTGCATGCTTGAGGTTTTTTTGTGTTTGCTCCCTTATCAAGGAGTGAACCTCCCTTAACAGGTAGAGAAAAAGACCACTCTAAATGATAATAATTTCATAGATTGCAGATAAAAAGGTGGTCATACAATGGGACAACAACAAGTAGATTCACGCAGGTGGTATGCGCTGGGGGTTATTTTACTGCCAACATTACTTATTTCATTAAATACTTATATGATTCAAGTTGCGCTTCCATCTATGCAATATAGCTTGAACGCAAGCTTTTCGGAAGCACAGCTTATCGTTACCGGATTTTCGCTAGGATTAGCTGTGGCGTTGATTATTAGCGGAAAGCTTGGGGATATATACGGCAGAAAACGGATGTTGATGATCGGGGTGAGCGGGTTTACGGTCATGGCAGTGTTAGGCGGACTGACCTCAGATCCGGCACTTCTGATTGTTATTCGGATTGTGCAGGGATTGGCTGCGGCGCTTATTCAACCTCAGGTTCTATCTACGCTGCAGGTCAGCTTTCTGCCAAAGGAAAAAGGGTTTGTTTTCGGCATTTACGGCGCAATGATTGGCATTGGATTTGCATTCGGATTCATCCTCGGAGGCACTATTGTGAATTGGAATCCGTTCGATCTCGGTTGGCGGACAGTGTTTTTTTTCAATGTGCCATTTGGACTTCTCGTCCTGCTGTTAATGCCGATTGTACCTGAAACACGGGCTGAGCAGGCGCACAGTATTGATTGGACTGGAAGCTTCCTTCTGCTGATCGGTTTGTTCCTGTTGATCTATCCGTTGTCAGAGGGACAAAAACAAGGGTGGCCGTTGTGGATTTTTGGCTGTCTAATGTTAGCTCTTTTCGTGTTGTTTACTTTTATCTGGGTTGAAAATCGAAAGGGAAAGCAGGGGACGTTACCGTTAGTCGATCTGTCTATTTTCAGAGATCGAACATTTAGCGCTGGTCTGGCAACCGTTCTTGTCCTTTATCTAAGTATGTTCTCTTTCTTTTTTATTTTGAGCTATTATATGCAATTTGGTTTGCACTATAGTGTTCAAGATACCAGTATGGTTTTCTTGCCTATAGGGATAGGCTTTTTTCTGACTTCCCTAATCTCTTCTCGAATGGTCAAAAGATGGGGGATGAGTGTACTTAAGATAGGAGCGCTGATGATGGGGAGCTGTAGTCTGCTGCTTATATTAGAGCTAAATGTGGACGTTACGCAGCTGCTAGACCCTCGTAATATCCTAATATTAATGATATATGGTTTCGGTCTCGGAATGGCTACTACACCTCTAGTCAACGTTACGCTTAGTTCAGTACCCACAAAGATCACGGGCACGGGTTCAGGCTTGATCACTACCTTTATGTATTTTGCAAATTCGTTAGGAGTGGCGTTAATCGGTATTTTATTCTCCGCTTCGCTAAAGCATTCTCTTTTGGAAGCAGATCTAGCGGATTATGTAAGGGCGTTTTCCTTCTCATTAGCAGCAATCGGAGGACTTGCTTTTACTGGTTTTCTTTGCCTTTGTTTTTTGCGGGAGCGGAAATTATAGAGGAGGTATCCTGCTTTTTTACGCTGTGAGCAATCTAACAAACGAACGCTCTTCTTAGCTTTATAGTAATACCGAGTGATTGAATTCCATTTAATGTAACTAACTCCAAACTTATCAATGAGAAGGTGCCAGGATGTCCATACTGCAAGTAGAGAATCTCTCGAAAGAATATAAAGGCAAAGGTAAAACGAATCGGTTTCGAGCGCTGAACGGGATTAGTCTTAGTGTGGATAGTGGCGAGTTTGTGGCGATTATGGGACCCTCGGGGAGCGGGAAAACAACACTTTTAAATATACTAAGCGGAATCGACACGGAGTATAGTGGGGTTGTAAGAATTGCAGATACTAGTATAAGTGAGATGTCCAAGAACGAGCTTGCGATTTTTCGCCGGCAGCGTATGGGATTCGTTTTTCAGGATTACAATCTGCTGGATAGTCTGACCCTACGGGAAAATATCATGGTGCCCATGGTGCTGGATGATCAAGAGGTAGAAGATATCAATGCCAAGACAGATGAGATGTTATCGCTATTCGATCTGGATGAGGTGAAGGACAAATATCCTTATATGGTTTCAGGGGGGCAACAGCAGCGGGCGGCGATCAGCAGGGCGATTATAAATCATCCAGATGTGATTTTTGCGGACGAGCCGACGGGGAATTTGGATTCCAAATCCTCGAATACGGTGATGAAGACCTTCGCCAAGCTCAACACTCTAAAAGGAGCAACGATAGTGATGGTCACACATGATCCTTTTGCGGCCAGCTATTGTAATCGGGTGCTTTTTATCAAAGATGGGAAGGCTCTACTAGAGATTGCTAGAGAGAATAAAGAGCGCAGAGCATTTTTGGATCTGATTCTGGAGAACCTGGCCTTTATTGGAGGGGGAGAAGATGACCTTAAGGAGAATGGCATTTCAGATATTTAAGGCGAATCTTAGAAGATATTTGTTATTTTTCCTATGCAGCAGCTTTACGGTCATGAACGTTTTTACATTTTATTCGCTGTACAGTAATCCTGATTTTAATGACCCTTATCAAGTGAATGGGATGGTGTCAGGTAATTTATATGCTCCTTTTTTGGTGATAAGGGTGTTTGCTGTTCTGTTTATTGTATATGCTCAAATGGCCTTTTTAAAATTCAGAAAAAGCGACTTTGGGCTATTAATGGTACTTGGAATGACAAGCCACAATATCCGCAAAATCATTTTGTTCGAGAATAGCATGATCGCTTTAGCCTCGATTCTCACTGGTTTAGGTGCAGGGACAGTTTTCTCCGGTATTTTTTTCTTTATTGTTTCGCTGTTTGTAAATATTGGGGACAGTGCTTTTATACTGACGCCGGATAGTTATCTGTATACCATTAAATTCTTCGCGGTGATTTACATAGTGGTGATTGCAGTCAATTTGCTACTAACTTTGCGATACAGTATTTTACGTCTTTTAAAAGAGTCCAGAACCGCAGAACGCAACCTGATTCATGGGAAAATCACCGGGGTCATCGGAGTTTTACTCTTGGGAATCTCCGTTTATAATATGCTCACTCATTACAACCCTTCCGATGCTCGCATGATGTTAATAAATCTGGGAATTAGTATGTTAGGCGTTTATTTGCTGCTGTCAGGACTTGGGGACTGGTTGAAACTTTTTATATCGCGATCAAGCAAAGCATATCACAAGCACCTGCTGTTTAGTTCCAATTTGATCTATACCCTTGGTCGCTCCAAAATAGTGCTTTCTCTTATCACCTTCCTCGTCTTCATCACGATTTCTCTAAGCGGGATTATTTTTTATTTGACCTGGAATGCTGAGGATATTCCGATTGCAAACAATCCATATGATATTGCCTATTCAGAAGTATTCGGAAAAAATAGCATCTCACCAAAAATACTAAGCGAGATCACGGATCATGGCGCCACGCCGCTGCTTTCACACCAAAAGCTGGAGTATATCGACTTGTTTAATTTCAAAATATTTCTGGACCAGAATATAAACGCATTAATCGGCACTGATTATCATGTGGAGAAAGATCACTTTCTAAATCTGGCCATAGTTGCACAAGGAGAAGAGTGGAAGAATCAAAGACCGGAAATGCCCACCTTTGATTTGATGCTTGCTTCCGGGAAGCATACGCTGTATTCACAAGGTATCCTATTTGACATGGTATTTAACCCTGTGCCGAATCTAATGAATGGTCTTCATATCATTGTAAACGAAGAGGATTATATGGCGCTGAAAGCGGAAAATAAAAAAGCGATCGGTAATCTTCAGCTCCTGAATTTTAAGGATTGGAAAAAAACTGCGGATATAGATGCTAAGTTAAATGCCGCTTTAGCCAAATATAATAAAGACAATACAGAGTCCTGGTATGGCAATGAGCGGCAAGAGGCCCTCGTATTCTCTACGAAGTCTAGAATAAGTGACTATCTACAGTTACAGGAGTCTGGCCGATTTGGAATCTTCGTAATTTCATTTGTTGGTTTAATATTTTTCGGCGCCTCCGGGATAGTGCTGCATTTCAGTATTCAGACCGATTTAGAGCGTGAGCGGATCAAATTCAGGAAGCTGAACAAGATTGGAATTACTTCTAAGGACGTGGCCCGCATTATAGGCGGCCCTTTAAAAGTGCTGTTTTTTCTCCCGTATGCATTAGGTATTGCATTGTCTTCTTTTTATGTTGTTAGTTCTTCCAGGGTTGAAATGTCTACAGCTCTGGAGCCGATGTGGTTTTGTTTGTTAGTAGGCGGAGCGTACCTTTTATTTCAAGTCCTCTTTTATCGTATATACACCAAAATATACACTCACAATATGCTGGCACATATTCAGCTACTCGATATTCCCTTAATAGACCAAAAAGAGATTTCAATTTAATCCCAAATATGATAATATTGGTGCACAAAACGTGGGGGGATTCCATTTGAAAAAGATTTTTTCCAGAATTGCAGTCGCATTAATGATCTTGACCCTTGTTGCGATAGTCACTTGCTTTTATATTGGTGAATTCACCTATGCGTATGGATTAATTTTGGTGCTGTTTTTCGTATTTGCGGGGATGGGGCAGCTCTATAAGCTTAAAAATGATGAGTATATGTACAAAAAACTAAATAACACCGATGAGTATAATGAATATACTAGATGATATAAATTTAACAGAAACTTCTTATGAATAGCCAAACACCCCACTTTAGACAGTGCCTAAAGAGGGGTGTTTTTGTATGTGCCTATGTTTATTTCTTACCGTTGCGTTCAAGAATCATATCTACGAACAGATCAATCTGTGCGGTAATCGCAATCGGATCATAGCGGTAGTAGGTATCAAAATCATTGTAAAATAGATGATCGTTCTTCGCAGCATCAAGTCCGTTCCAAACTGGAGATTCCTTCAGTTCTTTCAGCTTATCCCCTTTTTTGTCAGGATCATAAGTGGTGAGGAACATGTAGTCAGCTGCATATTCTGGCAATAGCTCCATGGACAGCTGCAACGTTTGGTTGTCGTTGCTGTTCTTAGTAGGCATTTTTAGCTTAAGTGCGTTATAAAGGGCTTGTCCACCCCGGCCAGCATTATTTCCGAAGGTCCATAGCTCCCCTTTATCAGTCAGCTCATAGATTCCAAAAGTATCATTTTCATTTACGACACCTTTAAGCTTCTCGCGGCCTTCAGCAGCCTTTTTCTCAAAGTCAGCAATAAATTGTTCAGCTTTGTCAGGCACACCTACAATGTCACCGAACAGTTTAACAGTTTCATAGATATTTGTAGCGGTTCCGTATGGAATATGAATGGTTGGAGCAATTTTGGATAAAGCATCGTAGTTATCATCGTACATAACGACGATCAGGTCAGGTGTAAGTTCCAGAGCTTTCTCGGCGTTAACTGGAGCACCGACATCTTGTGTATTTGTGAGCAGGTCTTTCAAGAAGGGATTATCAAAGGTACTAGGTTCGACACCTACTACATTTGCTCCTACGGAGAGCAACTCCCCACCATAATAATCTGTAATAATCCGTTGTGGTTTTACAGGTATCTGTACAGTACCTTTAGTGGTTTCATAGCTACGCATTTCAGCAGCTGAAGCCTCAGGAGCAGCCGTTGGCTCAGTGCTTGGTGCTGTAGTTGCTTCTGTTGTTGCTGTTGGTTTATTAGATGAAGCATTGTTCGTTCCCCCGCAAGCTGTCACAAATACAGACAATAACATTATGAGTGCCAGGATGGGGAAGAGGGTCTTTCTTTTTAGCATGATAAACCTCCCTATATATATGTACCAATAAATAATAATGAGAATCATTATCATTATTATTTTCAATTTGAACTTTATCAAATCCTAGATTTCCTGTCAATGCAATAAAATAAATGCCTCCTATTAAATCTATCTATTGCCAAACCTAGGAAGGCTCATTTACAATAGCATAGTGATAATGAGAATCAATTTCATAGAAATAAGGTGGCATTCATGAATCAACAGATATCTTCCAAGATTAGACCTAATAAAGGGTCAGCCATACAAGAGTTCCGTTCACGTCCTTGGGCTGCCACGTTAATCTTGGTTGGCGGTCTGGTACTATTAGCACTAGGTATCGCTGTTTCAGTCTCCTTCGGAGCGGCTGATATTAAACTTTCTGTGGTGTGGGCAGCCGTGTTTCACTTTAATCCGGAGATCATGGATCATCAGATTATTAGAGAATTACGATTACCCCGTGTACTTGGCGGGGCCATGATAGGGGCCAGCTTTGCAGTTGCGGGTGCCATTATGCAGGGGATGACCCGAAATCCACTCGCAGATTCAGGTTTGATGGGCATTAACTCAGGCGCAGGATTTGCGCTGGCGCTTTGTTTTGCATTTTTCCCGAACCTATCGTTTATGTATTTGATCCTATATTCCTTTGTTGGTGCCGGAGTAGGGGCTGGGGTTGTGTATGGGGTCGGATCATTGGCCAAGGGAGGGCTGACTCCTGCTCGTCTGGTGCTGGCGGGTGCTGCTTTTAGTGCACTGCTGTCAGCGCTGAGTGAAGGGGTAGCTTTATATTTTCATATTGGGCAAGATTTGGCTTTCTGGTATGCGGGAGGCGTGGCTGGGACGAAATGGATTCAGCTTAAAGTCATGTTCCCTTGGATAGGAGCGGCGTTAATTGGGGCTATGGTATTATCCCGGTCGATTACAATGCTCAGCCTAGGTGACGATGTTGCTAAAGGGCTAGGCCAGCGCACAGGGCTTGTTAAGCTGGCAGGGACTTTAATTGTATTGATTCTGGCTGGATCATCAGTTGCCGTAGTAGGAGCTGTTGGGTTCATTGGACTAATCATTCCCCATTTGACCCGTTTTTTTGTAGGTGTGGATTACAGATGGATCATTCCATGTTCAGCTATTCTCGGCAGTCTGCTTGCAGTATTTGCAGATTTAACAGCGCGGATGATTAATCCCCCTAATGAAACGCCGCTTGGAGCCATTATTGCACTGATCGGTGTACCTTTCTTCCTTTATCTTGCACGTAAAGAAAGGAGGGAACTGTAATGATAGAGAAAACTTCATTCGATTCCTTCCAAGCCGCCAAAAATAAACGTGGCTTAGTTATAATGATTATTTTAGCTGTACTGATTGTTATTGCTTTTATTATTAGTATGAATACAGGATACATACGTTTGACACCTATGGAGCTGCTTAATACGTTATTCGGTAAAGGGACGGATAAGCAAGAGTTAATCTTGTTTCAATTTCGGTTACCGCGTATTGTGATCTCCGTTCTGATAGGCGCAGGTTTGGCTGTATCCGGAGCTGTGATGCAGGGCGTCTTTCGTAATGCTTTGGCCGACCCCGGCATCTTAGGGATTAACGCTGGCGCAGGAATTATGGTTATGCTGTTAATTTCTTTTTATCCAACGGCAACCGCGGCTCCGGTGTATCTGCTGCCTATGGTAGCGTTTGTTGGTGCGGCAATTACTGCTGCCTTGATTTATGTCTTAGCTTATAAACGGCATGAAGGAATAAAACCCATGCGCCTGTTGCTGACCGGTGTAGCGGTTGCAGCTGGAATGAGTGCAGCGATGATCGTGCTGACTCTTCGGCTGGATCCGGAGAAGTATCAGTTTGTGGCTACTTGGCTTGCCGGGAGTATTTGGGGCACAAGCTGGAAGTTTGTACTTTCATTACTACCATGGATCGTAATTCTCGTGCCGTATGTCATCTATAAAGCAAGGGTAATGAACGTCCTTAATTTGGGTGAACAGACAGCCGTAGGACTTGGGGCTGCTGTAACCAAAGAACAATTCCGGCTTCTTGCGGCTGCGGTTGGTCTAGCTGCGGCAAGTGTTGCTGTGAGTGGCGGGATTGGCTTTGTCGGACTTGTCGGCCCCCATTTGGCGAGACGGCTAGTTGGACCCAAACATCAGCTCATGCTGCCAACCTCAGCGCTGCTCGGCTCACTGCTAGTCATTATAGCGGATACCATTGGACGCTGGATCTTACAGCCATCCGAGATCCCCACTGGAATCGTTGTTGCTGTAATTGGAGCGCCATACTTTTTGTATTTGCTAGCCCGTACTAAATCTTGATGAAAGAAGATGGTCACTCACCGGAAGGAGCGAATTTTTACAATGTTGCGTCGTTTTTTTGCTTACTATAGACCCTATAAGGGATTGTTTATTCTTGACTTCTCCTGTGCTATTGCTGCTGCACTGCTGGAACTAGTCTTCCCGCTGGCCGTTAACCGGGTAGTGGATGATATGCTGCCAAGTGGGAATTGGAAATGGATTCTCTATTCTTGCCTCGGTTTGCTGGGGATCTATATCGTCAGCGCCTTTATGCATTTTGTGGTCACTTATTGGGGGCATAAGCTGGGGATTAATATCGAGTCGGATATGAGAAAAAAGCTGTTTGATCGTGTACAGAAGCTCTCTTTCAACTTCTTCGATAATAATAAAACAGGCCATTTGGTCTCACGGATGACAAATGATCTGATGGACATCGGTGAGATTGCCCACCATGGTCCTGAAGATTTATTCATAGCAGTGATGACGCTGCTGGGTGTATTCGGTATCATGCTTAGCATTAATTGGCAATTAGCGATTCTGACCTTTGTAATTGTCCCGCTGATGATTTATTTATCCATGTACTTCAGTCGCAAAATGTCAAAAGCGTTCCACATCATGTTCGCGGACATTGCTGACTATAACGCACGCGTAGAGAACAATGTAAGCGGGATTCGTGTTGTGCAAGCTTTTGCTAATGAGAATCATGAAATTTCCCGCTTTGCAGTTAATAACGAACGCTTCCGTATTACGAAGCTAATGACCTACCGAATTATGGCTTGGAATTCATCCTTTAGCTTTGTGCTCATGAAGCTGGTCTCGTTATTCGTTCTTGTGTGCGGAACCTATTTTGTAATCCAGAAGCAGATGACCTACGGTGAATTTATTGCCTTTGTGATGTTGTCTAATGTCTTCTTAGGACCTTTGCAACAGATTAACTCGGTCATTGAGACCTATCCTAAAGGGATCGCTGGTTTCAAACGTTATCTTGAACTGCTGGAGACGGAGCCAGATGTTGATGACGCAAAAGACGCTAAGCCAGTGTCTCATCTGTCAGGGAATATAACCTTCCAGGATGTAGCTTTTGCTTATAGTGATAAAGAAAAGGTGCTAACCAATGTGAACTTATCGATTTCAGCAGGAGAGACCGTTGCGCTTGTGGGTCCATCCGGTGCTGGTAAGACAACACTTTGCAGCTTGCTGCCACGCTTTTACGATGTAAGCGAAGGCAACATCTCTATTGATGGAATAGATATTCGCTCCATGACGTTAGAATCACTTCGTTCCCATATCGGGATTGTACAACAAGATGTATTCCTGTTTGACGGAACTATCCGTGAGAACATTGCTTACGGCAGATTGGGAGCTTCCGATGAAGAAATCTGGGAGGCTGCAGGGCGCGCTCAGCTGGAAGAACTGATTAAATCTCAGCCCGCCGGGCTGGATACAATGATCGGAGAGAGAGGCGTCAAGCTTTCTGGCGGCCAGAAGCAGAGGTTGTCCATCGCCCGGATGTTCTTGAAGAATCCGACAATTCTCATTCTGGACGAAGCTACATCAGCACTGGATACTGAAACGGAGTCCGCTATACAAGAGGCGCTCGCAGAGTTGTCTGAGGGACGCACAACACTTGTTATTGCTCATCGCCTTGCAACGATCAGAAATGCGGACCGGATTGTTGTCGTTGCGGAAGGTGGCATCGCAGAACAAGGTAAGCATGAGGAACTGCTGCAGACTGCCGGAATTTACAGCCGATTGCATGAAGCGCAGTTTGGAGCTTAAGTAGCTGAAGGGATCACTAGAATATAATTTTGGAGGGACACAATGAATAAACAACTGGAATTATACGATGTAACCATTATTGGTGGCGGACCTGCTGGGATGTATACAGCTTTTTATAGCGGAATGAGAGACTTGAAGACAAAGCTAATTGAAGCGAAGGATGAGCTCGGAGGAAGAATGCTTATCTATCCCGAAAAAATGATCTGGGATGTAGGAGGCGTAACCCCAACTCTTTGTCATCAACTAATCGGTCAGCTCAAGGAGCAGGCTCAAACCTTCGATCCGACTATTGTGCTGGGTCAGCAAATTATGAATCAAGAGAGACAAGAGGATGGAACGTACATCCTGACCTCTTCTACTGGGGAACAACATTGGACCCGCACAGTTATTTTGGCCATTGGTTACGGAATTCTGCAGATGGCAAAGCTTGAAATTGAAGGTGCAGATCGTTATGAGGTGACAAATCTTCATTATACCGTTCAAGAGCTGGAGCCGTTCCGCGGTAAAAGAGTGTTAATCTCCGGTGGAGGCAACTCCGCAGTAGATTGGGCGAATGAATTGGAGCCTATCGCTGCAAGTGTGACGATTGCACATCGTCGTGAACAGTTTGGCGGGCATGAGAAAAACATTGTACGGATGAAGGAATCCTCAGTCAATGTCCGTGCGCCATATGCAGTAAGCCAATTACACAGCAGTAATGGTGAAACGATAGATCAGGTTACGATCAGTCATATAGAGACAGGTGAAACAGAGCAGTTTGAAGTGGATGCTGTCATTGTGAATCATGGTCTGAAAAGCGATTTTGGTCCGTTAAAAGAATGGGGCCTTGATATGGGCGAATGGTGTGCGAATGTAACTGATAAGCTAGAGACTAATCTTCCGGGTATATTCGCAGCAGGTGACTTTGTGGATTATGCAAGCAAGGTTCGTTTGATCGCAGGTACTTTCACTGATGCGGCTCTGGCGCTTAATAGCGCTAAGCTGTACATAGACCCAACCGCGGCCAAAGTCGCTTACGTATCTTCTCACAATGAACGGTTCAAAGAGAAGAATAAAGCGCTTGGAGTCGTTGACGACCACTAAGGATAGAGGCTTTTCAAACCATAAAATCTGAAGTTTTATATAAGGCGTATAGGGGATCTTATCCATTTCGAGCGGAGAGGAACCTTATACGCTTGCTTTATATTTTATGAGTTATTAAGTCTAGAAGTCTGGAAGGGAGCAGGAATGAAGCTATCTAATAATAACCCGGTTCATAGAATTTATCTGTTAAAAGAGGCAGGAAAACGCCAATGCGGCGGCGGTCACATTAGTAAACCCCAGATTGCCCAGTCCCCACTCTTCCTGACACCAATAGAAGCTATCGTTCAAATAACCATAGAAGGAGAGACAGTAGCTCTTAAAAATGGTGAAATTCTTTTTCTAAGCGCAGGTGCGACTTATCAAATTAATGCTCCATTAGAGACCGTTATCTCTGTTCTAGCAATCTCCTATGAGGTATATGGGCTAAGTAATAGCACGGAGCAAGAATTGGTCTATGGACTTTGCCGTGAAATTTTTCCGGTCAATGGGATTTTACCTATACGTACGACGAATAAAATAACCCGCTTATTCAGCGAATTGGAAGACGTTGCTGCCAATAATTTAGAAACACAGGCAGATAGAATTCAATCCTTGCTGCATCAGCTACATCAATTGGTCGTAGAGGCTGATGCTGAAGCAGACATTACGGATAGTTCATATTTCAGAATGCTCTCTTTTATCCACCAGAATTTGCAAAGGGAGATTACGCGGGAGATGATGTCTCGAATGATGGGCTTCAATCCTCGTTATTTCTCAGTATGGTTCCGCAAGCAGACGGGTTGGAGCTTCACCGAATATGTAGCGCATTTAAGAGTAAATAAAGCGAAAAAACACTTGATGTCCAGCAAAGCAACCATACAGGAAATTTCGCAAAAAGTAGGCTATACAGATGGACTATATCTGAGCCGGAAATTCAAGCAAGTCACCGGGATGACCCCAACAGAGTTCCGTTTGCGTCCCAAACCAAAGCGGATAGTAGCGTTGCAATTTTTAGGGGATTTACTTGCGCTGGGTGTGAAGCCTGTCGCGGTTGAAGAAGATGTGATGAATTACTCCTTGCTTTTGCTGCCGGAACTGGCGGGTGTACGATCATTTGAGTTGCAGGGATGTCCGGAGGAAGCAGAATGGCCTGGGCTGGAAGCCGATTTAGTTATTGCACCAACCTATCTGAGCCCCCGTCAGCTTAAATGCATGGAGAAGTTGGGTCCACTAGTTACGGTAGAGTGTGATAAAATGGACCGCTTGGAACAGATTCGTTTATTCGGCAGACTGCTGGGAGAAGAGGAGCGGGCAGAGGCATGGATAAGGCACTATCATTTGAAAATAGATTTGGCCAAGCAGCGCTTGTCCTCACTAATTGAATCTGGTGAAACGGTAGCGGTGTATGAGATCAGGCAAGATAACAGTATCTATATCTGGAATCATACAGCCCGCGGGGTGTACAATCTGTATCCAATGCTGGGGTTAACTCCACCGGACAAGGTAAGGTCAGATGTTCTGGAGCGGAATGATCATTTATGCATCTCACTGTCGGAATTACCAATATACGCGGCTGACCATATGTTTGTGGTTGTATCAGGACAAGAGGACTGGATGTCGAGGACACGTAAACGGATTAGTAAAAGTGCGGTTTGGCGCAATCTTCCAGCATTCAGGAATGAACGCATATATTACCTGAAGCTTGAGGAATTTTGGGGCAGCGAAGGGCTTGCGCTCGAACGCCAATTGGAGATACAGACAGATTTGTTAACCGGCCATAATTTAAGCTGACAATCGTCCATAGCAAAATTGATGTATTAGCGTGTATATATGTTTTCCCGCGGAGACGGTATATTAAACAAAGATCTAAATGATATTGATTATCAATATCATAATAATATAAAGTCTCAAGGGGGATTTACATTGTACAAAATAATATCGTTAGGAAAAACAAGCTTGATAGCCATTATGCTTACGCTGGTGCTGCTGTTGAGCGCATGCGGACAAGCAGCTAATCAGGGGAATGCTCCAGCTAGCACGTCGGCTGAAGTGGCTAAAAGCACTAATGATTCTGTAGTTGCCAGCTCGGAGCCGGCTGCTGATGCAGAGTACTGGACATACGAAAGCGATAAAGGCCCGGTGCAGATTCCACGCAATCCACAAAGAGTTGTGATCCCGGTACAAGACTTTATTGGTGATCTTCTGACGCTTGGCGTGACGCCCATTGCCGTTGCCGGGAATGACATCTTGAACCATCCATATTTCAAAGAGGCACTGACCGGTGTTGAAGTAGTAGGCGATGACATGACGGTGTCCCTGGAGAAAATAACGAGCCTCGAACCGGACTTGATTATCACCTATCAGGAAGATACCTATGAGCAAATCTCTAAGATTGCTCCAACGGTCTTTATTCCTTGGGGCAAATATGACTATAAAGAACGATTGATCGAGATCGGGAAAATCTTGAACAAGGAGCAGCAGGCTGTAAAGTGGGTGGCGGATTTCAATCAGAAGCTGGAAGCGAAGAAAGCGGAATTGTCTGATCTGATCGCAGCTGATAAAAAAGTGGCGATCTTTGAAATTGCCGGTAAAGAGCTGTATTTATATGGTTCGTCATATGGGCGTGGTGGAGAGATTATATATAACGGATTGGGGCTGCATGCACCTGATCTTGTCCAAGAGGCAGCCTTTAAAGAAGGCTGGGCTTCCCTCTCACTCGAAGCGTTGCCCGAGTACTTAGGAGAAGCTGATTATATCTTCCAAGGCTTCAGCCGTGGTGTGGAGCAGGATAAGCTGGACATTCTGGACAGTGTCTTCTGGCAAAGCCTACCTGCTGTTAAGGCGGGTCATGTATTCACCTACGATCTTAAAACTTATTATCTCTCCGATGCTTATGCGCTGGACAAGCAGCTGGATGAGATAGTTACGTTGCTGAAGTCTCTTCAATAAGTTAATTTCAAAAGAGTAAAAGGGGATGTTCGCGGAGCTATAGTAGCTCAGGGACATCCCTTTTGCGTATTCATTTTTCAATCTAAGGCAGATTACAAATTCCATTAGTTGCATAAAAAAGCAATCAAGAACAAATAGTATGGGCAGGAGGTGTTGATTATGGAACCCTTGAACTCTACTATTTTGGACGATAATCTTAAAGAGCTTCAAGAAAGACTTGGCCATAGCCCTGATATTGTTATTCGTAGAATTAAATCCACCACCACACAGGTTGAGGTAGCTGCTGTATATATTGAGGGGTTAATAGAAAAATTGATGGTCAATGAGTTCGTGGAGCATGCGATGTCGTTCGATAAGCTAAGTGAAGAAAACCCAGTGATCACATCGGCTGAGGACATCTTTTTGTATATGAAAGAATTGGCGAGAGGGATCGGAGAAGAACAGACAGTTGGAGATTGGGATGTGCTTTTTGAGGCTTTATTCTCTGGAGATACCATTCTTTGGATAGACGGGATAAGGGAAGCAATCAGAGGGAATACAAGCGGCGGTGAGGTTAGAACGGTATCGGACGCTACAACTCAAGTAGCCATTCGTGGCTCCAAGGAAGGCTTCACGGAATCTATTGGGACGAATATCTCTCTGGTACGCAGGAAAATAAAAAGCCCTAATCTCTGGGTGGAGTCGATGAAGATAGGTGACGTAACCCAAACGAATGTATCTATTATGTATATCCATGGGATCGTCAATGATAATACCTTACATGAGCTTAGAACTAAGCTGCAAAGTATTGATATAGACGGGATTCTGGAATCTGGATACATTGAGCAATTTTTAGAAGACACTCCCTTTTCCCCATTCCCAACACTATACAATACTGAACGTCCTGACAGTGTGGCTGGAAATCTTTTAGAAGGACGAGTTGCTATTTTTGTGGATGGAACCCCGTTTGTGCTGATTGCACCCACTACCTTTTTTATGTTTTTACATGCAGTTGAAGATTACTACCAGCGTTATGATATTACGACTTTGATTCGAGTATTGAGATTTATTTGCCTTATTATTTCGTTATTTGGCCCAGCACTCTTTATTGCGATTCTGAATTTTCATCAAGAAATGATCCCAACAGCCCTACTTATTAATTTCGCTTCGCAAAGGGAGGGGGTTCCATTTCCGGCCTTTATTGAGGCTATGCTGATGGAATTTACCTTTGAGATTATACGTGAAGCAGGAATTCGTATGCCATCCCCTATAGGTCAAACTGTATCGATTATCGGCGGCTTAGTGTTGGGTCAGGCAGCGGTGCAAGCGGGTATTGTCTCACCTGCAATGGTTATTGTAGTTTCACTTACAGGAATATCCAGCTTTGCTACTCCTGCTTTTAATATGGCTCTTTCCATACGCATCTTGCGTTTCATCATTATGTTTATTGCAGCCTTTATGGGGCTTTATGGAATAACGATCTTTACTTTTATTATGGTTGCTCATATGTGTAGCTTGAAATCGCTGGGATTTCCCTATATGTCTCCGTTTGGCCCTTTTATCGCTGAGAATCAGAAGGATTCCATCCTGCGCGTGCCTTTGAAATATATGAGAACTCGGCCGCGTCTTGTTAGCCAAAAGAATAATACTCGACTTAAGGTGAATGATGGAAAGCCGGGTAGTGGCAAATGAAGATCGGATGGATGATGCGTTCATTTATTTGTATATGCTGCTTAATGTTGCTGACAAGCTGCTGGAACAGTAGGGAATTAAACAATTTAGGCATTGTGACTGGTATAGGCGTGGATAAAGTACCGAATAAAGAGGAATATCATGTTACTTTTCAGATTGTGAATCCATCCTCAACAGCTACAAGTGCAGGAGCTAGCACCGGACAACCCACGGTCACTATTTATTCTTCTACGGACCGTACGATCTTTGGCGCTTTTCGCAAGACTTCAAAAAAGGCGGCAAGACAGATGTTTTTTGCACACACGCAGCTATTAGTTTTAGGCGAATCTACAGTGAAGAGCGGTATTGATGGGATTTTTGACATCTTTGAAAGGTCCCATGAGCTGCGGCTCAACACGAATGTTATTGTAGCCAGAGATACGGAAGCATCCTCTATTCTGAAACTATTACTTCCAGTAGAAAGCCTGCCTGCAATAGGGATTATTAAAAAGAGTAAAAATACCGCTAGAATATATGGAGAAAGCCGGGATATCAATGTTTTTGAGCTAATTAATGGTCTCAGTGGAGAAGGGTCAGTAGTGATATCCGGAGCCAGAATTCTTGGAGACGCTGAAGAAGGAGCTAAAAAATCCGGGATGGAGCAAACTAAAGTAAAAGCACTTGTCACAATGAGCGGGCTTAGCGTATTGAAAAAAGGGGTTCTTCAGGGATGGCTGGATGGACCTCTTGCCCGGGGGGCACTGTGGGTACAGAACAAGATTAATGAAACCAGTATTAATGTAGATTCAGATGAGGTTAAGGATTCGATAGCCGTGAATATTAATCATTCAAAAACAAAAATTAAGATTGAACTCCGCAATAAAGTACCCGTCATTCATGTAAATGTTGTGGAAGAGGGGACACTTAGTGAGGCTCAGAGTTATATTGAGCTAAGTAATAGAGAGGTAATTGTTCAATTGGAACAACAAGTGGCTCTTAAAACTAAACAGGAAATAACCCAAGCCTTACAGGCTGCTCAAACTATGAAATGCGATATTTTTAATTTCGGGAATGAACTGAAGCGTATAAACCCAAAAGCGTGGGAGACCGTTAAGGACAATTGGGAGTCAGTGTTCGCCGAAGCGGAAGTAGACGTTTCTGTGGAAGCATATATTCGCAGTGTAGGAATGAGGTTAGAGCCAAAATTGTTAAAGGAAAAATGACAGGGTTCAGTGAGAAAGGTGGGAGAAGGCCACTTTATGAAAAAAGAAACCATCAGCGCGAGTCAATTATTTGCTTTGATTTTTTTGTTTGAATTGGGAACGGCCCTTGTGGTACCGATTGGACTTGAAAGTGGCCATGCTGTCTGGATTGCTATTCTGTTAGCTTTGCCCGGTGGACTTCTTTTGTATTTAATTTATGTTTATTTATACCGGCAATATCCGGGCATGATTATTAGCGGGTATACAAGAAAGATACTGGGCAATGTTATAGGCTGGCCGTTAAGCTTAACATACATTCCAATCCTTCTCTTCAATGGCTCCCGAAATCTGCATGAATCAGGTGAGTTGTTAATAGCTGCTTCTTACGACAGAACACCCGTGTTCATCATTTATGCAATGATGGTTGTTGCGGTAATTTACATCTTAAATAAGGGGATTGAGGTGTTTGCGCGGGCGGCTGAGATTTATATGCTGATTATAATATTGTTGGGCTTGACCAGTTGCTTTTTGGTTATTGCCGCCGGACTTGTAAAACTAGATAACTTGTTTCCGTTACAGGCCTCGGATTGGAAGAATGCATTAAAATCAGCCTATCTGAATATATGGCTATTTCCGTTCGGGGAGATGGTATGTTTCACTACGATTTTACCTCATATCAAAAAAACCAAGGTAGCAAAAAGAACCGGAATCATCGCAATGACTTTATGCGGATTATTACTCAGTTTTACCCATGCAATCGAAATATCCGTTCTAGGAACAGAAATCTACAGTAGAGCCAATTTTCCGATGTTCACTACGATAACGTTAGTAAACCTGGCCAATTTCATTCAACGTTTGGACGCGCTTGTGCTCTTAACCTTAATCATTGGAGTATTTTTTAAAATGTCAGTATATTGCTATGCTGCAATGGTAGTCACTGCAGATCTATTCAAGGTGCAAGACAGCAGGAAGCTCGCTGTTCCCGTTGGTATTGTTGTTTTGTTCGGGGCTTTTATTAGTTCAGCGAATTATCCGATACATATGGACGAAGGAAGGATATTTCTGAAATATATTTTGCCGTATTTCTGTGCCGCTGTACCTATTCTCTTGTTTATCGTTCATTACATCCGCAGAAAATTAGGAAGCATAGGTTAGTTTATTTTATTTGATGGATTTATTGCTTCTATTTCGGATAGAGGATGTAATTGTATTAACAAAAGGTAAGGAGATAAAAACGAGCATAGTTATTGATTCCTGTATGCTTGTAGCTGCAAAGGAGTCATAGATCGTCCGCATTGAAGCGGTGAGGGTTTCTCCTGATAAAAGGTCGATGATTACTGCCATCAGCAACCCCATAAAAGCAAGCATGAAATATAGTGATAGTAATTTCATAATGATCAACTCCATTTGCTAGATTAACCTTAGGCTAAATGTATTATTACCTCTTGAGTGTTTTTGTAGTCAAAAGACATAACAAATCCCCTACTGCTCCAACGTTGTTGGAAGCAGTAGGGGATTCTAATTTAAGCGCATTTTATTGTGTAAGCCAAGCAGCCAGCTCTTCGGTCTGGGATAACACGGCAATTGGATCATAGTACCAGGAACGTTCTTCTTTCCATACATAGAGATGGCCATTTTTTACAGCGGGTAGGCTACTCCAGATTGGATCAGCTTTGTATTCAGCTTCTGTACGGTTATTGGAAGTTAAGATAATATAGTCTCCTGCGTATTTAGCGAGTGCCTCTGTAGAGATTTCCGCCCATTGCTTCTCCATAATTTCTGCGGCCACAGCTGTAGGGGGCTTGCGACCCAGCGCCTGATAGACAGGCTGTCCGCCTCGGCCAAAGTTATCGCCATAGGCCCAAATGGATTTGCCGCCGTCTTCCATGATGGAAAACGTTGCATCTGCAGGGAGTACTTTGTCTACTTTGGCTTTAGCTTCAGCTATCCGTTTGTCGTAATCTGCAAGCCAGCTTTTGGCTTCCTCTTCTTTACCAAGGAGTTCTCCGAAATAGGTTAATTCGGCATGAGCATCTTTCAGATCACCATATGGCACAACGATGGTTGGAGCAATTTTGCTTAGTGCTTCATAGCTTTCAGCTTGTCCAGAAATAATCAAATCAGGATTAAGTGCGATGATTTTTTCAGGTGACATTTTGCCGTAAGTTCCAGTGTCTGCAACTCCAGTAAGTGCCTCCTTAAAATACATATTCTCCAGTGTTAATCCGGGAGCACCAACAGGGATGGTATCTAGCGCAATCAGACTGCCCAGATATTCCTCAGCGACAATCCTTTTAGGTTGAACAGGGATTTCAATATCACCATTTATAGTAGTGACCTTTTTAAGAGCAGCCGTTTCCGTTGTTTCTGTTGGTTGACTAGTTTCGGTAGGTGCTGTAGTAGCCGATGATGTGTTGCTGGTGTTACTGCCTGTATTCCCCACAGAATTATTGGAATTCCCGCAAGCTGATATGACTAGAATTAATGCCAGCATGAGGGGAAAAAGAAGCCAATGGGATTGTTTGGTGCTATTTTTTCCTGGATTATGCAATTTGTTGTTCCTCCTATGTATATTGATTATCATTCTCAATAAGAACTTTACAAGCTTCACCGGGTATTTACTATGGACGGATATGATCTCAGCTTATGCAAATTTATGATGTCATTACCCGTAGCAATTCTTGAAGCTGTGCCTGTGAGGACAGTGGGTCAAATCCGTAGAACATATCACCTTGGTTCAGAATATATACCCGTCCGTTACGTACTGCATCTAATTGCTTCCAAGCTTTAGAATGTAGTAGGCGAGTAAAACGTTGTCTTCCCTCAGAAGATGAAGGGATGCTGGTGATAATAATATGGTCAGCAGGAAACGATACGATATCCTCAATAGATGCCTCTAAATAGCCGGAATCGGTGATCCCTTTTTCAATAATTACGGAGGGGGGCTTGAAGCCAAGATCACCGTATAGAATTTGGCAACCTCTGCCGAAGCTGCTACTGAAACAGTAGGCGGATCGGGAGCTAACCTCCCACACGATAGCTGTACCTCTCTCCATTCCTATTGCATGGTTTAATAACCCGTTGGCAGTAAGACAAAGACTGTCATAATGACTTAGCCACTGTTCAGCACGCTGTCGTCGATTCACAACCTCGGCAATCAGAGCAAATTGCTCTCGCCAACTCATTTGCATAAAGGGCAGCTCAATAACCGGAGCAACAGGAGTCAGAATCTTATTGTCGGGTAGACTGTAGCCGATAATGACATCTGGCTTTACCGCAGCTACTGAGTCATAGAGTAATGAAAATTTGCCCTCGCTCATTTGAAGCTGTTTGGAAGCGGGAACTTGTTCCAAGCTATGCTGCCATTCGGAATAAACCCCGAGTTGAGGCATGATTTCCAGTACTCGCAGGCTAGCGGTGTGATTATAGTTCAGGGCAACGACCCGTTTATTCTTATTCTGGTAGGCTGTAGGTGAAACGCCAACAAGCTGCTTGAATTTTCGGCTCAAATAATTTCCCTCTTCGTAACCAACCTCATGCGCCAAAGTAGTCAGATTGGGGGAACTGGTGAGAATTCGTTGCTGGGCTTTTCGGATTCTTAATAGTGTAATATAAGCACTGAAGGATAGACCTATTGATTTGCGGAAGGCTCGCGAAAAGTGCTCAGGGCTCACTTCAGCTAAAGCAGCCATTTGATCCCGTGTGATATCTTCATTGTAATGAGCTTCTATATACTCCGTCACTTGCTCCATCCAACTGCTTGATCTTTCTTTACGGGATGTCAGTTCACTATGAAGCTCCACTAGGAACTGGGTGAATAGCTGCTGGACCCTAAACGGCTTTTGCTTATCAGCGTCTATCCAAGCACTGTAAAGCTCACCTGCCAAGGCTGTCAAACGTGTGGAGGCATGGTGGACAGGGGAGTTGTCATTTATAAAAATGTCCTCATCTTTACTCTGGGGTATACAGGAATACTCAATCCATATCCCCTTTAACTGTAATTCAGGTTCCATCTTCAATAAAGAAGAACTACTAAGGGCTATTAAGCTTCCGGCCATGACCTTGTGTAGCTTACCGTCTATTTCAAGAAAACCTTTCCCATCCCAGATTATCATAAGGCTGGAATTAGTAGAAGAAATGTTTGAGGCTGTGTAGTTGGTTATTCCCGATAAGCTGATGACCCGAAGGGGCATATAAAAAGGATGGGATGAATAAGGCATCCCGTCGGATTGGATCTGCATGTAGTAATCCCCTTCTTTTCATTGATAATCATTCTCATTTATAGTATAACAGTCTTTCTTACTATTGACTATAATGATGCTTATGATAGTGTTTAAAATAATCCACGAACGGAATAGGGTTAGCTGATAGGAAGGGGTTGAAGTCATCCATGACGACCTGGAATTTACAAGGAACTGTAAGTCACTTATTAATATGTAACGGTAGCAGCTGCAAGAAACATAAAGGTGAAGAGGTAGCTGAAGCGATAGAAGATGAGATTGAGAAGCAGGGCGCACAAAATCTTATACATACGACTGTGACCCGTTGTAATGGAAGATGTTCAGATGCTTGTGTGGTGATCGCTTATCCCGAAGGTGTGTGGTACAAAGAGATTACACCTAAGCTGGCGAAATCATTAGTGCGGAAACATTTGCAGGGGGAGAAGCTTGAAGGTCACGTGTTATACACCTATGATGGACAATTGATTGCTTCAAATGAAAAGGACGCTAAAGGGAAAAAGAAAAAATAGCAAGGCTTGGGAGTACCTTTTAGTTGCGGTTCTAACCCTGTACAGAGGAATATCTCGTGCAGGGTTATTTATTTATAAACAGGGGAGGATTATGATTGAATCGGATCATGACCAGACTCGTAATAGGACTGTGTGCTTAATTAAGGACATCAAATTTGACTTGCAGGGCTAACGTTGACTATGCTATTAAAAAGTGAATGAAATAACACAGTATATATGATGGTTTATAGGGGAGAGGGTACGATGGAGAGGCTGCAGGTGTGGCCAGAGAAGTTCAAAAAATTTTTTCTGAATAATAAATTTGTAGTAGTGCTGCTCATTATGCTGCTGGTTGGAATTAATATTCTGGTATTCTCCAAAATACCGTTTATTTTTAAGCCGATATCAGTATTGCTGCACACCGTGGCCGCACCATTATTACTGGCAGGTATAGCTTATTATTTGCTGAATCCGTTGGTAGATCGGATGGAGAAAAGATCCCGAATAAAACGTGTATATGCAATAATCATCCTATATTTGTTGATTGCTGGTATCATCACGCTGGTTTTGTTTATGGTCATTCCAATTATACGGACTCAGCTATCAGGATTGATCGACAATTTTCCAAGGTATAGTGAATTAATTCAAGAACGGTTTATGGATCTGACCGGAACGGAGTTCTTTGGGCAAGTTCAAGACAGTATCGGAACGAACCTTAGTGAGATAACATCTAAGATAACAGCGTGGGGCAGTTCTTTTCTGAATAATGCCTTGACGGGTGTTGGCAGCTTTGTAGGAGCCCTTACAGAGATTGTCTTGGCGGTTGTAACGACGCCATTTATTTTGTTCTACTTGCTTCGCGATGGAAAAAAATTGCCGGATTATATTCTGAAGTTTGTACCTACTTCTCTGCAGCCGCAGACTCGTATGGTCATGTCGGAGATGAACAGTCAGGTATCCTCTTACATACGCGGGCAAATTATAGTCAGCTGCTGTATTGGTCTGCTGCTCTATATTGGTTATTTAATCATTGGTTTGGAGTACTCTCTCGTTCTGGCTATTGCTGCTGCTTGTACAGCAGTTGTTCCTTATCTGGGCCCGGCAATCGCGATTACACCTGCCCTAATTGTGGCGATGGTCACTTCTCCATTTATGCTGCTGAAGATGATTATCGTGTGGACAGCTGTTCAGCTGATTGAAGGAAAATTCATCTCACCACAGATCATGGGCAAGACGTTGAAGATTCATCCGATAACCATTATTTTTGTAATTATATTCGCAGGTAAAATGTTTGGGATTCTGGGGATTATCCTTGCAGTTCCGGGTTATGCGGTACTTAAGGTGGTATTTACACATCTTTTTGAATGGTTCCGGTTTCGATCCGGCTTATATAAACAGATTGAAGAGAATAAGGAATAATGTGGAAGGGTGAAATGTAATGGGAGGACCAATAGCAGTAACCTCTTACGGTAAGCTTCAAGGAATACAGGAGGGGGACGTGAACATTTGGCGCGGGATCCCTTTTGCAGCCCCACCTGTTGGAGAACTTCGGTTTCGTGCACCACAGCCACCAGAGGCCTGGGATGGGATTAGAGATGCTTCTGAATTTGGTCCAGTTAGTCATCAGCCAGCGGATACGAGAGGTACTCGGTTCGGTGGCAAGACGCCGCTTCATTCCGAGGATTGTCTGTATTTAAATATTTGGGCGCCAGCAGTTCATGATGAGCCCCTGCCTGTTATGTTCTGGATTCACGGGGGGACGTTTGTGACCGGGGCTGGAAGTCAGCCGCAGTTTGACGGCACAAGCTTCGCTGAGCGAGGCAAAGTAATTTTAGTGACCATTAACTATCGGCTGGGTCCATTTGGATTCATGAATTTGTCTCCATTTGGCCATGGGCTTGCTTCTAATCAAGGATTATTGGATCAAATTGCTGCGCTGGAATGGGTAAAACTGAATATTGCTGCTTTTGGCGGGGACCCGCAGCGGGTAACTGTATTCGGAGAGTCAGCAGGGAGTATGAGTATCGCAGCCCTTTTGGCTATGCCAGCAGCGAAGGGGTTGTTCGCTGGCGCGATTATGCAAAGTGGGGCTGCTCAGACGCTGCCTAACGAGCAAGGAAAGTACATTGCAGCTGCACTGCTAGCTGAATTAGGGATTGCCCCAGATGGAGATGCCAGTCTTCTGCAAACATTTTCTTCTGAACAAATTATCGATGCAGCCGCAAGAATGACTAAAAAGTTAACGGGTGGCTCAATTGGCATGTTATTTCAGCCTGTCATTGATGGGGATATACTTCCTGTAGAACCTGCACAGGCTGTGGCAGAAGGATCGGCACATGGTATTCCGCTATTGATCGGAACCAATCGTGATGAGGGCAACTTGTTCTTCAGAGAAGAATCACCTGAGGCAGACTTTGACGAATCACTCAAGGCGCTGGAGCAGATGATGGGTACTGGGAGTCTGAAAGAGATTGCTAACCATTATTCTTCCACCTGGGAGGGACAAGCCGAAATTCTAACGGATCTTTACTTCTGGGCAACCTCGGTGTCTCTGGCGGAAAACCAATTGAATTATGCACCTGTCTGGATGTACCGTTTTGACGGCACGATCCCAGGTCATCCTTTGTTAAATAAAGCTGTGCATAGTGCAGAAATCGTTTATGCCTTTAATAATCTATCTCATCTAACCCATCTTAGGGCAGAAATTAATCCAACGATGCAGAAGTTGGCTGAAGTTATGCATGACGCTTGGATTGCTTTCGCTCATCAAGGAAATCCGGCTACAGCAGAGAGGGTATGGCCGAAATACAATCTGGAGGAACGGGCTACCTTGATCTTTGATGAAGATACGCATGTAGCTTATGATCCTGAGTCAGAGAAACGCAAAAGAATTGTCACTATGCTGGCTTAAGAAGATTGAGAGGCTGAATAAAGATGCAGGTAGAAGGTTTTAACCATGTGACCGTAAATGTCAGTAATTTAGCAAATTCCCTGAATTTCTACACAGGAATTCTGGGCCTTCAGCTAGTTCATAGAGGTAAAACTGATGCTTATCTGGAATGGGGAAGTGCCTGGATATGTCTTCTTGAAAAGCCTGATTATATGGCGATTGCAAATAATGTGGTTGGGGTAGATCACATCGCTTTTAGTATTGCAGAGGAACATTTTGAGGAAGCCGTCCAAGGATTGCAAACCCAGAATGTGCCCATAATTAGAGGGCCAATCAAACGGGGAATAGGCTGGACGGTCAATTTTCTAGATCCAGATGGTATACAGCTAGAGCTGCATACCTCGAATCTGCGGGAACGAATGAGTGTTTGGAACACCGCTACCGAATAAAAAATGGGTGTCCTATCAGCCTAAACGGCTAATGGGACACCCATTTTTTTAACGACCTAAATATTCTTTGATTCCTAAAACTACTGCTTCGGCTATTTTATTCTGGATGTCCGGGGTAAAGAGTAATGCTTCATCCTTGGTATTGCTTAAGTAACCACATTCTAATAATATTGCAGGCATTTTAGTTTCTCTTGTTACATGATAGTTAGCTTGACGAACCCCTCGGTCCTGCAGTCCTGTAGCAACTGCGAGGTATTTGTGAACGGTTTGAGCGAATAATAAGCTATCATTGCGTGTGTAATAGGTCTCTGTTCCACTAGGGTTACTTTTACTGCCCGCCGGAATACTATTGGCATGAACAGAGATAAATAGATCGGCTTTTACATTGTTGGCGAGGTTAGATCTGTCCTGTAGAGTTGGGTATGTATCGCCACTGCGCGTGAGTATAACCTCGATATTTGGTTCTTTCTTTAGTAATTCTGCAATTTTCAGTGCTGTCGGCAAGGTGAAATCTTTCTCTTTAAGCTTGTTAACACTTGAACTCCCTGGATCTTTCCCGCCATGTCCTGCATCGATGACGATTATCTTCTTGTCTGTGTTGCCGGTAGAAGGTGGAGGAGTTGTAACCGGTACTTCTGGTAAGGTGGTTTCAGGAAGCGTAACGCTAGTCCCATTAAGATCCACAATAATAAGTCCATCATTAGCATTTATCAGACTGTAGCTATTAGCGCTGTTTAGATCAATGACGATCCGAATGGTAGATGGGGAACTGCTGAACAATGAATAGCGAACGGCAGAGACATTAGGATAGTCAGTAACCGTTAACTGTCCGCTTTGGTTCTTTCCTACGGACAGATTCTGATGGAAGTCGGTTCCAAAGCCAGTATTCGGTAAATCCACGACAATTCGGTCTTTGTCTGTCATAGTGAACACGGTAGGTTTTATACTGCCGTTCACTGCAATAACCAGCTGGTTATCGATGAAGCTAAGATTGGTGACTGTAGCTACTGAGCTATTCCCTTCAGTTGCTGTATTCCCGTTTGATCCGTTGTCTGAAGGTGCTGTTGGAGTGGGTTGTGGAACCGTAATTTCCGGATCGCTTCCCCCAATCTCAGGTACTGGAGAGGTTAAATATACGGTTTTGGTTACATTGTCCCAACCGACAGTAGTTCCTGTCTGTTCCCCAACAAATCTTAAAGGAACAAGGGTTGTGCTGCCACTGAGAAACGGAGGGTTGTCCAGTTTGACTTGTTTCCCTGAAGCTTCTGCCATCGTATTATCCACGATCAGCTTTAAAGTAGTTCCCTTTTGCTCAATGATCGCCGTCTTGGTCACATTATCCCATTTCACGGTATAACCAAGCTGTTCCGCAACAACACGAAGAGGAACCATTACACTGCCATTTACAATTTGTACCTGTGCTTCTTTTGAAATCTTAAGATCGTTGCCGTCTAGGTTGATGTGTGTTTCCGCAGAGCCGGCATAACCAGTTCCTGGATGAACCAGCACCAACAAAAGCAGCAGTAACGCCAAAAAACCAAACTTTTTCATCTGCAATCCCTACCATCCCCGTTTATTGGTCTCTAGCAATTCTTACTTTTTCTTCCTTTGATGCCGTTTAAGGCTCGTATAAAGTATAAACGACAATAGTTTCCAAAAGTTGCGCTCTACAACAGATAAAAAGGAAAATTTTCGGTATAAAAATAGAAAAAGAGCCTTCCCAAACATTTGGGATAGCTCTCATTTGCTAGAGAGATTTTATTTTAACGATGTATAACCTGTTTTCTCTACCAATTTCTGACCTTGAGCAGATTGAATCCAATCCAGAAAGGACTGAATATTAGGGTTGTCGCTTCCCGCGGTCACTGCATAAAATTCTGTTGCCAAAGGGTACTGTCCACTACGAATACTTTCCTTGTCTGGTTGGATACCATCGATGGCCAGCAGGGCTATTTCCCCGTTTCGATTCATTTCTGAGGCGTAAAATAAGAAGCTGTAGCCCAGTGCATTTTTATAGTTGCGATAGCTGGAGGTTTGTTGAATGATACCGCTCATAATATCCGCTACGTCTTCTTGAGGCGGCTTCATGAGTGGAGTGTCCTTCATAAACTTTTGCAACATCGTCTGGCTTCCGCTATCTTCAGGTCGTTGAAAAGCACGGATTCGGTTATTAGCTCCGCCTACATCTTTCCAATTTGTGACCTTGCCTGCGTAAATATCTTTAAGTTGAGCGGTGGAAAGTCCGGTTACGTCGTTTCGTTTGTTTACAAAAAATACGAAGGCCTCGCGGCCGATCGGCGTAAGCTTCAGTTCGACACCTTTTCTTTTAGCTTCTTTTTGTTGTGCAATTGACGGAGCCGCTACAAATATAATATCGGTTTCTCCTTCAATTAATCTCTTGTAAGCTTCAGGCGTGCTGCTGCAAATTACTTGACTTGTTTGAAAATCATACGGATTATAATAACCCTCAGGATAAGTAGATTGAACGAAAGCTGAATAGAGTGGATAAAGTGCGGTTGCGCCGTCCAATCTTGGAAGATCGCTATCGATATGATAGGAAGAAGGTTCGTCCAGATTCACTGCTTTGGTCTTCTCAGCAAAGGGTTCATACTGTAGCAGATTAACCTCCCGATCATCGACCATGGCAATTCTGTTGACGTACGTTTGCTTGATCTCATATCCTGCGGTCGCGAGCAGACTAAGTCCGAGGATAGATAACAATACAATATTGCTTGTTCTTCGGGACAATACATTAAATATGATGAGTACAACATAGATGGCTAATACGATCGCTAAGATCGCCACAAGTGGGGTATAAAACAGCAGTCCTCCGTAAAGCGCAGTAATTATAGCACCTATGAATCCTAAAAAAGCTATTCCTCCAACGGCAAAAATGGAGAACAATAATTTCGTCCAGAATGCTTCTTTCATAACAACCTCCTCGACATGATTACTAAACTATGGAAAAATCAACATAATTTCATTATACAGAAGTTTTTTGGATGAAGCAGTAGAACAATTACGAATAAACATGTAATAAAATGCTGCGAAACATGAAAGTAATGTGTACATTTTCATAAAGTACTGGACGAATGGCAAGAAGAGGTTTATTCTGAGATTGTGAAAAAAACAACGGAATACAAGATTCTCGGGGTAGGGTGAAATTCCCGACCGGCGGTAATGTTCAAAGCGAACTGAGCCCGCGACTCACTTGTTCTGCTTGCAGAGAAGTGACTGATCTGGTGTAAATCCAGAGCCGACGGTAAAGTCCGGATGGGAGAGGATCATAAGATAAAGACGCTAGGAGTCTATCCTTGTACGTCTTTATTGATAATGCCCCCGAGTTTACCTTTTTGGTAATTCGGGGGTTTTTGGTCTCTTATCGAGGGTTTGTATCGACAAGGAGAAGGAAATTATGAGTAATGTTACAGCTTCATCATCAACTAAGGTTGGCAGTACATCAGCGCTACGCAGTGGATTTTGGCTCGTTGTGATTGGTGCAGCATTATGGGGCGTTGATCCGCTCTTTCGTATCATCCTGTTAAAATCCTTAACCTCATCGCAAATTGTTCTTCTGGAGCATGTGGTGCTTTTCTTGGCTGCTTCACCTGTTCTTTGGCGTCACCGGGCGGAGCTTAAAGGAATTGGATTTCGCCAGATTGGTGCTTTATTGATTGTTTCATGGGGAGGCTCTGCCGGGGCGACGATCCTATTTACGATGGCACTTTCCAGTGGGGATTTGAATGCAGTGCTGTTACTGCAAAAGCTTCAGCCAATATTCGCTATCGGTCTCGCTGCATTAATTCTTAAAGAACGTTTGCCAAAAAATTTCGGACCACTCATTGTGTTGGCGCTGGTAGGAACCTATCTGCTGACCTTTGGCTGGAGTATCCCTTTCGGACATGTGAATAACTTTATTGGGGTTAGCAGTCTGATGGCCTTGGGAGCAGCTGCACTGTGGGGGGGATCGACAGTCATGGGACGTTATCTGCTCGGTTCTATGAAATATGAGACAGTGACTTCGCTGCGGTTTATCCTTGCGCTTCCTTTACTTTTCGTTATCACTACGCTAGAAGGTGCCCCGTGGCAGATTCATGGCGGGTTTGGTGCATCGGCAGCTATTGCGGTTAATCTATTGCTGCAAGCTTTGCTGCCAGGACTTCTTAGTATGTTGTTGTATTACAAAGGACTTAGCACGACCAAAGCTTCCTTCGCCACATTGGCTGAACTCAGCTTTCCTATGACGGGAGTAATCATCAACTGGATTGTGTTCCAACAGCTGGTCACTATCCCGCAGATTCTCGGATTTGCCTTGATCTGGGTCGCTTTATTCTTTTTATCTAATCAACAGTCCAAACCACAAACGCTCTGAGCAGATTGAAGTGGAATGGTTCTACCTATTTAAAGATGATTCGAAGCCGTATGGCTTTCGGATCATCTTTTTTTGTATGTGATTTTACTCCTTGCTTAGATCAAATCGACTGCAAAAACTGCTGAAATGTTTCTAACGTAACATATAGCAGAGTTAATAAAGCGTTTACAATTAGGGAGCGCACAAAATGACTGTGCTGCTGAGTACATAATCCATGATTAAATTATTTAGGAGGAAGCAGACATTGAAGAAATCATTTGTATTATTTATGATTCTGACCTTTCTTATTTCCCCTTTTACGTTTGGGCAGTCTGCTCAAGCGGCAGGAGATGAGAATATTGCCCTAGGAAAGCCTGCTATATCCGATAGTGAGCTTGCAGGGTATGAAGCGGGTAACGCAGTAGATTCCGATGAATGGAACACACATTGGACGGCGAATGACGGGAGTTTTCCTCATTGGCTGGAAGTAGATTTGCAAGGTGCATATGATTTGTCAGGCGCAACCGTCATCTGGAATGCATGGAGTTACATTAATCAATATACGATTGAAGTATCACGTGATCATAAGGTATGGACAACAGTTGTGGACAAAAGTCAGAGCAGCAGTGTAGAGCAAACTCAGTACAATGCTTTTAAGCTGCGGAATGTTTCATATGTAAGGGTCAACCTGACCGGCATCAACGGCGGAAAATGGGCAGCCATTAATGATCTGAAGGTCTGGGGTGTTCCCGCAGCCAGCGCGCCGCATGAGCCGGCACAGGGTGAAATACAAACTGTACTGCCAGTACGGTTGGACACGGAAATTGGGCAAGCCCCTGAGCTTCCAAGTGTTGTAACTGTGGTATATAGCAATTCTGACACGGAGGATGCTCAGGTTGCTTGGGATGTGATCCCACCAGCAGAGTATTCCCGTCCCGGAACCTTTACAGTAAGCGGTTCTATTTCTGGTACTGTGCAGAAGCCAGTCGCGAAGGTAACAGTAGTAGGTGACAGCAGCACGCCTATTGTCGGATTTGAGAGCATAAATGTCAGCACAATTACGGATGTGCCTGCTTTATTGCCATCAGCGGTAACGGCTATATACGAAGATGGGTCAAGCAAACAGGTGCCTGTAACCTGGGATGACCTTACTGAAGCGGAGTATGCGGTTGAAGGAACTTACAGCGTAATGGGGGAAGTTGCAGGGTCAGACCTACAACCCACAGCTGATATTCAGGTTACTCCGCTTGTGCTGCAATCCGGGTTCATAAAAGGTGCGGACATTTCTACACTGGAAGCGATTGAGGATGCCGGTGGAAAGTATTACGACAATGGGGTAGAAAAGGATTTGCTGGATATTCTTAAAAGCCGGGGTGTAAATTACATTCGGCTGCGTTTATGGAATGATCCTCAGGAAGCTGGCGGCTATAATGACCGTGAGCATGTTGTGGAAATGGCGCAGCGTGTCAAAGCCAAAGGCTTTAAGCTGTTGCTTGATTTCCACTACTCTGATTTCTGGGCTGATCCCGGAAAGCAAAACAAGCCAGGAGCATGGGCGGATTACTCCTATGATGAATTGAAGCAAGCGGTATATGACTATACCAAAGATGTTATGGATGAGCTAAAGGAAAAGGGAGCTTCACCCGATATGGTCCAAATCGGAAATGAGATTAATGGGGGCTTGTTATGGCCTGACGGCAAATCCTATGATCAAGAGAATGCTTTTGAGAAGGTTGTTCCGCTTCTGGAGAGCGGAGTGAAGGGAGTTAGAGACAGCCAGGGTGCAGGTCAGGATATCAAAATTATGATCCATCTTGCTGAAGGTGGCAAAAATGATATGTTTCGTTGGTTCTTTGACGAATTAACGCAGCGGAATCTTGATTATGATGTGATCGGCGCGTCCTTTTATCCGTATTGGAGCGGAACGATGGATAGCCTGCAGTTTAACTTGGACGATATCTCTAAACGATATGGTAAAGAAGTGATTGTGACGGAAACCGCGTATCCTTACACGCTGGAGGACGGCGACAATTTTGAGAATAACATCGCCCGCCAAGATCAGCTAGACGGCAGTGGCTTCCCAGCTACGGTTGCAGGTCAAATGGCTGAGGTCAAAACAGTAATGAATGTATTGTCCAAAGTACCCGATGGTAAAGGAACAGGCTTGTTCTATTGGGAACCAGCTTGGATTCCAGTGCAAGGTGTAGGCTGGAAGGTAGGCGAAGGAAATGCTTGGGAGAATCAGGCAATGTTCGATTTTGCAGGGAATGCACTCTCTTCATTAAATGTCTTCAAAACCCCGGTGGCCGGTGAGGGGGGCGAAGAGGAACCCGGAACGGGAGGAAATCCTGGCACTGGCGGGGAACCCGGAACGGGAGGGAATCCTGGCACTGGCGAGGAACCCGGAACGGGAGGGAATCCCGGCACTGGCGAGGAACCCGGAACGGGAGGAAATCCCGGCACTGGTGAAGAACCCGGAACGGGAGGAAATCCCGGCACTGGTGAGGAACCCGGAACAGGAGGGAATCCTGGCACTGGTGAAGAACCCGGAACAGGGGTTAATCCTGATCCTGTCATCACCGTCAGAGATTCAAGCGTTGTAAATTCAGCAAATAAAGCAGTGGTCGAACATACAGCGGCAGGACAACTTCAGGTGAAGGCACAAGCAGGAATTTCCGGCATAGCTGAGATCACGCTAAGTATAGAGGATATCAATAAGGCGCTGTCGACGCTTCCGGCGGATGGAAAACTGGTTATTTCTGTTCTGCCATCGACGGGAGAGCTTAAGGGAGCAGTCGTTCATCTTCCGTTGAGTTCTATACTAGAGCAGGGCAAACATCCTCAAATAGTAATTGTATATGGGACGGCCTCTGTTACGGTTTCTACGGAAGCTAGTGCAGGAATTATTAAGACGGGAGCTAAGGAACTAACGCTCTCACTGGTTCAGGTAGCTACGCCAACCTTGCCTTCACCATTGGCAACTGGAGCAAAAGACTACCCGGCCTATAACATCCATGTGTCAGTAGACGGGACTTCTATCGATGTTTTCAAAAAAGGAGCAATATCGGTAGCCTTCCACTACAAGCTGAAGCTCGGGGAGCAGAGCCAGCGGATTGCTGTTTATTCGATACTTGCTGATGGAAAACTCGAAGTTATCAAAGCTGTGCGGTACAACCCAACCGCGGAACAGATTGTGTTTAATCCAAGTCATTTCAGCATTTATGCTGCGGGGTACGCAGAGGTGGGGTACACAGATTTAAAAGCAGCAGATTGGGCCACGTTAGCGATTGAATCCTTGACGGCTAAAGGGATCGTGCAAGGAATAGGAAACGGGATCTTTAATCCGCAAGGGGAGGTTACACGCGCTGAATTTGTCAGCATGCTGCTGTCCGCGCTGGAGTTAAATGCAGAAAGAGGAACAGGCAGTTTTAAAGATGTGAACCTTGATGCGTGGTATAGCTTTGCTGTGAATACTGCTGGGAAATTGGGTGTTGTACAAGGACATGCGGATGGCACTTTTGGCCCGAATGATAAATTGTCCCGTGAAGAAATGGCAGCTATTTCATACCGTGCGCTTAAGTTGGCGGAGAAAGTGAACGGTCAGACGGATGTGAACGTTATTTCTTTTAAAGATAAAGACCTGATCTCGTTGTATGCCAGTGAAGGGATAACAGCGCTTGCGCAGGCTGGGATTATCAATGGATTCGAAGATGGCAATTTCCGCCCGCAAGCCCATACAACACGCGCTGAAGCGGCTTACATCATACTCAATCTTTTGCAGCAATAATAGGCAGACAGGCAATAACTGTGCTCGAAAAGGCAGTTAGGGCCTGTCTTTACCACATTTTTTAGATATTTATCTTTTCGCAAGTAGGGATTGTTTGTACAATAGGGGCTATGACATTTGAGCCGGAGAGTGAAGGAACGTGTATAGATATAATTTATTTACCAAAATCGTGAGTATCATGGTCATTATGCTGATCCCGATAACCATCCTTTACTTCTATTCCAATAAAACGACCACGGATGTGCTGCGTACGGAGTTAAATACTTCGAATAATAATCAGCTTAGTTTTTTTCAGAATCAGGTAGAAAGTAATATGGAGTTATTGTCTTCGTGGCCGATTCTGCTGATCCATGATCCTGATATCCTCAGCCTTAAGGATACTTATCTGGAAAAAGGGCGTTTGAATCTGGATACGATAAACCTGATCAAACGGATTCAGACCAAAATCAGCATTCAAGAAAGCTCCTCCAATTGGAAGAGTAAGCTGTATTTATACTCCCCGTCCATTCATCGTATGGTGTCTGAAAATGATGCGAAGTTATACGAAGATGAGGATCTGAAGCGGGAAGTGAAGTCGGGCTGGCATGTGGAGAAGATTGAAGGGCAGGAGGGTGACCGCTTCGTATTCTCATGGTTTTCTTTTACACCTTTTATGTCAGAATTCGCTCCGGAAAAAGTCAAAACGGTTATGAAGGTAGAGTTCGACAGCCGGAACATAGAGGATATGCTGGATAAATTCAAAAGTGATGGCAGAAGAGATCCTTTTTATTATAAGCAGGGAACAGGACTTATTTTTAACCGCAGTGCCAACAAGGTGTTAGCTAAAGAATTGGTAGACAGGCTGGAAGAGACCCAGCTGAAGCCTAGTGAGAATCGCACGGTCAAAATAGAAGGTGAATCCTACAGTGTAAATATCGTCTATTCGGACAAAATGGGCTGGTATTTGATCGACTATATGCCGCTGACTGAAATCCTACATCCGATCCTGACCTCTAATCGTTTATTTTATTTTGCGATCAGTGCTTTGTTGTTAATGAGCTGTCTCGTAGCCTATCTATTATATGTTCAAGTGCAGGTGCCTATAAGGTTATTGGTTGGAGGCTTTCAACGGTTGAAGCAAGGGGATTATTCTGCGCGAGTGGAGATTAAAGGGAAGAATGAATTCAGCTTCCTGTCCGGCCGGTTTAACAGTATGGTAGAACAGATTCAGATGCTGATCGAGAATGTGCTGATGGAGAAAATCCATGTTCGCGAAGCCCGCTTAAAGCAGCTTCAATCACAGATAAATCCACATTTTTTCTATAATTGCTTCTCCTTTATTACAAGTATGGCGAAGCTCGATAATATGGGGGCAGTCGTTGGGATGTCGCATAATTTGTCCCGATATTACAGATACACCACTCGTCAGGAACGTGATTTGGTTGCGCTGTCTGAAGAGGTGGAATTTGTGAATCATTATCTGGAGATCCAGAAGATGAGGATGAGCAGACTTCGTTATGAGATCAATATCCCACCGCAAATGCGCAAAAGAGAGCTACCGCCGCTCGTACTGCAGCCTTTGGTGGAGAATGCGGTTATACATGGAATTGAGCCCGTCGCCAAAGAGGGACTGGTGCGGATTACGGGTTCATGTGCAGGCAGAGAAATGACGCTTACGGTTGAGGATGATGGTCAGGGCATGACGCCAGAGGGAATTATAGAACTGGAAAATAAACTAAGCAGGGCGATGGATGAAGAAATGGGCTGCGGTTTATGGAATGTGCATCAGAGAATGCGGCTGCGTTTTGGGGAGACGTCTGGCTTGCGCATCTCGCCTTCTCCGCTTGGAGGATTACAGGTGACACTGCAGTGGTTGCTGCCCTACACAGACAATGAAATGGAATGACATCTAGGAGGGGAAAGAATGATAGAGCTGTTGTTAGTTGATGATGAGCCCTATGTTACGGAAAGTTTAGCTCGTACTATTCCATGGGCTGAAATCGGGGTAAAGCAGGTGCATCAAGCGGCATCGGGTGCTGAAGCTCTGCAAATTATGGAACAGCAGGCTATAGATATTATGGTTACGGATATTTCAATGCCAGGAATGACTGGCCTGCAATTAATTGAAGCCGTGAGCGAGAAATGGCCAAATATTCGGTCCATTTTATTGACAGGTTATTCCGATTTTCAATATGCGAAAAAAGCTATTCAACTGCAGGCATTTGATTATATTTTGAAGCCGGTAAGTGATGATGAGTTTATCAAAAGCGTATCCAGTGCGATTGAATCTTTGAAAGACGAATGGGAAGCTCATGATAGATATCATTTGCTGCTGTATAATCGCAAAGCCGATTACAGTGTTTTGCGGGCTAATCTGATGCATGAATTGCTTCTCGGCAGGGTGCTGTCTGAGCGGACACTAGCCATTAAGCTGAAGGAATATGAAATCTCCTTCCAGCCGGATGCTGAAGCGGCGATGCTGCTGATTCAGCTGGGTAAACATTATGCCGCAATGGATCACCATTCGGTCTCTCTCATGGAATATGCGATCGGCAACATTGCCGAGGAGCTTTTTAAGGAACAGTTCCATGTCTGGTTCTGCAAAGCGCCGCATGATTGCTTGATTCTGCTTGTTGAATTAAAGCCGGCAGTACAGCAGGAATTGGAGCAAATGGCTAACTATGAAGCTGCAAGGCAGCAAATCCTAAAAGCGGTGATCGCGAATTTCCGAATTAGTGTAAGCAATTACCTCAAGGGTGAGATTTCACTGATTGTAACAGAGTGGTTCACCTTTCCGGAGGGGATGACGGCTGCCTATAGAAGCGGTCTTAGCTCGATGTATTTGGCAGCACATGATGAATCCAGCTCCGTGCTGTTTTTGGATGACCGCCAGCATCAGGAGACGATCAGCATCAAATCGCTCGAATGTCTTTATCGTCCACCTACACTCATTCATCTGCTGGAATCCAAACAATGGGATTCAGCAAGGCAAAAAATTGCTGACGTGTTCCGGGATATGGAGAATGCACGGTTTTCCAGTGAACATCTGTACGAGGTCTTTCTATCGATAACGAATGCATTTATGTATATAGCGCATAAGAGTGGTCAGTTCATCTCCAAGATCGACCAATACGCTTTAGATCCGTTGTTGACGCAGAGTATTATTGTTTCTTTTGATAAGCTTAAAGATTGGGCGTTTGATATGCTCGATAAGCTTCAGAAGGAGCTATCCGAAAGCGATCAGAATACGAAAAGTTATATTATCAAGCAGGTGCATGAGCTGGTAGGAAACCATTCGGGGCATGAGCTGTCCGTCAAAACCATTGCCGATCATGTATATTTGCATCCAGTCTACTTGTCCAAGATTTATAAAGCTGAGACTGGGGAAGGACTAGGGGACTATATTATTCGGATGCGGATGGAACGGGCACTTTATCTGCTTAAAAATACGAATAAAAAAATCTATGAAATTACCTCTGAGCTTGGATATCAGAATCCGCAATATTTCAGTAAGATGTTCAAAAAACACTACAATATGACACCAAATGAATTCCGGGACGGATAGAAGTTGAGAAAGGTGCAGAAACCTTGTTTAAATGACGTATTCGGGCTCAGCGTCGTTCCCTATAATTAAAATGTAACCAACACTTATGGAATCCAAGGGGGAACAAAATGAGCGCGATGAAGAGAAAAAGATGGCTGCCGCTCCTATGCATGAGCATGCTTTTGGCGGGTAGCCTTGCGGGCTGTTCTGGCAATAACGCTGCTAATAGTAAAGACACTGCTGGAGATAAAACAGCTGGTGAAGCGACTGCAAATACAGCTTCCAATTCTGAAAACGCCTACAAGGATAAATACGATCCTGAGGTGACATTTACAACCGCATGGGGCGTGGACCCTGAGCTTAAATTCAAAAACGGTGAAAGCATTGAGAATAACGTGGCTACAAAATGGGCTAAAGAAAAATTCGGCATCAACATTAAGTCCCTTTGGTCCATCACAGATACGAACGGCGCATTTGGTACGAAGCTGCGTTTATCCATGTCTTCAGGTCAGGACATGCCTGATGTGGTAACCATCGGTACAGCCGACAACACGATTGCACAGGATTTGATCGATTCCGGCATGTATGCAGATGTAGGAACTTTGTTTGATAAATATGCTTCAGATACTTGGAAAGAAGCGATGGCACAGGATCCTAACGTTTGGAACCAATACAGCCGTGATGGCAAAAGAATGGGCCTGCCTGTTCTCGATTATGCATATAACCATGATTACATTCTGTGGATCCGCCAAGATTGGCTGGATAAGCTGAATATGCAAGCCCCTAAGACGATCGATGAGCTGGAAAAAGTGATGGATGCGTTCAAGAATCAGAACCCTGATGGTTTGGCACCAGACAAGGTAACTCCACTTAGTATCGGCTTCAAAACAACAATGAACACTTGGATGGGCGATCCATCTTGGATCTTTGGTGCTTACGGAACCTTGCCACAGCAATGGAATCTAGATGCTGATGGTAAACTAGAATACGGCTCAGTAAATGCTGGCATGAAGCAAGGGCTTGAAAAACTGAAGGAATGGTTGGCGAAAGGTTATATTCCTCAGGAAGCAGCTCTTTGGGATGAGAACAAAACTGCCGAACCAGCAGTTGCAGGTACAGCAGGGATTCTCCCGGGTCCTTACTGGATGAGCGGCTGGCCGCTTCAGGATACCGTGAAGAACTCTCCAGATGCAGTATGGGCTCCAATTGAAATTCCAGCGGGTCCAGATGGAAAGGTTATGCGTCATGGCACACAATTCACTAACGGTGTAACTTTGATCAGCACGAAAATGAAAAATCCAGAAGCCTTCTTTACTTATCAAAACTATCTGTTCGATAACTTTGCTAATCCAACGCCAGGCAGTGAACTGGATAACGGTCTTTTTGCAGGATATGACTATGAGCTGGACGCGAACGGCAAGATGATCGAAAATGATAAAATTGCTGGCGGTTATGTGAATAGTGTTCGTTATATGCTGGTTCGTGACGGTGCCCGGATCCCGGATGCCCAAATGAAAGCACTCCTTAACCTGGCAGATGGCGCAGAGCCAACAACCCGTCTGGAGAAGGACGTAGCTGTGAATTATGGTAAAGATACCCCTGCGGCTGCCAAAGTTCTGCTGGCGCAAGAGGATAAATCCTTTAAGAATATGTTCACAGGTCCTACGACCGAAACTATGAAATCGAAGATGGACTATCTGAACAAAATTGAGAACCAAACGTTTAATGAAATTATCTATGGCAACAAACCGCTGGATGCATTTGATTCCTTTGTAGCAACCTGGAAATCAGGTGGTGGCGATCAAATCACTAAAGAAGTTAACGAATGGTATGACAGCGTAAAATAAGGTTTGGATTTAGTTTGACTAGGTAAAAAGGAGTAAACGGGACCGTCTCTTCAGCCGTAGCATTAGGCTTTAGGGAGGGTCCCTGTTTGCGTTTGAAGTCCTCTTTTTTCAATGTGATAAAGAGATTGCTTTTGTACCATATATATTGGTTTTGCCCGCTATTTGAGGAATTCGGGCGTTGCTATAATTTGAGTATGGTTACAGAAGAACTTGACACGATATGGGGGACCAAGGATGAGAACACTAAAAAAAACATGGCCTTTTCACTTGATGTTATTGCCGGCGATGATATTCCTGATCATCTTCAGCTTTATTCCAATGGGCGGAATTGTGATGGCATTTCAGGATTATAAGCCATGGCTGAAAATTTCAGGCTCGGCATGGGTTGGATTGGACAATTTCCGTTATCTATTTGAACGTAATGACAGTATGCAGGTCATTTGGAATACATTGATTATTGCTGTTCTAAAAATGATTTTCAATCTGGCTGTACCGTTTGTATTCGCCATTTTGTTAAATGAGATTCGCAAGGTATACATACAGCGTACTATTCAGACACTGGTATACTTGCCTCACTTTTTATCTTGGGTTATTCTCGGCGGGATCTTGCTGGATTTGCTTGCTACAGATGGTTTTGTCAATCAGATCTTAGGCAGCATGGGCTTCAAACCAATCTTTTTCTTAGGGGATAACAACTGGTTCCGGTTCACAGTTATTCTCACAGATGTGTGGAAGGAATTTGGTTATAATACGATCGTTTTCTTAGCTGCTCTAGCAGGAATCAATCCATCATTATATGAAGCTGCTGAAATAGACGGCGCTAACCGCTGGAAGCAGACACGTTTTATCACAATGCCATCTCTATTGCCAATGGTTGTGGTGGTAGGTACCTTGGCTCTCGGAAATGTATTGAACGCAGGGTTTGACCAGATTTTTAACCTCTACAATCCACTGGTCTATCAGAAAGGCGATATTATTGATACCTTCGTGTACCGCACGGCTATTCTGAATGGTGAGATGGGCTTTGGTACGGCAATCGGACTGTTTAAGTCGGCCATTAGTATGATCCTAATTCTCGTCTCGTACAGTTTGGCTAAGAAGTGGGCAGGATATCGCATTTTCTAATCTACCAAAGGAAGAGGGAGACAACTTATGTATTACAAAACAAGAGGTTATCGTATATTCAACGTGTTTAATACTTGCTTTCTAATCCTGCTCGCACTGATGTGTATTGTACCTTTGATTCACGTGCTGGCTGTATCCTTTAGCGCGAAGTCGGCAGCGGATGCCAATTTGGTAGGGTTATGGCCAAAGCAGTTCTCTCTGGAAGCTTATAAAAAGACAATAAACAATCCGATCTTTCTACACTCCATCTGGGTATCTGTTCAAAGAACCATACTCGGGACTGGACTTACACTTTTAATTACTTTTTTGGCAGCCTATCCGTTATCCAAAGAAAACTCAGCCTTCAAGGGCCGTAATGTCTACTCTTGGTTGTTCGTTTTCAGTATGGTGTTCAACGGCGGCTTGATTCCATTTTACATTGTGATTCAAAAGATTGGTTTGATGGATTCCTTCTGGGTACTTGTTCTGCCAGGTGCGGTAAATACGTTCTTGGTGATTCTGATGCTGAACTTCTTCCGTGGTATTCCAAAAGATCTGGAGGAGGCCTCGCTAATAGACGGAGCCGGACATTTCCGTACTTTGTTCAGTATTTACTTGCCGATTTCTCTGCCGTCGATCGCTACGATTGCCTTGTTCAGCATGGTATTCCATTGGAACTCCTGGTTCGATGGACTATTGTATTTGAATAATTCCAAGCAATTTCCACTGGCGACATTCCTGCAGACGGTTATCATTCAACGGGATATGAGCTCCATGAGCATCAATCCAAAGGAAATGGAGCTGATCTCGCAGACGACGGTGAGAGCCGCGCAAATATTTATTGGAGCTGCTCCAATTTTGATCGTATATCCTTTCCTGCAAAAATATTTTGTTAAAGGGATGACACTTGGTTCTGTAAAGGAGTAGCAATGATGACAACCACATTTATCAATGGAATGGATATCTCGTTTCTGGATGAAATTGAGCAGGGTGGAAGAGCGTATTACAGCGGTGCTGAAGAGTCCGTTGAGAACGCTGAGGATTTGCTCTACATTCTGAAAGACAATGGCGTGAATGCCATCCGGCTGCGGATTTGGAATGATCCTCCGGGCGGCTTCTGCAATCTAGAACGTACGCTGATTATGGCTAAGCGAATTAAAGAAGCAGGACTTAACTTTCTGCTGGATTTTCATTATTCGGATAAATGGGCAGATCCTGCTAATCAATCGAAGCCAAAAGCTTGGGAGAACCTTGATTTTACGGGTTTAACATCAGCCGTGTATGAGTATACTCGTGAGGTTCTTGAGCTTTTGCAATCTCAAGGCACTATGCCCGACATGGTGCAGATCGGTAATGAGATTACTCCAGGCATGTTATGGAATGAAGGCAAGGTGGATGGAGAGTGGGATACTACGGAGCAATGGGAACAGTTCATTACACTGGTTCAAGCAGGAATAGCGGGCGCAAAAGCTGTTGCTTCTGATTTGTCCATCATGATCCATATTGACCGTGGTGCTGATTATCCAGCCAGCCGTAACTTTTATGATCGGTTTTTCGAGCATGGCGTAAATTTTGATGTGATCGGATTATCTTTTTATTCTTGGTGGCACGGCACGCTGGATGACTTGCGATCTAACCTGAATGAATTGGCGGTGCGGTACAATAAGGATATTATTGTTGTTGAAACAGCTTATCCTTGGACGCTGAATGCACCTGAAGGTTTCCCCTTAATAGTAAGTGAGGAAAAGCAGCTGCATGAAGGTTATCCGGCTACAGTAGAGGGACAGACTAAGTATATGAAAGATTTTATTAGTGTTATTGAGAATATACCTAACGGTAAAGGTATCGGGTTTTATTATTGGGAGCCAGCCTGGGTTCCTTCGCAAAAGGAATGGTCCGTGGGACATGAGAATGGTTGGTCCAATCTGACCCTGTTTGATTTTGCGGGAGGGAAATTGGATTCGCTCGAATTCTGACGTATTTAGGATTGAAACAAGAAGACAGCTTAAGGTTAATTACCTTGAGCTGTCTTCTTTTTAATTTCCAGAAGAAGGGTTAGCCTTTCCTGATACCTATAAACAAGCAACATTTCAGTATTTCAAGAAATTGATTCAGAGCAGCAAGAGTAAAAATAAGGCTTTACTCCCATACTACCGTTATCTTGGACCTGAGCTTCACCATAACCTTTAGGAGGAATGCGGATGAAACAACATTCTGCTCCCACCATCTATATACAGCTTAAAAATCGGGTGATGGTTCCCAAGGGTAAAGGTGTCACGTTGGGTGATATTGCTTTTTTGATAGCGGAGCCTGAGCTGAAAGAGTCGTTGGAGACAATTCTCTTAATGAAGCCGGAACAAAGTGACGGCAATCTGATTTTGATTGATCTGTTGATGGTTATCCCCCGGATATATGAACTTATACCGAATGCGGACATTGAACCGATCGGTGAAGGGAGGACGATTGTGCAGATTGAGAGTCAGGTGGAGAGACGGAAACCTTCGGTGGCGATGTTTGTTTTAGTGTGGCTGCTGCTTTTCTTTGGGTCTGCTCTGACAATTATGAACTTTCATGCTGATGTAAATATGCTGGAGGTACAAATTCGAATTGTGGAGATGCTAACGGGTCATCGGGATGAGCATCCCTATATATTTCAGATTGCTTATTCTCTGGGCATCGGGTTTGGGATGGTCATTTTTTTCAACCATTTATTTAAAAAGAAGTGGAATGAGGAGCCTACTCCGCTGGAAGTGGAAATGTATCTGTATCAGAAGAACATCGACCAATATGTCATCAATGAGGAATACAGCAAGATGAGGCGCCGCAGTGAAAACCAATCAGAGAATACGGAGGACTGAAGATGACGGCACCCATAGCACTGGGACTAAATTTGCTGCTGGGCATTGCGGGTGGTATTGCTGTAGGCGGTGGAGTGATCGCTCTATTTGTTGTGCTGGATATGGTGCCGCGTCTGGCGCAATTAACCTCTTCTTACGATAAAGTTCATTGGTATGAAGGCGCGATGGTAGGTGGATCTTTAGTAGGTACTGTTAGTGATTTTTGGAATTGGAAAATTACCTCAGGTCCTCTAGTTGAACTTGGTGTAGGACTGTTTGATGGAATTTTTGTCGGGATGCTCGCTGCAGCATTGACCGAGGTATTAAATGTGCTGCCGATACTCGCTAAACGCTTAAATATGACACATTATCTATTCGGTCTGTTAATGGCGATGGTGAGTGGGAAGGTCGCGGGTTCTTTGTTCGACTGGTTTGTATACCGACAGTAAACAGGGGGTTAGGAAATGAGCAAGTTTATTCACAGCGGTGATTCTGCACCGGAAGATGACCATCTGGAAGATAATGCTGCAGCTGCTGCAGCAATGAAGACAACTGCAGCGGATCTAGTTGCAGATCACACAGATCCTAAGGGCGCTTCAGCTATCGGTGAAAGTGAAGATTCAGCGGAAAATTCTACAACATCTGAAACTAGCCAGGACCAGCAGGATGCAGAGGCATCAGCCGAATTAGGCACTGAGCAGCAGGATGTGGATGCCACTGCGGAGCAGGGAACAGAGCAACAGGATGCAGAAGTGACTGCGGAGCAGGGAACAGAGCAACAGGATGCAGAAGCGACTGCAGAGCAGGGAACAGGGCAGCAAGATGTGGATGCGACTGCGAAGCAGGGAACAGAGCAGCAAGATGTGGATGCGACTGCGAAGCAGGGAACAGAGCAGCAGGATGCAGATGCCATTGCGGAGCAGGGAACGGAGCAGCAGGATGCAGAAGTGACTGCGGAGCAGGGAACAGAGCAGCAGGATGCAGAAGCGACTGCAGAGCAGGGAACAGGGCAGCAAGATGTGGATGCGACTGCGAAGCAGGGAACAGAGCAGCAGGATGCAGATGCCATTGCGGAGCAGGGAACGGAGCAGCAGGATGCAGAAGTGACTGCGGAGCAGGGAACAGAGCAGCAGGATGCAGAAGCGACTGCGGAGCAGGGAACAGGGCAGCAGGATGGGGAAGTGACTGCGGAGCAGGGAACAGGGCAGCAGGATGCAGAAGCATCGGATGAGCTCGGCAATCAGGAGCCAAATGAGCCGAGTAAAGGTTTTTTTGCCAGGTTATTTGGTATGGATTCAGAGGATTCAGAATCAGATGATGAGGCACAGGATCAGAATGCTCAGGCAGCAGGAGGAACAGGTAACGATGCTGGTACTGGGGAGGAGTCTCAAGCTCAACCGAAGCCTTCAAAGAAGCAGGCGCAGCAGCAGTCTCAGAACAAAAGTAAAGATAAGCTACAAAACAAACGCGATAGTGAGCATTCTAACTCATTAAAGGAATCCGTTATTTATTGGCAAGGCAATGATCATATCCCAGGTTCTCTACAAGAAACAAAAAACACGCTGACCGAAGTGATGGGGCTGGGAACAAGTTTTGATGTGACGTTTAGAGAAATGTCCTTTGGGGGACATAAGACAGCTTTACTCTGCTTAAGCGGATTCACCAACGAAGATGTGACGGATGAAATTCTGAAACGACTAACCTACCTTTCTTCAGAAAATTTGTCCGCAGGTGTATTAGGTAGCTTTATGAACGAATACATCCCTCATATTCAAGTTGAAGAGGGTAGTGTATTAAGCGAATGTTTCGATAAAGTATTAAAAGGAATGAGCGCACTATTTATTGAGGGTGAGAACAAAGTTATCCTAATGGATACTCGATCTTACCCCATGCGAAGTCCTGATGAACCCTCGATTGATCGGGTGGTGCGTGGTGCGCGCGATGGTTTTACAGAAACCCTGCTTAGTAATATTTCACTTGTAAGAAGACGGATACGTGATCCGGGGCTGAAGCTTGAAATGTTTCAAGTGGGACGGCGGACACGGACAGATGTCTGCGTGGCTTACATCGATGATATCGTTGATAAAACGCAAGTAACGTCAGTCATCGATAAAATCAACAGCATCGATATCGATGGTATTCCACTGGCGGATAAGCAATTGGAGGAAGCGATTATCGGCGGAGGGTGGAACCCTTATCCTATGGTGCGTTATTCTGAACGCCCTGACGTTGTAGCCTCCAATTTATTAGAGGGACGGGTCATATTATTCGTGGATACCTCGCCCATTGTAATTGTTCTTCCGACTACCTTTTTTGATCTTTGCCAGCATGCGGAGGAGAATCGCCAGACTCCTTTTATGGGGACATATCTGCGGTGGGTCCGTTTCATCGGCATCTTCGCTTCCATGTTCCTGCTCCCGTTATGGATGCTGCTTGTTATCCATCCTGAGTTAAAGCCTGCTATGCTGGATTTTATCGGGCCGCAAAAGACAGCGAGAATTCCTATTCTCGCTCAGTTTCTGATTGTAGAGCTTGGGGTTGATTTACTGCGGATGGCCGCCGTGCATACCCCAACACCTTTAGGCTCAGCGATGGGTCTGATTGCAGCCATATTGATTGGTGATATAGCGGTGCAGAGTGGTCTGTTTGTAAACGAAGTAGTACTGTATATGGCGGTAGCCTCAATCGGTATGTTCGCGACTCCGAGTTATGAGCTGGGTCTGGCGAACCGTATAGTCAGGCTTGTGTTATTAATTGCCGTAGCGGCGTTCCAGGTACCAGGCTTTATGATTGGCACGACGTTACTGACTATCTTCTTAACCACTCATCGGTCCTATAACTCCTCATATATGTGGCCGTTTATACCCTTTAATGCAAAGGCAATGAGTGAAATTCTATTGCGTAAACCGGTCTTAAGTTCGAAGGAAAGGCCGTCTTTTAACAAAACCAGAGACAATACCAGAATGCCGCCATCTCAAGAGAATGAGTAACAATCGTAGGAAAATACAAAACTACTGCAAATTAGTCCATTCAATGGAGTTCCCACTGTCTGTTATACTGAATACACTAAGACAGGGTGGAACCTTGATATTCCACAGAAATTGGAGGACTAAAGAATGTTTCTACACGGTACTAGCCGCATTAACGATGCTGGGCATTTGGAGATCGGCGGATGTGATGTAACTGAATTGAAAGCGGAATATGGAACCCCGCTATATATATTGGACGAGCAATTGGTTAGACAACGTTGCCGGGAATATATGGATGCTTTTAAAGCCTCCGGCCTTGGTTTCCAAGTAGCTTACGCAAGCAAGGCGTTTTCAGTAATGGCAATGGTTCGTTTGGCTGATGAAGAAGGTTTGTCACTGGATGTTGTATCCGACGGCGAACTATATACAGCTTTGCAAGCTGGCTTCCCGGCAGAACGCATCCATTTTCATGGCAACAATAAGACATCTGAAGAGATCGAAATGGCGATTGATGCCAAAATCGGCTGCTTTGTAGTCGATAATCTGGTAGAGCTTAACCTTTTGCAGTCCATTGCTGCACGTAAAGAAGTTAATGTAAACATCTTATTGCGGGTGACACCAGGTGTAGAAGCGCATACTCATGAATATACCGCAACGGGCCAGACAGATTCCAAATTCGGCTTTGATATCGGTAATGGATCGGCCTATGAAGCAGTGAAAGCAGCAGTCAGCAAAAAGAATATCACGCTGCTTGGTGTGCATTCCCATATTGGTTCGCAGATCTTTGAAACCGATGGTTTCCAGCTAGCTGTTGAGCGTGTGGCAACTTTTGCCCGCAGTGTTAAAGAAGGCTTGGAAGTGGACTTCCGTGTAGTCAATCTTGGCGGAGGTTTCGGGATTCGTTATGTCGAGGGAGATACCCCATTACATGTTTCTGAATATGTTGCAGCGATTACGGATGCAGTGAAGACTCATTTTGCTGGAATTTATAGTGCTTTGCCGGAAATTTGGGTGGAGCCGGGCCGTAGTATTGTTGGAGATGCAGGTACTACATTGTACACTGTAGGATCTAACAAGGACATTCCTGGCGTGCGTAAGTACGTTGCTGTTGATGGTGGAATGACCGACAATCCACGCCCTGCTTTGTATCAGTCTAAATACGAGGCATTGCTTGCTAACCGTGCTAACGAAGACGCAACTGAGACTGTCTCCATCGCTGGTAAATGCTGCGAGAGCGGAGATATGTTGATCTGGGATGTAGAGCTGCCGAAGGCTGAAAGCGGCGATTTGTTGGCTGTAGCCTGCACAGGCGCGTACAATTACTCCATGGCCAGCAACTATAACCGTCTTCGCCGTCCGGCTTTAGTATTCGTACAGAACGGACAAAGCGATCTTGTAGTGCGTCGTGAAAGCTATACGGATCTTATTGCCAACGATATTGTACCAGAGCGTATCGCCAAACAGACAGTTGTTGCTAAGTAATAGCCTGCTGCTGTAAGGTGGGTAAAGTTGAGCAGCATATAGAGCAAGCAGGAAAGTCTCCTGCTTGCTTTGCTTTGTGCGTGGTTTCATAGTAATATAATTGAGGTATTCTAAATTTGTTAATTTTGAAAGGGGTCATTTACATATGGCAAAGCAAGCGAAAATCACTCTAGAAAATGGCGGCGTAGTGCTGCTGGACTTGTTCGATCAAGATGCACCTAACACTGTAGCCAACTTTGAAAAGCTGGCAAAAGAAGGTTTCTACAACGGATTGACATTCCACCGTGTTATCCCTGGTTTCGTTGCTCAAGGCGGATGTCCTAACGGAACTGGCTCTGGCGGCCCAGGTTACACAATCAACTGCGAAATTAACCCAAACAAACATGAACGCGGAACACTTGCTATGGCACATGCAGGTAAGAACACAGGCGGAAGCCAGTTCTACATCTGCTACGCTCCACAACCACACTTGGATGGAGTACACACTGTGTTTGGTAAAGTAGTAGAAGGTATGGATCTTGTTGATGCTTTCAAAGGACGCGACAAAATGACTTCGGTAGAAATCATCGAAGCTTAAGATTTAATAGTTAAAAGCCAGTCTCCGAATATCGGGGCTGGCTTTTTTGTGTTGTTAAAGAATCCGCCTAACCTGTCTACGCCGTGAATTGCGCCGCTCTGGCAGCCAGAAGAATATCAAATACATAGCTAGAAACACAGTGAAGGCAAACAGCTCTTCAACAAGCAGGTAATAAGGATAAGGTCCAAAATAATCCAATACGGAATAGGTACTAGGTTTCTGGGATAGGAACATGTAGTTTGAGCCTAGGAAGTAATTAGCAGTCCAGATGCAGGCAGCCACAATATTGAGGCCGAGCATGGTGATGAGTAAAGATCTCCAAGTCGGCTTGTAGCCCTCAATCCAGGTCATGTAAAGAGACGCCAGAATAATAGAACCATGAGCTATAAAAAACAGGAGAAAGCGGAAATGAGGGAACGGATAAACTAGGTTAGGGGTGAGCAACGCAATAAATGCTCCGCCGATCCCGGCAAAGTAGAGAAAGGAATAAAGGGTTCGACTGCGTGAAATTAACATGATAATAGACAGCAGTAGAGTGATTCCACAGAGCTCGAACGGTAATGAGGAGCTGGAGCGCCAGATGTTCTGAGAGATGTACCACATTTGCAGCCCGGCTTCTGAGACTACAAGTAGTATGATTAGCAGCAAACGCACGCTTTGCCGAAGTCTTGAATCTGTACGAATTTCAAACCGTAAGCCATAGAGCAGTAGACAACTTAACGTAATGATAGACAGCGCAACCCAATGCGAAGATGAGAACATGATGAAATCCTCCGCGTGCTGGCGATCAAAAAAAGATGAAAGCTGCATAGACGAACCTCCTTTGAACGTGAAAACATCCATCAAAAATAAAGTTTGAGAATTTTAATAATCTTGATTCTAGATATCCATAAAATGGGTATATATGTATATGTTCTGTCAACTCCACCGCATAAGGAAGACTTTTCATTATATTAACATAAGATGGGGCGTAGGGCGCGGAATTACATATGAAGCTTTTGAACATGCAGGGGTGGAAAACAATTAGAACAAGAAAATGGAGGCAACAGGAACATGTTTAAGAAAAAAATAAGTGTAATGGTCATTATTTTGATGCTTGTGGCCCAATATGCCTATGGCATCGGATTTGCTCCGCAAGTAAAAGCGGCTGCGATTGATGACGAAAGAAATATCATCACCAGTGTTTCAATGGCTGTTTACGGGCCAGATGGAATCACGGTCACGAACAGCGTATACGAACGAGATGCTAATGTTACCTTGGATTATAATTGGTCTCTTCCTAAAAATCATAATTACAAGCAAGGTGACACTTTTACTTTTCAGCTTCCAGAACAGTTCCAGCTATTTAATGATTTTAACGGACCCTTGGTCTCTGAAGATGGAGATGTAGGGAGCTTTGAAGTGAGGCAAATTTCACATGAAGTGATAATGACTTTTAATGACTACATAGAAACACATGATGACGTGCAGGGAACGCTGCGGTTAAATACTAAATTCGATAAACAGAAAATCTCGGGCAGTACTATTCAGAATATTTTATTTCCCGTGAGCGGCGGTATTCAGACAGTGACAGTTAATTTTAAACCCAGTGTTGGATCGACTATAGAGAAGAGAGGTATTCCCGAAGGCTTCAATGCGAACCAAATATTATGGACTGTTGATGTCAATAAGTCTTTGGAAGCCGTGGGGAATGCCATTGTGACGGACCCCATCCCTTCAGGCTTATCATTAAATACTCCAGTCACAGTGAGCGTGTATCAACTGAGCATTCAATTGGATGGTTCAGTAACGGAAGGAGCATTGCTCGACACAAGCAAATACTCTGCAGAGCTCTCCGGAGGGTCATTGATTGTCCGTTTTACGGAGCCTGTGATTAAAGAGGCTTACCGTATTGTATATTCCACAGGGATTACTAATGACCATCAGCTAAGCTTCACCAATACTGCAACTTTTTCAGGAGATGGGCAAGAGCCTGCCAGCTCCTCTGCCACAGTGAATGTAGAACGTGGAGGAAGCTTGAAAAAGTATTCCACAAGCTATGATGGGGGCAAGCAGATCATTTCCTGGGCAATTGAATATAACTACAATGAAAAGAACATCCCGCAAGGAAACGCTGTGTTAACAGATTTGTTCGATGATTCTCAAGAACTGGTAGCCGATTCGCTAAAAGTATATGCTGTGCAGCTGGATTCTTCCGGTGGTGCAACGTTAGGCAAGGTTTTGACAAAGGATGTTGACTACACGGTTGTTTCCACGTCAGACGTTCATAAGTCTGGGTTTGTATTGCAATTTGCACACGATGTTACTTCACCATATCGAATCGAATATAAGACAAAAGCGATAAAACGCGTGTTTGAGGATGCCACCATAACTAATACAGTATCTGATAGTACGTATAGTGATCAGGCTACCCGATTAATCCGGTCTTCCATTCTTTATAAGACTTTATCAACCGTAGATTATCAGAATAAAACATTAGGCTGGAAGGTCACATTGAATAGTGATAATTACCCGATGAGCCATGTTACAGTTACCGAATCCTTCCCATTTGGCGGCCTAAAGTTTATTCCAGAATCACTGGTGATTAGAAATCTGAATGGGAATGTTTTAAATCCAAATAACTATGATCTAGTGTACAACTCACCTGTCGAGCCTAATAAAGGCTTCAAGGTAGTGTTTAATTCACCGATATCTGGTCTTTATACGATTAGCTATACTACAGAATTTAACAAGGATTGGATTTGGGCTAAAACTGAAAATTTCAATAACAAAGTTCGGTTAGACTGGATGGACACTACTGAAGCCTTACGCACGATAGAAGCAGAAGGGTTATTCATTCCTAGACCTGAGGCGAAAAGCAATGGATTTAAAGCGGGAGCCTACGATGCTTCAACTAAAAAAATTACTTGGACGATAGGCGCCAATTATAACGGCAAAACCCTCGAAGCTCCGGCGCTTGTTGATATTTTAAAATCAGGCCAGACCTTGGTTCCTGGTTCACTAAAAGTTTACACTATGAATATTGCAAAGAATGGTGACCCTACCAAGGGTACAGAAGTGAATCCTAATAAATATACCTATAGCGTAAATAGCGTAAATAGCGATAATGAATTAAAGGTTATTTTTACAGATAAGATTAACTCCGCTTTCTACATTGAATTTAACACAAGTCTTGAAGGGCAAATAATAGGCACTACTGTTGATAATAAAGCTAATCTCTATGATGGAGCAAAAGTGGTTTCCAAAGATTTGACCGCCTCCGTAAAAATTCCTTTTGGAGAGGATTATGTGCTGAAGGACGGTACACAAAACGGGGATAAAATCGACTGGAGCCTGCAAATTAACCGGGGGCAGTCTACTGTAAAGGATGCTCTAATCAAAGATACTCCTAGTGCTAATCAAATTTTGCTGCAGAATTCATTCCATCTGTATCCTACGGCTGTAGCTGTGAACGGAGATATCACGAAAAGCGGCCCTGAATTGATTCAGGGTATTGATTATAGCGTTGTTATCACAACGGATGCCGATGGAAAACAATCCTTTGAGTTAAGCTTTGCCTATGAAATCAGCAGGGCTTACATTCTCGAATATCAATCCCTGATTGTGGCTAACACTGGAGACAAAGTAATAAATACTGTACATTTCAGTGGTTTTAACGGCAGCGAAATAAGTAAAGAAACCTCTAGAGAAATTATTGTCGGGGTCTCCAGCGGTTCTGGCACAGGCAGCGGGGGAAGAGGCACTCTCAATATTAAGAAGTTAGATGCTGATGATAATTTAAAGGCGCTTGGTGATGCGACTTTTGCATTGTATCGACTAAATGGCACGGAACGTGTACTGATTAACAGTCTAACTACAGATGCAGAGGGTACAGCTACATTTAATAAAATATGGCTGGGTAACTATGTATTGGTGGAGACAGCAGCTCCAAATGGTTACGTGCTCGATACATCCGAGCATCCAGTGGAGATTCGTTCCTCGTCAGCGATTCAACTGGTGATTACGAATCAAAAAGCAGTGGAGCCCACGCCTACGGTAACGCCAGAACCAACCGGTGCTCCAACAACAACACCAGAACCAACCGTAACACCTGCACCATCAACAACGCCAGCACCGACGGTTTCTCCATCACCAGAAGCGACTGCTGCACCTACACCAATCCCTACAAGCAGCACATCTGGAGGTTCGGTGGTACCCACGTCTACAAGCTCGCCCGTACCCGAAGTAATTATTAATGATCCAGCTGTTCCTGCTGGTCCTGGAAATGCGGCCGATCCAGGATCCCTGACATCAACCGATGAGGGAACTCCTGAGCAAGAGATTACCGAAGAAGAAATTCCATTAGGAGAAGTTGATATCGACGATGAAGAAGTACCAAAAGGTACGGTGAACAATAGCACTTCGGGTGCTCCTCAGCTGCCGAAGACAGGTGAGAACAGTCCTTTGCCTCTGTATCTGTCGGGAATAGGGTTGATAACCATAGGATTTGTTATGAACCGAGTATTTAGACGTAGAGGTAAGACAGAGTGATCGGAGATTAGTGTGATTTAAGATTTTTTTGCAAAAGCACCCAGCATGATAAATGCCGGGTGCTTTTGTGCTTTTTTTTTGAAAATTTTATGGCTGATTCTTAAGTGTACCGGCGTTATCTGAGGTGCTTAGGTTATAGCGCAGCCATTCGCCTTCCTTTTCACTTGAGACATTCCAGCCGAGCTGTTCGGCAACAAAGGCTAGCGGGACTAAAACTTTTCCTCCTGCCAGTAGCGGCGCAGCATCAATGGTGAGAGCTTTCCCGTTCACGAGTGCTTTGACACTGCCCACAGTCATAGTAACGGTGTTCTCGGCGGAAGTAAGCGATACAGTTTTAGTGGCCGCATCCCACGTTATGGATGCACCCAGGGCTGTCCCGATATCTTTGGCGGGCAGCCATAATTCTTTATTTCCTTGCACTAAACGGATGTTAAGTGCTAGTGGTAATCCATTTACTTGTACACTGCTGCGATAAACTTTTCCGTTATTATCCATAACGGCGCTTTCCGCCTGTGATTCCAGCGAGCTATTCAGCGCCTTTATGTTGCTGGAAGTTACACGATATTTGGAATTGTCCTGTCCGATAGCTTCTGCTATCCACGTGTTAACCTCACCATTATGATGACTTAAATCCTTATAGAGGTCTAGATTGAATGTCCAATCCGCTTCGGCTTGGAAATCGTATAGCTTCACATTTGGAAACTGTTCAAATTGCTCGAATATCCATTGCCGCATGACAAGCTGATTGTTAAAGCGAACGGGATTACTGGCGAACCAAGCGACCTGACGCATAACGCTGTAGGGTGGGTAGTAGAAAGAAAACTGGACATCGGGATATTCCTCCAGCAGAGGACGGATATACGTATTAAAATAGCCCTTTATTTGCTCAATGCTTTCCTCGTTAGTACCGTAATCCAGCTCCTTGTCACAAGCCATTAGGTAAGATTCTGCAACGTATTGCTTGCCAAACACTACTTTGTTATTCCAGTTGTATAAATATTCCAAATCTTGTTTAGCTTCACCACTCAGGTTATTTTTGATGCTGCTTATTAATTGTTTAAATACAGATGAATTGAACCAGTATTTGTAGTCGGTCCATAGTTTGCCGTCATACAGATAGTCAGGGAAATCTTCCTCATCTTCGGCTGTGGCGAGTTTCAAAGAGAAATAATCCAAACCCCAGAGCACTTGTTTTACTTTGCCTGTCTCCAAGGCAAGTTTGGCAATTTTATAATGCTCATCGACTGTGGATCCTTCCATAGATAACTTTAAGGTTGTCCCACCTAAGCTGGCATCTACTTGAGAGGGAAGAAAGTTCTCTGTCATAGACGTGCCGATGATAATATTGTCGTAGTCGTAATTTTTAGCTAAACCCGGATTCTGATAACGTTCTTCTTCTGACAAGAGTGGGGTATACCACGATGGACGGTGATAGAATTGTAATGGGTCGATAAAAGCAGTAATCAGTGCTGTTAGAAGCGCTAACAAGCTGAAAAAAAGCAGGAAATAACCTATGAAACGTTTCGATTTAGTATGATTCCCCGGGGATTTACGTGGGTTGTTATTATTTTGAAGCCGTGATGCAAGCATCATCATTCCTCCTTACAGTTCTAGAAGTTAAAGTATAAAAAGGTTGTAATTCGGTTGAAGAATAACAGCGAGAACATAATGATAAATGCCATCACAAATGCTGTTTTCCAGCTATACTGAAAATTACGTTTGTTCAATAGATGAAGGGGATTCCAGAGAATGATCGTCATTAAGATGAGAATCAGGATGATTGCCCATTTAAGCGATCCAATAGATTGCAAAGATACCCCGTTAAGTCCACTCATCCCTTTCAACAAACGAAATGCCTGCGATATATGTTCTGCACGGAAAAATACCCATGTGATGTTCACAAATATGAAAGTCAGCAACCATGATAACCACTTGGGAAGGGAAAAGCCCCAGCGTCCCCAACATTTCTCTACAGCTTGTCCTACTCCATGCAAGAGCCCCCACAGGATGAACAGCCAACCCGCACCGTGCCAGAAACCACCGAGCAGAAAAGTAATAATGACATTTCGGATCGAAATCCAGAAGCTTTTCCGGTTGCCGCCAAGTGGAATGTAGATATAATCTCTAAGAAAATGGCTGAGCGTAATATGCCAGCGTCTCCAGAAATCGCGGATGCTTACGGCTCGGTAGGGTTCATTGAAATTTTGCGGCAGATGGATGTTGAACAGCAGTGCTATTCCAATCGCCATATCGGTATAGCCGCTGAAATCATAGTAGATTTGTAAGGTATAGGAAAGGATAGCCACCCATGAATCTACAAAATATGTTGCAGCTGCAAAACCGTTATCAGCATAACCAGCTAGGGTATCCGCTAGGATGACTTTTTTTCCTAATCCGATGCTGAAGAAGAGGGTCCCCTTCTGTATGTTGTTCCAATTCCAAACCTTATTTCGCAGTTTATCGAATTGGGGCATCATATCCTTGTGATGAAGGATAGGACCGGAGATCAGATGCGGGAAAAAAGTCACAAATAGTGTGTAATTCAAAAGATTGTACTCACGCGCTTGGTTCCGGTAAACATCAACGAGGTAGGCGATTTGTGTAAAGGTAAAGAAACTTATGCCTAAAGGCAATATAAGATGGTGCAGAGAAAGGTTGCTTGCGGTTACCTCATTCCAATTTTCTATAAAAAAATCCGTGTATTTGTAATAGCTGAGTAATAGAATATTTGTGCTTAAGCTAAAGATTAGCAGCGGCCGGCGAAGCTTAGCTGTTGTGGAATGAATGAAATGGCCCATAACATAGTTAAATAAGATGGATAACAAGATTAGAGGGACATATTTTATGTTCCAATACCCGTAAAAAACTAAAGAGGCGAGGGTAAGCCATACCTTAGCACAGAGTGTGAGACGAAGACGATTCAGAATAAAATATCCGGCCAGCACGATAGGCAGAAAACCAAACATAAAGGGATACGAATTAAATAGCATAACAACAATCCTCACTTATAGCAGATTTGGTATGAAATCACTATAAGCCAGAGATCTTAAGGCTTTATGTTATGAAATCTTATCATTTTCTTAATGGATGAGATTGTACAAAAAAATCCCTGCAAGCATCATTCGCTCACAGGGAAAGAGGTTTCAAATTCAGTTTGTTTGCGTGTGCTTTTGGCTGTAATGGTTCCGCCGTGAAGCTCTGCAATACTCTTGGCTATGGCGAGCCCTAAGCCACTTCCGCCTGTCTCTCGGGAGCGGGATTTATCGACACGATAAAAGCGTTTAAATAAGTGGGGGAGGTCGGATGCAGGGATAGGAGTACCGTAATTCGTACATAGAGCAACTATTCTATCGTCTTTTCTAACAACAGAAATGTCTAGAATTTTTCCTTCCTTTCCGTATCTTACGGCATTGGTAAATAGGTTCTCATACAATCGCACCAGCTCGTCCGCATCTCCGTTGATAATCAGAGGAGCTGTATCCGTATGAATGCGGTAGGTCATATCTGCTTGTTCCAGTACGGGTGCAAATTCTTCAATCAGCTGTTCGAGCAGCTTGCCGAGATCTACAGGCTCAATATTTAGCGGTAATCCGCTGCTGCTGACGCGAGTGTATTCAAATAAATCGTCGATTAGCTTTTTAAGAGTCAAAGATTTCTCATAGGCAATATTCACATAATAACGCAGCTCAACCTCGTTTTTATAACGATCCTTCTCCACATATTCAAGGAATCCGAGAACAGAGGTTAGTGGGGTTCGGAGGTCATGGGACACACCTGTGATTAGGTCGTTTTTGGCTTTTGCAGCGGCTCGTTCTTCCTCTATAGCAGATTTTAGCTTGCTAGCCATAGTGTTCATATTTTCAGCGAGCTTTCCGAGTTCATCCGTACCTGTTACCGGCACCTTGAAAGACAAATTGCCATCCGCAATGGCCTGAACTCCGCTAGTAATGTTATGAAGATTCTTAGTTGTATTTCTGGACAGTTTTAGGATGAAAAAAATAAATAAAGGAATCCCTATAAGAATCACAACTGGCGTTGATCCAATGGTATTGATCACCCAGAGAATGAGTCTGACTCCCCAAAAGGAGCGTGAAGGATTTAACCACAGCAATAGTGAAGTGCCATAATAGCCGCCCATTAAGATTAAAGCGGTGAGTGCTAGGCTCGTTAAGCTGAAGCCAACTATTTTCCAGGATAGGGTATCGAATCGTTTAAGGTTCAACTAGAAGGACCTCCTTTTTCCAGTTTGTAGCCAACGCCCCATACCGTTTTTAAGTATTGTGGTTTACGCGGATTTTCTTCTATTTTTTCTCTGATTTTACGAATATGCACCATAAGTGTATTGTTGCTTTCCAGGAATTGTTCTTTCCATACTTTGGCGTAGATCTGCTCCATGCTTAGGACTTGTCCCTTATTACGGGCGAGCAGCTCTAGAATCGCAAATTCTCGCGGGGTAAGCTTAACTGGGTGATCATCCACACTTACTTCATGCGTAACCGAATTAATAACCAGGCCATCAATGATGATTTCATCCTGTTTGGCGTTTAGATCTGCCATGTAATTTCGAGTTCTGCGCAGCTGGGATTTAACACGGGCAACTAACTCCAGCGGACTAAAAGGTTTCGTAACATAATCATCTGCACCTACGCTAAGTCCGGTGATTTTATCAAGTTCCTGCCCTTTAGCAGATAACATGATGATCGGAAATTTTTGCGTTTCTCGAATTTTAATACAAGCCTCAATGCCGTCCATATTAGGCATCATGATATCAAGAACCATGAGGTCTATAATCTCTCTATTGATAATTTCGAGTGCTTCCAGCCCGTCTTTGGCAGTTAACAGCCGGTAACCCTCGTTCTCCAGATAGATCTGCATTAGTTTAATAATCTCGGCCTCGTCGTCCACCAATAGCAGCGTTGCGTTGTGCATTTCTCAGCGTCCTTTCTTGCTTGTAAAGCGCAATTCTTGCTATAAGAAGTATACAACATTTTCTTGTTTGGAAGCCTCATTTGAAGACCAGTGAAGGCAAAGGTACTGTATAGCAGCTAATAAATTAGTGGAATAAAAGACCAAATCCGCCACAGCATTATGCCAGTTTGGTTTTTCCTTTTAGTTTGCTCTGATCGCTGTACCTCAATCCATGTGTTGATCTGTAGATAATACATTCTCAGCCATGGCTCTATCATGTAAGAAATAATTCTTAAACTTTATTTAACAGGAAACTTCTTAACAGCGGTGGCAGATAAAAGTAAAGAGAAACTTAATAGTTTCTTAACAAGTCTTAAGAAATAGGAAGCTACTATGCTATAATAATTTCAAATTATATGTTGGGGGTTATTTGGTATATGTGGAAAGAATTTAAAGCTTTTGCCTTAAAAGGAAATGTTCTTGATTTAGCGGTTGCGGTCATTATTGGAGCTGCATTCGGAAAGATTGTAACTTCATTAGTAAATGACATTATTATGCCAATTGCAGGTTTGCTTACGGGTGGTATAGATTTAAAGGACAGGGTGCTTGAAGTCACTACGGACCTGAAAATACCTTACGGACTATTTTTACAATCGGTTGTGGATTTCTTTATTATTTCCTTCTCCATCTTTCTGGTGATCAAGCTCGCCAATAAATTTCAGCGCAAAGAAGCCGTTAAAGTTGAAGTGGTAGAGACTCCAGCACCTGCAGAGGATATCGTGCTGCTTACGGAAATTCGTGATCTTTTGAAACAACAAGAACGTGGTTTGTAATCCTGAAATATAACCAAGAAGCGCCAGGAGTCCTTGTCCTAGCGCTTTTTGGTTTCCTTTTATAAACTCAGTACAATCTATAATCTAGTTACAAATTTTAAGTAAATATAATAAACGCACTTGCATTTCGCTGGTGTAAGTGATAATTTTGTTAGTAAGGAAAACTTGAACCTCAATTAAATAAAGGATCAATCCTTCAGGGCAGGGTGTAATTCCCTACCGGCGGTGATGCTGTTGTAGAAGTAACTTATTCAGTTCATCTACAGTGCTCAGTCCGCTACCCGGCTCGCGTTGTTGACGCGAACGGTGGACCTGGTGAAATTCCGGGACCGACAGTATAGTCTGGATGGAAGAAGGAGAGGTTAACCGCTTGTCTGCAATGGACTGGCGGATCGCAGTGTTTTCATATAATCATGTGCGATATTTCACAATACCCGTCAATTGACGGCTATTTAAGCACACTTTTATTTGGACTGCCGATGAACTCTCGCATAACCCATCTTGAACTCCTCCTGGAGAATGAGATGGGTTTTTCTGTTTTTTTAGCTTAAGAATTGACAGCAGTGGATAGGAGGAAGAGATGGACAACATGAATGATGAGTTTTATATGTCGCTAGCACTGGACATGGCCGAACGTGCCCAAGGACAGACGGGAATTAACCCTGTTGTTGGCTGCGTTGTGGTGAAGAATGGAGCAATGATTGGACTCGGAACTCATTTACAGCGAGGTACGGGGCATGCCGAGGTGCACGCTTTGAATATGGCAGCTGGGCAGGCACAGGGCAGTACGGCATATGTCACACTAGAACCGTGCAGCCATTATGGAAAAACTCCACCTTGCAGCCAAAGGCTGATCGATGAAGGGGTAGCTAGGGTTGTAGTTGCTTGTGAAGACCCCAACCCCCAGGTGGCAGGAAGAGGAATCCAAATGCTGCGTGACCAAGGGATTGAGGTCGAAGTCGGTTTGTTGCGTGATCGCGCGCTTCGATTGAATGAGCGTTTTATCAAATATATTTTGACAAAACAACCTTTTGTTACGCTGAAGAGTGCAAGTACACTTGATGGCAATCTAGCTACCAAATCTGGTGACAGTAAATGGATTTCGAATGGGGAAGCGCGGGAGATCGTACATACGCTGCGGCATCGGCATCAGGGTATCATGGTCGGTGTGAATACAGTGATTGCTGATAATCCCTCTCTGACAACAAGAACAGAAGTGCCTGGCATTAACCCGACGCGGATCATCATTGATTCCGGGCTACGTATTCCTCTGGATTCGGCAGTTGTATGTGATGGTCAAGCGCCTACACTTATTGTAACAACCGATGCTGCAGATCCTGCTAAAAAGGCTGCACTGCTGGAAGCAGGCATTCAAATCGTTGTGTGCGGAGCAGGTCCAAGAGTGGAGCTGAAGGCGGCCATGATATCTCTTGGCGAAATGGAGATAGGCTCTATTTTACTGGAAGGCGGGGGGACGCTGAATGGCGCGATGCTGGAGAGCGGGCTAGTGGATCGTGTGATTCTTTTCTTCGCTCCAAAAATTGTCGGCGGTGGTGCAGAAGCGAAAGGGACTTTCGTATTTCCGGGTGTAGAGCTGATGAAGGATGCGATCTCACTTGAAGGATTGGAAGTAAAAGTGCTAGGAGATAATGTATGTATCAGCGGTACTCCGGTACGCTAACAAAAGCTATGCAAGAAGTGAATTTAGGAAGTAATGCTTTTTAGGAGGGATATCATGTTCACCGGATTAATTGAAGAGGTTGGTGTTTTGCGCAGTGTCTCCGCCGGTGGGGAAATGATGGTGCTGAATATTGCCGCTTCGGTCATCATGGATGATCTAAAAATCGGTGACAGTGTGTCCGTCAATGGGGTTTGTCTCACGGCGACAACTTTGGGCGATCATTCCTTTACAGTGGATGTAATGCCGCAGACCTACCGGAATAGCAATCTGAAGGAGCTGAAGCCCGGCAGCCGGATGAATCTGGAACGAGCGATGGCAGCCGGCGGGCGTTTTGGAGGGCATATTGTTCAAGGACATGTTGATGGCACTGCCATTATTAAAAGTGTAAAACGTGATCAGAATGCTGTTGTATTCGAGATTGCACCGGATCGTAAATCACTATTTAAATATATTATCCCCAAGGGATCGATCACGATCGACGGCATTAGTTTAACTGTAGTGAAGACTACAGCCACATCGCTTGCAGTGTCCATTATTCCGCATACGTTAGGGGAAACAGTTCTGACGCACAAACGGGCCGGGGATAGTGTAAATATCGAGTGTGACGTACTTGGCAAATATGTAGATCATTTATTGCATTATGGCTCAGCCGCCCAAGATGAGGAAGGCGAGAGCCGCTCCGGGATTAGTCATGATTTTTTGGCGGCGAACGGGTTTGTTTAAATAAAGAGTTTGCTTACGAAGAAGGGAATAATCTTTCGTAAAGCTTTTAGGAGGATAGGATCATGAGCGAGCAATCGAAAAAGGAAAGTGTCTTGGATCCGATTGAAGAAGCAATATATGACTTAATGCGCGGTAAAGTCATCATTGTAGTGGATGATGAAGATCGTGAGAATGAAGGGGATTTTATAGCCCTTGCTGAACGTGCGACACCAGAGGTCATCAATTTTATGATTACTGAGGGACGTGGATTGGTGTGTATGCCTATTACCCAGGAGCGTGCGGCAGAACTTGAACTGCAAGCCATGGTAACCCACAATACCGATAATCACGGTACGGCTTTTACCGTATCTGTTGACCATAAAGATACAACCACTGGGATCTCTGCGGGGGAAAGATCTTTGACCGTTAAAGCCATGATCGATCCAAAAGCGAAACCTGCTGATTTCCGCAGACCGGGGCATATGTTCCCGCTGATTGCGAAAAAAGGTGGCGTTCTGCGCCGCTCCGGACATACGGAGGCTGCTGTTGATCTAGCGCGGATGTGTGGCGCTTATCCAGCCAGTGTCATTTGCGAGATTATCAAGGAAGATGGCTCAATGGCCCGCTTACCTGATCTAATCGAAATTGCCCGCAAGCATGATCTTAAGCTGATCAGTATCAAGGATCTTATTCATTATCGCAACGAAAAAGAACAACTCGTCACACGCGAAGTGTCTGTACGACTTCCTACCGATTTTGGAGATTTCCAGACCATTGCTTATACAAATGAAGTGGATGATAAAGAGCATGTAGCTTTGGTAAAAGGCGATATTTCCGGCGATGAGCCAGTGCTTGTACGTGTACATTCCGAATGCTTGACTGGTGATGTATTCCACTCCCATCGCTGTGATTGCGGCCCGCAATTTGAAGCTGCACTGCGGCAGATCGAAACTGCCGGTAGGGGAGTGTTACTCTATATGCGCCAAGAAGGCAGAGGCATTGGCCTTATCAATAAGCTTCGGGCTTACAAGCTGCAAGAGGAAGGTCTTGACACTGTAGATGCGAATCTAAAGCTTGGTTTTCCAGCAGATTTGCGTGACTATGGAATTGGAGCACAGATTCTGAAGGATCTGGGTGTGCGCCAAATCCGTCTGCTCACGAACAACCCGCGTAAGATCAAAGGGCTGGAGGGTTATGGGTTGGAAGTCGTTGAGCGAGTGCCGATACAAATGCCGGAGAACAAGGACAACACCAATTATCTCCACACGAAGCAAGCGAAGCTTGGACATATGCTGTCTTTTGACGATATTGAACAAAATGAGGATTCGAAAGCTTAACCATACATTATAAAAAACGAAGGGTAGATGATGGATATGCCAAAATATTTAGAAGGTCACTTAGTTTCTGAGGGGTTAAAATACGGAGTTGTTGTAGGACGCTTTAATGAATTTATTACCAGCAAGCTTTTGTCAGGTGCACTTGATGCCTTTAAACGCCATGGTGTTGGTGATGATGAAGTGGATGTTGCTTGGGTTCCAGGGGTATTTGAAATTCCGTTGATCGCGCAAAAAATGGCTGAAAGCGGCAAATACGACGCTGTAATCACCTTAGGAACGGTTATCCGTGGTTCCACTACACACTATGATTATGTATGTAATGAAGTTGCCAAAGGAGTAGCCGCTATCAATCTTAAGACCGGCGTGCCGACCATTTTTGGCGTAGTTACTACTGAAAATATTGAACAGGCCATCGAGCGTTCAGGAACCAAAGCAGGCAATAAAGGCTGGGATGCTGCGACTGCTGCGATTGAAATGGCGAATCTTAACAAGCTGTTTAAGTAAGTCAGCTATTGACGAATCAGTCGAATTCGTGCTTATTTATAGTATAAGAAGAAAGCATGGATTATAAGAGCCCTTTCTACTTGTGTAGCGTCCAGACGGGCGCTGCACTTTACTTTTTTTGGCGGGAGGATGCTTCGTGACTGTATTGTACAAGCTGGAGACGTTTGAAGGTCCGCTGGATCTGCTCTTGCATTTAATTGATAAGGCGGAAATCGACATCCAGGACATTCCGGTCGCCGAGATCACCGAACAGTATATGGAATACCTGCGTAGCATGCAGGAGCTTGAATTGGATATTACGAGTGAATTTCTCGTGATGGCCGCTACCCTTTTATCTATAAAGAGCAAGCTATTGCTGCCCAAACCACCGGTCATTGAGATCGATGATTTTGAATATTACGAAGAGGATGAATTTGATCCACGAGCTGAACTTGTTCAGCGACTGATTGAGTATCGTAAGTTCAAGAGTATTGCTGTACATTTAATGGATATGGAGAGCGAGCGGAGCTTGATTTTTACGAAGGAGCCTGAGGATTTGGGTCCATTCGTGCCAGAAGAGATTGATCAAACGCTAAAAGGACTACATACCTCAGACTTAATAGCCGCTTTTCGTAAAGCGCTAAGTAAGGCTGCCAGAAGGTCTTCTTACCAGCGGATCACCCGGGATGAAATATCGGTAAAAGATCGTATACGTGATGTATCAGATGCGCTGCAGCGCAGAGGAACAGGCGGTAAGCTGCATTTCTCGGCACTGCTTCACGATGAAATGGCACGGCACGAAATCGTAGTTACTTTTCTTGCGATTCTGGAACTGATGAAAATGAAGGCGATTTTTTGCTACCAAGAGAAATTGTTTGATGACATCGTAATGGAGTGGAGAGGAGGAGAACACTTCAATGGATTACAAAACGCTGAAATCGATTATTGAAGGCCTGCTGTTTCTATCAGGGGATGAAGGAATCTCCGTACGCCAAGTGGCTGAAATTACGGAACAGCGCCCAGAGCTTGCAGCCGGAGCATTAGAGGAACTAAAAGAAGATTATGTAGCACAGGAGCGGGGCTTACAGGTAGTGCAAATTGCCGGGAATTATCGGCTGGCTACATTGCCTGATCATGCCCACTATTTTGAGCGTCTGGCCTATTCACCATCCAGATCAACCTTGTCTCAGGCTGCCTTAGAGACTCTCGCAATCGTGGCTTATCGCCAACCGATTACGCGGGTGGAGATTGAAGAGATCCGGGGTGTGAAGTCGGAACGCGCAATTCATACGCTGAATAACAAGGATTTGATTCATGAGGTTGGTCGTGCGGAAGCGGTAGGCCGGCCAATTTTGTACGGGACGACTAAATCCTTCTTGGAGAGCTTTGGTCTTGCCAGTCTAAAGGATCTGCCGGAACCGACAAATTTTGAGTCCACGGATAATTTGGAAGAAGAGACACAGCTATTGTTCAATAAGCTGGATACTCAAATGACTTTTGAGGATGTCGAGCTGCCTTAGTTCGTACGAGAACGCTAATAATTGTATTGAAGGGACTGCCTTTAAACCATTTATGTGGTTTGGGACAGTCCCTATTTTATTTAAGCTCATATTTTTTATGCAAACCCCGAATTTTTTCCAGCTTAAATTGCCATACTAAACCAAAGGTTCCCATTATTAAGGTTTCTTGGAGGTAAATACGTGACGTTATGGCTTGCAATTCCCCTTGTTTTGCTTGTACTGGCACTGATCCTGGTCCTGTCTTCATCTATCGATTTCCGCATACGGTGTTATAAACATGGAAAAAATGACCTGCTCGAATTAGATGTTACCTCTCTTTTTGGTTTGATAAAGCTTCACTATGAACTTCCCCAATTGGTCTTTAAGGGATTGGAGCAGGGTGTGTGGGGAAAGTTTAAAGAGACAGGGACTGCGACGACAGGTGTAGATACCGTAAAAGAAGAGATATTTGATAAAGAAAGAGTAATGCACTGGCGCGCCAATGTTAACCAAGCTGTGAAATCTACACGCGGCTTGAAGGAATGGTTAAAAGAGACTGTAGCTCATGTCAAAATATCAAAGCTCGATTGGTCCACCGATTTCTCTCTTGGTGATGCAGCAGACACTGCGACCGCATCGGGAGCGGTTTGGGGCCTGAAGTGGAGTATTGTTGGTTTTATTTCGCAGTGGGTAAAATTGCAGCAGCATCCTCGAATTTTTGTTAAGCCTGTTTTTGAAGATGAGCTTTGTTTTGCAATGGAGTTTGTCTGTAAGGGGAAAATGTCAGTCGGCTATACTTTGTATGCCTTAATGCGACTATCTCGGCGTGTCTTGCGTGAAAAAGGCGGGATCGGCCATTGGAGAAATCTGCTGAAACAGATGCGTCAGGAGCCACACGGGAAAGTTTAAAATGAAAGTTACATACAAATGGGCGGATGTGGGGATGATATACGCTGTAGAAGAAAGAGAAATCGTACTCAATTAAAGGAGGAAACAATATGAGCGACCATCCTATTCAAGGCCTAATGCAAACAGCGATGGAAAATATCAAGGGTATGGTAGATGTGAATACCATTGTCGGTGATCCAGTACAAACCCCTGACGGCAGCATTATCCTGCCTATCAGTAAAGTTGCCTTTGGATTTGCTGCTGGTGGTAGTGATTATCGAGTAGAAGATTCTATAAGTGGTTCAAGCTCCCAAGGTGGAGTCAAAATGCTTCCATTTGGTGGAGGTAGCGGGGGAGGCGTCTCCATTCGACCGATCGCTTTTTTAGTGGTAGGTAAGGATGGAGTGAATATTGTCCCTCTGGACAATCAAACTCACCTATTCGAAAAAATCATCGATGCAACACCAGGGCTCATCGACAAAATTCAAACGATGTTCCAAACCGGTAATGCTGCAGCTCAAACGCCGCCAACACCTGCCACACCGGCAGCAGCACCTGTTAAAACCGATCCAAGTACATCTCAATCTTCAACTCATTAGGTACACATAATTCTACAAATAGCCTCGGGGATATCGCCATACACAGGCGGTGTCCCTTTTTTGACGTGTCAGAAAGTATATTTTGATCCCCAAATTACCTGAGAATGTATCGAAGCAAAGCCTCACGTTGTGGGGATATTTTGTGTGGAACATCCCAAGGAGTGGACATACCCTAAGGCTGGTCCGCATACACTTGTACAACATAAACACTTTTACTTAAGATCCGATAAGAAGCCGGAGGATGAACATGAAGACAATAACCCGTAAATGGCCATTCGCCTTAATATTGTGCCTTTCGCTGCTGCTTCTGGCGCCGCTATCTTCAATTCAGGCCGAGAACAGCTCTATCTCTACACATGCAAGAGCAGCGGCACTGATTGATGTGGAATCTGGGCGTATTTTGTACAGCAGCCGTGGGGATGAGCCTATGCTTATTGCCAGCTTGACCAAAATTATGACCGCCCTCGTCGCCATTGAGAATGGTGATTTAGCCTCTAAAGTCAAAGTAGGAAAAAATGCCTATGCGAAAGAAGGCTCTTCTATTTACTTGCAGCAGGGAGAAGAGATGACGCTGGAAAATATGCTGTATGGCCTGATGCTGCGCTCAGGGAATGATGCAGCAACGGCGATCGCTGAGCATATCGGTGGTTCTGAGGAAGGTTTTGTATACCTTATGAACGCTAAGGCTGAGGAGCTAGGGCTAACCCATACTCATTTTGCTAATCCCCATGGTCTTGACGCTGAAGGGCATTATTCTAGTGCTAACGACTTGGCTGTTCTGACCGCTTATGCTCTTCATAATCCTGTATTTAAAGAAATTGTGAAGACGCAGGAGAAAACTGCAGACAATCCAAATGAGAAATGGGATTACAAATGGAGAAACAAAAATAAGATGCTGTATTTATACGAGGGAGCGGACGGTGTAAAGACAGGTTATACCAAAAAAGCACTGCGCTGCCTTGTCAGCTCTGCCACCAGAAACGGCCAGCAGCTTGTCGCAGTTACTATAAATGACGGCGATGACTGGAATGATCATGCTTCCCTGCTAAACTTCGGGTTTAATCACTATCCGCTCAAAACACTGATCGAACGTGGTGATGCCGTGTCGGGCTATAACTTTGTAACCTCCAAAACCTTTGCTTATCCACTTGGACAAGGTGAACAAAATAGAGTGATCACGAAACTTGTTTTAAATCAGAAGGAAAGTGCTTCAGCCGAAGCTACACGAGCGAATTTTGGATTGCAAGGAGCGCTTGTGCTGGAGCTGGGCGGAAAAGAAATAGGTCGCGTGCCGGTGTATACTCCTGAGAACCTGCCTCCTGAGCAATCTGCTTATATGAAAAAGTACAGTCCCACACTAGCACAGGCTTACCCGGCAAATAATTGGTTCCAGGCGCTGGGCAGTGCACTGAAGGCTCTATTTGAAATGGGAGCGAGTTCGAAATAAGAAAATGGGCTGATGAATGAAGAAGGAGGCGTATCCATGATTAACGGGATTTGGCTAGGAATGATCATCATCGGTTTTCTGTTCGCCGCCGTTAACGGCAGAATGGATGAGTTTACAGCCGCCGTATTCGACGGAGCCAAGAGTGGGGTAACGGTAAGTTTTGGCTTAATCAGTGTGCTTGTGTTCTGGCTTGGGATTATGAAGATAGCAGAAGATGCAGGTTTGCTTAAAAAGATTGCCAAGGTGCTTGGCCCTGTCGTAGCTTTTTTATTCCCTGATGTGCCGAAAGGGCATCCTGCCATAGGATATATTCTCTCCAATATGAGTGCTAATCTGCTCGGACTAGGCAATGCCGCAACGCCAATGGGCATCAAGGCGATGCAGGAGCTGCAAAAGCTCAACCCTGATAAAGAGACCGCGACACCAGCCATGTGTACTCTTCTAGCGCTTAACACAGCAAGCATTACGCTTATCCCGGCCACAATGATTGCCATCCGGTTAAACTATGGTTCAGCCGATCCCGCAGGCATAGTAGGTACAACACTTGCAGCAACGGCCGTGGCTACACTTGCAGCGATTGCGGCAGACCGGTTTTTCCGAAGGTTGACTTTATTGCGCAAACCGCCGAAGCCCCCTTCAGCAAAGTCCGGGGTTCCTCCTTTGGCGAAGACAACACTCCCTAATTCCTCATTGAAAGGGTGAACGTGATTTGTACCAGTTTATCAGTCTCATATCGGCATGGGCGATTCCGGTCATGATCACGTTCATCCCGCTCTATGCTTTTACGCGCAAAGTGCCAGTCTACGAATCCTTTGTTGAAGGTGCGAAAGATGGGTTTGGCACGGCCATTGCGATTATTCCCCATCTTGTGGGGATGCTGGTTGCGATCAGCGTTTTTCGCGCTTCCGGTGCGCTGGATTTTTTTATGGGCTTCATATCCCCAGCCCTGCGGGGGCTTGGTGTTCCGGCAGAAGTATTGCCGCTTGGTCTTCTGCGGCCGCTTACGGGGACTGGGTCGCTTGCTTACACTACGGATCTAATCCGTGTGCATGGCCCGGATTCTTTAATTGGTATGATTGCTTCCACCATACAGGGGAGCACAGATACTACGCTTTATGTTTTGACCGTTTACTTTGGAGCTGTAGGCGTACGGAATGGCCGTTATGCGCTTAAGGTTGGCCTGTTCTCCGATGTTGTCGGCTTTGTCGCCGCGATCGCTGTGTGTTTGCTATTATTTGGATAGTCACCCCATTGCCCCCCTGAACATATGCTATTGCAGCAATGTGGAGGGGGGCATTCCGCAATGAACTATAAAGGATTTATTCTGCATCATTCTAGCTGCACATCCATTAACGGTAAAGGTTTTGACTTCTGGGTAGGAGTGGATGGCGCAATTTATGCAGCACCGCTACTGACAGATCCGGAGTATATTCATATTTGTTTGGAAGGTGATTTTGGTAAGAAAGTGGGCGATCCTCCAATATCCGGAAGGCAGGAGCAGCTTTTTGCAACGGCTAAACTCGTTTTAGAATTAGTAGAACGCTACCAAATCTCCCCTTTAATCATCGAACCCCACAATAATTCCTGCCCAGGAGCATTTTTTCCTTGGAATGAACTTGTGATTTATCCCTCTGATGGTTATCATTGATCTGAGGTGACTAGTCGAATATGGAAAGATTACAGAAAATTTTGGCGCAGGCCGGTGTGGCGTCCAGACGCAAGTGTGAAGAAATGATTTTGGCCGGTAAAGTGGAAGTCAACGGGGAACTCGTAACTACGCTTGGCACGAAGGTGGACCCCGCAACAGATATTATTAAAGTTTCCGGTAGACTGATCCGGGGCGAGAACAAAATCTATATTATGTTCAACAAACCTAAGGGAGTAATCACAAGCGCTTCCGATCCAAAAGGTCGTAAGGTTGTAACTGACTACCTAAAAGGAATTACTGAACGGGTTTACCCTGTAGGCCGGCTCGATTACGATACGGAAGGTTTGCTGCTGCTGACGAATGATGGGGACTTTGCTAACTTGCTGACTCATCCGAAGCATCATGTACCTAAGACGTATCATGCTACGGTCAAGGGTATACCGCATGGCACTGCATTGGACAAGCTGAAAGCTGGCATCAAGCTGGAAGATGGCATGACAGCGCCTGCGGAAGTAGAGTACAAGGATATTGATGAGGCAAATAAGGAAGCGGTTATCAGCATCACGATTCACGAGGGACGTAACCGTCAGGTACGACGCATGTTTGATGCGATTTCACACCCCGTACTCCGTCTGAAACGGATTTCATTCGGGGATATTATGCTGCAAAATCTCAAACGTGGCTCTTACCGTCATTTGACCAAGGATGAAATTAACCATCTGCAGCAAATTGCCAAAGCAGGATTGCTTAAAGAAAGAACTCCACGTAAAGAGTCATAAAGACACAGAATATTCACAATTAAACCCCCTAAAGCTGTGACGAAATTCGCTATAATGTTCATAGGATGTTCACACCTTACAACATAAGTATGAGTTGCGTCACAGAAGGGGGCTTTACGTGTGGGTAAAGCAAGAAAACCAATTCAAATCGTGATTCTGTTTCTAATTGTTATAGTGGGCGGTTATGCCATCGGTTCCTCTGTATTTGGGGGAAGCGGCAAACCAGAGGAAGGGAGCAAAGCACCTTCCTTTGATTTGCTTGGGCTTGACGGTCTGGCTCATACCCTAGACGAATATAAGGGCAAGACTATTGTGCTTAATTTCTGGGGCTCTTGGTGTGCACCTTGTGTCAAAGAAATGCCGGCTCTCCAAGCGCAATGGGAGAAATGGAAGGACAAAGACGTAGTGGTCTTAGGCATTAATGTGGGCGAAGACCGGATGACTGTCGAGAATTTTGTGAAGCAGGTAAACATCGATTTTCCGATTTTGATGGACACTGGACGTGATGCTGTACGAAGTTATGGTATTTCTCCGCTGCCAACTACCTTATTCATTAATTCCAAGGGTAAAATTGACAACATTCATATCGGCCAGCTTGATTTGAATTCACTTGATGATCAAATTGGGAAGCTGGTGGATTGATGAGTGAACGCGAGGCATTTATAACCAATACCAAATGTGAATGTGGTCACCAGAACCCTGTAGGTACTGTTTTATGCGAAGCATGCGGGAAGCCGTTGGGGAAGGAATCAGACTGGGGCGAGAATTTGGAAATGCGTTACGATGGCGTAGCTCGCCGATCTCAGCGCGTTAACCCGGGGATTATTGATCGGGTGTGGAACTTTTTCTCTTCCGTCAAAATAGCGATCTACCTGATCGTGTTGACACTTATAGGCTCTATGCTGGGGACGATTTTCCCGCAGGAGAGTACTTTTCTTAATATTGATGCCTCAGTTTATTACAAGCAAGAGTACGGAACAGCCGGATATATTTATCACAAACTTGGACTTTCACATACATACGAATCCTGGTGGTTTGTAACTCTACTCGTAATGATCGGCGCTTCACTTGTGATCTGTAGCTTGGATCGAGTACTTCCGCTCTATAAGGCCTTAACCAGACAGAAGATTCGGAAACATCGTCAGTTCTTAACTCGGCAAAAAGCTGTGTTAGTGACTGAAGTACAAGAGGAACCAGAAGCTTGGGTAGCCCGGGTAATTCAGCCTATGCGTAAAAAGGGCTATCGCGTGAAGACGGATGGAGGGGCTCTGCTGGCAGAGAAACATCGCTTCAGCCGCTGGGGACCTTATGTAATACATATTGGCTTAATTATTTTTTTACTTGCTGTATTAGCAAGAGGATTGCCGGGACTGAACATGGATCAGCATCTTGCTTTCCCGCAAGGGGAGATCACACAGATTCCGGACACCACCTATTATTTGAAAAATGAGAAATTTACCGTGGAGTTTTATACGGAGGAAGAGATGCCTGAGGAATTTCGCGGCAAAAAAATACTTCCAAAGCTATTCCAGACCCAAGCTGTGCTTTATGAATGCACCGCGGATTGTGGAGACCCTTCGAAGGAACCGCAGCTATCCGAGGTGACGAAACATGATATCCAAGTAAATTCACCTTTGGATTATAAAGGATTGAAAGCGTATCAGTTTGATTATGATCTGACCCCTGTGCTGCGTTCGGTACAGCCTGAGCTTAAGAATTCCACCACTGGCGAGGCGTACGGCAAATTTAAGCTGGACATGAAGAACCCTCAGCGGGCAATTCAGGCGGGTCCTTATACTTTAACTTTGAAAGAAAAGTATATGGATTTTGGTCTAAATGAGGAGGGTCAGCCGATTTCCAAATCACCTTATCCGAATGCACCTGCTTTTTTGTTCCTGATACAAGGTCCGGATCTCCCGGCGGAAGGGCAGCAGTATTTCTATTTTCCTAAACAGGTGGATAAGGCGCAGTTTCAACAGGCTGCCATTAACGATAAGCTTGGCGGGAGCAATAGATTTCTTGAGCTTGAAGTGGACAACATGAGCGACGTTGATTTTTCGGAATCGACTACTTACTTGAATATACGTATTGATCGTGCAATGCCGTTTGTATGGCTAGGTGCAGCAATCGTGATGCTGGGTTTAGTGCTTGGCTTCTACTGGCAGCATAGACGTATCTGGCTTACCGTTGCTAACGGGGAGCTTATCCTCGGAGGACATACGAACAAGAACTGGTTCGGGTTCCGCCGTGAGATCGTTTCTATTTTAGAAAAAGTAGATCTGGTAGTCGATGAAAAATCATTAGATAATGGAGGAGGCCTTTCATGAGCTTGCTCGACATCAGCAGCGCTGTCTTTATTGCCGCATTTTTATTATACAGCGGTTCGTTTATGTTATTCACTATCGCCATCATGGGTCGCAAGTGGTCAGGCCGCAAGCCGGAGGAACATACCGCACGTTGGGGCAAAATTGCTTTTATTTTCTCTTCAATGGGTCTTATCTTTCATCTTATTTATTTCTTTACACGCTGGGCGGGCTCAGGGCATATTCCGGTCAGCAACATGTATGAGTTCATGACTTTTTTATCGATGATGGTGATGGTTGCCTTTACTGTGATGTACGCTATTTATCGTAAGGTAATCTTGGGTCTTTTTGCAGTTCCAATCAGTATTATTGTGATGGCTTATGCCGCAGTATTTCCACAGGAAGTACAGCCGCTGATTCCATCTCTTCAATCGAACTACTTAAAGATCCACGTAACACTGGCTGCACTAGGTGAATCCTTCTTCGCAGTAGGGTTTGCGGCGGGACTGATGTATCTGCTGCGAACAGTCAATTTTTCCAGTAAAGAGAAGGCGGATCGCAAGCAACAGAGGCTGGTCGAATTTACTCTCTTTTCAATCATTGTTATAATTGGGTTTCTGGGTTCTGTTTTTGCATTCCGCGGAGCAGGCTATGAAACTGTTTTTGTCCGTCCGAACGTTACGATTGACAGCCCCGGGCAGGAAAATAGTACAATAGAGAAAGTGAGTTATCGAATGCCGCCGATTGTGGCACCTCACAATAGCGAAATTGAGAGCTTCCAGTCGTTTCTTGGCATAAAAGAACCACTCTTTGAGGCACCATCTTGGATGAATGGTGTAAATGCTGGACGGAAGTTTAATACTGTAATTTGGTCACTCCTTTCCGGATTAATCCTCTACGGAGTTCTTCGCTTGATCGTACGTAAACCGCTGGGCACTGCTTTACACCCAGTGATGGACGGAATTGATGAGGGCGATCTAGATGAGATTACGTATAGGGCGATAGCCATTGGCTTTCCTATTTTCACATTAGGCGCTTTGATCTTTGCAATGATATGGGCGCAAATCGCTTGGGGAAGATTCTGGGGATGGGATCCTAAGGAAGTCTGGGCGCTTGTCACTTGGCTCTTCTATAGCGCTTATCTTCATTTACGTTTGGCTCGTGGATGGCAAGGAAGAAAATCTGCCTGGCTGGCTGTGCTTGGCTTCCTGGTCGTAATGTTTACTCTGGTTGGCGTTAATTTAGTCATCGCCGGACTTCATTCTTACGCGGGGACGGACTGAGCATAGTTTACCTGTTAACGTTGCACAATGGTTTAAAGGTTACGTTCTACTGTATTGATGAAGGGGTTGTAGTGAAATGGCAGATCATTTAAACAGAATTCTGGTAGTGGATGATGAGGAACGCATTCGCCGCCTGCTAAAGATGTATCTTGAAAAAGAAGGTTATGAAATCGATGAAGCGGAAGACGGAGAAATCGCTCTTCGTAAAGCAACAGCAAATGACTACGGTCTGATTTTGCTGGATGTTATGCTGCCTGGCATCGATGGGATGGAAGTGCTGACAAGACTCAGAGGAGTGAAGTCAACACCGGTCTTAATGCTTACAGCTAAAGGCGAAGAGATCAACCGTGTCCAAGGCTTTGAGATGGGCGCAGACGATTATGTTGTGAAGCCCTTCAGTCCACGTGAAGTCATTTACCGGGTGAAGGCTATTATGCGCCGTTCTTCGGCGACTGCTTTCTTGTCCAAGGAGAGCAATTCCAGCAATAACATTGTATTTACTCATCTTATTATTGAGCATGATGCTCACCGTGTGACTGCTGGTGGTGAAGAAGTAAGTTTGACACCTAAAGAATATGAACTTCTGCATTATTTGGCTATTTCGCCTGATAAAGTATTTTCTCGTGAAGAACTGCTTAAGGATGTCTGGAATTATGAATTTTTCGGAGATTTGCGTACTGTAGATACTCACGTAAAACGTCTTCGTGAAAAACTGAATAAAGTATCACCGGAATCTGCAGCGATGATTACGACCGTATGGGGCGTAGGCTACAAACTAGAGGTACCTAAATAAGTGAACTTCTGGAGAAGTCTTGTCGGCAAACTGTGGGTTACGATCATCTGCCTGGTCGCTGTCGTGCTTATTACCTTGGGGTTATTTTTGCTTCCCTACATAGACAGTAACTTTGCCAATTCCGGAGATATCAAACGTTTATTTATGTATACTTGTATGATCGGATTTTCTTTGACGACATTTTTTGCATTGTTTTTGTTTACCAAAATTACTCAGCCGATGCAGCGTGTCATTGAAGCTGCGAATAACATTCGCCGGGGTGAATACGGAACAAGGCTTACGCTTGTCACAAGTGATGAAATTGGCCAGTTGGCTACTTCCTTTAACCACATGGCTGAGGAGCTTGAAGAGAACATTCGCAGTCTGCATCATGAGAAGGGGCATCTGTCTAGCGTACTGCGCAGTATGAGCGATGCTGTGATCACCTTTGACATTGAAGGGCAGATTATTTTGACCAATCCGCATGGCCAAGCTCTGCTAGAGAGCTGGAGCGATTTGCAGTGGGAACATGCGAGTGATGCTGAGCTCCATCCCGAAACGGCTGAGAGCAGTGTTCCTCCTCCCCTGCGTCCTTTATTTTTAAGCACCTTGAAGCAAGGTGGCGATGACCGCTCCAATGTACATGTACGGCAGGGCGTCTGGTCTGTTCATATGGCACCGTTATATTCTGAAGGCAGCATCCGGGGAGTAGTTGCTGTACTGCGGGATGTGACGGAAGAGGTGCGTCTGGAAAAGATGCGCAGAGACTTCGTAGCTAATGTCTCCCATGAAATCCGCACGCCATTGTCGATGATGCAAGGGTACAGTGAGGCTTTATTGGACGGGATGGCTTCATCCCCCGAAGAAAGCAGTGAGCTGATCCAGGTCATTCATGACGAATCACTGCGTATGGGGCGTCTGGTTAAGGATTTGCTTGATCTTGCCCGAATGGAAGCCGGACATACGGATATGATGAAAGCTCAGGTGGACATGAACGAACTGCTGGAACGAGTCTACCGTAAATTTTCTGTACGTGCGAAAGAGCGCGATATCCATCTTCACTTACAGCAAGAGAGTGATATTGCTGTTCTGAAGGCGGCGGATGAGGATAAACTGGAACAAGTCTTAACCAATTTACTCGATAATGCTTTTCGCCACACACAGGGTGGCAAAAAAATCACGGTTCATACAGGAACTTGTGTATTAGAAGGCCGTCGTTATCTTGAGATTAAAATTCAGGATGAAGGGGTTGGAATTCCACCAGAGGATCTGCCGTATATATTCGACCGCTTCTACAAAGCTGATAAGGCGCGTGTACGGGGAGAATCAGGTGGAACGGGACTTGGGCTTGCGATTGTTAAAAATATTGTAGAGTCGCATCACGGGACCATCTCAGCTTCAAGCAAACTAGGCGAAAGTACAACCTTTACGCTAAGACTTCCTGTCGAAAAACAGTAATTCCAAACACAATGTGTGATAGCGCCTCTGACAGCAGAGGTGCTTTTTGTTGAAACAAACACATTAATCTTGTTCATCGTGGAACATATCTTGTAGGTTTTGCTTGGGAGGGCATAGAATGATTTTATCTTTAGACCAAGGTACTACCAGCTCACGAGCCATATTGTTCGATACGGAGGCTAAATGGGTCTCACAAGGTCAATATGAAGTTAAACAATCCTTCCCCCATCCAGGCTGGGTAGAGCATGACCCTGAGCAAATCTGGGCGTCACAGCTCGCAGCGGCAAGAGATGCTATTGCGCGGGGTGGCATAGCAGTTGAGGAGATCTCTGCCATCGGAATAACCAATCAGAGAGAAACAGCTTTAATCTGGGATAAAATAACGGGCAAACCGATATACCCTGCGATTGTGTGGCAGGACAGGCGTACTGCAGAGCAATGTGAAGAACTTAAAAGTAAAGGGCTGGAGCAAGTTATTGCGAGCAAGACGGGCCTTGTTGTAGATGCTTATTTCTCAGCTACCAAAATCTCCTGGATACTGGATCATGTGGATGGCGCCCGAGAGCGGGCGAATCGAGGGGAACTTCTAGCGGGGACGATCGACAGCTGGTTAATTTGGAGACTTACTTGCGGAGCCGTACATGTCACGGATGTTACCAATGCCTCACGTACGATGCTGTTTAATCTTCATGAACGGTGCTGGGATGAAGAGCTAATGGAAGAGCTTCGTATTCCGCGTGTCATCCTGCCAGAAGTAAGAATGTCTGGCGGCGAATTTGGAGTAGCAGACAAACAGTGGTTCGGGGCGGACATTCCAATTCGCTCTGTACTTGGAGATCAACAGGCCGCATTGTTTGGACATACTTGTCTAGAACCCGGCAGTGCCAAAAACACCTATGGTACAGGCTGTTTTATTCTAATGAACACAGGCACAGAAGCTGTAGCCTCCAGTCATGGCTTGTTGACCACTGTAGCTTGGGGTATGGGAGATGAACTCTATTATGCCCTAGAGGGCAGTGTGTTCGTGGCCGGAGCGGCTGTTCAGTGGCTGCAGGAGGGTCTTGGTCTTATAGAGGAGCCAGCAGGCTCAGAAGATAAAGCACGGGAAGTAGAGGACAGTGAAGGGGTTATCGTTGTGCCTGCGTTTACCGGACTCGGGGCACCCTATTGGGATATGTATGCCCGTGGAGCCATATTTGGCCTTACTAGAGGCACTACCTCAGGACATCTGGTACGAGCTACATTGGAGTCCTTAGCCTTTCAATCTAGAGATGTAATAGGAGCTATGGAAAAAGACGCAGGCATGCCATTGACCGGCCTTCGTGTGGATGGCGGAGCTGTGCGTAACGATTTGCTGATGCAATTCCAGTCTGATATCCTGGGCAGTGAGGTTACTAGAACAACCTATGCGGAGACAACAGCTTTGGGTGCGGCGCTTCTGGCCGGGTTAACGTCCGGAGTCTGGACACGTGCTCAGCTAGAGAGCTTCAACAAGGCTGAGAGGGTCCTCTCGCCTGAGATGGGTATAACTGAGCGGGAAGGTCGTTACAACGCCTGGAAGGACGCTGTAGCGCGTACCATGGGTTGGGAGAAGCATGAAGGATATCAGTGATAAAGGGGCTGTATATATCTATGGTCAACGGCACCGAATCTGATCTGCCGGGTGGACTATCTAAGCCGGCGCTTCGAGCCCTGCATGGGGCTGGATATGTTCAGCTTCAACAATTCAGCAAGCTTACTGAAGCAGAGCTTCTGCAGCTACATGGATTGGGGCCAAAGGCGATCGTCCTATTACGGAGTGCTCTCGCGGAAAAGGGGCTCACCTTTGCAAGTAAGTCCTGATGTTGCGTTCATATTTATATTAAAAAACGGCAAGCTTAGGTGAATCCCTAGCTTGCCGCTTTTTGTTATACAGCTCCTAATATTCAATAACAAATGCTACATTTTGCCAACCGGCGCCCACTGTCCAGAACAGGACTTTATCACCACGTTCGATCTTTCCAGTAGTTACAGCTTTATGTAGAGCAATAAATGGGCTGCTGGTAGAGGTATATCCGAATTCATCCCCTATGTATACCGCTACATTGCGATCAATGCCGACTTTCTTACACATCTCTAAGATATTAGGCAATGAAAACTGTGAGAAGCAGGCTGCTTTAATGGCTTCAGGCGCGATATTGTTGTTAGACAGTAGAGTACGAATAGACTCAGAAGCAGCATCTATACAAATGGAATTATCAAAAGGAATAAACTTCACATTAAACTCTCCAGCCGCTACACCTTGTTTACCCAGTTTAGCCAGGCCTGCGCACGGGAACTTGGAATTATCGCAAACACAAGGATCCGTTTGGTAGATAGAGTCAATGAAACCGACCACATCCTCAGCTTGTTCAAGAATGACTGCCGCCGCTGCATCACCGAAGTTAGCGTAATAGACTGGATCATTCTTATCGGTATGAGGGGTTACATAATCGGAGCCGATGACCAACGCTCGTTTAATCCTAGGATTCGCTTGCATCTGACGGCTAACCTGTTCCACAGAAGCCGTCATACCCGCACAATTAGCATTACTGTCAATGCAGATCGTATGGGATGCGCCTTTGATCAAACGGTGAATCATTAATGAGTTGGTAGGAAAGATATACTCAGGAGTTTGACTTGCATAGGCAATAAGGTCGATATCGGCACCTGTGAGACCACTTTTCTCCAGAACATTCCTGGCAGCCTCAAAAGCCATCGTAAGGGAATTCTCATCCGCATCCTTAATACTATACCGTGTAATACGACCTAATGCGGATAATAGACCTCGAATATCAATGCCTTTTTCGTCAAAATGCTTAATGAAAAAGTCGTTACCAACTATATTGCTGGGATGATAGATATCAATGCCTTTAATACGAATTCCGGTCATAATACGCCTCCAGGAAAGCAGTAAAATGTGGCCTACATATTAAGATTAAAAGATCTAGACTGTAACCGCAGAAATGATCTCGATGTTATCGAGTCCAGCTTTACGGCCAAGACGGGAAAGCTGCATTTTGAGGATCGGGTTATTTTCAAGCGTTAGATTTACTTTTACAAATCCATCATTCTTAAACATTACAAAGCAGCTTTCTAAAAGAGGTACAACATCTGGTGCAGTTACATTTAGCTTTCTGCAGTCGATTTTTAGTTCATAGTCAGCTGGAGTAATTGGATTGATAGTTTGTTGATAAGCTTGAATAGATTTTAGACCATCTTCTTCAGAAAATGTTCCATCTAACTCAATGTTAATAACCTTGTTTGTAGTGTCTGTCTTCAAAACGAAACTTCCCATGCCTAAATCTCTCCCATAGATTGAATTTGTCCAAAACAGTTCGACTGCAATATCCAGCCATGTATATCCATTTAGCTGTTTTATAAAAGTCAAAATTCGACACTATACAGCAAGTAATGGGATATTCCGACTCTATTATAGGCATATTTTTCAAGTGTATGCAATAATAAAGTCGAATTTTGTATATTGTTGTCGAACTGTTGGGTTATTGGATTTCTTCTATGGTTGCAAGCAGGATATTAAAAGCTGTGATGATTCTAGGTGCCCCTATAACGGGTACTAAGTGTAATAGAATACCTTTAAGCTGTTCTACGGTAACTCCAACACGAAGGGCCATGACATAATGAACGCCCAACTGTTCGAATTGACCCATTGAAATTAAAGATGAAATGACTGCGATTTCCTTCCAGTCAGGGGCTATAGTATTACGTTGAAAAATATCGCCATAGGCATTCCCCATAATAAATTCAGCCAAGTCAGGGAAGTGGTCTTTAATTGGAGCTAGTGCTTTTGCGCCATAGTCTCCTGATAGATTCGTGAAGTGGTTGAGACCACTGTTGATATTTTCCTTCATGGTTAGCCTCCTAGTTTAGGTTCAAAGTACGGTGTGCAGTCGGAGGGACTTCATCACGGTCTGTTAGTAGTTCAATAACGGCAACATGGTTTAGAGCTACCGCATCTTTAATTGCAGCTGTGAATTCATCCACAGTCTCACATTTGTAGCCTTTAGCACCTAGAGATTCAGCGAATTTTACGGCGTCCATTGGTACTTCATATAGAGTTCCATCGATACGACCTGTGGTTTTCTCCATACCCTTAAGAGCCATATCTAGTTGCTTATTATTGACCACGATAAAGATGACAGGGATATCTTTGCAGACAGCGGTGTTAATCTCAGCGCCGAGCATCATGAAACAACCATCACCTGTAATGCAGAGGACAGTTTCTTCAGGAGCAGCAACTTTTGCACCAATAGCCATGCCGATCGAATTACCCATGCAAGCAAAATACGCATCAAAAACAAAGCTGCCCGGTTTCTTAACCTTGTACCATTTTGCAGCGTGGAATCCATGACTTCCATCATCAACGAAAATTGAATTATTATAAGGGATCAAATCACTTAAAGTGCTCATTACCGAAGCAAGGGAAAGATTCTTGAGGGTTGGAAGCTCTTCTGAATAATCCGCATCGGCCAAAGCCTCACGTTTGGTGATTGTGTTTGGGTCAATATGATTTAGGCAGTGCACCAAATTATCGCGCAGGTCCCCAGTGACCGGTATCGTTTTGGACAATAGTATTTTTCCGACAAAGGTTGGATCAATATCAAATTGAATTAAAGTTGCTGGATGATTCTCCCGTTTAAGATTACAGATGGTCATATCACTTAAACGTGATCCAAGCACTATAAATAAATCGCTTTTATTCAATAAATCGTCCCCGTGGGTCGAACCGCCAACGCCAATAGGACCATGATAGAGTGGGTGATCCCAGACTATAGCCCCTTTTCCACCAGGAGATGTTACTACAGGAATATTAAAAGTTTCTGCGAGTTGAACAAGCTCTTTATGTGCTCCGGAGCGGTTAATTCCTTTACCCGCAATAATCAAAGGATTCTTAGCAGCTTGAATAGCATCGATGACTCTATCGATATTAGCTTGACTAATTAGAGACTCTCTTTCTGGGATTACTATATTGCATTCTTCCAATACTTCAGTTTGTACATCAAAAGGAATACAAAGATGAACAGGACCCCGTTTGGTCAGGGCCACAGAAATCGCATGATTAAAAATAGTACCAAAGTGATCCCCACGTTCAACCAATTTACTGAACAAGGTGGCAGGTCTGAACATATCAGCTAAATCAGCCAGAAAAGAGGTGGAGTCCTGACATTGAGGAATTCCAAGCTCTGTAATGGATTGGTGGCCGGTAATAAATAGGACAGGTAGGTTGTTAGCTTTCGCATGTGCTGCTGCTGTAAGCAGGTTAGTTCCCCCAGGACCCGAAGTACCAAATGCTACGCCTAGGTTACCCGTTTTCAGCGCATACCCTGCTGCTTCGAATCCGGAGCTTGCTTCATGTCTGCCGGGAATAAATTCAATACCGTAATCCACCATCTTTAGAACTATTGGACAAATGGATTTGCCAATGATCCCAAAAGAATGGGTGACTCCAAGGTTACGTAGTGCTTCCGCCATGTAATCTGCGACTGTCTTCAAAAGAAACACCTCACAAGTTTTTTGATATATATTAGTTATTAATCTACCGGATAGATACGATAGATCAATATACTCAAAAAGTAAAAACCTGTGCTCTATAGTAAGCACAGGTTGGTGGCATAAGGCGCCGCTAAGACTGAACAATAGTTCAGCCGTCCTGGTTCCTCTGCAACCTGGCAATCATGGCCTCAAACGAAAAAATGAGGCTGTAGATCCATGGTTTTGCGTCATCCTCTTTCGAGGATTTTGCCAATATTAATTTATAGTTGATAAGAATAATTTTCCTTTACAATATATTCCTCATTAATTTTTGTCAACATAATCCGCTAAAAAAACTCGAAATTTGACGAAAGTCTTGTCCAAGAGATGAAGTTTTGCCTCGCGAAAAAAACTGCCACCTAAGACTCAGCTTAGGTGGCAGTTGATAGTTTTGAACTAGAATTTAAAGATATGAATGGTTTTTTGCAGATTAAATACGGCCTGGGTCATTTTTTCCGTTTCTTCTGCAACAGACTGCAGGGCATTAATCTGTTCATTCATAGCCGCCGATACCTCTTCCGTGCCAGCAGCAGTTTCTTCGGTGATTGCTGAGATATTCTCAATTGCACTGGAAATTTTCAAGGCACTTTCTAGCATAAGATCACTCTCCGCAGAGAATGAAGAGATTTGCTCGGTAATGTACTGCACGCTTTGTACAATTTGTGCGAAAATATGGGCAGATTGAGTGATCATTTCATTCTGAACCTGCACAACCTCTTCATTGATGGCAATATTATCGATGGCTTGTTTAATATCTGACTCAATGCTGCGGACCAAGCCGAATACTTCTTTTGTGGATGCCGTAGATTCTTCAGCAAGCTTGCGGACCTCTTGAGCTACAACGGCAAAACCCCGACCATGCTCTCCGGCACGAGCAGCTTCGATGGAGGCATTCAGTGACAGCAGGTTGGTCTGCTCAGCGATCTCTGTGATGGTCTTGGTGATCATCGTAATCCCGCGGGCATTTTGTGAGAGAGCTTCAATAGTATCAGCCACTTTTTGTGTAGCCTCTATGTTTTTACGCATGCCTTCAGCCTGTGTATCTACGGATTGGCGCCCTTGCTCAACAAGTTCTAAGGTATGTATTGAACGTCTGTTCATTTCTTTGGTGGAGTTCGTATAATTGGATACTTTGGTCTCAATGTCTTTAATGGATTCTGTCATATCAGCGATATCCGTAGATATTTCATTTGCACCAAGAGCGAGCTCAGTAGAAGAAGAGGCTACTTGTGCCATGACAATTTTCAGGTTCTGGTTCTTATCTTCGATTCCGCGGCTTGCATCCATAACTTGACGGGTGATCTGCGATGCATCGGTCAGAATCTTCTTGAGCTTATCAATCATTGTGTTAAAGGAGCGGCTTACGTCACCCATTGAGCCATTTTCGTCCGCTCTGCTAGTGAAATCGCCCTTCGAAATACTGTGAGATACATTAGCAATATCATCAAAAGATGATGTAAGCGTTCTCTCCACGAAGCGAGCAACAGGTAAAGTCAGACCTGCAAGAACAACTACTAGTATAATTCCTACGAGAAATTGACCTAGAATCATTAACGTAACTAAGACAGGAATAGCAAACAGTGCGGCAACGAGGTAACATCCGGCAACAATTCTTTGTTTTAACGGAAGTTTGTGCATCCAGCTCATTGGTAAAATGTCCCCCTTATTAAATTTTATGTAATGGTGTTATTATAGGGGATTTATAGGTCATTGGTCTATAGAGAAGTGTCATAAATCTTCTTTAAGTAGTAGATATTTAGAATTCATGTCAAAATTCCTCATATATTGTGGAAATTGTTTTAATAGCAGACTTTACCATTCCTACTAGTTCGATAGGAGCTAAAACAATAACTGAAGGAGAGAAAGAGAGTACGATACGACAGGCAGATTCTATAGCATTAAACTCGGCCTCCACGTTCATCCACCCAGTATTAGCAGAGGGTTCTACTAAAGTTATAGTTACATATCTTTCACGTTGTAATTCTTTAAGAATAGACTCATTCACCTTTAAGTTCACTACATATTTTGGCAGTGCTGCTTTAAAAGCTAAAGTCGATTGTTCCCAGTAGCTTTTTAAATCAAAAGCCTCAGGTCTGACAAATGATTCATAAGTTGCGTCAGCTTGTATTAATCTCGACACGCGAAAAGTCCGCATTTCACCCTCGGTTCGTGCCACTACATACCAAACTCCACGTTTTGCGACTAACCCGAGAGGTTCAATGAAACGCTCCTTCATCTCGTCATTCCGTGGGTAAGTGATCTTTACTTTACGGTCTTCCCAAACAGCTTCCTGCAGGACAGATAGGAACGGATATGTCTCGTCGGAAGGGTGCCAGCTGGCACCATCTATATGAATGCGCTGGCTCAGGTAACTGGCTGGATTATTCGGCCTGGATGGGGAAGCAGCCTCCAGCTTAAGCACGGCAGAAGAGAAGTCGTTTTGTATACCCAGATCTTTTAAGATTGAGGAGTCTGCGGACAGCAGCAGAGTAGCAATTTCTGAGGGCTTCATACCCGTTAAGGAGGTCCGGTATCCTTCTGTGAGCATCCAACCCCCTTCGCGTCCCCGTTCGGCAAGAATCGGTATTCCCGCTGTACATAAGGCTTCCATATCTCTAAACACAGTTCGTTCAGACACTTCTAAGGTCTGGGCTAGCTCACGGGACGTCATCTTTCCACGATTTTGCAGCAAAAGTAAGATGGATAACAAACGATCGGCTCTCATTAAGGGAACATTCCTCCTCCTAATAAATGTTAGTTAGTTCTTAATTAATTATTATATTATATATGTCAGTTGATGTCATATTAAAGAATTATACTTATATAAGGTAAGGATTAAATACAGAACATTTAGAGAAAAACAAGTGTAGAAAGGATTGAGAACATGACTTTAAAAGGAAAAGTAGCATTGGTCACCGGAGGCAGCAGAGGTGCTGGTAGAGGAATTGCATTGGAGCTGGCAAGGAAAGGTGCATTCGTTTATATTACGGGCAGAACGACAGAGGCTTCTGGCATAGAGCATAGCAAGCGGAGCATTGATAACGTACTTAGGGAAATAAAAGCGGAGGGAGGGTCCGGCAGCGCCATACGATGTGATCATACAAAAGATCAGGAGACAGAGGCGGTCATTCGCCAGATTGCTTCAGAGCAAGGAAAGCTTGATATTTTAGTCAATAATGTATGGGGCGGCAACGATTTACCTATTGAGCAGAAGTCTTTCTGGGAGCTTCCTACAGCGCATTGGGACAATATGTTTAATGCGGGTGTGAGGGCACAGTTGATAACAAATTATTATGCAATACCATTAATGCGTGAGGCAAAAGCTGGCGGTCTAATCATCCACACAACCTTTTGGGATCATTACAAATATCTTGGAAACTTCTATTATGATCTTTCTAAAAACTCACTTGTCCGCATGGCCTACGGGTTATCGAATGAGCTTAAAGAGGACAACATTGCAGTTATTCCGCTTACTCCGGGCTGGATGAGGACAGAGGCGGTGTTGGAGAGCATGAACACGGATGAGGAGCATTGGCATGAGGTTGAAGAATTGCAGATGACTGAATCCACAACCTATATCGGTAGAGCAGCCGCTGCTCTAGCAGCCGATCCTAAGGTCATGTCTATGACCGGACAACCGCAGCAGGTTGCTACGCTGGCTGAAAAGTATGGATTTACAGACATCGATGGTCGGACTGTTCCCGCATTCTTAGTCTAAACAGCAAACTTGATCTGTTTGATCCCATTTGTGCGTACGAAGCAGTATAGGACACAGCTGATCTTAAATGCAGCATTTTCGTATATTAAGAACGCTATCGGTCCCCATAGACGCTATTGATAGGCAAAACACCTGATTTAGCTCTCTTTTTGAGGAATAGTGGCACTGGAGTCCGAAACCCTGCTTCAAAGGCGGAATTATTGCATATAGGGTCATCTGGGTCCGTAACCTCAAGGGTGTCCGTAAGCCTCCACGAGGGAACTCGATTCGGTGTTGTAAATGAAGCCGAAATGGGTCGACGATCAACAACAAAAGCAGCGAAACTCCTATAAAGGGAGGATCGCTGCTCTGTTGTTTGATTTCTATCGTATTGCTTACAGAAGAATGATTTCTTCGGCAGTGTTGATTTCTGGCAGGCCAGCAAGCTTCACAAGCACATGAGTAGGTACAGCTTTATCAACGGTCAGCAGCATGATTGCTTCGCCACCAACGATTTTACGTCCCACTTGCATGGAGGCGATATTGACATCATTTTCGCCCAGCAATGTGCCCACAAGTCCGATAATCCCTGGTTTGTCGTTATGGGATACTACAATTTGATGTCCTTCAGGAGCGATATCAACCGGGAACTTGTTCACTTGAACAATTCTTTCTCCATAACCTTGCAGCAATGTTCCGGCTACGAGACGCTCTTGGTCGTGATCTGTTTTAAGGGTCACGGTAATCAGATTAGTGAAGCCTTTAGTTTTGGAAGCTTTAGTTATTACTACATTAACGTCGCGTGTTTTTGCCAAATGCATGGAGTTAACGATGTTAACATCCTCAGCGAAGTGACGGGAGAGCACGCCTTTCACAATATAGCGGGTAAGTGGTTGGGTATCGACATCTGACAGATCACCCGCATACTCAACATGGATTTCACGAATAGCACTATCTGTAATTTGGGTAACAAAGCTGCCCAGCTTCTCACCAAGTGTGAAGTAAGGCTGGAGTTTGTTCATTACGCTTGGAGCAACTGGAGGAATATTTACAGCATTGATGAACGGTTCATTACGCAGAATATGCAGTACTTGTTCCGATACATCGATCGCTACATTCTCCTGAGCTTCAATTGTAGAAGCGCCCAAGTGAGGAGTCACGATAATTTTTGGATGCGACAAGAATGGGTGATCTGCTTGTGGCGGTTCTTTTTCGAATACGTCAAATGCAGCGCCAGCAACAATACCGCTATCAATAGCTTCTACTAACGCCATTTCATCAATTACACCACCACGGGCACAGTTGATGATGCGCATTCCCTTTTTCATCACTTCAAATTGCGGGCGGGAAATCATATGGCGTGTTTCCGGAGTAAGTGGAGTGTGCACAGTAATGAAGTCTGCTCCGCGGACTACATCGTCAACGGAAGCTAATTTTACTTCCAGTTTCTCCGCACGCTCAGCAGTTAAGAAAGGATCAAAAGCAAGGATTTCCATGCCGAAAGCTTTGGCACGTTTTGCCACTTCGCTACCGATTCTGCCCATTCCCAGTACACCTAAAGTTTTGCCGCGAAGTTCTACACCCACGAAGGTTTTTCTATCCCAGGTTCCACCAATTGTTTTTGCATAAGCTTGTGGAATGTGACGGGCCAAAGCCATCATCATTGCAAAAGCATGCTCACAAGTTGTAATGGTATTTCCATCAGGAGCGTTGATAACAACAACCCCACGTTGAGTAGCAGCTTCCAGCTTGATATTATCTACACCCACACCTGCACGACCAATGACCTTTAAGTTTTTTCCAGCTTCGATAATTTTTTCAGTTACTGTAGTTTGACTGCGGACGAGTAGACCATCATATTCACCGATGATTGCAACGAGCTCATCTTCACTGAGACCTGTTTTTTTGTCTACAACTACATCTGTTGCGTCCATCAATTGCTGAATGCCCAAATCACTGATTGGATCCGATACTAATACTTTAAACATGGTTTCTTATCCCCCTTAAAGTTGAAAAGCTTTATATGTCGAGGACGCCCTGATGGGCAGTCCACAATACCAGAAGGTTCACGAACTAGTAGAGAAAAACATGTAATAATAGTAGATCAACGCGGTGTCGCACAAAAGAAACAGCGTGCAAGAGTACCGCGAAATCGGTAACTTTGGGCATAAGGTAGTATTTATGGGGGATTAGGGAATTAAAAAAAACTCCCAACCCCATACTACTGCCGTAGTAAGGGACGAGAGTTATCTTCGTGGTACCACCCTAATTCACTGCAACTTGGAAGAAGCAGCCTCATTGGCCTGCATAGGCCACACTGTTAACGGAGTTGATCCGATTGTACCTACTTTAAGGTTCGATACAATATCTCAGGAGCGCTAAAGATAGCTGTTCGTCACCGGTTTGCACCAACCACCGGCTCTCTGAAGACTTCCAGGATCTTTGTTCCATCATCGGTTTTGAATGATTAATTTTTTCATAATGTAACACGGTATGCAAGTTGTGTCAATAGGCTTTGCAAGCAGCGTTTCTTGAAGTGAACTTCATTTTTCGTTATGATTCAATAACTGGTTCTATTCAAAAAAGAACGGAAGCTGTGGAAGTGTCTCCCTGTTATAATACTGTTCCCGCCATTTTACAAAATTCTGTTCCTGCACAGCACCTGTAGAAATCAACAAGGTTACTGAGGACTGGATATCCGAAAGATTTAATGAGCTTGCAGTGCCTGAGTAAATCATATCGTCTATTTTAGCAGTGATGTCCTGAGGATCATAACCTGCAAAAATTCCGCGATTCAGCATCATATCAGCGATAGAAGCATTCTTCAAAAGAAGCGGCATTTTTTTCCACTGGATGAAAGACATCGATTTTAGTTCGCCAGGTGCAGAAGGTATTTTCTGGTTTGTCTTAGAGCCCCATTTTAGCATAGAATCATAGAAGTTCTTTTGTGCTAACAGACCGTACTTCACGGCGCCGGTTGTAAATTCATCATTTTTCAATAACTTGGCTGTCTCTGCACCAGAGGCACTGGTAGAGACTTTGCCGGAGGCCTTAGAAAATAAAGTTAAGCTTTTGAGAACATTGACCTGTGACTGATGTAATAGAGGAGAGTTAGTAAAAATTGAATCTTGATTAACTCTTTCATATTGCTGATCTGCTAGAATACTTAGATTCTTCATTACTGCCGCATTCATACGAGCATCTGTGCTGCGCGCTAACTTATCTACTTGAATGTTCCAATTCCGCTTGAATTCCCGATAGGGCAAAAATACGTTATGATAGAAAGTAACAAGATCCTGCTGTTGATACGAGCCCGTGAATTCTACTAATCCATTCATGCTTGATTGATTGTCATATTTGGCTTCAGTTTTGTCTGCGCCAACCTTGACGCCAGTAAAAAATGCGGCGAAGGCGCAAACTAAGAAAAACAAAAAAACTAGCGTGTATAACATTTGATTGCGGGACTTACGTTTGCTCATAATAAATGCTCCTTTTTCTGGGGGGATTATCCTATGTATTATGTATTGATAGCAACACTATGGACGGTTTCTCTCTCGGAGCGGCCCGAAAAAAATAAAGAACAGGCAGGTCACGATGAAAAAATTCAAATTTGGCGAGATTAAGGTTAAAAAGGTAGAACCAGGCCAGTTGACAGACCGTCTTCTGCTGCTCAATCTCTATATCACTCAGGGGCTCACATTAATTATCGGTTTGATATGGATATTATTTCAGAAAAGAAATCCTTTTCAGCTATTAATTATTCCAGAAAAAGTACATTTTGTGGCATGGGGCCTTGGTCTTGCTGCTGCAATGCTAATTGTTGACTATTTATTGACACATATTGTCCCTGAGGAAAGCATGGATGATGGTGGAATAAACGACCTTTTATTTCGAAATCGCCCTGTGTGGCATATTATCGTCATAGCAGCAATTGTATCGGTATGTGAGGAGCTCTTATTCCGCGGAGCCATCCAATATTCCATTGGCCCTTATTGGACGAGTATAGTATTTGCTCTTATTCATGTCCGTTATTTACGTCACTTTGTACCTACCGGCTGGGTATTCTTAAGCAGTTATGGTCTTGGATATATTTACATTCAATCGGGCAGCCTCTGGGCCCCTATACTATGTCACTTCTTCATCGACCTGATCTCAGGTCTGGTGATCCGCTATAGGAGGGAATCATGAGTGAGGAATTAAGCCGGGTAAAGTCTCGACAAAAACAACACAAAAGTGAAAGCAAACATCCTGGCAAAAGTAAAAAAGAGAAGCGGACTTCGGAGGCTGTAAAAAAGGCTACTCCTGAAAAGAAGTCTACTCCTATAAAGAAAAATGCTACCGCTCGGGTTTCTACGGCAACTTTATCAAGAAAAGCTCGCCGCCCAGCAGGTTCTGCAAAGCGCTCTTCCACAGGAAGTAAAGAGAAGGACGAAGAATCTGTTCCTTCTCGTTCAGATACTTATTCTTCAGAAAAAGTTCGTTTAAGCAAGATGTTTGTAAATTCTTTGATTTTTACCTTTGTTATTTTGCTAATCGGGCTGCTTTGGTGGGGAATTGAAGGAGCGCCTCCGCTGAGTACATTATGGTGAGCATATGGGCATGGGGAATGGCTTTGGTCATTTTATTGATAGCTGCGGTCGTTGTCATAATCATGGTGATTAATGCTTTTAGAAACAGAATTATTACCGAGGAAATAATGCTAGATTCGCTACCTGAAGAGTTCGATGGATTTCGTATCTTGTTTATAACAGATATCCATCGCCGCCGCCTTCCTTCCGCGCTTCTGACACCATTAAAGGGTGGGGTAGATGTTGTTTTTCTGGGAGGAGATCTAACGGAAAAAGATAGTCCTTTAAATCGTCTTGTCGATAATATGACTCTAGTTACTTCTATTGCATCTACCTATGTTGTGCATGGAAATCATGATTATCGGGCTAATATTTCAAGGGTAGATGAGATTATTCAGGACAGTGGTGCAAAACTGTTAATGGATGAAAATGTGGCTTTTGAACGTGAGGGAGCTAAACTTTGGTTAACCGGAATTGATTTTCCGAAAAATGGGGGCAAAACTCCATACGGTCCTTTTCCGCCATTAACCACAAACACTTCTGCTGAAGATACCTGTCGTATTATTCTTGTACATGATCCGCTTTGGTTATCGAAGCGCCAGAGTGTGCCAGCGGACCTGATTCTGGCAGGTCATACGCATGGGGGGCAGGTGATCCTTCCATTTGTGGGTCAAAGACATGTAGAGCATTTCTATCATAAATATGACGCTGGAAAGTTTAGTTGGCCAAGAGGGGACGGTTCCGCAAAAAATGCCCTGCTGCTGATCAGCAGAGGGTTTGGAACAGCACATCTGCCACTTCGCTGGGGCAGTCCTGCTGAAATGCATGTGCTGACACTGCGTAAATCAACCCAATAGTGCATACTCTTTCCAGTAAGGAAAACTGGTAGCGTAAAAAGGGGGTTCCAAAGCCATGCAAATGGCTTTTGGAACCCCCTTCTATTTTTGTTTGATTCGAAAACAATTGCACTGACGAAGCAACTATCGGACATGTAAAGATGAGAAGATCAACGCATTTTTAGCTCAATGCTGCGCGGATCAACAAAGCTGTAGCCTTTACCCTCAAGTGTAGTGAGCAAGGTATCCAGTCCCTCAACGGTCCATGGTAGCTCATGCATCAGGATATTACTGCCGGAATGCAGCTGATCGGTAACATTACTGATCAATTTTTCTGTCTTACCCGTTTCCTTTTCTTTCATTTCCCAGTCAAGTGAGCCTACAGACCAGGTCATGTATAACATTCCATTCTCAGCCGCGACCTTCTTGCCAACATCCCCACCGGCACCATGTGGCGGACGGAAAAAGTGAGGAGCTTCTCCCAATGTTTCTTTGACAATATTTTGAACATCTTCGATTTGCTTTTTAACCTCAGTATAGGACTTGTCTTTCAATACAATATGATCCCAGCTGTGGTTGCCGATAATTCCACCGCGGTTATGTATTAACTCCAGAAGCTCAGGATGCTCCTTAACACGATAACCATTTACGAAAAAGATGGCTTTAGCTTGATGTTTGTCCAGAACATCCATCAAAGGGTTAATCATTGCAGCATCTTTAGGACCGTCGTCAAAAGTGAGCAGAACCACTTTTTTATTTGTAGCTTCCTCATTAGGGACGATGTCGTAATTTTTGTTCATATGGTACAGCAGTGGAATTTCAGCGGATGCTTCACCCTTACTGGCTGTACTATTTCCTGTAGTACCTCCATCTGCTGTTGCTTCAGGGGTAGGACTGGCTGTTGCTTCAGGTGCTGGCGCCGTAGTTTCTGCGCTTTGTGTAGCTGCCGCCGTGGGCGGATTGTTTGTGGTGTTTGTTTCCTTGGCTGTATTTCCATTTGCACCGCTGTTGCCACAGGCTGTAAGCAGCAAGGTAGCCAATAGGAGCACTGATGTCATTTTACCCACTTTTTTCAACTCGCTTTCTTGTTATTAGGTTGTATGAGCCGGAATCTTTCCGCGAACACTAAACATGATTTTACCATACAAGGAGGCTGGAAATATGAATACTTCGTCATTTTTATGCGGGGTGCTGATGGGCGCCGCAGCCAGTATGATTATGTCCAAAAAGCGGAATTCTTTAATGTCTTCGCTAGGGCAATCGGGTGGTTCCATGAGTGGGGCTGCAGATAAAGCAAAAGAAAAAATAATCGGTATGGCCACGACTGGTTTTGGTAACACTGCTGTTTCAAGTAGTAATGCTCAAAGTAACGGTTCAAGCAGCGCAACCTCTGAGCATAAGACTGAATCACCAGTGAAGTCGAAGGAATCCAATCTTAAATTGTTAAAGGAATTCATTCGCAGCAATCCTGAAGTAAAGAGCGAAGTAGAGCAGATTCTTAAAGAAACGCATACAACCATACCGGGATTGTAACCGTAAAGGACTCCATCAGAATCATTTTGGGGATGAAATATTCCGCAGAATGATTCTTTTTTATTATTCAGGGCCTTGAAAATGGTTTATTCAATAGAGAGGATTTTATATATTTATTTACGTGCATTTATCTCGGCAAAATGATAACATACTTACATAGTAACCATTTTTGGCTCATTACTCGGGACTCATCATACATTATAATAAATGAGCTTGCAAAAGGAGGATCCTGTCATGAGAATAGAGCGATTAAGTCAAGATAAGATACGGATTTTCCTCACTTTTGACGACCTGAGCGAGCGGGGCATCCAGAAGGAAGACATGTGGCAGGAAGTTCCTAAGGTTCATGACCTGTTTACGGAGATGATGGATCAAGCATATAGTGAACTAGGTTTTGATGCCACGGGTCCGCTTGCCGTAGAAGTTTTCGCATTGCCCGCGCAAGGCATGGTCGTTATAGTGACCCGAGGAAAATATGATCACCATCAGTACGGTGCGTCCGGGGAAGAAGAATTGCCAGAAGAGATTTATGAAATGGAAGTTACTCTTGAACAAAGCGACTCCATTGTATATGCATTCCGCGATTTCGAGGTTCTGGTTGAAGCGGCTCATGTGCTCATCGGTAATATTACTTCCCAGGGGAAACTGTATTCTTATAACAATAAATGGTATCTGTATTTCGATCCAAAGGAATTTGAAGAAACGGCGTTGTCAGGTCTTGTTGGCGTACTTGCTGAGTTTGGAGATTCCTCACCGGTCACAGAAGCTGTTCTCGATGAATACGGGAAAACAGTGATGCCGGAGAATGCGGTCCAGTTATTGTGCACTCATTTTAAGCGTCAGGAGTAATTAGGCAAGACTAGGGGCTGATGACCATTGTTTAGGCCGATCAGCCCTAGTCTTGTTGTTGGTGATATGTCGGTCATTCTTGTATCAAAGTTATCATCTACCTTGCTGTGTAACGGCAGTAATAGGGTTTAGGGGTGTAGGGAGGTTATTCGGTGCTCGTGTTATCGGTCATTACGTCGGCAGTAGCGCCGGGACTTGCTCTGTTGACCTTTTTTTATCTGAAAGACAAGTATGATCAAGAACCGCTTCATGTAGTCATTAAAGTATTCTTGCTCGGCCTTCTGATTGTGTTTCCAGTAATGATCATTCAGAGAGGGCTGATGCTGGGACTAAATGGTGGTCCCTACGTGGAGTCGTTTCTCATATCCGCTGGCGTGGAAGAATGTCTAAAGTGGTTTGTGCTGTACCATATGATTTACAATCATACCGAATTTGACGAGCCATATGATGGGATACTATACGCTGTGGCGATTTCGCTCGGCTTCGCAACAATAGAAAATGTAATGTACGCTTGGTATAGCAACGCTTCAATCGGATCAATGTTTCTAAGAGCACTTCTTCCGGTTTCTGGACACGCTATGTTTGGTGTGATCATGGGCTACCATATGGGAAGGGCGAAGTTCTCAAAAGGAGTTCATACCCGCAGAATTCTGGTGTTTTCTCTCCTGTTGCCATGGATGTGGCATGGGATATATGACTTTATTTTGAGTACGACAGCCAACTATTGGATATGGTTTATTGTGCCTCTGATGGCTATCCTATGGTATGGAGGTATGGGAAAGGTTGCTAGGGCCAACAGCCGTTCTCCTTTCCGCTTTCTGAAACGTGAAGAAGAGGTTAACCTATAATCGAGATGGACACACTTATATTCGAAGGGCAGTTCCTAGTAAGGAATTCCAGAGAGGAGAGAGGTGTCTTTTTTTGCGTATAAAAGTACGTATCGTTTGCAAACAGTGTGGTGAGACCTACATATTAAGAGGGATTAAAGAGCATGGTGTCATTCAAACCGGCTTTAAACAATGCCTTTGCAGTAATAGCAGTGGCTTTGAGATTGAAGAGAGAGCATGAGCGGACGTTATAGTCACATTGTGTAGCAACTTCAGTGCATAAGACTCCTAGTTTATTGTCAAACTAACGCCAATAAGCTATCGAAAGGAGTCTTGTAGCCCTATGTACAAAAGATTAAGTGCTGTAATGTTCCCGCTGACCGCGCTGCTGCTGATTGGTGCGCTTGTGTGGGGTTATCAGGAGAATCAGGAGAAGAATTCAATACTAATTAAGGCGGAGAACCAATATCAACGCGCCTTTCATGATTTGTCCTATCATGTGGACCGTCTTCATGGTGAGCTTGGAAATACGCTTGCGGTTAACTCTGCTTCTAATGGGATGCACCGTAAAGGACTTGTGAATGTGTGGCGGATGACTAGTGAGGCCCAAAATGAGATTAACCAGCTGCCGCTGACCTTGCTGCCATTTAGCAAAACAGAGGAGTTTCTGTCCAAAATCTCCAACTTTTCTTATAAAGCCGGGATTCGTGACTTCACTAAAAAACCTCTGACAGATGGAGAGCTGAGCAATCTAAAAGCATTGTACAAGAACTCAGGAGAAATCTCTAAGGATTTGCAAGAGGTACAAAATAAAGTCATTGGCAATCGGCTGCGCTGGATGGATGTTGAAACGGCGTTGGCGACAGAAAATAAAGCGGAGGACAACACGATTATTGACGGCTTCAAAACGGTGGATAAACGTGTAGGGGCATATCCTGAGCTAGACTGGGGTCCTTCAGTAGCAAGCATCTACGATAAACGTTCCGTCAAAATGCTCGGAGGTACCCCCGTGACTGCCGAAGACATCAAACGTAAGGCGTTGAAGTTCGCGGATGCGGGCTCCAATGCTAAAGTGGATGTTAAAGAAAATGGGAAGAACACCGAATGGCCATCCTATACAGCAACTGTTAGCGCTTCGAATAAGAAGCACGCCATTAGTATGGATTTCACCAAAAATGGCGGGTTGCTGATCTCTTATTATGACAACCGTGAGGTTGGCCCTGCCAAAGTTTCTATTAAAGAAGCAGTTACCAAAGCAGAGCAGTTTCTTGAGAAAAAAGGATATCCCCATATGACTGCAGTCAGCGCTGATCGTTACGATAATATCGGGAATTTGACCTTTGTAACCAAACAGAATGATGTATTGATTTATCCTGAAAAGATGACCATTCGTATGGGGCTGGATACAGGTGATACCATCGGTTTTGAGGCCAGCGAATACGTCAATGAGCACAAGGACAACCGGAAGCTTCCAAAACCAAAGCTTACCCTTGCAGAGGCGAGAAAATTTCTGAATTCTGATTTCAAGGAGCAATACAATCGCTTGTCCTGGATTAAAAATGATGATTCCGTCGAGGTCTTGACTTACGAGTTCGGTGGAGGAGTTAATGGCTCAAAGTATCGTATTTACATTAACGCCGAGGATGGCATTGAAGAGTCTGTGGAAGAAATCAGACCTTCTTCGGGGTCTGAGGCAAAATAAAGGGAGGGCGCATCCAGCAGTTGGGTGCGTCCCTTTTTTTTGCAATATCTATAAAATATATCTGACTGGCTGATATTCCCATGCTATAATCAGGGGTAGTGATAATTACTAAACTGATGTGGCGGTGACATCTTTGTATCCTAAAATTAACGAATATCTATACATACAGGTTGCTTCCAGTGACGCTGCTGAAGCAGAAGTTGAATATAGATCAAGAATTGCAGAGACGGAAGAAGACGCATTCCTGATTGAAATTCCTATGCAGGAGAGCAATGGTCGTCTAAAAAGGCTCTTTATGGGGGACGAGCTTTCGGTTTATTTTTTAACTGAGGGTGGCATCAAAAATTACTTTAATACTTATGTACTGGGCTTTAAAGAAGATGTAATTCGTATGGTCCGGATTCAAAAGCCGGAGACAGATTCGATTTTTAAGATCCAGAGAAGAAGCTTTTTCCGAGTGAATGCAGATCTAGAGCTTGCTGTGAAGGATAGCCTTGGCAAACGGTTCCTAGTTCGTACAGATGATATTGGTGGTGGAGGAATCTCCTTTTTAGTGGATAACCAGGTTAAGCTGGAGGTTGGTAATAAATTGTCCTGCTGGGTACTGGTGCCTTATCGAAACGGAAGCACGGAGCATGTCAATTTTGAAGGTGAAGTAGTGCGCATTAAAAAGCTAGAGAATGGACGGCTTTTAGCGATGTTGAAATTTGTCGCTATTTCAGATTTGGAACGCCAGAAAATTATCCGTTATTGCTTCGAACGTCAGTTTGATTTCCGCAACAGATAAGCATTTTTTACAGCTCTATTAAGCTGTCTGATTTTGCACTGAAGTATAAACTGTGGTATAATTTTATAAGTCGCAGGCAATGCCTGCTTTTTTCTTGATAATATCATCAAGCATAACAATTTATGTGTGCTCCTTGATATTGCAGGAATAGTTTTCGTAACGCTAGATGCTTTTTTTATGAAAGAGTGTTTGAGGAGGAATGCCCCGTTGGATAGGCAGGGTACACATACTTATGACAGAATAAACGTCGCCATCGACGGACCTGCCGGGGCAGGCAAGAGCACTGTAGCCCGATTGGTAGCCCAGAAGTTGTCTTATATCTATGTCGATACTGGTGCAATGTACCGGGCAATCACCTGGTATATGATCCAAGAAGGCATTGAACCGGAAGATCAGCATCGAGTGAACGAGAAGGTTCGCGACATGGTGATTGAACTTATTCCGGAACGAGACATTCAGAAGGTGCTGATTAATGGGGAAGACGTGACCCCACATATTCGGAGCCTTCAGGTTAGCGGCCTTGTGTCGCAGTATGCGAAGATCGAGGATGTAAGATCCAGACTGAGTCAATTGCAGCGTCAGATGGCGCTTCGCAAAGGCGTGGTAATGGATGGCCGCGATATCGGTACAACCGTGCTGCCGGATGCCGAGGTAAAGATTTTTATGACGGCAAGTGTGGAAGAACGAGCTCTCCGTCGTTATAAGGAACTGAGAGACGCGGAATCGGTGACGCTTCAGCAGCTTGAACACGATATTGCAAAGCGGGACCGTCTGGATGAAGGACGGGAGATTTCACCGCTGCGCCGTGCAGAAGATGCTATTCTTCTGGATACGACCTTAATGAATATCGATCAAGTTGTGGAGGCCATTGTATCCCACTGTAGATCTCATGTTGACGGGGAGAGAAATCATTTATGATTTATGCAATTTGTGTTGGATTGCTTCGCTTGATTTACGCAATCCTTTTCCCACTTAAGATTGTGGGGAAAGAAAATGTGCCAAAGGAGGGCGGGGTACTGCTCTGCGCTAACCACATTAGTCTGCTTGATCCAATGACTATTGGAATTAAGCTGGACCGTCAGGTAAAGTATATGGCTAAGGCTGAACTGTTTGAGGTTCCGGTGCTTGGCTGGCTCATTAATAAATTGGGTGCTTTTCCGGTGAAACGTGGCGGCGTAAGCAAAGAATCCATAAAAACGGCCCTTAACACACTTCGTAATGGTAATGTCATGGGTATCTTCCCGGAGGGTACGCGTAACTCTGATGCCGGAGTGGCCAAGAAGGGTGCTGCTAGCTTTGCACTTCGAAGTGGCGCAGCAGTTATTCCAGCGGCTATTATCGGCCAGTATAAACCCTTTCGACGCATGGTCGTTGTCTACGGTGCTCCTGTAGACCTTAGTCAATTTGCCGGTGCGGGGAGCGAATCTCTCGAGGCTGTTACCGATGTCATTATGGATCGCATCCGTGAGATGAAAGAGACAGGTAAACCAAGTGCTAGTTAAGGGATGAGCAGAACAACAAATTTTGCTCAATGTTTTGATTAAATAACGGCATAGCCGCTATTTTTTGGAACATACTATCATCAAGTGTAAGTGAAATATTATGCATTGCTTGTTTTGAACTCTGCTATACGCAGGTTTAAATAAATGGGGTTTTGAATCGAGGAGGCTAATCACATGTCTGAAGAAATTAAAAATCAGGAAGCTGCGGAAAAGAATGAATCCGTAGAAGCGGTGGATTCCGCTGTGACAGAAAATAACGGAGCTGTAGAAGAAGTTGCTGCCGTTAACGAAGAAGAAGTGACTAACCAAGCTGACTTGGAAATCATTTCTCTGAAAAAAGGCGATACCGTGAAAGGAACAATCGTCAAAATCGAAGATAACCAAGCTTATGTAAGCATTGGATATAAATACGACGGTGTGATTCCAATTCGCGAATTGTCCGCAGTACAACTGGACAACGCTGCTGCAGCAGTAGAAGTTGGACAGGAAGTAGAATGTAAAGTTGTCAGCATCAACGACAACAAGGAAAGCCTTGTTCTTTCCAAACGTGCTGTTGATAGTGAAAAATCATGGGAAGATCTTGAGAAATACTTCGCTTCCCAAGAAGCTTTCGAAGTTACTGTGGCTGACGTTGTTAAAGGCGGCCTCGTAGCTGATGTTGGAGCTCGCGGATTTATCCCAGCTTCCATGGTAGAGCGTCACTTCGTTGAAGATTTCAGCGATTACAAAGGCCGTACCTTGCGCGTTAAAGTGAAAGAACTTGACCGTGAGAACAGCAAAGTAATCTTGTCTGCTAAAGAAGTTCTTGAAGAAGAATTCGAAGCTAACAAGCTGAAAATTATGGCTGAACTATCTGAAGGCCAAATCATCGAAGGTACAGTACAACGTCTGACTCAATTCGGCGCATTTGTTGATGTGGGCGGAGTTGACGGTCTTGTACACGTATCTGAAATCGCTTGGAGTCACGTAGAGAAACCTTCTGATGTAGTATCTGAAGGTGATAAAGTACGTGTTAAAGTATTGAAGGTTGATCCTGAAAAAGGAAAAATCAGCCTGAGCATCAAAGCTGCTGCTCCAGGTCCTTGGGACTCTGCTGCTGGCGAAATCAACATCGGTGATGTTGTAACAGGCGTTGTAAAACGTCTTGTGAACTTCGGAGCATTCGTAGAATTGCTTCCGGGTGTGGAAGGTCTTGTGCATATCTCACAAATCTCCCACAAACACATCGCTACTCCACACGAAGTATTGAAAGAAGGACAAGAAGTTCAAGTGAAAGTTCTGGACTTCAATCCATCCGAGAAACGTGTTAGCCTGAGCATCAAAGAAACTGAAGAAGCTCCAGCTCCATCTGCTAGACCTGAACGCAGCAATAGCAGAGACAGAGCTCCTAAAGAAGTTCTGAACAACCCTAACGTTTCCCTTAGCAACGAAGGCCTTAGCTTTACGCTTGCTGAACGTTTTGGTGACAAGCTGGACAAATTTAAGGGTAATAACTAATCCCTAAACGAGCTTTTGAATATACGGGTAAAGTAATCGGCGAGCCCTCGATACGGGGGTTCGCCGATTGTCTTTTTTTCGGAACTGGTCGGATTATTGAGAGTTAACATGATTGTTAGCCAATTTAAATGTTTTTTGCTATGATGAGTAACGTAAGGATGACAGGAGGAATGAATATGGCAAGACCCGTTGTGGCAATTGTTGGGAGGCCTAACGTCGGAAAATCGACGATATTTAATCGGCTGATTGGCGATAGATTAGCCATTGTAGAAGATAAGCCGGGGATTACACGTGACCGGATTTATGGTATTTCAGATTGGAACGGTAAGTCGTTCAGTGTGATTGATACCGGAGGTATTGAAATTGATGGAGAAGATACAATTCTGAAATCAATCCGTGTTCAAGCGGAGCTGGCGATTGAAGAAGCGGATGTTATTGTATTTATGTGTGAGGCGAAGAGTGGTGTGACGAATTCAGATGAAGAGGTAGCTCAGATTCTGTTCCGTTCAGGTAAACCAGTCGTTCTTGCCATCAACAAAGTGGATAATATGAAGCGTGCGGATGATATTTATGAGTTCTATAGCCTTGGTTTTGGCGATCCAATCGGAATTTCTGGTAGTCACGGAACCGGACTCGGCGACTTGCTAGATGCTGTAGTTGAGCGCCTACCTGAGAAAATAGATGATGAATACGATGAGGATGTCATTCGTGTAGCTTTGATTGGCCGTCCGAATGTAGGTAAATCCTCTCTGGTTAACGCGATTTTGGGCGAAGAACGTGTTATCGTCAGCGATATTGCAGGGACAACAAGAGATGCTATCGATACTCCTTTTGAACGTGATGGGCAACGTTATGTGCTTATCGATACGGCAGGTATGCGTAAAAAAGGCAAGGTATACGAGAACATTGAAAAATACAGTGTTATGCGTGCTATGCGTGCGATTGAACGGGCTGATGTGGTCCTCGTTGTAATTAACGGCGAAGAGGGCATCATCGATCAGGACAAGCATATTGCTGGTTATGCACATGAAGCTGGTAAAGCATCTATTTTTGTTGTCAACAAATGGGATGCCATTGTGAAAGACGATAAGACTATGCAGAACTTCGAGACGAAGATTCGTGACCATTTCTTGTTTATGAGTTACGCACCGGTTGTCTTTTTGTCGGCTTTAACCAAACAGCGTTTGCAAAAACTGCTGCCTGTTGTACAGCATGTATCTCAACAGCACGCACTGCGCATTACTACACATTTGGTGAACGACGTTGTATCTGATGCAATCGCGATTAACCCTCCACCAACTGACAAAGGCCGTCGCTTGCGTATTAACTATGTAACGCAGGTTGCGGTTAAGCCGCCTACGATTGTGGTGTTCGTGAATGATCCGTCGCTGATGCATTTCTCCTATGAACGTTATCTGGAGAATAAAATTCGCGCAGCATTTAATTTCGAAGGAACACCAATCCGTCTCTTTACACGGCGCAAATCCGAAAACGAAGGTTAGGGGAGAAGAAGTGTGGCGCTTGAACTTCTGGTTATCGTTGTAAGCTATTTGCTTGGTTCTGTCAGCTTTAGTGTACTGCTTGCAAAGTTGCTAAAGGGAATTGATATCCGTCAATACGGAAGCGGAAATGCGGGAGCTACCAATACACTGCGTGTATTGGGTAAAGGTCCTGCAATACTAGTGCTGTTGCTGGATGTGCTGAAAGGGGTGGCCGCTGTATGGTTAGGAACCTGGGTCGGCGGTTGGGGAACCTGGGTTCCGGCTCTTTGCGGAATCGCTGCCATCATCGGACATAATTGGCCGCTCTATTTTCGTTTTCGTGGGGGGAAAGGCATTGCTACTACGATCGGTGTTATGGCTACGCTTTGTTTATGGCCAGCGCTGCTCGCCGGTATCATCGCCATCCTGTCTATCTTTATCACACGTTACGTGTCCCTTGGCTCATTAATTTTTGTAGCACTGACACCAGTGGCTTTATTGTTGACAGGATTTACACAACCTGTGCTCTGGACCAGTATTATTATTGCGGTCTTCGCCTTCTGGCGGCACCGGACGAATATTGTAAAGATCGTAGAAGGCCGTGAGAACAAGATAGGCTCAAAAGTTAAAGGAGGGAATCGTGTTGTCTGATAAAGTTACCGTACTTGTAGCGGGGAGCTGGGGAACTGCGCTGGCTAGCGTGCTGGCTGCAAACCACTCGGAAGTTTATCTGTGGACACGCAACTCTGATCAAGCTGCCGAGATCAATGGCTCTCATACGAATAATAAGTATCTGCCTGACATCGCACTGCCAGCTAACATTATTGCAACTACGGATATGGAAACGGCAGTGTCCGGTTCTAAGGCGGTTGTAATTGTAGCTCCGTCTTCAGGAATGCGGCAGGTTGCTCGCAGTCTGAAGCCATTCTGGAAGGATGACATGTTATGTGTTCATGCTACGAAGGGCTTTGAGTCGGAAAGCAATAAGCGGATGTCCATCGTAATTGCAGAGGAACTAGGCTGTGACGAAGGGCAGATCGTCGTCCTCTCCGGTCCAAGTCATGCAGAGGAAGTTGTACGCCGGTGTCCTACAACCGTTGTAGTTGCTTCACCTGATGACAAACGTAGCGCCGAAGCGCAGGAATTGTTCATCAACAACGATTTCCGTGTATATACGAATCGTGATCAGGTAGGGGTAGAGCTTGCCGGAGCTCTTAAGAATATTATTGCCCTTGGTGCAGGTCTATCCGATGGCCTTGGATATGGGGACAATGCTAAAGCAGCGCTTTTGACCCGTGGACTCGCCGAGATATCTCGGGTGGGAGTTGAGCTTGGAGCCAATCCTTTGACCTTTGCCGGCCTTGCCGGAATTGGCGACCTTGTTGTGACGGCTACTAGTCAGCACAGCCGTAACTGGCGCGCTGGGTCCATGCTTGGTCAAGGCAAGCCGCTGGCCGAGGTGCTGGAATCCATGGGGATGGTAGTCGAAGGTATACGTACTACCGAAGCAGCTTATGCAATTTCGCTCAAGCTGGGTGTGCAGATGCCGATTACGGATCAGATTTATCATGTGCTCTTTCAAGGAAGAAGCCCACGCAGTGCGGTTGAAGCCTTGATGGGTCGTGATCGTAAGCCTGAGCTTGAGTCGATCTCCCAGGAAACTTGGGAGCAGTGGCATTCCTGATCCTGTTCACCTTTTTCCGCAAATTCTCATATGTTGTAATGGGGATTGACGGAGGAGGGATGAAAAGTGAGCAGAGATTTTTCCAAGGATGCATTGAACGCCATTAACAAAAAGGCGGGCAAGAACATTACGGAAAGTGCCGTCAAAAAGCTAGCCAGTACGGTAAAGCCAGGAACTACGCAGAATGAAGCCCAGCTCCGCCAGTTAATTAAGCAGGTGTCATCAATGGCGAAAGTGCCGGTCAGTGAAGCTACTGTGCAGGAGATTATCAATGCCGTTAAAAAAGGCGGCGCAGGTTCCAGCACAATGGAGTCTTTAATGAAAATGATGCTTAAAAAATAGCTTTATGTTGGGTGAGCAAAAGAAAACGGATCAATGAACGATTCCGTCGTCTTTTGCTTTTTTTTATATTCCTGATAATTTGCACGTAGCGTAATTTATTTAAAATAATACATAAAAAATGATGTTTTTTTACAGAAAAGGATAAGGTCATGATATAATAGTCCCTAATAAATTACAGGCGAATGGGGGCTTTGACCATGGATCCGATGACAAAAATGTGGTTATCCCTGATTGCGATGCTGATTATGGGATTATCAGTATTTCTTATAACTTTTGCTCGGAGCAAAACCAAGGGATTGCTTAAGGCTGTACTGTCTATACTTGCTTTTGTCATCATGTTAGTGGGCCTATTGGGCGGAGTTGTTTCAATTATGTAAGCAGTTACATAGTGGTGAGGAAGGAAGTAACATCATGAAATCACAAAAAGGAGTTACCGTTGTATTTCAACCAGAAGGTCGTAAAGCTGTTGTGAACCGTGGCATTTCGTTATTAGAGGCCGCTCGTAAAGCAGGAGTGCCAATAACAACTAGATGCGGAGGCAAAGCAGGCTGTCTGATGTGCAAGGTTACAGTCGCGAAGGAAGAGGCTGCTGCAGTAAGGCCTCCCGGAGAGATTGAGCGGCGTAAGCTTGGATCGGCCTTAGAAGAAGGAACGCGTCTGGCCTGTCAGGCTGCCGTATGGAGCGACGTAACCGTTCAGGTGCCGGAAGATCCACTGAAGGCTGCGGTGCGCCGTAAGCTTGAAGCAGCGCGGCGTGGGGAAGAAGATGAACTGTGGTAGCGTAAGAATGTCACCGTGGGAGGGACTCGGTTGGAGTTTATAGGATATAAAATGAAACTGAAGGCAGGGGCCAAGCTTTTGCTAGGGATGGTATCGCTCGCGCTTACGCTTTCGGGCTGTCTATACCCAGGTGAAGAGAAGCGGGCTAGTGTTAATTATCGGGAAAGTGTTAAACGGATACAAGCAGCCGTTGATGATTATCAACAGGAGGAAGGGGTACTGCCCATTCTTAATGCGGATGAAACTACTCCAAGGTATGAGAAGTTTCGTATTGACCTGGGGAAGTTGAATAATAAGGGATATTTGGATGATATACCGGCTACCGCTTTTGAGCAGGGTGGAAGTGCTTATTTTCTTATTTTGAATGAGGAAATTGATCCTGTGGTGAAGGTGATGGACCTTGTTACGGTTCAAAAGGTGAATGACGTGCAACGACAGGTTAACCGCTATAAATCAGCTCATGGCGGCAACCTGCCTGTGCTTGATGAGCTATACCCCGGATTGTATACCATTGATCATAAGCAGGCGGGTACAAGCTCTATAACCTTAACTAGCGTCTATTCCGGTCAAGTTCTTGACTTTATCATGGATAAGGATGGAACTGTCTACGTAGATTATGTTTTTGATATCATGGCTGCCGTCGATAAGAAGGGTGGAGAGCACGACAAGAATCAGGACTTGCGACTGGATCTGGAGGAAGCTTCATATTACGTTCCCGTAAAGTCTTTGCCGTATCTATGGATTAATAATCAGCCGATCCCACAGCCTCCAAGTTAGAGTTATAGTTTAAAAGCGTCTAAGCTTCGGTTTTATCCGGGGCATTAGGCGTTTTTTGTTAATAACCTTTTAATCTCAGCATCCACTAAAAATAGTTCTATCAACGAATCCTACCTCATAAGATGGATGAGTAAGCTTCCGGGCGTCAGACGCCTTGCGGCGCGCAGACTTAACTTTTTTTGAAATTACATTGGGAAATGCGCGAATACGGGTCATAAATTCGTTCCGGATACATATGATGATACTAGTCCAAATGCATGTCCGAGCATTCGGAGTTTAGCGCGGGGCAAGTACGTCCCGGTCGAAAGCAGCTAGGCTTCGGGCGGGCATACGATAAGTCCGGTTGATGTCCTGCAAGGGTCAGATTACCGGCGGAACGCGAAGTCGATGCTCTTCAGGCATTTTTTCTTCGGAGTAATATGAGGAGGGGATCTCTTTTGGAAAAAGTGGATATTTTCAAGGACATTGCCGAGCGTACCGGCGGAGACATTTATCTTGGCGTCGTCGGCGCGGTTCGCACGGGGAAATCGACATTTATCAAGCGCTTCATGGAAACCATTGTCCTGCCAAACATCACGAATGAGGCTGATCGAGTAAGAGCTGTGGATGAGCTTCCGCAAAGCGCAGCAGGCAAAACGATTATGACGACAGAACCGAAGTTTGTGCCAAACAACGCAGTCCAAATCAAGGTTGCGGAAGGGCTTGAGGTTAATGTTCGTCTGGTAGACTGTGTGGGTTACGCTGTAGAGGGTGCAAAAGGTTACGAGGATGAAAATGGACCACGAATGATCTCTACACCTTGGTTTGAAGAGCCTATTCCTTTTCAGGAAGCGGCAGAAATCGGGACACGTAAGGTTATTCAGGAGCATTCAACGCTAGGTGTAGTGGTAACAACAGATGGTACGATTGCAGAAATTCCGCGGAACTCGTACGTGGACTCTGAAGAGCGCGTCATTGCAGAGCTGAAGGAAGTGGGTAAGCCGTTTGTGCTTGTCATTAACTCCACCCGGCCACGCAGTGAGGAAGCGCAGCAGCTCCGTAACGAGCTAGCCATCAAATACGATATCCCAGTTATGACGCTAAGCGCCGCAAACATGAGCGAAGATGACGTAACTGGTGTGCTGCGGGAAGTGCTTTATGAATTCCCAGTGCATGAAGTAAATGTAAATCTGCCAAGCTGGGTTATGGTGCTTGGAGAAAACCACTGGCTGCGTAGTAGTTATGAGAACTCCGTTCGCGATACTGTAAAAGACATTCGCCGCCTGCGGGATGTTGACCGCCTCGTATCTCAGTTCACCGAATATGACTTTATTGATAAAGCTGGCCTAAGTGGTATGAACATGGGTCAGGGTGTAGCAGAGATCGACCTGTATGCTCCAGAAGAGCTGTACGATCAAGTTCTGATGGAAGTGGTGGGGGTTGAGATCCGCGGTAAGGATCATCTGCTCCAGCTTATGCAGGAGTTCTCACATGCGAAACGAGAATACGACCGATTCTCAGAAGCTTTGGAAATGGTCAAGACTACTGGCTATGGTATCGCGGCTCCATCTTTAGCCGAAATGGCACTCGACGAGCCAGAACTGATTCGTCAGGGCTCTCGCTTCGGGGTTCGCTTAAAGGCTACGGCACCATCCATTCATATGATTCGGGTGGATGTGGAGTCTGAATTCTCGCCAATCATCGGAACGGAAAAGCAAAGCGAAGAGCTGGTTCGTTATCTGATGCAGGACTTTGAGAATGATCCTATTAAGATTTGGGAATCCGATATTTTTGGCCGCTCCCTGCACTCCATTGTAAGAGAAGGAATTCAAGGCAAGATAGCTATGATGCCGGATAATGCGCGCTACAAACTGCAAGAAACGCTTGGCCGCATTATAAATGAGGGTTCCGGCGGACTTATTGCAATTATTCTCTAAGCTGAATATAAATAAATTCAAAGAGTGGGAGAAATCCTGCTCTTTTTATTTGTATCTATCCTAAAACTTGATTCCTAGTTCCTATAATAACGGTGAATCTGACTCAATTATTCTGATGAAACAAAGACCTTAAATGCTCCTATAGGTCTAACAAATTAGATTGAATTTAGATAAATATGCAAGGATAGATGATAATTTCTGCTCCTTTTTTGAGTAACAGCTTGAATTTATGGATGGGCTGTATTACTATAAGTTTGTTGCGCTTCAAGGTCTAAGGGCGCCAAAGTTAAGTTTTAAACGGGATTATCACGTATATTTTACGTTGAAACGGAAACAGTGTATGATACCGGAGAATTTACTCAGGGAGGTGAGAAAACATGAATAAATCAGATTTGATCAATGTAGTTACAGAAGCAACTGAACTTCCCAAGAAGGATGCTACTAAAGCTGTAGATGCGGTTTTCGAAGCAATTACAGAAGCACTGCAAAGCGGTGATAAAGTACAACTGGTTGGATTCGGAAACTTTGAAGTGCGTGAGCGTTCTGCACGTAAAGGCCGTAACCCGCAAACTGGTGAAGAAATCGAAATTCCTGCAAGCAAGGTACCGGCATTCAAACCCGGTAAGGCGCTGAAAGACGGAATCAAATAAAGATTTCTACATACCTATCCCATAGTCTTTTTAAGAACAACTATGCCGCCCTCCAAGGCGGCATTTGTTTTTTGAAATACTATGAACTGTATAATAGGTTTAGAGGAGGATGAGTGATGATGGATAAAAATACGGGTACTACTCCGCTTCCAACGGGCAGCGACTATATTGTGGTTAAGGCTAAAGATAATGGCGTTCAGGTCATTGGGTTAACCAGAGGTACAGATACACGTTTTCATCATACAGAGAAGCTGGATAAGGGCGAGGTATTGATTGCCCAGTTTACTGATCATACCTCAGCGATGAAGATCCGCGGTAAGGCTGAAATATGGACAAAGCACGGACAATTGGAAAGTGAAAGCTGAAAAGCAGGCATAGCCTGCTTTTTTTCAAAATATAGTAAAGATAAATGATCGTATTCCGCTAAGAGTGGGAATTATGGATAAGGGGGGGCGTGTTCATGAACAAGGCCTGGTGGGTTGGAGCCGTATTACTCTTGACTGCAACCTCTGCTGTAATATTGCCCAAAGTGGCAGATATGGATTCAACCTTACAGCAGCGAAATGGTGCAGTGGAGACTTTTACTGGCGGCCATAACACGGTGCTAGACAACGATAATCTTGTTGATGTTCTTGGCGCACTTCCATTGACCTTATCCATTGATAGCGTAGACTGGGAGGATCACGTTCTGTCTCTGGATTTAAAAGTGAGCGGAAATGATCATGAACCCCAGGAGCTTTATCGAAATATGGCACAGACTATTTCTTTTGCTTTTCAAGAAACCTCGAATGTGGATCAGCTCCTGCTGCGCATCGTGGTCATGGATAAATGGCTGGATAGCCGCCGGCTGCTGCTAGCAGGGGATATCAGACGCGCGGAGTGGTCCGTTGAACTCCAGAATGAACTTCAGTCTGCGGGTAATTTCCCCATTTCCGAGCGTCTCAAGACGGGCTTCCGTATTAGTGAGACTGAGCTCTGGAAGAAGCAGTTCATTTATCCTTGAGAAGAATAAAAGAAACTCAGTTGTATCACAGTGCGTGACAAAAAAACATGTGATATAATAGACAAGATTGTGAACAAAGGAATTAATATAAATGTCAATGGCTTCGGAGGCTGAAATGAAACCGTACTGCATACCGCAACTGGCAAAACCCTACACCGACTACGACATGATTCAGAAGCATACGGATTTGCCGCCGTTTTCTGATGGCCGGGGTCATTTGTTATATATTTTTCTAAACCATGGATCTTCTGTAAAAGGAAGTACTGGTGAGTTGTATACGCTCGTAACCGCACTTATTCAACTTGGACTAGATACACATGAGGTAATTGACCGCTCGAATGATAGACGCGGTGGAGATCCTATGCGTTCCCGTCAATTAAAGGTATTGGCTGGCGATTATTTTAGTAGCTGGTTTTACCATCTGCTTGCAAAGAGTGATCAGATTGAGATGGTTGGAATCTTGAGTAAGGCGATTGCTGATTTCAATGTCTTGAAAGCGAACCTCTATGTGAAGATGAGAGGAATCCGTCTTTCGGCTGAACAATACTTGCGGCACATGGTACAGCTCAATATGCGGCTGTTCCTTTCTTTTACGCCCATGATCGAGAATTCCTTAGTGGAATTGTGGGAGAAGTTATTGACAGAGTTCAGTCAGTGCGAAACTGTTGCCATAGAGCTTCAGCGTTGTGATAACCTTGAGAATGCTAGCAATGGTTATTGCTACTGGAAGATGCTGGAGTCAGCGACAGAGGAAGAACGCAAACAGCTTCAAGACCAGAACCTTGATCAGAAGGACTGGAAGATGCTGAAGATGAAATATAAATGTGATTCTCTGCTGACGGACAAGCTCCATCAGTCGATTCAGTCGATTCAGGGACTATTACAAAGCGTTAAAGACGAAAGCCTGCTTAGAGAGCTTGAGATAGCGCTGGATCGTATTCTCCTGCAGATGAAAGTCTCAGGACAAGCAGCCGTGGAGGGTTAGTGGATGACTATGGACAAAACTACAACTGCTGTGGGTGATAACAGCAAACCGAAGGAACAGTTTGTGCACTCGGTGTTTGAGAGTATTGCAGGTAAATATGATTTGATGAATGACATCTTAAGCTTTCGCCGGCATAAGGCTTGGCGTAAGTTCACGATGAAGAAGATGGGCATGAAGCGCGGGGATTCAGCTGTAGACTTATGCTGCGGCACTTGCGATTGGAGCATTGCCTTGGCCGAAGCCTCACAGACAGGGAATGTGATAGGGCTCGACTTCAGTGCAGGCATGCTTGAAGTGGGGCGCCGTAAGGTGGAGGAGCGCAAGCTTCAGAACCGGATCTCTCTCGTACAGGGCAACGCTATGGAGTTGCCTTTTGAAGACAACGCATTTGATTATGCAACGATTGGTTTTGGACTCCGCAACGTACCGGATCTTGTTCAAGTGCTGAACGAGATGAAACGAGTGGTGAAGCCCGGAGGAATGGTGGTCTGCCTGGAGCTTTCCAAGCCGATGAAACAACCGTTTAAAGGTATCTATTTCTTTTATTTTCAGCGTGTTCTTCCATTGCTGGGCAAGTTATTCGCTAAAAGGTATGAGCAATACAAATGGCTGCCAGAATCGCTGGCGCTGTTCCCTGACCGGGAGCAATTAGCTGCTATTTTCCGTGAAACCGGACTGCAAAAAGTGGAATCCTTCCCCTTGACCGGAGGCATCGCGGCATTACATATTGGGCTCAAGGAGAACGGGAATGTTTAAGAAAATCGGTATCTTTTTACAAATGATCAAGTTTGAACATACGGTATTTGCTTTACCTTTTGCTTTTATGGGCGCTTTACTTGGTTCCGTTGTCATGTTTGGCACACTACCTACCTGGAGCCAGATTGGTTGGATCGTAGTGGCTATGTTTGGGGCACGGAGCGCTGCTATGGGGCTGAATCGACTGATTGACCGGATAAGTGATGCTAAGAATCCACGCACAGCGGGAAGAGCTATTCCTGCAGGATTATTGAAGATCGGTGAAGTCGTCATTTTTATCGGCATTTCGTTTTTCTTACTCTTTTGGGCAGCCTTTAAGCTGAATCCTTTGTCGGCCAAGCTCTTGCCAATCGCAGTTTTCCTTCTTGTCATTTATTCATTTACTAAGCGCTTTACATGGGCCTGCCATCTTATCCTCGGTCTGACCATTGCGCTTGCACCTTTAGGCGGTTGGGTAGCTGTAACTGGTAGTGTGAATTGGACTTCAATGGTATTTTATTTCACTATTGTGTTTTGGACTGCAGGTTTTGATGTAATTTATTCTTGTCAGGATGTTGAGTTTGATCTAAAAGAGGGCTTGAAGTCCATTCCGGTTCGGTTCGGGGTTCAAGGTGCACTCTTTATTGCCCGCGTATTTCACATTCTCACGGCGATTGGATTCGTATCGTTGCTGTTTATGACGGATTTAAGCTGGTGGTATGTAGCAGGCATGATCATCGCATATATCATTCTCTTTTATGAGCACTACATTGTATCTCCGAGTGACCTGAGCCGTCTGCAGACTGCTTTTTTCACTATGAACGGCGTATTGAGCATCGTGGTGTTCTCTTTCACTTTGATTGACTTGGTGGTGCAGTTCTACTAATGACGCTTACTAAACCGAAAAACATCGTGGTTGGAATTACAGGAGCAAGCGGTGCGATATATGGTGTTCGTCTAACTGAAACCTTGCTGTCACTAGGCTACTCCGTGCATTTGGTAGTTAGTAATGCGGGCTGGCGCGTATTTAAAGAAGAACTTGGCTATATCGCATCAGACCGGGAGGGCTTTTTGAACGAAAGGTTCAAAGGCTATCCCGGTTCTCTGCTTTATCATCCTGTTGCGGATATCGGCGCATCCATTGCAAGTGGTTCGTTTCGTGTGGAAGGGATGATTATTATGCCTTGCTCTATGGGAACATTATCCGCGGTAGCGAATGGGACCTCTGATAATCTGATGACACGTGCTGCTGACGTTATGCTCAAGGAAGGCCGCCCACTGGTGCTTGTACCTCGTGAGACTCCACTGCATGCTATTCATCTAGAGAATATGTTGAAGCTGTCCCGTCTGGGAGTTCGGATGATTCCCGCAATGCCGGCTTTTTATTTTGGGCCGCAAAGTATGGATGATCTGATTAATTTCATGGTGGGCAAAGTGCTTGACAGCTTTAATATTGAACACAATTTATTTCGAAGATGGGGGGATTGAAAGGATGGACAATAACAGCCACACCATCATCGGCAAAATCAGCTATACCAACTCATGGCCGGTATTTCACAATTTTCATCCCTCTGCATTGAAATATCCTGCAGAGATGGTGAGTGAGGTACCTGCCATTCTTAATCAGGGGATGAGCCGTGGAACTATTCATGTAGGTGCTTTATCCTCTTTTGCTTATGCTGAGGCCAGTGACAAATTATTACTTCTACCTGATTTATCGGTTAGCGCGGACGGTCCTGTGAGATCAATATTCCTTTTTTCCAGGGTGCCATTTGCTCAGATTGGCAGCGGTAAGATCGCTGTTACGAATACTTCTGCAACCTCGGTAAATTTGCTGAAAATTATAATGGAAAAAGCTTTTGGCAATAAACCGGAGTATATTAGCGCTAATCCTGATTTGGATGCCATGATGCATGAAGCGGATGCCTGTTTATTAATTGGTGATAATGCTATTAAGGCCTCATGGCAGGATCAAGGTTATATCGTTACTGATCTGGCTGAGGTTTGGAAGGAATGGACGGGCTTAGGGATGACCTTTGCGGTCTGGGCAGTGAATCGAAAGGCTGCGGAGGACAAACCGGAAGCTATTTCTGAGATTGCAGAGGCTTTTGCCGAGAGTAAAATGCGGGGATTGAGAGATTTAGATCCTATTGTACAAGCAGCTTGTTCTAACATTGGAGGAACAAAGTCTTATTGGGAAGGGTACTTCCGCAATTTATGTTATGATTTTGGAGAAAGGCAGCAGCAAGGTTTGAACCTCTATTTCCGCTATGCCTATGAGATGGGCCTGCTGCCGCAGGAAGTGAAGATGGAGATTTGGAGCCATAAACTGTTGACACGGGTGAAAGAATGAAACGACTGCAAATATTCGGATTACTGAACAGAGATATGGATCAGATTGAAAAAGAGCTGTACCGCAGTGTACAGGGGGATGACGATCTGCTTACAGAAACCTCCCTGCATTTATTAAAGGCAGGCGGCAAAAGATTACGTCCCGTATTTGTCCTAATGGGCGGGAAATTCGGTAAGTATGATCTGGAAAAACTGAAACGGGTGGCGATACCGTTAGAGTTGATCCATAGCGCTTCACTGGTCCATGATGATGTGATCGACGATGCAGAATTGCGCCGTGGTGAACTCACCGTGAAAGCAAAATGGGGCGATAAAATTGCCATGTACACTGGTGACTACATATATGCAAAAGCGCTGGTTATGACTACGGAGCTGAAGAATCCACGAATTCATCAAATTCTGTCTAAGGCGATGATCGAAATGTCGATCGGAGAGATGGAGCAGATTCGTGACTTTTTCAACAGTGAGCAAAGTGTACGTCATTATCTACGGCGTATCCGCCGCAAAACAGCTCTGCTGATTGCAGTTAGCTGCCAACTCGGCGCTCTTGCTGCTGAAGCAGATCCAGAAGTAGCTCGTTTGCTTTATAATTATGGATATAACGTGGGTATGGCGTTCCAGATTCGTGATGATTTACTGGATCTCTCAGGCACAGAGAAACAGATCGGTAAACCTCCGGGCAGTGATATGCGGCAAGGAAACATTACACTTCCAGTGATTTATAGTCTTGAGGATGAGCGACTGCGCGAGTCATTGCTTGAGGAACTGAAGTCTATACGTGAGGGCCATAGCACGGTAGGACATGCGATTGATCTCATTCTTTCCGGAGACGGAATCGCCCGTTCTGAGGAGCTCGCTTCACGTTATATCGACAAGGCGCTGGCGGCGCTGGAACAATTGCCTAACAATAAGACTAAGCGCAATCTGCGCGATATTGCGTATTTTATAACAGGAAGAAGTTATTGATCTTCTGGTGAGATTGAAATTAAACGTTTCCAGAAAGCAATGTTTCTGTTAAGATAGCGTCAAAACAACCCTTCAAATGGGAAAATGGAGAGTGCTTCTATGGAAAAGACGTATCTGATGGTCAAGCCTGATGGAGTTCAACGTGGATTAATAGGGCGTATTGTTGCCCGCTTTGAGGATAAGGGGTTTAAATTGGTCGCTGCTAAACTGATTACAGTGAGTGAGGATCAAGCGAAAAGACATTATGCTGAGCATGCAGGCAAAGACTTTTTTTCAGAGCTGGTCTCTTTCATCACTTCAGGTCCAGTGTTTGCAATGGTATGGGAAGGCGATGATGTCGTAACTTTATCCCGGACACTCATAGGCAAAACAAAAGTTGGAGAAGCTCTGCCAGGCACGATTCGTGGCGACTTTGCCAGCCATACACCACTTAATTTAATTCATGGATCAGACTCGCCTGAAAGTGCAGAACGGGAAATTGCTAATTTCTTTGCTCCAGATGAACTGAATCAGTATAACAAAGACATCGCAGTCTGGATGTAAGGTCCAGGTGGGAGGCAGGGGATTAACATGTCTGATCGTAATGTTGCAGCATTAACAACAGATCCAGATTATAGCGGATTTATTCACAACGTTAAACAAAGCACCGGAATTGATCTGGCTCAATATAAAGAAGCGCAGATGAAGCGGCGTTTGACGACTCTTCGGATGAAGAATGGGTATCATACCTTCAGTGATTTTTTTGCAGCGATGATGAAAAATAAGGACTTATTTTATGAATTTTTAGATCGAATGACGATCAATGTCTCTGAGTTCTGGCGGAATCCGAATCGCTGGGAAGTTTTGCGGGATATTATCCTCCCTGACCTCCAGCAGTCGGGCCGCAAATTAAAGCTGTGGAGCGCGGCATGTTCCACTGGCGAAGAGCCTTACACGCTGGCTATGATTTTGTCGGACAAGAATATATTGGCGCAGACAGGCATTCTTGCCACTGACATTGATGATGGCGCTTTATCCAAAGCAAAGCAGGGTCTTTATTTGGAACGTTCTTTAAAGGATGTGCCGAAAGACGTGGCAGCACGTTATTTTACACCGGAAGGCCCTGTCTTTAAGGTCAGCGATTCACTTAAGAAAAACATAGATTTCCGCAAACAAAATTTGCTCTTGGACAAGTTCGACGAAGGCTTCGATCTTATTATTTGTCGCAATGTAATGATCTATTTTACTGAAGAGGCGAAGAACAAGCTCTATCATAAGTTTTCGGCTAGCTTACGTCCGGGTGGTTATTTGTTTGTGGGCAGCACAGAGCAAATCTTTACACCGGCTCAATATGGCTTTGAATCGACGGAAACTTTTTTCTATCGTAAAAAATAAATACTTTTTGCTCCTTCGCCATTAACTTCAAAGGTATACTTTCGCAAAAGTTCAGTGATACTGGATAGTAGAATCTGTACGCTAAGTGAAAGGAAAGTTAAACCGATGGACAAAAGCAAGGTCATTGCCGCGTACAAACGAGGCTTTATCACCGTTCGTGAGTGCGGGCAAATTCTCGGTGTGGAAGAAATGCAATTGGAGCGCCTTCTGCAGCTGGAAGAGCGTAAGTCTACATTCCCTTCACCAAGCCAGCGGCTCGGCAGCTAACAAGCTGAGGACCGAGCCGAGGAGCGCCATTCATACTCTTAAGGGTATGGATGGCGCTTTTTATTTCGGTATACATACAGTGTTTCTAGGGAGATCCCTTTCTTGTCAAAGCGGATTCCCTATACTATAATGAGCAAAGATCATAGGATTTTAGCGGTTTACAGTTTAAAAGTATAAAAGGGGGAAGACATCATGAGTTTACGCTATTTAACAGCGGGGGAAACGCACGGCCCCCAGCTAACGGCTATTATTGAGGGATTGCCAAGTAATTTAACTTTGGATTTTGAAGAGCTTAACTTTCAATTGCATCGTCGACAAAAGGGATACGGACGTGGACGTCGCATGCAGATTGAGAAAGATACGGCACAGATTGTAGGTGGAGTACGTCACGGCTATACTACGGGTGCTCCGGTAGCCTTGGTAGTAGAGAACAAGGATTGGACTCACTGGAAGAACATTATGAATATTGAACCTATTCCAGGCAGTGATGAAGAAAAACGCCGGGTAAATCGGCCGCGCCCTGGACATGCAGATTTGAATGGTGGATTGAAGTACAATCATACGGATCTTCGCAACGTTCTGGAGCGCTCCAGTGCCCGCGAAACCGCAGCCAGAGTTGCATGTGGCGCTGTAGCCAGACAGCTGCTGGCAGCTTTTGGTGTGAAAGTAGCAGGTCAAGTCATTCGTATTGGTGAAATTGAGGCACCTGCAAATGATCTGCCTATCGATGAGCTGATTGAACGGACAGAACAGTCTTCTGTCAGAGTTGTCGACAAAGAAACGGAACAGAAAATGGAGGCTTACATAGATCAGATCAAGGAAGAGGGCGACTCCATCGGTGGAATCGTTGAATGTATCGTCGAAGGACTGCCCATTGGACTTGGCAGCTATGTACAGTCAGACCGGAAGCTGGACGGGGCGATCGCTGGGGCAGTGATGTCGATTAATGCCTTCAAAGGCGTTGAAATCGGCATTGGATTTGAAGCGGGAAAATTGCGTGGATCGCAAGTCCATGATGAAATTATGTATGAAGCTTCTAAAGGATACTATCGCGCAAGCAATCGTTTAGGTGGTTTTGAAGGCGGGATGACGAATGGCATGCCGGTAGTGGTTCGTGGTGTTATGAAGCCTATTCCTACCTTGTATAAGCCACTTCAAAGTGTAGATATCGACACGAAAGAACCTTTTACAGCTCAAGTAGAACGTTCGGATGCATGTGCGGTTCCAGCGGCATGTGTGGTTCTGGAAAGCGTAGTGGCATGGGAAGTTGCCAAAGCATTTCTTGATAAATTCGGCGGGGATTCTCTCGAAGAAATTAAAGCGAACTATGAAAACTATCTTGCACAATTGGAGAGTTATTGATCATGCGTACAATCAATGTAGATTTGGGAGATCGTTCTTATCCAATCCACATCGGTAGTGGTCTGCTGCAGAACATTGCCCAGTACTGTGCTGAGGCTGGACTGTCCACTCGTAGCCCGCTACTGGTTGTGAGTGATAGTGAAGTAGCTCCACGGTATTTACCGGCGCTTGAAGAAGCTCTACGTCAGCAAGGTTATACCGTAGTAAGCCATATTATGCCGGCAGGGGAAGCATCCAAATCATTAACCGTGTATGAAGAGGTTATGACGACCGCGATTCAAGCGGGACTGGATCGTAACTCAGCGGTGTTGGCTTTAGGTGGCGGGGTTGTTGGTGATTTAGCTGGTTTTGTAGCAGCTACCTACATGCGCGGAATAGGATTTCTACAAATTCCAACGACGATTCTAGCCCATGACAGCAGCGTAGGCGGCAAAGTGGCTGTCAATCATCCACTAGCCAAAAATATGGTTGGTGCGTTCTATCAACCTTCGCTGGTGCTTTACGATTTGGATACCCTTCGCACGCTTCCGCCGCGCCAAGTCTCTTCTGGCTTAGCTGAAGTAGTGAAGCATGGTCTGATTATGGACAAAGAATTTGCATATTGGTGCCGTGAACATGCTGATGAGCTGCTTGCTTTGAATGCTGAAGCTCTCGGCTATGCCCTTGAGCGCGGTTGTGCGATCAAAGCTCATGTCGTGGCGAACGATGAACGTGAGCATGGACTTCGGGCGATCCTGAATTTAGGCCATACGATCGGCCATGCTATTGAAGCGGTTGGCGGATACGGTGTGTTTTTGCACGGTGAAGCGATTGCGATTGGTATGGCGGGTTCGGCGCTGCTGGCTGTAAAGCTTGGACGTGACCGATCCATCTATGAGGATACAGTATCTATGTTATCTGCACTTTCACTGCCTATACAGCTTCCTTCTGAATATGATGAAGAGGAGCTAATGGAAGCGATGATGCATGATAAGAAATTCAAAGAAGGCAGAATGACTTTTATTGTGCCTGATGCCATAGGAGCTGTTAGTATTGTAAACGATGTACAGGAATCGCTTGTGCGAGAGGTTCTGGCAGAGCTTAAAAAGGAGGGGAAACCGTGGTAAATCGAGGGATTCGCGGAGCAACTACCGTGATTAATAACGAAGAAACAGAGATTTTGCGTGAAACCGTTGTGCTGCTGCGGGAGATCGTTGAACGCAATAATGTTATAGCTGAGGATATTAGCAATGTATGGATTACGATGACCAATGATCTGGATGCTACTTTTCCGGCAAGAGCCATTCGTGAGATTGAGGGCTGGGAAATGGTGCCGCTTATGTGTTCAACCGAGATCCCGGTCAAAGGCAGCCTGCCGATGTGTATCCGGTTAATGGTGCAGTTTAATACGGATAAATCACAGCGTGAGATCCGCCATGTGTATCTGAATGAAGCTCAGAAGCTTCGTCCGGATTTGTCGCAGAGTAAGTCTTAAATTTGAGTTGTGGGTTGTCAATGACCCTTGTCATCATGTATAGTGTAATTAGCCGAGTATAGAAGAGTTTAGTTGAGTTGAGATGAGTATAGTTGAGCAGAGTGCAAGAAATTTTTGCGAATATAAGAAAGTATAAGCTTTGTTCTATACATTCTTATATTTCACGCATATACGCTTACCGTCCTTATAAGGATGCTGAAGACGTTTATGCCTGATTAGCAGTTTTTGTGTACGCAGAGTCTTTATTTTGATATGTACTGGAGTGTTATTTCACATCCGTGATGTATCTTATTTAGAGATAAGTCTGTAGGCACAACATAACGATGCTGATCATTGCTCAAAAACATATACTTACTTACACAAACCCTCTACTTTGGTAGAGGGTTTTTCTGTGTTTCGGAAAGATTTATATAACTAAGGGGGCATCTAAAAATGACGAATCCGAGTGTTCAAGAGGTGGTAAAGCTGTCGCAGGATTATAATCTGATTCCTGTTGTGAAGCGGCTGCTGGCTGATATGGAAACACCTATCCGGTTATTCCAACGTTTTGCTGAACGTGACCGCGCGTTCTTACTAGAAAGTGTAGAGGGTGGCAAACAATGGGCCCGGTATTCGTTCATCGGCAGCGATCCCTTTTTAATGATATCGGGAAAAAAGGGTGCGATTAACGTAGAGATCGACGGTAAGAAAAAACAGCTGCATGGAAAGCCGATTGAGGAGCTTAAGGCGCTGCTTCGTTCATACCGTAGCCCTAAGCTGGATGAGATGCCGCCATTTACTGGAGGAGCGATCGGATTTTTTGGATATGATCTGCTGCAATATTATGAGAAGCTGCCTGAGCATCCAGTAGATGATCTCCAAATGGATGATATCCGGTTTATGTTCTGTGATCGCATCATTGTTTTTGATCATGTGAAACAACAAATTCTCCTAGTTGGCAACCTGCATGTTAAAGACGGTGATACGGACTCAGATATCAAATCCAATTACGAAAGCTTAAGTCGTAAGCTTGAGGATATGGCCGAAGAGCTGCAGAAGGAAGGGCCTAAGGAAAATGTGAACCGCCGCAGCATTCCGCAGGATATTGAGCTGGGTGAGATTCATTCCAACCTGACTAAAGAACAATATATCAACAACGTAGAACAAGCGAAGGAATACATTCGGGCTGGCGATATTTTTCAAGTGGTGTTGTCGCAGCGCCTGCATATTGAAACGGAAGTTTCTCCACTGCATGTATACCGGATGCTCAGGACGCTTAACCCATCTCCATATATGTATTATTTGAAAATGGATGAAGAGATTATTGTTGGAACCTCACCGGAAGCGCTCGTAAAGGTAGATGGAAATCGCGTGGAGACACGGCCGATTGCCGGAACAAGACCAAGAGGTGAAAGTGAAGCTTCGGATCGTGCTTACGCCGCGGAGCTGCTGGAGGATGAAAAAGAACGTGCAGAGCATTTGATGCTAGTTGATCTAGGTCGTAATGATTTAGGAAGAGTGTCCAAATTCGGTTCTGTAAAATGTGATTCCTTTATGGAAATTGAAAGATACTCTCATGTCATGCATATGGTATCGAATGTGTCAGGCACGCTTAGCGAGGATAAAGATTTCTTTGATGCCTTTCTCTCCTGTCTGCCAGCCGGTACTGTCTCAGGAGCACCTAAGCTACGGGCAATGGAGATTATTGCTGAATTGGAGCGAGAAGCCCGTGGTGCTTATGCGGGGGCGATTGGATATTTGGGATTCTCGGGAAATATGGATTCATGTATCACCATCCGTACAATCATCTTCCGTAAGGGCAGAGCATATGTGCAGGCTGGAGCGGGTATCGTTTGGGACTCGGTTCCGGAGAAAGAGTATGAAGAGACGGTGAATAAAGCGAAGGGCATGCTAAAAGCTATACGTATGGCAGAGGCTATGTTCCCACCCGAGATAAAAGAGAAACAAGTCATCAATCAAGATTACATGTACGCATATACCCCTGAACAGGTGGTTTGATTAATAAAAAAGATTACATTAAGGCTGGGAGGATGAACATTATGGATGCAACAAAATTGATACAATCAGGAATTGCTGGACTAATCGAAGGCAAAAGTCTGACACGTGTAGAAGCACGGGATATAATGGGTGCAATCATGCTGGGAGAGGCTTCACAGGCGCAAATCGGATCACTGCTGACCGCTTTACGGATTAAGGGAGAGACCGTGGAGGAGATTACGGGGTTTGCGGAAGCCATGAGAGGTTTCGGCACACCTGTCCTTACTGAAAAAGCGCGTCTGCTAGATACATGTGGTACGGGCGGTTCCGGCATCCATAAGTTTAATATTTCTACCGCCTCAGCGATTATTTCATCAGCGGCTTCGGTACGAGTTGCCAAACATGGCAACCGCTCAGCTTCCGGTAGAGCAGGAAGTGCAGATGTACTTGAAGCTTTGGGCGTCAACATTCATCTGAATGCGGATCAGGCTCGGGAATGCTTGGATCGAATCGGCATTTGTTTTTTATTCGCACAAATCTATCATCCTTCGATGCGGCATGCGGCAGCACCGCGTAAAGAGCTTGGAGTGCGGACGATTTTTAATATGCTTGGTCCGCTTACGAATCCCGCTGGTGCTGACCGTCAGCTGCTGGGGATTTATGATCGGAATAAGACAGAGACGGTGGCTAATGTACTGAAGGAGCTGGGGTCCAAGCGTGCGATGGTTGTTAGCAGCTTGGATGGTCTGGATGAAATCAGCATCTCGGCCCCTACATTAGTGTCTGAGCTAAAAGAGGGCATCGTAACCACGTATGAGGTAACGCCAGAGGCATTAGGTCTTAACAGACATCCATTGGAAGCTGTGCTGGGTGGAGATGCAGCTGAAAATGCGGCGATTATTACCTCGGTCCTTCAAGGGCAGATGAATCCTTATCGCGATATCGTTCTTGCTAACGCCGGAGCCTGTATATATGTTGCTGGTCTGGCAGATACCATGGCCGGAGGCGTAGAGAGAGCAAAAGAAGTAGTGGATTCAGGCAAGGCACTATCCAAGCTTAATCAGCTTGTAGCTATGACGGAGGAACTTAATTATGTATCTTGATAAAATTGTCGCGACTAAGATTAAAGAGGTTGAACTGCTCAGTAAAAACTTTTCGCTGGCACAAGCAGAGCGTGATATTGCGCTTCTTCCGGCAACAAGAGGCTTTCGTAAGGCTCTGACCCAAGGGAAGAACAGAGATATGGGCTTGATCGCTGAGGTGAAGAAGGCTTCTCCTTCCAAAGGGTTGATCCGTGAGGATTTTGATCCTGTTTCCATTGCAAAAGGGTATGAAGCTGGAGGTGCAGATTGCTTATCTGTTCTGACGGACACAGAATATTTCCAGGGCAGCGCAGCTTATCTGCAGCAAGTGAAAGAAGCTGTAAATCTGCCGCTGCTTCGCAAAGATTTTATTATCGATGAGAAGCAGATCTACGAAGCACGTCTTCTCGGAGCGGATGCCGTGTTGTTAATCGTCGCTATTTTGACACCGGCACAACTGTCTCATTTTATAGATATAGCTTCAGGGCTTGGATTGGATATCTTGATTGAGGTGCATGACCGGAATGAACTGGCGGTTGTACTGAGCACAGAAAAGATAACCCAACCTAACGTCCTGCTAGGAATTAATAACCGTAATCTACGTACCTTTGAGACCTCTTTGGAGACAACAGCCGAGCTGGCAGCTCTTGTGCCGCAAGGTGTTCCAGTGATCAGCGAAAGTGGAATTTCCGGGTCAAAAGACATCGGCTACCTAAGAACTACTGGTGCTCACGGAGTGCTCGTTGGGGAGTATCTAATGCGTCAAGCTAACGTAGAGGATGCGGTTAACGGTCTGCTCGGTGAGCTTCCTAATGGAAAGGACCGTGTCCGGCATGGCTGAGACATTAGTAAAAATCTGTGGACTTCAGGACGTTGAAGTGCTAAAATCTATGTTACACTTACCACTAGATTATATCGGATTTGTTTTTGCACCTAGCCGCCGGAAGGTATCCATAGAGCGTGCTGCCGAACTGATTGCAGAGCTTCCAAATTGGAAGACTGGTGAAATTCCTAAGGCTGCCGGGGTTTTTGTTAATCCGGAGCTGGATGAGTTGAACGAATTGCTGTCTGTGGTGCATTTAGATGTAATTCAGCTTCATGGACAGGAGAGTCCAGCTTTTTGCCAGCAGGTTCGCCGAGCTTATCCACAGGTTCAGGTATGGAAGGCACTGTCCGTTGCGGATCAAGAGCGGGATAAAGCTGAAAATGAATATAGCTTGGAAGATTACGCAGCTGCAGTAGATGCGGTTTTATTAGATACTTATGATCCATTGCAGAGTGGCGGCTCCGGCCGAACGTTCGCTTGGAATAAATTACCTGCTTACCAAGAAATTGCAGTACAACATGACTTGCCCTTGTTTGTGGCTGGAGGGCTTCATACAGATAATGTTGGTGAATTGCTTGATACCTATGCCCCGTATGGGGTAGACGTGTCGAGTGGAGTAGAGACTGACGGCATTAAGGATATTCAAAAAATGACAGCTTTTGTGGAAAGGGTGAAGCAATCATGATACAAGTACCGGACCAGCATGGACGTTTCGGTTCATTCGGAGGCCGCTTCGTGCCCGAGACTTTGATGAATGCATTGATTGAGTTGGAGGAGGCCTACCGTAAGTTTTCGGCAGATCCAGCTTTTCAGGAAGAAATAGATTATCTATTAAAGCAGTATTCCGGACGGGAGACCCCGCTGTATTATGCGGAACGGCTGAGCAAACATCTGGGAGAAGCTAAAATATATCTGAAGCGTGAAGATTTGAATCATACAGGTGCCCATAAGATTAACAATGCGATTGGTCAAGGGATTTTGGCCAAAATGATGGGAAAAACGAAGGTAATCGCTGAGACGGGTGCGGGTCAACATGGTGTAGCCACCGCTACAGTTGCAGCTTTGCTAGGTATGGAATGTAAGGTGTTTATGGGGGAAGAGGATACACGTCGCCAGGCCCTTAACGTATTCCGGATGAAGCTGCTTGGTGCAGAAGTGATTCCCGTTACTTCCGGATCGCGTACTTTAAAAGATGCCGGCAACGAAGCGCTTCGCTACTGGGTTAGCAATGTAGATGATACCTTCTATATATTGGGTTCAGCTGTAGGACCGCATCCTTATCCGATGATGGTTCGTAACTTTCAGCGGGTTATTGGGGATGAAACACGGCGCCAGATTCTGGAGGCTGAAGGAAGGCTGCCGGATGTGCTCGTAGCTGCTGTAGGCGGTGGCAGTAATGCCATCGGTATGTTCTATCCATTTGTTGAGGATGAAAATGTCGGTATGATTGGTGTAGAGGCGGCTGGTAAAGGCATTGATACCCCTTTTCATGCGGCAACAATGAGTAAAGGAACTCATGGCGTATTCCAGGGATCGATGAGTTATCTCCTGCAGGATGAGCATGGACAAGTAACAGAAGCACATTCCATCTCCGCAGGCCTGGATTATCCTGGTGTAGGTCCTGAACACTCCTATCTAAAAGATATCGAACGCGCAAAATATGTCCCGATTACAGATGCAGAGGCGCTAGATGCACTGAAGCTGCTATGCGTAACGGAAGGCATTATTCCAGCGTTAGAATCGGCGCATGCGATAGCACATGTTGTAAAAATGGGTCCAACCCTTACTAAGGATGATATTGTTGTCATCTGCCTGTCAGGCCGGGGAGACAAAGACGTAGAATCCATTATGGCGTATACAGAAGGGAAGGGAACTGAATGACAACCCAAACTACAAACCGGATGGATTTGGTATTCCGGAAGCTTAAAGCTGAGAACCGGACCGCATTGATTCCTTTTCTGACTGTTGGAGATCCGGATTTGGAGACTACTCTTGCCATCATCACTGAACTGGAGACAGCGGGGGCAGATATTCTGGAGCTAGGAGTACCATACTCTGATCCGCTTGCAGACGGCCCTGTAATTCAGCGAGCATCTGCCCGGGCACTGCGGGGTGAAGTTCACCTGCGCACTTGCATGGAGACCGCGTTAAAGGCTCGTGAAGCCGGCAGCAGTTTGCCATTTATCTTGTTTTCTTATTACAATCCTATCCTGCAAATGGGTCTAGATACGTTTTTTGCTGATCTGAACAAGCATGAAATTAGCGGACTTATTATCCCGGATCTTCCCGTTGAGGAATCAGCGGAGATGCGGCGCCGTAGTGATGAAGTTGGAGTCAACCTCATTCCTTTAGTTGCACCAACCTCAAGCGAACGTATTGCAAAGATTGTATCCGGTGCGAGCGGTTTTATCTATTGTGTATCTTCATTAGGGGTGACTGGAGAAAGATCCTCTTTCCATGCGGATGTAGAAGCCTTTATTGATTCCGTTCGTCAAGCTACGGATCTGCCAGTGGCTGTAGGATTTGGGATCTCTACTGGCGAACAGGTTGCCCGTTTTGCTCAGATTTGCGATGGTGTTGTAGTAGGGAGTGCCATTGTCCGCAAAATAGAAGAGGTAATTCCGTTGCTCGATCATCCTGCTACGCGGAATGAGGGACTGTTGCAAATTCGAGAATTTGTGGCACAATTAAAAAGACCATAACAGTGTCATTCTGACCTGTGTATAGTGGAGTAATCAACTATGGAGAGCGAGGACTATTGTATGAATCCAAAACCGAATATAGTTAATCTCCCTGTCTACAAACCAGGGAAACCTATAGACGAAGTCAAGAAGGAGCTTGGCTTAAGTGAGGTTATTAAGCTTGCATCCAATGAGAACCCGTATGGAGCTTCACCGAGTGCAAAAGAAGCAATTCTAGCAGAACTTGAGAATCTTTATCTTTATCCGGACGGCTCAGCCGTTGAATTGACTTCAGCACTTTCCAGCCGTCTTGGCGTGAATAACGACAATATTATTTTTGGCTGTGGCTCAGATGAGATTATTGCACTTATTGCTCGTGCCTTTTTCTTACCGGGTGATGAGACAATCATGGCGGACCAAACCTTCTCCGTGTATAAGAGTAACGCAGACATCGAAAGTGCGGTATCTATTGAGGTGCCACTTGTAAAAGGTACACATGATCTGGATGGGATGCTGGCCCGTATAACGGACCGCACTAAGGTTATCTGGATCTGTAATCCGAATAACCCAACAGGTACGATTGTTCCAGAGGAAGCTTTGGTTTCTTTCCTGGATGCTGTGCCTTCCAATGTAATGGTTGTCCTTGATGAGGCATATTGTGAGTATGTAACAGATCTTTCATACTCCAATGGCATCCAGTTGCTGACTCGTTACAAGAATCTGGTTGTGCTCCGCACATTCTCCAAAATTTATGGCTTAGCTGCATTGCGTATTGGATACGGTGTTGCGAGTCCTGAGATCATTTCGTTGATCAACAAGGTACGTGAGCCTTTTAATACCTCACGGCTTGCTCAAGCTGCAGCTCTTGCTGCTTTGAATGATCAAGATTACGTACAGGAATGTCGTCGTCTTAATAGCGCGGGTATTGTCCAATTGCAAGGTGAATTCAAACGTCTGGGCCTAGAATCCTTCCCGGCACACGGGAACTTCATCATGGTAGATGTTCGAAAGCCTGCTACAGAGGTCTTTGATGCTTTGATGCGTAAAGGAATCATCGTAAGAGCGGGTCATCAGGTTTATCCGACTTATATTCGGGTTACTGTGGGCTCGGCTGAGCAGAACACGGCTTTTATCACCGCGCTGGAACAAACTCTTATAGAGAGTGGAGTACGCGCCTAGTAATAACAGCAAGTCAAGACTAAAGAAGGCAGGTAGTTCAAAGAACATGACGACAAAAATAGCAATATTCGGTGTCGGTCTGATCGGAGGCTCACTGGCCCTTTGCTTTAAAGGCAAGGAGGGCCTGACCGTCGTTGGCCATGCCCACCGTCCTGAATCCGCGAGTAAGTATATTAGCAGAGGTGTGGTCGATAGTGCCACATTGTCTGTGGAGGAAGCGGCAATCGATGCCGATTTCATTTTTTTATGTGTGCCGGTGGGTATGCTAGAGGATTATTTGCAGCAGTTAAGCAAATTGCCGCTCAAGCCCGGCTGCATCATTACAGATGTTGGAAGTACGAAAGCTAGTATTGCCGCATGCGCGGTTTCTTTGGATATTCCTGGAGTACATTTTATCGGCGGTCACCCTATGGCTGGATCAGAGCGTTCAGGTGTTGAGGCAGCTTCATCGCTGTTGTTTGAGAATGCCTATTACGTATTAACACCTCCACCGGGAGTACCAGACGAGGCTTATCATGCGTTGGAGTCCTTACTCCACCTTACTAGAGCGCAGATTGTACGCCTTAATCCAGAACGTCATGATGAGATTGTAGGCGCCATTAGTCATTTGCCACATATTATTGCCGTTGCGCTGGTAAATCAGATTAAAGCTTATGATGATACTGACTCCTTGTATAGTACGTTAGCTGCAGGGGGCTTTCGGGATATTACACGGATTGCGTCCAGTGATCCAATTATTTGGCGTGATATCTTGTTAAACAATCGTTCAGTGATGCTTCGTTTGTTGAAGGATTGGAACGAGGAAGTTTCTTCTTTTGTTCGTTTGCTGGAAAGTGAAGATGGTGTAGGGATTGAAGAGGCATTTCATGAAGCCAATGGCTTCCGTAGTCAGTTGCCTGAACGGCGTAAAGGTATGATAGCACCTTTATTTGACCTACATATTGATGTACCGGATCATCCGGGGATTATCGGTCGTATTGCTACAGAGCTGGGGGATCAAGGAATTAACCTTAGCAACGTACAAATTATCGAAAGCCGTGAAGATGTTCCGGGGATTATGCGTCTCTCTTTCCGTCAGGAGAACGATATGGAGCGGGCGAAGATCCTGTTGCAGCATCATGATTATACGGTATACGTGTAGTATTAAGGTTCGCTCGGGTTCATTTTCAAATCATAAAAAACAGTAAAATAGCGATTCTCTATTCACATGAGAATCGCTATTTTTTTGTTTTTTGGGTTATTGGTTGCTTACTTCAACGTGCCTTCGTTAGTATCGTCATCGGCATCGGTACCACCATAAGTACCACCATAAGTACCACCATAAGTACCACCATAAGTACCACCATAAGTACCACCTAGTACTTACGGACCCTAATGACGTTATTTGTTCGTTTTTTGCCTTTGAAGCAGTCTTTCGGACTCCACAGACGCTATTTCACATAAAGAGGCTTATATTGGGTGTTTTTCGTGCCAATAGCTGTTATGCGGTCCGTTAGCATCCCAAATGCGGATTAATGCTGCATTTAAGGTCAACTGTGTCCGATAGCGACTTCGTACAAGCTAAATGTTTATTGGATCAACGAAGAAAAGAAAGGAGTGCCGCAAAATGCTTCCGGATTTATACCCGCGGACTCTAATTTAGGTTTGGTTTGTTGCAACTGTTCCCAAACTCGCTTTCTTCATTCTGATCAGTATTTCTTCCATGAAATTCTCTGGTACTTGAGTTTATTTCGTCGTAACTATTTCGACTACCTACAAAACGATTTCTTGCTGCTCCTAGACCGACAATAAAGAGTAAGACCGAAGCTCCAAGCAGTATGAAAAGTGGCACGTTCCAACTATTTGTCGTGTCATGCAAATATCCTATAAGGGCAGGACCAATTGCGGCAAGCAGATATCCGATCGATTGCGCCATACCAGACAGTTCCGCTGCTTGATGCGCATTTTTAGTACGTAAACCGAAAAACATCATGGACAAGCTAAAGGCGCAGCCTCCACCAATTCCGAGTATGATGATCCACAACAGAATGATATTGGAGCTTCCGTAAAGCAGTCCGAGCGTTCCCGTCAAAAGTAAAATGGTTGTGATGAACACTAACGAACGTTGATTTGACATTCGCCCTGCAATAACGGGGACAATAAAGGTAAATGGAAGCAGCGCTAACTGCATTATTGAGAGGTACCATCCTGATTGGCCTGAGTCAATGCCTTGCTGTTTTAAAATTTCAGGCAACCATGCGATTAGCACATAGAAAATCATGGACTGCATCCCCATAAACAAGGTTACTTGCCAGGCAAGAGGGGAACGCCAAACCTTCACATCATTGCCGGCCATCTGTTGACTCGTCGAGGCTGTTTGCTTCGTATGCTTCCTTAATTGAGGCAACCAGCAGAGGATCGATACAAAGCTTAGGATCCCCCAAATTCCCAATGCACCCTGCCATTTTAAACCTGCGTTTGCAGCTAGCGGTACACTGATTCCCGAGGCGATCGCTCCAGATAAACTCATTGAAATTGCAAATACACCAGTCATGGCACCGATTTTTTTAGGGAAATCACGTTTGATTAAACTTGGCATTAATACATTACAAACGGCAATTGCAAATCCAAGAATTGCAGTTCCAATATACAGATTTGCAGCCCCAGATAAAGAACGTATTACAATACCAACAGTCAAAAAGATCAGAGCAAACAAAATTAAAAGTTCTACTCCATACCTACGTCCTAGTTTTGGTACTAGTGGCGATAATAAAGCAAAGGTAAGTAAAGGTACCGTTGTGATCAAGCCTGCTAAAGTATTGGAAATATGAACGTCACCCCTAATGAGATCCACTAAAGGACCGACCGAGGTTAAGGGAGCACGTAAATTTGCGGCAATAATAATAATGCCGAGTAGTAGCAGCCCTAAAGATGATGGTACGAATTTTTTATTCGGCATTCTTCATTTTCCCTCCCAAAATTAATGCGTACTAATATCCGCGCGGACAATGAAAGTATAGTATAATATATTAAATTTAACAATAAGTATTTTAAAGTTTACTTTATTGAGATAGTTCTATAACTTGAAATGCTTATATTAGATAAAAAAATACAACTCAGAGTTTCCATTTAGAATGGAATACTGAGTTGCATGTAATAGGTGAAATTTTCGACTTTTAGAAACCATATTTTAAGGAGATATGGAGCACTGTTTCGCTATTCGTATGATTGGTATAAGAGTGAGGGCGATCTGCACGAAAACTGATCGTATCATATTGATTCAATGTGTACATTTCTCCATCGACTCGTATTTCAATGGAACCAGTCATTACTGTCGCAATTTCAGTTGTATTCACATGATGACCTTCAGGGTGATACGAACTATTTGGCTGTAAGTAAGCCCGACACATTTCAATATCGTTGCTTACATTTTTAAAGACGGGTTCTATGATCCAATTCTTTTGATCATTAGAAAACCGAAGACCTTCGCCTGCTCGATACAAACTAACAGGGTCTTCAGATTTGAACAAAGCTAATAGGGGCAAAGATATGCCTTTTGAAATTTTCCATATTATCGCCAAAGTTGGATTTGTCTCGCCACGTTCGATATTCCCCAGAGTAAGTTTACTTACGCCCGTTAATTCCGCTAAGTCGTCTAAGCTCATGTTTTTTTCTTTTCTGTACTTTTTCAAGGCACCGCCGATTTGTAGTACCAGTTGTTTTGATTCATCGATTTCATCCATTTCAAATTCACCTCAACAAATAACTTTATAGCTAGTATATTGTTTATCCTGACTCTTTTCCATACGATTAGGATTAGAGGGTGGATTACACACGCAGCTATGCAAATGACGTCTATGTAACGAACCTGCCCGTAGGCTTATCACCTTTCCCGGTTTAATCCTTTATTTTTGCAAAAGGAGGGATCCCAATGGGGTGAGCGCAGAGGAGTCTATATTTGTAGGTGATCATCCAATGAATGACGTACAAGCGAGCCGTAACGCAGGGCTGCAAGCCATTGGGAAACGTAATGAGCAGATATCTCTTCAAATGGACGTAGACGGGGTAATAGATGATTGTGGGGATTTGTGGAAGCTGATTCGCTCGCTATAGTAAAAATAATCTAATATAGATCATCTAAAAAAAAGGTAGAGCGCTTTCAGGACAAAAAAAGACCGCTTACAAAGTAAGCGGCTACAGTTCACAATAAATTGGAACCGTTAAGTATTGGATAGGAGTGGAGAGAAACCATACTGTACTTTTATTATATGTATACGTTTACATTTTGTCAACAGTTTTTAAAAATTGATAAATGTGTTATTTTTAAAGCCGGATTCTAAGTCAGAAATCCAATGTCGGGTCTTGCTGGCGAGTCGACCTATCTAAAGTCTATTAATGTCATCCTATGAGAATATGTGGTACAATAGAGCAGGTATGTTTCTAGATTCGTTTCTATATTTATGTAAAATTAGAAGTATGCCTTATTTCTTTTTGTCTTCTTCATATACATCATGCCTTAATTATCGGGTAGTTGAATATACATAGGTGTATTTCATAAAAAAACTAAAAATTTGCAGTAACACCGCAACTTTTAAAGCCCAAACCGGTATAATAAGTACGGACCGGATGGGAAAAGACGTGCAAGGGCGAGGAGGGCCAATCTCACCATGACGGATTCCCAGTTGATCCAGCAAATCAAACAAGGAAACACGGAATTATATTCAGAATTAATGCGTCGTTATCAACGTAAAATACTAGCATTTGTATATCATATGCTTAGAAATTCACATATGGAGCTTATCGCAGAGGACCTTTGTTCGGAGACCTTCTACAAGGCATTTCGTAGCTTGCATTCCTTTCGAGAGGTAGATGCTTCATTCTCAACATGGCTGTACACTATCGCCCGCAACACTGTTCTAAGTGAGCTTCGCAAGAACCGTGCCGGTAATGTATCTCTGGAAGAGAGTGGATATACACCAGTAGCACCGTTTGAAGTTGCACCTGAGCAGGCTGCATTGCGCAATGAACGGATGAATTTGGTCCGTGAGGCGATAAATAATCTTCCCGAAAAACAACGCTCTGCACTTATCCTACGTGAATATGATCAAATGGACTATCAAGAAATCGCAGAAATTTTAGATCAGAGTGTAAGCTCAGTGAAATCATTATTGTTTCGTGCCAGGAGTAGTGTGAAGCTTCAACTCGAATCCTATTTCAATGAGCCTGAAGTTGAAGAGCAGGTTGAGAGGGTGTAAGGCGAATGAATTGCAGGGAAGCGCAAGAATGTATTCCGCTCTTGTGGGACGCTCCCCCCACACATCCTAGGCGGATTTTACTTGAAAGACATATTGAAACTTGTCCTTACTGCGCTGCAGAATGGGCTCTATGGCAAGAGAGCAGCCTGCTTATGCAAGATTTGAGGGAAGAGATCAGTGAAGAGCGTGCTGAAGCCATAAATGTTAAAGTCATGGAGCGGATTTATTTAGAGAGTCCATGGTTGATGCCCGGTGACGGGAAATCTGCTGGGACCTCTGCTATTGTTCGCCATCGGCTTAGCTTATGGATCGCATGCTTTCTGGCAATATTTCTGTCCAGCGTTCTTTATTTTACGATGTTCAGAACTCCGGGTGATGCAGTTGTTGCTCAGAGTGGAATTGTGGAGACAGGTGTCGCTGGATCCTCGATGGAATGGCAATCAACGTATCCAATTTTGGGCTCTGAAGGTGGGATCATTGAACCCCTTGTAGTAAGTATGGGACCCACTCATCCTCAATACTGGATGATGTTATCAATGTTAGGTGTAGGCTTTGCAGTATTTTCATTAACTAGGCTGAATCGTTATCGCCGATCATAGAGGGTTATTAGACGTATGTCTTTGCTTCCGTTGTTTATAATATTCAGAACATTGAATGAGTCCCTTTACTTAATGTAATGAGGGGCTTTTTGCATTGTAAAACTCATAAAAAGAAGACTTTTTATTTCATCCATGTTACATTAAGAGACAAATACTTTGCTGAAAAGGGGGAGGCAACATGCTAATCGGCTTGATACGCCATGGATTGACGGACTGGAACGCGATAGGGAAAATACAGGGACAAAGTGATATTCCACTTAATGATGAAGGACGGATGCAAGCTGCAACGCTTGCTGACCGCTTATTACAGGAACCGTACAGCTGGGACTGCTGCGTTACTAGTAATCTTTCCCGCGCTGCTGAGACCGGTAAGATTATTGCTGACAAGTTAGGGATTCCGCTATTAGAACCTGATCAGCGTATCCGGGAACGTGCTTATGGGCAGGTAGAAGGGCTTACTGCCGCAGAACGTGAAGAGAAGTGGGGGAAGGAATGGAGCCAGCTCTCCCTCGGTCAAGAAACCGACGAACAGCTTCAGGCTCGGGCTCTTGCTTTTATGGAAGATATTTCTGCACTGCATCCCAATCGGAATATACTCGTCATATCCCATGGAGGATTTCTTGCTCAGCTGTATACTGCTCTTTACAAGGATAAGTATTCTGAACGAATTGGCAATCTATCCTTGACGATTCTGGAGAAGAAAGAGCGGGAATGGAACCCTATTTTATATAATTGTACTCGCCATATCCTGCAAAATCAGCATTAACCCGGGCTTCGGGTTATTTTTTTTGCAATAAAGGGAATAAAATAGGCAGTATTCCCCATAATGGTAGTAAAACGGTGAGGCGATAAAACATGAATCTGGCGGATATGCTTACTTATGCAGATATTGGACAGCTGACCGCCATAGCGGGCCGCTACCGGTGTGAATGCAAACAGAATTCCAAACACGACTTGATCCAAAGTATTTTGATTATGCTTGGAAGCAGAAGTTTTATGGAGTCTCATATCCGGGAATGCGCTCCGGAGGATTTACGGTTTTTGAATACATTGCTTTTTGATGAACGCACCTACTTTAGTCTTGAGGATTTATTGGCTGTGGCAAGGCAAGCATCTTTTGATGCACCTGAAGGAAAAACTGGAGGTTTCCGGGAGATGGTCTCACGCTTCAAAAGTGGAGGCTGGCTCTTTAGTGGTTCCTCGCAGCAGACCAGATATTTGTACCAGGTACCCAAAGATTTAAAAGAGCGTTTTCGGGAGACGATGAGTGCACATATCAAAGAGAGCATCGCAACTAGCCCTGAACCTGTGATGTATCGCAGTGAAGGAGAATTAATGATCAGTGATCTGGTAATGCTGCTGAGATATATTAAGGACAATGAGCCAGAACTGAATCAGGAAGGGGCAATGTATAGGCGTTATCAGCAAGGTGTGATGAACGCGCTTCATATTCCGGAGGAGCTTCTTAGCAAAGGCGGTTGGAGGTTTGGTTATGGGAGAGCTTGTGAGCATTATCCTCCAAGATTTGCGCTTTTGTATGACTATATTCGTCACCGCCGTTGGATCTCTGAGGAAGGCTTCCGGCTAAGGCTTACTGCGACCGGTGAGGCTGTGTTAAACGATGGAAAATGTGATTCGTTGATGCAGATATTCTCTTTTTGGTTAAGACTATATAAAGGGGCTGTGCCAAATCTACCTTCACTTGTGTATTGGATAAGCATCAGCGCCGGCAATTGGGTGACAGTACCTTCTTTAGTGGATGGTGTGGGGTGGCTAATTAAACCGTTTTATTATGACAGTGCTGCTTCTATTCTAGAGCAACGTATAATACGGATGATGGTGCACCTAGGCATGCTTAAACTGGGCGAGACTTCTGGTGGACTCGCTGTGATGATGACACCATGGGGGATAGAGACAGCCGTGCCTAAGTATCTTCGGTAGAGGTGGCGTGCGAATGCTTATGGGGATTACATATGCAGAAGTAGGAATCCGTTATTGTTGCTGATGGGTACAATAGAGGAAGTGTTGAGCGGAATGGGCGAATATGTAGAACGAAGACAGGATTGATGAATATGCTTTAGTAGGTGCCGATTCTCTTGAAACCGAAAACATAATCATCTTGATGAATATCAAAATATCAAATAACAAGAAAAAAAGGATCTCTTAAACAGCGGAGGTGTATCGAATGGACAAAATGAAGGCTACGTATGAAGTGATGCTAGGACTTGCGGCAGAAATGGTGTGGGATGAAGCGCTGCGAAAGCGTCGCTCCGACATCTTGCACCGTGAGATTGACACGGCGCTGGCTACCGGAGATGAGATGGCTTTCCGAAATCTTACTGAGGAACTTAAAAGTTTGGCATAAAGAAATGCGCTTAGCGCATTTCTTTTTTTGCTTATAATCTACTCAATTTGCTTAATCGGACGAAAATAAAAAATCTAAATCTGGACGTTCCTCCTCCTCCTTCAATATAATGGGTTCTATAACTTCAGGAAGATCTGCGAAAGACCGGAAAAATTAACAATTATACATAGGGAGATGAATGGGAATGAAATTCAGCGATTTTGAAGTGGACACTTGGGAAGAGAATCGAAAATTCTATGATACATGTCTCATACCTTTTACAGGATTAAGTGGACTGGAGAGTCCTCCTGAGACCGTTCAGGCACTCGAAAGATTACGTAATTTCATGGATATGGTGGAAATACCGTTCAAGGGGCGGATCGTGACTTACCCAGCCATTCAGTACGCTGGAGAGGGCTATGTGAATTTAATTAATGAGATTTGCCAAAAAGTCAAATCCAGTGGTTTCCAGCATGTAGTGGTGTTGACAGCGGATGTACCTCTCCAAGAAGGCCAAATCTATGAAAGCGATTTAGTTCTCTCTCTGCCTATCATTGAGGCTTCTCATGAAGGGAAGAATGACAGTGAAATTAGGATGAAAATTCAAGACATGTGGCGGGGATGAACTCCTTATAAATGTGACAGAAAATCAACAATTATAGGTTGAAACCGTTTTTTAGCCTGTCACAAATTAGACAATATTCTTGACGGGTTTTGGAGCCTAAGCTATTATTAGGTTGAATCCAAATGGTATGTGATGTATTTCATTGAAAAGATTTGAAAACGGATTATTTATATTGAGACATCTCTGATCGGACACCACAGATACTTTCTTATATCTTGAGAAGGGGGTTATATAACAGTATGAGCAGCCATAATGAACAACAGGAGACATGGCCTGAACAACCACCCAGCCGTAATGAGATGTCGCGCAGGCAATTTTTGACCTACACGCTTGGTGGCGCCACTGCTTTTATGGGGGCGGGTATGATTCTCCCCATGGTCCGTTTTGTCGTGGATCCGATATTACATAAGAAGGGTGCTGGAGATTTTATCAAGGTTGCTGAGATAAGCAAAATCACCGAAGAGCCCCAGGAATTTACTTTTGAATTGAAACAGAAGGACGGATGGTACGACAGTACAGCGACACTCACTGCGTGGATCCGGAAAGACGCGAAGGGTGATATTTATGCGCTTTCACCGATTTGTAAACATTTGGGATGTACGGTCGGGTGGAACAACGATAAAGCTCATCCGGACGAATATCACTGCCCTTGCCATGGTGCACGTTATACAAAGCTTGGCAAAAATCTCGAAGTTGCTCCTAAGCCGCTTGACCAGTATAAAACGAAATTCGATAACGGGTGGGTGCTTTTGGGAGACATTGTGCCAAATACAGTAGCTCGTGAGGAGGCGTAGTTCTGATGTTTAAAAATGTCTATAACTGGATTGACGAACGTCTGGATGTTACGCCGATTTGGAGAGACGTGGCCGATCACGAGGTTCCTGAGCATGTTAATCCGGCCCATCATTTCTCTGCGTTCGTGTATTGCTTTGGCGGACTGACCTTTTTTATTACAGTCATACAGATTTTATCAGGTATGTTCTTAACGATGTATTATGTTCCGGACATTATTAATGCTTATGCTAGTGTTGAGTATTTGCAGACAAGTGTTGCATTTGGACAGATTGTCCGCGGGATGCATCACTGGGGCGCAAGTCTAGTAATTGTTATGATGTTCCTTCATACAATGCGCGTCTTCTTTACAGGCTCTTACAAAGCGCCGCGCGAGATGAACTGGGTAGTTGGAATGCTGATTTTCTTCGTAATGTTGGGACTTGGTTTAACAGGTTACTTGTTGCCTTGGGATAATAAAGCTTATTTCGCAACAAAGGTAACTCTTGAAATAGCCAATTCTGTTCCAGTGATGGGGCCGGTGCTGAAGGAACTGATGCAAGGTGGAACGATTGTTGGTGCCGAAACCTTAACTCGTTTTTTCGCACTACATGTATTCTTCCTCCCAGCGGTGCTTCTTAGTCTGCTCGTAGGACACTTTATTATGATCCGCAGACAAGGGATTTCCGGACCGTTGTAAGTTAATCTGAGAGAGGAGGAATACGGATGGCGCATGGAAACAATTCTAAGGAAAAGGTTGTATATGTCGGTGATTCCAGAGTTCGCAGAGGGAACGGATTTATCACACCTCCGGACTACACGGCTTACCCCGGCAAATCGGAAGCCTTTATCCCTAACTTTCTACTGAAGGAATGGATGGTCGGAGTCGTTGTACTTGTAGGAATATTAGTCCTTACTATTTCAGAGCCAGCTCCGCTGGGGTTTCCAGCAAATGCTAGTGCTACGGTTATCCCGATTCCTGACTGGTATTTCTTGTTCCTCTATCAGTATTTGAAGCTCCCATATGCTTCAGGCGATTATATCGTTCTGGGTACACTAGGAGTTACTGGTGTGGCTTTTGGTTCACTTCTGTTGGCTCCCTTTCTGGATACGGGTAGAGAGCGTCGCTTTTACCGTAGGCCGATTGCTTCATCTTTAATGTTCTTGTCACTTGCAGCAATTGTTTATTTGACCAATACAGCCTGGACTGAATACAAACATGAAATGGCTGAAACGGATCAGATTCCTGAAGATGTTCAAAGGGAAGAAAAGGCGGCGGAGAACAGGGCAAAGGGTCTTCCGACCTCCAGTGCCGTTAAGCCAAAAGAAGTAGCGATTGTGGACAAGGATGATCCTGCTATGGGGCTCTTCAAGCAAGCCACTTGTATCTCCTGTCACGCAGCGGATTTGAAAGGGGCGGGCGGACCTTCACTTCGTGGAGTTGGAGACACTCATGACAAAGAAGCAATCCTTACTATTATAAAAGAGGGTCAAGGGCAGATGCCGAAAATGTACGATACCGCCTTGGGAGCAGGTCTATCAGAAGCGGATATTGATACCTTGGCCGGCTGGCTTGCCAAACAAAAAAGCGAACAGTAAAATAATGATAACGCAACCTGATCGTGCATGCGGTCAGGTTTTTGTATGTCTAAATGCAAAGTGCCATTACTTGGGGAGGTTAATAATCTGTATGCCAGTTCATTGGTTTAACAAACTGTTTAAGAACCGGGGAATTATTTGGTTGTTATTTATCGTAAATTTCCTGGGTACAATTTATGGTTACATATGGTATGGCAATCAACTGGAGTTCACTGCGGCTAATTATCCACACTGGCTGCTTCCATTTGTTCCGGATAGTCCAACCGCAAGTTTGTTTTTTACCTTGGCTCTGTTGCTGATGCTCTTCCCTCCAAAAAGCTACACAGGAAACAATGTAAGGGAACTTATTGAGGCTTTGGCGGTCGTTACGTCAGTGAAGTACGGGATATGGGCAGTGAGTATTATTTTTGCCGGGGGTTATCACGGTGATGTTTTGGTTTGGAAAGATTGGATGCTGGTAATCTCCCATACGGGGATGGCAGTTGAAGCATTGATTTATGCAAGGTTTTTTTCTTTCCGCAAAATGATTCCATTAGCCCTGCTTTGGACACTCGCCAACGATATGCTGGATTATTCTTACGGAATCTATCCGTGGTTACCTTCTGTTTTGAACGATTATGTTATACAGGTACAGTACTTTACAATGGCGCTTACGCTGCTTAGTGTTGCAGCTGCTTGGTTGTTTAGTAGAAGACAAAGACCGGTAGAGTCAATCTATCAGTTCAAGAATAGACGTTAGTAAGCAGTTCTATCCCTTGTCCCCCTGCCATACATTTAGAATTATAAGAAGTATAAGTTTTATACTATGCTTTATCCTTATAATTTTACGAGAAACGAATATCGTCTTTAAAAGACGACAACGTCGTTTCTTCTTAAGTAGGAGGGGGATGTCTCATGCTCCGCGGGAGATATTATGTAGTGGTTGTTCTAGTATTCTGCTGGCTGCTGTCCAGTATGGATGTTGTAAAGGCTTCAGCAGCGCTAGGGGATGCTGGTGAAGGGTCTGGCAAAGCTTCGAAGCAAAGCGCCGACGTTAGTTCGGGCAACGGTTTGGCAGTAATGAGCGGAAAGACTGGAGCGCAGCAGCTGGAACAAGCTGCTGAGGCATTGTATGGGTATGTTTTGGAAGGGGATGTAATGAAGGTCCGACAGGAGACCGAAGCGATCTCCAAGATCTTTGTGTCCTCATCCTTTGAAGGAATGACCTCTGTGGAGGGTATTAATGCATTGTCAGGGGTCATTATGGACCTGAAGGCTACCGTGGCAGGAGCGAAAATAAATCCACAGCAATGGGAAGCGGCAGCCGCCAAGCTACGTCTAGCTGCCAACAGTCTTAATCATCCGCGCCAGCCTATTTGGCTTCAGTACTACAAGCTGATTCGTGAGGATCTAAATGCGATGGAGCAAAGTGCGGTTGCGAATGATATGGCGGGCTGGAAAACAGCTCTGGAAAGACTGCAGGGCAGGTATGATAACATCCGGCCGGCAGTGATTGTCTCCCGCCAGCCTGAAGTTGTGAATGCTTTTGATTCCTGGCTCTCATATGCGGCCGGCATTCCTTCGTCCTCACAAAAGGTTGAACGTGCCCGCCTGCTTGAAATTGTATCTTATGGTCAGGATGCGGTAAGAGTAATGTTCGGAAAAGAGAAGGATGAACCTGCTTTGTCCTTGCCGCTGGCATCGCAAGAATTTGGGATTTGGGGAGGGTTAGCCGCAAGCTTCATTATAGCTGCGTTAGCCTATGTAGCCTATCGCAAGTATCGTGGTCAGAATCAGAATTGGAAGCCGATTCCGTAGGATGAAATTATAAACAGCAAAAAGGAGTGTGGGCTTGAAATGGCCTACACTCCTTTTTATTTAGGTTTCTCGAAAGCCTTCTCCATGTACGTCGTGTACATCACTAATAATTACGAAGGCGCGTGGATCAACGGATTTGACCAGCAGACTTAGCCGGCGGATTTCTTGCCTTGAGACTACACAGTACACCATATATTTGGCTTGCTTGGAATAAGCACCAATGGCAGGGATGAGGGTTACACCACGGTCCATTTCGGCTGTAATCAGATCGGCAATTTGTGGTGCTTCATCACTGATAATTGTAAATGCCTTGGCAGCATAGGCGCCTTCTTGGATAAAATCTATAACTCGTGATGAGATAAAAACTGCGACGAGTGTGTAAAGTATTTTTTCTTTAGGAATGTAGAGGATGGAAGAGCCAATAATAATAATGTCGATGGCCAAAATAATCTGCCCCATGCTCCAACCAAAATTCCGTCCCAGAATTCTTGCGACAATATCTACACCACCTGTTGTACCCCCAAAACGGAATACAAGCCCAAGCCCCGTTCCAAGCGTTACTCCTGCATACAGTGCCGCAAGAATAAAGTCGTGTTCGGTACTGAAGGGGATAATCCATCCCGCAGTAATCATTCGTTCGAAAACCCACAGGAAAAAGGTCAATGCCCCAATCCCTACACCTGTATACACAATTTGCCGCCCGCCTAGAACTTTCCAGCCTAGCAGAAACAAAGGAAGATTGATCAGCAGTGTGGATAAAAAGATGGGAATACTAAAGGCATAATTAAGGAGAAGTGTGATCCCGGTTACGCCGCCTTCCATCAACTGATTAGGAATGATGAAATACAGTAGCCCGAAGGCATATACTGCGGCTCCGAGCAAGATGGGAGCGACTGTCTTGCTGATTGTAATTACCTTTTTTGAATTCATGAAATCCCTCGTTAGGCCTTTTGTAGGCAGTTTTTCTTTTCCTATAATAAGTATACCTTTTCTTGCGTGTGTTAAAATATTCAAAAAAGATTGTCTTCAAAACGTCTTTACGATAACATAGGGGCAAACAGAAGGCAAGATATACAGAGGGGGAGAAGTTACATTTTATGGACAAAAGTCTTGGTGACATACAGCGTGAAGTAGACGCTTATATATCGCAGTTTAAGGAAGGGTACTTCAGTCCACTCTCTATGCTGGCCCGCATGTCCGAGGAAGTCGGAGAACTGGCTAGAGAGGTCAATCATGAGTTCGGCGAGAAGCCTAAGAAGTCTGATGAAGCTGAGAATTCCATTGAACTTGAACTGGGAGATATTCTGTTTATTACCGTTTGTTTTGCAAATTCTCTCGGGATAGACCTGACGGAAGCGCATAATAAGGTAATGCATAAATTTAATACCCGTGATGCGGGACGTTGGACGCCGAAAGACACCGATTAGGCCTCTATAACATATGCTGTACCAAACGAACGGGATTTAGCCGTGAGGATGGTGTGTATATGGATCATAAGGATTATGTAAGAGAGGCCTACCGCTCGATATTGCGCAGTGACTTTGCCGAAGCTATTGTTTGCTTCGAGTCTGCAATTGCAGCAAGCCCTGCTGATGCCGAGGTTAGATATCGTTGTTCCATAACGTATGCCCGCAGTGGTATGCTAGATAAAGCTTTAGTTCATGCTCAGGCTGCTGTAAAGCTGGACACCAGCAAACCTGAGTATAGTCTGCATCTGCAGCATTTGCAGGCTATGATGCATGTACAAGAAGCCAAACGGTTGATAGAAGATGAAGATAACAAAACTCGCAACCCTTATCATCCGATTACACTGCTCAAAGAGGCTATTACCCTTGATCCATTATATGGGGATGCTTATGTATGGCTTGCTATCGCGCATAGCCGAGTGAATGAACATTTACAAGCTATGACTGCCTTAAAAGAAGTGATTTCGTTACATCCGGATGATTCTGGCTTGCGGGAATTGATGAGAGACCTTCAGAAATCCATACAATCGTATATGCAATAACTATATAACTAGTGAGAGCGAGGATGGAAAAAATATGAATAACAAGATCAGGGTCGTTGTATCCGGCGCAGGCGGAAGAATGGGTAAAGAGGTTGTTAAACTTGTATTGCAGGACGAAGAGCTGGAGTTAGCAGCAGCAGTAGATCGTTCTTCGGGCGATATTGATGCAGGGCGTCTGGTAGGTCTGGAAGACTCAGGCGTTATTGTAACTTCTGATCTTGAGGCCGCCCTCGCGGGAAGCAACGGAGATGTCCTTGTCGATTTCACTACACCGCAGTCAGCGTATACGAATACAGCGCTAGCTATTAAGTACGGAGTGCGTCCGGTTATCGGTACAACCGGATTCACACCGGAGCAGATGGTGGAACTGGACAAGCAGTGTCAAGAACAGGGGATTGGCGGACTTATTGCTCCGAATTTCTCCATTGGAGCTATTCTATTGATGAAATTTGCGGCACAAGCTTCAAAGTACTTCCCGCATCTGGAAATTATAGAGTATCATGGTGACCAGAAACTGGATGCTCCATCTGGAACTGCGGTCAAAACCGCAGAGATGATTTCGGAAGTTCGTGAGGAACTTCGTCAAGGTAATCCTAAAGAGGAAGAAACCATTGAAGGTGCCCGTGGTGGTTACTATAACGGATTCCGGATACATAGTGTCCGTCTTCCTGGTGTGTTTGCTCAAGAAGAAGTGATTTTTGGTGGATTCGGACAATCCTTGAAGATTCGCCATGATTCTTATGAGCGTGCAGGATATATGCCAGGCGTTAAGATGGGTATTGAAAAGGTAATGGGATATACAGGCTTGATCTATGGATTCGAGCACTTTATAGAATAGACAGGAGAGAACACCATGTTAAAGATCGCATTTATTGCCCACGATCGTAAAAAAGATGAAATCGTAAATTTTGTATTAGCTTATGAACATGTATTTGAAGGTCATGAACTATTTTCTACAGGGACTACTGGCCAACGGATTATGGATGTAACTAACTTAAAAATTCATCGTTACATGTCTGGTCCATTAGGTGGAGATCAGCAAATCGGTGCAATGGTAGCACAGGATGAACTGGATCTTATTATTTTCATGCGGGATCCATTAATGGCGCAGCCACATGAACCTGATATTTCAGCTCTGCTTCGATTGTGTGACGTATACGGGATACCGGTAGCTACGAATATTGCCACAGCGGAGGTTCTTGTGAAGGCGATTGATCGTGGTGATTTTGCTTGGCGTGCACTGGTTCACAAATACAAACCGGGTGTTGATGAATGAAGCTGGACATTCTTGTATTTGGTGCGCATGCAGATGATGCGGAGATTGGTATGGCAGGAACAATTGCGAAACATACCGCTGCGGGACTTAAGGTGGGACTTTGCGATTTAACAGCCGCGGAAATGTCATCGAACGGTACAGTAGAACTTCGCAAGCAAGAAGCGCAGCAAGCTGCAGACCTTCTCGGAGCATCCGTGCGGACAAACCTGGGTCTGCCAGATAGAGGACTTTTTATTACAGCAGAGCATGTGGCGGCTGTGACTGCTGAAATTCGCCGCTTTTCTCCTACGATAGTTTTTGCTCCTTATTGGGAGGATCGTCATCCCGATCATATCGCCTGTAGCAAGCTGGTGGAAGAGGCTGTTTTTAATGCCAAGCTGCGTAAATATATGCCGGACAAGCCGGCAATTCCTGCTCCACAGCTGTACTTCTATTTTATCAATGATTTAGGACGTACCGATCTTATTGTTGATGTTACTGAACAATATGGCTTGAAGGAGCAGGCATTGTCCTGCTATCGCTCCCAGTTCACCAAACCTCCGGGTGCGGATACTGTATCCACACCGTTAACGGAAGGCTACATTGAACGAGTCCGTTCGAGAGATATGCTGCTTGGCCAGCGCAGGCTGATTCCTTATGCAGAAGGGTTTGCAACCAAGGTACCTCATACGGTGGAATTGTTTACTTAAGGAACGGATATAACGAAGTTTGTATGATAATATAATAAGCTGATTAAGATTGATCCAGGAGCGCTTGGAATGAATACGCCATTGCGCTCCTGAGAGCTTTTTTTGAACAGCTTAGAGAAATGAAGTCCTGTGTGATTTTGAAAGAAACGGTGTTCGCTTCGCTTTTTTGAAAGCGGCCGACAAACAATAGATGATTCATTACACGAATCAATACTGGAGAAGAAGGAGACAGGAAGATGGATCGTATGCTAAAAATAGGAATTACCTGTTATCCGTCTCTTGGCGGTTCAGGCGTAGTTGCGACTGAATTAGGTAAACTCTTGGCCGAGAAGGGTCATGAAGTTCATTTTATTACACATAGTATCCCGTTCCGGTTGGGAACGTTTCAGAAAAATATTTTTTACCATGAGGTAGAAGTAAACGATTATTATGTATTCCGCTATCCTCCGTACGATCTAGCGCTTGCTACGAAGATGGCTCAGGTTGCCAAAATGCAAAATCTGGATCTTCTCCATGTTCACTATGCAGTGCCACACGCAGTGTGTGCTTTCCTTGCAAAGCAAATGCTTGGGAACGATATGAAGGTTGTAACGACTTTGCATGGTACGGATATAACGGTGCTTGGTCAGGATGAATCGCTTAAAGATTTGATTCGTCTGGGGATTAATGAAAGTGATGCCGTTACAGCGGTCTCTCAGGATCTTATTAGAGAAACACGGGACGTACTCGATATTACCCGCGACATTGATCTCACTTATAACTTCGTGGATCATCGGGTCTATTATCCGCGTGATGTAACGGATCTGCGGGGAGATTTCGCAGCGCCTGATGAGAAGATTCTGATGCATATCAGTAATTTCCGTCCTGTAAAAAGAGTCAGCGATGTTGTTGACGTTTTTGCAAAAGTGAATCGTGAACTGCCTTCACGCCTGCTGCTTGTGGGTGAAGGTCCGGATCTTCCCAAAATTCAAGCCAAAATTAGCGAAATGGGTCTGGAAGATAAAGTTCGTTTTCTGGGAAGGCAGGATGAAATCGCTCAGGTGATCTCTTTAGCTGATCTGCTTCTGCTACCTTCCGAGAAGGAAAGCTTTGGTCTGGTTGCTCTGGAAGCAATGGCTTGCGGCGTACCGACGATTGGCTCGCAAACCGGAGGCATCCCTGAGCTTATAGAGCATGGAAAGACTGGATTCCTTGCACCGATTGGCGATACAACGGCTATGGCTAAATATGCAGTTAAGCTCCTGTCGGATGAACGTATGGTGCAACAGTTCAGAGAAGCTTGTCTACAAACAGCCTGCAAAGATTTCTGTAAGGATTCGATAACGAAACAATATGAAGATATTTATTACCGGGTGCTGGGGCGCAAGGTACTTGGACTGGACCCGGTTCGGGGGTAAGGAGTCATATATGGAATGGACAATGGCACCTTCTGCGATGGCAATTGCAGCGGAGATTGTAATTTCCGAGTTAACCCAAAATGGTCACGAGGCTTATTGGGTTGGAGGATGTATTCGCGATGAGCTGTTGGGTAGGCCAGTGCATGATATGGATATTACAACCTCAGCACTGCCGGAGGAAGTGATAGCTATCTTTGCGCGCAGTGTGCCAACAGGATTAGCTCATGGTACGGTCACCGTGATACAGGATGGTTGTGCGTTTGAAGTGACAACATACCGGACAGAAAGTGGTTATGTAGACCACCGTCGTCCAGAGCATGTTTTTTTCGTCAACGATGTGAAGGAGGATCTTCGTCGTCGTGATTTCACGATCAACGCGATTTGCTGTGGATTAAATGGGGAACTTATTGATCCTTTTGAGGGTGAGAAGGATCTACAGCTGCAGGTGATTCGCTGTGTAGGCGATGCGGAGGAGCGGTTTGACGAAGATGCGCTTCGCATGCTTCGCTGCATTCGTTTTGCATCGGTGCTGGATTTCTCCATCGCGAAGAACACGTGGAGGGGCCTGATGCGCCAGCGGGATAAGCTGGCGCATATTGCTGTGGAGCGTGTCCGCGCGGAGCTGGACCGCATCGTCGAGGGGCCGCATCCTCTGCGCGGCCTCGGCATGCTAGCGCGCTGCGAGCTGCTGGCGCGCGGCAAAGCCCCGTTCCCCTGGACCGGAACCGATATGGCGGCTGCTGCCGCCTTAACGGCCGGGATCGGGGAACTGGAGAGCGCCCGCCTGCGGTGGGCGCTTCTCCTCCATGCCCTGAAGCAATCGGCCCAAGAGGCCGATGTGCTGCTGCGGGCATGGACGTTCTCGGGGACGACGCGGAGCGGCGTCGTCCAGGTGCTGCGGGT